>NZ_AP026070.1:0-2400000 GCF_024363255.1 Shewanella sp. NFH-SH190041
CTTTCGGTTGATCTTTTTGGGGATAAGTTCAGTGGCTGTTTCACTTTGGCAACAATGTATCGGACGACTGCAGGATGAGCTTTCTGCTCAGCAGTTCAGTATGTGGATTAGACCGTTACAAGCTGAAATGGATGGCGATACCCTGGTGCTGTATGCCCCCAACCGTTTTGTGTTGGATTGGGTTCGTGATAAATATTTAAATATTATCAACCAGTTCTTTATTGAGCAGTTGGGCAGTGATGCCCCAAAACTGCGGTTTGATATCGGCAGTCGTCCATCTGCCCGCAGCGCGGCACCCACGCCAGCTGCACGTACCACAAGTTATAGTGCACCCGTGAGCAGCAAGCCGGCGGTCAGTGCCACCTTTAATGCGCCGGTTGAGCCGGCTCCCGCCATGCCGGGACACCGCAGTAATATCAATCCAACTTACCAGTTTGATAACTTTGTTGAGGGTAAATCCAACCAGTTAGGTAAGGCCGCGGCAATGCAGGTATCTGAGAATCCTGGTGGCGCTTATAACCCGCTGTTCCTTTATGGCGGCACTGGTTTGGGTAAAACACACCTGCTGCACGCCGTTGGTAATGGCATTATTAAAAACAACCCGAATGCTAAGGTGGTTTACATGCATTCGGAGCGGTTTGTGCAGGACATGGTAAAAGCACTGCAAAATAATGCGATCGAAGAATTTAAACGTTATTACCGCAGTGTGGATGCCCTGTTTATTGACGATATCCAATTCTTTGCGAACAAAGACAGATCTCAGGAAGAATTTTTCCATACTTTCAACGCATTGCTTGAAGGTAATCACCAGATTATTCTGACTTCAGACCGCTACCCGAAAGAAATTGACGGGGTGGAAGATCGGCTTAAGTCCCGCTTTGGTTGGGGCTTAACCGTGGCCATTGAGCCGCCAGAGCTGGAAACCCGGGTGGCAATTTTGATGCGTAAGGCTCAGGAGAGTGGCATTAATCTGCCGGACGAAGTGGCATTCTTTATTGCCAAGCGACTGAGATCGAATGTGCGGGAATTGGAAGGCGCCCTGAACCGGGTGATCGCCAATGCCAATTTTACCGGCCGACCAATCACGATTGATTTTGTTCGGGAAGCATTGCGGGACTTGTTGGCACTGCAAGAGAAGCTCGTCACCATCGATAATATTCAAAAGACGGTGGCGGAATACTACAAAATTAAGATGGCGGATATGTTGTCCAAACGTCGTTCGCGCAGTGTTGCGCGACCAAGACAGATGGCGATGGCGTTATCGAAAGAGTTAACCAACCAGAGTCTGCCGGAAATCGGTGATGCCTTTGGTGGTCGTGACCATACAACGGTACTGCATGCCTGTCGTAAGATCGCGCAGCTGCGGGAAGAGAGTCACGACATTAAAGAAGATTACGCGAACTTGATCAGAACCTTATCTTCTTAATACAGGGAACTGAAGACCATGAAATTTTCGATTGATAGGGATGCCCTGTTAAAGCCGCTGCAGTTAGTCAGCGGGGCAGTGGAGCGCCGTCATAATCTACCGATTTTGTCCAACCTCCTTGTGGAAGTCAGTCCCCAGTCACTTAAATTGACCGGTACCGATCTTGAAGTTGAATTGGTTGGTGAAGCACCGGTACAGGGCGATATTGAACCGGGACGTACTACTGTGCCGGCAAAAAAATTGCTTGATATTGTTAAGTCTCTGCCAGAGCAGACTGAGCTGAAGATTGAACAGCAAGACAATAAATGGTTGTTGCGCTGTGGTCGTAGTCGGTTTTCTTTGGCCACCTTGCCTGCGGAAGAGTATCCCAATGTGGATGCTTTTCAGAGTGAGATAGAGTTCACCCTTAAGCAGGGCATGCTTAAATCCTTGATTGATGCCACGCAGTTCTCTATGGCCAACCAAGATGTGCGTTATTACCTCAATGGGCTGTTGTTGGAGACAGAAGGTAATATGTTGCGGGCGGTCGCTACTGATGGCCACCGTTTGGCATTGAGTCACCGGGTGCTGGAGGCTAACCTGCCAGAAAAGCAAGTGATCGTTCCTCGCAAAGGGGTGGTTGAGCTGTCACGGCTGTTGGATAACGATGAGCAGGATATTCAGATTGCCATCGGGGAAAATGCCATTCGAGCGACCACTGCAACGGCGGTCTTTACCAGTAAACTGGTGGACGGTCGCTTCCCGGATTACCGCCGGGTACTGCCGAAAGGCGGCGATAAAATTGTGATTGCTGGGCGCAATCAGTTCAAACAGGCGCTAATGCGAGCTTCGATTCTATCCAATGAAAAATTCCGTGGGGTACGTATTCAGCTGGAGCAGAACCTGCTGAAAATTACCGCCAACAACCCTGAACAGGAAGAAGCGGAAGAGATCATTGATGTGGAATATCAGGCGCAGCCATTGGAGATTGGCTTTAACGTATCTTATCTGTTGGATGTACTGAACAGTCTGCGCAGTGAAGATGTTCGTATTACCCTGATCGACGGTAACTCCAGTGCATTGATTGAAAACCACGTGGAAGAAGATTCTATGTACGTGGTCATGCCAATGCGTCTTTAATCAGGATGTCAGCCAGTCACAGAGGCTGGCTGCATGTGGTATTGCATGAGCCTGAACCGCCTTACTATTGAAGCGTTCCGCAACATTGATTCAGCCCAATTGCTACCCGGCACTGGGCTGAATTTGATCTACGGCCAGAATGGCAGTGGCAAAACCAGTATTCTGGAAGCCATTTACTTTTTAGGCATGGGGCGTTCTTTTCGCAGTCACCTATCACAACGGGTGATCCAAACCGATGCCGGTATGCTCACTGTCTTTGCGGCACTAAGTCAGGATAATGGTGATGGGAAAATTGGCTTTCGCCGTTACCGTAATGGGGATACCGAGGTCAAAATTGATGGCTGCAAAGTTCGCCGCTTATCGGTATTGGCTGAAACCTTACCTATCCAAGTCATCACACCGGAAAGTTTTTCATTGCTGTTTGAAGGACCCAAGTCCCGTCGCCAGTTTATCGATTGGGGGGCTTTCCATGCTGAACCCCATTTTTACCAAGCTTGGGTTAATACCCGGCGTATTCTCAAGCAGCGTAATCAGCTGCTACGGGATGGTGCCGATTACCAGAATATTCAGTTCTGGGACCGGGAGTTGGTGCGTTATGCCGAGCAGGTTACCGAGATACGAAAAGCATATGTAGACTCGTTAAATGAACTGCTTAAGGGTATAATCGGAGAGTTTTTACCACAGGTTAGCGTTAAGGTTTCTTTTACCCGTGGATGGGACAGTAAAACGGATTTGGCTCAATTACTTGAAGACCAATATCAGCGTGATTTATCCATGGGGCATACCGTTAGCGGTCCCCACAAAGCGGATTTGCGTTTACGGGTCGGTATTTTGCCGGCTCAGGATGCTTTATCCCGCGGACAGCTAAAGCTTTTAGTGTGTGCATTACGCATCGCACAGGGCAAGCTGCTGAAGCAGCAAACCGATAAAAACAGTATTTATCTGGTGGATGATTTGCCATCAGAGTTGGACGCCGATCACAGGCGACTGTTGCTGAAGCAGTTAACCGATACGGGGGCACAGATATTTGTCACCGCCATCGAACCTACAGCCATAGTTGACTCGCTCCATCAGGCTCCCAGCAGGGTGTTCCATGTGGAACATGGGCGTGTAACGCAAGTTGAATAAACGACGAGAGAATAATATGTCAGAGAATAGTTACGATTCTTCGAGCATTAAGGTACTGAAAGGCCTTGATGCAGTACGTAAAAGACCTGGGATGTATATTGGTGACACAGACGATGGCACTGGCCTGCATCACATGGTATTCGAAGTAGTCGATAACTCTATCGATGAAGCGTTGGCCGGTTACTGCAGTGATATCACCATCACTATTCACACGGACGGGTCTGTTTCCGTGCAGGATGATGGCCGGGGTATCCCGGTGGCGCTGCACCCGGAAGAAGGGGTGTCTGCTGCTGAAGTGATTATGACAATACTGCACGCCGGTGGTAAGTTCGATGACAACTCTTATAAGGTGTCCGGCGGTCTGCACGGTGTGGGTGTGTCGGTTGTTAACGCACTGTCTGAAAAGCTGCAGCTGACTATTCGCCGGGATGGCAAAGTCCATGAGCAGTTTTATACCCATGGAGTACCAGATGCACCTATCGCTGTGGTAGGTGAAGCCAGCTCAACCGGTACGGCTATCCGTTTTTGGCCTAGTAAAGAAACCTTCTCCGATGTTGAGTTTCATTACGAAATTCTTGCCAAGCGGGTACGTGAATTGTCCTTCTTGAACTCAGGCGTTGGTATTCGCCTGATGGATGAGCGGGATCATAAAGATGAATTCTTTAAATACGAAGGTGGTATCAGTGCCTTTGTTGATTATTTGAATCGCAATAAAACCCCGGTAAACAAAGATGTTTTCCACTTCACTGCCGAGCGTGAAGAAGATGGCATTACCGTGGAAGTAGCAATGCAGTGGAACGATGGTTTCCAAGAAAACATCTACTGCTTTACCAACAATATTCCTCAGCGTGATGGTGGTACCCACCTGGCCGGTTTCCGTGGTGCGCTGACCCGTAACCTGAATAACTATATGGAACGGGAAGGGTTTAATAAAAAGGGTAAAACCAGTGCCACAGGCGATGATGCCCGTGAAGGTTTGACAGCAGTTGTTTCGGTGAAGGTACCTGATCCTAAATTTAGCTCCCAAACTAAAGATAAATTGGTTTCGAGTGAAGTGAAAACCGCCGTTGAGCAGACCATGGGTGAGCAGCTCAATGACTACCTGCTGGAAAATCCTGCTGATGCCAAGATGATTGTTGGCAAGATTATCGATGCGGCGCGTGCCCGTGAAGCGGCTCGAAAAGCGCGGGAAATGACTCGCCGTAAAGGGGCACTGGATTTGGGTGGCCTGCCAGGTAAGTTGGCAGACTGTCAGGAAAAAGACCCTGGCCTTTCTGAAATTTACATTGTGGAGGGTGACTCTGCAGGCGGCTCAGCTAAGCAAGGACGTAACCGTAAGAACCAGGCTATTTTGCCGCTGAAAGGTAAGATCCTGAACGTGGAAAAAGCCCGCTTTGATAAGATGCTGTCTTCTCAGGAAGTGGCAACGCTGATCACGGCACTGGGCTGTGGTATCGGTCGTGATGAGTATGATCCAGATAAAACTCGTTATCACAATATCATCATCATGACGGATGCTGACGTCGACGGCTCGCACATTCGTACTTTGCTGTTGACCTTTTTCTTCCGTCAAATGCCTGAGCTGATTGAGCGTGGATTTATTTATATTGCTCAACCACCACTGTATAAAGTGAAAAAGGGTAAGCAAGAGCAGTATCTGAAAGATGAGGCTGCGCGGATTGAATATCTGACTACTCAGGCATTGGACAATGCGGCACTGTATTCAGCACCTGGTGCCCCAGCCATTAAGGGTGAGCATCTGGAGCGTCTGGTAAATCAGTACCGTGAAGTTGAAGCGGATCTGGAGCGTTTGTCTCACCGTTATCCTGTCGTGCTGACTGATCGCATGATCTATCAGGCCGGAGTCACCATGGCGATGCTAACCGATGAAGCGGCCATGCAGCGCTGGTGTGAAACCTTAGTGGCTGATTTGACTGAGCGTGAGTCCAGCGGTGTGCTGTACAGCTACTCTCTGAATCACAATGCTGAGCGCAATATTTTTGTACCAGCAATTACGATGCGTAAGCATGGTATCGATACCTGCTACAGCTTCAGTTATGAGTTCTTCCACTCTGTGGACTATCAGCGCATCGTTAAACTGGGTGAAGCGCTGGATACGCTAATTGAAGATGGCGGTTATGTTCAACGTGGTGAGCGTAGCAAGGAAGTCAGCAACTTTGTGGAAGCCCTGGAATGGTTGATGGCTGAATCCAAGCGCGGCCTGTATATGCAGCGTTATAAGGGGTTGGGTGAGATGAACCCTGAGCAGCTGTGGGAAACCACCATGGATCCTGAGCAGCGTCGTATGCTGCAGGTGACCATTGAAGATGCGATTGGTGCTGATCAACTGTTTACCACCTTGATGGGCGATCAGGTTGAACCTCGTCGTGACTTTATTGAAGCTAATGCCCTGAATGCAACGCTGGACGTTTAATTCGTCCGATTAGTTGTCATTGATTGATAATCCGCAGGCCAAGGCCTGCGGATTTTTTTATGTCTGGTATTTAGTGTAATAATACCAAGCATAAAAAAACGCGCCTAAATGGCGCGTTTTTCGTTAATGCTGAGCTATTACTGCAGCAGGGAAATATCCGCAACATGCAGGAATTGCTCACGTAACTGGTTTAGCAGAGCCAAACGGTTGTTACGCAGTGCCATATCGTCGGCCATGACCATTACATCTTCAAAGAAGTTGTCTACTGGTTCACGCAGGGTGGCCAGTAAGGTCAGAGCTTGTTGATATTCACCGGCTGCAAACAGTGGCTGCAGCTGAGGTTGCAGGGCTGTCAGCGCATCAGCGAGGGCTTTTTCTGCTGCTTCAGTCAGTAATTCTGGTTTGATGTCGGTTGGCAACTCGCCTTCAACTTTGGCCAGAATATTGGATACACGCTTGTTCGCTGCAGCCAATGCCAGCGCCGCATCCAGGGTGCGGAAGTGGGCAACGGCATGGATACGGGCATCAAAATCAGCAGGGCGGGTTGGACGGCGAGCCAATACCGCTAAGATCACATCAGTGCTGATGCCTTTGTCTTGATACCAAGCGCGGAAACGTGCCATCAGGAATTCCAGCACTTCTTCAGCGGTATTTGCATTGCTCAGGTTGTCACCGTGCAGGGCGATGCCTTTAGCAATCAGGTCAACCAGATCCAGTGGCAGTTTGTTTTCCACAATAATACGCAGTACGCCGATGGCTGCACGGCGAAGAGCAAATGGATCCGCTGCACCTTTTGGCGCTTGGCCGATACCAAAAATACCGGTCAGTGTATCCAGTTTTTCTGCCAGGGCCACAGCACAGGAAACACCGGCCGTTGGCACGGTATCACCAGAGAATTTTGGCTTGTACTGTTCATCCAGCGCAACTGCAACCGCTTCGGTTTCACCGTCTAGGCGGGCGTAATGCATGCCCATGGTGCCTTGAGTATCGGTAAATTCCATCACCATATTGGTCATCAGATCGGCTTTGGACAACAAACCTGCGCGCTCAGCATCCGCAGCGTTAGCACCGATTTGCGCGGCAATAAAGCCTGCCAGAGCAGAAATGCGTTCTACCCGGGCTTTCAGTGTGCCCAGCTTTTGCTGGAATACCACGGTTTCCAGGCTGGTCAGACGGGATGCCAAAGTCTGTTTTTTGTCGGTGTTGAAGAAGAACTCAGCGTCAGCTAGACGTGGACGAACGACTTTTTCGTTACCGGCAATAATCTGCTGAGGATCTTTGGACTCAATATTGGCCACAAAGATAAAGTTAGGCAGCAGCTTGCCGGCATCATCAAATACTGGGAAGTATTTTTGATCGCCTTTCATGGTGTAAACCAGTGCTTCAGCTGGAACGGCCAGGAATTTTTCTTCAAAGGCCGCGGTCAGCACCACTGGCCACTCAACCAAAGAGCTCACTTCTTCCAGCAGATCATCTTCAATATCAGCTTTGCCGCCGATTTGCTGGGCTGCCAGTTCGGCATCCGCTTTGATGATGGCCTTACGCTTGTCATAGTCGGCGATTACTTTACCGCGCTGCTCTAAGGCGGTGAGATAATTATCGGCATGCTCCAACTCAAAGCTGGATTCACCCATAAAGCGATGGCCACGGATAGTACAGGCGGACTGAATACCCAATACTTCACCGGCAACCACTTCATCATCTAACAGCATGGTGATGGTGTGAACTGGACGGATAAATTGAGTCTTGTTAGCACCCCAGCGCATAGGTTTAGGGATAGGCAGTTTATCCAGTGCGCGCTGCACCATATCAGGGATCAAGCTTTTGCTTTCAACGCCTTCTACTTTGGCGCGGTATACCAGCCATTCACCTTTATCTGTCACCAGACGTTCGGCCTGATCAACGGTAATACCGTTACCACGGGCCCAGCCTTGAGCTGCTTTGGTAGGGTTACCCTCGGCATCAAATGCTGAGCTCACAGCAGGGCCGCGCTTTTCAACGATTTTGTCTTCCTGAGCCAGTGCCAGCTGATCAATTTTGATCGCCAGACGGCGTGGCGCAGCGTACCAGTGTCTGCTGCTGAAAGGCAGATCGGCTTTTTTCAGCTCATCGGTAAAGTTTGCCAGCAGGGATTGCGCTAAGTTGCGCAGTGCTTTCGGTGGCAGTTCTTCAGTACCGATTTCAATGAGTAAGTTTGCAAATTTCATCTGTGTGTTACCTCTACTTACACATAGGGAAGCCAAGCGCTTCACGGGAGTGGTAATAAGCTTCAGCCACGGCTTTGGCCAATGTCCGTACGCGCAGAATGTAGCGCTGACGCTCGGTCACAGAGATGGCGTGACGGGCATCGAGCAGGTTGAATGCATGGGAAGCTTTCATTACCTGTTCGTAAGCTGGCAGAGGTAACGGTGTTTCCAGCGACAGCAGATGCTGACAGGTCTTTTCACACTGATCAAACAGGCCGAATAGGAAGTCTACGTCAGCATGTTCAAAGTTATAGGTAGATTGTTCTACTTCATTCTGATGGAACACATCACCATAAGTGATGCGACCCAGCGGTCCGTCAGTCCAAACCAGATCGTAAACACTGTCCACACCCTGGATGTACATTGCCAGACGCTCCAGACCATAGGTCAGTTCGCCGGTAACTGGAGAGCATTCTAAGCCACCAACTTGTTGGAAGTAGGTGAACTGACTGACTTCCATGCCGTTAAGCCAGATTTCCCAACCCAGACCCCAGGCGCCCAGTGTTGGCGACTCCCAGTTGTCTTCCACGAAGCGAATGTCGTGAACTTGTGGGTCGATCCCCAGCGCTTCCAATGAGCCTAAGTACAGTTCTTGGATGTTGTCAGGGGAAGGCTTGAGTACTACCTGGAACTGATAGTAGTGCTGCAGACGGTTAGGGTTATCACCATAACGACCGTCAGTTGGGCGGCGGGAAGGCTGCACATAAGCACTGCTCATTGGCTCGGGGCCCAGAGAACGCAGGAAGGTCTGAGGGTGGAACGTACCAGCACCCACTTCCATATCTAAGGGTTGGACAATGGCGCAGCCTTGCTGCGCCCAATATTCCTGCAGGGTCAGGATAAAACCCTGGAATGTTTTTACGTCGTGTTTGCTAGTCATATTTCCGCTGTCAGGCTGAATATAGAAAATGGTTCAGATTATACCTTGTCGCTCTGGTCTTATGTAGGTTAATTTTTAACGTATTGACCCAGTTCATATATCAGAGATAACCAATCAAGCAACCCGTAAACAAATGTATATGGAGGTGTGTATGACGACCCCTGTCCGCTGTGGTTGGGTCACCGCTGATCCCTTGTATCTTGATTATCATGATCAAGTCTGGGGTCGGCCGGTTTATGACAACCTGACGCTATTTGGTAAGTTGTGTTTTGATGGGCAACAGGTGGGATTATCATGGTTAACCATACTAAAAAAACAACAGCGCTATGAGCAGGTTTTTGCTGGATTTGATCCGAAAATAATTGCCCAGTTTGATAGCCATAGGGTAGAAGTGCTGATGCAAGATCGCGGTATTGTGCGCAACCGAATGAAAATCAACAGCATCATTACCAATGCGCGGGCTTATCTTGCCATGGCCGAGACGGGTGAAGACTTCAGTCAGTTTCTCTGGCAATTTGTTGATGGTGTACCGCAACAGCATTTTTTCAGCCGCCATCAGGACATTCCCGCTAGCACTGAAGTCTCTATCGCTTTATCCAAAGCACTCAAACAGCGTGGCTTTAGTTTTGTCGGCCCCACTATTGTCTATGCCTTTATGCAAGCTGTGGGGATGGTTAATGATCATCTCGTGGATTGCCACTGTTATCAGGACTGTGCTCGATTGGGTCAGGCTAACATTAGCGGATAGTTGGTATATGTTTCACGTGGAACATACTCGGTACATTGATGTTGGCAGATCAATATGCAAGGAATATTTCGCGGTAGAAGTTTAAGTTAGCTGTTCGCCTCTGGGGCGCTAAGAGAGTTACAGGCTTTCTGTAAGTGTTTAAGTGACGGGCTGTAGATGCTCTATTGTGGGTGTTTGACTATGTGTGCTGGTTTGTTTTTCGATAGTTGGTATTTGCGGCTCTGAGACGATGGCTCAGAGCCGATGTAATAAGTCGCCTGACTTATCACTGGATTGTTCTTACCTGATGTCGACCTTATCGCCAACGGCAATCTCACCCGGGGTGACAACTTGGCAGGTAACGCCAGCCAGATAATTACCTGTGAGCAATTGCTTTAAACCGGGGGCTGCATCATCCATACGATTGCAGGGCGCGGTTTCGCCGGTGATCAGCAGTGTTAGCTTGCCAATCTGTAATTGTTTGTCGATATCTGTGCTGGAAAAGTTGTAATCATCTACGAGTAAGTTAGCTCGGCGACTGAGCCAAGATAGCGATAGGCCAAGCTGGGCACATGCATGTTGCCACTGTTGTTGTGATACCAGGGTTACTTGACGTGGACCTGGTTTGCCACGCACATCTCCGATTATGCCAGCTTCACAACTCACGTTGGTTTGCTGTAGTTCTAGCATCGGGCCACGTTTTTCCGCTTTATATGCAATGCCGATAAGCTTGGTCATTTTGCTCCCCTTAGATTACAAGCCCTTTTTGATCAGGTATTGATAGGGTGTGCTGTCGGTTTGACTCGCCAGCAGGGTGTGATCCATAAACTGACAGAAGCTAGGAATATCACGGGTCGTTGCCGGATCATCAGCAATAATCAGCAAGGTTTCACCTTCTGCCATATGACGGACTGTTTTACGTACCATCATAACTGGCTCGGGACAGCGCAGGCCCAGTGCATCTAATTGGTGTTGTGCCGCAGCGAATTGGTCGCTCATAAACCCTCTGTGATAATAAAAATCAAAGTGGGTAATTTTACTCCAGCATATGGCATAAACCAAGGGTGCAAGCCTTGGCACCACCACACACTATTCAATTATGCGGTTTGTCAGTCATGGTTGTGGCCATAGATGACTGTGCAATTGCTGCAGCTTGTTTGAATCGGATGATGATGGTTAGTTGAACAACAAAGGTAGTTATCCCTGAGCGTTAATAACGTAAATGTGCAGAGAGTAGCGTGAATGTTTCACGTGGAACATCGACTTTGATGATGTTGTCAGTGTAAAAGCAAAATCATCAGGGGCGTACTCTGTTTGCTCTGATTCTAGTATGCCGAGTACAAATGAATTATTGGGTGATGCGGGGTGATAAAGCCAAGCTATTTAGCCGATGTATTAACAGAGTTCCACGTGGAACATTACTGCATATAAATACTTATGGCGAAGAAGGGGTGAGCTTGCGAAGCCCAGTGTTGGGCAATAAAAAGGCCGGCTAATGCCGGCCCAAATGGTTAAGTAAGGAATTAGACCCGCTCAAACACTGTGGCTATGCCTTGGCCTAAACCAATACACATGGTTGCCAACCCATACTTGGCATCCTTATATTCCATCAGATTGATCAGCGTGGTTGAGATGCGAGCACCAGAACAGCCTAAAGGGTGGCCTAAGGCGATAGCACCGCCATTTAGGTTTATCTTTTCATCCACAACTTCCATTAGCCCCAGATCTTTTACGCAAGGTAAAGATTGCGCCGCGAATGCTTCATTTAACTCAATAACATCCATGTCCGTGATTGCCAGTCCAGCCCGAGCTAATGCTTTCTGTGTTGCCGGGACAGGGCCGTAACCCATAATTGCTGGGTCACACCCGGCAACGGCCATTGACTTAATACGGGCTCGGATCGTCAAACCGAGTGCTTTGGCTTTTTCCTCCTCCATTACCAACATGGCAGAGGCTCCATCAGATAGCGCTGATGATGTGCCTGCGGTAACAGTACCATTGACTGGGTCAAAGACAGGGCGCAGGCTGGCCAGAGACTCGATAGATGTTTCAGGGCGAATCACTTCATCATAATCCACCTTGATTAGGGCACCGTCTGCATCATGGCCTTCAATAGCAACAATCTCATTAGCGAAGCGGCCTTCAATACTGGCTGCATGGGCACGTTGGTGGGAGCGTACGGCAAACTCATCTTGCATTGCCCGGCTGATATTATGCATACGACCAAGCATTTCGGCAGTCAGCCCCATCATGGCAGAAGCCTTGGCGACCTTGTTTGCCAGTGCTGGATGGAAGTCGACACCATGGTTCATGGGAACATGGCCCATATGCTCGACACCACCAATAATGAAGGTATCACCCATGCCCGTCATAATGGCGCGAGCTGCCTGATGCAGCGCTTCCATTGAGGAGCCACATAGTCGGTTTACTGTTACGGCGCCCGCTTGCTTTGGAATACCTGCCAGCAAAGAGGCATTACGGGCGATATTGAAGCCCTGTTCCAGCGTTTGTTGTACACAGCCCCAGATCACATCTTCAATGTCATTGGCATCAACCTTGGGGTTGCGGGTTAGCAGGGCTTTCATGAGTTCGGCGGATAGGGTTTCAGCTCTAACGTTACGAAAGACTCCCCCTTTGGAGCGGCCCATGGGAGTGCGGATACAATCGACGATTACGGCTTGTTTCATTTTTATTTCCTCTCCCTTAGCCTGCTTGATAATAGCTGCCATTATTAGCGGCTAATTCACGCATCTTGTCCGTGACCTGGTATAGACCGCCCAGGTGTGCATACTTATCTGCCAGCGCAACAAAGTTGGTTACACCCATGGTATCCAAATATCGGAAAACGCCACCGCGGAACATGGGGAAGCCCAGCCCATAAATCAGCCCCATATCGGCCTCAGCCGGTGAAGCAATAATGCCTTCTTCTAAACAGCGGACGGTTTCGATAATCATGGGGATCATGGTGCGAGCGATAATTTCATCACTGCTAAAGGCCTTGGTATCACCATACTCAGTATTCAGCAGATTAATGGCCACTGCATCTAACTCTTTTTTGGGCTTACCGCGTTTATCCATGGTGTAGTTGTAGAAGCCTTTCCCATTTTTTTGTCCCAACCGCTGATGATCAAACATGATATCGATAGCATCTCGCCCTGTTTTCCCCATGCGGTCTGGGAAGCCCTCAGCCATAACCGCCTGTGCATGGTGAGCGGTATCCAGGCCAACCACATCGAGCAGATAAGCAGGCCCCATAGGCCAACCAAATTGTTTTTCCATTACCTTATCAATGGCAGAAAAATCTCCTCCATCAGCGAGCAAGCCATTGAAGCCAGCAAAATAGGGGAAGAGTACCCGGTTAACGAAAAAGCCTGGGCAGTCATTCACTACAATTGGCGTTTTGCCCATCTTACTGGCATAAGCCACCACTGAAGCAACGGTTGCATCTGTGGTGTGTTCGCCCCGGATCACTTCAACCAGTGGCATTCTGTGTACGGGGTTAAAGAAGTGCATCCCACAAAAGCGCGCCGGATTTTTCATGCTCTTGGCGAGCAGATCAATCGAGATGGTGGAGGTGTTAGAAGCGATAATAGCGTTGTTGCTAACCTGAGCTTCAACCTCAGCTAACACCATGGATTTTACTTTGGGGTTTTCAACTACTGCTTCAACAACTACATCAGCTTGGGCCAATGGGGCGTAGTCCAGAGCAGGGGTGATATTATTGAGTACTCCGGCCATCTTGGCGGGGGTTGAACGACCGCGTTCTACCTGTTTGGACAGTAATTTGGCCGCCTCATTCAGCCCTAAATCAAGCGCGTCTTGGGCGATATCTTTCATGACGATAGGGGTGCCTTTACTGGCACTTTGATAAGCGATACCACCGCCCATAATACCGGCACCTAAAACGGCGGCTTGGTTTATTGGACTGGCTTGTTTGGCCGTTTTCTTAGCTTTGCCTTTTACCAGTTGGTCATTGAGGAATAAGCCTATAAGCGCCGTTGCCACATCTGTTTTGGCTAATTGGGCAAAAGCTTGGTGTTCTACCTGCAGGGCGTCGGCGCGATTCATTCCGGCCGTGGCTTCTACAACATCTACCGCCGCCATGGGGGCAGGATAATGTTTGCCGGCCAATTTAAACACCATGCCTTTAGCGGTAGTAAAGCTCATGGTGGCTTCCAATTTGGGCAATGTCAGCGCTACTTGTTTGCGCTGGCGACGGCTTTGCCAATCGAGCTTGCCCTTGATGGCATCATTGAGCATATTCAGTCCGGCTTGGTGCAGTTTATCCGGAGCTACGACCGCATCGAGGGCACCCACCGCCAGTGCGGCATCTGGGCGTTGTTCTTTCCCTGACGTGATCCATTCTAAGGCATTATCGACACCTATGATTCTTGGCAAACGGACTGTGCCACCAAAGCCTGGGATAATACCGAGTTTGGTTTCTGGCAGCCCAATGCGGGCGCTGGTATCTGCAATACGCAGGTCGGTGGCGAGAATCGTTTCACAGCCACCACCTAAGGCAAAGCCATTAATCGCTGACAAGGTCGGAAAAGGCAGATCTTCGAGCTTATTAAACACGGCATTGGCCTGTGCTAGCCACTCGAGCAACACATCTTCACTTTGAGCGAATAAGCCGAGGAATTCAGTAATATCAGCCCCGACGATAAAGGCGTCTTTACCACTTGTCAGTAATAAACCTTTGACCTCTTCGTGGGTCAGGATGGCGTCCAGTGCCTTATCCAAGGCGGAAAGAGTGTCACGGTCAAACTTGTTGACTGAGCCCGGGGCATTGAAACAGAGGCGGGCAATTTGGTTGGGCAGAAGTTCGACCTCAATAGGGGTACTTTGGTAGATCATTGCTTGCTTCCTTTTTGCTCTGGTGTGGCACGGGGATATCTCCCCCGATACCTGTCCATTGTGCGGCTGAGCCGATGATTGTTTGACCGGCTGCCGCTCAGTTTGCGGCCAAAATGAAAAAAAAACAACCGTGATTTTAAACGGGTGTTTGATTTTGGTTGCAAAAAGGTGTCTTTGAGCAAGTGTTTGTCTAAGGTCAGATTTTTTGATTATGTATTATTTTATCTGCTGGGATTGGCCTTGAAGCCAAAGCTGGTGTGCCGTTACGGAATAACAAAACTGTGTTTACAACGGCGGTAAAGGGCGCTGTCGGGGTAGAATGGCTCACTACAGCACTGTTGCTGTTATGCCAGTGATTGATTGTGATTTTGCAGAGGACGAGTTTGAGCGAACGTTACCCGATACCGGCCCAAGAGCTGATTTTTGAAGAAGAGATTAAACACAGCCATTTTATTTCTGTGCTGTTTCACTGTGCCAGCCCGGAGCACTTTAAACAGCAGTTAAACGATATTCGGCTGCGCTATCCCGGAGCGACCCATTACTGCCAGGCCTTTCTTACCGGCAAGCCTGGTTGCACTATGACGGCGGGATTCAGTGATGATGGTGAGCCTGCCGGCAGTGCTGGCAGACCCATGCTGGCGGTATTGCAGGGCTCTGGTATTGGAGAGATTGGCGCTGTGGTGATCCGTTATTATGGCGGCATTAAATTAGGCGTAGGGGGGCTGGTTCGGGCATATGCCTCTGGTATTAAACAGGCATTGCCACAGTTACCTACCTTGATGAAGCAGATCCGTTTTCCCGGCACACTGGCCTGTGATTATGCTCGGTTACGGGATGTGGAATATGTTTTGGAGCAACATGATGGCGTGATTGTTGATCGCCAATTTGGCGCAGAAATTGTGCTGGCATTTGAATTACCTCGCTCCCAACAAGAGGCGGTGAATACCCAGTTGGCAACGATCAGCCAGGGTTGTGTTCAGGCGCATTTTGATAACTGAACCGTGCTTGCGCTGCTTATTTATGACAAAATAAATTTTTCTTTATAATCGCATATTTAACGCTAGCGTTTGACCGGGCACTGTCAATGCAATACAGAACGATAACAAGAATCATCGGCCTGCTGGTTGGCCTGTTTTCTATGACTATGCTGCCTTCAGCTCTGGTGGCTTTTATTTATAAGGACGGTGGCGGTAAAGCATTTATTCAGGCCTTTTTCGTCAGTCTGATCATCGCTTTTCTGCTTTGGTACCCAAACCGGCAATGTAAAAAAGAGCTCCGTACCCGGGAAGGTTTTTTGATTGTGGTACTGTTCTGGACCGTGTTGGGACTTATCGGTACCTTGCCGTTTATTTTTTCTCATCAGCCTGATTTAAGTTGGACAGATAGTATCTTTGAATCTTTTTCTGGCTTAACGACCACGGGGGCGACCGTGATTGTCGGTTTGGATTCATTGCCCAAAGCCATCTTATTCTACCGGCACTTACTGCAATGGCTGGGGGGAATGGGGATCATTGTACTGGCGGTGGCTATTTTGCCCGTATTGGGGGTCGGTGGGATGCAGTTGTATCGCGCCGAAATTCCCGGGCCAGTGAAAGACAGTAAAATGACCCCCAGGATTGCCGAAACAGCGAAAGCACTGTGGTATATCTATTTGTTGCTGACTATTGCTTGTGCTTCAGCTTACTGGTTGGCCGGTATGTCGGCATTTGATGCTATCTGCCACTCATTCTCCACTATCGCGATTGGTGGCTTTTCTACCCACGATGCCAGTATGGGCTATTTCCACAGTCCGACTATCAACCTTATCTGCGTATTTTTCCTGCTGGTTTCGGCGATAAACTTCAGTATCCACTTTGCCGCTTTTTCCCGCCGCGGGATTAATTTTAAGGTGTATTGGCGGGATATGGAGTTTAAGGTGCTGATTGGCGTTCAGCTGATGTTGGCGGCTATCTGTTTTGGCACCCTGTATTACACAGGCATTTATGACTCTGCCGAGGAAACGTTGGATTATGCCTTGTTTCAGGCGGTATCGATTTCGACTACGGCGGGCTTTGGTACAGAAAGTTTTCACCTGTGGCCGCTGTTTTTACCTATGCTGCTTATTTTTTCCAGTTTTATTGGTGGGTGTGGCGGGTCAACTGCCGGTGGCATCAAGGTCATGCGGATGATCTTGCTTTTGCTGCAGGGCTCGCGCGAGTTAAAGCGGCTGGTGCATCCCCGGGCGATGTTTTCTATCCGGATTGGTGCAACGGCATTGCCGGATCGGGTCATTGATGCGGTATGGGGATTTTTCTCTGCTTATACCTTGGTTTTTGTTCTTTGTATGCTGGTGTTGTTGGCGCTGGGAATGGATAACATCACCGCCTTTAGTGCCGTCGCCGCCTGTTTGAATAACCTCGGTCCAGGGTTGGGTGAGGTTGCCAGTAACTACGCCAGCATTTCAGATGGGGCTAAATGGGTGCTGGTGATTGCCATGTTATTTGGGCGGCTGGAAATTTTTACCTTATTAGTGTTATTTACCCCAACTTTCTGGAAAAACTGATGAGTCATATCCTAATTGTCTACTCCACCATTGATGGCCAAACGCGGCGTATCTGTGAGCGTATTGCCATTATTTGCCGCGAAGCGGGATCGGGTGTGGATGTGGTTGAGTTGGCGCAGCTCGATGAAACGAGATTGGCGGAGTATGACAAAATCCTACTGGGCGCCAGTATCCGTTATGGCCGCCATCGCCCGGCTGTACAGGCGTTTGTCCAGCGTTATCAGGCATTGTTACACCAGAAAGTCAGCGGCTTTTTCAGTGTGAATGCGGTGGCGCGCAAAGCTGACAAAAATACGCCGCAAACCAATCCTTATATGCAAAAGTTCTTTGCTGAAACCGACTGGCAGCCTGACTGTTTAGCTGTGTTTGCAGGACGAATTATTTATCCGGAATACGGTTTTTTCGATCGTAATATCATTCGCTTTATTATGTGGCTGACCAAAGGGCCAACCAATGTGACGCAGCGGTTTGAGTTTACGGATTGGCAAAAGGTTGATGCTTTTGCTGCGCAATTTGCCACTATGATGGTGGAGAAATAAAACAGCCTGCAAAGTGCAGGCTGAAGGAGGACATGCAGTATCAGACACAGAATTGTCGGTACATAATGCTGATGACATCCCGGACACCATCGTTATTAAGGCGATAGTAAATATTTTGGGAGCTTTTTCGGCAGGCAACGAGTTCTTGCTTGCGTAAAATAGCTAGGTGTTGCGACAGAGCCGATTGGCTAAGGGGAACGGTCGCATTGAGTTGGGTGACACTGAGCTCTTGCTCTAACAACTGGCACAATACAATTAATCGATAGGGATTTGCCATCGCTTTAAGCCACTCAGTTGCTTGCTGGGCATTAGTCACCATTTCCCCGGTATCGATTTTCTTTTCCATATTTACCTGCGTATTTTCAAAGGATTAGCTGATTCTAATCGCAATGGGTTTCAGGCGCCAGTCTTGTTACTGTGGCATTGCACGCCGGGTTGTGGAACTGAGTGTTGGCATATTTGTGATCCTCGCTGCGGCAGCGGTTTGCTGATGCTGTAATATGCTCTACTGGGCAGTTGTCTTCTTAATGGTATCGAGATGAAAACCGTATTAATACTCTATTTTTCTCGCGGTGGTCATACCGCAAAAATTGCCAATACCATTGCGGAGCAGATCCGCTTGGACGGTGATCAGTGTGATGTGGTGAATATTCGTGATGGTGTGGAACCACAATGGGATAAATATGATGTGATTGCCCTTGGAGCGCCGGTACTGTACGGCACTTATCATAAATCTGTTTTTGCTTTTATTGAGCGTTATCGGCAACAACTGGCCGACAAACCGAATAGCTTCTTCTGTGTTAATGTGGTGGCGCGTAATCCGGAAAAGCGGGTGTTAGAAAACAATAAATACCTGCAGAAGTTTCTGACCTTATCTCCCTGGCAACCGACAGATTTAAAGATTATTCCCGGTAAGGTGGATTATCCTTCTTGGCCTTGGTATGACCGTTTGGCAATTCAGTTGATTATGAAAATGACCAATGGGCCGACAGATCCGAAAGCTGTGATTGATTATACCGACTGGCAAGATGTGAAACGTTATGCCAGCCATTTACGGCAACTAGCCTGATACTTAATTACCAGCGACGACCGTTTTTAGGGTTGTGGAAAATGGCGCCTGGGGGACTGGGCGCCATTTTTGATGGTGCGATGGGCTCAGTACTTCCAAAAACTAGGGTGGAATAGTACTGCGACAGTCAGGATTTCCAGTCGCCCTAGTAGCATGCCGATGGCCAGTGACCATTTGGCAATATCCGGCAGCGAAGAGAAATTGCCTGATGGCCCCACTACTGGTCCGAGCCCTGGCCCGACGTTGGTCACTGCGGTGATTGAACCTGAAATGCTGGTCATGGGATCCAGCCCTGTGAGTACCAGAATAAAGGCAATCGCCACAATTACTCCGAGAAAGAGCAGGCTGAATGTCACTATCGAGCGGACAATATCATCGGATACCGGGCGATTGTTGTAGGTTTGACGAAACACGCCATTGGGATGGAATTGCAGTTTCAGCTGTTCCCGCATAACGGATAACGCAATTTGAAAACGGAAAATTTTAATCCCGCCCGCTGTTGAACCTGAGCAGCCGCCAACCAACATGAGAAACAGGAATACCACGTAGGAGAATCCTCCCCAGGTGCCGTAATCTGTTAATCCATAGCCTGTGGTGGTGACCACTGAAACCACGTTGAAACTGGTCAGACGGATAGCATCATTGAAGGCGACATCCCGGGTATACCAAAGCCACACGGCGAGAACCATAGAGACAGTGATCAGCAGCATGATATAACCGCGTACCTGCGCATCTTTCCACACACTCATTGAGCGTTGGCTGATCGTCTGCATAAACAGCAAAAGGGGTAACCCCCCAGCTGCCATAAAGACGGTACCAACCCATTGTGCCCCATGACTGAAATTGGACATGGATTTATCTGAAGTGGAATAACCACCGGTGGACAGCGTGGTCATAGCATGGTTGATGGCGTCAAACCAGTTCATCCCCGCGATGTGATAGCTAATGGCACACATAATGGTGAGCAGGATGTACACCCAGAACAGGTTTTTCGCCATGCTGCGGGTACGGGGAACCGCTTTATCTCCCCAGTCAGAGCTTTCGGTGCGGAACAACCGCATCCCCCCGACGTTGAGGAAGGGCAAAATGGCTACGGCCATCACAATAAAGCCGATCCCTCCCAGCCACTGCAACAGGGAGCGCCACATCAAAATACTGTGGGCCATATTATCCAGTCCGGACAATACGGTAGAGCCCGTAGTTGTTACCCCGGACATGGTCTCGAAAAATGCATCTGTGTAGCCGATACCGTGGTAGAGGGTAAATGGCATCGCGGCAAATAAACTGACAATCAGCCAGGTGAGGCTGGTCAGCAGAAACATGTCGCGGATATTGAGCTTGAACTGCTTTCTTTGCCCACTATGGATACACATACTGGCGACTGTCCCTGTAATCAGGGCCGACAGCATAAATGCGCCCACTGTTTCTTCGCCATAGATCAGCGCAAAGAACAGTGGTAACAGCATAAAGCCTGCCATCATCGACAGAAAAGTACCCAGAATGAACAACAGCGGACGGATGTTCAACATAGGATTGATTTCTACGTGATTAGAAGAAAAATGCGCTCGGCTGGAACAGCTTCTCGACTTCGCCGATAAACTTTTTGTTCACTAAAAACAGAATCACATGGTCCCCCTGTTCGATCACTGTCTTGTCATGAGCCATCAATACCTCTTCGTCACGGACGATAGCACCGATGGTTGTGCCGGGCGGCAGCTTGATATCGCCGATAGCCTTACCGACGACCTTTGAAGTATTGGCGTCACCGTGGGCAATTGCCTCAATGGCCTCAGCGGCACCACGCCTCAAAGAATACACATTACAGATATCGCCTTGACGAATATGGGTCAGCAGCGCCGAGATAGTGGCCTGTTGAGGTGAAATGGCGATATCAATATTGGCCTCCTGCACAATATCCACATAGGCTTCACGCTGGATAAGTACCATTACTTTTTTGGCACCCATGCGTTTGGCCAACAGTGCCGACATAATATTGGCTTCGTCATCATTGGTGACGGCAATAAATACATCGGTCTGATCAATATGTTCTTCCTGTAATAACTCCTGATCGGATGCATCGCCACAAAAGACTGTGGTGTTTTCCAGTTTTTCAGACAGTGCTTCGGCCCGTTCTAGCCGCCGTTCAATCAGTTTAACGGAATGGCTGCGTTCCAGCCGCTTGGCTAATCCCAAACCGATATTACCGCCACCGGCAATCATGATATTGCGGTAGGAATTGTCCAGCTTCTGCATTTCACTCATCACGGCCCGGATATGGCGACTGTCAGCGACAAAGAACACTTCATCATCGGCTTCGATAATCGTGGTGCCCCGGGGCATGATAGGTTTACCTTGGCGGAAAATCGCTGCCACCCGGGTATCAATATTCGGCATATGCTCGCGCAGGGTTGCTAGCGCATTGCCGACTAACGGGCCGCCATAATATGCCCGTACCGCCACTAAGCTTAAGCGGCCTTCGGCGAATTCCAATACTTGGAGTGCACCAGGGTATTCCACCAATCTTTGTATGTAAGCGGTTACTAATTGCTCAGGTGCTATCAGTTCATCGATGATAAAACCACCACGGGGACGGGAGTCACTGTTTTTGGTTTCACTGTCGATAAAAAGTTTGTCCTGGATCCCCAGATACTGCTCGGAACGGATCCGGGCAATTTTGGTGGGAGTGCCAAACAGGGAGTAGGCGATTTGGCAGGCGGCCATATTACACTCATCACTGTTGGTCACAGCAATCAGCATATCGGCATCTTCTGCTCCGGCCTCTTTTAGCACTCCCGGGTGGGCGCCATGACCGGCAACCACACGGAGGTCAAACTTATCCTGCAGTGAATTTAGTCGGGCGCGATCACTGTCGACAATAGTGATGTCGTTGTTTTCGCCCACCAGATTCTCGGCCAGGGTGCCCCCGACCTGACCTGCCCCTAAAATAATAATCTTCATGCGGTTGCCCGTATTATCTCGCCGCTGATTTAGCCGGCTTTATGCAGAAGCGCGTAATAGAAACCGTCCATTTGATGCTGCCCCGGCAGGATTTGCCAACCGGTTTCGCCTTCTTTGGCCTGCGGCAGTGGCTCTAGGGTAGCATCGGCGGTGCGGGCAAGGAAGGCTCTGATTTGATCGCTATTTTCAGCCGGCATAATTGAGCAGGTAGCGTATACCAAGGTGCCGCCGGGCTTAAGCCACTGCCAGCAGTGATCCAGCATTTGGCACTGTAATTCAGCAAGCTCTTGAATATCTTTTTGTTTTCTTAGCCATTTGATATCTGGGTGGCGACGTATTACTCCGGTGGCGGAACAGGGCGCATCCAGTAAGATTCGGTCGAACTGACCACCTTGCCACCAGGTGTCGATATTGGCGGCGTCGCCGTGGATCACTTGCGCGGTGAGTTTTAGTCGATCGAGGTTTTCTTGTACCCGGGTGAGCCGTTTGGCATCAAAGTCGACGGCAACTAATTGGGCATTAGGGGCTTGTTCTAGAATATGACAGCTTTTACCGCCGGGGGCGGCGCAGGCATCCAAGATCAACTCACCATTTTGTGGGGCCAACAATGTCGCGGCCCACTGGGCGGCGCCATCCTGTACTGAGGCTGCACCGTCAAAAAAGCCGGGTAATATCGCAACATCTTTCGGGCTGTCGAGTAAAATGGCATCTGGGCTGTTGCCCGCACTGGCACTGATATCTAACGCTGCGAGTTGCGCAAGGTAAGCGTCACGGCTTTGACTTAGTCTGTTGTTGCGCAACCACATCGGTGGGCGCTCATGACTTTGTTGGATAACCTCTTGCCACTGTTGTGGATAGGCACTCTGCAGGGCTTTAATGATCCAGGCCGGGGTGTTATAACGCAGCACCTCATTGTCTTCTGCCAGTGGTTGTTGGTTACGTTGAATGGTACGCAGTACACCATTGACCACTTTCACCAGCCCTTCAAACTTCAGCTGACGACAAGCTTCAGCTGTTTCAGAAATCGCCGCGTGAGGCGGGATCCGGGTAAAGAACAGTTGGTAACAGCCGACCAGTAGCAACTGATGTACGATGCGTTGTTTGCCCTTGAGTGGTTTGCTCAGGCAATCACTGATCTGTTTATCCAGCTGTGGCAGAAAACGCATTACGCCATAGCAAAGCTCTGCCAGAAGCGCCTTGTCTTTGCCACTGGCTAATTTGTGCTGTTGCTCTGGCAGCGCAACGGATAAAGAGATGCCCCGCTCCAGTACATCAAAGACGGCTTTGGCCGCCAGTGCGCGGATATTCATGGGTTATTCTGCCTCCGCAGTAGCAATTATCTTGCCCGGGGTAAACCAGTCAGCGCGGCCATTAAGGATATCCGCTGCGGCAAGAGGTTTTTTACCCGGTAACTGCAGCGTCTGTAGGATCAGCGAACCTTGGGCTGTGGCTATTTCAATGCCTTGTTTGCCGGCATTGATGACAGTACCCGGTGTTGCATCTGTCGCCGTAGGGTTAACCTGAGTTTGCCATACTTTTACTGTGCTGCCTTCGTGTTCAAAGTAGCTGACTGGCCAAGGATTAAAAGCACGCACTTCACGCCACAGGGTTTCTGCGGGTTTATTCCAATCAAGCCGGGCTTCTTCTTTACTCAGTTTTGCGGCGTAGTTGGCAAGGGATTCATCCTGTTTTTCTGCTATTAAGGTACCGTTGGCTAAACCTTGTAATGCTTCAAGCAGCGCATCTGGGCCTTGCTGTGCCAATTTTTCATATAAGCTGGCAGAGGTATCGTCATCCATGATTGGTAAATGGGTTTTTAGCAGCATATCGCCAGTATCTAGACCAATATCCATTTGCATAATGGTTACACCGGTAGCGCTATCGCCGGCCCATAACGCACGCTGAATCGGCGCTGCGCCGCGCCAGCGTGGCAGAATTGAACCATGCACATTGATGCAGCCCATTTTCGGGGTATCTAGTACCACTTGTGGCAGGATTAAGCCATAAGCAACAACGACCATCAGATCGGCATTTAGGGCTGCCAGTTCACGCTGGGCATCTTCATTACGCAAGGAGGCTGGCTGGTAAACCGGAATATCGTGCTCAAGGGCCAGAGATTTAACCGGGCTTGGCGTCAGTTTTTTACCGCGACCCGCAGGGCGATCCGGCTGGGTGTATACGGCAATAATATTATGATGTGAGCCAATCAGAGCCTGCAGATGGCGAGCGGCAAAATCCGGCGTACCGGCGAAAATGATATTTAACGGTTTCAAGATAAATCCTGTAAATCAGTTGGCTTTAGTTTGCTGGCGGGCGGCTTTTTCTAATTTTTGCCGAATACGCTGTCGTTTCAATGGCGACAGGTAATCGACAAAGAGTTTGCCTTTGAGGTGATCCATTTCGTGTTGGATGCAGATGGCAAATAACCCGTCAGCGTCAATGGTAAATTCGTTTCCATCCCGGTCCAGAGCGGTGACTGTGACCTGCTCGGCACGATCTACTTTGGCATAGAACCCCGGTACAGAGAGGCACCCCTCTTCGTTACAGAAGTCACCACTGCTATGAAGCAGACGAGGATTAATAAAGACCTTGGGGCGTTCAACATCATCTTGAAGATCCATCACAATTAACTGTTGATGGAAATCAACCTGGGTGGCAGCTAAGCCTATGCCCTTTTCTTGGTACATGGTGTCGAACATATTATCGATTTGAGTTTGCAGCGCATCACCAAAGTCCGTGACCGGCTCGGCGATGGTTCTCAACCTCTCATCGGGGAAACGTAACACATTGAGTAAAGCCATATGTAAACTCTTAACAAGTCTGTCAAAATTACACCAGTTAGTTATACTGGCTCTAAGGGGGCTAAATTGAAAAACAAAGCCCACAGTTGCCTTAATTTTAATCCTTAGCGGCATGCAATAACAGTAAAAGCTGACTAACGGCACGAATGAACATGGATGGTCTGATGAAACGCATTTTCCTGCCTCTGATGCTGGGGGGCGCACTTTTAGTGCAAAGTGCTGCTGGGGTTGCAGATACCCTGACCTTGAAAGCCGGTCATCCGGATACTTACCTGGTGAAAAAAGGCGATACGCTGTGGGATATTTCTGCCCACTTTTTAGATGATCCCTGGCGTTGGCCCACGCTGTGGGGGGCTAATCCACAAATTGCCAACCCGCATCTGATTTATCCTGGTGACAGGTTGACCTTGGTATTTATTAATGGCGAGCCAAGATTGGTGGTCAAGCCTCTGGTACGCCAATCGCCACAGGGACGGATACAACCCAAAACGGGTGCTGTTCCGGTTGTCGATTTAGCGCTAATTCGCCCTTATCTTATTCAAAATCGGGTAGTGGCACCTGATTGGCTTGCTAGCCAGCCGGTTGTTTTAGGCGGTGAGTCCCCTTCTCGTCACCATATTGCTGGCGATATTATTTATGTTCAAGGCGCGCTGACTGCCGGAACAAAAGTGGGGCTTTATACTGGAGGTCGGGTTTTTAGCCGGCAACAGGATGGTGAGGTTTTGGGCCAAGAGGCCATTTTAACTGCAGCGGGGCAGGTAGTCAGTTCCGGTGAAATATCCAAGGTTAAATTGCTGACGTCGTACCGAGAAAGTAAAGCGGGTAACCGGATCTTATCTATTGATGATTCCGCTTTGCTGCCCATTTATTTTATGCCCCGGGCTGCGCAAGTCAGTACGCCTGCCCATGTACTTGCATCTGGAATTGATATTCGTGAAATGGGTAAGCTAGACGTTGTTTATCTTGACCGCGGCGCGATAGATGGTGTCACTGCCGGTGATGTTTTTGCGGTGCATCGTCCAGGCGATACTGTGGTATTCAATCATGATAATCAGCCGGTATCTTCGCTGGAACGCTCCCGTTATGAAAATATGCTAGCAGCGGTTTCTGATACCAGCATACAGTTACCGCCGATTTACCATGGGCAGATTATGGTGTTTAAGACGTTTGAACGGACCAGTTTAGGGCTGATTATGGTGAATGAAAGGCCGGTGCGGGTTCATGATAAACTGTCTTCTCCTCAACCTCCGTTGTTGGGAGAGTGACACTGACCGCGCCACTGATAGATTGGGTGACGATTGCCTCTGCATCTGGCATTGGAGCTGCTGGGGTACAGCGGCTACTACAGGTGATGGATGTCGAAGAACTTAGTCAGCGTCTGAGGTTTGAGCCCGACACTTTACCTGGGGTTAATGTTAAACGATTAATGCTGCGGCCGGCGCGGGTTGAACAGGCGCTGCAATGGCGAGATGCCAGTGAGCAACACCATCTGATTGCTTTTGATGACCTTTATTATCCTCCGTTACTAAGACATATATATGATCCGCCTGTGCTGCTATTTGCTAAAGGCGATCATACTCAGTTGTTGCGACCAGCTATAGCTGTAGTCGGAAGTCGTAGTGCATCACGAAACGGATTGGATATCGCGACATCACTGAGTCAGGAGTTAAGTTTGTGTGGTCTGGCGATATGCAGTGGTATGGCATCAGGTATTGATGGTGCTGCCCATCAAGGGGCGTTGGTGAATTCAGGTGTCACTTTGGCAGTATTGGGGACTGGGGTCGATCAATGTTATCCGGCTCGGCATCGGCAGTTATATCAAAATATTGCCGAGCGGGGATGTTTGCTGAGTGAGTTTTGGCCTGGTACTAAACCTGTGGCGGCAAATTTCCCGAAGCGAAATCGGATTATCAGTGGTATCAGTGTCGGTACTTTGGTGGTGGAAGCCCAGCTAAAAAGTGGCTCCTTGATCACAGCACGCCTTGCCTCAGAGCAAGGGCGGGAGGTTTTTTCTGTGCCAGGTGGAATTTTGAGCGGTCAGAGCCGCGGATGTCATGAATTGCTTAAAAATGGCGCCAAACTTGTGGAGAATGTCAGCGATATTACCGAAGAAATTTCACCATTATGTGGGCTACATCTTGAAGATTTACCCCAGCAACACCATATAAAAGGCGATAATGCCTGTGAGTTGCCATTTTTACCCCTATTAGCTAGTGTGAACTATGAGGTCACAACATTAGATGAGGTGGTAGAACATAGTGGAAAGACGATAGATCTTGTGTTGGAACAAATACTTGAACTTGAGTTACAGGGCTGGGTGGCTGCGGTGCCCGGAGGTTACGTCAGACTAAAGAGGAACTAGCCATGTTCGATATTCTCATGTATCTGTTTGAAAACTATGTCCACAGTGAGATGGAAATGATGGTTGATGAAGACGAACTGACTCAGGAACTGACTCGGGCGGGCTTTCATCAGGCTGAAATTCTTAAAGCATTTTCTTGGTTGGAGCGTTTAGCTGAGCTACAGGAAAGTGACAAACCTTATCTGCGCAACCATGATCAACACTCCTTCCGTATTTTTACCGATCAGGAAATGACGAAGCTGGATGTGCAATGCCGTGGGTTCTTGCTGTTTTTAGAGCAAATCCAGGTATTGAGTGTTGCCACCCGTGAAATGGTGATTGACCGGGTGATGGAGTTGGATGAACAGGAGCTGGGGTTGGATGATCTCAAGTGGGTGATCCTGATGGTGCTGTTTAATGCCCCAGGCAATGAATCCGCTTATGCTCAGATGGAAGATTTGATTTTTGAACAGCCCGAAGGGATGCTGCATTCCTAAATCAAATAGTGAGCGCTGCCAAATCATCTTGGAAAGATGGTTTTAAAAAGATAAAGCCATAAAATATGGTGATGTAAATAATGAAGGGGACCTCAAGGTCTCCTTTTTTGTGCTTGCGACATAGTGATTGCAGACTGTATTGACCTAGAGGCTGGCTTTTTACTTGTATATACAAGTCTGTTTGTGCCGGTTTTGTTGGCTGGCCTTGGCCGAGACAGAACAGGGCAGAAAATCCCTTGTTCTGCATTTTGCTCATATCCTGTGGTGTGGCGACTTTTCTACTGATACGGTAATTACTTTATACCTCCTTAATTTCCGGCTAAAACATTGTGGATTTAACATAATATTTAGTGGGTGTTCGGGCGGGTGAAAGGTCATTATTTACTTCGTAAGGGCAGTTATCGTCAGCAGTAATCATATTTGTCCTAAGAGATTTATATTTCTGGTCATTATGAAACTGGCATAGATATTAGGATTGTATTGGTTTGGTGCGGTATTTGATTTTCACTAATCGGCCTGCCTGATAAGATGTGAGAGTAGGCCGTAACGAGAGATAATCATGGCAAATAAGATTGATGAGCAGCTGTTCAGTGTGCATAAACGTGCTTTGGCTCGCGAATATGAAGTTTGTCCCAAGTGTGGGGGGGAGCTGACGGTTCGCCATTCCAAGCACGGTAGCTTTGTTGGCTGTGGTAATTATCCGGCTTGTGATTATATTCGTCCCACAGCTCAGCATGAAAATTTGGCCGCACAGCTTATTTCTGGCTCTGAGTGCCCTGAATGCGGTCATGAGCTCGCAGTAAAGTCCGGTCGATATGGGTTATTTATTGGTTGTAGTCAGTATCCTGCATGTCAGCATATTGAAAAACTAGAATCCCGCGATGAAGCTGAGGTGAGTTGCCCCCAATGTCATCAAGGGGCGTTAGAGCAAAGAACCAGTCGTTATGGTAAGCCTTTTTATGCCTGTAACCGTTATCCTAAATGTCGTTTTATCGTGAACTATCCTCCAGTTGCTGAAGCTTGCCCTGAGTGTGGCTTTGGTATTTTAGTTAAGCGACATGGGGCTGGCGGGGATCGACTGGAATGCCCGAGTAAAACGTGCCGCTATCGCCGAACACTGGCGGACTAGATTTGCTGAATAGGTTTTGTGATCAACCCCATAAACTTTGTTTGTCCTCACCGTGCCGGGTATCATTTATCCAATTTCGCATCAAGGTATTGCCCGGTCTCCGGGAACCCCTGATATCCGCTAATACAAAAGGTAAAGATAAAGATGTTGCAATTGCCACCTTCTGAGAGTGAAGCCGTGATCCGTAAGGGCGGTGTTATTGCTTACCCCACCGAAGCTGTGTACGGTCTGGGGTGTGATCCAGATAATACTGCTGCACTGCAGCAACTGTTAGCGATTAAGCAGCGCCCCTGGCAGAAAGGTTTGATTTTAGTCGCCGCAGATATTGGCCAATTATCAGGGTATGTTGATTTTGCTCAGTTATCGGCTGAGCAATTGGCGCTGGTTAACAGTAAATGGCCCGGGCCGGTGACCTTCGTGATGCCAACATTCAGCCATATATCGCCTTTATTACGGGGCGAGTTTGATTCAATTGCGGTGCGTGTTTCAGCCCATCCGGTTGTACAACAGCTTTGTCATACTTTGGCTAAGCCTCTGGTTTCAACCAGTGCGAATTTAGCGGGAGAACCATCGGCCGTCAGCGCTGATGAGATCTTGACGCGGTTCTCCGGGCAAATCGATGCATTAATTCTTGGCGAGTTAGGACAACAACGTCAGCCTTCCACCATTATCGATGTGCAGTCAGGTCAGGTGCTAAGACAGGGATAACACTATGGAGCAAGTGGACAGCCAGCGAGTTAAAGCGTTTTTGTTATCTCTGCAGCAGCAGTTGTGTGATGAGTTAGCAGCGCTTGATGGACGGCAACAGTTTCAGACTGATTCATGGCAACGTGCCGAAGGTGGGGGCGGTTGTAGCCGAGTGTTAACTGATGGGACTATCTTTGAGCAGGCCGGGGTTAACTTTTCCCATGTTACCGGTGCACAGATGCCAGCTTCGGCGACGGCGCATCGACCTGAGCTTGCGGGCCGCAGTTTTGAAGCCATGGGGGTGTCTTTAGTGATCCATCCCCGTAATCCTTATATTCCCACAACCCATGCTAATGTTCGTTTTTTCATAGCTAATAAGCCTGGGCATGATCCTGTGTGGTGGTTTGGCGGGGGCTTTGATTTAACCCCATATTATCCATTTCGCAGTGATGTGGTGGATTGGCACCGGCAAGCACGAGCACTATGCCAGCCTTTCGGGGCTGATATATACAGCAAATATAAATCTTGGTGTGATGAATACTTTTTTCTGCCTCACCGAGGAGAAACTCGCGGGGTCGGTGGATTATTTTTTGACGATCTCAATCAACCGGGTTTTGAGAATAGTTTTGCTTTTATGCAGGCGGTTGCCAATGGTTTCTTGCCGGCTTATCGGCCAATTGTATTACGGCGGCAGGATACCCCTTACGGAGATAAAGAGCGGCAGTTTCAATTGTATCGTCGTGGCCGTTATGTTGAATTTAATCTGGTATATGATCGGGGAACCTTATTTGGCCTGCAAAGTGGCGGCCGCACTGAGTCCATTTTAATGTCGATGCCGCCCTTGGTGCGCTGGCAGTATAACTTTACCCCTGAGCCCGGCTCTGCGGAAGAGTCGTTATACCGAGATTATCTTAAGCCTTGTGACTGGTTGACTGGAGAGTAAATGAAAGATTTATATGCGGTATTTGGCAATCCTGTTGCGCACAGCAAATCGCCACAAATTCATGAGTTCTTTGCTAAACAGACTGGGCAGGACATGCATTATCAGACTCGGCTCGCTGCTCTCGATGGCTTTGAACATGCTGTGCGGCAGTTTATCGCTCAAGGTGGTCGGGGCGCTAATGTTACCTTGCCTTTTAAAGAGCAGGCATTTGCGCTTTGTGATGAAGTGAGTGATTATGCCCGGCAAGCGAATGCGGTAAATACCCTGAGCATATTGCCTGATGGCCGACTGCTGGGGGATAACACAGATGGTCGGGGGTTGATTGCCGATCTGCTGGCTGTTATGTCGCTTAAGCATAAGCGCATTTTATTGATAGGAGCCGGTGGCGCGGCTCGTGGATGTATTGGGCCATTATTGGCTTGTCAGCCAGCCGCTTTAGTGATCTGCAATCGCACTCAGCATAAAGCTGAACAGTTAGCGAGCTTATTTCAAACTATGGGGCCAGTGACTGCTGAGCCTATAGCAGAGCTAAAAGCTGGCTTTGATTTGGTTATCAACTCTACGTCAGCCAGCCTTAATGGACAACTTCCGGCGATTCCTTCGGCTGTTATCACGGAAAAAACACTGTGTTATGACATGATGTATGGCGCAGAATTGACCGCTTTCAATCATTGGGCGAAGGAACAGGGGGCCCAAGAGGTGAGGGATGGCCTTGGGATGTTGGTCGGACAGGCTGCTATTAGTTTTGAAATCTGGCGCGGGGTTCGTCCAGGGACTGAGTCCCTTATCGCGTTACTCAGAAATCAACTGGAGTCTCAATGAATCAGAATATCTTGTTTCCTGATCTGCAGAGCTGGGATGCCGGCAAACAGCAGGTCGTCTTCCCTGTTCAGGTAGAAGGACGCACATTATTTTGTGTGATTAGCGTGAAAAAATTAGCTCAGATAAGTGGTGTTAATGGTATTACGGCTGACAATGTCCTGACGGTGTTTAACGATGCTCGCTTTGATATTGAAGATATGACCGAAGCTTTAGTCGAAGATGAGGCTTATGATGATCAAGGCCATATTAACCTTGGTTGATGTGCACTAGCCGTGACACTGAATTATTAGAAAGGCTGACATTAACTTTGTCAGCCTTTTATTTTGGGACTGTTATTGCTCAAGGTATTCGTTTTTTAGTCGGACATAATTGTCGGCAGATGTTTTTAGAAAATGGATTTCATCTGCGTTGAGCTGCCGGGCAATTACTGCGGGGCTACCTATATAAAGATGGCCTGATTTTAGTGTCTTATTTGGTGGCACCAGTGTGCCGGCTCCAATCATGACATCATCTTCAATTATGGCACCATCGAGAATGATGGCTCCCATACCAATCAGTACTCTATTTCCTATGGTGCAACCATGTAGCATGGCTTTGTGTCCGACAGTAACATCATCACCAATGAGCAATGGATAGCCTTGAGGATTTTGCCCTGAAGTTCGGGTGACATGTAGTACGCTGCCATCCTGAATATTGCTGCGTGTTCCGATACGGATGTAGTTCACATCGCCACGGGCGGCAACTAAAGGCCAAATACTACTGTCAGCTCCTAATGTGATGTCACCAATCAACACTGCACTACTATCTACATAGCACCCAGCAGCTACTTGTGGCGCCTTCCCTTGGTAATACCGGTTATTTGACGACATCGAATTTTCCATTTTGTAGTTTTTTTAACAGTATAACGGTTAAAAAAACGCTGAATAGGGTGATTTGTCAGCAAACGGCTGTTGAATTGTATTTTTCTTCCAATTTTGGCTTGCGCAAACCATTTGCACGCCTATAATGCACCCCATCGACACGGCACAACGCGCTTCCAGCGGTTGTTGAAGTGATGATTCACTCACTTGCTAAGGCGGTGAGTGACGCGAAAAAACATTTGAAAAAATGCTTGACGCGACAACAGGAAAGCGTAGAATACGCAGCCCTGACCCGGTGAGAAACAGCATCGGTTGCTCTTTAACAATATAAACAGACAAGCAAATCTGTGTGGACATTCGCAGATGTTGATGAGGTCGACAAAGACTTATTTCTCCTAACGGAGAGCATCAATGAAACGAAGTTCGCGCAGCATGCAAATGCAGTCATTGCCTTCTCTTTGTTTAAAGAAAGGGGTAATGATGCAAAGACAGAATTCATTGAGCAGAACCTTCGGGTTCAACCAAAACTTTTAATTGAAGAGTTTGATCATGGCTCAGATTGAACGCTGGCGGCAGGCCTAACACATGCAAGTCGAGCGGTAACAGGAAGTAGCTTGCTACTTTGCTGACGAGCGGCGGACGGGTGAGTAATGCCTGGGAATATGCCGAGATGAGGGGGATAACAGTTGGAAACGACTGCTAATACCGCATAATACCTACGGGTCAAAGCAGGGGACTTTCGGGCCTTGCGCATCTTGATTAGCCCAGGTGGGATTAGCTAGTAGGTGAGGTAAAGGCTCACCTAGGCGACGATCCCTAGCTGTTCTGAGAGGATGATCAGCCACACTGGGACTGAGACACGGCCCAGACTCCTACGGGAGGCAGCAGTGGGGAATATTGCACAATGGGGGAAACCCTGATGCAGCCATGCCGCGTGTGTGAAGAAGGCCTTCGGGTTGTAAAGCACTTTCAGCGAGGAGGAAAGGTTACTGGCTAATATCCAGTAGCTGTGACGTTACTCGCAGAAGAAGGACCGGCTAACTCCGTGCCAGCAGCCGCGGTAATACGGAGGGTCCGAGCGTTAATCGGAATTACTGGGCGTAAAGCGTGCGCAGGCGGTTTGTTAAGCGAGATGTGAAAGCCCCGGGCTCAACCTGGGAACCGCATTTCGAACTGGCGAACTAGAGTCTTGTAGAGGGGGGTAGAATTCCAGGTGTAGCGGTGAAATGCGTAGAGATCTGGAGGAATACCAGTGGCGAAGGCGGCCCCCTGGACAAAGACTGACGCTCATGCACGAAAGCGTGGGGAGCAAACAGGATTAGATACCCTGGTAGTCCACGCCGTAAACGATGTCTACTCGGAGTTTGGTGCCTTGAGCACTGGGCTCTCAAGCTAACGCATTAAGTAGACCGCCTGGGGAGTACGGCCGCAAGGTTAAAACTCAAATGAATTGACGGGGGCCCGCACAAGCGGTGGAGCATGTGGTTTAATTCGATGCAACGCGAAGAACCTTACCTACTCTTGACATCCAGAGAATTCGCTAGAGATAGCTTAGTGCCTTCGGGAACTCTGAGACAGGTGCTGCATGGCTGTCGTCAGCTCGTGTTGTGAAATGTTGGGTTAAGTCCCGCAACGAGCGCAACCCTTATCCTTACTTGCCAGCGGGTCATGCCGGGAACTTTAGGGAGACTGCCGGTGATAAACCGGAGGAAGGTGGGGACGACGTCAAGTCATCATGGCCCTTACGAGTAGGGCTACACACGTGCTACAATGGTCGGTACAGAGGGTTGCCAAGCCGCGAGGTGGAGCTAATCCCAGAAAGCCGGTCGTAGTCCGGATCGGAGTCTGCAACTCGACTCCGTGAAGTCGGAATCGCTAGTAATCGTGGATCAGAATGCCACGGTGAATACGTTCCCGGGCCTTGTACACACCGCCCGTCACACCATGGGAGTGGGCTGCACCAGAAGTAGATAGCTTAACCTTCGGGAGGGCGTTTACCACGGTGTGGTTCATGACTGGGGTGAAGTCGTAACAAGGTAGCCCTAGGGGAACCTGGGGCTGGATCACCTCCTTACCTAAGCGACACATTACGCTGTTGAGTGTTCACACAGATTGCCTTGTCTGGCAACATTGACTCCTTAGTTGAGTTGATGACGTTCTTTAACAATTTGGAAAGCTGATAGTAGAAACAAACCTCTCTTTTTAAGAAAGGCTTTGTTAATACAAAATTGAGTTCTCAAACACTTTAATCAAGTAAATTGAGTATTCTAATCAAGGCGTTGTGATTCGAAAGAATTACAATTATCAAACCAGCAAGTTGCAATGCAACCTGAATGAAACTCATTTGGGTTGTATGGTTAAGCGACTAAGCGTATACGGTGGATGCCTTGGCAGTCAGAGGCGATGAAGGACGTGTTAATCTGCGAAAAGCTGTGCTTAGCCGATAAAAGGCACTTGAGGCACAGATGTCCGAATGGGGAAACCCGGCACCATAAGGTGTCATCATATACTGAATACATAGGTATATGAGGCGAACGAGGGGAACTGAAACATCTAAGTACCCTTAGGAAAAGAAATCAACCGAGATTCCCCAAGTAGCGGCGAGCGAACGGGGACCAGCCCTTAAGTCTTCAGGGTGTTAGTGGAATAAGTTGGAAAGCTTAACGGTACAGGGTGATAGTCCCGTACACGAAAACTAACTGAAGATGAAATCGAGTAAGGCGGCACACGTGATATGTTGTCTGAACATGGGGGGACCATCCTCCAAGGCTAAATACTCCTGACTGACCGATAGTGAACCAGTACCGTGAGGGAAAGGCGAAAAGAACCCCTGTGAGGGGAGTGAAATAGAACCTGAAACCGTATACGTACAAGCAGTGGGAGCGGTTCTTGAGACCGTGACTGCGTACCTTTTGTATAATGGGTCAGCGACTTACATTTAGTAGCGAGGTTAAGCGAATAGCGGAGCCGTAGGGAAACCGAGTGTTAACTGCGCGTTTAGTTGCTAGGTGTAGACCCGAAACCCGGTGATCTAGCCATGGGCAGGTTGAAGGTTGAGTAACATCAACTGGAGGACCGAACCGACTAATGTTGAAAAATTAGCGGATGACTTGTGGCTGGGGGTGAAAGGCCAATCAAACCGGGAGATATCTGGTTCTCCTCGAAAGCTATTTAGGTAGCGCCTCGCACGAATACCATTGGGGGTAGAGCACTGTTAAGGCTAGGGGGTCATCCCGACTTACCAACCCTTTGCAAACTCCGAATACCAATGAGTACTATGCGGGAGACAGACAGCGGGTGCTAACGTCCGTTGTCAAAAGGGAAACAACCCAGACCATCAGCTAAGGTCCCAAAGTTATTGCTAAGTGGGAAACGATGTGGGAAGGCTTAGACAGCTAGGATGTTGGCTTAGAAGCAGCCATCATTTAAAGAAAGCGTAATAGCTCACTAGTCGAGTCGGCCTGCGCGGAAGATGTAACGGGGCTAAGCAATACACCGAAGCTATGGGTACTAGCACTTGTGCTAGTGCGGTAGAGGAGCGTTCTGTAAGCGGTTGAAGCGGAAGCCGTAAGGCACCGTGGACGTATCAGAAGTGCGAATGCTGACATGAGTAACGATAAAGGGAGTGAAAAACTCCCTCGCCGAAAGACCAAGGGTTCCTGTCCAACGTTAATCGGGGCAGGGTGAGTCGACCCCTAAGGCGAGGCCGAAAGGCGTAGTCGATGGGAAACGGGTTAATATTCCCGTACTTCTGCTAACTGCGATGGAGAGACGGAGAAGGCTAGGCCAGCACGGCGTTGGTTGTCCGTGTTTAAGATGGTAGGCAGTGTGTTTAGGCAAATCCGGACACATAATGCTGAGAATTGATGACGAGGTGCTACGGCACTGAAGTGGTTGATGCCATGCTTCCAGGAAAATCTTCTAAGCTTCAGGTTAGTAGGAATCGTACCCCAAACCGACACAGGTGGTCGGGTAGAGAATACCAAGGCGCTTGAGAGAACTCGGCTGAAGGAACTAGGCAAAATGGTACCGTAACTTCGGGAGAAGGTACGCTCCTGTTGGTGATGAGACTTGCTCTCTAAGCTGACGGGAGTCGCAGATACCAGGTGGCTGCAACTGTTTATCAAAAACACAGCACTGTGCGAACTCGCAAGAGGAAGTATACGGTGTGACGCCTGCCCGGTGCCGGAAGGTTAATTGATTGGGTTATCTTCGGAGAAGCTCATGATCGAAGCCCCGGTAAACGGCGGCCGTAACTATAACGGTCCTAAGGTAGCGAAATTCCTTGTCGGGTAAGTTCCGACCTGCACGAATGGCGTAATGATGGCCACGCTGTCTCCAGCCGAGACTCAGTGAAGTTGAAATTGCGGTGAAGATGCCGTATACCCGCGGCTAGACGGAAAGACCCCGTGAACCTTTACTATAGCTTGGCACTGAACATTGACCCTACATGTGTAGGATAGGTGGGAGACTTTGAAGCGGTGACGCCAGTCATCGTGGAGTCAACCTTGAAATACCACCCTTGTAGTGTTGATGTTCTAACTCTGGCCCCTGAATCGGGGTTGAGGACAGTGCCTGGTGGGTAGTTTGACTGGGGCGGTCTCCTCCCAAAGAGTAACGGAGGAGCACGAAGGTTGGCTAAGTACGGTCGGACATCGTACGGTTAGTGCAATGGCATAAGCCAGCTTAACTGCGAGACAGACACGTCGAGCAGGTACGAAAGTAGGTCATAGTGATCCGGTGGTTCTGAATGGAAGGGCCATCGCTCAACGGATAAAAGGTACTCCGGGGATAACAGGCTGATACCGCCCAAGAGTTCATATCGACGGCGGTGTTTGGCACCTCGATGTCGGCTCATCACATCCTGGGGCTGAAGTCGGTCCCAAGGGTATGGCTGTTCGCCATTTAAAGTGGTACGCGAGCTGGGTTCAGAACGTCGTGAGACAGTTCGGTCCCTATCTGCCGTGGGCGTTGGATGATTGAGGGGAGCTGCTCCTAGTACGAGAGGACCGGAGTGGACGAACCGCTGGTGTTCGGGTTGTCATGCCAATGGCATTGCCCGGTAGCTACGTTCGGAATCGATAACCGCTGAAAGCATCTAAGCGGGAAGCGAGCCCCAAGATGAGTCATCCCTTAGACCTAGAGTCTACTGAAGGGCCGTCCGAGACTAGGACGTTGATAGGCAGGGTGTGTAAGCGTTGTGAGGCGTTGAGCTAACCTGTACTAATGACCCGAGAGGCTTAACCATACAACCCAAAAGGGTTTTGTTGGAAACCTTGATAGAATAATCAAGACTTGATTGAAGTTAGAGAACGAGAAAAAAAAGCAGCTTTCTAGATTGTACAGAATTTGCTTGGTGACAATAGCACTGTGGTCCCACCTGATCCCATTCCGAACTCAGAAGTGAAACGCAGTCGCGCCGATGGTAGTGTGGGGTTTCCCCATGTGAGAGTAGGTCATTGCCAAGCGCCTAATTTAGTGGAGCGGTAGTTCAGTTGGTTAGAATACCGGCCTGTCACGCCGGGGGTCGCGGGTTCGAGTCCCGTCCGCTCCGCCACTTACATCGAAGCCTCGTCAGAAATGACGGGGCTTTTTTGTATTTGAAATTTAGCTCAAAAATTTAATAGCTGGGGTATTTCTTCCTACCTCGTATGGCTAAGGCATGTGAACAGCTCCGCTCTACTACATTGAGATGACAACAGTTCTTGTAGTCATGCAGATGTATATACAGAATTGGCATTTGTGTTATCCTGACTTCAAATACATCTTCTACTAGACTAAATTTGGTGCTTAAAAAATGGGCTCTTGCTCTTATCCTTAGCTTGAAATATTTACTTTTGCAGTTCAGGTTGGTTTGGTTTTTATTTAATCACCTATCATGTTGCACCGAAAGAGAGCGGCGTTCCCTGGATGTCCTAAGAACTATATAAAATTATCTATAATCAATATCTCGTCTTAAAACCTTCCGCAGCCCAGTTTAGGTTTAATTAAATCACTTAAATTAACCGCTTAATCATATAAGGTCATCGGGATTCTCTTTTTGTGTCTTGCGATGTGGTATTTTGCGTTGTGTGTTATCGGCCCCTAGGTGTAAAGCGTGAGGTTAGTTGTCCTTCTGGGCTACCAATTAATAATTCATAAATCTACGTAGTTAGTTGTTTGTTTGAATATTAACCTGATAATTATCTGTAAATAGAACTGAAATATTAATTAGTGATTAGGGTGAAGCATGGATATTGTGTCTTACATAAAATGGAGTGTGGATAAATCTGTGAGTAATGTGTGGTTTGAATGTGCTTTTTAAGGGGGTAAGTTTTTATTCACTTAAAACTGCATTTTTCTTTAAAAAAGCCCTTGCGCAAAAAAATAAGCTGCCTATAATGCGCTTCCATCGACACGGCACAACGCGCTTCCAGCGGTTGTTGAAGTGATGATTCACTCACTTGCTAAGGCAGTGAGTGTCGCGAAAAAACATTTGAAAAAATGCTTGACGCGACAACAGGAAAGCGTAGAATACGCAGCCCTGACCCGGTGAGAAACAGCATCGGTTGCTCTTTAACAATATAAACAGACAAGCAAATCTGTGTGGACATTCGCAGATGTTGATGAGGTCGACAAAGACTTTTATCAATGAACGAAGTTCGCGCAGCATGCAAATGCAGTCATTGCCTTAATGGGTAATGATGCAAAGACAGAATTCATTGAGCAGAACCTTCGGGTTCAACCAAAACTTTTAATTGAAGAGTTTGATCATGGCTCAGATTGAACGCTGGCGGCAGGCCTAACACATGCAAGTCGAGCGGTAACAGGAAGTAGCTTGCTACTTTGCTGACGAGCGGCGGACGGGTGAGTAATGCCTGGGAATATGCCGAGATGAGGGGGATAACAGTTGGAAACGACTGCTAATACCGCATAATACCTACGGGTCAAAGCAGGGGACTTTCGGGCCTTGCGCATCTTGATTAGCCCAGGTGGGATTAGCTAGTAGGTGAGGTAAAGGCTCACCTAGGCGACGATCCCTAGCTGTTCTGAGAGGATGATCAGCCACACTGGGACTGAGACACGGCCCAGACTCCTACGGGAGGCAGCAGTGGGGAATATTGCACAATGGGGGAAACCCTGATGCAGCCATGCCGCGTGTGTGAAGAAGGCCTTCGGGTTGTAAAGCACTTTCAGCGAGGAGGAAAGGTTACTGGCTAATATCCAGTAGCTGTGACGTTACTCGCAGAAGAAGGACCGGCTAACTCCGTGCCAGCAGCCGCGGTAATACGGAGGGTCCGAGCGTTAATCGGAATTACTGGGCGTAAAGCGTGCGCAGGCGGTTTGTTAAGCGAGATGTGAAAGCCCCGGGCTCAACCTGGGAACCGCATTTCGAACTGGCGAACTAGAGTCTTGTAGAGGGGGGTAGAATTCCAGGTGTAGCGGTGAAATGCGTAGAGATCTGGAGGAATACCAGTGGCGAAGGCGGCCCCCTGGACAAAGACTGACGCTCATGCACGAAAGCGTGGGGAGCAAACAGGATTAGATACCCTGGTAGTCCACGCCGTAAACGATGTCTACTCGGAGTTTGGTGCCTTGAGCACTGGGCTCTCAAGCTAACGCATTAAGTAGACCGCCTGGGGAGTACGGCCGCAAGGTTAAAACTCAAATGAATTGACGGGGGCCCGCACAAGCGGTGGAGCATGTGGTTTAATTCGATGCAACGCGAAGAACCTTACCTACTCTTGACATCCAGAGAATTCGCTAGAGATAGCTTAGTGCCTTCGGGAACTCTGAGACAGGTGCTGCATGGCTGTCGTCAGCTCGTGTTGTGAAATGTTGGGTTAAGTCCCGCAACGAGCGCAACCCTTATCCTTACTTGCCAGCGGGTCATGCCGGGAACTTTAGGGAGACTGCCGGTGATAAACCGGAGGAAGGTGGGGACGACGTCAAGTCATCATGGCCCTTACGAGTAGGGCTACACACGTGCTACAATGGTCGGTACAGAGGGTTGCCAAGCCGCGAGGTGGAGCTAATCCCAGAAAGCCGGTCGTAGTCCGGATCGGAGTCTGCAACTCGACTCCGTGAAGTCGGAATCGCTAGTAATCGTGGATCAGAATGCCACGGTGAATACGTTCCCGGGCCTTGTACACACCGCCCGTCACACCATGGGAGTGGGCTGCACCAGAAGTAGATAGCTTAACCTTCGGGAGGGCGTTTACCACGGTGTGGTTCATGACTGGGGTGAAGTCGTAACAAGGTAGCCCTAGGGGAACCTGGGGCTGGATCACCTCCTTACCTAAGCGACACATTACGCTGTTGAGTGTTCACACAGATTGCCTTGTCTGGCAACATTGACTCCTTAGTTGAGTTGATGACGTTCTTTAACAATTTGGAAAGCTGATAGTAGAAACAAACCTCTCTTTTTAAGAAAGGCTTTGTTAATACAAAATTGAGTTCTCAAACACTTTAATCAAGTAAATTGAGTATTCTAATCAAGGCGTTGTGATTCGAAAGAATTACAATTATCAAACCAGCAAGTTGCAATGCAACCTGAATGAAACTCATTTGGGTTGTATGGTTAAGCGACTAAGCGTATACGGTGGATGCCTTGGCAGTCAGAGGCGATGAAGGACGTGTTAATCTGCGAAAAGCTGTGCTTAGCCGATAAAAGGCACTTGAGGCACAGATGTCCGAATGGGGAAACCCGGCACCATAAGGTGTCATCATATACTGAATACATAGGTATATGAGGCGAACGAGGGGAACTGAAACATCTAAGTACCCTTAGGAAAAGAAATCAACCGAGATTCCCCAAGTAGCGGCGAGCGAACGGGGACCAGCCCTTAAGTCTTCAGGGTGTTAGTGGAATAAGTTGGAAAGCTTAACGGTACAGGGTGATAGTCCCGTACACGAAAACTAACTGAAGATGAAATCGAGTAAGGCGGCACACGTGATATGTTGTCTGAACATGGGGGGACCATCCTCCAAGGCTAAATACTCCTGACTGACCGATAGTGAACCAGTACCGTGAGGGAAAGGCGAAAAGAACCCCTGTGAGGGGAGTGAAATAGAACCTGAAACCGTATACGTACAAGCAGTGGGAGCGGTTCTTGAGACCGTGACTGCGTACCTTTTGTATAATGGGTCAGCGACTTACATTTAGTAGCGAGGTTAAGCGAATAGCGGAGCCGTAGGGAAACCGAGTGTTAACTGCGCGTTTAGTTGCTAGGTGTAGACCCGAAACCCGGTGATCTAGCCATGGGCAGGTTGAAGGTTGAGTAACATCAACTGGAGGACCGAACCGACTAATGTTGAAAAATTAGCGGATGACTTGTGGCTGGGGGTGAAAGGCCAATCAAACCGGGAGATATCTGGTTCTCCTCGAAAGCTATTTAGGTAGCGCCTCGCACGAATACCATTGGGGGTAGAGCACTGTTAAGGCTAGGGGGTCATCCCGACTTACCAACCCTTTGCAAACTCCGAATACCAATGAGTACTATGCGGGAGACAGACAGCGGGTGCTAACGTCCGTTGTCAAAAGGGAAACAACCCAGACCATCAGCTAAGGTCCCAAAGTTATTGCTAAGTGGGAAACGATGTGGGAAGGCTTAGACAGCTAGGATGTTGGCTTAGAAGCAGCCATCATTTAAAGAAAGCGTAATAGCTCACTAGTCGAGTCGGCCTGCGCGGAAGATGTAACGGGGCTAAGCAATACACCGAAGCTATGGGTACTAGCACTTGTGCTAGTGCGGTAGAGGAGCGTTCTGTAAGCGGTTGAAGCGGAAGCCGTAAGGCACCGTGGACGTATCAGAAGTGCGAATGCTGACATGAGTAACGATAAAGGGAGTGAAAAACTCCCTCGCCGAAAGACCAAGGGTTCCTGTCCAACGTTAATCGGGGCAGGGTGAGTCGACCCCTAAGGCGAGGCCGAAAGGCGTAGTCGATGGGAAACGGGTTAATATTCCCGTACTTCTGCTAACTGCGATGGAGAGACGGAGAAGGCTAGGCCAGCACGGCGTTGGTTGTCCGTGTTTAAGATGGTAGGCAGTGTGTTTAGGCAAATCCGGACACATAATGCTGAGAATTGATGACGAGGTGCTACGGCACTGAAGTGGTTGATGCCATGCTTCCAGGAAAATCTTCTAAGCTTCAGGTTAGTAGGAATCGTACCCCAAACCGACACAGGTGGTCGGGTAGAGAATACCAAGGCGCTTGAGAGAACTCGGCTGAAGGAACTAGGCAAAATGGTACCGTAACTTCGGGAGAAGGTACGCTCCTGTTGGTGATGAGACTTGCTCTCTAAGCTGACGGGAGTCGCAGATACCAGGTGGCTGCAACTGTTTATCAAAAACACAGCACTGTGCGAACTCGCAAGAGGAAGTATACGGTGTGACGCCTGCCCGGTGCCGGAAGGTTAATTGATTGGGTTATCTTCGGAGAAGCTCATGATCGAAGCCCCGGTAAACGGCGGCCGTAACTATAACGGTCCTAAGGTAGCGAAATTCCTTGTCGGGTAAGTTCCGACCTGCACGAATGGCGTAATGATGGCCACGCTGTCTCCAGCCGAGACTCAGTGAAGTTGAAATTGCGGTGAAGATGCCGTATACCCGCGGCTAGACGGAAAGACCCCGTGAACCTTTACTATAGCTTGGCACTGAACATTGACCCTACATGTGTAGGATAGGTGGGAGACTTTGAAGCGGTGACGCCAGTCATCGTGGAGTCAACCTTGAAATACCACCCTTGTAGTGTTGATGTTCTAACTCTGGCCCCTGAATCGGGGTTGAGGACAGTGCCTGGTGGGTAGTTTGACTGGGGCGGTCTCCTCCCAAAGAGTAACGGAGGAGCACGAAGGTTGGCTAAGTACGGTCGGACATCGTACGGTTAGTGCAATGGCATAAGCCAGCTTAACTGCGAGACAGACACGTCGAGCAGGTACGAAAGTAGGTCATAGTGATCCGGTGGTTCTGAATGGAAGGGCCATCGCTCAACGGATAAAAGGTACTCCGGGGATAACAGGCTGATACCGCCCAAGAGTTCATATCGACGGCGGTGTTTGGCACCTCGATGTCGGCTCATCACATCCTGGGGCTGAAGTCGGTCCCAAGGGTATGGCTGTTCGCCATTTAAAGTGGTACGCGAGCTGGGTTCAGAACGTCGTGAGACAGTTCGGTCCCTATCTGCCGTGGGCGTTGGATGATTGAGGGGAGCTGCTCCTAGTACGAGAGGACCGGAGTGGACGAACCGCTGGTGTTCGGGTTGTCATGCCAATGGCATTGCCCGGTAGCTACGTTCGGAATCGATAACCGCTGAAAGCATCTAAGCGGGAAGCGAGCCCCAAGATGAGTCATCCCTTAGACCTAGAGTCTACTGAAGGGCCGTCCGAGACTAGGACGTTGATAGGCAGGGTGTGTAAGCGTTGTGAGGCGTTGAGCTAACCTGTACTAATGACCCGAGAGGCTTAACCATACAACCCAAAAGGGTTTTGTTGGAAACCTTGATAGAATAATCAAGACTTGATTGAAGTTAGAGAACGAGAAAAAAAAGCAGCTTTCTAGATTGTACAGAATTTGCTTGGTGACAATAGCACTGTGGTCCCACCTGATCCCATTCCGAACTCAGAAGTGAAACGCAGTCGCGCCGATGGTAGTGTGGGGTTTCCCCATGTGAGAGTAGGTCATTGCCAAGCGCCTAATAAGTGAAGAAGCCACCTGAATAAGGTGGCTTTTTTGCGTTTGGGTTTTGAACATTGTTAACACTATCTTGAAGCCCAGAGTATTTTTACTCAGCTGGTTGTATAGCTTATACCCAAGCGGTAACCCCCCTTAGTATTCGGTTAAGAAATCACTTCTATATTTATGCTATTTATAGCCTTTCCTGTACTGAACAGTCAGTGATTGTTCCTCGGGAACCACTTCGATGTTGTACTAGTCTCTATCCTATATACAGATATTGGGCAACTTCGGATGCTTTAAGCTTAAGTTAACTCAGTCATATTTCGTTTATGTGCTTATTTTTGAGGTTCACTGTTATCGAAAGGCTCAAGCCTATGGGCTTTACCACTGATCTTTAATTGAATATTGGATTTTGTCGTTCCGTTGGAATGACCTATTTTCTTTTTAATAGCATTTCAAATACAGCTTTATCTGAGGGATTGGATATGTCGTATATTTATGGAGTAGCGGCAAAAGGTTGATCATGGGAGGAATAACAGATTGATGGCCAAGGCTCTTATTCGATTGGTCGCTTGCTTATGTTAGCAAAGATGAAAATAGATAATTGGGAGGATAAAATAATAAAGTCTGCAAGCAGGCTTTATTTAGGTCTATAACTATTTGAAATCAGGGATTAGCTTAGGTTTCTTTCCCTGAATAGTGCGGTAAAACGCCATGAGTTCATTCATGTCATGATGCATATCATCCCCAGGATATTTGGGATGACTTATGACCAGCTTTTTACGGCCAAAATCAAATCCGATAGCAACAATAGGGATCTGTGATTGTTTGGCAATATGGTAAAAACCAGTTTTCCAGCGCGTCACCTCTGCTCTGGTGCCTTCAGGTGCTAATGCCAATTTATACTCGGGATCTTCTGCAAATAATTTGCTGACGGCATCAACGAGGTTGTTGTGTTTGCGCCGATCAACTGGGCTGCCGCCTATCGCCCGAAATAGCCAGCCCCAAGGGGGGATAAATAATTGATGTTTACCGAGGAAATGAATGCGTTGTCCTAGCGCCCCTCTGGCCATGACACCCACGATAAAATCCCAGTTACTGGTGTGAGGGCCAACAATAATGATATAGCTGACTAATGCGGGTAATTTACCTTCGAACTGCCATCCAGTCAGTTTCATTAGCCACTGGCAAAGTTTGGTGAACATAACACCTCTGAAGTTTTGTTGCAGTATCCCTTGAGTTGGGGACGTATTCTCAGGGTATAGTATAACCGCCCAAACTCTTGGAGAAAGTTTATGTTAGCCAAAGGAATTGCTGCATTACTATTATTGCTAGCGCTACCGGTTGCTGCTGTGCCCAGTGATGACATTGCTCGACTATTACAACAGCAGGAAGATGCTTGGAATCAGGGGAATTTGGATGCGTATATGCAGGGATACTGGCAAAGTGCCAATATGCGTTTTGTCTCTAATGACCATGTTCGTTATGGCTGGCAAACAACCTTAGATGCATATAAAAAACATTATCCAGATAAAGCAGCATTAGGGACACTGACCTTCAATATTACTGAAATCAAAATGCTAAGTAATTATGCGGCTTTGGTCGTGGGTCGCTGGCAGTTAGAACGCGAGAAAGATAGGCCAAATGGTGTTTTTACGCTCTTAGTCGAGCGCATTGATGATCGTTGGGTTATCACCCATGACCACTCATCAGACTAATATGAAATTCCCCGAGTTGCTCACCTGTAGCGTTATATCTTCTCTCTAGGAACTGTAACTTACCACTGTGGTGATACAGCATAATGCTAGTTGAGCGGGTACCATAATCTGGGTGGCGGATAAAAATCGCTGAGAATTGTTGCTCCCAAGCTAATGGTAAGCCGGTTTGAGGGAGTAAATGATCTGCTGGCCGGGTCTCATCTTGCATCATCAAGATTAATTGCTCTAAGTCGGGTTGCCGATAACTTTCAAGTATTTGTGTTAGCTTTTGTTTTCCTAAAGCCATCTTAGGCCAGATATCTGTTAATGCCCCATTACAGATTGCATGAACTCCTGAAGATATAGGGATTAATTGCTGTTGGGGGCTATGGAAGCAGTACAGTTGTTGTTGATACTCAAATACTAAATTGAACGGGTTATAGTCTTGGCTATGTTGCATTAGCCATGCTGGAGTAATGAGCTCCTGTAGGGCCTGGGTAACAAGTTCTCCACGGCTGAGTTTTGTGGGATCGTTTGGCGTGTTGGTGCGGATATTGGTCACAGCGGCAATGGCACCATTTATCTTGCAGCCAAGCCAAGTTCCGCCGGCCTGAAGATCTTTACCTGCGACAATGCCTTCTGGCCAAAGATGAGCCGGGGCTGTAGCTCGGTGATGGAATTCATCCCGATTTGCGCAAAGAATGATTGGATAATCTGGATGGTATTGATAGGCAATAAACAGAATACACATAAACACAGCGCTACAGAATAAGTGCTTCTACTGTAGCCTGAACTGCACCGAATAAAAATGCCGACCGATTATCACATCGGTCGGCATTATGGAATATCAGTGATGATGTCCGTGATTGTGTTCATGCCCATGGGCATGATGTTCGTGTTGTGGCAGGACTTTGATCAGCATCAGATGTTTTAAAAACTTTCTTGGTCCCAAACGCAGTAAACTGGCAGCAAACAGCAATGCAATAACGGCCAGGCAGGCATAATTAACACTGAGTGGTAACGCTAGCAGAGGTTGCATTATTGGGTTGACCAAGGCGGTGCTGAGCCAGACGAGCGCCAGTAACATAATCAGTAAGCTAATGCGTTGGCCCCAAGACATCAGTTTGAGTTGGGTCCGATTAAATACCGGTGCTGCCAGTAGTGCCAGCATTACCGCGGCGCTGTGCCAACCACTTACGGCTAGCGCCATTGCTAGAATAACACCTCCGAGTGGGCAGAAACGTGCTGATATAAATACCACCAAGAGCACAATAATTTGCAATAGAGGGTTGCTCAATGGCACTGATGGGTGACCGATCAGGTTGGCTAAAATTAAGCTGAATAAAATCCAGGGAGCACTGCGGTCTACCAATTGGCTAAAGCCAAATTGTAGGGCGGAATTCCCCTGATAGGTATGATGCTCAACGGGTTGAATATTGCTGTAGCAGAGATAGGCTCCCACAATCAGCAGCCCACCGAATTGCAGCAGAGCATATCCTGGCCCCAGTAGCAGCAAGGTAACCAAGATTGCCTCTGGTCCAGCAAGGCGCTGAATCCATTGGCTAACCATATTACCTGCTGGCTTGAGGCCTGCAGCGAACCTAATCACAGCCGTGATATAGGCCAAAAGCAGTGCTGGTGCGGCCAAAATTAACCACTCAGCTAATTGATCAGTACTGTGTTCATGGCCTTCATGGTGATGTTCACCAGAGTCCAGCGCTAACAGCAGTACGAGTAATACAATTCCGAGCAAACTGCCAATACCGGCTTGATATTCGTACTTACCCTGTTTATCCGCATTCGGATGCCCATGGGGTTGGTGTAACACCACATGCAGAATCGAACCTGTGACAAAGGCTTGCAGATATACCGTATTGTCTAGGCTCAACTGAGATAGCAGTTGTCCGCTGGCAAAATAGCCCACAGCAGTTAGTAGCATCATGCCAAATAAGACCAGTGCCGCCCACTTGGTGCCTACTTGGGGTTTAAGTAGCCACCAAATGGCTAAACCAACCGGTAGCCGATGCAGAATCACCCCTAAGGCTAATAAGGAAGAGTTACCATCCTGTTGCGCCAGCACCATTGCCCCACCATCGGTGAGGGTATGCAGCATGAGCCCACCAATGCCTAAAGCCAGGGTGAGGTTATGGGTAATGTCTGAATAACGATGAAAGAGGCGTTCACTGGCCGTCGGCCCCCACAGACCGAGTATGACAAAAATAATGGCTAAAAAACCGCCATGGTGCAGCAGCTCGGGCAGAATATGGACTAATACCAATCCGCCGAGGGAAACAAAAATAAAGCCGTCTAATCCTTTTTGCAGACCGCTTCCAGATGAGAAGTAGCGGTAGAACAACGGACCGAGTAGCAGTGCGATACAGCTGGCAACTAAATAAAGCATGGATCCAACGGGGGATGATTATCGAAGAGCGCAACATTATAGCAGCAGGCTGTTAATTGGCCAGCATTGAAAATCATTCGCATCTAATATTTGTGATCTTGAATTTACATTTGCTTCAAACTGAATCGATTTTGCCGCGATATTGTCAGAGAAACGTTTCAGAAACTGCCTCGCAGATCATTTGCTCTGCCGCGGGTAGAAAGAGCTCTGTTACGCAGAGGGATTGGTGGTGGTAATGGAAGAGCCGTTGCCGCCCCCAAAATGAGTTGGGAGCCGTTTGCTGTAGTTGACGACATAGATCTGCAAACGAAGGGTTATGGCGAAAATGAAGCAGCTGCAATTGACCGGTTTCAAATGGGTTATCAGCAAATAGCAGCTCCCCTAAGGGCTGACTTCCTAGTTGCATTAATCCGGCATCTGGATTTTGCATCAGGGTATGGGGGATTAAGGTACGGGCATAAATCCAAGCAATGCCATCCAAATAAAGTAAAACTTCCCGAGCCCAAAATGGTTCAGTGTTAACCGAAGTGTGGGGAGATTGGTGTAATAACTCAACCTGGAATGTATCGCAATGCTGTTTGAGTTTATGGGTCAGACTGCCGGGACAAAGCAGCCATTCTTTTAGTGGCGTATCAGGGATATTTACAGTGTCAGCTGGCGAAAAACGCTGTATTGGCTCACCATAAGGAAAGCTGAAATCTGTCACATCCATCTGATCACCCTAGGCTTAACTGCAATCCGAGCCAGTCTAGCATAGGGCTAAGCATGACAGATAGTAGTGGAATGACCGGGGAGGGAAATCTATATGGTAAGGGAATATATTGGCTTGCGGCAGTCGCTACTGTATCTGTTGGTGCTGATGTGGTTAACGGCATTGGTGCCGGTTATGGCTGCTGATGAAGAAGCGCCGGCCGAAGGTGATGAGCCTGTGGTGGAAGAATACGCCTATTATGGTTTTGACCCTGATATTGTGACTAATTACATTACCAACAGAAAAAAACTGGGTTATGTCAGGATCACCGTTGAGCTCATGGTGCGCAACGCCGATGATCTGATAGAGATAGAGCACCATGACCCCCTACTGCGCTCTGCGATGCTGGAGATATTAGGTAATCAGGAAGAGGAGCAGGTCAAATCCATTACGGGGCGTGAACAGATCCGTCGTGAATGTTACGATACCATCAATCGCTTACTGAAGCAGGAAACCGGCAAAGCCATGGTGGTTAACCTGCTGTTTACTCGTTATCTATACGATTGATGCCATCGGTGTCGTCGTCACCGGTCTAAATCATGAATGCTGCACACTCTCGCCCTCGCAGGGCAACGTCTTCTCAAAAAGTTCATACAAAAACAGCTGAAAAACCGAGTTTACTTAGTACCCAGACATTCGTGAAAACCGTTTGTCGGGCATTGCACCCCGCTAATCCACATCGGCAAGGGTATGACTTTAAATCGCTTACCGCGACTTTGCCGGCACTTACGCCTTTTGTTCGCCCTAATCCCCAAGGTAGACAGAGCATTGACTGGGCAGATCCTCAGGCAGTTAAGTTACTGAACCGGGCATTACTGCAGCATTATTATCAGATTCGTCAGTGGGATATCCCTGCTGGATTTCTCTGTCCCCCGATTCCGGGGCGAGCGGATTATCTGCACCATGTAGCGGATTTATTGCCTCAGGCGGTAAAGCAATCGGCTCGTGTGTTGGATATTGGTACCGGTGCCAATGGTGTCTATCCGCTGGTTGGGCACAAACAGTTTGGTTGGCAATTTGTGGGCTCAGATGTGGATCCTCGCTCATTAGCAAATCTACAACAGATCATTGAAGCGAATGGTTTACAGCAGGCAATTCATACCCGCCTGCAGCGCGATGCCAAAAAAGTCTTTGCAGGGATCATGACGCCAACTGATCGTTTTGAGCTGACCATGTGTAATCCGCCGTTTCATGCCTCTTTGGCTGAAGCCAGTGCCGGTAGCCGCAAAAAACAGGCTAATTTGGCTGCGGCAAACGGAAAAACGGCGAGCCGAGGGCTAAAGCTGAACTTTGGTGGCCAGAAGGCAGAGTTATGGTGTGAAGGCGGTGAGATCCGTTTCTTGGAAACCATGATCCGGGAAAGCCGCCAGTTTGCTAACCAGTGTCTGTGGTTTAGCTCACTGGTTTCTAAATCCGATAATATTCGCCCTTGTCGCCGCTTGCTGGCGAAATTAGGGGCTGCCCAAGTGAGACTGATTGAAATGCACCAAGGCAATAAAATTATCCGGATTTTAGTTTGGAGTTTCTTGTCTACTGAGCAGCAGGCCGCATGGCCCGGAGCTGACTCCGGGGTACAGACTTATTGATTGGCGGTCCAAATCAGCTGACCTGTATTGGCCAGATCATATCCGGTTAACAGGCTCGCCATCTGACGGGTCTGGGCACTGGATAGCATGGTAAACAATTGCTGCAGCTGGCGGCGGAAATAGATACTTTGGGTCATCACAAAATCAAAAGACTCTGTCAGTAATGGCACAAAGCTCAGTCCACTTTCCATAGCAACGGATTGACAGCCAAAGCCGATATCCGCATCCCCTCTAGCAATATAACCTGCCAGCTCTCGCTCACTGTACGCTGTCAGTACGGTGTTGAGCTGATCGATTCTGGCACCTTGGGTCATCAGCCATTGCTCTAGGTGCTGCTGACTACCTGCGCCGCCTTGTCGTAGTATCCAACGCCAGGATTGATTGGCAACTTGTGCTTGTTCCTGACATCTGTGGTGCATTTCTGGGCGGACAATCAGTCCCTGTTGGCGCGTATAGCCATGTACCATAATCCACTGTTGATGATTGGCATAGCCTTTCAATAGCGCTGGATGGCGGATGCTGCGCTCTTCTACGCTGCCCCAGTGCAAGGTACAAACATCAGCATAGCCTTTGGAGAGCAGTTCCAAGCCCAATCTTGAGCCGGTTGCGCTATAGCTGATCAGTTCTCGACTGCCAACCTGGGACATCAACCGGGCAACAAGCATTGCCAGTAAAGGATCGTCACTGCCGGTGATCAGCAGCCGATCAGTCAGCATTCCGGAGTGACAGGAGTCCATAATCCAGCGGTCAATTAGGATTTTGGGAAATAGCCATTTACCCGTCACCTTGGTGGCTGGCAAAATGCGGTCATTGGCCATGGCATAAACTTTTTTCTCGTTTAAATCCAGATATTCGGCGACCTGTCTGGCACTCATGTAGACCAGATCACTGGCTTCTGTCATGGCGTATCCTTGGTATGTTATTGATTAACATCAAATTGAAGATTTTCAGCACCGTTATATACCAGAAAATGACGGCCTTTGGCTCGGGCAATCATGGTGATCCCCAGCTTTTGTGCCAATTCCAAACCCATCTGGGTGACACCACTGCGTGATAACAGCACGGGAATGCCCATTTTGGCCACTTTAATGACCATTTCAGAGGTGAGGCGACCTGTGGTATAGAAAATTTTGTCTCCGCCAGGCTCTCCGCTCAACCACATATCTCCTGCCAGAGTATCAACGGCGTTATGGCGGCCGACATCCTCGACAAAGGCTGTAATGGTATCATTGTGACAAAGGCCACAGCCATGTACGGCTCCGGCATGCTTGTAGGTTTCGTTATAAGCACTGATATTTTTCAGTAACTGATACAGGGTGCTTTGTTTCAGCGTTTGTTTCGGCAAATGGATATCATCAATACCCTGCATGAGGCCACCGTATACAGTGCCTTGTCCACAACCTGTGGTCACTGTTTTTTCGGATAATTTTTCATCCAGATCGGTTATCTGTTCACTGGTCACAATGGCGGCAGAATTGGTATCCCAGTCGACAATGACAGATTGCAACTGAGTTACATCTGAGATAAAGCCCTGATTTTTCAAGTAGCCAAGAGCGAGAGACTCAGCTTTGGCTCCCAGCGTCATCAGGGTCACTATGGGGCGCCAGTTTAGGTATACCGTCAGCGGGCGTTCACAGGCAATAAACTTCTGTTCCGGCTCTCCGTGTTCGTTGACTGCGGTTACTTCAATGGTCAGCGGCACTTCTGCACGGGTTTTTACAAGCGAAAAAGCAGCATTGGTTTGGCTCATGGGCTTCCGGATTCAATAAGACAGAGTTCAGAGTGAATAGTTAGCAATATTCATACCCGCTCTGCTATAACCTTAAAAGAGATATTTATCACAATTTACCGGGTTTTGCCGGACAATTATATCCCTATTGCCAATCGACATTGGACAAAATGTCCGATGTATGCGTTAAATTGAATGATCTTGTGCAAATAATCGGCTGATCTTTTTGCTGGCACTAAATTTGCAGTCTCAGCCGTGCAAATATGAGTTTCTTCCTGCTGGGCAGGAGAGGCATAAAAGGTAAAAATATGCAGCATACAGAAAATGTTTGGCCAATGTACGTTTCCCTGAAACGGGAAGAAAAACAGGTGGGGCGGTGGTTGTCGGTCGATTGGGTACTGGATCAAATGGTGCCGGCGACGATGGAAGCCCCTGCAAACAGCAAGCTGGTGTTGTTGGAATTATTCCGAGATGAACGTGCCAGTTATCGGTTGAATTTGGATCTCGACACGCCCATGCTTTATTTGGTGTGTGATGAGCTCAGTGATGGTACTTGGGAGCCTTCCGCTTTGTCAGCCGATCAGAATGTGGCTGCTGGTTGCTTGGAGGGGGATACCCCAGTGATTGGGCTGGCGATGCCTGAAGCTGTTGCTTGTTGGATTGAAGCTTTTATTACCCGGCATGGTGAAGTGGAAATTTGTGCCCACCGGCGTAAACACGTTAACCGCCGCAAGGAGCTGGCCGAGAATCAAAGGCGTAAAACTGTATGAGTGATAAACCCCAGGGTTTTTTCAGCCGTTGGCAACAGCGGCGTGAACAGGTGGCTGAAGAGGCGCAAGAGACTCAAGCCGAGACTTTCTCTGAGGATTTAGCGAGTGACTCCACTGCTGCAGAAGCGACGCTTGATACTGCATTGCAAACAGATACCACCGTTGCATTGCAGCATAGTGATGAAACGGTTTGTGAGCCTGATGTACTGACAGCCGCTGATTTACCGGATCCTGACAGCATTGAGGTTGGCGGGAGTTTTGCGGCATTTATGGCGCAGAATGTGGACCCGTTGGCGAAAAAAGCCGCCTTGCGCGCACTATGGAAACAACCTCATTTTAATGAGATTGATGGCTTGTTGGAGTATGCCCTTGATTATTCTAATCAGCCTAAATTAACCGCAGAAGTTTCAGCTGAATTAGTGAAAAAGGTCTTTAATAAGGTATTTGACGATACGTCGGAGGATGAAGATAAGCAACCTGCTGACATGGCAGATATGCCCGAAGCCACCGAGCCATTGCTGGTGCAAGATCGCATTGAGCCTGAGACAAATCCTCCTACAGACAAATTGAGCGTAGAGGAGATTGATATTGCCCAGAATGTACCAAGTGCTGCGCAAGAAATAGACGTTGATGTTGTAAAAGGTAAGTTTAGCTAATTTTAGACTCTGTAAAATTGGTACACCACTTGCTGTAAGTCGTTCAAAAGAATGACAGTCCCTGCGCACCACAAACCCCAATAACAGGGCGCTGGGACCGACATAACAACGGCAACAGCCAATACTGTTCAGGAACGCATAGTGAGCATAAATTCCAATACTGTGCCAAGTCAGCTTCAGCTGAAGCAGGCTCGGCAGGACGTGATGGCGCAAACCCGGATTCTGCAGAATCTGATCCCGCCAACAGTCAGCTATACGACTCAGGGCAATGTTCTGATCATTGGCCCGGAAGATTTAATTCGTCTGGCTGCAGCCCAACTTACTGCTATGGCTAGTGTCGTGCTGTTGGCAACCGACCCCATTTCCAGTCAGGATGATGAACACCTCGAGCAGGTGATGAATGCTGTACCTGATACGGAATGTTTTTATAACCGATTAATCGCCGTAAAAGGCTTTTTAGGGCAGTTTCAGGTGCTGGTTGCTGGTGAGGCCGCTGCTGATAGCCAAGTGCAGCTTAGTCAGGTTGCGATTCGTCAACCGCATTTTGATCTGGTGCTGGATTTAGGGCTGGAACCATCGTTACAACTGGAAATGTTGCCTCCGGGCTATTTTTACGTTGGTCGTGAGCCGCAAAAACTCGCCGACGCGTTGCAGCAATTACCAGACATGGTGGGCGAGTTTGATAAGCCCAGATACGTGAAGGTGAATGCCGAGCTGTGTGCTCATCATCGTCATGGCATGAATGGCTGTAACCGTTGTTTGAATGTGTGCCCGGCAGATGCCATTGCTTCGGTTGAGAATGTGATTGAGATAGATCCATACCTATGCCACGGTGCTGGTAGTTGCACCAGTGCCTGTCCAACTGGCGCACTGAGTTACGATCTGCCTAACCCACAAGCGTTACACTGTTATCTGCACAAATTAATCACCCGTTATCAGGCGTTGGCCCAACAGGCTCCTGTGGTGCTGTTTTATGATGAAGACAGTGCTTTAGCTGCTCAGATTGATGTGTTACCTGGTGACGTGTTGCCAGTGGCGTTGGAAGAAGTCGCAGTAGCCGGGATTGACCATTGGTTGGCGGCATTGGCTTGGGGCGCTCGACAAGTGCTCATATTGACCACTGATGCTACTCCGGAAACCCTAATGGCGATGCTCAGCGGAGAGTTGGCACTGGCCAATCGTATGCTGAGTGAAATGGGCCAACCTGAACGCATCAGTACAGTGCAAGATATCGCGCCAGAGGCGTTGTCTGACACCTTGATGCTAAGTCTTACGTGGCCGCTAACACCCGCTGGGGAATTTACTGCAACCACTAAGCGCGCGACCTTATATGCTGCTGTTGATCATCTGAACCAACAAGCTAATGTGGTTAATAACATAGTGCCTTTGGCTAATATTCCTTACGGTACGGTGAGCATTAAGGCGGAAAACTGCACCCTGTGTTTGAGCTGTGTGGCTTCCTGTCCAACTTGGGCGCTTAAAGATGGTGGTGATGAACCCGCGCTGCGTTTTACGGAGCAAGACTGTATTCAGTGCGGTTTATGTGAAAATGCCTGTCCTGAGCAGGTGATTAGTCTGTCTTCGCGCATTAACTTCGATCAGGTGCAACGTCAGCAGGCACGCACGTTAAAAGAAGAGCCGCCATTTGAATGTATTGTCTGCGGCACCCCATTTGCTACCCAGTCTATGGTGCACCGCATGTTGGACATGGTCGGTAGTCATGATGCTTTTTCTGCCAATATCGAGCGGCTGAAAATGTGCGGTGATTGCCGGGTGAAAGACATGTTTGAAGATATTTTACAGGATCCAGAGAAGCAACTGCGTTAAGAGACCTCTATGACAGAATCAGTAAGACAAATTAGCGAAAACGATCAACTTCGGGCTGATATCTATCAGCTGATCGCCGCCTTGCTGCGCCGCTCACCCACTGCAGAATTGCTGGATTTTCTGGCTCAGCTGGAGGTGGATACCGATCAGGATAATGATATGACCAAGGCTTGGCTGGCGCTGAAATTGGCCGCTGGTCAATTTACCCCAGAGCAGCTGGAAGACGAATATTTTGCCCTGTTTATCGGGGTCGGTTGCGGTGAAATCCTGCCCTATGGCAGTTGGTTCGTTACCGGTTCGCTGATGGATAAGCCTCTGGCATTATTGCGTCAAGATTTGCTGCAGTTGGGCTTTGCCCGTCAAGAGGACGTGAAAGAGCCTGAAGATCATGTGGCAGCTCTGTGTGAAGTGATGGGGACGTTGATCTTGGAAGCCCCTAGCTTCCGTCAATTGGCATTTTATCAGCGTCATATGGGCGATTGGATTGCCCGCTTCTGCGATAAATTAGCCGAGGCTCCCAGTGCAGCGTTTTATGCCACGGTGGCACAGTTAGCAAAAGCCTTTTTTGCGCTGGAAGCTGTGGAGTTTGAACAGTTAAGTTTGAATATTCCGGTGAATTGTCCCGGTAATGACGATATTCAACCCGAGACAGAAGGCACTGTCCGGGTGAATTGAGGATCCGGGGATCCTCAAGCGCGGCCGCGCCGGCGAAAGCTGGTGCGGCTGTACTTCGCCGGGGACAGGGATATCCCCATAAACGGGAATACTAAAAATTTAGTATTCCATTGATAAATCAGGAGACCTTATGAAGAAGCAGGCTTCCGGCATCAGTCGACGTCAAGCGTTAAAACGTTTGATTGCAGGCGGTGCGGCAGGTAGCGCTGTTGTCCTTGCGGGCACAGCACGCGCTGAATCACAAGCAGTCACCAAAGCAGTTAAAGGTGAGGGTTACCAAGAAACAGACCACATTCGCGCCTATTACGCCTCATTGCAGCAGTAACCATCTGCATAAGCCGTAGTTGTCAGGACGCGACGATACCCTGATACCGGTCAGTACTGGATCAGCCGTATCACAACCTACAGGAGGATGTGTGATGCAACTGACACGCACATCGAACCAGACCAAACCCGCTGAAAAGCCAGGTCTGGGGCTCAATCGCCGCCAGTTTCTCAGAACTGCCGGTCTATCTGCCGGCAGCGTAGCCGCAGCATCAGTACTGGGTACAGGATTGATGCGCAAAGCGCATGCCGAGTTTATTCCCCACGACGCACCTGTCGAAGTTAAAAAAACCATTTGTTCCCACTGCGCCGTTGGCTGCGGTATCTACGCCCATGTACAACAGGGAGTGTGGACCGATCAGGAGCCTGCTTTTGATCATCCCTTCAACTCTGGCGGTCACTGCGCCAAGGGGGCTGCTGTTCGGGAAGTCGGTCATGGCGAAAAACGCCTGAAATACCCGATGAAACGGGAAGGTGGTAAATGGAAACGTATCAGCTGGGAACAGGCCATTGAGGAAGTAGGCGCTCAGGCGCTGAAAATCCGCAAAGAATCTGGCCCTGATTCCGTATTTTTTATGGGGAGTGCCAAATTCAATAATGAACAGGCCTATCTGTATCGCAAATTCGCTGCCATGTGGGGCACCAATAATGTTGACCACAGCGCGCGGATCTGCCACTCCACTACGGTTGCCGGGGTAGCGAATACCTGGGGCTATGGCGCGCAAACTAATTCTATCAATGATATGCGTAACGCCAAGGTGATGCTATTTGTTGGCTCAAACCCCTGTGAAGCTCACCCGGTCGCCATGCAGCATATTCTGGTGGGGAAAGAGCGGGGCGCCAAAGTGATTGTGGTGGATCCTCGTTTTACCCACACCGCGGCTAAGAGTGATGAATACGTGCATCTGCGGCCGGGGACGGATATTCCATTTATCTACGGCTTACTATGGCACATTTTTGAAAATGGCTGGGAAGATAAAAAGTTTATCGAAGAGCGGGTATATGGCTTGGATCGCATCCGAGAAGAGGTAAAAAAGTTCCCGCCGGAGGTGGTGGAAAACGTAGCCGGTGTGCCGAAAGCTCAGATGTATCGCGTCGCAAAAACAATGGCTGAAAATAAGCCCGGTACCATTGTTTGGTGTATGGGTGGGACCCAGCACCACATGGGAAACTCCAATACCCGTAGTTACTGTATTTTGCAGTTGGCGCTGGGCAATATGGGGGTGTCTGGCGGCGGGACAAATATTTTCCGCGGTCACGATAATGTACAGGGGGCGACAGATTTTGGTCTGTTATTTGATACTTTACCCGGTTATTACGGTTTAAAAACGGGCTCTTGGCAACACTGGAGCCGGGTGTGGGATCTGGATTATGAATGGGTGAAGGGGCGTTTTGACCAAGGGACATATCTTGGTCAGGTGCCGATGAACTCCACTGGTATCCCTTGTTCCCGTTGGCTTGATGGGGTACTGGAAAACAAGGATAAAATTGCCCAGCGCGACAATATCCGAATGGCGTTTTTCTGGGGACAGTCCGTCAACACTGAAACCCGGGGGCCGGATGTTCGTAAGGCGCTGAATAAAATGGATATGGTCGTGGTGGTTGACCCTTATCCCACTATCGCCGGGGTGCTGCCAGAACGGCAAGATGGCGTATACCTACTGCCATCAACAACTCAGTTTGAAACTTATGGTTCGGTATCTGCTAGTAACCGTTCATTACAGTGGCGTAGTCAGGTGATCGAGCCGCTGTTTGAGTGTAAGCCGGATCATGAAATCATGTATTTGCTGGCGAAAAAATGGGGTTTTGACCAAGAGATGTTTAAGCATATCAAGGTCAATGGTACTGAGCCCCTGATTGAAGATATTACTCGGGAATATAATCGCGGCATGTGGACTATCGGTTATACCGGTCAAAGTCCGGAGCGCTTAAAACAGCACCAGGAAAACTGGGGTACCTTCAGTGTTGATAGTTTAGAAGCCTCTGGCGGTCCCTGTGCGGGAGAAACCTATGGCTTGCCATGGCCATGTTGGGGGACTCCGGAGATGAAACACCCTGGGACCCAAATCCTCTATCGAACGGATCGAGAAGTGCGCAACGGTGGTGGTACCTTCCGCGCCCGTTTCGGAGTACAGCATGATGGCGTCAATATTCTGGCCGATAATTCCTGGTCACTGGGCAGTGGCATTGAGGATGGGTATCCAGAATTTACTGACAAGATGTTGAAACAACTAGGGTGGTGGGATCAACTGACGCCGCAAGAGCAGCAGGCTGCGACGGGGCGCAACTGGAAAACCGATCTCTCCGGCGGTATTCAGCGGGTCGCCATTGCCAATGGCTGTTCGCCTTACGGTAATGCTAAAGCCAGATGTGTCGTCTGGACTTTCCCTGACGACATCCCGATCCACCGGGAGCCTCTCTATACCCCAAGACGGGATTTAGTGCCTAAGTATCCGACTTATGATGACCGGATGGTTGCCCGTCTCCCAACCCTGTATAAATCCATTCAGCAGCAGAACTTTGCTAGGGATTTCCCGTTGGTACTGACAACAGGCCGGCTGGTGGAATACGAAGGCGGTGGTGAGGAAACTCGCTCTAATGCCTGGCTGGCCCAATTGCAGCAGGAAATGTATGTGGAAATAAATCCACAAGATGCCCAAGACCGAGGGATCCGTAATGGCGATAAAGTGGTGTTGCACAGCCCCTCAGGCGCCAAAATCGGCGTTGCGGCGATGGTGACACCTCGGGTCGTCCCCGGGGAAACCTTTATGCCGTTCCACTTTGGCGGGGTGTTTGAAATGCAGAGTCTGGCCAAGAAATATCCTGCTGGGACAGAGCCGTTTGTGATCGGGGAGTCGGCCAATACGGCAATGACTTATGGCTATGATGTGGTGACCCAGATGCAGGAAACCAAGGCCACCCTTTGTCAGATCAGCAAAGCCTGACACTTGATGAGGAGATTCTTATGGCAGTCATGAAATTTTTGTGTGACACCAAGCGATGCATCGAGTGTAACGGTTGTGTCACCGCCTGTTCCAATGCCAATGATGAGGCCTTGGTTTGGGGGATCCAGCGCCGCCGGGTGGTCACGCTCAATGACGGTAAGCCGGGTGAGGCATCTATATCCGTTGCCTGTATGCATTGTACTGATGCCCCCTGTAAAGCCGTGTGTCCGGCCAACTGTTTTTACACTACGGATGAGGGCATTGTGCTCCACAACAAAGAGACCTGCATAGGCTGTGGTTACTGCTTCTATGCCTGTCCTTTCGGGGCGCCACAGTTTCCGCGTAAAACCAGTTTTGGCTCCCGGGGAAAAATGGATAAATGCACCTTCTGTGCCGGGGGGCCGGGGGAGAACTTCTCTGAAGAGCAACGTCGACTTTACGGGGCTAACCGTATTGCCGAGGGTAAATTACCGCTCTGTGCAGAGATGTGTTCCACCAAGGCCTTGCTTGCCGGGGATGCAGAGGTGATATCCAGTATCTACCGGGCAAGGGTGTCAGCCCGTAGCACGCCTGGCACCATCTGGGGTTACATTCCTGACACAGGTAACTGATAACGGGGGGCGAGATGATGTTACGCACACACTTACACCGCCTGTTACTCAGCCTAAGCCTGATTTGTGCCATGTTAGGTATGGCTGTGCAGGCTGCACCGGATAATCAGCAGCAGTTGGAGGCGGATCGCTTAGCTGAGCAGCAGCGTTATGTTGCAGCAGAGCAGCAACAGCTGACCCAACTACAGGGACATCCGGAAACCTCGACGGCGGATCTTTGGCGCGCCGTCCGAGCTGGGGATACTGGGTATACGCCGGCTCAGACATTTGAAGCCGGGAGGTTAATCAATGCCTTTGGTGAAGAAGGGCGGGTATTTCACAATACTTACTCTGTGCCCATTTTGGGCTTCGCTTTAGTTGGGGTGTTTGGGCTGTTTTTGGTGTTTTACTTTATCAATGGCCCGGCGCGACTGACCAAAGGCTTTTCCGGCAAAATGGTACTGCGCTGGACCCAAACCGATAGAGTTCTGCACTGGATTATGGCCATCAGTTGTTTGCTGATGATGCTAACCGGCATAGTGATTATGTTGGGGCGGCATGTTTTTGAAGATTTGTTGTCGCCATCGGTATGGGCGGCGCTGATCTACGGCAGTAAAACAGTGCATGACTGGACCGGGCCTGTGTTCATTGTGGCTTGGGTTCTGAGCATTTTGAAATGGATGCCAAAGCAGACATTCAAGATGTATGACCTAAGGTGGTTTACCACTGCCGGAGGCTATGTGCATTTCGGACCATTTAAAGGCAAACACCCGGATAGTGGTTTTGCTAATGCCGGGGAGAAACTCTGGTTTTGGACACTGGCGATATTTGGTCTGTTTATTTCCATTACCGGGGTAATTTTAGTGTTGCCTGAGCTGACCATTACTCGGGAAAGCTCGATGTTGGCACTGCTGATCCACGGGCTCAGTGCCGCTGTGCTGATTGCATTTACCATAGTGCACATCTGGATGGCGACCGTATTGAGTGAAGGTGGTCTTGAGTCCATGGTATCTGGTTATTGTGATGAAAACTGGGCAATTCAGCATCACAACCTCTGGTACGATGAAATCAAGGAAAATGGCACATTGCAGTATAAGTAAGCTACTGGTTAACCCTTAATAAAAACCCGCAGCATTGCGGGTTTTTTATGCTTCATACTTGGGGCTGTTGCCCTTGCAAGCTGATTTAACGTTTTATCTTTTTTTGTCTGAACATCTTCTGATTGCGATAACACATAACTCCCTGCAACAGGCGAATAATGTCGAGCGTGTTTTATCGGCATTGTGGGCAGTTTTTGTGTGTTACATATTGAAATATTGGTTTTATCGCATGTGCAGATGTTTTTTATTTGGCTGTTTTTTCTGTTTGGTTTTGTTTTTTGGTTCTAGCTGTACTTATATCTATTTTTAAGTGCTTTATGTATCATTTTGATACTTGTGTAATTGTGCTTAAATTAGTGTTATATATCAGCTTTTTGTTGATTTGTCTCATTTGTTCACTCTGTGTGATCTCGTCTGCAAATTTATATTTTACCTCCATTAATTCCGCTGTTAATCCTTGGTTTAGCCGGTATTTCTTTAGCCTTTTCTTTTATATTGCTTTCAAGCTCGACAAAAGCAGTTGTTTTGTCAGGGCTTGCTACTGATTTGCAACTTATTTTTAACTGGCTGTAAGTCAGGACTATCTGCCGTTTCGGCTTGCCGGAACACTTGAAATTAGGAGTCGCAATGAAAAAGTCAATGCCCGATATGAGCCGCCGGTCACTGCTGAAAAAGCTGACTGTAGGTGGCGCTGCCGGGGTCGCAATTGCTGCTGCCGGGATCCCTGCAGTACAGGCAAATGAAGCCAAAACCAATACGCCATCAAAAGATGGTTATCACGAAACTGCGCACATTCGTGCTTATTACAATAGCCTGCGCAGCTAATCAGGAGTCCAGCGATGAAGTTAACTCGCAGAACAGCAACCCCGGTGGTCAAAGCTGCCAGTATGGGGATTAACCGCCGTCAATTTATGAAGCATGCCGGTATTGCTACCGGTGGTATTGCCGCAGCTTCTTTGATGGGCACAGGGATGATGCGTCGGGCAGAAGCTGCTGACGTACCTTATGACGCCCCGATTGAAGTTAAACGCACCGTGTGTAGTGCCTGCGCGGTAGGTTGTGGCTTGTACGCTGAAGTACAAAATGGGGTATGGACCGGTCAGGAGCCAGCCTTTGATCATCCTTTCAACGCCGGTGGTCATTGTGCCAAAGGTGCTGCTTTACGTGAGCATGGCCATGGTGAGAAGCGACTGAAGTATCCAATGAAGCTGGTGGATGGCAAATGGAAAAAGATTTCTTGGGATCAGGCCATCAATGAAGTGGGCGATAAAATGCTGCAGATCCGCCAGGAATCTGGTCCGGACTCAGTTTACTTTATGGGCAGCGCCAAGTTCTCTAACGAGGGCTGTTATGCTTACCGTAAACTGGCCGCGATGTGGGGCACCAATAACGTCGATCACTCTGCCCGTATTTGTCACTCTACCACTGTAGCCGGTGTGGCCAACACCTGGGGTTATGGTGCGCAAACTAACTCGTTTAACGATATTCAAAACACGAACGCGATCTTCTTTATTGGTGCTAACCCGGCTGAAGCTCACCCGGTGGCGATGCAGCACATCTTGATCGCCAAAGAGAAAAATAACGCCAAGATTATCGTGGTCGACCCTCGTTTTACCCGTACGGCGGCCCATGCGGATCTGCACTGTGCTATTCGTCCCGGTACTGATATTCCGTTTATCTACGGTATGTTGTGGCACATTTTTGCCAATGGCTGGGAAGATAAGGCCTTTATTGCCTCCCGTGTCTTTGAAATGGATGCCATCCGCGCGGAAGTTGCTAAATTCCCGCCAAAAGAAGTGGCAGATATCTGTGGCATTACGGAAGAGTCCATCTATCAGGCAGCTAAGCTGATGGCGGATAACCGCCCTGGCACTGTGGTTTGGTGTATGGGGGGAACTCAGCACCATGTGGGCAATGCTAACACCCGTGCTTACTGTATTTTACAGCTGGCGCTGGGCAATATGGGCGTGTCTGGTGGCGGCACCAATATTTTCCGTGGCCACGATAATGTTCAAGGTGCGACGGATCTGGGTCTGCTGTTTGATAACTTGCCAGGCTACTACGGTTTGACTTCTGCGGCATGGCAGCACTGGACCAATGTCTGGGAGCTGGATATGGCGTGGATGAAGAGTCGCTTCGATCACGGCACTTATCTGGGCCGTGAGCCGATGACAACGCCGGGTATCCCTTGTTCCCGTTGGCATGACGGTGTGTTGCTGGAAAAAGATAAGCTGGCGCAGCAAGATAATGTCCGTCTGGCCTTCTTCTGGGGGCAGTCTGTTAATACCGAAACCCGTCAGTCAGAAGTGCGTGATGCGCTGGACCGTATGGATACCGTCGTCGTGGTTGACCCATTCCCGACGATGGCCGGGGTGATGCACCGTCGCAAAAACGGGGTATACCTACTGCCTGCAGCGACCCAGTTTGAGGCGACCGGCTCTATCTCCAACTCTGGCCGCTCTATCCAGTGGCGCGAGCAGGTTATCCAACCTCTGTTTGAGTCTAAAAACGACATTGAAATTATGTACATGCTGGCGAAAAAAGTCGGAGTGGCGGAGCAATGGGCCAAGCGCTGGAAGATTGAAAACAATATGCCAGTAGTAGAAGACATTACCCGGGAAATTAACCGGGGGATGTGGACTATTGGTATGACAGGCCAGAGCCCTGAGCGGATCAAAGCTCATACCCAAAACTGGGGCACATTCAATAACAAGACGCTGGAAGCGGACGGCGGTCCATGCCGTGGTGAGACTTACGGTTTGCCATGGCCATGTTGGGGCACTCCGGAAGCTAAACATCCGGGTACCCAGATCCTCTACAACACAAGTAAGCATGTGAAAGACGGTGGGGGTAACTTCCGCGCCCGTTATGGGGTGGAGTATCAGGGTCAAAACCTGTTGGCGGAAGGCACCTTCTCCAAGGGCTGTGAGATTGAAGATGGCTATCCGGAATTCTCCGACAAGCTGCTGAAACAGCTCGGCTGGTGGAATGAATTGACCGCAGCAGAGCAGGCTGTGGCTGAAGGCAAAAACTGGAAGACTGATCTGTCCGGCGGCATTGTCCGTGTGGCGATAAAGCATGGTTGTATTCCATTTGGTAACGCGAAGGCGCGCTGTATTGTCTGGACCTTCCCGGACAAGGTGCCTGTACACCGTGAGCCGCTGTACACCGCGCGTCGGGATCTGGTGTCTAAGTACCCGACCTATGACGATATGCAGGTGCACCGTCTGCCAACGCTGTATCGCTCAATTCAGGAAAAAGATGTTTCTGGCAAGTACCCGCTGGTGCTGACTTCCGGCCGACTGGTGGAGTATGAAGGCGGCGGGGAGGAATCTCGCTCCAATCCTTGGCTGGCTGAGCTGCAGCAGGAAATGTTTGTTGAAATCAACCCGGCTGATGCGGCGGACCGCGGGCTGCGTGATGGTGAAATGGTGTGGTTGGAAGGCGCTGAAGGTGGCCGGATCCACGTGATGGCCATGGTGACCCCAAGAGTTCCTAAAGGGGTGACATGGATGCCATACCACTTCGCCGGTGTGATGCATGGCGAGAGCTTAGCGCCCAACTATCCGCAAGGCACAGTGCCTTACGTATTGGGTGAGTCCTGTAATACGGCACTGACTTACGGTTATGACCCAGTGACCCAGATGCAGGAAACCAAAGCATCTCTGTGTCAAATCGCCAAAGTCTAAACGCAGCTTACATCAGGAGAAATGCCAGTATGGCTACAATGAAATTTTTGTGTGATACCAAGCGCTGCATTGAATGTAACGGCTGTGTCACTGCCTGTAAAAACGAAAACGCCTCTGCTTTAGAGTGGGGGATCAGCCGCCGCCGGGTCGTGACCATTAATGATGGTAAACCGGGTGAAGCTTCTATCTCAGTGGCTTGTATGCACTGTAGTGATGCTCCTTGTATGTCGGTGTGTCCGGCTAACTGCTTCTACCGCACTGAAGATGGTTTGGTGTTGCATAACAAAGATACCTGTATCGGCTGTGGTTACTGTCTGTATGCCTGCCCGTTTGGGGCGCCGCAATTCCCGAAAAGTGGTGCCTTTGGTGCCCGAGGAAAAATGGATAAATGTACTTTCTGTGCTGGTGGTCCGGAAGAGAATCACTCAGAAGCAGAGCTGAAAAAGTACGGTGCTAACCGTTTGGCTGAAGGTAAATTGCCGATGTGTGCGGAGTTGTGTGCCACCAAATCACTGCTGGCCGGTGATGCGGATATGGTGTCAGCTATCTTCCGTGAGCGGGTCGCTTACCGTGGCGCCAACAATGCAGCCTGGAAATAATCCAAGCTGACAGCATTTATCCACTGCCCCTGCGGGGGCAGCATAAGGGGATAGAGTATGAACAGATTGTTCAAACATCTGGGCATTGCTTTCACGCTACTCTTTAGCGCGGTTTGCTTTGCTAATGGCGGTGAACAGGTCGTGGCTCAAGCTCAGGACGCGCAGGTTTGGGCGCAACTGAAAGATGGCGTCACAGGTTACACCGCATCAAAAAGTGAGTTTCACGGTCAAGCGATTAATACCTATGATTTACGGGTATTAGATCTGCGGGCAGATTGGTTAGCCCCGGCGCTGATGGCTGCGCTGTTTGGCATGATTGCTGTCTTTTTGGTGTTTATCAAGGTCAATGGTATCTCTAAGCTACACCATGGTTTTTCCGGCAAGATGGTATACCGCTGGTCAAAGTCTGATGTTGCCATTCACTGGTTAGGGGCTTTGCCGTGTCTGCTATTGATCCTGACCGGGTTAGTATTATTGGCTGGGCGTTTCTTTGTGCAGCCGTTTATTGGCGAAGGCTTCTGGGCATCGCTGGTATACGGTGCTAAGCAGATCCATGATGTGTTTGCCATTCCATTTATGATCGGTTGGGTACTGATGACCCTGTTGTGGGCCAAGAACCAGATGCCCAAAATGTACGACGTTAAATGGTTTATGGTCGTGGGCGGTTATATCAATTTTGGTCCGTTCAAAGGTCAGCACCCGGATGCCGGGTTTGCTAATGCCGGGGAGAAACTCTGGTTCTGGACTTTTGCACTGTTCGGGCTAGTGATTTCTGCCTCTGGTATGTTGTTGCTGTTCCCTAATCTGTTTGAGCCTAGCCGTACCTTGAGTTTGATTGCGCTGATCCTGCACGGTATTAGTGCCATCATTATCTGTGCTTTCTCCATCGTACATATCTTTATGGCCACCGCTATGTCTGAAGGGGGTATGGAGTGCATGATTTCTGGCTACTGTGATGAGAATTGGGCAACCCAACATCACAACCTGTGGTTTGATGAAATCAAGGCAAACGGTACGCTGAAGTACAAAGAGTCATAGCGTTTATTGAATGATTTTATGACTGAAAAGCCCCGTCAACGCGGGGTTTTTTGTTGTCTATTGTTAATGCTTGCAGGGATAGTGCAACCCCATTTTTAGTCTGTAAATCAATAGACTGGTTAAAGGTGTGGTCATCACTTGATGTTTGAGACTGATAATTTTTGTATCTTGATGGGGGATGAAAATGTTAGAAAAAAATACTTTCTTTATGATTTGATGTACGGGTAAAGATGTATTTTGCGGTTTTATATTCAACGTATAAATAAATGCGGAGAAGTACAAAATATCTTCAACATATGGTAATGAGGTTGATATAGAATTAAGAGATAAACACTATCTTGTTCGTGATGATTTTCATGCCGATATTTATCGATGTTAATATTAATAATTATATTAAAGTTAATTATTAGGAAATGATTTTTAAAATTGGCGATTTAAATATTTATCCTGAAATATTGAATATTGTTTGCATTTATTTTTTACTGTCGAGTGAGTAAGTATAACTACTCGCTTTGGATTTTTGTCTAATGACACTATTTTTTATAGTGTTTTTTAGATTGTCATGAGATTTCTTATTGGTGTCTGAGCAAATAAGAGATATTTTATTTATAGCAGAGATGAGAATATTTTTTTATTCTTTTGCACAAATGGCAAGCTAAATATCAATTACAATATTCAGTAAATTAATAGAATATCTATGTTAGGCGAATAAAATTAGCGTTATGCTAATTTTAATCATATCAATTAAAACAATTATTAAACACATATTCATAAATGATGCTATTTCATGAAAGTGTGATCAGTGTCTCATTATATTTTTGGGGTGTTTTTTTATTGTTGATTAATTGAGGGGTAATAATATTTATTTCTTAAATATCAAATATTTGTGTTTTATTAATTTAAAAAGTTAATTGCAATATTTCTTTTTTATATAGGGATTAGATTAACCTTTAGCTTACGATAGCGTAGAAACAGAGCAAAGTGTTTATTTTGTGCTCTTTATGGTCTATTTACTTGAAAATAAGACGAATTTTAATATGTGTGTGTCGATGTTAATTATGGTTTGGCGACCCGCTTTATTTCGTCAGTATATAGGCCCTCCTATGATCAGAAATATTAAAACGAGTATTTTGACTCTTTTCCCATCCATGCTTGCTAATGTGTTGATGGTTGTAATTGGAATTTATGCATATGTATCATTTAACCATTTAGATCATACTAATCAGAGATTATTAAGAAATACTGAATTGTCTTCCGATTTCACCCTTATCAGAGAGCAATTTTTCCAACTGCGTTTAGCAACCTTTAAGCAGAATTTATCTGAAGCTGAAACCTATCAGCAGGCTCTTAAGAAAGAGCTCGCTGTTGTAGCCGGCTTGAATGTGAATTTCTTGGGGGCACAGGCTGAGAATGTATTTAATCTAAGGTCTGAAATTGATGAGTATATTCAACTGTATAAGCATGAATTAGCATTAGCAAAGCAGATGAATACCAAGCCTGAGCTGACAGAGCGGCGGCAGGTATTAGGCCCTAAAGTGAGCGAACAAATTACTGATATTGTTGGTGCTATTATTCAGCGCAATCAGGTGTTGGGGGCCAACACGACCAAGGCAATTCATTTAGTAAAATTGGTGATGATCAGTTTGATTTTTTTGGCGATCATTTGTTCAGTTATTGCCGCTATTATTACCAGTCGTAAATTGGTTGCTGTGATTAATGTGATTAAGTCTGTTATGGGGCGTTTGGCTAAGGGAGAACTGACACATAAAACAAATATCAAAGGGAGGAATGAGTTATTTTCCCTTGCGGCAGACTTGGATAAGGTGATTGTTTATCTGCGTACTCTGCTGTCTGATATCGGTTCTGCAACCCACCATATGTCTTTTCAAGTGACACAATTACAGGTGCAATCAGAGGCGAATACCAATGCACTGCAAGCCCATACGATTGAAACTGATCAGGTGGTGACGGCAATGGCTGAGATGAGTGCGACCGCGCATAATGTTGCCCATGATGCATCTTCAGCGGCTCAGTTTACGCAAAATGCCAGCGATCAAGGGGAGCGTTCTAAAACCGCGGTTGAGCAAGCATAGAGTACTGTGGCGGCGTTAGTCTGTGAGGTTGATGCTGCCGCAGATACGATTAATGAGATGAACCAGAATACCCGTCAGATTGCTTCTATTTTGAATGTGATTGGCGAGATTGCAGAACAGACCAATCTGTTAGCATTAAATGCGGCGATAGAGGCTGCTCGAGCCGGGGAACAGGGGCGTGGTTTTGCCGTGGTTGCTGATGAAGTCCGGGCGTTGGCAGCAAGAACGCAGGCCAGTACTTCTGAAATCAACAATATGCTGGAGAAGTTGCGTAGTGGGGCCGATTCAGCTGTTGCGGCAATGGAAAAAACGAAAAAGAGTTGTCAAGTGACGGCAACGACGACATCTGTGGTTACTCGTAATTTAGTAGAGTTAAATACTTACGTTTTTGATATCAATGGATTGACCAGCCAAATTGCAACCGCGGCAGAAGAGCAAAGTTCTGTTGCGGAAGAGATTAATCGTAATTTGACAACCATTCGGGAAATGGTTGATAAGCTTAATCAAAACAGCCAGGCAACCTTAACAACTTCTTCTTCTCTAGATAATACGCGCGGGCGTTTGGCTACCATGGTAGAGCACTTCAAACTTTAATATCGTGGCTTAATTTTAATGTAGATATTTTATTCGTTTTTGCTGACGCAGCCGATTTAGTAATAAGTCGGCTATTTAGTCTATGTTGCAATTTATATTGCATGCTGTACCAGCAAATAATGATGTTCTCATCCATTAGATAAACTGAGGTTATTGTTTACGCTGTGTTTACATGGGAATAGGGCTTAAATGATACAGGTTTATTTTATTCAACATGCTGATTCTATATGTTGATTTAATAATGTTCAATTTAGTTTATCTAGTTGATAAGTATGGATATAGATTAATAGGCCACCGCGGTGTTGATAGATTTATCGTAGTATTTTGTGCTAACTAGACAATATGAAAACACTTAGAAGGTTGAAGCCATTTTAATGTTGAAATTGAGATGTTTGTCACACTTCTATGGCCTGGTTAATACACTGTGAGCAGTAAGTGTAAGTCATTATAGATAATCTTATAAAAATCATTGTGTTAATTCTTTTTGCTAAAGAGAAAATGCGGCAGGTTTGCTGCTTAGATGTCAGGATGAAGTAACGATTAGCTTAACGCAGAGAGTAAAAGTTGTGCATTGATACCCCCTTCACCTGTAGTGGGTTTGCCTGTATATCTGACTAATTCTAAGATGTTTCCACTTATAACTTACTCTGACTTAGCGCAATACTTCGCGGTCAGCATAAAGGCTTCCCTCGATGATTAAAAATATCAAGACAAGCATCTTGACGGCCTTTCCGTCGGTGTTTGCTAGTTTATTGATGATTGTGATTGGTGTGTACACCTTTGCCGCGTTTTCCCAATTGGACGATACCAATCATCGGCTGGTACGAAATAGTGAACTCTCCTCTACGCTAACCCATATTCGTGAACAGTTTTTCCAGGTTCGATTGTCGACTTTGGTTCATGATAATGCCGCTGTTGAACGTTACCATAAGGCCGTGGATGATATGGTAGGTTCTCTACCGCAGTTTGATATGGCCTTTTTAGGCGAGCAGGCTCAAGAAGCCTTAGCGCTAGAAGGTCAAATCGATCAGTATTTACATCTTTACCATCAGGAACTTGCTGATGCCAAGCAAAATGGTACTCCGCCTGTGCTATCCCAAGCTCGAAAGGAGATGGGGCCACGGATCAGTCAGCGTATTAGCACCTTGGTTGGTAAAGTATTAGATCGTAACCATCAGTTGGGTAATAAGACCACCAATGAGATTGATCATGTTGAAGTTGTCATCATGATTATGATTTTAATTGCTATCTGTTTGTCTGTGATCGCAGCGATTGTGACCAGTCATAAACTGGTTGTGGTGGTGAATAAGATTAAAACGGTTATGGGGCACTTAGCTCAAGGTGAATTGACATATAAAACCGATATTAACGGTAATAATGAGCTGTATTCTCTGGCAGGTGATCTGGATAAGGTGATCGACTACTTGCGCAGTATGTTATCCAATGTTGCTACCGCTTCTGAGCATATCTCCACTCAGGTCAATGAGCTGAAAATTCAGTCAGAAGCTAATACTAATGCACTGCAGGCCCATACCATTGAAACCGATCAGGTGGTAACCGCCATGACGGAGATGAGTGCCACTGCCCATAATGTGGCTAATGATGCCAACTCTGCTGCGCAATATACGCAAAAAGCAAATGATCAGGCGGAGAAATCCAAAACGGTAGTTGAGCAGGCTTCAGAGACCGTCAGGGCGCTGGTTACGGAAGTGGATACGGCTTCTGTCACTATCGGTGAAATGAATCAGAATAGCCGTCAAATTGCTTCAGTGTTGAATGTGATTGGTGAAATTGCTGAGCAAACTAATTTGTTGGCGCTCAATGCAGCAATTGAAGCTGCCCGTGCCGGAGAACAGGGACGAGGATTTGCCGTGGTCGCTGATGAGGTTCGAGCCCTGGCTGCACGAACCCAAGCCAGTACCACTGAAATTAATTCGATGCTGGAAAAATTGCGTAATGGGGCTGAATCAGCCGTAGCAGCTATGGATAAAACCAAACATAGTTGTCAGGACACGGCAGATACTACCTCTGTGGTGACCAGTAACTTGGATGAACTCAATTCTTATGTATTCGATATTGATGGTTTGACCAATCAGATTGCTACTGCTGCTGAGGAGCAAAGCAATGTTTCTGAGGAGATTAACCGTAATCTAACCACCATTAGGGAAATGGTTGAAGAGCTGAACCGTAGTAGTATCGCGACATTAAAGGCGGCCGAAGCTTTAGATGATACCCGTGGTCAGTTATTAGATGTTCTAGGTCATTTCCGTCTGTAGCCGTTAATGCTCGCTGTGATGGCACATTGATATATTCATATCTTTGTGCCATCCGCTAAATTACTTAATTATGATCTGGCGCGCAAAAGCGAGCTTGGTTTTTAGATAGGAAACAGTAATTTCTAGCCAGTTCACGGTTTACCCACCCTATTACCGATACCCTGCTAAATTAGTAAGGCTAGCCACAAAGAGGTATAGCCATATTTGAGTATTTTCCAACACCTTATTGTTGGAAACCCTTGATTAACTGCTAGCTGGGAATGGGTATGTCGCAAATTATTCACACACTCGACAATGGACTGATTAAGCCCTACGAGGCCAATATTACGGTACCGAACTGGATGTTGTCCGGTATGGAACGGGTAATGCAACATTATGTGGATAAGAATCTGCGGCTGGATACTGTTTCCGCTGATGTGATGCCAGCACCTGTGGCAGGGAAAAAGTACATGCTGTATGCCCATGTGCCTTTCTGTCACACCCTGTGTTCCTATTGTACATTCCACCGCTTCCTGTTTAAGGAAGACAAAGCCAGAGCCTATTTTATCTCACTGCGTAAAGAGATGGATATGGTGAAAGCATTGGGTTATGACTTTGAATCCATGTACATAGGTGGCGGAACTACCACTGTGCTGGAAGATGAGTTGGTGAAAACCATTGAATATGCTCGCACGTTATTCCCGTCTATCAAGGAAGTCTCTTGCGAGTCTGATCCGCGCCATCTAGATACCCCCGGATTCAAGCAGCTCAAGGGCTTAGTCGACCGCATGTCTATCGGCGTACAAAGCTTTGATGATGGCATCTTGAAAATGACTGACCGGTTGGAAAAATTCGGTAGTGGTCAGCAAGTTTTCGATAAGGTGATGGCGGCGAAAGAGCTGTTCCCGATTGTAAACGTTGATTTGATCTTTGGTTTCCGCGGCCAAACTGAAGAGGTGATCCGTCATGATCTGGAGATGGCCCGTAAGTTGGATCCGCGTCAGATTACCACTTACCCATTGATGATCACACACCAGACCCGTAAGAGTGTAAAAGGTAAGCTGGCAGCAGAGCAGAAGGATATGGCCAATCAGTATCGTCAAATCCTAAATTCCTTAAATGGTCAGTACAACCAGTTGACTGCCTGGGCATTTGGTAAAGCCAACAATGAGGGTTTTGATGAGTACGTCATTGATTATGACGAATACCTCGGTGTTGGTTCTGGTTCATTCAGTTTCCTGAATGATACCTTGTATGTGAATACTTTCTCGTTGCGTAACTATCAGGAGCGGCTCGCGGCCGGTAAGATGGGGGTTGAGCAGCAGAAACGGTATTCGAAAAAGGACGTGATGCAGTACCGTTTCTTATTGGGTATGTTCTCTGGTCGGTTATCCCGTCAGTATTTCCGGGAAAACTTTGGGGTAAATCTGGATACGGCACTGTTTAAGGAAATGACCTTTATGAAGGCCATTGGGGCACTGAAAAATGACCCCGCCAATCCAGAAGAATTGATCATCACTGATAATGGCAAAATGATGGGATTATTGATGATGAAAGAATTCTATGCTGGCATGGATAATGTTCGTGCCCAATTACGTCGCCCATTAAAGCCTTGTGATATGTAATACCATAGTGCATCGACGATGAGTCAGTCAGCGAGAATAGAAAGGCACACAGACCAAGCGTTAGGTTGAAGGTCTAGTGGGAACAATCAAAACTTGTTAACCCAACGTATGTGCCTTTCCCCACTCTTTGATAAGAGCAATTGTCTTTGCGGCTTGGTCTAAGTTTTAACCGGTATTTTGCCATTTAGCCGGTTTTTAGCAGGCCTGCTATTCAGCAGGTTCTGTTTTTTTCCTGCGGTTTCAGAGTTATCACCTTCATCGCCAGCGAGACAGGTATCTTGTTTAACTCGTCTCTCTATTTACCCCTATTTTGATGCTAACGCACTGATATTTGCCCTTAACGACAAACCACCCACCGCGACTAAAACGCTTTTATCCCAAACAAAATATCATCATGGAAAGTCAACACCCCCTAGGTTTCGACACTGAAATAGTGGCTAAACGTTCGGGTCATTTTATCTCTGTGGCAAATTTATTTTTTGCCTGATGTCGCTAAGTTACAGGGTGAAAGTTTGATCCATATCTCAGTTAAGGTGTTGTTTGCAAAGGTTATCACTTCCATGAGAGGTAATATTACCGAAAATTGAATTATATATTAGTAATATTGCGGTTATTTCTTACGGTATTGATTCAAAAAACTGATTGGATTAACCTTGGCACAACATTAACAGGACAGAGGCTGTGAAATGAGCAAACCGGTCAAATTCTCCGTTTTTTGCGAACGCTACCAGCTGGATGCCACTGAGCAAGATACCCACAGACTGTATAACGTGTACGTCGACCGTTTGGATGTATTCAATAAAGTGCTCAGTGACCTGATTGTTGCCGAGGCGATAGCCAAAGCGAGGGATGCCACGGCAGGTGTCCGCAGATAATCACTGTTTAACTGCTTGTTTAGCTCGGCAATGCCGGGCTTTTTTGTGCCTAAAAATGGTAACAAACTGAGAGGGGTATCATGATTAACTGGCATTGCGTACCAGTTTTAACTTATTGGCTTTATGGCGTTTTTTCATTCGGCACATGGCTTTATCCGCTTCGCCGATCAACTGCTCAGCATTGTCATATTTGACCGGCCCCGTCTGTACTAATCCTATGCTGATTTTTAAATCCTTTAATGTGCGGCGGATCTCTGACTGAATACGGTGGCTGAAGGTTTCCCGAGCTTGTTTTGCGGTACATTTGGGCAGGATGACACAGAACTCATCCCCACCGTAGCGGAAACAGCAATCCTCCGCCCGACTGAACGTGGTAATAATTCTTGCGACCTCTCGCAGTATCTCATCTCCGCGTTGATGGCCCTGGGTGTCATTGATCAGCTTGAAATCATCAATATCGATATACACCATGGTTACTGGCTCATTACGGCGCTCTGCTGCTCGCAGCACTTTGGTGACAATGGTGTTTAGGTGGCGGACATTAAGCAAGCCGGTTATTGACGTAATCTGGCCCATAGCTGCCAGAGAAGAGATCCAAAATATATTTGCGCTGCGCCAGGCTTAGGCGGTGTAGGGTATCAGCGTCCCCGATCAGTAAAGAGATCTCAGGGTTGCTGGTTTGCTGTTCATAGAAAGCGTCGACAATTTTATCTAGCCTGGCGTCGATAAAGCCCTGCAGTTTATACAGTTGCTGCACATCATCATCGGTAAAACCAAACAGTTTTTTACGCTGTTCGATTTCAAAATCATTGAATTTCAGTTGCTCCAGTAACGTTTTATCTGTTTCCCGCATAGCCGTCCCTGTTATCGCGGTAGAAAAATACCAGCACTAAGCTTAGCGTTGTGAGACAGTTTTGCCATCAACTGACGGAATTGAGCGCCATTATCCAGCGGCTTTACTTTGATGGATCAATTGGTTTAGGGCGTCATGGGCAGTGGCAAAATCATTTTCTGCTAGCGCCTGTTCTACTTGGCTAAAATCGATGCCCATTTGATCCACTGCCTCCGCGTTCTGTTTCAGCAGGCTGATAAAGTCGCCAGCTTGATTGTCAGCCTGTTGCAGTAGCATGCCTAACTGCTGTAGTTCCATCAGAAACTCTGCACTGTCATAAGCTCGGACGGTTAACGCGACTTCTGCTTGATGAGGGGTATCGGGCGGAAGCGCCTGTTCGATTTGTGTCAGCAATGCTGTGAGTCGGGGGATAATATCATTTGGTGGCAGTTGGCCATTATGGCCATATTGCTCCAGCTGATGACCCAGTGTAATCAGCGGCTCAGCGGCAATATTCGCTGCCGCCCCCTTCAGGCTGTGACCAGCCAAGCGTAATGCGGTGTAGTCAGCCTTGACCAGTGCCTGAGTGATTGCCGGTAGCTCTAATCGTCGGCTGTTGAGAAAGCTGCGGACTATCTGCCAGTACAGGGGGCTATTCCCCCCCAGTCTGGCAATACCGTCAGCGGTATCCAGTACCGGTTGACTGTCACTGGATACCGCTCCATTAGGGCGTTCTGTCGCGCGGTTTTTTTGCATTGTTGCTGCGGTAGGCTCTGCGGGATTAACTGTGGTTCGGCCATTGTGCAACCAGTGGCTGACCTTGGTAATTAGTGCTGCGACATCTATGGGTTTGGCAATATGGTCATCCATGCCACAGGCCTGACATTGCTCAATATCTTGCTCCATTGCGTTGGCCGTCATCGCCAGGATCGGTAGTTGCTGGTAAACGGGATCTTGCCGGATAAGTTTGGTGGCAGTAATGCCGTCCATCACCGGCATTTGTATATCCATCAATATGAGATCAACATGCTGCTGTGCCAGTATTTCTAGGGCGGCTTTGCCATGTCGGGCACAGATAATATCAGCACCATAGGGTGCCAAAATACCGCTGGCCACTTCCTGATTGGTGTCATTGTCTTCAACCAGCAAAATACGAGATTGGGCCAACACAGCGGTCATATCTTGTGCTGTATCAGCGACCAGAGCGGGTTGTTCTGACGCTGGTAATGGCAGAGAAAATGCCTGCAGTAGTGCGTGATATAACATGGATGGCAGTACAGGTTTGAATAAATTGCTGACAAACAGGGTTTCACAATCACCGGTAAGACCGATATCCCGGTGGCCATCACAGATCAATATGGCCTTGGGCTTGTGCTGCAGTAATTTATCCTGCAGCTGGCGGGTTGTTTCAATGCCATCCATACCACTGAGCTGGCGGCTGATCAGCATGGCATCAATACCTGTGTCGGCGTCGGCTTGGGTTATCGCCGTCAGTGCGGTAAAGCCGCTTGTCGCGATTTCCACCTGACACCCCATGGCCCTTAGTTGCTTGGCCATTACTTGCGCTGTGTTGCTATGCTCTTCAACCAATAGCAGGCGTTTTTTTGCCAGCGCTGGTTGCGGCGGGCAGATCGGGGTTTGTTGTTGCAGCGTCAACGGCAAGATAAAGCTAAATTCGGTGCCTTGCTCCGGGCTGCTATTTACCCGGATTTCTCCTGCCATCAGTTCTATCAAGCTTTTGCTGATAGTCAGGCCCAGTCCGGTGCCACCATAACGACGGGTGATGGAACCATCAGCCTGAGAAAAAGATTGAAATAACTGCTGCTGTTGGACTTGGGTCATGCCGATCCCGGTATCGGCAATGGTAAATTCCAGTTCTACATGATCGGTTGAACGGGATCGCTGCTGTACCGTTACGCTGACTTGGCCCGATTCAGTAAATTTGATCCCGTTACCACATAGGTTGATCAGGATCTGTCCCAATCGTAATGGATCGCCTATAAGCCCGCTTGGCATCAGGGGATCGATATCGAAAAGTAGTGCGAGATCTTTTTCCGCTGCCCGGATCCCGACGACATCAGACAGACTGGTAAGGACTTCTTCCAGTTGAAACGGGATCGCTTCCAGTGTCAGTTTGCCTGCTTCTACTTTGGAGAAATCAAGGATGTCATTAAGGATCCCCAGCAGGGACTTAGCCGCATTGTCGATTTTACTGACATAGTGGCGCTGCGGCGCAGACAAATCAGAATGCATCGCCAAATGCGCCATGCCGATAATGGCATTCATCGGCGTGCGGATTTCATGACTCATATTGGCTAAAAACCGGCCCTTGGCTTCACTAGCATCATCAGCCGCTTGTTTGGCTGCGCGCAATTCCAGTTCTAATGCTTTTTGTTCACTGGCATCAACAAAGAGTCCAACGATGCCTTTGGGTTCTCCCTGGCTGGAATAATAGGTCGCTTCATAGACACGGATGTGCCTTAACTGTCCGTTGGCATTGTGTAGTGTCAGTTCATATTCGGTGCAGCCCGGTGAGTTAAGTAGTGCGTGCTCGGTATTGGTAAAAATAGCGGCGATATCCGCTGGGAAGTGTTCAGCAGGAGTTGTTTCGAGAATATCGGTTTCAAACAGACCAAGAAAATCACTGAAGCCAGTATTAACGCCAATATAACGCCCTTGATTATCACGGTAATACATGGGGCTAGGAATGGCATTGATCACCTGCTGATTAAACTCCAACTGTTCGGTGATTTGCCGCTCTGCATTGGCCTGCCGCTCAGAATTTCGGGTTAATTCGAAATTAATGGCCAAATCACTACGAACGGATTTAAGCCAAAGTAGCGTATCTGAAGATAGCGGGCCAACGGTGCCAAGCTCCAATAAACCGATTACCTGCTCATTGACCCTAAGTGGGAAGAAATGCAGTTCATCCAGTGTCAGCTCACCGCTAAGCAGGGGAATGCGGTAATGTTGCTGCAGTTGAGTCAGGGCAATATGTCGCCGGGTCTGCAATTGTTGGAGTTGCACCTGATCTGTGGCAAATAATTGTTGCGCGCTGTGCTGGCCATAGCCAAATCCTGCGACGCGCTCTAATCCTTCTGCGCGGTAGCTGTAGAGCCCTAACAGGGGAAGCTGAAATCGGCCAGCGATAAAGTCGATAATATGCAGCCCAAAACTGGCCGCACTGTTACTGTCGCGCATCACATCGGCAAACTCCTTTACCGAGGTGTTTCGCTGTAACTGGGCCCGTACTTCCCGCAAAATTTGGTTTTGTGCTCGGGCGAGCTTGGTTAACCCACCTTGATGCTGCTCCTCGAGTTGAAAATCATAGTTATGCTGCGTTACCTGCTGTACTAAGCATTGTTGCAGTCGCGTAGCTGGCACCAGGTAACGGCGCCATAACAGCACGAAGGTGCCGGCTAATACCCCGGCTAACGTCAGTAATATCGTTAATTGCCATAAATAGACTTGGCGGATGGCCATCTGGCTTTGCTGTAGCTGCTGTTGGCTACGCTGATAAACCGCCTGATAAAACTGCGCTATCGGCGTCATGATTTTGCCTTTTTCCTGGAAATAACCATTACTGAACAGCAATGCTCTGGCTAGTTCGGGATCCGCTGTAATCTTGTCTATTCCTTTTTCTGTACGGTTTACTCCTTCAATGGCGTCGAAAGCCTGTCTTTCCAGATTGACCAGATTATCTGACAAGAGTAGCGCTTGACGCAGTTGACTCAGCTCAGCATCGGTAATGCCAGCAGCAGCCATGCGCTCTAATAAGGAAGGGTGACGTTTTTGTTGGCTGCCTAGCTGTAGCAGAATTTCCCCCGGTGTGGCGGCTTTATCCCAATAGGCAAAGTGATGTCCCGGTGGCAAAGGGGCAAATCCATTACGTACGGCTAATACTCTGTCAAATAGCTGTTTCCATTTAGGATTACCTGTGGCGGCATAGGCGCGGGCAAATTTGGTGAGGTGCTCGGAGCTTTGCCGTAGCTCTTGAGCCAACATAATTTGTTGCATGGCTGCACTGATATCAGCATCGATAGCGCGGCTTTGATTGTTGAGCTGATATAGCAGTATGCCCAAAATTAACAGCAGTGAAACCATGATGCTGCAAAGCAGCGCAAACAAAATGCGAATGGAAACCATAACCGTGCCTGTCTCGGGGGATATCCGTGGTATTTAGATAACCCGTTAAGCTTAGGCAAGTTTCTGCTTTTACGCTCAACCCGTCAGATAGCAATAAAGCCACACGAGGTGGCTTTATGTTAAGGGGCGATAACTTACGTGCTGGTTCGCTGCAGGCTTACTGGGTGGCCAGTGGTTGTTGATCCCGTGGTGCCCGAAAGCTTTTTATCAGCATATAAATACAGGTGCTGAACAGACACGGACCAAGGTACATCAGCAGGCTGTACTGCATGCTGTTAAAGCTGGAGGCTAACAGCGGGCCGACCACACTGCCGATGCTATAACTCAGCAGCATAAACTGGGTGGCCGCGACAATTTTGTTGGCACTCATGCTGTCACAGGCCAACGTGATGGCAATAGGGTACAGTGCAAATGTGCTGGCGCCGAGCAAGCTGTACGCCAGTGTGAGCATCAGTGCATCTTGACTGATGACCAACATAAATACACTGGCTGCCCCGATCAGACAGAAAAATGCCATCAGCAGACTTTTGCTCATCCGGGGGGATAGATAACTCACTAAAGGTTGTACAACCATGCCGCCCAAGATCACCATCGCCATCATTAGCCCGGTTTGGGATTCACTGCCGGTTTGTGCCTTGATATAGACAGGCAACATGCCATAAATAGGCCCCAGAGTTAAACCGGATACTAGGCAACCCATAATAGCTGGCCGGCTCAGGCCGCGCAGTTCTCGCCAAGCTATTTTCTGATGGCCTTGGCGGCAGGGTTGTCCCTTACGGATCAGTAAAGGAGGCAAAATGGCAATCAGTAGCAACAGGCAGATTAAGGCATAAGGAAGTAGTCCTTGGGTGCCGAATTGCCCGATGCCTAACTGGCCTAACGCCGTGCCACCGTACAATGAGGTCATATACAGCCCCAGACGTTTGGCTCGCTGTTTGGGAGTGTCAGCCATTAATAACCAAGATTCCACCACCACAAAGACCCCGGCAACCGCAATGCCTGCCAGCAGTCGGGCTACCAGCCAAACATTCGCACTTGGCAGTGCAATCATTAAGGTGATGGTCAGCAGCAGAGCCGCCAGAAACAGTACAAAGGAAAAGCGATGGCCAATACGGGCAACAACAGGTTCAACCCCGGTTGCCCCTAATAGCAGACCCAGATAAAACACACTGGCTAGCCAAGGCGCCAATGAAACATCCAGCCCAAATGAGGGCAGAGATAGTGGGATCAGGCTCATTAAATAGCCTGATGCCAAGGCGAACACACTCAGGCCGGCAACCGGAACAAAAGTGCTGTTGGGGGTAGGGGAAGTCGTGCTCATTTCCACCTTGAATGCTCCGGAAAAAGAGGTTTTAAACTAACCAATGGTGATATTTTCGGCGGCACTCTAAGGCTGTTTTAGCAAAGGGTAAAGCGAGTAAATTTTGCGAAGTCGGTCAATAAATTTGCATTGAGTAGCAGTTGATTGAATTGCGGTATTTTTAATCGTAAAACTGGTTTTTTTGCTTGTTTTTGAAGCGCTTTTTTAGTGTTGTGGCGCCAGATGGTTGATTTGAATACTATAAAAACAGCGTGTGCTAGAGCAGGAACAATCAGATGGCAAAAATCGTGTTGGTCGCCAATCTTAATTGCGACCGGATTTTACAGTTAGATAAGCCGTTACAGACAGGTGGTCGATTTCATTATGCCGATGGCGGACAGCGATTGGGCGGTGGTGGGGCCAATACCGGAATAGGCCTAGCCTGGGCGGGTCACCGGGTGGCATTGGTCAGTCAGGTTGGCCGGGATAAGACAGGTGATTGGTTGTTGGCTGAAGCCAGTACTCGCGGGTTGGATTGCCATCTGGTGTCGCGTCGAGAAGGGAATACGTGTGAAATGTTGCTGGTGATGACGCCGGATGGCGAGCGTACCATTATTCGGCCCATGCGGCCGCTGTTTGAATTACCTGCGCCGCCCCACTGGCCCCATTGGGATGTGTTATATATCAACTCATCTGCTCAAGGTGCTGTTAGCTGGGCAAAGACCGCATTGGACCATTGCCTCGTTGTCGCCCAGCTGGCGAAGGATGAACGGCTGCGCCCTTGCCATATCCTGCTGGCTTCAGAATCCGATTTAGCGGGGCGTTCAACATTGGCGCCTTGGGCATATGCTTTGCAGATTGCTGGAAAACAACTCGGTCATTTTATTGTGACTCGGGGCGCTAAGGGGGCGGATGTGTATACCGCTGATGGGCGTTGTCAGCATGTTGAAGCGGTGACGGCGAAGGTGAAAGATGCCACCGGCGCCGGAGATGCTTACGCTGCCGGATTAATTCATGGTTTGAGTCAGCAGCAGGACATTATTGCAGCGATGGCGGAAGCCGCCCATTGGGGCGCATTGGCTGTTGCTTGTGACAGCTCTATTCCCGGTACTTCACTACAGCAGTATTTAGCTACAATCGCGGATTAACAGCCTTGCACTTCGGCTAAAATTTCCGGTTTACGTTGTGGGCTGCGCATCGGCACCAGGGCATTGGTCCCTTTTACAATCCCTTGTGGTGGTGTAAAGCCGGGCAGCCGACACATAGGGATAAATTTCCCCAAATTGGCTTCGGTCAGGCTGGCACAAAATTGCGCCGCGGTGTCATCGTGTAGCCATTTGGGCAACCAAGAACCGTTGGCTAAGAGATTGTGAGAGATACGGTGCTTGTGCTTAGGCCAGTTATACAACACAAAACAGTGACGTTGCATCGCTGCGAGGACTGCGGTATCTGAATTATCCCGGTAGACAGGATCTATCGGTTTATCGGTAAATACGGCAACGCCGCGCAGCAGATTATCTCCGGTATAAACATGCCAGAGTTGGGGCACGGGTAAAGTGCGATAAATCCCCTGATAGTTTGGTGTGGGATAACCATAACGCATGTTAACCCCATCAATGCGGCTGGCTTGGGAGGCCAGTTTCCCCTCGAGTAGTGCCTTGCCGTGCAAGATATCACTGGCATCATTCAAACTGGCTGCTAGGGACAGTAAGTCATTCTGACGGCCCTGAATATTGGGTGTCGACAGTTTAGGTAGCAGCAAAATGGCCAGTGACACAATAATAATCAGCACCATCACGATTTCGGTCAGGGTAAATCTACTCCTAGGGGCGATGGTGATCGATTTGACGGGCATGATTGGGCATGTCTCAAGGTGGCTGAATGGGCGCAGATAGTAGCATTGGTATATGGGGGAAAAAGCCGCCTGCAGGTGAATCTTTCTTCACTCTGTTGTGCCTTAAGGGGGAATGTTTGCGAATGTTCTTTTCTAGAATGCTGAACTTTAATGAGTTTCAGTAAAAAAAAGAGTTAATTTAGCGCTTTTTGTCGCGTGACTGTCTTCAGTGTTTCTATCTGCCACATACGAAATGCATGTGGCAGATACGCCTGGATTGTTATTGTGGCTGCCGCATTACATATTAGGATAATTAGGGCCGCCGCCCCCTTCTGGGGTTACCCAGGTGATATTTTGGCTCGGATCTTTGATATCGCAGGTTTTGCAGTGGATACAGTTTTGGCTGTTAATCACAAAGCGGGGGGTATCCCCGTCGCGCACAATTTCATACACGCCAGCCGGACAGTAGCGCTGGGCGGGCTCATCATAATCCGGTAGGTTGACCTGTAATGGAATGTCGGGATCTTGCAATTTCAGATGGCAAGGCTGATCTTCTTCATGATAAGTATTTGATAGATACACTGAAGACAGCCGGTCGAACGTCAGTTTGCCATCGGGTTTGGGGTAGTTTATCGGGCTAAATGCAGTGGCTTTGGCTAACTGAGCATAATCGGGCTTTTCATCTCGCAAGGTGAAAGGCAGTTTGCCCTTAAACCAGTTTTGATCGACAAAGTTAAATGCCCCGCCGAGCAGGGTACCGTATTTATGCAGCGCCGGGCCGAAATTTCGGGAGCGGTACAATTCATCATGTAGCCAGCTCTGCTCCAGCCTATCTTGAAAACAGCTCAAGTCTTTGCCGCCTTCGACTCCAGCCAGTAAGGCTTCTGCCAAGGTTTCTGCGGCCACCATGCCGCTTTTCATCGCAGTATGAGTGCCTTTGATCTTGGCAAAATTCAACGTGCCAGCATCACAGCCGATGATCAGGCCGCCGGGAAAACTCATTTTAGGTAGTGAGTTAAGCCCGCCTTTAGCGATGGCTCTGGCGCCGTAGGTTACCCGCTCCCCTCCGGCCAGATTGGCACTGATGATGGGATGGGTCTTATAGCGCTGAAATTCTTCGAACGGGCTTAAGTGAGGATTGCTGTAATTCAGATCAACAATCAAACCGACGACGACTTGATTGTTTTCTAGATGGTAAAGGAAGCCCCCGCCTGATGCGCCTTCTGTTAGCGGCCAGCCAGCAGTATGCACCACTTTACCAGGCTGATGGATATCATCAGGCACTTGCCATAGCTCTTTAAAACCTAAGCCGTAATGCTGTGGGGTTTTGCCATTATCCAGGTGGAACTGTTCAATCAGTTGTTTGCCTAGGTGACCACGACAGCCCTCGGCAAACACTGTGTATTTGGCATGCAGTTCCATACCGGGCATAAAACTGTCTTTCTCGTGCCCATCGGCTCCTACGCCCATATCGCCGATTAAAATGCCTTTGACGCTGCCATCTTCGTGGTACAAGAGTTCGCTGGCTGCAAAACCGGGGAAAATTTCTACCCCTAAGCTTTCTGCCTGCTCGGCTAACCAGCGACACAGATTGCCCACACTGACAATGAAATTACCTTGATTGTGCATGGTTTTCGGTGTCAGGGATTCTGGCATCGCTCTGGCATCGGTAGCGGATTTAAACAGATAGATTTCATCATGGCTCACCGGGGTTTTTAGCGGTGCGTCCAAATTATGCCAGTCGGGAAATAGCTCGGTCAGCACATCGGGCTCAAACACTGCCCCTGAGAGAATATGGGCACCGACTTCAGAGCCTTTTTCGACCACACATACACTGATTTCCTGGCCTGAATTGCGGGATATCTGCATCAGACGGCAGGCGCTGGCCAATCCGGCCGGCCCGGCGCCGACAATGACGACATCAAACTCCATTGATTCACGTTCCATCTGTACTTCACTCCTTTAAAGCCCGCTCTGGCTGTTGGGATTATTCTGATGCCAGACAAGGGATTAATAATGCCAAATACCTTACCTGAAAATGGTGTTATGTCACAGTGTTGGGCAATGTGCGGCAGGTTTAAAATTTTATTTTGTAGTGGTGAGCAATATCACAATAAATTAATGAGATAGGGGGTATACGCGAAAAAATCCGGTGGAATTGTGTTATTGCAGCAGTTTTTACGCATATAATGACACATTGACGGTTCTCCGAGCTTTTTACCCTACGTCACGCATGATACGGGTACTTAGCCGTGGTAATAACGCCACTGGGGTGAAGGAAGAAATGACTTTGCCTCCCGTGTTTGGAAAGGTGATCATGTCCCAGCTTCAAGATGATTTCGGCCGAAAATTTCATTATTTGCGGATGTCGGTAACTGACGTCTGTAACTTCAAATGCAGCTATTGCCTGCCTGATGGCTACCGCCCCGACGGTAAACCTAAATTTCTGGATCTCAATGAAATTGAGAACCTAGTGTCTGCTTTTGCCAAAGTGGGAACCCGCAAGGTACGTATTACCGGTGGAGAGCCCAGCCTGCGCAAAGATTTTACCGATATCATTCGTATTGTTGCGGCTAACTCAGATATCCATACTTTAGCGACGACCACTAACGGCTATCGTCTCGAGCAGTCGGCTCAGGAATGGTATGACGCCGGGTTACGTCGGATTAATGTCTCTGTGGATAGCCTAGATCCACGCATGTTTTATCAGATCACCGGTGAGAATAAATTCGACAAGGTGATGCGTGGGATCGATGCGGCACTGGAAGCCGGTTTTGAGCGGGTTAAAGTGAATGCTGTCCTGCTCAAAGGGTTGAACGATAAAGATTTACCGCGTTTTCTGCACTGGATCAAAAACACGCCGATTGATTTGCGCTTTATTGAGCTGATGGAAACCGGGCTGGGGCGGGATTATTTTCAAGCCCACCATCTGGCTGGCGCGGATATTCGTACCGGCTTGCTTAATGACGGTTGGCAGCGTGATGCCAGCGGAGCCGAAGATGGCCCAGCGCAGAACTTTAGCCACCCGGATTACCAGGGCCGTATCGGACTGATTATGCCGTACGAACAGAATTTTTGTGCCAGCTGTAATCGTTTGCGGGTTTCGGCAAAAGGTAAACTGCACCTGTGCTTGTTCACTGAATCTGGGGTTGACCTACGAGACTTACTGCAGTCACCTCAGCAGCAGGGTGAGTTAATCGAACGACTGCAACAACAGCTGCATCATAAAAAAGCAACGCATTTTCTGCATCAGGGCGTGACAGGTGTGACCCAACACCTGGCCTCCATCGGTGGCTGATGTCAGCCACCCTCCGGACACCGCAACAGGCCCGGCCCTGATTTTTTACAGGACGCATTATGGGACATTGTAAACAAAGCCAATTTCAGCCACTGAATATTGCTGTTCTCACCGTATCTGATAGTCGCACTGCTGAGGATGACACCTCGGGACAATTTTTAGTGGATGCGCTGACGCAAGTTGGCCATCAACTGGTTGATCGTCGTTTAATTAAAGATGACAAATACCTGATCCGCAGCGTGATATCCCAATGGATTGTTGACCCTAACGTACAGGTTGTGATCAGTACCGGAGGGACAGGCTTCACCGCTAAAAACATGGTGCCGGAAGCGGTGAGCGTATTATTTGATCGCAGTGTGGAAGGCTTTGGTGAACTGTTTCGCCACTTGAGTTATTTGGAGCTAGGGACCTCCACCGTACAGTCCCGCGCACTGGGTGGGCTGGCCAATGGGACTGGTATCTTTTGTCTGCCCGGTTCAACCGGGGCTTGTCGCACGGGTTGGCAGATCCTCAGTGAACAGCTGGATGCTCGCCAACGCCCCTGTAACTTTGTTTCCCATCTTAAAAAATTGACTGCTTAATATCTAAGGTAATCTGATGAGCCAAGCTTTTACCCATATTAATGCTGACGGCAACGCCCATATGGTGGACGTGACCGATAAGCAGATCACCGAACGCGAAGCCCGGGCTGAAGCCTTTATCAATATGGCTCCGGCAACACTGGCCATGATTATGAGTGGTAGCCACCACAAGGGTGATGTATTTGCCACTGCCCGTATTGCCGGTATTCAAGCCGCCAAACGTACCTCAGATTTGATCCCTTTGTGCCACCCGTTGATGTTGACCAAGGTAGAGGTGGATCTTGAAGCGCAAGTTGAGCATAACCGGGTGCGCATTACCTCTCTATGCAAATTAGCCGGTAAGACTGGGGTTGAAATGGAAGCTCTGACTGCAGCGTCTGTGGCAGCATTGACCATCTACGATATGTGTAAAGCGGTGCAGAAAGATATGGTGATTTCACAGGTTCGCCTACTGGAAAAGCGCGGCGGTAAATCAGGCCACTTTAAGGTATAAGGTAGACGTATGATTAATGTATTGTTTTTCGCTCAGGTACGGGAGTTACTGGGCACTGCCAAATTAGATGTGGCTATCAATGATAATCTGACCACCACAGAGGCGTTGCGTGCGCAACTGGCCGCTCAAGATGAAAAGTGGGCCCGGGTGATGGCCAGTGATAAATTGTTGGTGGCCGTTAACCAGACTATCAGTAGCTGGGATGCCGCCATTAAAGACGGCGACGAAGTGGCCTTTTTCCCACCGGTAACCGGAGGTTAACCATGATTCGGGTTCAAACCCAAGATTTTGATGTTCCAGCAGAGTATGCCCGCATTGCCACCGATAATAGTGACGGAGCTGTGGTGACTTTTGTTGGTAAGGTGCGGGACTTTAATGATGGCAGCAGTGTAACGGATCTGACGCTGGAGCATTATCCGGGGATGACGGAGTCCGTGTTGCAGCAGATTGAGACCCAAGCTCGGGAGCGTTGGCCGCTAAATCATGTCACTATCATCCACCGCGTGGGAACAATGGCATTGGGTGAGCAGATTGTCTTTATTGGCGTCTCCAGTGCACATCGTAAAGCCGCATTTGCTGCCTGTGAGTTTTTGATCGACTTTTTGAAAACCAAGGCGCCGTTTTGGAAGTTGGAAGGTGGTCATGCCGGTCAGCATTGGGTTGAAGCGAAGGACAGCGATGAGCAGGCTGCGCGGATGTGGGAGCCTGACGCCCAGTGATACTGACTATGCTGCGTCGGTCGTTGAGGCTGAGTTTGCTGCCACTGACACTGTGTTTAATGTTATTGGCTTTATTATTGCCCCAGCCGGTACGCGCGGCAGAGATTCCGGTGATCGCCGCGGCATCTAATATTAAATTTGCCTTGGATGATATCGCCAAGCTCTTTTATCAACAGACCGGCCAGCGGGTACGCATTTCCTATGGTTCATCAGGTAACTTTGTGGCGCAAATTCGCCATGGTGCGCCTTTTGAACTGTTTTTATCTGCTGATGTTCGCTATATCCATCAATTACAGCAATTGAAACTGGTACAGGGGTCGCCGGTACTTTATGCCGTGGGACGACTCGCTTTGGTTGCGCCTAAACACGGAACATTGCAATTGACGCCGGATCTATCAGGCGTCAAGGCGCTGTTACAGCAAGGGCAACTAAAGCGGTTCGCTATCGCGAATCCTGAGCACGCCCCTTATGGTGAACGCGCACAGGAATATCTACAGCATTTTGGTTTGTGGCAGGATATTAAACCCCATCTCATCTATGGCGAAAACGTTTCCCAAGCGGCGCAGTTTGCCATCAGTGGCTCTACTGCCGGGGGAATTGTCGCTCTGTCTTTGGTGAAAGCACCGCAGTTTGCCGCTCGCGCCAATTATATTGCGCTACCTCAGGTACTTCATGGTCCGTTGGATCAAGATATGGTGCTGTTGCCGAAAGCTGGCCCCGTGGCTAAAGCTTTTTTCCGCTTTATTCTTTCTGAGCCAGCCAGGCAGATTTTTACCCGTTATGGCTTTGGTTTGCCTGCAGCCCCTGCAATTGAGGGTTCTACGGCCCCGTTATCCACTGAGCTGCAATCACAGGTATCCCAGCCATGATGGATTGGCAGGCGCTGTGGTTATCAGTCAAATTAAGCTGTATTACCGTGTTGGTATTGCTGCCGCTGTCCGTGTTTGCTGGCCGCGCTTTAGCCTATCGTCATTTTCGCGGTAAATCTTGGGTTGAAGCGCTGATTATGGTGCCGTTGGTACTGCCTCCTACTGTGATTGGTTACTACCTGTTGGTGGGGTTAGGCAATGACAGCATGTTAGGCAGGCTGGCAGAGCAGTTATTCGGGCAGCAGTTGGTGTTTCATTTCTCTGGTCTGGTGCTGGCCTCAGTCATTGTGAATATCCCCTTTGCGGTGCAACCTGTGCAGCGGGCATTTGAAGGGATTCCGGCGGATATCCGCGATGCTGCTGCATGCTGTGGTATGTCCCGTTGGCAAACTTTGTGGCGGATTGAACTGCCCATGGTCTGGCCTGGGGTACTGACCGCATTAGTTTTATGTTTCTCCCATGTGTTAGGAGAGTTCGGTGTAGTCCTGATGATGGGCGGCAATATTGCCGGTGAGACTAAGACCATTTCTATCGCTATCTATGACAGTGTGCAGGCCTTTGATTTTGATGGGGCCGGTATGATGTCTTTGGTGTTGTTGCTATTTGCGGTGACCACCTTGGCGCTGACGACCGGATTATCTCGCCGGGTTGGAGTGCGCCATGACCGCTGATCTACTGTGCCGCATCCAGCAGGTTGCCCCCGTGCCCATTAACGCAGAATTTCGTTGTCGTGCCGGGGAAGTCTTAGCGGTTGTTGGGCCGTCCGGTGGCGGCAAAACCACCTTATTACGCATGATTGCCGGTCTGACCAAGCCTAGCGGTGGCGAGATTAGTTGTGGTGGCCAGCACTGGTTTGGCGAGGGTATCTGTTTATCACCACAGCAGCGTCATATTGGCTATGTGCCACAGCACTTTGGCTTGTTTCCCCATTTAACCGCTTTGCAGAATGTGATGAGCGCACTGGATCATATCCCAGCCGGGCAGCGTGAAGCGCGGGCATTAGATTGGTTGGAGCGGGTGAATCTGCACGGTTTACCAGCCCGTCGTCCGGCACAGTTGTCCGGTGGCCAGCGCCAGCGGGTTGCACTGGCTCGGGCATTGGCTCGAGAACCGGCGGCTCTATTGTTAGATGAGCCATTTTCAGCGGTGGATCGGGAAACCCGGGAGCGGCTTTATCTGGAATTAGCTCGCTTGAAAAGCCAATTATCCATTCCCGTTATTATGGTTACCCATGATCTTAATGAAGCCCTGTTGCTGGCTGACAGCATGATATTGCTCAGTCAGGGACAGATGCTACAACAAGGGCGCCCTCGAGATGTTCTGGCTCGACCACGAAATGAAGCGGTTGCCCGGCAAATGGGGCTGCGCAATCTATTTGATGCCCATATTGTCGCAAGAGATGAAGCGCAACAAATCACTTGGTTGAAAATGGGAGAGATCTTAATCGCCAGTGACTGCGATACTCCGCAGCCGATTGGGGCAAAAGTGCGCTGGGTGATCCCTAATCAGGGCATACGGTTTAATGCCATCAGTAGTGGTCGACTATGTCGTAGTTTTAACAAACTGGACGTCACGGTTGAATCTATGTTGGTGATGGGAGAGTCAGCCCGCTTAGTATGTTGTATAGCAGGAGTTGAGGCACGTCTTAATACCGAGGTACCTGTTTATTTAGCAGAAAAACTCGGGTTGGCTGAAGGGGTTAAAACCAGCGTGGCACTCAAATCAGAGCAGATCCATATCCTCGAATCTAACTGATTGTAACGGCTACGCAATCTGAGCGTAAATCGGCCAAACAATCTGTCAACATTATCGATTCTTAATCTTAGCTTCACCCATCCTTCAGGGCCGCTGGCTTATCATACAGTTATAATTCGGAGGATCAGATTATGAGCAAGAAGATTTCTGCGGCATTTTTGCTAGCCAGTTTGTTTGCTGGTAGCGCAATGGCCGCCTATAACGGCCCAGCAACAGTTGCCCCTGTAACCGATGCCCAGAGCGCTCAACAAGCCAAAGACGGTGCTAAGGCACAGTTAACCGGTAAAATCGTTAAAAGTCTTGGTGACGAAAAATATGTATTCCAAGACGGAACCGGTGAAATCACCGTTGATATTGATAATGATCTGCTGACCAATATCAATTTTGATGAGAACACTCCTGTGGTTCTGATTGGTGAAGTCGATAACGACTGGAACAGCCAGGAAGTCGAAGTAGATACCATCAGCCTGGTGCCAACCAATGCGGTTCAGACACCCCAAGCCAAGAAATAATCAGCACTTATTCTTTCGGCTGTGACCTATTGCCTGACTTTTTAGTCGGGCATTTGCGTTTTACAGCCTATTTGCTGTATCCGGATGAATATATTTGAGAAGCGTCCGGTTTCCTTTGTGTTAGATTAACTAAGCTATCCACCGTGCGAAGCTTGCTATAGCGTATTGATTTTGGAGGAAACGTGGCGCGTTTGTTATTAGGTTTATTGCTGATTTCCGGAGTGGCTCATGCAGCAACTCCCCGTCTGTGGCAAGTCTTGTCCCAGACGCAGCATGTCGCGCCTATTGCTGTGATGAAAGATATCGAGCAGCGTTTTCCCGGTATTATTTCTGAATTCAACGCAGAGCTTGAAGACGGTGTGCTTATTTATGAGCTTGCCATAATCAATCCCAAGGATCACAACATCACCGAACTCGAAGTCCGGGGACGGGACGGCGTGTTATTGCGTCACAATACCGAGAAGCTAGAAGCCGATGATGCTAATGAACTCCAAGCAGCATTAAAGATTCTTCAGCATAAACAATCATTTTCAGAGTTAGTGACCCAAGCGATGCAGCAGCATCAGTCATTTCTGGCTGAAGCTCAACTGGATCGTGACCTCGGGATCAATTACCTTGAATTGAAATTGCTCAGTGCTGACGGTAATCAAAAGCTGGCCTTTGATATTGATCAGCAAAAACCCCTGCCGTTGCTGACCTGGGATTAATCTTTTCCATCCTGACCCAGCCCGATCGCCATCATTGCCACGATGTCGGGCATAAGGAGACATAATGAAAATACTGCTGGTGGAAGATGACGCCACAACCATTGACTACATTGTCAAAGGTTTCTCTGAGCAGGGATATAATATTGAAACTGCCAGTGATGGTCATCAGGGGCTACTACTGGCAACCAGTGGGCACTATGATCTGATGATTCTGGATCGAATGTTGCCACAGCTGGACGGATTAAAGGTGTTGGCTGCCCTTCGGGCAACCGGCAATCAAACTCCGGTTTTGATCCTGTCAGCCTTGAGTCATGTTGATGAGCGGGTGAAAGGCCTGCGCGCTGGTGGCGATGACTATATGACTAAGCCGTTTGCCTTCTCTGAACTGTTGGTTCGGGCGGAAAAATTAATGCAGCGTGGCCAATCCCAGCCGGTGCAGACCAATCTTAAGGTCGGCCCGTTGGAAATGGAACTGCTGACCCGCAATGTGACCTTAGATGGTCATGAACTGAATCTGCAGCCCAAAGAATTCCAACTGCTGAAATATTTGATGGAACATGCCAACCAGGTGATCAGCCGAACCTTATTGTTTGAAGCTGTATGGGATTATCATTTCGATCCTCGCACCAATGTGATTGATGTGCATATCGCCAAACTCAGACGCAAGTTTGAAGAGTTGGGACATGGTGAGCTGATTGAAACTGTAAGGGGGGCTGGTTATCGCCTCCGTCAGCGGCATTAAGCCATTTCAGAGCAGCGCCTGGCGGATCGCCATTCTTTTTACCACTTTGGTGACCCTGATTATTTGTGCGCTGCTTTACTCCATGTACCGCCAGTTGGTGATTGAGCAGCAGCACCAGGTGGATATTCATCTGGCGTCTGAGCGGATCCGTTTTCAACAGCTGGCGCTGACGTTAGGTCGGCCAACCTTTGCGGCCCAGGTTCGCACCGCTGATCCTAAAACGATGCTGGTTGTGTGGCAGCATGATGATAGGGTTGAAGGGGCACTGAGTTTTATGCCGCCGGATATGCCATTTCTGCCCGACACCCGGGACTTTCCTATTTTGACCGGTGGCCCGGAGAAGCTACATATCTTCACCGGTGGACTGGTGCAGACGCGTTATGGGCCTGTGCTCTTAGCTAGTCGCACGGATCAGCTGGCCACTTTGATCGATAAATTTATCAGTGCAGCAGCAACGGCTGTGATGGTCACGATTTTGCTGACCTTAGCCATTGGGTATCTGTTTTCTAAAGGCTTATTGCGGCGAGTGGTGCAATATAACCGCCTCAGTGAGCAAATAGAGAAAGGTTATTATGATACCCGGTTGCCGATCAGTCGGCAGCAGGATGAGTTTGACCTGTTGGCGATGCAGTTTAACCGGGTGCTGGATACGCTGCAGAATAACCTGAATGCGGTACGTGGGGTCACGGACAATATTGCCCATGATCTGCGCACGCCTCTAAGTCATATCCGTATCGGCATTGAACAGCTCGCATTAAAGCCTGCTGATGAAGTACCGGAAAGCTGCGCGATTTTGATTGAAGAGCTGGATCACTGTTTGGCGACTTTCAATGCCATGCTGTCCTTAACCCGATTAGAAGAGGGGCAGCATAAGTTGGAACTGGGGCCTGTCAGTTTGATTGGCCTGTGTCAGGATCTGGAAGAAATGGCGGAAGTAGTTGCTGAGATGAATGACCAGCAACTCACGCTGACTACTGGAGAAGAGTGCGTCATTACCGGGGATAAACACCTGCTATTTATGGCGCTGTTTAATCTGGTGGACAATGCCATTAAGTATTCCGGTGACGGCGCTAAAATCGACATTATCCAGCGAGGCCGCCAAATTCAGATCCGGGACAATGGCCCGGGGATTGCCGATGAGGATAAGGAAAGGGTATTTGACCGCCTGGTACGGTTGGACCCTAGCCGCCATCATGCCGGTACTGGACTTGGTCTATCCATGGTAAAAGCGATATTATCCCGCCATGAGGCCCGGATTGAGTTAAATGACAATCACCCCGGGTTGATTGTGACCATAACTTTCCGGACCGAATAGCTTGTATAACATCATTCATAATGAGGCCGACTTTCTGGTGATCAGTAAGTCGGCCTATGTGCATTTCCATAGTCAAGATGGCCAGGCCGGCGTTGCCGCGCAGCTGGAAATTGATCTTGGCATTAAACTCTTTCCGGTTCACCGGCTCGATACCTTAACGTCCGGCTTGCTGGTGTTTGCTAAAACGCCTGATGTCGCGCGGCAGTTTACCGAGCTGTTCAGTGCTCATCGGGTGCAGAAATATTATTTGGCGCTGGCTGCGGGCAAGCCCAAAAAGAAGCAAGGCTGGGTGATTGGTGATATGGCCAAAGCTCGCCGCAGTCAGTACAAGTTGCTGCGTAGTCGAGATAATCCGGCTATTACGCAATTTTTCTCCCAATCCGTTGCCCCTGGTCTGCGGGCTTATTTGTTGAAACCGCTGAGCGGAAAAACCCATCAGTTGCGGGTGGCACTGGCCAGTCTTGGTACACCAATCCTTGGGGATACGCTCTATGGCGGCGTTGCGGCAGAGCGTGGATACTTGCATGCTTGGCAGCTGACGTTCTGTTATGGTGGGCGGGATTATCATTTCCGCGCGGATCCTGATTCTGGCACTGAATTCCTCAGCGATAGCTTCATAGCCCAACTTAAGTTGTGGCAGGATGTGGCTAACTTAGCGTGGCCGAAAAAACCTGCCTGATATTGGCAACATCATTATCTATTCGTAAATATGGATGAGCCAATATCTATTACTAACAAAAGGTTAGGCTGGCGTGCCACACACACGACAATGGGGTTGCCGTGGCAGTTTCATTTCTCGAAACTCCATGGTCATGGCATCAACCATCAATAGGCGACCGGTGAGTGGTTGCCCTATGCCGGTTAGTACCTTGATAGTTTCTGTTGCTTGTATGCAACCAATCAGGCCCACGACTGGCGCCAAAATCCCTGATTCAACACAGCTGAGTTGCTGTTCACCAAATAGGGCGCTAAAGCAGTGATAACAAGGGGTATTGTCCTGATAGTCATAGACGCTAACGGTGCCTTCCATACGGATGGCAGCCCCAGAAACCAGTGGGATTTTATGATTAAAACAGGCTTGGTTAAGCTGTTCGCGCACCATCACATTATCAGTACAATCTAGCACGAGGTGATGCTGGCTGACTAAGGTATCAATCTCGGCATCATCCAGTACGGCATTGATAGTGTCGATATTGATATGGGGATTGAGTGTGCTAAGGCTTTCTTTGGCCGAAGCCACCTTTGCCTGACCGATGTTGGCATCTTGGTGCAATACCTGACGTTGCAGGTTGGACAGCTCGACAGTATCAAAATCCACTAATGTCAGATGGCCTACGCCAGCAACGGTAAGATATTGGCTAGCGGTACAGCCCAACCCGCCGGCCCCAATGATTAGCACGCGAGCCTGTTTTAATTTTTCTTGGCCATCGATATCCATGGCTTTGATGGAGATTTGCCGGCTATATCTGAGCATTTCGCTGTCAGACAGCAGCTCAACGGGATGATCACTCATGGGGTTTTCCTGAAAGCGGCCACCATCGCGTGGCCGACAAGATTAACTTAAGATGCCGTGAAACGGCTCAACATCGACCAAGCTGCCAGCCGGGGTATCCCCTTGCATTTGTGGCAGAATAATAAAGCAGTTTGCCAGTGACATTGAGGTCAGCATACCTGAACCTTGGCTGCCCGTGGTGGTCACTTCCAGTTCCCCTGCTTCATTACGGCTGAGAATACCGCGTTGATACTCCACCCGGCCAGGATGTTTATAGATGGCTTTGGCCAGAGGGACCGACAGTCTGAGTGGCGGCCGCTGTGGCAGGCCGCGCATTTTATTGAGTAGCGGTGTGACGATTTTATAGAAGGTCACCATGGAGGAAACGGGGTTGCCGGGCAGTCCACAGAAAACAGCCTTGCCCAAACGGCCAAATGCAAAAGGTTTACCTGGTTTGATGGCCATGCGCCAGAAGGTAATCTCCCCTTCTTCGCTCAAAATCTGTTTGGTGAAATCCGCATCTCCAACAGAGACACCGCCGGATGTTAGGACTAAATCAGCTTGGCTGGCGGCTTTTTGAAAGGCGGCGCGGATAGCTTCTGGATCATCTTGAATAACGCCTAAATCCACCCAGTCGACGCCTGCTTGTTGTAGCATGCCGAGAATCGAATAGCGGTTAGAGTCATAAATTTGTCCTGGCGCTAACTCACTGCCTACCGGTCTAAGTTCATCTCCGGTGGAGAAAAATGCCACGGTCAATTGCCGGTATACCCGTACTTGATTGACGCCGATGGTAGCCAGTACGCCCATTTCTGCTGCACCAATCTGAGTGCCGGTTTTTAACACCGGGGCGCCAGCGCGCATCTCCTCGCCACGTGCGCGGATATTCTCTCCTGTGTCGTGGGTAGGCTCAATGGTAATCATTTCACCATCAGCCTGGGTTTTTTCTTGCATCTGTACCGTGTCATAGCAATCCGGAACCGGCGCACCAGTCATAATCCGTACACAGCTACCAGGCTGATAATCTCCACTAAAGGCATGGCCGGCAAACGAATAACCGATAAGTTTCAGCGCACTGTGTTGGGTCAGATCAGCTAGGCGAAATGCATAACCATCCATTGCTGAATTATTAAAGGGGGGCAAATCCAAGGTAGCGGCCAGATCTTCGGCCAATACCCGGCCCAAGCTGTGGGACAGTTGAATAACTTCAGTATCCTGAACGGTTCTGACCTGATCAAGCAACTGGGAAATAGCCTGATCCGGGTGCATTAACCCCGGTTGGCAACATGGATCTTGCTTGGCTTGCATCTGAACTCCCTGCATAACGTTGGGTGCTGCACCGGCAGCGGAATTGTTGGCTATTATGCCACGGCTGCAACTGATGCTGATATGGTTCCGGTGTGACAGCTGTGCAAAAAACGCTCGGCCAACCTCGCTTTTCTTGGTGATAACAGCTTCAACTATAGTGGATTGTTAATGATATGGCTGGCCGGTGGCTGTTCGGGGGATTGATGGCCGGTGGCCCTGTATAAGTGGTGAGCTTTTTTGTGGTAAATGATGGATAAGTGAAAGTTTTTTATGTTTAATTTCATTGCTTTTACTCAGGGCATTTTCAACAATGAGGAGGTTGATTTTTTGCATCATTTATCAAGAGGAACGGATATGTTGGCTCAGGCTATGATTGATAAGCTCAATGAACAGATCAATATGGAGTTTTTCTCCTCCAACCTGTATCTGCAGATGAGTGCCTGGTGTGAGGATAAAGGTTTTGAAGGGGCGGCGAAGTTTATGCGCGCTCATGCTGCTGAAGAAATGGAGCATATGCATCGCTTATTTACTTATGTCAGTGAAACCGGTGGCATGCCGCTGATTGGTGCGATTGAAGCTCCTCAGGCTGAGTTTCCGTCTTTATTAGCCTTGTTTGAACATACTCTTGAACATGAGCAGATGATCACCCGGGCAATTAATGGCTTGGCTCATGTGGCTTTTACTACCCAAGATTATTCAACATTCAACTTTCTGCAGTGGTATGTGGCTGAGCAGCATGAGGAAGAAAAGCTGTTTAAATCTATTGTCGATAAAATTCGCTTGGTGGGTGAAGATGGCAAGGCGTTATTCTTTATTGATAAAGATCTGGAAGCCATGGCCAGTCGTGAAAGCAGCAGTATTATGAATGAAGCGGTATAGGTATCGCGACTCATAACAAAAAGCAGCCGACAGGCTGCTTTTTTGTCTCTATTTTTTGGCGCTGCGTACGTTTGTTTGTACTTAAATCTCACTCGTGTCTGGAGTGCGTTCAGTTTTCTTCGCTGAGGTGACATCGGTAACCGATGTTGGTGTGACTAACCGCTGCTCCAGTTGCTGTTGACTGGTTAGCAATTGGGTAAATTGAGTAAAGGCTAATGGTTTAGCGATCAAATATCCTTGGGCAAAGTTACAGCCCAGAGCCTTTAAAAAGTCCCACTGATCCCGGGTTTCAATCCCTTCCGCTACCAGTTGCATTTCTAAACTACGCCCCATATTAATAATGGCTTTGATCAGATTGGCATCTGCATGGGTGGTAAAAATATTTTCCATAAAACTGCGATCAATTTTGATCACTGAAATAGGGAATTTTTTCAGGTAACTGAGTGATGAGTAACCGGTACCAAAATCATCTAAGTAAATATCACAGCCCAGATCGGCGATGGCATTAAGCTGCGCCTGACACAAACTGGTATCACTCATCAGCATGCTTTCGGTGATTTCGATATGGATTTGCTGTGGCTCCACTTTATAGTGCTGTAATGCTTTTGCTAAAAGATCTGGGAAGCTATTGTTTTGTGTTGATTTACATTGTCGGCTGGACACATTGATAGCCAGTCTGATCGACAGCCCTTGATGTTGCCAGTGGGATAGATCCGCCAAGGCCTGATTTAATACCCATAAGCCAATATCCTCAATTAATCCGGTTTCTTCTGCTATCGGAATAAATTGATCCGGACCAATCATTCCCCGCTCTGGATCTTGCCAACGGATCAAGGCTTCAGCAGAGTGAATTTTGCCAGTTTGCATATCTACTATCGGTTGATAGTGCAAACAGAATTCTTCCTGTGTCACCGCACGACGTAACCGCTGCTCCAGCTCAATACGGGCAACCAAAGATTTATTCATGCCTGGGGTGAAGCGTTTAAAAGTATTACGGCCTTGTTCTTTTGCCTGGTACATGGCGGTTTCGGTGTTCCGGCTGAGGGATTCCACATCAATACCATGCTCTGGATAAATACCAATGCCTTGGCTGGCAGAGATCAGTAACTGTTTGTCATCTCCGACAGTGAAGGGCGTACAGAGGGCTTGTTGAATTTTTCTTGCCAGCTGTTCAGCTTCTTGCTGTTGTTGCAGGAAAGGGATGATCAACATAAATTCATCCCCGCCAGTACGGGCCAGAAAATGATCTTTAGTGATTAAAGATGATAGGCGTTTACCGACGGCGGTAAGCAAGCTGTCTCCCAAGCTATGGCCACTAACATCATTGATATATTTAAAGCCGTCGAGATCAATCATAATTAATCCCAATTCGCGGCCTTTGTGCTGGGCCATCAAAATTTCTTGTTCTAGCCGTTTATTGAAAAATTGACGGTTAGGCAGCCCGGTCAAACTGTCAAAGTTTGCTTGATACCAGATATCCTGCTCATATTGTTTGCGTTTGGAAATGTCAGTAAAGAGACCGATATGCTGCTTGATAGCGCCTTTACTATCCCGCACTAATGTCAGCGCTAAATGCTCGGGATAAATTTCGCCATTTTTGCGTTTATTCCAAATTTCGCCGTCCCAACTGCCGGTTTGTAATAGCTGATCCCATATGGCAGTGAAGAAATGGTTACCGTGGCGGCGGGAGTTGAGGATGCGAGGGTTTTGTCCCAGTACTTCTTCTTGGCTATAGCCCGTAATCCGGGTAAAGGCGGGGTTTACCAGTTCAATTTCATTCTCGGCATTGGTAACCACGATACCCTCTGCTGAGTAATCGAATACCACTGCAGCTTGTCGTAGCGCCTTATCGGCTTTTTGGCGTTCAGAAAGCATGCGATTAATGGCTTCGGCAATCTGGTTGATCTCATCATTGTTATCTGGGCTGATAGTCAACTTCAGATCAGGATCCCGCCCCATACTTTGCATCTCATTGGCCATGGTGCGGATACTGATCATCAAACCGCGGATAATGATCATGCCAAACCAAGAGCAAAACAGTAACAATGTGACGGTACCGACCAGATAGGCAACACAGTTCAATACCGCATGGTGCTGCTGGCGGTTGCTTAGCTGGGCGATATTATCGGTGATGGTATTGCTGATCTCATTGAACCCAAGGATGCGCTCGCTGGACAGCATCCACCAGGTTTCAGCGCGGATAGGGATTGCGGGTTGCTGCAGGATTTCCAAGGCATGGGCAATTCGGTCAATCGGGATCATTAACAGCCGGTCGATTTGGCTGGCATCTAGCTTCTGTTTGCGCAGTGTGGGAATTTGCTCCATATGGTGCTGATACTGCTGAAGCGTGGTCTCAATGGTCGCAATGGCATGCCGTTGCTTATCTGTTAATCCCTGATTGCTATTGATGCGTTGTAGCAGGGTTTTAAGTGACTGCTGATGCAGGTAAAAATCTTGTTTGTAATAGTCTTGCCCTTGTAGCAGATAGTTTTTGAAGTCATGAATTAAACCGCCGTAGCCGAGGTGGTAGGCGATCTGATATGCCAGTGAGCTGATGGTCAGTTGTTCTTGCAGTTGTCGTCTAATCGCTATCACTTGGCGGTTAGCGGCATCATTTTGTTGCTCTGAAAAAAGTTGCTGATGTGGTGTGATGGTTGATTGTTCAGCGTGATTATAGGCGTGCTGTTGTTCAGAAATTGCGGCATTGATGCTCTGATATTGGCTGAGATCTATATTCGGGGAAACCAATATACGGTTGACGATAGCCCGTTCTTGTCCTGCCGCTTCTTGAATCGTCAGTACCTGAAGTAGATCGCTGTAGGCCTGATTTTGCGGAATATTATCCGTCAAAGTTTGGAGTTTCCGGATAAGGAGCATCAAGTTGTGCACATATTCCGTATAAAAATTCAGATCGCTTTTCGGTGTGAGAGCGGTGACCTGTGCCCTGACCTGGGCTAATTGTTGCTCTACATTCAGCAATTGTGGCACACAGGTTTTAAAAGCTGGGTTAGTGATCTGGCCGTTTGGGGAAATGCCTGCCAATTTGAGCAGTTCAGGGTTGGTAATGAATTGTTTTAGTTTCTCGTCAGTATCACTACGGGCTGTTTGCAACGCATTGTAATAATGAGTGCCCTGGCTACTGTTATAACCAACGCTTAATCCGCGTTCTTTCTGCAATTCATAAATTAATGCTGTTGCATCGCGAGTGATGCTAACCGCCATGGTGTTGCGCTGGGCATCGTGATATTTAGCCAGCTCGTTGCTGAATTGGAGGGAAACGACAATGACTACCGCGATTAGCGGCAGCAGGAAGAATAACAGGAGCTTCTGTTTCAGGCTCAGATGCGTGAGTAGGGAAGGCATCGGCGAAACGGCTCCTTGGCACGGTCAGGATTTAACATAGCTAATTCTGCAGGGTTATGTCTGAATAAATATTCAGTGTTATTAACACACTCGCTTTCCTGCGGCGAGGCCGGGGAGTCCGGTTCACAAAGTCAGTCACGGAATCAGTGTTTTTGGCACCGAGAAGCGCTTCTATACTCGATAATGTCATGGCCGCCACAGGTGAATCTATTGATCTGAAATAAGACTTATTTTGGTAAGGCGACCGGGTTGGGCTTGGGGTGAACTAAGAATGTCACAAATAACAGAAATGCCGGATGTAGATCGCATTTCTTAAGCTTTTGTATTTTTCGCGGCTATTTTTTGTACTAGTAAAAGTTGAGGCCTAAAAGCATATTGCTGTCAGGCCTGAATGGATTACACCGCTATCTGCAGGTGACCTCGATAAGCTGCAATATCTTCGATGCTTAATACTGGGAATTGATGCTGGCGGGCAAATTCGATAATACGGGGTAATCTGGCCATGCTACCGTCAGCATTGGTTAGTTCACACAGTACCCCACAAGGTTGCAGACCAGCCAGTTGCATCAAATCGACTGTGCCTTCGGTGTGGCCTCGCCGACCGAGAACGCCATCAGGGTGGGCGCGTAATGGAAATACATGACCGGGTTTGACCAGATCATGTTCACAGGCATCGGCCGCAACGGCTGTTTGGATTGTGGTGAGTCGGTCGGCAGCACTCACCCCGGTAGTGACGCCATGGCGTGCTTCAATACTGATGGTAAATGGGGTGCCGTATTGACTGGAATTGTGGGTTGTCATCGGTGGCAGCGCCAATTGTTGAATTTTGGCATCGGTGAGACAAAGACAAACAATTCCGCTGCATTCGCGGATTAGCATGGCCATTTGTGGGACGGTCAGTGACTGAGCGGCAAAAATCAGATCGCCTTCATTTTCGCGATTTTCATCATCGACCAATAGCACACCATTGCCTTGGCGTAGTGCATCAAGTGCCAGCTCCAACCTTTGGGTGGCATTGCCGAATTGATCCAGTAAAGACTGATTCATGGTGTATTCCTGTTTTATCAGAGAGCCAGAATCAGGGCGTAAGAAAGGGCTGCCATGGTGGCAGAAGCAGTGCAGCACAGCGATTAGCGCCATCATTATTGGGCGTTGCCGGCAGAACAAACATTCTCTTTCATCCGGACTCAAGCCTGTCTGGTGACTGACTATTACCGTCGGCTCCGGAATTACACCGGATCTGCTGACCCTAGCAAAAGTAGGCGCTCGCGGGCTGATTTATCCTGTGTTAATGGCAGGGTAAACTTACCGCCGGTGGGGAGTTTCACCCCGCCCTGAGAATTATTGAATTTGGTTGTGTCCCCCTTTGGGGAGCATCAGCCGATAGCATAAAACGGGTATATCATGGGTCAAACGGCGGCAGTGGACAAGCGGGATGGATCACAGAGTATTTGGTTTCTTTATATGATTCGCTGCGCGGGAGGTCAGTTATACACGGGTGTCACAACAGATGTGACGCGTCGGTTTCGTGAACACTGTGCTGGCGGGAATAAAGGGGCTCGATTTTTGCGGGGAAAGGGGCCGTTAACGCTAGTTTATCAGGAGTTAGTCGGGGGGCAGAGTGAGGCGCTAAGGCGAGAAATTGCGGTAAAAAAACTGACTCGCGCACAAAAGTTGACCTTGATTACAAAGGGCAATAAGTAGAGTGAACTAGTTCGGTGCTAGCCTGATTTAGCATTGTTTGCACAAGAGTTTAACTCAATGATTTTATTGTTTAATTATTTTCTAGAGAGCCGTGTAGTTGATGCAAAAGAAAATAAAATAGTCGAAATAGCAATGATTTAGTCAGTTTTGCTGTGGCAGATGTTGAGTGGCTGTAAAGCGGGTTTGTCAGGTATACTGCCGTAGACCCGTTACTAATTGAATAAAAGAATAAGCTAATGCGCCTAGCTAAATCTGATGCGTTGAGTTGGCTGGCGACACTGGCTGATGACAGTGTTGACCTCATTATCACTGACCCTCCTTATGAATCACTGGAAAAACACCGTAAAGTGGGGACGACAACCCGGCTCAAGGTGAGTAAAGCCTCAAGTAATCAATGGTTTGATATTTTTCCTAATGCTTGCTTCGATGAGTTTTGTCAGCAGTTATATCGGGTGTTAAAACCAAACCGGCACTGTTATTTATTTTGCGATCAAGAAACCATGTTTGCGATTAAACCGGCAGCAGAGCGAGCTGGGTTTAAATTCTGGAAACCCTTGGTGTGGGATAAGATCAATATCGGTATGGGATACCATTACCGTTCACGCTATGAATTTATTCTGTTTTTTGAGAAAGGTAAGCGTAAGTTACAGGATTTAGGGATTGCGGATGTGTTGACCTGTAAACGTGTTTATCGGGGTTATCCTACTGAGAAACCGGTGCCGTTATTGGAGATCTTGGTGAAGCAAAGCTCTGAACCTGGCGAGTTGGTGATTGATCCTTTCTTTGGCTCTGGCTCAACCTTGATTGCTGCGCATAAATTGCAGCGCGAATGTGCAGGTGCTGATATTGCTGATGCTGCGTTTGAATACTTAGCGCAGCGGCGGCAAACAGGCGATGGGGTGTAATATCAAGCCCCATTGGTTATTGATATTCAAATGACATAGTAGGCTATAATATCAATCTGTAAATTCGCTTATTGATGCTCATCTCTGGTAGAAAAAATCAGGAGATTTTCGGTTAGATAATGATTGATGAAATATATTTGTTTTATCACTGCGTTATATTGCATGATTGATTATTGCTAATAATCTAACAATTTTCTTATCACAAATTTTGCATTTGTTGCAGTTATTCCGTCTTGCTGTGACAATCCGCGCGGTAATATTTTATCCATTTCTGTTTAATCAGTCCTAGTTCGTAACAGGCCTAAATCATGTTGCCTGGTATATTTCATAATTACGGGGCTATGGCTGATGTTGATATTACTGGTTGAAGACAACAGATTATTGGCAAATAACCTGATTCAGTATTTGGCATTAAATGGTTTGGATTGTGATTATGCGGAAGATATTCAGCAGGCAGAATATTGTCTTTCCCAGCAGCAGTTCGATGCCATTGTGCTGGATGTGAATTTACCCGATGGCTGTGGTATTTCAGCCTGTGCCCGTTGGAAAGCTCAATGCCAATTAGCCCCCGTTATTTTGTTGACAGCTCGCAGTGGCCTAGATGACAGATTACAGGGGTTTGCTGCTGGAGCCGATGATTACTTAATTAAACCTTTTGCTATGGCTGAGTTGGTTGCCAGACTAAAAGCCGTTGCTAAGCGTCACCAAGCCTTGCCGGTGCTACAAGTTGGAGAATTAGAAATTGATTTTGCTCGTCATTGTGCTTTTCGCCAAGGTGTTGCCTTACAGCTTACCCCTACAGCTTGGCAAATTCTGACGATTCTGGCTCGTAGTAGTCCTAATGTGGTGAGTCGGGAAGAGCTGGAACGCTCTCTTTGGCCGGATATTCCACCGGATAGTGACAGTTTGCGCAGCCACTTGCATTTGCTACGTCGGGTGGTAGATAAACCCTTTTCATTTAGAATGCTGCATACCATTCGTGGGGTTGGCTTATGTCTGAAGGCCTGTTGAGATGATGCCCCATTTCAGTCTAAAACGTACCTATCAAATATATGGGCTGATTTTTTTAGCCGTAACATTAGTGATTAATTGTTTTATTCCTTTGTGCATGATGTGTACAGGTATGTTTTCTATGCATGACATTACGCTGCATAATGCTGGACAAGCAGCGGAACAAATATTGGTTGATGGCCGTCAATCATGGGCTTCAGATAATATCAGAGTTTATACCACCTGGGATTTAGTGCCTGCTGATATTCGGGCATTGAATCAGAATATTCCCCCTAACCGTGAATCAGCTATTCGTTATGCCCATTTAGATGGGGCTTTTATTGATGCTTTATCGGTACATTATACGGCAGCAGGGCGCCCGCTATATTTATGGCTGCATTACAACGCGACCCATGATTTAGTCTTTGCGCCAAAAAATATGACAGCAATTTTACTTTTAATTCTGATGACCTTTGGTTTGGTCGCCAGTTTGGCGTTGCACATGCAAAAAAAAGTGATTTATCCGGTACGTCATATTAGCCAAGCAATTAAACAACATGATTGGTTAGGTGGGCAGGGTTTTAGCTTGCCAAAGCAAGGATATGCTGAGTTACAGGCTATTGTTGATGCGCTTAATCAATCCTTGCAGCAGTTGCAGCAGGTTCAGCAGCGGGAATTAGACTTCTTGCGTTATGCCAGTCATGAATTACGCACGCCGGTTGCGATTTGTTTGTCTTCTTTTGAGTTATTAGCACTGCAACATGGTGGGCTGGCTGGGCCTATATTGGCAGCAAGCCAAGCTTCTGAGCAAATGAAATCAATTATTGAAACACTACTATGGCTAACAAATAAAACCAGTACTGATTCCAAACCAACTTCTGTTGCACTTTTGCCTCTGTTACATGAATTAGCCGCACAGCAGGAATTAGCAATGGCCAAGTCAGGTAAGATTAATATTGCTGGCGATAATACTTGTTGTCAGCTGCTTGCTGATCCCACACGTATTATGCTGAATAATTTAATACGTAATGCGCTGGAGCATGGTTGTGGCTCAGTTGATATTTGCCAACAAGGTAAATGCATTAAAATCAGTAATCGTATCTTATGCCAAGATCATGCAGGTTTTGGCTTGGGATTGATATTAGTATCCCGTTTGGCTGAACAATTGGGGTGGTACTTTTCCACTGAGCGTCAGAATAATCAATTCATTGCCATATTGAAATTAGAGGTTGGTCGCAATTTCTCTTGCTGATTTTTACGTAATTTTGACGTAACAGCGCGCACCATAATTAGCAGATATACAGGTACTTTTTACCTGTGGTGTGTATAGCGTTTGGCGTTATTTCTGCAGGAGATTGACTATGCCATTTAAAAAATCTGCCTTGGTGGTTGCGGTTGCCTCATCAGCAATTGTTGCCGGCTGTCATATAACCGGGGAAATAATTAAGGCCCAGGGACAGGCTCAGGGTAAACATGGTCCAGTTGTGGTTGAAACAACATTTAAAGATGGCCGGATAACTAAAATTGATGTGTTACAGCAAAAAGAAAATAAAGTCTTAGCTGCAGCAGTGTTTAAAAATGTAAAACAAAACATTATTGATAAAAACTCTGTGGATGTTGATGGTATCTCCGGTGCGACATTTACATCAAATGCGTTAAAACATGCTGTGGCAAATAGTGTTAAAGCTGCAGGAGTAACCTTAGTTGCCGCGAGTGCCGTTGGCGGGAAACAACAAGCGGCTCAACCGACTGATTACACTTATGATGTGGTGGTTATTGGCGCGGGTGGTGCGGGATTCAGTGCTGGCTTAGAAGCCATGGAGCAAGGAGCGTCAGCGGTTATCATTGAAAAAATGCCCATTATTGGTGGTAACTCACTGATCTCCGGGGGGGAGATGAATGTTGCTGGCAGTTGGGTGCAGAAAAACATGGGAATTACTGACTCTAAGGCATTGTTTATGGAAGATACGCTTAAGGGCGGTGACTATAAAGGGGATCCTGAGATGGTTCGCGCCATGGTTGATAATGCCGTCGATGCATCAGAGTGGTTGCGAGATTATGTGCAAGTTGAGTTTTACCCTAATCAGTTATTCCAATTCGGTGGTCACAGCGTAAAACGGGCGATTATTCCTAAGGGGCATACTGGGGCAGAGGTGATTGGTAAGTTTGCTAAAAAAGCTGAATCCGTTGGGCTGCCTGTTCATACGGACACTAAAGCTGAGCGTCTGCTACGAGACAAACATGGTCGCGTGGTTGGGGTTGAGGCGATGAAAAATGGCCACAAGGTAACTTATCATGCAAATAAAGGGGTGGTTATCGCAACTGGCGGCTTCTCTGCCAATATTGCAATGCGTAAGAAATTCAATCCAGAGTTAGATAGTCGTTATGGTACAACCGGTCATGCCGGTGGCACAGGCGACGGAATTGTAATGGCTGAGAAGATACATGCTGACACTAAAAATATGCAGTATATTCAGACATATCCAATCTGCAATCCTGAAACTGGTGCCATTGAGCTTATTGCTGATGCCCGTTTCTTTGGTGCTATTTTAATTAACCAACAGGGTAATCGTTTTGTTGAAGAACTGCAGCGTCGTGATGTAATCAGTAATGGTATTTTGAGTCAGCCAGGCAGTTACGCGTATGTTCTGTGGAATAAAGCGATTGATGATGTTGCTGGTACTGTGGATATGCATCAAGATGAATTTGCTGATCTGAATAGCCGGGGGTTGATGTTTAAAGTTGATACCCTGAAAGAGGCGGCTGAGAAGTTTAATATTCCACTGGAAAATCTTGAAAAAACGATTGCTGATGTGAATCGGTATGCTGCATCAGGTAAGGATGAGGCATTCCATCACAGAGCTGGGTTAGTTAATCTCGCTAAAGGTCCTTATTGGATTGTTAAAGCAACACCTTCAGTTCACCACACTATGGGGGGCTTAGCAACTGACCCTCGCACCCATGTATTAGATACTAAAGGTAAGGTGATTCCGGGGCTGTATGCTGCAGGAGAAGTGACTGGTTTGACCCATGGTACTAACCGTTTGGGCGGAAATGCCTACACAGATATCATCGTGTTTGGTCGTATTGCTGGTATTCAGGCTGCTAGTGGTAAATAACCCCTATATACATTTCATGTCATAAAAAATGGCTCCAGTGCAGGATAGCACTGGAGCCATTTTTTGTATTACTGAAAGAACCTTATTGCCCTTTGGGGCCGGCATTACGAATAGAATCTGGTACCTGATATTTCGCAAAGTTATCATTGAACGCTTTAGCCAATTTAGCCGCATATTCGCTGTATGCGTTTTTATCCTGCCACGTGTTGGCTGGATTGAGTAATTGACTATCAACGCCGGGGATTTGAGTGGGGATATCCAAGTTCAGCACCGCAAGATGCTCAGTGTCTACATCAGCTAGTTGCCCCGACACGATGGCATCAATAATGGCGCGGGTTACCGGAATATCAAACCGTTTTCCTGTTCCATAAGGCCCACCAGTCCAGCCGGTGTTGACCAGATAAACCTGACTGCCAAATGATTCTATGCGCTTCATCAGTAATTCAGCATAGACCCCTGCAGGGCGGGGGAAAAATGGTGCACCGAAACAGGTTGAGAAGGTAGATTGGATGGCTGCGGTACTGCCCATTTCGGTGGAGCCAACTTTCGCGGTGTAGCCGGATAAGAAGTGGTAAGCCGCTTGCTCTTTGCTTAATTTGGCAACCGGCGGTAATACGCCGGAGACATCACAGGTGAGAAATACCACGGCATTGGGCTCAGCGCCTCGGTTGGCTTCAATCCGACTGCTAATATGAGCAAGAGGGTATGCGGCCCGGGTGTTTTCCGTCAGGCTGGTATTGTGGTAATCCGGCTGATGGTTATCGTCCAGTACCACATTTTCCAGTACGGTACCAAAGCGAATGGCATCCCAAATCACCGGCTCATTTTTTTGGCTGAGATCAATACATTTTGCATAGCAGCCCCCTTCAATATTAAAGACACCACCCGATGCCCAGCCATGTTCATCATCCCCAATTAAGAACCGCTTAGGGTCAGCTGATAAGGTGGTTTTGCCTGTGCCTGACAGGCCAAAGAATAAGGTTGTATCTCCCTGCGTACCAACATTGGCGGAACAATGCATCGGTAGTACGCCTTTGGCCGGCAACAGGAAGTTTTGTACTGAAAACATGGATTTTTTCATTTCGCCGGCATACTTCAATCCCGCCAGTAGCACTTTTCGCTCGGCAAAATTAATGATGACTGCGGCTTCTGAATGGGTGCCATCACGCTCTGGCTCACAGATAAAACCAGGAGCATTCATAATTTGCCATTGTGGTTTATCTGCCTGGTTGTACTGTTGGGGCTGAATAAACAGGTTGCGGGCAAAGATTTGGTGCCAAGCATATTCGGTGGTGACCTGAACTGGGAGATAGTGCTCAGGATCGGCTCCGACTTCCAATTCGGACACAAAGATGGCTTTATCTGCCAGATAAGAGCTGACCCGTTGCCATAGCGCATTGAATTTATCCATAGCGAAAGGACGGTTGATGTTGCCCCAGTCAATATCTGCACTGCTGCTGGGTTCATCAACGATAAATCTGTCATTAGGAGAGCGTCCTGTCCGCTCCCCTGTGCGGGTGACCAACGCCCCATTGGCAGTCAGTTGGGCTTCTCCCCGGGCTAGGGCAATTTCGTACAGTGCGGCAGTGGTTAGATTCTTATGTACGCGGTGAGCTCCGTCCGCCATAAGTGTGTCTCCATGTCGAAGTGAGTGGGTTAGCAGTCTTATTCCAGTGACCTGTATGGCCGGACCCTGTCATTTGCTGTAATTATTAGACCTTTTACCGAGTTAAGCGCACAGAGCAAAATGTCGGACAGGTGTCTGTAGCGGGATTGTAACTTAATGGTGTTTTTTATGTAAGTTGAAAATGGGTGTTATTTGCGTATTGGGGCGGGATAAAAAAATAGCGGACTGAAATGTCCGCTATTTTTTAGGTGTAATCTTCAATTATTGCTGGGTTTGTGGCGCTGCTTGATTGGCATAAATGCCTTCAATATCAATAGCATCAAAAATATATTTACTGTTGCAGTATTCGCAACCCATTTCGATATTGCCGGTTTCTGCCAAAATAGCCTCAATTTCAGCTTTATCGACAGTGCGAATGGCTGCTGCGCTGCGCTCTCTGGAGCAGGTGCACTTGAAGGTTACCGGGATAGGATCAAATAGGCGCACTTCTTCTTGGTGATACAAGCGGTGCAGTACTTCCTCTGCATCCAGTTCTAGTAGTTCTTCAGCCTTAATCGTGGCGGTCAGTTGACTCAGATGCTCAAATTCGTGATTTTCTGTTTCACTTGGTAACACCTGCAGCATGATGCCCGCGGCTTTTTCGGTACTAGTGAATAGCCAGATACGAGTTGGTAATTGTTCTGATTGAGCGAAATATTCTTCCAAGCATTCAGCTAGCGTTGGCTTATCCAGAGCCACGACTCCTTGATAACGTTCACCTTCATCCGGGGTCAGGGTAATGACCATATACCCTTTCCCGAACATATCCGCCAGGCTAGCGTTATCGGCTGGAGTTTGACTAAAACGAGCCACTCCACGCATTTGTTGATCGTTATTACCATTGATCACAGCTAGAGAGACTGGGCCATCGCCTTGTAGCTGAATAGCAATATCACCATTGAATTTCAAAGTAGCAGTTAACAGTGATGTGGCCGCTAACAATTCCCCCAATAGGCCTTTGATTGCTACTGGGTAATCATGGGTATTGGCAATGTGTTGGAAGCTTTGTTCCAGTTGTACCAGTTCACCGCGCACATCAGCGTTTTCGAACAGGTAACGGTATAGGTTATCTTTGCTCATGAGTTGTCTCACATTTACATTTCTTTAAAGCGGATAATAGTTCGACGCTGTTTTTTGTCCGGTTTATGCTCCGGAGCGGGATTCTGTAGAATATTCAGCCGTCGAGCTTCAGCATTCAATTCACGTTTTTGAATGCTTATTTCGGTTTCGTCGTAGAGTTTTTGTGCCTCAGCCGCACCTCGTCTTTGCTCACTCAGCTGCTTGATTATGACCTCTTTTTCATCATAACCCTGTCGTAATCTGATAATGGCGCCAACTTCTGCGTTGCGGCTGGATTTGGGGCGCTGGCCGTTGTAATGTACTTTACCACCATTGATCATTTCTTTAGCAATGGCTCGGGTTTTATAAAAGCGGGCAGCCCACAGCCATTTGTCCAAGCGGACAGCCTTGGGTGCATCCTGAGTTTGGGTCATAAGGTCTCCGGCCGATAACAACGGATGGAAGCTTGGAAAGTGTCACCCGGCACTGACCAGGTTGAAAAATTGCCACAAAAAGTTAACAGTTAACTGGGTTGAGTCTGCGGCTTGTAGGCTGACAAAGTTAACATAATTGATGATTTTTAGCCAACTCCGAGGGTGTTACTCACTTGTTGCATCATGGCCCCTGGGGTAGCATGGGCAGGTTTTTCCTGACACATCAGCGGAATAGAGGCCTACACTGGTCCAATGAATATGGATTTATTACAAAAAGTCTTGTCTAAAGCTGCAGGGATCCCGCAACAAACTCTCAGTAAGTTGGCCTTGGTGGTCGCTGCTATTGTTGCGTTGTATCTTGTTGCTGAAATCAGTTGGAAATTAGTTCCTGTATCTGAATCTCAGCTACCGTGGCAGCCTATTGCTGCGGGTTCCACTTCGCCCTCGTCCCAGAGTATTTCGCTCGATGCGTTGCACAAATTAGCGCTGTTTGGTCAAGCGAATGCCAAAGATAAGTTACCAAAACCAGCGCCAGTTGCTGAAATGATAACGGATGCCCCAAAAACTAGCCTTTCTATTCAGTTAACTGGGGTGGTTGCTTCTACTGCGGAACAAAAAGGTCTCGCAGTAATTGAATCTCGGGGAATGCAGGATACCTATGGTTTAGGTGATAAAATTAAAGGAACATCAGCATCTTTGAAAGAAGTTTATGCCGATAGGGTTATTTTGGCGAATAGTGGTCGTTATGAGACATTGATGCTAGATGGCATGCCATATACCACAGAGTCTGGTGCTAATCATCAGTTACAGCATGCCAAGGTGCATAAAGTTGATCAGCGCCATAATGAAAGAGTGAGCGAAGAGCTCGAGTACTCACGGGATTTATTATTGGAAGATCCAGGTAAAATTACTGACTTCATTGCCATTTCTCCAGTGAGACAAAATGGTGAAGTTGTTGGTTATAGGCTAAATCCGGGGAAAGATCCCGGTTTATTTAAAGCGGCCGGTTTCCGGCCCAACGATTTGGCGACATCGATTAATGGCTATGATCTTACTGATATGGCGCAATCTATTGAAGTTATGTCGCAATTGCCCAACCTGAGTGATGTATCCGTCACTGTCGAGCGGCATGGGCAGTTAGTAGAAATTTTATTCAGTTTGCCGCAGCACTGATTAGGGATGCAGGGGAAATGATAATGAAAAAAAAGGGTTTTCGGCGCAGCCTGATAGCCACTGTGGTCGCAGGCGCTGCTTTTATGGCGCAACCTGCCTGGTCTGAACAATATGCGGCAAACTTTAAGGGCACAGATATTCAAGAATTTATCAATATTGTTGGTAAAAATCTGGATAAGACCATCATTGTGGATCCCAGTATCCGCGGCAAGATTAATGTGCGTAGTTATGATCTGCTCAATGATGAGCAGTATTACCAATTTTTCCTTAATGTCTTGCAGGTGTATGGCTATGCCGTGGTCGAGATGGAAAACAATATCCTTAAAGTGGTGAAGGATAAAGATGCCAAGGTAGCAAATATTCGGGTTGCGGATGATAAGCACCCAGGATTGGGTGATGAAATGGTCACTCGTATCGTCGCGCTGTATAACACTGAGGCGAAGCAATTAGCACCTTTGCTCAGGCAGTTAAATGATAATGCCGGCGGCGGTAATGTGGTCAATTATGACCCTTCTAATGTGTTGATGATTACTGGCCGCGCTGCGGTGGTCAATAAGTTGGTGGATATTGTTCGTCGGGTCGATAAGCAAGGGGATGTGTCTACCCAAGTCGTTAATCTTAAACATGCTTCTGCTGGGGAAATTGTCCGTATCGTTGAATCCTTGTATCGCTCCAGCGGTAATCAGGCGCAGATGCCCGGGCAAGCTCCTAAGATTGTAGCGGATGAACGCATTAACGCTGTGATTGTCAGTGGTGATGAAAAAAGCCGGGACCGAGTGGTTTCATTGATCCACAAGTTGGATGAAGAGCAGGCCAGTAACGGCAATACCAAGGTGCGTTATCTGCGGTATGCCAATGCAGAAGATTTGGAAAAAGTACTGACAGGTTTTGCTGAAAAACTGGAAGAAAACAAAGATGGTGGGAAAAGCCGCAGCGGTGGGCGTGACAGTAAAATTAATATCATGGCCCACGTTGAAACCAATGCCTTGGTGATCAGCGCCGATCCTGATCAGATGCGCACACTGGAAAGTGTGATTAACCAATTGGATATTCGCCGCGCTCAGGTGTTGGTTGAAGCCATTATTGTGGAAGTGGCAGAAGGTGATGATGTTGGGTTTGGTATTCAGTGGGGTACTGAGGCCGGTGGTGGTACTCAATTTAATAATCTGGGCCCGACTATTGGTGAGATTGGTGCCGGCATCTGGAATGCTCGACCAAAGGAAGGCACTTTTATCACTAACCCTAATGATGGCAAAGTGATTGGCCAAAATCCTGACACTCCCGGTGATATTACTCTGTTGGCTCAGGCGTTGGGTAAAGTCAGTGGTATGGCATGGGGCGTGACAATGGGAGATTTTGGCGCGTTGATGCAAGCTGTGTCCAGTGACACTAACTCCAACGTGTTAGCTACCCCTTCTATTACCACGCTAGATAACCAAGAAGCCTCCTTCATTGTCGGTGATGAAGTGCCGGTGCTGACTGGGGCTCAGAACTCATCCAATGGTAACTCTAATCCGTTCCAGACGGTGGAACGTAAAGAAGTGGGGGTGAAGCTGAAAGTGATCCCGCAGATCAATGAAGGGACTTCCGTTAAGCTGACGATTGAGCAGGAAGTGTCTGGTATTAATGGTAAAACTGGGGTTGATGTGACCTTTGCTACCCGACGTTTAACCACGACTGTGATGGCCGATTCGGGTCAGATTGTGGTGCTGGGTGGACTGATTAATGAAGAAGTGCAGGAAAGCGTGCAAAAAGTCCCTTTCCTTGGCGATATTCCGATTATTGGCCATTTATTTAAGTCTTCCTCCAGTGGCAAAAAGAAAAAGAACCTGATGGTGTTTATTAAGCCCACTATCATCCGTGATGGCGTCACCATGGAAGGTATTGCTGGCCGTAAATACAATTATTTCCGCGCGCTGCAATTAGAGCAGCAGGAGCGCGGGGTGAATTTAATGCCAAATACACAAGTACCGGTATTGGAACAGTGGAATCAAGCAGAATATTTGGCACCGGAAGTGAATGATATTCTTGAGCGTTATAAAGAGGGGCGTGGTCTGGATACCAAGATGCGCAAGACGGACTCCACGCTGAAAACTTTGGAAAAGAATAAACAGAAAGATGCCGGCCATGAGCATGAGTGAGCAGCAAGTATTATCTGAACAGGCTCAGGCAACGGATTTGGCTGCTATGAGCACAGAGCTGGGGCTGGACGTTGAGGCTCAGGCTGATGAAGTCTTCGCTGTTACCAGTAAGGACAGATTACCCTTCGCATTTGCCCGCCGATACGGTTTGGTGCTCGCTCGCGGGGAGAATGAGCCGCTGACCTTGTACTATACCGAAGACACGCCGGTTGAAGCCTTGTTAGAAGTACGCCGCTTTGCTGGTCACAGGTTGCCTTTGGTTAAATTGGATCAAAGCCAGTTTGAAACCCGGTTGACTCAAACCTATCAGGCTAATTCTTCAGAAGCTCAGCAGCTGATGGAAGATATTGGTAATGAGATGGATCTGTTTACTTTGGCCGAAGAGCTTCCTGAGACCGAGGATCTGCTGGAAGGGGATGATGATGCACCGATTATTCGGCTGATCAACGCTCTGTTATCAGAGGCTATCAAAGAAGAAGCTTCTGATATCCATATTGAAACCTATGAAAAACAGCTGGTAGTACGTTTTAGGGTGGATGGGGTGCTCAAAGAAGTGCTGAGGCCCAACCGTAAATTGTCATCCCTGCTGGTGTCGCGTATTAAAGTCATGGCCAGATTGGACATTGCGGAAAAACGCGTACCGCAAGATGGCCGTATTTCACTGCGCATTGGTGGGCGAGCAGTCGATGTGCGGGTATCGACGATGCCATCAAGCCATGGTGAACGGGTTGTATTGCGTTTGCTAGATAAAAATGCCGGTAATTTGGATTTAACCCAGTTGGGGATGACTGCATCAGTGCGGCAGCAATTTGATGAGCTGATCCGCAAGCCCCATGGCATCATTTTGGTGACCGGCCCCACGGGGTCGGGTAAAAGTACCACGCTTTATGCGGGGCTGACAGAGATTAACACCAAAGACACCAATATTTTGACCGTAGAAGATCCTATTGAATATGAGCTGGATGGCATCGGTCAGACTCAGGTGAATACTAAGGTGGATATGACATTTGCTCGAGGGTTACGGGCAATTTTACGTCAAGATCCTGATGTGGTGATGATTGGGGAAATCCGAGATTTGGAAACAGCCCAGATAGCGGTGCAAGCTTCGCTTACCGGTCACTTAGTGATTTCAACATTGCATACCAATACGGCCTCTGGGGCGATTACCCGTTTGCAAGACATGGGGGTTGAACCCTTCTTGGTGTCCTCCAGTTTATTGGGGGTATTGGCCCAGCGACTTATCCGCACCCTGTGTAATGAGTGTAAGGAAGCTCATATTCCTGATAGCCGGGAGCGGGAATTACTGGGAATGACAGCGGATGATAACAGCCCGATTTATCGTGCTGTTGGCTGTAAAGCCTGTGGTAATAACGGTTACCGTGGCCGTACTGGTATCCATGAGTTGCTGGTGGTGGATGATCAAGTTCGTGAACTGATCCATGCTGGCCGCGGGGAATTGGCGATTGAGAAATATATTCGCCAGCACACCCCAAGTATTCGTTATGACGGTATGGTAAAAGTTCGGGCCGGTATTACGACCCTGGAAGAAGTACTGCGGGTCACCCGGGAGGAATAACACATGCCGGCGTTTGAATATAAAGCGCTTGACCGGCAGGGCAAGCAGAGCAAAGGGGTGATTGAGGCCGATACTGCCCGTCATGCTCGCTCGCAGTTGCGGGATCAGCAGTTAATGCCGCTGGATATTCAGCCGGTGGTGGAAAAAGAAAGCCGGACAAGTGGTGGTTTTACTCTGTTTAAACGGAAAATTTCTGTGGCAGAGTTGGCACTGTTGACTCGGCAGATTGCAACCTTAGTTGCTGCCGGTTTACCCGTAGAAGAAGCATTGAAGGCCGTAGGGCAGCAGTGTGAAAAAGACCGCTTGGCTTCCATGATCATGGCGGTGCGCTCTCGGGTGGTAGAAGGCTATTCGTTGGCTGATTCTATGGCCGAGTTCCCCCATATCTTTGATGATCTATACCGGGCAATGGTGGCCTCAGGAGAACAATCTGGCCATTTGGACGTGGTGTTGAACCGTTTGGCTGATTACACCGAAAGACGCCAACAGCTAAAAACTAAGATGGCCCAGGCGATGATCTACCCTGTGGTGCTCACTACTGTTGCGATTGGGGTGATTGCCGTGCTGTTGGCTGCTGTAGTGCCAAAAGTGGTGGGGCAGTTTCAGCATATGGGGCAGGAACTTCCTTGGACGACTCAATTACTGATTGCTAGCTCAGACTTTGTTCAGCACTTTGGATTGATTGTTATCGGGCTTATTTTTGTGCTGGTCGCGCTGTTTAAGCGTTTGATGAACAATCCTGCATACCGGATGAAATACCATACGGTACTGCTGAAGATGCCTGTGGTGGGTAAAGTCAGTAAGGGGTTAAACACTGCCCGGTTTGCTCGCACCTTAAGTATTTTATCGGCCAGTTCAGTGCCATTACTTGACGGAATGCGTATTGCCAGTGATGTGCTGCAAAATGTGCGGGTAAAACAGGCGGTGGAAGAAGCCACAGCGCGAGTGCGAGAAGGGACCAGTTTAGGCTCAGCGTTAGCCAATACGAAGCTATTTCCAGCCATGATGTTGTATATGATCAGCTCCGGGGAAAAAAGTGGCGAGTTAGAGCAGATGCTGGAACGGGCAGCCGATAACCAAGACCGCGAGTTTGAGTCTAACGTCAATATTGCCTTAGGGGTTTTTGAACCCTTGCTGGTGGTGTCTATGGCTGGGGTTGTACTGTTTATCGTATTGGCAATTTTGCAGCCGATTTTGGCGCTGAATAATATGATCAGCGGATGACGGTCTTATTGCGTAAGGGCGCACATAATGCGGCCTACGCGGAAATCAAATTTTGGCGGGGGATATCCCGCAGCAATGCAATGCCGATCCTGCCGGGATCGTTTTTAGGAGAAGTAGTAAATGCAAAGGCGTAACAGACAACAAGGTTTTACCCTGCTGGAAGTCATGGTGGTGATTGTTATTTTGGGGATCCTGGCTTCTATGGTGGTGCCTAACCTGATGGGAAATAAAGATAAAGCGGATCAGCAAAAAGCCGTTTCCGATATTGTGGCGTTGGAAAACGCTATGGATATGTACAAGCTTGATAATGGGGTTTATCCCAGCACTGAGCAGGGGCTTGAAGCGCTGGTGCAGAAGCCAAGTATCTCTCCTGAGCCTCGCAACTACCGTGATGGTGGTTATGTAAAACGTCTGCCTCAGGATCCGTGGCGTAATGCTTATTTGCTGTTAAGCCCAGGCGAAAACGGCAAAATTGATATTTTCAGTGCCGGCCCTGATGGTCAGCCGGGAACAGAAGATGATATTGGCAACTGGAATCTGCAGAGCTTCCAGTAATGATGCGATGGTCACGCCAGCCCGGCTTTACATTGCTAGAAGTATTGCTGGTAGTACTGCTGATGGGACTGGCGGCTGCTGCTGTCACCCTATCGATGGGGGGCTCTGGTCCAAAACAGGAACTGGAGCGTAGTGCCAGACAATTTATCTCTGCCACTGAAATGGTGCTTGATGAGGTTGTGCTCAATGGTCAATTTGTCGGGGTGGTGGTTGATGATCACAGCTATGAATTTGTGCTGCGTAAAGAGGATAAATGGGTTCCGCTGAAAAATGACCGTTTGCTAGCAAAGCGGGAGTTTGATAGCGATACCTCTCTGAGCTTGGTGGTTGAGGGGTTACCTTTGACCCAGGAAGATGAGCAGGATGACACTTTATTTGAGCAGCCGTTTGAAGAGGCGGAGACGGAGCTGAGTCAGCCGGAAGATAAAGCATTACAAACGCCGCAAATTATGTTGTTCCCAAGTGGAGAAATGACGGCATTTGAGCTGACCTTTTTTCATAAAAGTCATGATGGCCAAGATGCCGAAGTACTGGTTGTGGGTAATGCGCTGGGCCAGATGACCTTGGGGAGGCCGGATGAGCAGGATGGGCGTTAAGCTGCGATTAGCTCAGTACCAATATGCCCAGGGGATGACACTGCTGGAGGTGATGGTTGCACTGATGATTTTTGCGATTGCAGCTGTGTCTATCACTAAGAGTTTGGGCGAGATGATGAGTAATATGCCTGTGTTAGAACAACGCACGCTGGCGCAGTGGGTTGCGGATAACCAGATGGTAGATGCCCGATTACTACCTGCTTTCCCTGCACTGGGAAAAACGGAAGGTAAAGAAGAATTGGCCGGTAAAACCTGGTACTGGCGGCGGGAGATTGTGAAAACTGCCGATAAAGATTTTCGTATGATACGGATCAGTGTCAGTGAAGATGACAGATTTAAGCGGGTTAATGCCCAGGTAAGCAGTTATGTGGCACGTAAAGAGTAATGCTAGCCGGGGATTTACCCTGTTAGAGATGCTGATTGCCATTGCTATTTTTGCCATGTTAGGGCTAGCCGCGAATGCGGTGTTGCAGACGGTAATGACTAATGATGAGGTCACTAAGCAGTTTGCTGCACGGCTAAAGGCGTTGCAGCAAGGTGTTGGTATTATGCAGCGGGATTTGGGGCAGATGGTTGGGCGGACGCCGAGATTATTGGAAGGCGGCCGCAGTAAGGCGCTTTTTCAGGCCGGCCCCCATTTGCTTGATTCTCAGTCTGATGGGTTGTCGTTTTTTCGGCTTGGCTGGCTTAACCCAGAGGGGATGCTCCCCCGGGGCAGTATTCAGGCGGTTGCTTATGTGCAGGTTGAAGATCGGCTGGAACGTTGGTATTTCCCCTATCCAGATCCCGAATTAGGGGCTGAGCCCATCAAGACGGTGTTGATGACCGGTGTGCTAGAAGTGAAATATGCCTTTTTTATTAATGGCAGTTGGCAGCGTCAGGTCGATGGTACCACTATGCCTCAAGCGATTGCTGTGGATATTGAACTGGAGCATTTGGGGCGAATTGAACGTAAATTCCTGTTGCCTGAGCTGGGGAGTGTTACGCCAGAAAGTGGCGGTAATGATCAGCCAGGCAGGGATGGCGACGATCGTGGCGCGCCGGATGGGCGCACACCTGGAAATGGTGAACCTGGCAATGGGCCTCCACCTATTCCGGGGGCACCAAGAGAGCCGGGACTTATCCCGGGGCGGGGATAACCAACATGGGGCGTAATAAACAAACCGGTGTTGCGTTGTTGGTCGTGCTGCTAATCGTGGCCATTATCGCTGCGTTAGCGGTGGATATAACCGGCCGTAATCAGTTAGCAATGCGTCGGACGCTGAATTTGGCGCAGTATGATCAGGCTTATTGGTATGCCATGAGTGCGGAGCAATTAGCTGAAAAAGTGCTGCGTCAGGATATGAAGGATGCCGATAATACCGTACATCTTCAGCAGTATTGGGCCCAGGCAGATGTGATCTTCCCGGCTGATGAAGGGGAAATAGGTGGCAATATTTCTGATATGCGTAGCTGCTTTAATTTAAATGCCTTGTCTCAACCCGCGACTGAGGATGAAAAAACAGGCCAATTGAAAATGCCATTAGCGGTGCGACAGTTTAAAGCCTTGCTGGTGGCGTTGGGAATGGATGACTTTGCGGCAGAGTCGTTAAGTCAGACCCTGAAAGATTATTTAGATGAAGATACGGTCACCAGCCCGTTTGGTGCTGAAGATGCTGAATATGAATCTCGGACTGTACCTTATCGGGCTGCCAATACGCTGATGAATGATAAATCTGAGCTCCGGGCGGTGATGGGGTTTACCCAGCAGATATACAAGGTGCTGGATCCCTACATTTGTGTGATTCCGGGTAATAATCAGCAAGTATTGAATGTTAATACCTTAGCGCCGGAGCATGCGGCGCTACTGGCGGGAATGTTGGATAATAAGGTCTCTGTGGGGGAAGCTGAAAGTCTGTTGAATCAGCGCCCTGCAGCAGGTTATGCCAAGGTTGAGGATTTTTGGACCGCCGCTAATTTGGACAGTAATCTGGATGCTCAACTGAAATCCAGTATCGGGGTCGACAGCAAATATTTCCTGCTGCAGGCCGCGGCCAAAGTGGATACTGCCGTATTTCGTATGGACAGTGTGCTGCAGAATAATAATGGCCAATTCAGGGTTATCGCCCGGCAGTTTGGCGGACAGAATAAAACAGAACAGCATAAGCCCAAGGCGGACTCTGCCCGGGGCTGATGGAGAATCAGTGTGATTGAACGGTTATTTATCCGGTTGGGTAATACCTATGAACAGCCATGTAGTTGGTTGGTTTGGTCAGCGCAGGAGCAGGAAATTATCGCCTCCGGTGAGCTGGCTAATGCCGGTGAGCTGGGCAGTTTAACTGAGCGGGCGGGTAACCGGCCTGTGGATGTGCTGGTCTGCAGCTCTGCGCTGGCGATGACCCAGGTCACCTTGCCAGAAAAAGGACAACGACAGGCACTGAAAGCCTTGCCCTTTATGCTAGAAGAAGAGCTGGTTGATAATGTTGAGCAGATGCATTTTGTGGTTGGCGAACGAGAAGGTGAGCAACTGAATGTTGTGGCTGTGAGCCATGAGCAAATGACACTATGGCTGGAGTGGTTGCAGCAAGCTCAGTTGCAGCCCCGGGTTATTGTACCGGATTGCTTGGCATTGCCACAGGTCGCCGATTGCCAATGGTCAGCGATGCAGTTTGGTGCCGATTGTTTGCTGCGGACCTCATCCGGTGGCGGGCATAGCATTCCGATGGATTGGCTAGCTGTGGTGTTACCTAAGCTGGCCGATGGGCTGGATGATCCCATTCGGGTCGCCACATTTACCCAATTGGCCTTACCTTGCCGCCAGCATGATATCACCATGGCGGAGCAAACATTGGATTTGCCGATGTTGGTACTGGCTCGTGGTGTGGCGGAGTGCCGGGTAAACTTGCTCAGTGGTCGCTATCAACCTAAGCGGGAATACAGTCGCCACTTGCTGCTTTGGCGTAATGCCGCCATTGCTGCGGGTATTGTGTTGGTTTTAGCGTTGGTTAACAAAGGGCTGGATATTCATCAGTTGGGGCAGCAAAGCGCGGCCTTGAAGAGTCAAAGTGAACAAATTTACCGTCAGGCTGTGCCCGGCAGTCGGCGTATTGTGAATTTACGTACTCAGCTGAAAAGCGAACTGAACAAATTACAGGGGCAAGGCTCTGGTGGGGAAATGTTTACCATGCTGGATAAACTGGCCCCGGCCTTTGCCAAAGTACCGGCTTTGAAGCCGGATAGTCTGAGGTTTGATGGTAACCGCAGTGAATTACGCATGCAGGTTACCGCAAAAAATTATGCTGAAATTGAAACCTTCCGTGAGTTAGCTGGAAAGCAGTTTAATGTTAGTGCCGGTGCGATGAACAGTAAGCATGATGCTGTTACCAGTACCTTGACATTAAGGAGTCTGTGATATGGAAAAATTCAAACTCTGGTGGGGAAATCTGGCGCAAAGGGAGCAGCAGATGCTGGTGGCCGCCGCGGCAGTTGTGCTGTTGGGTATTTTATATTGGGGTATTTGGGCGCCAATCAGTCAGGCGCAGGAAAATGCGCGTCGCAATCTGGCGGCAGAACAGCAGACTCTTGATTATGTTAAGCAAACTGCCAGTCGGATAATGGCGCTGCGTCAAACGGGCGGAAAGCGTAGTGCAGTGGGAAGCCTCAGTGCGTTGGTTAACCGTTCTGCTGACAAGTTCGGGTTAGAAATTACCCGGATGCAACCTCAAGGCGATAAAATCCAGCTGTGGCTAGATGATGTGCCTTTTACTTCTCTAATGGATTACCTCTCTGATTTGGTTCAGCAGGGATTGTCTTTGGACAATTTAGATATTACGGCGACAGATACCCCCGGCTATGTGCAGGTTCGTCGTATTCAGGTGTCGCGCTAGTCTTTGCTGTAAGTGAGAAACTGAGTGATAAAAAAAATTCTTCTGGGTGTGTTGATCTACCTGATATTTATGGTGGCGTTGTTTCCTGCATCCGTCGCGTTGAAATTGGCACCATTGCCAGCCCAAATTCGGGTTGCCGGCATTAGTGGCACCATATGGGATGGCCAGGTGGCGACGTTAGTGGTGCAGCAGCGTCAGTTCGAGCAGCTGCATTGGGATTTAGATCTCTGGAGTCTGCTACAAGGTAAATTGGCGGCCGATATTACGCTTGGCAACCGTGGCAGTGTTGTCAGTGGTAAGGGTCATATCAGTTGGTCGCTAGGTGGTATACAGGTTACTGATTTGCGTTTTGAAGCGCCCAATAATTTTGTGATTGGTAATGCTCGACTACCGTTTCACACTAAAATTGGTGGCGAGATCAACCTGATTGTGCCGCAGTTTTCCCAAGGTCTTCCTTGGTGTAGAGCTCTGCAAGGAAAGGTCTTTTTGAATCACCTCAGTGTTAAAAACCAATTTGGTCATTATCCACTGGGGAATATCCAATTGGGGCTGAGTTGTGATGCGGGGCAATTGGTGCTCAATACCACGGAAAAAGACAATGATTTGGGCGTATCAGCCAAAGCGACTTTGGGGGAAAACAGTAAATTACTGCTAGAAGGGCGGATTCGAGAAACCGCTACCCAGCCGGCAGATTTACAACAGGCGCTGACTTTCCTCGGCCGACCTGATGCTCAAGGTTATTATCCTATTCGCTATGCGGGCGTTGTCCCGGGGCTCTAGCGGCGATAGTGTCAGTATAAAAGCGAACGCGCCTGAAGGCGCGTTCGCTTTATCTGGTCGCGGTGATTTGAGTTTAAGCTTTACTCCAGCATAACCTTTTAACGCGAGTTAGCCGGGAAATTCAGGTTGTGGATTAAGCGCAGAATAGTAAGATTAAAAGAGCATTTTTAGACTTGCTAATACATACATTTTTCTACAGAGGCCAGTATGTCCCACCGGCAAAAGCCCGAAATTCTTCACCGCGAGGTCGTTGCCCGCAGCCGCTTGTTTCAGATCGAGCAACTTCATTTACGTTTTGCCAATCAGGTGGAGCGTTATTATGAGCGCATGAAAGGCAATAACCGCGGCGCTGTGATGATTGTTCCGGTTCATCAGGGGCAGTTATTACTGGGGCGGGAGTATGCTGCTGGTACCCATGATTATGAACTGGGCTTCCCTAAAGGGTTAATTGATCCCGGAGAGACGCCAGCTGAGGCGGCAAACCGGGAGTTACAGGAAGAAATTGGCTTTGCCGCAGGCGAGTTGATTTTATTGAAGGAGCTGAGTTTGGCTCCGGGGTATTTTGCTAGCCGCATGCAGATTTTTTTAGCGCAATCTCTCACCCCCAGTAAATTGGAGGGAGATGAGCCAGAGCCCATAGAGGTGGTGAGTTGGCCATTGGCGGACTGGCAGGATCTGCTGGAAAGAGCGGATTTTTCAGAATCCCGCAGTGTGAGTGCATTGTTTTTGGCACAAAAGCATCTAAAACTTAAGTAATGCCCCTGTCTTCGGTATCCGGCCGAAGACGTTTCCTTTTTGATGTCTGGAGTGGTTATGCAGCCAGAGAAATTGCTTGAGTCCGTTATTGCTATTGCCCGTCAGGCTGGCGATAAAATCCGGGAAATATATCTAGATGGCCATTTTGAACGAGAGATGAAGGCCGATAATACGCCCGTTACATCTGCAGATTTGGCCTCTCACAGCTTAATTTTGTCCCGATTGGCAGCGTTGACTCCGGATATTCCGGTGATCTCCGAAGAGGCCGCTGATATTGCGTTGAGTGAACGGGGGCGTTGGCCGCGTTATTGGTTAGTGGATCCCCTCGATGGCACCGGAGAGTTCATTGCTGGTAGCGGTGATTTTTCTGTAATTATTGCGCTGATTGAACATAACCAGCCGGTATTGGGCGTTGTCTATGCGCCGATGGCGGATGTGTGTTATTACGCTGTCGCTGGTGGCGGCGCCTTTAAGTGCAGTCAGGATGGTGTAAGCCGTATCAGTAGCCATCATATTGCTCGCTCTACTCATCCAGCGCTAAGGCTGGCGGTGAGTCGTCGACAGGATCCTCAGTCGGTGCTTAAGCTGTTTCATTTACCAACAGAGTGTGAGTTGGTGGTGATGGGCGGCGCGGCATTGAAATCCTGTTTGGTGGCTGAAGGCCGGGCAGATTGTTATGTCAGGGTCGGGCCAACGGGAGAATGGGATACTGGTGCGGCACAGATCATAGTTGAAGAAGCAGGTGGCCAGTTAATGGATATTCGTTTACAGCCTTTGAGTTACAATCAGCGGGAAACCATGGAAAATCCCAATTTTATTGTGGTCGGTTCGCCACAGCTGGCTTGGGATAAAATACTCGAAGGACGTTAATTGACTCAGCTTATCTCATTACATACTGCCGCCAAATTAGATTTGGCGGCAGTTTTTTTACTCGAACAACAGGTGTTTGGCGCTCATATTTATCCGGATTTCTTTTTTCGGCAGGTATTAGACTGCTGGCCTGATGGCTTAATGCTGGCAAAAACAGCTTCAGGGAAGTTGGTGGGGTATCAATTAGCTGTGAAGGCCGCTAAATCAGATGATTATTGGATTTGGTCATTGGCAGTCTCACCAGACTTTCGTGGCAAAGGTATTGGCCGACAATTGATCCAGGCGGGCATTGCGCGTGCACCTCGGGAAGTGAAACGAATACTGCTGACGGTTGCACCAGAGAATCCAGCTCGACAGTTGTATGAGTCTTGCGGTTTTACGGCCGCTGGATTTGAAGCCGATTATTTCGGCGCGGGAGCCGGCCGAATGGTGATGGCACTATCTTTATCAGCCTATATGGCAGATAAGCAGCCAGCATAAGAAAAAGCCCTCATTTGAGGGCTTAAGTATTATTAACGCTGGTCATCAAACCATTGATGCATTTCCGCATGGCTGCCGCGGAATTTAATTCGCTCGGCTTTATTTTCCAATTGGTAGTGATACATAGGATCGTAGTAGCGTTCTAATAGGCGGGCAATCCAGTCCAGATGGCCATCGGTATTACCGCGTGATAATTGCTGTGCCAATGCGGCATCTACCAGCGCCTGCATTTCTGCCAATTCTTTGCCACCCAAGCGTTTTTTAATACCGATTAGGCTTTGGGTTAAATATTGGCGGAAGGCATCAAATCCATCCTGCTCACCCAGTCGCTCAACATAACCACTGTGCATGATGGTGACATAGTCATTTAGCAACCGAGCTAATCGTTTATCCCAAGGCTCTTCCAATACCACCACATCGGCATTTTGCATCTTGGCGTAGAAGGATTTTGGCAGGGCGTTGCGGCCAATGAGGAAGCTTTCATCTTCCAGTAGCAGCGTTTTTTCTCCACGCGCATCATGTTTAAGCAGATCAACCGCCAGTGTATTTTCAAAATTAATCTGTGCGGGTTGAGGATCATGCTTTTTACCGAAGCTGGAGCCTCTGTGATTGGCAATGCCTTCTAGATCGACGGCCTCAGCGCGCAGATGCAGAAAATCTGTTTTGCCTGAACCTGTGATCCCGCTGAGAATACACATACTGCTGTTTACCGGGGCCGCTTCAATGGTATCAATCAGATACTGACGCATGGCCTTATAACCACCTTCGACGAAGGGCACCTCGATACCGGCATCTTTTATCCAGCCCTGAGTGATGCGCGAGCGCTCTCCTCCGCGAAAGCAGTTGATGTATGCGTTGGGATTGGCCTGCAGATAGTGGATCCAGGCATCAACCCGTTTCTGCTTGGTCTTGCCACGTACCAATTCATGACCCAACGCCAGCGCTGCATCTGGTCCTTGCTCTTTGTAGCAAGTACCGACTTTTTGCCGCTCTCCGTCCATCATCAATGGCAGATTGACTGAGCTTGGGAAGGCACCTTTATCAAACTCTATCGGTGCCCGTGTATCGATCAATGGCCGATCCTGCAGAAAAATCTCCCGGTATTGGCTCGCCGGGATGATATGGTCACTCATTAAACCAGCTCCACCAGTACTTGCTGGTCTTGGCTGTCCTTAAGTGTACCAATACAGACAGGCTCAATACCGTTTTGAGCCAGTAATTCCGTCAGCGCTGCTTCGCCTGCTGCGTTCACGGCAACCAGTAGACCACCACTGGTTTGTGGATCACACAGCAAGGCTTTTTGTTCATCATTCAGTGCTGGCAGCTGTTCACCATAGCTGTCAAAGTTACGATGGGTACCGCCGGGCACACAACCTTGTTCCAGATAATGACGGGCTTTTTCAAGTAGCGGTAGACGGCTTAAATCAATTTCTGCCATCACGCCCGCACCCTGACACATTTCCAGCAGGTGGCCGGCCAGACCAAAACCAGTGACATCCGTCATGGCGTTAACGCCGGCAATTTTTGCGATTTTGGCGCCAATTTTATTCAGTTGGCACATAGCATCCGGTGCAATATGCAGATCTTCATCCGCCAGTTTTTTCTGTTTTTGTGCTGTGGTCAGAATGCCGATACCGATAGGCTTGGTCAGATACAGGCGATCGCCAGCTTTTGCTGTGTCATTTTGCTTGAGTTCAGTCAGCGGGATTTGACCTGTCACAGCCAATCCGAAAATAGGCTCAGGGGCATCAATACTGTGACCGCCGGCCAGCATAATGCCAGCATCAGCACAGGCTTGACGGCCGCCGTCTACAACCTGTTGAGCAATTTCAGGGCTGAGTTTATTCACAGGCCATCCCAGAATCGCAATGGCCATCATGGGGGTGCCGCCCATGGCGTAAATATCACTGATGGCATTGGTCGCAGCAATACGACCAAATGTGAACGGGTCATCCACAATCGGCATAAAGAAATCTGTGGTACTGATAATACCGGTTTCATCATTTAGCTTGTAAACCGCCGCATCATCACGGCTCTGGTTGCCGACCAACAGGTTGGGATCGGTAAATACCGGCAGCTGGGATGCCAGAATGGTGCTGAGCACTTTAGGTGAAATTTTACAACCACAGCCTGCGCCGTGGCTGTATTCGGTGAGTTTGATGCCGGTGTTTGCCATTTTATCAAAACCTGCTGTTGGACTATGAGGCGACCATGATAATCAGATACGGCCACCATGCAAGGTGGCCGCCGGGCTTTCGTGACAATTTATTGTTCAGCTATAACGAGCGGTGAATTGCTGCCAGTGCTTAATACGATTACTGAGTTGACGCTTAAGTAGCGCAACTTGACTGATGAGTTGCTGATCACACAGATGTTTATGTTTGGCCTCTAGCAGCTTTTTCTGCGCTTGATAATAAGCTGTGATGGCTGTTTTGAGCTGTTCATACTCTAATTGCAGATGTTGCTGTAACTCTTCACAGTTAGGGAAGCGGGTTAGGCGATGGCTAACTTGTTTTAACTGCATATTCAATCGGGCTGTTTCAATTCGCTCTTGGGGCACTTGGCGCAGATCCCAAGTTAATCGGCACCATGAGAGTAGTTGGATAAGCCATTTGGTGGGATCGTATTGCCACCAGTGGATGCCGTTGCGGTAATCATGTTCAAAAATATGATGAAAGTTATGGTAGCCCTCTCCATAAGTCAGCAGTGCCAGCAGGCCATTATCCCGGGCGGTATTTTTATCGGTATAAGGCTGTTTGCCCCAAATATGGGCTAGAGAATTGATAAAGAAAGTGCAGTGATGCACTAGGACCAGCCGCATGACTCCGGCTAGGAGTAACATGGACAGGATATCGCCATTAAGCCAGCCTAGCGTTAGTGGCAATAGGATATTCATTACCACAACTAGGGCCAGATAGTGACGGTGTTGCCACATCACAATCGGATCATTTTGTAGATCTCGGGCATTAAGGTATTCCGGCTTAGTGACCTGATATTCCCGCAACATCCAGCCAATGTGGCTGTACCAGAAGCCCCGCTTAGCTGAATAAGGATCTTTGTCATTATCATCAACATATTTGTGATGCACTCTGTGATCACTACACCAGTGTAGAGCGCTATTTTGCAGTGCTAGGGCACCACCGAGCGCATAGATAATCTTTACTCCACGACTGGCTTTATAGCTCTTATGGGACCAGAGTCTATGATAACCGGCGGTGATTGATAGACCGCTAAAGAGTGCCAACAGGATAAAACTGAGCCATTCAACTTTATCAAAGCCGTGGTGATAGCCATGCCAAGGCACCCAGAGCAGGGCAATGGCAAAGGTGAGGGTAAAGAGGGTGATATTGAGCCAGATCAGGGGTGGTTTGCGCTGCATAAGATATCCATTTCATTTGAGCGTACATCTGTAAGCTAATTTAGAGGTTAACCGGGTATAGGTCAAGTGTAGCGGGGCTGTGTTTTAAGAGACAAAATCGGTATTATTTGCTGATTACACTTGGTTTATGTGGACAGTGGCATGGGGATCAGAGCACAGCAGAAAGAAAAAACCAGACGTGCCTTGGTGGACGCGGCATTTAACCAATTAAGTGCAGAGCGCAGTTTTTCCAGTTTGAGCCTGCGGGAAGTTGCCCGCGAGGCGAATATTGCGCCAACTTCGTTTTATCGTCATTTCAAAGATATGAATGAGTTGGGATTGACCATGGTCGACGAAGGCGGGCTGACGTTGCGTCAGATGATGCGGAAAGGCCGGCAGCGGGCTGAGGCTGGGGGCAGTGTTATCCGTATTTCCGTTGAAACCTTTATGGAAGTGTTGGATTCCAATCCAAACGTATTTCGTATTCTACTGCATGAGCGCTCCGGTACCTCAGCGGCTTTCCGTGCGGCAGTTGCGCGGGAGATTGAACACTTTATTTCTGAGCTGGCTCATTACACGGAAGATACGGCCGGTCGCTCGCCAGAATTAGCTCGGGCTCAGGCTGAAGCCTTAGTCACTTTGGTGTTCAATGCCGGGGCCGCGGCATTAGATATGAAACGGGCTGATCGTAAGTTGCTGGCTGAGCAGTTGGTGATGCAGTTGCGGATGGTTGCCCGCGGCGCTGAAGCTTTACAGCAGAAGATTGACAGTAAATAAGTGGTTTTGTGTGCTAAAAAAGGGGCCTGATGGCCCCTTTTTGTTGTTCTGCGGATTATTTGCGTTCCAGCAGGACACCACACTCCATATGATGGGTGTAAGGAAACTGATCAAATAAAGCAAAACGGCTGATTTTGTGGGTTTGATTTAGGGTATCGAGGTTTTCCCGTAATGTTTCTGGGTTACAGGAGATATATAAAATACGCTCATAACCCTGTACCAGTTTTACGGTATCTGGATCTAAACCTGCCCGTGGTGGGTCAACAAAGATGGTATTGCAGTCATAGCTCTGCAAATCTACCCCTTCTAGGCGCTTAAACTTACGACCAGAGCTCATGGCTTCACTGAAGTCTTCCGCGGACATGCGGAAAATCTGCAGATTCTCAATGCCATTGACTTTGATGTTGTACTGGGCGGCATCAACTGATGGCTTGGCAAGTTCAGTGGCCAATACCCGGTTGAAGTTCTGAGCCAAGGCAATAGAGAAGTTGCCATTACCACAGTACAGCTCCAGTAGGTCACCATTACTGTCTTGGGTTACATCCAGTGCCCATTCCAGCATTTTGACTGCGACTTTGGCATTGGGCTGGGTAAAGGAATTTTCAATTTGCTTATAGTGATAGTCGCGGCCGTTAACCTTGAGGGTTTCAACTACAAAATCCCGATCTAGCATTAGCTTCTGCTTGCGGGCCCGGCCAATAATATTCAGCTTAAAATGGTTTCCCAGACGCTGCTTAAGCGCTTGGGCTTCGGTCATCCAAGCATCATCCAGTTGGCGGTGATACAACAGGGAAACCAAAATTTCACCGCTTAGGGTTGAAAGAAAGTCGACCTGGAATAATTTTTTGCGTAGTACCGCATTAGGGCGCAACTCTTCCATTAGCGCCAACATCATTTCATTAATCAACTCGCCAGCAGGTAAATACTGATCGCAGCGGACTTTTTCCTGTTTGACGTTATCAAACATGTAGTAATACAGATCATCGCCATCATGCCATACTCGGAATTCAGCACGCATACGGTAATGACGAGGCTCGGAAGGAAACACTTCCAGCGCCGGTGGAAGATATGTGGCAAAGTCCTGTTCCAGTCTGGCCCGTTTTTCTGTCAGTTGGGCTTCGTAGCCGCTAGGATCCATTGCTGCAAAATTCATGTATATATCACCGTCACTGTCTGTCTTTGGGGCGCAAATAGTATACTACAGTCCGAAGTTGTCCAGTTTCTTCACTTTACCCTCTTATTGCTGTGTGTGAGAATTTCCTCTCTAATCGTGTCAGTTTGATAAGTTTTGCGGGAGTCAGTGTGTTCCGGCCTATTTTAGTGTTTGATTCAGGCATCGGCGGGTTGTCCGTCCTATCGGAAATCCGGGCGCTGTTACCCGGTCGGGATTATGTTTATTTATTTGATAATGCCCGGCTGCCCTATGGGGAATTAGCCGAACAAGTGCTGATTAGTGGCTGTGTTGAATTGGTGACTCGATTAGCCAAGCAGATTGATGCCGCCCTGGTGGTGATTGCTTGTAATACGGCATCGACATTAGTGCTTCCTGCTTTGCGACAACAGCTGACTATTCCCGTCGTTGGTGTGGTGCCGGCTATTAAGCCTGCGGCGCATCTTAGCCAGTGTCATGAGATTGGTTTGTTGGCAACACCGGGAACCATCAAACGGGATTATACCCGGCGCTTAATCCAACAGTTTGCCAGTGATTGCCAAGTACATTTGTTTGGCAGTTCTGAGTTGGTGATGCTGGCCGAGCAGAAAGTCGCTGGGGGGACAATCGATCAACATGCATTGACAAAATTGTTGCAGCCGGTTCGCCAAACGGCGTTAGATGTTTTGGTTTTAGGTTGCACCCATTTCCCAATGCTTAAAGCTGAAATAAGTCAGTGTCTCGGTAGTCGTGTCACGTTATTGGACTCAGGCAAGGCTGTGGCAAGAAGGGTGGCTTCTTTATTGGCGGATAATGGTACCACTGGCCAGATGGGCACATTGAATGGCTTTTTTACCACATCAGAATTGGCTGCGGGACTTATTGCTACCTTATCAACTTTGGGGTTCAGTCAGTTAGTACACTTCCCCCCAAAGTCTGAGGTTGTTTAAACGGGGTTTTTCTCAGTGCTGTCTGAGTCCTGAGTTTTGGCCTCCCGCACTTTTATGGTTCTTTCCTGAAAAACAAAATCATTAAGCTGTGCCATGGCTTGCTGCGCACTGGCTTCTGGCATTTCAACAAAGCCGAAGCCTTTGCGTCGACCTGTTTTACGATCCCTGACTAAGCGGACTGAGCATACTTCACCATATTGGCTGAATAACTCTTTAACTTCCCCTTCGTGTACCCGATAAGGCAGATTACCTACATAGAGGGTCATCATGGGTCCGCTGTATTCTCCATCGCCCTGACTTAATGCCGATGGGAGTAACTTGAATAACAGTGCGGCAATAATGGCTCCTGCAAAAAACGCGATTGAGGCCGATAATGCAGGTACAAACTGGTGTATAGCAAGGCCGCCTACTATCGCGACAATGACAACAATAAGAAATGACTTCTGCATAAGACGCTTCTCTAAATGATGTGAAGATACGGTAAATACTGTTAACAACATTTCTCATGGTAATGAATAATTGTCTTTTCCTCCATAGGCTTGCTGAAAAAATGCTCGATAAATAATGTGTTGGGATCGCAAAGCTGTCATTTTAAGCTCGAAATACCACCATTTTGTTGCTTCATTGAACAAAAAGTTTAATTCCTGTTCGCTTAAATTGTTTTGTCATTAAAAAGGCTTGCGCAAAAAAATCGGTTCCCTATAATGCGCCTCCATCGACACGGCGCAACGAGCTAAACAGCTTGATGAGCAGGTCGGTAGGGTAAGCATTCCATCGGATGAATATCCTTGGTTTGAAAGCTTTTTGTTGTTTTCAGCTTCGGTTGAAAAACTTTAAAAAAAGAGCTTGACGCCAAAAACGGGATGTGTAGAATGCACAGCCCTCGGGATTGAAAATAACTATCCCGGCCGGTGTTACCGGTTCGTTCTTTAACAATTTATCAGACAATCTGTGTGGACATTCACAGTGATTGACATCGACAAACGATTTTAATCAATGATGAAGTTCGCGCAGCATGCAAATGCAGTCATTGCCTTTATTGGTAATGATGCAAAGACAGAATTCATTGAGCAGAACCTTCGGGTTCAACCAAAACTTTTAATTGAAGAGTTTGATCATGGCTCAGATTGAACGCTGGCGGCAGGCCTAACACATGCAAGTCGAGCGGTAACAGGAAGTAGCTTGCTACTTTGCTGACGAGCGGCGGACGGGTGAGTAATGCCTGGGAATATGCCGAGATGAGGGGGATAACAGTTGGAAACGACTGCTAATACCGCATAATACCTACGGGTCAAAGCAGGGGACTTTCGGGCCTTGCGCATCTTGATTAGCCCAGGTGGGATTAGCTAGTAGGTGAGGTAAAGGCTCACCTAGGCGACGATCCCTAGCTGTTCTGAGAGGATGATCAGCCACACTGGGACTGAGACACGGCCCAGACTCCTACGGGAGGCAGCAGTGGGGAATATTGCACAATGGGGGAAACCCTGATGCAGCCATGCCGCGTGTGTGAAGAAGGCCTTCGGGTTGTAAAGCACTTTCAGCGAGGAGGAAAGGTTACTGGCTAATATCCAGTAGCTGTGACGTTACTCGCAGAAGAAGGACCGGCTAACTCCGTGCCAGCAGCCGCGGTAATACGGAGGGTCCGAGCGTTAATCGGAATTACTGGGCGTAAAGCGTGCGCAGGCGGTTTGTTAAGCGAGATGTGAAAGCCCCGGGCTCAACCTGGGAACCGCATTTCGAACTGGCGAACTAGAGTCTTGTAGAGGGGGGTAGAATTCCAGGTGTAGCGGTGAAATGCGTAGAGATCTGGAGGAATACCAGTGGCGAAGGCGGCCCCCTGGACAAAGACTGACGCTCATGCACGAAAGCGTGGGGAGCAAACAGGATTAGATACCCTGGTAGTCCACGCCGTAAACGATGTCTACTCGGAGTTTGGTGCCTTGAGCACTGGGCTCTCAAGCTAACGCATTAAGTAGACCGCCTGGGGAGTACGGCCGCAAGGTTAAAACTCAAATGAATTGACGGGGGCCCGCACAAGCGGTGGAGCATGTGGTTTAATTCGATGCAACGCGAAGAACCTTACCTACTCTTGACATCCAGAGAATTCGCTAGAGATAGCTTAGTGCCTTCGGGAACTCTGAGACAGGTGCTGCATGGCTGTCGTCAGCTCGTGTTGTGAAATGTTGGGTTAAGTCCCGCAACGAGCGCAACCCTTATCCTTACTTGCCAGCGGGTCATGCCGGGAACTTTAGGGAGACTGCCGGTGATAAACCGGAGGAAGGTGGGGACGACGTCAAGTCATCATGGCCCTTACGAGTAGGGCTACACACGTGCTACAATGGTCGGTACAGAGGGTTGCCAAGCCGCGAGGTGGAGCTAATCCCAGAAAGCCGGTCGTAGTCCGGATCGGAGTCTGCAACTCGACTCCGTGAAGTCGGAATCGCTAGTAATCGTGGATCAGAATGCCACGGTGAATACGTTCCCGGGCCTTGTACACACCGCCCGTCACACCATGGGAGTGGGCTGCACCAGAAGTAGATAGCTTAACCTTCGGGAGGGCGTTTACCACGGTGTGGTTCATGACTGGGGTGAAGTCGTAACAAGGTAGCCCTAGGGGAACCTGGGGCTGGATCACCTCCTTACCTAAGCGATGAAATTGCTTTGAGTGTTCACACAGATTGTCTGATAGAAAGTAAGAACAACTATCGTGAGATAAAGACGGGGGTCTGTAGCTCAGGTGGTTAGAGCGTTCGCCTGATAAGCGAGAGGTCGGTGGTTCAAGTCCACTCAGACCCACCAACATCTCTACGATAGAGTTCAACTGTATGGGGCTATAGCTCAGCTGGGAGAGCGCCTGCCTTGCACGCAGGAGGTCTGCGGTTCGATCCCGCATAGCTCCACCACTTCCTTCAACACTCTTCGGGGATGAAGAGATGGAAGTGACTCATACAGTCTCAGGGGATGGAGACGCCAAAGATAAATATGATTTATCTTTGGCTTTTTTAAGCCCGATTTTAGGCTGAAAGGTCAAAAATCATTGCTCTTTAACAATTTGGAAAGCTGATAGTAGAAACAAACCTCTCTTTTTAAGAAAGGCTTTGTTAATACAAAATTGAGTTCTCAAACACTTCAATCAAGTGAATTGAGTATTCTAATCAAGGCGTTGTGATTCGAAAGAATTACAATTATCAAACCAGCAAGTTGCAATGCAACCTGAATGAAACTCATTTGGGTTGTATGGTTAAGCGACTAAGCGTATACGGTGGATGCCTTGGCAGTCAGAGGCGATGAAGGACGTGTTAATCTGCGAAAAGCTGTGCTTAGCCGATAAAAGGCACTTGAGGCACAGATGTCCGAATGGGGAAACCCGGCACCATAAGGTGTCATCATATACTGAATACATAGGTATATGAGGCGAACGAGGGGAACTGAAACATCTAAGTACCCTTAGGAAAAGAAATCAACCGAGATTCCCCAAGTAGCGGCGAGCGAACGGGGACCAGCCCTTAAGTCTTCAGGGTGTTAGTGGAATAAGTTGGAAAGCTTAACGGTACAGGGTGATAGTCCCGTACACGAAAACTAACTGAAGATGAAATCGAGTAAGGCGGCACACGTGATATGTTGTCTGAACATGGGGGGACCATCCTCCAAGGCTAAATACTCCTGACTGACCGATAGTGAACCAGTACCGTGAGGGAAAGGCGAAAAGAACCCCTGTGAGGGGAGTGAAATAGAACCTGAAACCGTATACGTACAAGCAGTGGGAGCGGTTCTTGAGACCGTGACTGCGTACCTTTTGTATAATGGGTCAGCGACTTACATTTAGTAGCGAGGTTAAGCGAATAGCGGAGCCGTAGGGAAACCGAGTGTTAACTGCGCGTTTAGTTGCTAGGTGTAGACCCGAAACCCGGTGATCTAGCCATGGGCAGGTTGAAGGTTGAGTAACATCAACTGGAGGACCGAACCGACTAATGTTGAAAAATTAGCGGATGACTTGTGGCTGGGGGTGAAAGGCCAATCAAACCGGGAGATATCTGGTTCTCCTCGAAAGCTATTTAGGTAGCGCCTCGCACGAATACCATTGGGGGTAGAGCACTGTTAAGGCTAGGGGGTCATCCCGACTTACCAACCCTTTGCAAACTCCGAATACCAATGAGTACTATGCGGGAGACAGACAGCGGGTGCTAACGTCCGTTGTCAAAAGGGAAACAACCCAGACCATCAGCTAAGGTCCCAAAGTTATTGCTAAGTGGGAAACGATGTGGGAAGGCTTAGACAGCTAGGATGTTGGCTTAGAAGCAGCCATCATTTAAAGAAAGCGTAATAGCTCACTAGTCGAGTCGGCCTGCGCGGAAGATGTAACGGGGCTAAGCAATACACCGAAGCTATGGGTACTAGCACTTGTGCTAGTGCGGTAGAGGAGCGTTCTGTAAGCGGTTGAAGCGGAAGCCGTAAGGCACCGTGGACGTATCAGAAGTGCGAATGCTGACATGAGTAACGATAAAGGGAGTGAAAAACTCCCTCGCCGAAAGACCAAGGGTTCCTGTCCAACGTTAATCGGGGCAGGGTGAGTCGACCCCTAAGGCGAGGCCGAAAGGCGTAGTCGATGGGAAACGGGTTAATATTCCCGTACTTCTGCTAACTGCGATGGAGAGACGGAGAAGGCTAGGCCAGCACGGCGTTGGTTGTCCGTGTTTAAGATGGTAGGCAGTGTGTTTAGGCAAATCCGGACACATAATGCTGAGAATTGATGACGAGGTGCTACGGCACTGAAGTGGTTGATGCCATGCTTCCAGGAAAATCTTCTAAGCTTCAGGTTAGTAGGAATCGTACCCCAAACCGACACAGGTGGTCGGGTAGAGAATACCAAGGCGCTTGAGAGAACTCGGCTGAAGGAACTAGGCAAAATGGTACCGTAACTTCGGGAGAAGGTACGCTCCTGTTGGTGATGAGACTTGCTCTCTAAGCTGACGGGAGTCGCAGATACCAGGTGGCTGCAACTGTTTATCAAAAACACAGCACTGTGCGAACTCGCAAGAGGAAGTATACGGTGTGACGCCTGCCCGGTGCCGGAAGGTTAATTGATTGGGTTATCTTCGGAGAAGCTCATGATCGAAGCCCCGGTAAACGGCGGCCGTAACTATAACGGTCCTAAGGTAGCGAAATTCCTTGTCGGGTAAGTTCCGACCTGCACGAATGGCGTAATGATGGCCACGCTGTCTCCAGCCGAGACTCAGTGAAGTTGAAATTGCGGTGAAGATGCCGTATACCCGCGGCTAGACGGAAAGACCCCGTGAACCTTTACTATAGCTTGGCACTGAACATTGACCCTACATGTGTAGGATAGGTGGGAGACTTTGAAGCGGTGACGCCAGTCATCGTGGAGTCAACCTTGAAATACCACCCTTGTAGTGTTGATGTTCTAACTCTGGCCCCTGAATCGGGGTTGAGGACAGTGCCTGGTGGGTAGTTTGACTGGGGCGGTCTCCTCCCAAAGAGTAACGGAGGAGCACGAAGGTTGGCTAAGTACGGTCGGACATCGTACGGTTAGTGCAATGGCATAAGCCAGCTTAACTGCGAGACAGACACGTCGAGCAGGTACGAAAGTAGGTCATAGTGATCCGGTGGTTCTGAATGGAAGGGCCATCGCTCAACGGATAAAAGGTACTCCGGGGATAACAGGCTGATACCGCCCAAGAGTTCATATCGACGGCGGTGTTTGGCACCTCGATGTCGGCTCATCACATCCTGGGGCTGAAGTCGGTCCCAAGGGTATGGCTGTTCGCCATTTAAAGTGGTACGCGAGCTGGGTTCAGAACGTCGTGAGACAGTTCGGTCCCTATCTGCCGTGGGCGTTGGATGATTGAGGGGAGCTGCTCCTAGTACGAGAGGACCGGAGTGGACGAACCGCTGGTGTTCGGGTTGTCATGCCAATGGCATTGCCCGGTAGCTACGTTCGGAATCGATAACCGCTGAAAGCATCTAAGCGGGAAGCGAGCCCCAAGATGAGTCATCCCTTAGACCTAGAGTCTACTGAAGGGCCGTCCGAGACTAGGACGTTGATAGGCAGGGTGTGTAAGCGTTGTGAGGCGTTGAGCTAACCTGTACTAATGACCCGAGAGGCTTAACCATACAACCCAAAAGGGTTTTGTTGGAAACCTTGATAGAATAATCAAGACTTGATTGAAGTTTTGAACTCAAAGCGAAAAGAATCCCAGGTCGCTTAGCTCAGCTGGGAGAGCACCTCCCTTACAAGGAGGGGGTCACTGGTTCGAGCCCAGTAGCGACCACCATATTTTTGTACAGCTTTCCGAATTAACGAATTTGCTTGGTGACAATAGCACTGTGGTCCCACCTGATCCCATTCCGAACTCAGAAGTGAAACGCAGTCGCGCCGATGGTAGTGTGGGGCTTCCCCATGTGAGAGTAGGTCATCGCCAAGCGCCTAATAAAACAAAAAGGCCACTCTATTGAGTGGCCTTTTTGTTTTATTGCTTTTTAAGCATCACATGGGGAAAGTAAAAAGCGTTTCACGATGTGACGTTTTCTATATCCATGAAAAGTAAGGTGAATAGCGCGATAGCGATGGGTTTATGGTAGAAAATTGTTCCAGACATTTTCTGCATTCATTACATCCATGTAGTTCAGCGCAGAGCTTAGCGTAGCTGATATTGCTAAGCGCCTAATTATTCTCGTAAGAGAAACAAAAAGCCCGTTGCTGATGCAATGGGCTTTTTTCGTTGATTTATTTTGTGCTTTATTATCTATCTTGGCAGATAGTTCATTCATTGCTTCTTTGAGAGGCTTTGATGTTCAATAGCCATGAGTTTGGTATGCCATTAATTGTGTTTGAGTAGCTGTGTAATGAATGATTGTGTGGTTTAAAGATGGTTTAGCATGAGAATGTGATGACAAAAACTGAGTTTTTACAGGGAGAGCATATGCAATGTCGCTTAGGGTGTGGTGCTTGTTGTATTGCGCCGTCGATTACGAGCCCAATACCAGGGATGCCAGCGGGAAAGCCCGCTGGTGTGCGTTGTGTGCAGTTGGATGAACGTAATTTATGCAAAATTTTTGGCCAGCCAGATCGCCCTGCGGTATGCAGTGATTTTGATGCAACGCGCGATGTATGTGGGCAAACTGACGCAGAGGCCATGATATTGCTGACCGAGTTGGAACAATTGACTGCTGATTGAGGATTAAAGTCGTGCTTGTGGGGTCTTAACGTCTTGTTTGCTGGCTAATTTATAGGGTAGCAATTGAGATGCTGGAACAAGTTCAATCCCCTGTTGCTGAAGTTGTGGCAGCTTTTTACGTAAAAAGCTTAAAGTATCAGGATGAGGGTGAGCAATTGCGATCAGACTGCCAAGTTGTTGGCTTTTATCAATAATTTGTTGGTACTGCTTTTCTAGCGCCGCAGGTGCTAAATCGTTGTCTAAGAAAATCTGCCGCTTTAACAGAGGAACGCCGATATGATCAGCTTGTTCGGCCGCTTTGCTATAGCGTGTAGTAATACTGTCGACAAAATAAAGATTGTGTTGTTTCAGCGTTTCCATTACCCAACCCATAGGGCGATTTAATTGTGTTAGCAGGCTGCCCATATGGTTATTGACGCCACTTACATAGGGAATAGTATTTAACGCATCAGTGACCTGACGTTTGAATTCTTGCTCCCCCATTCGATTGGTTAATCCCCCAGGCCCAAGGCGGTTGCCATGCAGTGATTGCATCGGCAGGTGGGCCATAATTTCATGACCACGCTGGTGTCCCTGGGTTGCTAATCGTTTCGCAAAAGGGGTGTAAGGTAAGATCGATAAGGTGATGCCAGCAGGGAGGCTGATGACTTGTTGATCTGTCTGGCGATAGCCAAGATCATCAATAATAATGGCCAACTTGGCTCCAAATGCTGGAGCGATGCTGCATAGGAAGCAGCCTAATAAAAGAAAATAGCGCACGTGAATCCGATTTTATTTCTGTTGTGTTATCCAGTGAGTTGCAGCTTGAAGCATTCGATCCTGCAAAATGCTGCTCTCAGCTGATTTTGCCTTTATTTTAAGCATATTATCTTCATCGGATACACCCTTAGAGGGAAATAAAATATCGGGTGTAACACCTTTTCCCTGTATGTCGTCCCCATTTGGTGTTAGGTACTTGGCTATGGTTAATTTGACTTTGATGCCTGCATAGAGGGTTGGGATTAAACTTTGAACCGTCCCTTTTCCGAAACTAGTTTGCCCTATCAGGGTTGCGCGCTGATTTTGTTGAAGTGCTGCAGCCAATACTTCAGAGGCAGAAGCCGAGCCGCCATTAATCATAATAATTATCGGTAAATTGCTCAGTAAATGTTCTCTGGTGGCACTGTAACGGGTGTTTGCCTCGTTGACGCGGCCTGCGGTTGAGACAATTAATCCTTTACTAAGGAAAAGATCTGCAATTTGTACAGCTTGTTCTAGTAACCCCCCAGGATTATTGCGTAAATCGAGGATCAGCCCGTTCAGCGGTTGAGATTGCCATTGCTGGAGTTGCTGCATAATTTCCGTGGCAGAGTTTTCTTGGAAGTGGCTTAACCGAATATATCCGGTGTTGTGATTAAGCAGTTGACTGGAGACAGAGTGGATTTTGATTGTTTCAGGTTTGAGGGTAACGGAAAAAGGCTTGGGCTGGCTGGAATGCTGTAAGGTGAGATCGATAGTTTGGTTACGCTGACTGGCTTGGCGAATATGTTCTAGTAGTTGCGGTAGATCGTCTGGCTCCATTGGTTGACCATTAAAACCAAGTAGTGTGTCTCCCGCTTCAATACCAGAGCGTTCTGCCGGGGAGTGGGGAAATGGTGTGACAATTTTGATCCGGTTTTCTTCAAGCGCTATTTCGAAACCAAAACCAAAATATTCCCCACGATGATTATTATCAATACTGCGCATATCTTGTTGATTAAGAAAAGCGGAGTATGGATCGAGTTGTTCAAACACTCCCTCAATTGCGGCGCCTATCAATTGTTCTCTATCAATGGCATCGACATAGTAGTGTTCTACCGTTTTGATGACATCAAGTAACAGTGGAAAATTATGATAATTAGCTGTGGTTTGTTGTTCTTTTCCTGATAGCGTCAGAGAAACTCCAAGCAACAGGCCAATCAGAATTAAACCGAAATAACTGATGATTGTGCGCATGCTGCCCCCGCTGGTCGCAGGGGCGAGTAATTAGCTGCAGAATCGCGCGGGATCCATTGCTTGCCCCTTGTGTCGTATCTCGAAGTATAGGCCAGGCTCTGCCTGACCACCTGAGTTACCGACTAAGGCAATGACATCTTTCGGGCTTACCGTTTCTCCGGCCGTTTTTAGCAAGGTTTGGGCATGACCATAGAGACTCATATAGCCTTTACCGTGATCGATCACCATAACCATACCAAAGCCCCTCATCCAGTCGGCATAGATAACCTTGCCGGGGGCAACCGCATGGATTTCACGTCCTTCCGGCGCTGACAGGGTGATCCCCTTCCAATGCACGCCGCCTGAACGGTTATCGCCATAGTCATAGCGGATCCGCCCTTTAGTAGGCCATTTGAGCTTGCCTTTCAGTTTTGCCAGTCCATCCATTGTTGGGTTTTCTCTGGCTTCCTGTGCGGCCTGAGCCAGCATACGCTTAATACTGGCTTCATTAATTTGCATCTGTTCCAGTTGCGCGCCTTTATCACGCAATACCCGTTGCAGTTGCGTTAGGGTCTGTTCTCGTTGCTGTTGCTCCTGTTTGAGCTGCTTGGTTTCTTGCTGTAAATCAAGCATTAATCCATTCAGTTTAAGACGCTTAGCCTGTTCTTTTTGTTGCAAATCTGCCAGTTCTTCAAGGGTTATTTTCAGGCTGTTAATAGCCTGCATTCTGGCTTTATTGAGGTATTGATAATATGCCAACATGCGTTCAATCGCCGCCGGATCTTGCTGATTCAGTAGCATTTTGGCGTAATCATGGTTGCCGGTGAGATAAGCGCTGGCCAATTGTTTTGAAAGCGTTTTTTGTTGAGTTGATTTCAGTTGATCCAGTTGCTGTTGGCGCTGTCCCAGCGTCGTCAGTTCACGATCAACCTGATTAAGATTTTTTTCCGTCTCATTGGCTTTTTGAGCGACGCGGGCAATGGCCTGCTCGTCCTGTTTCAGTAATCCCTGCAACTGTTCACGCTGTTTACTGGCATTTTGCAGTGATGATTGTTGCTGACTGATTTGAGACTGCAGTTGTTGTAATTCGGCCTGACGGCGCTGCAGATCATCAGATGCCTGCGACGCGACAGAGAACATGAGAAAGCCTGCAAAAATGCAGGCTTTGGTGAACATATGCTGGTGCACTGGGTTCAGATTACTCTTCTATGCTGATCAATGGTCTGCCTGTCATTTCAGGCGGAATAGCATCTCCCATCAGTTGCAGCATAGTGGGTGCAATATCACTTAAGCGACCACCACTTTGAATGCTGGCTTTGCGGCCAACATAGATGAAAGGCACTAATTCACTGGTGTGGGCGGTATGAGGTTGTCCGGTAGTTTCATCTACCATCTGCTCGGCGTTACCGTGATCGGCAGTGATAAGACACTCCCCACCAACGCTTTGCAGTGCATCGACAACCCGACCGATACAGGTATCGACGGCCTCACAGGCTTTTACCGCAGCATCAAAACTGCCGGTATGCCCCACCATATCACCATTGGGGTAATTACAGATGATGACATCATACTTACCGGATTCGATAGCCGCCACTAATTTATCAGTCAGTTCAGTGGAGCTCATTTCCGGTTGCAAGTCATAGGTCGCAACTTTAGGGGAGTTGATCAGGATGCGATCTTCACCATTAAAGCTTTCCTCTTTACCACCATTAAAGAAGAAGGTGACATGGGCATACTTTTCAGTTTCAGAAATACGCAGTTGAGACCGGCCGCTATTTTGCAGTACTTCGCCTAAGGTGTTGACCAGATCGGAAGATGGGAAAGCAACGGCTGTGTCGATATCGGCGGCAAACTCAGTCAACATAACAAAGTGCACTTTAGGGTGAACTTCGCGTTGGAAGCCATCAAAGTCATCATTGACAAATGCGCGGGTGATTTGGCGGGCGCGGTCGGCACGGAAGTTCATAAAAATCAGGGCATCGCCATCGTGTAACTGTGCCACCTGACCATTGTCATCGGTTATCGCTGAAGCTTTAACAAACTCATCATTCTCATCCCGCTGATAAGCAGCTTCCAGGGCATCAACCGCATTGCTGAATGTAAATTGTGCTTTGCCTTGACTGATCAGATCATAAGCTTGAGACACTCGCTCCCAGCGATTATCCCGATCCATCGCGTAGTAGCGACCGATAATTGAGGCGATACGGCCGTTGCCAAGCTGGGCAAAAAGCTGGTTAAAGTGTTCTAGGCTGGCTTTGGCACTGCGTGGCGGGGTATCACGGCCATCAAGGAAGGCATGCAGATAGACTTTTTTTGCCCCACGTTTTACCGCCAGTCGGCACATGGCTTCAATATGTTCTTCATGACTGTGGACGCCACCTGGTGATAGCAACCCCATAATGTGTACTGCGCCACCGGCATTGTTTGCCTGATCTATGGCTTGGCACAGGGTTGGGTTGGTATCAAACTCACCATCATCAATGGCCTTACCGATACGGGTTAATTCCTGATAGACAATCCGGCCTGAGCCGATATTGATATGGCCAACTTCTGAGTTACCCATTTGTCCGTCAGGTAAACCAACATCGAGGCCTGAGCCGGAGATCAATGAATGGGGGTAGGATTCGCAGAGCTTGTCTAACACCGGGGTGCGGGCGTGAAACACTGCATTCTGATGGGTACCTTCACGATGGCCCCAGCCATCGAGGATCAGAAGCGCCAGCGGGCGTTTTGCTGTAGTCATTTTGATTCCTTAAATTTAATAAAGCATGAGAAATCTGAAAGTTGATGAAAATGGGAATTGCTTAAATACTACTACGGTTTGGCAGGGGGAAAAACGGGCTTATCTCCGATTATGCTAATCCACATTTCCCTGGTGCTGGGTTTTTATACCGCAGGATGGCTGGCACTAACTTGCTGCATTCTGATAAGTCAGTAGGTATACTCTGTGGCCTTACAAGGTCTCCCGCCAACGATTACAGGCAGAAAACATGCAAGAATACTTAGAGTTTTTTAAAGCACACCCCATGTTAAGTGTGGCTTGGGTAGTGTTATTTGTGGCCCTGATTGTGACCATGGTTAAATCTGCCCTTTCCGGCATAAAAAACATCACTCACCAAGACTTAGTGGTTAAGGTGAATCGTGAAAATGCCAAAGTGGTTGATGTCCGCTCCAAAGAAGAATTCAAAAAAGGCCATATTGTTGATGCCCTGAATGTACCTTTGGCGGATATTAAAAATAACCAATTGGCTGCGCTTGAAAAGTTTAAATCCAGCCCCATTATATTGGTATGTAACACCGGTATGACTTCAGGTCAGGCGGCTCAATTGTTGGCTAAACAGGGATTTGAAAACCTGGCTAACCTGAAAGGCGGCATGGGTGAATGGCAAAGTGCCAACCTGCCGGTGCAGAAAAGCAAGCGTTAAGCCTAGCGGGATGGCGAAAGTGCGTTGTCCCCGGCATTTTTACAGTCGGATTGGGCGTAAATGTGTTTTTTTGACTGAAATATATTTATAACCGGGATGTTACTGGAAGACGATGCTTCCAGGCCCAGCAATAGACGTTTTTAACGTCGCAACCATTGAAAGGATAGGTAACAAACTATGGCTGAAGCAGTAAATAACGAACAACAAGCCCCTCAGTTCAACATCCAACGCATCTATACCAAGGATGTTTCTTTCGAAACCCCTAACAGCCCTGCTGTGTTTCAGAAAGAGTGGACTCCGGAAGTAAAACTGGATCTGGATACCCGCAGCAACAAGCTGGCTGATGATGTATACGAAGTTATCCTGTCCCTGACTGTAACAGCTAAAAATGGTGAAGAAACTGCGTTCCTGTGTGAAGTACAACAGGCCGGTATTTTCTCCATCAATGGTCTGACTGAGCCACAATTGGCTCACTCCCTGGGTGCTTATTGCCCTAACATTCTGTTCCCATATGCTCGTGAGTTGGTTGGCAGCTTGGTTAACCGTGGTACTTTCCCACAGCTGAACTTAGCACCAGTTAATTTTGATGCCTTGTTTGCGCAATATGTTCAGCAACGTCAAGCAGAAGCACAGGCGGAACAACCAGAAGAAGCCAACGCGTAACATTGTATGAATAACACTGCCGATATTACGGTATTGGGGGCGGGCTCTTATGGCACCGCCCTTGCCATTTCTTTGGCCAGCAACGGCCATAAAACTGTGCTTTGGGGCCATGAACCCGAGCATATTGCCAATCTGCAGCGGGATGGTGAAAATAAAGCCTTTCTGCCCGGGATTAAATTGCCGGAATTGCTGCTTCCACAAGCTGATCTTGCCACGGCACTGGCTGCCAGCCGCAATGTGTTAGTCGTGGTGCCAAGTCATGTATTTGCGTTGGTGTTAGCTCAGGCTAAGCCATTGTTACGTGATGATGCCCGGATCGTCTGGGCCACCAAAGGGCTGGAGCCGGAAACCGGTCGTCTGTTGCAGGATGTTGCCCGTGATGTATTGGGGCAACAGTATCCACTGGCGGTGTTATCGGGACCGACATTTGCCAAAGAATTAGCCGCTGGCTTACCAACGGCGATTTCGGTTGCCGGTACTGATAAAGCTTTTACCCATGACTTAGTTGAGCTGCTACACAGCCCTAAACGGTTAAGGGTATATGCTAACGGTGACTTTATTGGCCTACAGCTTGGTGGCGCGGTGAAAAACGTGATTGCAATTGGTGCTGGTATGTCTGATGGCATCGGTTTTGGTGCCAATGCCAGAACTGCGTTGATTACCCGTGGGTTAGTGGAGCTATCCCGGCTAGGTGAAGCGCTCGGGGCTAAAGGATCAACCTTTATGGGGATGGCTGGTTTGGGCGATCTGGTGCTGACCTGTACTGATAACCAATCCCGTAACCGTCGCTTTGGTTTGGCTCTGGGTCAAGGTTGTGATGTGGATACTGCCCAGGCTGAAATCGGTCAGGTGGTTGAAGGTTATCGCAATACGAAAGAAGTCTATACCTTGGCTAAACGCCTCGGGGTAGAAATGCCGATTACCGAGCAGATCTATCAGGTGCTGTATGAGGGCAAATCGCCTTTTGACGCCGCCGCTGAGCTGCTTGCTCGAGAGAAAAAATCCGAGACATCAGGTAATTGAGGCAGTTAATCTGAGTTTTAAAAAAGGGTGCTAAAATAGCACCCTTTTTTATGGATTATCCATTGTGACACCAGCGTCAGCGCTTGAGTGATACAGGATCATTCACATATCAATAGAATATAAGAGAGTTAGGCGATGGCCGCAGCACAGAAGTTTGATGTTGTAATTATTGGTGCCGGCGCGGCCGGGTTAATGTGTGCCTTAACTGCGGGCTACCGAGGCCGCAGTGTGCTGTTAGTGGATAATGCGAAACAGTTAGGGCGCAAAATTCTCATCAGTGGCGGCGGCCGCTGTAATTTTACTAATCAGAATATTGAGCCAGCCGCTTACCTGTGTCACAACAGCCACTTTGTGAAGTCGGCGCTCGCCCGTTTCAGTCAATGGGACTTTATTGCTATGGTGGAGCGCCATGGTATTGCCTTCCATGAAAAAACCTTAGGACAGCTATTCTGCGATGACTCAGCCAAAGACATTGTCACTATGCTGACGACAGAGTGTGATTGGGCCGGGGTAACAATTCAGCTGCGTACCGATATTGAGCAGATAACCCAGCAGGACTCAGGTTTTAGTTTGCAGACATCAGCAGGGGATTATTTGTGTGATTCTCTGGTGGTCGCCACCGGGGGGCTGTCTATGCCGAAACTGGGGGCAACGCCTTTTGGGTATAAGGTCGCTGAGCAGTTTGGCTTGAAGCTGTTGCCAACCACGGCAGGTTTGGTGCCTTTTACACTGCAGCCGGAAGATAAAATCCGCTATGAGCAATTATCAGGGATTGCCGTGCCAGTTATCGCAACAGCCGCGTGTGGCAAGCAATTTAAAGAGGCTATGCTGTTTACCCACAGAGGGTTAAGTGGCCCGGCAGTATTGCAGATATCTTCTTATTGGCAACCGGGTGAAAAGATCAGTTTTAACCTGTTACCGGAGCATGATTTTGTGTCCTGGTGTACCGAAACTACCGCTGCCTCGCCAAAATTATCACTGAAAAATGCTCTTAGCCGGCTGTTACCAAAACGGTTAGTGGAGCGGCTGATTGAGCTGGGTGATTTACCCGATAAGAACCTCAATCAGCTTGGGAAAGGCGAAATTCAACAGTTAGCTGATTATCTGCATCATTGGCACATCGCCCCCAATGGTACAGAGGGTTACCGTACCGCGGAGGTGACTTTGGGGGGCGTTGATACCGATGAGTTGTCTTCCAAAACCATGGCGGCGAAAAAAGTACCCGGGCTGTATTTTATCGGCGAAGTGATGGATGTTAGCGGCTGGTTAGGGGGCTACAACTTCCAATGGTCCTGGAGTTCCGGCTATGCCGCTGGTGAAGTGGTTTAATTTGTCGCTGTGATACTCATGGATATCCGTTTTTAATGTACTGCGTGCAATTTGAGCAAAAGCACAAGATAGCTGAATGAAGAAATAGCTTAGGGAAAGTTAGGTATCGGTTGAGCGGATTTATAAAATTGCAGTGCCATATTCTGCTACTGGCCAAGATGTACTGCCGACAGAGTCGGATATAAAGGCATTTGAAAAAGAACATAAAGTGAGAATGCCGCAAGATATCAAAGATATGTTGCTGAACACGGGTGGATTTGAAGAAGCTAGAGAATTTGGAATTAACAAATATCGTAAGTTGATTTTGCCCTTACCAAATAAAAAATTTGGCTATGACTATATGATGTTTTCGGCAACTGCAACTTTTGAAGGTATAAAAACGGAATATCAGAATTTTATGGAGGATGTGCCACAGTATTCTTTTCCCTTTATTGAGGATGATGGTGGCGTCATTATCATCACCTTGTGGCCGGGTGCCGAAGGGCAAATTTATCACTGTCAATTTGATTTTGACTATGCCACTGATGAAGAAATCATGTTGGTTGAAGAGCAAAGCGATATCGAAGATTTTGATCCTATAAAAGGAAAAATCCCTTTTACATATAGAAAAATTGCTGATTCTTTCACTGAATTGGTAGACAAAATTTTATTTGTTGATGGTGAAGAATGGGATGCAATGTGTGAAACAAGAGGCCAAGGGCCTATTGATCTAACCAATGTCACCCAGTACGAATTACCCACTGGCTCTCATAATGTCTCTCTCACCATGGATATAACATCTTACCCATAGTGTTTGTGTAAAAATGGATGCGTTAGCATGATGTTTGGTCTATCAACTTGACCATTTTAGGATTGTTACCGAGATAATCTGTGCTGATAGGATCTGATTTTCCCTGTCATTCAATGGTGTACAATGCATATCAACACCCGTTGTTAAGCTAAATCATCGTAAGGAAAAAACCATGGCCAAAGCCAGAATTGGGATTGTAACCGTCAGTGACCGTGCTAGTGCCGGTGTGTATGAAGATATTTCGGGTAAAGCCATTATCGATACCCTGAATGATTACCTGACTTCCGCATGGGAGCCTGTGTATGAGGTGATTCCCGATGAGCAGGATGTGATTGAAGCAACGCTGAAAAAAATGGCAGATGAGCAAGATTGCTGTTTGATTGTCACCACAGGTGGTACTGGTCCTGCCAAGCGTGATGTGACACCGGAAGCAACGGAAGCCGTGTGTGACCGTATGATGCCCGGCTTTGGTGAGCTGATGCGCGCTGAATCGCTAAAATTTGTGCCAACCGCGATTTTATCCCGCCAGACGGCTGGTTTGCGTGACGATACCCTGATTGTTAACTTACCGGGTAAACCTAAATCTATCCGTGAGTGTTTGGATGCCGTATTCCCTGCAATCCCATATTGTATCGATCTGATGGAAGGCCCTTATTTAGAATGCGATGAAACGGTGATCAAACCGTTCCGTCCTAAAGCGAAGTAAGACTAACTTCATTAATAGTCTGATCAACTACTCAATGAAATTGGTAGAACCGACATTAATATCGTAAAAACCCCGGTGATTAACCGGGGTTTTTATTTGCCTTGGTGATTGGACTAACCATAGGTCTTGATATCAATCGGGCTGGACATCACGGGTTGTTTTGGCTCTGGCCTTACCGGTGTTTTGATTGATGGTGAGGGTTGACTGACTGGCGTGGCATTATCTGAGGTATCGGAGGCGTTAGCCTTTGTTGCATTTGTCAGTACCATTTGCTGCAAAATATTCTCCCCCGGATAGAGCACTTTAGCCTTAGCCAGTAAATTGCGGGCTTGTTGCTGCTGACCCAGCTGCCATAGGGCGCGGATCCAGTTGTAGTACACAGTTGCACGAGGGGTTGTTTCACTGACATATTGGGCCCAGTGAATATAGTGCTTCATTTCATTGCGATCATTTTTTATCAGCGCGGTCTGTAGCCGGAAACTATTGACGGCATTATCAAACCGTACCATAAAACTTTCCGGGTTTATCACATGGGTCAATGGGCGTAGATCTTTAGGGTTCGATTGCTCATATTTCACCATCAAATAGGTGGTGTGTAGCGTAGTCAGCATATATAGCGCAGTGAGCAGAGGGATTAATAGCGCGAGAAATTTAACTAAAAAACTGGCGCGCACGGAGATCTCGCGGCATTCAATATCACCGCATTGTAGCCAAATCAAAGTAATAAAAATTACCCAGTGGATGACTGACTGGTAAAATGGATATTCAGTTTGGGTATGTAACAAAATAGGGAATAGCAGTCCAACGAGGGCGATGGATTTAAAACCGGAATTATGTTTAAACACCCCATGGAGAAAGCCCGCGGCCATGATGGCAATACCGGCCAAGGGGATAATCCCACCTTCAACCGCCCAAAACAGCAGCTCATTATGGGGGTGATCCAAATTAGGCGCTGAACCGGGCAGAGCATGGCCATAGGCTAAGGCGTTGGTATAGGAGTGCAGGTAGCTGACTTCAAAACTGCCATAACCCCAGCCCAGCCAGGGCTTTTCTAAAAACATCTCCAGACTGTGAAGATAAATGGGAACGCGAGCACCGGGGTTGGTCATTTCTGCGGCTGCTCGGGCGACGCTGTCAGCCTGTTCTAGCGTCAGGCTGCCGAGTAACATGCTCACCGCGTATAGTGCTAACCAAGCAAGTAGCTCTGGTAAACGCTGAGCTTTATAACAGCGATGCCAAGCCCAAGGTAGCATTAGCATTGGCGCGATCACCAGTGATAGATAACCGGTGCGGGATTGCAGGATCACTACGGGGATCACTGCGACAAACAGGGTGACTAAACATAACCACTTTGCACTTTGACGTGACTCGGTACTGAGTAGATATAACGACAGCGCAACGCCAGTGGTTAGAAAAGATGCGGCCACATTAGGCTGTTGGAAGATACCATAGGGGCGGTTGATCACTGTGTTATAGCCGAAGATATTCCCCGATTGCAGCAGAAAATACTGATACAGGCTAAATAACGATTCAATCAATACCGCGGTAAGGATCAGATATAACAGCGTGCGTTTTTGCTGTGGATTAAAACGCATCTGTTGCAGTGACACAAAGAACAGTATCCCGCCCCAAAGTCCCAGTAGTCGCGCATAGCTCAACGGCGCGGTAATGCCGCTGGCCCAGCAGAGTGGGAGCGTCATCATAGCCCCACCTAGTAATAAAACCAGGTTAAAACGGTTATAACGTAGCGTGCTTGTTGTGGCGATATGCCACAGCCCCAAGGCGATCATCAGGGTGATAAATATCCAGCCGATGGCATTCGTGGGCAGTTGCAGCCCGGCACCGCCGAGATTGGGTTGAAAATAGTGCATGCCCAGCAGCATATAGAGGCCGAAAATCAGAACAAATAAAAAGGAGAACCCGGTTGTATGCCCGGAGGGAAGATGCTGCGGTGCTGCCTGTGCCATAAAACACTCTTGCTGACGGTTTGTCCGGCGTTAGCCGGAGAGCTGGTTATCTGTGTGCAAATATACCAGCTTTCGTTTTTTACCCGAGGGGAGAAATTAAAAATTCATTGAATTTTCAATGAACAAAAATATTTTTTAGCTTAAAGGCCAAAAATGATTTTTTCACTTTTCAGCATTTTTTCCAATGCTAACGCCATTAAGAGTGCCATAAGTAACGTTATGACAGAAGCGATTAGCAACGGAAATAGCGGAATAGCCTGACCTTTTACAAATGCCATCAGTGCTTGCTGTTGCCCCGATACCGGCAACCATTGCAATAGATCGGGTGCGATTTGGTAACTGGCCATCATGGCGATCCCCATTGGCAGAATGAGTACTAACGTTAGATAAGATTGTGCTTCTTTGAATGTTTTGGCCATAAAGGAGACAAAAATCTGCAGGCTGGCGGCCATCAGCGCAACCGGAAACCCAATCAGTAGCATCAGCAGCATAAACGTCGGTGTGATGCTGATATTGAAGCCCAGTTCTTGCCAAGGCACTAGGGTATAAGCAAATTTTGATATCAGCAGAATCAGCGCCAGCCCCAGCATAGCAAATACGGTTACCGCGAGAATTTTCGCCAGCACCAGTTGGCGCGGTAGGATGGGGTGGCTTAGCAACAATGCCAGAGAATGACGCTCCCGCTCTCCTGCGCTGGTATCAATCGCCAGGTTCATGCCAGAAATAAATACCGCATAGATCATGGTAAAAATGGCCAGCCCGAGAATAAATCCGCCCCGGGATACAGCGGTGGCCTGATCTTCCATATTAATTTTTAATGGTTGGACGACCCTGGGATCGATTCCCCGGGCGATTAAGCGCAAGCTGGCAATCTCACTGCTGTAAGCTGACAGTTGCTGTTCCAGTCGCCGGATAGATTGCTGTAATTTTTCATCGGAGCGATCGGCTTGTAACAGCACTTCGGCCTGTTGTGCCTGTTGCATTTGTTGCGGGTATTGTTCGCTGATGGTGAGGGTAATATTTTTATGGGCTTTGCTGTCAGCCGGGGCGTGCACTATGCCTTGATTACTGAGATAACGGATCAGATCTGGCGCATATTGGGGATTTTTAATGGTAATATTTAGATCTGTCGGGCTGGTCAATTGGCCGATCAAAACAAAAAACAGCGCACAAACAATCAGAGGTGTACCCAGCGCATAATATAATCCGGCCATGACTGAACGCTTGTCGCGTACGGCATCAAGCAGCTCTTTACGTAGCAATGTGGTCAGTATTCCCATCAGGCGGCAATCCCTTCATCTGTTCCAATTAAATGAATAAAGGCATCTTCCAGCGACTCATGGCCGGTTTGTGCGCACAGTTGCGCCGGGCTGCCGGTTGCGACGACCCGCCCTTTGGCCATCACCACCACTTGATCGCACAGTGCGGCAACCTCTTGCATCACATGGCTGGAAAACAGTACGCAGTGGCCTTTATCCCGCAATGATAGGAGGATCTGGCGTAGTACCCGCGTGCTCATGACATCCAGCCCCCGGGTTGGCTCATCGAGAATAATATTGCGCGGCTGATGCACGATGGCTTGCGCCAGTGCTGTTTTCATACATTGTCCCTGGGAGAAACCTTTACAGCGACGATCAGCAATATCGCCAAGCCCCAGTTGGTTGATGACAGAATCCGTGGCGCTGTGGGCATCGCGCTTGGTCATGCCGCTGAGACAGGCATAGTAGTGGATATATTCCCGTGGCGTGAGACGTTCATATAACCCGAAGGGATCGGGAAACAGTCCTAGCTGTTGCTTGGCCAAGAGGGGGGATTGGGCGATATCGATGCCTTCAATTTCTGCTCGGCCGGCATCAGGTGACAGCAGGCCGAACAGGGTGCGCAGACAGGTCGTTTTCCCTGCGCCATTGGGTCCCAGCAGCCCGGTGATTTGGCCATCCATTGCGCTGAAACTCAGATTATCTAGCGCCTGCACGCCACCGATACATTTACTCAGACCCGTTACATTAATCATAAGGCTGCTCCTGTGTGGCCGTGGGTTGCCAGGCTTCCATAGTATTGGCATTCAGATAAAAACTACGCCGGGTATCTTGCTTTAGGCAGTCCGCGTCTAATGCACTTAGCTCCTTTCCGTTGACAAAGTCTGCAATCAGGCGGTGAGCGCAGGTTTGTATGGCAACCCCGTGTCCGGCGTAGGGCGCGACAAGATGGCGAGCATTGCGGAGCTGCTGCATGGCTAATTCGCCCCAAGCCGGTGGTGTCGCCGGATCCAGTTGCCCGGACAGTAATAGCGTGGGAATGGTACTGTTAATTGGCTGGTGGAAATCCGCCGCAGCGGCAGGCATCTGCCAGACAGTACAGATTTTTTGCAAACTATCGACCATGGTGCGGCCAATATAGCTTTGACGCGCGGCGCTAAGCGCTGCTTCATCGGCAAAGGGGATATCTTCAGCACAAATAACGGAGGCGTGCATGCCCATAGCGATACCGGCGGCATCCAGCGTCAGATGATAAAGGCCGATGATGGGTTGGTAGTGTTGTTTGGCTGCCTGGGTGATGGCAAATGGCAGCATACTGCGGGTATTGGGGCTGTACAGTGCCATTCTGATGGCGGACAGAAATTTACTGCGGGTCAATTGCAGTGGTACCTGTTCACCACTCAGTGGTGCTGCGACTGTCGTGGTGATGGGCTGGGTAGCCAGTTGTTGTTCTATCGTGGCTAAATCTGCTGCCAGATTGGGGTAGGCCTGATGGCAGCTGGGGCTTTGACGGCAATCATCCAGCATCAGTTGCGTTGCACGGCTGATGGCTTGGCCGATATACAGTAAGTTTTGCTGCATGGGCACCACGCCATCTAGGGTAACTGTGGTTAATGCTTGGGGATAATGGCGCATATATAGCTGTGCCATCCGGGTACCATAAGAGATACCGTACAGATCTAAATAGCGGTAACCGGCATGACGGCGCACCGCTTCAAAATCTTCCAATGCCGACCGGCTGTCATAATGGCGGATATCAGCTTGCTGCTGTGTCAGGCATTGCTGAGTTTGCTGAATTAAATCTTGTTGTTCATCATTCATCGCCAGTGCAGTAGTGATATCGGGTAACTCGCATTGCAGCAGGGAGGAACGTCCGGTGCCGCGCTGATCAATCAAGATAATATCCCGGAACTGGCGCACCTCGTGTAATAAACGGTTGAACAGCGGGGCATTATCAATGGCCGATTGTCCCGGCCCGCCACTGATAGCCAGCATTGCTCGATCTGGCTGACTGTTTTTGATCGCCGGTAGTACGGCGTAATGTATGGCGATCTGTTGGCCTGTCGGATTGTTACTGTCTTCGGGCACCATGATTGTGCCGCAGCGCACCTTTTCAGCCAATCCGGGGAGATAACAGGAGGTGAGAGACGTCGCAGCCGGGGATTGAGAATGCGTAGTGGGTGGAGTATTGGCGTGGGCTGTCGCGGCGCAGGCCCTTGTTGTCATTGCTGTCGTGATAATCAGCAGCAATAGCACGAATAGCGATGGTAGTGCCGTTATGCTGGTGGCACCTCTGCGATAGTGACCATGCTTACGAGGGAACATCGGCGCGCATCCTTGGTGTTATTTTATTGAATTAGCGGATGATAATATTTAACTATCAACATGTTAAAACTGTGTGATCCTATGGCTGTCACGACAGACTTGTCAATAACCGGCTTATTTGGGGCGGTTAAAGTAGCGGAATAATTGATCGATGTTGTTGTTGATGGCTCTGCCGGGAGTTTTTGCTTACACCGAGAGATTGTCATTGGGGCGTTATTGGCATGTGATGGATGTATTTTCTTATTTATTTCATAAAAATCATACTCTTGAATTGCTCGTTGTGTTTGCGGCGAGCCAGCATGGCGGTATTGTGTACATTTCAGCAGCCTCTATACCCCTTTTTGTTACCAAATAACTTGATCTGTATCTCATCCGATGAGTGCCATTTTCTGTGAGTCGAAGCAAAATTAATCGAAAAATGCTTAGCTTTAAAAAGTGGCTGGGTTAGAATTCGAAAAAACGGAACACATGTAAGCTTAAAATAGGTAACTAACTGATGTCCCTAAACCAGTATCACGTCATCAAACTTTTAAAGCAGCAGGCTGAGATCCGCCCGCAAGCAACGGCTTTAGAAGGATTTGAACAGTCTGCCCCCTGGCATAAAGTCAGTTGGCAAGCATTTGATACCATCAGTAACAAATTGGCACAGGTGTTAATCGGATTTGATTTTGGCATCCAAGATCGGGCTGTGATTCTGTCGCAAAATTGCCCGCAGTGGACCTGTGTTGATGTGGCGGTATTAAAAGCCCGCGGCATTGTCGTGCCGGTATACCCAACCAGCACGCTAGAGCAGGCGGCCTACATCATTAATGATGCGCAGGCGAAGGTCCTGTTCGTCAATGATGCGACCCAGTACCAGATGGCGCTTGAATTGCGTCAACTGTGTGCATCTTTAACCCATATTATTGTATTTGATGCTGCGGTTTCCCTGACGGATGCGCCGCAGCAATATCATCTGGATAGTTTGCTGGAGGCTCCGTTGCCTCAGGCCGCTGCCGTTGCTGAATTAAAGCAGCGTCTGGCGGACGCTAATCTGGATGATCTGTTGACCCTGATTTACACCTCGGGCACCACTGGCGATCCTAAAGGGGTGATGCTGGATTACCGTAACTTTGCTTCAACGGTACGTCAGCATGATAAGAAATTGGCTTATACGCCGGGTGATGTGTCACTGGCTTTTCTGCCGTTGTCACATGTGTTCGAGCGTGGCTGGAGTTTCTATGTGCTCTGCCGCGGAGGACACAATGTGTATTTGTCTGATACTAACCGCGTCAAAGAAGCCATTGCTGCTGTTAAGCCTCACACCTTGTGTGTGGTGCCTCGTTTCCTGGAAAAGGTCTACAGTGCGGTGATGGAAAAGGTGGGTAAAGCCCCACAGACTCGCCAAAGGCTGTTCCATTGGGCACTTGCAACCGGTGCTCGGCAGTTTGAAGCTTCCCAAGGCCGCGCTGGTGGGTCGTGGCTGTTGGCGGCTAAATGGCAATTGGCTAATAAATTAGTGTTTTCCAAGCTGCGCAATGTACTCGGTGGTCGCTTGAAGTTTATGCCTTGCGGCGGCGCGGCGTTGGATCCTAAAGTCGGTGGTTTTTTCCAAGCGATTGATGTGCCTGTACTGTGTGGCTATGGCATGACAGAAACGACGGCAACGGTTACCTGTAATACGCTGGATAACCGGGTGGTTGGCTCTAATGGTCAAGTGCTGCCGGAAGTGGAAGTGAAATTAGGCACCGACAGTGAAATTCTGGTGCGTGGCGATACTGTGATGCGTGGTTATTACAACCGTCCAGAAGATACTGCTGCGGCATTTGAAGATGGTTGGCTGAAAACCGGTGATGCTGGGCTATTGGATGCACAAGGGAACTTGTTTATTACTGACCGCATTAAAGAGCTGATGAAAACATCTAACGGTAAGTATATTGCGCCACAGCGGGTGGAAGGTACGGTCGGTTGTTGTCCTTTCATCGAGCAGGTAGCGATTATTGCTGATGCCCGTAACTATGTGACGGCATTGATTGTACCGGCTTATGAAGCCTTAGAGTATTGGGCGCGGGAAAAGGGGCTGAAGTATGAGTCACCATTGGAGCTGTTACGTCACAGCCATGTGGTTGAGCACTTTGAGCAGCGCCTGAAGACCATGCAACATGGATTAGCCGGGTTCGAAAAAATCAAAAAATTCACTCTGCTGCCAGAAGCTTTTTCTATGGAAGCGGGCCTAATTACTCCGACGATGAAGCTGCGTCGTAAGATGATTTACCATAAGTATGCCAGCGAAATTAATGCTATGTATGGTCACTAGACTTGGTAGTTAGCATGCTGTGATAAAAGGACGCCTTTCGGCGTCCTTTTTTGTTGCTCATTATTTATTGCTGACTTTTTGATTGCTCATCATGGTGAACTTTGCCAATAACTGACTTCTATACGGATTGCGCTACATCAGGTTAATCTGTATCACCTTGCATTTTTGGACGCTAGTGTTATGAAAACGATAGGTTTATTGGGTGGAATGAGTTGGGAGTCGACGGTCAGTTACTACCGTTTGATTAATGAAGGTATTAAGGCAAAACTCGGTGGGCTGCACAGTGGCAAAATTATCCTCAACAGCGTTGATTTTGCCCAGATTGAGCAGTTGCAGCATGCTGGCGACTGGCAGGCTACGGCGGTGATTTTGTCCCAAGCCGCGCAGTCAGTTCAGGCGGGTGGGGCTGACATGTTACTGATTTGCACTAATACCATGCATAAAGTGGCTGAAGAGATTGAGTTAGCCATCAATATTCCTCTTCTGCATATCGCTGATGCGACCGCGGATCGACTCCTAGCCGATGGCATTGATTGTGTCGGTCTGTTAGGCACTCGCTTTACCATGGAGCAGGCTTTTTATCGGGAACGGCTTCAAGCGCGGGGCATTAAAGTCTTGGTTCCGGATGAAGCGGGTCGGACGCTGGTGCATAACATTATTTATCAGGAGTTGTGTTTAGGGCAGGTTAAAGCCGCTTCTCGCTGTGCTTATGTTGATATTGTCGCGAAATTAGCCGCCGCAGGGGCTCAGGGGGTGATACTGGGCTGCACAGAAATTGGTTTGTTACTCACGCAGGCTGATACCCAAGTGCCACTGTATGACACCACCGCAATTCATGCTGCTGCAGCGGTTGAGCGAGCCCTTGACGGGCTGTTAAGCTGAGCATCTGTGTGAACTTAACCTTGCTGCTATGACGTTAAAAATTCCGCCATTATTGCTGATAATTTTATTTCTGCTGTTAGCCTGGTTGGTGGCAGTATTGACCCCGACGCTGACTGTATCTGATAGCGTACGCTGGGGATGGCTGTCGCTATGGTCAATATTTGGCGTGGTGTTTGCCGCTGCCGGTATACTGGCGTTCCGGCGACAAGGCACCACGGTTGATCCCCGGGTGCCGCAGCAGGCATCGAGCTTAGTGTGTACGGGCATTTACTGTGTTAGCCGTAATCCCATGTATGTCGGCTTTGCGGGTATTTTATTGGGCTGGATAGGTTTTTTGGCCAGTCCAGTCGCGCTACTGCTGTTGCCGTTATTTATTCGCTATTTGACCGTGTTTCAGATAAAAGCGGAGGAGGCCGCTTTGCGGCAGCGCTTTGGTATTGCGTTTGATCGCTATTGTCTGCGGGTGCGGCGCTGGCTTTGATGGCCATAATGAGCCTGCTACTCATTTTAATAATAAGGATGTTATATGACAGCTTTTCGTCTGACGTTACAGCCAAGGTTTAATGAAACCGATGCGCTGGGCCATATTAATAACACTGTGATACCAGCCTGGTTTGAAGCTGGGCGAACGCCGATATTTGAAATCTTTAATCCGAGTTTAGCGTTATCACGTTGGAATTTGATTGTGGCGGGTTATCAGATAAATTTCAGCGCGCCCACTTTTTATGGCAAGGATGTGGCCATTACGACAGAAGTTGTGCGGCTGGGACAAGCCAGTTTCGATTTACGTCAACGTTGTTGGCAGGATGATAAGCTGACAGCTCAAGCGGTTACCACTATGGTGCATTACAACTATGATGCTGCTGCCAGTGAAGCCATTCCGGCTGTGGTGCGAGCGCAGCTGGCTGCGTTATTGGTAATGGAAAATGAGGTTGAATAACACTGTCAGTGCTGTACATCAGTTGTGCAGCACTGAGAGCATCAATTGGCTAACTTAGTTGAACGTCAGCTCATCAAAATTGCGAACGGTACGGTAATCGCCGGTATGGATACCATCTTCACGCACCATCTGACACACCAGCATACCTGCGGCTGCTGCCGCTTTTAGTTCATCAAGATTATCAGAGACAAACAGGATCTGTTTACCGGTTAAACTGATGGTATTGATGATATTTAGGTAGGCTTGTTTGTCGACCTTACTGCCGGTTCGGGTATCAAAATGGCCATTAAATAGTGGATTGAGATCGCCGCCGTCACTGTGACCAAACAGCATTGCTTGGGCCTCAGCTGAGCCGGATGAGAAGCTATAAACGCGCAAGTTCTGTGCGCGATAGGCTTTTATGGCAGTGATAAAATCCGGGTAAATGTGACCGGTAAATTCACCTTTGGCATAGCCTTCTTTCCAGATGAGTCCCTGCAAGGTTTTCAGGGGGGTTGCTTTACGGTCTTCCATTACCCACTGCTGCAGAATTTCAGTTACCCGAGCCAGGCTGGCGTCTGGCTCCAGCGCGATATCCCGCACATCACTGATACAGTTATCGACCAGGACGTTGTGTTGATTGCGCTCGAGGAATTCAGGCAGTGCCTTGACTGAATAGGGAAACAGCACATTGTGAATAAAGTCCAGATCAGTTGTGGTACCTGCGGTATCCACCACGATGGCTCTGATGCCCATATGATTGTTACTCCACCAAAAGCTAGCTAAAGGTAAGATACTATCCGGCAATTCTTATCTGGCCTGTGTGAGCCGCCACACAAAGCGGTGACTCCAGCAGATAACAAGCTGCGCCCGACAACACTTTCCTTGGGTCAGGATTTATTTGATCCTAAAGTGAAAAGCCCTATTTGACCAGTGTTTACATCAGGGAAGTTTTAATTAGATCACCGGTTATTTTTTCATATTCATGACCTGTGTTCCGGTGGTATACCAAACATGGTGCTGCAAATGTGCAGTTGATATTTCAGTGACATAGGAGATAACGATGATTGTGACAACGACACCAAGCATTGAAGGGCGACGGATAGTGGCATATCGCGGCGTTGTTGCTGGGGAAGCTATTCTGGGGGCTAATTTTTTTAAGGATATGTTTGCAGGGATCCGTGATTTAGTCGGCGGCCGTTCTGGCACCTATGAGCGAGAGTTAAATCGTGCGCGAGAGATTGCTCTGCAGGAACTGCAACAAAAAGCGGCTGAATTGGGGGCTAATGCTGTAGTTGGGGTGGATTTAGATTATGAAGTGATGGGACAAAATAATGGCATGCTGATGGTTTCAGCTTCCGGCACTGCGGTGGTGGTGGAATAATCGCTTTTGTTGTTATTGGCCGTTTTCTTCGCTACCACACTGTATTTTATAGCTATTTTTTCCGACTTCTCCGGGGGCATGATGGGTGGGAAGTCGGCTTCATCTCATTTCCTCAGCTAATTTGGAAGTGATATCAGTCACGTTTTTATTCTAGTATTATTGCCGTATGGTAATAGTCCTTTTTATTTTGACTGGATTGTTACTTTTGTCGCTGAAATTACAATACGCCTCATTCCCCGGCTGAGAAGCGATTAGCCGGATTCTACTTTGTTATCTTTTTGGAGAATTAACTAATGAGCAGCGTATTTTATATGCCTCCTGTGACCCTGATGGGTCAGAATGCCATTTTATCTCTGGGCGCTGAACTGGCTGCTAAGCAGCTGAAAAAAGCACTGATCGTTACTGATCAGGTGCTGGTAGAAATTGGTCTGGTTAACCGCCTGACTGAACAGCTGACCCAACACGGTATTGGCTTTGCAATTTTCGATGGTGTGAAACCAAACCCAACTGAAAAAAACATTGAAGACGGTCTGGCGATACTGGCTGAGCAAGGTTGTGACTTTGTTGTTTCTTTCGGTGGTGGTTCTTCCCATGATGCGGCTAAAGGTATTGCTCTGGTAGCGGCTAACGGTGGTCATATCCGTGACTATTCTAAAGGTGTTCACCTGTCCAAAAAACCTCAGCTGCCACTGGTTACTGTTAACACGACTGCCGGTACTGCATCTGAAATGACCGTCTTTGCCATTGTGACCAATGAAAAAGATGAAACCAAATACCCAGTTGTAGACAAGCACTTTACTCCAATCATTGCAGTAAATGATTCTGAGCTGATGATTGCTATGCCTAAGTTCCTGACAGCGGCAACTGGTATGGATGCTCTGACTCACGCGGTTGAAGCTTATGTTTCTACTGCGGCAACGCCGATTACTGATGCTTCAGCTATCAAAGCTATCGAGCTGATTGCGGCTAATCTGGAAACTGCGGTAAACAATGGTCAGGACCGTGAAGCCCGTGATGCTATGCAGTATGGTGAATACTTGGCTGGTATGGCATTTTCTAACGCTTCTTTGGGTTATGTACACTCTATGGCTCATCAGCTGGGCGGTGTATATGACATGGTACATGGTCTGTGTAATGCCATCCTGCTGCCAGAAGTTGCTCGCTTCAATGCAGCTGCAAAACCTGAGCGTTTTGTTGATATCGCAAAAGCGATGGGCGTTGATGTTGCCGGGCTGTCTCAGCAGCAAGCTGTTGAAGCCGGTATCCAAGCTATTGCCGATCTGTCTGCTCGCGTAGGGACTGCTCAGCGTCTGGCTGATTTGGGTGTGAAAGAAGATAAGCTGGCATTTATGGCACAAAATGCTCTGAACGATGCTTGTTCTTTGACTAACCCTCGTACTGCAAGTTTGGAAGAGATTGTTGCTATCTACCGTAGCTGTCTGTAAGTCAATACCTCACTCCGGCATGGATGCCGGTTTTATTTCTGCTTGGTTGAACCTAGTTGTACCATTTTGTAGAGCTATGCGATGGGTTGGTTTGCATAGTTGTTAGAAGTGGTATCCACTTTTTTTGCCGCTTACTGGGCTAAAATGTAGGTGGCCTTTTTAGATAATGACTCATTGTTTTGCCATCGCATTTATATCTGAATTTCCCTGTCTCTCATTTTAAATTGTATTTCCCCGTGGATATAAAGCACTTTTAGTTTTCTGAACTATATTTAACTACTTGACAGTTTATTTGGCTGCTGGAGGTGGTTTTGATAGTTAAAAGATATGTATCTAAGGGCTTTACGCTCATAGAACTCATTGTTGTGATTATTATTTTGGGGATCTTATCTGTTGCAGTTGCGCCTAAGTTTCTTAGTTTTGATTCTGATGCTTACAAAGCCACGCTCAAGGCTGCAGAGGGGTCCATGCATACTTCTGTAGATATGTTTACAGCGTATGCGCAGGTTAAAGGATCTAATGGTAGTGGTACGTTTGAAGGCATTTATATTGATCAATTTGTTCCTTGGGCTGCGGGACGCACGGCGACAGGTGGGGTTCATGCTGGATATGATTTTCCTCCTGAAATTTTTAAAGCGGCAGGTATAGATCCTGCAGAGTGGCGTTATCGAATATATGTGGATGGTACATATCAGGTGATAGCTGCCCCATTAGGCAGATTAAAAAATGTTGCACAGCCTACCCGACAGCAGGTTGTTGATACTAATTGCTATATTAATTACAAATGGCTGGCTAACGAGCCGGTTATTTCTATTGTGACAACCGGTTGTTAGTTGTGATGAGTTTATCAGTAGTCATATGGCAGCAATATGCTGCCATTTTTATATCTTAATTTGGATTTGGGTATACAAGTGTTAGTTGGAATAACTCTACTTAATTAAGAAGGATGTAAATAAGTAAAAAACTATAAATATCAATAAGGTGTTATTTCTTGCGTTAACGTGAATTCTTCATGAGAAGGGGGATGTCAGGACGCTTTTTTATACTGTTGGGAAATATAATTTCGCTACCTTACAGTTCATGGAGAATAAAATGTCACCCGAATATATGGCCTTATGTGGGAAATTACTGCAGGAGATCATCAACCATCCGAAAAAACATCATGGTGAATTAGTTTCACGGTCTGATTTAATTGTCTTTTTGGAAGAATAGTGTGGTCCTGTGGATGAGAGTATGATGCCAACCTATGAAATTGGTGTTCGGATCTGTCTAGGCTGGCTGATGAGTCACAATATTATCAAATTGCAGTCAGTTGACTTTAGCACTCAAGGATACCGCCCTCTGTATATTCAAGGCTATAAAGTGGTGTAAATCATCGGTCTTTGCCGCAGGGGCGTTATGCCCCCCGGTAATCTATTGGCTGTGATGACGAAAATGACTCATTACCGGTCATCGTCTTTAATCACATCGTTGTCCGCTCCATCACAAATACCCGATAGGCAAAATCATGACTGTGGTGACGATATATTTCTAATTCTGCAGCAATATCTTGCCATGCTTCTGTGTTGCGGTAGTCATGGAGTTCACTCAAGCGTTGCTGGAGTGGATCTATGTAATTTTGCCAACTAGCTTCGCTCAGATTAAAGCTGTCCAATAACCGGTAGCCGGTTTGTTGTATCTGCTCTTCCCGTGTGGCTAAGTGCGTCATTCCGGGGTAGCCTTGTTGCCAGAAATGTTTTGCTCCAGCTGCAGGGGTATGGGTTAACCAGACCAGATCACTGAATACTAAGATGCCTCGTTCTGTTAACAGTGGTCGCCATTGTTTCAGCGCTTGGGGAACTCCCATGATATAAGCACAGCCTTCGGCCCAGATCAGATCAAATCGTCCGGGCTGAAATGGCAGGCGGCTCATATCGCCCTGTATTGGGGTAATTTTGTGGGGTTGTTCCCGGACATATTGTGATGCCAATGCTTTTAATGCCTGCATTTCACTGTCTAGGGCAATAATGGAAGCTTGGGTGGATTGGGCTAATATCCGGGTTGCACTACCTTTGCCACAGCCTATCTCTAAAATATGCTGTACTGGGTGAGGGATGGCGGCGAGTGCTTTGGCTGTATCGCTATCACTGCCTGGTCCCCAGCGCTCTAATGTACTGAAGACCCTCATAAAGTCCTGCATATAGTGTTCATGCTCGTCCATATTGTAATAGACTCCGAATTCTATATGGAATATAGGTATGTTATTAATCATTACGATATGGTTTATATCGATGATGGATTAATATCATATTTTATAATTTGTAGAAATGACTTTATTAAATGCCGATAGTGAATAATGATTGGCTAATTAATTTTTAAGTAAATTAGTTTTTAGCTAATAATTATCGCGCGATAAATCATGGTGGTAATCATTTTCTATGGAATGATTTTTTAACAAAAAACACGACTTTGAGGTACAATTCCGTTGTAAATTTCTGTTATACCTAAATGATTGTTGCAGTGTATTGAAACATGACCGTGAATATGAGTTGGGGTCACCTGATATGACTCTTTATCAGAGATATTTAAGTGGATACCAATCCCATATTCAGTATCAATATGTTCCCAAGAAATATTGCAGTCATGATGAGTATCGATAACGTTTTGTCCCATCAAGATAACATCTTGATGGGGTAATTTTGAGTATTGATTAATTTGAATTGTCATTATTTTTTTTCTTTATCTATTTTTGTTCTAGTAGGGTTAATTAAAATGATACTGTCAATAATTTCTTCGTTCATTAAAATTAGGTCGTAAGGTTTTACTTTGTTTTTTTGTGTTTTGATATTATTTATTTCTCCATTGGTTGTTTCTGGCTCTTCTGCCTCGTTTTTCATTGCTAATAGTGTTATGAGCAGTGTTGTGGTTAAGAAGTACTTTGCTAGGTATAAAGCTATTTTTTATCGATGAGATGATTTTTATAAACCACATAAATATGATGCTATTTGAAATAAGTTATAGTATTTATGTTACTTAGTCCAACTATAAGAGGAGTTAGTTTAAAAACTAACTCCACCAGAAACTGTAGTTTTAATTACAGGGCAACAACGTTGGTTGCTTGTAGGCCTTTTTTGCCATTTTCAACATTAAATTGAACTCGTTGGCCATCAGACAGAGTTTTAAAGCCGTCGCTGATAATAGCGTTGAAGTGAACAAACACATCATCTCCACCATTATCCTGTTGGATAAATCCAAAGCCTTTACCTTCGTTAAACCACTTTACTGAGCCGGTTACTTTATCAGACATATAGTGTCCCTTTTTAAAAAAATTAATAAAATGCGTGTTAAATTGAATTATTGAGGAAACGTGTAGCGAAAGGGATAAGCCAGAAACAGAGCAAAGCAGAGTGTAGGTTTAACTTTTTAACTAGAAGTTGCATTAATAACTCTGTCTAACAGAGCAAGTGCATTATGAGGGCATAGGTCTAACTTGTAAAGGGATAATTGCTATATATTTTAGATTGTCACATCTGCTGATGATTAAATTTCATTTATAAACAAAATCCTTATAAAAATTGATATTGAATTTTTATTTTTTAGTGAGATGACTAATTATCTGTAGTTTTCATTTAAGTGTCCGTTATTTTAGCCGTTTTACCAATAGCGAGTAGTCGCTTAGCGGTAATGATGTTTTTTTGTTTAAATTATGTTTTAAATGATGATTTATGTGATTTCCCGCTAAATTTCGAGTTGTTAGCTCATAAGAAATTGCTTCTTATATTATCTAAAGCACAGCTGTTTATGGTTAATATTGAAGCCAAAAATATGAGACTCTTTTTTTAAAGGATGTTCATTTATGACCACACAGGCACAGTCCATTTCTAATTCAGAACAATCAGAGCAATCTTCTGATTTACTCCAGCAACAACAGCAATTGACTCAACAACAGGAGTTGAGCAAATTGGTTCAGAGTCAAATATCACCCCGGATTAAACAGTATTTTGTCGAATTGAAAACCAAATTACATGCGGAGATGGATCAAAATAAAGCCGCCTTGATGTTTGAATTAGATTTGGCTAACGCAGAAGTAAAGGCTCAGTTGTCGGATTTTAATCAGTTACTGGTGGAGCAGCAGCATCAGCAGGCGTCAGCATTAGCTGAGTTGAAACAGGAATTAGAGTGGAGTGCCCAGCATTGGGGAGATGAGTTGGCGGATTTTGCCAAAGATGCACGAGTTGCCCGTAAGGATACTGCCAATCATCTTGTTACTTATCAGCAAAAGTGTGAGCAGCGGTTTCAGTCTTTGCAACAGCAAGTTCAGCACCAGAATGACGTAATGAAGCACAATTGGCAGACATTGGCTGATATTTATCAGACTTCTCGCCGGCATTTTCAACGGCAGATCCGTTATTTATGCACTTTTTTTGCCGGGGTTGCCTGTTTGCTTGGTGGTGGCATGGTTTATATGCTGCATCATTTGCAGATGTTACATGGATAAACGGTGAAATTTTTCGGGATGACACTTTGCCCTGAGGGGGATGTGTCGGATTCCATCGGAAATACAGATTATCGCGTTCTGAGATTAAATCTTGTGGTGTATCAATTGAAACAGCAATATCATCCGCCATACGGTGTTCCGATCTGTTAATCGTTCTGGTGGAAGCCTTTTTAGCAGAAGTCGCCGCGCTTTCCTTTTTCTTTAGTTACACCAGATATCATCCTTGTTAAAAAGAAAACACGAAATGAACGAATTTTCCAAATTAACCATCAGAACCCGTCTTATGATAGGTTTCGGTCTGGTGCTGTTTTTGATCATTGTTTTAACCATGTTGGGGATTCACAAAGTGAATCAAATTGATCATGCCTTAACGGAAATGACCAATATCAATGCGGTAAAGCAGCGTTATGCCATTAATTACCGTGGTAGTGTGCATGATAGAGCTATCGCGATCCGGGATGTGGCTTTGGCACGCACACCGAGCGAAATTCATATGTTGGAACAGTTGATTAATCATCTGCAGGATTTTTATCACACCAACCAAACTAAAATGGATGCGATGCGCAATGATGATAAATTGTTCTCTGCGCCAGAGCGGCGCATTTTGGCAAAAATTGATGCAGTACAGCAGAAAACATTACCCTTGATTGCGCAGATTATCCAAGATAAGAAAGCTGGCAAACCACTTGATGATTTAATTCTGGACTCTGCCCGACCTAACTTTATTCAGTGGTTGAATGACATTAATGAGTTTATTGATTATCAGGAAAACGGTAATAAAGCACTGACCAGTGAAGCAAAGAATATTGCCAGTGATTTCCAGGCGATGATGCTGGGCGTCAGTTTAGTGGCATTGATTATTTCATTGCTGATTGGCTTTATTATTGAGCGTAGTCTGCGTATGTCGCTGGGTGGGGAACCCTGGGAACTGTCAAAAATAATCAAAGAAATTTCTGAGGGTAATTTGGCTCAGCCACTGTCTCGTAATACTCATGCGATTGGTATTTATGAGTCTTTGATCACCTTGAATGATAAGGTGGGCTCCGTCATTAAAAGCAGTAGTGATATTTCTAACCGGGTTGCAGCAGCATCTGAACAGCTCACGGTGGTGATGCAAAATACTGCCCATAACGCGGCTGGTGAAGTTGCCCAGATGGAGCAAATCACGGCTGCGATTGGTGAGTTGTCCCACACCTCAGAAGAGCTCACATCTAATGCTGCTTGTGCTGATGAAGAAGTGAAAAAAGCGATTGGCAGCGTTGAGCAGGGCAATCACACCTTAGATCAATCTATTGTGTTGACGCAGAATATTAATGATTCAGTACAACAGACTGCAGGGATGATAGAAGAACTGCGCGCCAATACCCTCAGTATTGGTGAAGTGACTGCTGTGATCAGTTCGATTTCTGATCAGACGAATTTGCTGGCATTGAATGCGGCGATTGAAGCCGCTCGCGCAGGAGAATATGGCCGAGGATTTGCTGTCGTGGCCGATGAAGTGCGTAATCTGGCATCCAAAACCAATGAATCGACCAAGCATATTCAGGATATGATCGTGCAGCTGCAGACTCAGTCTGATAAGGCCAATGATAATATGGTCAATAATGTGAAACAGATTAATGAGTTAGTGCAGCTGTCTGATGATGTGCGCACCTCATTTGGCTATATCTCCAATTCAGTGCAGTTGATTTCTGATCGTAATACCGAAGTGGCCAGTACTTCCCAGAAACAGTTTGAGTTATCTGAGTTGATTGCGCAGAACTCTAGCAGCTCGCTGGATTTGGTGCATCAGAATGTATCGGCTATCGAACAGGCGCAGCAGGCAGCTAAAGATCTGTCGCAGTTGGCTGTGTCCCAACAGGAAGAGCTGACATTCTTCCGGGTATAGTGCAAGCATATACAAATAAAGGCAGGTAGTAACCAGCCTTTATTGTGTTAAGCATATTGCGTTATTGATGAATGAGCCGGCCAGCTTTGACCACATGCACCAGAGGTTGTTGTCCGAAGCTATAGGCCAGCTCTGCCGGGCTAACAATATCCCATAGGCAGAAATCCGCCTGCATGCCTTCTTTTATAATGCCAACACGATCTGAAATGGCCAATGCTTTCGCTGCGTTACGGGTCACCCCAGCTAAGGCTTCTTCGGGTGTGAGTCTGAATAGGGTGCAGCCCATATTGAGCATTAACAGCGTGGAGCAAAGTGGTGATGAGCCGGGATTGAAATCACTGGCCAGCACCATGGGGACTTGGTATTGCCGTAGCAAGTCAATTGGCGGTAGCTGGGTTTCACGTAAAAAATAGAAGGCACCGGGTAATAAGGTGGCACAGGTGCCGCTGTGGGCAAGGGCTTGGACACCGGGTTCATCCAGATATTCAATATGATCAACTGAGCTAGCTTCGAGCTTGGCAGCTAATTCCGCGCTGCCCATATGGCTCAGTTGCTCTGCATGTAGTTTGATGTCTAGCCCGACTGCTTTAGCCGCGCGCAGTATGCTTTCGGTTTGAGGTAAGGTGAAGGCAATTTTTTCACAAAAGACATCTACGGCGTCAGCGAGGTTTTCTGCTGTGATAGCCGGAAGGACTTGCTCAATTATCCAATTGATGTAGTCATCAGCTCGCCCCTCAAATTCCGGTGGTAATGCATGGGCGCCGAGAAAGGTGGTTACCACATCCACATGATGCAGTCGTCCTAACTCTCTGGCAACTCGCAGCATTTTCAGCTCAGTATCCATATCCAAGCCATAGCCGGATTTTATTTCAACAGTCGTTATTCCTTCTTTTGCCAAGGCGTTAAGACGTTTACGCCCAGAGTCAAACAGCTCTGCTTCAGTGGCGCGACGGGTGGCATTCACCGTCGCAAGGATCCCACCGCCAGCGTTGGCGATATCTTCGTAACTGGCTCCTTGAAGGCGCAATTCAAACTCATTGGCCCGATTACCGCCAAAAATCAGATGGGTGTGAGCGTCAATTAACCCCGGGGTTAACCAGTTACCATTGCCGCGATACACAGGGGTGGCCATCACATCAAATGCGGGGAGTTCACTACGGGGACCTAACCAGACAATCTGGCCATCTTTAATTGCCATCGCGGCATCATAAATCGCGCCGTAGGCCTGCGGACGTGCCGGATCCATGGTGGCGATATTTAATTCAATCCAAACTTGATCCCAATCCATCTTTTCCCCCTTAAGACTGCAATCGGGTAACCACAGCCTGTCTGCGATGTTTATCATAATGTTATTAAAGTAAACTAACTTGTCTTTACTTGTATATACAAGTTAGGATGTGATGGTATTTTCAGCATGTGTTGGCGGTTTATTTAATTGACGAGTCAGTATTAGCTCAGATGCTTTTGCTTATGCCTGCCAGTTAAGCTGCTGATTATTTTGGCTGCTGTCTTAGATGTAGATCAGGCAGTGCTAGTCCTGCGCATTGCGTAAAACGGCTAGAACATCGCTAAATTGCAATATCATGGAGCGTTATGCCAGCCGCGAAATTTAATCTGATAAAACAGCATATCATTGCCGGTATTGAAGCGGGAGACTGGCTGGAAGATACCTTGGTGCCATCAGAAAACCAGCTGGCAGAGCAGTTTAGCTGTAGTCGCATGACGGCTCGTCGCGCGCTGACAGAACTGGTGGATGCGGGAATACTCACCCGGGTGCAGGGCATTGGCACCTTTGTCGCATCCTTAACATCCCAATCCTCCATGCTGGCGATACGTAATATTGCTGATGAAATCCGGGAGCGGGGCCATGGCTATAGTGTCAAGGTGCTAAAATTAGAGCCAATATCTGCCCTACCACCGATTGCGATTGCATTGGGGCTGGAAAGTGATAGTAGGGTATTTCACTCACTATTGCTGCACTGTGAGCAGCAGCAACCTTTGCAACTGGAAGAAAGATTCGTCAATCCGACATTGATCCCAGCTTATCTACAGCAAGATTTCAGCCGTATTACGCCACATGAGTATTTGTCCGCAATAGCACCTTTAACTGAAGCCCGTCATATTGTGGAAGCCATTGCTGCCACAGATGAACTACGCCACCAGTTAGCACTAAAACCGGGTGAGCCTTGCTTGCAGATTTTACGCCGTACCTGGTCAAGTAAAGGGGTGGTCAGCTTTGCCCGCTTAGTGCATCCCGGCAGTCGCTTCCGTATGGGGGGACACTTGACTTTTTATCCGGCTGGTCGTCAGCCGCACAACCGCTAAAGCGCCGCAGAAATAGTATCGTCATACTCTACTGATGATGACGGCATGGATGTTACAGCACCGGCTTTAGCCGGTGAGCAGAGGGAATGATAATGGATAAACGACACGACCCGAGCCGCCAGATCCTGGCTCCACACGGTACAGCTCTGAGCTGCAAAAGTTGGCAGACGGAAGCCGCCATGCGTATGTTGATGAATAATTTGCATCCGGATGTGGCTGAGCGACCAGAAGATTTGGTGGTTTATGGCGGCATTGGCCGCGCCGCCCGGGACTGGCAGTGTTATGACAAGATTATCTCGGTGCTACAGCGGCTGGAAGACGATCAGACCCTATTGGTACAGTCGGGCAAACCCGTGGGGGTCTTCAACACCCATGCTGATGCTCCCCGGGTGTTGATCGCCAATTCCAATTTAGTACCTCACTGGGCTAATTGGGAGCACTTCAATAGTCTGGATAAACAAGGGTTAGCCATGTACGGCCAGATGACTGCGGGCTCTTGGATTTATATCGGTACCCAAGGCATTGTCCAGGGCACCTATGAAACTTTTGTTGCGGTAGCGAAACAGCATTTTCAGGGGGATGCCCGGGGTCGCTGGATATTGACCGGCGGTTTGGGGGGCATGGGCGGCGCTCAACCTCTGGCCGGGACTATGGCGGGTTTTTCTGTGATTGCTTGTGAAGTGGATGAGAGTCGGATCGATTTTCGTATCCGCACCCGCTATCTGGATAAAAAAGCCCATTCATTGGATGATGCCTTGGCGATGATCAATGCTGCAGAGCGTGAAGGCGTCCCCGTTTCTGTCGGGCTGTTGGGGAATGCGGCCGATATTTTTGCAGAGCTGGTTGCGCGGCAAATTACTCCCGATGTCGTGACAGATCAAACCTCGGCCCATGATCCGCTAAATGGCTATTTGCCCCAAGGCTGGACACTGGCGCAGGCCAAAGCAATGCGTAGTACCGATGAAGCGGTCGTGGTTCAGGCCGCTAAAGCGTCGATGGCGGTGCAGGTTACTGCGATGTTGACACTGCAGCAACGGGGCGCGGCTACGTTGGATTATGGTAATAATATCCGTCAGATGGCGTGGGAGCAGGGCGTAGAAAATGCGTTTGATTTCCCCGGTTTTGTTCCCGCTTATATTCGGCCACTATTCTGTGAAGGAATAGGGCCTTTTCGTTGGGTAGCGTTGTCAGGTGATCCCGAAGATATTTATAAAACTGATCGCAAAGTGAAAGCGTTGATCCCAGATGATCCCCATCTGCATAACTGGTTGGATATGGCCAAGGATCGGATCGCCTTTCAGGGGTTGCCCGCTAGGATCTGCTGGGTGGGGCTAAAAGATCGCGCCCGTTTGGCATTGGCATTTAACGAGATGGTTCGTAGCGGTGAGCTCAGTGCTCCTGTGGTGATCGGGCGGGATCATCTGGACTCGGGGTCGGTTGCCAGCCCTAACCGGGAAACCGAGGCCATGCTGGACGGATCGGATGCGGTATCTGACTGGCCATTACTTAATGCGCTGCTCAATACTGCCGGTGGGGCGACTTGGGTTTCCTTGCACCATGGTGGTGGGGTAGGGATGGGCTTTTCCCAGCACTCCGGGGTGGTGATTTGCTGTGATGGCACAGAGGCGGCTGCCCGCCGCATTGGGCGGGTATTGTGGAATGATCCCGCTACCGGCGTGATGCGCCATGCTGATGCGGGCTATGACATTGCCCAGCGCTGCGCCCGGGAGCAAGGGCTTGATCTGCCGATGTGGCCACAGGGGGATGAATAAGATGAATCATATTGAAATTCAACCCGGTAGCCTGACATTGGCGCAGCTGCGGCAAATCAGCCGCCGTACCATGACAGTATCTTTGTGTCGGGATGCTGTGGCTGAAATCGATCGCAGCGCCGCGACGGTGCAGCAGGTACTAGATGAAGGGCGTACGGTGTACGGCATTAATACCGGTTTTGGCTTGTTGGCTAGTACCCGAATCGCTCCGGCTGATTTACAGTTGCTGCAACGCTCAATTGTGCTGTCCCATGCTGCTGGTACCGGTGACTATATGGCTGATGCCACAGTGCGACTGATGATGGTGTTAAAGATTAATTCTCTATCCCGGGGTTATTCTGGCATTCGTTTACAGGTGATTGAGTTTTTGATTGCTCTGCTCAATGCCGGTGTGTATCCCTGTGTGCCGGAAAAAGGCTCTGTGGGGGCTTCCGGTGATTTAGCCCCGTTGGCGCATATGTGTCTGCCCTTGTTGGGCGAAGGGGAAGTGCGTTATCAGGGCCAAGTGCTGCCAGCATCTCGGGGGTTGGAGATTGCCGGCTTATCGCCGCTTGAACTTGCCGCCAAAGAGGGGCTGGCGCTCCTTAATGGCACTCAGGCATCCACCGCATTAGCGCTGGAAGGGCTGTTTGCGGCGGAGGATCTGTTTGCATCCGGCGCTGTGGTGGGGGCAATGAGCGTGGAAGCTGCCATGGGCAGCCGCAGTCCATTTGATGCCCGTATCCATGCTATTCGCGGGCAGCAGGGGCAAATTGATGCTGCGGCAGTATTTCGTCACCTGTTGGGGGATACTTCTGAAATCAGCCTGAGCCATATTGATTGCGATCGGGTGCAAGACCCGTATTCACTGCGTTGTCAACCCCAGGTGATGGGAGCTTGTCTGACTCAGTTGCGCCAAGCGTCGCAAGTGTTAGTGGCAGAAGCCAATGGGGTGACGGACAACCCGCTGGTGTTTACCGATAATGGCGACATTATTTCCGGTGGTAATTTCCATGCCGAGCCGGTTGCGATGGCCGCAGATAATTTAGCCCTGGCTATCGCTGAGTTAGGTGCCATTGCCGAGCGGCGTATTGCCCTCTTGATTGATGCTAACCTGTCTAAGTTGCCGCCCTTTTTAGTGGAGAACGGCGGGGTTAATTCCGGTTTTATGATTGCCCAAGTGACTGCTGCGGCGTTGGCGTCGGAAAATAAAACCTTGGCGCACCCGGCCAGTGTTGATAGTTTGCCCACATCGGCAAATCAGGAAGATCATGTTTCCATGGCGACCTTTGCTGCCCGGCGGCTCCGAGAGATGGCGGCCAATAGCCGTGGCGTATTGGCCGTGGAGTTATTAGCTGCGGCGCAAGGATTAGATTTTCGGGCTCCTTTGGCGCCATCTGTACCGGTAGCAGAGGCAAAAGCAGAGTTACGTCGCTTGGTGCCTTACTATGATAAAGACAGGTACTTCGGCCCAGATATCAGTGCTGCAACGGAGTTGCTGGGAGAGGCCAGTTTTAACCGTTTTATGCCACCCGGTATTTTGCCCAGTTTGTCGTAATCGCTAATGCGATAAATAAAAACGCCCCTGTTATAAATACAGGGGCGTTTTTATTTATCGGTGGCTAATTTGAGACTATCTATCGTCTCAGATAGCTGCGGTGAGGATAGCGGAATTAATGCTTCGCCTCGGCAGTATTAATCGCCCGCATGTCATCCCCGGTTGGTGTCTGGAATGGCTTAAGACCGAACTCAGGCAAAATGCTGTAGATATGATCGAACAAATCCGCTTGAATATCTTCGTAATACGCCCAGCGGGTGTCATTAATAAAGACGTAGATCTGGATTGGCAGCCCAGTTGGTCCTGGCTCTAATTGACGTACCAGCATAGTCATATCTTTACGTGTTTTATCGCTGCGCAGCAGATACTCTTTCATGTAAGCCCTGAAGGTGCCCACATTGGTCAGATAGCGGCCATTGGCTGGATCTCCACTGTCCTCAATGCCTTGATTCGCATCGGCCAGTTCCCGTTTTTTCTCTGCCAGATAATCTTTCAGTAGGTTGATACGCTCTAAACGATTGATATCCTCGGTTGTCAGGAAGCGGATAGAGTTAACATCTAGGTTCACCGCCCGGGTAATGCGGCGCCCACCTGATTCAGACATGCCGCGCCAGTTTTTAAAGGCATCTTGCACCAAGGCATAAGCCGGGATCATGGTTAGCGTGTTATCCCAGTTGCGTACTTTCACAGTGGTCAGAGAGATTTCGGCAATTGAGCCATTGGCACCGTATTTATCCATTTGGATCCAGTCGCCTTGGCTCACCATACGATTAGCCGCCAGTTGGATCCCGGCGACAAAACCTAAAATGGTGTCGCGGAATACCAACATCACCAAACCGGTGGCAACACCTAAGCCGCTGAGGAAGTAAACCGGTGATTGATCCGCCAAAATGGAAATGCAGACGATGACACAGACAAAGAACAGGAACAGCTTGAACAACTGAACAAAACTTTTGATTGGCATCCGGCGACTGACCAGATTGATATCCGCAATTTCATTCGCTGCATCCAGTGCCGCATAGGCTGCGCGGATCATCATCACCACAATGGCTACGCTAAGGAGCCGGTCGATCACACTGGATAGCAAAGTGTAATCTTGCAGGGCTATAGGTACTAACAGGTTGACGACTAAAGCCGGTACTAGCATTGCCAGTTTTTCCATCACGCCGTAATGCATAAAGCTATCATCCCAGGTAGCTTTAGAGCGCTTGATCACCATGTTAATGGCACGGATAACCACACGGCGTACAATCAGATAGGCCAATAAGGCAAGTAGTAAACTGGCAATTACTAGGATAAGGGTTGGCATCCCTGATGAGGGCTGGATGTTAATTCCTGTGGCACTGAGCCATTGGGTGATATCCATTCTCAGGTTGTGGTCCAAAATGACTTCTCCATTTAATGCTTGGTCAGAGGTTGTAGCTATTTTAAGCAGATTTTCTTTTTGGTACAGCGACTTCAGTTATATTATCCCGATGAGATTAATTGAACCGGTGAGAGAAATATCAATTGAATCAACTCACTTTATACCGTTCGATGACAGATATTAGCGGATCAGAAATCAGCTCGGGCGAGTGAGAACTGACACGGCTATCACAATACCCCCGTCATCGGTTGACAACGGGGGCGCAGCTGTTGATACCGTGTTTTCGCGGTTTATTGATATTGGGTGTGTAGCAAACTGATCATTGCGCCGACATCGGTAAACCCGGCTTCATCCAGCAACTCAGTGATAAAACGGCTGAAATTTTTATCATGCTGACGCTTGGTATGATAAACCTGAAAGCACAATACAACATCATCTTGCGTTAATGTTCCTTTACTACTGGCCAACGCGGCGAGATAACAACGCAGCATAAAGGCATCGAGGACCATTAAGCGGAAAGAGTCAGTGGGAGACAGCTTTTCAATCACCGGGAAATTCATGTTGTACAGGTAGTAGAACAGATAACGGTGGAATAGCTGTGGGTGTTCAGCCAATGCAGGCTTGGCCACAGTTTCCCAAGCTTTATTCAGTTGATTCATACCGTCGGGTAGCTCGGTTAGAGCCAGTACAGCATTATGGATTTGTTCAAAACGTTGCCGGCCGCGATTTACCGCATTAGTGACCAGAAACTTGTGAGTTGATACAAAAGCATGTTCCTGATGACTGATATCATTCGCAAAATTAGCAAAATGTTGTTGCAGGGTGTCATTGGCAATCAACTGTTCTAATTGAGTCGCTATTTGCTCGATTTGATTGCTGTCTGCTTGTCTCTGTTTTACCGTTTCTGCGGTATTAGTCAAAATACCGATTGCCAGCAATGCCTGCTCCCAACTTAACGCTGGGTTCAATAATAGGGAGATCGCATGGTGATGAGTTTGGGTTTGCCAAGATGGAATGGTTGCTATATTCAGGTGCTTACCACTTGGCAGGCGTTCAAAACTGAAAGCATCAGGATAAAACAACACGCAGCGGGCTGCTTCTGGACAGGATAGGGAGAGACTTTCATATTTATCACTCCCCTGTTGACGTGTGAGTCGAGGATAGGTTTTACAGGTATGGCTCAATAGTTCATGGCCACCCTTAGCATGGATTTCGCAAAGATCGCCGTCAGTTAGAAACGGGCAGCCCCCATCTGGTCGCAGTTTAATAACCGCCCATTGTGTATCGTCTTTTTTTATTTTAGTCATCGCACTATCGGCTTTAACTCTTAGCTCTGGATGCTGACAAGTTTTTCGGTAGCTCTGTTTATCAATCGTAATGCTCCAGTTGTAACAGCAGCTGTCTTCACAGTCAGTGGCAATACAGTGAAAGGCTTTAACAAAGCCGGGGCGAATTAACCAAGATTCCATGGGGGTACCTCGTTGGGGTGGCAAGTGGGGGGAGGAGATAAAAGATTGCTCCTCAAAAGGGGATGACTTGAGGAGCAATAAAATAATCAAACTGATCAGGCTAAGCGTTAGCGCATTCGTCCCAGTCGGTAGTGGTTGCGAAGTTGTCTGGCTTTAGCCATAGTTGTGCGCAGTACATGACGGTCGACGTTAAGATAACTGGCACCATAAAACATCAATGGTCCCTGAATCTGTCGTCCGTGGGTAATGGTGACAGGCAGCTCAATATCATCAAAGCGGATAATCAGCTCTTGTCCTAAGCGTAATTGCGCGCTGCTAATCAGGCCGACGCCACCACGACTGATATCTTTGATATTGGCAATACCGAGTTTTCCCGGTCGCCACCAAGGGCGATGCACTAAATCAACTGTAATACCGTCACAGGCTTGCAGAATATCGCCAGCCTCATTGACGCGTAAACTGTATCTTGGATAACGACGCTTATGTTGTTCAGCTTGGTTATCACTCATATTGGTTATAACTCCAGATGAGATGTCGCCTGAGGGTAGCGGGCGATAGGCTGGTTAGCCGCAGCAATTTTCTCAGCCTTAGGCACTATACTGCCTGATAGCATACTACTCAGTTGATCTGATGCTTGTTTTGTCAGAACCAAAATTTCGATGCGTCTGTTTTCCGGGCTGTCTGGTGCACTTGGTACCGCGGGTACCCGATCAGCCATACCATTGACTTCCAATACTTGATTGGATGTGACGCCACCAAATTGCAATGTGCGGCGGGCAACCAGTGCACGAGCAGCAGATAGATCCCAGTTAGAATATCGATGACCTACGTAAGGTAGTGCATCGGTATGGCCAGAAATAATCAGTTGGTTTTTCACCTGATGCAGCAGGGGAGCCAATGCCAAGAGTAAATCTTGGAAGTAAGGTTGCATCTGCGCCTGGCCTACTTTAAACATGGCCTTGCGTTTACTGTCATGAATGCGGATACGAATACCTTGAGGCACAATCTGTAGGGAAACGTTGGCCCCCATATGGGCATTTTTCACCGCTTTATTGATCTGTTTGGCCAGTACTTCCAGTTGCGCTTGGTTGGCAAAGGTGCCCGGGATCAGGGTTTTTAGATCTGTTCCCTGTCCAGCCATGGCCGCTTGACTACCTTCTGGAATTTGGCTGAACATGGAATTGCCTGCTCTCGCTACTCCATTTTGTGGCGTATTTGATGGCGTTTGAGTCGCTCGGGCATGCCCTTCCAGATCTAACAACGATGGGTTGTTGGCAATATCAAATGGGTTCATCTGTCCAACCGACAGAATGCCGCCATTCATATATTGCACCACAATTTTGCGCTCTTTAGGATCAGCAACCTGCATGATCCATAACACCATAAACAGTGCCATCATTGCCAAGGTAAAGTCGGCAAACGCTACCTTCCATGCACCACCATGGGCCGCGTGTTTTTTCCCCCGCGGCCGTTTTTTGATGATTATTGGTTCGTTTCTTGGTGCCATTAGAAACGTTGCCCCTCAAGAATCTGTTCCAGCTCGAGGAAGGTAGGACGGTTTTCTGCCTGGATCTGTTTCCGACCCGCATCACAGGCCAGCATAGGAGGCTTGCCTTTGGCAAAGGTGATCAGCATGGCAGATACACAGCGTAAGCGAGTGATATTGCGGCTAACCTGACTCTCCATTGCTTTGGCTAATGGGTCCAAAATACCGTAACAGAAGAAAATACCGATAAAAGTACCAACCAGTGCCGCGCCTACTTTTACCCCGATCAGGCTGATAGGACCATCAATGTTGGACATGGTGATGATAATCCCCATTACCGCGGCCAAAATACCGAAACCAGGCATTGCCTCGGCTGTTTTACTAATGGCTTCAGATGGACGCAAAGCATCTTCTTCGATCCGTTCAATTTCTTCTTCTAAAATATCTTCCAAATCATGGCCAGATACTTTGCCGATAGATTGCAAGCGCAGATTATCGATCAAAAACTGCATTAATTGAGGATGATCCATCACATTGGGATACATCAGAAACAGGGAGCTTTCATTGGGGTTTTCAATGTGGGCATCCAATACTTTCATCCCCTGGGATTGGATCTGGCCCATCAGCATGTTCATCAATCCAAATAATTGGGGATAGAGCTCAGGATCTTCCTTTTCTACTGATAGACTTTTGAGTTGCTGTAGCATCTCCATCAGTACAGGTTTGGGATTGGCAATAATGGTAGAACCAATTGCCGCACCCAGAATAATGGTGAATTCAGCAGGCTGCCACATGGCGCGGATTAATCCGCCTTCCCAAAGAAAACCACCAAAAACGGTGATCAGAATGACAGCTAGACCTATCAGTTTACTCATTTGCTGTTACCTTCAGCTTATTTAGCGCCAATCTCGGTACAGACCATGCAACTGTTTCACCGCCGCTTTATGCAATTGGCAGATACGAGTTTCGGTCAATCCCAGCGTGGCCGCGATTTCTTTTAGATTCAGTTCATGTTGGTAATAAAGCGACAGGATTACCTGATCTCTTTTGGATAATTTGCTAATTGCTGCTTCCAGCGTCTGATAGCGCACAAATTGGTCAATAGAACCTTCCTCTTGGCTGGGGTCATGACCCGCGCCTAGCAGCTCATCTAGGCTAGCCATAGATTCGGCCTGAATAGCGTAGAGACGTTGACGGTACTCGCTTTGAGCAATTCCCAAATGTGCGGCGACTTCGGTATCCGATGGCTCTCGGCCCAAGCTCCGCGTCAGCTGACGTATGGTATCGTTTAGCTCGTGAGCTTGTTGTCTTACCGGCCGTGGTCGCCAGTCTTGGCGACGTAGCTCATCCAAGATCGCACCTCTTATCCGCTGACCGGCGAAAGACACAAAGCCGGGGTCATATTCCCCAGGATAGCGCCGTCCAGCCTCTAATAGCGCCATCATGGCGATTTGCTCCATGTCTTCCAGATCCATCAGAGTGCCGCAATGACTACGCAGAGAGGAAACACAGCGTTTTATTAGTGGCAGGTACTGCTGTAGCAGTTCTGGTTCACTCAGCCGTCCACTATTGTGTTGGGCATCGCCATAGCCCTGTTGCTCTGCGCAATCCATAACGGTCTCCTACTGGACTACCAAACGGGTAAATAGCACTTTGTCGATAGCGACATGGAAATTATCTTTCTTCAACACTTTATTCAGTAACTTGCAGGCTTCATGCTGCAGTTTGTCCAGATTCTCTGGCCCATCAACCTCTTTGACGGTTTTACCAGAGAACATTTGGATCAGCGTGTTACGGATCAAGGGTTCAGCTTGGGCCAGGATATGAGTTGCATCCGCAGTCGTTGACTGCAGTGCCATCTCAAATAGGGCATAGTGCTGATACTCTTTGCCTTGCAGAGAAATTACGATTTTTTCCAGCGGATAAAATTTGGGTGGTACTGGCGCTGGCGCTTCATGTTTGAACATGCTGCCGAACATCGCCGGGGCTTTCCAGCCAGCATAAAAAGATACGCCACAGCAAACGAGAATAATGATGGCCGGTTTGGCATACCGGGTAATGACAGACATGAAAACTCCTTGATTTAAGCCAGTAAATTGAGATCGTTGTGGGTATCGTTAGTCACCCGTGAATCTCCCTGTTCAGTGTGAATAACAGGGGTCACTGCTGTTTTGATAGAATGTTGTTGTTCCGCGTGCTGTTGTTGCTGTTGTTTATCCTGCTGCTGTGCTACATCCAGCTGAATATCACCGCCATGATCCATGGATAGCTCAGCCCGCAGACGATCTAAGCCACTTTGTAATGCTTCTCGCACATGGTTATTGGCAGCATGCATTTGAATATGCAGTCGATCACCATCCAGACGGATATTCAGCTCAACTTTGCCCAGCTCTGGTGGATCTAGGCGGATATCCGCTTTTTGAATATGCTGATCTAATTGAAATCTCAGTTGTTCCCGGAGTGGCGTCAGAAGTTCTTTAGCATGCTGTGCCATTGATGCTGACGGTGTTAGTGGCAACGGTCCCCACTGCATAGTAGGTTGCTTATTTTCAGCTGTATGCACCGTGGTACTGGCATCAATCAGTTGCGTCAGTGCCGCGTTCTGATTGTTCAACTGGCTATTATCCAGTCCCATACTAGCTTGAGCTTGGCGAGATAGCATGTCTGCTGGGGATAACGTTGTATTCCCACCAGTCAGTTGTGACAGTTTGTTCAGCAGCGCGGTATCGCTGCTCATAGCATGGGCAGTTGTTGGCATTTGGCCAGTTGCCATCGGCTTGATTCCCTGATCATTTAACTGCGATAACAACCCCTGCAGGGTACTGTTAGCTTTGCTGTTAATGTTTATCTGGGATGGGGTATTACCGCTTGCTGCTCCGGGGGAAAGCCCCTGAACATTATTTGATACACTCGCGGCAATCCCCGCAACCACTGAGCCGTTTTGGCTTAGTTGTTGAGCTGTCTGGCCATTGGGATTTTGTCCCTGTAGCGCCAGCTGTTGCTGTAATGGCGGCAGTGAATTCTCCACGCTATTTTGTGCTAGCGCATGATCATTGCGGTCACTCTCTTTATCCGACTGCTCACTGTTTTCAGTATGTTTGGCGTGTTTGGTTTTATCCGTTTCTTTGCCATGGGCTTTATGGAGCTGGGTGTGCTCCATTTTTGCCGTATCTTGATTAGGCTGTGTATCGTCAGCATGGCTCAGTGTTTGGCTGTAATCCTTAAATCCCATTTTTGCCTGAGCAGAATCCTTCCCTGTCGGGGCATTGATCTGGCCCCGGGATACACTGGGGGAGGATGGTGTCAATAGCTCAATTGCCATGTTGTTGTGTCTTTCCTTCAAAGGCTATGTCGATGGTGCTGTCACCACCGCTGAGGGCGGTCATCTGGTAAGCAGATAATCCGTCCTGCTGATTGCGAAATGTCGCCATGGTATTGGCCAGTTCCGTCTTTTTCTGATTCAACGCATTGATAATGCCCCGGTGACAGGCTGCTAGTTCAGCTCGGGCCTGTTGCTCCAGCGTGGAGCGAGGCGCTCCACGCTGGGTCAGGGCAGCAATCATTTTGCGATTTATATTTCTGAGCATATCCAGGTCACCGCTCTTGGCTGTTTTTTCCAGCGCTTGCTGAAACTGTTTCCAACAGCGGACTTCCGGGGGCATGCCTCCAGATTTACCTGTATTCATTGCGATTTCTCTAATTGAGGTTGGCCCAGCCAGCTTGGATTTGGCTGATCACATCCACAACAGGCGCGAGAGATTCTGGGTTATTCTCCACGCTAGCGGTCACCAGCTGACGACTGCAATAGTCATATAGCCGGTTCAAATTAATGGCAACTTCGCCGCCATTTTCCATATCTAGCATGGAGTCCAACCCATGGATGATGTTCAGACACTTATTGATGCTTTTCCCTTTTTCTTCAAAAGCTTTTCTGTGCATATGTCCGCCTGCGCGAGCCAGTTCGTCCTGCAGGCCATCCAGTAGCATGCGAACTAAATCATGCGGGTTGGCAGAAGCCGCCTTCGCCTCGAGGCTGGCTTGACGATAAGCGCTGAAAGGGTCGAGTTCATTAAGCATGGTGAGCAGAATCCTTATTCAAATAAACCACTGGCTTTGCTGAGTTCACCAATGGTTTGTTCCATTGCGGTAAACTGTTTCAGATAAATCTGATAGCGGTTGTTCATGAAGGTGTTATAGCTATCGATTTGATCATTCAGACTGTCCAGCTGATTATTCAAATCGTCTTTTTTCATATGCACATAACCGTCAAACTTGGTGAATGGCTTGAGGGTTGTTTTCAGTTGATCAACAAGACCAGTTTTGCCACCTAGCACTTTATCGAGTAACTCAGGTGTGTTTTTCATTACATCGTTGAGTTTGGTTTTATTGACTGAAAACTGGCCATAGCGGTTCAGTTCAATACCGATATCGCTCAGACGCATACCATTAGGGGCTTTTTGGAATGCCAGATTGCGGACTTTTTGCTGTAATGAACGTATGCTGGCATCACCGGCCAGAATGCCGATTTTGTCCTGGGCCATATAAGCATGGTTTTTATTTTTATTACCGTCATCATCTGGTTTTTTACTGACAGTCAGGCTATTGATTTTGTCCAACAGAGCATTGATTGAATCAACAAAACCAGACACATTTTTTTCTGTAGTATCTGTGTCAGCTTGAACCGATACCATGCTGCTTTTGCCGGGCTCATCAGCTTTTTTCAGCTCAATGTTCATGCCATCAATCACATTGGTTAGCTGGTTTTTATCACTGGTGATTTTAATACCATTAAGGGTGATTTCGGCATCTTGGGCTTTTGCCCGTTCAACCATGCCCCAATCTTTACCACCCATGGTGATTTTCATTGCATGCTTTAGGCCGGGTTCGTCGGCTGTAAGCATAAACTCAACTTTGCTGCCGGTGCGCACCAGGCAAGCTCGTACGCCAGGGTTGTCTTTGTGATCATTGATAATGTCACGCAGATCGGCCACGGTTTTGGTGCCACCTGAATTAACTTGCGCCAGATCCAACTCTATTGTTTTACTATCAATTTCAATGTGTAGCACTCCAGATGAAGGCAATGGAGCTTTTTCATTGTCAAATTCTTTACTCAGTTGCTGCGCCTGAGCCAGTTGTTTTACTTCAACTTTATAGTTCGCTGCAGGTACGCCATCAGCGACAGTAACGGCAATACTGTCACCGGTGACATCGGCTTTTTTCGCCTGCAATTCTTTATTGCTGAAATTACTCAGAGAGCTAGTAACATCACTCAGTGCACTACCTAGAGTACGATAAGCATCAATTTTGGCTTCTTGCTGATGTTTCTGTTCGTTGAATAGCTTATCTTTAGCTTGACGTTCAACCTGAACAAGTTTTTGGGCAAATTGAGCAGCGCTCATTCCGTTAATCATAGTTATCCTCCTGTACAGGTCTTGCCCTTGGCTATCTGAATTTGATAGCGCTGCAAAGCAAGCCATGTGCCAGCTAATAAAACTTCATTTAAGTATTTGTTTATTATAAATATTTATTTGTTTTGACCGGGTTGGTGACAGGATGGCTTCCTCTTTGGAACCATGGTGAGGAAGTCTCTTTTCCGCGTTGGTTTCCGATCTGACACAGGCTTAAAGCGACCGTGTAAACCTCTGGGTGAAATAGTGAGGGAAAATTCACATTATCATCAGCTGTTCATTGAGCTTGCCAGGAAATATTGCGATGAAATGAAGCGATAAGGTAAAGGTGACAATAACTGAGCAATGTCAGTTTAGTTTTAGGATAGGAAAGCTGCAGATATTACCAAGCACCGTGGCCACGGTGCTTGGATGTAAAGGCCTTAATCGAGGACGATTAACCCAGCAGGCCCATAACCAGGCCGGTATTTTGGTTAGCGCGGGACAGAATACGAGTACCGGCTTGAACCAAGATTTGCTCACGAGTCATAACGGCAGACTCATGGGCGAAGTTTGCATCCATAATACGCCCATAAGCGGATTCAGTATTGATGGTGACATTGTGCAGGTTTGCCGCAGTGTGTTGCAGGCGGTTAACGTTCGCACCCAGCATAGAGCGTGCGGTACCGATGGCGTCCAAGTATTTATCAACAGCGGCAATACTCTTATTAGCATCAGTTTGGGTACTTAATTTCAAACCAGAGATAGCGCCCAGTTTCGTTGCACCAGTGACTTTCACATCTAGAGTGTCTTTGGTACCAGCACCGATTTGGAAGGTTACGTTCTGGATGGTAGAGAACAGGTTGTTACCAGCGTAGGTGGTGTTATCTACGATACGCTTAGATTCTGCAGCCAATTCTTTTGATTCAGCAGAGATTGCCGCGCGATCTTGAGCAGAGTTAACACCGTTAGCAGATTGGGTAGCCAGTTCTTTTTGACGATCAGCAATTTTGGTCAGTTGGTCCATAGCACCGTCAGCGGTTTGCAGCATAGAAGTTGCGTCACTAACGTTACGGTTAGCCGTTTTCATACCGATAACGTTTGCATTTAAACGAGTGGCAATTTGCAGGCCAGCGGCATCATCCGCTGCACTATTAATGCGCAGACCAGTAGACAGACGCTCCATCGCGGTAGTCAGCAGGCTGTTGTTAGTATTCAGAGCGTTTTGTGCCACTAGAGAGGCGTAATTAGTGTGAACTGATAGCATTTTAAATCTCCTGATAAGATAAGTGTCTATGCTTCTTTTTAAGTTCCCGCAGCTGCTTGAGCTCGGCGTATAAAGCAATAGAACGACCAGGAAAAAACAAACTAAATGGCAATTTTAAACATGGACTAAAGCTCATCTTTCGGAAATAAAAACCGGCATTTTTTGCCGGTTTTTTTAAACTGCTCTATCAGTTCAATGAGCTATAACAGATATTCCTAATCAAAAATTATCCCAGCAGCCCCATGACTAAACCGGTATTTTGATTTGCACGAGATAATATGCGGGTACCGGTCTGAACCAGTAGTTGATTCTTCGTCATTATTGCTGATTCGCTCGCGAAATCAGCATCCATAATGCGGCCAGCAGCAGCTTCAGTGTTGGTAGTCACATTGTGCAGGTTAGCAGCAGTGTGTTGCAGGCGATTAATGTTTGCCCCTAGCGCGGAACGCGCTTTCCCTACAGCATCAAGATAGGCATCAACTTTAGCAATACTGGCATTGGCGCCTGATTGCGTATCCAGCTTCAATCCGGAGATAGCATTAAGCTTTTTCGCATCTGTCACTTTCACTTCCAAGGTGTCAGCAGTACCGGCCCCAATTTGGAAAGTGACGTTTTCGATAGTGCTAAATAGGCTATTACCGGCATAAGTCGTATTGTCCACAATACGCTTGGTTTCCGCTGCCAACTCATCAGACTCAGCTTTAATCGATTGGCGATCTTGGATAGAGGCTACGCCGTTAGCGGATTGAGTTGCGAGCTCTTTCTGGCGGTCGGCAATCACGGTCAGTTGCTCCATGGCACCATCGGCAGTATGCAGCATGGAGGTGGCATCACTGACGTTCTGGTTGGCCCGTTTCATCCCGGTGACATTGGCATTTAAACGGGTCGCAATTTGTAGGCCAGCAGCGTCATCTGCAGCGCTGTTAATGCGCAGACCGGTTGATAGACGATCCATAGCTTGACCCAGCAATCCATTATTTTTATTCACGGAGTTCTGAGCAACTAGGGAGGCATAATTGGTATGTACAGACAGCATGTTAAGGTCTCCAAATCTGTGTCTTAATTACCCTTTTTGAGGGCGACACTGGAGCTTTAAACTTAATGAAATAAATAAATTTTTTTTTAATTTAGGGGGTTAGGCGATTGTTTCTACAAAAAATAGCCCTATTTGATGTTGTGGTGTTTTTATTTTGTACTGAGAGAGCAGTAAATAGGGAAGGTAATTAGTCAGTTGTTGGTCTAACTGAAATATGAAGATTGAAAAAATGAGTAAAAAAAGAGGGTGTTTACACAGGATGACAGCAAAAACAGCGCAATAACATGGCTGCTTTTGCTAAATAGTTGAGGCGGAAAGTCCACCTCAACTTGGCATGCGATGGGAAATTAACCCAGCAGACCCATAACCAGACCAGTGTTTTGGTTGGCGCGGGACAGTACGCGAGTACCGGCCTGAACCAGCAGCTGGTTTTTAGTCATTGCAGCAGATTCTTTAGCGAAATCAGCATCCATGATGCGGCCAGCAGCAGCTTCAGTGTTGGTGGTCACATTGTGCAGGTTTGCAGCAGTGTGTTGCAGACGGTTGATGTTTGCACCCAGCATAGAGCGTGCTTTACCGATTTGATCCAGGTAAGCATCAACTTTAGCGATACTGGCGTTAGCATCAGTTTGAGTGCTCAGCTTAAGATCTTTGATTTCACCCAGAGCTTTAGCGCTAGTAACTTTAACGTCCAGTTTATCTGCACCACCGGCACCGATTTGGAAAGTTACGTTCTGGATGGTAGAGAACAGGTTGTTACCAGCGTAGGTAGTGTTGTCAACGATACGCTTAGATTCAGCAGCCAGCTCTTTAGATTCAGCAGAAATAGCAGCGCGATCTTTAGCGGAGTTAACACCGTTAGCAGATTGAGTAGCCAGTTCTTTTTGACGATCAGCGATCTTGGTCAGTTCGTCCATTGCGCCGTCAGCAGTTTGCAGCATAGAAGTTGCATCGCTTACGTTACGGTTAGCAGTTTTCATGCCGATAACGTTAGCGTTCAGACGGGTAGCGATCTGCAGGCCAGCAGCATCGTCAGCTGCGCTGTTGATGCGCAGACCAGTTGACAGACGCTCCATAGCAGTAGACAGCAGAGAGTTGTTTTTGTTTACAGAGTTTTGTGCAACCAGGGATGCATAGTTAGTATGTACAGACAGCATGTTAAGTCTCCAAAGTAGATGTCTATGTCTCCTGATATTAAGACGACATGAAATTGCCAAACTGAATCAAAAATTCATGAAAACATCACTTAAGATTTAATTAGTATAACGGTGTGATTTTAATCACTAAAATGACGGGATATATCTCATTATTACTATGTTTTTGTGTGTTTATTGTGACAACTGAATGGCATAACTTGTGGCTATTTGTTTTACAAAATACCTAATGGCGAGGTGAGTAAATATTATTTTGTTTGATTTTTAAGCGGTAAGATGAACGCTTATGGCTAATAAGGGGAATACGAGTGGGGATAGGGGGATAAAGCTGATAAGAGCGCTATTTATTATAAAAAACGGCGCTGAAATCAGCGCCGTAATCTTGTGACAGCTGTCGAAAATCGATAGCAGTCTGGGAATACTTAGGATTAACCCAGTAGACCCATAACCAGACCAGTGTTTTGGTTGGCGCGGGACAGTACGCGAGTACCGGCCTGAACCAGCAGCTGGTTTTTAGTCATTGCAGCAGATTCTTTAGCGAAATCAGCATCCATGATGCGGCCAGCAGCAGCTTCAGTGTTGGTGGTCACATTGTGCAGGTTTGCAGCAGTGTGTTGCAGACGGTTGATGTTTGCACCCAGCATAGAGCGTGCTTTACCGATTTGATCCAGGTAAGCATCAACTTTAGCGATACTGGCGTTAGCATCAGTTTGAGTGCTCAGCTTAAGATCTTTGATTTCACCCAGAGCTTTAGCGCTAGTAACTTTAACGTCCAGTTTATCTGCACCACCGGCACCGATTTGGAAAGTTACGTTCTGGATGGTAGAGAACAGGTTGTTACCAGCGTAGGTAGTGTTGTCAACGATACGCTTAGATTCAGCAGCCAGCTCTTTAGATTCAGCAGAAATAGCAGCGCGATCTTTAGCGGAGTTAACACCGTTAGCAGATTGAGTAGCCAGTTCTTTTTGACGATCAGCGATCTTGGTCAGTTCGTCCATTGCGCCGTCAGCAGTTTGCAGCATAGAAGTTGCATCGCTTACGTTACGGTTAGCAGTTTTCATGCCGATAACGTTAGCGTTCAGACGGGTAGCGATCTGCAGGCCAGCAGCATCGTCAGCTGCGCTGTTGATGCGCAGACCAGTTGACAGACGCTCCATAGCAGTAGACAGCAGAGAGTTGTTTTTGTTTACAGAATTTTGTGCAACTAGGGATGCATAGTTAGTATGTACAGACAGCATTTCAAGGTCTCCGAATAGGTGTCTTTGTCTCCTTCACTTAGAGCGACAAAGAAAAACTAAACTGAATTTTTTTTATAAAAAAATTTACCTTTTTCTGTAATGTACTGATTTATTTGAGTAAATCGCTTGCCTGATTTCTGCCTAAATTGGCCTGTGCCAATAATGCTGACAGTTGAGTATTAAATGGCCCTTGGTGCAGCTGATTGTGTAACCGGATTAACACGGTCTCATCAGGCAGCGCGGGTTGTTGTCGCAGCATATGTTGCAACTGGCGTAATTGTTCCCGGGTTTGTCGTTGTTGTAGTTCCAGTTTTCGCTGAGTTTTCTGAATTTTTAACCGGGTCTGATTCAATCCTTCAATGGTATGTAGATCCCATTCATAGGGATCTTGCCATTGTTGTAATTCATCAAGTTGAATTTGTCTGGCATCCCCGGCGGGTAATCGTTGCCCTTGACCACTCATGGTGATGCTACCTGTCATCAATTGCCACAAGGCGTCATCGCAACTCAGCTCTGCCTGATTGTCTTTACCAAATTCAATCGTTATGCCAATAGGTTGTAATGCTTTATTGAGCTGAATAAGTAATTCAGCCTCAGTGGCGTGAGCCGATAAACGCACGCAGATAATTTCTGGCCCATTGGCTGTCGGGATATGGAATGTGAGCTGTTCTTCACGAGATTTACTGCTGAGCAGATTGATGGCTCTGAGTCTGAATCTGCGTTTGGCACTACGCCGTTGTTGAATACGTAGGTTTAACTGGTAGTCCAGCAAGGGAATGCCGAGGTAACTGGGATTGAGTTGGCACAATTGTTCCCTGAGTACCGCTAACTGGGTTTGGGCTTCATTCTGTTGTGCGATAGCGGTGGGGATCTGCTTTAGCATTTGTCGCAGTAGCATCTGTAATGCCCCGATAGCTTGGTTGGCGACCTGTGCTGAACTGATCCTGTGTTGAGCCGTTGTCATTTTTGCCCAACGCTCAAACGCGACGCTACGGTATTGCCCTAGAGCAATTTGGGGTAACGCCGGGGTTAACTCTTGGGGCGCTAGCGGTTTTATGGTTTGGTTTACCGGAGACAGTTGCCCGGCCAGTCTCAGAGCATCGGATACGCCGTTTATCATGAAAAGCCTGAATAGTAAGAGAATATGGCCACAGATATTTTCTGTGGCCGGTCACTGCCATAAAGGTAACTATTTACAGCAGATTAAACAGTGTTAGTTGTGCAATTTTGACAAAACACTTCTGTGATACCTGCAGTGCAGTCTGTTTCATCTGAAACTGAGAAGATGCAGTTGGATAATCCAAGGACTCAGTATCACCGATTACTTTCTTGTTGAACAGTACCATTTCTTGATGGGATGTTTTTGCCAGTGACAGGCTGTTTTGTTTACCCCCGATATCCGTAATGGCGGCATTGAAACTGTTCAAACTGTCATTTAGGGTATTGATCATCGCAGTGCCGACCTTATTAAAGGCAGCATCACCAGGAGCCAATTTTTTATTATTCAGAACCTTAATGTATTCAGCGGTCTGGTTTAGCAGATCCTGACTTTTGTTACTGAAGATAAAATCTTTGGCGGTCACGTTGGCGGTCAGCCAAGATGAGGCCGATGTCTGTACCCGACGATGTTTGTCATCCCCTTGAAAGATATATTTACCACTAGCATCTTTTACAATGGCGACCGTCGTGGTTTTATTGCCGGAAAAAATATAGTTACCGGCATCATCCCGGGCATTAGCCATATCCACGGTGGAGTCGAGCAGTTCGGCCAGTTCTGCAGCATATGCACTGCGATCCTGCTCAGAGAGACTACCACTGTTGGCTGATAGGGTAATTTCTCGCATACGGTTTTGCAGGTTCACCATACCAGTCAGGTATGTTTCACTGCGGCTTAAACTGGTCGTCAGTGCATCAATATTTTTAATATATTGATTGGTTGCGGCCATATTACGCTGGCTACTCAATACCTTAACTGTTCCAATTGGGTCGTCAGATGGTTTAAGTAGGCGTTTGCTGGTCGACATTTCTTCGTCTAAATGTGCCAATTCTGCCAATGATTTCTGCATACTGCTGACATTGGAAGAGTACATATTCTGCATGGCTACACGCATGTTGGGTATCTCCGCTTTAATTAGAAGCTATTAAGAATGGATTTAAACAGTTGATCAGCAGAAGCGATCACCTTGGCATTGGCCTGATAAGCCTGTTGGTAGGCTAACAGGTTAGCGCCTTCTTCATCTGGGGTAACCCCACTAGTGCTGGACCACTGTTTGTTCGCTTCTTTTTTCATTGCGATAGCGGTTTCTTTATCCAATTGCGCCTGACGAGCTTTAGATCCTAATACACCGACCTGACTAGCAAAAGCATCGCCAAGAGAAGCTTTAGTGCCAACGGTTTTAAAGTCTAATGGTTCTCCAGCCAGTTTAATCATTGCCATCAGGTTAGAGTTATCACCGGGTGTACCATCTTTACCAAATGCGAGCATTTCTGGTTTGATATCTTTATTTACCCGCATACTGCCGGCCGGGTTGTTTGGCTCAAACTTGAATAGCGGCACTGTTGCCTTAGCACCGTTTAAATCTGTTCCGCCATTTTTGGTTTGCAGATCATTCATCTTATCGGCCATCAGTGTTGCCATTTCATCGAGAAAGGCCTTTGCGTGGCTCAATTCATTATCACGATAATGAACCAATGCACCCAAACTGCCACCGGTATCATCGTTCAGCGGGAAGTCGGATTTGCCAAATTTCAGCGTCAGTACTGGTTTATCCGGATTTTTCGGACTGGTAACAATACTCATTTGTCCGCTAGTGGTGCCACTGAGTAGCGGCTGTCCTTGTCGCAGGGAAATATTCACCAAACCACGGTTATCTGTGACAACCCGAACATTAACTAAGTTAGCCAGTTTATTGATTGCCACATCTCGTGCATCCAGTAGTGTCGCTGGTGGCACGATAGAATTGGACGCACTCAGCTTTTTATTGAAGTCAGCAATATTGTGCAGCAGGGTATTCACTTCCCGTACGGAAGAGGTCATCTGCCCACTGATTTGCTGTAACTGGGCGTTCACCCCTTCAGAGATTGAGTTGAACCGTTGTGAGATACCGGTCGCTTCGTTCAATACGGCCTGACGATAGGCAATTTCATTCGGTTGCTCTTGGGCTGAGTTCAGCGCAGCAAAGAATCGGTCTAAGCCTCTAGAAAGATTATTACCATCAGCAGCAAACACCTGTTCAATGTTATTGAAGTAACCGTTTTGTACTTTGGTAAAGCCTTCTGCAGATGTGGTATGCCAAATTTGAGAGACTTGATATTGGTCAGAAATTCGGCGCACACCATCAACGCGGACGCCATTGCCTGCGCCGTGAGGACCGCCACCTACGGCAGATAGCACCACCTGTTGACGGGAATAGCCCGGCGTCATCTCATTGTTGACGTTGTTAGATACTGTTTGCAGCGCTGCCATGCTGGCATTCAGGCCAGACAGGGCGGTATTGATCATGTTCATTTTGAATCCTTAGTCACCAGGGGGACTATCAGGGCAGGTTGCATGGCTTGGGTGACCAGTTGTGGCTGGGTTTGACCCTGATGACTCTTCAAAGCGACAGACTGACTGCCAGACTGAAGGCCAGCAGCTAGTTGTGCTGTCATCACATCGGCAAGTCCAGTGGCCTGCATCTGACTCAAATGGCCAGCGAGTTCACTGTCATACCAGTCCCGATACATCCCGGCATTTTGTGATGCTAAAGGGCTGTCTTTATCAGCTAGTACATCACTGGCACTGCGCATTTGTTTCAGTACTGTTTGCAGAAATTGAGCTTCAAACTGCTGACTGACTTTTTTAATTGCGCCCATTTCCCCATTGCTGCGGATAAGGTCGCCAGCATCTAGCTTGCCCAGTACGCCATAACTGTTATCAACATTCATCAAATCACCACTAATTCTGCTTCCAGGGCTCCGGCTGCTTTCAACGCTTGCAGGATTGCCATCAAATCCATTGGGGTTGCCCCTATGCTATTTACTGCCCGAACAATTTCATTCAATGTGGTACCTTCTGGCCAGACAAACATGTGGCCAGGCTCTGATTTCACATCCACTTTGGAGTTATTAGTGACCACAGTTTTCCCTGCGGCATTCCCCAATAGTGCACCTTTAGGCTGACTGACTTTGGGTTTTTCAGTAATGGTGACTGTCAGATTGCCATGACTGACCGCAGCTTTACGAACCTTGACATCGCCACCGAGTACGACAGTACCGGTACGGCTGTTGAAGACCACTTTCGGTATGGTTCGGCCTTGTTCAACTTGCACCCCTTCTAGCATGGACATAAATGTCACCCGTTCCCGATCACTCTTTGGTGCGCGAACGATCACCTTGGCATTATTTTCTGCCTCCGCCACATTAGGGCCAAAGATATTATTAATGGCGCGTTCAATGTTGCGAGCAGTGGTGAAATTGGGCTGTTTCAGGTTCAGATCTATGGTTGGGTTACTGGCAAAATCACTCTTAATCGAGGCTTCCAGAATTGCCCCGTTGGGGATGGTACCGACAGTCGGCACATTAATGGTTACAGAGCTGCCACTACGTCCCTGAGCTGAAATACCACCAACAACTAAGTTGCCTTGGGCTACCGCATAAATTTCCCCATCAACCCCTTTCAGTGGGGTCATCAACAGGGTGCCGCCTCGCAAGCTTTTTGCATCACCTATGGACGACACTGTGATATTCAGGGTCTGACCTGGGCTGGCCAAGGGAGGGACTGAAGCTGATACGGCCACAGCTGCGACGTTTTTCAGTTTTGGATCTGAGGCGCCATTAAGTTGCACGCCGAACTGTTTCAGCATGTTAACTACTGATTGACTGGTAAATTTTACCTGGTTTTTATCGCCGGTACCGTCTAGGCCGACCACCAGGCCATAACCAACCAGTTGGTTATTACGGATACCTTGAACATCAACAATGTCCATCAGATAACGCTGTTGGATATCAGCTTTGGCTATACCCGCCACCGTCACTAACAGCAGGGGAAGAATACGCAAAAATCGCTTCATAATTAAGTCCATTACAATGGGAACCAAGGACTGTTAAAGTAACGCGCCGCCCAGCCCATCGCATTGCTGTCGGCAATGGCCCCTTGTCCGCCATAAATAATTCTGGCGTCAGCGATTCGTTGAGATGAGATGGTGTTATCGTTATCAATATCGTCTGTGCGCACTAATCCCAGTAGCCGCAGATATTCATCACCTTGACTTAGGCGTAACCATTTTTCACCCCGGATGACCAGGACGCCATTGGGTAACACTTTGGCGACGGTAACTGTGATTGAGCCAGTTAACTGGTTCTGCTGCATGGTTGAACCGCCGCCGTTAAAACCGCGGCCGAACTTACCTTTACCGTCGATAGATAGACTTCCGCCATCACTACTCCCCGTAATCCCCATGGAGAGATCTTGGTTTTTACTGGTTTGGGTGTTGGCTTTTTTGCTGGAGTAAGTTTTCTCATCCAGCGATACCGTCAAAATATCGCCTTCTCGGTAAGCCCGCTTATCCTTAAACAGGGTCAGCATATAACCGGGGCGATATGCACTGCCGTCTTTGGGATCTGGCAGGTCATAGTTAATCTTGGGGGGCGCCCAGGTTTTGGTGCCGGGTTTTTGCTCTGCTGCGGGGAAATGGGACACGCAGCCCCCTAACAGCAGTAGCATCAGGAATCCGAGAAAGCGCATGACGGGGTCCTTATACAGATTGGTTGAGGAACTTGAGCATGTCGTCTGAGGCGGATACCACTTTGGCATTCATCTCATAGGCACGCTGGGTAGAGATCATCTCAACCATTTCTTCCACTACGTTTACGTTGGCACCTTCCAATGCACCTTGACGAACTTGGCCCAGTGCATCTTGACCTGGAACCCCTTCAATCGGTGCGCCGGAGGCATCGGTTTGCTTGAACAGGTTACTGCCCAGTGCTTCCAGACCGGCCGGGTTGGTAAAGTTAACTAAGGTGATTTGGCCTAAGTTACGGTTACCACCTTGACCCGCCATTTGGGCTGTAACAGTACCATCAGTGCCGATAGTGACACGCAGCGCATCTTCTGGAATTTCAATATGAGGGGCTAGTGGCATGCCTTGTGACGTTACCATCAGCCCGTCAGCGTTACGGTAAAATTGACCATCACGGCTGTAAGCCGTATCACCATTAGGCTGTTCAATCTGGAAGAAACCATTACCTTCAATCGCCAGATCCAGCTGTTGATTGGTGGTATGCAGATCGCCCCCAGTGAAGACTTTTTGCGTGCCGGCAACTCGGGTACCTGTACCCAGTTGCAGCCCGGATGGCAGTTCGTTCAGTTGATCCGCTTGGCCGCCTGGCTGACGCTGGATTTGATAAAACAGATCATTGAAGGCCACGCGGTCGCGTTTAAAGCCGGTGGTGTTAACGTTTGCCAGGTTGTTGGCAATGGTCGTCATCTTGACGTCCTGGGCTGTTAACCCAGTTTTACTGACCCAGAGGGCGGAATTCATAGCTGTATCCTGTCAATTACACATTTTGCAGCAGACGGTTGCTGGCATCAGCCATGCGGTCTGCGCTTTTCATCAGTTTGACTTGTATTTCAAACTGGCGGTTCAGATCCATCGAGGCGATAAGCTCGCTGACAGCATCAACGTTGCTGCCTTCGAGGGCGCCGGACTGAACTTCAATATCATCACTCGCTGCTAATCTGCCATTGTTCTGAGCATAGAAGAGCCCATTTTCGCCTTTATGCAGTTCATCCCGTGTAGGGCTAACCAGCTTTAATTGGGCAACTTCTTCCATTGGCGCCCCGGCTTTGGTCGCAATGGAAATACTGCCATCACGGCTAATATTGATGGCCTGGTAAGCGGGTAGCACGATTGGGCCACCGTTGCCTAATACTGGATGTCCATCGATGGTCAGTTGGCCTTCAGCATCAGCCACTAAACTACCATTACGGGTATAGGCTTCACCTTCAGGGGTTTGCACACTGAACATGCCTTTGCCATTAATGGCGAGATCCAGTGGCCGGCCGGTAGAATCAGCCACACCATTACGGCTGGAATAGCCTGCATCCGTTGTTTCGGCCATCACTCGGGTTGGTAGCGCTGCGGCAACCGTGTCTACCTTTACCGCCTGTACGCGCTCAAGATCGGCTTTAAATCCCGGGGTGTTGGCATTGGCCAGGTTGTTGGCCCGAATGGTCTGGGCTTGCAAAATACGGTTGGCCCCTTGGGCCGCCGTATAGATCATCTTATCCATGGGTTACCGTTAGATTGCGTTCAGCAGGGCTTGCTGCATATTGTTGCTGGTGTCCAGTACCTTGGCATTGGACTGGTAATTGCGCTGAGCTGTCATCAGGCTCACCATCTCTGCAGTGGTATCTACGTTGGAGCTTTCCAGATAGCCGCCAGTGACACCGCCCAGGGTGCCGGTTTTCGGTGCGCCAGTAACGGGTGCGCCAGCCGCTGAAGTGGCTTTCCAAGCGTTATTACTTACTGGGGTCAGGCCATTAGGGTTAGTAAAGTTTGCCAGTACCACCTCGCCCTGCAGTTGCTCTTGACCATTGGTATAAGTGCCGAAGATTTTACCACTGTCATCCAAGCGGATACCGTTTAGCTCACCTGATGTATAGCCGTCTTGGCTTAGGCTGGAGTTACTGTAGTCAGCGGCATACTGGGTGCAACTGGTGTAGTCCAGTGCCAGTTTGATATCGTTAGCACCATTGGTGACAGTAATGTCTAAATTTGGTTTTGGTGTACCGGTAGTTTCAATTTTACCGTCTTTATCGAAGTTTAACGTGGCTGTGACAGGTGCACCTTTATTTGTCAATGGGTTGCCATCAACCACATAGTGTACGGTCCACTGATTAGTCCCGGCTGCGCCAGTTTTAGCAAAGTACTGGGTCATGGCGTGTTCATTACCCAGCGAGTCATACACTGTCACGGTACTGGATGAGTTAAAGCTCAGCGGATCATCGGTTTTAAATGGATGAGTTGTAGTATCAATCGTGGCAACACGTGCATCCAAGTTAGAAACTTGGTCAACTTTAGTAGACGCTTTCGCAGGCAGAGAACCAGCTTTAATCTGTAAATCGCTTAGGTTACCGTTTTGCAGTTGACCATTCGCGTCGACACTATAACCGCGCAGATGGTTACCGGCTGGATCGGCGAGGTAGCCCAGTGCATCTTGCTTAAACATACCCGCACGGGAGTACATGGTACTGCCATCGGTGCTGTTCAGCATAAAGAAGCCTTCGCCTTGAATCCCCATATCCAAATGACGGCCAGTATAGGTTAGTGAACCACCTTGGGAAAAGTTCTGGCTGGTGCCTGCCACATTCACACCACCTGGATTGCCGCCGTTGTAGATCGCAGAAAATTCACTGCGGCCACCGCGAAAGCCTACGGTCGAGGCGTTGGCGATATTATTACTGATGGTGTTTAAATCCTGGCTGGTAGACTGCAGACCGCTCAGGGCAATATTAAAAGACATGGTTAATCCTTTTAAGAAACTTCAGAAATGTCGAGAACAGAAACAGCACCTAGGCCATGACCCAATTCGGCCATCATGGTTCCTTTCGCGCTGACGAAATGAATTTTGTTAATTGGGGCGGACAGGAAGCTTTCGCCAGTAATCGCCTGCTCACCATCTTTGGCAGTAATTTTCAGGGTGTACTGGCCTTTTGGTAGCCCCAGTGCTTTAGGGTCAATGGAAAATGGCACATCACCGCTGGCTTGGCTGCCGAGGTTCATGGTGGTGGCAACATTGCCGTACTGATCCAAAACATCAATATCCAGTGCACTGACATCGTGTTTTAACAGCACTTTCCCCTTTACTGGGTTGGTATCCATATTGAACTGGCTTGCCGGTACCATGGCTTGCTTACCTAGCAGTGATGCGGATTCCAGCATATTGGTATTTTGCATCATGCTCATTTGGGTGAGCTGGTTTTTACGCATATGCTCCAAGCTCTCAACCTGAGAGAAGGTTGCCAGCTGACTGATAAACTTATTGGCATCCATCGGATTGGTTGGATCTTGGTTTTTGATCTGGGCAATCATTAGCTTCATAAACTGATTTTTCAGTGAGGCTGCGTCATTGCCATTGGCTTTGATGCCAGGTTTATCTTGTTGTTTGGCGGCGTTGTCCGCCTGAATTTGCATCGACATGGCGCGATTCCTTATCTGGTGCCCAGTGACAGCAGACCCTGCTGCATACTACGGGCGCGGTTGATCACATCTACGTTGCTTTCGAATGCCCGGCTGGCATCCATCATATCGGCCATTTCCTCTACGGTATTGACGTTGGAATAGGCGACATAACCATCTTTATTGGCCAGAGGGTGATCTGGCTGATAGCGCATTTCTATCGGTGCGTTACTTTTTACAATACTGGCGACCCGCACTTTGGCTCCGCCCACTTGGCCATTACCGGTTTGGCTGTAAATGGTTTCAAAAACGGGTTCTAAGGCACGGTAAGCCTTATCCGGTGATTTGGCCGCAACACCGGCATTGGCTAGATTACTGGCAATGGTGTTGAGACGGATGGTGTGTGCCGTCATCGCGCTGCCGGCAATATCGTAAATCTGATTAAATGACACCTGGTTTCCTCTCGTTGACGCGATTGATGGTCAAAGACATTATTCAGCGGCCGTCACACTCAATGGGGACGGAATTTTATTTGCCTTCAATGGCGCTGCGCAGGCCACTAATTTTCATGTTTAGAAAAGTCAGACTGGTCTGATACGCCATGGCATTTTCGTTAAATCTTCCCTGTGCGGCACCCATTTCTACCGTGTTGTGATCCGCACTTGATTGATAGGGAATGCGGTAACCGGATTTGTAATTCCGGTTGATTTGCGTGCCGTTGTTCAGACTCTGTACCATGGCACCAAAATCCAAATCTTTGGCTTGGTATCCCGGCGTTTCAGCATTGGCAATATTGCTGGCCAGAACCTTGCTGCGTTCTACCCGGAAATCGAGCATCTGAGGGTGAACTCCCAGTGCTTCATCAAGCTTGATAGACATGGTGTCTCCTAGTAAGGTATGTCGGCATTTCGTGGCACATAACCAAATACTATGCCAAAAATTAAATTTGTTATTATTCAACAGGTTGAGATATGGGCAAAATGATTTGCGGAACGTGGGGTTCCCGCTTCCTACGGTTCTTTTCCGGTATTTTTTTCCGTGTTGTCATTGGCTTGCTGATGATCATGTTGCAACCGTTATCGGCCCATGCTGTAGAGGTGACAGCGCAGGTTCAGCACAGTGCAAAGCAGTTTATTCACCAACAAATAAACCAATGGGCCGCTCAAGAGGCGATCAAGCAATACAAAACCGACATTAATTTACGCCTGCCAGAAGTGCTTAATCGATTTGCTACCTGTCCTAAACCAGTTGAAATCAGTTATGCATCACGTCTGAGTAATTTATGGGGCATGATTTCTTTGAAAGCGGAATGTCCAGCGCAATTTTGGCAAACTCGGCTGCAAGCCCGGGTTGCAGTGCGGGCAAGAGTGCCGGTACTAAACCATTCCATGGGACGGGGCGAAGTAATTAGTGGCAAAGATATTGCTTGGCGGTGGCAACGCCTATTGCCGTCTAGTGATGATTTTGTCACTAAAACTGATGAGGTGATTGGGCTACAGGTAGAGCGGCATATTCGAGCCGGGCAGGTCATTAATCGTCGACAGATTGGGTTGGCTGACTGGGTGACATCGGGTCAGCAAGTCGTGATAGAAGCCGCGAGTGACAGATTTGTTGTTCGAATGCAGGGGCAAGCATTAGACAATGCGGGTAAAGGGCGCAGTGTGCGAGTGCGGAATATCAGTTCCGGCAAAGTGATTCTCGCCTATCCTATCGCCCCAGGCGTGGTAGAGACTCGTTTTTGATTCCGCCAGCAGAATTCACCGGAAAATTTGCTTCCGCCGTTTTAGTTTTGCAGTATTGTTGCCGCCTCTTAACTTTATAGATGCGACAATCGGAGAATGCCTGATGGAAATCAGAAAAATGACAGTACCGGTAGCTCTGGTCAATGGAACCAAGGGAACCCCGGTCCAAGCTCAGACTCAAAAACAGAATAACACTACAAAACATGGTACTGCAGCTTCTGAGCAATCTGTTAGCCATGATTGGCACATGCTGGAGCAAGCTCACGACGATTTAAAGCAGACCTCGGATTTTGACGCCGAAAAGGTAGCTGCAATCAGACAATCACTGCGTGATGGTAGTTTTGATCTGGATATCGGGGCGATCAGTCAGGCCATGTTACGCCAACACGGGTAATTTACTATGTCATCCAAGCGTGAACTGTTGCAACAATTGGTACGAGATATTCGCCAAGATATTACTGATTACCAGAAATTAAAAGTCATGCTGACAACGCAGCGGCAATTGATGATGCACCATGATAATCAGCGTCTGATTGACCATAATCGACAACAGGATCAGTTGGTTGCAGAGCTGCACTGCCGCTCAGCCCGCCGCTGTCAATTGTTAGTTCAGATTGGCGTTAGTGCGGATGCTATGGGCATGGATAAGCTGATTAAAGTGTTGCCGGCTGCCAGTGGTCAACAGTTTGCTAAATTTTGGCAACAGCTTAAGCAGTTGGTGATAGAAGCACAACAAGCCAATGAACAAAATGGGCAATTACTAGTGCGCCAACAGGAGATGATCGATAGCCTGATTGCCAGTGACCCGTTAGAAACGGGTACCCGCCTGACAACGCCTTACGGTCCGGCTTAACCGGCATAGCGTCTGCCCGCCAGATCATCACAAGCTTTTTGTTCTTGCCGTGCAAGTAATGTTCTGGCCTGATCCCGTTTATGTTGCAGCAACCATTTTAGCCCCTGCAATCTGCCGAGTTGTGCCCGCCACAGTTTTTCTATACGACTTAACTCCACCTGGTGGAGTGAAATCTGTCTGGCCAATGCTTTATCCATTGGCTCCAACTGCCCGGTCAGTTGCTGCTGGTTTTGCCACAGTAGGCTGTTGTGATAGCTGGAACCTAAATACCCATCATTAAGTTGACGCAATAGCTGTAATTGCTGTTCCATGCCATGGATTTGGTTAGCCAGCTGTTGACGCTGACTACCCAGTTGTTTCAGTTTATCTTCTTCCCGCTCTGACAGACGGATTAAGGCGTTCATGCCTGCTCCAATACCTGTATCAATTCGGTCAGCTGCTCGAGGCTGGCCTGAATATTTTGACTTTCATCCATGGCCTGCTGCAGAAATGCAGCGATAAGCGGATAACCCCTCACCGCTTTATCTAACTGTTGATCTTGTCCAGGTTGATAACCACCTAGAGGCAGTAATTCCCGCACTTCCTGATAACGTCCCAGTAACTGGCGGATCGTTGAGATCTGCTGTAGCTGAGTTTTATCTGCGATCTGTGATGCTAGACGACTGACTGAGGCATTCAGATCGATGGCAGGGAAATGACCCGCTTCAGCCAATTTACGGCTAAGCACAAAGTGGCCATCAAGGATCGCTCTTGCGGCATCGGCAACTGGATCTTGCTGGTCATCACCTTCGGCCAATACCGTATAAAAGGCGGTCAGCGTGCCACTATCATGCTCGCCATTACCTGCCATCTCCACTAGAGACGGTAGTTGCGCAAATGCGGAAGGCGGATAGCCTTTTGTTGCAGGCGGCTCACCTAGACTAAGGGCAATTTCTCGTTGTGCTTGAGCATAACGGGTTAGCGAGTCAACCAGTAGTAAGACCTGCTTACCTTCATCCCGATAACGGCAGGCAATCTGGTGGCACAGTCGCATCGCCCGCAGTCGCATGAGCGGTGGCGTATCTGCCGGGGCGGTAATTACCACGGCGCGGCGGCGGCCAGCTTCACCCAGTGCTTGTTCAATAAATTCCCGGACTTCACGGCCCCGTTCACCAATCAGCCCCACGACGACAATGTCGGCTTCGGTAAAACGGGTCATCATACCGAGCAGCACACTCTTACCCACCCCAGGGCCAGCAAATACACCCAGACGTTGTCCTCGTCCCACCGGCAGCAGGGCATTAACGGCGCGCACGCCGACATCCAGAGGCTGGGTGATCGGCAGGCGGGTCAGGGGGTTAGGAGTATGCAGTGAAGGCTTGACATAATTGACCCCTGTTAGTGGTCCCAAGCCATCCATAGGTTCACCCATGCCATCCAATACCCGTCCCAGTAGCCCTTGCCCCACTGGGATACGGTAACTGGATTCTATGGGAATAACCCGGGCCCCGGGCATTAAGCCTGTGGTATGGCTGATGGGCATTAAACACAGCGTGGACTGATGAAAGCCGACTACTTCGGCTTCCACTGTGCCAGTTTGGCATTCAATCAGTGCCCGGTCTCCGGTGCCCAGATGACAGCCAATCGCTTCTAGCAGTAGGCCATTCACCCGGGTCAGTCGACCATAAACCTTAGCAACAGGAACCGTTGGCCAATCAAAAATTTCAGCGGTCTTCATGGCCGGTTTCACCGGTGGACTCCTGAGCCATTTGAGTGGCAATATGCTGTTCTACTTGATCCATGCTGGCATTCAAGCGGGTCTCCAAGGAGGCATCAGCGTCACATTGATCACACAGGATGCGACAGCCTCCTTGGGTAATATTGTTATCCGGTACCAAGGTCCAATCTTTGATCTTTTCTGGCGCTAACTGTTTCAGTTCATCCACAGCGTTAGGTTGCAGGTGGATCTTGATATCAGTGGCATCATTTGGCAGTGCTGCTAACGTTTCTTCAACCAGAGTCAGGATCTGCTGCGGCTGCAAGGTTAGCTCACAGCGGATCACCTGGTGGGCTACGCGGCGCACCAGATCGACGATCAGCTGTTGCTGAGTCAAAATTTGCTTGTTATGGCCATCTTCTAGCAGAGATTTCAACGCACTGAGTGGCGCGATGATTTCATTAAGCTGCTGGTCAACATCCATTTTACCTTGCTGCTGGCCTTCAATTCTCCCTTGATGGAAACCGGCGGCATAACCCGCTTGTTTACCCTCTTCTTCACCGTTCTGACGACCAGCTTGATAACCTTGGTTAACGCCTTCGTCATAACCTTTATCGAAGGCTTGCTGATAATCTTGCCATTGGCCTGTATGGCCTTCATTGCCACTGTCTAGACCTGGCGCCTGTCCTTGCAATGGCGCAAATTGGTGGCGGCGAGCATAGGTGCCATCTAGGCGCCAGCGTGAGTTTGCCATAATTTGTTACTCCACCACCTGTTCTTCAAATAATTGCAGCTCAATTTCACCGTTTTCCATCATTTCTTTGGCAGTATCCATGATCTGACGACGAGCTTCGTTAGCCTGGCTTAATGGTACTCCGCCCAGTGCGTCGGACTGAGTTTCAATGGCAGAGGACATACGCTTTGGCAGGGCATCGAGCAGGGTGCGCTTCAATTCAGGATCAATACCTTTCAGTGCCAATGCTAGCGTATCAGCATCTACAGCACCAATGATGTCCTGCAGCACTTCAGCTTTCTGGCGACCCAGAATGATAAAGTCGAACATATTGTCAGCGACATCGCTTGCCAGTCGTTTGTCATAGATGCGGATCATCTGCATCAGCTGTTCACGATTACCCTCAAAACGGTTGAGGATATCGGCAACCTGACGTACGCCAGCAACTTGAGTGTGGCTCTTTTCCATTGCCATGAGCATGCAGCGTTCAACCAACTGGCGCAGTTCATCAACCACATCACGTTCCAGTTCACCAAGCTGAGCAATACGGATCAGCACTTCATCCTGGTTGGCTTGTGGCAGATGCTGTAACACCTGGGCTGCCGTTTCTGGTGGCAACAGGCCGAGCATAACGGCTTGCAGCTGAACGTGCTCATGGAGCAGTTCACGGGCTAGCAGTTTGGCATCAACCCACTCCAAACGCTTAACCAAGGTCTTGATTTCATCACCATAAATGGAGTCGATAAGGCTTTTGGCGACTCGATCACCTAAAGCCAAATCCAATGTTTTTTGCAGGTATGCGCGAGAAGCGCGGGCAATCCCGGCCTGCTCGGCATAACGGCGGAAGAAGCGGTTTAATACCGCTTCTGCTTCATGTTGGGTGATGGCGGACAGGTGGGCCATTTTGTAGCTCAGGTGCTCTACGTCATTGCGGTCCAGATGAGCCATGACCTGAGAGGCGCCATTTTCACCCATGCTGAGCAGCAGCATAGCTGCTTGCTCTTGGTTATCCATCTTGATGGTCAGATCTTCATCATTCACTGTCTTTATCTCTTATCCAATGGCTGATAACTTCGGCAACCCGGGCGGGGTCGTCATTGGCCAATAGGGCCAGGTGTTCCATTTTTACTGTCAATGGTGAGCCAGGTGAAGGGAGTGCCCCTTGAGAGAGCGCAGTCTGGCCCGGTGTCAGTGATGCACTGTCTGTGTTACCCGGCGCAAGTGCATCATTGGTTTTACCGGGAAGTTGCGGGTTTGAGCTGTTGCTTAGCTCCAACGCCTTGGCTCTTGATTGACTGCCGGAGGCACTAATCAGGTGGCTAACTAATGGGCGCAGAACGAAGAAAATCAGGCCTAACCCTAACAATCCCCCAATCAGGTATCTCAGGTAAGTTGGGTAATCGATACTTTGCCACCATGGCAGAGGTTTAAAATCAACTTTCTTTACCGGTAAAAAGGTAAAGTTACTGATGCTGAACGTATCACCACGCGCCTGATCAAAGCCGATAGCGTCTTTAACCATGGTGCCGATCTGGTTTAGCTCATTTGGCTGCCAACCGTCTTTACCGGCAACATCTTTATTGACTAATACCGAAACAGACATTTTTTGCAGTTGCATCTGTTGGAAACGGGTGTGGCGTACGGCCTTACCAACACTGAACTGACGGCTTTGCTGTTGGCTTATATCGGTCGCATCATTATTCTGACCATTGGCGCCATTTTTCGGTGCAGTGGCTGGGGTATTACTGAGACTGCCTGGAATACCAACACCCAGCGTATTGCTGCTCTTATTTGATTTGATGTTTTCTTGAGTGACAACACCCTTAGGATCCAGTGATTCTTGGGTTTCTTCCACCTGATTGAAGTTGACGGTTGCCGCAATTTGTACCTGATAATTGTGTGCCCCTAAAATTGGGGTGAGCATATTCTCTGCGCGCTTGATCAGGTTATGCTCCAATTCATTGGTGTAGCCCAATTGCTTATCTTTCGCTTGGGTGATGTCTTGGTTACTGGCTAGATCAGCACTGAGGTAATCACCAGCTTGATCCACGATTTGTACACTACCCGGAGACATTCCAGTAACACTGCCGGCGACCAGATTTGCAATTGCTTCAACTTGTTGCGGATCCAGTTTTGCCCCAGCATAAAGATCCAGCATCACAGATGCGGTTGGTTTTTCTGGGTCTGTACGGATAAACAAGGTGTTCTTCGGAATTGCTAGATGCACCCGGGCGCTACGCACTTGGTTCAGCGCCATAATGGTGCGAGCCAGTTCACCTTCCAAGGTATGACGATACTGGGCAACTTCCATAAATTGGCTAGTGCCAATCGGCGTTTTGTTCATTTCGTCCCATGCGGCAGGCATTTTGGCTTTGACGCCATGGGCGGCCAGCACCATACGGACTTCACCAACCTGATTTTCTGGTACCAGAATTTGGCCGGTTTGGGCATCGATACGATATTTGGTGCCAGTACTTTCCAGTACGTTGATAATTTGGCCGGAATCGATGTGCTCTTGATCGCCATACAGTGGACGGTAACCTGTGGAGCCAGTCCACAGCATCAATACGATCACGCAGGCCACAACCGATGCCAGAATAGCCAAGATCAGTACTTGGCGTGGGCCGGTAAACATGCCGGAGAGCTTGTCTTTCATCGCACCAAGACCACTCATGGCTGAAGATGCCGTAGATGACGAATTTGCAGTTGAGGTTGACATTCAGCTTCCTTAAATCGGCATTTTCATGATGTCATCGAACGCCTGCATTAGACGATTTCGGATCTGCATCATGGCATCAAATGACAGGCTGGCTTTTTGGGTAGCGACCATAGCTCCTACCAGATCATCACTTTCTCCAGTATCGACGGCTCGAGTCAGAGCATCTGAAACCAACTGATCATTGTTAACGGAAGCAATCTTCTGCTCCATCAGTGCGCTAAATGAGACCGGATTAGTTTCATCTTGGGCCATTGCTGATGGCTTGATCAGCCCTTTGGCCATATCCCCCTGAATCTGCATGGTGTGTTGCAGCTGACTGGATGCGGTTTGTATTGATAAAGACATGATTCCTTCTATATTTCAGAGTTTCAGGCAGCCTGACTGGCCTGTTCTAGGAGCTGATCGATATTGACTCCGGCATCACGCATTTGAGCCAGTTTGTATCGCAGCGCCCGGGTGGTCATACCCAAAGCATCGGCACTGCGGGAACGGTGGCCGGAAAATCGTTTCAGAGTGTCAATAATGTATTGGAATTCAGCGTGTTTTTTTGATGCTTTTAATCCCTCACTGGAATTAAGTGGCACTTCTGAATTGATAATATTTGTTTGATTTAATTCAGGTTTAATTCCTAATTCTGCTGCTTGTAATGCTTGTCCATGACGTAATACTAAGGCCCGTTGAATGGTATTTTCTAATTCCCGTACATTCCCCGGCCAATCATAACTAAGTAATAATTTTTTTGCGGCATCACTGAAGTAACAGTTTTGTCCTTGGGTTAAGTGAATATGGCGCTGAATAAAATGTTCCGCCAGCGGAAGGATATCTTCCCGTCTCTCTCTTAATGGACGGATATTTAATGGTAAAACATCTAAACGATAAAAAAGGTCTTCCCGAAATTGACCGACTTTTACCGCTTGGCGTAAATCTCTATTAGTCGCGGCAATAATTCTAATATCTAGATTAATTGTTTTATGACTACCAACGCGCTCAATTTCTCTTTCTTGTAAAACTCTCAATAACTTAGATTGAAGTAATAACGGAAGCTCGCCAATTTCATCCAGTAATAATGTGCCACCATTGGCTAGTTCAAATTTACCCGGTTGATCATGGGTGGCGCCGGTAAAAGCGCCTTTGGTATGCCCAAACAGTACCGACTCCAGAATTTGCTCCGGAATGGCAGCGCAATTGACCGCAATAAATGGCTTATCTGCTCGTGGTGAGTGGCGATGAACATAGCGCGCTAAGGGCTCTTTACCTGTGCCGCTTTCACCAGTAAGCAAAATGCTGGCGTCGGTAATGGCTGCACGGTGCGCTAGCATTAAAAGTTGTTTACTTACCGGTGCTGCCGCAACCAAAGATTGGTCGACTAGTTCCATACGTCACAGCCGGTTCACCATATTCAGTAACTGGATTTCATCAATGGGCAGCAGCAAGTAATCTTGGGCGCCAGCCTGCATCGCTGCACTGGCCAGTTCAGTTTGCTCTGGCGCTAGTAGGGCAACTTTGTTACGACTACTTAGCTGCTGTAATTGAGTGGCAACCTGCTGTGGTGACGCTTGGGACAGATCAACCAAAGTCAGCCAGTTGCTGGTGTCAGGCGTTATGACAAAACCCTGCGCAGCCAGCTGTTGGCGGCAGGTTTCTGAAATAACCTGATGACACCCTGCAATGGTGTATTTCATTGAAAAAAGCTCCTTTACGCTTTGACTAGACGAATCGTTACCCGGCGGTTAAGTTGTCGGTCAGCTTTGGTGGTATTCGGGGCTACTGGGCTGCGATTTCCGTGATGAAACACGCGGATAAGTTTTGGTGGTACGCCCAGCTCAATCAGTCGGGATGCGACATTCTGAGACCGTTCTTTACTCAGTACCAAGCTGACTAGAGAGTCATTTGATACGTCGGCATAACCATCAACTAAAACCTTTTTAATGTGTTTATCAGCAATGACATAACGAGCAACATAGTAGAGCTCAGTTTCGTCTTTTGGGCTCAATTGCGCAGAGCTAGTCGCGAAGAGTAAGGTGCGCTGACGAACATAATCAAATGGTTTTGGAACCATATTTCGGCGGCACATACGAAAGGCCATTACTGGCTTGCTGGTATTGATAGCATTGGCTACTGCTTGATAGCGCTGAGGGGCGTCAACATTGATTTGCCAGCTATTCCCTTGCTCCAGACCTTCAAGGAAACCATCAACATTTTTAGCTGTTGAGTAGGCTTTAAATCCAACCCAAACCATATTGGTCTCTGTTTTTGGCACAAAAGGCGGATTCCAGCTGGCTGGGATGACCCAAGCCTTGGTTGCTCCTGCATTACTGAGCCAGTCAGCATCCAGTTCTAGCTTGGTTGGGCGTCCAGGCGCTGCGACTAAACGCACTTTGCCAAAGTCAGCAATCCGTTGAGATAAAGAACAGCCGAAAGCATTACCACTGAAGTGCCATTGTGCTTGCTCCAGTGGTGTTTGAAATTTGGATATTTCTGCAGAAGCTGGAGAGATATAAAATCCCAATAACATCAATAAGCTGGATAAATAACATGCAGCCGGCTTCATGGTTCGATCCTTAGATTAATTTAAACGCGAAAAGTTTTATATCGGAGTACTTTAAATTTATTTTATGTTTTTGATTTGATTTCACGGGTCGATTAACATCTTATCGACATTTTTGGATTGTATTAAAATTTTGCACAAATTATCCTAAGCATCCCAGTAGGTCAACTTTTACTTTGTGATGAAATTATCTGCTTAAGTGGTATGAATTGGTAGTATTTAAATAAGTTGTCAAAATTAATTTTAAAAAAAGTGTTAATTTTCCGATTGACCTATATTTATACAATAAATGCTTTTTTATAATTACGATTAAAGATAGCATTTATTAGCGTCGTATTTAAATTGGTTTAGTTTTTGTAAGCGACACATTTCTATTTGACGTTGTAATAAACGTTGTCAATGAATTGTCATTCGTCAATAAATTGAATTTTTATTGACGAATTTTGATTTTTTAAATTTTCAAGGCATATGGATGAAAACAACAGCCAAAGCTCGGGTTATTAAATCCGGTGCCGGTATTCCTGTAAGACCGATTGATTTGGTTCAGGAAAAACTGGCCCGCAGCCGCCTACTATTGAAATTGGAGCAGCACCATCAGCGCCTGCTTAATGGGATTAATCAGGTACTTAAACCGTTAATCCGTCAGGGCGGAGCCGGACTGAGCCGAGTAAGTCTGGAACCTGTCGATGAATGCTTGACTGCCTGTCAGCACCATGTGTGGTTTTCGCTCAGTTATCATCGCAAGATGCTGGGATTGTGGCGGATTGACCGCTGCACGCTAGAGCAGTTAGCCAGCAGTTATTACGGCGGACACAGCGGAAGATTGTTTTCCCCCCTGAGGGGCCCAACTCAGTCTGAGTTTCGTCTTGATTTGAAGTTATTTCAGGCGGCATTGGTGGCATTACCGTTGCAACCTATTGATCCTAATGCACTGCAAATTGAGCAGATTGCACCCGGGATCCCAATCGATGTTGCGGCTTGCTGGCAGATGTATTTTGCCGATGATTACCCGGCTGTACCCATGCTGTTTGGTATGACAGACAATTTGATGAATCTGATGTCTGATCTGGTACAGAAGCACGAAGTGTCAGCAGATATTGCTCCTCAATTGGAGCAGCGTCTACAGCAGATTCCAGTAAGGGTAAAGTTGGATATTGGTAGTCAACATATGCCAGTTGATGCCTTGTCCTCACTGAATACCGGTGATGTTATCCCGTTAAATTTACACCGTCGCTGTCCGGTTACCCTGGGGCAGCGACCGCTATTTTATGCCAGCGTCCATGCCCATGAGGGTCAGCTGGTTGCCCGTTTGAATCAAGATGCTTACCAAGAAGAGGAATTAAACCGTGGCTGAGCAAAACCTGTTAAATGATGAAGACTTTCTGCTGGAAGATGAACTGTTTGCTGAAGAACAAGCTCCAGCGGCTCGTCCTGCCCGTGGTATGTCATTTTTCAATCAGCTGCCAGTTCAGGTCAGCTTAGAATTAGCCAGTGCAGAAATGTCACTGGGTGAACTGACCCGTTTGGGACAGGGTGATGTGATCACCTTGGATCGCATGGTCGGAGAGCCGCTAGATATCCGTGTAAATGGTGCACTGCTTGGTCGCGGTGAAGTGGTTGAAGTCAATGGTCGCTACGGAGTGCGTTTGCTGGAGGTTGAAGCCGGTGGCGTTGCTGCGATGCAGGAATAACCTGATCTGGCTGGGAATGCTGTTGATGGTGGTGGGCTTTCCAGCTCACGCTGCTGATGGCTTGACCCTATTGACCTTTGGTGATGGTAATCACATGGAGAAGGTCAATATTAAGCTGGAAATTCTGGCGCTGATGACAGCGCTGGGCTTTCTGCCAGCCATGTTGATGATGATGACCAGTTTTACTCGTATCATCATTGTGCTGGTGATTCTGCGCCAGGCGCTGGGATTACAGCAAAGTCCACCTAACAAGGTGTTGATCGGTATCGCCATGGTGCTGACGCTGTTTATCATGCGGCCAGTGGGGGATCAGATCTACCAACAGGCATATGTTCCTTATGATAAAGGCCAGATCCAGTTGGTGGAAATGGTGGAGCGTGCCTCAGTGCCCTTGCGTAAATTTATGCTGGCTCAGACCCGAAAAACGGATCTGGAACAGATGATGCGTATTGCCCAAACACCGGATAAGGTCACACCTCAGCAGGTGTCTTTTTGGGTGTTATTACCGGCTTATGTGTTATCAGAACTGCAAACAGCCTTCCAGATAGGTTTTTTGCTGTATCTCCCTTTCCTCGTTATCGATCTAGTCGTTGCAAGTGTATTGATGTCCATGGGTATGATGATGTTGTCTCCGTTGATTATCTCTCTGCCATTTAAGCTGATGGTATTTGTTCTGGCTGATGGCTGGTCCATGACGGTCAGCACTCTGACGGCCAGTTTTGGATAGCGCTATGGATATGATGCAGCTAACAAGCTTTTTTACTGATGCCATTTATCTGGTGATACTGATGGTATTGGTGTTGATTGTACCTGGTTTGTTACTGGGGTTGCTGATCGCTGTATTTCAGGCTGCAACCCAGGTAAACGAGCAGACATTGGGCTTTTTACCCAAATTGGTTTTGACGTTATTGATGGTGATTTTTGCCGGTCAATGGGTCATCCAAGAGTTGCTTGATATGTTTAGCCGGCTATTCCATGCCATACCTAATGTGATCGGTTGATATGCTGAGCTTGACAGCGGCACAAATTACCCAGTATCTGGGGGCGTTCTGGTGGCCGTTTAGCCGCCTGATGGGCGCATTTATAATAATGCCTTTTTTGGGCAATATTGAAATCCCCACGATTATCCGCATTTTATTAGCGATGATGATTGCGGCCTTGTTAGCACCAACATTACCCCCTATGCCTGTCGTTGACCCGATGTCGCTAGCCGCTGTGTGGTTAGCCACAGAACAGTTGTTGATCGGTATGATGATGGCGCTAACACTGACCATGATGATGCATGTACTGACTTTGCTTGGTGCCATTATGTCGACCCAGATGGGGTTATCGATGGCGCTGATCAACGATCCCAGTAGTGGCAGTAGTGCGCCTATTGTGGGTCAGATGATGCTGATGTTTGGCACCCTGCTTTTTTTGGGGCTGGATGGCCATTTAGTGGCAATTGGTATCCTGACTGATAGTTTCCGGCTGTGGCCCGTTGGGCACGGGATTTTTGGTTTGCCGCTGATGTCCCTAGTGGGTCGGTTTGCTTGGATGTTTGCTGCCGCCTTTATGCTGGCACTGCCTGCCGTACTGGCCATGTTAGTGGTAAACCTCACCTTCGGGGTGTTGAACCGTGCCGCCCCAGCATTGAACATTTTTTCACTGGGTTTTCCGATGGCCATGATCATGGGGTTACTCTGTTTGTATTTATCTTTTTCCAGTTTACCGGCTCGATACACTGAAGTGTGCCAGCAGGCGCTGAGTTATGTTTATCAGTTTGTTGGAGGCGCAGTATGAGTGGCGCCAGCAGTGCAGATAAAACAGAACAGGCAACACCGCAGAAACTGCGTAAAGCCAGAGAAAAAGGTCAGGTTGCTCGTTCCAAAGATTTGGCAACCAGCGCTTTGATTATTGGCTGTTCCTTGATGCTTGTCTCTAGTGCAGATTGGTTTGCCCAAGGGGTAAAAGCGATGTCGGTATATAACTTGGCGATTACCCGGGCGGAACTCAATACCCCAGGCATGATGTTGCACCATGTCGGTCAAACTTTGGTGATGATGCTGCAGCTGTTATCGCCGCTATTTATGCTGGTGCTTTTTTTGGGGCTAGCAGCGGGTGCGCTGCCGGGAGGGGTGGTTTTTAATTTACCCCAGGCCGGTTTTAAGATTAGCCGGATCAGCCCGTTAAAAGGGTTAGGAAAAATTTTCTCTAGCCGCTCTTTGGTGGAGTTGGGAAAGTCAGTTTTAAAAGTCACCCTAATGTTGTCGATCATGTGGTTTTTTCTCCAGGCTAATCTGGTGAAATTACTTAATACCAGCATGTTGCCTGTGGATGAGGCGGTATCTCAGGGCGTGGACATGATCAGCAGTTCATTGCTGTATCTGGGATTAGGGCTGGGCATTATTACCATGATCGATGTGCCATATCAGTTCTGGCAACATAAAAAAGAACTGAAAATGAGTAAGCAGGAAGTTAAGGACGAGCACAAGCAGATGGAAGGTCGGCCTGAAATTAAGGCTCGAATCCGGCAGATGCAGCAGCAGATGTCCCGCTCCCGAGCGGAGGTGTCTGTACCTAATGCCGATGTGCTCCTGATGAACCCGACCCATTATGCCGTGGCGCTAAAATATGACTCTTCTCGGGCTGAAGCGCCGTTTGTGATTGGTAAAGGTATCGATGACGTGGCGCTCTATATGCGCCAGTTGGCCAAGCAGCATGGTGTTGAGGTGGTGACTGCGCCGCCATTGGCACGGGCTGTTTACCATTCCACCCAGATTGAGCAGCAGATCCCCCCCGGCCTATTTATGGCTGTGGCACATGTGCTGCATTATGTGATGCAGATTAAACAGGCTCGCGCCGGTCAGGCCGATATGCCGTCACCTCTGCCGAACTTTAGTATTCCATCCCACCTGCGCAAAGATTGAGGACTCCTGACCGATGAATTGGCTCAGCCGTACTTTTGCTAACAACCGCGCCTTTATGGCGATTCCGATATTGTTGCTAGCAATTTTGGCAATGATTATTCTGCCGCTGCCATCCTGGCTGCTGGATATTCTATTCACCTTTAACATAGTACTGGCCATTATGGTCCTACTGGTGAGTGTTTCTATCCGCAGACCATTGGAGTTTTCGGTATTCCCGACCTTGTTGCTGTTGGCAACGTTAATGCGTCTGACCCTGAACGTCGCTTCTACCCGTGTGGTATTGCTGCACGGTAATCAGGGCGGTGATGCCGCCGGTAAGGTGATCCAAGCCTTCGGTGAAGTGGTGATCGGCGGTAACTATGTCGTCGGCGCCGTGGTGTTCTTGATCCTGATGATCATGAACTTTGTGGTTATTACCAAAGGTGGCGAACGGATCTCCGAAGTGTCGGCCCGTTTTACCTTAGATGCCTTACCCGGTAAACAGATGGCCATTGATGCCGACTTGAACGCCGGGGTATTGACCCAAGAGCAAGCCCGTACTCGTCGTCAGGATGTTGCCCGTGAAGCGGACTTTTATGGTTCGATGGACGGTGCCTCCAAGTTTGTTCGTGGTGATGCCATCGCCGGTTTGTTGATTTTGGCCATCAACATTATCGGTGGTATCTGCATCGGTATCTTTATGCATGGCATGCCAGCAGCAGAGGCATTTAAGACCTATATTCTGCTGTCCATCGGTGATGGTCTGGTTGCTCAGATCCCATCATTACTGTTGGCAACTGCGGCAGCGATTATTGTTACCCGGGTGTCTGATTCTGAAGAGATGCCGGCGCAGTTCAGTCGTCAGCTACTGGCTAACCCGAAAACACTGGCCACTGCCGCGGCGATTATGACGGTATTGGGGCTGGTGCCTGGCATGCCGACCATGGTGTTCCTTGGCTTTGCCTTAGTATTAGGGTTTGTTGCCTGGAAACAGATGGGGGCGGTTAAAGATACGCCGGAGCCGGAGCTGGAGCTGAAAACGGAAGCCGCAGTGGCTGAACCTGCGGCGCCGAGTTGGGAATCTTTGCCTTATACCGATTTGGTGGAAGTGCGCTTGGGCTACCGATTAGTTCCCCTTGTGGAACGGACTAAAGGGGCGGAACTGCCCAAACGTTTGACGGGTATCCGCCGAACCTTATCTGAACATGCTGGCTTTTTGCTGTCAGAGGTGCGCGTGCGGGATAACTTGTCATTACCGCCAAATAAGTACCAAATTAGCCTGATGGGTAACCCGACAGGCCAAGGTGAGCTGGAGCCGGATAAATTACTGGCGATTAAAAGCGGTCAAGTATTCGGTGAGCTGGATGGGATTTTGACCCGGGATCCGGCTTACCAGATGGAAGCGGTGTGGATTGATCCCGAAATGAAAGCCCGGGCGTTGAATTTGGGTTATTCCGTGGTGGATAACGCCACCGTGATTGCCACCCATGTGTCCAAACTGATGCGTGAACATCTCGCCGATATGTTGCAGCATGATGATGTTGTGTCTTTGCAAGAGCGCTTGGCCCGCCAATCACCTAAGCTAGCGGAGTCGCTAGGGTTGGCGTTAACACCCATTCAGCAGTTGCGGGTATTTAGATTATTGCTGCGTGAGCAGGTATCGCTACGAGATATCCGCACCATAGGCACAACCTTATTGGACTGCAGTGAGAATTCTAAAGATCCTGTTCTGCTTGCGGCAGACGTCCGTTGTGCCCTAAAAGAAAGCATTGTTCACAGTGTTGCGGGTGACAGTGAAGAGCTGCGGGTGATGACGTTGGCTCCTGAATTAGAGCGTACTTTGATGACGGCGCTGAATCAGGCGCAGCAACAGGGCAAGGTCTCCCTAGATAGCTTCCCGGTTGAACCAACATTATTGGCGCAATTGCAGCAGAAAATGCCGGTACTACTGGCAGAGGCCAAAGCCGCAGGGCATCACCCGCTGCTGCTCGTACCACCACAGTTACGTCCACTGTTGGCCCGTTACGCACTGGCATTTGCCCGTGGACTGAATGTGTTGTCCTATAACGAAATCCCTGAAAACCGCGACCTGCAGGTTGCCGGTCAGTTGGGATAATCGGTTACTTACCCTATCTCGGCAGCCGACATAGTTCGGTTGCCGCCTCCTGTTTTACTGAATGTGGGAAAACATCATGTCTGCAGAGTCTGGCCAAGTCTTTACCTTGGAAGTCAGTCAATTTGGCGAGTCTTATATTCCTCAAATAAACCGTAAGCTGTTTGAAAGTGCTCCCAGTGAGCAAATTTTTACGGCGAGTCACGATGAATTAGTATCGGCCGAAGATACCCTGAGCCTGGTAATAGGCACTGACAGTGGATTATTGCTGAACTATGTCAGTCATGTCGGTGTACCGGCAGGCAGTTGTATTCTTTTTGTCGAACATGAGGATGTGATCGCCCAGTTATCATTACAGATCCCTGATGGTGTGGAAGGGATTATGCTGCTGACGCCACAGGCATTAGAACAGGAGTTAGCTAAGAATCGGTTTGACAGTTATTTGCTTCGTAATCAGGTAGTTATTACTCAATCCTTTTCGGCTAAAAATGCCTATTTTGATGCTTACAGCTTGATCAGCATTGATGTGTTGAAACTGGTTGATTTGGTTAGGTTTAATCTGACGACCAGTTTGGATATTCACTCTTTTGTTGAGCAGCAATTGCTTAATGCGGCGGATGATGTATTGCCTGCCCGCCAACTGGCCGAGCATATTGATGGCCATGGACGTACGGCTATCGTAGTGGCAGCAGGTCCATCTTTGGATCAACATTTAGATTGGTTAAAGCAGCATCAGGATAGTTTGTATATCTTTGCCGTCTCTCGTGTGGCACGGAAATTATATGATAACGGCATTATTCCGGATGTGCTGGTGTCGATCGATCCTTACGATATTAGCTTTACCGTTTCCCGCGATATGCTGACCTTGCCAGACGATATTTTGTTTGTAAATGGCTATCATGCGGTGCACACCTTAGTGGGTCAGTGGGCAGGTCCACGTTGTTATCTTGGTGACAGATATCCATGGCAACGAGAGGATAACTGGTCAGTTCAAGGCCCTACGGTGAGTAATACCGCATTATCCCTTGCTGGCGAGCTGGGATTTGAGCGTGTACTACTGCTGGGCGTTGATCTGTGTAATAGTCAGCTTGGTGTGACCCATGCCGAAGGTAGCCGTGAAGCGCGTTTGGGCCCCAATATCAATAAAATTGGTGAGTGGGTAACAACCTATACCGGGGAACTGGCCGAAACACCGATACAACTTAAAGTGGCGATGGATAGCTTAGCCACTCAGGTAACACTGTATCCTCATAGTCAATTTATTAATCTGTCCTGCCATGCAGCGCAAGTAGCAGGCATAACACATATTCCTCTGACTGAACTTAGCTTAGCTGTGATGTCGGATAAAGCGTCATTACGGGCAACATTGGCCGAGGTCTTTAGTTCTGCACCAAATTTGTCGCAGCAACTTGAGGTCAAAGCAGAGTTGCAGCGGGCATTATCTCAATTACGGCAGATTGAGCAAAAGGCTAAACAAGCGCTGCAGCTGATGGATAAGTTCCCTGCAACTCAGGGCAAAATTGATCGATTGGAAGCGGAGCTCAACCGGTTTGAGAATATGTTCAACCTGGTGAGAGTCATAGGTTTTCGTAGCATCAGCTGTATTCTAAGTGATCGGAATATGGATGAGTTGACGCCTGATCAGGTTAAGCAACTGCAACAGGATTATTATCTGGCCATGAGTCATACCGTGCCATCGCTGCAACGTATGGTTCAGGCTGGTATTGATGTAGTGGAAAGCCGTATTTGGGAATGTAACCCCAAGGCGGTACTGGGTAAGTTGACTCAAGCATGGTTATCGCTGAATTGCCCTCGCCGCGGTGCCATCTTGCTGAAACGTTTTGCTGGATTTGAGTCAACCCAACCTGAGTTTCTCCAATTACAGCAGGCTACTGATGTACAAATGCAGGATGGTGTGTCGAATATTGCCACCAGTTTTGAAACTTGGACCCATTGGCCACTGGATAATGTGCCAGATAAAATTTACCAGTTGCGGACAACGGCTAATCAGGTTGGGCTAGAGCAAGTGATTTACGGTCTGGATAATTTTCAGATCAGTGATGAGGCCAAGCGTCTCAGTGCGCGGGCGAAAAGTTATCTGGCTGAGCTGCGCCAAGATGTACAAGGTGCTCTTCAACCATTATTGGACTTGCCCGCAGCGCTGCGGGAAGAGACAGATCAGCGACAAATGGTTCATGCAGCCATTGCTGCTGGGCGTTTAGACATTGCCGTAGAGCTCATGTGTGAGCTGGGTAAGGTGACTGATAGTTATTTACCGCTGTTAGCTAAAACCCTCAAGATCCAGGGTGATTATATCGGCGCGGTTGAAGTTTGGCTGATGTATCTAAATAAGTATCCGCAGGATGTGGAAAGTTGGTGCGCCCTTGGCGATCTGTTAATTACGGCTGACTCACCCCAGGATGCTTTGCAGATTTTTTCTCAGGTATTGTCACTGGCGCCTGAGCATGCCCATGCTCAAGCAATGATTGCGCAGTTGCAGGGCGAGTAGGTGATATTTTAAAACGGATAAAACCCCGGTAGGCAGTTATGCCCACCGGGGTTTTTAATTAATGGTTATGACTGTGTTGGGCGAAGAAATCCAGCATGGCATTTAGCCCTTGCTGTCGTCTGGCATCGGTTTCAATAAAGATTTCATGGCGCGAGCCGGGGATCACCAGTTTCTGACACAAACCACCAATGGCTTCATCCTGGCAGCGATTATCAACCACAGCGTCTTCTTCTGCTTGTAGGATAAGCAGGGGCACTTGGGTATTTCTAGCCGCTAAAATAGCACGTTCTCCGGCATCAATGGCTTCTTTGAGCCAATGATTGGTGGGGGCACCTAATTGCAGCTGAGGTGTCTGTTGGTACAACTGGCGGAAGATGTTGTAGCGCACTTCACAACTGGTGAGATCGTTATCCTCAAATGGCTTGTTCTGATAGTCAGTGCCACCGGGAATATAGTTGGGTTCACGTTGTGGTGTACTGTCGAGCATTTCGGCAAGCCAGTAGATCAAGCGTTTGGGCACTGGCAGCTGGATACCATACATGGGGGCCGAAAAGGCGGCAGCCTGGAATGTCTCTGGATGGCGAGCCAGATACAGCGTACCGATACAGCCGCCCATGGAGTGACCGGCAAGGTAGAGCTGTTTATGCCCTGCAGGTTTTACCACTGTATCGATAAATTTGCTGAAATCATCGATATAGTCATCAAATGCAGCAACATGGCCTTTTTGCGGGTTAATGGTCAGGCGGCTGGACAGCCCTTGACCACGATGATCTAGGGTATAAATGCTGAACCCCAGATGGTAGAGCTCTGCAATCAACTCCTGATATTTGAGAAAGGATTCCACCCGTCCGTTGCTAAATACGATGGCTTTGTCTGAATCTGGATTGATAGCGCTGCAGTAGACAATATTGCAGCCATGCTTTCCGGTGAAGTCGTCTTCGCTGACGTTTTGCCAAAATGCCTCGTTTTCTGCTTGGCGGTTTTGACGGGTTAATTGTGCTTCACTGGAAAAACATCGGTCAGGGTTCATTTGGGGTTCCTGGAAAATAAGTTGCCGCCAGTTTAGCAGATTTACCGACAGAGGGAATTGACCTTAGCAGGGAGAATATCAGGGTGAGATGCAGCACAAGGTTTGCCGACCGGTTTACTGTTCGAAGAGGATACTCCGGTCGGGCACAGTGACAGAACGTTACTGATGTTGGTGGATATACTGTTTCACTTGCTGTTCAAGAATCGCTAGTGTGACTGCGCCATGCTGTAAGATGGCATCTGCTTTTTTGGCAATAAAAGCGGCCACCTAGCATTAATACTCACGTCATAGTTAAGGGTGTCCAGAGCATGTTCATTCCTTGAAACTGTTATTATTTGACCATGATTATGCCTGAATCCTACCGGGGAAACAGCTGTAGTCGTAAGGCAGTAAAATCGCTGTCTATGATAGACTGGGCCTCATGAACAACAGGTGGTGATGGCCGTTTAATCTCATCCTGTGGATTCCGGCATTAGGTGGTAGCGCTGCGACAGCAGACTGGGGGAGCACATGATAAATAACAATATTCCGCTGGTGGATTTACATCGTCATTTAGATGGTAATGTTAGGGTTAGTACCATTTGGCAATTGGGGCAGCAGCATGGTATTGCGCTGCCGGCTGATTCTCCCGAAGCGCTGGCTCAGTATGTGCAAATTCAGGGGAAAGAGACCAGTTTGGTGGCTTTTTTGCGTAAATTGGACTGGATGGTTGCAGTCCTGGCAGATTTGGATGCGGTGCAGCGGGTGGCTTATGAAAATGTGCTTGATGCTGCCAGTGTCGGGCTGGATTATGCCGAGCTTAGATTCAGCCCCTACTATATGGCGATGAATCACAATTTGCCCATGCCAGGGGTGGTGGAGGCTGTGATTGATGGGGTGGCCGCCGGGGTCAAAGAGACCCATGTAAAAGTCAATTTGATTGGTATTTTATCCCGCTCATTTGGTGTTGAAGCGTGTAATGAAGAGCTGGATGCCATTATGAGTCAACGGCCCAAAATTGTGGCGGTGGATCTGGCCGGAGATGAATTCGGTTTTCCCGGCGACTGGTTTGAGCCTCACTTTAAGCGAGTGCGGGATGCCGGCCTTGGTATCACGGTGCATGCCGGTGAAGCCAGAGGGGCGGACAGTGTCTGGCATGCGGTGAAAAACTTGGGCGCCAGTCGCATCGGTCACGGGGTCAATGCGGTGCAAGATCCGGCGTTAATGGCGTATTTGGTTCAGCATCATATTGGCATTGAGTCTTGCCCTACCAGTAATGTGCATACATCAACCGTCGCTAGCTATGCCCAGCAGCCATTAAAAACTTTTTTGCAGGCCGGCGTGCTGGTCAGTCTGAATACCGATGATCCCGGGGTCAGTAATATTGATATCCAGCATGAGTATCAGATTGCCGCCACAGAATTGGGGTTAACGGCTGCAGAGTTGGCTCAGGTACAGCGTAATGGCGTCGAGATGGCATTCTTATCTGACAGTGAGCGCCGCGCGTTGTATTTTGCTAAAGCGCCTCATCTTGAGTAGGGTTGAGTGCCGATTTATTCTGCTCGATAAGTAAAAGCCGCTGTAGGTCACAGCGGCTTTTTAATGGGTAAGATTGCTTATGCTACGGGTTAAATTACCCGAGAAAATTGCTGCTGACGGGCTTTTTCCCGGAAGTAGACATCAAAACAGATACAGATATTGCGGATCAATAGTCGGCCAGTTGGGCTAACAGTGATCTTGCGATCGGTAATATCGACCAGCTTATCGTCAACAAACGTCTGCAACAGTTTCAAGTCTTCTGCAAAATACTGTTCAAATTCGATCCCCAGTTTTTGCTCCATCACGGCCATATCCAGATTGAAGTGGCAGATCAGCTGTTTGATCACCGCGCGGCGGATCTCATCATCACGGTTCAGATGGCAGCCTTTCCACAGTGCGTTGCCGTGGTCATCAATCGCTTCATAATAAGGACGGATATCTTTCTGGTTTTGGGCGTAACAGTCGCCGATCATTGAGATAGACGAGACACCTAACCCCAGCAGATCACATTCTTCCTGGGTGGTATAGCCTTGGAAGTTGCGGTGCAGGCGGCCGGCATTTTGTAATTTGGCCAACTCGTCATCGGGTTTGGCGAAGTGATCCATCCCGATGTATTGGTATCCGGCCCCTGTCAGCGTCGCAATTGTTTGCTGCAACATATCCAGTTTTTGCTGCGGTGATGGCAGATCTTCATCTTTGATCTTGCGTTGTGCTGCAAATCGGGCTGGCAGGTGGGCATAATTAAATACCGATAGGCGATCCGGTGATAACTCCAGAATACGGGCAATGGTTTCTGCAAAGGTTTCTGGTGTTTGGTGGGGCAGACCGTAAATTAAATCCACATTGGTGGAGACAAACCCCATGGCTTTGGCTTTGGCCATCAGGGCAAAAATGAAATCTTCATCCTGTTCCCGGTTGACCGCTGCCTGTACAGTTTTATTGAAATCTTGCACTCCGATGGAAATACGGTTGAATCCGGCGGCCTTGAGAGTATCAAGCATCGTCAGTTCAATTTCCCGTGGATCCACCTCAATGGAAAATTCCCCAGTCTCGGCAAAGTTGAAATGGCTTTTCAGCAGGCCGGTCAGTTTGAGGATTTGCTCTTCATTTAAGAAGGTAGGAGTGCCGCCGCCCCAATGCATCTGGGTGACGGTGTAGTTTTTAAATAGTGGGGCGCGGTTGATGATTTCCCGCGCCAGATAATCAATATATTGGTCGGCTTTGTGCTGGTGGCGGGTAACGATTTTATTACAGCCGCAGTAGTAACAAAGCTTGGCACAGAAAGGCACATGGATATAAAGCGACAGCTTATTGCTTTTGCTGTTTTCAATGGCCGCCAGAAGATTTGCTTCAGTAAACTGATCGTTAAACTCCAGCGCCGTCGGATAAGAGGTATAACGGGGTCCGCTGTAGTTATATTTTTCGATCATTGACTGATCCCAACTGATAGATGTGGGCTGCTTCAAGGCGTCCTCCGGTCATTTTAGTGATGTGCGAAGTATGCAGCGTTTACGATCAAATAACATTGATCCATGTTGAAAAAAGACGCCGCAAAAAACGATAGGGACTATCTACGAAATTACAGTAAATGTCTGTGGTTTTCTCGGTATTTTGTGGGGTGATTCACGCCGATAACGCCTGATGTTGCCGCAGTTAATGCCGCTGTGGTGGGCTAAATTCCTGCATTAATTGCATTTCTGCCAAAATACCCTGTTCCAATGCTGCTTCTGATTTCATCCGGGTTAGATCAAGCTGCATTCGCTGCTGTTTGGGCAGCGCTTGCCGGGCATCGCGGATGGGGTGGTGCCGGATCACATCAAAATGGGCAAATAGGTTGGGGTAGTCTGCTGAAATTTGTTCGCTCAATGACAACATGTCAGCAAGGTGAACAATACGTACGACGCCTTCAGATAACTCGCAGCGTTGCTCCAGCATTGCTTTGGCTATATAGCGAATATCATCCAGTAATCGCTCGCGTTTTTGCTCTGCGGCTTGATGTTGTGCCTGCTGCGCTTGTTGCTGCTGATTGCGCTGTTGTTTCAGTCGCCACAGTAACATTGATGCATACACTGACAGGATTAGAATGATAATAACGGCGAGCAGAAGCCAAGCTGTGTACATAATACCTTCCTTGATTATGTGACGCCTGAGCGTAGATAAAAATAAATACGCCGCTTGAGTACAAGCGGCGCAGTTAAACTTAGTCTTTGTTTTGGTATTGCTTCAATACGTCTAAGCCAGATTCAAATTTATCCAGCAGATCGTCATCAGAAGCCGGTTTGGCAGGGGCGAAGTCTTCTTCTTCACTCAGACCTAATTTTTCCATCAGGGCTTCAATTTTTGCCAGTTGCTTATCCAGCCACTGTTGATCTGCTGCAGGCAGATCACGACCTTCTTCCAGTTGATCCAGCAGTTGGTTCAGTCTTGGATCTTCTTCCAGTTGTAGCAGTTTTTGCTCATCAGTCAGCTTAGGTTGTACGACTTTTTGCTTGATTGGCTGCTGAGGCTGGCTTGGTAATGTTAGTGCGACAGGACGCTTGCTGCCATGACGTGGGTCTTGGCTGCTGCCCTGTTGTTTGGCACCGGGGGCTGATTTTTGCAGTGCGCCTTCATTGGAGCGACTACCGGTTTTATTGCCGGTATCGCGCTTTTTAATGGCGATGGTGCGGTCAGCCTTTTTACTGCGAGGTGCCACTTTGGCGCCATTTTGGTTGACCTTGCGGGTCTTTTTGCTTCGAGCCATTTTATTCTCTATAAATTCAGTACGTTACACCCTTACTGAATTCTGATTATTCAACAGGGGATAAATTCAGGGTGGGTGTTATATCAGATTTTGCTGTTTTTTGCAGCAAAATGAGGTCTTCTGCGGCAAATAATAACGTAAAGCCATGGGCATCAGCCAGATATTCGAAAGTTTCCCGGCGGTAAAAACTAACATGTGCCAAATTATTCTTATGATGCCATTTCGCAAACTGGGCCGGGCGGTCGAGCAGGCGGGTGCAAATGGCTAAATATCCATGATGTTGCAACAAACGGCAGAGTAACCCCCATTCTCGCTGCGGATTGCGAAAATGCTCAAATACCCGGTAGCAGCAGATAAAATCATACTGTTGGCGTAATACGCTGAAATCAGGTGCTTGAAACGGATCATACTGGCTGATGTGATGTTGTGCTTGAGCCAGCATGGCTAAACTGTCTGGCTCCAGTACTCGGCCAAAATTTAATCCCACCAGAGGTTTGGAACTCATCCCTGCTAACTGGGTTAATAATGGGGCGATAAATTGTGATACTTGCTTTTGTTTTTGCCGATCTGGCTGCTGGTAGCGTTTTGCCTGCACTTTAGGTGGCAGATGGATGCGGGCATCAGCAAACACCAATTGGCATTGATGGCACTGAAAAAAACTCCGCTTTCTGTCGGCGAGAAAGAATGTAATTTTGCTGCTTTGGCAAAGAGGACATCTACGCATTTAATATCAGTGATTTACATCATTTAGCCCGATTATATCAGGCTGGCGTCGCTGAAATCAGCAAATAAAAAGGCGGCAGTAAAACTGCCGCCTGTAAGTACGCCGTAAGGCACTTATTCTGATGTCTGGCATCCATACCAGCTATGTGACTTTCCCGGTCGCTATCCGTCTTATTGTTACCTGCTATCCCTGCATGACGTTTTCGTTGTCGGTCTTCCGGACACTTTATCTGTCCTGTCTGATTCCTTCAGACAGTTCCCGTAGATGGACTGATGAAGCTGCCATCAAAAGCTGTGTCATCTATGACACTGAGTCAACCATCCATGTTGCGATATTCATCCAGTGAACCGGCTTCCAAGCGGTGCTTAACAGCATAACTGTTAATGCGGTTGACTGATTCCTTCAGTCCAAACCGTTGAAAAGATTCCTCGATGTTGGGAAGTGCTAATAAGCGAAGTGGCTACAATTGGCCTGTCCCTATGTCTATAACCCGGATTTCAGCGTGAAATCGCTGCTCATTATTGTTATTGGCGAGCGGGCGTAATTATATTGTTGTTATTAGGTTACTTTATTCTTATATCTTAAATGAACATAGATATCGGAGCCTGTTTGCTGTTATTAGATTTATGTACAAACAGAAGGGCTTACCCCGGTACGGCTCCCATTAAAACCAAATGTGTGATTTGTGTCAACACTTGATTTCTAGAGATTTACGTTTACGTAAGCTGAAGGTTAAATTTGCGGTGGCTAATATTAACCTTCAGCCAGCGGTGGAGCGGTTATTTTAGCGTGGCGATGTATTGGGATAGTGCCTGAATATCATTTTGATTTAGCTTTTTGGCGATATCACGCATCATGCCATTCATATCATTGCCGCGTTTAGCATCATGAAATTTGGTCAGCTGAGCACTGGTGTAGGCGGCATGCTGTCCGGCGAGCATCGGGAATCCCGCCGCTTCCATCCCTTTTCCTGATGGACCGTGGCAGGCGATACAGGCCGTGATGCCGCGAGAAATATCGCCACCTTTATAGAGTTTTTCGCCTAGGTCTGAGGCTACAGCAGTTGCAACATTAGTGGGTTGTTGCTTGGCATAGAAAGCGGAGATATCGAGAATATCTTGATCTGATAGCGGCATGGCCATCCCACCCATGATGGGGTCCATACGGCCTTTTTGACCACCGGTTGTCATCGCGGTTTTAAAATCGTGCAGTTGTTTTGCGAGATAAGCGGCATGTTGTCCGGCAACTTTGGGGTACATTTCGATCAGACTATTGCCATCGACACCGTGGCAGGCGGAACAAACCGCTGCTTTGGCTTTTCCGGCTTCGGCATCACCCTGGGCCATGGCAGGTGAAGAAAGGGTTGCGACTACAGACAGCGTAAGGGCTAACTTTTTCATGGCGTTCCAACTTCTTGTTAGTTTATTGTCCTGAGCTTACAAGTAAGACCCGCAAGCATGATAAGATACGATAACTGTGATCAAGCTTATATGTTACACGAAAACGTGAAAAAGTAAGCAATTCATCGACCTTTATGACAAAAGTTGATCATTTTCTGGAGAGATACGTGACACAACCCCAAATCGATTTCCGCCGGGCAAAATTTTTGATCAGCGCGCCGGATATAGCCCACCTGGATACCCATTTACCGGGAGATACCGGGGTGGAAATTGCCTTTGCCGGCCGCTCTAATGCGGGTAAGTCTAGTGCGCTTAATGCACTGACAGAACAGAAAAACTTGGCTAGAACCAGTAAGACTCCGGGGCGTACCCAGCTGATCAACGTGTTTGCGCTTGATGAGCAGCGGCGGTTAGTGGATCTACCCGGTTACGGCTTTGCCCAAGTGCCGATGGCGATGAAAATCAAATGGCAAAATGCGCTCGGTGAATACCTACAACATCGTCGCTGCTTAAGTGGCGTGGTGGTATTAATGGATATCCGACATCCGCTGAAAGATTTAGATATGCAGATGATCGAATGGGCCGTGGCCAGTGAGATCCCTGTGCTGGCATTGCTGACCAAAGCGGATAAGTTAGCGCAAAGCGCCAAAATGAAAACCGTCAATGCTGTACGAAAAGAATTAGCTGATTTTGGTGACTGGGTGCAGGTTGAGACTTTCTCAGCCTTAAAAGGTACTGGTAAACCTAAGGTGCTGAGTATCTTAAATCAGTGGTGTCATCCTGATTGGTTGTTAGAAGATGACGGAGCTGAGGCAGAATAGTCCTCGTTAATCATCTTCTGTTTGGCTATTTAGCCAATATAAAAGGCGCTTAGGCGCCTTTTTTGTTATCTCAAATATCGTTTATGTCCGCAGAGTTTTTTCAGTTTGCTTTACACCATTCTCTCATCAAGTTAAGCGGATTCAGCGTGCGGGTATAAATCGTGTGGTGCTGTATAGACTTGGCCAATTGGCATGACTGATTGTTATTAATTAGAGGTTAGTTGTGTTGTCAGACAATGTTTGAGGGAGCTTAAACATAGCCCCTGATAGTGCGCATGAAAGGGGCGGTATTTTGTTGATAGCAACGGGGGCTAGAGCAGGCATTACCATGGTGTGGCGGCGCGTGATAAATGTGGGTGTCTTACGTATCTGGCGATATTGCTGACATGATTAAGCTGCAAGACATTCGATAGTTTTTATTCTGTTGCGGCTTTGCTGAGGGCATAAAAAAAGCCGGGGACACGGGTCACCGGCTAAAGTTAGCTCTTTTGGGGAGAAGCTAAATTCAACAAGACTCAAGTGTTACCAAGGATTCAGACTGGCTGAATACTCCTTTGCAACGCTCAACATCATCAGCATACCGTGAAAAAAAGTTGGTTTAAAGTAATTACTCTAAATTTTGTTTTGGGCATAAAAAAAGCCCCAGCAAAAGACTTGCTGGGGCGCCATAATTTGGCAGATCACTATAAGTGAAATAAAGGTCTGAAAGATAGAACATCTTAACCTCTGTACCCTACGCCGGAAATATTACTTCATTAGTCAGATTATGAAAAACTGTTTTCGTCAAAAGTGGTAAATAATGTGATCAATATCACCTTTGTTTGAAAGAAAAGAATATCAATACTGTTATTTAATTACACAAAAGTAGGTATGTGGGGTTGTTTTTTGCGAAATTGGAATTATTCGCACCTAAATTTGCTTTTTCAGGTGCGAATACTGGGAATTTAATTTGATCAAGTTAACATTTTTGTTTTCGGCATTAGTGGGCTTGCTCCCAGTTATCTCCAATCCCTGCTTCTGCCAATAACTCGACATCCAGCTGTGCCGCTTGCGCCATCAGTTTGCAGACTTCAGCTTTTAGTGTTTCAGCTTGGGCTTCATCCACTTCAAATACCAATTCATCGTGTACCTGCATGATCATACGGATATGACCGGTTTGCTGTTGTTCAATCCACTGATGAATGGTGATCATCGCCTGTTTGATAATATCTGCGGCGGTGCCCTGCATTGGGGCGTTAATTGCTGCTCGTTCGGCAGCCTGACGCCGCATCCCATTACGAGCATTGATTTCTGGCAAATACAACCGGCGACCAAACAGTGTTGAGACATAACCCTGCTCGGCAGCAATGGCGCGAGTATCTTCCATATATTTCAATACGCCGGGATAACGTTTGAAATAGGTGTCGATATAGGATTGCGCTTCTGCCCGAGGAATATCTAACTGGCGCGCTAACCCAAATGCCGACATGCCATAGATTAAGCCGAAGTTGACCGCTTTGGCGCGGCGGCGCTGCTCTGATGTTACGGTTTCAAAGGCAACATCAAAGACTTCTGCTGCAGTTGCCCGGTGAATATCTTTACCTTCAGCAAATGCCTGCAACAGACCAGCATCTTGGGATAAATGCGCCATAATTCGCAGCTCAATTTGGGAGTAGTCCGCGGCTAGAATTTTCTTACCTGCCGGGGCGATAAAGGCCTGACGAATGCGCCGTCCTTCTTCGGTCCGCACAGGAATATTCTGCAGGTTAGGATCACTGGATGACAGTCTGCCGGTGGCCGCATTAGCCTGATGATAACTGGTGTGAACCCGGCCACTTTGCGCATTTACCATCAGGGGCAGTTTATCTGTGTAAGTACTCTTCAGTTTTGACAAAGAGCGATGTTGCAGAATGATTTTGGGTAACGGATAGTCCAGTGCCAATTCAACCAGCACTTCTTCTGCCGTAGACGGAGCGCCTTTCGGGGTCTTTTTGATCACCGGATAGCCAAGCTTGTTGAAGAATAACTCCTGTAATTGCTTGGTTGAGCTGAGATTAAACGTTTCCCCGGCGATGTCATGGGCCTGCTGTTCCAACTCATCAATTTTACGGGCCAGCTCATCACTTTGTTGCGCCAGTAGCATGGTATCGATCAGTACCCCGCCTCGCTCCATTTGAGACAGTACTGGCACCAGTGGCATTTCCAGCTTGGTCAATACCTCGGCCAATGATGGTTGTTGTGCCAGACGTGGCCAGAAATAGTGATGTAGCCGCAGGGTAATATCGGCATCTTCCGCAGCATATGGTGCAGCTTGCTCAAGCGGGATTTGGTTGAAGGTTAGCTGTTTAGCTCCTTTCCCGGCAATCTCTTCAAAGCTGATATTTTTATGTCCCAGATATTTCAGCGCCAATCCATCCATATCATGACGAGAAGCAACGGAGTTGAAGACATAAGATTCCAGCATGGTGTCAAAACTGATCCCCGCCAGAGTGATCCCTTCATTGGCGAAAATAGCCATATCATATTTCAGGTTTTGACCGACCTTTTTACGTGCTGGGTTTTCCAGTATCGGCTTAAGCTGCGCTAATGCTGCGGCTTTATCCAATTGTGTTGGGGCACCATCATAATCATGGGCTAACGGCAGATAAGCGGCTTCCCCTGGGGTGACACAAAATGAAATACCGACCAGTTGCGCTTTCATATAATCAAGCCCAGTGGTTTCAGTATCAACGGCGATCAGCTCTGCCTGATTAAGACGGGTACACCAGTCATCAAGTTGCTGCTGGGTTAAAATCGTGTCATAGCTTGCCGTGATAGTCTGAGCTTCAACTTCAACCTCGGCGTTTACCTGTGGCGCGTCATTTTTTGTGGCCGGTACTGATGCCCCGCTGTCCAGTAATTCTGCCAACCAGCGTTTAAATTCCATCTCTCCAAAACATTGGATCAATTCATCATTATCTTGAGGGCGTTTTTCCAAGTTTTGCCAGTCATGCTCTAAGGTAACATCGGTTTTGATGGTGGCCAGATCATAAGACAGTTGCAGCATTTCCTGGTTGTCCCGGATTTTAGCGGGCATCGTTTTGGCACCCCTAAAGCCCAGAGCAACCACTTGATCAGGATCGGCCAGTAGGGTTTCAACGCCGCCGGCACCGGTTAGCATAGCCAGTGCGGTTTTTTCGCCAACGCCCGGAAGACCCGGGATGTTATCGGCTTTATCTCCCATCATGGCCAGCAAATCGATGATGAGTTCAGGCCCAACGCCGAATTTGGTTTTCACCTCTTCCGGACCAAGGATGGTATTGGTCATGGTATTGATCAGCGTGATATTGCTATCAACCAGCTGGGCCATATCTTTATCGCCAGTGCTGATCAGACAAGCGCGATTATCCCGGCTGGCCTGCAGGGCTAGGGTGCCAATCACATCATCGGCTTCAACACCGGGGACGGCGATCAATGGCAAACCCATGGCACGGATAATTCGGTGCAGAGGTTCAATTTGACCGCGCAGATCGTCCGGCATGGGCGGGCGGTTAGCTTTGTACTCAGCGTACATTTCATTACGGAAGGTTTTCCCCTTGGCATCAAAGACCACTGCGATATGGCTAGGAGAAAACTGCTTCAATAGGCTGCGCAGCATGTTAACAACGCCGTACACAGCCCCGGTCGCTTCGCCTTTGGAATTGGTTAAATGTGGCGGTGCATAGTAAGCCCGGTATAGATAGGAGGATCCATCCACCAGGATCAAGGGATTATTAGCTATGTTTGGCATAAGTTTTTATTCAGTAGTTATTAATCTGAGATGGGGGTAGCATGCCACAGCACAGGAATATCAGCCACGGCAAATTTGAGTTATATCCTGTGGATAACTCTGTGAATGGAAAAAGTCAACTGGTTGGGGATAATTTTTTATAGCCCAGACACAGATTTGTAAGTTGTTAATTTATAATGACTTACAAAAATTGTGTGAGGTGTGCACAGTTTCAGCAAAATCATCCTGATATGTGGATTTTTTAATTCCTGCAGCAAAATCAGCTTCGCCATTGCTGTAAATTTGTACAAAATTTTACAGCGAGCGATTAAGTTAGCACGATTTCTGCGCAGGTCAACCAATTTGTCAGCAAAAATTTAACATTAGCGATAATGACAGGAGCTCAATAATGAAGACAATTGCGGTATTACTCAGCGGCTGCGGGGTGTTTGATGGCGCTGAAATTCATGAGTCAGTGTTAACTATGTTGGCGTTAAGCCAAGCCGGCGCAGCTTATCAGTGTTTCGCTCCGGATATTGCCCAGGCACAGGTGGTGAATCATTTGACTGGGCAAGTTGAACCGGCTCAGCATCGCAATGTTTTGGTTGAAGCCGCTCGGATTGCCCGGGGAGAGATTAAAGCTACCACAGCGCTGGATATCTCGGCTTATGATGGTCTAATTATTCCTGGTGGATTTGGGGCGGCAAAAAATTTGTGTGATTTTGCTGATAATGGGGCGGATTGCCAGGTTCACCCTTTGGTGCGTGACTTTATTCAACAATTTGTTGCGGCTAGCAAACCCATTGGTTTTATCTGTATTGCGCCTGTGATGATCCCGCAGCTGTTTGGCCAGGGAGCGAAAGGCACGATTGGGCAAGATGCAGAGACGGCTGCTGCCTTTACTGCTATGGGGGGAGAGCACTGCCCTGCTGCCGTGGATGATATTGTGGTGGATATGGCTCATAAGGTGGTCAGCACGCCAGCTTATATGTTGGCTGAAAATATTGCGCAGGCTAATCAGGGGATTGAAAAACTTGTTGCGAAAGTTTTAGCGTTGGCATAACGATTTACCTGCAGCGCCCGTGATGGGGTTGCCGTAAAGCCGCAAAAGTAAGATAAAAATAAACCGCCCTAGGAAACCCTACGGCGGTTTATTGTTGTCTGTGCCTTGGCCTTTGGCGGTTTAGTCTTAGTACCCTAGGTGTTAGGTGCGTTTTCGGCTGTCGATAAAGCCTTGCAGTAATCCGACTAACAGGCCACCAAGGTGGGCGCCGTTTGCCATGGAGAGGCCGAACAGATCGGTAAAGCCTAAGATAAGCCACAGGATCATAAAGCCCATATAAGCAGGAGGTAGCCCGATACCAGCTTCTGGGCGTTGCCGTCCCATCACCCAGGTGTAGCCTGCCAGAGCATAGACAACGCCAGATAACCCCCCAAAGTTAGGCCCGCCCATCATAAACTGCAAAATATTAGGCAGGGTGCCGCCAACCAGTAGCAGGATAAACAAGGTGCCCGTACCGATGCGGTTTTCTATCCGTCCGCCCAGATACCACCACCACAGTAGGTTAAAAATAATGTGCATGGCGCTGAAATGGATCAGGCTGGGGGTAAATACTCGCCAGAACTCATGCAGGGTGGCATAGGGGGTGACACCGAAAAAGCCCAGAGTGGCAAACAGGCTATTGGCATACCCCATATTCCAGAACAGGTAAATCACTACGCAACAGATGAAGACCAACAGTGTCAGTGGCCCGGCACCAGCAAGAAATTGTCGCAGTAATTGAGCCGATGGTTTGCCGTAATCAAGTTGGGTGGCCGTGCTGCCATAATCCCAAGAAGCTTGCAGGTATTTACTGTCCCCCGGGTGACGTAAAAAGTGATCAAATTCTGCTTGTGCTCGGGGTAAGTCTGCCGGGTTGATTACAAACAGCGTCACGCCTTGTTGTGCCTGCTGAACTTTGCAGGGGATCCCTTCCCCTTTGAGATAATCAACCAGCGCTTGTGCTGCGCGGATATTGGGAAGGATACCGAATTCAATCATAATTTATTGCCCTGTGGCCTGTTGCCAACCTTGAAATCCACCATCGAGACTATAAACCTGATCAAATCCTTGCTCATGCAGAAATACGGCGGCCTGCTGACTGCTGATACCGTGATAGCACACCACGACAAGTGGTACATCTAAATCAGCCTGATGGATATATTCCGTCAAATTATCATTACTGAGATTAAAGGCGGCCGGAATATGGCCAGCGGCAAAGCTCTGTGGATCGCGAATATCGACGATTTGCAGTGGCTGCTGATCAGATTGCATCGCCTGCAGTTGGGCAACACTAAGATGTTGATACGGGGTCATACTTCACCTGTCAGGAGGAATGATGACCCACAGTGTGCAACAAGAGGGCTATATGAGTACAGCCCGGAAATGTTAATACTCATTAAGGCCGGTATACCGGCCCGAATTTAGTCTTGCCAGTTGAGGATCACTTTACCAGAGTGACCAGAGCGCATGGCATCAAAACCTTGCTGGAACTCATCAACTTTGAAGTGGTGGGTAATTATCGGCGAGATATCTAGCCCAGACTGGATCAGACTGGCCATTTTATACCAGGTTTCAAACATCTCTCGGCCATAGATCCCTTTGATGGTCAGCCCTTTGAAAATCACTTGGCTCCAATCGATCGCCATGTCCCCTCCCGGGATCCCCAACATGGCAATTTTGCCGCCGTGGTTCATGGTATTGAGCATGGTATGAAACGCTGAAGGAACCCCGGACATTTCCAGCCCGACATCAAAGCCTTCATTCATGCCCAACTGTTGCATCACGTCACTGAGCTGCTCCTGGGCGACATTGACAGTGCGGGTTGCCCCCATTTGTGCAGCTAAGGTGAGGCGATATTCATTCACATCGGTAATCACCACATGGCGAGCTCCAACATGACGACAGACGGCGGCGGCCATAATGCCAATGGGGCCGGCACCGGTGATCAATACATCTTCACCAACCAGATCAAATGACAGTGCGGTATGCACCGCATTGCCGAAAGGATCGAAAATGACGGCCAGATCATCACTGATATCGGCCGGGATCTTAAAGGCATTAAACGCCGGGATCACCAGATATTCCGCAAAAGCCCCCTGACGGTTAACGCCGACGCCGGAGGTATTGCGGCATAAGTGGGTACGACCGGCGCGGCAGTTACGGCAGTGGCCGCAGGTAATATGACCTTCGCCAGATACCCGATCGCCAATGGTAAAGCCACGGACCTCTTGCCCCATGCCAACCACCTCACCGACATACTCATGGCCGACAATCATGGGTACCGGGATGGTTTTTTGTGACCAATCATCCCAGTTGTAGATATGCACATCCGTGCCGCAGATGGCGGTTTTACGGATTTTGATCAGCAAATCATTGTGGCCAACTTCCGGCATAGGCGCATCAATTTGCCATATTCCCGGTTTAGCGTGCAGTTTACTCAGTGCTTTCATGGTTATTCCCCGGTAATAATCTGCATATCACGGCCGATGCGAATAAAGGCATCAATGGCGCGATCTAGCTGTGCTTGGGTGTGGGCAGCAGACATTTGGGTGCGGATGCGGGCTTGCCCTTGCGGTACTACGGGGAAAGAGAAGCCAATCACATAAATGTGCTCGGCCAGCAGGCGGTTGGCAAAATCCCCGGCCAGTTTGGCATCCCCTATCATTACGGGAATAATCGCGTGATCGGCTCCTGCGAGCGTAAATCCGGCGGCGGCCATTTTTTCGCGGAAATAACGACTGTTCCAGCGTAATTGCTGGCGCAATGCATCGCCTTCTTTCAGTAGTGCTAACACTTGCAGTGATGCCCTGACAATGGCTGGCGCCAGAGAGTTGGAAAAAAGATAAGGGCGGGAGCGCTGGCGTAACCAGTCAATCACGGCTTTTTTCCCCGCGGTGAAGCCGCCAGATGCGCCGCCCATCGCTTTGCCCAGTGTGCCGGTAATAATATCCACCCGGCCCATAACATCACAGTATTCATGGGTGCCACGCCCATGTTGGCCGACAAACCCGACCGCATGGGAGTCATCTACCATCACCAGCGCACCATACTGATCCGCCAGATCACAGATGCCGCGTAGGTTCGCGATTACCCCATCCATGGAAAAGACTCCGTCGGTGGCGATCAAGATGTGCCGAGCGCCGGCATCCCGAGCGGCAATTAACTGCTGCTCCAGATCGGCCATATCATTGTTACGGTAGCGGAAGCGTTTTGCCTTGCACAGTCTGACACCATCGATGATGGAGGCATGGTTCAGTGCATCAGAAATAATGGCATCTTCAGCATCAAGCAGGGTTTCGAATAATCCGGCGTTGGCATCGAAACAAGAGGAATAGAGGATGGTGTCCTCCATACCGAGAAACGCGCTTAATTCCGTTTCCAGTTGTTTGTGAATATCTTGGGTGCCGCAGATAAAGCGTACCGACGCCATACCAAAGCCATGACTGTCGAGGCCAGCTTTGGCCGCGGCAATTAATGCCGGGTGGTTGGCCAACCCGAGGTAGTTATTGGCGCAGAAATTGATGACATGTTGCTGGTTTACCTGAATATCGGTCTGTTGAGCCGAGGTAATAATCCGCTCATTTTTGTATAGCCCCTGCTGTTTGATATCTGCAAGTTGGGCTGTGATCTGTTGGTAGAATGGGTCAGATGCCACCTTTCTCTCCTTGTTTGGGCTTAATTATTTTGACGCAACAATCACCTAACGGCATCCGCTGCGCATTGGAGTTGTCGATATCTTAACCCCAAAAAACAGCCCCCTGACAGGGCTTTTCAATAATTAATCAAGGGCGCATCTGTACAATATCTGACGCTGTGATCAGACGCAGGCTAATGGGCGGTAATGTTGCTCCAGTCGCACAAATGCTTCTTCAGAGAGTGGGGTGGCATAGCCGCGGAAAATCATCAGTACCCGCAATAGCCCTTCATATAAGGTATGTTTGGCAATGCTTTCCATATCTGATTGCGTCAGTTGGTAGCTTATCCAGAAACTGACAATCATTTTGATAGTATCGGCCAGCTCCGTTACTTTATCGGCATCGATGGCCAGATAACCATCTTGTCGCAGCTGGGATAAAACATGGCTGCAACGGCTAAGAACCTGCTGCTGTGCAGTAAGGTAGCGGCGTTTTAGCTCTTCGTCTCGGCTGAGAATGTCGGCGAGGTTGGCATACATAAAGCGAAACTGCCACATGACATAAAACATGGCATCGAAATAGCCCATCAACAGCTCTACGGTTACTGGCTGATCTCGATAGGGCTGAAAGCCCGATGCCAAGTGCTCCTCATACTGGGAGAAAATGGAACGTATGATGTCTTCCTTATTACGGAAATGGTAATACAGGTTCCCTGGGCTGATCCCCAAGTGCGCGGCAATATGGTTAGTGGTGATATTGCGCTCCCCGTGCTCGTTAAACAGCGCCAGGCTGGCCTGTACTATCTTATCTCGGGTTTTCATTATCTTCCTGAAGCCGGGGTTGCATCCTGCCGGCAGTGGCAGGCTATCTGTGAACGAATTATGTTAGCATTGCCGCAAATCATCAGGCAAAACTCATTTTCTGGTCCTATTTATGAACCGTATCGGTTACTCCATGCTGGTGGTGCTGCTGAGCCCGCTACTTATTCTTTATCTGCTTTGGCGGGGCAAAAAAAGCCCGGATTACCGCTTGCGCTGGGCAGAGCGCTTTGCCCTAACCCGGCTGCGGCCTACTGAGCTGTTGGTGCACTCGGTATCTATGGGGGAAACTCTGGCCGCTGTGCCACTCGTGCGGCAATTGTTGCAGGCAAAACCGCAGTTGCGCATTACCATGACAACCTCAAGCCCTACCGGCTCTGCTGAAGTGCATAAAGCCTTTGCGGCCGAGTTAGCCAGTGGCCGGATGCAACACTGTTATTTACCATTTGATCTACCGATGTGTATCCGGCGTTTTCTACGTCAAGTTGCACCACAGACTTTGATTATTATGGAAACTGAGTTGTGGCCAAATTTGATCCATTTCGCTGGTCGGCGGGGATGCCAGATTGTGCTGGCCAATGGGCGCTTGTCAGAAAAATCCTTTGCTCAGTACCGTAAATGGCCCGGGATCAGTCGCCCAATGCTAAGCCAATTAGCCGGGTTGGCCGTACAGACTGACGCTGAAGCTCAGCGCTTTATGGCATTGGGGGTGGACAGTAAACGTATTTGTGTATGTGGTAGCCTGAAATTTGATTTGCAGATTGATCCGCAGTTACAGCAGCAAGCACAAAAATTGCGGCAACAGTGGGGACGCAGTGATGAATGGGTTTGGGTGGCTGGCAGTGTGCACCCCGGTGAATTTGCTGCGGTCATTACGGCTCATCAGCAGATATTGGCTCAGCGCCCCGGTGCCATGCTGATTATGGTGCCGCGTCATCCCGAGCAGTTTGATGCTGCGGCGCAATGCCTACAAACAGCCGGATTAACATTTGTTCGTCGTAGTTGTGGTGATGCGGTCACCGCAAATGTGCAAGTGGTGTTGGGTGATACTATGGGTGAGCTGCTGCGTTTTTATGGCGTGGCGGATCAAGCGTTTATTGGCGGTACTTTGATTGCCAATGGCGGGCATAATCCACTGGAAGCCGCGGCTATGGGGCTGCCGGTGGTGATGGGGCCCAATTTCCGTGATTTTACTGAGATTACCCGTCTGCTCCGTGAGGCCGGTAATCTGGCCATTGTGGCCGATGCTGATGAACTGACGCAGCGTTTAATGCAGCTATTTACTGATGTTGACAAGCGGCAACAGGCCTGTGATGCCGGGTTACAGGTGGTTGCTTCGAATCGCGGGGCCCAGGCCCGGCAATTGGCTCAGATCCTTGCGGTGATGGACTGAGCAAAAAAATACCAATAGAGCCAATGCCACTGGTGCATAAGCCAGTGGCACTTGTGTGGCTGCCAACATCAGATTGGTTGGTTATACCCTTGTAGCAAGGCTGACCAATTTTGTTCGTTAAATGCCAGTTGCGGACATTTACCTTGTTCCTTAACAAAGGAGCGGTGTAGTCGGGCTAGGTTGGCAGCCTGCCAATGATGAGCGATAGGCCGCAGAGCGCCGCGGTCAAAGTCAATTAAGTGAAAGCCGTCATCAGACAGTAAAATATTTTTCGCATTCAGATCGGCATGATAGACGCCGCGATGGTGGAAACGGGCAATACATTGTCCCAATTGTTGCCACTGCTGCGCTGACAGTGTTTGTTGCGACAATACTGCGACTAAATCGCGGGCACCAGCAATGCGTTCAATCAGAATATCTCCCCGATACCAGAGGCCATGGCGACTGATATGCGCGGCAATCGGGCGGGGAACTGGAAAACCTTCTTGATGTAGTTTCTGCAGCAGGGTTAATTCAGCGATAGCCCTAGTGCGGTGTAGCCCAGTGTAGAGATAACTGTCTTTAGATAATTTTGCCATCAGGCCGCCGCGCCAGTAATGCCGTAATACCCAATGTTGCGCTTGGTGCACCACAAACCAAGTGGTATATCGACCGGTTGATGTCCCTTCAATGGCATTATTCTGCTGCCAGAATTGGGCAGAAAACCATTCGGATGTTGGGTGCTGTAAGTCAGTGTCGGCAAGAGCCAGAAAGCCGGAGGGACAAGAGACAATTTTTAGTTCTGACGGCATAGAATATTGGTTAAATCATGGAACCTACGCCCATTCTACATTAAGATGCCCGCTTTGCGTCCACCTGTCCTGCAGAGTATGAGCCTGAACTTATCGAATATCCGTTCCCTATGCATGTTACGCCTATCTGCCATTGGCGATGTCTGTCATGCGGTTGCCATGGTGCAAGCGATTCAACGGCAATATCCTGATTTACCTATTACCTGGGTGATCGGCAAAGTTGAATATCAGTTGCTAAAACACCTGCCTGGGATCGAGTTTGTTATTTTTGACAAGACTAAAGGTTGGCGTAGCTACAGTGAATTGCGCAAGGCATTAAAAGGACGGCATTTTGATGTACTGTTACATATGCAGGTGGCGCTGCGAGCAACGATTGCATCGTTGATGATCTCGGCCAAAGTGCGTATTGGGTTTGATAAAGCCAGAGCGAAAGAAGGGCAGTTCTTGGTTACTAATTGCCAGATTGCGCCGCAGCATCAACCCCATGTCTTAGATGGTTTTATGGGCTTTGCGCAGAAACTGGGGGTGACCGATCTGACTCCCCGTTGGCATATTCCGGTTCCTCTTGCAGATACTGAGTTTGCTCGGAGTCATATCAGTGACAAGAGTAAAAGTGTGATTATTTGTCCAGCTGCCAGCAAAGCTGAACGAAACTGGTTACCTGAGCGTTATGCCGCAATTGCGGATTATGTTGCTACTAAAGGCTTTAGGGTATTGCTATGTGGCGGCCCTGCCGCGCATGAGCAGCAGTTAGCGACAGAGATTATGGCGGCGAGCCAAACAGAGATAACCAATTTAGTGGGCCAAACCAGTTTGACGCAGATGTTGGCATTGTTGAAACAGGCTTCATTAGTGATTGCGCCGGATACCGGGCCTGCTCACATGGCAGTAACCCAAGGAACGCCAGTTATTGGATTATATGCCCACTCTAATCCGGGCCGTACCGGGCCCTATTTATATCGAGATTATGTTGCCAGTGTTTATGATGATGTGATCAATCAACAGCACCCTAGCGGCAATATTCCATGGGGTACCCGGGCTAAAGGCGGGGATTTGATGGCACAGATCTCATTACAGCAGGTGGAAACTTGTATTGAACAGATAGTCGAACAATATCAGCTGAACTAAAAGCGTTAAGCTAGCATATTTTCGCAATGTTTAATTTATAGCTATTGAACATTATATTTAAGGTTTTTAGATGGAAAATAATTACTCAGCAGCATTTTTGGTTTTGTTATATGGTAAAGAAATTTCAGCATCTGAAACACTTAACTCTATAAGAAAACAAAAAGTTCCTGTAGGAAACAATCTATTGGTTATCTGGAATAATGGACCAGAATTACTGCAGGAGCGTCATGTTTCAGATTTTGAATTATTAGGATTTGATGTTGTTATTCGAGAAACAATAACTAATGAATCATTATCAAAAATATACAATCAATTTATCACTAACTATGCTAGTGATAAGTACATTATTCTAGATGATGATTCTCAATTAAATCAAAATTATATCGATAGGGCTTTTAACTTGACCACTAAAGATATTGGCGTGCCTCAGATCTTTTCTGGAGATAAGCAAACATTTCCTAAAAAAAATAGGAAATTATGCTTTGTTGGCGAACAGGTATCAGATAAAGATAAGTTTTTTGGTATTGGTAGTGGATTAGTTGTCGGTGCAGAAATAACTAAAAAATTAATAGCAGACCATAATGATATTTTTGATGAGAGATTTTATTTTTATGGTGTTGATTCAACCTTCTTCTTCCGAATTAAACAAAGTAATTTAAGTCGCAGTATTAAAGTTATTTCTGGATTTGAACATTCATTATCAAAACTAAAAAAAGAAAGTGATACTGTTACTGAGTTTAGATTAAAAGAAATGTCATATGATATTGGTTTAAGACTGAGATATTATAAGCCATTTTCAGTTAGCATTTTTTTATTGCTTAAAGAAACTCTTGCAAGCTTAATTAAACAACTAAGAAATAAGAAGCAAAAAATATTGCCTAAGTATTTATTAAAGGCATACTTTAGTGGAAAGCATTATAAATATTAAATTCTAGCCCAAGAGTAAATTTTCTTGGGCTTTTCTAATTATTTAGTATGATACTTTTTTGCTAAGAAGGGCGCTTCAATAAAATGCCAAGATAATATAGCCATTACAAGCGTTAGTGAAAAAGACCATAAAATCATTCCTTCAATAGAAATAGTTGGGTATAAATGAACAATTGTTTGTTGTATAGGGAATGCATAAATATAAAATCCATATGAATAATCCCCAAGTTTATTGTAGTTAAGGATAAAGCCTTTAGGGATATAAGCTAGAAAAAATATTATATATGGAATAGTTATACAATATATTTCAAATGCTAAGATGTTAGTTATTGATGATAATATCAACGCTACTGTAAATATAATAAATGTTTTTTTATTTATAGATATTTTATCTGCAAATAAATAGTAAGTAGCACCACAAAAAAACATATATAACAATCTAGGATAGTGACTATTTAAAAAACTAAAATTATGGTTGGCTATGTATATGCATAGCATTCCTATTGTAAAAAGCAATATTACAAATTTGCTATTTATATAGTTAAATTTTTGTGCTAAATAGGCCAGTGAACTGCAGGCAATAGCAATAAAAATATACATTTTAAGCTCATATCTTAGTGTCCATAGTGAGCCATTTACTTCATTAGGAAACGGATTGTTATAGAATAAACCTGGTAATTCATGTTTTATACCGAATAAAAGAATAGAATTATTTACCCAGAATTGGTATATATCACTATCAGTAAAAAACTGCTTTAGTGTGTATGATGTATTCAATACGCCTAAAATGATGCAAAATATTGTCATGACAATAACTGCAGGATAGATTCTGAGTGCTCTTGCTTTTAAGTAGGCTGATAAGGATCGCCGATTAACATAACTTTTTGTGATTAAAAATCCACTTATAATAAAGAAAATGTCAACAGCAATATCTCCAAAAGATTTTCCTAAGTTATTAAAGTTTTGAAGCGCACTAAATTTAGAGTCTATTAGGATAAAGCTATGACTAAATAGAACCATCAAAGCTAGCGTAAATCTAATTAAGTTAAAATTGTTGTTTTTATCTCTCGATAATTCATTTAGATATTGAATATTCATATTATTTAAAAATGTTTTTTATATAGTTCATTAAATATTGTTCTATGTATTTAAATTTATTTATTGATTGCTCTTCTTTTGTCATTATTTTATTGTATATTAATTTTCTTTTTCGTAATATGTTGATATTTGTCACGGTTAGTGAATAGCGTCTTGCTTTTCTTAAATCAATATCAAGCTGAGGGTGTATTATATTACCTGTTGATACTCCCCCTTTTCGATATTTAACGGTTTTTTCTTTAATTAATCCAATGGATTCACCATTGCTTAATATCTTCAAGTAAAAAGGATAATCTTCTAATAATCGGTATGATTCATCAAAGTAACCATATTTTGAAAATAATTCTTTTCTATAATATGTTGAGGCTCCAGAAATAATATTTCTTTTAATGGTTATGTGTCTAAGTAATTTATTATTATTTTCAAATAAGTTATAGTGTTTTTTCTGAATTAGTGGAGCATATTCTCTATCTTCATCGAATGGTACTTGTAACGATGTTGCTATTAAAGTTGATGGATTTTTTTTGAAAAATTCAACTATTTTATTTAGGCTTATTTCATTATAAAAAAAATCATCGGCTGATAAGGGAATAATGATATTTCCGGTTGCACTTTTAATCGCATTGTTAAATGATTTTACTGTTCCTAAATTATTTTTATTTATTATTATTTTAGTTATATCATATAATTTTAGGGTCTTAAGCATTTCAATTACATAGTTTACATCAAAATCGTTTGTTCCATCATCAGATATAATAACTTCTATATTATAGTTTTCTGCCTTTTGGTTTGAAATTGAAGTTAATGCATTGTTTAATAACTTCCAGTTATTATATGTTAATACAATAATTGATATATTTTCTACTATTGCCATTTGCCTGCCTTTGGTTACAGTAGTGTTAATTTTAAGGATAGGTAAGACTTCAGAAATTTTAACTTTCTTTTTATAGGTATGTTTTTATTGAAAATAGATTCTAACCATTCTTTAAAAGATAAAGTTCTAATACTTTTTAAACAAATATTTCTATATTTTATTAAGTCCTTTTTGGGTAAGGATTTCTTATTTTTTCTAAAGTGTTTTTGCATTCTAACAAAATCTATTGAGTAATGATTAAAAAACTCTGAGCGAATTTGAGCGTAAATCTGATTATTTATTAGATACTCTTTAATTGTTTTATTAGTTTTAAATACTTCAAGCCATGCCATTTTAAAGCTTAAAGTGTTTGAAGATAAGTTAGTTGTATAATAATATTTAGAATCTGTTAAGATTATTTTGTCAGATTCAAATAAAGCGATCCTTCCTAATAATTCATCAGAGTTATAACTTTCCACCTTTATATTATCGAAGGTAATAAATGCTTTTTCATATACGCTTTTTTTAAAAACACCTAGACTTGATATTTTCCAGTAACCAATAGAACTCTTTAGTGCTTCTAGTCCTGTAATAATTTTATGTTCTGTATAAATGATAAAAGGATGAGTTTCATTTTCTGTTACTTTATACACTTCAAATAAAGCAGCATTACATTTATGTTCATGTAAACATTGTATTGAGTTATAAATCGCATTACTTTCTAATTTATCATCAGCATCTAAAAGTACAATAAAATCCCCTTGTGCATGATTAAGTGCAGTTCTTCTTGCCTCAAGTATTCCTTTATTTTGTTGTGATATTAGCGTGACAAAACTATACTCTAATTGTATTTCTTTTATTATTTTATTCGTGTTATCAGTAGAACCGTCATCAACACAAATTATTTCTATATTCTTATAGGTTTGATTGTTTAATGATAAAATTGCATTTATTATGTGTTTTTCAACGTTATAACAAGGGATTAGTACACTGACTAATGGTAATGTTTTCATGCTCTTAGTAAATTTCTACTTAGTTTACGTTATTAATTTTAAATTGATTTATTGATTCAATGACATAACTAATTTGTTCATCAGTCATTACCGGATCAATCGGTAAGCTCAATACCTGCTGATGTATCTTCTCGGTCACGGGTAATGCTTCATGCTTGATTGCACGGTAACAAGCTTGTTTATGCGGCGCAATCGGATAGTGGATTACTGTTTGAATCCCTTTATCAGCCAAATATTGCTTTAGGGCACTGCGCTCTTGGGTGCGGATGACAAACAAGTGAAAAACATGTTCTTCATCTCGTTCCCAGCGAGGAAGTGTAATGTGTGGATGGTTAATTTCGGCCAGATAGCGTTTCGCAATCATTCGGCGACGAGCGGTTTCCCCATCCAGATAAGCCAGTTTTACACTTAACATGGCGGCCTGTATCTCATCTAATCGAGAGTTGACCCCTTGATACAGATTCTCATATTTGACAAGTGAGCCATAATTACGCAAAGCTTTTACCGCTGTAGCCAGTTCATCATCATTGGTGGTAATGGCACCAGCATCCCCCAGCGCTCCAAGGTTTTTTCCCGGATAGAAACTGAAGCCGCCTGCATTTCCCCAACTGCCAACACGTTTCCCCGCAATTGCAGCACCATGAGCTTGAGCACAATCCTCGAGCACCAATAATTGATGTGCTTCTGCCAATGCCATGATTTCTGTCATCGGGGCAATTTGACCATATAAGTGCACAGGTAAAATGGCTTTGGTTTTTGGCGTAATCGCTGCGGCAATCCCTTCGGCGGTCAGATTAAAGGTATGTTCATCCGGCTCAACCAATACTGGCACCAAATCATTTTCAGTGATCGCCAAAATGGAGGCAATATACGTGTTGGCCGGTACAATGATTTCATCACCACTGTGCAACTTGCCTAATTCTTTCCACGCTCTAATGGTTAATATCAACGCATCTAAACCATTCGCGACACCAATGGTATGCTTTACCCCACAATAGTCTGCAAAGGCCTGCTCAAATGTTTCCAGCTCTTTACCCATAATAAACCAACCAGAGTCAATAACTCGAGCACACGCAGATTTTAATTCATCAGCATATTGTGCATTTATTGCTTTTAAATCTAAAAAATTAATCATTTTAAATACTCAACTATTTTAGCGGGATTGCCAACAGCAACTGCATTATCGGGTACGTTTTTGGTGACAACACTGCCAGCACCAATCATACAGTTTTCACCGAGAATGATACCTGGAAGGACTGTTGCATTGGCTCCAATTGAGGCCCCTTTTTTAATAACTGTTCGCATAAACTCTTCTGGATACTGCTTTGATCTTGGGTATTTATCGTTGGTAAAAGTGACATTTGGGCCAAGGAATACGTTGTCTTCTATCGTAATTCCATCCCAAATATATACCCCAGACTTGATTGTTACGTTATCTCCAATGATTACATCATTTTCAATTAAAGTGTGAGCGCAGATATTGCAGTCCTTTCCGATGCGGGCATTTTCCAAAACAACAGAAAATTGCCAAATACGGGTGCCTTTACCTATATGGTGGCTTTGCACATCACTTAACCGGTGAATTTTCATTTTTTACAGCCCGCTTAAAATCGTCATAGTCGCGAATATAATCTGATTCATCATACACCTCACTGGCCAGTACCATTAGGACGCAGTCTTCACTGAAATCATGCATTTCCCGCCATTTCAATCCATCAATTAACAGACCTTTGGCTGGGGAATCCAGGAGTACGTCGTCAGTCCGTTGTCCGTCATCAAGCATAATTCGGCACTGACCTTTAAGACAGACCGCGACCTGTTGCAGATTTTTATGGGCATGAAATCCACGTGCGACACCCGGTTTTGTGTCAAAAATGTAATAAATGCGCTTGATGTCAAATGGGATATTTTGATATTGCTCTAGCGCAATCAAACTGCCTCTGTCATCACCATGTACATCAAAGGTTATCAACTTAATTAAGCTCATTCATTTAACTCCAGCGGGATAACATCGGTAAATGCGATCCCCTGACTGTCTTTGGTTGATAGTTGTGGTGGCGTGGATAGGGGCCAGTTAATCCCGATATCAGCATCATCCCAGCAGATCGAGACTTCACTGCTTGGATCGTAATAATCCGTACATTTATAGACAAATTCAGCCTGCTCACCGGTGACATAAAAGCCGTGGGCAAACCCGGCGGGGATCCACAATTGACGTTTGTTTTCCGCTGAAAGATAAACTCCGATCCATTGACCATAAGTCGGGGAGGTTTTACGTATGTCGACAGCCACATCAAACACCTCGCCAGACACCACTCGCACCAGTTTTCCCTGGGTATGAGCAGTCTGATAATGTAAACCACGTAAAATGCCTTGCGCAGATTTAGAATGGTTATCCTGCACAAACTGAGTTGGTTTCCCTGTCACCTGCTCTTCAAATTGTCGCTGCTGCCAGGTTTCCATAAAAAAACCCCGCTCATCACCAAACACAGCGGGCTCGATAATTTTGACGTCCGGAATCGCCGTTTCAATTACATTCATATTGATTTCTCTTATGCCTCAGATCTGAGCATTACGGCTAAAGCCTGTTGCCACTGACAAGGGCCAACGCCAAAATCTTGCTCGATTTTACGGCAATCTAATCGTGAATTGGCTGGCCGCGTGGCTGGCAGCGGATACTCCGCCGTCGTGATGGCATGGACTGTTGGGACAGTATGGAGCCGCCCTTGCTGTTGAGCGGTCTGAAATATCCAGCGCGCGAATTCATACCAGCTGCAGTAAGGGCTGCCAGCATAGTGATAAATGCCTCCGGATAGGTCCGGGCGCTGCTCCAATTGCTGCATGATGGTAATCAATGTGGCAGCAATATCTGGCGCGGCTGTCGGGCCGCCGAATTGATCTGCCACCACATTTAATTCAGTATGATGTTGAGCCAATCGCAGCATGGTGTTGACGAAATTATGACTGTGGCGGTCAAACACCCATGCCGTTCGCAGGATCACATAACGACAGTCGCTGTTGACAATTGCCTGCTCTCCGGCCAGTTTACTCTGCCCATAAACGGACTGCGGATTGACTGGGTCGTTTTCCTGATAAGGTTGTGCCTGATAACCATCAAACACATAATCCGTTGAGATATGCAGTAACAACGCATGATGCGTGGCCGCCGCTTGCGCCAGATAAGCGGGGCCATTGGCATTAATAGCAAAGGCCAAGGCTTTATCCTGCTCCGCCTTATCGACGGCAGTGTAAGCGGCGGCATTGATGATGACTGTCGGTTTGAGCGTATCCATCAAGCGCTGCACCGCTGACTGATCACTGATATCCAGTGCATCTCGGGCCAGGGCGATGACCTCAATGTGCGCATGTTGAGATAATTGTTGCACCAGACACTGCCCCACCTGCCCTTGGCAACCAGTAATCACCACCTTGATCATAATTTGGCCTTTTGCTGCTTTTCTGCCACCAAACGACATAGGTAGCGACCGTAATCATTTTTCATCATGGGTTTGGCAATTTGAAGCATGCGCTCATCACTCAGCCACCTCTGACGCCACGCGATTTCTTCTAGGCAAGCGACTTTCAGCCCTTGTACATGCTCAATGGTCTGCACAAAGGCTGATGCCTGATGCAGACTTTCATGGGTACCGGTATCCAGCCAAGCAAAGCCTCGCCCCAGTAACTCGACATTGAGGGAGCCATCTTCCAGGTAGCGTTGATTCAGGCTGGTGATTTCTAATTCACCCCGCTCAGAAGGCTGCACTTCTTTTGCCCATTGCACTACTCGGTTATCGTAAAAATACAATCCGGTGACAGCATAATCAGATTTGGGGGTAGTGGGTTTTTCTTCAATTGACACGGCTTTCATCTGCGCGTCAAATTCGACCACCCCAAAGCGCTCAGGATCTTTCACCTGATAGCCAAATACGGTGGCGCCATCAGCGCGAGCAGCGGCTCGCAGCAAGGTGTCACTGAAGCTTTGACCGTAAAAAATATTATCACCTAACACCAAGCAAACACTGTCGTCACCGATAAATTCTTCACCAATGATAAAAGCTTGCGCCAGGCCATCCGGAGAGGGTTGTACCTTGTATTCCAGTGTGATGCCATAATCTGAACCATCTCCCAGCAGACGCTGGAAACTGGCTTGATCTTCAGGTGTCGTGATAATCAGAATTTCTCGGATCCCTGCCAACATCAGCGTGGACAGTGGATAATACACCATGGGCTTATCATAAATCGGCAGCAGCTGTTTGGATGTGCCCCGCGTCAGGGGATACAGACGGGTACCGGAACCCCCGGCTAATACGATGCCTTTCATGCGCTGACTCCTTCACCCAAACGAGTTAACTGATACTCGCCTGAGATAACCCGTTGCCACCAAGGTGCATTATTCAAGTACCACAGCACGGTTTTACGGATCCCACTGTCAAAGCTTTCCTGTGGCGTCCAGCCCAGCTCAGTAGCGATTTTCCCCGCATCAATGGCATAGCGGGCATCATGACCGGGACGATCTGTCACAAAGGTGATCAGATCCCGGTATTGTGATACGCCAGTGGGTTTTTGCGGAGCCAACTCTTCCAGCAGATCACAAATGGTCTCTACCACATCAATATTGCGTTTCTCATTGTGGCCACCAATGTTGTAAGTCTCACCGATCTCACCTTGCGTCACCACCTGATACAGTGCCCGGGCATGATCTTCGACATATAACCAATCACGAATTTGGCTGCCATTGCCGTAGACAGGCAATGGTTTACCTGCCAAGGCATTCAGGATCACATGGGGAATAAGTTTCTCCGGAAAGTGATAAGGGCCATAGTTATTTGAGCAGTTGGTAACCAGTACCGGCAACCCATAGGTGCGACCCCAGGCTCGCACTAGGTGATCAGAGCCGGCTTTGGAGGCGGAATAGGGGCTGCTGGGGGCATAAGACGTCTGCTCCGTAAAGAGATCGTCTGTGCCCTCTAAATCACCATACACTTCGTCGGTGGAGATATGGTGAAAACGGAACGCCGCCTGTTGCTCAGCGTTTAGCCCCAGCCAATAGTGGCGAGCTGCTTCCAGCAAGTTAAAGGTGCCAACCAGATTAGTTTGAATAAACGCATCTGGTCCATCAATGGAACGATCGACGTGAGACTCGGCGGCCAGATGCATGACGGCATCAGGTTGATGTTCAGCAAAGACGCGCATTAAGGCGGCTTTATCACAGATATCAACCTGCTCAAAACGATATCGCGGAGAGTCTGAAACTGTCAGTAGCGACTCCAAGTTGCCGGCATAAGTCAGCTTATCCAGATTGACGACACTGTCTTGTGTGTGCTCAATAATATGCCGCACTACGGCACTGCCAATAAAACCGGCACCGCCGGTAACTAAAATTTTCATGTGATTTTGCCTGATTGAAATCTTCTCAAAATATATGTCACTGATATTAATCAGTTTTTGTTGTGTTCCAGTAGCCACAGACCAACATACTTATTGAAATTCACCTGGGCATAGGTCATTGCGACAATAAAACCAATTTTGCCATCGAGAAAACCGCGACGAAGAATATAAATGTGGAAAAAAGTCCAAAAGCCCCGTAACAGCGCCAGAAATAGGCCGTGTGATTTTTTGCCCTTGCGGTGATATTTTTGTGAGCCAAGCCAAGCATAGTGAGAGGCTTTGTATAATCCATGGCCATAATCCCTGTGGGTATAATGCAGCAGTAGACCGTCCAATTTGCCAGTATCTCCTGTTGCAGGAATCACGGTTTCGTGTACTTCATCTAGGGTAAAACGGGCGCCATCCCGTTTAAATAGCCGTAATACACTGCGGGCACTGCGGCCATATTTCAGGGTTTTGCCGTATAGCGTGACGCCCCAAGGTAGCCTGAATGCGGTTTCTGAGATGTTTGCTTGGGAAAGCAGATTTGTTAGAGCATCACACATCTTAGGGTCTAATGCTTCATCCGCATCAATAGACAATACCCAGTCGCATGTGGCGCGATCTAATGCCCGCTGTTTCTGTTTACCAAAGCCGGGCCAATCGGTGATTTCAACTTTATCTGTGTATCGACGACAGATATCAACAGTCTTATCTGTTGAACCACTGTCCAGAACAATAATCTCATCGGCAATCTGTTTAACGGACTCCAGACAGGTTGCGACCCTATCGGCTTCATTTTTAGTGATCAGAATGACTGAAAGAGAATGTTTTTTCATCTATTGGACCGTGATTCAATGGCAGAAAATATGTGCCGGGAAAATGTGTCGGAATTATACAGAAGGCTCTCACTGATGCCACGTGTACAAGTGATAGTTTTAATAGCCTACCATGTCCAGTGATGGAGCTTTTTGCGCATTTTAAATTCACGGATACAGTTAAGTGGTTTAGGTTTTAAATGTTGTCGTCCGGAGGTAATTAACTGATTAGTTGCAGCTAATACCCGTTGACTGGATAACCCATCATGGTAAGGATGAATTTGTTCACTATAGTTAGCAATCGCCTCCATTAGGGAGGTTGGCCGAGTTAATGCGTATTCAAGTGCCTGTTCAATATCCTCTGGTTGGGTAATATTCAGCAGCCAATCATTAGGAGATTGATTTTTAAAGGTAACCACAGGCTTTTGTTGCAATAAGAACATTAATAGAATTGATGAGGTATCACATAGCATCACATCGGCTGCTTGCAGCAATGGTAGGACATTGTCCGTTTCAATAAAACGTAAGTTAGGACCCTGTATGGTTTTATAGAGTTCTACCGTTTCTTTGGCCATTTTGGGATGAAATTGTACTAGCCAGCGCCATTTTCCAGTTTCTGCCAGTTGTTTGACTTGATTGAAAATATGGGGCGCACAGGTGAGATTGCGCGAAAAGGTAGAGCACAGCAATACAGTTTTGCGCTGATCTTGTGTATCAATATATGGGTTATTTAATGTCGGGCTAAATAGTGGATCCAGTGCTGGCCAACCGGTTTGTACAACATCAAAGAAACCATATTGTCTGGCAAGTTCTTGAAATTTTACTGTGGTATCGGGCCCCTGAGTACAGTAGAGGTCGAAGCAGCCTCGGATTTCAAAGTGATCTTCCCGACCACGCCGATTGATTTTCCCCGCATTAAAACCATGAAATACACCAATTTTAATGCCTGGAATAAAGCGAGGTACGACATTTCCGGGAACGAATACGGCGTCAGGTTGCCAGTTTTTGATTTGGGCAATATTAGTCAGCTGGATTTCATTATCTGCAAGGTATTCAGGAGAGGCCTCTGTTCCTTCCAAAAACCAGCGCACCTCTCCTCCCTGCTTTAGGATGGTTTGCTGCAGGGGTCTTAATATCGCAAATGCATAATTTTGCGATATATACATTAGGTATTTCTTTGACATGACTCATTAGGACTAGCTGATTTTTCTGCTGTTATTTTACTCTAACACCAGAGTGGGGCACAGGGGGGGAGAGTCACTTTTATTGCATCTTCGATAAGATATTGATGTCTATTAAGGAAAAATATTGTCACGGTAGCTTGTTAAAAATAAGTAGTTTATTTTTGTAATTCTTCTAACTCATAGAGTTTAGCTTCTTTGATAAATGCATAATATGCTTCCATTACGGACAGGATAAATCCCCTTTTCCCGGAAAAAATTTTACGTTGTAACAAATATTCTTTAAAAAATATTAGCGGAAAAATAATAAGCAGTTTGAGGCTTGAATGCAGTTTATGTTGATGGTGTTTTTCTTGGGCTTTTAGCGAGGAGTAAGTATTGTTTTTGGTCGTTATTGCTGAGATAGAATCATAGCCGTAGTGCGTAAATGTTTGATTTAAAAATATTTCTTTTCCATTAACGCTGGCGCTTTCATGGGCGAATTTTTTATCATCAAAATATGATTTTGAACGCTTATAAAATCTATGGTTATTGGCTTTTTTACTCCAGGCAGATAATGGTTTATTGATAAAAATGTCATCCCGCCACATGCGAACACAATCAGCACAATCATCCAATATGACTTGTTGTAATGCGTGAACAATGTTGGGAGAAATTGCCTCATCACCATCTAAATTGAGTACCCATTCATGCTGGCAAAGCGACATGGCATATTGCTTTTGCTTGGCATATCCCATCCAGTCATGATGATATACTTTGGCGCCAAATTGCTTGGCAATCTCAATGGTGCTATCCGTGCTGCCAGAATCGACCACAATAATTTCATCCATATATTGAACACTACTCAGTGTTTTGGCCAGATGACGAGCTTCATTTTGCGTGATAATGAAGACACTGACAGGCAGTTTAGATGTTCCGTCAGTCAGTTTTTTTTGTGTGGATAAGTGTTGTTTTTTCATCTGGCTTATTGGGTATCTGCCTGATTGGTGCTTAATATGCGGATATCGGCTTACTGGTGCATATTATTCTTTAGTAGGGATGATAACGTTGCAGAGAATAATACACCAGTTAAACCGCAATTGTATCAAGGCTCTATTTAATCTGAAACCCTGAAAAGACTTATTCTCATTGGATAATTTAAACGAATAATGCCAGAGCTTTTATTGTTGGAATATTAAACAAATGACTTTAGGAAAATTTAAAATCTTTGTAATCAATCTCGAGTCCAGTTCGGACCGGTTAGCTGAGATAAGTCAGCAATGTGCATTATTGGGATTAACATTTGAACGCGTCCCCGCAGTGCGAGGCTCAGAATTATCGGTCTCGGAAAAGCGGCGTTGCTACGATCCTCAGCTCAATCATAAACGTTACTACAAACAATTAAATGATGGTGAAATTGGTTGTTATCTCAGTCATATGGCCTGTTGGCAGTATATTGTGACTGAGCAGTTGGATTTTGCTTTGATACTGGAAGATGACGCTGTTTTACGCTCCCAACTGCCTGAATTTATTACTGCTGTTGCTGGTCTAGAATTTGACTGGGATTACATTAAGCTATCTCATGGCAGTCGGAAAAAAAAATTATTACAACAAGTTGATATTGGTGAAGCAATATCATTGGGGTTTTGTCTTAAGTTGCCCTCCACCACGACAGGGCAGTTTGTGAGTTTTAGTGGTGCGCAAAAGTTATTACAGACAGCTTTGCCCATCTCAAGGCCAGTCGATATTGATATTCAATATTGGTATGAAAAAAATCTGCAGTGTTTGGTTGCCCGGCCCTTTCCTGTTGGCAATGGTGATTTTGGTAGTGAAATTAACAAACAATCTTCAACCCGAACCCAAAGTGGCCAGAGGTTGAAGCGTATATGGCATAAATGCTGTTATGAATTTTGGCTTAGAGTTTACCGCGGTCGAATTGGAAAGTTACCTAAAAAATTGCTTTAGTCGCGGGTGATTCCCCCTCTGAGCCAACCGATTTTATCTAACTAGGTTAGAGCTTATGACTGATGGCTCATTGGGTTCAATTGATATTTTGTTTGTGTATTTTTATAACCTTACTTATGTCGTTTGCTATGTTTGATGGAAAATTTAAGTCGGCTAAAAGGGAGTTTAACCAGTCGTTTCCAACCAAGTTGTGTAAAGAGTTTTAGTTTTGGGGCGACAAAATTAGTATCGCAGTAACGCTGATATAGGCATTGCCAGTCTAAATAACTCATCTCATTGGGACGTTTTTGTTTGGCAATAAAGCGGGGGATCAACCCTAGGCCAATTTGCTCAGGCTCCATTACCACAAAATTAGATGCCATAAACCGATCCCAGTACTCCACCATAGCAGCGTTTTGCTGATGTCTGTGCTCCAGATAGGGAACCTGTTTATCCAGTTGTTGTAGCCAAGCATTGCAATAGATTTGCTCTGCATGGGGAATGATATAGGGGTAACCTCGGTATTGGGGTCTGCCACTTTGACTCGGGTTAAAAACCAGATCATCAAATAATGGAATCCCCCAAATTTTGAGTAAATCTTCTGTCCGGCCAAAATGAAAGAAATCGCTGGGTAACATTACGACACGATGCCCATCAGCGTATTTACGAAAATAACTGGTATTGACGACTACTCGCTCGGTAAACAGGCTGTCAGCTTGATTTCTAACGGGATAGGCTTGCTGTGCTGTTACAAATTCATTACCAGTAAGGTAGTTATCTGAACGCAGTTTGATGGCATAAGGGGTACGGGCCTGTCGAAGCCCTGCTGCTGTGGAGAGCAATTGCCGGTTAAAATTTAGTTTTCCCGGTTTTCCATGCTGATCATATGCTGCAATAGTACCGCCTGGGTCTTTATTTAACAGTAGGATATCCGGCTCTAAGCCTGAACAGTCTTGTCCTTCCCATGTGGATAAAATAATGGTGGCACCAGGGAGATGGGTGCGGATACTTTGCAGGCATTGGTGGGTGATCCCTGCTTGCTGATCTCGCCCTTGATAGGCCTGAACCGGCCCCTGTACGATAACACTGATATCTTTAAAATCGATGCTCATAGCGTAATTAAATCTTAATAGCAGAACTGATCATGGTGCGTAATATATTCATAGCTGCATAGAATATAGATTCAAGCAGCAGTACCGTACTCATCTGGAAGCAGAACGGTTGATACTGCTATGTGTTGCGAAAATCCTTTACTGTTGCAGAAATGTCAGATATTCATCGGGCACACCGCAGAAGATCACTTCCTGCCTTGTTATGGTGTGATAGCGTATATCTCGGCCCTGTTGGATTAATTGGTTATACAAGGGGGCGATATAGAGTTCCTGCTGTTGCCATTGCGTTGCAGGTTTTGCTGCTTCCAGAGTAAAAGCCGTGATGAAATCACCGGCCTGTTTAAAATAATATAATCCCGTGCTACACAAATTGGAGATAGGATTTTTCTCTGCTGTTTCTATCACTTTGTCACTGTCTGGTGTTGCGGGTTTTGCATACGACCAGTTACTGCCCTCACCGATAAATACTTCCAAATAGCCATCACATTGCGTTTTGATTGTTGGATAACGGAAGTTAGGGCGAAAAGTATCGATATTGAAAATGGTCAGCGGTGTTGTTGTTGGCAGTTGAGATACACCTAGATAAACGGTTTCAGCTTGTCCCCGGGTTTCTTGTTCCAATATTTTGATAGTAAAATTTTTTATGCCCAGCACTTCACAACGCTGTTTGACAAACTCAGGAGTGCCATAGACATCGCGGACAATAAATAAGAAAGGTTCACTGCTGAAGTAAGCACTGAAACTGAGTACTGCATGATCAAACAAGGGGCGGTTATGGCCCGGTAGCATATATTTAGGCTGCTGATAGCCTGCTTTAAAAAATCGGGAACTGAGTCCCGCCATAGGTATTACGATCATTATCAATATCCTATTTGCTGCTTGAGTTCGTCGAATAAGCGGTAGGCATTGCCAATAAAGGCAAGCTGCCGGTCCGGCCTATCACTGTGTAACGGCAGCATGGAAATAAACAGTTGGATCTGCATGGCATACAGTTGGGATTCAGTCACATTGAACTGGCTGTACATCATGTCGGTAAATAAACGCATAATTTCCTGCCTGCGAGGAGTGACAGCGAGATTAAATGTTAACTGTTGCGGTTGTTGCAGTTCAGCCTGGAAATAACCAGCAATGATGGCGTCATATAATCCAATTACCGAGTGAGCCAGTTTGGCAATATCGTACAGGCTATTGCCATAAATGCAGCGATGGTTATTAGCATCAATGCCGCGAGGATCGATCACTTTGATATTGCAGGTGCGAAAGTCATAGAGAATATTACTGAAACAAAAGTCCCCATGTAACAAGTTCATGCTGTGGTTGTCTGCTGGCAGATATGCTAATGATAATGCAGCTAAGGCTTGCAGTGATGGCTGCTCTACACCATTAATGATAAGCGGCTTATTGGTATCAAAAGGTGCTGACTGATGAAATTCTTGCAATCTTTGTCGCGTTTTCCCTGCAAACAGTGCTTGCAGCGTAGCCTGAGCAGGAGCCTGATATGTTTTTGCCGCATGGAGAAATTGACAGCATGCTCGTAGAATTTTTTTCCAGGCAAAAGCTGGGAGTTGGCTGAAAACGTACAGTTCATTCAATGCCGTTAAATGCAAGTATTCGATACTATAGCTAAATTGCTGTTCACTCTCTTGGCTTTGCAGTAATTGCGGAATATAGACATGCATTGGACCTGGCAGGGTTTGGTACCAATTTGCTTCTGCTGCTAATTTGAATTTTTTGTGGCTGGTTTTACAAACGACCTGTCCGGTAATTTGCATGGCATTAAATGCCCTTTGGGTGGTCATTCTACTTTTTGATTGATAGTAGGTGTGACTGTGGCCAAAATCATACCAATCTTGCAGTAAAAAGGGGGCTAACCCTAACTCTTGGATATAGCCGTTCAAACCGCTAATAAAATCCCATTTGGCCTGGGTAATATGACGAATTAGCGTTTTTGGGGCTGAGAAGCTGAAAAAACCATTGGAGATAAGATCGCTTTTTGGCGCTTGGTCGGCTTGAAAGCGCTGCAATAAACCACTGTGTTGATCGTATTCAGCCCAATCATAATTATCTTCTACTGTGCTGAGACCGAGCAGATCCGTTGCTTGGGGCAACTCTTTGAATAGCGTATCGCCGTGAAGTATAAATAATGGTTCTGTTGGATTGAATTCTACCAGATTCAGCGCATAGACAATGGATTCACCTAATGTCAGATGGCTGGGCAAATAAAGCAGTTCCACCCCGGCGGCCATCAATACTTGGCGATCGTAAGGGCCTGGGATGAAGTCTTCTGGCAGCGTCATCAATATCCGCTTACCGGGAGGGATCAACCGTAACTGGTGATGAAATAGCCGCTGGTTTCCCACAGGTAAAAAACTGGGTGGGAGTGGGCCGAACTCGGATTGTAGCTCAGAAGCTATCAGGGCTGCAGATGTGATTAGATACATGTTTTATCTTCGGCGATCAGTTGTTCGATTTCTGCTTGGCTTAGGCGGGCAAATTCTGCCGGTCTGACGGCGCGATCGTCGATATAAAATCCTTCATGACCACACCAAGGTTTACCCACCAAAATTTCGTCGTATGGCACCTGATGTTTATCCAGCCATTGGGTAATGATGGGCAGGGTATGAATGTTGATTTTGCCTACATTGCCATTAAAGGTGCGCATATTACGGGCAGTCGCAATGACAATTTCAAAGCCCTGATCATGGTATTGTTGTAATTTAGCTATCACATCCAGCCTAGGAGATACTTGGCTGTAATCTGTGGTATCAGCCTGGGTCAGGGTGCCGTCAAGATCTACGATGAGTCGTTTCATATCTGTCGTTTGTATCAAGAATCTGCTCGCTATTTTACAGGTATTGCTGGTTTGTAACCAATTGCAATAGTCAGAAAATATGCGCTCAGGGGCGGATTTGACAGGCAGAAACATTCACAATTGGGGCTTGCCAAGGTAGGATCTCATCTTCATCAATTAGTTATAAAATGGATATCCCATGCATACCCGCGCAATTTATCCCGGAACTTTTGATCCGGTTACCAATGGTCATGCCGATCTGATTGAGCGGGCTGCCCGCATGTTTAATACTCTGTTAATTGGGGTCGCTGCCAGTCCCTCCAAGCAACCGAAATTTTCACTCGCAGAGCGGGTGGCGCTAGTGGAGCAGGTTACGGCTCACCTTAATAATGTTGAGGTGGTCGGTTTCAGCGGTTTGCTGGTGGACTTTGCTAAGCAGCAACAGGCAGGGATTTTGGTACGGGGCTTACGGGCCGTATCTGATTTTGAATATGAATTTCAGTTAGCCAATATGAATCGCCGACTCAGTCCAGGATTAGAGAGCGTGTTTTTAACACCTGCTGAAGAGAATTCCTTTATCTCATCTACCTTGGTCAAAGAGGTCGCGCTGCATGGCGGTGATATCAGCCAGTTTTGCCATCCAGAAGTCAGCAAGGCTTTATTGGCATCGTTGAATAAATAAAAGGTTTACAGGACGTGACGAAATTTTCCCGTGTAGTTATTTGGGGTTGTGCAGCATTTTTATTGCTTGTCGGAATGGGTCGGGTGAGTGCAGCGCCTTGGGTGGATACATCTGATATCTATTTGCGCGCAGATATTCAGGCATTGGCTGATGCCGGGGTGATTACCGTACCAGTAAATACTTATCCGCTCATGTGGGCTGGTATTGGTAAAGATCTCGCCAATGCTGAACCAGGAGCGCTTTCTCCTGCATTGATGCAAGCATACGAACGGGTCAATTTTTATTATCGAAATGCGGTACAAAACCGCGGTAATACACACATTAAAGCCTCGCTTGCGAGTGATCCGGCTCGGTTTCAGCATTTTGGTGCAGATTACCGTGAAAAAGGCCAACTAAGCACTTCTTATGAGTACCTCGGTGAGCGGTTTGCGTTTAAATCCGGAGGCTCTCTGAATTACGATCCAGTTGATGGTGAAAAATATCACCTCGATGATACCTATCTTGCAGGGGTATTTGGCAATTGGGTGGTGACCGGAGGCACTTTACCCATGTGGTGGGGGCCAGGCTTTGATACCGGCTTAATTAAATCTACAAATGCTCGACCAATGCCATCTATTATGCTCAGTCGCAATGACAGCCATGGTTTTGAAACGCCTTGGTTATCCTGGATAGGTCCTTGGACCTTAACCGCGGGCCTGAGTATGTTTGAAAAAGAGCGTTATGCGCCCCATGCGCTGCTATGGAATATGCGCGCGACTATCAGGCCATTTAAACAATTAGAAATAGGCGGTTCCTGGACCACACAATTTTGTGGTGAAGGGCAGGAATGTGGCGCGGATATTTTCTTTAAGGCACTGGCTGGGCAGCGAGATTGCCGCGCAGATGATGGTTCTATTGGCTGTACCGGTTATGGTAATCAGATGGCTGGTTTTGATGTTCGTTACAGTGACACTCTCGCTAATATTCCTTTTGGCTTGTATGTCGAAAAAACATGCGAAGACTCCATGGGACCCTATCCTTGGAATATTACCGACTGTGGTTATTTATGGGGCGCCGATACTCGTTTTGGGACGCAAACAGAGCAATATAAGCTGTTTATAGAATACACCAATACGATGGTTGCCTGTAATGGCGGAGATAAAAACAGTTTTAACTGCTTTTATGAGCATAATACCTATAAGAGTGGAAGCCGTTATTATGGTCGAAGTCTTGGCTCAACTTATGATTCTGATGCCAAGGTTATTGTATTGGGATTGATCGGTCAGTATCAAAATAGCCATGGATTAAAAGCTTTTTTGCGTTATGCCGAGTTGAATAAGGATGGTAATAGTCCACAACAGGATGGTTGGACATCGATTGTGCCAAAAGAAGATTTACTGATGTTGGAGTTAAGTTATCGCTTGCCAATATGGCATGGCATGCTGAGTTTTGGTGGTACAGTCTCCCACTCTAAATTTGAGCAAACCAATACCTCAGATAATCACGGCACGGTATTTAGCAGTTTTGAGTACCGTTTTTAACCGTATTGCCAGATGTGTAGTGCTTAACATAATCAAATGAGGGGGAGCTATTTGCTCCCCTTTAAATTATGCGGCTCTCTTTTTTAATCCAGAATAATTAGTGCTGGCAAACAGGACAAAAGACGGTAGAGCGTTGTCCTTGACGGATTTCTTGCAACAAAGTGCCGCACTGGGTGCAGGGTAAGCCTTTGCGACCATATACGTGCAATTGCTGGGCAAAATAACCGGGTTTTCCTTCCGCATTGGTAAAGTCTTTCAATGTGGTACCTCCTTGTTTTATGGCGAAGGCCAATACCAATTTGATCTCTTCGACCAGTTTTTCTAATCGCGGCAGTGTTATCTGACCACCGGCGATGCGGGGATCTATTCCAGCGGCAAATAGCGCCTCATTGGCATAAATATTTCCCACCCCCACTACGATATGGTTATCCATCAGACATTGTTTAATGGCTTGCTTTTTGCCTTTCAGCCGTTGTGCGAGGTAATCGGCATTAAAGTGTTCTGATAGAGGCTCGGGGCCTAGCTTTTGCAATAGCGGATGGGCGCTTTCAGGCAGTTCACACCATAGCCAGGCACCAAATCGCCTGGGATCATTTAGCCGTAACGCTTGGCCGTTATCCAGTACTAGATCGATATGATCATGTTTTCCTGCCGGGCTTCCTGCCGGTACAACCCGCAAACTACCAGACATCCCTAAATGCACTATTGTGGTTCCGGCATCCGTATCCAGCAGTAGGTATTTTGCCCGGCGGCGGATATGGCGAATTTGCTGGCCGATAATGTTGCTGGCAATCTGGGGAACGGGCCAGCGTAATTGCGGATTACGGACGATTAAATCCGTGACAGTATGGCCTTGTAAATAAGGGGTTATCCCTTGGCGTGTGACTTCAACTTCTGGTAATTCAGGCATGGTATTAACGTCTAATTCGTCTATTGATAAATGCTACCGGCTTGCAGCACCGGGGAGAGTTCAGCCTTTAGCCCGGGAGGAATACGATACCAGTTCCCGGATTGGGAACGCAGTAGCCCGGTTTGGGTATACCAGTGCCATATTTGTTGCTGTGGCACACTGGGCTCACCGGTATACAGCGTGATTTGTTGGCTGGCTTCACTGGGCTGTGGTGTTGTGGTCAGTGGCGATATTTGCAGTGAACTCCAAGCGTTAGACCAAGTCTGGCAGTTAAGAATGGTTGCACTGCACTGCCAGCCTGCCGGACCGGCGTTGAGCCAAAGGGAGCCCAGTTGCATTTGTTGTAGGGGGTGCGTGGTCCCAAATAAGGGGATAGCGCTATCAGGCAGGCGTTTGCTGTGCTGCTCCAACAGCGTCAGCCCTGAGATAGTCAGCAGGCAGGCGATAATGATGACATTGTTCCACTGTTTACGGCTCAACGGCATAGGTACAGGTTAAAAGCAGCCAGTATGATAAATCAGTGTATATGCAAGCAAGGTGGCTGAAAAGCCACCTTTTAGCTTTATTATCCTTGTGATATCACTAAATCGTTAGCCACCGGTGACATTCATAAAGCGCAGAATTTGCACCTCACCATCGGGATCAAAACGGTGTGCTTCCGGTTTTAGTGCCATCGCCTCAATGATGGCCTGCTTAAGTCGGGTAATATCCCCAGGATAAGCTCGCGCAATTGCTTTTAAGTCCACGGCATTTTCATTGCCGAGACACAACAGCAGTTTACCTTCTACTGTGACCCTGACCCGGTTGCATTCATGGCAGAAGTTATGACTGTGGGGCGAGATAAAGCCGATATGCACAGGGCTGTCCGCCATACTGTAATAGCGGGCAGGGCCTGCGGTACGTTGATCTGACAATGTCAGTGGGTAACGGGCAGAGATGACGTCATGGACTTCATCACTGCTGCAGTGTCGACTGCGTTTACGCTCATCAATTTCCCCCAGCGGCATTTCTTCAATAAACGCGATATTGAGTTTTCGGCTGCGGCAGAACTCGACCAAATCCAGCACTTCGTCGTCATTCTGGCCTTTGAGTACCACGGCATTGAGTTTAATACGCTCAAATCCGGCAGCAATGGCAGCATCAATGCCAGCGACCACCCGGCTTAATTTACCGTTGCGGGTCAGGTTGGCAAATTTATCTGCCTTTAAGGTATCAAGGCTGATGTTTAACCGGCTGAGGCCCGCCTGATGCAGTGGCTGCGCTAATTTATTGAGTCGAGAGCCATTGGTGGTCATCGACAGCTCAGTTAACCCCGGCAGTTGCGCTAGGCGAGAGACCAATTGCACACAGTCTGGCCGCACCAAAGGCTCACCACCGGTGAGACGAATTTTATGCACCCCAAGTTCAGTAAATGCCTGAGCAATCCAAGCCAGCTGATCCAAGCTCAGTACCTTGTCCTGAGGGAGGAAGCAGGGATTTTCACTCATGCAGTACACACAGCGGAAGTCGCAGCGGTCTGTCACCGATAGGCGTAGATATTCAATGTGGCGGCCAAAGCGATCCACTAACTGGCTCATGGTGTGTCCTTACAGCAGATCGGCAAATGGCTGGATATATACCCGGCTGTTAGCGGGTACCTGATCTGCCTCTTCACCAATCACAATCAGGCAATTGCTTTTGGACATCGACGTCAGCATACCTGAGCCTTGCGCGCCGGTTGTGCGAACATGTAATTGCCCATCAGTACCAATGTGGTAAATACCGCGCAAAAACTCAGTTCTGCCGGTGCGAGAGCGTAGCGGCATATCTGTTACTGCAGGGATAAGCTGCGCTTGCCAGTCAGCTTCCCCGGCCAGTTTTCGCAGTGCCGGTTGCACAAACTGAATAAAGGACACCATTACCGCAACTGGGTTACCGGGCAGGCCGAAAAATAGCGCCTTGCCAATCTCACCGAAGGCCAGCGGTCGGCCGGGGCGCATATTGATACGCCAGAAATTAATTTTGCCAATACGGGCCAGTACTGTTTTGATAAAGTCAGCATTGCCAACCGATACGCCGCCAGAGCTGATAATCATATCGGCTTTTTCGCTCGCATCGAGCAAAGCCTGTTCCAGTGCCGCTTCATCATCAGCAATAATGCCTAAATCTAGTACGTCACAGCCCATCCGCCGAGCCATGGACTTAATGGTATAACGATTGGAGTCAAAGATGCAGTTATCGCTCAATGGCTGGCCAGGTTGAGAAACCTCATCCCCAGTAGAAAAGACGGCGACTACAGGCTTGCGTTTGACGGTTGCATTGTCCATGCCTAAGGAAGCCAGCAGGCCAAGCTCAGCGGCGCCAAGGCGGCAACCCTGTTGAAGCGCTGTCGCGCCTTTAGCTATATCTTCCCCGGCCATACGGATATTCTGGCCTGCTTTCATCGGCTTGCTAAAGCACACTTGCCCATCTTTTTCTTCGGCATGTTCCCGTGGCTGCACGGCATCAGCACCATCAGGCAAAGGGGCACCAGTCATAATACGCACAGCTTGCCCAGCACTGAGTTGCCCTTGGTAACCGTGTCCGGCCAAGACTTCCCCGACGACCTGATAATGGCTGCACTGGACTGACATTGCGACGGCATAACCGTCCATGGCTGAGTTAGTCTGTTGTGGCACATTGACCGGTGAGATGGCATCTTGCGCCAGAATACGGTTATCCAGCTCATCTAGCTGACACTGCTGTTGTTCGCTAAGTGGTGTAATGGTTGCCAGAATATGATCTAACCCTTCGCGAACTGAACGGCTGCCTTGAGGGGACGGGATCTGTGATGCACTGAGTGGTAATTGCAGTGGAGCCGGTTGCCAGTTAGCTGCAAACTCCTGCACAAAATCGGCAATTTGCGCCACATTGTTTAGATCAAGCCTACGGATACCGTCAGGCAGCACTGTGTCATCACAGCAAGCGACGGCCATGATATTGTTGTCATCGGTGTGGATAAAAGGTTTGCCGTGGGCGGCGCGGTGCAGTTCAATCTTTGGTAGCGCCAGTTTTTTAAAGCCTTCAACCAGCACCATATCGACTTTGTCCGCTTCAATCTGCGCTAGCAAATGGGGCAGGCTAGGATCGCCGTCAACCTCATCTTCTGTCATTAATGCCCAGCGAACATGTGAAGCAACCAGCATTTGCCGGGCACCAGCTTTGCGCATTTCGTAACTGTCTTTGCCCGGTGTATCCACATCAAAGGTGTGATGAGCGTGTTTAATCACCGCCAGACGGACACCGCGACGGGTTAGCTCAGGGATTAACTGCGTCAGCAACGTGGTTTTACCGGTACCGGAATAGGCGCAGAAACCCAGCACAGGAATTGGCAGTGGATTAGAAAACGGAGTAGTCATGATTACCTCATTACGGGTGGCTTAGCGGCTCAGGGTGTCGGCCAGTTGCTGTTTTTGTTCCTGGGTGTTGACGTTAACAAACGCCATGGGCTGATCGGCAAAACTGACTACCGCCACCTGATGCTTGGCATACCAAAAATCAATTTTACGCTCACCGGCATCTAAAAAGGCCTGGATTGAATCTGCCAGTGTGGGTTTTAGCAGCATGATGACAGGCTGTTCTCGCTCCCCATTACTGGCGACGGCCAGTTCGGCACTTGTTTGTTCCAGTGCTGTGAGCATGCGAGCGGCAAGATCGGTTGGTAGTAGCGGGCTATCGCAAGGCACGGTCAGCAGATAATCTGCATGGGTGCGTTTCAACGCGCTGACAATCCCGGCCAAAGGGCCGAGGAAACCGCTTTGATCATCACAAAATACCGGCAGCCCAAACTGACGGTATGTTTCTTGGCTGCGATTGGCATTGATGACCATGCTTGTCACCTGGGGAGTAAGCCGGTCCAGTGTGTAACTGATCATGGGGCGCCCATTGAGTTCAACCAGACCTTTATCTTCGCCACCCATACGGCGGGCTCGGCCGCCGGCCAGGATCACAGCTTCAATTTGTGACGACATAAATCGATTCCTCGTATGGCTGCGTCGTATCGGGGTAAAACGGCGCAGCGGTAATATGTTGATGTTCAATCTGCCAGGTGTGCCGGCACAGAGCGGTCAAGCCACAGGTCTGGTGGCTGCTGATCAGCATGCCGGTACCTTGCTGTTTCAGGGTGGAAATCATCTCCAGCATCAACCGACGAGATTCCTTATCCATATTCGATACAGGCTCATCCAGCATCAGCAGATCCGGTTGGATCACCCAAGCCCTTGCTACGGCTAACCGCTGACGTTCGCCGCCTGATAGATTGACGGCACTGGCCGTCAGCAAGTGGGTCAGCCCCGCCATATCAGCCGCTTGTTCCATTCGATGGCTTAGTTCTCGGCGGGATAATTGACTATAACGTCCAGCAAAGCCCAGATTGTATTTCACTGTCCCCTCATAAAGATAGGGATGTTGATGCAGATAAACTGCTTTTCCCAGTTGTGGGTGAGTTTTCCACCAAGGATGGGCTTTGTCATCTTGCCAGCGGATTTGTCCGGCCGAGGGTTGGATCAGTCCGGCCAGTAGTTTCATCAGTGTGGTTTTGCCTGTGCCATTATCCCCCTGCAGATAAATCACATCCCCTTTGGCAAAACACAGGTGCGGGGCTTCAAATAACAGCCGCTCGCCAAATTGCATTCGCAGATTATCAATAACCAATTGCACCATAGTGCGGCTCCTAGTGGCTACGGGGTTCGGATTTTCCGCGTAAGGTACCCAGCGCAAAATTAAGAATAAGTGCCAGAATCAACAATACCAATCCCAGCGCGATGGCTTGGGCAAAATCACCTTTGCTGGTTTCTAACGCAATGGCGGTAGGAATATTGCGGGTGACATTCATAATGTTACCGCCGACCATCATAGAGCAGCCGACCTCAGTCACAATCCGGCTAAAGGCCGCCACAATCGCCATCAACAGCGGGGCGCGCAGTTCCCGACATAACACCCATACGGCACTAAGCCAAGGCGCACCTAAGGTGCGAGAGGTCTCCCACGCGCGCCGGTCGGCACTGGTGAATGCAGCTTGACTCATGGCAACCAAAACCGGCGCACAAATTAGCATCTGACCTAAGATCATCCCTTTTTGGGTGAACAGCCAGCGTAGATCCCCTAATGGTCCCATCCTCGTCAACAACAGGTAGGCCAGCAGCCCGATCACCACAGTGGGAATAGATTGCATGGTTTGTACTAGGTTGATGACGGTCCAGCGGCCGGGAAAACGGGCAAAGGCCAGAATAAAGCCCAATACCATAGAAGGGACAAGGGTCAGCAGCAGGGCTGCCAAAGAGACATTAAATGATACCCCGATAATGGACCAAGTACCGGGGTCAAGTGAAAACAGCAGGCCAAAGGCCTGCTGTATCAGGGATAGCCAACTTTCCGTCATGGCGTTTATTTGCCGTAAGTGGCTTTAAACAGTTGTTCGCCATTCACGCGGTAGTTGTTGATCATTTTCTGAGCTTGAGGGCTGATCAGCCAGTCACTTAAGGCGCGAGCCCCTTTGTGGTTCAGATCAGGATATTTTTTCGGATTGATCAGAATAATCTGGTAAGGGTTAGCCAGTGTTTTACCACCATCATAGTCCACCGCCAGATTCAGTTTGTTTTTGTAAGCGACGTAAGTGCCACGGTCAGACAGGGTGTAGCCCTGCATTTCATTGGCCATCTGCAAGGTTTTACCCATGCCTTGACCTACTGAGGTGTAACCGGAAAACTCAGGGGCAATGGCGGCTTTTTGCCAGATAGCCATTTCTTTCATATGAGTGCCGGAATTATCACCACGGGAGATAAATGGCAGGCCGGATTTAGAGATAGCTTTAAAGGCTGCCGCCGCGCTCTTACTGTCACGGATATGCGCTGGGTCATTGATTGGGCCCAGAATAACAAAATCGTTTTCCATAATGCCGCGTGGCATCCAGCCATAACCTTCGGCAACAAATTTCGCTTCCGCTGCTGGTGCGTGGGTCATAACAACATCCACATCTCCTTGGCGGGCCAGTTTCAGGGCCTTACCCGTACCTGTCGCAATAACCTGCACCTGATAACCGGTTTCTTTTTCAAATTTAGGCAGCAGATAACCCAGTAGCCCAGAGTTTTCTGTACTGGTGGTGGTGGCTAATTTGATGATATCGCTGTTGGCCAGGGCTGGGAATACCGTGCCTAAAGAGGCCAATAACGCAGCGCTCAACGCGATGTTGATAAGACGCTTGAACTTAAACATTTTTACTCCTTCCGCCGTGCGGGATGAAAAATAGCGGGAAAATTCATATTAGGGTTGCCAGCAATAGCAAAGAGAATGCCAATGCAGAGACGACTGTTTTCGCGGAAAGTAGAGTCACAATCTGTGACGTAAATCCCACATTGCGACATTAAATCGCAGACAAATTGTCCCAGACAGCAAGATCTTTGGTTCATAGTGACCTACCACCTCAACAACAATGTTAGACTAGCCTAAAATTGAGTCAAAATGTCCAGAAGATGATGAGATGAGCCAAACAGAAAAACCGATCAAACCCCTTCCTTCCGCTGTATCTGTGCTGATTGTTGATGATGAGCCGGGAATGCGCAGCTTTCTCAGTAAGGCGTTGGCCAAGAAATTTGCCTTGGTGGAAACGGCTGGCAGTGTGGAAGAAGCGGAGCAGCTGCGCAGCCGCTGTCATTTTGATCTACTGATTGTGGATATCCGCTTGCCGGGCCGCAGCGGTATTGAATGGCATGAGGCGCTCGATGATCAGGAACGCCGCTCTGACATCATCTTTATGACCGGCTATGCCGATATGGAAGTGGCGATTGAAGCGCTGCGAGCCGGGGCGTCGGATTTCATTATGAAGCCGTTTCATCTGGAGCAGATGATGAAAGCGGTTGACCGCTGTATTGAACGCCGGCTGTTAAAACGGGAAAATCTGATGCTGCGCCGTGAGGTGTCCAGTGGTTATTCCGGCACCATCATAGGTAACAGCGACGCCATGATGGAAGTGAAACATATTATCGAGCGGGTGGCCCCCACCAATGCCGTGGTGCTTATCCAAGGGGAGTCTGGCACAGGTAAAGAGCTGGTGGCCAGACAGCTACATCAGCTCAGTGGCCGTCAGGGACCTTTTGTGCCGGTTAACTGTGGTGCTATCGCTCCTGAATTGTTGGAAAGTGAATTATTTGGCCACACAGCGGGCGCATTTACCGGTGCTAAGGGCAATCGGGAAGGCCTATTTAGCTTTGCTTCGGGTGGCACCATTTTCCTTGATGAAATTGGTGAAATGCCGCTGAAGATGCAAACCGCCTTGCTGCGGGTATTGGAGCAGCGTGCCATTCGGCCAGTGGGCAGTGAAAAAGAAGTGGCCATTGATGTGCGGGTGATCGCTGCCACTAACCGTAAGCTGGCCGAAGAGGTGGAGGCTGGCAATTTCCGCCAGGATCTGTTCTACCGTTTGAACGTTTTAGATATTGTTATCCCGCCGCTGCGGGATCGCCCCGAAGATATTGTCGAGCTGACTCATTATTTCACTTTGCAGCTGGCCGCAGAGTTGGGGGTTAAAGAGGTGGTGTGGAGCCATGAAGATCTGCTGAAACTACAGCAGTATGAGTGGCCTGGTAATATCCGCGAGCTGCGCAATATGATCGAGCGTTGCATCTTGCTGGGTAAGCCTCCGGCAGAATACTGGAAGCACCCCGCCAAGGTGGAAGCGGAATGCGACAATGGTTATCCGCTGGATTGGCCGCTGAAAGAAGTGGAAAAAAGCCACGTGATGAAAGTGGTTGATGCCCACGGTGGCAATAAATCTGCAGCGGCCCGGGATCTGGGGGTTTCACGTAAGACCCTGGATAGAAAATACAAAGAGTGGTTCGATCCGGACAGTGGTGAAGAGGCCTGACAGTGTCGCTGTTTGAACAGATTTTCGGTGTCAGCTACCAGAATGTGAAAGCCAAAGTGCGCTATCGCATTCTGATCCTGACCCTGCTGCCGATTTTGCTGACCTTGGTCAGTCTGGTATTTATCACCATTTACTGGAATATCAGCTACACAGGTAACCAGCTATTTATGAAGGTAAAGGCCGATCTGGCCGTTGCCAACAATACCCTGCAGGCTAATCAGGCAAGGCAGGAGGAAGAGCTGGAAAATGTGGTGAATTCTTATGTTTTTCAGCAGCGTTTCCGGCCGATAATTAATGGCTTGGAACGGCGCACCGATGCGATCAATACCTGTCTGGTATTTCGTAAGCAGCAACTGCATTTAGATTTTTTGCGGCTGATCAGTGTTGAGGATGTGCAGGCCGATCCGGATCTGCGATTGATGCAGTCAAAGATCCAAGGTCAGCAAGCCTATTCCGGACTGATGGTGCTGAATGAGCGGCAATTGGCGCGGATCAATCCTATGTTGGCGGAAAAAGCCCGTATCCCGCTGATGGCAACACTGCGTGCCCAACCACCGAAAAAACAGTTTGAAACCGACGGGATGTTAAGCCGCACTCTGTTACCTATTCCCAATGCCAAAGGGGAAGTATCCTGGTATTTGGATGGTGGGATTTTGTTTAACCGTAATACCCATATCGTCGATACCATTCGTAATCTGGTCTACGACCGAGGCACATTGCCGGAGCGCTCTATCGGTACTGTGACTATCTTTTTGGACAATGTCCGCATCAGCACTAATGTGCCACTGCACTTTTTCCCGAAAGAAGGCGAAGACCGTGGGCGGGCGTTAGGCAGCTTGGTGTCAGAAGATGTGCGTGATGATGTGCTGGTGGAAGGAAAAACCTGGGTTGATCGGGCTTTTGTGTTTGATGACTGGTTTATTTCCGCTTATGCCCCGCTGACGGATATTCGCGGTAAACGCATTGGGATGATCTATACCGGTTTTTCCGAGTCGCCATTTGTGCATAACTACCTGCTGAACATTATTGAGCTGGGTACGATTTTGATGTTGGTGCTGTTTGTCTCCGGCCTGTTGGTTTATCGGGGCGCTTACAGTTTATTGCAGCCGATTGAACGTATTCACCATGTGGTCAAAGGGGTGCAAGCTGGGCGGAATCTGCGCATCGGCTCCCTAGGGTTGGAGCGGGATAATGAACTGACTCACCTCGCGGAGCAGTTTGACCGCATGCTGGATCAGCTTCAGCTGCGAAATACCCAGATCCAAGCGGCTGCAGAGCAGCTGGAAATGAAAGTGGAAGAGCGCACCCGTAGCCTGAAGGAAAGAACTCGGGAGCTGCAGCAGAATGTGCAATTACTGAATGAAACCCGTCAGCAGATGGTGATCAATGAAAAACTCACAGCTTTAGGTGAGTTAACTGCTGGTATTGCCCATGAAATTAATAACCCGACCGCAGTGATCCTCGGTAATATGGAGCTGTTGCGCTATGAGCTGGGTGACAATGCTCAGGTGGTGGAAGAAGAAATTAAACTGATTATTCAGCAGGTGGGTCGCATCAGCACCATCATTCGCAGTTTGTTGCAGTACAGCCGTCCGGGAGAATTCAATGCTCCGTTGGAAATGCATCAAATCACTCCGATTATTGAAGAGATGCTGGTATTGGTGCGTCACTCCATTAAGCAGCAGGAAGTGGTATTAAATACTGAACTCAATGCCAGTTACCCGGTGCAGGTAAATCGGCCGCAGCTATTGCAGGTCTTGATTAACCTGGTGATCAATGCCGCCCATGCAATGGCCGGTAATGGCCAGATTTGGATCCGCACCAAAGATTGGTACCGGGATAATAACACTGACGGCGAATTGCTGGGGGTGCAGATTGAGGTGGAAGATGAAGGCCGGGGGATCCCGCCAGAGTCACTGAGTCGGATTTTTGATCCCTTCTATACGACCCGCAAGGATGGTACTGGACTAGGGTTATCCCTCAGCTACGGCATTATCAAACGAATTGGTGGCATGATTGAAGTCGATTCTACTGTGGGCGAAGGCACTGTGTTCACTATTCGTTTGTACCATGAAGCCAGAGAGCCTGCTGATGGTGTTTATGATGGGCTGCATTTTACCCCGTCGGCGAAAGCCTAATGAGGCTGACATCAGCGCATAGGTTGATGCTGGCCGGTGTTAGCAGTGTATTGTTTTACTGCTATCAGTCGATAAAAAAATGCCGGGAAAATGGAATTTCCCGGCCAGAAGAGTGTGAGCATTGTCGTGCTTAACAAAATGAAAGAAGCTTTACCTATGCAGGGTTAGCTCCGGAACGCCACTTAACGATAATAGTTCTCATTATTGATTGCAAGTGTTTTTTGAATGTTTTCTTGTACGGTTTTACCCGCTTTGTTTTGCGGCGCAGAATTAGTGCGTGGATTATGTCAGTGCAGTGAACGCAGCTAATCGATTTTCTTATCGTGTCGTTGGTTTAGATGCCAGCGCTTTGTCCCTCTTATCCCTTTAATTACCTGAGCTGTAGCGATTATGATGAGATGGGAGTCAGGCTCTCTGTTTGCTTAACGGCGCCTCTTTATCGCTCTCAGTTTCTACTTAACCTGTAACTGGGTAGTTGTATACTGGCCGCAGTGTCATTTTGCTCTCAGGCTATCGCGGAGCGGGAGATAACAATGTGCTTGGCTGGCAGATCCTGGGGAAGTATAGATAAAAAAATGCCGGAGTAGAGGATACTCCGGCCAGAATAAGTGTGAGCATTGTCGTTGCGCTATCCAGCCTGTCGGGGACTGGGAACATCAACTAAAAAACAGAGACATACTAGTGAGTGATGAGTATGTTTCTTGGAACGCACTCGAATGATATTGATTCTCATTAATATGTGCAAGCTTTTTTTCTGTGGTGAGCTATTTATTTGCCCTTAGCGCCGAGAGATCCGTTACAGCGGTTTTTGCAAGGTAAGCTGATGATCGGCGATATTGCTATGCTCTGCTAAGGCGGTAATATGATAGCCACGGCTGATCAGCATGGTCAGCATCGCCCGAAAACGGTTACTGCTCTTGACCTGCATTACTTGATATCCCTGAGTTTTAGCCCATTGCTCCTGCTGTTGCAGCATGTGTTTGGCCAATCCCAGATTACGGTAATCTGGCAGTACGCCACCTAACCAGCTATAGAAAATCTGATCGTTGAGAGCATATCCCAATTTGAAACCGGCCAATTCTCCTGCGATATAACCCAGCTGCAGCAAGTGGGATTTATGCTGCAGCGTGTTGCTCAGATCGGACAATTGATGACGGTTATCAAATTCCGGCAGTTGTTGATACAGCTGCATGACAACGTGCCATTGATCAGGGCTAGTGTGGGAAATGGTTTCAATATGCGTGGCGTACATAAATATTCCTTAAATTAAACGTCGCTCTTGCGTCACGTGCAAAATTCTATCCTGCAATACTTTCAGCAACAGGCCATAAGCGGGCAGGAAAAGTCCCAGGCTGACCATCAGCTTGAAGCTGTAATCCACCGTGGCAATTTCAGGCCAGTTTTGTGCCATAAAGGCATCTGTTGAGGCATAAAAAGCAATACTGAAAAACACAAGTGTATCCACCAGATTACCCACCAAAGTGGATGCTGTTGGTGCAACCCACCAAGCACATTCACGGCGGATACGAGCAAATACAGTAATATCCATCAGTTGGCCAACCAGATAAGCGGCAAAGCTAGCCAGTGCAATACGGAATACAAAGGTGTTGAAATGGTGCAGCGCTTCACTGCCCTGAAACTGACCGTTATGGAACAGCACCCCAATAACATAAGAGATCACTAGTGCGGGGATCATGGCGCGGAAAATAATGCGCCGGGCGGCATGTTGGCCAAAGATTCGCACTGTTAGATCGGTTGCGAGATAAACAAATGGAAAGCTGAATGCTCCCCAGGTGGTATGAAAACCGAAAATCTGAAATGGTAGCTGCACCAGATAGTTACTGGCGCTGATAATCAGGATATGAAATGCGGCCAATAATATGATGGCACGGCGGTGTTGCGTGTTAGAAAGCATTAACATCTTGTGACCTTTTTAGTGTCCCGTTAGCAATCGCGATTGGGAAAGTGGATCGGGCGGGGTGAGGGAACCCGCAATGTATTTAAGGACTGTGATAACTGACCATTAATTAACCGGTTTGTCCGGGCGGCACATTATAGGGAGATGTTGACTAAATGCAATCCTTTAGCCGTGTTTTAGCAGGGATATTTGGGGAAAACGCGGCCCGATTTTTCGCTTCAGGCCGCGTTGAGGATAAGATTAGAAATCGATAAGGATCGAGATAATGGTGGCCAGTTTATTTTCCAGCTCCTGCCACTCTGCCCGGGGATCTGATCCTGACACAATACCGGCACCAGCGTAGAGATTGATCCGTCCCGGCTCAAACAGTGCGCTGCGGATCGCTACGGAAAATTCACTTTCACTGTGATTGAGATAACCACAGGCACCTGCGTACCAGCCGCGCATATAGCCTTCCTGCTGGCGAATAAATGCCATGGCTTCCTCCCGTGGCAGGCCACCAACCGCCGGAGTGGGGTGCAGCGCTTGTAGCAGCTGAAAATCATTAATATCGTTTTTCAGTGCCGCCTGAATGGTGCGGTGCAGGTGTTGAATATGTGTCAGTTTAAACACTCTGGGGTTAGCATCGGCGCTGACTTCAGTGCTAAGGGGCGTGAGCATGTCGACGATATGCTCACGAACCAGTTGGTTTTCATGGCTGTTTTTGCTGTCATCTAGCAGTTGTTGTGCCAGCGCCTGATCTTCTTCCTGATTTAACCCGCGCACGGTGGTTCCGGCTAGGGCCTCAGTCAGCAGTTCCCGTTCCCGGCGGCGGAACAATCGCTCAGGTGAGCAAGAGATAAAGGCTCTGCTAGGGCTGAATTGAAAGCCAAACTGAAAGCTGTTTTGATTTCGCCCCTGCCAACACGCCAGCACCAGCCAAGGATCGACTGCTTCATTCACCTCCAGTTGTGATAAACGTGACAGCACCACTTTAGGCACTTTTTGATTGAAATCGGCATCCGTTACTTGATTGACCAGCTCCTCCCATCGGGCATAGGCTGGGGTATCGTAACGGGCCGTTAATCCCACTTTGTGTGGTGGCTGCAGTGGCCGAGGGGGCTGTAATAATGTCAGTGCTTGACTGGCTGCACGGCACTCATCAACTAAGTTGCTGTCAGCTAGGTTGAGGTTCACATACAGGGTTAACTGATTTTGACTGCGGCGCAGTTCAATGCGCGGCAGGATAAAACGGGCACGGCCAAATTCAGGCCAACTGGCGATACTGCGATCAAAAGCGACGCCACCGTAATAACGGATATTATGGTTGTCTGAAAGGCTGCGTTGTTGCTGATAGATAGAAGCGAGTTGGCCATCATCAATATCATCATCAAACTGAAAATCTTTCGCGCAGCCGATAGCGGCGACTTCTTCTACTTTGTCTCGCCCTTGCCAATACAGCCGAGGGTATTGATCTTGGGATGAGAGCCAAGAAATTAAGGGAATGGCATCTACCTGGCAGCAAAGCTGGATAATTTTGTCTCCGGGCGAGGTGGAGGTACTTCCGCCGCTAGGGGAGATTGATGCTAGGTCATGGGGGGGGAGTTGACTCAGCTGTGCTAATAATTGGTTAACAGCCGATGACAGGGATTGGGCAGACAAATCACGCTCCGGAAGACTAGGGGTATTACACCGAAAAGAATGGTATTACCGAAAAAGAACACAAACATATTTTGCCTAAAGTTAAGGTTGCCTGCTAGCAGGTGTCAACTAGATGCCGTGTTGGCTGTGAGATTGCACGTAAATTGTTAAATTACCGTATGAGAATGTTGGCAATTGCCCCAGTTTGCGACAAAGAAAAGCACTTTCCCCACGGTCGTCGTGGGGAAAGTGTTATATGGGGTTAAACGCCAGTCAGGGTGACTTCGCCGTTGTTGGTGTTATAGCGGATTTGGATATCATTATCATCCATCAAGGTGTAAATACAGGTGCCAGAAACGGGTTCTTCAACTCTGAATACGCCATCGTTGATGTTGTAGTAATACTGTTTATCACCAACACCACTACTATCTAATTCAGGATTATGATCGAGAAAAGCATTCCATACCCGGGCACAGCGGTTGGCGTTGACTGGATCTAATATTGTATTTGTCTGACTACCGCTAAGATCTGCTGCTTCAATGGGATAACCAGCATTATTAAAATTCACTGTGCCATCAAGCAAATCAGGTAAGTCAGCTATTTGCCCATCGATCCCTTTTAATTGCCAGAAAAGATGGGCTCTTTCAATTACCTCAGCTAAGGCCCCGGTGGTGCCTTTTGCAACGGCCTCATTGGCTTCATCGGCCAAATCAACAAACTTTGCTGTTGCCGTGACTGCCAAAATAGCCAGTACAATGATGACAACCACTAATTCAATTAAGGTAAAACCGCGGGCTTGGGGCATAGTGTTTTCCTGTAGTAGCTTGTCTAATTAAATATCAATTAAACATAGGTGCTTATCAGCATAGTGCCAAACGCTCATGGTTTTTTATGTTGATAAATGATGGGGTATTGAGATGGAAATTGATTTTTTTTGGCAGGAGTATCGCTGATAAAATAAACATTTGTGCCTGATAAGCATTATGTTTGGGTATTATCGAATGATAGGTTATACGTCAGGCCACAGTATGAATGTAGCACTGTGACCTGATAGGAAAGCTGTGGATAAACATTAACAATGTAACTCACCCAATTAATTGGGGGTTTAGCAAATTGTTGTGTTACTTAGGTCGTGAATACCAGCTAGCGCATGGTAACAGACAATCACCACACCTGATTTTCGTCAAATGCCTGAAAACTCTTCTGTGATGTAGCCTTTTTGATAAATCCTAGAGAAATCTTTTAAAACCACGCTAATCCATTGTTTTTAATCTGAGGTGTAGTTGTCTTCCCCAACAGTTTTATCAGCAAACTCAGCAACTTTTATTTCATAATCGACATAGCAATCAAGTTGATGGGGATCTACGTGGCTTGATGTGGGTAGTTCATAGGTAATTATATTACCTTCCTTATCCTTTCTATTTTTATTGTAGATAAAGAATTCGGCGTATCTATTTGGAGATACACCCTCAAAATTTTGAAGTAAGAGTTTGTCTTCAGACTTATTGTCTACGTGACATATAGCATCATCATGCAGATCCATTGCTAGGCTTTTTTCATAAGGCTCAATATAAACAACTCGATCAATACCTGCCGCAACTATATGCCTAGCACAGTTATGGCAAGGGTATGTTGTACAGTAAAGAGTCTTGCCTACAGAGTTAGAGCCCGAGCGACGAGCGAGAGATATGATAGCATCCATCTCTGCGTGTATTGCACGTGAGTACTCTATCAGAGACTTAGCTTTTGAATTATTAAATATTTTATCAGCAATGCCATCAGGGTTATCAATACCCTCATCTTTTAAAATCTTTTTTATTTGACTTTTTAGTAGAAGTTTATGCTTGTCGTTCTGGCAGCCTGTTTTGTTATAGCATCTTTTGTCTTTCTCACTATCTGCATCGTATAAGCCGCCCCTATATTTTGGCACATCGTTACACCCCGTAGCGATTATCTGCCCCATATTGTCCATTATGGCCGCGCCGACTTGTCTAGATAGACATGCGGAGGCGAGAGACGAAGAGTAGGCGGCATACAGTCCTTTCTCATCTCGTTTAGGAGTTATATTTCCAACACCATGAATAAGGTTAATAAAGCGCTTTATAGACAAGTTTAGCTGTTCAGTTTCGTCGAGGTTGCGAATAAAATAGTCAGCCATTTGGATGGCTTTTTCTACATGTTGGCCATGCTTGTCGTTACTGTTTCTATCTCTTTCGAGCAGATTTGTTACATCAGCTGGGTTTGATATGCCTTCTTCTTTGAGATTTTTCTCTCGCTCACTTTGAGTTCGTAGAAGTCCTATCAGATAAAAGTTGTTTCTGTACACCTCTTTAAATAGCTCAACTTCTTCGTGGTGTTTAATTTGATCGACTACATAAGCAACCTTTTTGGTTACTTTCACTGCTTTCCCACTTTCTTCACCATTTCCAAACAATGTATTTCTGATGAGGCCAACTCTTCTTATCCCCATTTCTGCGACAGTTGTGTTTGAATTATTTTTTCTGAGTTTGTCACCCAAGTTTTGTAGAGTGTTATAGCGCTCAAAGCCTTCAAGGGTAAGTATGCTATCTGGATCACTTTGAGTGTTAGCTATTAGCTCACTTAGGCGTATATGCTCGACGTGATAGTTGGCTTGTTTTAACTCTTTAATTACAGCTGTCTTGAGTCTTTTGACACCAGCTCCAATCGCTCCACATAGGCCGATAATCAATTCTTGAGAGTGTCTTGAGCGGATAGCTTCTAAGGAGTTTTTATAAGCACTATTTGAAGCTTCGGAGTTTGCCGAAGTAGGGATTTCGACGACTGTTTGTGTTTGTACGGACATTGCAGTACCTGTTATTAAAGTAGACAGGTACTAGTATGAAAAAGATGGGTATTACCAATCAAGTTGTTGCGCTGCTAGTTTCATATTTTTCTTAGCTGTTTCAAATGCGATCGCTTTTTTCTTCGCGTTCAAAGAGTGTACAGATGCAGACTCTCGACCTCTTTGAGAGGATTCTTTGTTTGTCTTTACTGCGCTGTGCGACATTAAGCTTACGACACCCATACTTTCCACCTTGAAAAAAAAACGTGTAAATTATACACAGACATTCCCTGCTTTCAACATGCTATACATGAGATTTCTTAAACAAAGTATCATTTTTAGTTTAGCAGAGACAAACTAAGATGGTTCTTAAAACTAAAATCTTTGAAGCTAAACCAAAGAACTTTCGATATGCAGACTAACCTGCCCCCGCTTTCTAATCCACCGACAACGTTAGTAATGTTCATCAACTAATGAGGAAGATGAGCATGAAAAAGCGATTCAACGAACAGCAGAGCGTTACCATTCTCAAAGCGGCAGAAGCTGGCGTTCCTGTTCAAAGAACTCTGTCGCAAGTATAACATTTCCGATGCCCGATGTCTGAAAGCATTAGAAGAAGCGGACAGAAGAAAATCCACGCCTGAAGAAGTTGCTGGCGGCGTCGATGTTGGATGCGGGAGCGCTTAAAGTCATTCTTAACCAAAATACTGACTGTCGATGACAAGTGCAAGGATGCGCATATAATGCAGGATGTCTTGAAGATATCAAAGAACTCGCCTTCGAACGGCCTCGGTTTGGTTACCGCTGTGTAGTGACAACCCTGATCTCTATGAAACATCACATTCTTTGGTTGTCCCCGATACTCAAATGCCATTGTTAGTGCCTGGCAGGTGAGATTGCTGTCCGGCGACAAACTCATTGCCCAGCCAATAGGTTTACGGGCAAACAGATCTATCACCACCACGAGATAAGCCCAGCGGTTACCCGGCCAGATAAAGCTAACATCGCCATACCAGATCTGATTCGGCGCAGTGGCGGCAAACTGCCTGTTGAGTATGTTCGGAATAGTAAGGTGCTCCTGTGTTGCTTTCCGATATGCATGTTTCGGTAACTGGCGACTGAACAGATTCAGGGCTTTCATCAACCTGCCTGCACGGTAACGGCTCAGTGTGATGTTATGGGACTCGTCATTCGTGATGATGTCAGAAATAGTTCTAGCTCCGGCAGAACCACCACTGAGACGGTATGCTTCACGCACTAAGTACGTAGCCTGACAGCTTCAGGTGATGGGCGTTTGTCACGCTGCTGCCAGTATTTAAATGTGCTGCGGTGGACATCCAGTACCGTGCACAAATGGCTAATCGAATAGCGGCGCTTATTGCTCTGACTCAGCCTCTCGATTAACGAAAGTATTTCATGGAGTCCGACATCAACAGAGCAGAAGCCTTTTTTAAAATTTCCTTTTCTAACTTAAGGCGTTCAACTTGCTTTTTCAGTTCGTAAATTTCCCGCTGCTCAGGCGTCATTGGCGTAGCTTTAGGGGCCTTACCTGCACGTTCCTCACGCAGTTGCCGTACCCATTTACCAAGCGTTGAATATCCAACACCCATTGCTTCGGCTGCTTCTTTATGTGTATACCCTTGGTCGAGTACCAGTTGAGCTGTTTCCAGTCTGAATTCCGGACTGAAATTCGGGCCTTTTTTCTTTGCTATCTTGTCACCTAATCTTGTCATGCTGCCATCATAGCAGCTCTAATCAGGTGGCCAAATTCACTATGCCACTACAGTTTTAGTGGTTGAGTTCTTGGGCACTCGGATGCGCAGATCTGAAGTCTGCACAGTGAACTTCGGCATCATATGGGCCAGCATGCCGTGACTTTTGACCTGTACGAACTCAATCTCAAATGGCTTATGGATTTCGGTGATCGGGTACAGGCGCTCATGTGCAGCCCATAGGTAAAACTGCACAACATGGCTCATGTAGGTGTTTGCTGTAGAGTACGCCAACTCACCTGATTTTACGCTTTGCAGCAGCTCATCATTGCGGAAACGGTAGGTGGGCTTTAGTCCTTTCACCGGTGGGAATTCGTCCCTGGTCAATGCCTCTCTGTCTAGAAATGACCAGTATCGAAGCAATGCACGTGAATAGGAACTGAGGTCTTAGAGGCGTTTGGTTGCTGACAGGTGGATGAACCATTGATTGACCGGCTCAATGTACTGGCCTTGTCCGTCATACAGCGTTGGTAGTGGCCCCAGGTTTCGACCGCCCTCGAAATGGATTAGGTCCGCTTCTTGCCGGATAACACCACCAATGAACACGTCACTGGATTGCAAAAGCCTAGCCATCATATCTCCTTATGATTGAGCTTACTGAGCGCTGTATAGAAAAAAGGCTAGAAGGTAGCCTTCTAGCCTAAATTACGCTTTTTCCAGAGTTTTACAACACGTGGAGGTGGCTTTTCGACACTATCACCTGAGGGTAACAAACTCTTCAGCGCCTGTGGGGTGGATGGCCACTGTGGCATCAAAGTCGGCCTTAGTCGCGCCCATTTTGATGGCAACGGCGAAACCTTGCAGGATTTCATCCATACCAAATCCGATGCCGTGGATCCCAACTACTTTTTCCTCTTCACCCACACACACCAGCTTAAATTTACATTCTTGACGATGGGCAGTAATGGCGGTGTACATGGAGGCAAAGGTTGAAGTGTAGACTTTGACCTTATCTTGGCCATATTGCTCAATGGCTTGTGGCTCACTCAGGCCCATAGTGCCGATAGGTGGATGGCTAAATACCACCGTAGGAATACAGTGATAATCCATCGCTGCATCAGACATATTGTTAAACAGGCGCTCTGACAGTAACCGGCCCGCTTTCACCGCGACTGGGGTCAGTTCCACCCCGCCCGCCATAATATCACCAACGCAATAGACGCCTTCTGCGGAAGTATTTTGCTGGGCATCGGCAAAGACGAAACCGCGTTCATCCAGAGTGACATCGGTATTTTCTAGCCCAATATTGCCCGTTGCTGGATGGCGGCCAATGGCCCAGATCAAGCAGTCAACGTCATGGCTGTTACCGTTTTCCAATGTCAGCGTCAGGCTGCCATCACTGTTTTTACTGACGGATTGGGGAATGCTGAAGGTATGCAGCATTGGACCTTCTTTGGCCATTTGTGCCACTAAAGTGTCACTTAGTAGCGGATCGAAATTACGCAGCGGCGCATGTTTGCGGACAAACAGGTGGGTCTCACTGCCAAGGGCGTGTAATACCCCGGCAATTTCTACGGCAATATATCCGGCACCGACAATGGCAACCCGCTTAGGTTGCTGTTGCAGCGCAAAGAAACCATCGGAATCAATGCCGTATTCAGCCCCAGGAATATTAGGGATGGTTGGTCGGCCGCCGGTGGCGATAAGAATATGATCAGCAGTGTATTGCTCGCCATCAACATCAATGGTGTGGTTATCAACAAAGCGGCCATAGCCATGTACCACGGTGACATTATTACTGGCCAGTCCCCGCTCATAGGCCCCGTGAATACGGTCAATATAGGCAGTGCGACTGTTAACCAATGTTTGCCAGTCAAATTTATTTAGGGTGACATCAAAGCCGTAATCTTTGGCGTAGAGGTGCATGGCTTCAGCTACTTGAGCACCATACCACATCACTTTTTTCGGCACGCAGCCAACATTGACACAGGTGCCACCCAGTGCTTTACCTTCGATCAGCAAAACTTTTGCGCCGCGCATTGCGGCCCGGTTAGCAGATGCAATCCCACCACTGCCTGCACCCAGGCAGATATAATCAAAGTGTTGTGCCATGTTGTACTCCATTTTCAAGTTAGCCGGCGGCGCATCGGATGTGAGGGCCGGAAAAAACTGCTGCACAGCATACTGCCAAATTCTGCCCAAGAGTGACAGTGTCTGATGCTATTGTGTTGTTTCTGTTTAATCTATTCTCAACCTTGGCGGGCTCTAGACCTGATGCAATGTTGCTTTCACTTAAGTTACTTTCACTTAACGCGGTTCTTGTTTGGCGCTAAGGATTTATCGCTTAGGGGTTAGCGCTTGATTTGGCAACGGGCGTGATCTCCCGCTTCAGGTCCTTTCCCGGCACAATCGAGACAACGCCATTCTTTACGACGCAGTGTCAGCTCCCGTTGCTGGTGGCCATACCTTTGTTGCTGCTGTATTTGCAGCTGCTTTAAGCGCTGATCTAGCCAGCGGCAGGTCGGGTCATTTGCGACGGTTATCCGCCCTGTGCTTCTAGCTTTACTTTTCCCTTTTCCTGCATGGTTCCGCTGGGACGATGGCGCCGGGTTGCTGCGCGGTTTAATTGGGCTTTGTTTCGGTGCTTGATAATGCATTGCGCCTTGGTGTTGTTGCGGGAGTGCCATTGGTTGACCGTTAGCATCAAGTAAAGTCCCTAAGGGCAGTGTTTTGGGTGTTTCTGATGCTGAGTCTTCAGGTTTTAATGATGCAATATCGGGCGCGCCAATAGTGAACATTGGTGATAGAGATAGCATCAGTAAGAGTAATAACCGCGCGGGAATAACAGCAGCAAAGCGGGTAAGCATATGCAAAGAGGTGTTGGGGACAGGTGGCTTGAGTATAGTCAGTGCACTGAATTATCGCGGGAAATACTGCCGTCCGTGGCAGGGGTAGGGTAAAGCTGAAGTCTTTATCCCTTAACGCCAGGTGAAGTTAATGCCCGCATAGGTTTGGTTCATATCAGCACCAGGCGCGGCATCGCGTTTTAGGTTAGTTTGGGCAATGCTGTGGCTAACCACGGCACCAAGGCTAATATGGGATGTCAGCTGATAATTGGCATTAATACCCAGTTCAAAGTTATTCGGGCCGTTATAACTTTCAGTGATGGCACCAAAGTCCACCACTTCCTGCACATAAGGATTTAGTGTGAACTGCTCATTAACTTGGAAGTTACCGGTAAGCGAGAACTGCAGGTAATACCCTTTTGCTTCTGTGGCATAGGAGTAATAAATTTCCGGGGTCAGCCAGTCGATGCCATTGTAATCCAGCGCAGCGGTTAGATTATTATCATGGCCACGTTCATCAGCCCAAGACTCAACCCGCTCATATCCCAGTGTGGTACTGAAATCCACTGGTAAATCGACAGTGTAATTCAGGCCAGCATTCAGCTCGGTATATTTAACACTGTCACCGCGGCCGACTTTGATATAACCGTTCAGCCCATCTTGACTGACATTAGCTTCCCCCCAGAAAATGCCCCCTTTTTCGAGGTTGTTCACCCCTTCAGAGAGATATCGGGAGTCCCAGCGACCGGTAAACTCAATATCGGCTGCCTGGGCGGCTAATGGGGCAGCGCACAGGAGTGTTAACAGGGAAGTGGAAAGAAGCGTACGGTTCATCTGCAAGGGCCTTATTCGGTAATTTGTATCAGTGGCCGCATCATAATGAAAAATTTGTAATAACAAATGAGATTTATTTTCATTTGTGTTCAGTGGCGCAAAATTTGTGACCGGCAAATGAAGCTTTTGCAATTTGTGACACCTTGCTCACATTAGTTCAGAATAATATGTTAAGCACAGGAAAATACGAGGGTTTAAGCTTGATTATTCAACATTCCGCCCCTATTTATACTCTATTGGCGCAAGCAACATCTAAGGAACCAGTATGACCAACCCTTTACTGCGTAGCAATGAGCTACCGGTGTTTTCAGAGATAAAACCCGAACATATTCAAGAGGCTGTTGAACTGGCTATCCAGCGTTGCCGGGATAAAATTGAACAGGTTACCATTCGTCAGCAGGGCTATACCTGGGATAATCTGGTGGAGCCACTGGATGAGACCGATGATGCCTTGAATCAGATTTGGTCGCCAGTTTCCCATATGAATTCTGTTTTGAGCACAGATGAATGGCGTCAGGCCCATGATGCCTGTCTGCCCCTGTTGTCAGACTATGGTACCTGGGTGGGACAGCATCAAGGCCTATATCAGGCCTATAAGGAACTGCATGAATCCGCCGAGTTTGCCACGTTAACCAAGCCACAGCAGACCTATATTGAAAACAGTCTGCGGGATTTTGAGCTGTCCGGTATTGGTCTGGAAGATGAGCAGAAAGTGCGTTATGGCGAAATTGCCAAGCGCTTGTCTGAACTGACCAGCACATTCTCTAATCAACTGTTAGATGCCACCCATGCCTGGAGCAAGCTGATCACTGACGAAGCTGAGCTGGCGGGGTTGCCCGATTCAGCTAAAGCGGCAGCAAAAGCCATGGCTGAGGCCAAAGAGCAACAAGGCTGGCTCTTTACCTTGGATTTTCCGTCTTATTTGCCGGTAATGACGTACAGTGAAAATCGGTCACTACGGGAAGAAATGTACCGAGCCTATGTCACCCGGGCATCGGATCAGGGGCCAAATGCCGGTGAGTTTGATAACTCGGCGGTGATGGAAGAAATTATGGCGCTGCGCCATGAATTGGCTAATCTGCTGGGCTTTGCCAGCTATGCGGATAAATCCCTTGCCACCAAGATGGCAGAATCCCCTGAGCAGGTGATGGCGTTTTTGAATGAGCTGGCGCTGCGCTCGAAAAAACAGGGTGAAACCGAATTAGCCGAGTTACAGGCATTTGCTAAACAAGAATACGGTGTGGCGGAGTTAGCCCCGTGGGATATGGGTTACTACGGCGAGCAACTGCAGCAGCACAAGTATGAAATTTCCCAGGAAGATCTGCGCCCTTATTTCCCAGAAGACAGAGTGCTACATGGTTTGTTCTACACCGTGTCCCGGCTGTTCGGTCTGAAAATCGAAGAGCAAAAAGACTTTGATCGTTGGCATAAAGATGTGCGTTTCTTCCATATTTATGATGCTGATGGTGAGCACCGTGGCAGCTTCTATCTGGATCTTTATGCTCGTAGCGGCAAACGTGGCGGTGCATGGATGGATGAGTGTCGGGTACGGCGCACAACCAGCAATGGCCTGCAAAAGCCGGTTGCTTACCTGACCTGTAACTTTAATGCCCCTGTGGATGGTAAACCCGCGCTGTTTACCCACGATGAAGTGACCACCTTATTCCACGAATTTGGCCATGGTATTCACCATATGTTGACCCGTATCAATGTGGCCGGGGTATCTGGTATTAATGGTGTGCCATGGGATGCGGTGGAGCTGCCAAGTCAGTTTATGGAAAACTGGTGTTGGTCTGAAGAAGCGCTGGCAGAAATTTCCGGCCATTATGAAACCGGTGAACCACTGCCAAAAGCGATGCTGGATAAAATGCTGGCGGCGAAAAACTTCCAATCCGGCATGATGATGCTGCGTCAGTTGGAGTTTTCACTGTTTGATTTCCGTATTCACTTGGAATACAAACCTGAATTAGGCGCTCGTATTCAACAGATCCTTGATGAAGTCCGCAGTCAGGTCGCGGTGGTGAAGGCGGCAGATTTCAATCGCTTCCAGCACAGTTTCGCGCATATCTTTGCCGGTGGCTATGCGGCGGGCTATTACAGCTATAAGTGGGCAGAAGTTCTGTCTGCTGATGCTTTCTCCCGCTTTGAGGAAGAAGGGGTCTTCAACCCGTACACCGGGGCTGATTTCCTGCACAATATTCTGGAAATGGGCGGCAGTGAAGCACCTATGGCGCTGTTTAAACGCTTCCGTGGGCGTGAACCTCAGATTGATGCGCTGTTGCGTCACAGTGGCATTGCTACATAACAATCAATAGGTTAGCGACTGAGCGAAAAAGCGGCTTAGGCCGCTTTTTATTTTTGATGTTTAACCGAAAAACTGGAAGTGAATAGACAAGGGGATCGTGGTACAGAGATGAACGGCTCACAGCTTCAGATATGGGGCTGCTGCGGATGACATAAAAACTAACAGCAGAGCACCACGAAGCACTCGCCTCACTTGTTACACGAAGAGCACGAAGGCAAAAGCGAAGAAAATTTTAAAAAATGTAGTTTTTGATTTTGATCTTCTTCGCGCCTTTCGTGGTGAGTTTTTAAGGGCAAAAAGTGGATCTCACCACGAAGCGCTCGAAGGGTAAAAGCGCAGCTTCTTTGGGGGGACAGTTTTTATACTTTACGCCAATCCTTCGGCTCTGTTAGCCTGTGGGGCTCAGGGAAAGAAGGGATGCGCGACGAATGAATTTAATTTTCAGAATGCTATGGTTGTTTATTTGGCGTATCCGTCACTGCGGTAAAATTGGTTTTCTTGATACCAGTTCCATCAGTTATCGGGCATTGCCCACTGATTGTGATGTGAATCTACACCTGACAAACTCCCGATATCCCTCCTTTATGGATTTAGCCCGGACCTATCTGTTGGCGGAAATGGGGTTGTTAAAACCCTTTTTACGTAAGGGCTGGATGCCGATCGTCAATGCCTACGAATTTACCTATATCCGCGATATTAAACCGCTGCAGCGTTTCAGCGTCGAAACTAAAGTGGTGGGTTGGGATGACAAATATTTCTACATCGAGCAACGTTTTGTGTCCGACCGTGGGCTGCACTGTATCGCCCATGTGCGCGGGGTATTTGTCTGCCGTGGTAAACAGGTGCCGATTCCGGAGTTAGTCGCTGCCGCCGGGTATCAAGGGGAGGCACCGACACTGCCACCGGAAGTGGCGCAATGGAAGCGGATGTTGCAGATGAAAAAAGCCAGTAATCATGATAATAGCCGCAGAGATAAAGTGGCTTGAGGTGGTGCAATGAGTGCGATTTCAGGGAATTTGATTGAGCCCGGCAAAATCATTACCTTCAGCTTGAGCAATCTCATCTTGAACGAGCATCCAACTGGCGCGCATAGCAGCGCGGTGGCAGTAACTGTCTAAACGAGGTAATTGGCTTAGCTGGGATGCCAACCAAGGGTGGCGCAGACAGGGCAATAACGCACAGTCAGCTAGGGTTAAGTGGCCGCCGCAGAGCCACTCTTGCTCTGGCATCAGTTGCTGTTCTAGTAAAAACAGAAACTGCTGTAATTGATTTTCCAAGCGGCGCTGCTGCAGTTGATCTCCCCCGCCGGGTAACTCGGTCTGTTTATCCAGCGCAAATAACCTGTCATTTAAATCCGTGTCGATCATGCGATCAAACAATCTGACTTGCAGTTCTTGCTGGTGGTGCAGCGGGATCAGTGGATTGGCGCTGACGCAGCGGTTATCCAGATATTCAATAATGATGCTGGACTCTGGCAATGCTCGGCCTTCTGGCGTGATCAGCAGTGGTAGTTTGCAGTAAGGGTAGTGGCGGTAAAAATCCTGCCGGATCTGAGGATCGCGCAGATCGGTAAAATTGGCATTGAAGGCAACCTGTTTTTCAAACAAGGCGATCAATACCTTTTGCGAATAGCGTGACAAAGGATAGTAATACAGATCCAAAACCCTGACTCCATGGCGGCTGCAGAGCGGCAGTCTCTGTAATAACTCTAGTCGCTGTCCGGCCAGAGTAAACTTTTGGCTGACAATTTACCGGCCACTTGAGCTCTAGCGGCAAGATGGCAGAATCGATAAATCACCCTTTTACTTTTTCTATAACGTGATGAGCCCTGTGATGCTGCGGGCTGGTTGTTGGATGAGACAGAACAAAACAGACAGAGTAAAACAAACAGGCTACCGGGTAGGTAGCCTGAATCGGCGGGGGGATTACAGGGGATTAAAAGCTTTTACTGACGCCGAAAACTAATCGGTCATCAAAAATTACGGTTTGATCGCCGTATACCTTATGGTCTTTATCCACTGTACTGCCGTGATAGCGCAGGTCAAAATCCAATCCCAGGTAATGCTTCCCTAATCCCAAATTCCAGTGTGTCCAGCCTTCTGCGGCATTATCTGAGCTGTAAAGGTCTTGATATCCCACACTTCCTGACAAATTAAAGCCGCCGGGTAAGGTGTAGCTGGGGTGAATGGCGTAGTTGACCCCGTGCCAGCCGGTAACCCCGAACCAATCATCCAACGTTGGCGTTACCTCTAATTGCAGCTTGGCTGCACCAAACGTTTTGCCAACTCGCAGCCAGAGTTCGGTGTAGTTGGCGTAAGAGGCGTTGGGGTAGAGATAGGAAAAGACCATCACATCATAACTGAAACCGCTTTGACCAAATTCGCCAAATTTTCCGATGTAAGGGGCGGTGACGATTTCCAAATTGGGATCGCGAAATTTGATATTGGAAGCATAGAGCCCGCCATACCACCCCTGAGGATTGCTCCAGCCCAAGGTTCCCTGAACCACTGGGATTTCCCCGTCGAGGGTTTCAGACTCGCCGCGGAAAACATAATCCGTGGCAAACGTCAGTTTACCGGAAATGGTGCCGCCAGCGATCTGACCATCGTTATCATCAGCTACTGCCAGTGCAGGAAAAGATAATGCCAGCAGGCTTGCTGGCAGCAGAAGGGAAAGCGGTTTACACGTCATTACCAACCTCATTATTTCAACCGTCCCATTGAGTACTGCAGGCTTTTGAACCACAGGCAGTACTGTTATGGGCTGGCATGCTGCATAGGTAACTGGCAGGCAGAAGTCTCCCTCGCGAATAGGGGCTGCTTTACCAGTGGTTGAATGTTAATCAGTTTTATTAACAAGTTTGAATATAACGGCATGCTATGAATAGGATCCGCTTAGGTCATGAACAGTCTGCAATGATATGTGAAAAAACGTGAACAATATGAAAATGGAAGGTTTCTTATTGCTGGTTGTTAATATCAAGGCTCTGCTATGGGATGTTGTGGTCTGAATTTTTGAAACAAGGACAGTAAGAAAAAACTTTTGTTTATATAATCCAATGAATTTGCTTGTATTTCTAGTGTATTGGTAGCGCTTTTGATATTCAGCTTAGCATCTAGGTCATAGTACAGATAATTTTGCGTTCGCCGACGCAATGTTAATGAAAGGTTGTGTTTTTCTGCTGTATTTCTGCATTATTTTCATTCGTTTACACTTTCACACAAAGCCTGCCTTGTTGATGATTTTGCGGTATGAGATAAATGCCAGATATTTCCCTTATGAATAAATCTTAACTGCGGCGGGGCGATTGCCACCGGCTGGGTTGGTGTAGGAGTACGGATGCGGCAGAAATTAAAACTCGTTACCCCAGTGCTGATGGCGCTGGGACTGGCCGCCTGCAATCCCGGCGGTGCGTCGGAGCAGGCCGGAGGCCTGGGGCCACAGAGTGTCCCGGTTGATGTGATTGAAGTCAGTACCAAGGTACAGCCGATTACGCTGGAATTGCCGGGCCGTAGCCGAGCTTATCTGGAGGCGGAAGTGCGCCCTCAGGTTAGCGGCATTATCACGGCTCGCAGCTTTACTGAAGGTGGGCAGGTCACAGCCGGTCAGTCACTGTATCAAATCGATGCAGCTCCTTATGAAGCAGCCCTAGTCAGTGCCCGTGCGGAGCTGCAACGCGCTAAAGCGGCGCTGGCATCAACCCGGGCGACGGCCACTCGTTTTGCAGAATTGGTGAAGACCAAGGCCGTCAGTCAGCAGGATTATGATCAGGCGCAAGCGGCTTATCTTGAGGCTAAAGCCAGTGTGGCCGTTGCCAAAGCAGCCATTAACACCGCTGAGATTAATCTGGAATATACCCGGGTTGCTGCGCCCATTGCCGGGCGTATCGGTAAGTCTAATGTGACACCGGGGGCGCTGGTCGGCGCCGGACAAGCCCAGCCGCTGGCACAGATTTCTCAGCTCGATCCCATCAATGTGGATATTGTCCAGTCCAGCACCCAAATGTTGCGCCTCAAGCAGCGCATTGCTTCCGGGACATTAGCCCAGCCCCAGAGTGCCAGTGTGACATTAATTCTCGAAGATGGCTCTGTGTATCACCATCAGGGAAAGCTGCAGTTTTCTGAAGTCACTGTTAATGAAGATACCGGCGCGGTCGGGTTGCGGGCGGAATTCCCTAACCCAGATGGTCTGCTGCTGCCGGGCATGTTTGTGCGCACCATAGTGACAGTGGGCACCGATCCCCACGCCATTTTGGTGCCGCAAAAAGCCATTACCCGTAACCCGAAAGGTGAAGGGGTGGCCATGGTGGTGAGCGCTGACAATAAAGTGGAGGCCCGGACGGTGGAAACCGCTGAGGCGATAGATAACCAGTGGCTGGTGACCAAAGGATTGCAGGCGGGGGATCGCCTGATTGTGGCAGGCTTACAAAAAGTGCGGCCGGGGGCATCGGTAAGCCCCACAGACGTGACAGCACAGCAGGCAAAGTAACGGGGCGGGACTATGGCAAGATTCTTTATCGATCGCCCTATTTTCGCCTGGGTGATCGCCATTATTATTATGCTGGCGGGGGCGATGGCCATTAAGGGCTTACCGGTTTCCCAGTATCCGAGTATCGCACCGCCGACCGTGGTGATTGCGGCTAACTATCCGGGCGCATCGGCCAAAACGGTGGAAGACTCGGTCACCCAGGTGATTGAGCAGCGCATGACCGGGCTGGATCATTTGCGCTATATCAAATCCAGCAGTGACAGCTTTGGTAATGCGGAAATTACTCTGACCTTTAATGCCGAGGCGGATGTGGATATCGCCCAGGTGCAGGTGCAAAACAAGCTGCAGCTGGCGATGCCATTGCTGCCGCAGGAAGTGCAGGCGCAGGGGATCAGCGTGAATAAAGCCGGCACCGGCTTTTTGATGGTGCTGGGGTTTGTTTCCCAAGATGGTTCTATGGATAAAGCGGATATTGCCGACTATGTGGCGGCCAATATTCAGGATCCTATGAGCCGGGTTGCCGGGGTGGGGGATATCACCCTGTTCGGTTCCCAATATGCTATGCGGATCTGGCTTGACCCGTTGAAGTTGACCCAATACCGCTTGACCACCAATGACATTATTATGGCGATCCGCGAGCAAAACGCCCAAGTGTCAGCCGGTCAACTGGGGGGAACACCATCGGTTAAAGGGCAGCAACTGAACGCCACTATTTCGGCCCAAAGCCGTCTGCACAGTGCTGAAGAGTTTCGCAATATTGTGCTGAAATCCGATGCCAGTGGTGCCAAGGTATTGCTTGGCGATGTGGCGCAAGTGGAAGTGGGCGCTGAAAGCTATATGGTGACCTCTTTCTACAATGGTCGCCCTGCTGCCGGTATGGCTATCCAGTTGGCTACCGGCGCCAATGCGCTGGATACCGCGACAGCGGTGATGGATAAAATCAATGAGATGAAGCCTTTCTTCCCAGAAGGCTTGGATGTGGTGGTGCCGTTTGATACCACGCCATTTGTGGGTAAATCCATTGAAGGCGTGGTGCACACTCTGCTGGAAGCTGTGGTGCTGGTCTTTTTGATTATGTTCCTGTTCCTGCAGAACTTCCGCGCTACGCTGATCCCGATGATCGCCGTGCCGGTTGTATTGCTCGGCACCTTTGGGATCTTGGCGGTTGCCGGGTTCTCCATCAATACCCTGACCATGTTCGCCATGGTGCTGGCCATCGGCCTGTTAGTGGATGATGCCATTGTGGTGGTGGAAAACGTTGAGCGGATCATGTCGGAAGAGGGCTGCAGCCCGCTGGAGGCCACCCGTAAATCCATGGATCAGATCACCGGCGCACTGGTGGGGATTGGTCTGACGCTGTCGGCAGTATTCGTACCTATGGCGTTTATGTCCGGCTCTACCGGGGTGATTTACCGTCAGTTCTCCATCACGATTGTCTCGGCTATGGCGCTATCGGTGCTGGTGGCGATGATCCTGACGCCAGCGCTGTGTGCCACCATGTTAAAGCCGGTATCTAAAGGGCATGCCTACACAGATAAAGGCTTTTTCGGCTGGTTTAACCGTACCTTTGACCGCTGGACCAACCGTTATGAAGCCAGTGTGGGCGGGATCTTAAAACGTACTGGCCGGGTGTTTGTGATTTATCTGGCGCTGGTGGTGGCAACCGGCTGGGTGTTCCTGCGGATGCCGACGGCTTTCTTACCCGATGAAGATCAGGGCATTTTGTTTACTCAGGTGATCCTGCCTGCCAACTCAACCCAACAGAGCACCCAGCAAGTACTGGATAAGGTGAGCGATTATCTGCTGAACAATGAAAAGCAGAATGTGGAGTCCGTGTTCTCGGTATCCGGTTTTAGTTTTGCCGGGATGGGGCAAAACATGGGGATCGCGTTCGTGGGGCTGAAGCCTTGGGAGCAGCGTACGGCCCCGGGGCAGGATGTGCAGTCAGTTGCCGGACGGGCGATGGGGTACTTCATGTCCATCAAGGAAGCCTTTGTGTTCGCCTTTGTGCCGCCAGCGGTATTGGAGCTGGGTACGGCCAATGGTTTTGACATGTTCCTGCAGGATAAAAATGGCCAAGGCCATGATGCCCTGATCGCCGCGCGTAACCAGTTATTGGGCATGGCGGGGCAGGATAAGAATCTGGTCGGGGTGCGGCCTAACGGTCAGGAAGATGCGCCTTTGTATCAGTTGCATATTGATCACAGCAAGCTGCGGGCATTGGGGCTGAACATCAATGATGTTAATGCTGTGCTGGCGACCGCATTCGGTGGCAGTTACGTCAATGACTATATTGATCGCGGCCGGGTGAAAAAGGTGTTTGTGCAGGGTGAAGCGCAATACCGTATGCAACCCGGGGATCTGGACAGTTGGCATGTGCGCAATAATCTGGGCGAAATGGTGCCATTTTCCGCCTTTGCTACCGGCAGTTGGGAATTTGGCCCGCCGCGGCTGGAGCGTTTTGGTGGCTTGCCAGCCGTGAATATTCAAGGGGCGACAGCGCCGGGATACAGTACCGGTGATGCCATGGATGCCATGGAAGCGATGGCGGCAAAATTGCCCGCGGGCTTTGGCATTGAATGGAATGGCTTGTCCTATGAGGAGCGGTTATCTGGCAATCAGGCGCCGATGTTGTATGCCCTGTCGATCCTGGTGGTGTTCCTCGTGTTGGCGGCCTTGTATGAGAGTTGGTCAGTGCCATTTGCTGTGATTTTGGTGGTACCACTGGGGATTATTGGTGCGCTGTTGGCGACCTATGGCCGCGGACTGAACAATGACGTGTTCTTCCAAGTGGGGCTGTTGACCACTGTGGGCTTGGCCACCAAGAACGCCATTTTGATTGTGGAATTTGCCAAGGAATACTATGAAAAAGGGGCAAGTCTGGTGGATGCGACTCTGCATGCGGTGCGGGTACGTTTGCGGCCAATTCTGATGACTTCGCTGGCATTTGGTCTGGGTGTTGTGCCATTGGCCATCAGTACTGGTGTGGGCTCTGGCGCGCAAAACGCCATTGGTACCGGTGTGGTGGGCGGGATGCTCAGCTCCACCTTCTTGGGGATTTTCTTTGTGCCACTCTTCTTTGTGATTGTGGAGCGGATCTTCAGTAAGCGCGAGCGAGATGCCAAAAAGGCTGCTAAGGCTAAATAGGCTGTCTTGACAGGTGTTATGGTGATTGAAAAAAACCGGCTTAGGCCGGTTTTTTTATGTTTGAGTATTAGGGGATTAGAGCCGATGGCGCAGTTCACAACTGAGCATCACCGCATCTGTGTGCAGATCCCGCACTTGGCATTCAGTTTCACTGATAAGGCCATAGGAAGCGCTGCCGCCATTACGAGGAATGGTGGTGGAACCGGGGTTGAAGTGCAGTATACCTTGCTTGTATTCAGCGACCGGAATATGGGTATGGCCATAGATAAAGCCGTCGTCGGGTAGCAGTTTAGGCATATGCTCTGGGTTGAATAGGTGACCGTGGGTCAGGAACAGGCGCATTTGGGGCAGGATCACCTGCTGAAATGGCGCCGTGATGGGAAAGTCCAGCAGCATCTGGTCGACTTCACTGTCACAATTGCCCCGCACAGCAATAATGCGATCAGCATAAGGATTGAGGGTTTCAGCCAGTTTAGCCGGATCATAACCCGCCGGAATCGCATTGCGCGGCCCGTGGTTAAGAATGTCCCCCAGTAGGATCAGGTAGCGGCTGCCGGATTGTTCAAAACGCTCCAGCATCAGCTGGGTGGCGGTCAGGGAACCGTGAAGGTCAGAGGCAATAAACAGTGTCATTAAATGGTGCCCGGGAAGAAAACTCAGAGGCTCAATATAACTCTGACAGCTGACAATGCAACTGAGCTTGCTATACCGCTCGTGTTTCAATTTTGCTCGCTTTTGATTCTGTTTGGAAAAGCCAAAGCGGATCACCACGAAGCGCACACTGCGTCTGCTACACGAAGACCACGAAGGGTAAAGATCAAAGTAAGAACAAAGCTGTTGTGATTAAAGGTCTTTGCTCTTTTTCGTGCCCTTTGTGAGTGAAACGCTTAGTGGTTGATTGCTTTTGATTCTGTTTGGGAAAGGCCACAGCGGATCACCACGAAGTGCAAACTGCGTTTGCTACACGAAGATCACGAAGGGAAAGAGCAAGAAAAGCTCATTTAATGCCTTTGCCCTTTTTCGTGCTCAATAACATCCCTGTTAAAAAACCAGTTCGCCAATCCTTGGCTCTCGCTCATAAGCATATGGCTGTGCCATATTCGCCGTGAACGTAGCGCAAATACATCCATGTATAACAGCCTGCTCGCCAATCCTTGGCTCTCGCTCATAAGCATATGGCTGCGCCATATTCGCCGTGGTTAATCGCTTTTGATTCTGTTTGGAAAAGCCAAAGCGGATCACCACGAAGCACAAACTGGGTTTGCTACACGAAGGCCACGAAGAGTAAAGATCAAGACATGAGCAAAGTGTTGTTTGTGAGTAGATGGAACGGTAATGCTTAAATGTCTCAATAAAAAAGCCACAGCGAGCTGTGGCTTGGGGGATATGGCTAGCGGGATTAAGGCGTGTAGTAGGTTGCGGAGCCGGGACCGACGGGGAGGCCGAAACCAAATACCCAGATAAAGAAGAAGCTGACCCAACCGACGAAGAAGATCAGGGTATAAGGCAGCATGGTGGCGATGAGCGTACCGATCCCGAGATCCTTTTTATAGCGGCAGGCTACTGCCAATATCAAACCAAAGTAACTCATCATCGGGGTGATCAGGTTAGTGACTGAATCACCGATACGGTAAGCCGCCTGAATGGTTTCTGGTGCGTAGCCAATCAGCATCAGCATAGGCACAAAAATCGGTGCTGTGACCGCCCACTGGGCTGAAGCACTGCCCAGCGACAGGTTAATCAGCCCACACATGGCAATAAAGAACACAAAGACCAGCGGGCCGGTCAGACCAATGGCGTTCAGAGCATCGGCCCCAGCAACAGCCATTACCGCGCCTAGATTGGTCCACTTAAAGAAAGCGACAAACTGAGAGGCAAAGAACACCAGCACAATATACATACCCATGGTGCTCATGCTTTCGGACATGGCATCAATCACGTCTTTGTCTTTGTTAAATAAGCCTATCGCTTTACCGTAAACCAGCCCCGGAATCGCAAAGCCGATGAAAATAAAGGCCACGATGCCTTTAAGAAACGGTGAGCCTGCAACTTCGCCGGTTGCTTGGTTACGAAGTGGCGCGCCTTCAGGCACCACTAATGCCGCTACAATCAAGGTAACGGTTAACGCTGCCAGACCTGCCAGTTTCAGAGCGCGTTTTTCATCTGCGGTCACGGTTTCCATCTTTTGGGCTGATAAATCAATTGCCGCTTCTGCCGGGTTATATTGCCCCAGGTTAGGCTCGACAATTTTTTCAGTCACAAAGGCACCCAAGAAGGTGATCAGGAAGGTGGAGGCAAACATAAAGTACCAGTTCACTTCCGGGCCAACGGTATATTGTGGGTCGATCATCTGAGCAGCTGCTTCAGTAATGCCTGACAGCAGCGGGTCAACGGTGCCCAGCAGCAGGTTGGCACTATACCCCCCCGAAACTCCGGCAAAGGCTGCGGCTAAACCGGCCAGCGGGTGACGACCTAACGAGTGGAAAATCATCGCAGCCATAGGGATCAGAACCACATACCCCAGCTCAGATGCTGTGTTGGAGACAATACCGGCAAACACGATCACCAAGGTGACCAGTCGGCGAGATGCCCCGATCACCATCAGACGCATTGCGGCAGAGAGCATACCGGAGCGCTCTGCGATCCCCACCCCGAGCAAGGCAACCAGTACCGTTCCCAGTGGCGCAAAGCCGGTGAAATTGGTGACCAGATTGGACACTATCATGCGCAACCCTTCGCCACTCATCAGGCTGACGACATGGATCAGACCATCAGGACTGCGGCCGGAAGCACCTTCTGGCCTAGGATCAACCACGGCCAGGTCAAAATAACCGGCGACACCGGAAATTAAGATAACTGCAAGACAAAACAGGGCAAACAGGGTGATAGGGTGGGGGAGCAGGTTGCCCAACCGCTCAACAATATTGAGGAATTTAACAAACCAGCCTTTGCGGCTGAGATCGTTCGGGCCCGGGGTATTGGGAGAGGTCATAGCACCGTCACCTGATTTCAGACTCATGGGATATCCTTTTATCATTGTTATTGGCAATGCAAGGCGGTGACGGACAGTGGCCATGGGGATGCTGCTGTGGCGTCTGGCAATTAAGATTATTCTGATTATGAAGCCATTCCCGCGATGTTTATCCGGGAAACCGCTGCACCATCATACTGACTGTCTTTAATGGGTTAAAGTGAAAAAGTTAAAATATTTAACTGTTCGATGTGTTTTTTGTATCAAGTCTGCATTTTTAATAATTTTTTCATGGATAAATCGCTTTTTCAGCGATAAATTCTGTAGCCTTGTATAAAAAATAACACCACAGTTAAAATTGATATTGTTACAAATTCAGATGGTTAGTTTGTTTTTGTGAGCGATTTAAGGCTTAAATTTGTCTTCACCTAGCCATAGCGTGTATGTGCGATATTTTGTAACAAATAGCTGGTTTGGTGCGATTTGTTGCGCCGTTTGTGGGCAATTGCTTACTTGCGATTACTTGGCTTGGCCGAGTTTTCCACGACATGTTTTCTCTCAGTCTCACTGTTTTGGGTAATGGCGGCATTAACTGCTGAGATTGACTGAGATCTGGTTGGGGATGAACTTGGTTGCTTTAGGCAACGAAAGGGCATAAAGCATTCATGCGTGCAAACTTACGGTATTAAGGTGCTAGTAAGTTAAGGCATAAAGGCTAATAAGGGTAAAAACCAATGGAGATAAGCTGCCAGTGACGCAGGCATATTATTTATTGCGCTATATCCGCGCGGGGCTGGTGCTTGTATGCATATCACTTGCGCAACTGGTCTCAATACCTGTTATTGCCGCGGTTGATAACAGTGCCAACGGACAGTCCAAGGGTGTGCGAGTGTACACTTACAGCAAGCCTGACGGCACTATGGCTTTTAGTGATACGCCACCAAGTGAAGGGCACTTTATGGTGCGTTGGTATGACTGTTATGCCTGTCAGGTCGACAGTGATATTAACTGGCAGACACTGGCGCTGCATCAGCATCCTTTCCGAGACAGTATTATCCGGGCAGCTAAATTGCACCAATTGGAACCGGCCCTAATCCGCGCGGTGATCCATGCCGAATCAAATTTTGATGTTAACGCGGTATCCCGTAGTGGCGCGATGGGGCTGATGCAATTGATGCCGGTGACTGCGGCCGAAGTTGGGGTCAGTAATGCATTTGATGGCGCGAGTAATATTCTTGGCGGCAGTGCATATCTGGCAAAAATGTTACGTCGGTTTGATGGCCGGTTAGATCACGCACTTGCCGCGTATAATGCTGGGCCAGGTAATGTGGAAAAGTACCGTGGTATTCCTCCGTTTAAAGAAACCCGCACGTATATCAAACGGGTGAAACTGCTATTGCATCGATATCGTGCCCAGAGCAGTTAAATTCGTCGTATAGCAAAAAAACTTTGATTTTTTCTTGCTCTTACGTCTTTATTTCCCCTTCGTGCACTTCGTGTAGCAAACGCAGTTTGTGCTTCGTGGTGATCCGCTATTGGCTTTTACAAGCAGAATCAAAAGCTTTAACCACGAAGGACACGAAGAGCACGAAGAAGAGCAAAATCACAAGCTAGGACTTGTTGTTTTTTCTTATCTTTTTCCTTCGTGCACTTCGTGTAGCAAACGCAGTTTGCGCTTCGTGGTGATCCGCTGTTAGCTTTTTCAAGCAGAATCAAAAGCTTTAACCACGGCGAATATGGCGCAGCCATTTGCTTATGAGCGAGAGCCAAGGATTGGCGAACTGGCTTTTTAACAGGGATGTTATTGAGCACGAAGAAGGGCAAAAGCGTTAAAAATAAAAAGCTTTGAGCTTTTCTTGCTCTTACGTCTTTATTTTCCCTTTGTGATCTTCGTGTAGCAAACACAGTTTGTACTTCGCGGTGAGCTGCTGTTGGCATTTACAAGCAGAATCAAAAGCTTTAACCACGGCGAATATGGCGCAGCCATTTGCTTATGAGCGAGAGCTAGGGATTGGCGAGCTGGCTGTTATACATGGATGTATTTGCGCTACGCTCACGGCGAATATGGCGCAGCCATTTGCTTATGAGCGAGAGCCAAGGATTGGCGAACTGGCTTTTTAACAGGGATGTTATTGGACACGAAGAGTACGAAGAAGAGCAAAGACCTTTAATCACAACAGCTTTGTTCTTGCTTTGATCTTTACCCTTCGTGCACTTCGTGTAGCAAACGCAGTTTGCGCTTCGTGGTGAACTACTTTTAGCTGTGAAAGACAGCTGTGCAAGCTTATTACCGAGATAACCGAAAGGGGCTTATTCGCCCACTTCCCATTCTACCCGGGTAAAGCCACCGCCACGGTTAAAGGTGCGATCCAGCACGGCTAACGTATCGCTGGCGAGCTGATCAAACTGCCAAGGTGGGTTGATCACCCACAGGCCCGCTGCCGTCATGCCTTTTTCATCACTATCAGGGCTGATGCCTTGCTCAATCCGCAGTTGACGGCGAATGCCGCTAGCTTTGAGCTTATCGAACATGGCCTCGGTGCGGGCGCGATCCACCACGGGATACCAAATCATATACACCCCAGTGGCAAAGCGTTTGTGCGCTTTGATCACCGTGTCGGCAACATCCAGATAATCGGACTTAATTTCATAGCTAGGGTCAATCAGGATCAAACCTCGGCGCTCAATCGGGGGAACCGCAGCAATCAACCCCGCCAGACCGTCACCATTAATCACCTTGATTTGTCGATCGCCGGCAAACCCTTGGGCTAACAGCGGATAATCAGTGCCATGCAGTTCGTGCAGTACCATGCGGTCTTTTTCCCGCAGGGTCATATCCACAAATGCCGGTGAGCCGGGGTAATAATCCAGATCATCTGATTCAGTATTAAAGGCTTTTACCGCCGCAATATAATCATTGAGTGGCTCAGGCAGATCGGTCTGGGGCCAGATTTTGGCAATACCTTCAAGATACTCTCCGGTTTTCTGGGCAAACTCATCTTTTAAGCTGTAGCCACCGGCCCCGGCATGGGTGTCGATATAGACATAAGGTTTATTTTTCTTCTGCAGCAGCTTGATAGCCTGCAGTAGCATGGTGTGCTTCAGCACATCGGCATAGTTGCCGGCGTGGTAGCCGTGTCGGTAACTCAGCATCTTGATGTCATCCGGAAAAACAATATCGCCGGAGTATACCGCAATCGGGACGTGAAGGCTTTCTTCGCGCTCCGGGCACCCTTGAGGCATAATAGAGCCACTTTTGACTGACAGAACCTTATCCGTGACCCACAGCATTTTCTTCGACCAATCTGATGCCCGCGTGGCAGATATTTGTGCTCGCCAACAATTAACTTTCGCCGCCGATGCCCCGTTTGAATTGGTATTTGAACAGGACTGCCTAACCTTGAAAAAGCGCGATGAGCCTAAATTGGGCGGCATTATGGTTGATTTTGTCTCCGGCGCAGTGGCGCACCGGCGCAAATTTGGCGGCGGCCGGGGGCAGGCGATTGCGAAGGCGGTCGGGCTGAAACAGGGGGAAAACCCCACTGTAGTAGACGGAACAGCCGGACTTGGGCGAGATGCTTTTGTGCTGGCCAGCCTCGGGTGTCGGGTAACCATGGTGGAGCGTCATCCTGTGGTTGCAGCACTATTGGAAGATGGTTTACGCCGCGGATATGAAGACAGTGAAATTGGGGAATGGATGCGGGAGCGTATGCAGATGGTACATGCATCCAGTCTAAAAGCATTGCCGGATTTGGGGTTAGCGCCGGATGTGGTGTACCTCGACCCCATGTATCCCCACCGGGAGAAATCGGCGCTGGTGAAAAAAGAAATGCGAGTATTTCAGTCCCTAGTTGGGGCGGATTTAGATGCAGATGGTTTGTTGGCCCCAGCGCTGGCATTGGCGGGCAAACGGGTAGTGGTAAAGCGCCCGGATTACGCCGAAGATTTGGATGGCATTAAACCCAGCGCCGTGATTGCCACTAAAAAGAACCGTTTTGATGTGTATGTTAAAGCGGCGATGCAATAATTGCTGATACGACAGCGACAGGCTAATAGCACCTCTGTCGCTGAACCCATAAGTTGACATAAATAGATAATCGGGTTCTTGCGTCAATTCCTATTGAGGTGTTAAATCAATTTTTTTAATTATATTGATTGCCATGTATCACAGCATTTCACCTATATATCTTTAAGCAGCCATTTCTTTTATCGTGGTATAAATGGTAATTGCTATAACTTATATAGTTGATTTTAAAATTAAACTGTTATTATAAATAATATCTTTTCCTATTTTAAAGGTGAATAACGCAAACCGTTTTTAGATAATAATCTATTTTGTGGTTCATCATACTGTGGGGAATAAACATCAAATTAAAATATCAGTATGGTATTGTTTTTGGCTTTATCAGTATTGATAGTAAATTGTTATCATAATTTTTAATCATGAGAGAAAACTGAAGTAAGTAAATAAACTGTTGTAACGATAATACTGCTGTTGTTGGCACAATTGGAGTTTGTATATTAGCCTGATTTGTCTTGTTATTAGCTGTGCTTTATTCCAGCATTCATCACTATTTATATTATTTGTCATCGTCTTTAGTAAAATGATAGTGATACACTCAGTATTAATTTCAATTAAAAATAATATTTATGCTGGGATATTAAATCTATCGACTTTATATGGTTGATACAGGTTTATTCTTTTGCGGCAGATCTTGGTGAGGATAAAATGACGATTGATACCCATATTGACCAATTTTTTGGTATGGACATTGAGAATTTTGATGCTGAGCAGGGAATTAAAAATAGCCAAATAGCTATTAAAATCAGCAGTGATGATGATAACTATGATGATACTGGGTTATTTCAGCAGCAAATGGCTAAATTGCTGAGCGATAGCAAATTGCCTGAGGTCCAAGCATTGATCGTTGGCGCTTGGCCTGAGGCGTATGATGAAAGTGCGCAGGTTTATATCGATATGCTGCTGGCCAATGCGGATAAGCTGGAAAATATCAAAGCATTATTTATTGGCGAAATGACCTACGAAGAAAATGAGATATCTTGGATTGTCCAAGGTGATTATGCCCGCGTGTGGTCAGCTTTTCCGGCATTAACGCATATGCAAATTCGAGGTGGGCAGTCTTTAACCCTGTCTTTGGGTGAGCAAAGCGCCCTGAAAACTTTAATTGTTGAATCCGGTGGTTTGCCTGCAAGTGTGGTTAATGAAGTTGCCACATGTCAGATGCCAGAACTGACCCATTTGGAGTTATGGTTGGGGACAGAGGATTATGGTTGGGATGGTAATATTGATACCGTATTGCCATTACTGTCAGCAACAAAATTCCCTAAGCTGACACATTTAGCTATTAAGAATAGTGAAATTCAATCAGAGATATTATCCGCTGTGCTTGACAGTGATATTCTGTCGCAATTGACCCATATTAATATGTCAATGGGGATATTAACGGATGCTGATGCACAATTACTATTGGATAACAAAGCTAAATTAGCCGATAAAATTATTGATGTATCTCAAAACTACCTCAGTGATGTCATGGTGCTTAGATTAAAAGAAAATTTAAATGTTATTACCGATGATCAAGGTGAAGTCGAGAGTTATGATGGTGAAGATTATTATTATGTTTCGGTCGCTGAATAATTAAGAATTAATATTAATATATTTTTCCAGTTGTTATTTTTAAGTAGTAACTGGTTATTCTTTATTGATAAAAATCATATTTATATAAAATCAAAATTTAAAGTTTATTGTTGGAGTATTCCAGTGGCAATTCGTAAGTATATTAGTGAATTTTATAATTTACCTATTGAACAGTATAACCCTGAAAATGGTGTTAAAAATGAGAATGCAGCGATCAGATTAAGTTCTTATCAAGAAACTGAAGAATTAATCGAAAGTTTAATACAAGATCCTAAAATTGATAAAATTCAAGCAATTATTCTTGGGATGTGGTCTGAATGGTGTAGTGATGAATCGGATCAAACCTATATTGATTTTTTGATTGCCAATGTTGATAAGCTCACAAATTTAAAAGCTCTGTTTTTTGGTGAAATGACTTTTTATGACTGTGAGATTTCTTGGATCCAACAGGGAGATTACTCTCGCCTTTGGGCGGCATTGCCAAACTTACAACATTTACAAATTCGTGGCGCTGATGGACTTTCATTGGGGACTATTCCACAGAATCAATTGACCCATTTGATTATTGAGTCTGGTGGTTTGCATAAGGCTGTATTATCAGAAATTGCTCAAGGCTTATGGCCGCAATTGCAGCATCTGGAATTATGGCTTGGCTGTAGTGAATATGGCTGGAATGGTGATATTAGTACCGTGACCCCGTTATTATCCGCAGCATTATTGCCAAAATTGACTACGTTGGCATTGAAAAATAGTGAGATCCAGCCACAAATTCTGGCGGCACTCATTAGTAGTGACATATTACCGCAACTGACCGAGATCGATATGTCGATGGGAATTTTAGGTGATAAAGAGGCGGAATTAATTTTACAGCACAAGGACAAATTCAGTGGTAAGAAACTGAATCTATCAGAAAATTTTCTCTCGACGCCTATGGTTGAAAAACTGCAAGCCTGTCTTGATGTGATTGCTGATGAGCAGGAATATGACGAATTAGATGAAGAGGATTTGGATGATGAAGATTGTCGCTATGTTTCGGTAGCTGAATAACCGTTTGCTTATGTCTACAACAGATCCCGATACTTTGTGGTTGTTTATCGGCAATCCAGAAAACCGTCGCTGTGAGTTTTTTCTCGCAGCGCTGTCAACGCATAGCCAACGGCATATTATTAGTTACCAGCAATTGCTGGCTGCAGATGATATTGCCGGTATGTTGATTGCACAATTGGCTCCTTTTCAGTTTTCTCGACTTAATATCAAAATTGACTCGGCCGGCGAAAATTTTGCTGTTGAAAAAGCCCTGTTGTGTCAGGTTAATCTGCCACGATATCAGGCATTAGTCGATGATAAGGGGCGCTTTGCCCATTTGCATGATTGGTTCAACGGATTTTCGGCGCTGCTGATACGACTAGAAAATGCCTTACTGGAAGTGTTACTGCAGCGACAATTACCCCGTGACAGTTTGCACTATCTTAATACTCCGGCAGCCATCACCCTGATGACGGATAAGCTGGCTTGTCAACGGCATTTACTGCGCTGCGGGGTCGCTGTGCCGGCCTTATTACCCCAGATGCAGAGTTTTAGCCAGTTAGTGGCCTATATGATGCAACAGCGCTGTTTTCAGGTGTTTATCAAAACGCGTTTTGGTTCTTCCGCTTCCGGGGTTGTGGCCTTGCGCCTATCTCCTCGGGGACAGATGGTAGCCCGCACCAGTTTGGAGTTGGTTACGGACGGTACGGCATATAGTTTTTATAACTCTCTAAAAATTCGTACTTACCAACATCCAGATCAGATTGCTCTGTTATTTGATGCCATTATTGCGCAGCAAGGGTATGTGGAGCGTTGGCAGCCTAAACCTGTCCTGCAAGGTAAGCATTTTGATCTTCGTATTGTGGTTCTGGGTGGAAAAGCCATGCATTACATTGCGCGTTGCAGTAGTTCACCGATGACAAACCTACATTTAGGTAACTGTCGTGGTGATATTTTGCAGTTGGAGAATGGCCCGCAGTTGCTGGCCCAAGCGAAACAGGTTGCAGAGCAAGCTGCCGCTTGTATACCTGGTGCTGGTTGTATTGGTGCTGATGTTATTTGTGCCGCTAAAGGCGCTAAGGTGATCGAGCTTAATGCCTTTGGCGATCTGCTTCCCAATGTATTGCATCAGGGGCTAAGCAGTTATGAGGCGCAAGTTAGGTTGATGTCATGCTGCTGATTTTTGATTTAGATAATACTCTGATCGATCGAGATGCGGCTTTTGTGTGTTTAATTAAGCAGCTATTTAACCATTATCAGCAACCGCTGCCGCAGGTTGAATTAGCGTTAATTTTGCAGCAGGATAACCATGGCCGGACACCAAGACGCCCCTTTTGCCATTTTTTGATGCAGAGGTATGCTTTTTTACCGCAAGTGTTTGCTGAGCTATGGCAGCACTTTACCCATCTGCCAGACTTTATTACACCGGATTATCCCTTACAGCAAATGCTGACCCGCTTGGCTACCAAGCATGAGCTAAGGCTGCTGACCAATGGCAGTATCAGTATGCAAGAGGCCAAGCTTCAGCAGGCGCAATTGAGCGGTTTTTTTTCCAAAATTGTGATTTCAGAGGCTGTTGGGTTCAGTAAGCCGCAAACAGCTATTTTTCACCATATTCTTGGTGCCTGCCCCCCGGCGCAGAGCATGATGATCGGTGATGATCCACTGCGGGATATTGCGCCTGCCGTCCAGTTGGGAATGGGGACGGTTTGGGTCTCGCCGCAGCCTGATCCTAAGGTCACTTGCAGTGCCCACATCGCTTCCATTTACCAATTAGAACAGATACTCACCCATGCTTGATATGAACCAGATTGTTGGCAGCCATGATATTGTGCTGTTGACCTTGGATACCCTGAGATTTGATGTCGCTCAGCGGGAGTTGGCCCAGGGCAATTTACCAGTATTGTCGCGCTATATTTCAGCCTGGCAGCCGCGCCACAGCCCCGGCAGTTTTACCTACGCGGCACACCATGCCATTTTTGCTGGATTTTTCCCGACTGAGATTGATAATCCTGCCGCGCCCCGGTTGATGGCGGTGGATTTTAATGGCAGCCGAACCATTGACCCTCGCACCCGGGTTTTTAATGAGGCCAATATTGTGGCAGGGCTGGCTCAGGCCGGTTATTTCACTCTCTGTATTGGTGGGGTGGGGTTCTTTAATAAAAAGACCCCTTTGGGGATGACGTTGCCGGGCCTATTTCAGCAAAGTTACTGGGCGGAAAACACAGGTGTGACCGATCCGGCCTCGACCTTTAATCAGATTGAGATGGCAAAACAATTGCTGGATCAGCAGCAGGGGCAAAAAGCCTTTTTGTTTATCAATGTGTCAGCCATTCATCAGCCTAATTACTTTTATCAATATTCCAATAAACAGCCGGATGATATTGAGTCCCATGGGGCGGCGCTGCGTTATGTCGATAGCCAGTTAGCTAACCTGTTTGATTATTTCAAACAGCGCCGAAATACCTTGTTTATTCTCTGTTCTGATCATGGCACCTGCTATGGCGAGCAGGGTTATGTGGGTCATCGTCTGGCCCATAACAATGTCTGGACCGTGCCTTACGCCGAATTTATCCAAAGAGCAGTAGTAGAATGACCCAGCAACAATATGCATTACAGGGGCTGTTAAATAGCCCGGTTTATCAGGCTTATGCCTACTCTTATCCCCATAAAATGGCTTATCGCCCTTTCAGCGATAAAGTGGCGCTGCGCGAGATTTGGCAGCAAGAAAAACTCGATGCGCTGTACCTGTATGTCCACATTCCTTTTTGTAAAATCCGCTGCGGGTTTTGCAATTTGTTTACCTTAGTTAAGCCAGATGACAGTTTGCCGGATCTGTATTTGGATGCTCTGTCACGGCAGATTAATGCATTGGCTCCAGTGATAGAACAAGCGGGTTTTTCTCACTTCAGTATCGGTGGCGGCACCCCGACATATCTGGATGAAAAACAATTAGAGCGGCTCTTTACGCTGACGAGTTTTCCTGGCATTACTGCGGCAACGGCGAAAGGGATTGAGTGCTCTCCAGAAACTGTCACAGCAGGCAAGATCCAGCTGTTGGAGGCCAATAATATCCGCCGTATCAGTATGGGGGTGCAGTCATTTACCGAGCTGGAAGTGAAGAATTTAGCCCGGCGGCAGAATTTAGACCAAGTTATCAATGCGATAGAGACTATCCGCAGTCATAGCCAAGCTGATCTGAATTTGGACCTGATTTATGGCATTCCCGGGCAGACGGTGGACTCTTGGCTGTACTCATTGGCTCAGGCGGTCTCTTTCCAGCCGGAAGAGTTGTATCTGTATCCTCTGTATGTGCGTGATGATACAGGGCTTGGCAAGGTGCTAAATAAACAGGGAACAGCAGATACGGCGGCGCAAACCCTTGATGAACATAAACTGATGCTATTTAGGGCTGGGCGAGATTATCTGCTAGCTAACGGATATCAGCAGATCTCTATGCGCATGTTCCGGCGGGTGGGATTGCCAGCGCATGATCAGGCAAATTATTCTTGCCAACGGGACGGCATGTTAGGGCTAGGCGCCGGTGCGCGTTCTTATACCAATAGCCTGCATTACTCCTCCGAATATGCAGTAGATCGCCATAGTATCCGGGATATTATCAGCCATTATCTGGCTCAGTCAGAAACCGATTTCAGCTTTGCTCATTATGGTATTAGGCTGGATTTGGAAGAGAAAAAACGCCGCTTTGTGATCCAGTCTTTACTGATCGCTGATGGGCTGAATTTAGCTGATTACCATGCCCGTTTTCATTGCGACTGTTTAGTGGAGTTCCCTTTGCTTAATACTTTGCTGCAGGCGCAATTTGCTGTGCGGCAAGGCGATGTGATGCAACTGACGCCCAGCGGATTTGAGCGGGCAGACAGTATTGGCCCTTGGTTTGTATCCGACAAGGTGAAACAGGCGATGGCAGAGTATCGCACGGGATGCTGATCGATATTACCTACCGTGGGCCACTGGCCAGTTGTAATTACAGTTGTGGTTACTGCCCGTTTGCCACCATGGTGGACTCGGCGGCTACCCGGCAACGGGATAAACAGGCGCTGACACGTTTTTATCACTGGCTAACAGCCCAACCTGTAGGGCGACGATTTAGAATATTGTTTACCCCTTGGGGGGAGGCGCTTGTAAAGAGTTGGTATCGGCAGGCAGTAGTGGCGATATCCCAGTTGCCGAATGTGCAGCAGTTGGTGGTGCAGACTAATTTAAGTGGCGAGACAGCTTGGCTAGCGGCCGCAAATCGGCAAGCTGTGGCGCTGTGGATTACTTATCATCCGACTCAGGTGTCTTTGGCCGCATTTATCTCTCAAACCAAGCAGTTGGATGCACTGGGGATCAATTACAGTGTGGGCTGTGTCGGCATGAAAGCCCATAAAGCGGAAATTGCGGCACTGCGCCTGCAGTTACCTGAATCTATTTATCTCTGGGTGAATGCATTTAAGGATGAGGCGGATTATTACTGCGCAGAGGATATTGCATTTTTTCAGCAGATTGACCCGCTGTTTCAGCTTAATTTGACTGATTACCCCAGCCAGGGACAGGCATGCCGCGCTGGTGTGTCGGCATTGTCTCTTGATGGTGAGGGCAATGTCCGCCCTTGCCATTTTGTCTCTGAGATTCAAGGTAATATCTACCGAGATGATTTAGAGCAGATCTTGCACTCACAATACCAGTGCCCTAATCGGCAGTGTGATTGTTATATCGGTTATATCCATCTAGAGCAGTTGAGATTGGAGCAAGTCTACGGCGACAACATCCTCGCCAGGATCCCAATAAACTAGGGGCTGTTGACCTTTTATGGTTAAATTTTGTTCGAGATAAAAGCGTTTTAATCGCGGCGAGTGGTTTGCCGCCTAGTTATTCTAAGCAAGAACCGCTCAACAAAGAGTAAAACGCTTTTAGCCGAACCCTTCGGGCAGCGTTTGAGGCGCCTTTCTACTGCGTTATCGGCTTATCAGGTAGCACACTACCTATCAAAGCTTCTGCCTTGTATAAAGCACCCTCAAATCGCTGCAAAAACAAACTTGAAAGGTCAACAGACCCTAGCGTAAGAGTAAAAGCTGTTAACCAAGCAGCATGCATTAGAGAGAAAATCACAAGCTAGGACTTGTTGTTTTTCCTTATCTTTTCCCTTCGTGCACTTCGTGTAGCAAATGCAGTTTGCGCTTCGTGGTAGGTCGCTGTTAGTCATTAAAAAAGCCAAAAGCTATCACCACAAAGGACACGAAGAGCACGAAGAAAAGCAAAGTCACAAGCTAAGATTGTGCCCTGTTCTTACTCTTACGCTTTTCTTTATTTTTCCCTTCGTGCACTTCGTGTAGCAAACGTAGTTTGCGCTTCGTGGTAGGTCGCTGTTAGTCGTTAAAAAAACCAAAAGCTATCACCACGAAGGACACGAAGAGCACGAAGGAAAGCAAAATCAAAAGCTAAGATTGTGCCCTGTTCTTACTTTTACGCTTTTCTTTATTTTTCCCTTCGTGCACTTCGTGTAGCAAATGCAGTTTGCGCTTCGTGGTAGGTCACTGTTAGCAGTTAAAAAAACCAAAAGCTATCACTACAAAGGACACGAAGAGCACGAAGAAAAGCAAAATCAAAAGCTAAGATTGTGCCCTGTTCTTACTTTTACGCTTTTCTTTATTTTTCCCTTCGTGCACTTCGTGTAGCAAATGCAGTTTGCGCTTCGTGGTAGGTCGCTGTTAGCAGTTAAAAAAGCCAAAAGCTATCACTACAAAGGACACGAAGAGCACGAAGAAGAGCAAAATAAAAAGCTAAGATTGTGCCCTGTTCTTACTCTTACGCTTTTCTTTATTTTTCCCTTCATGCACTTCGTGTAGCAAACGCAGTTTGCGCTTCGTGGTAGGTTGCTGTTAGCAGTTAAAAAAACCAAAAGCTATCACCACAAAGGACACGAAGTGCATGAAGAAAAGCAAAATCAAAAGCTAAGATTGTGCCCTGTTCTTACTCTTACGCTTTTCTTTATTTTTCACTTCGTGCACTTCGTGTAGCAAATGCAGTTTGCGCTTCGTGGTGATCTGCTTTGGGCTTTAACGGGTATGAAGTCCGTATTTTTGTTGGGCTAATTTTGCTTGTCTGGGAAGTATTTTTGTACCAGCAGGCTGACTTCGGCATTAAAGGCAGCGAGGCGTTCTGGGTATGACATGGTGGCGATGTTGTCTGCTGCTGTAGCGACCTTAATATCCGGTAGTGATTCAATCATGCCGGCGGCGACAGTGGCATTGGTTACGCGGTCTATCATAATAAATCCACCTGTGGTGCGGCATTGTTGATATGTGCTCATAATCCCCTGTTGGTGCAAGGTTACCGTTACACTGGCCACTTCATTAAGCTGGAGCATCTTCGCGGGATGAGGCGTCAGGCTATTAATATCCAGTCGGTGGTGAATATTGCTTATCTGACCCGAAATAGTTTGGCCACCAAGTTTAAACAGATACGGTTGCCCGATAATCAGCGCTGTGGCCGACATCCAGATAAGATTGGCGGTTACTGTATCAGTTACCTTAACGGCATCCGTGCTAGCCGCATGCTGGTTGTTGATCAGCATATCGCCCCGAGAAATATCTAATTCATCCTCTAACGTCAGAGTTATTGCCTGCCCTGTGATGGCCTTAGACAGATTACCATCAGCAGTGACAATGGCACTGACCCGGGACTGGCACCCAGAGGGCAGGACAGTGACAGTGTCCCCGGGTCTAATCGTGCCAGAGGCTATGGTGCCACAAAATCCCCTAAAGTCTGCTTCGGCGCGGTTTACCCACTGAACCGGAAAACGAAATGGCATCTCGTGTTGCTGATCTTGCGATGGCCATAACCCCTCGCGCTGGCTGGCCAGGGGGATATTTTCCAGCGCTTGCATCAAGGTTGGATAATGAGAGGATGCGTCAGATGGCTCTGAGGATGGCAAAATATCATTGCTTTGTGTCGTTGCCGGTGTAAACCAAGGCATATGTGTGCTGGGGATGACAATGTTGTCACCCTTCAGGGCTGAAATCGGCATAAAATGAACGGTGGTGATATTTAATTGCTGGGCTAATTGACGATATTGGGCTGCAATGGTGTCGAAGACAGTTTGGCTGTAATCAACCAAATCCATTTTATTTACCGCCACAATCAGCTGTTTAATCCCCAATAAGCTAACAATACAAGAGTGGCGTTTAGTCTGTAACTGCACGCCTTTGCGGGCATCAATCAAAATAATGGCAAGTTCACAGTGAGATGCTCCGGTTGCCATATTGCGGGTATATTCTTCGTGGCCGGGGCAGTCAGCAATAACGAATTTACGTTTATCGGTTGAGAAATATCGGTAGGCCACATCAATGGTAATCCCTTGTTCCCGTTCAGCTTGCAGGCCGTCAACCAATAGCGCCAGATCCAATGGGTGTTCTGCCCGATTGCCCTTTTGTGAGTCACGTTTAATGGCCGCGAGTTGATCGTCAAAAATCAGTTTTGAATCATGAAGCAGACGGCCAATCAGCGTGGATTTGCCATCATCCACATTGCCACAGGTTAATAAACGCAAAATGGTCTTTTTTTCTTGCTGTTGTAGGTAGCCAAGAATATCGGTTTCAATCATTTGGGCTATGTGCGCCATCAAAAATACCCTTCAACTTTTTTCTTTTCCATCGAGCCACTGCTGTCATGGTCAATTGCTCTACCTTGCCGTTCAGAGGTGGTGGTAAGCAGCATTTCCTGAATAATATCCGGTAGCGTTTGGGCATGGGATGGGATGGCTCCGGTGAGGGGATAACAGCCTAGGGTGCGAAAACGTACCATGCGCTGTTGTACCGTTTCCCCATTAGCCAGTGGCATTCGCTCATCATCCACCATTATCAGCATGCCATCGCGTTCCACTACCGGACGCAGTGCAGCGCGGTAAAGTGGCACAGTATCGATTTTCTCCTGGTAGATATATTGCCAGATATCCAATTCAGTCCAGTTGGACAGGGGAAATACCCGGATACTTTCTCCTGGATGGATTCGGCAGTTACTCAGTTGCCACAGTTCTGGCCGCTGCTGTTTGGGGTTCCAGTGCTGGTGGCGGTCTCGAAAAGAATAGACTCGCTCTTTAGCGCGGGACTTTTCTTCATCCCGACGAGCACCGCCAAAGGCGGCATCAAAACCATAGTGGGTTAGCGCTTGTTTTAATGCGGCGGTTTTCATCACATCCGTATGTAAGGCTGAGCCGTGGATAAAGGGATTAATCCCTTGTTTCACTCCATCCGGATTAATGTGTACCAGTAATTCCATGCCCAGTTTGGCTGCCATATGGTCTCGAAATTCAATCATTTCTTTAAATTTCCAGCCGGTATCAACATGTAGCAGGGGAAAAGGGGGCTTGGCAGGATAATAGGCTTTGGCGGCCAGATGCAGCATTACGCTGGAGTCTTTACCGATAGAGTAAAGCATCACCGGGTTTTCACATTCCGCGACGATCTCGCGGATGATATGGATGCTTTCAGCTTCAAGTTGTTGTAGGTGGGTCAGATGTTCAGGGGACAGATTCATTCAAATAATTGCAGTATCAGGGTTGGCTTAATGCCATAAATGTATCGCGCCAGAGCGGGTCTGGACGGTTACAGACAATAAAAAACGGGTTAAGTAAATCAGCTTTTTGGCCGTATTGCAGCGGGGTTAAATCTGGTTGCAGTACCTGGCCACCGGCCTGCTCGACAATCGCCTGCGCAGCGGCAGTATCCCACTCACAGGTGGGAGCCAGGCGGGGATACAGATGTGCACTGCCTTCCGCGACCAGACATAGTTTCAGTGATGACCCCATGGATACGGCTGACACATGTTCCAGTGCGGCGGCAAATTGCGCCAGTGTGTCAGCCCCGTGGCGGCGACTGCCGACAATACGCCAGTTATCGCCACTCTGCGGTGTTGGCGCGACAGTTATTTCCCGGGGGGATTGCCCGGCATCAAGCCGAAATGCGCCTAGCCCCGCAGCGGCGTAATACAGCCGGTCGAGTGGCGGACAATATACCACGCCAAGCACGGCTTTGCCTTGATGGATAAGGGCGATGTTGACGGTAAACTCATCATTGCGCTGGATAAATTCTTTGGTGCCATCCAACGGGTCAATCAACCAGTAGGTTTGCCACTGCCGGCGTAATGCCCAAGGTTGGGTTTGGGGATCTGATTCTTCTGACAGCACAGGATAATCACTGATTTGCCCTAGCGCCGTAACAATGACCTTGTGTGCGGCTAAATCTGCCTCGGTTACCGGGCTGGCATCTTGCTTTTGGTAGCGGGCAAAATCAGTGTGGTACACCGCCATAATGGCATCACCTGCCTGCCGGGCAATATGAATTGTTTGGTTCAGCAGCTGTTGCATCTGAGCAATATCCTTCAACCTGAATCAGTTTGAATGACTGTACCATTCCCGTATAGCGCTGACACCCTTTTAGCTTTTAACTGATATTGTCGCGGTAGATATTTTTTTGCTATTCGTGGTAGGTCGTTGTTAGCAGTTAAAACACCAAAAGCTACCACCACAAAGGACATAAAGAGCACGAAGAAGAGCACAATCACAAGCTAGAACTTGTTGTCTTTTTTTATTTTTCCCTTCGTGAACTTCGTGTAGCAAACGCAGTTTGCGCTTCGTGGTAGGTCGCTGTTAGTCGTTAAAAAAAACAAAATCTATCACCACAAAGGACACGAAGAGCACGAAGAAGAACAAAATTACAAGCTAAGATTGTGCTCTGTTCTTACGCTTTTCTTTATTTTTCCCTTCGTGCACTTCGTGTAGTAAACGTAGTTTACGCTTCGTGGTAGGTCGCTGTTAGTCGTTAAAAAACCAAAAGCTATCACCACAAAGGACACGAAGAGCACGAAGAAGTGCAAAATCACAAGCTAAGATTGTGCTCTGTTCTTACGCTTTTCTTTATTTTTCCCTTCGTGCACTTCGTGCAGCAAACGCAGTTTGCGCTTCGTGGTAGGTCGCTGTTAGTCGTTAAAAAAACAAAAGCTATCACCACAAAGGACACGAAGAGCACGAAGAAGAGCAAAATCACAAGCTAAGATTGTGCTCTGTTCTTACTCTTACTTTTTTCTTTATTTTTCCCTTCGTGGTGTTCCGCTTTTGGCTTTTTGCTGTTAAACCATAAACTCCAGCGTATGTTGGTTAAAGTTGCTTAGACTGGGGAAAAGATCCAACAGCTCAGAGTCTGATGCGCCAAACCATCTAGCCAAAGTGGCAAAATACTGCTCATTACTCACTTGGGGAATTAACCGGCCACCGCCAACATCAAAAGGGCTACCCAAGCGCTGCTCCATCAGTGAGCCATAAATCTCCCCGCCTTTGACTGCGCCGCCCATTACCAGTTGATTGCCAGCCCAGCCATGGTCGGTACCATCACCATTAGACGTTAATGTGCGGCCAAAATCAGACATGGTAAATGTGGTGACACTATCACGCATACCTAATTGCCCTAATGCGGCATCAAACTCGCTAAAACCATTAGCTAACTCAGCCAATAACCCTGGGTGCTTAGTATTTTGATCATCATGGGTATCAAAGCCGCCCATAGTGACAAAAAATAGCTGCCGCTTAACACCAAACTGACTCTGCACCGAGAGTGTACGGGCTACCGCCTTAAGCTTATTAGATAAGCTGGTATCACTAAATTGATCAGTAAAATCAGTTGCCCCGCCTAAGGCTGCATTTAACTGCTCCGTATTGGCCACTGCACGGGTTAACTTCTGGCTATAAGCCATGGCCAGCGGGTGGGTAGCATTGGCAAACATCTTCTCCAGTTCAGCCCGAAATGCTAAGCGATCAGGATGGGTACTGTTATAAGCATGAATAGGGGTAATACCCGCGGTGCTCATAGCAAAGGGTGTTGCTTGGGTACCAGTTTGCCAAAGATTAGTGCCGGCCAGAGAAATATTGCTGGCATAAGATTGGCTCTGCTCAAGCAATTCTAATAGCCGTGCCCCCCAACCATAGTTAAGTGAGGCTTTTTCTCGACCCTGCATCCAGGTAGCTTGCTGATCATTATGAGAGAAAAGATGCTTAGGTATCGCAGCAGACTTTGCTTGATACTCTGCAAGAGTAATGGGGCTGATAAGGCTGCCGACTCCGCCAACAGCGGCAAGGCGCTGTTGTAAAAACAGTGACTCAAGCGGTGCCAGCGCAGGATGTAGACCTACTCCATCATTAATGGCCGTGAGCGGGCTTAACGCAATGGCATTGGTAGCCGCTAGGTTTTGTTTGCTGTCTTGATAGCTGGCAAGGGATTCGCCAGCCAACGGCAACAACATATTGAATGAGTCATTACCACCCATTAAAAAAATGCATACTAAGGCTTTATTGTCATCCAACTGCTGTTGCCCAATGGCGGATGAATTAGTGTTTGTTTTTTGGCTATTTTTGTTATGAATCAGCCCTTGCAGCGCCTGTAATTGCAAACTGGTTAATGCCGCCAGAGATACGCCACCTTTAAGGCAAAAATGTAAAAATGCACGCCGGTTAGTTGCTGTCATTACTCACTCCTTACGGATAGTCAAAACCATTCTCCTGGCAAACCATATTGACCCGGATAATAGGCTTAATTAGGTTGCAGGTGATCAGTGTTGCAATACATATTCTGGCGATACTGAAATGGTAAACAGCAGGAAGCCGACTTTTTCATAATCGGGCCAATTAGCAAAAATATTGTGGGTATTGATCAGGGTTTGACGCATTGCCACTGACATACGGCCACTGAAGAACAGCACATTGTAGTGATCCAATAGGGCATCTAACCCCTGATTATTCAGGCGATCAACATGGGGCTGCAGTGTTAAGAGAATGGTGTTTTCGTGGGGATTGTTGGCGAGTTCTTTTATTCGCCAAACTTGATAGGAAAATTGATGATTGAGCTGTCCAATTAAGGTGGCGTCATTGGCAATTTGCAACTCAGGTGCGACTAAAGGGGCGTTAAGAGAAGAGTTAAAAGGCGAAGTAGGTTGCCAGTCCTGCAATTCAGATGGTTGATAGTCGGGTCGGAAGAAATTGAACACGGAAGGAGAGCCTAATGGAACTTGGCCATGACTGTTTTGTGACCACACATAAAACCAATCACTGGCACTGGCGGCATTCAGTTCTCGCCAAAATTGCACTGTACGTAGCAGTGGCTCACGAATTTTGCCTGAATATTGCAATACGCCGCTGGGGTGGCGAGCTTCATCATCTAGCAAAATTGCTTTGATGACGGCAGCTAAATCGCCGCGAACGCCTTCGCCGTTATCAGTGAACACATCTGCAACCCGTTTAACATACTGAGGGGTTGGGTTAGAGGTGACTAAGCGTTGAATTAACTGCTTGCTGATAAAGGGGGGGACATTGGGATGATAAAACAGGTTATCTAGTGCCTGATCTAAATCTTGGTGTGCGCTTTGTCCGGCTGGTAAGACAGTGCTATTAAGCAGGATTTTTTTACCTTTATCATGAAACTCTTCCCATGGCTGCATGGAGTCAATAAAGTTGCGTGGCCATTTCCAGGATGTGGAACCGGCATAAGTCCAGCCGGTAAAAACATGGGCAAAACCGGTGATTTGATCTTGGCTATAAGTGGGAATGTGGTTGCCATTGTCATCTAATTTTGGTGTACCATCTTGATTTAACTGTACTAAGCCAATGGTGAATAGTTGCATCACCTCTCGCGCATAGTTTTCATCTGGGCGAGTATTCTTTGCTGTATCGGGCTTTTTATTACCTAAGTGGCTTAAATAGGTGCCCATAATGGGGGACAGAGTGATAGCTTCCAAGAGATCACGGAAATTACCAAAAGCATCTTGACCAAGTTGATCATAATAGTGGGCCATGCCAATAGGATTGGCTACCAAAGTGTCACTACCGGTATCTGATACCACAAATATTTCACTTAAAGCAAAAGCAATCCGTTGGCGCAGTTGATCCTGTGCACTTAATGTTGCCTGCCACCAAGCATTTATGAGAGAGACATGGTGAGGTCTATCCGTACCTGGTTCATTGAAAACTAAAGGAGTATGCAGTGTTGCCGGTTGTTCAATTTGGCTCGATAGCCACTCCTGTTCATCTAAGCCTATTGCTGCTTGAATTTCATCCGAAGTAGGCCCCATCGTAGCTTGATGCAACAAGTGCGCAGCCTCAAATTTATCCATACCGTAATGACTTGAAAAGCTGATTTCTGCGTTGGTTGATGCACCATCATCATCTGTGACAGTTACCTGAAAACGGTAACTAGAGGAATCGCTATTTTCGCCATTATCTATTTCAGGCAGCATAAAACTGAGTTGCAGGCCATCCTGGCCAGATAATTCCAGTGTGGGTCCGGCTATTTGTTGCCACTGAATTTGGTTGGTACTGCCATCAGGATCATTAGCTTGAGCGGTTAGCGTATGGCTGCGCCCTTGGCGCAAACTGGCATGAATAGGTGAGATGGAAACAATAGGGGGAATATTTTGGCTAACAATGATCTCAGCCTGAGAAGTTTTGTCAGACTCAGACCCGCAGCCAGCGAGTAGACAGCTAACAGCTAAGAAAATAGTAAGTCTGCGACCTGTCATATCCATGTAGAGAGTTATATCCATATAGCGTCCTTATGATCGAAAATCATTGTTTGCTAATGGCTTAACTGGCAAACACCTTGAGAAAATGTTGCATCTTTAGGAATGTTTAAGGAAAACAGTGTCAGTTAAGCTATGGATATAACATCGTCAGACGAGGAGATTTCTTGAGGATAAATTTAATCACCACCAAATAAATCACGGGTGTAAACTTTATCCATAACATCATTGAGTTCATCAACCATACGATTGGATACAATCACATCAGATAAGTCTTTAAACTCAGCTAGATCAGTAATCACTTTTGAATTAAAAAATTCAACTTCATTTAGTACCGGCTCATAGACAATTACTTCGATACCTTTGGCCTTAATACGTTTCATTACTCCTTGAATGGCTGAAGTGCGGAAATTATCAGAACCAGATTTCATAATTAGGCGGTAAATACCAACAACTTTTGGTTGTTTAGTTATGATTGCATTAGCGATAAAATCTTTTCTAGTGGTATTTGCATCAACAATAGCGCGAATAATATTATTGGGTACAGTATTATAATTAGCTAATAGTTGTTTGGTATCCTTGGGTAAGCAATAGCCACCATAACCAAAAGAGGGGTTATTATAATGGCTCCCAATACGAGGATCTAATCCAACACCTTTAATTATTTGTTTGCTATCCAATCTATAAGTTTGTGCATAACTATCAAGTTCATTAAAATAAGCAACTCGCATAGCTAGATAGGTATTGGAAAATAACTTAACAGCTTCGGCTTCAGTGGAGTCAGTAAATAAGACTGGAATGTCTTTTTTAATTGCCGCCTCAACTAGTAAATTAGCAAAAATTTTAGCTCGTTCGGTTTTTTCACCTATGATAATGCGAGAAGGATATAGATTATCATAAAGTGCTTTACCCTCACGTAAAAATTCAGGTGAGAAAATAATATTATCGCAATTGAATTTTTCTTTAATAGCTTTGGTATAACCAACCGGTACCGTAGATTTAATAATCATCACAGCCTTAGGGTTAATCTCCATTACCTGTTTGATGATTGATTCTACACTAGATGTATTAAAATAATTAGTTTCTACATCATAATCAGTAGGTGTGGCAATAATAACAAAATCAGCATCTTTATAAGCAAACTCTGCATCTAGTGTAGCAAATAAGTTTAAATTTTTTTGAGCTAAAAAGCTTTCGATTTCAGTATCTGCAATAGGTGATATTTTATCATTAATTAAATCTACTTTTTCTTGAATAACGTCAACAGCAATAACTTCATTATGCTGAGACAAAAGTACAGCATTAGATAGTCCAACATATCCTGTACCAGCAATAGCAATTTTCATTTTTAAAATACCATATCAAAAATAAATAATAAAATTATAGTTTTAAACTTTACAAGAAATTATCTTAAAATATTTCGTATTTAAACTAAGTGTAAGTGTCTTTCAATCTATTTACTGATGCTTAAATTTATTATTTTATTAGCAATCATATCTATTGACAATTGTTTATATAAATCTGTTTTATCATATGGGGTTGGTTTTTGTTGTTTAAGAACATTAAGGGTTGTTTCTAGAAATTGATTATCATCTACTACGTATGCGTTGGGTGAAAATTTACTTGCATATACGACGTCACCAACTTTTCGTGAAACAACAGGTAAATTTATTGCCATTGCTTCTTTAAAAACTTGTGGCGATCCTTCTCGATCTGATGTTAATAACATTATTTTGGAGTTAGAAAATAATTGAATGATCTCTGAACGATTTTTATCTTCAAGAGTTACTATTTTTGCATTTGGATAGTTTTTTTCTATGGTATGAAAAATTTTTAAAAAAAATTTATAATTTTTTTCTTTTCTTGATGGTGAGCTTGGGAAAATTATATTGTAGTTTTTAGGTGTATTATTAATTTCAAAGAAACTTTTATTTATTCCGCACGGGATAATAAAAATTTTATTTTTAAGTTTTATAGGAGATATGGAAATTAACTTATTTTTTATTTCTTTACTTACAGCAATAGATTTATAAGAAGCAATACAAGCTAAAAGAGATATGATCCTTACAATTTTGCTTTCACCAAGAACATCAGAGCCATGAAAAAATGTTAAGAGCCTAATTTTTTTTATAAAAATAATTGGCATTAATGGTAACATGGTAATAAATGACAACCCAAAATGTAAGTGTATAATATTAAAATTGTTTTTTAGTATGATAAAAAAAAGATAAGATATTGCCCTTAAATATTTCAGAAAATTATTTCCATATTTGTCTATATTAAATACACATATATTATATTTTTTATTTTCCAACTCATCATTTAACTCTTTAATAAAAATTCCTTTCATTTGTTTTTCTGCTGGGTACATATTTGTTATGCATAATATTTTTTTCAAAAAAAACTCCATTAATTATAAAAAAGATATTTAAAGTTTGTGAAGTCTAAAGCTTCTTTTCCATAGTCAGATATTATTGAAATAGGTAAGTATGCTGTTGATACAGTAATAAAAATTATAGCTGAAATATAGTTTTTATTAAATTTTAATAGCAAATAGCTCAATAAATAACTTGTGGTAAATAAATTACTCATTGTTAAATATGATAATGGTCTAAGGAATATATGATTTGCATTCATAAACATGATAGAGCAAATTCCACCTAAAATAGTTGCTGTATAGCAAATATTAAATAATGTACCTTTGAAAAATTGTTTTAATTTATCAGAAAATAATATTATAAAAAATAAATTAATTATTATGCAGTAAGTTCTTGGGCCAAAGTTTTTAATTGAGCTATTATTGATGAAATAATCTAAATTCTCTGAATATGAATCATAACCTATTACTTTCAAAAGATAAGTAGCATTGATTATATTTATAAATGAATTATCTGTTTGAGATATAAATATAGATAAAAAAAGAAGTGTAAAAGCGACATATTTATATTTAAATATATCAAATTTTAAAATAAAATAAAAAGGAATTAACACTATGGCGGACTTGTGAATAAACATTGCCAAACATATAAAAAGTAAATACTTTATAAGGTTTTTATTTTTTATGAAGTTAAACGCATAAACAAATGCAGTGGCGACAATCATTTGTCTAATACCATTTGTTAGACTCAAAAAATAAGGTCCTAAAAAAATTAATAATGGTATATAAGGATATAGAAATGGTTCATTTTTTATAGCTTTAAAGATAAAATAAATTTGTATAAAGCCTAAAAATGCAAAATAAAAAGAATAATGTATATTAAGAGATGTGAATAACTTTGTTATGTATTCAAATCCTATTTCCATATTTTGAAAAGAATAACCAGTCTGAATTAAACTATCATAGTTTTTTAAATAAGATAAATAATCAACACCAACATTCCAGCGAACTCCACAAATAGTAGCGAATATTAAATATAATAATATTAACTCAGGATTATTATGTGTGAAATTATATTGATTTATGCATCTTAGATAAGAAAGATATGCTAAAAAACTCAATATAATTAAGAATATAAAATAGGATAAAATACTTGTAAACATAATGTCTTATTTAAGTAAGCTGCGATTAATTAACTAACACCTATTTTCCGAGTGGATGCCAAAGAGCAATTTTTCGACGTAAATTTGGTCAATTTTCAAGCCTAAAATCAGCTTTATGCAACTCATTTATTTAGGCTATTTTCGGAGCATTCCTAGAGTCTGTTGACGTTTCGTGATTAAATTTCATTCGAAATAAAAGCGTTTTAATCGCGGCGAGTGGTTTGTCGCCTAGTATCCTAAGCAAGAACAGCTCAACAAAGCGTAAAACGCTTTTAGCCGAACCCTGCGGGCAGCGTTTGAGGCGCCTTTCTACTGCGTTATCGGCTTATCGGGTAGCGCAACTACCTATCAAAGCCTCTGCCTTGTATAAAGCATCCTCAAATCGCTGCAAAAACAAACTTGAAAGGTCAACAGACCCTAGGTTTTAGGTTGATCTCACCTATGCTCGTCTCATTTAATCGATTGGCATAAGGTTGACTGTGAATAAAATCGACAATTAATGATTGTTTTTAGATAGTCTCGTGAACTGAGTTCTGACAAAGCCGAGTTGATATTTGATAACCCATGGAGTTTTACTTTGGCCTTGATACTGACCTTCAGGTATTCATAATGGATAGTAATTTGTTCTTTCACGATAGTTTCTTCAGAGAATCCATCTTCCTGAGGGGAAGCAGCTAAGTTAATTTGAGCTGGACATGGCTCTGTTCCAACGTTTTCAGCCTCTGATAAACCACATCCGCAGAGATGAACGTCTCATCAGCGTGTAATAAAATTTATGATTGTTTGAAATCATGGTCATAGATTGACGTATGGACAGATCGATTTTGGCATGCGCTTTTATACTGAAATGTTACTGGTTATCTTTCTTATTTTATTTATTTCCTTATAGTGGGCACAGTCTTCATTTTTGGTGGAGCGAGATTCTTGAATTATGGATGGTATCCATCAATGTTTTCAAAGTTATCAGTCCACCGATCTCTGCATGCATTGACCAAAGATATTGTATGCCAACTGCTAGTATCTTAAATTTATGGTAGTACTACAGAGACTGGGATGGCTTTATCTAATTATAAGCGTATAATCTGTCGTATAGAGAGCACCTTCTATGACCTTTTATACCTCTACATAACTTTTAATTATAGGCTAGATTACTCTAAATAAATTTTCCTAGTGTAGTTTTCTTTCTACGAAGGAATATTTCCTTATGATTTTCACAAAGTTATTCTAAAATATACTTTTGACACAGGGCTGTTGCTGGAAAATTGTCTTATCTATTCCTTGTTTAAGTACGCCAAATTTTAATTTCTTCGTATCAGCCTTCACTATTTTAGTAGTTATTTTAACTTTCAATATGAAGTTTTAACGCCTTGGCAGAATTTACCCATGTATTTTTTTTATTACTATTTTTTATTTCATTTGAATCATAATAATGAAAATTATCAAGTAAATTTTTTAATTCATTGGCGAAGCTAATTCTATTATCATTACAAATAAATCCATTTTTATTATTAATTATTAATCTATTCTCAGATGTTGCCGTTCCTAAACAGATCAAACCAGAGTTGATATATTCATGTGTTTTTGTTGGTGGTTGACAATCAAAATACTCAGTTATTGGGATAAATGAAATCCCAATATTGCAATTATCAAAGAACTTTTTAGATAAGGTATGGTCTAGTTTTCCATGCATAAAAATATTTGAATTTAAATTCAAATTAGCAATTAAATTTTGCAATTCTTCAACTAATGAACTCTTTCCTGTTCCTACTACATCAAGAGTTAATGTTTTTTTATATTCTTTATGTTTTGTTATAAATGTTTTTATACCATAAAATAATTCATCAATATTTCTGTCATCCAAAGTTCCTATATAAAATAGTTTTGGTTCTTTGAATTCTTTTATTGTGTTTGAAATAATGTTTGCTCCAGATGGAACTAAAAATGTTTTTGTGGTTGATAAATTTAATTTATTTTTTAGTGCTAATGATATAACAGAAATTGAGTCAAAAAAGTATGATTCAAAAGTATATAAATTATTGAATAAAAAACGTTTTAATTTATTTTTTGAAATATAGCCACTCCTAAAATCTAATGTTATTTTTTTTTTGCTTAATTTCATTAAACTACAAAAAGGAAAGTATACTAGATATATATAATGATAATTTTTATTTATCTCTTTGAACACTTCTAGATAAAATCTGATGGTTCTTCTGATCAAACAACCTTTATATGTAATATATTTTACATTTACATTATATTGTTTTGCTTTATTTTGTCCGGTATCAAAACATAAATAAGTAACTTGATACCATTGACATAATTCTTTAGAAATATAGTAAGTGTCAATGTTATGACCGAATTGAGTTCTGTTAATTATTAGTATTTGTTTTTTTTTCATATTTTCAATTAAGTGTTAGATAAAAAATTTAAAATTTCATTTTTTTTGAAAAAACTAATTTTTTTATATTTCCGAGGTGAAAAAGTACGCATTTTATTTACTAATTTATCAATATCTTTAAGCTTCCAGCAAACTAAAGCGTGATTATTTTTTTCTACAAAATTAGAAATATCACTTTGATGTTTATCTACTCTATAAAGGTTAGGGACAACTAGTATATTCTTGTTTAGCTCAAGCAGTTTATAAATGCTTCCCGCACCAGCATGTGTAATTATGAAATTAAACTGATTGTAATATGAGTTAATGTCTTCAGTAAATTTAAAGTACTCCCCATTTTGTGGTTTAAATATTCCATCTGCGATTTGAAATACAAATTCAAAATGTTGATTTTTTTTTGCAAATTCATCAATTATTTCAATAAGTTTATCAAATGACGTTGTACCAACAGTAACAAATATTCTCATAGTCTACCTGCGAATATAGCTTTAGGATATATTTTTAATAGTTCTATATTTTGAATGTAAAATTTATCTGCAATATAATACATATACTTATCCGTGATAGATTTTGTATTAAATCTTGACCATGTTGCCACGTGAATTATTTTTACGCCTTTAATTTTAAAAATTATAGATGTTAATAGGCTTATACCTGGACCAGTTGTGATTACAGCTTTTACGTTAAACGATGAGTTTATTTTTAGTAGTTTATAAAAAATAAATAATGGTCCTAGGTTCGTAAAAATCTGTAAGTGGGAGTTTTTTTTTCTGACCTCTTTTGTAATAAAATGCTTATATGAATATTGAGGATTATTTTTTTCATCTGAAATTGTTACTATTTTATACTTGTTAAGGTCATTAATTAAGATATTTACTAATCGATGCATTTGAGTAGCATGACCTCCTTGGCCATAACTAAGTAATATTACTTGTTGTTTCATTTTTTGATATAACCATTTTGATATAAAAATTTTTGATTATAAATATAGTTATAGCTTGAATTATTTGGAGAGCAATAACCCCTATTAAACCATATTTAGAACAGGCTAGACCTATAAGTAAGATATATAAAGAGTTAGTTATTAATGCAATTATGAGTGCATTTTTTTCCAGCCCGGAGTATATGAAAACTGTATGTTGATAAAACATTGAGCTGGTTATAGCTATATATATCAAATATATTGTTATAAGATTTAAATTGTTTAATATAACGCTTGGGATATATTTTTCAAAAAAAAATGATAAAATATAAAATGTTATTATTAGTAGTGAGGAGTTTATTATAAATAAGTAAGTAAATTTATTACCTATATGCATAATGGTTTGCAGTTTACCTGAATGGATAAGCTTGCTTATTTCAGAACCAAAATATTGAATTAATATTGAAATTACTACTCCTACAATTGCGCCTAATTTTTCCAAAAGCTTATATATTCCTACATTTTCAATTGGAATGTTTGATGCAATAATAATAGGAGTGAATTGCTTTACTGGCAGATCTATTTGTTTTGTAATATTTGTAATCAAATTAAATTTGATTACTTTTTTGTATATTGATTTTGGAAAATCAAACTTATAAGAAATTTTTTCTTTTATAATAAAGAAATATGTAATATCAAAGATAAGTCTTATTATTGATGTTGACACCATAATGTATGCAAAATAATATATGCTTCTATTAGTTTGATAGCCATAAAAATTAAGCAGTAATATAATTCCTGAGCATATAGTATTTCTTATAGAAATCCAACTGAAATACTTATAGTATCTATATACTCCATCAAATGTTCCAGTTATATTAAATAATCCTTGCAATAATAATATTAGATATAATTCACCTGTTTTGTTATTCCATGAGAAATATTCGAATAACACCCTATAAATGGAAATTCCAATTATCACAGTAAATAGTGCTGTAATTAAATCGGTCGTAAATAGCTGATTTATTAGTGAAGAGCGAAATCCTTTTATTTCGTAAGAAGGCATGAATTTTATCAAAGCATCAAAGGATTGAATATTAAATACAGAACTTATAATGCAAACATATGAAAAAGAAAGCATTAGATAGCTATAATCTTCCAACCCAATTGCTTTTATTGTTAATGATAATGATAAAAGGGAACAAATAGATACTAACGCTGAACTTGATAACAAAGATAATAATTGTTTATACATGTTGTAAGATGGCTGATTTATATATTTCTATAGTCTTTTTAGTAGTATTTTTTATGCTGAAGTTGTTAGCTGTTTTTTGTGCATTATTTAAGATGTAATTATATTTTTCTCTATCATTATAGATGTCGTTAATTATTTCATTTAAAAATGTCATGTCATTAATTATTATACCGTTTTCATAATTTTTAATTATTTCGTGTACTACAGGAATATTTTTATTAATAGTTATTTTCCCTCTAGACATAACCTCTAATATGGCAAGACTAAAATGTTCACATTCAGAGTAAAATATAAAAACATCACATGAGTCAATAAATTTATTAATTTTCTCTCTTGGTAATATTCCATTGTAAAAAAAATTATCAGGCAATAATAATTTGTCTACATCACCTTTTCCAGCAAAATTGAAGGAAAACTTATTTTTGTCTAAAGTTTTACAAAAGTTGAAAATATCAAAAAAACCTTTTTGTTTTTTTAAACTTCCAATATATCCAATATTAAGCATAACTATATATTTACCCCGTTATAGCATATTTCGATATCTTTTTTTATATTAAATTCATTTTTTGCTTGTTCTTTAGAAAATTTAGAAACAGCAATTAAAATATCTGAATTTTCAATTGCTTTTTTTTCAAAAAACTTTATATCACTATCTTCTTTTATTTTGTAAATTGAGTTTAATACGGTTTTCGAACCATGTAATCTTATTACTATAGAATAGTTTTTGTTTTTATCCATATAAGCTCCATATCCTAGATAATCGTTAAATTCAATTATGTTTATATTATTGGCTGTTGAATATGCTTTAACGGTTTCCGCTATTTTTTTATAATATTTTATTTTAAAAAATTTAAATACTTTAGATACTCTAAGTATATTTTTTAATATAAATGTATTATCAATTAAATCAATTATAGTATTAATGTTTTCAATTTTTCCAAGGTGTATAGTCTTCAGATTTACTCCATCTTTACTTGATGTTGAATTCTTTCCATTAAAACCAAGGATATGAACATCAATACCATTTTTATAAAGATTTTCACTTAAAGTCTTAATGAATACACCTATGCCACCTGTTGGAGGAAAGTTGCCATGATCTAACTCATTTGTGACAAAACAGACTCTTATCTTTTCCATTTTCCACTACTTCATTAAAGATGATAGTTATTAAACTCTATTTAACTCAAACATAACCTTTAATATCTATATATAATTTTTCAACATAAAAAATTAATAAATAATAAGTTAAAGATATAATTAAAAATATATAGAACATTGCAAATTCAGCAATTTTATAAATGTCAGATACAATTCCTATAATTGCAAATAATGCTGATAATGAACAAATTAAACATAAAGTTTGTTTAGATGAAAACCCTAACCTTTGACAAATATGATGTAAATGTTCTCTATCAGGTTTAAAGGGAGAATGCCCTTTACTAATCCTTCTTATCATAATTGTAGCCATATCCAGAAGTGGAATAGCAATTAACCATAATGCTGTTACTGGTTTGAAGGCGGTTATTCCATGCGATTGAGAACCTTTAACTAGTAACCAAACGACAGTAAAACCGATAAACATACTGCCTGCGTCACCCATAAAGACTTTAAATTTTTTACCAAAAGGTAAGCCTAAGTTCAGCAAGATGTAAGGCAGCATAGCGACAATAAACATAAAGCAGATGGTGGATAAATAAGTGTCGCCATCAAGATAAAACATTACCCCTAATGCGCCAAAGGTTACCGATGATAATCCTCCCAGCAACCCATCAATACCATCTACCATATTAAAGGCGTTGATTGCGCCTATTACTGCAAATACGGTTACTAGAGTGCCAATAAACTCAGAAAGCTTAATCGTCTCACTACCCATTAAATAGCCTAAATTATGCAAGCTATAATCACCGACATAAATCATGACCATGGATACCAGTGTTTGTACGACTAAGCGCAACTTAAAACTGAGATCAAAATAATCATCTAATGCACCTAACACAATGAGTACTAAGCCACAGGATAGGTAAATTGATAAGCTAGGCTGATAGGGAACAAATAACATAAAACTGATAAATAATGATAGGTAAATTGAAATACCACCTACCAGAGGAATTAAACCTTTATGTTGTTTGCGGGCACTAGGTTTATCGACTAAGCCTATACGTTTAGCGATTTTTCGCATTAAAAATAAAACGATAAATGATAAAATAAAAACTAATACATACTCTTTCATATAATAATCCTTTATATTTAAGGCAATCCCTCCTTGTTTAGACTGCCACTTAATACATTTATTTTGATTTAAGGTATGTCAGTTAATTAAATCAAAGATGATTAAGATTTTTCACCATACTGGTAATGATAATAGCCATAATTACCGTAATAACTACTAGCACTTTTTATTACCGCATTGAGAATTAGTCCTTTAATTTCAATACCATTTTGCTCAAAACGATTACGGGTAACTTCAATTTCTTTTAAGGTGTTCTGGCCGAAGCGGGCAACCAGCATATTAGTTCCTGCATGTGCGGCAACAATAGCTGCATCGGTTACGGCCAATAATGGTGGCGTATCAATAATGACTAAATCATAGTGTTGTTTTGCCCAATCTAATAATGCAGTAAATCTTGGGTGCATTAATAATTCAGAGGGGTTAGGCGGTGTGGTTCCCCGACAAATTACGGCTAAATCATTTACTGTCGTGGGTTTTACTAGTTGTTCTAATGATAATTGCCCTGCCAGGTAATCTGCTAAACCGTGATTATTGCTAGTTGCTAATTGTTTGTGTAACTCACCTCGGCGCATATCTGCATCAATTAACAATACTTTTTTATTACTGTTGGCGATTACTGCGCCCATATTGGCTGAGGTAAACGATTTACCTACTGATGGACTTGGGCCTGAGATCATCACAATATTGTTTTTTGCTTCCAGCATGGCAAAGTGTAGTGAGGTTCTTAAACTGCGAAATGCCTCAATAGATAAATCTGCTGGGTTTGCTACGGCTAAAAGGGTTTGTTCAATACTTAGCTGTTTTTTATGTTTGTTTTTCTTTTCTGCTTTTTCTTCCCATTCAGAAAATGGAATGCTGGCATAAACAGGTAGACCTATGGCCTCAATATCATCTGGATTTTCTATTCCTCGGTGCATGGCTGCTTTTAACAGCACAATGGCGACTGAGAAAATACCGCCCAACAATACACTGAGTACGACGATCAGTGGCTTTTGGGGTTTTACCGGTGCGGCATACACTTGGGCATTATCTAAAATACGTACATTGCCTACTGTACTGGCTTTGACAATATTTAGCTCTTGTACTTTATTCAGTAATTGCAGATAAATTTGCTGGTTTACTTCAACATTGCGCATTAAACGCAAAATTTGCCGTTGGGTTTTTGGCAGCTTTTCTACCCGATGGTTAATACGACTCTTTTCTTGTAGTAGAGTTTTGCGTTTATCTATTAATGCAATATAAGCAGGGTGCTGTTTTGTAAAGCGCTGCGAAATTTCACTTTCTTTAAAGGTCAGTTCATTTAACTGGCCTTCTAATGCCACCATGGATTCCAGGGTGGATTTAGCTTCCAGGTTTAAGTCAACCGATTCACTGGCCTGGCGATACTGGTTTAATTCATCCTCTGCCTGAGTAAGTTTCTGTTTAATATCAGGTAATTGCTTGGTTAAAAAGACTAAGCTGCTTTCTGCTTCTGCCGCATTACGGGCGACATTTTGCAAAAAATAGTTTTCACTGATGTCATTTAAGATTGCGCGGATTAATTGCGGGTTACTGCCGGTAAAAGACAGTTGTAAAATCCCAGTTTGTTTTCCTCGCTCACTTACCGCTAAATTTTCCTGTAAGTTTTGGATAGCTTGCATGCGGGAGATTTTGCTGATGTTGAATACAAAATCATTCTCTGCTTGCATATCAGTTACCAATAAACGATAGCCATCGCGCTCTGCTAATTGGCCCACTTTACCGGTAAGAATTTTATTTCCGTCTACTGTCGTGAGTTGATATTTTCCATTGCTGTGATTTACTACAGTCAATTTAAAATCTGTATCAACTCGGTTATCTGGCGTGACGAAACGACTGATCACTAATAGGTTATTGTCTCCGCTTAGCCGGGCAATGCCTTTACCGATCACCGGTAGATAATCTGGACTTATCAAGGTGGTCAGATTTAATTCATCGACGGTTTTACCCAGTACCATGCGGGAGCGGATAATTTCAATCTCTGTGGTGGCAGAGGATTCACTGCTGAATAGATCGGCCATATCGCCAGACAGTGATGGCAGCCCAGTACTCTTTTTTTCTACTTGCAGTAGGGCATCGGCTTTGTATACCGGAGTAGCCAGCAGCGCATAGGCCACACCAATCAGGGTAAAGATAAAGGTGCAGGTAATAATAAATTTTTTGTTGTCCAGCAACAGGCCAAACAATTTTTGCAGGTCGATAACCTGAGGTTCGTTATTCATAGTTTTTCTCGGAGGGACTCAACAGCGTTATCGATAAGCTGGTAACAGAATTCAAAAGCTTCAGTACTTTGCCGAAATGGATCTGGGATCTCTTGATTGATCCATTTCCCCAGCGGGATTATTTTTCCTTGGGATTCCGGGCTAATGGCGGTGACACGAGAAACGTGTTTTTGCTCCATTACCAGAATTAGTTCCGCTTCGTGACACATTTTGGCGGTTAATTGTTTGGCTTTGTGGCTGTCGGTATGCACTCCCCGTGATTGTGCTACCGGAATTCCAGTTTTATACCAAGGGGCATTGGCCAGTCCGCTTTTATTCACCGCAATACCGGCTGAGGAGATCTGTTTAGTCGGAAATACCTGCTTTAACTGCTGTTCTGCATAAGGTGAACGACAAATATTGCCAACACAGACCACGAGAATATTGTTAAACATTTACCAGTCCTTGATCCGTTTGACGCCTTCAGTTAATTGATTAAAGCCGTTAATGGATGGCAGCAGGTTGGTCATTACTCGATTCCAACGGGCAATTGGCGCTGCGGTGACGTATACAATATCCTGTGGCCGCAGTTTAAATTGATTACCGATTATCAAATTACTGGCATTGGTAATATCTAACTGAAATACATCTGCGATAACGCTTTCATTTTTACTCTTGCGGATCACAAATATGCCGGTGGCATCTGAGCTGAGTTCATTAATTCCACCTACTGTGCCTAGCGCTTCGGTCAGTGACATATCATCTCTGCCGAGTTTGACTACGGATGGTTTAATTACCTCACCTAAAACAAACACTTTCTGCTTATCATTTACCGGTACGTGCACAATGTCTTTGGCTTTCAGCATCCGGTTATTACTGGTAACGCCATATTTCATTAAGTCCCGCAGTGAAAGTGGAATCACTTGGTCTCCACGGGTGATAGTGACATTATTCCAGTCAGCATCTTGGGTAATGCCCCCAGCTTGGTTAATGGCATCTATCAGGGTTAACGGCACATTGGTAATGGGGAGCTGCGATGGCTTAGATACTTCGCCAGTAACATAAATCCGTTGACTGCGATAGGCGGCTACACTGACATCGACTTGAGGTTGCTCAATATACACAGCTAGACGGGCGGCAATAATGTTGCGCACTTCAGAGACTGTGCTGCCATCTACTTTGACTTTACCGATATAAGGGTAAAAGATCGTGCCATCAGAATGGACCACATTGCCGGACTCTGCCGCAGAACGATAAGAACCCGCTGGGGTGGTTAATTCTGGATGATCGTAAACAATAATATTTAATACATCACCAATACCAATTCGGTATTCATATTGCTGAGCGAGCTTAATAGTTGCTAAATCCTGTTCTGCTTTTTTGATTGATGGATTAAAGCTACTGACATTTTGAAACGTTAACGGGTGGACATTTAAATTATCATAAGTAGGGTCCATATAAGACCCGGCGCAGCCTCCAAGTAAAGAGGCTGTAACTAAAAGCTTAATATTTCTGTTCACTGATAATACCTATTGAAATGAATATCTCAATTTACTCATTTTCATAGACACTATAAATTAATAGCGCAGATGTTTATAAAATACGGTTTTTATTATTTTGTTAGTTATATGAATGACTGGCTAATAGCTGCTGGAGACAACTATTAGCCAGCATTACATACTGATTTAACGATGCTGCCCGATAACAGCAAAAGGTGTGGTAAAACTGAGATGGAGACAATCTTATTATAATGTGTACATTTGAGACATTTTCGACACAATATTTTGCCGTAGAAGTTAAATCACTATGAATATCGGTTTCAGCCATGGCTACCGCACGGGTTTTAACAGCATCGCCCCTGCCGTAACTTCAACATATTGTTCAGTGGTTGATTATTCATGGTGTTATTCTCCTGAGTCATTCAGTCATGCAGTATTCACTGTATGACTGTTACATCCTTTCTATAACTTCTTTGGCTGCTTCTTCTATCAAAATAGAGGAAGTTGGTTGCCATCCTTGGCCGACCTTCCTTGGCCGTCAAATAACTGACATACCCCTTTGTGGGTAACGCATGATAACTTGCGTCAGAATTTTGACAACACTAAATTTGTTTTTAAAATTGCAAAACTGTTAGCTGAATACGCTTTTAGTTGTTTAATTGTCTCTATTGGTTGGCGGTGTGTTTTTATTATTGTTGCTCGTTATTTGCTTTAGTGTTTAGATTGACTCTATCTTTTTATTTTAGATTTATCTTATTGATTACTTGGAAATTTACTTACTATCGCATGCGCTTCGCGGTGTTCAGCTACTTATCGGCAGAATGTGGCTGTTCTTAATTGTTGATATTATGTTTTGTTAATATGTATTTGCTTGATAATTAAACTTTTCTTGGTAAGTGGACCCATCTTTCCGTCAATACGTGACGTATGTCACAAGTGGTGTTGCGCCAATATTTTGGCTTGCGAGATTTTGTACCCGCTTTCGTTGGTTTTCGATGAAAAAGCCACATTGCTGCAGCGCTAGTAAAACTCGTTTCATTAGCACGTGGGGCGACATTTGCGGTGTCGTTTTTTTGACGCAACATGCGAAAGCATCGTTCATACATCCAAAATGACTAAGATGACGGATACATACTGACTCTGTTCTGACGGCGATATATTCGCCGCGAGGTTTTGTTATTGCATGGCTACCGCACGGGTTTGTCAGCTTCCCCATTGCTGTTTAGTACCGGGCAAATTTTACTCCTTCACTAATTTTTGGGCTGAACTGGCAATAAGTTGACAGACTCAACAAATCAGTTTTAAAGGGAGTGCAAATTTAAGGTTGAGCTTAGAAATGACGAGATATGTCAGCGTAACGAGGGGCAGAAGTGGGAGGCACCATCCTGGTTGCTTGTACATTAACATCCAATTGTCAAATATAATGCTATCGCTTTAATTTAGCGCTAGCATTATTTACAGATGGAGGGATGTTGACAATAGGCTTTATGTATTAGTTTGTATCATGGATATATCTATCAGATACAAATTGAATTAAATATAGATGATTGTACTTAAAGTTATATTTCTAACTTATTATTGTTTAACAGTTGTTTTGTATCGACATTAATCAATATTTGAGTGTGCTAATCTTTGTTTTACTTAAATTGCAGTGGAGTCAGCTTTCTGAGGGCGGCGCTTATTTTTAAACTGAATAGATTAAATCTCTGTGTTAATAGGGTGTAAGCATTTATCTATTATGGCATTATTTTTGTCGGCGGCGTCATACTTTGGTTTTAATCTATTATTTGTGAGATTAATCTTACTTTGTTTTTCGATTTAAATGGCTTTTTTCATCGACTCCTATTGTAAATTTATATAAATAGATTACTTAAGTAAGAAATATATCTTTTTATTTGTAAGAGATATCTTACGTTAATTAATGTTATTCGAAAATTTTTTACAGTTTTTTATTTGAGCCATTCGTTGTTAATGCCAAACACAGATGACATATTTGATACTGTTCTGTGGATGGATGTTCTCCGTTGTTGATGAACATTCAAGCGATCATCCTTTGTCGGCCACTCAGTAAGCGTAGTATGGTTTAGAGGATTTGCTGCTTTATAACAATGACTTATGTTATTTCAGTCCTGAGAAGTGGAGGACTGATACTTTGTGTTGAAGTTAATCCTGTTGATAACTGCTTTCCCCTAGGCGTTTGGGAGTTCTACTGGGAGGGAATGCCTTTCAATCTCGATGAATATTTTGGGTGAAGAGTGTTCTAGGGACGAGTTATTACTCGGATTGAGAGCAGGCTTTATCATGGTGAAAAGAGGGACAGATTCCTGCCCCTCTTGTACTTAAGTTTGGTTACTGATTTTCCATGGTGTATTTATTTTACTTTGAGTGGCTATTTCTGCCCTATGGGCTTGTCTGGTTGTTTTCGTAGCCATACCTGAGCGCGTAGGCCGCCTTCTGGCCGGTTGGTGAGGACCACTTTGCCATGGTGGATATCAATAATGCGCTTGATGATAGCCAGCCCAAGCCCTGAACCTACGCAGCCTCTGGCTGTATCCCCTTGGGTGAAAGGTTGGAACAGCTTGCTGACCTGTTTGGGGTCAATCCCCGGGCCGTTATCTTCAACGCAAAATCCTATGGTTTCGCCGCGGTTTTGGCTGCTAAGGCGGATCCACCCATGGCCGTAGCGCAGGGCATTTTCTACCAGATTGGTGATGACCCGCTTGATAGCAATGGGGGCCATGGGAATATCCGGGCAGTCGTCTAATGCTAGTTCAATATTGGTGCAGCGGGCAGACTCAGCTTGGGCAACTTCTTGTAGCAGGCGGTTGATATTATCCGGTTGCAGATTGGGTTTCTGATCTCGGCGGATATAGGCAATAAACTGATCGATAATGATATCCATATCTTCGATGTCATTGATAATCCCTTCTTTCAGATATTCATCTTCTTTGACCATCATTTCTGAGGCTAACCGTATTCGGGTTAGCGGGGTGCGTAAATCGTGGGAAATCCCCGCCATCAGCAATGCGCGGTCTTGTTCTAGTTGCTGCATGCTTTGCGCCATCTGATTAAAGGCTTTGGTCACTTCAACAATTTCAGTGGAGCCTTTAAGAGGAAGCGGATCGGGGAAGTCCCCGCCGGAAACCGCGATGGCGGATTTTTCCAGCGCTTTTAATGGCTGATTTTGCTGCCTTGCAAACAGCCAGCCGCCAAAGACACTCAGTGCGCCAATGACTAACAAATACAGGGTCAGCGGGGACAGTTCATATTCGTTGAAACTCGACAAGGTGACACGGATCCACACTGACGGCGCTTGGGGTGGGCGGATCCAAATTTGGAACAGGTGCCCTTGTTCCACCCGAACTTCTGCTTGTCCGCCAAGATATTCAGACATTTGGGATGAGAGAAAACGATAGTAGGTAGCATGTTCTAACCCGGCGGCTTTGGCCTGCTGCGGGTTGTAGACATGGATATCCTGATTATGGATTTTTTTGTTTAGCGCTTCGGCAACGGTGAGATTTTCCCGGTTGATGCTGACGCCATCAGCAAACAGCAAATTGACTTGATGGGCAATGAGCTGATTGATCTGCTGATAAGTGGGCTTAATAAAGTACACCGCTACCGTAAGGTAGGAGACCACCTGATTAATTAGCAGCAGGCAGGCGATCAGTAAAAATACCTGACTGAATGCACTACGGGGCAGCAGCTTGCGCCAGCCTTTGCGACTCATTTACGGGCGCTGCCGTCAGGAACAAACACATAGCCCAATCCCCATACGGTTTGGATATATCTGGGGTTGGCGGCATCTTTTTCGATCAGGCGGCGTAGGCGGGAAACCTGCACATCAATGGAGCGCTCTAGTGCTGAGTAGTCACGGCCCCGGGCCAGATTCATCAGTTTATCCCGGGATAACGGCTCCCTTGGGTGGCTGACCAGCACTTTTAGTACGGCAAATTCGCCGCTGGTGAGGGCGATGGCTTCATCACCATGGGTCATTTCCCGGGTGGCGAGATTGAGTTGGAAGTCGCCGAAGCTAACCATTTCTTCTTGCTGGGATGGTGCGCCGGGAATTTCTTGTACCCGGCGGCGCATCACGGCATTGATGCGGGCCAGTAATTCGCGGGGATTGAACGGCTTGGGCAGGTAGTCATCTGCGCCCAGCTCCAGGCCAATAATACGGTCTACTTCATCACCTTTGGCGGTCAGCATAATAATGGGGAGTGGATTACCAGCTTGACGCAGGCGGCGGCAGATAGACAGGCCGTCTTCGCCGGGGAGCATAAGATCCAGCACTAGCAGGTGGAAGTTTTCCCGTTCCAATAAACGGTTCATCTGCTCAGCGTTACCGGCGGCACGGACCTGAAATCCCTGCTCGACCAGATAGCGCTCCAGTAGTGCTCGCAGGCGCATATCATCATCTACTACCAGAATTTTTGAGGTTTCTTGTCCCATGGTTGGTGTCCATTATGTGGCCGGTTTCTGCGCTGAGTTAGCAAGGCTAGAAACAGGTTAGTGACTGATCTGCAAATGATATAACGCCAGCTTGGCGCAAGACCAGCATAGGGAAGGTTCCTGCTTGTTTCCTGTTGGCACAGGATATGGACATAGCGGATAAGATAATGAATTTTCTTTATAAATCTATGTGTTATCAGAGTGAGTAAAATTGTAACCAAGTTTACCCTCGATGACTTTATCCCGCTATGACATCAGATCTTGGGAAAAGCGAACAGTTAACAGCGGATCACCACGAAGCGTAAACTGCGTTTACTACACGAAGAGCGCGAAGGGAAAAGATAAGGATAAGCAACAAATCCTAGCTTGTGATTTTGCTCTTCTTCGTGTCCTTCGTGAGCGCAGCGCTTTGTGGTAGATCGCTTTTGATTCTGCTTGTAAAAGCTAACAGCAGTTCACCACGAAGCGTAAACTGCGTTTACTACACGAAGACCACGAAGGGAAAAGATAAGGAAAAGCAACAAGTCTTAACTTGCGATTTTGCCCTTCTTCGCGCTCAATAACATCCCTGTTAAAAAGCCAGTTCGCCAGTCCTTGGCTCTCGCTCATAAGCATATAGCTGCGCTATATTCGCCGTGAGCGTAGCGCAAATACATCCATGTATAACAGCCAGTTCGCCAATCCCTGGCTCTCGCTCATAAGCATATGGCTGCGCCATATTCGCCGTGGTTAAAGCTTCTGATTTTAAAAGACAACAGCAGTTCACCACGAAGCGTAAACTGTGTTTACTGCATGAAGTTCACGAAGGGAAAAGATAAGGAAAAACAACAGTCCTGGTTTGTGATTTTTAAGGTAAATAAATGGCGCAGGTTTAGCTGCGCCATGATGATCAGGCTTTATGGGGTTTGAGTTTAAACAGTGCCAATAGAGGAATAAGCAGCAGGTAGGACACGAGAATAAAGCCGAAGGTGTAGACAAAGGCCAATAAGGTCGATTGTTGGTGTAGTAGTTCACCCCACTGCGCCAAGAAGCTTGGGTTGGTAATCGTGGTGTGTTTGAGCATGGCGGCTTGTTGTAGTAGCGGGTTATCTGGGGTTAACCCTGCGCCGAGGTTATGCCATTGGGCTTGCTCGGTGCGGCTGAAATAGGTGTTCACGATGGAGATCCCAAACGAGCCGCCGATGGTGCGACACAGGTTAAATATCACCGCACCACCCACAGTATCTTGTCTACTCAACGTGGCGTATGCCAGTTTACTCAGCGGAGCAAATACCAGCCCCATACCTGCGCCCTGAATAATACTGGGCATAATCACCCAGTGCAGATCGATATTCATGGAATATTGCGTCATAAACCAGGTGCCTAGGGCATTGAGTAATATCCCCACTAGGATCAGCAGCCTAGAATCGATCCGGTCCATAAAACGGGCTAGTCCCAACAATACAATGGCTGAGGTTAGCCCTCGGGGCGCCATCATAAAGCCGGTGGTTTCTACCGGGTATTGCAGCAATTGCTCCAGCATCATGGGTTGCAGCTGGGTGATACCAAACATGCCCATGGAAAAGCCGGACATGACCAGACAGGACACCGCCAGATTACGATCTTTGAGTAACCACATAGGGGCGATATTGCCCTTGGTGATAAAGGATCGGGTGATAAAAAACACCAATGCGATAGCGCTAATCACGGTGGAAAAGAGGATCATATTAGAGTTGAACCAACCTTCCTGATTGCCCCTGTCTAATACCATTTGCAGCAGGCCGATACCGATGGCCATACCAAATACCAGCGGCCAATCCACCGAGGTTTTTGCCCGGCCGTCAATACGAACAAAGAAATACAGTAATGCCAGACATAGCATCCCGACTGGCAGGTTGACGTAGAAAATCCAGCGCCAATCCATATTTTCCGTGATGATACCGCCTACGGTGGGGCCAAGGATCGGCCCCAGCAGTACGCCAACACTGAATAGTGCCATGGCTTTGCCGCGCTCTTCTGCCGGGAAAATTTGCACCATGATGGATTGCGACAGGGGGATCACTGACGCGCCAAAAGCACCCTGTAGTACCCGGAATATCACCATTTCGGTCAGAGATTCAGCCTGGCCACAGAGTGCTGAGGTGATGATAAAACCGGTCACGGACACCAACAGGAGATTGCGGATCCCCATCTTCAGTGACAGGTACATGGCCAGCGGAATAAAGATGGCTTCGGCCATAGAGTATGACGTCAGCACCCAGGTGACCTGTTCTGAGGTGACCCCCAATGCCCCCATCATATGGGGTAGTGCCACGTTCGCAATGGTCATATCCAGCAGTACCATCACGGCTGACAGCATGACTGCCAGCACGATTAACAGGCGTTTGCTGCCGGAGATCTGGCTATCGTCAGCGGGCGCAGTTGCGGCAGCTGTCATCGGGTTTGCGCCCCAGTGCTCAGGGTATCAACGGTTACTTCGGCACTGGCGCCGACCCGCAATGCAGGTTGGTTGGCGGTGCGCTCAATACTGATGCTAACCGGGAAGCGTTGGGGAACTTTGACCCAGTTGCCGGTAGCGTTTTCCGGTGGCAACAGGGAGAAAGATGAGCCGCTGGCTGGAGAAATCGCCTGTACTTTGCCCTGATATATCACGTCCGGATACATATCCATCACTATGGTGGCTGACATGCCGGGATGCAGATGACCAACCGCGCCTTCTTTATAGTTAGCCTGTAGCCAGAAGGTATGATCTTCCACCAGTGGCATCATGGCGGTGCCGGGGGCCACCACGCTACCGGGACGGACACTGATTTTACCTAAGTGGCCATCATGGGGAGCGGTAATGGTGGTGTAAGACAAATCCAAAGTTGCTTTGCTCAGTGCCGCTGCCGCCTGTTTCACTTGTGGTGCGGCATCGCCTTTGGCGCCTTGGGCGGTGATCAGTTGTGACATTTTCGCCCGGGCGGCTTCTACTGCGGTTTCCGCCGCGGCCAGTTGCGCTTTGGCATCATCGGCTTGTTGTTTTGACAGTAAGGATTTTTTTACTAAGTCCATGGTGCGGCGGTAGCTTTGCTGTACATCGGTCAGTTGTGCTGTTGCGCGGCGCACATCGGCACTGGCAGCCAATATGGCATCGTCGGTGGCTTTATTGCTTTGGCTGGCCATCTCATAGGCTGCTTTAGCCTGTTCATAGCTGGCCTGATAAGGCGCGGGGTCCAGCTGTACCAGCAAATCACCGGCATTAACATGCTGGTAGTCTGCCACATCAACTTTAATGATTTTGCCACTGATTTGAGGGGCGACATATAGCACATTGGCATGGACATAAGCGTCTTCAGTGCTGGGATATTGTTCCTGATGGCGGACATAAAAATAGCCGGCCGAAATAAGTGCTGCTGCGAGCAGGATCAGGATAAGGAGGTTTCTGATAACGCGTGAGCCACCTTGGGTCATCTGGTACCCCTGATTGGATATTGTGATGGGAATAATGTTTTCAAAAATAACAGAACTGCTAATGAATGGGGAGCTTAAATTTGGTAACTAATTATTTTGAAGCATAAGCTGCTGTATTGATTTTTTAAACTGGTTTTATATGTTGTTTTTAAGCTGCAGTTAATGAAAATTTTAAACAGGGGATTCGTGAGCTATGCCGCCAAGGCTTAATTAGCTGGTCTTTATACTAGCGGTGGATAAATCGGCAGTTAACTCTTCAGATAAGGTTTTTCATGAACAGACCCCTTTTGCGTGCCAGTATGCTGGCTGTGTCTTTGGCTGTGACTCAGGTAGTAGCGGGTGGCGCTATGGCGGCGACAACCGGCATGAAACCCATCCCTGCGGCAGGTGCGCCGTTGGGCTATCTTATCCACAATCCCTATGACAATGCGCCATTAACTGCGCTAGTGACCCTCAATGGTCATCGTATTACCGATGTTGCCGTGACTGTGCATGCCAAAGGCAAAAAAGGGGTACCTATCCACTATAAAGTGTCGGATATACGGGTAATGGATGAGGGCGGGGTGCCGATTTTTGGTTTATATCCAGACTACCTCAATACCTTTACGGTCAGCTGGCGGGAGAATGGTAAGCAGAAAAGTCATGACTATAAAATGCTGACGCCAGATGTGGATATGGGCTTTTCTGAAAGCCAGTGGGCCAAAGCGCCCAAGGTGGAAGTGAAGCATGTGGATGCGGATTTTAAAGACCGGCTGTATTTTGTTAATTGGACCAATGCTGACGGTAAGGCATCGCCATTGATGCACAATAATCCCAAGGCGCCGGGCGCATTTGCTTGGGATGGCACACCGGGATTTTTCATTATTGATACCGCTGGGGATATCCGCTGGTATCTCAATCCGTACACCACCCATAACTCAAAAAATTATGATGATGCCGGTTATGCCATGGGGATGAATGTCACCCAAGATGGCAATATGGTGTGGATTCAGGGGCAGAGCTGGAAACATATGACGTTGATGGGGCGCATGATTGCGTCTCACTCCCTGCCGGGTAATTTTATTGATGGTTCCCACGAAGCCATTGAAGTGGAAAACGGTCACTTTATGTTGCGGGTTGCCGCCAAGGATTATCGCCGCCCCGATGGTCTGGTGGTCAATACGGTGCGGGATCAGATCATTGAAGTGGATGCTAATGGCAAGCTGGTGGATTACTGGGATTTAAATCAGATCCTTGACCCCATGCGGGATGCGGCATTGTTATCGCTGGATGCCGGGGCGGTGTGTTTGAATATTGATTTGAAACAGGCGGGCAAAGTGGCAACGGAAGCGGATCTGCGCAATGCCCCTTATGGCGATATTCACGGGGTGGATACCGGCCGCAACTGGGCCCATGTGAACTCGGTGGATTATGACCCAACCGATGACAGTATTATTATCAGCTCTCGCCATCAGTCGGCGGTAATCAAAATCGGCCGGGATAAAAAGGTTAAATGGATTTTAAGCCCGTCAATGGGTTGGAAAGGCGAGCTGGCCGGTAAGCTGTTACAACCCGTGGATGCTGCGGGGAAAGCGCTAAGCTGCACAGCCCGTGGCTTCTGTGCTGACACTGAGTTTGATTTTGTTTATACCCCGCATACTGCCTACAAGGTCGATGAAAAGGGCACTTATACCGTGTTTGATAATGGCGATGGTCGTCATCTGGCGCAGCCAATGTTCCCTACCGGTAAGTATTCCCGCGCAGTGGAGTACAAAATTGATGAAGATAATATGACAGTGCAGCAGGTGTGGCACTATGGCAAGGATGAGCTGGGGTATGAAGGATATTCGCCGGTGACTTCGATTGTGAAATATCAGGCAGATAAAAATAGTGTGATGACTTATTTCGCCTCTGCTGGCTTATTTGGGCTTGGCGGGGGGTACGGCAATATGAAAATGGATGATACCACCGGCAAAGTGCATTCCATTTTGGTGGAGCATAGATACGGTGAGACAAAACCTGCGGTACGTATCGATATCGACAGCCATGATATGTTCGCCACCGGCTACCGTGCCCAGGTTGTTCATCCCGAGGCCATGCTGCAATAATTAGCTACAGTGGATTGCCTAAGCAAAATCAAAAGCGATCAACCACGGCGAATATGGCGCAGCCATATGCTTATGAGCGAGAGCCAGGGATTGGCGAACTGGCTGTTATACATAGATGTATTTGCGCTGCGATCACGGCGAATATGGCGTAGCCATATGTTTATGAGCGAGAGCCAGGGATTGGCGAACTGGCTGTTATACATAGATGTATTTGCGCTGCGCTCACGGCGAATATAGCGCAGCTATATGTTTATGAGCGAGAGCCAGGGATTGGCGAACTGGCTTTTTAACAGGGATGTTATTGGGCACGAAGAAGAGCAAAATCACAAGCTAGAACTTGTTATCTTTTTCTTATCTTTTCCCTTCGTGGTCTTCGTGTAGTAAACGCAGTTTACGCTTCGTGGTAAGCAGCTTTTTTAAAAGTCTTAACCTCGGCGAATATGGCGCAGCCATATGCTTATGAGCGAGAGCCAGGGATTGGCGAACTGGCTGTTATACATGGATGTATTTGCGCTACGCTCACGGCGAATATGGCGTAGCCATATGTTTATGAGCGAGAGCCAGGGATTGGCGAACTGGCTTTTTAACAGGGATGTTATTGAGCACGAAGAAGAGCAAAATCACAAGCTAGAACTTGTTGTCTTTTCTTTATCTTTTCTCTTCGTGGTGATCTGCCGGTGGTTTTTAATTTGATTGAGCTAAATCATTATGCCCCATGGAAACGCCTTTGATCTGAGCATAGACCTGCATGCCGGGGATCAATGCCAATTCATCACAGGCCCAAGGGGTGATATTGGCCCATAGCTCATCATTACCGAGAGCGATTTTTACCTGTACCTGTTGCCCGTCATCACTGGGGTGTAGCTCTTTGACTTTGCCCGATAACTGATTGCGGATACTACTGTGGCCGGGGGGCGTTGTGCTTAGTGCCACATGGTTGGCCTGAATGCGCACCTTAATCTGTCTTGCCGTGGCGGGCGCGGTGGTATGACTGCTTTGATTATTGTCACTGACCGGCCGGGTCTCTGCCAATTTGCCATTGACCCATAGGTGGTTGCCATCATCCAGCAGCAGTTTGGTCATGGCATAGTCCGGGTGGCAGCCAGCCACTTGAGCTGTGATTAGCGAACTTAACTCTTTGGCCGGAAGCCAGGGGCGCATTTCATCACTGTTCCACACCTGAGTCAGGGGACCGGAGGCGATAACCTTGCCCTGATTTAATACCAGCATATAGTCAGCCAGTTGCAGGATCTCATCCAGACTGTGGCTGACATAGACAATCGGCAATTGCATTTCCCGTGACAGACTCTGCAGATAAGGGATGAGCTCCCGTTTGCGCGGGAGATCCAATGAGGCCAGCGGCTCATCCATCAACAGCATATCCGGTTGGGTCAGCAGTGCCCGTCCAATCGCGACCCGCTGTTTCTCCCCACCAGACAGGGTGATGGGAAAACGATCCAACAGATGACCAATGCCCAGCAGGCTGACTACCCGCTCAAATAGGGCGGTATTTTTATGGCGCATGCCGTAATTGAGATTGCCCCTGACTTTATAGTGGGGAAACAGTCGCGCTTCTTGAAACACATAACCGATGCGGCGTTTTTCTGGTGGCAGATTAATGCTGCCAGCTCGGAACAGTACCTTGTCACCCAGCAGCAGTTCGCCACTGTCTGGGGTGGACAAGCCGCCAAGAATATTGACCAGTGAGGTTTTACCTGCGCCGGAGCGACCAAAGATGGCGCTGACACCGCTGGTGGGCAGTTGGGCATTGACACATAAATGGGTTTGCCCCAGCTGTTTTTCAATATTGATGGTTAACATGCGCTGGCAGTCCTCTGTTGCGCTTTCTTGGTCAAATACTGGGAAGCAACCAAAGAGAGTAGGGCAATAATGACCGACAAAATACACAGGCGCATGGCCTGATATTCTGCCCCGGGGGTTTCAATAAAGCTAAACATGGCCAGCGGAATGGTGCGGGTCTCACCGGGGATATTGGAAACAAAAGTAATGGTCGAGCCGAATTCACCCAGACTACGGGCAAAGGCGATGATCATCCCGGAGACTATGCCGGGGGCGGTTAACGGCAGGGTAATCGTAAAAAACACTTTCCAGCGGTTACTGCCCAAGGTGCGGGCGGCTTGCTCTAGGCGGATATCCACCGCCTCAAAAGATTGACGGATAGCCCGTACCATCAGTGGAAAAGATACTACTGCTGCAGCCAGCGCGGCGCCACGCCAGCTAAAGCTGAAACTGATGCCAAACCACTGATATAGCCAGTGACCGATTGGCCCTTGTCGGCCCATACTCATCAGCAGCAGATACCCCACAACCACAGGGGGGAGCACTAAAGGCAGGTGAATAATACTGTCAAATACAGGTTTGCCGGGAAACTCTACCCGCGCCAGCACCCAAGCGCACAGTATGCCCAGCGGCAAACTGCCCAGCACTGCGATGGATGACACTTTTAAGCTCAGCAGTAAGGCTGCTACTTCGTAATCACTCAATATCATTTAATACCAATCCATTTAGTCATTGATTCACCCCGTGGGAATGAATCTGTCCATCGAGAAAGCACAAGCATTTGGGCAAGCAACGAGCAGCACTCTCCTGCTGATAGATAAGAAAATAAGATAAACGCCATGCATGGGGCATAGCGTTTAGATGGGATATTGCCCGGCAGCGTTTCAGATTGAGCCGCTGCCGGGGATAAGGGGATAGTCGGTTAATTAACCCCGAAGCCATATTTCAGGAAGACAGCTTTGGCAGCCTGCCCTTGCAGATAGTTATAAAACGCATGGCTGGCATTGTTTGGTTTTTGGTTAACCAGCACCAATGGGTATTCAATAGGCTTGTGGCTGGTGGCCGGGAAAGTCGCAACGACTTTGACGTCTTTCGCAATTTGAGCATCGGTACCATAGACGATGCCCAGTGGTGCTTCTCCTCGCTCCACTAATGCCAGCGCCGCGCGGACATTATTGGCACTTGCTAGCAGAGGTTGAGCTTGTTGCCATAGTCCCAGATTTTTGAGTGCTTGCTCAGCATAGCGCCCAGCAGGGACGTGATCTGGATTACCGACAGCCATACGACTGCCATCCAGAGAGGCTTTAATATCCCAGTCCGGGTTCAATGGTACATGTTGCAGTTTGCTATTTTTAGGGGCAATCAGTACCAAGGTATTTTTGAGTAGGGTAACTCGGGTTGGGGTATCTACCGCATGTTCATCAACCAAGTAGTCCATCCATTTCTGGTTAGCAGAGAGGAAAATATCCGCTGGAGCGCCTTGGGCAATTTGTCTGGCAAGGGTGGAAGATGAAGCAAAAGAGAACACCACGTCAGTGTCGTGGGTTTTATCGAATTGCTGGCCGATTTCACTCAGGGCATTGGTGAGTGACGCTGCGGCAAACACGGTCACTTTTTCTTTGGCAAATGCCTGGCCCATGGTCAGGGCCAGACCCAGCAGGGCAGCTGAGGTAATGCGCAGTAGAGTAGTAAAGTTATTATTTTTCATCGGCTCAGAGTTCAGAAAATATTTTTCGATATATATACTTGTATATATCGGTTAAGCAAATGGTAATGCAAAGAAACTGTGAACTGGCGCATATTTTTAATTGGACAGGACGAGATGTTCTCAAATGGTTTTAGTGCGGAGATTTTGTGTTTGGAATGCAACTTCTTAGGTATTTGCCGATTGGTATTCGTGCCGGAATGGGACACAATAGCAGTATTGAAGACAATAGCCTGACACCTATGGATTTAACTGCTCAGCTGGCGTTAACCCTGAATAACAAGGTATTCGCCAACCCACGACGCATTGCACTGCTTAAGCAAATCGCTAATACCGGCTCCCTTAATCAGGGCGCGAAACTGGCCGGGATCAGTTATAAAGCTGCCTGGGATGCCGTCAATGATATGAATACGGCCATGGCCCAACCTGTGGTTCACAGTGAAAAGGGCGGTAAAGGGGGCGGCGGGGCAAAACTGACCGAGTTCGGTGAGCGTTTGCTGAAAGTCTATTCCCTTACCGAGCAGGTACAGGGGATGGCGTTGGCCGCCTTGCTGGATGATTCTATTTCCATGAATACCCTGCTGGATGTGATGGCGCATTTCTCTCTTAACACCAGCGCCCGTAACCAACTCAGCGGCGTGATCCGCCATATTGCCAGCCGGGGCATTAATGATTTAATCCATGTGGAATTAGCCTGCGGTCAGCAGGTGAAAGTCTCTATTACCCACGCCAGTAGTGAACATTTAGCGCTGGCTGAAGGAAAGCCGGTATTGCTGCTGTGCAAAGCGCCAGCGGTGGATCTGGTGCCAGATACTGCCCCGGAAGCCTGTGATAGCCGTAACCATTTGCGCGGCACCTTAGTCGAAAAAACTGTGCTGGGGGATAAAACCGAGTTGGCACTGGATATCGGCGGCGGGGATACCGTGTATTCCGTTATGGATGCCCAGCAGGCGGAGTCCCTGTGTTTACAGCAATCTTATCAGGCATGTTTCCTTGCCAGCCAAACCATTATTGCCAGTATGAATTAATCGTTACGTCATGAAAAAAGCCAATCTGATCACCCGTAAGGGCTGGCAGACTCTGGATCGGGAATTGAAATACCTGTGGAAAGAGTACCGCCCGGAAATCACTAAAAAAGTTCAGGAAGCTGCCGCCCAAGGCGACCGCTCAGAAAATGCTGACTACACCTATAACAAACGGCTGTTACGGCAGATTGATAGCCGGGTGCGTTATCTGGTGAAGCGGGTGGAAGAGCTGCAGATTGTTGATTACTCCCCCCAGCAGGAAGGTAAGGTCTTTTTCGGTGCCTGGGTGGAGCTGGAAAATGACGCGGGTGATGTGGTGCGTTACCGTATTGTCGGCAAGGATGAGCTGGACACCAAGCTGGGCTACATCACCATTGACTCCCCGATGGCCCGCGCCCTGATCGGCAAGCAGGTGGATGACGATGTTATCGTGCAGACCCCGTCCGGTCCGCGTCATTGGTATGTGAACCATATTCGTTACCAAGCGTTTGATGAACAAGAATAATGTGCTAGCAGTCCTTGGAGCACAGGTCGACGGCTGAGGCTGCTGTGCTATCTTTGGGGGCTGAATTGGTACCACTGAACACCCGAAATAAAAACTGATCATCTGAGAACTTATGCACACTATGCAGAATATTGCCCGGATTATTGCTCAGGAACTGAATGTCCGCGAGCAGCAGGTTACCGCTACTATCACACTATTGGATGATGGTGCGACTGTCCCATTTGTTGCCCGTTACCGTAAAGAAGCCACCGGCGGACTGGATGATACCCAGTTGCGCACCCTGCACAGCCGTCTGGGCTATCTGCGGGAATTAAACGATCGCCGCCAGGTGATTATCTCCAGCATTGAAGCCCAAGGGAAATTGACCCCGGCGCTCGCTGCTGAGCTGGCTCAAGCTGACTCTAAAACCCGGCTGGAAGATTTGTACCTGCCATATAAGCCTAAGCGTCGTACCAAGGGACAGATTGCCATTGAAGCTGGACTTGAGCCATTGGCCGATGCCCTTTTGGCTGACCGTCAGGCCGATCTGCAAGCCAGTGCCGCCGCATATATCAATGCTGAGGCGGGGTTTGCTGATGCCAAAGCTGTATTGGATGGCGCCCGTTATATCCTGATGGAGCGCTATGCTGAAGATGCAGAGTTGCTGCGCAAGGTGCGGCAACAGCTGGAGCAGCATGCTGAGCTTAAAGCGCATGTGATTGCTGGCAAAGAAAAAGAAGGCGCAAAATTCCGCGATTATTTCGACCACCATGAAGCCATTACCAAGGTGCCATCCCACCGGGCGCTGGCCATGCTGCGTGGTCGTAATGAAGGTATTCTCAGCCTAGCGCTGGATGCCGATCCTGATTCTGAGGCCCGCAGCAGTGTGTGTGAGCAGATTATTACTGAGCACCTCAAGCTGAATCTGACGGACTCTGAAGTCGATAACTGGTTGCGCACTGTGGTAACTGCCACTTGGCGCATCAAAATTGCTTTGCAGATGGAAACTGAATTTATTGCCCGTATGCGTGAGCAAGCTGAGGGCGAGGCGATTAAGGTGTTTGCCCGCAACTTAGGCGATCTGCTGATGGCACCACCTGCTGGCGCGAAAGCAACAATGGGGTTGGATCCGGGCCTGCGCACCGGGGTTAAAGTGGCGATTGTTGATAACACTGGCAAGCTGGTGGCCCATACCACGATTTATCCCCATGCGCCCCAAAACCAGTGGGAAAAATCCGTTCGCACTCTGGCGAATCTGGTAAAAATGCACAAGGTGCAGCTGGTGGCCATCGGTAATGGTACTGCTTCGCGGGAGACCGATAAGTTGGCCGCTGAGCTGCTGACATATGTGAAGGATGTGGCACCGGATCTGAACAAGGTGATGGTGTCTGAAGCGGGGGCATCTGTGTATTCCGCTTCTGAGCTGGCGGCAGCAGAATTCCCGGATCTGGATGTGAGTCTGCGTGGGGCGGTTTCAATTGCCCGCCGTTTACAAGACCCTCTGGCTGAGCTGGTGAAGATTGAGCCTAAATCTATTGGTGTCGGCCAGTATCAGCATGATGTGAGTCAGAGTCAGTTATCAACTGCGCTGGAAGATGTGGTGGAAGACTGTGTAAACCGCGTAGGTGTGGATGTGAATATGGCGTCTGCGCCACTGCTGGCCCAGGTGGCGGGGTTAAACCGTACCTTGGCGAAAAATGTGGTGGATTACCGCGATGCCAATGGTCGTTTCAACAGCCGTAAAGAGCTTTTGAAGGTTGCCCGCCTTGGGCCGAAAGCCTTTGAACAAGCTGCGGGCTTTTTGCGTATCAGCCAAGGTGAAAACCCATTGGATACCTCAGCGGTGCATCCTGAAGCTTATGCACTGGTAGAAAGTATTGCTGTGGCTAAGCAGGTGCCGGTTGCTGAGTTGATTGGCAATACCAGTTTGTTGCGCAGTATTAACGCCACAGACTTTACCACTGACGCTTTTGGTTTGCCGACCGTGACCGATATTCTGGCTGAGCTGGATAAGCCGGGGCGGGATCCCCGCGGTGAGTTTAAGACTGCCAAGTTCAAAGATGGCGTCGAAGAGATTAAAGATCTTAAGCTGGAGATGATTCTGGAAGGGGTGGTCACCAATGTGACTAACTTTGGTGCCTTTGTGGATGTGGGCGTGCATCAGGATGGCTTAGTGCATATCTCTTCCCTGACGGATAAATTCGTTTCTGATCCTCACACCATTGTTAAAGCCGGTGATGTGGTGAAAGTGAAGGTGATGGAAGTGGATGTGGAACGTCGCCGCATTGCCCTGTCGATGCGCTTAGATGAAAAACCTCAGCCAACAGAAGCCCGCAGTCATGGTGCTCAGCCAAACCGTGGACAGAATGGTAAAGCTGGCAACCATCAGGGCAAAGGTAAGCCGGGTAATCGCCAACAGGCTAAACCTGTTAATGCCGCGATGGGTAACGCTTTTGCCGATGCGTTTGCCAAGCTGAAAAAGAACTAATTCCAAGCTGGATGAGATGTTATCGATAACAAACCCCGCCATGGCGGGGTTTGTTTTATCTAGGGTCTGTTGACGTTTCAAGTTTGTTTTTGCAGCGATTTGAGGATGCTTTATACAAGGCAGAGGCTTTGATAGGTAGTTGCGCTACCTGATAAGCCGATAACGCAGTAGAAAGGAGCCTCAAACGCTGCCCGCAGGGTTCGGCTAAAAGCGTTTTACTCTTTGTTGAGCGGTTCTTGCTTAGAATAACTAGGCGACAAACCACTCGCCGCGATTAAAACGCTTTTATCTCGAACAAAATTTAATCACGAAACGTCAACAGACCCTAGGGTCTGTTGACGTTTGCTGTTCATTTCTCACTCAGCAATACATCGGTAGCCACATAAGCATGAATGCCAGCGATACCATACTGGCATAATTCCGTTCCAACTTATCATAACGGCTTGAAATAGCACGATAATGCTTAATCCTAGCAAAGGCATTTTCCACCAAATGACGATACCTATATAAGCACCAATCCATTGTATCCTTACCAATATCTTGCCCGTAATTACGCCTAGCTATCACAGTTTTTCCTCCTTTGCGTTGAACAAAAACGCGGAAAGATTCACTGTCATATCCTTTATCGCATACAATAGTATCTATCTCCCCCAGTTGTTCTACGAGACTTTCTGCAAGAACAATGTCATTTCGCTGACCTTCTGATAAATCAAAACAAATGGGCAAACCTCCGCTATCGACAGCTAAGTGGATTTTTGTTGTATTCCCACCTCTGCTTTTACCTATTTGCTCAGAGAAATTTGTAGCAGCGCCTGTGCTGTGCTGATGTGCACGAATAATTGAGCCATCGAGGAACACCCATTCGAAGTCTGCCATTTTTGCTAACTGACTGAAAAGATGATTTAAAATACCTTTTTTAGACCAAAGGTTAAATCGTCTATATACTGAGCTCCATTCACCAAATCCCGGAGGTAAATCTCGCCAAGGGATCCCCGTTCTCATACGGAAAAGTATCCCTTCAAAGGTCATTCTATGTTCAGATTTATTGTAGATACGACCAGTACTTTTCATTATCTGTAGTAGCAGTTCCCATCTTATGTCAGTTAATATTGTTCTCGGCATGCTTTGGGGTTGTGGTTTGTTTTTGGCGAAAGAGATTATAACCCCTCTGCATGTTGCTCAAAAATCATCCTCGAAACGTCAACACGCCCTAGTGTTGGTCTTTTTTCTTTTCCTTTTCTTTTCCTTTTCCTTTTCTTTACTGAGTGCTCTGTCTGCCGACCGTGAATCGCTTTCTTGCCGATAACTTGTATTAATTGATACGCGTGTTGCTATTTCGTGTTGTTTGTTAAATTATCTTGAGCATGATGCGGGCGACGATAAGACTTGCCCGGCAGTCGATATGTCATCTGTTGTGGCTGGATGATGCCGTAGCGTATGGGGTGGCACGATACTCAGGAGGGAATATGACAGTGGCATCACGGCCAAACACCGAGGTCAGTACCGGGCTGCGGGCAATTTTATGGTTTGGCGTTATCGCGTTGATTGTGTTGTTGCTTAGCCGTACAGGGCTAGCAATATGGCAGTTTGAACGGGTGCAGGCAGCGGATAATTGGAGTCACCTACTGCTACAGGGGTTACGGATTGATATTGCCACACTGTGCTGGTTGTGGGGGATTGCAGCGTTGGGAACAGTGCTATTCGCCGGTCACCATTGGTTGGGGCGTGTTTGGCGGATTGTGTTGCGTGGGTATTTAATCGCTGGGCTGTGGCTGCTGGTGATGTTAGAGGTGACTACGCCATCATTTATTGAAGAGTTTGGTTTTCGCCCTAATCGCCTCTATGTGGAATATCTGATTTATCCCAAAGAGGTGATCGCCATGTTGTGGAATGGTCGCCCCCATGAAATTATTTTGGCGCTGCTATTAGGATTGATAACGCTGTGGTTGGGCTGGCGACTGGCGGCGAGATTGTTGCCAATCGATACCGATGGCAGCACTTATGCTGCCGCTTATACTCAAAGTCGCCCTGCTGAACCGGGTTGGTTGTTGCGATTGCTATTGGCTTTGCTGATTATTGCCCTGACTCTGATTGGCGCTCGTTCCACCTTGGGGCACAGACCGCTAAATCCAGCGATGGTGGCATTTTCAACCGATCCCTTAGTCAATTCTCTAACCGTTAATTCAGCCTATTCCTTAGTGTTTGCCATTAAACAAATGGGGGGAGAAGCCGATGCCGGCCGAATTTATGGCCATATGGATGAAGCAGACATTATTGAGGTTGTGCGGCGGGAAAGCGGCCGGGAGACGTTTACCTCCTCCGAGCAGCCGACCCGGTCATTTAACCCTGCCAGTTACCAGGGCAAGCCGAAAAATTTGGTGATTATTCTGCAAGAAAGTTTAGGCACCCGTTTTGTTGGCAGCTTAGGGGGATTGCCGCTGACACCGAATATAGATCGATTATCAACCCAAGGTTGGTACTTTGATCAGCTCTATGCCACAGGAACCCGCTCTGTTCGCGGGATTGAAGCGATTATTACCGGTTTTACCCCCACGCCTGCGCGCTCTGTGGTGAAGTTGGGGAAGAGTCAGAGTGGTTTTTTTACCATTGCGGATTTGCTCGCGAGGCAGGGGTATTACACCCAGTTTATTTATGGTGGTGAGAGCCATTTTGACAATCTGCGCAGCTTTTTCCTCGGTAATGGTTTTCAGCACATTATTGAGGAGCAGGATTATGAAAATCCTGTATTTCATGGCTCATGGGGGGTGTCAGATGAAGATCTGATGCGCCGTGCCCATAAGGAGTTTGAGGTGCTTAACCAGCAGGAACAGCCGTTTTTTAGTTTGGTATTTAGCTCCAGTAATCACGATCCCTTTGAGTTTCCCGATGGCCGAATCGAATTGTATGAGCAGCCCAAGCAGACCCGAAATAATGCTGCCAAATATGCTGATTATGCGGTGGGGGAGTTTTTTCGTTTAGCCCAACAGGCAGATTATTGGGATGACACAGTATTTTTAGTGGTGGCGGATCATGACAGCCGAGTTGGTGGGGCGGATTTAGTGCCCATTTCCCGTTTTCGCATCCCCGGGTTAATTCTTGGCAAAGATATTGCCCCTTGGCGAGATCCTCGCTTGGTAAGCCAAATTGATTTGGCGCCAACTTTACTGTCTTTAATTGGTGTGGCGGCCGAGCATCCTATGATTGGGCGGGATCTGTCTTCGGTGCCGGATTCCTGGCCGGGGCGGGCCATGATGCAGTACGACAAAAATTTTGCCTATATGCGCGGCCGGGATGTCGTGGTGTTACAGCCAGAAAAAGCGCCAACAGGATTTGTGCTGAATGACGCTGGTCGGCTTGAACCCAGTGAGCAGTCCCGCGAGCTTAAGCAAACAGCTCAAGGGGTGGCATTGTGGGGCAGTATGGCGTATCAGCAGGGGCTATATCACTGATTGTGCCGGATGACGTTGGCCGCCATTTTTAACACGCGTGTTCTGAGCTGATTCAGTGCGCAGCAGCAATAGGCCTATTAACGATGAGCGCGTTTGGGTTATAGCAGGATATGCCGCATTGCTGGAGGCTTGGGCTGAAAGGCTCTGTGATAGGTGTGGTTGATGGTGTGTCGCACCTGTTGAAAATAGGCGTTTTGCCGCTCTTGCCCGCTCAAATGCTCTTTGGGCTGTGATACTTGGGACGTTAGAGTTGGTATGTCTGCTGGCTTTGAGCCCAATGCTAGATGATCTTTGGGTCGAGAAGATGTGATTAATGGCTCGGCTGGTGGCACGATTGCTTGGGGGGAAAATACGAGCGGTTGGGCCTGTCGCCAAGTCTGCTGCCAAGGCTGCGCTTGATATTGTTTCTGATGCTGCTTTGTCTGCTGTAGCGTTATGTTTTGCTGGGTAAGCTGTGGTAATTCTGCTTGAGTTTTAGCGTGGCGTTGCCTCTGATTGTCTGACTTATTTTTGCCCTTTGTGGCTGGGGTTTTATTTACTTCTGATGTGACTTCGCTGGGTTGGATTGCGGCGGGAATAACGCGCTGAAATGGCGTTTGGCTTAGCGGCATTTGGCCGAGTTGTGTTGACGTCGCAGTGCCGGGTTGAGAGTGGGCTGATGGCATCAAAGGGGTAAATGATAGCCCTGATAATCGCGGTGATATTACTGTTGATGCCTCGGCATTATCTTTATTGCCACTGGGTTGGCGAATACGAATATCTTTACGGCTTAGCGCTATAGGCTGGCCGGTTTGCCCCGGGCGTAGAAAATGCTGCGGCGATAGCGCTAAGGGCGGTGGCAGTTGTGGGCGCTGCATATTGTCGCGCCGCATGCTGTCTGTTGCCGGATTCGTTGGGCTGACCGGCAGGTGGGCATAGTTGGATACCGGCTGCATCATTTGCCCTCCTGCGGTGTGATGGTCATAGCGATTTGCCCTGACTGATAACTCCAGTTTAGTCGGTTATAGTGAGGTTTTCCGGCGGCTAACCGAGCAGGTTTGCCAGCCAACTTTTCAGCCCGGTAGCAAACTCTTGTGTGTGGGAGATAAAGGGAGCGTGGGAGGCTTTTGCCAGTGTCCAGTCTTTACTGTTCGGTAATGCTGGCATTTGACTGATCACCCGGTTAGGCACTAAGGCATCAAGTCGGCCCCAGCATCTGAGCCAAGGCTGAGTAATCGCGTGGAGCTGACTGCGCAAGTCCACCTGTTGCAGCATCATTAATCCCAGTGCCAGCGCTTGATTATCGGGTAGTGGCCGGGCGAGAACTTGGGTGCGAATTTGGCGGATATCTTCTTTGGCGGTAGCGCTGCCCATGGCCTGAATTGCTAAAAAGCGTTCGATGGTTTTAGCCGGATCCTGACAAAGCTGCTCGCTGAACTGAGCCAGGACTTTAGGGGCAATTCCCGGCCAGCTGTCTTGTTGCATAAAACAGGGCGATGAGGCGATGGTAATCAGTGCGCTGACCCGCTCGGGGTAACGCAGTGCCGCCTGGGTTGCGACCAGTCCGCCTAAGGACCAGCCGGCCCATATTGCTCGGTCGGGCATTTGCTGCATCAGGAGATCAACCCAGTCGTCCAGTGTGTTTCCCTCGGGTTGGCTTAGCCCAAAGCCGGGCAGATCCACATAGTGCACTCTATACTCAGTCAGTAGCTCATACAGGGGAGAAAATGCGGCACTATTAACGCCCCAGCCATGGATCATCACTAGATCCTGTCCTTGCCCGTGAACCTCTGTGTGCAGTGTCGTCACCTATTTACTACCCCGTGAGTGTGAAATCATGCTGCCTTTGACTCCGGCTCATCTGTTGCGCCAGTTGCAGCAATGGATGGCGCTTAGTTTACCCAACCGCTGTTTGCTGTGCCATCAGCATATTGCGGGTGATGAGCAAGGGATTTGTCCTGCTTGTTTGCAGGGCTGTAGCTACCGCACGCCTGTCTGTCTTGGTTGCGGCCGGGAGATGGCGCAATTGCTGCGCTATTGTGGCCGTTGCATGCCGATGGCGCCGCTTACGGTTGTGGCGCCAGGTAGTTATCACCAAGGGTTAGGGCACTGGGTGGCGGCGATAAAATATCAGCGTCAGTTAGCGGGTTTAAGGCCAATAACCGGTGCGCTGGTACAGCGCATTGAAATGTTAACTGAGGTTGGGCTGATTAGTCGTCCCCAAGTGTTGTTGCCGGTACCACTCCATCCCGACAGACTTAAACAGCGGGGCTTTAATCAGGCTTATTTGATTGCAGAGCTGTTATCGATCCGGTTGGCGATTCCGTTGGATACGACCTTACTCCAACGCTGTCGGGCCACGCAGCCCCAGGCCGGGCTTGATGGTAAAGCTCGGCGGCGTAATTTACATCAGGCATTTTGCCTTACTGGCGCTGTGCCTTGGCAACGGGTCGCCCTGGTGGACGATGTCGTGACAACCGGCACCACGGTTAAAGAGATAGCAGCATTATTGCAGCCATATGGGGTTCAGGTGCAGGTTTGGTGTCTCGCCCGGGCCGAAGCGCCGGGCTAACGATTACCGCCATCATTAGCGCATTGCGGTCGGGATAAAATAGAGGGCATTGGCAATAATTTTTTCACTGCCGCGCCAGGTATTGCGAAATAGAAGGTTATCAGCCAAAGCGACAATTTGCCCTTTGCCATGACGTTCAACTAGCATGGCCGGGCTGCCAGTCAGCTGCTGCTGATATTCATCTGCCAGATAACCACTGGATACCAATGGATCAGCGTAATTGGCGGATGTAATAAAAGGCTGTTTGGCCGGGGTAAAACCAATTTGCCGATTTTTCATCACCGTGGGTATTGGGGCGGTCAGACCGAAATTGAGGGGATGACTTGGGTCTGTATCCAAATTGAGGATCACACCACCAATGGCCCGTTTGGCAGCGAGGGTGGCTTGGTCTACAAAGGTCAAATTATCGGTAGCAAACAGAGCTTGGAAGGTGGATTGACTGATTAATGGCTGCTGCAACAAATTGTGACGGCTAAGCCAGCGTAGTGCCCGTTGTTGGGCGATAACCGTCCCGCCCCGGTGGAGGAAGCGGCGAATGTTGTCAGCAGCTTTATCTGTTAATGCTGGATAATGGCCATCGGCAAGTAATAAATGGCTATAACGGCGCAAATCAAGATTATTGAGTCGGGATGGCTCGAGTAGTGGTGTCGCAATGCCGAGCTGTTTGTCGAGAAAGTGCCATAACTGCCCAGCGGAGCTGCTATGGATACCTTTGCCCGCCAGGAGTAATGGGGTAACCGGCCGCACCGGGACGATATCACGACTGCCTAAATCCAGTCCTGTCAGGCTGGCAAAGCTAAACCCCGGGGTGGCGATAAGCTGATGCTGTTGTGCCAGTTGCAGTATTTGTTGTTGAGCTTGGAATAATGACATGCCTGACTGTTTTAGCGCGACAATCAGGCTGCCTGCCGGCCAGTGTTGTGAGCTAGGGTCGTTAGTCGATTGGGTTTCACCCCTGAGGCTGAGTGGCTGGGTGGTGAAGTTGACCGTTAACCCGACCTGGAGTAGCTGCTCTAGCAGTACTGGAGCATGGCTGTTACGCCAGTCAAACAGATAGACTACCGGCAGGGCTTGGTCACTGTCTACCTCGGTGGCAGCGCGGCTGGATACCTCAGGTTTATTGCTGGATAGTGGCGTTTGGCTGAGTTGTGAAGTTTTGAGGCGCAGTTGCGGGGTTTTCTGCAGCCCGTAGGCGGCCTGTAAATCAAAGCTTGAGATGTCGTAAAAGGTGGCATCGGTAAATGTCTGCCTTTTATCAAACATGGCCTGTAGCAGTGCCTGTTGTGGTTGGTTTGTGGGGATAAACAGGCTATCGGTTGGAGTAAATTGGTAACCGGCTTCTTCACGGGGCTGATTGAGGTAATAAAACTGGATTTGATGTTGACGCAGCAGCTGGGCAAAACTGTCCCGTCTGGCGGGGTCATGGGGGGCGCTTAGCAAAAAACCATTGATACGTCGCCCAGCTTCAGCCTGTTTATGGCGAAAGAATTGCTGCTGATAGGCTATTAACTCGTCTTTTAGCGCGATGGCTCCTCTCAGACTGGACAGTGAAGTGGCAAATTGATTGTTTATCCCTTCAGCTAAGGTGACCAGACCATGGCGAGATTCCTGTTGTTGACCTCTGGCGCTGGCCTGTTCAAACAGCACGCCGATGGCACCATTGATGTCCGGGTAGGTTGAGCCTTTGCCGTAAAAGAAATCATCAAATGCTTGACGGCTGAAATAAGGCTGATGCCGATTATCTAGAGCCTCACGGTGAAAATTTGCCAATTTATCGGTCAGTTGCTGATTATGCGGTGGGGTCAGTGGATGGGTGCGACTGGGCACACCGGGTTGGAAGAAGTAACTGCTGTGACGGCCCATTTCATGAAAGTCACCAACATAATGGGGTTGCCAGCGATGAAATAGGGCGACTCGCCCACGGCTCTCGGGATGAATTAGAAACAGCCAATCACGATTCAGATCTGCCAGATAATGGTTAAATCGCCCCCTTGGCCAGCCTTGCAAATGTTCTCGGCTGGCAGGATCTGCTGATGGCACTGTGCCCCTGTGGTTATTAACCCAATTGGCAAAACGATCCAACCCATCGGGGTTTTGCGTTGGCGTAATAAGGATTACTGCTTGTTGCAGCAGGGATTTTACCCAAGGCTCGTTACTAGCGCTTAGGTAATAGCTTAATGCGGTGGCGGCATGGGCACCGCTGGCCTCATCACCATGAATGGAATAAGCCAGCCAGATGATTAACGGGCCGGTGATAGATTTGCCCTGCTTGATTTTGGCTCGTTCGGCCAGAATATCGGGCAGGCGCTGCTGGTTTACCTCGGAGGTGATGACCGCAGTTAGTTGGCGACGAGCTTGGTGGCTCAGCCCGGTTTGTTCCAACGTGACTCTGGGGCTCAGGTTTGCTAATTGCTGCAGATAGCCGTTAATTTGCCCGTGCCGCAAATGCCAAAAGCCCAGTGGGTAACCGAGAAAATCGGCTGGGGTGGGGATGACTTGTTGTGTGAGTGCTGTTGGTGGATACCAGTCTTGTGCCTTGGCGGGTAACAGATAGCATAGCGTCAGCAGGGGCAGAAACAGGCGCCATTTCAACAGTGAAAACATCAGCATGGAAAATCCCAGTTACGATTGTTTTTTCTGTAAATTAGCAGGCCACAGAAGTAAAAGTCATTAAATTGTTAAAAATAAATCAATATTTTAACTTTGTTGGCAAAGGTTAAAAAAAGGTCAGAAGCTTGTTTTTGGGACTACACACAGAAGGTGTGCCGGAGTATGATACGGTCAATTCTTACCAAAACACTCAGGTTTACCCTGACGGAGCAGGTTGTCATGATTACCATTTCCGATGCAGCTCAGGCCCATTTCGTTAAATTGCTGGCGGATCAGCCTGAAGGCACCAATATTCGTGTGTTTGTTATCAGCCCCGGCACGCCTCAGGCCGAGTGTGGGGTGTCTTATTGTCCACCTGATGCGGTGGAAGATGATGATATTGAACTGGAATTCAATGGCTTTAATGCCATGGTTGATGAGAAAAGCGCGCCTTTCCTAGAAGATGCCAATATTGATTTTGTCACCGATCAGCTGGGTTCCCAGTTAACACTGAAGGCGCCAAATGCCAAGATGCGCAAAGTGGATGATGATGCACCATTGCGTGATCGTGTGGAGTATATGATCCAGTCTGAAATCAACCCTCAGCTGGCTGCACACGGCGGTCATATTATGCTGGTGGAAATTACCGATGATGCCATTGCCGTACTGCAATTTGGTGGCGGCTGTAACGGTTGCTCCATGGTGGATGTGACCCTGAAAGATGGTATTGAAACCCAGATGCTGGAGCGTTTTGGTGGTGAGCTGAAAGGGGTGCGTGATATTACTGATCACCAGCCAGGCGATCACTCTTACCAGTAAGCCGTTATCCGCTAGTGTTTTTACTGCAATCCCCTATCAGTGTATAGGGGATTTTTTTACCTATTGCGATAGCGAATCGCGACAAAAAACTTGAAAGGTCTACAGCGCCCTAGCGCCGTGAATATCTCGTGGTAGACATCTTTTCACTATCTCTCTTGTAAGGCGCGGCTAAGGCGAAAGCGGTAATGCAGCCCTAAAGTCAGGCTGCGAGCCAGCATAAAGGCGGCCATAGCAGCCCATAGTGCTGTGTTACCTTGTTCACGCAGTAGCCACCAAGTCGGAAAGAAAATCACAAAAGTACAGAACATCATACTGTTGCGCATAATTCGTCCCTGAGCGGTGCCAATATACACGCCATCAAATAGGTAGGAGCCAAAAGCCAGTAGCGGCATGGCGATAAGCCAAGGCAGGTATTGCTCCGCGGTGTCCCGTACGCTGGCAATATCTGTCAGTAAACTGATAATGCCATTACCAAACAGAGCAAACACCAGCATAAACAGCAGGGCAGTGATGGCTGACCACTGAAATGCCAATGCTACCGCATCGCGCAAGGCGTGACGGTTATTTTGTCCCCAACTCCGCCCTGTTTCGGCTTCAGCATAATAGGCGATGCCATCCAGCGCGTAGGAAATGAGCAGCAAAAGATTGAGCAGTACGGCATTGGCGGCGACTGTGATATCTCCCAGTGCCGCGCCATGAAACGTCATAAAGGCAAACGCAGCCTGCAAACAAAGGCTACGCAGAAAAATATCACTGTTTAGCCGCAGCAATTGCTGATAGCCGGCCACAGTGAGTTGCTGTAATTGATGCCATAGCTGAAAGTTACCTTGTAGCTGTAACTGGCGTTTGACCATGATAAGTGCCACAGTCATGGCGGTGATCTCCGCGCAGACTGAGGCTAACGCGGCGCCTTTTACTCCCCAACCAAGATAAATAACAAACAGCAAATCCAGTAAGATATTGACACTGTTGGCGGCGATTAGCTGCCACATGGCTGCTTTGGGCTGATGCCGGCCGAGCAGATATCCCAGCAGTACAAGATTCATCAGGGCAAAAGGCGTGGCCCAAATCCGCACGGCAAAATACTCGCGGCAGTAACGCATAATATCGCCGCTGGCGTCGGTCATTGACAGGGCTAGATTCAGAATTGGCTGCTGCAATAGCAATATTATTGCGCTTAACATCAGGGTTAGGCTGGCACCTTGCAGCAGTAATTGAAATTGACGCTGATCGTCTCCGCTGCCCCATGCTTGGGCGACCAAGCCGGTGGTTGCCATACGCAAAAAGCCTAACAGCCAGAATATTAAAGTGATAATCGTTGACCCGACCGCAACTCCGCCTAAATAATACGGGTCGCTTAAATGGCCGATCACGGCTGTATCGACCAAGCCCAGCAAGGGCACAGTCACATTGGATAAAATCATTGGCAGTGCCAGCGCCAGCAAATGGCGGTTTTTCTGGGCGTCAAATATTAAGGCTGTTCTGGTCATCTTTTTCTGAGGTTTATATGTTAAGAGTGTTGTTGGCGCTCATGGCTTTGCCTGTGTTCAGCGTCTGGGCGGCTAATGCCCCCGCTAAGCTACCCACTAATGGCGCAGTGATTCTGCAGTATCATCATGTATCTGATAAAACCCCGGCTGTGACTAGTGTGACACCGGCGCAGTTTCGGGAGCAGATGGCATATCTGGCCGATAACCATTTCAATGTGGTGCCTTTGTCTGAAGTGGTTAAGGCGATAGAGGAGCAGCGAGCGCTGCCAGCCAAAACCGTTGCTATCACTTTTGATGATGGTTATCGCAGTATTGGTCGCGCAGCCAGCCCTATTTTAAAAGAGTATGGCTTTCCCTACACCCTGTTTGTTGCCGTCGAGCCTATCGATAAACATTACCACGATATGATGAGCTGGGCGCAGCTGCGTGAGTTAGTGGCTCAGGGGGCGGAAATTGCTAACCACAGTTGGGCCCATGAGCATCTTAACCGCCGGTTAGCTGGGGAAACTGAGCAGCAGTGGTTGGCCAGAGTCGAGAACAATATTCTCAAAGCAGAGCAGCGCATCAGTGATGAAACTGGGCAGAACTGGAAAATGTTGGCGTATCCTTACGGTGAGTACAACAGTCAACTGCAAGCAATGTTGAAACAGCATGGTTTTATTGCTTTTGGTCAGCAGTCTGGGGCCGCTGGGGTGTATTCTGATCTGACAGCCTTGCCGCGTTTCCCTGTGGCTGGGCCTTATGCAGATCTAAAAACCCTGAAAGTGAAGATGCATAGCCTGAATATGCCAGTGCTTAAGCAAAATACCAGTAACCCAGAATTGAGCCAGGGCCACTGGCGGCCTGAGTTGCGGGTGACATTGGATATGTCTGATATTAATCCGAAGCAGTTAATGTGTTTTGTTCAGGGGCAGGGGGCGAAAAAGCCAACTTGGTTGTCGGCCAATGAGTTTAGCATTCAGGCTGATCGCGATTTGCCATCGGGGCGAACCCGATATAATTGTACCGCCCCAAGTAAGAGCCGTGGCCAGTATTATTGGTTCTCACAGCCTTGGCTGCGGCCGAATGATAACGGCCAGTGGTTAAGGGAATAATCCTTGGTTGATTAATCAATTTTCAACAGTTGCAGCAGCCGTGGGGCAATTCGGCCCAACGGTTGTTGCTCCTGACTGGCGCCGACATCTACGGCGGCGCCAGGCATTCCCCAGACCACAGAGGTCGCTTCATCTTGTACTAAGGTATGCGCACCCTGATTTCTCAGATTTAACATGGCTTCTGCGCCATCTTTTCCCATGCCGGTCAGCATCACCCCAATCGTGGTTTTAGCCGCTTCTTTAGCGATGGAATTAAACAGTACTTCGACTGAAGGCTTGTGCCGATTAACCGGCTCAGTGTCTTCCAGCCGGGTGTAGAGATGAGCACCTTGCCGGCGGACAGTAAGGTGCTTATCGCCAGGTGCAACATATACATGGCCGGGTTTGAGTTGTTCATTGCCCTTAGCTTCATGCACCGTCATTGCTGACTTACCATCCAGACGTCGGGCAAAGGAAGCGCTAAAAGCTGCGGGAATATGCTGGGCAATGACGATGGGGGGAAAATTATCCGGTAATTGGGCGATGATTTGCGCTATAGCTTCAGTGCCTCCTGTGCTTGCACCTATCGCAATCAGGCGGCTTTTCAGCTTGTGTTTTTCGCCCGTGGTTGAGGCCGCAGGCTGAGGCGGAATGATGCTGGACGGACGCACATTACAGCGGGCGGCTAGGCGAATTTTAGCAATTAAATCGTCTTGATAGGCCAGTAACTTATTACTGAGATCGGATTTGGGTTTCGCAATGTAATCAATGGCTCCCAGACTGAGGGCTTCCAGTGTCACTGCTGCGCCTTTTTCTGTCAGGGTGGAAATCATAATGACCGGCATAGGGCGCAGTTTCATCAAATTGCGCAAGAAAGAAATACCGTCCATTTTGGGCATTTCCACATCTAATGTCAGTACATCCGGGTTGAGTGATTTTATCATTTCCCGAGCCTGATAAGGGTCTTCGGCACTACCAACCACTTTAATATCAGGTGCCTGTGACAGCATATGACTCAACAGCTGTCGGACTAGGGCTGAATCATCTACCACCAATACTTTTATCATATTCCTTTCCTGTTATGTGACCGGCATTATACGGGCCGGTATATGGTCTGGCCGATCAGCTCAAAGTCTTGGGATATTTGATGCAGGGTTTCAGAGTGACCGATAAACAGCAGCCCATCATCACTGAGCATTTGTCTGAAGCGGCTGATAATTTTCTGCTTGGTTGGGTTATCAAAGTAGATCAGTACATTACGGCAAAAAATCACATCAAAAGGGCCCTGCATCGGCCAGTCACCAAGTAGATTAAGGTGTTTGAAATGGACCAACTGCTGCAGTTTGGGTTTGATTTTCAGGTGCGTGTCGGAGCGTTGCAGGTATTTTTCCCGATGGCGGCTGGGGATACTCTCCATCACCTCCAAGGGATAAATGCCCTGCTGTGCCCGCTGCAGCACATTGGTATCCAAATCAGTTGCCAGTATTTTTAAATCCCATTCGGCCCCCTGAAAAGGCTGAGCTAAAGTCATGGCGATACTGTACGCCTCTTCTCCGGTTGAGCAGGCTGATGACCAGATCCTGAGCCGTTTATGGCGTCGTTGCTGCCATGTCGGGGTTAATTCTTGTTCCAGATAGTCAAAGTGGTGGGACTCACGAAAAAATGAGGTCAAATTTGTTGTCAGTGCATTGGTGAACTGGCCGATCTCGTCGGGATACTCCAGCAGATACTGACAATACTGGCGAAAATTATTTAACTGTAGTGCCCGTACTCGCCGACATAGTCGGGAGTACACCATATGCTGTTTGCGATCCGGCAGTACAATCCCTGTCTGCCGGTAGGCGAGCTCCCGGATAAACCGGAAGTCCGCCTCTGTCATCAGAAATTCCTTTTCTTCTCTGAGCTCCAATGGAAATACTCCTAAAATTCATTCCATTCTTCTTGATTGATTTTGACACTGGCCGTTTCGCCTGACACTAGGGCCAGAGGGGCCGCTTGTGCATCTTGTGTCGCAGCTAGCGCTGTTTCATCCATTTTGAAAAAGCCTAGCTGACGACGCATATTACGAGCCTGCTCTGCCATGGCATCGCCAGCAGCAGATACCTCTTCGACTAGGGCTGCATTTTGCTGGGTCATTTCATCCATTTGAGATACCGCTTTATTAACCTCCTGAATACCAGAAGATTGCTGCTCAGAGGCCACGCTGATCTGATTGATCATCTCAGCAACCCGGCTAACGGCGGAGACAATCTCCTGCAGTGTTTCACCGGACTGATTGACTAGCTCTGTCCCGTCGGTGACTTTGTTGACGCTGTCGCGGATTAAATCCTTGATCTCTTTAGCGGCTCCTGCACTGCGCTGTGCGAGATTACGGACTTCTCCGGCCACGACGGCGAAACCTCGGCCTTGCTCTCCGGCTCTTGCTGCCTCTACCGCCGCATTCAGTGCCAGCAGATTCGTTTGGAAGGCGATTTCATCGATAACGCCAATAATGTCAGAAATGCGTTTACTGGAATCATCAATGGCTTCCATGGCACTGACTGCTTGCTTTACTACCTTGCCGCCATGGTTGGCTTTATCACTGGCTTCCTTAGCCAATTTGTCAGCCAATCCGGCATTGTCAGCGCTCTGTTTTACTGTGGTGGTCATCTCTTCCATGCTGGAAGCCGTTTCTTCCAGCGAGGCGGCCTGCTCTTCAGTGCGTTGGCTTAAGTCGGTATTGCCCTTGGCTATTTCTTCCGCTCCTGCGGTCACTGTGCTAGCGGATTCTCGGATGCCGTTAAGCACATCGGTTAAGCGGCTGACAGTCGCATTGGCATCGGTTTTTAGTTTGCCAAATTGACCTTGATAATCGCCGTTTATCTTACGGGTGAGATCGCCTTTGGCTAAACCATCGAACATATCCACCACATCGGAGATAACATCATCGGCAATATTCACCAGCTGGTTCAGGCCATTGGATAGGTTGAGGAAGAAGCCTTGCTTGCCTTCGGTATCGATGCGGCGGCTCAGATCCCCGGCGTTAGCCGCAGAAATAATGCCATCAATTTCATGTTCAATTGCTACTTCTACGGTGCGATCGGCCCACTCAACGACGGTACCAATTCGTTCACCGCTATTGTCAGTAATCGGGTTGGCGATAATGCGGAAGGTGCGTCCGCCCACTTTCAGCTGGCTGGTGAAGGTACTGCTTAACCCTGCCAGCAGATTGCGCTGGTGTGCTGGATTTTTGTGGAAAATATCAATATTTTTGCCAATCAGTTGGCTACTATCAAATTTAGGCAGATCTTTGACAATATCACTTTGAGCATCGCGGAACATATTCTGCACCGCATCATTGAGATAAATGATATTGCAGTCAGCATCAGCCAGCATGGTGTTGGCCGATACGTTATCCAGTGCTTGGCGGATACGGGCATTTTCTGACGCCAGCTGCTGCTCTTCAGCTTCTTTTTTCAGCTGGGCTGTCATATCGGCCCATTCAACCACAGTGCCAGTGCGCACGCCGTTATCAAATACCGGTGTGGCAATCAGATTAAAGGTCAGTCCGGAGACATTGATCCGGGTTCGGTAGCTGCTCGTGAGATTTTCCAGCATATTGCGTTGGTGGGCTGGATTCTTGTGGAACACGTCGATATTGGTACCCAAGAGGGTTTTCATATCAAACCGATTGAGGCTTTGTTTCAGTGTGTGCTCATTTTTACTGAGCATTTCTTCCAGTGAGTCATTGAAATAGATGATATTACAGTCGGCATCTGCCACCATCACATTGGCCTGACACACATCCAATGCTTGTTTGATGCGGTTGGTTTCCCGGCTGAGGCGTTGATTTTCTTCCGATTGTGCGAGCTCTTTGGTGATATCCGCCCATTCCACTACTGTGCCGGTACGCTCGCCATTATCAAATACCGGGGTAGCAATCAGGTTAAAGGTAAGGCCGGAGACTTTGATCTGAGTTTCATAGCTGGCGGTCAGATTGGCTAGCATATTGCGCTGATGCGCTGGGTTTGCATGGAAAGTGTCGATATTAGTACCAACCAGCCCCTTGGTGCTGAAGCTGCTGATGCCTTCTTTTAGCTTACTTTCATTCGCTTCCAGCATTTCTTGCAGTGAGTCATTAAGGTACACAATATTAAGATCCGCATCTGCCATCATGACATTAGCCTGACAGACATCTAACGCTTTTTTAATGCGGCTCGTTTCTTGCGCTTGTTGCTGTTCTTTATGTTGTTTGGCAAGTTCTGCGGTTTTATCGGCCCACTCAATCACGGTGGCAATACGTTGATGTTTTTCGTCAAAAACGGGTGAGGCGATCAGGGTAAAGGTGCGCTCACCAACATTGATATTGGCGGTGTGGGCGCTACGCAGTCCGGCAATTAATTGGCGTTGGTGGGCAGGATTTTTATGGAACATATCCATATGGGCGCCTTTTAGGCGACGGGCACTGAAATCTGGCAGTTGTGACTGAATATCACTTTCCGCTTTGTCCAATGTGTGTTGCAGAGAGTCATTCAGATATAGGATTTCTCCGTCCGGGCTGGCCAGCATGACATTCGCTTGACAGATATCCAGCGCGCGGTTGGAAATTTGTTGCAGTTGTAATTGCTCTCTGTGCTGATTGAATTGGGTGCAGAAACCTGCCCAACCCGGTAGGACGCGACGGGAAATTAGCGCGCTACCTCCGGTAATGGCACGGCTGATATCATTGAGGGCATGTTTAATCTGTCCTTGTTGTTGGGACACCCTGAATCCGGCAAAGCCAAATAGGATTAGGGCGATAAGTTGGGTGGATATCACCCAGCCAGTATCCTGTTGCAACAGGGTTAATATCAGGCCAAGAGCGGTGATAAATAATCCTGCACCAATCACAGCTGTGGCGGTGACAGGCGTGGCTCCTGCTGTGGGGACAGCCGTGGTGTTGCTTGCATCCATTCTGAGTTCCTCTATGCCTTTTATGCGGTAGCAGCCTGGGGCTGACTGAGTTCAAGTTGTTCGGTTAACTGTGTCAGTTTGCTGGCATCGGGCAGTACTTCTGTTCCCAACAGCAGATTGATGTCCAACAGGATCACCATTTTGTCTCCGACATTCGTCAGGCCGCGAATAAACTTAAGATCGGCATCTTGGCCAAAGTCTGGCGCTGAACGTATCTCGGTCTGATTGATACTGAATACATCAGAAACGGCATCGACAACGATGCCGATGATTTTCTGCCCACCTTCAAGGCTGACTTTGACCACAATGACCACTGTGGTGGGGCCATATTCCAAGGTGGCAATATTGAATTTCTGCCGTAGATCAATAATGGGCACTATGGTGCCGCGCAAATTAATCACGCCTCTAACATGGGATGGTGCATTGGGTACAGCCGTGGTGGGCTCCCAGCCACGAATTTCCTGCACCGAGAGAATATCCACGCCATATTCTTCATCGGCCATAATAAAGCTGAGGTATTGCTGGCCGTCATTTTCTGTGCCGGCAGGCTCAGTGGTTGCCGCTGGATTCATGTTCATTTCCTTATGCTGCATTTTCAGTGCCCTGACCGATCCCGGCCAGTGAGACTAAACCGGCGACATCGATAATTAGTGCAACGGTTCCATTACCGAGAATAGTAGCGCCTGAGATACCCGGGATTCGGGTATAGTTATCTTCCAAGTTTTTAATCACAACTTGTTGCTGGGCCAGTAATTCATCTACCAATAGGCCGACTTTTTCATTGCTGTTATCGACCACCATCACTAGTCCATCTTTAATGTCAGAGGCCCGGGCTTGATGACCAAATTCACGATGAACCTTTACCACCGGCACATACTCATCCCGCAGGCGGATCAGCTCGTATTCATCATTGAAGCGGTTAATGCGATCTTCTGTGACTTGCAAAGATTCATAGATAGACACTAAAGGAACCACATAGATATGCTCGCCGATCCGGACCAATTGACCGTCTAAAATCGCCAGCGTCAGTGGCAGTCTGATGGTGAAACGACTGCCTTGATCCCGGCGTGATTGCAGCTCTATGGTGCCATTGAGCTCATGAATATTGCGTTTCACCACATCCATGCCCACCCCGCGGCCGGATAAATCGGATACAGCATCAGCCGTGGAAAAGCCGGGTTTAAAGATAAGTTGGTGGATGGCATCGTCACTGAGCTCTTCATCCGGGCTGACTAATCCTTTACTGATGGCTTTTTCTAAAATTTTGGCGGTGTTGAGTCCCGCACCATCATCGATGATTTCAATAACGATATTGCCCCCCTGATGGTAGGCCTCCAGGGTGATGGTGCCAGTCTCTGGCTTGCCTTTGGCTTGTCGTTCGGCAGGATTTTCTAAGCCGTGATCCAATGAGTTGCGTACGAGGTGCACCATGGGATCAACAATTTTTTCCATCACGGTTTTGTCTAGCTCGGTTTCTTCTCCTCGCAGGACTAATTCAACTTTTTTTCCCAGTTGTTGACTGGTGTCTCGAACCAAACGGGGGAAGCGGTTAAAGGCAAAGCTGATAGGCAACATGCGGATTTGCATAACGCTTTCTTGTAAATCACGGGTGTGGGAAGCCAGTTGTTCCAACCCTTGCTGCATCATTAAGATAGATTGCTGAGTGATCTCTTCCTGTTGGCCGATTTGGCCTAACATGGCTTGGGTGATGACCAATTCCCCAACCATATTGATCAGGGTATCGATTTTATCTGTACTCACTCGGATAGAGCCGCCTTCGGTATTTTTATTCTTGGTCGGTTTCGCTTTTGTTGTAGCGGTGGTCTCTGTTGGTGGCGCGATATTAGCTACAGGTTCTACTGTAGCGATTGCCTCAGGTTGAGATGAGGTTTCTTTTTCGTCTTGGTCGCTGTTGATTGGGGTATAGCTGATATCACATTCATCCTCGACCCATTCAAAGGCTTCTTTGATTTTTGCCAGTGGTTGAGCCGTGGTTAATTGCAATTGCCATTTTAAATAACAGGCTTCAGCATCAAAGGCGTCTCCTTGTGGGAGCTCACTTGTCAGCAGGGTGACTTGAAGCTCGCCGATATCCCGTAGCTCATTAAACATCAACATAGGGTCATTGCCACAGCGCATAATATCTTCGCCACCGGCAAAGATGATTTGCCAATCTTGCATGCCAGATTCAGCCAGAGATGGCGCTGATGAAATAGCGCTGTTTGTTGTCGCGGTGACATCAGTCGATATGGTTGCGGGGGGATTTTCCCCTGCCAGGGTGGCGGTTAGTTGCTGCTCAAGTTCTGCCAGTTTGGGATCGCTATATTCTGTTTCAGCCATCAACGCATCGAGCATACCACGTAGGACATCTACCGAATGTAATAGCATATCCACATGTTCAGGCAGCATTTTGCGCCGACCATCGCGGATTTCATCCAGTAGGGTTTCTAGCAGGTGAGTGAAATTAGCGACTGAGGTAAAGCCAAATGTGCCGCTGCCACCCTTGATAGAGTGTGCGGAGCGGAAAATAGTGTTGATGGCTTCATCGTCAGGGGTATCAACATTCAGGTTTAGCAGCTCAGTTTCCATGGCTGCCAATCCCTCGATGCTTTCTTCAAAAAACACCTGACTGAATTGGCTGAGATCGATATCCATATTTGCAGCGGCTCCTTCGGGCGCGTTATCCCAGCACTTTGCGGACCGTGGCCAGCAGTTGATCAGGGTTAAAGGGTTTGACTATCCAGCCGGTAGCTCCGGCAGCACGACCTTCTTGCTTTTTCTCACCGCCTGATTCAGTGGTGAGCATTAACAGCGGCGTGAACTTATAGGTCGGCAATGTTCTAAGGTTACGGATCAGGGTGATACCATCCATCACCGGCATATTGACGTCAGAAATCACCAGGTCGTACTGCCCTTGCTGGGCAACCTTCAGTGCTTCATCGCCGTTGGATGCTTCGGTCACATCAAAGCCGGCGGTTTTCAAAGTAAAGCCGACCATCTGCCGCATTGATGCTGAATCATCAACTGCCAGTATTTTTTTCATGTGATGTATTCCTTTCAGATTTCAGAACTGAGTCCAGGGATGTGGATGCCAAGACTGTTGAGTTGAGTCAGTAGCTCTGGGCTACCAGCTTGCCAACTCAGATTGAGTTCGCCTTTGTCGGCGTGCAGGGAAAGCCAAAGCAGTAGTTGTGCTCCGGCAGTGTCTATGCGAGATAACTCGCAGGTATCCAGCGTTAGAGCGTTATGCTGACTGAGCTGCTCCTGCAGATGAGAGTGGGTGTCTTGAACTGATCGTATAGTCAGCTCAGGCGCAAATTTAAATGTGCATCCTGCCATTGGTCATTCCTGGGTTTGACCCGGTACTTTCCTTGTGTATTCAAAAGATAGACGGCAAAAAGCAGGATTGCCTGCGGAATAAATATTTTTTTCCAGCCAAATGTCTACTTAGTGACGCCGGATTGGGATCACTTCAGTTGCGAAAATTTCAGATAAGACTATTGATGGCGCATTGATGCGCAGAACCCTATGACGTTCTCTAACCGATGAAAAGCCAGAAGGGATAAGCGGGATATACGTAAGGTTAGTTTGGTCCTAGTGCCACTGATATTGCTATTGGTGGGCGAGGGGAGGGTAACTCCCCTCAGCAAACGGATTATTGATTCAATTCAGAGACGCTGGATTTGTTGCACGTCAGCTACTAATTCACTTAGGCGGATATGGGGTTGGTTACTGCCCTCTGAGCGGGGTTTTATGACAGCAACTTTTTCCCCTTGGGGATTGACCAGCACCATGGAGGCACTGTGATCCACAGTATAATCCTGCCCTTCACCGACCATGGTATAAATCATCCCCAGCTCGCGGGTAAGGGGATAAAGCTGGCTGTGAGGCGCAGTTACTGCAATAAATTCCGGATTAAAAAATGCCATATAGTTTTTCAGTTTTTCTTTGCTATCCCGCTCGGGGTCAACGGAGAGAAAAATTACTTGCAACGGAGCATATTGGTTTAACCCCTCATAAGCGGCAGTGAGTTTGCCCATTGTGGTTGGGCAGATATCCGGACAGGAGGTAAAACCGATAAAAAACAGGCTCCACTTTCCTTTTAATTGCTCGGTACCAAATGGCTGACCATGTTGATCTGTTAGCTGTATCTGAGACAGAGGCTTCGGGGCCGGGAACAGATAACTGGTTTGCAGTGTGGGGGTTTGATTTTGTTGCCAGCGCAGACTGGTGCTAATCCCGCCCAGTAAGAGCAATATTGCCGCTGCGATTGTTAACCATTTTGCCATCGATTTAGCTCCACAGGTAATGATCCAGCATTAATGCTAAAAACAGCAGCATTAGGTGATAGATAGAGAATTTAAATACTTGCATCGCAAGCCCGGGATAGTCGGCAAATTTCAACTGCCATGCTTTATAGATAAAGCCGCAACTGAGTAATGTTGCGCTGACCAGATAAAGTGGCCCTGACATGCCGACTAAGACGGGGAGCAAGCAGGCGATGGCGAGTAAAATGGTATAAAGCAAAATGCAGGTTTTGGTAAATTCGGTGCCGTGCGTCACCGGTAACATAGGAATATCTACCTTGGCATAATCCGCTCGCCGGTGAATGGCTAATGCCCAGAAGTGTGGGGGTGTCCAAGCAAAAATAATGATCACCAGTAACAGACCATGCCCATGAAATTGCCCAGTAATTGCCGTCCAGCCTAATAGCGGCGGCATAGCCCCGGCTAAGCCGCCGATAACAATATTCTGAGGGGTGGCTCGTTTTAGGTAGGTGGTGTAGATAAGGGCATACCCCAGCAGACTGGCCAGTGTTAACCACGCGGTTAGTGGATTAACCTGCAGGTAAAGCAGGGCAAAGCCGATGAGCGCTAGCGTCGCGGCGAAAATGGCTGCGCGGTTGGCGCTGACTTTGCCTTTAGGCAGAGGGCGGTTATATGTTCTGGCCATTTTGGCATCAATTTCGCGGTCAATCAGATGATTGAAGGCCGCCGCCGCAGCGGACATCATGCCGATCCCAATCAGTCCAAACAGCAAAGGTTTGAGGGGCAGAGTTCCGGGTTGGCTTAGACACATACCGACCAGTACTGTCAGTAGCATCAGTGCCACCACTTTAGGTTTGGTCATTTCATAATAAGCCTGCCATTGGGGCCAGCTCCGGTTGCCTATTGCGCTGAGAGTAAGATTTTTTGCCATAACTGAGCTCCTTGTTATGCCTTGCGCCATAGGGCGTAATTGATAAAGACCATGGTCAGCAACAGCAGCGCCGCACCGACATTGTGGGAAACTGCAATACCAAGCGGCAGGTGCAGCACAATATTGGAAATGCCCAACAGTAGTTGAACAATCAAAAGAAGGACCAGTATGACAGCGCTGCGTTGTAGGGTGCGGCTGCGGGCTTGCCGCCAGAGTTGCAGGGCCAGATATAACAGCACTGCAGCGGTAATAATGGCACCGATACGGTGGGCCACATGGATGGTCATTCGCGCTGGATAATCCAGTACCCCATATTCAAAACTGGCGTGTTGCCCCTGAAATGGCGAGAAAGCCTCTATCAGTGTGAGATTGCTTGACCAGTCGCCCTCACATAAAGGAAGCGCCGTGCAGGCCAGTGCAGCATAGTTTGAAGAGGTCCAGCCGCCCAGTGCAATTTGAGCAATTAAAATGACTAAGCCTATGGCTGCTAAGGGCGCCAGACGGCGTGCGGGGGCATCGCCGCCGGGGATCCGCAATGGCCGGGTTCTGAGATATAGCAGTAGTAATAATGACAGTAGAGTAAAACCACCGAGCAAATGTGCCATCACGACAATGGGCATCAGTTTCATGGTGACAGTCCACATTCCCAGTGCAGCCTGAAACAAAATTAATACTGCAATTGCTGCCGGTAATTTATTGGGAGAGTCTTGATCTTTCCAGCAGCGGATACCTATCCAGAGCACCAGTAAACCAAGGGTGCCTGCCACATAACGGTGGATCATTTCTAGCCAAGCTTTGTATTGATCAACTTCAAGCCCGGGAAATAACTGTTGTGCCTGTTGTATGTCCCCTGTTTGGGTTGGCACGGTTAATTGGCCATAGCACCCCGGCCAATCCGGGCAACCGAGTCCTGCATCTTCTAGTCGGGTGTAAGCGCCGAGGATGATCACTATCAGGGTAAAAACCAGCGTTATCCGCAGTAGTGTGGTTAATGTCATCAGCCAATCCTCGACAGTTTGAGCATTTTACGCAGATCAGCCAGTAAATCTTTCCCTTGGGCTAACTGAGCGTTGTGATCTGTTACCTGAGGATATTGCATCACTAAATTGCCTTGAGGATCGGCAATTACGATGGCGCCTTGTGCTAATGCTATTTGCATGGCTTGATTGGCTTGATGCTGGGGGAGGGATAACTCTGCTGCAATGGCTGCATCCGAGTGAGGCGTTAGCATAATCAGCGGGGTTACCCGGTCTCGGTGCTTGCCCAATGCAGTGTGGCTTTGTTGCAAAATGTAGAGTCGGTCTAAGCATTGCTGGTGGCATTGTGACGGCAATAAATAAAGCAACTGCCAACGGCCAGGCTGGGGATTATCTTGCAACATGCCCTGATAACTCAGGGGCGTCGGAAACAGTTGGCCTTTATTGGTTACGCCGGTTTCATACCATTGGTTGTCCAGAACCAGTTTGGCCAGCGCGACCGGGAGAATAAAGGCAAACAGCACAAGTATCAGGCTCATTTTACTTCGGGTTTGGGAGTTCATTCCTGCTCCTCTCGTTATCAAACGATTATCCATAAACATTAGGTGGGTGGTTGCACCCTTGATTTAATTTGGCGGATGGCAAATAGCGTACTCAGTAGTGCCAGTGCACCGGCCAATGAAAACCATTGCAGGGCGTAACCAAGGTGACGCTCTGATGGCATGGGAATAGGCTGCCAGGGGCGGGGGAGATTTATGCTGGGGATAGTGTCCGGTTGCAGCACCACGGGCAGCACATCATGCCCCATTAATTTCGCGAGCTGCTTGAAGTGGAGGTTTTGTATCCGACTTGGCCAGCCTGGCTCTGGTAATAAATCTTTGCTCAAGGGATTGGCTTCTCGGCGATAAAGCTTGCCCGTGAGGTGGTAATGCCCTTGCATTCGGGGTGTTTGGGGCAGGATTGCTCGCTCAGCCCCAGTGGCAATAAACCCCAGTTCAATCAACAGCCAGGGTGATTGCGTCGTTAGCTGCAGCGGCTGATAAGCGAGATAGCCTACTTGCCCCTTGACGACTTGATTGTCTAATAGCAGCACTTTATCAATGGCAATGCCGGCAATATCAGCGCGAAAACCACTGGGGTTATCTTCCTTTTGTAACTGGCGTTGTAATTGACTCAGGCTCAATGGGCTGACATTGATGCGGTGCTCCAGTTGTTGTTGCCAGCGCTGTTTTTGTTCGGCTCTATCGAGTTGCCAATAACCGAGCTTGACCATCAGGCTAAAAATCCCCAGAGTAAAAACGATAAAAAACAACCTTACCCACCGGCGTAACGGCCAGGGAGATAAAATGGATTTTGTGATTGTTTTTAAAGTGATACTCGTACTCCTACTGCTGATGGTACTGTTTAATCTTGGGCGAGCCATGGTGATTATGATCCGTAGGGACCGCCGCATGCCCATGAGCCGTTTCCTTGGCCGCCGGGTCTGGTTTTCTGCCGTAATTATGCTGTTACTGTTGTTGGCATTAGCACTGGGGCTGATAACACCCAACCCCAGACCTTACTGAGTACGGGCTCAGAGAATGTAAACAAACACAAATAGACACAGCCACACCACATCAACAAAGTGCCAATACCAACTACCGGCTTGGAAGGCAAAGTGATGTTCCGGGGTGAAATGCCCCTTTTGGATGCGCATAAATAGCACGATTAAAAACACTGCCCCCAAAGTGACATGCAAACCATGGAATCCGGTGAGCATGAAAAAGGTGTTGCCATAAATACCGGCATCGAGTGTTAGTCCCATATCCCGATAGGCATAGATATATTCCAGTACCTGACCAGATAGGAATAACAATCCCAGTACAATGGTGGCCCCGAGCCAAGCAGTTAGCGCACTGCGTTTTCCTGCTTCTAAGCTGGTGTGGGCAAAATGCAAAGTAAAGGATGAAGTTAACAGCAAAATGGTGTTGATGAGCGGCAGCCCAGCCCAACCCATGGCTTCAGTTGTGGTGCCGTCTGGGGTCAGGGTGAGGGGCCAGATGGCCTGAAATCCGGGCCAAAGCACTTCATGGGTCATTAGGTTATTGGATGCGCCGCCAAGCCAAGGGACTGCGAACATCCGGACATAAAACAGTGCCCCGAAAAATGCGCCAAAGAACATAATTTCCGAGATAATAAACCAACTCATTCCCTGCCTGAATGAGCGATCCATCTGTTCAGAATACAGACCTGACATGGACTCATGGATGACATTACGAAACCAGCCGACCAGCATAAATAGGATCACTGCAATCCCGAGTAGCAGAATATAGCCGCCACTACCGCCGCCTTGTTTTAGTTGGGAGATAAAACTGCCAGCGCCGAAAGCAATTAGAAATAACCCGATAGCACCGATAATGGGCCAGGCACTTTGGGCTGGAACATAATAGGCTTGTTGTTTGACTGTCATTTGGCGACTCCTTGCCCCGCATTCCCGCCGCCTGACTCCCGGGCGGTAATATCAAATAGGGTGTATGAAAGCGTTAGCGTGTTAATGTCCGCGGGAAGATCTGGATCCACATAAAAAATCAACGGCAATTCAGCACTGGCACGGGCATCGAGTTGCTGCCGGTTAAAGCAGAAACATTCGGTTTTATTGAAATAGGCTGCGCCCTGTCCGGGGGAGACGGAAGGAACCGCTTGGCCAGTCAGGGGCGTGTCCGATAAGTTGGTGGCAATAAATGCGGTACGGATTAATTGGCCTGGGTTAACCTGCATGCGTTTGACTTTAGGGCCAAACTCCCAGGGCATACTCCCTGGGATTTGGGCAATAAACTCCACTGTCACCAATCGGTTTTCATCAACCACCATGGCTTGGTACTGCTGCGGGGTATCATTGGTTTTACCATTAATCCCTAACGCCTGACACAGCACATCGTAGAGTGGCACTAATGCAAAGCCAAAACCGAACATGCCAGCCGCCCCCAGCAGTAGCAGGGCGATCAATCGACTATGGCTTCGCCCTTTCTCCTGCGTCATATTATTTCACCTCCGGTGGTGTGCTGAAGGTGTGGTACGGTGCTGGGCTTGGAATTGTCCATTCCAGCCCTTCGGCCCCTTCCCATGGCTTGGCCGGGGCTGCCTCACCGCCGCGAATACACTTGATGACGACGGCAAGGAAGATTAGCTGGGATAAGCCAAAGGCAAAGCCTCCGATAGAAACGATTTGATTGATATCGGCAAACTGCAGCGCATAATCTGGAATACGGCGGGGCATGCCTGCCAAGCCAACAAAGTGCATGGGGAAAAACAGTACATTGACTGAAATGAGTGAGCACCAGAAGTGCCATTTTGACAGTCGGTCGTCATACATATGTCCAGTCCATTTGGGCAGCCAGTAATATGCGGCGGCCATAATGGAAAAGACTGCCCCTGATACCAAGACATAATGGAAATGGGCGACAACAAAGTAGGTGTCATGATACTGGAAATCCGCCGGGGTGATTGCCAGCATCAGGCCGGAAAACCCACCTATGGTGAACAGAATAATAAAGGCCAGTGAGAACAGCATTGGGGTTTCAAATGTCAGCGCGCCACGCCACATGGTGGCAACCCAGTTAAAGACTTTAACCCCTGTAGGCACTGCGATCAGCATGGTGCAATACATAAAGAATAGTTCGGCGGCAACCGGCATTCCAGTGGTGAACATATGGTGAGCCCAGACCAGAAATGACAGGATGGCAATACTGGCGGTGGCGTACACCATAGAGGAGTAGCCAAACAATTTTTTGCGGCTAAACGCGGGGATAATCGACGAGATAATGCCAAAAGATGGCAGGATCATAATGTAAACTTCCGGGTGCCCGAAGAACCAGAAAATATGCTGGAACATCACAGGATCACCGCCGCCGGCGGCATCAAAAAAACTGGTACCAAAGTATTTATCCGTCAGTACCATGGTGACCACTCCGGCCAGTACCGGCATCACCATAATCAGCAAAAATGCCGTGATAAGCCAAGTCCAGACAAATAATGGCAATTTCATCCACGTCATCCCCGGCGCCCGCATGTTGACTATGGTGACAATGACATTGATGGCGCCCATGATGGAGCTGATCCCCATAATATGGACAGAGAAGACGAATAACGCGGTACTGTCTGGGCTATAGGTCGTGGACAGTGGCGCATAAAAGGTCCAGCCGAAGTTAGGGGCTCCGCCCTCCATAAACAGGGAACTTAGCAGGATCAGAAACGCAAATGGCAGGATCCAGAAACTCCAGTTATTCATCCTCGGCAGCGCCATGTCCGGCGCACCAATCATCATAGGTATTAACCAGTTCGCGAGTCCGGTAAAGGCTGGCATTACCGCGCCAAATACCATAATCAGGCCATGAACTGTGGTCATCTGATTAAAGAAGTTGGGCTCTACCAATTGCAGGCCAGGTTGAAATAATTCAGCACGGATCACCATGGCCATGGCACCGCCAATTAAAAACATAATAAAACTGAACCAGAGATATAGGGTGCCGATATCTTTGTGGTTGGTGGTTAGCAGCCAGCGCATGATGCCTTTCGGTGGTCCATCATGGTGATGATCGTCCTGATGACCCTGTGCCAGTTCGATATCGGGTTCTTGTGTTGTGCTATTCATATTAATTCCCTTTACTGACCGTGGCTGTTGACATCAACGGCTTGCACCATATCTCCGGTATCATTACCCCAGGCATTACGTTCATAGGTAATCACTGCGGCAATTTCCTGTGCGGTGAGCTGTTTACTGAAGGATTGCATTGCAGTGCCGGGTTTACCGTTAATCACAATATCTAAATGCCCAGCAAGCGGGCCTTCGATGACGGGGCTTTTTATCAGTCCAGGGAAGACCCCTGGCAGACCGGCGCCATTGGGTTGGTGACAGGCGGCACAATGGGACAGATAAACCTGTTCCCCTTGCTGCATCAGCTGATCCATCGACAGCGTTTGACTCAGTGCTGCTTTAGCCTCGACCGCTGCAGTTGTGACAGCTTGCTTCTGTTCAGCCATCCAAGCAGCGTACTCTGCCTGTGGTAGTGCTTTAACAACGATGGGCATAAAGCCATGGTCTTTGCCACAGAGTTCAGCGCACTGGCCCCGGTAAGTGCCGGGCTGATCGATTTTGGTCCAAGCTTCATTAATGAACCCAGGATTGGCATCTTTTTTAACTGCAAAATCAGGTACCCACCAAGAATGAATTACGTCTTCTGATGTCATTAAAAAGCGGATTTTTTTATCAATGGGCAGCACCAGAGGTTTATCAACTTCCAGCAAGTAATTGGTTCCTTTTGGGGCATTGCCATCGATTTGGTCTCTGGGGGTGGCGAGAATGGAGTAAAACTCCACATCATCATCGAAATATTTGTAGTGCCATTTCCATTGTGAACCGGTGATCAGCACGGTTAAATCTGCATCTGAGGTATCTTCCATGGCAATAAGAGTGCTGGTGGCTGGGATTGCCATGCCGATCAGAATCACGAATGGAATCAAGGTCCAGATGATTTCAACTTTGGTACTTTCGTGAAATTGCGCCGGTACAGCGCCTTTAGATTTGCGATGTTTAATCATGGCATAGAACATCAGTCCAAATACCACGATACCGATAACACAGCAGATATAGAGGATGATCATGTGAAGGTCGTAGACCTGTTGACTGATTTCAGTCACACCCTTGGTCATATTCAGTGGCAATTCAGATGCCATTACGGGAGAACTTAACCCCGCTATCAAATACAGCAAATGCTTCAAAAGACATCTCCTCTGTCAATTGCAAATGCAACTACAAAGAAGAGCCACACAGTAATACTATGCTCTATGCAAACTCTTCAGTTCCCACAAAAAGCAACGATGACTGCAAGTGTATTGATGTGATTAACACAGTCTGACTGACATCAAACGGCACACTTATCGCTGGTGTTCATTATCGATTTATATGTCCAAGTGTCTGATTTTAGACGATGCAAAACAAATGCGGCTAAAAATGCAACACCATGAAGTTACATTACTTGCTGTTTAAAGTTTGATCAAGGTCAAGAATTATCTTTGATATAGCGGGTACAGCCCCGAAAGTTGGGGCTGATAAATAAATCAACTAATGTACAGCGGGTAAGTTAGTGGCCGGTAATAAAGGTAAACAGTAGTTATTTTCTACTTCTTCGTGTTTGTGAACACTTACATTTTCAATCAGCCATCCTGTTGCTCGAGCACTCTTAGCCACAAGCTGGAGTCGGCGGTTATCTCTGTCATCCAAAGGTGTCGACCAAGTGACTACAGCACTGGACGTACCACTGGTCAGGGCTTTTTCCATGGCCCATAACGCCTCAACTTCGTCTCTTGCACGCACCAGTAACACCCGGTCCATACGCACTTCGGCATTGGCAAGAACCTGTTTGTAGCCAATATTGGGCGCATTAATCAGCACAATCCAACGCCCCTGCTGGCTGAGTTGTGCCAGTACAGCTGCGTGAGCCCGCAGTTCATTAAGGCCATGATCCCTGGATTTTAATGTGTGAATCACTTCTGCTGGTGTTTTGCTGAAAGCCGGGTTTTTCCATAGCCCCGGATGCCTAGGCGCTACGCCCAATACTTTTTTCATAGCCAGTCCCCGTTGCGGATTACCCCAACAGCCAGACCTTCGATGGTTAAATGCTGATAGCGCAGATCCACTTTAATAGGTGCGTAATTTTCATTTTCTGCATGGAGGTAGACGAGTTCACCTTGTTTTTCGAAGCGTTTTACCGTGACATCATCTTCAACGCGAGCAACAACAACTTGGCCATTTCTGGCTTCTTGCATTTTGTGCACTGCCAGCAAATCACCTTCCAGAATACCGATATTCTTCATGCTGTCGCCCCGTACCCGAAGCAGAAAATCTGCTGATGGTCGGAACATTGCGGGATCGACTTGGTAATACTGTTCGACATGTTCTTGGGCCAGGATAGGTTCCCCGGCAGCAACTTGGCCGATTAATGGCAAACCTGCATCGTCATCATTACTACTTTCTTCCTGGATTAGGCGGATACCACGGGACGTGCCGGGCATAATTTCAATACAGCCTTTTCTGGCCAGGGCTTTGAGGTGTTCTTCTGCGGCATTGGCACTTTTAAAGCCTAATCTGGCAGCAATTTCAGCCCGGGTTGGCGGCATGCCAGTATCCTGGATATTTCGTTTAATCAGCTCAAGAATTTCTGCTTGGCGTGGCGTCAGCGGTCTCATGTTGTTCCCTGTCTTTTCATACAGTAACTGTTAGTATATACAGTATTTTAACCAGTGCAAGTATTAACCAATAGGGCAGATTTTGGCAGTAATAGCGCAAGGTGTTGTATGTCTGATATTCTATGCCGCAATTCGATGTGAAGCAGATTGCTATAAATAATGTCAAAACATGACTCTTTGGGGTTTAAGGCCCTGCGATGGATTCAGAAAAAGCTGGTACACACCATTACGGTACCGCAGGATCCGTTCGCTGATCTTAATTTGGATGCCAATCGGCCCATGGTGTATGTCCTAAAAACGGAATCGTTAAGTGACATCAATGTATTAAGAGAAACCTGTCTTAAGTTGGGTTTGCCTTCCCCAGATGAACCGTTATTACTGAAGGGGCAGCAAGTGCCGCGTCTGGTCTGTTTAGAAGGGGCGCAGCCCTTGTTTGGACAGCGTTGCGGCGATGAAGAGTTCCTTCAATCATTTACCCGCCTGTTAACTATGCATCAGCAGGATGAAGAGTTAGATGTACAGTTGGTGCCTGTCAGTCTGTTTTGGGGGCGTACACCAGGTAAAGATGATGACACCATGAAAGCCGCGGTGTTGGAGCGTGAAGATCCTAGTTGGTTGCGTAAAAGTTTGATGATCTTGTTCCTGGGTCGACATAACTTTATCCAGTTCTCTAATGCGGTTTCTCTGCGTTATATGGCCGATGAACACGGCACAGATCATTCCATCGCCCACAAATTGGCCCGAGTAGCTCGGGTGCATTTCCGTCGGCAGCGTAAGGTGATGACAGGGCCTGCCCTGCCAAACCGTCAGGCGTTATTCCACTCCTTACTTAATTCGGACTCAGTGAAACGGGCGATAGCAGAAGAAGCTATTAGTAAAAAGATCCCGGAAAGCGAAGCCCGTGATAAGGCCATGGAGTATATGGATGAGATTGCAGCAGATTATTCTGACAGTCTGATCCGGATCGCTGAGCGGTTATTGACCTGGCTATGGAACAAGTTATATAGCGGCATCAATATTAAAGGTGCTGAGCAGATCCGCCAATTACACCATGATGGCCATGAAATTGTGTATGTGCCTTGCCACCGCAGCCATATGGATTATTTGTTGCTGTCTTACATTCTTTATTTCCAAGGAATGGTGCCACCGCATATTGCCGCCGGGATCAACCTGAATTTCTGGCCCGCAGGGCCGCTGTTCCGTCGGGGCGGTGCATTCTTTATCCGTCGCAGTTTTAACGGTAATAAACTTTACACTGCGGTGTTCCGCGAGTATCTGGATCAACTGTTCGCTAAAGGTTATTCGGTGGAATATTTCACTGAAGGTGGCCGTTCCCGCACAGGTCGTTTACTGGTACCCAAAACCGGTATGTTGGCCATGACAGTAAACAGCGTACTGCGTGGTATTGAGCGCCCGGTAACCTTGGTGCCAGTTTATCTGGGGTATGACCATGTTATGGAAGTGGCTACGTACCATAAGGAATTGAGCGGTAAGAAGAAAAAGAAAGAGTCCGTTTGGCAAGTATTTGGCGCTATCCGCAAGTTGGGTAACTTCGGTCAGGGCTATGTTAACTTTGGTGAACCAATCACCCTACAGAACTTTTTAACTGAGAAAGTCAGTGATTGGCGCGAACAGTTAGCTCAAGAACCTGATAATAAGCCAAGCTGGTTGACACCTGTGGTTAACTCTTTGGCGACTGAAGTGATGACCCATATCAATGGCGCGGCGGCTGCCAGTTCAGTGACTTTGAGCAGTGCAGTTTTGTTGGCGGCAGAGCAGAATGCTCTTGAGCGTAATCAGTTGGAAAACCAACTGGATTTTTATCTCAAGCTGCTAAAAGAAGTACCTTACACGCCTTATGCATCTGTGGTGGATGGCGATGGTCAGTCATTAGTTGATCAGGGACTTGAGTTGAAAAAGCTGGTGCAGGAAAGTGACGCGCTGGGCAATATTATCAGCCTCGAACCTGCCCATAAGCTATCAATGACCTACTACCGTAATAACATCATTCACTTACTGATTATTCCGGCACTGATTGCGAACATTTTATTGCGTTATGACAACTGTTCCCGTCAGCAGTTGCTGCAAATCGCTAAGGCATTTTATGCCTTACTGGAAGCTGAACTGTTTATGGATATCAAGGATCTAGATAGTTATATCGATCAGCTTTTGGTGCAGTTTAAGCAAGAGGGTTTGATCAGTGGCAATGAGTCCTTCGAGGTAAACAACAGTAAGATCAATACGCTGCTATTACTGTCAGGACTGATCAGCGAGACAATGCAGCGTTATGCCATTATCTTCAATCTATTGGCATCTCGTCCGACGATTGAGCGGGCAGAGTTGGAAGCGGAAAGTCATCTGTTGGCTCAGCGCCTTGGTGCCTTGCATGGTGTTACTGCACCTGAGTTTTATGATAAGAAGCTGTATGCGACGTTGAGTATCAGACTGAAAGATCTTGGTTATTTGGCTGGTAATGCTGAGCTGGAGCAAATTGAGCAAATGCGAGGTTATACTAATACTCTGTTGCGTTCCTCAGTTAGACAAACAATTGTGGATGCGGTAGCAGCTGAGCACTAAATTGCTGGTAATCTAACAATAAAGCTGATTATATGACTGAAAACGCCTGCTTTTTGCAGGCGTTTTTGTATCCTGTGAAAACCTGTTATCCAATAGGTTAACGGCATAACTCTAATAATTGGTAAGTAGCCATGGCGAATCATATGAATGCGGCCCCTGCGGGCAAATCGTTATTGGGTGGAGCAATGATTATTGCTGGCACCACCGTGGGGGCGGGGATGTTTTCCCTGCCAGTCGTTAGTGCCGGTATGTGGTTCGGTTACTCACTGATGGTACTGATCGGGATCTGGTTTATTATGCTGATGTCCGGCCTACTCTTGCTTGAAACCAATCTGCATTTTGAGCCTGGTGCCAGCTTTGACACCCTTACTCGTCATACCCTTGGCCGATTCTGGCGTATTGTTAGCGGTGCCTCTATTACATTTGTACTGTATATCCTGACTTATGCTTACATCAGCGGCGGCTCTTCGATTGTGAATCACAGTTTGACCAATCTTGGCATAGTGTTGCCACAGAGTTTGGCCGCATTGGTTTTTGCCGTTGTTTTGGCGGCGGTTGTGTTAGCCAGCACGAAAGCAGTCGATCGCATTACGACCGTGATGTTAGGTGGCATGGTGATCACTTTCTTTATGGCGGTGGGCAATTTATTAATTGAAGTTGAGCCGGCTAAATTATTTATCCCAGATGGGCATAATAGTTTTGCCCCTTACTTGTGGGCGGCCTTACCATTTGGTTTGGCGAGCTTCGGGTATCACGGCAATGTGCCAAGCTTAGTGAAATATTACGGTAAATCGCCGAGTAAGATTGTTGCGGCTATTTTTAGTGGCACATTCCTCGCGTTAGTGATTTATATTTGCTGGTTAGTGGCGACTATGGGCAATATTAGCCGTAGTGATTTTGTGCCTATTATTGCTGAGGGTGGCAATATGGGGGTATTGGTGTCGGCACTGCAGCAAGTTATTGCCAGTGATTGGCTTAACTCGATGTTGACTCTATTTGCCAATTTAGCCGTAGCGTCTTCTTTTCTGGGGGTAACCTTAGGTCTATTTGATTATCTGGCGGATCTGTTTGGCTTTGATGATAGCCTTAAAGGTCGAACTAAAACTGCATTGGTGACATTTGTGCCGCCTGCTGTGATGGGCATGTTATTCCCTAATGGGTTTCTGGTGGCGATAGGTTTTGCGGCACTGGCTGCCTGTATTTGGGCCGTGATTGTGCCGGCATTGATGGCCTATCGGGTTAGACAATTACATCCATCTGGCTGTGGTTTTAAAGTGCCCGGTGGTACCCCGTTGATTTTACTGGTTATTGTTTTCGGTATTGTTACTGGAGCGTGTCATCTGTTAGCGATGGCGAATCTTCTGCCGGTTTATGGATAAGTATCACGCTTTTAGGGGATGAACTGCTTGACAGATTTTTAAAAAACAGTAATTTATCATCCCATTCGCGGGTGTAGTTCAATGGTAGAACTGGAGCTTCCCAAGCTTCAAACGTGGGTTCGATTCCCATCACCCGCTCCAGAATTAATAACGCCGCAGTGCTCAAACACTGCGGCGTTTTTTATTGTCGTTTGATTAGGCTTTTAAACTGGCATTGGCTTCCCTTGCGGCGATAAAGCCATAAAACAGATAACCCAACAAAGTAAGAATCGCACCATAGAAGACGGCTTGGGCCCCACAGGCATAAACACCGTAAATGCTATAGATAACGGCTAGACTGCCAATGACAGCGCCAGTTTTGTATTCCTTACTTCCCACTTTATTATTCCGCAGTATGACCTCCAATCCGGTGAGAGACAGGATATACGGCACCATATTGATAAATACAGCCAAGTTGACCAACACATTAAATTGTTTCACCAGACTTGGGGAAATTGTCATTACAGCTAAAGCTAGTTCCAGTGCCAACATAATCAGCATGCCTTTAATGGGGGCATTATCTTTAGTCACTTCGCCAAAGATCTTAGGAAACAACTTAATATCAGCTGCTGCCCGGGATACTTGGGCATTAGTAAATTGCCAACCAAGTAGGGAGCCGATACAGGCAATCACCGCCAGTGCGGTAATAATGAGGCCAACTTCTTTATTAAACATATAGGTGTAAACCAGCCCAAATGGCGCGTCGGCGGTGGCGAGTGCGGCATTGGGTACAATCCCTTGGATTACCGCGGTGGAAGCGATATAAACCACCGCGGTAAAACTGGTGGCGAGCATGCAAGCCAATGGCACATTTTTCTGGGGATCTTTTACTGTCCCAGAATTAGCCCCTGCAGACTCAATGCCTAAAAAGGCCCACAAGGTTAACGCAATACCAGACGACACTGCGTCCATGGTCCCCATATTGTGAGGGTTCCAAGCTGAGGCAAAAACTTTTGGATCAAACCAAAACCAACCTATGATGGACAGACCTACCACGGGGATAATGACTCCCCAAACGGTAAACGCGGAAATCTGGCCTGTGATACGTGGACCTTTAAAGTTGGCCACCATGGTTAAAATCAAAATGGCCACTACGCCGATAAAGGTGTTGATAGGGCTTTGTTTTAACCATGGAATAAAGGGTTCTAAGTAACCGGTACAAGATACTGCGATTGCAACGGCACTGATCACCAAGCATACATAGTAAGTGTAAGATGCGATAAAAAAAGAAGAGCGACCATGAGCCTCGGCGGAATAGGCCGACATCCCGCCATCTTTATTGCAGTACATGCCACATTTGGCAAACGCATAGGCGATACACATGGCACCGATGGCTGTGACTAGCCAGCTGAGTAACGAAATTGCTCCGGTTTGCGCTAAACTTGCCGGTAACATGATGATTCCAGAGCCCATCATGTTGACCGTCACTATGGTTGTCAGCCCCATCAGGCCCATTTTATTTGCTTCGGATGCCATTCAATATCACTCCCAGATTATCTGCGGGTTGAAATGGATTTATGAACTCCTTTAACTCATTTATTTAAAATGAAATATAAGGTTAATAACTCAAATTCGATTATTTTGAAGTGGGATTCAATGGCCGAATTTGTCCCTGTACAATTACAGCAGTCTAGATAAATTATTCGGTGAATTTCAAACAAAAATTTATCTTATTATTTTACTTTTAAATTAAGTCTATGAAATTAAACAAGCTAATAATTTAACTCGACACAATTGACTGAATAATAAGATATCTTTCTCGTTATTATTGGCTGCTAGCTATTTAAGTTGTTGTAATTAATTGATTTATTTTTATTTGTCAAAAGCGGATTTAATCAGCTAAGTTAAATGTCTGATATATGATCATTTTATTAATGACTTACTAAGTCAAGAATTAGTGACTGAAATGTCTTGAAATCTAACTGCTACTCAATAATCGTTTCAGCTGTAAAAGTAGTTTATCAGAGTAATCTTACCGAATAATTCTGGAGATGGTTCATGCGAAGCTACGGGAAAAAACTGACAGTATTAATTCTAGAAGAAGCCCCAAAAGAAGGTGTTATTGGTAATGCTATCAGCCGATTAATTGATGAATTAAATAACTCCGGGGCGATTGTCACTGTCGCCTCATCCTATGAAGATTGTTATTCCATTCTCTATGCCAATACCGCCATTGATTGTTTGATGCTGACGTCTTCCATGAGTGGCTCTCAGGCAGATGAAAATGATAGGTTTTATACACTTATCGATAAACTGAATAAACGCCAGGAGAATGTACCGGTATTTCTGCTTGCGGAGCGAAAAAAAATCACCCTGTCAGTCAGCCGGGAACTGATGGCAAAAGTGGATGAGTTTGTCTGGATTTTAGAAGATACCCCAGATTTTATTGCTGGCAGGGCAGTGGCTGCTATGCAGCGTTATCGGGAACGGCAGTTGCCACCATTGATGTCTGCTTTAATGAAATATGACGATGTCCATGAGTATTCTTGGGCTGCGCCCGGGCATCAAGGTGGGGTAGGCTTTACGAAAACTCCCGCGGGGCAACGTTTTTACAGTTACTATGGCGAAGGACTGTTTCGTACCGATATGGGGATTGAGCGAGGGAATTTGGGCTCCTTACTGGATCACACCGGTGCATTTGGTGAGAGTGAAAAATATGCAGCCAGAGTATTTGGTGCAGACCGTTCATTTTCTCTTGTTACCGGGACGTCAGGGGCGAACCGGACCATTATGCAGATCTGTATGAAGGAAAATACCCTCGCCATCTGTGACAGAAATAGCCATAAATCTATTGAGCAGGGACTGATGCTTTCCGGGGCGTTGCCTGTGTATATGGTTCCTACTCGTAACCGTTACGGAATTATCGGGCCTATCTATCCAGAGCAGATGACTAAGGCCGCACTGGAAGCCACGGCTAAAGCCAATGCCCTGACGCAAGACCAGGCTGGAGAAATGGCTCCTTATGCCGTGTTGACTAACTGTACCTACGATGGCTTGTGCTACAACGCAGAGCGGGCGCAGGATATTTTAGCTCAAAGCTGTACTCGGCTGCATTTTGATGAGGCTTGGTATGGTTATGCCAGATTTAACCCTGTTTATCAGGGGCATTATGCGATGCGTGGGGAGCCGCAATCTGATTATCAAGGGCCAACGGTGTTTGCCACGCACTCGACCCATAAACTGCTTAATGCTTTGTCCCAGGCTTCTTGGCTGCATGTTCGTAATGGTAAAGATGCCATTGATTTTCAGCGTTTTAATCAAGCGTATATGATGCATGCGACTACGTCTCCGCTCTATGCAATTAGCGCGTCTAACGATATTGCGGTTTCTCAGATGGATGGCAATCGTGGTTTATCTCTGACCACTGAGGTCATTCGTGAGGCGGTGGATTTCCGTCAGGCGATGGGACGGCTGCATAAAGAATACCTGGCTGATTGCGATTGGTTTTTTAAACCTTGGAACGCAGAAACAGTGACAGATCCAACAACAGGGAAAAGCTTTGCTTTTGAGGAGGCGCCAGCAGAGCTGTTGGTAACAAACCAGGATTGTTGGAAGATGCACCCAGGTGACACTTGGCATGGGTTTAAGGATATGCCTGCGGACTGGTGCATGTTAGACCCTATCAAAGTCAGTATCTTAGCCCCTGGCATGGGGGATGATGGCAAGTTACTGGACTCAGGTGTGCCAGCTGCGTTGGTAACCCAGTATTTAGGGCGCTTTGGCATTATTCCTACCCGGACCACGGATTTCCAAGTGATGTTTCTGTTTTCGATGGGGATCACTAAGGGGAAATGGGCGACCTTGGTGAATACCCTGCTGTCGTTTAAAAAGCATTATGATGCCAATACGTCATTAGTAAATGTATTGCCCGGATTAACTGAGAGTTTTCCGGAAATGTATGCCGAGATGGGATTGCAGGATCTTGGCTGCAAAATGTTTGCTTATCTTAAGGCGCATAATCCCTCTGAAAAGCTGAATACCGCTTATTCTATCTTACCTGTAGCTGATGTGACCCCAAGAGCTGCGTTTCAGGCCATTGTGGAAAATAAAGTGGAAATGGTGCCAAGTCATCAATTGTCTGGTCGGATGGCAGCAAATGCGGTTATCCCCTATCCGCCGGGGATCCCCATGCTGATGTCGGGGGAGAATTTTGGTGATGATTCCAGCCCTCAGATTGGTTACCTCAAAAGCTTGGAAGTGTGGGATCGCGAGTTTCCCGGGTTTGAGCATGAAACAGAAGGGACTGAGGTGGAAGAGGGTATCTACCATGTGATGTGTATTCGACGCTGAATTAAGCGCGATATCGAGGAAAAAACAGCCCGGCTTTAGCCGGGTTGTTTGTTGCTGTGAAGCGTAAAAATAGGTTGAATTTCTGTCAGTCCTATTGGCATTAAAGCCATTTTTTACCGGACTCAGTCAAAAGGTGGAAAGGATGACTGAAGGATTGTTATCACTGGAAAAAAAACACGGTCAGCACTAATTTTAGCAAGATAACAATCTCAATAATCATGGCTTTTTACCCGGTAATTTGCTGTGCCCACCGGATAATGCTGACAGGAGTGGAGCGATGCAGGCAATTCAATATCAACAGGGGCAACCCTGCTGGATAGAGTTGGCAGCCCAGAGTACAGAGACTGCCAAACCCTTTTATGCGGCGCTGTTTAATTGGCAGTTGGCTGATATTCCCTTACCTGATGGTGCTTATACCATGTTCAGTATTGAGGGGCAGAATCAGGGAGCCATGTATCAGATTACTGCCGCGATGGATTTTGTGCAGCCGGGCTGGAACATCTATTTTGCTGTTGATGATATTGATGCTGCGGTGGCCCGAGCCTTGGCTGCGGGGGGAACGGTGAGACTGGCACCGCAGCAGGTGGGAGATGCCGGGCGGATGGCAATGTTGTCCGATCTTGAAGGTGCTGGTTTTTGTTTGTGGCAGGCGGGAAAGCATCAAGGCGCAGCCAGTTTTGGAGGCTCAAATAGCTTGTGTTGGGTTGAGCTGGCGTGTCGTGAGCCGCAAAAGGCGCGGCAGTTTTATCAGGCTGTATTGGGGTGGAATATCCGTGTGCTGGAGGACGGTAAACAGCCCTATTCTGAATTGAGTCAGGGTGATATGACTTTTGGTGGCATTTTACCCATGGATGAAGATTGGGGAGATATGCCCAGCCATTGGATGCCCTATTTTAGTGTTAGCGACAGTGATGCCATGTTGGCGATGGCGCAAGATCTTGGTGCCAGCGTTTGTGTTCCCGCGACAGATATTGAGGGCGTTGGTCGATTTGCGGTGATTAATGATCCCCAGGGGGCACCACTGTCAGTGATTACGCTTAGCTGTTAAAAGTTACCAATACGATGAGTGAAAAAAATGCCCGTTTACGGGCATTTTTTATAGCGCCTTAATTTAGTTACCGGCTAGCGCAGTAATACAACGACATAATTTCGCGGCTAGCTGAAATGATCAGTCCTCAAGCCGAAATTTATTGGCGCAACTGCCTTTGTGGGCTTTATCCGCCTGTTGCAGTAGGGCTGGTAAGGTACCTGTCAGCGAGGCTGGCAACTGTAGTTGAATTTCGGTCAGCATGCCGCGTTTGCACTGTAGTTTGACTTTGCGATGGGCGCCAGAGCCAAAACTGGCATCAAAAGCGCGGTTCCATTCATCTCGGGTGACTTTTCGTCCCTTATGTTCATGAATAAATTCACTAACAAAAGCCGACTGATTTACCTGCTGGGTTAAGGTTATGGCTTGGGCAAAATATTGCGCCGGATTATCACTCATACAAGTACCGTGTTTCCAGTATTCATGCCGTTGTAGACAAGTGCCGAATTTAGCACTGGGCATCACCTCGTCAAGCTGGCTGCGGACATCGCCACGTAAGTCTAGGGCTGGATAATCACAAAATCCGCCAGTTTTATGCTTCACTTGGCCACAATAGCCATATTGGCTGCCACAACTGCGTTGATTCGGCCACAAGCCATGTAGGGTGAAACTGTTGCCCGCTGGCATTTGCGGGTGTTTACGTAGCGCCTGACATTCGGCTTTGTGGCGACCTCCTAGCTCACAGAAGGCTGATTGCCAACTCAGTGCCAGAATATAGCTGTCCTGTTTACCCTTAGTTGAACAACTTGATGCTGACGTTTTGCTGCCTGTGTCAGCCTTATTGTGGCTAAGGCCATTGACGGTGCCGCAGTCAGCAGCGACCCAGCGCAGGGGTGATTGATTGGCTTGGGTATCAATTCGGAGCCATTGTGGCTGGTTTGGTTTGCCCAACATTTCGCGAATACGATATTGCTGACCGGCTGCAGTTTGTTCATTACCCGGGTTGGTGCGCTTATTTTTCGATTGATACAAGGGACAGGGCTTGGTGGCAATAAACTGGCCAGAGGCTGGTGCAGCTTGAACCTGTGCCGTCAGACTGATGGCAGCCAAGAGTATAAAAGTAAGAAATTTAGTCATGGGAATATGCTGATTGATAAATATCGCGATTTTGGCCGTAAGCTTACTCATAGGTGTTATCTGGCTGAATGGCTAACACGGCAGTTTGTGATAAAAGTGGTGTTCTATCATTTTTTTCATCCGGCTTTAAAGGACGACGCGGCTGATCGACTCATGAATAGGCAAAAAAAAGCTGAACCCTGGAGTCAAGTTCAGCCAATGGTAACAGGGGCAATGCGAAAGAGGCATTGGGCGCTGTCCAAATTAGTATCGAATTTATCTATGTCATTTTTATGACAATTATCCTTAATAAGTTCACTTCAACCTTTCGTCTTACTTATGACTATGTTTGTCCATGGAGCAAAAAAGAAGCCGTTCCGGGAGGCGGATACGGCTTAAAAGGACTGCTGAATAAGTCGGGATACAAGTCGAAACAGGGATAAACCGAGAGGGCTGTTCCTTGTTTCCAGGGCTAGATTAGCCCGTAATAATTATCTAAAACAAGCGGGTTAAGCTGATTTCGAGTCTATTCCTGCTCACTTAAATATCTATTTAATATTATTATTTTAAATCAATTATTTAATTTGGTGCTCTGTTGTTTTTTCTGCGTTTTACTATCCTTGTTATAGGCTAATTTCAATAAGATTAAGGATAAAATTGAGTTTCTGGTTTAATGCGAGTGATTTTTTGCCATCATGGTTTTATAGGCTATTTAGCCGGTGGATATATCAGCTTGAGATGGGCATTTAGAGTACAGCTTTAAGCATCAAGTGCCTGCAGCGTTAGCTACACCGCAGGCATTTGTTGTTTAATCAACGCTGACACTTAACTTTTCATCTCGTGTCAGCATTATGGGCAAGGATGCACTATCCATTATTAAATGATATTTGCTCCAGTGGTTTATAGCGATCACTATGATGCTTTTTTACTCCTGTCGCGTTTGGGTTGCATCAGACTGGATTAAGGTTCGCCGGTACAGGAGCAAATACAGTGCCGGCAGCACAAACAGGGATAATAGTGGCGCAGTGATCATGCCGCCAACCATAGGCGCGGCGATTTTTTGCATCACTTCATTACCACTGCCGCTGCCCCACATAATCGGCAACAGGCCAAAGAAGATGGTGGCTACCGTCATCGCTTTGGGGCGGATACGCATGACAGCACCTTCCATCAGGGCAGCCTTAAGATCCGCTTCGGTATTAAAGTTACCGCTGCTGCGACGTTGTTTAATCGCGTTGTTAAGATACACCAGCATTACCACACCAAACTCTGCCGCTACCCCCGCCAAGGCAATCATCCCTACTGCCACCGCCACTGATAGATTGAAATTCAGCAGGTACAATAGCCATGCCGAGCCAACTAAGGCAAAGGGCAAGCTCAGCATAATAATGCTTGCTTGCAGCATGGAGCCAAATGTCAGCATCAACAGGATAAAGATCACAGCCAGCATCATGGGGATCACGGTTTGCAGTTTGGCCTCAACCCGCTGCATATATTCATACTGACCGGCAAAGCTGTAACTGTAGCGCGGAGGCAAGGTTAGCTCTGCAGCCAATTTTGCTTTCGCTTGGTCGATATACTCGCCGACGGACATCTGCTGGATATCAACAAAGACCCAGGAAATCAGTCGACCATTTTCACTTTTCAGCATGGGCGCACCATCACTGATGCTGATCTCCGTCAGGTTTTCCAGCGGCAGATAGTGCCCCGAGCGAGTGACCACAGGTAACTGGCGCAGTTGCTCAATATTATCCCGTAGCTCCCTTGGGTATCTCAGGTTGATGGGGTAGCGCTCTGCCCCTTGTACTGACTCTCCTATGGTCATGCCGCCGATGGCGTGGCGCACGACATCCTGGATATCCGACAGTGTCATGCCATAACGGGAGGCAACTTCCAGCTTAGGATTGATATCAATGTAACGTCCTCCACCGACCCGTTCGGCATAGGCAGAGCGGGTGGCGGGCAGGGTACTGAGTATGGCCTCGATTTTTGCCCCGATTTGTTGCAGTTGGTTGACATCTGCGCCGGTGATCTTGATACCCACTGGAGTTTTGATGCCAGTGGACAGCATATCGATACGGGTTTTAATCGGCTGCACCCAGGCATTGGTCATGCCGGGGATTTTCACTCTGGCTTGCAGTTGACTGATAATGCCATCTAAGGTCATGCCTTCGCGCCACGCATCTCTGGGCTTAAGCATAATGGTAGTTTCTAGCATGGTGAGCGGTGCGGGATCGGTTGCGGTTTCCGCCCGGCCGACCTTACCAAATACCCGGGCGACTTCCGGTACCGTTTTGATTAACCGATCGGTCTGCTGCAGAATTTCAGCCGCTTTACCGGCACTGATCCCCGGCAAAGTGGTGGGCATATAAAGTAGGTCCCCCTCTTCCAATTCCGGCATAAACTCCCGTCCCATTTGGCTGTAGGGATACCAGGCGCTCAGTAATGCGACCAGTGCTAGCGCCAGGGTGAGTTTGGGATATGACAGCACTAATTTTAACGCGGGGCGATAAGCAGCGATTAACACCCGACTGATGGGATTACGTTGCTCTGGCGGGATCTTGCCGCGGATCACATAGCCCATCAGTACTGGCACCAGAGTAATGGAAAGTATTGCGGCAGCGGCCATGGCAAAGGTTTTGGTGTAGGCCAGCGGGGTAAATAGTCGCCCCTCTTGCGCTTCCAGTGCAAAAACCGGAATAAAACTTAGGGTGATGATCAGCAATGAGAAAAATAGCGCTGGACCAACTTCAGTGGCTGCTGTTGCGACGATTCCCCAGTGCTCTGTTTTACTGGGTAAGCGACCATGTTGCTGACGGAATTGCTCCAGATGTTTGTGTAGGTTTTCAATCATCACGATGGCACCGTCAACAATGGCGCCAATGGCAATGGCGATACCGCCCAAACTCATAATATTGGCGTTCACCCCCATATAATTCATCACAATAAAGGCGCAAAGGATCGATAGCGGTAAGGTGATTACCGCCACTAAAGTGGAGCGGGCATGTAACAGAAACAGCAAGCAGACCACTGCCACAACCAACATCTCTTCCACCACTTTATGTTGCAGGTTGTCCACTGCACTGTTGATCAGCTGGGATCTGTCGTAGGTGGGGACTATCTCGACCCCGGGCGGTAGGCCGGATTTCAGCTGGGTCAGTTTGGCTTTGACCGCGTCAATGGTGGCTAAAGCATTTTCTCCATAGCGCATCACCACAATGCCGCCGACCACTTCCCCTTCGCCATCGAGCTCGGCAATACCCCGGCGGGCGGCCGGGCCAATGCGCAGAGTGGCGATATCTTTCAGTAGCAAGGGCGTGCCAGCCGGGCTGGTGATCCCCAGTGGGATATCACCAAAATCGGTCAGCGTCTGGCGATATCCCTTGGCTCGTACCATATATTCAGCTTCAGCCATTTCCACCACTGAGCCACCCGCTTCGCTGTTGGCGCGGGTGACAGCCGCTTTGACCGTGGCAATATCCAGCTTATGCAGCGCCAGTTTGTCCGGATCAAGGACGATTTGATAGGTTTGCTCCATCCCGCCAACAGTCGCCACTTCGGCCACCCCAGCGACACTTTGCAATTCCAGTTTCAGATACCAGTCCTGTAGGCTTTTTAGCTGGGCTAAATCTAAGTTTCCGCTGTTATCCACTAGGGCGTATTCATAAATCCAGCCGACCCCGGAAGCATCTGGCCCCAATGCGGGTTGTACCCCGGCAGGAAGGCGGGCGGAGACCTGGCTTAAATATTCCAATACCCGGGAACGGGCCCAGTAAATGTCCGTGCCATCTTCAAAAATGACATAGACATAGGAGTCACCAAAAAAAGAGTAGCCGCGAACGGTTTTGGCACCAGGTACGGCCAGCATGGCGGTGGACAGGGGATAAGTGACCTGTTCCTCCACCAATCTGGGGGCCTGCCCTGGATAGGGGGCTTTGATAATCACTTGGACATCGGACAGATCCGGCAGGGCATCAAGCGGCGTTTTACGCAGCTCCAGTATGCCCCATGCCGCCAGCATTGCCGCCAGCAGTAACACCATCACCCGCTGATGCAGGGCTGCATGGATAATTTTATTTAGCATGAGCCTTTCCTCAATGGTTATGTGGACTGCTTAAGCGCAGTAGACTGCCTTTGAGGCTGGCCTCGGAGTCCAGTAAAAACTGGCCGGAGATCACGACTTGCTCTCCTAATTCCAGGCCGCTGATGATTTCGGCTTTGCCCTGGCTTTGCATGCCGACTTTGACTTGGCGAACGCTAAAACGATTATCCGCTTGTTTGATGATGACTCGATTGGCTTGGCCGGTTTGGATCAATGCCTCGCGGGGTATGGTCAGCGCCTGACGTTTCGCGCCACCAAACAGTGCTACTCTCGCCAGAGTATTAGGGCGCAATGCCGCTTTGGGGTTATCCAGCACAATCCGTACCCGCAGGCTGCGGGTCACTGGGTCTAGTTCTGGATAGATATAATCCACCCGTCCTTTGATATCGCGGATATTCAATGCGGGAAGGGAGATTTCTGCTTCTTGTCCTACGGCTAACCAGCTTTGTTGGTTTTCAAACACATCGGCAATTACCCAAACCCGGGATAAATCCACCAGAGACATCATTTCTGTTTGTGGTTGGATATACATGCCTTCGCGGACATTAAGGGCTTTGACGACACCGTCTTGCTTGGCATAAAAAGGCACGCGATAACGGGTTTTACCACTGTCTGCCAGGTGTTGTATCTGTTGCTGGGTTAGCCCCAGTAATTCCAGCCGCAGACCCGCTTTCCGCACTAACTCCTGATAGCTTTGGCTGCTGTCGCTGGTCGCGGATGATTGGCGGCTTTGTTTTAGGGTTGCCAGTGCCAGCAGATAATCATCTTGAGCATTAATAAGCTCTGGCGAGTAGATCTCATATAAGAGTTGGCCTTTGGTGATTTTCTCTCCGGCAGATTGCACTTTGAGGGTTTCTATCCAGCCATTGACTCTGGCATGGATATGGCTGATTTGACCCTGGTCGTATTCCACTTCTCCGACGGTGCGTACGTATTTCCACAGGGTGCCGCGTTTTACGGGGGCTGTGCGCAGGGCGAGTGCCTGCTGCATGTCACCAGAGACATTAATGCTGATTTCTTCACTGCTTTGGGCTTCTAGCTCAACCCGTTCCAAGTTCATGCCACAGATAGGACAGGTACCCGCTTCATCACTGACAATTTGCGGGTGCATAGGGCAGACATACTGATGGGTTGCGTGTGCCGCAGCCGGTGCTGAGATAAGCGGTTTGGGTTGGCTGAGTTGTACTGTAGCTAGGTTGTGAGTATGGCCTTTATTGCTAGTTAGCTGCTGAGTTTCTGCGTCTGCGTTTGCGTGGTCGTGATTGTGCTCGGCTGGTTGTTGCGGCGTGAGAAACATATTGCAGATCGGGCAGCGGCCGGGCTGGTGGCTGGTTTGCTTTGGATGCATGGGGCAGGCATACAGGGTTGAGGCTGGGCTGCTCTTGGTTGAGGGGACTGTCGTTTGAGCCGGTGGCGCATCAGCTGGCGGCGCTTGCTCATGGTTTGGGGCACTGGATATTGATGTTTGTGCTGCGTAGGTGGGGTAACTCCCCAACCCTATGGTGAGTAAGAGTATGGCAGTGGATAACAAGGTTTTGCCCCGCTGTGGTAAAAGGTGCAACTGCGCTGGATATGCAGCCTGATATGACCGGACGATAACAGGAGTCCGGTAGCAAGATTTGTTCATGAGTGACCTCAGTTTTTATCTTCGCTGGGCCAGCACAACAATGTTATGCCGGCCCGGAGCTGTTAGTGTCGGGAAGAATGATGATGCATATGATTATGATGGTCCTGACAGCGGCTTTCTAACGCCATACCGCATTTAGGGCAGTTATCACCTTCTGCGCCGGTCATATCGGCATGCCTTGGGCAGTGGGGTTGGGCGCTTGCGATAAGATCCATACCGCATTTGGGGCAGGTGTCATCCTGGTTACCGACGACTTCTGGATGCATTGGGCAGTGATATGTTTGATGGCTGCCGGTCAAATCCATGCCGCATTTGGGGCAAGTATCGCCTCGTTCCCCGACAATTTCTGGATGCATTGGGCAGTGATATGTTTGATGGCTGCCGGTCAAATCCATGCCGCATTTGGGGCAAGTATCGCCTTGTTCCCCGACAATTTCTGGATGCATAGGGCAGCTATAATCTGCGGTATTTTGATGATGTATCTGGGCTTGGGCCGGGGTAGTTCCCAGCAGCATCATGGTGGCGAATACAAGACTGAATAAAATTTTCATTGGTGTCACTCCATCTGATTGATGGCCGCTACCGTATGGCTGCAATTATGCTGTAGCAAATGGCAGACCCAGTAGTCGGCTGCATACTTATTTACCTGAGATAATGGCTCAGTGAGGCTGAGCAAATAGGGTTGCAAGCGCTGCAACCTAGAAGGATCAGGCTATTGGCGGGCGAAGCGCCTGAGATAAGGACACAGAGTGGAAGTGAGGCAACTTGGTGGACACAGCGGCTTCAGAAGGAAAACGTTCCGGCCAGTAGTTGTCACTGAGCAGAGTGCCTGTTACCGAGATAGTCATACAGTGGCCGCAGTCTTCACTACAACCATTATTGCCATCACAGCAGTGGGGAGCTGATGCCGGTGTTTGGCAACAGTCCATTTCTGCTATCGGGGATGACAAATGATCAGTATCGCAAGGGTGGGATGATGACAGAGATGCTGTGATATGTGAGAGGGGGGCTGAATCTGGCTGAGCAATCACCTGTCCACTCAATACCATGCCCTGCAATAAAATTGCCAGCACAGTAAATAGCGATAACAGTCGATGTTGCAGCGAAATTGGCATATCTACCCCGTCATGAAAACGATTTTAGTGTATCACAGCATTTCCCGTTAAGTGGATATCTCTTTACAGAAAAAAACGATTGAATCTAATTTGGGATAATAACTTTTTGATGTGTTCTTGTGGGTATAAAAATATCGCGATGACAAAAAAATGATTATTTTTATGCTTTGATAGTGATGTTGAAAATATTGGGTATAAATAACTGCCCAAAACATAACGGAATATTCTATCAAAAGTCAGAGTAATTAAGCTTTGATTAATATTATCGGATGTTTAGTCAGTCAGCACTTCGTTTGTATGATGCTAATTTAGTGATATTGATGGAAATGTGGAAAGAATCACGGTTAACCCTATCTTAATTATGATTTACTAATCAACAGGAAAACTCAGGTTTATTCGCTATTTCACGATAATTAAAGTTGAGGTGAATTATGATTTCTGTCACAAATTTAAAGTGTAAAAATAATAATTCGATCTGTGTCTCATTTTTATATTAAAGCAGCGGATTTCGCAGTGATATCGGTTCGGTATCAAATTTATTAAAAGTCAAAAAACATAAAATACGAAAATATAATTCCAGATTCCAAAATTTATAAAATCGGAGAGAGTGATGAACTGGCGTGCTTTATTTAAACCCAGCGCAAAATACTCAGTACTAGCACTGTTAGTGGTTGGTATTGTGATTGGGGCGATCGGCTTTTTTGCCACCCAACAGACGCTGCATGCAACCAGTACTAATGCCTTTTGTATGACCTGCCACGCAGGGCATTCACTGGAGCAGGAAGTGCTGCAATCCCCACATGGTGCTAACAGCGCTGGTATCGTAGTGCAATGTCAGCAGTGTCATATTCCTCAGGAGCCTTTTGCTTACCTGATGAAGAAGATCGTGGTATCCAAAGACATTATCGGCTTTATGACCATTGATGGTTTTGAAACCCAAGATTGGTTGGAGACCAACCGTAAGCAGCAGGCTGAGTTGGCTCGTGACTTCCTGCGTTCTATCGATTCTTCAACCTGTCAAAATTGCCATAACCGCATTTATGAGACTCCATCTCCAGAGATGAAGAAAATGGCGGTCAGAATGCACGCGATGAACTTTAAAAAGCCAGCCGATAAGAGAAAGACCTGTGTTGACTGTCACCGCGGTGTAGCGCATCCATATCCTAAAAACTAATTATTCTGGATGACGCAACCTTAATTGGAACGCATAAAACCCCCGCCTAAGTGCGGGGGTTTTCTTTTTTGGCATGTTATTGCTGAGGACGGTTTGTCATTGCGGTTATCACCTGTAGCCGATATGCCAGCAGACTGAAAGCGCCAAAGGTAAACACGCTCAGATAATCTTTGCTATTCAGTGACAGCAAAGGTTTGAATGCAGTGTGGAAAATTGCCAGCTGAATACTGTGCATTAGCAAGGTTATGGCCAGCATAAGATATAGGATGACACTGATCTGGCCGCCCAGCGGTTGGATCAGGTTGTACAGCATGATTAGCCAAGCGCCGGCGGTCAGCAATTTGCCACCCCAAATTATCCATTTCATTGTGTTATCTCAGAGTCCGGTTCATACCGGAACAGACGGTAACATACCTGACCGGCCTTTTTTTCCTTTAGTGGCTGCCAGCTTACAGGGACTGTCAGGGATGTGAGCTCGGTTTCAGTTTCCACATAAATTAAGGCGTTCGGCTTAAGCCACTGATGTTGTATCAGGGCATTAATGCAATTTTGTGCCAGCCCTTTGCGAAATGGCGGGTCAATAAAGACCAAATTAAATCCTTCGCTTGGCGTCGAATCCTGAGGCGCACGTTGCCCAGCCGGCCCTTGGGCCAGCAATGCCAGAGAATCGCCAGCAATTACATCGGCCTGTTCACATTTCAGGGTGCGCAGATTTTGCTGCAATTGGGTGACAGCACTTTTTTGCAGTTCAAATACTCTGGCGTAAGCGGCATAACGGGAGAGTGCTTCCATCGCTAGTGCACCGCTGCCACCAAAACAATCCAACACTCTCGCTGCGGTAATTGAACCGATCAGCCAGTTGAATAGGGTTTCCCGTACTCTATCTGTGGTGGGGCGCAGGCCTTCTAAATCCTGAATGGGTAAACGACGTGACCGCCATTGCCCCGCAATAATCCGTACCTGCCCACTGCCGGGTTTGTTTCTGGCCATCGTGCCCCCATGATTTTGCCTGAAGAAAGAAAGTGGTAGACTATGCAGCCTTATTCGGAGCGATATTTTACATTAACTTGACGGTGAAAGGTGAGCGCTTCTTCACCGCAATAACCCGCATTGGCGCTGTATTGCACAGGTCCTGGTGCAAGGCGATACACAGGCGGATGTGACAGTAACCAACTCATTTAACGGGTTGGTTCTTTTGATCAGACATCTGAATCTGCCCCGCGGGCGATCCATCAACAATTAATCTAACCAAGACTGGTAGCACACATGGCAAAAAAAGGTTTCTTTTCCTGGTTCCGCAGAGATAAATCCAAACAAGATGATAATGCCGCGGAATTGGCAGCCCAGCAGGCAGAGGCCGAGCGTCTAGCGGCAGAGCAAGCTGAAGCAGAAAAACAAGCCGCAGAGCAGGCCGAAGCTGAACGTCTTGCTGCGGAAAAATTAGCGGCTGAACAAGCTGAGGCAGACCGTCTTGCTGCGGAAAAGCTGGCAGCGGAGCAAGCCGAAGCAGAACGTCGTGCTGCGGAAAAGCTGGCAGCAGAGCAAGCTGAGGCAGAACGTTTTGCAGCAGAAAAGCTGGCAGAAGAGCAAGCTGAAGCAGAACGTCTTGCTGCGGAAAAGTTGGCAGCAGAGCAAGCTGAAGCAGCACGTCTTGCTGAAGAAAGATTGGCAGCAGAGCAAGCCGAAGCGGAACGTCTTGCTGCAGAAAAACAGGCTGCAGATCAAGCTGAAGCAGAGCGTTTAGCTGCAGAACTGCTAGCTGCAAAGCAAGCGGAAGTGGAAAGATTAGTGGCTGAACAAGCCGAGGCAGCACGCCTGGCAGCGGAAAAGCGGGCAGCGGAGCAAGCCGAAGCAGCACGCCTTGCTGCAGAAAAGCATGCGGCTGAACAAGCTGAGGCAGAGCGCCTTGCTGCGGAAAAATTAGCGGCTGAACAGGCTGAGGCAGCACGTCTTGCATCGGAAAAGTTAGCAGCGGAGCAAGCCGAAGCAGAACGCCTTGCTGCGGAAAAATTAGCGGCTGAACAAGCTGAGGCAGAGCGCCTTGCTGCGGAAAAGTTAGCAGCGGAGCAAGCTGAGGCTGCACGTCTTGCTGCAGAAAAATTGGCAGCGGAGCAAGCCGAAGCAGCACGTCTTGCTGCGGAAAAATTAGCGGCTGAACAGGCTGAGGCAGCACGTCTTGCAGCGGAAAAGTTAGCAGTAGAGCAAGCCGAGGTAGCACGTCTTGCAGCAGAAAAGCATGCGGCTGAGCAAGCTGAGGCAGCACGCCTTGCAGCAGAAAAGCTGGCAGCGGAGCAAGCCGAAGCAGAACGTCTTGCAGCGGAAAAGTTGGCAGCAGAACAAGCTGAGGCAGAACGCCTTGCTGCAGAAAAGCATGCGGCTGAACAAGCTGAGGCAGAACGCCTTGCTGCAGAAACGCAGGCGGCTGAACAGGCGGAGGCTCAGCCAGAACCTCAGGCAAAACCGGCTAAGGAAGGTTTCTTTGCGCGGTTAAAGCGCGGTCTGATGCGCACCAGCGAAAATATCGGTTCCGGTTTTTTGAGTTTGTTCCGGGGCAAAAAGATCGATGATGATCTGTTTGAAGAGTTGGAAGAGCAGCTGCTGATCGCTGATGTGGGTGTAGAAACAACAACTCGCTTGATCGATAGCCTGACTGAACATGCTAGTCGCAAACAACTTAAAGATGCTGAAGCTCTGTATGATCTGCTACGTCAGGAAATGCAGGATACTCTGGCCCCAGTGGATGTGCCTTTGGTACCGGAAAATGCCAATGGGCCTTTCGTGATCCTGATGGTTGGGGTTAACGGCGTGGGTAAAACCACCACCATAGGTAAATTGGCCAAACAATATCAGCGTGATGGTAAGTCAGTGATGTTGGCTGCGGGTGATACTTTCCGTGCCGCGGCGGTAGAACAGCTGCAGGTATGGGGACAGCGTAATGATATTCCCGTGATTGCCCAGCACACAGGAGCTGATAGTGCCTCGGTATTGTTTGATGCATTGCAAGCTGCCAAGGCTCGTGGTGTTGATGTGTTGATTGCTGATACTGCTGGACGTTTGCAGAATAAGAGCCATCTGATGGAAGAGCTGAAAAAAGTGGTGCGGGTGATGAAGAAATTGGATCCCGATGCGCCGCATGAAGTGATGCTGACCTTAGATGCCAGTACCGGCCAAAATGCCATCAGTCAGGCACAGTTATTCCAAGAAGCAGTGGGTGTGACTGGTATCAGTATCAGCAAGCTTGATGGCACTGCCAAAGGCGGGGTGATCTTTGCCATTGCAGATAAGTTCGGTATTCCTATTCGTTATATTGGTGTGGGTGAACAGATTGATGATCTGCGCCAATTTAATGCCAAAGACTTTATTGATGCCCTATTTAGCCAAGATAAAACGGCTCAGGACAATCACTGAGAGCGACAGCCATGATTCGATTTGAGCAGGTTAGCAAGGTGTATCCCGGTGGGCAAAAGGCGCTGACGGATATCAGTTTTCATCTTAAAAAAGGCGAAATGGCATTCTTAACCGGTCACTCAGGGGCCGGTAAAAGTACCCTGCTCAAGCTGATGACGGTGATTGAGCGTCCCAGTGCCGGTAAGGTATGGATTGATCAATATAATGCCGGTGAATTAAGTCGGGCGCAGGTGCCACTGTTGCGGCGGCATATCGGCATGATTTTTCAAAACTATCACTTATTGATGAATAAGAGTGTGTTTGACAATGTGGCTTTGCCGCTGGTGATTGAGGGCTTTTCGCTCGGCGAGATCCGTAAACGGGTTCATGCGGCGCTGGATATGGTTGGACTCTATGGCAAGGAAAAACATGCGCCTGTGATGTTGTCTGGCGGTGAGCAACAGCGGGTCGGTATTGCCCGGGCTATCGTCAATAAGCCGGCATTACTGTTGGCGGATGAGCCTACAGGTAACCTGGACCCCAAATTGTCGATGGATATTCTGCGTTTGTTTGAAACCTTCAATGACGCAGGGACCACGGTACTGATCGCGACCCATGATCTGGGGCTGATCGCCCGGATGAAATACCGCACCCTGACATTGAAGCAGGGACGGATGTTGGGAGCCGATGAACTGGCTTCCGCCGGTTTGTAAGGGACAGATATGACGCAGCCAACATTAAAGCGCAGTAAATTGCCTTTGTCCGGCCGAATTGTGATGTTTTTTATCCGCCATGTGCAGCAGGCGATGGCCAGCTTAGGTGAGCTGTGGCGCAATCCCGTATCGTCGGTGATGACCATGGCCGTGTTGGGGGTCAGCTTGAGCTTACCTGCGGCGCTGCAGGTTCTGGTGAAAAATGCAGAAACTATCACCCATAGCTGGAACGGGGCGGCACAGATTTCGTTGTTTATTCATGACGGCCAATCAGATCGGGCGATTCAGAGCCTGATCACCCGCTTGCAGGTTTACCCAGAAGTGGAGAGTGTCAGCTTTATCAGCCGAGATGATGCGCTGAAAGAGTTTCAGGCGCAGTCTGGTTTCGGCGAAGCGTTATCTTATCTGGATTCAAATCCATTACCCGCGGTAGTTATGGTTACGCCAACCCAGGACAATGCTACGCCAGTGCGTGCCAAGCAATTACTACAGAAATTGCAGATGGAGCCTGAGGTTAGTTTTGGCCGCTTAGATATTGAATGGCTGGAGCGACTACAGGCGGTGGTACATGTATTGGAGCGTACGGTAACGGCTGTGGCCCTGTTATTGGTGCTGGCCGTCGTGCTGGTCATCGGTAATACCATACGGCTAGCGATTATGAACCGCAGGGATGAAATTGAAGTGATGAAGCTCGTGGGAGCAACAGATAATTTTATTCAGCGTCCCTTCCTTTATACCGGTGTGTGGTATGGCATTATCGGCGGCTTATTGGCATGGATCATAATTAATCTGCTGGTCTGGTACCTGGATGGTGCTTTATCTAATCTGCTGGGGTTGTACGGCAGCCAAATTGAGATGAAATCATTGGATTTCAGTGAGTTAATTGAATTATTACTGATGGCGTCTGGCCTGGGATGGCTGGGTTCATATATTTCTGTTCGCCAGTATATTCGGGCGATTGAACCTTCCTAAATGCAAGGTGCAACTATGCCATGAAATATATTATAACAATATGTTTTATTTGGTTATTTTTCTGCTGTATCGATGGCGTTGCCCTATGGCTAGCGGCATAGATGAAGTGGGGTTCATGGCTGGGAAAGCGGTTTTATGCTGAGGTATCGCCCCTTAGGTTGACAGCCGAAGTCAATTAGTCGATAGTTCAGCAGCTGAGAATTGTTGCAAAAAACAGCAAATTTAATTTTCAGCAAAGTAAATTAAGGTGTTACAGGAGCTTGCATGACTGAACAAACGCAATCAATGGCACTGATGGTTCCTCAGGGAAGCGCCAGTCTTGATGCTTATATCCAATCGGTAAACAGTATTCCGGTACTGGATGCTGAGGAAGAGTATCGTTTTGCCAAGCGTTTGCAGGAAACCGGGGACCTGCAGGCGGCAAAAATGCTGGTAATGTCCCATTTAAGATTTGTTGTACACGTTGCTAAAGGTTATGCCGGTTATGGTTTGCCTCAGGCGGATCTGATCCAAGAAGGCAATATCGGTTTGATGAAAGCGGTGAAACGCTTTGATCCGGATGTTGGGGTGCGGCTGGTGTCTTTTGCCGTGCATTGGATTAAAGCTGAGATCCATGAATATGTGCTGAAAAACTGGCGCATTGTTAAAGTGGCAACCACTAAAGCTCAGCGTAAACTGTTTTTTAACTTGCGTAAAGCGAAGAAGCGTCTTGGGTGGTTCACCGATGATGAAGTCTCTATGGTGGCGGAAAACCTCGGGGTATCGAAAGAAGATGTGACCGAGATGGAGTCCCGCATGGCGGCGCAAGATCCCGCTTTTGATCTGGCCAGTGACCATGATGATGACATGGGGGATTATGCCCCGGCGTTGTATTTAGAAGACCAAGCTTCAGATTTAGCTGCGCAAGTAGAGCATGATAATTGGGAAAATGATGCCCAAGCTCGCTTGTTTGCTGCGATTAAAACCTTGGATGATCGCAGCCAGTATATTTTGCAGACCCGTTGGCTGGATGAAAACAAGGCAACATTGCAAGAGTTGGCAGAGAAATATCAGGTTTCTGCTGAGCGGATCCGGCAATTGGAAAAAAATGCCATGAACAAGCTTAAGCTGCAGATGAGCCTGTAATCGTTACGTCTTTTTCAACAAAGCCCGCACTAGGCGGGCTTTGTGTTTTCTGCCGTTCAAACAAGGGGTAACAAAAGCCAGTTATAATTGAAATTGGCGCTGAACGGCGGCAATGACAGCTTTGCGGTTGATCTTCAGGCCGGTTTGGCTGATATCTTCCGGCCAAGGGAAATAGCGGCGCGGGCGTTTGAATCTGGCGATGTGCTGGCCGATATATGTCGCCGCCATATCTGGCTTGGGTATTACCCCGCGGATAATTGCTGCTGGCAAATGACCAAATTCAGGATCTGGCAGCGCAAAAACCAGAGCATCTTCCACCCCGGGAAGCTGTTTTAGTACGGCTTCTACCTCTTCTGGCTGAAGATTTTCCCCGCCACAGACAAACATATTGTCACTGCGGCCGGTGATATGCAGTCGACCTGCGTCATCCCAAAACCCACAGTCTTTGGTGCAGAACCAGCCTTGCTCATCTCGCATCGGCTCAATACCCTTATCACTGAGATAGCCAGCAAACAGGGTGTCGCCCCGAACCCAGATAACGCCATCACGAAGACATAACTCCCTGCCCGGCAGCAGTGTGCCGCTACTGCCATCGGCTCTGGCTGGGCCAGTGGTAATTTGCGAAGCCATTTCTGTCATACCATAGCTGGTAAAACTGGCAATACCTTGCTCACCGAGTTTATCCAGTAGTGGTTGACTGATTGCGCCACCGCCTAATAACAGCGCTTTTAAGCTGGCAAGGCAGGAGGGGAAGTCCTGTAATAGCCGTTGTAATTGGGTCGCCACGAGGGACACATGGGTAATGTTATCTTGCTGTAGTTGCTCGGCTAATGCATCACGTCCCCGGCTTAATACCACACATGCTCCAGCCAACGCGCAGCGGTTAAGAATGGCTAAACCACCTATGTGGAAAAGGGGCAGGGAAAGTAGCCAATGATCGCCAGGTTGAAGCTGAATTAAAGAGGTGGAGCCAGTGGCGCTGGCAATGTGCTGACGTAAACGATGCAGCGCAGCCTTGGGGGTGCCACTGGAGCCAGAGGTAAAAATAATATTACTCAGATTATTTGGATTTACCTGTGGCGCTTGTTGTGGCGCAGTGACGACAGTGGCGTCGGTTGTTATGTCTAATGGCGTTAGTGCCTGTCCTGGCAGAGACATGTCGATGCTAGGTTGCAGAGAATACGTTTGGATTTGATGACGCTGCATCAATGTGCGAATTTGCGACTCGGGAAAACGGGGCGAAATGGGACAGAATAAAATGCCGCAGTCGATACAGGCCCAATAAAGCCGGATCATCTCGGCACTGTTTTCACTGATAATGGCCAGAATGTCACCGGATTGCAGACCTGCTTGACGCAAATGCGTTCCCAGCGTTAATACCTGCTGACTGAAGTTAGCGTAATCTATGCTGCCATGACAGTCTTGTAGTGCTGCCAAGTTAGGATGCTGCGCCGCCATTTGGTGCAGGGGGGATGGGGTATGGTTAGTGGATTTCAGTGACATTGCAGTAGTAATTCCAGAACATCAGGGCTTAAACAGGGTTTATGGCCGAAGGGTTGGATCAGGCTGTGGCTGAAGGCGTTAAGAGTATCTAGCCCCGGCGCTTCGTCCGGGGTCAGTAATGCCGCCAGCATTCGGATATCACTAATACCAAGTGATGTTTCCAGTGCCGAGCTCAGTATGCAGCGCACGCCCTGTTCATGGGCTTGTTGCACCAGATTGGCCAGCCGGTTGAGTGAGCCACAGAGCATAGGCTTGATCACCAATGCCGTTAGACCTGGGGTGACTGAAAAATGGTAATTGGGATCATTTAGGCTTTCATCTAGGGCGTAATGTATCCCCAAGCTTTGGTACAGCGTTGGATTGTCCTGCGGGTTTTGGCATGGCTCTTCAATATAATCAATGGCATCTAACGGTAGCGCCGCACAGAAATCAATCGCTTGTGTCAATGTCCATGCCCGGTTGGCATCCAACCGGATCTTCAATGTTGGATTAACTGAAAGTACGCGGTAAATCAGAGCTATTTCATCTTCTGGCGGCAGTTTTCCCACTTTGATCTTAACGGCTTGGCAGCATAGTGCCGGATCGTTGCTGGCGTATTGCGCCAGTTGGTGGTGTATATCCGCTGCTGATACGGACTGGCCTGCGGGGCTGTAGATGAGTGGCACGGGGCGAAAAGAGGGCGCAATCAGGCTTGGGCGCGTTGTTAATAGACCAGTGAGTTTTGCCTGATTAAGGCTTAACCCCAATGCAGCTGCTGGCAGCGGGCAGGTATCGGCTAAGAGTGTCAGTGCATCCAGTGACTGCCCGATAAGCGCGGGTAAATGATGACGCAGGTAGTCAATGGTCTGCGTGAGAGATTCATGGCTAAAGCCGGTTAAGGGGACGCCGTTGATATCGTTGCCGGACAAAGGAGCGATTTCAGTATATGCCTGACTGGTAGCGGTGTTGATGCTGAGTAGCAAGCCGTGGCGGGTATTGATACGTTGCCCTGCCACAGGTAACAGAGGCATTAGGTCAATAGCATATTGATACAGGGCTATTGCAGTAATGGTGTCAGTGTCTGCTACCTGTGCTTGCTGTGGTTTATTCATGACGTTTGTCCGGTTTATGACGCTGTGGCGACGGGGTATTCGCTTGGGAGGGATGCTCATTTAGAGCTGGTGCCGGGCTCAAGGCTGATTCTTGGCTCAAGGCTGCTTCCTCAATCAGCGCGGCGGCCATTGCTGTGGGGTTGACGAGATGGATATTGTGCCCGGCATCAGGGATGGCGATGCATCGTAATGGCTGTTGCTGCTGCCAACGCTGGGCCAGAGCAGAAAATTTGCTGTCCTGTTGTCCGGCAAGGAAATAGCAGCGGCCTGACATCTGAGCTGGTACTCCACGTAAATCCTGCTGCAGCGCTAGCGAGGTGGCGCGGTAACAGTTCAGCAGCCCAAGACGGTTTGCGTGGCGACGTTTTTCTACTAATGCTGCCCGGGCATTTTCGCTCAACTCAGCAAAGACTCCTTGACGGTACCATAGCGGCAGAAATTCAGTCAGTGGTAGTTGCGCCAGTTTATCAGCCCAAGCCGTGTCGTTATGTTGCCTGGCGAGAATATCATTCTCGGTTTGCAGCCCAGGATGGCAGGATTCCAACCCGAGGCTGAGCAACGCGCCGGGCTGTTGCTGATTCAGCTCATCTGCTAAATGTAGGGCAATTCGCCCACCCAGTGAGTATCCCAGTAGATGAAATCTATGTATACCAAGCTGTGCTAGGGTGTCACGTATTAACTGACAGGTGCGGGAAAATCCTGGCACAGGCAGCTCGATTGCGGCACTGCCGCCATGGCCGGGTAAATCAATACAAACACAATAAAACTGCTTTGTTAGATATGGCAGCAGAGGCTGCCAGTCTGATTGGCTACCGAGAAAACCGTGCAGCAATACCAAGGGTGGCAGCTGACTGTCACCATGACATGACAGCGACAGAGGGGTCATGCCAATTGCCTCACCCAGTGGCCGATGGTAGCGATTTGATCGCTGGCCTGCGTTGGCGCGACTCTGACTTCAATGACTGATGCGCCTGGGTAACTCATGGCATCACGGTATGCTTGGTGGAAGCTGTTGATATCAGTCACCCGTTTATAGGGGCGGTTGAACATGGCGGCGGCGCCAGCAAACTCCAATCCGTGACTGAGACGGTAATATTGATCCCGCAGCGTTTCATTAGGTACGGGCAAGAGATTGAAAATATTGCCGCCATCATTATTGAGCACCACAATAGCCAATGGTCCGCTTGCATGGGCGGCGATGGCCATAGAGTTGAGATCATGTAATTGAGATAGGTCTCCGATAATCAGGGTGGTGGCTTTGTCTGCATGGGCGGCTACCCCACAGGCGGTGGCCAACAGACCATCAATACCTGATGCCCCTCGATTGGTATAAGTGTCACATGGCTGAGTGCGGCTTGGCGCAAACATATCAAACAGTCGCACCGGTAGGCTGTTACCAATAAATAATTGCTGCTGAATGCCATCAGCCGCAATTGCGCGGATAACCTGCGCTTCTCCGAATTCGCCTTGATCAATGTGTTGCACAAAGCCCTGCTCTAGGGTGCGATTGAGCGCAATCAGGCCATCGGCCCAGCCGTGTTGGACTGATGAGGTTGGCCAAGTCAGGCCGGTCAGATCATTTATGCTACCCAGAAACAGTTGTTTACTGTTATGGCTAGGGTCTAGCCGTTGCTGATGTGGCAGCAGTTGCCAGTATTGTTGCCAGTGATGTTCTGCTAAATAACTGATTAACCGTTTGGACAGCAGTCTGCCACCGAGTAACAGAACATGCTCAGCTTGGTTGAGGATCTTTTGTGCGGCAGGGCTTTGCAATAGCTGATCAATATGACCAATTACACCAGGGTGTTGGCGCAGCTGACATTGGGCGTCGGTTAGTAGTGGCCAGCCGAGTTGTTGGCTCAGTTGCAGTAGCTGTTGTGGATCCTCTTCCGGTGACAGCATACCGGCAATAATGACCCCTTTTTTCTCGGCAAATTGCTGGCACTGGCTGGCAAGCGGTAATGCTTGAGGCTGACATGTTGCGATTTGATTCCAAGGCTCACAGCTTTGTTGCCATTGACGCAGTGGCTGCAGGTAGTCGCTAAAGTCATCGGCCTGAATGTCTCTGGGGTAGAGGGGTTCGCGGTACATACAGTTGATATGCAGCGGCTGGAATTGATTGGCTACTGTGTCATCCAATGCGCTGAGTAGGGCTTGGGGAGCAATATGAATATCTGGCGTTGGCAGGTTCATCTGTCTGGCATAACCGGCAAAAATTCCCGGCTGGATGATGGCTTGATTCGCACCACATTCCAATAATTCTGGCGGCCGATCACCAGAAAGTACAATCAGAGGTACATGGGTTAACCAAGCTTCGACGATAGCGGGGTAGAGGTTGGCTACCGCCGTGCCGGAGGTTGTGATAATGGCAACGGGGGCGCGACTGGCTTTGGCCAGCCCCATGGCCATAAAGCCAAGCCCGCGTTCGTCAAAATGTAGATGTTGCTTTAGTTTGTTCTGCTTAGAGGCGGCCAGTGTCAGTGGTGTGGAGCGGGAGCCAGGGGCCATACAGACATGCTGTACTCCCAAACGGGCTAATTCTTCCAGAATTAATGAACCCCAGAGCAGGTTCAGCTCGGCGATCTGATCACTTTGCATAGATGATTACCATTAAAAAAGTCGGAATGCCAATCCTGAGCGGTTATGGATTAACAGTAGCTTGAATGGAGTGGGATTTTAACCCGATTTTGACTAACCACGAATTAAAAAAGGCCCGCACCTGATGAAGAGCGCGGACCTTGCAGGGAAATCACGGACTATTGCCCAAGCGCATCCGACTAACAGGGCCGGATACTGAGTGGATGAGATGTGCCGAGGATGTCACATCTATCCTGATACGAGTCAATACGAGTAGCGCTTTTACCGGTAACAGCTTCTACGGCAGTTTTTTATTACCAGTGACGCCCAATAAGGCGCTCTTGCTTGAATATGTTGATATAGATCACGTTATTCTGAATTTATACGTCTTATCTGAGAGGATAGTAAAGTTTTCAATAAATAAGGGAATAAAGATGTTTCTGATTTGTGAACTGATGCCGTTGTTTCAAATATAAACAAATATATTTTTATATTTGGAGATGCATTTTTATAAAATTTAATTTTACCCTCAGGGAAAATTGGCTATGCTATCAATCGATTAAATAATATTAATAATAAAGTGGCAGTCGAGTATGTTGGATCAGGAAGTAAGATCACTCTTTATATTTAAGTCGATTTATGAAACAGGGAGCGCACGGCTGGTTGCTGAGATGTATGGTATTTCTCAGTCCAAAGTTAGCCGATATTTGGCTGGGTTGAGAGATTTATATGCCGACACGCTTTTTATTCGTAAAAAGTCGGGTTTTGTCCCCACAGTCAGAGCCCATCAGCTTTACCCTATGATTAATCAAATTGCTCAATTGACCGAAGAGTTGATTAGCATGAATGACAGAAACCTCGATGTGAAGGAGTGTGTCATTGCGGTGCCACCGACCTTTTCTGTTGGTTTACCCGAGTTTCTGGAGAAGACACTGAAGCTGGTACATCCCGGTTTATCTTTTGCCGTTAAGGCTACCCGAAGAGGGGTATGTGAAGATGTGGTCAAGGGAAATGTGTGTATAGCGATTACTCACCGAGAATGCACCCGTACTACTGAATGTAGTAAACAGGGGGTATCGATGATTAGTATGGATACTATCACTAAAGGGGAATTGGTTTATTTGGTCGCTTCTCAGGAGCACCCTGTATGGCAGTCTGATTTATCATTGGAAAATATCGCTAAATATCCCTATGTTGTGACCCAGGTTCCTGGCTTTAATGATGATGTTGACCCATTAGAAGTGTATTGCCGTGAGCACAGTATCCCCCTGAAAGTTGCTCAGCGGACGACCTCATTGGCGACCTTATTGGAGAGCTTATTGGATTCAGATGGGGTGTCTTTTTTAGGCGCAGGATGTGCGGCTGAGTTTATGTCCCGTTTCCCAGGAATAAAGGCCGAGAGGCTTTCTCAGCATGAATTTGAGCTATTACATGAGAAGGCTCCTACGCCTAAATACGCTTTTATTTGTCGGCATGATCGGCGGGAAAAAATTCCACCATTACTTATTTCAGCAATAAAGAATTATATTATTGAGCAGGTAACAAATAAGGTTGGTTAAGTGAGTTATATGGTGAAATTGTCAGTTGTATTGATATTTCAATATATGGATTAATTTCATTTATCTCTGGTGACCGGAAAATGATATCTATGCTGATGGATATTAATTTCCGGCTTTTTGTTTCCGCTCATAGTTTCGGGTTTTATGGGAACATTGCCGCGAAAATAATAAGGATTCAACAAATGCTGCTAAATTGTATTTTCAATGCGTCAGGTGTTGAATAAATGAATCATTTTCGCAGTTTTGAGAATTATTATCGCGATAATTGCATTTATGACAACAAAGTGTGTTTAAACATCTATTCTAGATGCAAAATAATAGGCTAATTAATCACCTTCGCTGACAGCTGTGGCACACGCATGGCTAACCACACAGAGGGATTCCGTGGTGAGTTGATAGGGAGTTGATCCTGATACCACACTGGGGCTTGTTAGGCATGGCAGCTTGCCTTGGGTGGTGATTATTTGCTCAGTTGGGCATAATGCGTGGCGAGCATATCGCCACGGTGTGAGTACCATCATCGATTGGTGTTGCCATATGCTTGATTCAGTATCACTCATACTCTTAGGGGCTGTTGACGTTTCAAGTTTGTTTTTGCAGCGATTTGAGGATGCTTTATACAAGGCAGAGGCTTTGATAGGTAGTTGCGCTACCTGATAAGCCGATAACGCAGTAGAAAGTAGCCTCAAACGCTGCCCGCAGGGTTCGGCTAAAAGCGTTTTACTCTTTGTTGAGCGGTTCTTGCTTAGAATAACTAGGCGACAAACCACTCGCCGCGATTAAAACGCTTTTATCTCGAACAAAATTTAATCACGAAACGTCAACAGACCCTAGCTAAGGGATGCTAAGACTGGTCTATTGTTTATTTTTACACGGAGGTGAATATGAATGCAGCAACACTTGCCCTGTTAATTCCCATCGTCGCTATTGTTGGTGGTGTGGTGCTGTCAGCGATGAAAATTCAACAGCGAAAGGGACAAGCTCAGCAACAAGATGCCGTTTTGCAGGCGCTGCAGGAAGAGGTTAGCGCATTGAAAGCGCGCGTACAGGTATTAGAAGCCCTTGCCACAGATAGTGGTGAATCCCTAAAGCGCAAGATAAATGACCTTTAGTTTCCAGTGGTTGGTTTAGCCTTCGCGTCATACGCTAGATGCCTATACAAAGCTCATACAAATAAGTGCGTAGTGGGCATCTGATAGTATGACAACTATGGGTGATAAGGCGGAATAAAGCAGGCTGGAGAACATTCACCCGCCTGCATGCTATGTCTAGGCGCTTTTGAGCCCCATTTTAGTGGTTTGCGATAGGGTCATTCCTTTAGTTTCTGGTGCTTCTGCCACTGTATTTCTAAGTTAACCCTTTTGAGCATTTAGCATTATTAGTGTGCCACTGATGCCAGTAGGCGATCCATGGCGCGGTATCCCAGGGCTTGGGCCAGATGGCGGCGTTCAACTTGAGTACTATTATCTAAATCAGCAATGGTGCGGGCTACCCGTTGAATGCGGTGAAAACTGCGCACCGATAGCCCTAATTTTTCGACACTTTGTTCTAGAAAATTCAGTTCAGCAGTGCCAATGCCTGCGCTTTGTTGCAGTTGTCGCCCACTTAATTCCGCATTTAATACGCCTGCACGGCTCAGTTGCATTTCCCTTGCGGCGAGCACCCGCGCGCGTACCTGAGCGCTGGTTTCGGTTTGAGCATGGGGCTGACTGAGGCTTCCGGCCGGTAGGCGAGGCACATCAATGCTGAGATCAAAACGGTCAAGGAATGGGCCAGATAAACGCGACAGATAACGGGTGATTTGTTCCGGAGTGGCTCGACTGTGGGGCCCCGCATCGCCACATGGGCTGGGGTTCATGGCCGCTATCAGTTGAAAATCACTGGCAAAAGTCAGCTTGGCAGCGGCGCGGGAAATGACCACTTCACCGGTTTCCATTGGCTGGCGCAGGCAGTCCAGTACCCGGCGGGGAAACTCTGTCAGTTCATCAAGAAATAATACTCCGCGATGAGCTAACGAAATTTCTCCGGGTTTGGGCACCGCGCCACCGCCCACCAGAGAGACCGCCGAACTGGTATGGTGCGGATTACGAAAAGGGCGCTGATAAAAGCGTTGGCTGTTAAGGGCCATCCCCGCTACGGAATGGATAGCGGCGACTTCCAGTGCTTGAGTGTAATTGAGCGGGGGCAGTAGTCCGGTTATGCGACTGGCAAGCATGGTTTTGCCTGTACCTGGCGGGCCAAGTAGCAATAAATTGTGCGAGCCCGCCGCCGCAATTTCTAATGCCTGTTTGGCTTGATGTTGCCCCAGTACATCGCTGAGACAGGCAGGCTGTTCGGCCTCGGTGCTATGCTCCAGCCATTGGGTACCTTGACTTAACCCGGGTAGCGTTTGCTGACCGTGGAGAAAGGCACTGAGGGATTGCAGATGGCTGGCAAAGAAGACTTTGTCATAATTGACTATCTCCGCGTCATCGCGATTAGCCGCTGGTAGGATAACACTGGCATCAACGCTACGAGCCTGAATCAGCATAGGGAGCAGGCCGGGGCAGTATCGTATCGCACCTGATAAGGCTAATTCTCCGGCAAACTCTAACCCGTTAAGGCTATTGGCGGGCAGCTGATCCGACGCGGCTAAAATTCCGATGGCGATGGGCAGATCATAACGACCTCCCTGTTTAGGTAGCTCTGCGGGGGCCAGATTGACCGTGATACGGCGCATGGGAAAGTCAAAACCGGCATTAATGATCGCACTGCGAACCCGCTCACGGGATTCTTTTACCGAGGCTTCGGGTAACCCCACCAAATTAAAGGCCGGCAGGCCATTACTGAGATGAACTTCAACTGTGACTGGCGGGGCGTCAACCCCGGCCAAGGCACGACTGGCCACACATGCCATCGCCATGGTTGCACTCCTTGCATTTTAGTTGACGGAGGATGTCCGGATATGGCGCATATCCGGATGATAGATTTGGTAGCTTCGGGCGCTGCGTTTGGCCTGATACATGGCGGTATCAGCATTGAGCAGCAAGGTTTTTCTGTCCCGGCCATCATCCGGGTAATGGGCCAGCCCAATACTGATCCCAATACCGTTTTGAAAGGACCCGCAACTCATTGGCTGCTCCAGTTGTTGTACGATCGCCTGGGTAACATTCAGGGCATCATCAATGTCACTGTCCGGCAATAGCACGGCTAACTCATCACCACCGATCCGTGCCGCCATCGCCCCGCCGGGCAGAATATTGGTAATACGCTGGCCTATAGTCTGCAGTACACAGTCACCCTGTTCATGGCCGAAACTGTCATTGATCAGCTTAAAGTTATCCACATCGAGGATCATGCAGCAAAAGCTGGTGTGGTGGCTTTCCAGCAGGCGATCAAATTCCTGATAGAAAAATACCCGGTTGGGCAAGCCGGTAAGCGAGTCATGGGATGCCTGATAATGTTTTTCCTGCACCATTTGCTTTAGTCGGGCAATAGTCTGTTTGCTCATATGGGTGACCACAAAAACAAAGGTGCCCCCGGCACAGAAAATGGCTGCGATGCCTAGTTTCAGTGGTGTTACCGGGTGTAGCGCCAATATCCACAGATAGCTGAGAAAGGCGAGGATAAAGATCAAAATCATACTCAGCAGTACCCGCCAGCCGGTATGCTGATAATCGGAAAATTGAATAATATGGTAGGTGGGCTTGAGTGAGCCGAGCAGGCCGCCAAGGCCGATACATAGAATGCAGATCGCCAGTATTTCCATATTCTCAGCGCCGGTTAATTTGCTTACTAGTATAGACAAACTGACGACAGTGCTTGATTGGTGTTGACTGGGAAATGGGCATTCTGCCGCAGCTGGCCGGAGGAGCGAGCTTGGCTTACCCGAGTGCCGGTTTTGGTGATATACTGAGCGGCGCGAAATCGCAGTTCAATTTCAGGGAGAAATGCTTCAGCCTGCCAAGGGTGAGTCAATTCGATTCCCCGGCATACTGGCTCGCGTCAGTGTCAGATCAACTCTATTCAAACCATACTTCTGTCAGACTCGCTGGCTGTGTGAGCCGGTCACGTGTAACCGGATCCCGGTCGGATTTTCTCCCGGTGTGGTGTGTGCCCCCCAAAGCGGGGCGTTTCATTAAGGTGTCCTATGGGCTTATTTGAGAATCTTTTGGTGATATTTTGCCTTATCGGTGGCAGTTGTTTTTTCTCCATGTCGGAGATTTCACTTGCTGCAGCCCGCAAAATGCGGCTGCGACAGGCGTTGGAAGAAGGGGACTTACGCGCCGACAAGGTTTTGAAGCTACAGGAGCATCCAGGCAACTTTTTTACCGTGGTACAAATTGGCCTCAATGCGGTAGCAATTCTTGGCGGTATTGTCGGTGAATCAGCATTTACTCCTTACTTCAAACTGATCTTAAGTCATTGGGTGGATGAACCTTGGCTGAGTCAGGCCAGTTTTTTGCTGTCATTTGTAATGGTGACCAGTATGTTTATTCTGATCGCTGACTTGATGCCAAAACGTATCGCAATGGCTGTGCCAGAAAAAGTGGCCATGACGCTGGTTGGTCCCATGATGGTCTGTATTGTGGTGCTTAAGCCGCTAGTGTTTCTGTTCAATGGCTTGGCCGATGGCATTATGAAGTTGTTTCAGGTACCGACTGCTCGCAACGATGAAATTACCTCAGATGATATTTATGCGGTGATGGATGCCGGTGCTGAAGCTGGGGTATTGGATCCCGGTGAGCAGCAGATGATTGAAAATGTGTTTGAAATGCAGTCTGTGCCGGTCACTTCAGCCATGACATCGCGAGAAAGTGTTGTTTATTTTTTAAATAGTGACAGTGAAGAAGATATCAAGCGTAAGATCACTGAAGATCCCCATTCTAAATTTTTGGTTTGTGATAGCCAGTTGGATAGGATCAAGGGATTTGTTGATGCTAAAGAGTTATTGCTGCGGTTGATCAATGGCCAGAAGTTGGATTTGACTGATACCAATGTGCTGCACACCTGTCCTATTATCCCAGATACCTTGAGCCTGTCTGAGGCGATGGAGTATTTCAAACTGCACCGCACAGATTTTGGTGTGGTGATGAATGAATACGCTCTGGTGGTAGGGATTGTCACCAGTAATGATCTGCAAAGCGCGGTGATGGGTACGTGGGCGTTGCACGATGTGGAAGAGCAGATTGTCGCTCGGGATAATAATTCTTGGCTGGTGGATGGGGTGACGCCGATCACCGATGTGATGCGGGCTTTTGATATTGAAGAGTTTCCTTATAACGAAAACTACGAAACTATGGCCGGTTTTATGATGTATATGCTGCGGAAAATTCCAAAGCGCACCGATTTTGTGGTGTTTTCTGGGTACAAGTTTGAAGTGGTCGATATTGATGCTTTCCGGGTCGATCAACTGCTGGTCACCAAGGTGGATGCCTGTGACAAGTCAGTGCCAACCCTGCCGCCGCTGGATGACAACAAATCGGCTCAGTAACCCTCGAGTCTAAGCGGTTACCATCCGTTATAACACCTGCAGAAACGCACCTATGATACTGTCATCGGTGCGTTGTTTTTTGCAGCAACACCCCAATACAAAAGGCTCAATAGGGACTGGGGAGTTGAGCACTTCAATTCGTTCCCGCACCGGGCTATGAGCAAGCACAGCATCAGGGATAATACTCAGGCCACAGCCCAGCGCCACCATAGCGGTTATGGCTTCTTGGCCGGTAACTTGGGCATAGATGGTGGGTTTGATACCCATCTGGCGAAACCAGATGTCACAGCGCTGCCACCCCGGCCCATGCTGGGGCACAATAAAGGGTAATTGCTGCCAGTCGATGTCACTGTGGCTAAGTAGCTCCCGGCTTAAGCAGGGAATTTGGGGAGCCAGTAACTGCAGCGGTACAGTATCTATCACCGCAAAATGCAAACTATCCGGCAGTTTTTCCGGTTTGGCGGCAATGGCCACATCGGCGCTGCCCTGCTGGATATGGTTGACCGCATCGGCAGCATCGCCGGTGATCAATTTAATCTCTACCCCGGGCTGCTCATGACGGAATCGGTCCAGAAGCGGTGGCAGATGGCTGTAAGCGGCTGTTACTGAGCAATAAATATTGAGCTGGCCAGATAGTTGCGCCCCGGGACTTAGTTGGCGTCGCAGTTGTTGCCATTGGCTCAATGTTTGACGGGCAAACTGTTGCAGCTCTTTGCCTGCTTTGGTGAGGGAGACGCTACGGTTATCCCGGCTCATCAATACTGTGCCGGTTTCCTGCTCCAGCCGCTGTAAGGTGCGACTAAGGGTGGAGGGGCTGATATGCATTTGCTCAGCGGTGCGGCTGAAGTTCAAGCTATCGCACAGGTGCAAATAGAGCTGTAATGTTCTGATATCCATTCTTTCCCCTTGCCCGTTGCGATTAATAATCGGAATTGGCCATGGCTATTACCCTTGTGAGCCTGCTTTGGCACCGCGATCATCGCGTGTGGTCTATATCTTTTATTGGTCATTAAAATCAACACCTTGTAGATATTGACGCTAACCTCTGTCGATAACAGGGTGCCGCGGTGTTGCAAAAAACGCAATAACATTTTGTTAATATATCAGTTCTAGCAATGTTAACCCTAGGCTATAGTGAATCATCACCGTATCGGCAGGCCGTTGACTGGCCGTTGACTGGCCGCCGGCCAATTTAGCAGGAGCACAGCATGGCCAATTATTTCAATACCTTGAGTCTGCGTCAGCAGTTATCCCAACTGGGACAGTGCCGTTTTATGGCCAAGGATGAGTTTCAGCAGGGATGCAGTTATATCCGTGACTGGAAGATTGTGATTCTCGGCTGTGGTGCGCAAGGGCTAAATCAAGGGCTGAATATGCGAGATTCTGGGCTGAATATCGCCTATGCCTTGCGGCCGGAAGCCATTGCCCAGCAGCGTCCATCCTGGCAGCGGGCAACTGAACATGATTTTACTGTCGGCAGTTTTGAAGCCTTGATCCCTGAGGCGGATCTGGTGCTGAATCTGACCCCGGACAAGCAACATACTCAAGTGGTTAATAGTGTGATGCCGCTGATGAAGCGAGGCGCAACCCTGGCTTATTCCCATGGCTTTAATATTGTGGAAGAAGGTATGCAGGTGCGGCCGGATATCTGCGTCATTATGGTGGCACCCAAGTGCCCGGGTACCGAAGTGCGGGAAGAATACAAGCGCGGTTTTGGTGTGCCGACTTTGATTGCTGTGCACCCGGAAAACGATCCTCGAGGTGATGGGTTGGAAATTGCTAAAGCGTATGCCAGCGCTACCGGTGGCGATCGCGCCGGAGTGTTGCAGTCATCCTTTATCGCTGAAGTGAAATCTGATCTGATGGGGGAGCAAACTATTCTGTGCGGCATGTTGCAGACCGGCGCCATTTTGGGCTTTGACAAAATGGTCGCGGACGGTCTAGCGCCGGATTATGCCGCCAAGCTGATCCAGCAAGGATGGGAGACCATTACTGAGGCCCTGAAACAGGGGGGGATTACCCTGATGATGGATCGACTGTCTAACCCGGCTAAAATTGCTGCGTTTGATCTGGCTGATGAGCTGAAAACCCGTTTACGCCCCCTGTATGAAAAGCATATGGACGACATCATTAGCGGAGCATTTTCTCAGACCATGATGAATGATTGGGCTGAGGATGATACCAACTTGCTGCGTTGGCGGGAGCAGACCAATGAAACCGGATTTGAACAAGCGCCAACTTATGATGGGCAGCTGGACGAGCAGGAGTATTTTGAACACGGCATCTTTTTGGTCGCCATGATTAAAGCGGGCGTGGAGCTGGCGTTCGATACCATGGTGCAGGCCGGCATTGTGGCGGAATCGGCTTATTATGAATCCCTGCATGAGACACCATTAATCGCCAATACCATTGCCCGTAAACGCCTGTATGAAATGAATGTGGTGATTTCTGATACTGCGGAGTATGGCTGTTATCTGTTTACCCATGCGGCAGTGCCTTTATTGCGTGATTTTGTCAGTAATATGCCGGCGCAATATCTCGGTTTGGGGCTGCATCCTGCATCTCAAGCTGTGGACAATGTTCGGCTTAATGAAGTGGACCAAGCGATCCGCAATACCCAAGTCGAACAAACTGGCGCCCGATTGCGCCGTTATATGACGGCGATGAAGCGGCTTAATGCCGCTAACTAGGGGCTGTTGACGTTTTATGGGTAAATTTTGTTTGGGATAAAAGCGTGTTAATCGCAACGAGCGGTTTGCTGTCTAGCATGCTAAACAAGAGCCGCTCAACCAAGGGGAAAACGCTTTTAGCCGACTTCTGCGGATAGCGTTGAGGCGCTCTTCTACTAGGTTATTGGCTTTTCAGGTGGCGTAGTCGCTATCAAAGCCTCTGCCTAGATAAAGCATTCTCAATCGCTGCAAAAACAAACTTAAAAGGTTAACAGATCTTTGTAAACGATCTGGTATCAGGGGGACTCCCAGTGAGTGTTAGCCGTTGACGGAAATTTACCGGGTGGATAAAAAATAAGCTTGTGGTGCAGCTTGTGGCTGTGATACTTCTATTTAGGTTATTTTTTCGGCGGCGATTTTTTTAGCTGTACTGGCTTGCGTTGCCCTAGCTTGAATTGTACTAGCTTGGGCTGAGCTAAATAGTAAAGCCATCGCCATACCGTCAAGCAGACAAATTTTCAGGAGTACTGTCAGTTTATGTTTAACTCGCACCAAGCCGCCATCACCTCTGTTGCCATTGCGCTACTAGTGATTATTACCGTTGTGATTATTCCATCACGGCGGGGGAGGCTTATGGCCAGGTGATAGCCGACAGGCTTCAACATACCACCCCCCGCTCCGACAGGACCGGGGGGTTTTTCATTCTCAGGACGGTGACATGATAAAAACAGAGCAGGATACAGCCGGTGATGCGGCGCAGATGCGCGGTGCTGATGCCATTGTCAGGGTACTCGCAGCCCATGGTGTTGATCGGGTCTTTGGCTATCCCGGTGGGGCCATTATGCCGCTGTATGATGCCTTGTATGACAGCCAGGTAAAGCATGTCCTGACTCGCCATGAGCAGGGGGCTGCTTTTGCTGCTTTGGGTTACGCCCGAGCCAGTGGAAAAACCGGGGTCTGTATAGCGACCTCGGGGCCGGGTGCTACGAATTTAATCACCGGCCTTGCTGATGCATTACTGGATTCTGTCCCTGTGGTGGCGATTACCGGTCAGGTGGCCAGCAGCCTGATTGGCACTGATGCTTTTCAGGAAATTGATGTGTTGGGAATGTCATTGTCTTGCACTAAACACAGCTTTCAGGTGACTGACGTTGAGGCGTTAATTCCAACCCTGTATTGGGCATTTTCTTTGGCCGCAGAGGGCCGTCCCGGCCCGGTACTGGTAGATATTGCCAAAGATGTACAACTGGCACCACTCAGTTATCGCCGAGTTTTGCAGCCGGTGCAGCATATGCCTAAGGCTGACAGTGGTGATATTGACCGTGCCAAAGCGTTACTGGGAGCATCCCGGCGGCCGATGCTTTATATAGGGGGCGGCGTTGGTATGGCGGGGGCCGTGGATGCGCTGCGCAGTTTTATGGCGCAGACCCGGTTGCCATCTGTGTGCACCTTAAAGGGGCTTGGCAGTGTGACACCGGATGATCCTTTATATCTGGGGATGTTGGGTATGCATGGCCTAAAAGCGGCTAATTTGGCGGTGCAGCAGTGTGATTTGTTGCTGGCAGTTGGTGCTCGGTTTGATGACCGAGTAACCGGCCGTTTAGCGGCGTTTGCGCCACGGGCAAAAGTGATCCATCTGGATATCGATCCAGCTGAATTTGGCAAACTGCGCCAGCCGGATGTCGCCCTGTGTGGGGATTTAAATCAACTGTTACCCGCATTGACGCAACCGCTGGTGTTGGATGACTGGCGTGATGAAGTCGTGGCACTGAAACAGCAATACCAGCAGAAATATCACCAGCAGAAACAGGCCATTTGCGCACCTGCCTTGCTCAATGCTTTGTCGCAGCGCCTACAGGGGGACATTGTGGTGTCGTGTGATGTCGGGCAGCATCAGATGTGGGTTGCGCAGCATATGCAGTTTTCCCGTCCGGAAAATCTGCTATCCAGTGCTGGTCTTGGCACCATGGGGTTTGGCTTGCCCGCCGCAATTGGTGCCCAGTTTGCCCGGCCTCAGGCCACGGTTGTTGCTGTGTCCGGCGATGGCTCTTTTATGATGAATGTGCAGGAGTTAGCCACTATCAAACGTATGGGGCTGCCAGTAAAAATTTTACTGCTGGATAACGGCAAGCTTGGGATGGTGAAACAATGGCAGCAGCTATTTTTTGATGGCCGCCTGAGTGAAACCGATTTGTCTGATAATCCGGATTTTGTTCAGTTGGCGGCGGCCTTTGGTATTCGGGGGCATCATATCAGTCGCGGGGATGAGGTCAGTGACGGGCTGGATGCGTTATTGCAGGCTAACGGCGCGTATTTGCTGCATGTGAGCATAGATAACCGGGCTGATGTTTGGCCTTTGGTGCCGCCGGGAGCGGCGAATCAGGAGATGTTGGATAACGGAGGCGCACAGGATGAATCATGAGATGGAATTGGAATTAAGCCCGCGTCCTGAAGTGCTGGAGCGGGTGCTGCGGGTGATCCGGCATCGGGGATTTAAAATAACCGGCATGCAGATGCGCGCAGGGGATGATGCGATGATCCATCTGGCCGTGAATTTGGAAGCTGACCGGGCGATAGAACTGCTGAGTCGCCAGTTAGATAAATTGGTGGATGTGCAGCGTTGTCGGGTTTTAGCGGTTGCTTCATCCTTGGCATTGCGTCGTTGAGCATATATCAGCCGGTTTAAGAGGACGATTTCAACGCGGCGCAGGTGGCAACAAGCAAAGTACCAGCTCCTGGGCATTATCGATTTGGCGCGGGTCGGAGATGGCCAGCAGCAACCTACTACAAGGAATCAATATGGCAAAGTTACGATCAGCAACCAGTACTCAAGGACGCAATATGGCCGGTGCGCGCGCGCTATGGCGGGCGACCGGGGTAAAAGACAGTGACTTTGGCAAACCCATTGTCGCTGTGGCTAATTCCTTTACTCAGTTTGTGCCTGGCCATGTGCACTTAAAAGATATGGGTGCCTTGGTCGCCAGTGCCATTGAAGAAGCCGGGGGCATTGCCAAAGAATTTAATACTATTGCCGTGGATGATGGCATTGCCATGGGGCATGGTGGCATGCTCTATTCGCTGCCATCCCGTGAGCTGATTGCCGACAGTGTGGAATATATGGTCAATGCTCACTGCGCCGATGCATTAGTGTGTATTTCCAACTGCGATAAGATCACCCCTGGTATGTTGATGGCGGCGCTGCGGCTGAATATTCCGGTCGTGTTTGTCTCCGGCGGCCCGATGGAAGCGGGGAAGACGAAATTGTCAGATCAGTTGATTAAATTGGATCTGGTTGACGCCATGGTGGCCGCGGCTGATGAACGGGTCAGTGATGAGGATGCGGCGCAAATTGAGCGCAGTGCCTGCCCGACCTGCGGCAGTTGTTCTGGCATGTTTACCGCCAATTCCATGAACTGTCTGACCGAGGCCTTGGGTTTGTCACTGCCGGGTAATGGCTCCCTGTTGGCGACCCATGCTGATCGCCGAGAGCTGTTCTTACAAGCCGGCCGTCGGGTGATGGCATTGGCCAAGCGTTACTACCAGGATGATGATGTGACGGCTTTGCCGCGCAATATCGCCAACTTCCATGCTTTTGAAAATGCCATGACCCTAGATATTGCCATGGGCGGCTCATCTAATACGGTACTGCACCTATTGGCTGCTGCGCAGGAAGCGCAGGTGAATTTTAGTATGGTGGACATTGATCGCTTGTCACGCCAAGTCCCGCACCTGTGTAAAGTGGCCCCAGCGACACCGCAATATCATATGGAAGATGTACACCGTGCTGGTGGTGTGATGGGGATTTTAGGGGAGCTAAACCGCGCTGGACTTTTGCACACGGATGTTGGCCATGTGGCGCTGGATGATGGTGATTTAGCTGTGCTGCTGGCGCGTTTTGATATCACCGTCAGTCAAGATGATGCGGTGCGGGAGATGTATCGTGCCGGACCTGCGGGTATTCCTACTACTCAGGCTTTTAGTCAGGATTGTCGTTGGGATGTGCTGGATGTGGACCGCCAGCAGGGCTGTATCCGTAGCCGGGAGTTTGCCTTTAGTCAGGATGGCGGGTTGGCGGTCCTGTCGGGCAATTTGGCTGAGCATGGTTGTATTGTGAAAACGGCTGGGGTTGATGAAGCTAATTTGACCTTTACCGGCCGGGCGCGGGTGTACGAGAGTCAAGATGATGCGGTTGCCGGTATTCTCGGCGGTGAGGTGGTGGCCGGGGATGTGGTGGTGATCCGCTATGAAGGCCCTAAAGGTGGGCCGGGGATGCAGGAGATGTTGTATCCCACCAGTTATTTGAAATCCCGGGGATTGGGCAGGGCTTGCGCCTTGATCACCGACGGGCGTTTCTCCGGCGGCACATCCGGCTTGTCCATCGGCCATATCTCCCCAGAAGCAGCCGCGGGTGGCACGATTGCCTTGATTGAAACCGGTGACACCATTGCGATTGATATTCCCAAGCGCGCTATCAGTTTGGCTGTGTCTGATGCAGAGCTGAATCAACGGCGTCAGGCCATGAATGACAAAGGTCGACAGGCTTGGCGCCCCCAATCCCGAAAACGGACAGTGTCTGCGGCATTAAAAGCCTATGCCTTATTGGCAACCAGTGCCGATAAAGGTGCGGTGCGGGATCTGAGTCAATTGGAGGACCGTTGATGCTGGCTTTAGCAAAACAATCCCATTTGAACCTAGCCAATTATTATCTGCAGCAAATTTTGCAAGCCTGTGTCTATGACAGTGCCCGGGTGACACCATTAGACCGGATGGATAAGTTGTCAGCCCGGTTGGGATGTGAGGTGCAACTGAAACGAGAAGATCTGCAACCTGTGCACTCATTTAAGCTGCGTGGCGCCAGTAATAAAATGGCAGCATTGAGCTCTGAGCAGTGTCAAGCTGGCGTGGTCTGCGCCTCAGCGGGTAACCATGCCCAAGGGGTCGCGTTGGCCGCAGCCAAACGGGGCATTGATGCCTTGATCGTGATGCCGACAACGACACCAGAGATAAAAGTGGATGCCGTACGCCGTCGCGGCGGGCGGGTGTTGCTGCATGGTCAAGGGTTTGATCAGGCAAATGAACAGGCTCGGTTATTGGCCAAACAGGAGGGGCGGGTATATATCGCCCCGTTTGATGATGAAGCTGTGATTGCCGGTCAGGGCACTGTCGCCCAAGAGATGTTGCAGCAAAACCGCGCTCTGCAGGCTGTTTATGTGCCGGTCGGCGGTGGCGGACTGGTGGCGGGGATGGCGGCTTATTACAAGGCTGTAATGCCCGAAGTGAAAGTGATTGCAGTTGAGCCAGAAGATGCCGCTTGCCTTAAGGCGGCGTTGGTAGCCGGGCAACCGGTGACACTGCCGCAGGTGGGATTGTTTGCTGACGGCGTGGCGGTTAAGCGCATAGGTGAGGAAACATTTCGATTGGCTCAGGCATTTGTTGATGAGGTAGTGACTGTCAGTGCCGATGAAATTTGTGCTGCAGTAAAGGATATTTTTGAAGATACCCGGGCCATTGCGGAGCCGGCCGGAGCGCTGGCGTTAGCCGGGCTGAAAAAGCATGTGACAGCTCAAGGGGGCAGTCAGGTCGCTGCGGTATTGAGTGGCGCTAATGTGAATTTTCACTCGCTGCGGTATATCTCCGAGCGCTGTGAATTGGGGGAGCAAAAAGAAGCTGTGCTGGCCGTCAGTGTGCCGGAGCAACCGGGAAGTTTTCTGCGCTTTTGCCAGTTATTGGGGCCGCGGGCCATTACCGAGTTTAATTATCGCTTTAGCGGCCGGGAAGGTGCAGTGGTTTTTGCCGGGGTTCGCCTCGCTGGCGGTCATGATGAACTGACTCAGATTATTACCGAATTAGAGCGCAGTGGCTTTGATGTGCAAGATTTGTCCGGCGATGAAACCGCTAAGCTGCACGTGCGCTATATGGTGGGTGGTCGGCCACCACAATCGCTGCCAGAGCGCTTGTTTAGCGTGGAATTTCCTGAGCGTCCCGGGGCTTTGCTGCAATTTCTGTCTGCATTGCAGCAAAGTTGGAATATCAGTCTATTTCATTACCGTAATCATGGGGCGGCGGTCGGGCAGGTGCTGGTGGGCTTTGAAGTGCCGGACAGTGAGCAGCCGACATTTGAAGCTTGTCTGACTCAGCTAGGTTTTGCTTGGCGGGAAATTACGGATAGCCCCGCTTATCGGCTGTTTCTTACTCGTTAAGCGTGTGGACCAATAGCGGTATTATTTTCAGGCGGTTCGAAACAAAAGCCCCCTATTGTTCGCTTACTAACAGCGGATATGGCATTAAACAACCGCTGACAGATAAGTGGAATATGATAACTTAAGCTACTGAGTGATTGCTCTAATTTGACAGATGTGCTGTTAGGGTATGTTGACTTTTCAGGGTTAAATTTTGTTCGAGATAAAAGCGTTTTAATCGCGGCGAGCGGTTTGCTGCCTAGTTGTTCTAAGCAAAAACCGCTCAACAAAGAGTAGAACGCTTTTAGCCGAACCCTTCGGGCAGCGTTTGAGGCTACTTTCTACAGCGTTATCGGCTTATCAGGTAGCGCAACTACATCTCAAAACCTCTGCCTTGTATAAAGCATCCTCAAATCGCTGCAAAAACAAACTTGAAAGGTCAACAGACCCTAGAGATAAGGAGATTAACATGATTGCTGCACCCAAGTTTGCACCGTTTAATCCACCCCGCCGGGTGTTGATGGGACCTGGTCCATCGGATGTATACCCTGAGGTCTTAGCGGCGCAGTCAAGGCCAACGGTGGGCCATTTGGATCCGCTGTTTATTCAAATGATGGATGAACTTAAGGCGCTGATCCAATATGCCTTTCAGACTGAAAATGAGATGACAGTTGCCATTTCTGCCCCTGGCAGTGCCGGGATGGAAGCCTGCTTTGTCAATCTGGTTGAGCCGGGCGATAAAGTGGTTGTCTGTCGTAATGGCGTATTTGGGGAGCGGATGCGACAGAATGTTGAGCGCTGTGGCGGGCAGGTGGTGATGGTGGATAACGAATGGGGTGAGCCGGTTGATGTTGCTGAGGTTGAAGTCGCGCTGCACGCTAACCCGGATGCCAAATTTGTTGCCTTTGTGCATGCAGAAACCTCCACCGGTGCCGTGTCTGATGCTAAAGCCCTTTGCGCATTGGCGAAAGCCCATGACTGCCTGACCATTGTTGATGCTGTTACATCACTGGGTGGAGTAGAACTTAAAGTTGATGAATGGGGCATTGATGCTGTTTATTCCGGCTCTCAGAAGTGTCTCTCCTGCGTACCAGGATTGTCCCCTGTGTCATTTTCTCCGGCGGCAGTAGAGAAGCTCACTTCCCGTAAAACTCAGGTGCAAAGCTGGTTTTTAGATCAAACACTGGTGATGGGCTACTGGAGTGGGGGGGGACGCCGCAGTTACCACCACACCGCACCGGTCAATGCGCTGTATGCTTTGCACGAATCTCTGCGTTTGTTGGCAGCAGAGGGGCTGGAGCAAGCATGGCAGCGTCACCGGGATATGCATGAGCTGCTTAAAAGCGGATTGACAGAATTGGGGCTGGAATTTGTGGTACCAGAGGCCAGTCGACTACCACAACTTAATGCCATATACATTCCCGCTGGGGTGGATGATGCCGCGGTGCGCCGCCAATTACTGCAAGATTATAACCTTGAAATTGGTGCTGGATTAGGGGCGTTAGCCGGGCGAGCTTGGCGGATAGGTTTGATGGGCTATGGCGCGCGGCGGGAAAATGTTGCCCTGTGTCTTAAAGCATTGGGGGATGTGTTGGCGCAGCAACCTTAATTTTTCAGGGACATAGCTTCTGAATGCTGACAGATAATACACAGGCCGAAATCCATTGGATTCGGCCTGTTTATTTTGTGGAGCCTTCAAGGTCGTCGGCAGATTATGGTTGCACAGCGTTTTGCTTTTTTTGTTTAGCGCAATTGTTGCGCTAGCCAGAGTCCCAGTTCTTGCAGCGGATTTGGCTGCGGGGCAGTTGTGGTGCTTGGCGCTGTTTTCCCACTCAGGGCTGTTTGCTGGCTTAATGCTGTAATGTGTTGTAGCAGAGGCTCAGGTTGATATGCCACGCCGGTGAGACTGTCAGCCAGTTGTTCCAGAGGTTGAGGATCAAGTGCATCTGTGTAGATACTGGCATGTTTAATGACCCCTTTTTCCACATCGAGTAGTAATTCAACGCTGCCCCAACTGAAGCGTTCATCTAATGAATGGGTAAATGGCGGAGTTTGGCCGAAGTTCCATTCCCAACTTTGTTGGCGTTGATACTTGTCATCGAAGCCGGGTAAATCCTGTGGCCACTCGGTCTCACTGATCTGTTCTACTTCCGCCATGGTGTCATAGTGGCGGTTGAAGGTGTTGATGATGGCCTTACAGATCTGCTGGTGGTCAATATCGGGTTTAATGCTGTTAAGGTTAATGACCCGGGATTTGACCGAGGTTATCCCTTTAGCTTGCAGTTTTTTCACATCGGGATTGAGGTAGTCCGCTAAACGGCTCATATCGGCGCTGAGCAGCAGGGTGCCATGGTGAAAGCCGCGATCCAGTGTTTCTCGGTACGCAGAGCCAGAAAATTTACGCAAGCCTTGCGCATCTTCCACCACTAAATCATTGCGGCCATTGGTTTGCGCGGTAATACCTAATTGTTGCAGTGCATCCAGGACAATTTGAGTGGAGACACTTTTATCGTATTCAGGCTTGCCAGCCATAAATGTGAAATTGGTATTGCCTAAATCGTGAAATACGGCACCGCCCCCGGTTTGCCGCCGAGCCAATTTAATACCATCCCGTTCCATCAATTCAGTGCGACATTCCCGCCAGGGATTTTGTGCCCTACCGATCACAACTGTGTCGGCATTGCGCCAGAGAAACAGTACTCGCTGATCGGCAGGCATATTGCGAAAAATAGTGTCTTCAACCGCGAGGTTGAACCAAGGATTAGTGGAGGTGGAAATCAGTATGCGGGTACGAGGCATAGGTGAAACAACTCTGAATGTTTAGATAATTCTGTGGCTTATATTACTTTAATGCCGTGGACTTTTGCTGCTTTATCTTTGAGCAACCATATAAATAATTATGAATGTTATTTTCAGTATTAAAGTTAATATGTTGAATATTATGGGAATTTTATTTCTTAATCGGGAATATCGTTTGCTGTTATCTAATTAGCAAATACTAAAGAAAAAGTTAATGCTAATAATATATATAATTAATTTACGTTAATGAATAATTGATCTGTCTTTCTTAGAAGCTTAAGGTATTAAATTAATACAGATTGATAAGTTTTATTGTCTGAAACAACATGATTAATTAATTCTAATAATATATTTATTCATTTTTTGATAATTATTAGCCGACTTTTGGCTTATGTTTACATTTTAAAGGTTATAAAAGGTTTTTATGCAATTTAGACATCTTACAATAGGGAAGAAGCTTGCCGTTGCTTTTTCTTTATTTGCATTAGTTTTAGTGTTTATGGGGCTATCTTCTCTTTATTTATTTTATGAAATGAATGAGCAAGTGGTTGAAATTACAGATAATAATATTCCTAGTTTAAATTTGGCCAGCGATATTCGTAGTGAAGTCGCGGATTTCAGACGTTATGAGTTGGGATATTTTTTATTGCCGCAACAATCTGGTTTACACGGGCAGTATATTGAGGTGATGAAAGATAAAAAAAATAAAATTTTCAATTATTTGGATGATTACAAGAAAGATTTATCTAATCAAAATGAAACTTCAATTTATAACTCTGTGATGGTGAATTGGGATGAATATCATCAACTCCATGATAGAGTATTCAATATGATTCAGAACGGTCAATTGGCTCAAGCACAGACGTTATTTTTAGCTCAAGGCCCGGCAATGTTTGTCAAGGTGATGTCTGATGCAGAAAAACTTATCAAACTGAATCACGGCTTTGCCCGCCAAAGTCGTATTGATGTAGAGCATAGCTACAGTTCTGCGGTACAGAGCATTATTGTGATTACATTGATTGCGCTGGTATTGGTACTGTTTTTCGCCACTATGTTGACCAAGCAGATCCGGGGACCATTGATTATGTTGGTGAATCAGGCTCGGGCGATTGCTCAGGGTAAATTGGGCCGAGGTGAGCTGTGTGAATGGATGGAAACGGATCGGATAAACCGAGACGAAACAGGGCAATTGGCTGAAGCCGTAAAGGATATGAAAGACGGCTTAAGCCACTTAGTTTCGGAAATCTCTTCATCTGTGGCGCAGTTAAGTTCCGCTGTAGAAGAGATGAGCGCGATTTCTGAGCAGTCTGCTCAAGGCATGTCGCAGCAGCAAAGTGAAATTGATCAGGTGGCTACGGCCATGAATCAAATGCAGTCTACTCTGGGGGAAGTTGCCCGCAATACCACTGAGGCTGCTAGCGCTGCGAATTATGCTCGCACGGCTGCTGAAGAAGGCACTGGCGTTGTGCATGATACGGTAACCAGTATTGATGCTGTAGCAGGTAAGCTGGATATTGCCTCTGGTGTCGTACAGCAATTAGAGCAAGATAGCCACAATATCAGCATGGTACTGGATGTTATCCGCGGTATTGCTGATCAAACTAACCTGTTGGCATTGAATGCGGCCATTGAAGCTGCCCGTGCCGGAGAGCAGGGGCGTGGGTTTGCCGTGGTATCTGATGAAGTGCGAACTCTGGCCCAGCGCACTCAGGACTCAACCGAAGAGATCAGTAAAACCATTGAAATGCTGCAAAGCCGAACTGCTCAAGCAGATGAAGCAATGCAGGTGAGTCGCGAGCAGATGCAGAGCTCACTGGCGCTAGCCAGTAAAGCTGGGGAAAGTATTGTCAGCATCAATCAAGCGGTTAGCACCATTACCGATATGAATAATCAGATTGCCAGTGCGACGGAAGAGCAAAATGTGGTTGCTGACGAACTGAATAGAAATATCACCACGATTCAGACTGTTGCCGATGAAAATGCTCAAGGGGCTCGTCATACTGCGTCGACTTGTCATGATTTGAACCGTTTGGCTTCTGAGTTATTAGAGACCACCAGACGTTTTGATTTGAATTGATTAAGTTATTAATAATGATGAAAAATAGCGGCATTGTGGCCGCTATTTTTATTGGTGTTTATGACGGACATTATTCTTGAATATGCTGCCCGTTATTATTATCAGCATGGTCAACGCTTTCATCTTGGAATGCCATAATATCACCCGGTTGACATGCAAGTACTTGGCATAATTTATCTAATGTTGAAAAGCGAATTGCTTTTGCTTTACCGTTTTTCAAAATTGATAAATTTGCTTCTGTGATTCCAACCTGCTGTGCCAGTGTTTTTAGGCGTATTTTTCTTTTTGCCATCATTACATCTAAATTAATATAGATAGCCATGATAACCTCTTAAATTGTATATTTATTTTCTTCAGCAATTTGCTGAGCTTCCTGCATAACCCAGGCGATAATGGTCACAGTAAAGCCGAGTATTATAGTCAGCAGATTCATACTGGAAATACCAATGCTGAAAATACGCTCTCCAATCGGATTATTGATAGTTAAAATAATTGACATCAAGGCGTTATAAATAATCTCCCCGATCACCCAATAAAAAATAGTCAAGCCGAGCTTACGGTAAATTCTGGTATTAGCTTGCGTGAATATTTCACCCTGTTCGTAGTGGCTGAACAACTGAATGAGCTGTTTGAAGGCATAGAATAAAATGCCATAAAGCATCAGACTGCAGATTACTGCCAGTAATTTGGTTTGGGCAGATAAGGGTATTGATGTGTACTGGTCAACGGGGATCTGAAATGGCGCAATAGTAAATACTGACAGCCAGGAATAGTCTGTTCCTTGGCTGAGCCAATAGGCACAGATCCCCACGGGAAAGAGAATTGCCAGTCCCTGAAATAGCCATTTTATCCGTCTACTCTGTGCTTGAATGTGTCCCATAAAAAATTCCAACCAGTAATTAAGATAGCGATATCTTAGGCTTTATTTTTCTTTTATCAATAAAAAAATATCGAAAAACGATAATTATTTTATATTGAACAAAAAACTGCCTGAATAATCAAGCAGTTATTTGGGATGGGATTAGCGGTAAAAATAATGATGTCGGTTGCAGTAGAGCATGGCGGTTAGTGCTATGGCGGCAATGAGCATCATGTAATAGGCTGGCGCCATGGCACTGCCGGTAAATTCGATCAATGTCGTTGCAACCAAGGGGGCGGTGCCGCCGAAAATGGCATTGGCGGAATTAAAGGAAAAGGCAAAGCCGCTGTATCTGACATTGGTTGGAAACAGTTCGCATAAGAAGCAAGTCAGGGTGCCGTCATTAAGCGCTAGAAACAGCCCCATCAGGATCTGAGCCAGCAAAATAATCGCGAAGTGAGATAGGCTCATCAGAAAGAACAGCGGCAGGGTGAACAACATAAAACATAAGCAAGCCAATACCAGTAGTTGCCCACGCCCAAATCGGTCAGACAAGGCGCCGACACACAACACTGCGACAATGTAGCCAGTTAATGTCAGGCTGGAGATGGTAAAAGCCTGTTGTTCACTTAATCCCAGCTCAAAAGTCAGATAAATTGGCATATAGCTGAGTAAGAGATAAAACCCCACCGCATTGAGTGATGTGACACCACAAGCGGCAAACATGCTACTGCGGTGATGGCGGAAAATGGTTTTAATTGGCGCGGGATCTTTTACCTTGGTCTTTTTTTGCTGTTGGAACTGTATGAATTCCTGTGAATCTTCTAGATGAAAGCGGATATATAACCCTATTAGCCCCAGCGGAGCCGCTAATAAAAATGGCACTCTCCAGCCCCAACCGTGCAGATCTTCGGGACTAAGATAGCTATACATTGCGGAGACAAATAGGGAACCGAACAATAACCCGGTTGCGGCACTGGCTGGTACTAGGCTGGCATAAAACCCTTTACGGTCTTTGGGGGCATGTTCAGTTAAAAAGGTCGCCGCGCCAGCATATTCACCTGACGCGGAAAACCCCTGAACGAGCCGACAAATTAGCAGTAACAGTGGTGCCATTAGGCCGATGCTTTCATATCCTGGCAGTAAGGCGATACAGAAGGTGGCAATTGACATCAGAATAATGGATACCGAGAGGGCGGTTTTGCGGCCGAGTCGATCGCCGATATGCCCCCAGAATATCCCGCCTAGTGGCCGAACCATAAACGAAAGTGCAAATACAGAAAATGTCGCGATAAGTGCGGTGGTGCTGTCGTATTCAGGAAAAAAGAATGCTGAGATAATTGCAGCCATAAAGCCATAACTGGCGTAATCAAACCACTCAACAAAATTACCTAAAAAGCATGCAGTAGCAGCTTTAGATAAACTTTTATTTTTGATGGTACGGACATTAATGCTTTCTTTGGCGGCTAATGAGTGTGGCGTCCGTGCTCCTATTGTCATGCTTAATACTCCTGTATTTTTTACTCAGTTTATTGAGTCACTAATATTCATTTGCATCTATCTGAATAAATTGTTTTTTATCTATTTTGTATGCTTTGTATAAAGTCTGTTGTTGGTGACTTATACACAAGGTGTTTTGCTGACAGCTTTTGTGCGTTTTTGGGCGAGTAACAGGAATAGATTCAAGCGCGCATTGTGCCGGGGAGGTTATTTTTCTCTCACTGTCGCTGTCCATTCTGTTTGCTTTTCCCATGGGATTTTAATGGTGCAAGGAAGGTGTTTTTCGCTTTTTGAGCCAAGTTAAGCGGTTCAATAATGAGAAGGTTAATTTAACCTGCCTACGAGGAATAATTCTATTTTTTAACCAGGTTTTGTGAGTTGGTTTGGGTTAATTGTGAGTTATTTGATGTTGACTTGTTTTATTTTTAGCGATGTAAATATTTTTATTTGATACAAATTATCTGATTTGTTCACTATTTAAGAAATTTAATGATATTTATTGTTATGGTATGACGAAGAAAAATTAATCGATTTTATCCAATTATTCTGTTTCTTGGTATTATATTAATTACTTAATATTAATCTATAAAACTATTGGTTCTCAATTTTGCTACACAAATACATTGATATTAGTGTTAAATTGATCAATTAAACATTATTTCAGTTATTTACCTTTACTTATCATGGATGGATGGTAAAAGTTAGCTTTATTTTAATTAATCTTTGTTACTAAATGTCTTTGTCCATCAAAAATCAAATTATTTTGGCTACTGCAAGTATTGTTGCGATTGTGTGTGGGTTGCAAGCGTGGCTTTCTGTTAGCAGTTTAACTGAGCTAACGCTTCAAAATGTGAATGCTGAAATGAAGCAAAGTAGTGGTGCTACCAGCAACTTTATTAGTGCTTGGTTAGAGCTGCGTAAGCAGATCTTATTGGTGAATGAAAACGCGGTAACGAAGGGGCGGGATATCAGTTCCCAAATGCGTCAGACTAAACGCGTCGGGCACTTTTCTGCTGTGTATACGGCATTTGAAGATAATCGTTTAGTTACCGCGGAAAAAAATGCGGATTGGGCCAAAGATTATCATCATAAAGATCATGACTGGTATAAGCAGGCCCGAGAGAGTAGTGAGCTGATTGTGACCTCGCCTTACAATAATGTGCATCAAAATCTGGTGGTGACGTTAGCGAAATCTTTTGCCGGTAGCAGCCCTGGGGTATTAGCAGCGGATGTGCCTGTAGCGGATATTGTCGATCAAGTCAGAGATATTAAGCTACAAAATGACGGTTTTGCGGTACTGATTGATGGCCATAATAATATTGTGGCTTATAAAGATGCTGCGATGACAGGCACTTCTTTGACAACATTAGACAGTGAATTAACGCCAGCATTTATTCGTCGTCTAGGTCAGGCTGATGAGCCTTATGAATTTCACTTTGATCCAGACAATAGAACGAAATGGATTTATGTGACCCCGATTCAAGGGACAAAGTGGAATTTGGCTATTTTCATGGATAAAAATGTCGCATTACAAGCGGTTAAACAACAAGTATGGCTGGATTTGATGACCACGTTAGGTCTGTTTGTATTGGTCTTGGCGTTGGGAAGTTGGATTATGACCCGATTACTAAAACCTTTAGCAGAATTGAATGATGCTGTTGATGAGTTAGCCCAGGGGGACGCCAATCTTAGCTATCGCCTGACGATTAAACGTGATGATGAAATCGGGCGTTTATCAACTAGTATGAACCGGTTTATTGCTCAGCTGCAGACACTGATTAGCGATTTAGTTCAGCGTACCGATACGCTTAATAATATCACTGAGGATGCCAGTAAGGTATCAGAACGGACTGCTCAAGCTATTGACCAGCAACGACAGCAAGTTGATCAAGCCGCGACGGCAATTCATCAAATGAGCATTTCTGCGAGTGAAATTGCCAGTCATGCGGAGATGAGTGCGACTGCTGCTCAGTCTTCATCCGCAGCTTGTGGTCAGGGGCAGGAGATTATCAGCCGTAATATGAAGGCGATTGATCGTGCGGCGCGGGAGATTGTCGATGCCAGTGGGGTGATCACCGAATTGGATACAAATATCCAGGGCATTAATCAAATTTTGGTCAATATTCAAAGTATTGCAGATCAGACCAATTTGCTGGCGTTAAATGCTGCTATTGAAGCGGCTCGGGCTGGCAGCCATGGGCGGGGCTTTGCCGTTGTTGCTGATGAGGTACGCACCTTGAGTCAACGTACACATACCGCAACAGAAGAGGTCAGCCGCATTATTAGTACTTTGCAAAATAATGCTCAACGCGCGGTGCAGGCGATGAGTAACAGTAATGAACAGGCTCAAGTCGGGGTGAATTTTGCGCAGCAGGCAAATGATTGTTTAATGCAGATTACCGATTCCATCACTCATATCTCGGATATGGCGAATCAAATCGCCAATGCGGCAGAAGAGCAGCGGGCCGTTAGTGAGGATATTAGTCAAAATACTCGACGCATTTTGAATGCGGCCGATGATGTTGCTCGACAAGCCAGTGCGGGTAATCAGCAAAATCGCCAGATTGCAGTTGAAGTCAGTGGTATTGGTCAGCAGATAAATCGTTTTCAGATTTAAGGGAGCGTGAGGTTTTTACGCTGCGTCAGCTAACTGAGTATGCGCTGATGATGACGACTTTGCCCGTTTGGCTACTGTAGCCAGTAGTCATTACGGGCAAGTTAGTTAATCAGTTAAATGGTACAGGGCATCTGATGGTGGTTATTTTGCCTTCACGACTTGTGCTCGTTCAGTTTGGCTTCAAGCTCATCCATCCGGGCTTGCAAGGCCTCAAGTTTTTCCCGGGTTTTAAGCAGTACATGCTGTTGTACATCAAACTCTTCCCGAGAAACCAAATCTAACTTCATCAGTTGATTCTGTAGAATCTGTTTGCTGCGATCTTCAAATTCGCCGGCAAACTGCTTCAGACCTGAAGGGAGATTGTCCGTCAGCTGCTTGGCGATATCTTCTATTTTTTTTGGATTTATCATGACCTTGGCCCACTTTAGTAATGATGTTCAGAGGTTTGATTGTAACTGAGTCATTGATGCCTGTGGAAATTTTATCCTGCAGGCGTGGTATTCGTCAGCGTCGTTTTCTTCCTGTTGTGACGTCAGTGGTTTCTTACCGCGTTTATCGCTGCAAAAGGGGACTAAAATTTACCTTTGAAAAGGCAGCTACTCCTGATTTAGAGACTCTGTCTGGGAGATAAAAAAACGCCCGCATATAGCGGGCGTTGATGTACTAACAATAGTGAGCGTTACTGAGCTTGCGTATCAGTACTTTTTGTCGCGGCGATAGCAACAGGTTGGTTTTCATCAAATACCGGCAGCGGTTTGTGACGCTCTGCCAAGAAGGTATAGACCACAGGCAGCACAAACAGGGTAAAGATAGTGCCGACCCCAAGGCCTGCAACAATCACAATCCCGATATTGAAGCGGGCTGCAGCCCCGGCGCCAGACGCAAACAGCAGTGGGATCAAGCCGGCAATCATCGCCGCAGTGGTCATCAGAATCGGTCGTAAACGCACAGCTGCTGCATGTTTGATCGCATCCATCTTACTGGCACCATGCAGTACCTGTTCTTCTCTGGCTACCTCACACATCAAGATACCGTGTTTGGAAATCAAGCCAACTAAGGTGATCAGCCCCACCTGGGTATAGATGTTCAGTGATGTCAGGCCAAAGACATGGGTCCAGCCCAGTGCAATCAGTGCACCACTGATTGCCATAGGCACAGATACCAGGATAACCAAGGGGTCACGCACACTTTCAAACTGACTTGCCAGTACCAGGAAGATAATGGCTAGCGCCAGACCAAAGGTGACATACAGGGCATCGCCTTCTTCAACAAACTGACGGGCTTCCCCCATAAAGTTGTAGTTATAGCCCTTCGGTAGATCCTGCTTACCTATGGTTTCCAGGAAGTTGATCGCATCGCCCATGGCGACGCCAGGAGCAGGCACTGCCCCCACTGTGATTGAGTTCATTTGGTTAAAATGCGGGAGTGAGCGGGGCTCAGATACCACTTGAATATCAACCAAACTGGACAGTGGGATGGACTTGCCGTCAGCCGCTTTCAGATAGTATTTCGACAGATCTTCAGGTGTTGAACGCAGTTCACGTTTCACCTGTGGGATCACCTCATAAGAGCGACCATCAATGCTGACCCGGTTGACATAACCATCTGTCATCATGGTGCTGAGTGTTGCGCCGATATCCTGCATCGTGATGCCATATACCCCGGCTAAATCCCGGTTGATATGGATCTTCATGGTGCCTGAGTCATATTTCAGGTTGATTTCGGAGTACACAAACAGCGGGCTCTTTTTCACTTTCTCCAGCACGTTGGAGCCGATTTGGAAAATGCTTTCAAATGAGTTAGAGCTGGTGATAACAAACTGAACGGGCAGGCCACCAGATGCCCCCGGCAATGCCGGCATCTGGAAGGTGGTTACCGCCATGCCCGGTACTTCTTTGGCTTGTTTACCAATAATCTGCTGCATCTGGGCTTGGCTCTTATCCCGCTGGCTCCAAGGCACCAATGGGGCAATCCCCATGGCCTGGTTGGAACTTGGGATACCGATAAAGGCCAGTGAACCGGCAGATTCGGGTTGAGCCTTAATAATGTCGGTCACCAGTTTCATGTTGTTTTGGATATAGTCCAGGTTAGCGCTCGATGGCGCGGTACCCAGCATCATCACCACCCCATTATCCTCATTCGGGGCAAGTTGAGACGGAATATCCTTAAACATGATGGGCAGTGAGGCCAGTACGATGAGGGCGAAGACAATAATGACAGGTCGCTTCTGCATGACGGCATCGAGTGCTAGCGCATATTTGTGCTGCAGTTTTTCCAGGAAATTTTCCACGCCACGCTCAAAGGCGTTGGGTTGGCTATTTTCCTTGAGCAGTTTGGAGCACATCATAGGTGACAGGGTCAGGGCAACAATACCGGAAATAAAGACCGAGCCTGCGAGGGTTAACGCGAACTCTTTAAACAGGGCTCCAGTTACCCCGCCCATCAAGGCAATAGGCGCATAAACTGCCGCCAGTGTGATGGTCATAGAAATAACGGGGACTGCGATTTCCCGGGTACCGATAATAGCCGCCCGAAATGGTGATTCCCCGGCTTTAATATGCCTATCGACGTTTTCCACCACCACAATGGCATCATCCACCACCAAACCGATGGCGAGCACCATGGCCAGTAGCGTCATCAGGTTGAGGGTGAAACCAAACATCTGCATCACCAGCGCCACACCGATCAGAGACAGAGGGATGGTGATAATCGGAATCACAACTGCCCGCAGTGATCCCATAAATAGCATCACTACCACGATCACGATAACGGCCGCTTCAATAATCGTCTTGGCTACTTCGTGGATAGACTCATCAATCGCTAACGATGCGTCATAGAGGATCTCGGCCTTCATCGCTGGCGGCAGGTTGCGTTTGATTTCCGGTAACATCGCCCGGGCATCGGCTGCCACAGTTAATGGGTTGGCCGTTGGGGTAACATCTAGGCCGACAACAACGGCTTCCTTACCATCAGCTAAAGCACGGTAAACATCATGGCTTTTTGCCAAGGTCACTTTGGCAATATCACCTAAGCGCACCACCATGCCATCTTTACTGCCAATCACTAGGTTTTCTAATGCATCAACGGTTGCCACCTGGGTATCGGCGGTACCATTGAGCAGGGTAAAGTAAGAGTTAGTCTGTCCAACAGCACTTTGGTAGTTGTTTGCCTGCAATACGTGCAAAAGGTCGGTGGCGGTAATATTGTACGCCCCCATTTTGGCCGGCTCAGGCCAGATCCTCAGGGCATAAGGGGTACCACCGTACAGGTTAACGTTGGATATACCATTAATGGTGAACAGCTGCGGCTTAACTACCCGTTCCAGATAATCAGTGATTTGGCTGGAATTGAGCTTGTCACTGGAAAAGGAGATATACAGGGTGGAGGTTTGGGAGCCGGTGGACATGGTCACGGTCGGATCCTGGGCCTCTTTGGGTAGCTTGGAGGCTACCGAGTTGATTTTGGCTAATACATCAGCCAGTGCACCATTGGGATCGGTATTGAGCTTCATATAAACAGAGATACTGGAGGTCCCCAGAAAACTCTCGGATGTCATAAAGTCAACATTGTCCACCTGAGCCAGCGCTTGCTCCAGTGGCTGGGTAATAAAGCCCTGGATTAGGTTAGCGTCGGCACCATAATAGGCGGTGGAAACCTTGATCACCGTATTGGTCATCTTGGGGTATTCACGTACCTGCATCCCAGTCAGGGCATGGATACCCAAGATCAACAGCAGTACGCTGATCGCCCCGGCTAACACCGGGCGCTTGATAAAGATGTCAGTAAATCGCATCAGCCTCTCCCGTTACAGTGCCGGCATGGCGGCGGGTAGCTGCAGCGCATTGCTCTGGACAATATTGACCTTGCTGTCATTACTCAGTCGTACCAGACCTGATGTGACAATTTCATCACCGGCTTTCAGATCGCCACTGACTAATGCTTCAGCCCCACTGCGCTCCAGTACATTGACATTGACCTGTTTCACCCGCAAGGCGGTACCGGTTTTCTCATGGCTTTTATGGATCACATACACAGAGTTGCCATACAGGGCGAAGTTAATCGCAGTTTGTGGCACAACCAGCTGATCTTTCAGTGTGGGTAATACGATAGCGGCTTTTGCGAACATACCGCTACGCAGTTTGCCATCGGTATTAGGAATGCGGGCCTGAACTTGGATCAAACCGCTTTGATAAAACACGGCAGGTTCAATTGCGGCGATTTGCCCTTCAAACACATGATTGGGGTACGCATCAACATTGATATGAACCAATTGACCAACATGGATATGGCTCAGTTGAGTCTGAGGCACGGTAAAGCGCATCTTCATCGAGCTGGTATCTTCCAGTCGTACAATATTGGTTCCGATTTGCAGGTATTGGCCCAAGTTGACGGAGCGGATACCCACAATGCCAGTAAATGGGGCTTTAATTTGGCGCTCATTAATGGTGGCTTTCAGGCTTTCAATATCGGCTTGCAATGCCATATAGCGGGATTCGGCATTATCCAAATCTTGCTTGGACACAGATTTTTGTCGGTACAGACGCAGCAGGCGATCATAGTCGGCTTTCAGTGCCGGTAGCTGAACCTGTTTGGCTTTCAGATTGGCCTGTTCTACCTGAGAGTCCAATTGTACTAACAGGGTGCCGGCATTAACATGGGTGCCGTTTTCAAAGTCGATGGATTTTACGATACCGGAGGATTCATTGGCGATGGTGACGCCTTGATTCGGTTCGATAAAACCGATGGCGTCAATTGTTGGCTGCCATTGTACCGGCTCCAGTTTCATTGCTGTGACCGGATAAACTGCTTCTGGCATATTAGTAATTGCTTCTTTGGTTTTTTGTTGGATAAACCAGTTAAAACCGATGACCGAACCAAAGGCCAGTAAGGCAATGATCACCATGATCAGAAACCATTTTTTCATGTTCTGAGTGCTCCCCCTTGAGAATAACTATGCTGAAAATAGCTATTGGTAGAAAAATATGTTGTCTATGGTAGCAAGGGCCAGTTGAATGAAGTCTGACTAAGCAGCCATTTTTACAGCTGTAATATTCTAGGGTACAAGTTAACACTTGGGCACATTAAAGAAAAAATACATTTTTCATCTGTTTACCAACTTTTTCAGCCAGTAGTTTAGATTTGGTTTCAACTGTGAACGTAGCGTAAATTTCCTGGCAACCAGCCCCTAACCTAACGGCTCTATTGAGTCCCTGCAAGCCAGGGATTTCTGCTTCTCGCTGTGCTTTCTGGTAGAATCGACCGCTGATAAATTGAAAAGGGTTCCGTATAAATCCATGAAGTTAAATCCTGCGCAGAATGATGCTGTTCATTATGTTTCCGGCCCTTGTCTGGTGCTGGCGGGTGCCGGTAGTGGCAAAACCCGGGTGATCATCAACAAGATTGCGTATCTGGTACAGCAGTGCGGCTACAATGCCCGTCATATTGCTGCGGTGACCTTTACCAACAAAGCCGCTCGGGAAATGAAGGAGCGGGTCGCTCAGTCGATGGGCCGCAAAGAGGCGCGCGGGCTATGGATTTCCACCTTTCATACGCTGGGGTTGGAAATTTTAAAGCGGGAGCACAAACAGGTGGGGCTCAAAGCCGGTTTCTCTCTGTTTGATGATCAAGACACGCTGGCACTGCTGAAGGAACTGACCGAAAAAGAGCTGCAGGAAGATAAAGATTTGCTGCGTTTGCTGGCCACGGCCATCTCCAACTGGAAGGGAGCTTTGGTGGTCCCGGAACGCGCGGCGAAAATTGCCCGGGGTGAGCAGGAGCAATTGTTTGCTTTGTTATATCAGCGCTATGCCCAACATATGAAGGCGTACAATGCGCTGGATTTTGATGATTTGATCCTGCTGCCAACATTGTTACTGCGTCACAATGAGGTGGTGCGGGAAAAATGGCAAAGCCGGATCCGTTATCTGTTGGTGGATGAATATCAGGATACCAATACCAGTCAGTATGAATTGGTGAAACTATTGGTCGGTGATCGAGCCCGTTTTACCGTGGTGGGTGATGATGACCAATCTATTTATTCCTGGCGCGGGGCGAAACCGCAAAATTTGGTGTTACTGGGACAGGACTTCCCTGCGCTCAAGCTGATTAAGTTGGAGCAGAATTATCGCTCTAGTCAGCGTATTTTGCATGCGGCGAATATTTTGATTGCCAATAACCCCCATGTATATGACAAAGCACTGTTCAGCCAGTTAGGCCAGGGTGAACCACTGCGGGTGTTGATGGCGGCCAATGAAGAGCAGGAAGCTGAGCGGGTGGTGGCTGAGATTATTCGCCACAAATTTGTTAACCGTACCCGGTTTGGGGACTATGCGGTATTGTACCGCGGCAATCATCAGTCACGGCTGTTGGAGCGGGCACTGATGACGAACCGTATCCCCTACAAGCTCAGTGGCGGCACGTCGTTTTTTGCCCGCGCTGAAGTGAAAGATATTATGGCGTATCTGCGTCTGGTGGTGAATCCCGATGACGATAATGCTTTTCTGCGGGTAGTCAATTTGCCTAAGCGGGGCATAGGCCCGGCCACGCTGGAACGGTTGGGTAACTTTGCTAATCATAAACATATCTCGATGTTTGAGGCGCTGTTTCATCCTGATCTGAACCATGAGTTGGCCCCCTCCGCGATGGCGGCACTATACGATTTCGGGCGCTTTATTGTTGATACCGGAGAAATTGCCAAACGGGGTGAAGGGGTCGATGCGATCAAGCAGTTGATCCGTAATATCCGTTATGAAGATTACCTGTACGAAACCAGCACCAGCGCCAAAGCGGCAGAAATGCGGATGAAAAATATCTCCGAGTTGTACCGCTGGGTAACCGAGATGCTTAACGGTGATGATTTGGATGAACCTATGACCTTGCCCGAAGTCGTCACCCGATTGACATTACGGGATATGATGGAACGTAATCAGGAAGATGAAGGTGGCGATCAGGTGCAGTTGATGACGCTGCATGCTTCCAAAGGCTTGGAGTTTCCTTATGTCTTTATGGTGGGAATGGAAGAACGGATTTTGCCGCACCAAACCAGCATAGATGAAGACAATGTCGATGAAGAGCGTCGTTTAGCCTATGTGGGGATCACCCGGGCACAAAAAGAGCTCTGGTTTGTGATGTGTCGGGAGCGGCGCCAATTTGGTGAAACGCTGCGCTGTGAACCGAGCCGTTTTCTAGCTGAGTTGCCCCAAGATGACCTCGTATGGGAAAACCGTCAGACTCCGAAAACACCGGAGCAGCGGATGCAGACCGGTAAGGCTAATATCTCCAATTTGCGCGCCATGCTGAATAAAGGTAATTGATTTTAACCACTGGATTTATCCATTGTTGGTAGCAAAGATGTCGCATCACATCGGTTTACTCAGAATGTGCTGCGGCATGTTTGCTGTTTAACACCTTTGCGTATGTGAAATACGATTTCACAGAATGTTGATATCAGTTCAAGCAATGTGTAATTGAGGATGGCTGTAGCTGCTATGGCCAAGCGCGGGTCCTTGCCCCCATTGAATGCCGATGTCAATAAAGGCTTGCTGTTGCGCGGTAGAGGTGATGCCGGTGCAAAAAACCTGTAAATCTAATGCAGAAGCTGCCAGAAAACAGGCTTTGACCAGTTTAAGGTGGCGCGGACTGTCTAAATGGGTAGCGAAGCAGGGATCCAATTTTAATGCGGTGACGGGCAGAAATGACAGACTGGCCAGTGCGCTGAAACTGGTGCCATAACTACTGATGCCAAGATTAACCCCGGTTTTACTTAGTGCATCAAAACTACAAACATGATGTTCACTGTCTTGCACTAGAGCCTGCTCATCAAAAAATAGCCACAATTTTGACAAGGGTATATCACTGCTGACCAGTTGATGACACAGTTGTTTACGGCTGTGGGGTTGGCGCAGAGATTCGGCACTCAAGGTTAAATGAAGTGGTAGATTAGACGGTTGGATGGGCCATTCATTGATAAGCAGGCTTATTGCCAAGTTGTCTAGCTCTTTGCGCAGTCCATTCTGTTCCGCCAACGTGTGGAGCCTAAGCTGATGAATATGCCCCAGTGTGGGATGTTCCCAATAGAGTTTGGCTTCTTGGGCAATAATTTTATTGCCGTTTAACTTATATATAGGCAGATACTGCATTTTGATTTGTCCTGCCGCTAATGCCGGGGCCAATTCATCTGCCAATTCTCCATCACCACTACGGGGTGATGGCCTGAGCGGGTCAAAAATCACAAAACAGCCTTTGCCCTTGGCTTTAGCTTGATACATAGCGTTATCAGCGTTTTTGAGTAAGGTTTCGCTACTATCTTGGGGGGTAGCGATGGCAATGCCGATGCTGGCACCAGAACGGAATTTTTGCCCACTTAGTTCATAGGGTGCAGCTAATACCCGAATCACCCGCTCACCAATCTCCAGTACATCCTCTTTCTGATGAATACAGTCGAGTAGAATGACAAACTCATCCCCGCCCAAGCGGGCTAAGGTGTCGTTATCTCTTATACAGGTACGCAATCGGCGGGCGGTTTCAATGAGAAAATGATCCCCTTCTACATGGCCAACCGTGTCATTAACGAGTTTGAACCGATCCAAATCGATAAACAGCACTGCAAAATGATCTGTTTTATGACGGCGCAAATGGCGCACGGCCTGGGTCAACCTTTCCCGGAACATCGCTCGATTAGGCAACCCTGTGAGAGTATCGTGATTAGCATCATAAGTGAGTTGTTGCTCGACTTTTTGTCGCCGTAGAATTTCCAGTTCAAGCGCTTGGTTTATTCGGCCCAATTCCTGGGTTCGGGCATTAACCATAACCTCTAACCGCTCAAAACTTTTTTGCATTGCTGAGGCATTCAGTTTGCGTTCAATGGCTGTGGCGATATGTTGGGAAACAAACGTGAGCAATTCCACATCTTGATTTTGCAGTTGCTGCTGATCTCGGAAGCTATAAATAGCTAAATTTCCCATGATACGACCATGGATAAACAGCGGTACCCCAATCCATTGATGCATTAAATTACTGTTATTGAGAATAGGCGCTTGGCGGTAAATTTTTCCTTGTGTCATCAGCCGAGTGATTTCAGCATGATTCAATAGTAGCGGGTGACCTTTAGCCATTAAATATTCGGTGAGGCCATCTTGGCGAGGACGAGAGAGGGGATGACGACTCGCTAGCTCTGAAACATAAAAGGGGAAAGTTAATTGATCTGTCTGTTCATCAATTAATGCGATATAACAGTTATGAGCGGGTAATAGATGGCGTAAGACTCGATGTATCTGCTGGTAAAAGTCATTATCATTTAAATTTGCAGCAGCTAGATTGGCAATTTCATAGAGTGACTTTTGTAGTAACTCTGTTCGTCGACGAATTCGGACTTCTTGTTTTAGTTTATTATAAGCTTGCCTCAGTTTTAGCGTATGTTGAGAAATTGCTCGTTCCATTTCATCATGTTCATTTCCCCGTTCTAGCACTCCTGCTACATGTTGACTGATAAACTCCATCAGCGCTATATCACTCGGGCTGAAGTGGAATTCCTCTTGACGGTTCTGCACGACTAATGCGCCAATAACATGCCCATGGGCAAGGGTCGGAACCCCCAGCCATTGCAAACAATCATTATCTCGGCGAGTAATATTTCCGGATTGATAAAGTCGCTCTATATCTGTTGGATTTGCTAATAATGCTTTACCTGTGCGCAAGATATAACCTGTTAGTCCATGACGTAACAGTTGCGTTAGATTTTCTGGGGGCGCAGCTTGTTGTTGTTGATCGGCATAAAAAGGAATGGATAACTCACCTGTTCTTGGACAGCACAGTACGATGTAGAAACGATCGACAGTGATTAGTTTTTGTAGTTGCTGATAAAGTTCTGGGTAAAACTGTTCGGGATTAAGGGCCAGGTTGGCTATTGTTGAGAGTTTAAGCAGCGTTTTTTGCATTGTTTCAGCTTGCTTATACTTAGCTGAAAGAGAATAAAGTCGACGAAATCTGTTATCTAGATAACGAGGTTGTTCATTTTCTGTGTTATTGGCGTCATCCTTGACGCGAATATGACTTGTCATAATGCTTACGCGATGCCTCGCTTAACTACCGCCTGAGGGTAATTTATACAATTATCACAGGTTCTGACGATAGCCAAGGGGGTAAAATGATGGATTATCCTGCAAAATTGATAATTTATAGCCATCTGCAGTTAAAACTTGAGCAGTCAGATAAAAAAAGTAAAAACAGTGCTGGACGTCGCCCAGGAAAATACATATTATACGCCCCGCTGACACGGCAGGGCACCCATAGCTCAGTTGGATAGAGCGCACCCCTCCGGAGGGTGAGGCCGAGGGTTCGAATCCTTCTGGGTGCACCAGTTGGATGTTGTCAGTAAGCGGTAACGAGATGGTGGCTATAGCTCAGTTGGTAGAGCCCTGGATTGTGATTCCAGTTGTCGTGGGTTCGAGTCCCATTAGCCACCCCACTCGCGCTTCACATTAAGTTGTGATCCTATCGGCGGCACGGTCGTACTAAGTGCAAAAAGTTCGGTGATTAGCGCAGTCTGGTAGCGCATCTGCTTTGGGAGCAGAGGGTCAGAGGTTCGAATCCTCTATCACCGACCAAATTCAAAAAGTATTCAAATTATCGGTGATTAGCGCAGTCTGGTAGCGCATCTGCTTTGGGAGCAGAGGGTCAGAGGTTCGAATCCTCTATCACCGACCAATACTTTGAAGCTTCGCATTTGCGGGGCTTTTTATTTTCCAGAACCTTGGTTTGGAAAATAACAAAATTCGGTGATTAGCGCAGTCTGGTAGCGCATCTGCTTTGGGAGCAGAGGGTCAGAGGTTCGAATCCTCTATCACCGACCAATTAAACAAAAAGCCCGCAATAATTTGCGGGCTTTTTGTTTTTTTATTTTCGAACTCTTCTTCACGCTTTTCTTATTTACGTTTAGTTTTGTGGGTTAGTTTACTTTGCAAACAAACGTCATATTGTCTGGAATTGATTAAATACGGCTTTTGGTTTTTATAACTGGTTATTCTGCCTGATTATGAAAACAAAACTTTAACAGCCTGATTTTGTAATTTTCCTTGTATTTCAATAATAAATTTTACGTTTAAATGGGCGTGTTTCGATATTTGTATTATTTTAATTAATGTGTGTTTTTTTTGCTTTATTGTTTGTTTTATTAACAATTGATCAAAAAAAATAAAGATATAAATATAATTATTTATAGATGTAATAATCGCCTAAAATGTTATATTTAAACAAAATGGCTTATCTAAACAAAACATGTCTTTTGTTTTGTAATTTTTATTTGGATTGTGTAGATGTTAAATGGCAAAACAGTTTTAATTACTGGCGGAACGGGATCTTTTGGGAAAAAATTTGTTGAAACAATTTTAGAAAGGTATCCAAATGTAAAGAAAATAATAATTTTTTCTCGAGATGAACTGAAACAGTTTGAGTTAAAGCAAAAATATCCGTTTAACCGTTATCCACAAATTCGTTTTTTTATTGGCGATGTGCGTGATCAACAAAGAATGATTCAGGCTTGCCAAGGGGTTGATGTCATCATTCATGCTGCAGCTATTAAGCAAGTTGATACTGCGGAATATAATCCTTCAGAGTGTATTAAAACTAATGTGGTCGGTGCTGAAAATGTAATTAATGCTGCATTGCAATGTGGTGTGAGTGATGTTGTAGCATTGTCGACAGATAAAGCCTGTGCGCCAATTAATCTATATGGTGCGACAAAATTAGTATCAGATAAGTTGTTCACTGCCGCTAATAATATTAAAGGCTCCCGAGACATTCGATTCAGTGTAGTGCGTTATGGAAACGTGATGGGCTCAAGAGGCTCCGTTATTCCTTTCTTTTTGAAAAAACGCCATGAAGGCGCTGGAGCATTACCTGTTACACATGAAGACATGACCCGATTTAATATCTCGTTGCAAGATGGTGTCGATATGGTGATGTTTGCCCTAGGACATCACTTAGGTGGGGAGATATTTGTTCCTAAAATCCCTTCATATAAAATTTTAGATATCGCCAAAGCGATTGCCCCTGAATGTGATGTTGAGATTGTTGGAATCCGTCCAGGTGAAAAGCTGCATGAAGAAATGATTACAGATACTGACTCATTGCATACCATTGATATGGGTAAATATTATGCAATATTGCCATCTGTTTCGTTTACCTACTCAGAAGAAGACTACATAAAGCATCACAACGCAGAAAAAGTACCATTTGGATTCAAATATAATTCTGGAACGAATACAGAATGGGAAACAGTAGAAAGCTTGAGAGACCTGATGAAAAAACATGTTGATCATAACTTCAGTGTGTGAGGTGAGAAATGATCCCATATGGAAAACAAAGTATTAATCAGCAGGATATTGATGCAGTCATCAATGTATTAACCTCAGATTTTTTGACTCAGGGACCAAAAGTTCCGGAGTTTGAGTCGAAACTTTCAAGTCTATGTAAGGCGAAATTTGCTTTTGCTGTTAACAGTGCGACTTCGGCGCTGCATATTGCTTGTTGTGCATTAGGGTTAGGTAAGGGCGATTGGCTGTGGACGTCACCTATTACATTTGTCGCATCAGCTAATTGTGGGCTTTATTGTGGTGCAAGCATTGATTTTGTCGATGTAGACGAAGCTACATACAACATGTGCCCGCGTAAATTGGAAGAAAAGCTTATTGTTGCAAAACAACAAGGTCGATTACCTAAGATTGTTATTCCAGTACATCTTTGTGGTCAGTCGTGTGATATGGAAGCAATTTTCCGATTATCACAAGAATATGGATTCAAGATTATTGAAGATGCTTCACATGCTATTGGTGGGTTTTATAAAGGTGAACCAATTGGAAATTGTGCATATTCAGATATGACAGTGTTTAGTTTTCACCCAGTGAAAATAATCACTACTGCTGAAGGTGGCGCGGTTTTAACCAATAATGCGGCATTAGCTGAAAAGCTTGCATTGTTACGTAGTCATGGCGTTACCCGCAATACAGATTTGATGGAAGGTGAAAGCCATGGTGCTTGGTACTATGAACAGGTTGCGCTTGGTTTTAATTACCGAATGACAGAATTACAGGGTGCACTAGGTGCTAGCCAAATTAGTCGTTTATCTGAATTTGTACAGAAAAGGCATAAGTTGGCAGAGCGCTATAATCAACGATTAGCCGATCTACCAATCGTTCTACCAAAACAACATACAGATACGTATTCAAGCTTTCATTTATATATCATTCGTTTAAAACTTAACTTACTAACGAAATCTCGGAAGCAGATTTTTGATGAATTAAGAGATGCTGACATTGGTGTCAATGTTCACTATATTCCTGTCCACACTCAACCTTATTATCAGTCGCTAGGTTTTACTGTTGGGGATTTTCCTGTAGCAGAAAGATTCTATTCAGAAGCAATATCTCTACCTCTCTATGCTGATATGACAGATACAGAGCAAAATGAAGTTATCAGTATTTTAACTCGTGTATTAGCATAATTACTTTTACAAAAATCATCATCTAGTTCAGGATATATTGATGAAGTATTTAATGTGTGTTGGTGCAGGTATTGAGCAGGTGCCAGGTATTAAATTAGCACAAAAAAAAGGATATAAAGTTGTTGCCATTGATGGTGATAAAAATGCTGTTGGATTAAATATTGCTGATGTTGGTATTCATTTAGATATAAAAGATGAAAGTAATGCTATTCGAATTGCTCATGAATATGATGTTCGAGGGATTATACCTACCCCAATAGGAAGATATTTAACAACAGTTGGTGCAATTAATGATGCATTAAAACTCAGAGGCATAAGCCGAATATCTGCAGTTGCCTGTACTGATAAAGTTAGACAAAACAGATTATTATTTCAAAATAATATACGATGTGCTATGCAGGGATGCCATGTTACTAAGGATGACATTCTTCAATCGATATATCGAGTTGGTTTGCCCTGCATTCTAAAACCAAGATATGGGGCTGGAAGTCGAGCAGTAAAAGTTATTTCATGTGAAAATGAAATTGAAAGATTACTGCAAGAACACCTCGATGAAAGAGGAGATGATGAGACGCTAATTGAATCACTTATGCTTGGTGATGAGTATGGAGTTGATGCTTTAATTAAAGATAGCGTATTTGAATTGATTCTTGTTAGGGGAAAACGAATGACAGCATTGCCCTATAGACAAGAGTTAGAGTATCAATGCCCTGCAAATATTAGTGAATTACAATATAATAATATTTTTAATACGTTATCTTCTGCAGTTAAAGCCCTTGCTTTAGATAACTGTTTGTTACATGCAGATATCTTAGTTGAAGATAATCAATGTTATGTGATCGAGCTATCTGGTAGACCATCTGGTTATTTTTTATCTCAAAAAGTAGTGCCATATGTGACGGGTATTAACTTTTTAGAGCAAGGAATTAATATTGTTCTTGATGAAACAATAAACTTAAAATATAGCAATACAAAATATCTTGCTATTTCATTTTTAGATTTTGTGAATCATGATAGTGATCAGTTATTATCAAATGAAATATTAGAAAAATTACCTTATATTATAGAAAGTAAAGTAAACTTCGAATTTTTAAGAAAGGGAATAAAAAATGGAAGGGATGTTTATAATATTGGGTATGTATTAATCAATGGCAATAGCCATGAAGAACTTACAATAAATATACAAAAATTAAAAAAATTCTTTAATAAAGGATGAAATATATGGAAAAGTTAACTGAATATCAGAAGAGCACCAAACAAAAATGGGACTTTGAAATTAAATCACATGTTATGTTGTATCCAGATGAAAGGATTGTGGCATTTGTTGCTTCAAATTATGGCGGTAAAGATAATTCTGAAAAAAAATCATTAGATATTGGTTTTGGTTCAGGTAGAAATCTAATTCCGTTATTAAATAATGGATTTAAATGCTATGGCATAGATTATTCTGAGGAGTGTTGTGTTGTTGCTAGAGATGTTCTGAAGGATTTTAATAATTTAGAGGAACTGATTTGTGGCAGTCTGGAGTCATCAAATTTTCCAGAAGAATATTTTGATACAATTATTTGTTATGGAGTCCTATTTCTAAATAAAAGAAGTGAAATGAAAACACAATTAGAAATAATGTATAGGATTCTAAAAAATAAAGGGAAATTATTGGTTAACTTTAGAGCGGATGACGATTTTCTTAATGGTTTAGGAGAGAAGATCGATGAAAATACTTATATAATTGATCACCGCGCTAAGGCATATGAGGGGTCGATATATTCGTTTTCAACCTTAAGTGATGCCATATCATTATTAGAAGAATGTAAGTTCTCAGTCTTTAAAAAAGAAAAAATTGAATTCTATAAGAATGATTTGTCAGAAAGACATTCTTGGTGGATTTTGTCTGTAGAAAAATAATTCAGAGTGAGATTATGATTAAAGATAATAATGAAATGATAAGTAAAAACGATAAGGCATTTATTGTTGCAGAGATAGGTGCTAATCACAATAATAATGTTGAAGACATAAAAAAAACTATAGCTGCGGCTAAAGAGTGTGGTGTGGATGCAGTAAAGTTTCAAACCTATACTGCCGAAGAATTAGTTGCTGATGTTGATCGTATTGTTATTACAGGTAAATCCGGTTCAGAAAAGTCACAAACAATTGCACAGCTTTTTAATGATGTAAAATTAGATCGTAAACATCATAAAGAGTTATTTGATTACGCTAATAGTTTGGGTTTAATTGTATTTTCGACACCATTTAGTGTTGATGGCGTAAGATTTTTAGACGCATTGGGAGTGCCTTGTTTTAAAGTAGCCTCCTCTGATGTCAATTATACTGACATGCTTATTGAGATTGCGAAGACTAAAAAGCCTGTCATTATATCTTTGGGTAAGTGTGGTATTGATGATGCTGATCGAGCGATTAGACTGTTAGAGCAACATGGTTGTCCAGAAATAATTATTATGCACTGTGTTGCACAATATCCATCGCCTATGGATGAAATGAACTTAAACATCATTTCAACACTTAAATCTATGTATCCTGATTATCAAATTGGTTTTTCAGATCACTCATTAGGTATAACGGCAAGTTTAGGTGCAGTGGTGCTTGGTGCTAAAGTGATTGAGAAGCATTTTACAACAGATAAAGCTTTGGATGGGCCTGATCATTGGTTCAGTATGGATCCTGCTGATATGAAAAGTCTTGTGAATGAAATCAGAAATATGGAAATAGCTTTAGGCACATCTCGAAAGTCCGTATTGCCTTGTGAAGTTCAGGAAAGAATTAATTCTACCCGTTCATTAGTTTTGAATCGTTCAATGAAAAAAGGCGAATGTATCAAAGAAAGTGATCTTGCCATGCTACGTCCTGGATGGGGAATTAGCCCATTTGATAAAGAAAAAATTATAGGGATGGCAATCAATCAAGATTTGTCTGATAAGACGGTATTAGAATGGAAGTATTTTCAGTCAAATGAATAACTGTACTGTTATCATTCATGCTGCAGGCAATAAAGCGATAGGTATTGGCAATCTTGTAAGATGCTATGAACTTTATCGTACATTAAAAGATAAATATAATTTTAAAATTATCACTATTTTTGAATGTGATAATGCAATGTTTAATTTTATCAATAACGATAAATTTGATATTTTTCGATTTGACTCGCGAAGTGAGTCTATCGAGTTTTTTTATAGATTAAACAAAACGCAAAAGTATATATATATATCTGATATCATTGATCAAACTGCTGAAGTGGAAAATATTTTTAGATCATGTCCAGATTCTAAAATACTACATCTTAATGATTCAGGGTTAGATAGTTTTAATCCTGATGTGATTATTGATGGGGATATTTTTGCAAAACCCTGGAACAGGGATAATGGTATTGTTTTACAATCTCCAAAATATCATATTGTTAAACATGATATTGCTGTTTGTCGTCCTAAATCTTATTGGAAAAATAGCTCTGTTCAATCAATATTGATCTGTTTTAGTGGAAGTGACCCTGCTGGTTATACAGAAAAATTGCTAAATGAATTGCAATCGTATCAAGGATATAAGCACTTTACTTTTATACTCGGCCCAGGCTTTAGTCGTGATAGAGTTAGTCATATTACGGAAAACAACAAAGACTTTGTTACGGTACTTGTTAATGTTACGGATATGGCTAGTGTCATCTTGGAGCATGATGTTGTTGTAAGCTTGGGGGGGGGCGTTGTATATGAAGCTATGCTCCTTGGGCGTCCTTGTTTAGGTGTCGGTTGGCAGTATCTTGAGTATTATATTGATCAAATGGAACTGTTTGGGGTGATAAAAAAAATTGACAGTAATAATATGTTGTCAGAGATAGAATTTTATACCGATGATATCAAGTTGCTGCAGAATATGGCTGATAAAGCTTGGCAGAATATTGATGATTTGGGAGCCGTGAGAATTTCAGACTATATATATGAGAGCCTGAGATAATTGGAGGATAAAGAAACAATGGGCAAGGTTATTTGTGTTATTCAGGCTCATACAACGTCGACAAGATTGCCTAAAAAGGTATTAAAAACGCTCGGCAATAAAATTATGTTGCATCATGTTGTCGAGCGAGTTAAACAGGCAAATCAGGTCGATGATGTTATTATTGCGACAACAATTGAGCCAGAGGATGATGGTATTGTTGAGTTTTGTGAAGCTAATAATATTCATTATTATCGTGGTTCTGATAAAAATGTACTTGAGAGGTATGTCGGGGCAGTCAATCAATTTGATGGTGATATAATCATTAGAATTACAAGTGATTGCCCTTTGATTGAACCTAAGATTATTGATCAGGTTGTTAATTTTTTTAAAGAAAATAACTTTGACTATGTTAGTCCAAGTACTGATATGGGGTTAATCCGCGGTTTAGATACAGAGGTTTTTAGCGCTGATGCACTGCATAAGGCCAAAGATCTTGCCTGTGAAGATAGCCATTTTGAACATGTAACATTATACATGTACAAGCATCCGGATAAATTTAATATTGGCCGTCCGGAAATTGATGATATATATAAAGATAGTAATATTAGATTATGTGTTGATGAGGCTGATGATTTTAAACTGATAGAACATCTCTATCATCACTTCTATAATGGGCAAAACATTGTTGATTTAGCACAATGTCTGCAATATGTGCGTGAAAATCATCAGGTGAGGGATATTAATAAAAATGTCCTGCAGAAGCATGCCTAATCCTATGCTCTATAAATGATAAGCTGATAGTTTTAGCTATCAGCTTATCAAGATTATTGCTCTTCAATATCTACTGGGGGATGGATATATCCCTGATAGCCTTGTATGGCTAAATCTCTAAATCCTTCCAATTGTTGGTTATTTTCGATGCCCGTAATAATGATAGCAATATTTAACCCTCGGGCAACATTGAGCAGTGCGCGACAAAGTTCAGCATTGTGTTGTTTGTCATCATAATGTGCAAACGACTGATCTAGCTTAAGATAATCAGGCCGTAGTCGTTGTAAATACTGCAATGACCCTAGCTGCCGGCCAAAATGATCGACGCCAAATTTTGCTCCTGTGGCCCGAATAATGGCCACGAGTGTTGCACAGGCTTGAGGATCGCTATAAACGATGGCTTCAGGCAATTCAAAACACAGTCGCTCAACATGATCAGCCTCACTAAGAAATGCTTGTAACCATTGGTGAAAACCACTGTCTCTGATACTCTGCAAGGTCAAATTGACAGCCAGTGGCTGAAGTTGTTTCTGCACTAATCTTTGTGAAAAAATCTTTTTTATCAGATGTTTGTCTACTTCCACTCCTTGGGATAACAACTCTACATAAGGCATGAATTGTGCGGCGGAAAGCTGTTGGCCATTGCTCAGTTGCAGCAGACAATATAACTCCCGCTGCATAATGTGATTATTTTGATAACTGTGAATCGTTTGCCAGCGAAAACTCAAGTTTTCGCCTGCAACGGCTTGGCTAATCAATTGTCGCCATTGCGCTTTGGTAAATACTTGCTGACTAGTGTCATACCAAGTTACGGCTTGTTGGCTATTTCCTGCTTGCTGCAAGGCATGGTCTGCCTGTGCCAGTAGCTCTGAAGCACTGATGGCATTTTGTCGCCTCGCAATACCGATGGCGAGCCCGCCTTGAGTCGTTGAACCTGTGTTAGCCTGGGCATGATTTATGATTGTGAGCAGTGTTTCGAGGTAGTGTTCTAACTGCGCTTGGTCGGCTTGTGTGATCAATAAAGCAAATTCATAGGCCGCAATCCGGGTGATTACGCTGGGAGGAAATTGTTGCTCTGATAGCTGACGTGACAGCTGGGCAGATAACTGTCTAATGGCGTCGTCCCTCACTTGATAGCCGAACTGGCGGTAAATCTGCTCTAACCATGGCATTTTTAATAGCATGACAGCTCCCGGACTGTCATTGTCCAGCCAGTCTGCTAAACGCTCATCCAGATATTGGCGATTGGGCAAAGCAGATACCCGATCAATCAGGTTTTTTTCCCGCAGAGCTGTCACTTCTTCATCCAGACTGTGGAATAGCTGCTGTAGTTGTTGAGACATATGGTTAAAAGCCTGTACCAGCGGGCGTAGTTCTTGGGTATGGGGTAGCGTTAGTGCTGGACTAAAGCGGCCTCTAGCAATGGTTTGCGTTTGTTCAATCAGCTGATGCAGCGGCGACAGGATCCAGCGAAGCCCGATGCGTGCCAGTAAAATGGCCAGCAGAAAAAATAGCGAAACTAACAGTAGGGTACGGCTGATCACCTGCCATAACTCCACATAGCCAAAGGATGGGCTAGCCGTAATTTTCAGGCTGGCTAATTGGAGCCAACCCGCTGTGATGGTGGTTTCTTGGCTAAGGGTGGGAAATAAGCCTAGCTCAGTAAACCAGTCTGGCACGCTCCGGATAGCAACGGGATTCTCCCAATGTTGTTGCCGACCATCCTGTAACCAGGTAAGGCTGATATGCTGATAATAACCCCCTTCAAAAATTACATTGACGAGAGTTTGGGCTGCGGCATCATCACCAGATTCCACAGCGGGCGCAAGCATGAGCGCCAAGGCATGGCTGGCGTTATTCAGATCCGATTCCATCTGGTTAATCAGAAAACTGCGGGTTTGGCTGAACTGCACCAACACCAAGGTGGTGACCACCAGAAGAAATAGGCCAAACAGTAGCGAATACAGCTGTTTAAACAGGGTCATGCGGGCTACTCCAGTGATATTCGTGGCTGGCGCAGCACAGCGGCGCCAAGGCGGTAATTGAGGTCATTCCACTTCTGCAGCCGGCTGGCGTCTCCAGCCAGTTCGCCGCGGCCTTTTTGTTTATTGAGCCAGAGTTGCTCGGCATTGAAGCTGTATACCGGCAACAGATCCTGGCGTTGGGTCGCTGGTTTGATTTTGGGATCAAGATTATCCAGCACCAAAGGGATAGCGGTAGGGGTGTCATAGTAGGTCAGTACCATATGGTATTGATTAAGGCTTAGGGCCTTGACCATGGTCAGGCGCAATTTCTGACGTGGCACGCCTAACTGGATCAGAGAGAAATATTTAGCAATAGCAAAATCTTCACAGTCACCGCCATTGGCACCAATAAATTCCAGTGGGGTCGCCCAGTAATTGGACTCGCCCCATAAGCGAGCGTCATCAATAAAGGTGAACAGATTGAAAAAGCGGTTGATTTGAAATAACTGTTCGGTCACAGGAGCCCTGATGGCTTGCTCTAAGGTTGTTAGCCAGCTTTGACCCCGTTGTTGCGCTCTGTCGCCGTAGTGCGCGGCGAGCTGCGTGGTAATCTGGTCTCTATCCAGTGTTGCCCAGAGATGACCAGCTTGGGGATGATGAGGACGGTTTGGACGGATTTCGCTACTGCTGTGCGCTGTGCCTCCCAGCAGTATAAGCAGCAAGGTGATGGTATTTGCTTGTCGCCAAATTTTCCATCTGTTAGGTGGTGATGGCAGATAAGTGCCTGACGCAGTCGCGGGTGTCATCCTGGCTACCGCAACGGACATTGTGGCTGACATATGCAAAATACCGAACGATGGCGCATAGTTAACGCTCCCGCAGGGCGGTTTCTCTTGCCCTAAGGATTGGGTTGAGAATGTACTCAAGGATGGTTCGTTTGCCAGTGATGATATCGACCGACGTCAGCATCCCGGGGATGATGGGCATATCTTCACCGTCGTGGCGGGTCAGACTGGATTTGTCTGTGCGCACTTTGATCAGATAAAAGCTGTTGCCTTCTTCGTCCTGAATGGTATCGGCACCGATATGTTCTACTGTGCCATTTAACCCTCCGTAACGGGTAAAGTCATAAGCGGTAACTTTGACGACGGCGGGCAAGCCGGGGTGGAGAAAAGCGATATCCTTGGGCGCGATACGGGTCTCAATCAAGAGCTGATCTTCTGTCGGCACAATTTCGATAATGTCCACTCCGGGTTTGACGACACCGCCTAGGGTATTGATATGCAGGGTTTTTACTGTGCCATTAACCGGAGAGGTGATAACCGCTTTATTGACCTTATCGGCGGTACTGACCTGCGCTTCTGTCATGCGAGATAATCGGGTTTGTAGCTCACTGAGTTTGGCCCTGGCCTGAGTGCTAAATTGAAAGGCGGCCTCCCGGCGTTTTAAGACGGCCTCCTCCAATGAGGCGCTCAGCTTAGGCTGCATCAGTTTCAGACTGGCAAGTTCCCCTTGAATATCATTGACGCTGCGCTCCAGTTTCAGCAGTTCCACTTCTGGAACAATACCTTTATCCGCCAATGGCCGGGTCAGACTCATTTCCCGTTCGACCAGCTGATAACTCTGGCTTAGGGTGGTAATTTTCGATTTAAGCCCGGCCATTTCTTGCTGCCGCTGACGGATTTGCCGCCCCAGAATGGCCAGTTGATTGGCCAAATTATCCAGCCGGTCATGAAATTCAGCTTGCTGCCGGGTAATTAAGGCTTTTTGCTGTTGCTGCAATTTGGGTGGAAACTGTGGCGGTTGTTTAGTGATATGAACCTGTTGCTGCCAGTCATTAGTGGTATTGGTTTTATCCGTGCTGATCACAATGCTAGCAAGCTCTGCTCTAAGGCGAATAATATTGGCCAGCAGACTATCCGTTTCCTGGGCTTGCTGGGCAAAGTCGGCGCGAAAACGGGTATCATCAATCCGCGCTAACGGTTGGTTTTCGCTGACTTGGTTGCCCTCCTGTACATATAGCGCTTGTAAAATCCCGCCATCCAGACTTTGGATCACTTGCACTTGGGATGAGGGGATCACCCGGCCATTGCCATTGGTGACCTGATCTAACTCCGCCAGATAGGCCCAGATAATAAATACCAGCACCATGGCCGCTAATGCCCAGATAATTAAGCGGTGCCCCCGAGGGGCATCCGTCAGCATGGCAGCATAGACATCATCGACCATCTCTAGCTCTCGGGGGGATAGCTTGGGCTTCATTGGTCACCTTCCCGAGTCAGTTTGCCTTCACTGAGCTGCGTGAGCACCTCATCACGGGGGCCGTCTGCCAGCAGATGGCCTCGGTCCAGCACTATGATGCGATCGACTAGTTTTAGCAGATGCATTTTATGGGTGATCAGTATCATGCCCCGTTCTGTGCTGACATTTTTCATCGCACGAACAAACTGCTTTTCCGCTCGGGCATCTAAGCTGGTGGTAGGTTCATCCATCAGCAGCAGTGGCGGATCATTTAAAATTGCCCGGGCCAGGGCGACAGACTGACGTTGTCCCCGTGACAGTGACTGTCCGCCTTCTCCCACTTGTTGTTCGACTCCTTCAGACTCCTGATGGGTGAACAGGCTGACGCCTGACAGCTCAATCGCACGGATCAATTGATGCTCAGATACCTGACGGGTACCAAACAGAATATTGTCACGAATAGAGCCATGGAACAGCACCACATCTTGGGGCAGGTAACCAAAGTTGCGGCGTAGATCGCTGGGATGAATTTGCGCCGCATCCATACCGTCATAACGAATATGCCCTTGTTCCGGTTGTAGCAGTCCACAGAGCAATTTTGCCAGGGTTGTTTTGCCTGAGCCGTTGCGACCGATAATGGCAATACGTTCCCCCGGTTGGATGGTCAGTGACAGTTGCTGCAGTGATGGCCGCTGTGCGCCGGGATAGCAGAAACTGACCCGATCCAATTCAATTTTGCCTTTGAGACGCTCTAGGCTGAGTAGTTGTCCTCGATCATCAAATTCATCCTGCTGCTGCATAATGGTGTCGAGCTGCTGTAGGGCGCTGATGCTTTGGTTAGCTCGGGTGATTAAATTGGCTAATTGCGCTAACGGCGCAATCGCTCTGCTGGCGAGGATAACCGCAGCAATAATGCCCCCCATGGAGATTGCGCCATCGGCAACCCGATAGACCCCCAATACGACGACGCCAATAACCGACAGCTGTACCAGCAGATTGGCTGTGTTGCTGACGCTACTGGTAATTTTTTTGCAGCGCAGCTGCCAACTGGCGCTGTGGGCCGTCATCTGCTGCCAGCTTTTCTGTACTAGCCCTTCGGCATTATTGGCTTTAATGGTTTCAATGGCACTGAGACTTTCGATCAGATGACCGTGTTTAATGGTGGAAAACTTATTGCTTTCATCCATGGCGCGCTTCAGCTTGGGCTGCATCAACAGGGTATAGGTGAGGATCAGGACGCCACCGAGCAACGGCAATACGACCAGATCCCCGGCAACCAGATAAATGACAGTAAAAAACAGAAGGGCAAAGGGGAGATCGACCAGCGCGGTAATGGTGGCAGAGGTGAGAAAATCCCGAATGCTGTCAAATTCTGCCATCTGTTTTGCCATGGCTCCGACACTGGGAGAGCGCTTCGCCAACGGCATGCCGATGGCTTTGGCAAATAGACGGGATGAAATAATGATGTCAGCTTTTTTACCTGCGACATCAATGAGGTAGCTTCGTAGCTGGCGCATAAGTAAATCAAACAGAAAGGCGATGCCGGCACCAATGGCCAATACCCAAAGGGAGTCAAAGGCCAGATTAGGCAGTACCTTGTCATAGACATTCATGATAAACAGCGGCGAGATCAGCGCGAATAGGTTGACTAACACCGAGGCGATCAGTGCATCACGGTAAATGGCGCTGGATTGTCTGAGAGTATGCCATAACCAGTGCTCTTCACGGCGGTGTAGAAATGGCGCCATGCCTTTGTCATTGCGGTAAAGCTGCTTAACCAAAAATAGATAACCGGCATATTGCTGTTGTAAATCAGGGATTGTCAGCTGTTGTTGCCCGCCGCTGTCGGGTAACTGTAATGTCACTGTGTCATTGTCATGATCCACAGCCATTAACAGCGCGGCTTTTTTATCTTTGAGCAATAACAGGCAAGGCAACATCAAGGGATCAATTTGATCTAGATTTTTGCGGGTTAGTCTGGCGGTGAGTCCTGCTCTGGCCGCTGCCTGGGGCAGTAAATCTGGCGTCAGTACTGCCTCAGTTAAAGGCAGTCCGGCGGCGAGGGAGTCGGCTGAACAGGGGGAACCAAAATGTTGGCTCAGCAGTACCAAGCTATCCAGCAGAGGGTCATCTGTGACTCGCTGGGAAGCTGAAATACGCCATTGTTCGGCTTGTGCCGCTGAGGATTGTGCTGGCTGCGGGGGAGCTTGATAAGCAGTCTGTGCCACGTTTACGTTTCATCCTTAATAAGTAAACTGACTTGTGAAGCTATTGTGATGAATCTGGCTTTTTAAGGCAAGTTATTGTTAAAAAAGACTATTAAGTAAATTGTGAACGACCGGCAGCGTATACTGCCGGTCGGCAGCTGGTTAGCGGATATGTTTGTCCACAGAGTAGATAGTCCAGCGCATATCTGCCGTGGTGTCTTCACCTATCACTTCGGCAATAACACGGCGATTACGTTGGTGAGCGCGGATGCTATGGGTTGGATCGACCGGCCGGTCGAAGCTGTACCCTATGGCTTTGAGTCGATCAGGGGCAATGCCAAACTCTTGGGTGAGGATGGCCGTTACGGCATTGGCCCGGTTTTGTGACAGTGCCAGATTATGGGCATGGGAACCGACTTTGCTGCAGTGTCCTTCAATGGTGACTTGAGTTTTGGGGTACTGGCGCATAAACATGGCCAGCTCTTCTAGTTGGTCATAATAGCGAGGGTCCAGAAAGTGGGAGTCATTGGCAAACAGGACTTTCAGCTCCCGTCGCTCATTGATGGGTTTGATGGCTCCGCAGCCGTAATTGTCTACTTTGGCTCCTTGTTGGGTATCATTACAGCGCTCTCTGGCTTCAATCACACCATCCTGATCATGATCTCGCAGATCGTGTAGCTGCTGGCTCTGTTGAGCCATGCTGGTGATGTCCCCAGCGCAGCCGCTTAGCAGTAGTATCGCCAGAGATGCCGTTATCGTGGTGAGATGGTTCATTTAAATGCCCCTCCTTGGAAGTCATGTTCGCCGCGCCAGCTCTCCGGCCGGGTGACTCGCAGGGAGTCAAGCAAGCGGCCGGTGGCGTTGAGCACCCGGTAGCGGGCCAGCGTTTCATCGTACTCTGCCCGCAGGTAGTCTTTACGGGCCTCAAACAGTTCGTTTTCGGTATCAAGTAGATCCAGCAATGAACGTTGGCCCAGGTTGAACTGTTGCACATAGGCAGTCTGGGTTTCTTTGGCTGCTTCCACATGGCGGCGGATATATTTTTTCTGTGGTGTCAGCAGTTCATAGGCGTTCCAAGCCAGACTGGCGCCTTCGACTATTTGACGCTGAGCTCTTTCTCGTATTTCTTTTGCTTCATTGATTTTGTAAGCCGCTTCCCGCTCTCGGGCGGCATCTCGCCCCCCAGCGAACAGGTTATAACGCATTCTGACCATGGCCTGCAGATCATTGCTGTGTCCTCCGACACTGCCGGTAAAGGAGCGGCCATCTTCACCATTAATATCGTTATTCCAGTTCCCTGACAGTTCCAGTGTTACCGTGGGATAATAATTGGACTGGCTAGCTTGCTGTTCATGTTGGGCGGCTTGAATGTCCTGCATGGCAGATTTGATGACGGGGTGATGAGCCTGTGCCAGTTTCAATGTGTCATTGAGATCCTCAGGCAGCATATCGGCATCAGGTATTGGAGCGATAAGCGCTTGGGGCGGCTTACCGGTAATACGGCGGTATTCAGCTTGCGCATCGTAGAGATTATTACGGGCCGAAATGATATTGGCATTAGCCCGAGCCAGCCGACCGGTAATTTGTGACAGATCCGCCACAGAGCCTAAACCTGAGTCAGTTCGCTGTTTAATTTGATCAAAGATTTGTTCATGGGTTTTCAGGTTTTTGTTGGCCAGGGTGAGGATTTGTTCCGCCTGCAGATAGTGGATATAGACTTTGGCAACATCCAGTGCAATATCCTCTGCGGCTGCCGCTAATGCCCACTGTTGGGCTGTGGCTTCTGCGCTGATACGGTCAACTTCATTTCCGGTGCGAAAACCATTAAACAGCATTTGCCGGATACTGATCCCGGCTTCGCCCCGTTTTAATTCTGTCTCACCATCTTGGTTGAGGAAGTTGCGCCGGGTACTGGGGCTATTGGTATTTTCCAGTCCCCAACCGGCGGTGAGTTCAATATCGGGCAGGTAGTCAGCATAGGCTTGGTTAACCTGCTCCTCTCTGACTTTGAATTGATTAAAGGCTATGCGTAACTCCGGGTGGGTATCTAGCGTTTTTGCAACCGTTTGCTCTAACGTATCGCCGTAGCTAACCGACGGCAGCAATAGAACTGTTGCCGTCAGGGCTGATAGCCTGAATCGCTTAAAGTAGCTGAATGTCTTCATGACCTTCTCCTTGAAAATCCTTTTCTTATCCCGCCTTATCAGGGCAACAATGAAATAGTATGGATATCTTGCTCGTCCTGTTTTAGCGTTTCCGGCACAGAGTGCTCGGTATCATGATGCAGCAGAGCCTCCGCTGCAGTTTTGTTAAATAGCTGGTTAACGCCAGCATCTGCCGCTATGCCACTGACAGCCATATTCCCGTCTAATTGGATATAGTGAGCATCAGCTAATGTGGTTGGATGACTCTGTGATAGGTGCTCTTCATGCCCAAGGGCTTGATGCAGCAAATCATCAAGGCTGGCAGATTCTTGCTTAAGCAGATCTGAGGTAACCGTATGGTCAGCATGGAACAGTTCCGGCCCATCCCCTGGTGGTAGAGGACGATCATCGTCGTCGTCATCGTCGTCGTCATCGCCGTCATCGCCGTCGTCATCGTCGTCATTGTCGCCGTCGTCATCGCCGTCGTCATCGCCGTCGTCATCGTCGTCATCGTCGCCGTCGCCGTCGTCGTCGCCGTTGTCATCGCCGTTGTCATCGCCGTCGTCATCGTCGTCGTCGTCGCCGTCGCCGTCGCCGTCGCCGTCGCCGTCGCCGTCGTCGTCGCCGTCGTCGTCGCCGTCGTCGTCGTCGCCGTCGTCATCGTCGTCATCGTCGTCATCGTCGTCATCGTCATCGCCGTCGTCGTCATCGTCGTCATCGTCGTCATCGTCGTCATCGTCGCCGTCATCGTCGTCATTGTCATCGCCGATAATGTCGATTTGGGTGGTAGCGCTGTCCCCGTCCGCATCATGGATGGTCGCGTTGAAGATTAACTCTTGCTGTTCTTGGCTCAGAAGCTGCGCTTGCACACCACTGAGTAGGAACTCATTGGCAAGTGGTAACAATTGGATATGGCTGATAACGCCATTATCAACGGTTAGGGGCTGACCCGACTGCAGAGTGCCAGCAATCTCGCTGGTTGTGCCATCTGCATGCAGCACAGTCATGATATAGCTGACTTCTCCTACCAAAGGGCTGCCATTTTTATTGACAAAATCCAGCGTGACATGGGCTGTTTTGTGAACAAAATGCAGTTCTAGCGCATCGCTGTCGGCGACACTTAACCCTCGTCCAACGCCGAAACCATGTTGACTGGCATTAACACTGGATTGCTGGCCATTGCTCGTTGCCGTGATGTAAAAAGCACAGTCATCGCTGTTGTCATCATCATCGGCAAAGCTGACCTGACCGTCATCGCTAATCAGAACTTGATCGGCATTACCGCCTCGATGGTTTGTTAGATCCGCTGTGAGTGACTCGATTGCCTGTAGCGGTTGCTTCATATCCAAGACATATTTGCCACTGGCCGGATCCAACGTCAGCGTAAACAGTAAGGTTTGTCCATCGCTGTCGCTATAAGCTGAAGGGGCATCACTGGTATAGGCCAACAAGATGCCTTTGTTGGCCGGATCGACTTGGTAATAGACCGTCTGACCAAGGTGCTGCAGACCTGAGTCAGCGAAGGTGTTGTTGTCATCCCAACCAGCGATATTATCAGTGAGATCGCCTGTAAGATGCGTGTCGGCACCACCGGTGATATTCAGGTGTCCTTCATTGATCCCTGTGGTGAGGCTATCTAATGCTGTAGCAGATACGCCGATCTCTGAGTCTTGGATACTGATACTGATATTGCCGCTGGTGGACAGCCCTTGAGTGTCCGTCGCAACCACTTCAATGCCGCTGATATCGATTAGATTCGGATCTTGTAAATGTGGCAGATTGTTGGCTAAGGTGGCGGTGACAGTTAATGAACCGGCTTGCCCCGGTGCAATGTTATCGCCGCTGAGTGTCAGGGTAATCACGGTTTCGCCATTGATGTTGCCGATTAGCTCACCATTATCACCATGGGACCAGATAATTTCGCCATCTAATCCGGTGACCCGAATCTGTCCCGGGTCACCAAAAGCAAAGGCATTGATTTCATTTGCTCCGGCTTTGAAGACCAGTTGGCCAACGACCTGCTCATGCCCTTGTGCGGTATTGTCGTCTGACATGATCAGTTTGGCATTTGCATCGCCGGTGACAGGTGCGGTATTGGTTGGTGGCGCGATAGCATTAGTACCAATATCTATGGTCAGTGTGGCACTGGATAAATTACCATCGCTATCTTGAACTGTGTAGGTAAAGACATCTATGGCATCATCTGGTAATTCTGCCAGCGCAGTTGTGAGTTGGTAGCTGTATTGGCCATCAGCCTGTAGGATCAAATTACCAAACTGCCCGACAATGACAGTGGCAAGATTACCACTGGCGTGATCCGCGGTTTGATCGCCAGCAGCGACACCAATCACTTCGGTCAGTTCTCCGTCAGCACCGGCAACATCATTAAGCAACACATTACCCTGTAGACTGTAATCCGGTTGTTCGACCGGCGTTACTGTTGCAATCAGCAGGTGACTGCCGCTTTGCTGCTCTTCAGTCGTAATACTAGTGCTCGGCGTACCAATCCCTTGGCTGTCTGCTGGCAAAAAGCCTAATACATTCAGGTTGTAATCCACTCCTAGATAGCTAAAAGTGACGGAGGTTGGTGTCAGAATGACATTATCGGCACCGCTTCCTGAGCTATTACTGGTTTCATCATGGGTCAGGGGAATGGTCACCATAATATCTGCACCATTGATGTTGACCGAGATAGTGAGCTCTGCGCTACTGATACTGTAATCTGCTGAAATAGTGCTATTGGTATGAGTAAACGTGCCAAGAATGAGGTGGGACCCAGATGTCATATCAGAAGGCGCCACCTGATCGGCAGGATCAAAGGTATAACTTGATTTAGATTCATCGGCACCTCCCCAAGATTTGACTGCATCGAGGATTGATAAGGAATCTTCATTACCAAAGGTTGCTTTAACTTGATTCAGGTTTAAACCAAGATTGTCAACATTGAGATGTGCCACATCTTCATTTGCCTGATGACGGCTATCTTTCACTATGACGTTAATGACAGTGCTGTCAGTGTCGCCATCAATGTCTGTCACTGTCACATCAAAGCTGTCTGTCAGCTGGTTGCTGTCTGAGTGATCCTGTCCTTGGGTTAAGGTATAGCTATAACTGATTTCACCATTAGCAAACCCTGTGATATTCAAGGTGCCATAATCCCCAGCAATGCTGACTGGACTATCGCCACTGGCTAATAGCTCTGCCAGCGTTAGCGTGATGATTTGTCCATGAATGGTGATAGTGACACTGGCTAGGCCATCAGGGATCTCAATACTGATACTACCGGTTTTAATGACATCACCAGACGATAGTTTGCTTTCTTTAACTGTTAGCGTGTCTGGGTCAGTGATATGAACCAGTTTATCGACCGCGCCATCAAAACTGATGCTACCGCCGTCAGTTTGTCCTTGAGAATCCACTGCTTCATAGTCAAATGTCGGGGCGCTGTTAACGGTGACGCTTTGTAGGACGAAGTTGGAGTTTGCTTCGGAGGTAACATAGAGACGGATTTCATCGAACTCACCCATGCCACTGATATTGAGCAGGCCCTCACCGGTTTTATTGAATTGATGGTAAAGGTCTGCAAAGCTGACAGTGGTAACCAGTTGCCCTTCTTTATACAGCGCAACATGTATTGTGGCGTTCTGATGATGGCTTTGTTGGCCTTGATCAAAGTGCCCCCAAATGCTGCCAACGCCTAAAGTCACATCCGATACTGCACCATGACCGAATTCAATGATCAGTGCTTCCTGATCTTGGGCGTTCACTTCTTTGCCATTAACACCGAAACCTTTTTCATTGTCAGCATTATCAAACTGCAACTGCCCATCGGTTAGATTGGCAATACCACCATCTTGCAGCACTTCACTATAGGTGACAGCTGAAATAGTAATGCCATTTTGATTGCTTGAATGGCTCCCCGCATCCGTTGCTGAAGCGGTGAAATGGTAGGGTGTTGGGGTAAATTTAAATTGGGTTTGTTCGGTAAAGAGATCGGTTCTTTGTAAGTCATCTTTACTGACGGCTAGCCACTGGCCATCTTTTTCATAGAACAAGGTGCCACCGGATGGCAAAGATGTCAGCTTTATTGCCAAAGGTAAGTCATCTGTGGGCGTGTCCGGATTACCATCATCAACAGTATCGGAGACCAATTGCGCCAAGGTGAATATCTGCTCAGCATCAAAAAGTCCATCACTGGCGGATGGCGCTAAGTCAATAAGTGCAGTATCTGTTGCCGGTAATGAGGTATTACCGTATTGATCAGTTTGGCTGGCGGTTAAGGTGATAGTGTCACCGTCAGCGGCATACCCTGTCCAACTGATGGTACCTGTGTCCGGATCATAGCTATAGGGCTTTCCATCACTGGCAGTTAATTCATTGCCATTCCAGCTCAGGGTCGTGTTCGTGCCGTTGACGGAGATAGTTACATGGCCGCCTAACACTAAGTCTGCATGATCGATATTGACCTGGAGTTGCAGTTGGTCATTACCCAGTTCTGTTGCTGTAACTATGCCGTTATCCGGTGATTGGTCATCCACAATGTTGACCATGGGGCTTGCTGGTGGTGTCACATCGACACCATAGCCTTCAGTATCCGATGCCGTGGCGCTATTACCGGCGGCATCTGTGACGGTGACGGATGCAATAATTTCACTCAGGTTCGCACTGACTAATGTTGCGGCACCAACATCCACCGCAAAGCCAAGTTGGCCACCGGCGAGAACAATGACGGTGACAGTGGCAATGGCATTGCCATCCAGGGTTAAGGTAACCGTATCACCTGCCTGCACATCACCGCCGACGGTACCGCTGAGGGTGACAGTACCATTGCTCTCCGCCAGATTAATGATGTTGTCATCACCAATGGAAATAGCATCTAAATCGATGGTGGCGGTAGGTGGCGTGATATCGACACCATAGCCTTCAGTATCCGATGCCGTGGTGCTATTACCGGCGGCATCTGTGACGGTGACAGACGCAATGATTGCATTGAGATTGGCACCGACTAATGTTGCAGCGGAAACATCGACCACAAAGCCAAGCTGGCCTCCGGCCAGTACCACCACAGTTGCAGTGGCGATGACGTTACCATCTAGGGTTAAGGTAACCGTGTCACCTGCTTGTACATCACCGCCGACGGTCCCGCTGAGAGTGACTGTGCCATTGCTCTCCGCCAGATTGATGATGTTGTCGTCACCAATAGTAATGGCATCTAAATCGATGGTGGCAGTGGGGGGCGTGACATCCACTCCATAGCTCTCGGTATCAGATGCCGTGGTGCTATTACCTGCGGCATCTGTGATGGTCACGGACGCAATAATTTCACTCAGGTTGGCACCAACAAGCGTAGCTGCGGCAACATCCACCACAAAGCCAAGCTGGCCACCGGCGAGAATGATGACGGTGGCAGTAGCTATGACGTTACCATCCAGGGTTAAGGTAACCGTATCGCCTGCCTGCACATCACCGCCGACGGTACCACTGAGGGTGACAGTACTATTGCTCTCTGCCAGATTAATGATGTTATCGTCACCAATAGTAATGGCGTCTAAATCGATGGTGGCAGTGGGTGGCGTTACATCGACACCATACCCTTCAGTATCCGAGGCCGTGGTGCTATTCCCTGCGGCATCCGTGATAGTGACAGATGCAATGATTGCATTGAGATTTGCACCAACGAGCGTGGCTGCAGCAACATCCACCACAAAGCCTAGTTGCCCACCGGCGAGAATAATGACGGTTGCAGTGGCAATGACGTTACCATCTAGGGTTAAGGTAACCGTGTCACCTGCCTGCACATCACCGCCAACGGTACCGCTGAGGGTGACCGTGCCATTGCTTTCGGCCAGATTGATGATGTTGTCATCACCAATGGTGATGGCGTCTAAATCGATGGTGGCAGTGGGGGGCGTGACATCCACACCATAGCCTTCAGCATCCGATGCCGTGGTGCTATTACCGGCTGCATCTGTGACGGTGACAGATGCAATGATTGCATTGATGTTGGCACCGACTAAAGTCGTGGCACCAACATCCACCACAAAGCCTAACTGACCACCGGCGAGAACGATGACGGTGGCAGTAGCTATGACATTGCCGTCCAAGGTGAGTGTGACGGTATCGCCTGCTTGCACATCACCGCCGACGGTACCGCTGAGGGTGACCGTGCCATTGCTTTCGGCCAGATTGATGATGTTGTCGTCACCAATGGTGATGGCATCTAAATCGATGGTGGCGGTAGGTGGCGTGACATCCACGCCATAGCCTTCGGTATCACTGGCCGTGGTGCTATTACCGGCGGCATCTGTGACAGTCACAGATGCAATAATTTCACTCAGGTTCGCACCGACTAATGTTGCGGCACCAACATTCACCACAAAGCCTAGTTGGCCTCCGGCTAACACCACCACAGTGGCCGTGGCGATGACGTTACCATCCAGGGTTAAGGTGACGGTATCTCCTGCCTGCACATCACCGCCGACGGTACCGCTAAGGGTGACTATCCCATTGCTCTCTGCCAGATTAATAATGTTGTCGTCACCAATGGTGATGGCATCTAAATCGATGGTGGCGGTAGGGGCAAGATTGTCGACACCGGCAGTGTCGGTTGCCTCCCCAGAAGTGTTGCCAGCACAGTCCGTAACCTGTGCGGTCACAGTTAGACTATCCGGTGAGCCAGTCACAGGCACATTGACGGTTAAGCCATGATTCAACATGGCTTGGGTAACAGTGCCGGAAAACAGAATATTGCCCTGGGCATCAGTGACAATAAGCTCATCCCCCAGCGTGGTGCCGGGTGCCAGCGTAATGACCGCGGTGACCATATTGTCATTACCGATTTCATCACTGTTGTAGATGCCATCATCACCGGCACCGATAAAGCTGACTGACGGAGTTGGTGGTGCAGTGATATCGACGTCATAGCCTTCAGCATCCGATGCCGTGGTGCTATTACCTGCCGCATCCATGACGGTGACGGATGCAATGATTGCATTGATATTTGCACTAACGAGCGTAGCAGCGGAAACATCGACCACAAAGCCAAGCTGGCCACCGGCGAGAACAATGACGGTGGCCGTGGCAATCACATTGCCGTCCAGGGTTAGGGTGACGGTATCGCCGGCCTGCACATCACCGCCGACAGTACCACTGAGGGTGACCGTGCCATTGCTTTCGGCCAGATTGATGATGTTGTCGTCACCAATGGTGATGGCGTCTAAATCGATGGTGGCAGTGGGTGGCGTGACATCCACGCCATAGCCTTCGGTATCACTGGCCGTGGTGCTATTACCGGCGGCATCTGTGACAGTCACAGATGCAATAATTTCACTCAGGTTCGCACCGACTAATGTTGCGGCACCAACATTCACCACAAAGCCTAGTTGGCCTCCGGCTAACACCACCACAGTGGCCGTGGCGATGACGTTACCATCCAGGGTTAAGGTGACGGTATCTCCTGCCTGCACATCACCGCCGACGGTACCGCTAAGGGTGACTATCCCATTGCTCTCTGCCAGATTAATAATGTTGTCGTCACCAATGGTGATGGCATCTAAATCGATGGTGGCAGTGGGGGCAACATTGTCGACACCGGCAGTGTCGGTTGCCTTCCCAGAGGTGTTGCCAGCACTGTCCGTAATCTGCGCGGTTACTGTCAGGCTATCCGGTGAGCCAGTCACAGGCACATTTACGGTTAAGCCATTATTCAACATTGCTTGGGTAACCGTGCCGGAAAACAGAATATTGCCCAGAGCATCAGTGACAATCAGTTCATCACCCAGGGTGGTGCCGGGTGCCAGCGTAATGAGCGCTGTGACCATATTGTCATGACCGATTTCATCACTGTTGTAGATGCCATCATCACCGGCACCGATAAAGCTGACTGACGGAGTTGGTGGTGCAGTGATATCCACGCCATAGCCTTCAGTGTCACTGGCTGTGGTGCTATTGCCTGCTGCATCCGTGACGGTGACAGATGCAATGATTTCGCTGAGATTTGCACCAACAAGCGTGGCTGCGGCAATATCCACCACAAAGCCTAATTGTCCGTTTGGTAATAGCGTAACGGTGGCAGTGGCAATGACGTTGCCGTCTAAGGTGAGCGTGACGGTATCACCTGCCTGCACATCTCCACCGACGGTACCGCTGAGGGTGACCGTGTCATTGCTTTCGACCAGATTGACGATGTTGTCGTCACCAATAGTAATGGCATCTAAATCGATGGTGGCAATGGGTGGCGATACATCAACACCATAGCTTTCGGTATCCGATGCAGAGGTGCTATTACCGGCGGCATCTGTGATGGTGACGGATGCAATGATTGCATTGAGATTGGCACCGACCAATGTTGCAGCGGCAACATCGACCACAAAGCCAAGTTGGCCTCCGGCGAGAACAATGACGGTTGCAGTGGCAATCACATTGCCATCCAGATTTAAGGTAACCGTGTCACCTGCCTGCACATCACCACCGACAGTCCCGCTGAGGGTGACAGTACCATTGCTCTCGGCCAGATTGATGATGTTGTCGTCACCAATAGTAATGGCGTCTAAATCGATGGTGGCAGTGGGGGGCGTAGTATCAATACTGCCATCATCATTACCATTTCCGGTGTTATTGTTAGGATCTGTCACCGTACCGCCAACGGTATAACCACCATCAGGTAAAGGGGTTGGCACTTCAATACTGAAGTCGCCACCGGGGCCGACAATAATTTCAATGGTTTGTTCATCACCATTGGCGTCTGTCACGATTAAGACAATGATGCTGCCCGGCGGGGCATTGGTATTGCCGGTGATAATCGGCGTGGTATCGCTGCTTTGATCTGGCGCGTTAATGGTTAGCGTTAATTGACTGTTGAGGACTGATGGATCTTGCTCTGGCTCAGCGATATTCAGTTGTGAACGTGACAGCCCTTGAGTGTCGTGGCCAGCATTTGCCAATGTTTCTGCGCCACTGCGGTCAATATTGGTAAATCCGCCACTGCCTTGGCGAGCAGATTGACCGGCAACGGTTTCCGGTAAGCTTTGGGTGGGATCTGCGCCAGCAAGAATTTGTTGTTGCAGTGCCTCAATTTCATCGAGATCGGCTGGTTGCGCTGTGATTGATTGGTTTGGTGCCTGATTAGCTATCTGCGTTGAAGAGATTTCGTCGCCATTATCTAATTGCAGGATAAATTCAGTTCCCTCACCAAGATGCAGTGTGGTGCCTTGTGGGATCCTGTCTCCGGGGGTAACTCGGGCTAACTCAGGGGCGGTACCCACTGAAATTGACCCATTGGCATATTTCAACAGGCCTGATTCAGGTGTTGTATAAGTTTCCATTTATATAGCTCCCAACAGCTATTCAAAGTCCATTTCTTTGAATTAACCCACAACAAAATTCAGGTTAAGCTGTTAGACAATACAGATTGCAACAATAGCCGTCAATTTGGAGCCGTTCGCTAACATTCTGATCTGTATAGGCTATTTAGTGTGTTGTTGGATGGCTGAGTCCCAGTTTAGTGAAAAACTCTTTGTTGGTTTAGTTTTCTCGTTTAATTGCTCTTAATTTACTGTGTTTGTGTTGATAGCTGTATGCAAAAGTAGAATGTGGCATAACAAAAATGCTGACTTGTAGGTCGATAGTGTCAGGCTGGCAAAGGCAATGTGATGGGTTATCATTCTTCAGAGGGAGAGATGATAACGGGGGAGTAATCCCCCGTTTAACAATCAAAATATATTAAGAATTTATCAACGTTTTTTAGCGTATCTGCGCTGCGCGATGGAAGCTATTGAGTGCGCCGTGATCATCGCCCAGCTGTTGTTGCAGTTCACCCAGTGCTAGCCAACAATCAGCGTTAGGGGTTAATTCACAAGCGCGTTGCCAATGGTATTTAGCCTGCTTGAATTCGCGTAATCTTTGATACATTTCAGCCATAGCACGATGATATCCACCATTATCACTGCGTTGAGCTTCCAGCTCCTGCAGATAAAGCAATGCTTGGTTGTCTTCTTTTTGAAGAATTTGGCAAAGCGCCCGGATCAGATCAATGCTGGCATGTTTATGCAGCGCTTTTTGCAGCAGCTTAATGGCCTGAGCTTGTTGGTTAAAGCGCGCCAGTGCTGGGGCATAAATGGCAATAAACTCATGTTGAGAGCGATAAGCCCGGGGTAAGTCTCGCCAACATTTCTCCAGTTGTTGAGCATTGGTTGCCGCCGCTGCGGATAATTGTGCCGTAAAGATTTGCACGCTCAATGCATCATATTGTTGCTCGTTAAGCAGTTGCTTTTTCTTTATTGCTGGCAGTAACTGAGCCAGCGCTGCCCAATTTTGTTGTTGGCGGTATTGGGTTAATGCCAGTTGCAGAACAGGTTGTGGGCTTTGGTTACCTGGCGTCATCAGGGCTAATTGCTCTGCAGCCTGTTGCCAGTTGCCATCTTGCTGTAAGTAGCGGCAGCGGGCAATCATCACAGCTTGTTTAGCTTGCGGTTGGAGTTCGGCTTCAGCCAGATATTGATCTCGGGTTTGGGACTTCCCCTGATGCTGAGCCGCGCGAGCGGCAGCAAGGAGGTTGAGCACTGGCAATTGGGCTTTAGCGGCACTTTTGGCCATTGCGACTTCGGCCGCAGGCCAATCTTGTTCTGCCAGTGCCAGTACGCCTGTTAGCGTCTGTTTTCTGGCGGAGTGACGCTTCCAGCGTTCAGGCAATAGGCGACTACTCAGCAGTAGGTTCAGTAATGCCACTAATAGCCATTCCACAATCTGCACTGCGCCATAAAATACCAAAATAGCCAACAGGGAAAACACCACGCTAGTGGTAATTTGGTAGTGGCCTATTTCAATAAATACTCGCCCGGTATTGCCGATGATATAAGGGCTAAGACACAGGCCGACGAGAATAATAAGCAGGTAGGCAAGGGAGCGGATCATTGCTTGGCCTCCGCACTACCCTGTTGCAGGTTATCTTGGTTCAATAGTTGCTTCAGCAGCTTAGCGGACTGGAATGCGGTGACATCAATATCATCCAGCTTCAGTGTCATCAGAGCATTTAATGCTTTGATGGTGTCGCTGACACCGGCATCAGATAGATTGAAATATTGCTGTATCCAGTCCCTTGCCATTTCGAGTGAGTGGCGGTAATTGATTTCATCATGGCGGTATAGTGCCAGTTGCGCTTGCAACAACTTGCCGCGAATATTTTCCACTAGGTACCATTTCTGTTCGGGTGACAATAGGGGTGTCAGCCCAGCACTGTTGTCGCGCACCACAATAAAATCTTCTGTCAGGGCATGCCACGTTTTACTTAGATTACTGCGCCAGTCACTGACGGAGTCCGACAGTTTTTCCTTGTCAGCTGCATTATCCTGCTGTGGCTGGGCATGGTTTAACGGTAAGTTATCTAAACGGTTAATAATGGCATCCAGCGCAAATACTGTGCCGGGAATATCGACCCCTTTAATGGCTGAAACGGCGGCAATATCTTTGGCTAAAGCCTTGCGTACCGGCAATAACGCAGGATCTTGCATCGCGGCAATCCGTTCATCTGCAGCTTTTAATAAACCAACTGCCGTCACGGGATCTTGCTCCAGCCAGAGTTTCCGCCCGGCCATTCTTACCAGATAATCAGCTTCGGCAATTAACCAATGGTCCGGGGTGCGCTCAGCCAGACTGGCTACCCGTTCACTTAATGCCTGCTGTTGGGCCGGTAGTGCTTCAAGCTGTTTTAAGCTGTCGCTAAAGTGGGTCTGTTGCTGTTGTAACGCATTGAGCTCTTGGGTTGGTTGGCTAAGCGCCTGGCTCAGTTCATCATGGGCCAATTGTTGTTGGCGGTTGATTTCCTGCTGCTGCAACTGTTGTTGATTATAGAGGTAATAACTGCCGCCTAACGCAGCAATACTGCCAGCCAGTCCAAGCAGTGTCAGCGTTGTGAGCAGTGGGTGCCCCGCAGCTTTGTGACTCGGTGCTTTGGTTTTTACTGTCGCCGACGTCGCAGATTTAGCGGGGGTCGCACTGGAAGAGGATGTGGCATTTTTGGTTGATGAGCCCTTTGCCGGCACGGCGGGTGCTTCTGGCTTAGGCGTGTTGTTATCCATGGAACTGTCCTTGATGACATTCAGGCGCAGGCGCCTATGCATTCACGCCGGATGAGCAGTGTCTAAGCGGAATGGTCTGATTTCAGGGTGGCCAGCATGGCTTTACTGTGTGCAGCCCCGGCATTGGTGACCCGGGTCATGCCTTTGGCAATGGCCTGCGCTTCGGCCCGATTACTGGGAACTATGATATGACATGCACTGAGCCATGGAAATAATTCTTTTGGTACCAGTGCGATAAGGTTATCCAGCATCTCAGGACTCGTCAGGAGTATGGTATCAATGCCAAATGTCTGCCATGCCTGACTTATCTGTTGTCCATCCAAGGGCGGGCAACAGCGGCGGTAGACTTCCCAGTAATGAACGTTGGCCCCGCGCTCAGTCAGTGTTTGGGCTAACAGCTCTCGCCCACCATTCCCACGAATGATGATGACCTGTTTTCCCTGCAGTTGTTGTAACGCTGGCAGCAGCAGTAATCCTTCGCTCTGTTGGTTATCATCTGCGGCCACTTGCCCTGTAATGCCAACGTCTGCCATTGCGGCTAGGGTTGCTTGCCCCACGGCAAAATAGCGAATGTGAGCTGGCCACGGTTTCGCCAGTGCCTGACTGGCAAATTGCACGGCATTGCGGCTGACAAAAATAATGATATCAGCCTGAACAATTTGATCAGGGCTAAGCTGAGCCACCGCTGGATTGGCTTCTACGGCCATCAGCGGGGTGATCATGCAAGGGATGCCAGCGTCAGCCAAGGCTTGCTGCATCTGCTGATTGCGCCCCTCGGGGCGCGTCAGTAGCACTTTCATGCTTAAGCGTCTTGGTAAACCGCGGCTAGGATCTGCTTGGCACCTTTACCCAGTAGTTCATCGGCTAGGGCAATCCCTAACTGACGATATTGCGCCACTGGGCCGGTGATTTCACCACGGATGATTTCGCTACCATCAGGATTGCCCACCAAGCCGCGCAGATATAAGGTATCACCATCCAGAGTGGCAAATGCACCAATAGGTACTTGGCAGCCGCCTTCCAGATGGGTGTTCATTGCGCGCTCAGCCAATACCCGGTAACGGGTCTGCTTGTGTTCTAAAGGCGCTAACAGAGCTTTTACCCGCTCATCATCAGTGCGGCATTCAATGCCAACTGCGCCCTGGCCATTAGCGGGCAGAGACTCTTCTTCACTGATAAAGCTGGCAATACGCTCTTGCAGCTCCAAGCGGATAAGTCCGGCTGACGCCAGAATAATTGCATCATATTCACCGGCATCCAGTTTACCCAGACGGGTACCAACATTACCGCGCAGATCCTTAATCACCAGATCAGGACGGGCCGCACGTAGTTGGCATTGCCGGCGCAGACTCGAGGTACCGACAATCGCACCCTGTGGCAGTTCGGCAACACAGGTGTAGTGGTTAGAAACAAATGCATCACGGGGATCTTCCCGCTCACAGATCACTTCCAGTCCCAGCCCCTGAGGAAATTCCACCGGTACATCTTTCATTGAGTGCACCGCGATATCGGCAAGGCCATCGAGCATGGCGGTTTCCAGCTCTTTCACAAACAGCCCTTTACCACCGACTTTAGCCAGCGGGGTATCGAGAATAATGTCACCCTTGGTGCTCATAGGTAACAGTTCAACGGTCAGGTCCGGGTGAATACGTTCCAGTTCGGCTTTCACGAATTCAGCCTGCCACATGGCCAGCGGGCTCTTGCGGGTGGCGATACGAATCAGGTTTTGGGACATGCTCTAAATCCATCTGAGATCTTAATTGCGGACATGCTAACACTTCTGTTTGTTTCTGTAAGAAATCGCTGTGCAATCTTTGAAGTGTACGCGGTGATAAAGTGTGATGACGGTCGCAATTATTGGCGTAAAAGCGGAAAAGTGATAACATGATCACGTTTTTAAAACCAGCATAGACAGGGGGAGATGATATGCGGGCAGAAGCGTCTGCATTATCAGGTACCTCTGAAATGCCGTTAGTTAATACAGTCAATACAGTCGGGCAATCTGATGCCCCGTTTCCGGTTTCATCTGTGTTTCAATCTGATTCAGTCCAATTTCCGCGTATTGCCGAGCGGCTTAACCGTGTGCGTTTGGCCCGGGCTCTGGCGTTACTGACACCGCTGCAGCGCCATCTGGTGCGGCTCATTCCTGTGCTGTTCCACCATCATCACCCTAAATTACCCGGTTATAACGATCCCCTTACTCCCCATGGCATTGTTGATTACTGTGACTCTCCGGCTGCATTGGATGCCTGTAGCCGTTTGCAGCTGACGTTGCCGCAGATGCCGCTGTCAGCGCCAGCATTGGAAGGCATCTATACCATGGGCAGTACCGGCAGCTTTGGCCAGAATATCCGTAGTGATATAGATGTTTGGCTGGTACATGAGCGTGAATTAAATCAGGCGGAGTTGGCACTGTTACGGGACAAAGCTGACAAGCTGAGCCTGTGGTTTGGCCGTTATCAGTTGGAAGTGAATTTTTATCTGGTGCATCCGCAGCAGTTTATGGCTGAGCAACCTCTGCTCGGCCCGGATATTGTGTTGGGGCATGAACACAGTGGCTCGGCGCAGCGTTGGTTGTTGTTAGAGGAGTTCTACCGTAGTCAGATATGCCTTGGTGGAAAACAACTGGCTTGGTGGCCAGATGCTAAGCCGGACTCAGGTCTGCTGACTTTGGGAGATGTACACCAAGTGCCCGCCAGTGAATATCTCGGGGCGGCATTATGGCAACTGTATAAAGGGTTAGAAAAACCCCATAAGGCTCTGCTTAAAGTACTGCTGCTGGAAGCTTATGCCAGCAGTTACCCCAATACTGTGCTGATCAGTGATCTGATCTGGCAGCGAACTGCCGGTGGTGATTTCTCCGCGGGGAATGATCCCTATTTTGTGCTGTACGAAGTGATTGAGCGATATCTGCTGCAGGCTGGTGATCAACGTCGGCTGGAGATTGCGCGGCGCTGTTTTTATTTAAAATGTGGTATCCGGTTAACCCGGCCGGATCAGGCCAAAGACTGGCGTTACCACAAATTGCAGGCATTGGTCAGTAACTGGGGCTGGGATGCCATCTTGATTGCAATGCTGGACAATTGTGAACACTGGCATGCCGGGCAATTGCTGTGGTTCAACCGTCAGTTAAATGAGTTAATGTTGGCCAGTTACCAAACGCTCTTACTGTTTGCGGCGAGCCGGGAAATGGCCAGCAATATGCGTATTGCGGAGCTGGGTATGTTGACCCGCAAATTGCACACGAGCTTTAACAGTGATGCCCGCCGATTACTGAAGCTTAATCTGTTGTGGAGCCACTGCGTGGCGGAAGCTGATTTGGTTCTCAGTCGGGCTGAAGCTGATTCTGCCAATGGTTACAGTCTTTATCGCCTTAATGATAACAGCCGGGGGGAACTTCTGTATCAGGCCGGACAATTGGCGAGTGTGCTGAGTTGGGCCTGTATTAATGGCATTGCTACCGACAAAACCCGTTGGTATTGGCAAGCTCAAAGCGATGGGTCATTAACTGCAGATAAAACCCTGCAGCAGACAGTAAAAGCCTTGCTGCAACAAACCGGTGGCCCCTGCGCGCGGGTATCGAAACAGGATTTATGTAACCCCTGGCATTTCACTCAAGTCGTTATGCTGCTGAATATGGACGATGACCCGACTGCTCGTTGGCAAGGGCAGGAGATCATGGTCGATTATATGAATGCCAGTGTGTTTGCTCTTGGGCGGCAGCGGCGCAATATGCTTGGCAGTGTCGATGTGTTGTGTCTGAATAACTGGGGCGAATATCATTGTCATCATTTCACTGGTGATACCGCAGTGCTGCAGGCATTGGCCTTTGTGGCGCCCGGATTGAAGCGGGCAGGGGATGATGTGCAATTGCAGGTGATAAGCCATGCCCGCAAATTGGGCAGTCAGCTTAGTCGCAGTGTGCTGACGTTACTGCAGCAGGCGGCCAGGTTGTCACGGCATCAACAAAGTGCCACGACGCTGCTGCAACCCTTGCAGATAGGGCCGATTCGTTACGGGTTGTTCTATAACACTCAAGGGCTGGCTTGGCAGGATCTCAGTGATGCTAAATCCCTGTATCAGCAATTTTCCCGTGGGCAGTTGCTCGAATTGCCTCGACCTGAGTTGGGGGATAACCCTTTAGCTGGATTACCGGAACTGGTACAGCGTTATGCCGCTTGTGGCGTGACGCAATATTTTTTACGTCAGCAAGGGGCGGACTTAGATGTGTTGGTGTTGGATGAACATAATCTGCAGCAGCATTATATTCAGAAAGATTCTGATATTAACGCCATGGTCAGTCAGGTAAGCCATCAGTTTGTGTTTGATGAACATCATGCGGTTAATGGCCGTTTCAACATGCCGCAATTTTTCCATCTCAGGCGTGTAGATGGTGCGCTGTCTCTGGCACCATTTGGGGTTGCGCCGGAAGAACTGAGTCGGGAGTTTTAAATGCAAAAAGCAGCGATTAAGCTGCTTTTTTATGGTCTGCATTATCGGATCAGAAGCTGATATTAATTCCGCTTTGACGGGCAATGGACTGCTGGACAAATGGCATAAACTCACCGGCATCGCTACGGTTATCCAGCCATTGACCGGACTCATAGGCAAAATGGTAACCGCCGAATTTGGTGGCCACCCAAATCTGATGCAGTGGTTCCTGCTTATTGATCACAATTTTGGAACCATCTTCAAATTCCAGCTGCAATACTCCGCCGCTGGCGTCAATATCCACATCGGCATCCTGTTCATCAATGGCGCTTTCGATGGCACTTTCAATAATCTGGAACATGTCATCGGCAAGCTGGTGAAATTCGGTATCTGTCATTGCCATGTGTATCTGTCCTTTGCATTCTTGCTGATGGATGCGATTATAAGTCCATTACTCACCGGATGCACAGATATTCAAAATGAGATTGTTTTTACTGGTCATACTGGCCAGTGTCTTAACCGTCGGCTGTGGCCAGAAAGGCCCGCTCTATAAAGCCCCTGCCATGCAAGATAATCATGGCAGCAAAGTGGTGCAGGAAGAGCAAAAACTAAAGGAATAAATTAAGTTGGATCACTTTCTCTATAAGGATGATGGACTGTGGGCTGAGGAATGCCATGTCGCTGAGATTGCGGCAACATATGGTACGCCTTGTTATCTCTATTCCCGGGCGACGCTGGAGCGTCACTGGCATGCATTTGATCGGGCCGTGGCGGATGTGCCGCACCTGATTTGCTATGCGGTTAAAGCCAATTCCAATCTTGCGGTGCTCAATGTACTGGCCAGATTGGGCAGCGGCTTTGATATTGTCTCCGGTGGTGAGCTGGCTCGGGTACTGCAGGCAGGCGGAGATGCCAGCAAAGTGGTGTTCTCCGGGGTGGGAAAAACCCGGTCAGAAATGGCCCAAGCGCTGCAGGCCGGCATTTGCTGCTTTAATGTGGAATCCGCGGCTGAACTTAAGGTGCTTAACGAGGTAGCCGGAGAGCTAGGTTGCTTGGCGCCTGTATCGCTGCGCATTAACCCGGATGTGGATGCTGGCACTCACCCATATATTTCCACCGGGCTAAAAGAAAATAAATTCGGTATTGCCATGGCAGAAGCCGAAGCCTTATTTCTGCATGGCCACAGTTTGCCCCATTTGCATATTAAAGGGGTGGACTGTCATATCGGCTCACAGTTAACGGATATCCATCCCTTCCTTGATGCGGTTGACCGCCTGTTGGCATTGATTGATCGATTAGCGGCCCAAGGCATTGAGATTGAACATTTCGACGTCGGTGGCGGCCTAGGTGTTACCTACGATGAGGAAACGCCGCCCCATCCGGATGATTATGCTAAAGCCCTGCTGGCCAAATTTTCTGGCCGTAATCTGACATTGATTTTTGAACCCGGCCGCGCAATTGCAGCAAATGCCGGCATCTTTATCACTCAGGTGCTGTATCTAAAAGAAAATCAGGATAAGAATTTTGCCATCGTTGATGGTGCTATGAATGATTTGATCCGTCCGTCACTTTACAGCGCATGGCAGAAAATTATTCCGGTGCAGCCGCGTGAGGGGGATTGTAAAGCCTTTGATGTTGTCGGTCCTGTGTGTGAAACCGGGGATTTTCTCGGCAAAAACCGGCCGCTGAATATCCAAGCTGGGGATTTATTGGCTGTGCGCAGTGCCGGAGCCTACGGCTTTGCTATGGCGTCAAATTACAACAGTCGTCCGCGGGTGGCTGAGGTGATGGTTGACGGCGCGCAGCACTATTTGATCCGGGAGCGGGAAAACTTGACTCAGCTCTGGCAAGGTGAGCATCTACTGCCGTAAACTGACTAATAATAAATAACATAGCCAACGTAACTCGCGTATGGCCCAAGGAATTTTCTTTTGATCCATTTCACTAAGATGCATGGTCTGGGCAACGACTTTATGGTGGTCGACGGTGTAACGCAGAATGTGTTTTTCTCCGCTGACCAAATCCGGCGTTTGGCCGACCGCCATCTGGGGATTGGCTTTGATCAGCTCTTGTTGGTTGAGCCACCCTATGATCCCGATCTGGACTTTCATTACCGCATTTTCAATGCCGATGGCAGTGAAGTGGAGCAGTGCGGTAATGGCGCCCGCTGTTTTGCCCGGTTTGTTCGTTATAAGGGGCTGACCAATAAGCATAAAATTCGCGTTAGTACCGCCACGGGGAAAATGACCCTGAAAATTGAACGGGATGGTAATGTCACCGTCAATATGGGGGTACCGATTCTGGAACCAGCGCAAATCCCATTTAAGGCCAAGCGGGCAGAGAAAACCTATCTACTGCAGGCGAATCAGCAGGCATTTTTATGTGGTGCTGTCTCTATGGGAAATCCCCATTGTGTCTTGGAATCCAATGATGTGGCGGCCGCAGACGTTGATGGCGTAGGTGAGTTACTGACTCGGCATGAACGATTCCCCAAAGGCGTGAATGTCGGCTTTATGGAGATTCTCAGTCAGGATCATATCAAGCTGAGAGTGTATGAACGCGGAGCCGGTGAGACCATGGCATGTGGCAGTGGTGCCTGCGCGGCGGTGGTAGTAGGACGCCTGCAGGGTAAATTGGCCCGGCAGGTGAATGTGGATTTACCCGGTGGCCGTCTGAGCATCAGTTGGGAGGGCGAAGGCAAACCCCTGTGGATGACGGGCCCGGCGCAACAGGTATATGACGGACAGATCCAGGTATGAGTGATGGTGGTGTAATTACGGCAGAGCAGCTGTTGGATGAGCAGATAGTGAAAGAGTATCTGCTCGATAATCCGGATTTTTTTGAACGGCATGCCGATTTGCTATTGAGTTTGCGTCTACCCCATGCCCAGCGCGGGGCGATTTCCTTGGTGGAACGGCGGCAGGAATTGCTGCGTAGTCGGGTCGCTCAGTTAGAAGAAGAGATCACCCAACTGATGGGGATTGCCCGTCACAATGAAACGATTTTCCGTTTTAACTGTGACCTTACCGCGGATCTGCTTAATTGCGACAATATTGGTCAGTTACGGGAGCTGCTGTCCAGCCGTTTGCAGGCGCAGTATGGCTTTACCCATGTGCGTTTAATTACCGTGCATGATCTCGATAGCGAGTTATCGGGGATATGGAGTAAACGGCTCAAATACGGTTATTACTTTGGCCGTTTGCCTCAAGCGGAATCTCGTCGGTTATTTGGTGCCGATGTTGGCTCAGTGGCATTAACCAAGCTGACGGAATCGGCTGGACGAGTCATTTTTGCCATCGCCAGTGAAGATGGCTCCCACTTCCATTCAGAAATGGACAGTATGTTGATGGATCAGCTTCGGGGATTATTGGATCACATGCTGATGCGCTTTTGAATATCGCCTCAGTGTCGGTGGAGCAGGTGAATGGAGACGGCATTAACAGCGCAGGATCAGTTGGCATTTGAGCGTTTTCGCTGCCATCTGTTGTCAGAGCGGCAACTGTCAGCACTGACAGTACGGAATTATCTGTTTGAGTTACACCGTTTTGCCCAGCTTCAGCCGGGAGTGTGTTTATGCGAGTCTCCCCAAGACGCCCTGCAGGCGGGCTTGGCTAAGCTGCATCGGCGCGGTTTATCGCCGCGCTCTTTAGCCTTGTCTTTGTCTGCCCTGCGGCAGTTTTTTGATTTTCTGCTGCGTGAAGGGGATATCAAGGCCAATCCTGCCCGGCAATTACATGCGCCGAAACAGCCCAAACCATTACCGAAAAATATCGATGCCGATGCCATTAATGCCCTGTTGACGCCGGTTGGCGATGAGCCGTTGGCGATCAGGGATAATGCCGTGATGGAGCTGTTTTATTCTTCTGGCCTGCGTTTAGCGGAATTAGCGGCCTTGGACATTAAAGATGTGGATATTGCTGAGCGCCAAGTGCGGGTGATGGGCAAAGGCAGCCGTGAGCGCATTGTACCTGTGGGGCGTAAAGCGCTGGACGCAATACAACATTGGCTGACATGCCGGGCGCTGTTTCCTTACCAGGATGATGCGCTGTTTGTCGCTAAAACCGGCGCCAGATTGTCCCATCGCAGTATTCAGGCCAGAATGGATAAATGGGGACGGCAGTTGGGGCTTAATGTACGGCTGCATCCCCACAAATTGCGGCATTCTTTTGCAACCCATATGCTGGAGTCCAGTGGTGATCTGCGTGCGGTGCAAGAGCTGCTTGGGCACGCGGATCTGGCAACCACACAAATCTATACCAGTCTGGATTTTCAACATTTGGCCAGTGTGTATGATTCGGCTCATCCCCGAGCGAAAAAAGGACAAAAATGAAGTGCTACCTCAACCCCGGCCGGTTCAGTGTTCTGTCATTTGATCTGGATGATACCCTGTATGACAACCGCCCGATTATCCGCCGAGCGCGAGCTGAACTGGCAAGCCATTTAGCCAGTCGGTTTGAGGCCTCTTTAAGTTGGCAGGATGATGACTGGCTGGCCTGTCGCCGGTTAGTGGTGCGGGCACAGCCTGAGTTAGCCCATGACACCACGGCCTGCCGGGAGGCGGTACTTGTTCGTGCGCTGTCGTCTTGGGGCTATCAAGGTGCGCAGTTACGACAAGGGGTTAGCGATGCCATGGCCTGTTTTCTCCATTATCGCAGTGATTTTACTGTGGCTGATGCTGTGGTTGCGCTGTTGGCACATCTGGGGGAAAAATACCGTTTGATTGCCATCACCAATGGGAATGTGGATGTGGATGCTATTGGGCTGGGGCCGTATTTTCAGATGGTATTGCATCCGGGGCATGGGGTGCGAATGAAACCGGCAACGGATATGTTTCTGCTGTCAGCCCAGCGTCTGAGACTGCCATGTGCAGACATTGCCCATATTGGTGACAGTTGGCGCTCTGATGTGCAGGGTAGCCGACAGGCGGGTTGCAAAAGTATCTGGCTTAATCCAGGGATTGGTGCCGAGCCTGCTCCCATAGGCTCGGGCCAATTACCCCATCTTGAGATAGATAATCTGCAGATGCTTAATTGGCTGTAATCTTTTTGCGTATCTCCCTTGCCTGTTAGAAGTGGTATTTCACTAGGAATGAGAAGGTGTTTTGATTAACTTCGAAGAATTCATTGTCTGCAATGCCGTACTTATTAGCCCAGTAATCGTATTCGACACCGACAAATAATTTGTTGGCTTTATCCTTACCCATAATGGCCTGACCAAGGTCATATTTCAGCTGTGGGTTAATGTGCAGGTTCTCTTTAGCGCCGTCATCATCATAAGAAATTACCCAGTCAATATAACCGTCAAAAACGATATTGCTGTTACCAATGGGGATATCAATACGGAAGGCAGGGGATATTTGCCAACCGTCTTTATGGACTTCGTCATGCAGTGACTGACGACGGAACGTGTTTAACTGGAAATAAGTGAAACCAGGGATTTGGATATCCATGCCGATACCATACAGCAGAGATTCTACATCACCTTTACCTTCTTCCAAGGACAGCGCCAGAGACAGATCGCTGATTGGTCCCATACTTGGCATACCGAAGATCTTACCCATGGAGAAACGGGTGGTGATCTCACCATAGGTGGTGTCGTCCATGCCATTATTGTTGCCGTTAAAGAAGGTCACATCTTGGAATGCAAACCAGTCACCGTATTTCCAGGCACCGGCCGTTTCGAAGGTTATGGTTGTTTGATCGTGTGGATCGACTTCATAGTCTTGACCATATAACGCGGAGACACTGAAATCCCACCAATGAAGCAGCTCATCACTCAAGGCTGATGGTGAAGCAAGCAGCAAAGCAGAGCACAGCACAGCTTTCTTGTTCATCGCAATATCCTCATATTTTATTGTTGTTGCAGACAATCCTGTCAGCAATCAGCTTGTAAAAGCCCCTTAAATATAAAGATTTGTGAACAAGATTAAGCGATCTGGTTCATGTTTTGAGCGATTGTTTTCAATCTGTTTTTTATTTTTACATCTTGTGCAAATGGTATTGCTATGGCAGGAGATGCGGGGATATTGCCTGTGGTTAAACATGGTGTAAGGCGCTGAGATAACAGGAATTTATTGATATGAACTTTGGCTAGAGCAAAAGAAAGCCCGGTAACGCGGTTTGGGAGACGCTACCGGGCTTGGGGAGGACAGTTACAGTGATTCTTTCACTGATTCAATTGCAGCATCAGTTGCTTCTAACTCTTCGGTTTCACTCATTTTGTCATAGTCTCTTGGCTCATTACGGCTGGCCAGAGGCTTGTCTTTTTGTTTAATGAGTTGGCGTTCCAAGCGGTCAAACACTTCGGCCAAAGCTTCATGATAATTTTTATTATCAGCAGAAGCTTCAATAGGACCTACGGAACTTTTTACTGCAATTTCAATATGGAACTGTTTTGGCGGCTCCAGTTTTACAAAAACGTCCTGGCTGTGAAAAGTCACCTGGTATTTATCCAGTTTTTCCAGCTTGGAAATGATGAAGTCACGTTGTTCGGCGGTAAGTTCAAAACCTTTAGCAGTAATTTTTCCGTTCATAATCAACATATCCCAACTTTACTCGTCTTGTTGGTTATTACATTCCGCTGAAATAGTGGGTAAAAATGTGATGAAAATCACATTTCGAATTAAGCGTCGGCTAAAGTGGATGGTTTGGCTGTTTTATCCGCACATTTATATGTTTTTGGTTATTTTAATAAGTAATTTTGTGTTTGGTTTGTTTTTATTCGTGCTGTATTGCGTGGTTAATATGAAAATTATTTTGGCTGTAAGGGATTTATCATAACTGCTGTATTGTCATTTTGTTTTTATCTATCCGATTACAGACAAAATAGCCCTCTCATTATTCCTAATTAAAATTAATTGTGAAGTAGATCTCGTTTAATCTGTGGCGTAGTGACTTGAGTTCACGGCATACTGGTTGAATAAAAAAACCACAGGGATAGGTAATGGATTACACCAGTTATTATGGCGTTGACTGGGTGGCAATGGTGCTAACATTTTTAGCGATTTGGCAGGTAGGAAACCGCAATAAAATCGGCTTTATTTTGATGATGTTTGGTAATTCCAGCTGGATGGTCGTGGGCTACCTGTCTGGCAGTATGGCAATGATAGTCGCAAACCTTATTTTTCTACTGATGAATATTCGGGCCATTTTGAAATGGTCTTAACCTGCTAGTGCTATCGCTTTTACTGCATCACGTCTACCGTGAATACGGGGTGAATGGCTAGCTGTAATGATGGTGTTGGTTTAGATGCTCCTATTGTTCGCTGAATTGATATTAGGAGCGTGTATTTGAGTAATATATTGTTTGTGTCTTATTGTATAAACAATAAAAAAGGCCTTTTGGATTTACCAAAAGACCTTTTATTTCAATGCACTGTGAATGCCTGATTAGTTCATGCCGTACTTTTTCAGCTTCTTACGCAGAGTACCACGGTTGATACCCAGCATGTTAGCTGCGCGGGTTTGGTTGCCGCGGGTGTGCTGCATGATGATGTCCAGCAGTGGGGCTTCAACTTCGCAAAGCACCATCTCGTAAACTTCCTGTGCTTCCTGACCGTCCAACTGAGCGAAGAAGTTGCTTACAGCGCGCTTTACAGCGTCGCGCAGCAACTGAGGCTTAATGGTGCCGTTAGCGGTTTCAATTTTGCCTACGGTAAGCGGATGTGCTTCTGTGTGAGTTGTCTGATCAAACATTCGTATTCTGCTCTTTATCTAATTCTGAATTTAATTCATCAAAAAAACATTCCACGAGGGAATATTGCTGCGCCGCGGTTTCCAGTCGATTGAATTCGGCACGAAATTCCCGCTGTGCATCCTGGTCCAGGTACCAGCCAATATGCTTTCTGGCGAAACGGACACCCTTAAACTCGCCATACAATGCATACAATTTGGTGAGGTGGTCGAGCATCACTTGACGCTTTTCTTCCACCGCTACCGGCGCTAGCTTGCAACCAGTATCCAGATAATGCTGGATTTCCCTGAATATCCAGGGTCTTCCTTGCGCGCCCCGGCCTATCATCAGAGCATCTGCGCCCGTATAGTCCAGCACATGCCTGGCCTTTTCCGGGGTGGTGATGTCTCCATTGGCGATAACAGGGATCGAGATGCTTTGTTTGATAGCCTTGATGGTGTCGTATTCGGCATCGCCTTTATACATGCACTGTCGCGTTCGGCCGTGAACAGCCAAAGCGGCAATGCCACTGTCTTGCGCTATCTGGGCGATTTGAACACCATTCCTGTGTTCAGGATCCCAACCTGTGCGAATCTTCAGCGTGACCGGCACATCGACGGCAGCCACCACAGCTTGGAGGATTTGTTCCACCAACGCGGGGTTCTGCATCAGTGCTGAGCCAGCCAGCTTTTTATTCACTTTCTTTGCAGGACAACCCATATTGATATCAATGATCTGGGCACCTTGCTCTACGTTGTAGCGCGCGGCCCAGGCCATGGCATCAGGATCTGCCCCGGCAATCTGTACTGAGCGTATGCCTTCTTCACCTGAATGACTTAGTCTCAGGCGGCTTTTGTCGGTATCCCAAACATCGGGATTGGCCAAAAGCATTTCTGAAACCGCCATGGCTGCGCCATAACGGAGGCAGAGGTTTCGGAAGGCTTGATCGGTGACACCCGCCATTGGTGCCACGATCAGCTGATTTTCCAGTTGATAGGGTCCAATCTGCATTACTGTTTCACCTTGCTCTTCAAAGGGGCGCTATAGTACGCCTTTTTCCCCGTTCTGAAAAGGTCAATAAATAACCTTTCCAGAACTTTTTTTCTTGACATTTGTTCGGCAAGAAGTCAGTCGTGGCGCGTGATGCGCGGCAGTTTGACTTATTTGCGTACACCGGTCAGGCGAGTCCAATCCTCTTTATGGGTAGGTTGGTCCATCTCAAACCACTGGGCGTAACAGGCTGAAATCTCTTCTGCTTGCTCACGTAGCAGACCCGATAGTGCTAATTTGCCACCGGTTTTTACCAGCTCGGCAATCAGCGGCGCCAGTTCACGCAGCGGGCCGGCGAGGATGTTGGCAACCAGGATTTCAGTTTGCAGCCCAGCAGGCTGATCCTGAGGCAAATACAGGGCTAAACGGTCGGCCACATCATTGCGCTCGGCATTGGCCTTGGAGGCATCGATGGCTTGATAGTCAATATCAATACCTGTGACTTTGTCTGCGCCCAGTTTCAGGGCGGCTACGGACAAAATGCCGGAGCCACAACCGAAATCCACCACTTCTTTACCGGCCAAATCTAAGCTGTCGAGCCATTCCAGACACAGGGCAGTGGTTGGATGGGTACCGGTGCCAAAGGCGAGGCCTGGATCCAGAATTACGTTAACAGCTGCTGGATCAGGGATTTCACGCCAGCTTGGGCAAATCCACAACCGGTTACCAAATTTGATTGGGTGGAAGGCATCCATCCATTCGCGTACCCAGTCTTTATCTTCAATCTGTTCAATTTTGTAGGCAAAGTCGTTGGTCATATAAGGCAGGGTTTTCATCTGCTCAACAACCGGCGCCAGATCCATACCAGCATCAAATAAGGCGATAACGACAGTGTCATTCCACAGTGGGGTTTCTCCCAGCTTAGGCTCGAAAATAGGCTCATCCTGACCGTCTTCAAAGGTGATGGACACTGAGCCCAGCTCCATTAAATAGTCACTTAATAATTCGGCTTCTTGTTTGCCGGTATGCACGCGCAGTTGGATCCAGGCCATTGTTTGCCTCTGTGGAGTGGTTTTAAAAATTGGGGCGGTATTGTATCTCAAGCCACGCAGTAGCGCGAATTTGCGTCATTATGGCGGGGTAGAGGGAGTGAAATTGTGGGTAACCTTATGTTTGTTCAGGCAATTGTTGGGTGTTTGGCTCATTGGTAAGACCGATTTCGAGTCAGGGTTGGTTGTCTGTGATGCTTGTCGGATATTTGTGTTTATTTGTGTGATCAAGATCGCCGTTGAGTAACATTTGTGATGTTGAATTGTATCAGGCTGTTATCTTATGCCTCCCTACGATAATAGTGGCCTTTAGGCCTGATAATAATGACAACCAAAACCTATGTACCTAACCCCATCAGCCCAAGGCTGCTCGGGCACCGACGCTCGGCCTATGTCGACCGGTTGCAGAGTGCTACCGGTGTGTTGATGGGTGTGTTTCTATTGTTCCACCTGCATTTCGAGTCCAGCATCTTGTTGGGTAAGGATGCGTTTTATCATGTCGTGCACTTTCTGGAAGGCAGTCTCTTCAGTGATGATGGCAAGGGGTTCCCTGTTATCACCCAATTCATCTCGGTATTGATGCTGGCGGTATTTGTGTTGCATGCCTTGACGGCGCTGCGGCGTTTTCCGGCGCAGTTAGGCCAGTGGCGGGCTTTGCAGTCCAGTTTACGGACTATCCGTCACAGTGATACCCGTATCTGGTATTTCCAGTTATTAACTGGCGCGGCGCTGTTTTTTTTGGTGCCAGTTCACCTGTTTGAAATGATCCAAGCCCCCGCCATTGGCCCACATATGAGCGCCGAGCGGGTGTATCACGACAATACCTGGCTGCTGTATGTGTTGTTACTGCCCGCGGTTGTGGTGCATGCCGTGTTTGGTTTGTACCGGGTGGCAGTGAAATGGGGCGTAAGCTCTCAGCGGGCGACGTTGCTGCGGTTAGCTAAAGGGCTGTTGATTTATCTGCTGCTGCTGGGGATAGCCAGCTTGATCTGCTATGTGCTGATTGGCACTGAACTGACATTACCAGTGACGCCTTTTTCGCCAGATTGAATCATCACTGACGTGTAATAACTTGATATTGCAGCGGCATAAAGCTGTAAGGAACAAGCGTGAAAATTATCTATACAGATTCATTAGTGGTGGGGGCCGGCCTTGCCGGGCTGCGGGTTGCCATCGCGTCTAAAGAGCGTGGACTGGATACACTGGTGCTGTCCCTTATTCCGGCGAAGCGCTCCCATTCTGCTGCGGCCCAGGGCGGTATGCAAGCCAGTTTGGGTAATACAGTGAAAGGCATGGGCGACAATGAGGATGTCCACTTTCAAGATACGGTAAAAGGCTCTGATTGGGGCTGCGATCAGCACGTTGCGCGGATGTTTGCCCATTGCGCCCCCAAAGCGGTGCGTGAGTTAGCTAACTGGGGCGTGCCATGGACCCGGGTGACTCAAGGTCCTCGGGAAGTCGTCGTTAACGCTGAGAAAGTGACTATTGATGAGGCTGAAGCGGCCCATGGCCTGATCAATGCCCGCGATTTTGGTGGCACCAAGAAGTGGCGTACCTGCTATACCGCGGATGGAACCGGCCACTCGCTGCTGTACGCAGTTGATAACAAAGCTATCGCGATGGGCATTGCTGTGCATGAACGGATGGAAGCGCTGAAAATCATCCACGATGGCAAGCGCTGCCACGGCGTGATTGCCCGCTGTCTTATCACCGGTGAGTTGCGTGCTTATATTGCCAAGTCCACGACGATTGCCACCGGCGGCTATGGCCGTATTTATGAGGTATCTACCAATGCCATTATCTGTGAAGGCATTGGTCAGGCGCTGGCATTGGAAACTGGCGTTGCCACACTGGGCAATATGGAAGCGGTGCAGTTCCATCCTACTGCCATTGTGCCAGTGGGCATTTTGACCACAGAAGGTTGTCGTGGTGACGGTGGTCTGCTGCGCGATGTCGACGGTCACCGTTTTATGCCGGACTATGAGCCGGAAAAGAAAGAGCTGGCCAGTCGTGATGTGGTTTCCCGCCGCATGACGGAACATATGCGTAAAGGTAAAGGGGTTGATTCCCCTTATGGTCCGCATCTGTGGCTGGATATCACCTTGTTGGGGCGTGAGCATATCGAAACTAACCTGCGTGAAGTGCAGGAAATTTGTGAGTACTTTTTGGGGATTGATCCGGCCGTGGATTGGATCCCAGTGCGGCCAACCCAGCATTACTCCATGGGGGGAATTCGCACCAATGCCACCGGTGAAAGTCCGCAATTGCAGGGGCTATTCAGTGTGGGCGAAGCGGCCTGTTGGGATATGCATGGCTTTAACCGCTTAGGGGGGAATTCGCTCGCTGAAACTGTGGTTGGCGGCATGATTATCGGCAAGTATGTGGCGGACTTTGGTGAAAATAACGATCTGGTCGTGAACACCAGCCTCGTTGAGCAGGCGATGGGTGAGCTGCGCACCGAAATTGAGAGTTTGATCGATGGCAATGGCACAGAAAACCCTTATGTGCTGAAGCGAGAGATGCAGCGCATCATGATGGATTATGTCGGTATCTTCCGTAATGGTCCTGAGTTGGATAAAGCGGTTGCTGGCCTTAAAAGTTTGCTGGAGCGCAGCCGTAACCTGGTGGTTAAGAATAAGAAACGCCACGCCAATCCCGAACTGGTCGAAGCTTTGCGTGTTCGCCGTATGATTAAAGTGGCGCTAACAGTTGCCTGTGGCGCTGCTGCCCGTACCGAAAGCCGGGGTGCCCATGCCCGAGAAGACTTCCCACAGCGTAATGATAAGGACTGGTTGAAGCGCACCCTGTGCCGCTGGCCGGAGGCTAACGCGCTGGAGCCGGAAATTCATTATGAAGATTTGGACGTGATGCAGATGGAGCTGCCGCCGGGGTATCGGGGCTATGGTGTCGATAACGCAATTCCTCACCCCGATACAGCCATTCGTGAAGCTGAGATTGCCGTTAAGTTGGCGGCCTTGGGTGAGCATGCTGACAGATATGACCAGCAACAGGTGCTGATGTCATTTGATTTACCTCAGGAATTAATGCCGAAAAATGAACGCCTGATCGATAAAATATCAGCGCAGCTTGGAGATAAAAACTCATGAGTCAGGGCCGTACCCTTACATTCAATATTTTCCGTTTTGATCCACAGCAGCCGGGTGATAAGCCGAAAATGGTCAGTTATCAGTTGGATGAAACGCCGGGCATGACGGTATTTATTGCCCTGAATCGACTGCGTGAAGAGCAGGACAGCTCGCTACAGTTTGATTTTGTCTGCCGCGCCGGTATTTGTGGCAGCTGCGCCATGGTCATTAATGGGTTACCGACGTTAGCCTGTCGCACCCTGACCAGTAAATTTGCCGCTAGCCAGATCACGCTGATGCCTTTGCCGGGGTTTGAGTTGATTGGTGATTTGTCGGTGAATACCGGTAAGTTTATGCGGGAGATTGCCGAGCGCCTTAAGCTATGGCTGCACCCTAGAGGCGATGCTCAGGATATCCATGTGTTGGAAGCGCCGATGGATCCGGAAGAAGCGGCTAAGTTGTATGAGTTGGAACGCTGCGTTGAATGTGGTGTTTGTGTGTCTGCCTGTGCAACTAAGCAGATGCGCGAGACTTTTGTGGGCGCTATAGGTTTGATGAAGATAGCCCGATTTGAATTGGATAGCCGTGACGCCCGCAGTGCTGATGATTTTTATCATGTGATTGGTAATCAAGATGGGGTATTTGGCTGTATGACCCTATTAGGCTGCCAAGATAACTGTCCAAAAGATTTACCACATATGCAGCAAATTGCTTATCTGCGCCGAAAAATGACCAGCGTATTGGTGTAATAAGCAATCTAAATCACTGCAGCAGAAAGCGCTCTATTTTTGCTGTAGTGATTTGTCATAAAAACGGCTTATTTAGCCTTTGTCGGGCTAATCAATTTGACTGGGCATTGGATATTGGACATTGAATACGGCTGCTAAATATTGACAAACTCTTGGACTGATAGCGGTAATTGATTTGCGCTAATTGACGAGAATAAATGTTCGGGATAAATGAAAATCAAACTAACAATGCATGTTGCTATTCGCTACAAATAACACTGTGGTGAATTTTTATTGGTTTATTATTTAGCCCAGCGTGGTGATGGCTAAATCAATGGTCGCCTTATGCCGTGCATTATTAGGTCATTGGATAATAGTATTGTGAGAGCTTGATTGAGCGACTCAATGCGCCATTAAATGATTTGCTGAGTTAATCGTTGAGTTAATCGTTGAGTTAATCGTTGAGTTAATTCTTGAGTTAGTCGCTGGGTTAAACACAAGCTTATTGTGGTAATTAATTTTAAATTATTGCCGTCATGCTAGTCATTACCGCATTACCGCATTACCGCATTACCGCAATGCTATTGGCTTTATTCTAGCTGAGTGATTGCGACGGAATTATTGTGGCATTAAAACGGCTGATAAAGCTCACAAGCTAAGTTGTGACGTTATCTGTTATTAGTGTTTATTGTTTATCCGCGACAAAAAAGCCACCCGAAGGTGGCTTTTAATGAAATCACTGGATATTACAAGCTGAATTAAGACTTAGAGCGCTTCATCGCAGTGAAGAATTCATCATTAGTCTTGGTCATTGCCAGTTTGTCGATCAAGAATTCCATTGCGCTGACTTCATCCATAGGATTGAGGATCTTACGTAGGATCCACATCTTTTGCAGTTCGTCAGGGGTAGTCAGTTTCTCTTCGCGACGGGTACCGGAGCGGTTAAAGTCGATAGCTGGGAATACACGCTTTTCTGCAGCCTTACGGGACAGATGCAGTTCCTGGTTACCAGTACCTTTAAATTCTTCGTAGATCACTTCATCCATCTTAGAGCCGGTATCAATCAGCGCTGTCGCGATGATGGTCAGGCTGCCGCCATTTTCGATGTTACGGGCAGCACCGAAGAAGCGCTTAGGACGATGCAGGGCATTGGCGTCCACACCACCGGTCAGTACTTTACCGGAAGATGGAATAACAGTGTTGTATGCACGGGCCAGACGGGTGATGGAATCTAGCAGGATAACCACGTCTTTTTTGTGCTCAACCAAACGCTTGGCTTTTTCAATCACCATTTCAGCAACCTGAACGTGACGGCTCGCTGGCTCATCAAAGGTAGAAGCAATCACTTCACCTTGTACCATACGTTGCATTTCAGTCACTTCTTCAGGACGTTCATCAATCAGCAGTACCATCAATACAACATCTGGATTGTTATAGGTGATTGACTGAGCAATATTCTGCAGTAATAAAGTCTTACCGGCTTTTGGTGGCGCAACAATCAGACCACGTTGACCTTTACCTACAGGGGAGCACAAATCCAGAATACGGGCGGTAATATCTTCGGTAGAACCGTTACCTCGCTCCATACGCAGGCGTTCTTCAGCGTGCAGCGGAGTTAAGTTTTCAAATAGGATTTTATTGCGGGAGTTTTCAGGCTTGTCGAAATTGACTTCGTTAACTTTCAGCAGTGCAAAATAACGCTCGCCTTCTTTTGGAGGTCGGATTTTACCAAAAATGGTATCACCGGTACGCATATTGAAGCGGCGGATTTGACTAGGTGAAACATAAATATCGTCTGGGCCTGCCAAGTAAGAACCATCTGAACTGCGCAGGAAGCCAAAACCATCCTGCAGAATTTCCAGTACGCCGCCACCAAAAATATCTTCGCCACTTTTGGCATGGGCTTTTAAGATGGAGAAAATAATGTCCTGCTTACGGGCGCGGGCCATATTTTCCAGTTTCATGCTTTCAGCGAGGGAGACTAAGTCAGAGATCGACTTGTTTTTTAATTCTGATAAATTCATGTTGATGGGTCTTGTAAATTACGCGACAGAGCTCATCGTGCTCAATCTGATTCGAATGTCTGTGAGAGAAAGATTGAACCGCGAGAAATGGGTTATTAGAAAGAAGCTGGTTATTAAATTAGCACTAACCGACCGGGGCGTCCACATTTTTAAGGCTTTCCCGACACAATTTCAACGAGAAACTGTGCCGGGCTTCACTCTTCCTGCTGGAAGTGTTTTTATTGCGTTAGATTTGCGCGTCAATAAACTCTTTTAATTGGGTTTTTGACAGGGCGCCAACCTTGGTTGCTACCAGCTCACCATTTTTGAACAGCAGCAGTGTTGGAATACCGCGTACGCCGTATTTTGCTGGAGAAACATTGTTCTGATCTACGTTCAGTTTACCCACGATCAGTTTGCCTTCGTATTCACCGGCAACGTCATCCAGGATTGGGGCGATCATTTTGCATGGACCGCACCACTCAGCCCAGAAATCAACCAGTACTGGCATTTCTGATTTCAGTACGTCACTTTCAAAGCTGTCGTCGCTCAGGGTTATAAATTTGTCGCTCATGATCTTCTCCGGTTAATGTGGTGCCATCGCTGGTTTGTGAATGGCTTACCCTGTATATTGGGTGCGTTTATCGGCTTTTCAAGCCCGGCTTTCGGCCTTGTTTTTTCTTGCCGCTATTTCAAACGATCGAGTATCTTATTGCAACCCCAACAGGTATGCTTGCGCTATGAGCGAAACACATTTATCCAAACAAAAATTTGCCGAATTTCCTCTCCACGAGGAGGTTGTTAAGGCATTGTCCGAAAACGGCTTTGAATATTGTACGCCCATCCAGGCGTTATCTCTGCCAATTCTGCTGAAGCAAAAAGATATCGCCGGTCAAGCCCAGACGGGCACGGGAAAAACACTGGCTTTTCTGGTTTCCACCTTCAATCACTTATTAACTGTTCCCGTCCCTGAAGGGCGGCAGATTAATCAGCCCCGCGCCATTATTATGGCTCCTACCCGTGAATTGGCGATTCAAATTGCCAAAGATGCCAAATTACTGGCCAAGCACACCAAATTAAAAGTTGGGATTGTTTACGGCGGTGAAGGTTACGATGCCCAGATGAAAGTACTGGAAAAGGGCATTGATATTCTGATTGGTACCACCGGCCGTATTATTGATTATGTCCGTCAGGGTGTGATTAATTTGTCCGCTATTCAGGCGGTTGTATTAGATGAAGCCGATCGCATGTTTGATCTAGGCTTTATTAAAGATATCCGATTCCTCTTCCGCCGTATGCCTAATGCAGCTGACCGCTTAAATATGCTGTTTTCTGCTACCCTGTCGATGAAAGTGCAGGAATTGGCATACGATCATATGAATGATCCGGAAAAAGTGGAGATTGCCCCGGAAGAGAAAACGTCCAAGAATATTAAAGAAGAGCTGTTTTATCCCTCCATGGAAGACAAGATGCGTTTGTTGCAGACGCTGATTGAGGACGATTGGCCAGATAAAGCCATTGTATTTGCGAATACCAAATATATGTGTGAAAACCTGTGGGCGGCGCTGGAAGGCGATGGCCATCGGGTGGGATTACTGACCGGGGATGTACCGCAGAAAAAACGTCTGCGTATTTTAGAGCAGTTTACCCAAGGGCAACTGGATATTTTGGTCGCGACTGATGTGGCTGCCCGTGGCCTGCATATTTCTGATGTCACTCACGTGTATAACTATGATTTACCTGATGATTGTGAAGACTATGTACACCGTATCGGTCGTACAGGTCGTGCGGGTCATAAAGGGACATCTGTGAGTTTTGCCTGTGAAGAATATGCATTGAACCTGCCAGCGATTGAAGAGTATATTCAGCATTCTATTCCGGTCAGCTCTTATGATAGGGATGCTCTGTTGGATGATTTAGCGCCTGCAGTGAAAATTCAGCGTAAACACACCAATAATAATGCCTCGCGCAATCTGCGTGACCGCTCCAGTGGTCGACCTCAAGGTGCTCCGCGCAATGGTCGTCCGCCACGTCATGATCGGACCCGTAGACACGCCTAATTGAATACATCCATGCCAAAGACCACATACGCCGCCATTACATTGGGCTCCAATAGTTTCAATATGCTGGTTGCTCGCACTCAAGGGCACAGACCACAGGTTATTGCCAAATATAAACGTAAGGTGCGACTGGCTGAAGGCATGGGCACTGATGGCCGCTTGCAAGATGCGGTAATGCAGCGTGGTTTAGATTGTCTGGCAATGTTTGGTCGTATGCTGGATAACCACAAAGTCGATCGATGTCATGTTGCTGTGGTTGCCACAGCAACGCTGCGCAGTGTCAGCAATGCTGATGAATTCAGTGAGCGAGCTGTGCCATTGCTGGGCTGCCCGATTGAAGTGATCTGCGGCATGCGTGAAGCGGAACTGATTTATCAGGGTATGGTTGCCAACACGCAGGGTGGCGGGCGTCGCTTAGTGATTGATATTGGCGGTGCCAGTACGGAATTTATTGTCGGCGAAGGTCAGGATGTGCTGCTGAAAGCCAGCTTGCCTTTTGGTTGTGTGACTGGACAGCGACAGTTTTTTGCTCATTTCCCATATCAGGAACAGGATTTTATTGATTCAGCAGCAGATGTTGCCAAGATCTTAACTGAACAAGGGCCGATGTTGCGTCGTTTGGGCTGGAATGCGGTTGTGGGGGCTTCGGGCTCTGTGCAGTCAGTGATAGAATTACTGGCCCATCGAGAGTTGCCTCAGATTATTACCCTTGAGGTATTACAGCAGCTGAAAACGGAAATTCTGCAGCAGCATAGTGCCGATTTAGCCGGTATTACTGGTCTGAATAGCGAACGGGTGCCGACATTTGCCGCTGGGGTGGCGATTTTGCTGGCGCTGTTTACTCAACTGAATTTAGACAGATTACAGTTATCCGGTGGAGCGCTGCGTGAAGGGGTATTGCAACAGCTCGCGGATAGAGTGGCTGGTTGAACTCATTAACCCAATGGTCATATTCATCTGACTATTTGCGTAGGTAATGCTTAGTAAAAAATATCCCCACCATGGCGGGGATATGTATTTTTGGCTAGCAGATTGCGCCGAATGTCAGTATTAGTCTTGGCTTTATTACGTAAAGCTATTATGTAAAGCTCAGCATGATTGTACGACCCGGCTCAGTTATCTACAGCGTCATTGACTAGCCTGTTACTTGGCTAGAAGTGATAGCTCGCATTGAGCATAAACTCTGTGGCGTTAGCAATATGGTCAGCCTGATATTGTGCAGTCATGCCTACATTGAAATGTGGACATACCCGATAATCCAATCCCAGTGATGCTACACCTCCGACAGCATTTTCATCTTTATGCTCCCCTCCTGCACGAGCCACAGTGTGCTCGATATCATCATTAGCTATGGCTTCATATTCATCATTGGACGCAGAATGATAGCTATATTGGGTCAGAGTAAGACCAAGGCCAGCCTTGAGTTTGATGCTATCGGTTAATGGCAGCAGATAGAAAGGTTGCAGAGTATAGCGATGGGCTTTTAAGTGGGCATCCCACTCGGTTTCATGGGTTGCTGTTTGTGGCTTTTGGGTCCCTGGGAATAAGTAATCCAGATTTTTGTTCAACACGCTATGTGAGTCTTCAGCTTTGTATTGGCTATAGCCAAATTCCAGCGCCAGATTGTCATTGAATTGGTATCCCACAAATGCCCCAACCACGTCGCTACTACCATCGGGCTTTAAGGTCACATTGTCATTATTGAAATGGGTGCTGTGATCCTGGCTGACAGATGCAACACCGTACTGCACGCCAACATAGGGGGCGGCAAAGACACTGGGGGCGACGACCAGCAGTGGAAGTATCAGAAGTTTTTTCATAGCTGTTATCGTTATCTATTTGAATAAGAAATGTTTAATTACCTTACTCTTTGTCGAGTGAAGCCATTGTGTCAGATGGATTAACTCTTTTTGAAAGGTTATCCATTTTGCAATTAATGCTGAAAGTGATAAGGAAATTTAAAGACGGGCGGTAATAGGATTGAAATCGCTTACCTGGATAAATTGCCATGGGCTTGGCCATCTTGGGTATAATGCCGGGGTATTTTTTGCGGAGGCGGGAATGGACGTATCTTCTTTACTTGATGGCCTGAATGATAAACAGCGTGAGGCCGTGGCTGCACCTCAGTCGAGCATGCTGGTGCTGGCCGGTGCTGGCAGTGGCAAAACCCGGGTGTTGACCCACAGAATTGCCTGGCTGATGCAGGTGGAGAATCAAAGTCCCTATTCCATCTTGGCGGTAACCTTCACCAATAAAGCGGCTGCCGAGATGCGTGAGCGGGTAGAGAAGATTGTTGGCGGCAATGTTGGCCGCATGTGGATTGGCACATTCCACGGTCTGGCACACCGTTTATTGCGTACCCATTATCAGGATGCGAATCTGCCGCAGGGCTTCCAGATTATTGACTCGGATGATCAGCACAGATTAATCAAGCGAATCTTAAAAACCCTAAAGCTGGATGAGAAGCAGTTTCCTCCCAAACTGGTGGCCGGTTATATCAATGGTAAAAAGGATCAGGGGCTGCGTCCCGGTCATATTGATGCCGGTGGTTTCCCGATGGAGCAGCAACTGCTGAATCTGTATAAGGTATATCAGGAATCATGCGATCGAGCAGGGTTGGTGGATTTTGCTGAAATCTTGTTGCGGGCCCATGAACTTTGGCTCAATAAGCCCCATATTCTGGCCCATTATCAGGACAGGTTCCGTAATATTTTGGTGGATGAGTTTCAAGATACCAACGCCATTCAGTATGCCTGGATCCGCGTATTGGCCGGCAATAGTGCCAATGTGATGATCGTCGGCGATGATGACCAGTCTATTTATGGCTGGCGTGGCGCTCAGGTGGAAAACCTGCACAAGTTTCTGGGGGATTTCCCCCGGGCTGAAACCATACGTTTGGAGCAAAACTATCGCTCTACCGCCAATATCCTTAACGCTTCCAACGAACTGATTGCTAATAACCCAGATCGGTTAGGCAAAAAACTCTGGACCGAGGGTCAGGAAGGGGAATTGGTTTCCGTTTACTGCGCCTTTAATGAGATGGATGAGGCCAGATTTATTGTCGGTCGTATTATGGACTGGCAGGAAAAAGGCGGCACCTTAAGTGAGTGCGCTATTTTATATCGCTCTAATGCCCAGTCTCGGGTGTTGGAAGAAGCCTTGTTACATAAAGGGATTGCCTATCGCATTTATGGCGGTCTGCGCTTTTTCGAGCGGCAGGAAATTAAAGATGCCATGGGCTATTTGCGCTTGATGGCTAACCGGGACGATGACGCGGCTTTTGAACGGGTGGTTAATACCCCGGCGCGGGGCATTGGCGATCGTACCTTGGACATTATTCGCTCCACTGCGCGTAATCATGCGCTGACCATGTGGCAGGCCTGTCTGCGGTTGCTGGATGAAAATGTATTGGCTGGCCGCGCGGCGAATGCTGTACGTGGTTTTATGGATTTGATTGTCCGTTTGACGACTGATACCGAAGAGATGCCCTTGTATTTGATGGCAGACTCGGTGATCCGTGACTCCGGGCTAAAAGCCATGTATGAAGCGGAAAAAGGCGAAAAAGCCCAAGCCCGGGTGGAAAACTTAGAAGAATTAGTTACCGCCGCCCGCACCTTTGAATTGCCTGAAGAGCTGGAAGATATGGGTGAGCTGAACGGCTTCCTATCCCATGCGGCGCTAGAGGCGGGTGAAGGGCAGGCTGATGCTTTCAGCGATGCGGTGCAGCTGATGACCCTGCACTCGGCCAAAGGATTGGAGTTCCCCGTGGTGTTTATGGCTGGGGTTGAGGAAGGCTTGTTCCCGAGTAAGATGGCGCTGGAAGAGGGGGATCGGCTCGAAGAGGAACGACGGCTGTGCTACGTGGGGATGACCCGAGCGATGCAGCAGCTGTATATCACCTATGCCGAATCGCGTCGGATTTATGGCCGAGAAGATTACGCCCGACCATCGCGCTTTATTAAAGAGATCCCTGCGCAATACCTGCAGGAGATCCGCCTGAAAGCCTCGGTTGCTGCCCCCATGAGCAATAATCGTTTTAGCCAGAAGTCAGATGCCTTTAATGAGTCTGGTTACCGCCGTGGGCAGCGGGTGATGCACTTTAAATTCGGTGAAGGGATTGTGACTGACAGCGAAGGCAGTGGTGCCCAGGCTCGGGTGCAGGTCAGATTCGATGATGTCGGCAGTAAATGGTTGGTGGTTGCTTACGCAAAACTTCAATCTGTTTAGTCGCTTAGCCTTATTACGGTTGCGTGATTCAAGTACTGTACAGCAGTGAAATTACCGGCATAATGGACGGCAGCAAGGGGAAATGTTGTTGCAGGAGTGCCGCCCGTTATGGATATCAGAGCAAAATTAGATGCGTATGCTAGGCTGGCCAGAATTGACCGGCCAATAGGGACGTTATTACTGCTGTGGCCCTGTTTGATGGCACTGCTGTTAGCCGCTGATGGATTGCCCGATCTGAAGGTGCTGGTGATATTCCTTATCGGCGTGTTTGTGATGCGGGCCTGTGGCTGCATCATCAATGATTTTGCTGACCGTAAGCTCGATGGCCATGTGGCTCGCACTCAGAGTCGGCCGCTGGTTAGTGGAGAAGTGACCCCCAAAGAAGCGATAGTCCTATTTGTCGTACTGGGGCTATTTGCCTTGGCCTTAGTTCTGATGCTTAATCCACTGGTGGTGCAACTGTCAGTGGTGGGCATCTTACTCACCATTATTTATCCCTTTACCAAACGTGTGACCAATATGCCGCAGATGTTTCTCGGTGTGGTTTGGAGTTGGTCTATTCCGATGGCGTATGCCGCCCAATTAGGCGAAGTGCCGGCATCTGCTTGGTGGTTGTTTGCCGCTAACTGGTGCTGGACGGTGGCATATGACAGCATGTACGCCATGGTGGATCGGGATGACGATTTAAAAGTGGGGATAAAATCCACCGCCATTTTGTTTGGTCGCTATGACCGACATTTAATTGCCCTGTTTCAGATAGCTGCCTTGGTGTGTTTTGTGATTGCAGGTTGGGCTGATAATCGCGGGCTGGTGTATGCCTTAGGCATTATGACCTTTATTGGCTTTGGTCTTTATCAGCAAAAATTGATCAATGGCCGCGAGCGCGCCCCTTGTTTTAAAGCTTTCCTCAATAATAATTGGGCCGGTATGGCATTGTTTATTGCCCTCGGAGTCGATTTTTACTTTTTTGCTTAAGTTTTAAAGCGAATTCATTCTCGTAGAGAAAACAGCAAGTCTTAAATGCGTTTGGGGTTGCTGGGATTGGGCTATGGTAACATCGCCGTGATTCAAGCTTGGCAGATGAATCTACCAAGCTTGCGCATTAGATATTCACATCCTGTTGTTGTTTAGCACGGCTGATGTTTCTAAGCTCTGGCTTATTTCAATGACTCTATTTTTGAGTCCATTAAGCATAGAGGGTCCGATATAACCCTTGCTCTTGCAGTAATTGGCTGTGTTGACCACTTTGAACCACCTTGCCATCTTCCAGCACATAGATAATATCGGCATGCAAAATGGCGGAAAGCCGATGGGCGACAATCAAGGTCGTACGGCCGTGAAGAAACTCAGATAATGCCTGCTGCAATTTCGCCTCGGTCAGGGTGTCGAGGGCTGAGGTAGCTTCATCCATAATCACCAGTTTGGGATCGGTCAGCACCATGCGGGCAATAGCCAAACGTTGGCGCTGCCCGCCAGACAGTTTTAGCCCTTGTCGCCCCAATTCGGTGTCCAGCCCTTTATCTAGTTTCTCAACCACATCATCCAACTGCGCAATGTTCAGTGCCTGCCAAAGTTGCTGGTCACTAAAGCCGGTATCGCCCAGGGTCAAATTCGCCCTTAATGTGTCATTAAAAATGGTTGGTTGCTGTAGTACCACAGCAGTGTGGCGGCGCAGGGCTTCATAGCCAATGTCATCGATACTGGTGCCATTGATGCGGATCTCGCCATCATTTTTGCGATATAGCCCTAATAGCAGTTGGATAAGGGTGGATTTTCCACCACCAGAGGCGCCGACCAAGGCGACTTTTTTGCCCGCTGGAATGGTCAGACTGGCATGGTCTAACACCTGTTTTTCATCATCATAGCGAAAGCGGATATTGTCGAACTCAATGGCTAGTGTTGGTTTGGCCAGTGCGGGATGGTCATGGTTGGCTTGCTGTGGATCTTCAGGCAGCGCCAGCAGGTGGTTCAGCCGGTGCATAGCGGCTTTGGCACTGAACCAGGCGTACTGCATGCTGAGCAGATCCTGAATGGGCGAAAGCATAAACCAGAGATAACCAAATACGGCAAAAATCTCACCAATACTCAGACTGCTGAAGGCCACCATTACCATGGCAACGGCGCGAAATACCTCAAAGCCAAGCAGGAACATTAAAAATGATAACCGCCCTGCGGCATCGGCTTGCCAAGCATAGGTATCGGCATCCTGCCGAATGTTGTCGGCATCGGTTTTTAGTTTGGCGAGAAATTGCTTCTCCCGATTAGCGGCGCGCAACTGGTATAGGCCATCTAGGGTTTCTACCAGTCGCTGCTGAAAACGTTCAAAAGATTGGTTTTCCGCTTTTTTCAGGTGTTGTACCCGCTGTCCCATTTTGCGCGATAGCCAGATAATCACCGGGTTGAGTAGTAAAATAAACAACCCTAGCCGCCAGTCGAGCCACAATAACACTGCTGCCACGCCAACGACGGTAAGCAGACTCACCAGAAAGCGGCTTAGACTGCTGCTGATAAAACTGTCGATAGTTTCAATATCTGTTACCAGATGTGCGGTTACGCCACCACTGCCGTGGGATTCAAACTCTTTAAAACGGATGCGGCCCAACTTATCCAACAGATACTGACGGATATTGCAGGTCAGGGTTTTGGAGACCAGGGTAAATTGGCGGGTTTGCAGAATATTAAGTGCCTGACTGACGACCCGCATCAGGATAATCAGTAACAGCATTGCACTGATATAGCCGGTAGCGGTTTGCCAGCTAGCGGGCATGATCTGGTTGAGAAACGCCACCCCTTCTGCGGGTTTATTCAATAGCACCTCATCCACCATTAGGGGTAACAGCAGAGGAATGGGGACGGCAATTAAGGTCGCAATAATGGCGAGGGTATTGGCACTGTAAAGCCGGGCTTTATGTTGTTTCGCCTGCTGCCATAGCCAAGTGGGAGAAAGTTGCAGCGGTGGCGTTATCTTGGCATGGCGACAAGGGCCAGTGCTTGGCGATACCCTGGCGTCGGCAGTAGGTGATGTTTGGGCGTGGGTGTGGGATTGCACTGAATGTCCTCACAGTGGCTCGAACAATTCGCCGACTGGCTGGGCCGTGCGGCGAATGCTGGGGCGCACATTAGATGCGCCCTCGGGGTTGATACAGCGAATTGTTATTTGGGTTATACGTGGAGATTGTCGTGGGGATTAAAAACGGTAACTGACATCGACGCCCCAGTTACGGCCAGGTTGGGTGCGGCGATCCAATCCTGTGTCGCCTTTATCGATACCGGCCAAATCCATGTAGTCCCAGTATTTTACATCTGTCACATTAAACAAACCGGCCCGGATCATCAAGCCATGCACAGGTTGGTAGTAAGTTGTCAGATCTGCTTTGACATATCCCGGGGCTTTGATGTTATCCACCTCATTATCATTGCTCCATTCATTGCCGGATTTGCCAGCCACGGCGGTGACAGTCAACTTGCCCCCGAAGCGCTCATCCGGGGCATCGTACCCTAAGCTGGCGCTACTGCTCAGTGGGGCCACAGTATCAATGGCGGCGCCGGTTTGCTTATCTTCCCCTTTACTGTAGTTGACATTAAACCCAGCTGTCAGGCCGTTTGGTGCAGTAAATAGCTTGGCCAGATCCCAGTTAGCGCTGAATTCAGCACCGTAAATTTTAGCTCGGGCAACGTTAACCTTGGTCCAGACCTCTTTGCCGTCATGCTCAGGATCGGCCGGATTAATCATCTTGTCTTCAATGAAGTTTTTATAGTCATTGTAATAGGTGGCGAATGTCAGCTTGGTCGCCTCTGTGTTGTAACGCAGACCCATTTCATAAGCCAGGCTCTCTTCCGCTTTCAAATCCGGATTAGGGGCCAGTACTGCACCCATTTCATAGGAATAATAAAGATCTTGTACCGTTGGCGCTTTGAAGCCCTGGCTAATCTGAGTATAACTGCTTAGGGTGTTATTCCAGTGGTAAACCGCACCCAGGCGGGCGGTTAAAGCATCATTTTCTGCGCTAGCATAACCACTGATGGCATCGGGCTGTGCTTTGAATTTGTCATATCTCAGGCCGGTATTGAGAACCAGTTTTTCCTCGGCAAGAAACATCTGATCCTGAATAAAGACCCCCCATTTATCGGATTTTGCCCCGGGCACCTCGGCGTGTTTATCGGTGACCTTGCCGGTGTCCATATCAATGTCTTGATAATGTAGGCTGAATTCGTTGCGAATGTAGCTGGCACCGTAGATCAGCTCATGGTAACCATGGTTGAACTCCAGTGCTTTAAGCAGCTGGATATCCGCCTGCCAGGAGTTGTCCTCGCCGGCGCGGTGACGGTTGCGGTTTTGGCTGCTCAGTGGTTTACCATGCATTTCTTTATCGAGATGGTCGTAGTTGTCGTGGTTGGAGTCACTCTGCAGATAGGCCAGTTGCCACTGCAGCTGATCAAACAAGGTGATATTGGCCTGCCAATCATGCTCAATACTGACGCGGGTGCGGCTGTCTTCATCCCGGCCGTGCACATCAGAGTAGAGATACACCAGCGGCCCCATCTTGATGCTGTCGCCTTCCCGGGACAGTAGATCGATATTTTGCTCCCGGGTGAAATGTTCTGCCGCCAGCCCAAGGGTGTGGGCATCATTTAACTGATAATAGACTTTGGCTAACAGGTTGTCAGAGCGGTAGTTAAGGGGGTCAGCCTCGCCCCGGTTTTCCCCGACAATATCGGCTCCGCCATGGGTTTTTTGTTCATGGCCTTGGCGATGGGTATAAATGAATAGGGTTTCCAGCGCCCCGGTGCGGTTAGCCATTTCTGCGGTGGCTTTGACGCTGTCATCGGCACTGGCATAACCGGATTTAACACCAAATGCACTGCCATCACCGTCTGCGAGCAGATCGGCTGGATCCTTGGTTCGCACCACCATGGTGCCAGCGAGGGCATCGCTGCCGTACAGACTGGAAATCGGCCCTTTATTCACTTCCAACACAGCTAAGGTATCGAGTTCTATGGTGTTGTTATATTTGCGCATCATATCGGCGCCCGGGTTATATCCGGCGGGCAGTTCCACGCCATCAACCAAGGTTTTAACGTAATTGGCATCCCGGCCCCGGATATTGACGCCGGATAGGCCAAAGCGGCCCGTGCCGGATAAGGTGACTCCGGGCTCATCAGCCAGTGCTTGTTGGAGATCCTGCGCCATCGACTGCTCAATTTGCTTGGCATCAACGCGGCTGATTGACGCGGCAATATCCCGCACTTGCTGCTCTGTGCGCGTGGCGGATACGACGACTTCATCCAGATAATATTCGTCATTATTTTGCGCTTGGGCGGGCAAGAGTCCCTGGGAACAGATAAGGCCAATACAGCAGGCAAGTTTTTTACGTTTGATCATCATTCAATCCCTTAATTGCAATGGGTCGCAGGCAGGCTGCCCCGACCCGATTACCGTTAAGGTCAGGCTGGGCGCAGCATTGGCCACAGTCGCGTTAGTCGCGTGAGTTGTTTTAATGGTCTGATTTTGCGGTTATCCGGTACGCCGGCCTGATTTGAGAGAACTGACATGGCCTTCATTCAGCGCGGTGACACCGGGCCGCTCATCGGCATCAATGACAAAGGCTTTGCCAAATCCTTTTACATAGCGTCCTGTGATAGGCCGCAGGCAATAGAGTTTGAAATCCTGTAGCTCACATAGGGTGTTACAGGTAGCACCGGCCCGTTGTTGCATCAGCTGGGTGATGTGTTGCCAGGTGTCACTGTCTCGCTCGACCCGTTCAGCTTTGGCGGTATAAGTCAGGCGGCGGCGGGCAAAGATATCCTTGGTGTCGGCTTCATCTTCGAGCAGCATAAGGCCGACATTAGGGTTGCGTTGCAGGTTTTGGCCGTGAATGGCGATATCGCTTATCAGGATGTAATAACACAAGTTCTGATAGATAAAAGGGGCATAACTGGCATGGGGAAAATCATCAGCATCCAAGCTGGCTAACTGCAGACTCAGGCAGCTGTGGCGAAATGCTTGGATTTCCGGGCCAATACGGTCCTGTAAACGTTGAGCTTTATCTATCATGCGCACAGCTCCTGTTGCAGTTGCTTAAAGCGCTCAATTTGCTCGGGGAACAGCTGACGTTTTTTATCCCGTCCCAGATAGACTTTGAACATGCATTCACCGCTGGTGGTGAAAAAGCCGATGTAATAGCTGTCCATGCCGCGAAATGGCTTGGAAACAAAAGCAATATCCGTGATCAAATCTAACCGCAAATGACCATGCAGCTGGCCTTCACGCCCCATCAGGTTATAAAAGCCCTGGGCGATTTTGCCTTTGGGAAAGTCAGCTTTGGTTTCAAAAATTGACCCAGCTGCCGCGACAATGGTGGTCACTTTGCCCCAATCCGGCAGTTGGCTGAGAATATATTGCGCCTGTTCACCGGCGGTAAATTTGGCCATATCCGAGGGCAGGGCGCGGGTAATGGCGCCTTCACTGGCACGCAGCTCAGTGGCCATCATGACAACCGGAGTATGGGCATCGGCAGCCAGCATGGTATTGACTTGCTGCTGTAGGGTTTCACTCACTTGAATTGACATCCAATATTTCCTTTTATGCTGCTGCAGCCAAGTTTGACTGCAGCACTTCAATCAAAATTTGTGACAGGGTGACGGACCAGAACTGGCCGGCCAGGGTTAATTGCAAATATTCATCGCCGCCTTCGCTTGCTGGAGCGCTGGACAGGCTGATGAGCCCATTTTGCTGCCAGAGTGCAAATAAGGGTTTCAGGGCGGCGAAGGTGCCGCTACCCGCGGCCAGATCCAGCGTTCTGCTGGCCAGTACGCCATGATCAAAGGCCGCTTTAATGCAGGCATTGCTGCCATGTGTGTTGCCGGTGCGCAGCAGCATAGGGACAGGGTAATGTTGTTGCTCAATGGCTTGGATATAGCTGTCCAGATCTCGGTTTTGCATCATCTGCAGCCCATTGAGGTTGCCTCCGCCTCCGGCGCCCAGCGGCATAATTTCCGCGGTGGTTTTGGCCAACGAGTTATAAATGCTGCGCTCGCGATTATCCCGCGCCCAGTGGCTGACGCTGACCCGGCGTTGGCAGTGGCGTGCCATAAACTCCACTCCCCAGGCGTACATAGAGGCTTTCATCTGGGTGTCGGCGGGGGGCGGTAATTTTCCTTGTTCCACCATAGTGGCCATGGGAATACCTTGCATTTCCAGCAGTTGGTACAGGTCAACCCCATGTACCCCACTGGCCAGATAGTCCTGCAGATCTTGCTGCCAGATAGCCATACTCTGATGAGGCAGACCAAACAGGAGATCGATCACCACAGGGGCAGCGTTGTAGTGGACAAATTTGTCCAGCTGCTCCAGCACATGCTCTCTGTCATCTAGGCGTTTGGCGCTTTTACGCACCTGAGTATTAAAGCTCTGAACCCCAAAAGAAAAACGGTTAATGCCCGCTTCCAGCGCCGCTTCAAATTTGTCTTCACCAAAGCGGTTTACCCGTCCTTCTAAGGTGATTTCGCAGTCGGGGGTCAGTGGGAAGTGCCGTTTGATGTCAGCCATAATGCGGCGGATATGCTCCGCGCTGAGATCTGTGGGGGTGCCGCCCCCGATATAGACGGCCTGAAACGGAGCAGATTGAGCCCAAATCGAGCTGGCTTTCCAGCGGATCTCCTGACACAAGCTATCCACATAGCGGTCAATCAGACTTTTACTTGAGGCGTATTGGAAAAAGTTACAAAAGGTGCAACGTACCCGGCAGAAGGGAATATGCAGGTAAAGGCATCTTGGTCCGTGACGCTGCGCCGGCGCTTGATTATAGGCTTGGATTAATTCTGCCTGGATCGCCTGTGGTGGCACCATGTTGGACATGCCTCCTGCATGGGCACCGCGTTTCCTTGCAAATGCGAAGCGCAGCGGGTCGGGACTATGCCGGCCGGTCACTTCTGGGTTAAGTAAATCAATGTGCATTTCACCACCACAGATAAATAACAAACTTAACGTTTCAGTGGCATATCCTAACTGGAATTAACTGGAATGCAACTGATAATCGATCTCATTTGCGTTCATGTGACACGGTTCGCAAAAGTGATGTATATCACTAACTTGTTGCAAACTGATAATTGATATTATTCTCATTCTCATGCAACCTTGGGGTATTTCCGGTAACCAAATACCTCGTTGGGCATAAGTTTGAATCCGTCTCGCTACCTGGTTTGCGCCGCAGTTTCCGCGCTACTGCATACAGCATTTTGGCTCCGCTCGCCGCTGCAGCCAGCCTTTGCGATGAGTACGGAAACTGCCCCCCAGAGTATGACGCTGAGATTACTGGCCAGCCCGGCAGCGCCGGAGCCCGCTAAGCTCTCTGAGCCCAAGCAAAAGCCAGTGCCGGAGCCCGTATCTGTGCCAAAGCCAAAACCGTTAGCGCGTCAAGCGGCAACGGAAAAGCCCAAACTCACCCCGGCCAAACAACAGGTGACAGAGGTAAAAAACGTGCCAAAACCTGAGCCGACGCCTGCTGCCCACTCGCCACAGGCTGTGCCGGAGACGCCAGTACCTGATGCTCAAGCAGATACCGCGCGAGTAACTGAGTCTTCGGTGACTGATGCCGTGGCGGCTCAGGATGCGGCTAAACCTGTGCTGCTGGAGACCCCAAGCTTTCGGGTAAAACCCATGGCGCCGCATTATCCCAGGGCGGCAAAACGTAAAGGGCAGCAGGGTGTGGTATTGGTGGAAATTTGGTTGGATGCCCAGGGACGGCAAACCCGCACTGAGGTGGTGGAAAGCTCGGGCTTTTTATCACTGGATCAGGCGGCATTAACTGCGGTGCAGCAGTGGCAGTTTCGAGGTTACCAGCGTGACGGTCAAACGCTGGCCTCCCGCTTTCGGGTGCCGGTGCGGTTTGAGCTGAAATAATGGAATTGATTTAGCATTCACAAAAGGTGTATCCCGATGTCTTATATTGAGTTTTTTAGTGCCATCCATAATCAGCTGGGCATGATGCGCTGGCCGCTGACCCTGTTATCGGTATTGATGCTGATGCTGATTATTGAGCGGCTGGTATTTTTTCTGCTTAACAGCAAAGCCAACAGTGGCGTGATGCAGTCTGATCTTTATCAACTGTCACTGGATGATGACGCCAAGCTCGATACTTATCTGCAACAGCATGTGCGGGATAAGGGGGCATTATCACAGGGGATTTGCATGTTGATTGGTCATCGCCAGTTTGCCAAACCCCTACGGGAGGAAGCTGTCAGCCTGTGGTTGCAGGAAAAGCGACGTCAGTTTATGGCGGGCTTGCGGCTACTGCAGATTATCGGGGTGTTGTCACCGTTACTGGGGTTGCTGGGCACGGTTTTAGGGTTGATTGAGATGTTCCGGGATGTGGCCGCAACGCAAGGGGCGGTGACTCCGTCTCAACTGGCTGATGGCTTAGGGTTAGCGATGGCCACAACCGCAGCTGGCCTGTTGATTGCGGTGCCTGCGATAGCCTGCTCCCAACTGTTTAGCCTGTGGGCTAATCGTAAGCTCGATACCATTGAATACCTGTTAAATCATTTCAATTTGCATCTGATTGGCCTCAGTGTTGACAAGATTGCTTGTCCGCCGAGCACGACGGATTGCGGTCATTGTCAGGAAGCTGAATCCATCCCACAACAGCGTCGCCAACAACTGGCGGGAGCCTCGGCATGATTAGCTCTCGCCGCCCAACTGATGATGAAGCCCTTAGCCCGGATCTGACCTCTTTGATGGACATTATCTTTATTGTGATGGTGTTTTTGCTGCTCAGCGCCAACATTCAAGTTCAGACCTTGGATGTGGCTATCCCTCAAGCGGAATCTGCCACAGCTCTCAATACCCCAGCTGATACAGTTTTGTCGGTTAGCGTCCCCGCCGCTGATGGCCAGTGGGGACTGCAGCAACAGGCGTTTAACCAGTGGGATGATTTTGCCGCAGCCTTTACCCAAGCGGTGCAACAAAGCCCGCAACGACCTGTGGTGATCGCCAGTGATAAACAAGCCAGTGTCGAGAAGCTGCTGAAATTGTTTGAGTTTATGCAGCGTCACCAAATTCAGGCCACCAATATCATGATGGAGGGCGGCCGCCCATGACAGTTTGCCAAAGGAAGTTACCAACCATGAAACCTGTTATCTCTCATCTGCCCGCGACATCAAAGCGATTTTTCGTTGCTGCCTTGCTGGGGCTGAGTACCGTGTGTGCCATACCGGCATTGGCTGAGCCTGAAACGGGCGCTAAAGCTGGGGGAAGCTCGGATGTGCGCATTATCAGTGCCGGTTCCACCGTAACTGAAATGCTGCTGGCGTTGGGTGCTAAGCACCATATGATTGCCGCGGATTTAACCAGTAAAGCTTTAGTGGCCGACACCGAATTACCGATTGTGGGCTATCACCGCCAGCTGTCGGCAGAAGGGCTGTTATCATTGATGCCGACCCATCTGCTGGGTTCCGATGAAATGGGGCCAGAGACCACATTGACCTTATTACAATCTGCCGGGGTTGATGTGCAGGCGTTGCCATCAGGTAACAGTCTGACGGACTTTAATGCCCGGATTGATAAGCTGGCGACCTTGACGGATACCCGGGAACAAGCCGATGAAATCAAGTCCCGGGTCGCGGCACAAATTGCGGCGCTGCAGCAATATAAATCGGCTCAGCCAATGAAAGTGATGTTTATGATGGTCGCTAAAGGTCGGCCGATGACGGTTGCAGGGCAAGGTACGACAACCAACACTGTGATTGAACTGGCTGGCGCGGTAAATCCGGTCGCAGCACACAGCAACAGTTATAAGCAGATCTCGAGTGAGGCGATTGTACAGATGCAGCCGGATGTGATTTTACTGGCTGAGCGCACTTACAAAAAACTGGGCGGCATTGCTGGGCTGGTGGCTGAGCAGCCGCTATTGGCTCAGACTCCCGCAGTACAAAATCAGCGGGTGATTGCCATCCCCAGTGCGGCGATTCAAGGGGGCTTTGGATTAGCCAGTTTGGCGTTAGCTGAGCGGTTACAGGGCGAATTAACCCATGCTGGCGCAGTCGCTGCTGTGTTGCCGCGCGCGGAATAAAGCAAAGCAGGATGATGGCTATGGAACACCTGATGACCCGACGAATTTCTCTGCGAGTATTAGTGGCGATTTCTGCGGCCTTGTTGTATCTGGTGATGGCGGGTTCTATTGCGCTGGGGCCGATGGATATCGGCTTTAAATCTGCCTTTGGAGCGTTGCTGCAGCTTGATAGTGAGTTGCCAGAATATGCCCGGGTAATTGTGCAGGAAGTGCGACTGCCCCGAACATTACTGGCGATTGCCGTGGGAGGCATGTTGGCCATGTGTGGCGCCGTGATGCAGGGGTTGTTCCGTAACCCACTGGCAGACCCCGGTATTATTGGCGTGTCGGCCGGGGCGTCATTGGGGGCGGCGATTGCTATCGTATTATTGGGTGGCGTGGTAGGGCATACCGCATTTTTGACCTTGGGAACCGTCCCGCTATTTGCCTTTATCGGCGGCGCGTTGGCAACATTTGCCGTGTATTACATGGGCACCAGTGCTCAAGGTACCTCGGTCACTATTATGTTGTTAGCCGGGGTGGCGCTGGCAGCCATGGCCGGCGCTGGACTTGGGCTGCTAAATTATTTTGCCGATGATCAGGCGCTGCGGGATTTATCACTTTGGACCATGGGCTCTTTAGCCGGTGCCAGTTGGGATAATCTGGCGTTGGCTTATGCTGCCTTACTGATATTGGCACTGATGTTCTGGCGTTTGGCCAAGCCTCTGAATGCATTGTTATTGGGTGAGGCAGAAGCCCGCCATATGGGCATTGATGTGCAGCGGCTGAAGCGCAAATTGATTCTGTTCACTGCCGCGGGCGTCGGTATTACTGTGGCGTTAGCTGGCATGATAGGGTTTATCGGTTTGGTGGTCCCCCATATGGCGCGGCAGTTTACCGGTCCGGCCCATGAGCGGTTATTGCCGGTTGCCATGCTGCTTGGTGCTTTGTTGTTACTGTTATCCGATATGATTGCCCGTACTGTGGTAGCGCCATTGGAGATCCCGGTGGGGATTATTACCGCGGCCATTGGCGCCCCTTTCTTTTTACTCCTGCTGTTTAAACAAAGAGGACGTTTAGCCTGATGGCGATTGAAATTTCCAATGCCACGCTGAGGTTAGGCGGCAAAACCCTGTTGGATGATGTGTCCCTGAGCTTTGCCTGTGGCTGTTTCACCATGATCCTTGGCCCTAATGGCACGGGGAAAAGTAGTCTACTTAAACTGATTAACGGCGAACTGGCCGGTGATAGTCAGGTACATTTTTATGGTAAAGCGCGGCAGGACTGGCACCCGGGAGCGTTAGCGCAATCCGTCGCTGTTCTGCCCCAATCCAGCAGTTTGAGTTTTAATTTTACCGTGCAGGAAGTGGTGGAACTGGGGGGATTAACCCTGACGGCCAGCCGAGCACAGATCCATCAGTTAGCGCGGGACAATATGGCACAAACAGGTGTTGCCCATTTGGCAGGGCGGCTGTATCCCAGTTTGTCTGGTGGGGAGCAGCAGCGGGTGCATCTGGCGCGGATCTTGACTCAGGTGTCCCATTCCCCGCGCCCGGCAATGCTGATGCTGGATGAGCCGACGTCGGCACTGGATATTGCCCATCAGCACCATACCTTGGCCTTGTTGCAACGTTTGGCACGGGAGGGCGCCGGCATTGTTGCCGTGGTGCATGACCTGAATCTCGCTGCGCAATATGCGGATCGTTTGATCCTGCTCAATCAAGGGCAGGTGGTGGCCGATGGCGCGCCCGCGGCAGTGCTATCTGCCCAGTTGATCGAGCAGGTTTACCAGTATCCGGTGCAAATTTTGCCCCATCCCCAGTTTGATTATCCTGTGGTGATTGCCTGAGGCTACATCTTTGCCCGCGGTTATTTCTCACATCATCAAAAAGCTGTGAGGGGCTTGGGAGACAAGAATATTGCTAAATGATTGATGGAGTGTATTTGGCCCCAAGTTGAGTGGCCTTAACATCACTCTAAGATGATATTAAGTCAGTCTATTGCGCTTTTAGCATGGCCCATTGAATATTGAATTTAGCCAAGTATTTTTGTAACCGGCTGGTGTCATTATGGGTGCTTTTTTGCTGGCGACTTTGGTTAAAGAGCTCTCGTCCTGCGGCGGCCATACTGGTATGCCGATGGCAAATTTGCAGTACATATTCAAGTTGCTGTTGGTCAAAATTATCCAATTGCTGCCAGTGGGGTGCCCCCAACAGTTGTTGCCCCAATCCATTTTCTGGTGATTTATGCGTATGGCTTAACTGGCAAGGGGTATTGCCCCAACTGGTGGTTAAACGTTGGATCTCTTCTGTGACCTGAGTTATCCCGATTCTGGATGCTTCAGCCAGTGTTCCCATCCGGGTCACGGCGGCTTTTAAATCGCGAAAATTACCACGCCATAATGCAGCCGCTGATGTTGCAAAATTGAGAAATGCGGTTCGGGACTCTTTGCTAAAGCTGATACGCTCGCCATGTTGTAGGCAGTATTGCTCCAGTTCGAAATCTAAATTGGGGGCGATATCTTCGGGTCTTTGCTTTAGGCCCGGTAGGGCATAATCCCATAGGTTAATCCGAGCCAGCAGATCTGCGCGAAAGCGCCCCGCGATGACCTGCTGAGGTAAATCTTGATTTGTCCCGGCAATGAGTTGAAAGTCACTGTGCACTTCGGTATCACTGCCAACTGGGAAGAAGCGCTTTTTCTCCAAGGCGGTGAGCAACATGGCTTGTTCATCTAGCCCCAGCTCTCCTATCTCATCCAAAAATAGCACGCCCTTATTGGCGCTGCGTAAAAAGCCATTGCGGGCCGCTGCGGCGCCAGTAAATGCGCCTTTGGTATGGCCAAATAGGGCGGCCATGGCATTTTCTCCCCGCAGGGTTGCGCAGTTAACGGCAACAAATGCCCCGGTCAGGATGGCCCGTTGTTTTTTTAATTGATAAATCCGCTCTGCCAACTGGCTTTTACCTGCCCCAGTGGGCCCCCGAAGCAGAATTGGTTCCCGGGAACGGATAGCTACTTTTTCAATTTGGGCAATCATGGCGTTAAAAGCACTATTTTGTGTGGCAATCCCCCCTTTAAGAAAGGCATTACCAACATGTTGCTCAGTAGCAAAACGGTTAGCCAGTTGATCATAGCGGGATAGATCTAAATCAATGATTTGGCTGCGGCCACAGAGGCTGTCGCCACAGGGGGCGGTTTGTACCAAACGGCCGGGGAAATGACGGCTTTCGGTTAGCAAGAAACCACAGATTTGGCTGACATGGGTACCGGTTGTCATGTGAAAAAGATAGTCAATATGCTCAGGTTCGAAGGGATACTGGCAACACCAGTCATATAGACCGGCATATACCTCTTCAAAATCCCAAGGATCACTGAAGTTTAATTCATGCAATACCACCCGTGTCTGGGGAGATAAGTGTTGAATTTCATCGGCCAATTGTTTGGCCTGCTCTTTGGCTGGGTGCCCGTGTAATAGTTGCAATTCATCTATTAGAAAATCGGCTTGGCTACATAATCCCGGTGTTGGCCGCCAGCGTGGTTGTTTAGTGGTGAGATCAAGTCGGGTCCCGATAAATCCAACCGCAACAATGCGGCGCGGTGATGAATTTAGTCCATGGCTTGTGACTGGCCGCGGGGTGGCGGGAGGAGAGGAAAAAGACATGGTTGATGCAATGTGTTGTATCCAAAAGGATTGGCATCCTATCTGTTTGGATAGGTTGTTGCCAGTGGTATCAGTCGCTGTTTCCCCGTCACAATATAAGAAGTAAAAAATAAATCCATTTAAATTAGTGGGTTAATAAATATTTTGCATGTTTTTCTCAATCTGGCACAGAGCTTGATAAAGCATGATCGCATTGGTGAATCACAATAGCTTTACGGTATGTGTGCATTACATCCGGGTACGCTGCGCGCTGCAACTGCGTATACCGCTATCTAAAACAAGCTTTTAGTCTTGTTTTCACCCAGTGCTCATTCTCTTAGATAAATATGATGCGGGTGAAATTCCCGTATAACTGCGGGGGCTGCAATGGCAGTAACTCCGAACATAACAACTGACCTCAGATGGCGTGACCACTGAGATTAATCCGCACCGGGCTCAGGTGCGATGGCAAGTTGGCCATACTAGTACGCGTGGTATTGATAGCGCGATACTGGAAAGTCTGCTCCCCGTCGGATCCCAGCTTGGCACCGTGTCAGCATAGCGTTTTGATACTGCCGATTAACCTTAAGTCAAGGCTCACTGAGGCGGTTATACAGGATTTAGATTGAAAAGATTTACCATTGAAGTGGCTGAAACACAGCGAGTATTAGTATTTAAGAATGGCCAATTTAAGGAATTATTATCCCCAGGGCGTTATTCACGTTGGCATTGGGGGGATGTATATCAATGTGAAACTTATCAGCTGGATGAACTGGTATTCAATAAACCCGATGATGAGCGTTTTCTTCGTCAATACCCACAACTCAATACGCATCTATTGCCAGTGCATACTGCCGATGATGAGATCGGATTATTGTATAACTTTGGCCAACTGGTCGGGATTATTCCGCCGGGAGAAAGTTGCTACTGTTGGCGGGCCGCTGGAGAGTTATCGCTGCAGTTAGTGCCTTTGGCTGCGGGGCGACAATTATCTCCACAATTATACGCAAGTTTACAACTATGCCCTGCAACTGATTATCCACCGGTGTTTAGTCGTGTGAGACAGCCAGTGGCACCGGTTTATCAGGTGACAGTTGCCAGAGAGCATATCAGCTTAGTGTATCTTAATGGTCGATTGCATAGCGTGTTAGAAGCTGGACATTATGGTTTTTGGCATTATGGCGCTGAGTTTAGTGTGGAAACCTTTAGTTTGGATAGGCTGGTATTACGCAAAGAGAATATTCCTCAATTACTGGTGGAGTGTCCGGCACTGGCTGACCATTTACAGCAATTTAGTACTGGTATCGCTCAGGTTGGTCTGATTTTTCGTCACAATGTGCTGGCTGGGGTGATGGCACCAGGAGATCGACTTTACTGTTGGCGTAATAGTGGCGAATTGCGGTTGGATTGTGTGGATATTAGTGGTGACCGACAGATTACTGCTCAAGTGCTAAATGGTATCCATCGTATTGCTGATAACCCTAATACCGCATTGTTACGAGGTCATGAGGGAGAAATAACACCACCGGTATATCCATTGGTTATTCCCGCGGAGCAGGTGGGATTGTTGTATCTTGATGGCCGGTTACATCGTGTCTTACCGGCGGGGAATTATGGTTTTTGGCAATTTAATTGTCGTTTCACTGCTGAAGTTTATTCGCAACAACAGTTGGTATTTCAGAAAGATAATGTTTTACAGCTGTTGGCTGAGTATCCGCCATTGTTAGACTCACTGCAGCATTTTACAACCACTGGGACTGAGGTGGGATTGGTGCGGCACAATGGTCAGCTTGTTGGTGTGATGGCGCCGGGAGACAGTCTGTATTGCTGGCGACAAGCGGGCGTATTGCAATTGGATACCTTGGATACCGCGCATAATTGTCAGTTATCCGCTGAATTACTGGCTCAATTACACCGAACAGGAGTTAATCGTGCGGATAAGTTACTACGCAGTGCCCAAGTGAGTGCTTGTCAGCCCGTATATTCCTGTGTTGTTGCCCCCTACCATCAGGGGTTATTGTATCAAAATGGTGAGTTAGTTCAGTCGTTGTCACCGGGGCAATATGGTTTCTGGCAATTTGACCAACAAATTGATGTGCGTGAATTTGATACTCGGATCCGGTTGTTGGATGTCTCTGGTCAGGAGATTTTGAGTAAAGATAAGGTCAGTCTGCGGCTAAATCTCACTGCCAGCGTGCAAGTGGTGGACGCTGTGCTGGCAGCCCAGTGCGCAGAAAATATCGATGAGCTGCTGTATAAATATCTGCAATTGGCTCTGCGCGAGGCGGTGGGAACTAAAACGCTGGATGAATTGTTGGCCGATAAGGAGTATATCAATCAGATGGTGTTTGAGCTGGTGAGTCAACAGTTACAGCAGACCGGGATAGCACTGCATTTGGTTGGGGTGAAAGATATTATTTTACCAGGCGAAATCCGCACCATTCTTAATCAGGTTGTTGAAGCACAAAAGTCTGCTGAAGCTAATGTGATAAAACGCCGGGAAGAGACCGCTGCGACCCGCAGCCTGCATAACACCGCAAAAATGATCGAGAATAATCCTATCTTGCTACGACTTAAGGAGCTGGAAGCATTGGAGAAAGTCTCTGAAAAAGTGGGTAATCTTTCTGTGTACGGTGGTTTGGAAGGCTTGATGCAGGGCACGGTGAAAATAGGTTAGCTAGGCCGTGGTTTATTGGGTCTGAATACTGCTCAGGCATTAAAGCTATCGGCATAGTCTCGGCACTTTTGTTACACTGCTGACCACTTTTAATCCTCAGTAAGATGCTATGAACCGTAAAAAGAAAATTAATCAGACCCTGATAGCCAAAGATAAAAAGAAAAAAGCCAAAATGAGCGGTAACAATAATAAGCCAAAGTACATCGCTAAGGCTGAACGTGAACGCTTGGCGCAATTAGCTGCAGATACCAAGGGGACTGATGAGGCATCCTCTGTGGATGAGATAAGCGCAAGGGGATAATGTTCTGTTTATTGTGTTAGCTGCCCTGTAATGAGCAGAGTGTTATTGCGGCGTACAGCTGTATTGAACCCTATAGTGAGATAGGGTTTTCCCATTTTAGATAGCTGTGTATTGGTGGTGGATTGCACTTATCTACCCGGCAGAGATACTCCGTTTTTTGCCTTTCTTCATTGCTGATTATTGTCGGTTTATTTTCCTGTTAGGTATGGCTAATTGCCTTTTCCTACCCTGTTTGGTGTTTTTAGTCTGTTTTATTTATTACGACTGGGTATGAAGTTGTCAGACTATGGGGGTTGTAATAGAGGGGCACTGAGAAGGTGTTATTGGTTACCTATTGATTTAAAATCTATTTTTATCTTTTTATGTCAGTGGTTATCGCCGTTGTAGGACTATTTTAGTTAATAAGGCTGATTCATCTTATCTCGAAATATGGAATTTATCCTTGTTATTTGGATGATGCATTAATAAGTTAATATAACCAATAAGGTATATTGACTTATGACTTTTTTGTTCATCCTAGTTTATAGCCAGTAATGACCCAGAAAAGAGAAGTTGATTGTGATAACTCAGTCTGAGCATTTGTTAGCTCTATAGTATTATTATAAATATTAATGATGGGTTAATTTATATTTTATTATTGATAATTGCATGGGAGAAGACGTAATCACGCGAGAAAAAATGCAGTTTAAATAATATATAATTGAAAAAAAAGGAAATATTTATATTGATTGTTTGTTTAATTGTTGTGTCGACGTTCTTCTCTGTATAAAAATATTAGTCAAATCAACAAAAATGTCTACAGTTTGCAAAAAGCAATTCGTTTTGCGCATTTTGTTAACGCAATGTCTTTATTTGCTATCAATAATGCCAAATTTTAATATGGCGGCTGAAATTATCTTGCATTCGTTATTATTTATTTAAACCCGAATCATTCTTATTTGGCAAATTTTCAATGATAAAAAATATTAAGACCAGTTTCCTGGCAGTATTTCCATCTCTGGTATCCAGTTTACTCATGGTGTTGATAGCGGTTTATACCTTCACCTCTTTTAAACAGCTTTATGCTAATAATCAGCGGTTGGTGAATAACACTGCACTTTCTCAAGTTTTTACCGATATGCGACAGGAGTTTTTTCAACTCAGATTAGCATCCATCTCTGATAATCCTCAGGAAGTGAATGAACATCTTGACGTAATCCATACGTTGTTGCAGAAAATGTCGACTTATAAAATGCGTTATTTAAATAAGAAGACGGATGATGTTGCACAATTGGTTCCTAGCATTGAGCAATATATGCGGTTATATCGTCAGGATTCTGCTCAAGCTAAACAGCAAAATACGTATTTGATTGTGAGTAAGGAACGCCATGCGCTCGGGGTCGATATTAGCCATAAAATGACCAATATCGTAACCATTATTACGGAGCGCAATCATGGTGTTGGGGATGAGACTGCCAGTGCGATTTCCAATATGCAGCTGACTATGACGGGATTAATTGCGCTGGCTATTATTCTGTCAATTACTGCAGCTTTTGTGACCAGCAAAAAATTGGTTGATACCGTCAACTTGATTAAATCTGTGATGGAAAAACTGGCGCAGGGTCAATTGACCGATAAAGTACGGATCCGAGGTAGTAACGAGCTGTATTCACTGGCTGAAGACTTGGATAGGGTGATCGACTATTTGCGTCGAATGATGTCAGAAATCCGTGATGCCAGTGAGCATATTTCTGAGCAGGTAAATCAGTTAACTGAGCAGTCTCAGGCGAATAGCTTAGCTATTGAAGCCCATAAGGTAGAAACAGATCAAGTGGTTGCGGCCATGACTGAGATGAGTGCAACCGCCCATAATGTGGCAGATCATGCGTCATCTTCGGCTCAATTTACTCAGCAAGCGAATGAACAGGCCGAGCGCTCTCGTCAGGCGGTAGAGCATGCCTCAAATACGGTGAATGCCCTTGTCAGTGAGGTGGAAAATACAGCGGCGACTATTGAGGACATGAATCTACAGAGCCAACAGATTGCCTCCATTCTTAATGTGATCGGCGGGATTGCAGAGCAGACTAATTTGCTGGCGTTGAATGCGGCGATTGAAGCGGCCCGAGCTGGAGAGCAGGGCCGGGGATTTGCGGTTGTGGCCGATGAGGTACGTGCTCTAGCCGCCCGCACTCAGAGCAGCACGAGTGAAATCAATACCATGCTGGATAAACTGCGTAATGGCGCCGAATCAGCTGTGGCTGCGATGGATCAAACCCGTAAGAGTTGCCAAGATACGGCGGAAACGACGTTAGCTGTAACCAGTAATTTGTCGCAACTGAACCAATATGTTTTTGATATTGATGGGGTGAGCAATCAAATTGCGACTGCAGCCGGACAACAGAGTACTGTAGCAGAAGAGATAAACCACAATCTGGTGACCATTCAGGAAAAGGTGGATGAGTTAAGCCAAAGCGGCAATGCAACCCATGCCACTGCTGAGTCATTGTCTACCACTCGGGAGCAACTGACCGCAGTAGTGGGGCACTTCAAGTTTTAATCGAACAGATAAAAATTGATAATGGCCATCAACATGGGATTATTACTGTGTTGATGGTGTTTTATGACTAGCGAGATGGTGGGCTAGTCCTCCCTTTGTTAACTGCAATCATGCGCCCTCACGGAGGGCGAATGCTGTGATATTTTATTGATGGTTAAGTTAATAAGCGTGGGGGTTATCTTGTTGGGGTATATTCGATTTCTGGATATGGCTGAATATCTAATAAGTTATCTGTTGGGTTGTAACTATTTCTTATTGCGTTATCAATTTCTTTCGCTCTAGCCAGAGTGATTCTTTTTATCTCAACTTCTAAATCGTCGTAAACGGAGAAACTCCCTCCAAGCCATCTTGCTGGTGCATTTAAGCAAAATATTGCAATACAAAGTGCAGCAAGGAAGGTTAAGCACATAGCAAAAGTGTCCCACTTTAGCACTTCATTAACGAAGAATGCTGCCAAAGATGCAATTGCAATAACTGAGGCTATATGCAGAAAGTCAATAATACTACCCCAAAGTCGACGTAGAGAGCTCCATCCGCTAACTATTGTACAAACTTTTTTATTTTCTACTTTACCAAGAGTGTGGAGTTCATCTGTATCATGAATATATACGGCATAAGGATATAAGTATCCATCATTCGTATAATAGAATAATGTTATAGCGCTCTGAGAAGGTACATTTACTTTTCCAGATTTAACGACAGATTTTACCTTTCCATTAGCCATACGCACATTGATAGTCGTGTGGTAAGAAGTTGAACTAGTCGTATGATTATTTCTGGTTGATGTTGTGGTTATGGATTCTACTGAACCACCGGCATAAATACCTGTTAAAGTATCTAACTCACCTTGAAAACACTTTCCCTTAATATCAAGGCTATAAGGGAAGCTATTGAAATTCATAATTAAACTCATTGTTATGATTAAAATAAAAAGGAGGATTATTCTGTTATGTAGGTTACTTTATTAAAATAAATTTAAGTAAGTAAAATATAATTATATTGATTTAATAATCATATATCTAGAGCAATATGATTATATGGGATGTATATCGAAGTTTTATTGGGAATATTCTTAATAATCATAATGATATGTGGAATAATGTTTTATTGTCTTATCAGTGTGGGTAATGAGAATTATTTTAAATAGTATAAATGAAGGTGAATAGCCTTTACATACTAACTTGATTGATACTATATACATGATATTTAATGAGGTTTGTTGTTCTGGATACTTTTTATTGTGAAACCAGTCATATCACTTAAATTTTGTTGTTGGGTATGTCAGATTGTGTAAGTTAGTCTGTAATTAGCTAATTTCAGGTAGAGAGTATTTTGTGGAAATATATGCCATATTAGGATTATTGTTAATTTATAGCTGACAGGTGTTCGTGATGCTCTTATTGGTGAGTTTAATTCAATGAGTATAAATTTGTCCTTACAAAATAAAAGCAAAAAGAATATAGCTAAAACGATTAGTTCTGTTTTATTTTTAACTGCAATGATGAGTTATTTTTTCTACGACTGGATCGAAGCATTGAATGCAGTAAGCTTATTAAAAAGTCATATAAAGTATTCAGTTGCATCTCCATTTGGCGCTTTTTTATCTCTTGGTATATGTATCTGGGCTTGGCCAGCTTTTTTTGTGGCTTTAAATTATAATATATCAATAAATAACATGCCTATGCACCTCGGTCAGTTTGGGCGTAATATAGAACCATAAATCGCTTCTTGTGGAGGGTTTTATGATGAACATGTCAGAAATGAGCTTTATAGATTGGCAACGTCAATTTCATTCAGAAAATGCCTGTCTTGATTACCTGAAAATGCAGCGATGGCCGGATGGATTTATCTGCCCTAAATGTGGTCATCGTCAAGCCTATCAAATCCATACCCGTGAGCTTTATGAATGCTGTCAGTGCCATAAGCAAACATCCGTGACATCTGACACGCTGTTTCACGGCACGCATATCCCGCTGTCTAAATGGTTTACGGCCATTTATTTTATAGGGTCAGACAAAGGCGGAATATCAGCATTACGGCTCAAAAAGCTCATTGAAGTTAACTGGCGAACGGCAAGGTTGATACTGAAAAAATTGCGTATCGCAATGGGGCACAGAGACAGACTGTATTGGTTATCTGGCAACATAGAATTGGATGATTGCTTGGTTGGCGGCAAACAAAAAGGTAAACGTGGTCGAGGCGCGGCAGGGAAAACACCGATAATTGTGGCCGTTGAAACCCAAGGTGAACGAGCCGGCTATATTGCCATGCAGGCTGTTAACCGTATCAGCCACCAAAGTGTCGAGCAATTTGTGCAAGCGCATATTCTCCCCAATCAATATGTTCGCTCAGATGGGCTACGTGCATTGACTATCATTGATAAAACCCAGCATCACGAAGCCAGAGTGACGCCGAAAGAATTGGTTGATGAGTGGCTCCCGTGGGTACATATCGCCATTAGCAACCTGAAAACATTTATTCAGGGCACATTCCACGGAATATCCAAAAAATATGTACAGGAATACCTCAATGAGTTCATTTATCGTTTTAATCGCAGAAGAATAGAAAAACAAATTCCTATGCGGCTGTTAAATATAGCTATTTTTCATTCACCTATGAACTCATGCTGAGCAAAGTGCATAGGCATGTAAAATAATAATCACTTTTTTTATGATAGGAATTATTGCTTCTTATTTATCATATCAATTTGTCAATAATAATCTTGTGGCTAAAGGATATTTGGTAAAAACTAAAGTTACAAATGTCAATATGTATGTAACCTACACAAAGATATTAAAATAATATTTGGTATTGCACCTATTTGGTACACAAAAATTTATTGTTAGGTACTGTCGAAACAGAGATAGTATTTGTTGGGGGGGATAAAAGACCCTAGAGATAGTTAAGGGGATTGTTTGCAATCCCCTTAACCCAGAACGTTTTCAGTTGTGATGTAGTTGAAGTAGTAATGATTATTTTACTGCAGGTCACTCAACCTTGAGCGCGAAGCTCTCACATATGCAACCAAGCAGCGTTTTGGATCATTAAAACGATATTACGACTGTGCTGCGGTCTTATGGGCATATTTTGCCATCAACTGATCCAGATAAGGTTGTACCCCTTTATCATCCCAGTGTAGGAAGCCGCGCATAAAGCCTACCAGATTACCGGCGCCATCGAAGACATAGGTGGCTGGCACTACGTTGGCGGGCATGATCAGTTCTACTTTTTTGGTTGGATCAGTCAGGGTTTCAAAGTTTTCAAAGCCGTGCTCCTGCATAAAGGCGGGGATTATTTCTGGCTCAGCATCAATAGACAGGGAGAGAATGGCGATATCCTTGCCTTGATTATCTTTTCTCAGCTGCTGCAGCGCTGGAATTTCTTTCAGGCAAGGTGGACACCAGGTGGCCCACAGGTTTAGCAGTAGTAATTTACCACGGTAGTCACTGATTTTGACCTCTTTACCTTTGAGATCCGTAAAGCTGATGTCCTTAACGATGCGGGCATTTTGCATTTCGATAAAGCCGGTCATCTGCATCGGCTTAGGGATCGGCTCGCCGGTGTGATAAGCCTTGTTCTGCAGCGTATGGGCGTTGACACTCAGGCTGGCGGCGACCAGTGTCAGGCTGAGACAAAGTTTTCTGATCATCTTGTATTCCTTGGGTTTTCACTGTGATTTAAAGGTGATGTTTTCGCGCGGCGCACAAACACGACGCAAGTGCCAACTGCCAGCAGTAACAGCAGGCCGGGGCCGAACCAGAGCAGGGCGGTACCACCGCTCAGACCCGGGCTATAACGGATTTTTTCGCCATAGCGGGCGGTTAGGTAATCAATAATGTCGTCTTTGGTTTTCCCCTCATCCAGTAGCCGAAAAATATGGCCTTTTAGCTCATTGGCAATTTGGGCGTTGGAGTCAAACAGGCTTTGGTTAACGGACATGGGGCAGCGCAGCTCCCGAGCTATCTCAAAGCCGAGATCTTTTTTCTGCGCAGGGGTGTAGAGCACATCCCCATTGGTGAGATTGGCCGCTTCTGCCGTGGCGATAAACAGCACGCCGATGACGAGGGCCGCCATCAGCCCCACAGATACTTTGCGGATAAGTTGTTTCATGCCCGGGTCTACCGTGTGATTTGTCGTGGTTGAGGATTCTGATATCTCTACCGGTTGACGACGACGGCGGGGCAGTGTGCACAGCAGGCCGCCAAGCATCATTAAGCCGCCCCCCAGCCATATCCAGCTGGCTAGGGGTTTGATGGCGATACGGATCAGGTATTCGGTGTCAGACAGTTGCACGCCTTTGGAAACGTACAGATCCCGCAAGAAGCCATGATCAATACCGGCCTGAGACATCTGCATTCCATTGGTTTTAAAGGTTTGGCGTTGAGGGAAGATATAGCCTTGGGGCTGCTCTTCACTGTCTAGCACGGCAATGCGGGCCTGCAGCGCGGTATAGGCAGGTGTTGTCACTTGCTCGGTCGCTTCATAGACAAAGATAAAGTCACCCAGCGGTTTACCCTGTCCCGGCCCCATGCGCAGCATGGCTTCTTCTTCGTAATTAGATACAGCCGTCGCACCAATAATGGCAATCGCCGCGCCAAAGTGAGCCAGATACATGCCGCTACGGCGACAACTGAGGCGACCTTTATCCAGCAGCAGATTGAGTGCTAAACACCCCAGTAGCCAGATAGCTGAAGCAGTACCAAGCCAGAGGAAATGGTTAAGGGGATCTTTATGCTGGCTACACAGTACGGTCGCCAGTGTGATGCTAACGAGTGCCAGCAGTATCAGAGGCTGGGTGCGTAACTGTTTATCCCGACGCCACTGCAACATGGGAGTGATCCCCATCAGCAGCACGGTGACAAAGGTCAGTGGCACAAAAATACTGTTGAAGTAGGGAGCGCCAACGGAAATGGTGCCAAGGCCTGCCAGCTCAAATAGTAGTGGATAGAAGGTACCCAGGAGTACGGACAGTGCGGTCACCACTAAGACGGCAATGCCCATTAGCATCAGGCTGTCTTTAGATTTGAGGCTGAAATCCAGTGGCTGACGGAACTGCTCACCGCGCAGGGCAAATAGTAGTAGCGCACCCGCGGCAAAGATCACCAGTAGCGACAGAATAGACATGCCCCGGGTGGGATCTGAAGCAAAGGCATGCACTGATTGCACAATCCCGGAGCGAACCAAGAAGGTTCCCAGCAAGCTGAGGGAAAAAGCCAGCAGACACAGTAATAGGGTTGTCAGTTGCAGGCCATCGCGTTTTTCGGTGACGATAACCGAGTGTAGCAACGCCGTGGCAACCAGCCAGGGAATAAAGGAGGAGTTTTCCACCGGATCCCAGAACCACCATCCACCCCAGCCCAGCTCGTTATAGGCCCACCATGAGCCGAAAGCATTACCTCCGGTCAGAAATACCCAGGCAATCAATACCCAGGGGCGCAAGTAGCCAGCGTGGGCTCGGGTGAGTTTACCGCCCAGCAATGCCGCCATGGCTGCTGCAAAGGTGATGGTCAGGCCAACATAGCCGAGGAACAGCAGCGGCGGGTGCAGAATGAGGCCGATATCCTGCAATATGGGGTTTAGATCGCGGCCTTCAATGGGAATATTGGGCAGGTTGCGGGCAAACGGGTTGCTGGTAAACAGCAAAAACAGGTTAAAGCCGGTGACAATCATCCCCAGTACCGCCTGTTGACGGGCGATAAAGGCTTTGTCGGTATACTTGGGATTCAAGGCAATTAACGCCGCCCACAGGGCAATAAGCATGACCCACATCAGCATGGAGCCTTCATGGCTGCCCCAGACCGCGGCGATTTTATAGTACCAAGCCAGTTGGGTATTGGAGTGGTTGGCAACATAACTGATGGAGAAATCATCATTGAGAAAGCCCCAGCCCAGACAGCTAATCGCGCCCAGCAGCGCTAGTGCCATGGCGCCACTTAATACCGGCGTATAACTGCGCAGGTACAGGTTGTCTTTTACTGTGCCGTAAAGGGGAACGACGGCCAGCAGTATGGCCAGAGCGGTACTGATGATCAGTAACAGGTGTCCGATTTCTGCAATCATGATGTTCCTCTGGCTGCCGGTTCAGCCTATCTATGCCCGGTATCGATTACGGTGCCACCCTCTTGTTGCAATAACCGTGCATCGCGAACAATGCCGCACGAGTAAAGTGCATAAAAAGGAGGTCACTTATATTTCCCGGAAAATGAGTCCGGCAATTCAATATTTAAATATCAGGAAATAAAGCCAACAATTTATTTTCAATATGCAATTAAATGTATCTTTAATGCGATTTATATAGCTTAAAAATAAGAGTGAGATATATATACCGTTTCCCGTGCATATGGGGGTTAATTCACATAAGGTGGCTAGTGCGATTTTCAATTTCATTTGCTTTGGTTTTGCAGGGTATATGAAAGCCTGCTGTTTTAATGTGATCTTGTTTTATTAATTTATTGCCCCGATTCGCGCTTCAGTCTTTTTTATACTTCCATTGTGTTGTTTTTATAATTTTATATCTAAAAATAGCGCTTTTATTTGTGAAATAAAATCTTAACCTTTCAATTAAGTGCTTGTTTTTATTAGCGGTTTATTGTTTTTATAACTGCAAATAAATCAGTGGGTTTTATTTGTGCGCCAGCGCAGATTTTTTCACGTTTCTTTATGAAGAATACGCCTTGCTCAAGTGTTTATGTCGTTCGGTGAACTGTCGGGTTCAGTGAAAAAATAAAACTAATGAAAAGTTAGGAGTGAATGATGAAACGATGGAAACACAAAACAGCGCTCAGCGTGTTGTTTTGTTTTGGCGCTGCTGCCAGTACTACCGCTCTGGCTGCCAAGCCTGGTGAGCCAGGTTATGGAACCAAGGAAATGGGCGTTTCCGCTCAGAAGACTATCGCCAATCCCGATCTGACAGAAGCAGATAAAGGCGTTAAAACTTTGCAGGATTATATTGTTCAGGAAAAAGAACTGTTTGACTTCTTATTCCAGAACCACCCTGTATTTAAATATCACGAAGAAGGCCGTTTACTCGGTACTTATAAGATTTCTGACCGCGGTGAAGAATACCTGGATCAGGGTAACAGCCAGAAGTACTCCAAGTACAAAGGCCGCCCAATGGCGATTCAGTACCGCTTGGGTGAAAAATCAATTCTGGATTACCCCAACAAGTTTGTTGGCCCAGAGAAGTGTGGTGAGTGTCACGCAGCCCAGTATGAAAAATGGAGCCGCAGCCGTCACGCCAAGACCATTCGCTTCCCTGGTGAGCACCCTGAAGTAGACAATGATCTGGAACAAACCATGTATGAGACCAAGGATACTTCTATCCTGGCTGATGGTATTACTCCAGATGCAATCTACGCCACAGTGGGTACTCCACGTACCAAGTATGGCTTTATTGATGCTTGGCTGGTGCGCGGTACTTACCACATCCGTGACGGTCTACTGAAAGATGGCACAGGCACCATGGTGGCCGGTGGTAACCAGTTCTCCCGTGGTTGGGCTGAGTGGCTGACCCCTGAAAAAGCGAAAGAAATTGCGCAAATCATTCCTGGCTTCCCAACCAAGCTGGAAGAATTTGGCCCAACCAGTTCTCACCAGTGGGGTATGACCTCATACGGTGCTAAGTACGAGAAAGAGTTCCTGTTCCAGCCTGCGTCTTCTTACTGCGAGGTGTGCCATACCTTTAAGTTTGACTTCAAGAGCAAGGATGAGTTCTTCGCTGCACTGGGTGACCCGAAAGAGCTGCAAAAACACACTATCTCTCGCGGTATCGCCTGTGAAGAGTGTCACGGTGCTGGCGGCCACTTAGATGGCGGTATCGGTGGCGGCATGCCATCTAACTGTGAACGTTGTCACCAGCGCTTCAACTTTGTTGATGAATTGGTCGGTGCAGAAGGCAGTGACGACAAGCTGGAATACGCATTTGGCGTGAAGATGAAGTCTTCTTGCCCATCATGCGGTACTGAAGGTTCTCAGATGTTCTCTTCTATGCACTATGACAAGGGTATGCGTTGTGCGACCTGTCACGATCCACACGAAGTGACTGGTAACGATTGGAAATCTACCCACACCCGCCCTGCGATGAAGAAAGACTGTCAGGATTGTCACGAAGCACAGAAGACCATTGCTGACAACAGCAAGACCCACAGTGAGCAAAGCTGTTCTTCTTGTCACATGCCAAACACTGGCTCATGTGAAAACTTCGCCGGTATCCAGTATCCAGATATGGCCGGTTTCGACGCGGTACGTAAGTCCCACGCGTGGAAGATTGACGTTCACCCAACCCGTAAGATGTTGAATCCGCCAGAAGGCAAGCCACGTGACTCTTCCGTTAAAGGCTGGACTATGGCCAAGGATGAGAACGGTCACCACTACCTGGATCTGATGTGGTCTTGTGCTCGCACTGCTATCTCTGACCATGACGTAGTTGACAACAAAGGTTGTCACAGCCCATTCCAGTCTGAACTGGAAAAAGGTCTGCACTACGAAGATCAGATGGAAATCTACGGTGAAGTGCAGAAGTGGCAGAAGCCTATCAAGGACACCTTCGCCCAGGTTGAGCAGGCCATCGAGCGTATTGATCAGCTGATGGAAGTGACCAAGCTGAGCAACGAGCAGAAGACTCAGATCTACATGCTGACTGAAAAAGCACAGGAAGCACTGGACCTGATTAAGGCTGACGGCTCTTGGGGTGTTCACGGTCCTCGCTACACCAAGAAACGTATCGATGCGGCGCTGACTTATGTCACCCAGGCTCAAGCCATCATCGACGGTTCTCTGACCGCTAAGAAGTAACGCTGAACTGCGGGAGGGCTCGCCCTCCCAAGGTGACGACCCGCCCCGGCAGTGCTGCTGCCTTGCCGGGGCTTTTATCAGGTACATGGAAAACACTATGCCCAAGTTATTGAAACAGTTCTTTCTTTCTCTGACCTTGCTGTTAACAGCCAGCCATTGTTTGGCCGGTGCTGGCGGCGAATTAACCCCGGCAGTGGTACATGACTTGAACCCGAAATATATCAGTCTGCTGGAAGGGGAGTCCCTTCATAAACAAGGTGATGTTTATTTTTTCGATGTAAATACGCTGGAGATTTGGGCTGAGGGCTATATCCCTGGTGCGGTTTTTTTCAATGTGAAGCATTGGAGAGACTTACTTCCAAAAAATAAAGCTGCCCAGATGGTGTTTTACTGCGCCAATCGTCTGTGTACCGCCAGTGTGGTGGCGGCACGGGAGGTGATGAAACTGGGCTACACCAATGTAATGCAGATGCCTGATGGCATCTATGGCTGGCGGATGTCCGGCCGGGCTCATGAGGTGCCTTAAGCCGCAGGCATTTGTACTGAATTGAGCTTGAAACAGGGAAAACTGACATGTGCTTCGATGGGGTTGCCCCCGGTGGAACCCCGATGCGAGCACCTCAACACTGAATTGTTACCTAGAGAGTTTGCTGATGAAAATGTTTAAAAAATCCATATTGGCCAGCTGTGCCGCCCTACTGGTTTGTGCCCAGGTGAACGCTACTGAGTTGAGCTCTGATCTAGACCGTGAGTCTTATGCCATTGGCGCGTCAGTGGGGAATTACATGTCTAACCAAGTTCATGGACAACTGGAGCTTGGGGCGCAGATCAATATGGATGCCGTTGTCGACGGGTTTGTTGATGCTCTGAAAGATCAGTCAAAAATCAGTGAAGAAGATGTGGTGACCCTGCTGAACCAGCGGTTGAAGTTCCTGAATGCCAAGCGGGAAGTGGAACTGGCGCAGTTAAAGCAGCAGAACAAAGATGCCGGTGACACTTACCGGATTGAGAACAAGCTTAAAGACGGCGTAACCGTGACGGCATCTGGGCTGCAGTATGAAGTGTTGACCATGGGCAAAGGGAGCAAACCTAAGCCAGAAGATGTGGTGACCTTTAACTTCGTCGGTAAGTTGCTCGATGGCACTGAGTTTGAATCTACCTATGCCATGAACAAGCCTGCCCGTATGGCCATGATGACCTTGATTGACGGCTGGCAAGAAGGCTTGCAACTGATGCCGGAAGGCTCAACGTTCCGCTTTACCCTGCCCCCTGAGCTGGCCTATGGCGAAGAGGGAGCCGGTGCCATCCCGCCACAGTCCACTTTAGTGTTCGATATTGAGCTGGTGAAAGTGGAAGTGCAGAAAGACAAGCCTATGGGCATGGGGATGGGAATGGGTGGGATGAAATCTGCCCACTGATTGAGTTAACAAGGTGGCGGGTTATTGTCGCCCGACATCTTCTGACTTGTGGCTTACTGTCGTAAGTCGCAAAGAGAACAGCGACAGGAGTGAAGATGAGCAGTCTGGCTTTGACTATCGCAGGGGTGATGAGTGGCTTTATTTTGCTGCTCTGGTGGCATCACGCCAGCTTCTTGCGCCAGTGTCAGGTGCAGATAACCCAGTGCCATGCAACAACAGGCGCTAGGGAGCTGCTCCCCAAGCCGGATACTTCATTCCCGTCACTGCTGGCCCCGATACTGCTAAGCCTGTTTGTACTGGCGCTCAGTGTCGGAGTCTACAGCCTGACCGGCCGCTTTAGCGGCTGGGATACAGGCAAACCTGACGTCCACACCGACTATCTGGTGGCCGCCGACATCACCAGAGGCCGTCAGGCGATTGAGCAAAACCCGGATGACGAGATTGCATTATTGGCACTGGCCCAATCTTATGCCGCAGGCGGTATGTACCTCGAGGCGGTGACCACCCTAGACCAGCTCCTGATCCTACAAGGTGAGCAAGCTGAACTGCTAGGGATGAAAGCCACCGCGCTGTACTACCGTGATGGGCGCACTATTGCGCCTGACACCGGCATTGTGATTGCTAGGGCGCTGGCCCTGCACCGTGAAGAGCTGCAAACCCGACTGCTGCTGGCCACGGATGCTTATCTAAGCGGGGATTATGCCGGGGCGATCCGCCACTGGCAGATCCTGCTAGAGAACCGCACGCAGCCCTTTAACCGGGCCGGGATCCATAATGCAATTTCCAAAGCACAGAGCAAGCTGGATCCGGACACAAACACTGAAGCAACCATAAAAAAATAGACGTCAGTACTAACTGACAGATGGAGGATGTTGTGAGTGAAAATCTAGAGAGACGGAGGTTTCTTAAAGGTGTTGGAGCTTGCTCGTTGCTGATGGCGCCACTTGGCTGCAGCTCAGTAAAAGAGGAAAGTGACGGTGCCTATAAGCCTCATTACGTCATGGTGTTTGACCAGAATAAATGCGTAGGCTGCGGTGATTGTAAAGCGGCCTGTAATCAGGCGAATAATCTGCCCGAAGGCGTATCCAAGGTGTTATTGGAGCAGCAGTCTGGTCGGGTGGAAGGTCAGCCTTGTCCTCACTGCGGCAAGATGAAATGTGACTGTGAGCGTAAGTTTGTGCGCGTGTCATGTCAGCAGTGTAAAAATGCCCCTTGTGTCTCTGTTTGCCCTACTGGTGCTGCGCACAAGGATCCGAAAACCGGCGTGGTGACCATGGATGACGCCAAGTGCGCCGGCTGTAAGTACTGTATTACGGCCTGTCCTTATAATGCCCGCTTTATTAATAAGAACACGGATGTCGCGGACAACTGTGATTTCTGTCTGGAAAGCAAGCTATCTAAGGGTGAGCTGCCAGCTTGTGTACAGAGCTGTCGCTATGACGCACTGGTATTTGGTGATGCCAATGACCCGAACTCCTTTGTCAGCCGATTGTTGGCGGTGAAGGATTCCGTGCGCATCAAGGCGCATCTGGGGACTGAACCCAGCCTGCGCTATATCCCGATTGTGAAACTGGGGGTTTAATCAATGGACGGAACAATTGAATTTACCCTGGGACTGTCCCAAGGGGTTGCCTGGCCATGGCCGATTGCAGTTTATCTGTTCTTCGCGGGGATTTCCGGCGGCGCCATGACCATTGCCCTGTGTCTGCGTTTCTTTAAAGGCCAAACGGAAAATACGCCCTTTTTGAAGGCAGCGTCACTGGTGGCGCTGGCGACTATCTGTCTGGGGATGATCTGTCTGGTATTCGACCTGACTAACCCACTGTTCTTCTGGCGTATTCTGGTGTTCTACAACCTGAATTCCGTGATGAGTATCGGTGTTGTGGCGCTGCTGTTCTACATCCCGCTGGTGGCCATTCTGGCATTGCTGGCACTGGAAGAAGAAATTCGTGCAATCAAGGCGTTGAACTTCCTGCTGCCACTGGTTAATGCTCTGAAAGGCATCCGCCGTGGTGCAGAAATGGTGACGCTGGTACTGGCACTGGCGGTTTGTGCTTATACCGGCTTCCTGATCTCTGCCCTGATCCGTTTCCCGCTGATCAACACATCTGTGCTTCCTGCACTGTTTGTGGCATCGGGTCTGTCTGCTGGTGCGGCATCTGCCAAGATGATTGCGGTGGGGATGTTCCGGGAAGATCTGCATTCCAGCGAAATGAAGCTGCTGCATGGTGCTGAATGGCCGATTATGTTCGCCGAAGCCCTGTTCATCTTTATGATTGCCGTGGCATTGATGACTGGTAACGCTGGTGCTCAGGCGGCATTTGCCGCGTTCACTGAAGGAAGCTGGTCCGCTGTGTTCTGGCTTGGGGTGGTTGGTATCGGTTTTGCCGGTCCTTTGTTGCTTAACTTTGCAACTGGCAAGCAGTTTAGCCACTCTGCCAAGGCGTTTTACCTGTCTGGTGCTTGTGCCGTGACCGGGATGATGTGTCTGCGTCTGTTTATTCTGTACGCTGGCCAGCATTACGCTATCTAACCTCTATGGCACAGTGACCGCCTGTCGGCGCTGTGCCTTTCCCCCGAACTGTAATAGCCGAACTGTCAGCGACAGTCTGGTGGGCAGCGTTTGAGGCGCCTTTCTACTGCGTTATCGGTTTATCAAGTAGCGCAACTACTTATCAAAGCCTCTGCCTTGTATAAAGAAGCCTCAAATCGCTGCAAAAACAAACTTTAAAGGTCAACAGACCCTAGGTGTTTTACTGACTTAATTGGAATGTGTTTGCTATGAAAAAATGGTTACCTGCCCTGATGCTCCCTTTCCTGCTGGCCTGCAGCGATGCGGCGGTGACGGCCAAGGAGGTGACGCCTGTGGCCATCGGCGAGCATGACCGCTGTCATATCTGCGGCATGATGATCACGAAATATCCCGGGCCTAAAGGACAATTGATGCTGAAAGATTCTGATTCAGTGCCCAAATTCTGCTCCAGTCGTGATCTATTTAACTTTGCGCTGCAAAAAGAGAACCAGCGTCAAATTTCTCATCTTTTTGTCCATGATGCTGGGGAAACGGACTGGCAAAATCCGAGCGACAGCGCATTTATCGATGCTAAATCAGCATATTATGTTTATGGCACCAGCAAGAAAGCCGTGATGGGGCCGGCGGTGGCACCATTTGCCAGCCGGAAAAGTGCTGAGCAGTTTGCCGCACAATATGGCGGTCGGGTATTAACTTATCCCGATATTACCTTGGAGCTGCTCGCCGGGAAGTAACATTGCCCTTTTAATCTCCTATCATGCTGCCACCTCGGGAATGGGGTGATGCTGTCAGTGCGCCGTCAATTGTGAATAATGCGGCGCATTGTTGTTTCTGTGCCGGATGTCGGCTTGATTCGCTCGCAACAGAGTTAATCGCTTGAAAATGGATAGTCACGCCGCGTATCTCGGCGATGTTATCAGCACAGTGTAAAGTCAGCTCAACAGGGAATAGGTGTCAAAGTGGGACAGGTACAACGCAGAACACGACTCAATTATTCAAGTTGTAAACGGGATTCTCCACCTTATTGGGCTGCGTTATTGGTATTTTGCTTGGGCATCTGGTTTACCTTGGTTAGTCTGCCGCTTTTTGCTTCTGAGCCGCCAATGACAACATCTGCTGCGGCTCCCTTTTCTGCTGCATCACCTTTTTCCGCTGCTGCGGATACTCACTCTGTAGTTTCAGCTGCCAGCTCTGTCGCCCCTGTATTGCCTCAGGGGTACCGCGCAGCCAGTGTGACTGTCTCTGACAGTGCCAGCTTGACCCAAGCGTTAGCTCAAGCAGTGGATGGCACCACTATTACCCTGTTACCCGGGCATTATCCTGGCCATTTTACTGTCAATGCCGCTGTGCATCTGACCGGTCTTGCTGATACGCGATCTTCTGCCGCCCCAAGCCAGTCTGCACCAAGTGGGGCATCGCCGGGGGCGGAGGCAAAACAGCTGCTCGCGAGTGAGTTGCCACATCTGGATGCAGGTGGCAAAGGCTCTGCGCTGACCGTTACTGTGGCGGGAGTACAGATTAGTGGGTTGTATATCAGTCATTACGGCAGTGACAGTTATTACCTCGATGCTGGGGTGTTATTTCGTGATGGCGCAGGTTACGGGCTGGTGGAGCGCTGCGTAATTGATGGGCCAGGATTTGGCATTCGAGGCGATAATCTTAGCCATATTCGCATTATCGGTAACCGTATTCGAGGTGATCATCGCCTGCATAAGCTGGACCGGGGCGATGGCATTTATCTTAAGCGAGTAGATGACCCTTATATTGCCGGCAACCATATCAGCCGAGTGCGCGATGGCGTATATCTGGAAACCGTTAACCGTTCGGTGGCGCGGGATAATTATTTCACTGAGCAGCAATACGGCCTGCACTATATGTACACCCGTGATGATGAGGGCTGGGATAACTTGGCCGAGCAACTGGATGGCGGTTATGCCCTGATGAGTTCAGAGCGGATCCACTTGCACGACAATTATGTCCGTGGAGCAAAAGACTTTGGCATTTTGCTCAATATTACCCATAGATCCCGCATTGAGGATAACGCCGTGTATGCCAGTCGCAATCCTGATGGTGATGTCGCCATTATGACAGAGGGCAAAGGCATCTTTATTTACGGTGCCTTGGATAATGTTATCCGCGGCAATTTATTTGAAGACAATGATACCGGCATCAATATGGCCATGGGCGGGGAGGGTAATAAGCTGTGGGAGAATGTATTGCGGCGTAATACGGCTCAGGTGAAATATGTTGGTGACCGTCAGGTGGAATGGAGCCATGACGGCCGCGGTAATTTTTGGGATGACTATCAGGGCTGGGACTTTGATCGCAATGGTATCGGTGATATTGCTCATCGCCCTAACGACAGTTTAGATAAGTTGTTCTGGATTTATCCTGAGGCCAAGTTGCTGATGGACAGTCCGGTCGTGCTGCTGCTGCGCTGGGTGGAACGCCAGTTTTCCCCCAGTGGTCAAAGCGGTGTCAGCGATGGTTTTCCGCTGAGCCAGCCTGAATTGCCTGGTCATGCTATGGGGCTACGTCAGTCTGCCAGTGCAGAGCACGTTGCATTAACACATTAATCTCAGGGAGTGATGGGTGAGTACGAGGGTGATTGAGGCAAAGGATCTTTGTAAGGCATATCCCGGTGGGGCTTTTGCGTTGCGAGATGTCAGCTTTGCGCTGGATGAAGGACAGACCATGGCGTTGCTGGGGCACAATGGTGCCGGCAAATCGACCTTGATTAAGCTGGTGCTCGGGCTTATCAGTCCATCCGGGGGGGATATCCGGGTGATGGGGCAACTGCCGGCTCAAAGCCGTGGTCGCCGCAGTTTGCCAGTGGGGTATCTGCCGGAAAATGTTAGCTTTTATGACAATATGACCGGATTTGAAATTTTAAAATATTTTGCCGCGCTGAAAGGTATTCAGGCTCCAGTTGTCAATAATATTCTCGATGAATTTGGCTTGGAGTATGCTCGAAACAGGAAAGTGCGTACTTACTCCAAAGGGATGCGGCAACGGCTGGGTTTGGCCCAAGCGACGTTGGCGGAGCCGAAAGTTCTCTTGCTGGATGAACCCACTGTGGGGCTGGACCCTCTGGCATCAGCATTTTTGTACCGCAAAATTAATCAGCTAAAACAGCAGGGCTGTGCGGTGATTGTCTGTACCCATGAGCTGGGGTTAGTGGAAAATGAACTGGATAAAGCGTTGATTCTAGGACAAGGCCGGGTATTGGCTCGGGGCGATTTAGCGGCATTACGCAATGGCTGTGATCTGGCTTTGACTGTAGCATTTGATGATTTACCGGCCCGAATTGCCGGGGATGATTATCTGGCTGCCTTTGTTTGTGGTGATACCTTGCAGGTGGATTACCGGGGGCGAGAGCAGTTGCTGGATTACCTTATCCGGGAAAAACAGATCTGCGATTTGAGCGTTAATCTGCCCAGCTTGAGTGATATTTTCCATCATTATGTTGCCCCACTACAGCAAGTGCGGGCCGCTGAGGTAAATAGCGGGGGGATAGAGCTGTGACACAGGTGCTGATTATTGCCGCGAAGGAAATTCGTGACAGCTTGCGCAATCGCTGGCTGTTGATGATAAGTCTTATTCTGTTGATCCTGTCGCTGGGTGTTACCTTTGGTGGCGGTGCCGTAGGTGGCGTGTTGGCGGTTCCAGAGCTAGGCAATGTGATTTCTGGCTTGGTGACATTGTCGGTGTTTATGTTGCCCCTGGCCGCTATTTTACTTAGCTATGATGCCTTTGTCGGTGAGGAGGAAGCTGGCACATTATTGCTGATGCTCACTTACCCCCTTAGCCGGTTTCAGTTGCTAATGGGCAAATTTATTGGTCATGGTACCTTGTTGGCGCTGGCCTGTTTATTGGGGTTTGCCCCGGCAGGCGTGCTGTTATATCTGTTTGGCGGGGTTGCAGGTATGGCCGTGCTGACGGGATTTGGTAACTTTATGGTCAGTGGTTTATTACTGGCCTTGGTATTTATTCTGCTGGGATACCTAGTCAGTTTAAGTGTGCGGGAAAAGGCTCGCGCCTTAGGTTTGCTGTTGTTTATTTGGTTTGCTCTGGTATTGATTTATGACTTGGCTTTGCTGGCGGCGGTGGTTTCGTTGGCGGATGTGATGAGTCGCAGCAGTTTGAATCTGCTTATTCTGACAAATCCGGCGGATCTATTCCGCGCTATCAATTTAGCGACAATAGAGGCAGGCAGTCAAAGTAGTGGCAGCGCCTTGGCGGCACTGAGTCAAACCGGGCTAAGTTTGGGTGGGCTTTACCTATTAATGCTGTGTTGGGTTACTTTATTACTGAGCGCTTGTCAGCTCAGATTCCACTATAAATCCCTATAACCTCGCCACCGGCGGCCTAATACCGCCGGTTACCTTTGTTAGTTTTTATTATAATGCTTTTAATTTTTATATTTTCTGATGTGTCATTGATAGCTTTATAATTTTAATCGTTAGTACTTTAAAGTATTATTTGTCGCAGAGTTAAGATGCAATTTTGTTAACATGATAATAACGATTGCATCAATATATTATTGTTTGAATATTTTGTTTTTTTATAGGTTTTGTATGCTTAGCGTTTCTTTGATTATAACGACTTATAATTGGCCTAAGGCCTTGTATAAGGTTTTACAGAGTATTTTGTATCAGACTCGTATCCCTGATGAAATTATAATTGCTGATGATGGTTCTACGATTGAAACTACGAATATGATTCAAAGGTTTAAAGAAGAACACTCTGAGCTTAATATTATTCATTTTTGGCAAGAGGATAAAGGTTTTCGTCTGTCAAAAAGTAGAAATAAGGCTATAAATTTATCTACATGTGATTATTTAGTCCTTATTGATGGTGATATGATTTTGAATGAAAATTTCATATTAGATCATCTAAATAATGCCAAGTCAGGTGTATTGGTTTCTGGCAGACGAATAATGCTAAATGAGGCCTATTCATCTGAAATAATTCATAGTGATAAAATTGACAATGTATCATTTTTATCTTCTGCCATCATAAAGCATCGATTTCTCAGTATTAGAAATCGTTTTTTATCTAAGCTTAGATCATCAACTAATACACGGATTGATGGGATTTTGGGTTGCAATATGGCATTTTTTAAAAATGATGCTGTAACTGTAAATGGTTTTAATGAAGACTTTGTCGGCTGGGGAGCTGAAGATACTGAATTTGTTGCTCGGTTTGTGAATAATGGCTTTAAAAAGATGAAGCTAAAACATTTGGCTTTTGGATATCATCTATATCATCCAGAATCATCTAAAGAAATGGTTGAAGCAAATTGTAATATATTGGATTTAACCATATCTATGAAACTTAAATATTGCCAACATGGTTTGGCTGAATATTAATAAGGTTCTAGCTGAGCTATTTAATGGTCATTAAGTCGATTCGATCTATTGTTAAAGAGGAGACGGCTGTCTCCTCTATTTTTTCTTTGAATTCTTCCTGTAGCGAATGAAGTGAATTCTTTGTGGTGGTAATCGTTGTTTGCTACTACAAAGACAACAGCTATTTACCACGAGGGGCTTCGCAGCACGAAGAGCCACGAAGAAGCGCAAAAGCTTTCAACTATCCCTTCGCGTTTTTCGTGTAACGAATGAAGTGAGTGCTTCGTGGTGAGAATTATTGTTCGCTGTTAAACATCAAGGTAACAGCAATAGCGATTTACCACGAAGGACTTCGCAGCATGAAGAACCACTAAACAGAGCAAAAGCATTAAGCTTTCGCTTCGCGTTTTTCGTGTAACGAATGAAGTGAGTGCTTCGTGGTGAGAATTATTGTTCGCTGTTAAACATCAAGGTAACAGCAATAGCGATTTACCACGAAGGACTTCGCAGCATGAAGAACCACTAAACAGAGCAAAAGCATTAAGCTTTCGCTTCGTGATCTTCGTGTAACGAATGAAGTGAGTGCTTCGTGGTGAGACTCATTGTTCGCTGTTAAACATCAAGGGTAACAGTAATAGCGATTTACCACGCAGGGCTTCGCTGTGCGAAGTGCCACGAAGAAGCGCAAAAGCTTTCAACTTTCGCTTCGCGTTTTTCGTGTAACGAATGAAGTGAGTGCTTTGTGGTGAGAGTCGTTGTTTGCTTTTAAAAATCAATAGCAAGCATGAGGAGCATGGTTAATGATCTCACTCAGTAGTTGTTTTTGGGTGAAGTTGATATTTTTACCTCTTTATGAATATAAAATTTACCAATTTTGAGATCTCAAACTGGTGCAAAAACTGCTGAAATAGAACACAATTAAGTGTTTTTTATGAAATTTTTATATTTTTTGAGGTCTAATAATAACCCTGCATAGAGTGTGTGATTTGGGGGGGTAATCACAGACGTCCCCCTTTAGTAAACAGTAATATCGCAGTGCGTCAAAGCAGGTTGTTACATCTGCAAAACATTACCACAACAACAAGTTACAGGCAGCGAAGAGTGTTGAAAGTTACCCCGTATCTGGAATTGGATGAGCAGACGAAAAACCTGGTGGATCATTTACATGGCACTATGGTGGCGCTGACTTTCTCCGAGGCTGCGGTGTTGGCAGCCCTACTGCAAAATCCCGATGCTGTAATGACCAAAGAGGCATTACTGGAAATCGGCTGGCCTGAGCGGGTGGTCGCACCGACCTCGCTAACCCAGTGCATTAGTACCCTACGTAAAAAACTGGAGCCTTACAGTGAGGTTCAGCTAAAGACTTTAGCCCGGCGCGGCTACCAATTACATGTTTCGGAACAATCCAATGTCAAAATGGTGACATTGAATGATGCTGAATCTTTGCGGGATATTGTCACTGGCGTATCGACCCGCACTAAGATCGTCGGCATTGTGCTTTTATGTCTGTTGGCAGCAGTGATCTGGTATATCAGTGATTATCACAATGTGTTGAAGCACAGTGCAAAATGGCATGGAGAGAAAACCATTCCTCTGAATGTGGGGGGCTCACGAGGTGAGGCGACGCTAATTTACCGTGATGGTATGGAAAAGCTGCATCCATCTTGGTGGCAAAAGCATATTGCGCCGGAAGGCAACCATGTGGCTGGGATGAAAGATTTCAGTGCCTTTGCCTTGGCGGATGGCAGTACTTATTCTATGGCCATTTGTCCGGGGCAGAGTTATCAGGAATGCAGCGGCAGCGGTTTAATTAATATTGCAGCCATTAAGGATGAACCGGCGGGACTGAATATGTCGGAATTTATCCCGTTGACGGAAAAGATGGAGCAGCGCATCCGTTATAACCGTATCAAACTGCCCCAAGCCAGTAGTGGTGACAGTGAAATGACTGAGCATAATTATCATGCTGATGTCTATTTTCCTGTAGCTGGGGAGCTGCTGATCCGCAACGACATTACTATGTCGCTGATTTATAACAAACCAGATGCTGGGACATTCTATTTCTCTTCTTGTGTCACAGATCAAGATTGCCAAACTACACCGATAAAATACCGTTTACGTGGTGCGTTTACCCAGTACCAGATGAAAATTGGGAATTTTGATGCCGATGTGTTCCATGTCAAAGTCAGTCAGAAGACCTTGACTAAGCCAGAGGAGATCAGCCCGTCAGCCGTGCATTTCTTCCGTGAAATCCGTAAGCATGATGTCTTAGATGATGAGCTGTATTTTTATCGCTTATACCAAAATGAGCATACTGCGGTGTGGATTGTGCCGCGTATGGGCAATTTTATTGCTTGGACCAAATATCAGAAGTTGAACTTATAAGAATGACCTCTAACCTTAAAGTTCTGAGCTGAAGATTGTTTCAAGGCTAGGTTAAACTGATTTGGCACCTGTACTAACAGTATTAGGTGCCAACTTTTATCCTGATTATTTTTAGTAAACTAAGATTAAAACGATCGGGTATTGTTTATGACTAGTACAAGGTTATCCTTTCAGTCCTCTTTGCTTCATTTGTTGCAGACTTTAGATTGTCATACATCTCTTGCTGGTGAACTTTTGGCGGCGACGTCTAAACCTATTTTGCTCCCTAAAAAAACTATTATCATTCATCAGGGAGAGAGCCCATGCTGGGCTTTTTTCTTGATCAGTGGTATCTGTCATGCCAGTTATTTAGCGCAGGATGGCGCTTCGGTAACTAAAGAGTTTTACTGGGAACAATAGTTGGTTTTTAGTTTTGAAAGTGTGTTATTGGACTGTGCTTACCAATTCAGCGTTGAGACTTTAACGCCTTGTTCCATTGCAAAAATACCTGTTACATTCTTGGCTTCTTTACGCAAGTCATCACATCCATTTTTTCAACGGTTGCTAGAGCGGCAGTTGCTATTTAAAGAACAAAAAGAACGTACATTATTATTACATAGTGCAGAAGCTCGTTATCTGAATTTTATGGAACAATTTTCTGATTTAGTTAATAGGATTCCTGATTATCAATTGGCATCGTATTTGGGGATTTCTCCTGTCAGTTTATGTCGTATTAAAAAACGACTTGAACAAAAAAGGGGCTCAACTGGTAGTCCTCCCTTTTTTAACCGCAGTTTAAAGTAGAGGCTAAGCAGCCATCAGTGGTGGCCTGCCATTGTTTGCTTTGTGTGGTCGTTCATGATTGTAAAACCAAAGCCACTTTGTTGCGTAGTCTTGTACCTCGTCTATTGAGTCGAAAAGATGCTTGCTGACCCAACTGTATCGAATTGTTTTGTTGTGCCTTTCTATGTAAGCGTTCTGCTGGGGCTTACCTGGCTGAATATATTCAATCCGAATGTTGTGTCGCTTAGCCCAATTGACAAACTCACCGCTAATGAACTCAGGCCCATTATCACAACGGATAATTGAAGGCTTTGGCCGCTGCTCCAAGAGTTGATTTAGCGTCCTAATAACTCGTAATGCTGGCAATGACAATCCCGCTTCAATCGCCAAACCTTCACGATGATAATCATCGATAACGTTGAATAAGCGGTAGCGTCGGCCATCGGCTAATTGATCATGCATGAAATCTACAGACCAAACTTGATTCGGCCGCACGGGTTCTTTTAGAGGCTCTGGGGCATGGCGTTTTAGCCGTCGTTTGGGGCGAATACGCAGGTTTAACGCCAACTCGCAATAAATACGATATACGCGTTTGTGGTTCCAGAGTTTGCCTTTCACATTGCGCAGGTAATCAAAGCACAGACCAAAGCCCCAGTCATTTTCATCTGTCGTCAGCTGGATAAGCCAATCGGCAATATCCGCATTTTCATCTCGAAGGACTGATTGGTAGCGGTAGCAACTTTCACTGACACTGAAAATGCGACACGCCATTCGAATACTGATGTCTGAAGCCGCCACAGACTGCTGAGCAAGCACTCGCCGCTCACTGGGCTTCACCACTTTTTTGCCATGGCTTCCTGAATGATTTCGGCTTTGAGGCGTTCTTCTGCATACATTTTCTTGAGCCGCCGGTTTTCGTCCTCAAGCTCTTTCATGCGTGCCATGAGTGACGCATCCATGCCACCATATTTTGCACGCCATTTGTAAAAGGTCGCACTGCTCATGCCATGCTCACGACAAAGCTCTGGAACGGGCGTTCCTGCTTCAGCTTGCTTGAGGATGTTAATTATCTGACTGTCTGTGTATCGCGATGTTTTCATGTCGAATCTCCTACGTTTTACCTTACGAGAAAATTCTACTTTTGGCTGCTGTTATTTTTCGGGGGGACTACCAACTTAACAAGGGTTAATGACAAGGAGCTAAGTTACAGACTAACTTATTGATTTTAATTGATAGGTGTAGGTCTATGTTAGAGTCAGGGCGGGATCGCACTTTATTAAAAAATATGATCAAATAGCGGCGTCTTTTATTATTGGTCATTGCTATGGACTTGTTTGAACACCTCTCCGTCGTTACCGAAACACGCTCTGACATTAATCGTCGGCACGATCTTATTGATGTCATCTTTCTTGTTATTAGTGCCATTGCCTCAGGAGCTGAGGGTTGGCGCGATATTCAAGAGTTTGGGGACAATAAAATTGATTGGTTAAAGCAGTACCGTTTGTATGAATCAGGTGTTCCCCGCCGGCACACGATTGCGCGCATCTTGCGCGCTATTGAAGTCGAATCACTGCTGTTAGCCCTATTAAGCTGGGCCAATGAGCATCGTTACCATTCTGGTAAGCCACTGATTGCACTGGATGGCAAGGTACTTCGAGGGGCTTATCGTAATAACCCCAAGCAAGCATTGCAGCTTGTTACTGCATACGACTGTGAGAACGGACTCGTTCTCAGCCAGCGGCCGACAGCCAATAAAAACGGTGAAATCAAAGTTGTACGACAGATGCTCAAAGTCCTTGATATCAAAGGTGCCGTCATCACTATGGATGCACTCCATTGCCAGCGTGAAACGCTTGAGTTAATCAGCAGTAAGAAAGCTCATGTCGTTGTTCAAGTTAAGAAAAATCAACCTCTACTGCATAAATTTATTCGTTCTCAATTCCAAACTCTGTGTGATGCCAATAAGGAAAAGGTCATTACTGAAGTTATTCAGCAAGCTCATGGGCGTACAGAAGCACGTTACGTCTTTCAGTTAAAGGCTAAGCTCACCCCGGAGTTAATAGAGAAATGGCCGACCATCCGCAGTTTCATTGCGGTGGAGCGCCATCGTACTCAAGATGGTAAAACCTCAATCGATACCAGCTTCTACGTCAGCTCTTTATCACCAAAACATAAGCTTTTAGGACACTATATTCGTCAACACTGGCGTATTGAAAATAGTCAACATTACATCCTTGATGTTGTTTTTAAAGAGGATGCTTCGCGCATTGCAATGGGTGATGCCGTTGAAAATATGGCGCTATTTCGCCGGTTTGTGATGAACCTGTTGCAGCAGTGCCATTGTGATGCACCAAGCCAACGAAATAAGATAAAAAAGGCGGGCTGGAATGATGATTATCGTTCAAAGGTCTTCTTTGGATAAAAAGTCATCGAAGTATGCTCTCGCCCTGATGTTAGAGTGGCAATGTTTGGAGTTTGCCCAATTAAGTACAATGCAGCTGTATGATATGTTGAAACTAAGAGCTGAAGTCTTTGTGGTGGAACAGGCTTGTGTTTATCAGGATTTGGATGATCATGATTGTGCCGAAGATGTGTTTCATTTATTGGGGTATATTGAAAATAATTTAGTGGCTTATTTGCGGATTATTGGGCCAGGACGGATCTATGAGAATGTGGCATTGGGACGAGTTGTTATTGCGCCTTCACAACGTAATACAGGTTTAGGGCATCAGTTATTGGCTCTGGGGTTGATTCAGAGTAATCGCTTATTTCCGCAAGAGCATATTGAAATCAGTGCGCAACACTATTTGATGGGATTTTATAGCCAATATGGTTTCTCTGCGACCTCAGATGTGTATTTGGAAGATGGAATCCCCCATATTCATATGTACCGCGAGTTTCAGGATAATGAAGAGGCACTGAGTTAGCCAATTACTCTGAATATGCTTTATGATCCAGTTTTTCTTGTGGAAATAATGAGATGAAACGATTGTTCTGTACTGCATTGTTAGTAGTTGCACTTTCTCCAACTGCTTTTGCCGCGCCTTCTTTTGATTGCAGCAAAGCCAGTGGCAGTGTGGAGGAGGAAATCTGTCGCAGTCCTCAGTTACAGGCATTGGATATTAAGTTAGCCAAGCTGTATCGACTGGCGATGTCGCAGTTACAGGGTGAGCGTAAAGCCTGGTTGAAAACCGATGAGATAGGTTGGATTAAAGGCCGTAATGACTGTTGGAAAAGCAGTGATATGCCTTGGTGTGTGGCGGCAAACTATCGCGACAGAATTACGGAGTTACAGATTATGTCTCAGGCGGTATCTAAAACCCGTCAGCTGCAGTATCAGTGTCAGACCTTGGCGGTAACCTTGGATGATTATCCGGATACCGAGTCTCCTGCGGCAATGCTTCATCTGCAAGCCTTACCTGAGGTTACGTCGGCAGAGCGCATTAAGCCACAGTCTCTGTTGGGCTTTCAGACTCCGGCAAAACCGGGCATTAAATATGAGGCGATGAATGTGACCTTTAGGTTGCCTCAGGGATTGTCGACAGAAACGGCAACCCTGTCCCGTTATGGTAAACCGGATCAGCAATGCCAGTTGCTACGTCGTTGACTATCATCCCTAGGGTCTGTTGACCTTTTGTGATTAAATTTTGTTCGAGATAAAAGCGTTTTAATCGCGGCGAGTGGTTTGCCGCCTAGTATGCTAAGCAAGAGCCGCTCAACAAAGCGTAAAACGCTTTTAGCCGAACCCTGCGGGCAGCGTTTGAGACTCCTTTCTACTGCGTTATCGGCTTATCAGGTAGCGCAACTACCTATCAAAGCCTCTGCCTTGTATAAAGCATCCTCAAAGCGCTGCAAAAACAAACTTAACAGGTCAACAGACCCTAGTGATTGTTTATCTGAGCCCGGCATTTGTCGGGCCAACTATTTTGTGTGTTATTGGCGTGGATAACATAGCATCCCGCATGGTTTTTGCGTGGGAATTTGCGGGCAATATTGGTGGCTGAGTCATACCTGTTTTGTCGGAAAATAGGTTGATTAATCAAACTGTTGGTTAGTGAATAGCAGCACGTCTAGCTGAAGCAACATGCCGTAAGGCTAATTGATAAAATGTATTTTACCTTTTAATTTCAGTGTCTTAAATCTAAAGGATTACGGAAGGTACTGAATTGACGAATATTTTATTCTAGCTCCATCGTTTGCAATAGATGGAATTTCAGCACATGTCTGGACAGTTAACTAAAGGCCCACAGTTTCCCCAATATTTTACCCAACATCAGCGCCCAGAAATGTCCGGCGTAGTGGCTAAGTTGATTTCCCCATGGCAACCGAGCGGCATTCCTGATAGTGCTTCACCGCTAGGTTCTTTGGACTCATTTGTCACAGGGGGCAGAAATAACACTGATGCGTCAGAGCAGGTCGCCCCCTTGCCGCTCGCGGCAGCTAACCAGGCGCCCATTGCTACGGCACAGCTATTGGGGGTGATGATGCAGATGCAGCATGCTCAGGTATTGGTGGATGACTGTGGGTTGGTGCTGGGAGTTAATTCGGCGGCGGCTGCACTATTGCAAGACACGGGCGATAGCTTTGTTGGTGAGCGTTGGCAAACTTGGCTACCGCCAGCGGCGCAAGCAGAATATGGCCAGATGTTTATTGGTGATGGCCCACAACGTCAGCCACAGCAGCACGGCCCCAGAGAGATGATTATCCGTCAGGCTTGTGGTGGCTTATTGCTGGTTAATATGTCGCTCTCTTTTATTGATGGTCTGTTTATGATCACCTTACAGGATCACAGCCAGTATCAGGCTGAGTTGCAGCGGCTAACACAGCAGGCCGCAACGGATTACCTCACGGGTCTGGCGAATCGTCGCGCGTTCGATGAGATGCTTGAGCGTAGCTGGCACCAGTGTATCCGACGGTCTCAGCCTATCAGTGTCATTATTATTGATGTGGATTTTTTTAAAACATTCAATGATATGTTTGGTCATTTGCAGGGGGATGACTGCCTGAAACGGATTAGCCGCATTATCTCTTCTATGTTGCCTAGCCCTCAGTGTTTAGCGGCCCGTTATGGTGGCGAGGAATTTGCCCTCGTGTTGCCTGGCTTTGATGCCGATACCGCCGAAGAAGTGGCACAAAGTATTCGTCGTCAGGTAAACAGCATGGATTTTGCCCATGCTGGTCTGCCGGAAATTACCCGAGTCAGCGTCAGCCAAGGGATTGCCACCGAGTATCGCGGGGAGTTTCGCACCCATGATGCCTTGATGTATTGTGCCGATACCGCCTTGTACCGGGCTAAAACGGAAGGCCGAGATCGCATCAGTCACTGTAGTTGCTAGCAATACAGTTAAGGCTATTTGTTTAGACAAAATCAACAGTACTAATGCGTTGCAGTTGTCCGCCGTGGAAGTAGTAAAGCGCATCTTGAGGCTTATCCTGTTGCCACAGCTCAGAATCATTTAACCCCAGTAGCAGACCACGTAAAATTACCCCGGTTAAGCCGTGGCTTATCAAAATAATGTGTGATGCCGGCGTATCGGTCAGCCATTGGTGTAGCCGGGTTTGCACTTGCTGTAACGTTTCGGCGCCCGGTGCTTGTAAGTACCAATCACCGCGTTGTTGTAACGTCGGTTCCGCGGCAAATAGAGGGGGAATTTCCTGTTGTTCCCATTGTCCCAAATGACATTCCATCACCCGCGCATCGGTTTGGATCGCATCTGCTGCAAGACCTAATTGCGATGCCACAATTGCCGCAGTTTGCCTGGCTCGCCCAAGCGGACTGGCAATCAGTTGCCATTGTGACATATCCAGCTGTTGCGCCTGCAACGCCTGTCCCATGGCTGCAGCCTGGGCTTCCCCTTTGGCCGTCAGTGGTGAATCACAATGCCCCTGCAGCCGTCCCTCGGCATTAAAGCGGGTTTGCCCGTGGCGCAGAATATAAATGGATTTATTTGTGATGGCCGATATGGTTGGCATCTTCACGTTTCTCCAGTGGTGCAAATTGCATAGATGTTGAATCATGCTGCGAGCATGAAAAAGATGTTTTAACCTAAAATTCAGTCTGCTTATTGTGATGAGGGTATAAATGTGGTTGATTTTCATAGTAAAAAGCCGGGGCATATGCCCCGGCTTAATTATCATCCTGCGCTAACAGGAACAATGCCCCCAGATGATAGGGGAAATGGATTAGAGGATAAAGCGGCTTAGATCTTCATCCTGTACCAGATTATCCAGATGACCGTTAACATAGTCTGCATCAATGGTCATGGTGGTGCCGGACTTATCAGATGCCTCATAGGAGATATCTTCCATCAGTCGCTCTAGCACTGTGTGCAGTCGACGGGCACCGATATTTTCAGTCCGCTCATTCACCTGCCATGCAGCTTGTGCAATACGGTCAATACCTGACTCGGTAAACTCAATGCTCACGCCTTCTGTTGCCAGCAGTGCGATGTACTGCTCTGTCAGCGAGGCGTGTGGTTCGGTCAAAATGCGTTTAAAGTCATCGGCACTCAGCGCATCCAGCTCTACCCGGATTGGCAGGCGGCCTTGCAGTTCTGGGATCAGATCCGATGGCTTGGCCATCTGGAATGCACCAGAGGCAATAAACAGAATGTGGTCGGTTTTTACCATACCATGCTTGGTGTTGACGGTGCAGCCTTCTACCAGTGGCAGCAGATCACGTTGCACCCCTTCACGGGAAACGTCTGGGCCTGAGGTTTCCCCACGCTTACAGATTTTGTCAATTTCATCCAAGAATACGATACCGTGCTGTTCAACCAGCTCAATGGCTTGTTCTTTCAGCTCTTCTGGATTCACCAACTTTGCGGCTTCTTCTTCAACCAGTTGTTTTAGCGCATCTTTGATTTTCATCTTCTTGCGCTTACTGCCACCTTGTCCCATGTTCTGGAATAGGCTTTGCAGTTGGTTGGTCATCTCTTCCATACCTGGAGGTGACATGATTTCAACGCCCATTTGTGGTGCAGCGATATCGATTTCGATCTCTTTGTCATCCAGCTGGCCTTCACGCAGTTTTTTGCGAAATACTTGGCGAGTGTTGGATTGACTATCACTCTGGCTGTCGTTGTCCCAGTCATTTTTAGGTTTAGGCAGCAGGGCATCAAGGATGCGCTCTTCCGCAGCATCTTCTGCGCGGCTGCGGCATTTGACCATCTGCTCTTCACGGGTCAGTTTGACTGCAGCGTCAGTTAGATCGCGGATAATGGTTTCCACTTCTTTACCGACATAGCCCACTTCAGTGAACTTAGTGGCTTCAACCTTGATAAATGGTGCTTTAGCCAATTTAGCGAGACGGCGGGCAATTTCAGTTTTACCTACGCCGGTTGGGCCAATCATCAAAATATTTTTCGGGGTCACTTCTTGACGCAATGCAGCATCAAGTTGCATCCGGCGCCAGCGGTTACGCAGGGCAATGGCCACTGAGCGTTTGGCTTTGTGCTGACCGATAATGTGGGCGTCCAGTTCGTGGACGATCTCGCGGGGTGTCATTTCAGACATAAAGCATTCCTCAACGAATTGGCTCAGTAAGACAGTTCTTCTACGGTTTTGAATTGGTTGGTATAGACGCAGATATCACCGGCTATGGTCAGAGCTTTTTCAGCAATATCACGGGCGCTTAATTCGGTATTTTCGAGCAGTGCTAATGCGGCTGCTTGAGCATAGTTACCACCAGAGCCGATGGCTAGCAAATCATGCTCTGGCTGCACCACATCACCGTTACCAGTGATGATCAGTGAGCATTCGTGATCCGCGACAACCAGCATGGCTTCAAGCTTGCGCAGGGCGCGATCGCTGCGCCAGTCTTTTGCCAGCTCCACGGCTGACTTCAACAAATGGCCCTGGTGCATTTCCAGTTTTGCTTCAAAGCGCTCAAACAGGGTAAAGGCATCGGCAGTACCGCCAGCAAATCCTGCCAGTACTTTGTTGTGGTACAGGCGGCGCACTTTGCGGGCATTGCCTTTCATTACGGTATTGCCCAAAGACACCTGGCCGTCACCGGCAATGACAACTTGGTTGTTGCGGCGTACAGATACGATAGTGGTCACAATAGATCCTCTCTCTTTGCCAGCAGGGTGATATCAATGCTGGTGTTCAATGAAAAAAGATATGGGGACATATAGCGGGAAAAACAAGGGCGCAAGCGGATTGTCAGTGCTTTTCGCGACAGAGTGCGCAAAAAAACGCCCCGGAAGCGGGGGCGTTGGTGTTTATAGTCTTATCAGAATACAGCCATTGATGCTGGCCCGTTGCAAAGCGTGACGTTTGCTTTCAGCATCCCGTTTGCTGGGGAATGGCCCCAAAACCACTTTGTACCATAGGCCTGTGGTGCCTTTGACCTCTCGGACATGGGCTTCAAGTCCCTGAAATGCCATTTTCGCCCGCAGTGTATCGGCTTGGGATTGTAGCCTGAAAGAAGCGCATTGGATCTCATGGGGGCGGGGAGCAGGCTCATCCTGGATCGGAATTTCCACTTCCACCTTTTTATTTTCCAGCGCTTGCTGATAAGTCCACTCTTCCTTGGGTTTGGGCGGCAACGCATTGGGATCTTTTTTCGCCGGCGTTGTTGTGACCGGTTTACGGACTTCAACAGGCGCCGCTTCAGGCTTAGGGCTGTCTTTTAGCTGCCATAAAAAATAGCAAAAACCGGCTATTGCCACAGCAACCACAGCGCTCAGCACCACTGGCAGTCGCCGCTTGGGCGCTGCCTTATTACGGTGTGAACTTGAACTTCCTTTTTTCGCCCGCGGCTTGCGGTTGGCGTAATCCCTTGTTGCCATTAATTACATCCGTTCCAGAGTTTCAAGACCCAGCAGATTCAGACCCTGTTTCAGCGTGTTGGCTGTCAGTTGACTCAGCAGCAGACGGCTATCACGTTGCTCCTGCGTGTCAGCTGCCAGAACTGGGCAAGCCTCGTAGAAACTAGAGAAGGCGCCAGCCAGTTCAAACAAGTAGCCACACAGCACATGAGGGTGACCCTTGCTGACCATACGGGTCAGGGTTTCACCAAACTGGGCCAGTTTATTACCCAGTTCTTTCTCTTTGTCATGCTCCAGTGAAATGGTTGCAGCAGACAGATCAATGTTTTCTGCACGTTTGAAGATACCGGCAACCCGAGTGTATGCATACAGTAGGTAAGGCGCGGTGTTGCCTTCAAAACTCAGCATCTGATCAAAGCTGAAGATATAGTCACTGGCGCGGTTCTTGGACAGATCAGCATATTTTACTGAGGCAGTGCCCACCACTTTGGCGATATGTGCCAGTTCTTGCTCATCCATATCAGGGTTTTTGCTACGCACCAGTTCCAAAGCGCGGCTGTTGGCTTCATCAAGCAGATCAACCAATTTGACTACACCACCGGAGCGAGTTTTGAATGGACGGCCATCTTCACCGTTCATGGTGCCAAAGCCCAGATGTTCTAAGCTGACATTTTCAGGGGCGAAGCCTGCCGCTTTAACTAAGGCAAATACTTGTTGGAAATGCAGTGCCTGACGCAGATCAACAAAGTACATAATACGGTCAGCTTTCAGGGTATTCGCACGGTAGCGGATGGCGGCCAAGTCAGTGGTGGCATACAGGTAACCGCCGTCAGCTTTTTGGATAATAACTGGCAGAGGTTCGCCTTCTTTGTTGTGGAATTCATCTTGGAATACCACTTTGGCACCATGGCTTTCAGACAGCAGGCCTTTAGCATCCAGATCGCTAACCACTTTGGGCAGATCATCATTGTAGCTAGACTCGCCACGGACATCGGCGCGGGTCAGACTGACATCCAGACGTTGGTAGATATCCAAACAATGGTTTAAAGAGATATCGTTAAATTGACGCCACAGTTTCAGGCAGTATTCATCGCCGGACTGTAGTTCAACGACCAAATGACGGGCGCGGGTAGCAAACTCTTCTGATTCGTCAAAACGCAGTTTGGCGGCGCGATAGAACCCCTCCAGATCGGATAGTTCCAGCTCTGCTTTATCGCCATTCTGACCCTGTAGCTCTTCCATATAGGCCAGCAGCATACCGAACTGAGTACCCCAGTCACCTACGTGGTTCTGACGGATAACTTTGTGGCCCATAAATTCCAGTGCGCGGGCACAAGCATCACCGATAATGGTGGAGCGCAGGTGACCGACGTGCATTTCTTTGGCCAGGTTTGGCGAAGAATAATCTACTACCACGGTTTGGGCTGCAGGCAGTGTTAGCCCCAGCTTGTCACCTTGTAGTGCGGCCATCAGTTGGTTGGCCAGTGCATTATCATCGATAAAGAAGTTGATAAAACCAGGGCCGGCAATTTCGACTTTGGCGACATGGCTGGATGCTGGCAGATTATCAATGATTAACTGCGCCAATTCGCGGGGATTTTTGCCTGCCGCTTTGGTCATCATCATGGCCAAGTTGGTTGCCAAATCTCCGTGGCTCTTATCCTTGGTTCGATCGACCTGGATTCGCGGTTCAAAATCAGCAGGTAAAATAGCCTGTTGTTTCAGGGAATCAACGGTTTGTTCGAGTAATGATTGGATATGTGATTTCATGGCGTATTTAGTACCGACTGCGTTGGTAAAAATGTATGTGAATAACCATACATTCTATCCGCTACCGCTACCTTCTGGCTATCCTCTGATTGGATTTTTATCTTTCCCCTTTTTTGAGATGCGAAATCTCATAGATGTAGTGGGTGTTAATGCCTAATAAGACTATTTTTCGGGACTATTAAGCGCCTTATAGCCAGAGAATAAAGAGAAGTAATTAAATAAATATGTAGTTAATTGTGCATAAGTTGGCGGTTATATTTATTTCATCGTGTTATGAAATCATAATTGCTAACCGAGGGTAATTGGTTTGTGTCGGAGTTTAAATTGCTGAGTATTAACCCCCAGTTTCCGCAATGAATATGCGAAGACTGGGAAAACAGAATAACAGCATTATTAACAGGAATTGGCTGAGCGTTTTTTCTGCCATAGCCAAATAGCCACTGCGCCACCAAGAACTACTAACGTCCCAATCGCCCACATTAGCAGTTGATGTGAGTGATAAAAGGTCAGCAGCGGTGTCATTTCATGTCGCAAGATGGCAGGGCCGACTCCAAAAAGTAGCACCCAGCTAACCGTTGCCAATAAGTTGCCCAGTAGGAAGGTTTTTAATGGTAATTTGGCGATGCCGCAGCCAATACACATGGTTTGCTTTAGCCCTTCAATAAAGCGGCTCAGTAGCAGTGCAATCATGCCATAGCGTTCGATAAATCCATGTAGCCTGCGTTCTGTCTGAGGTTTTACCCAGCCCTTTTTCAGCAACACATCACCAAAGCGTAAGCCGATGATATAACCGATACAGTTACCAGAAAAAGCGCTTAGTCCCGCGACCAGCAGTACGCCGGGTAGTGACATTTGCCCTCCAGCAGCGAGTATGCCTGAGACGATCAAAAAGGACTGTCCCGGTGCAGGAATGCCAACGCCCTCCACCGCGATAGCGAGTGCCAGAATAAAATAACCGTACTGATGCAGGTAGGGGGTTAAATCAGAGATGATATGTTGCAGTGTATCGAGCATAGGCCGTATGAGTTAAAGCAGTCAGAAGTACTCAGTCTAAAGCATGCCGGAGCTGATACCAATTCAGATAATGCTGATATGAGTATTGTCGAACTTGCAGCGCGTTACGCCGTGATATTGTTTGGCGCGAGTAGTTAGGCTAAATCAGATGATAAAGATAAAAAAACAGCAGGATTTTCCCTGCTGTTTTCGTCATTTGCATTTACGCCTGAGCTGTTACTTCAGAAACTGGCGCATTTGCTGTAGCGCTTGCTGTAACTGGGCAAAGTCAGGTTGCCCAGTCAGTGGTCGGTAGTGTCGGTCCAGCAGTTGATAACCGCCATTTTTACCACTAACGGTCAGAATACTGTTTTTAGAGACGAGAGCATAATCGGTATAACTAGCCACCATGCGAAAAGGTACCTGCTTTGGATTTGGCGCCAAGATGTCTTGACCTGTGCTGTAGTCAGATACTGGGTTTTTCAGTCCCAGATAATGCTGTAGCAGGGTCGGGGCAATATCGACATGGCTGGTCGGTAGTTCACTGATCCCAGATTTAATACCGGGACCCACAATCACCATGGGCACTTTTGCTTGGGCGTCAGAAAAATTGGAATTATGACCCCAATAGTTCAGTTTATTGTCGTTGGCTTCCTGACCATGATCGCCGGTGATAATGACAACCGTGTTATCCCGATCTGGGCTGTGTTCAATGGCGGTTAAGACTTTTCCGATGAGGGAGTCGGTAAAGTGGGCGGCAGTCATATAGCGGTTTTTGAACAATGACGCATCATAGTCATTATTCAGTGCCATATAGTCGATTTCCTTGGCCATTGGCTCAAATTTTACCGGGTAATTCTCTGGAAACGCATACGCGTGGGGTGCATCATAAAACAGGAAGGAAAATGCTGGCTTATTCAGATCCCGATGTTTATTCCACTGTAGCCATAAACGGGTGATCTCTTCATCTTTGCCAACGGGGCCTTCTGCTTTAGATGATTTACGTAGGTTTGGCACATTGACAAACACTGTCTGGTCAAACTCTGGCTTAACCAATTGTGCTGAGGCAAAAATACCGAGCTGATAATCTTCTTGTTGTAGCACATCCATTAATACCGGACTGCGGCGGTTAGCATAGAAACTGTGCCAATAGGTGGATGGCATCCCATAGTAGAGACCGAAAATGCCAGCGCGAGTGGCATTACCTGTGGAGAGGTGATTGTCAAAGCGCATCCCTTGTTGAGCAAATTGCCAAATATTAGGGGCGTATTTGGCGCTTAATGCATCCCAACGCCAAGAGTCGACACCAATCACCACGATATTAACCGGTTTGGTGGGTTTGTTGAGCTGCAATGGGGCGAGCGGGTAATTTAAGCTACTGCTTTTTACCTGCAGCTGTTTTTGACGATCTAAGCTGGCTTCATCTGCCCAGCCTAAATCCCGTAATAGGCGGTTAGCGGTTGTCGGGTAAAACAGTGGCAGAAAACGGTTCTGGGTAGTGATGCTCTGAATCGCATTGGCCGAAGCCCAGATATGGGTAAGATGGGTCGCCAGTAAACAGATAAACAGGCCGCTAAAAAAGAGTTTATTGACCGGCCGACGAATTTTAGCTTTAGCTTGTAGTTGGTAGAGCAGATACATGACGGCGGTGCTACCCATGGCGGCGGCGATCACCAGCAAGATGTTGCCCGTAGTGAACTCAACGATACCGCCGGATAGTAGCAGCTCAACTAAAATCCACTGAATATGATAGCGATATTGGGCGAATACTTGGGTATCGATATATAGCGCCAGTAAGGGGGCGGCAAACAATAGTGCCGTTAGTAAGGCGCGGATACGCTCGGGTTTAATGAATGTGACCGGTAAGGTAATAAGCCCCCACAGGGCAAATAGCAAGCCCATTTGGCTCAGTGTAGCAACTAGTAGGTAGCCAAGGCTGACGGCGGTCTGGCCTTGAGGTAAATAGCGAAAATAGCCCAGGCAGATAATGCAGGCAATAAGGGCGCTAATGAAGATCATCCGCCCGTGTTGTTGAATTCGGGAACGCATTGGCTCGGGATTCTTATTGTTGTGGGGCAATCAGATATGACTGCCGCCGTTAATTGACGTCGGTGATTATAAGTTGCACTTTACTTTGACAACGATTTTGCGCACATATTCACTGCCGGGTGCTACACCGGGCATATGGATATCCCCGGGGAAGAAAACAGCAAACATACCGGCAGTGACAGTGACAAAATTGGCTTGTGCCAGCAAAGGGGCACTGTGAAATTCAGCAAAATCACGTTCAGCGTTATAGACAGTATCCGGCTGACGCTCCGCCAGTGGTAACACTCCGCATTGTTCTTCGCCGCAAAGCACGAATTGGACATCGATATAGTTCTTATGAATTTCAAATGGTGCGGTGTGCCGGTCTTTTGGGGTGTAATCGTTGACGATGGCAAAAACATTGTCACCGTCCACCGTATAACGGCCGGGAGCAGCATGACTGTAATCTGTGGTGCCCAAGTGCTCAAGGGCTAGGCGGATGCCGGGATGTAAAGCATCGTATTGGCTGCGGTTCGCAAGTGAATCAAGGATCATATTGCATTCCTTCAGGGTAATTTGCTGCGCAGTATACTCTGTCAGGGACGCAGCAGCCCAGAGAAGGTGCTTATTTCTGCGACAGTTTATCTACTGTATTTGTGTCCGAGCCGAGGCTATCGGTTGTTGCGCTGTCATGCCGCAGTGGTTGCTAGGTGGTGCTAGACTGGATTTGTTAGCTACGGGTTATTTAGGGGCGATGGAGGATGTCCTAGGGTTTGTTGACCTTTCAAGTTTGTTTTTGCAGCGATTTGAGGGTGCTTTATACAAGGCAGCGGTTTTGATAGGTAGTTGCGCTACCTGATAAGCCGATAACGCAGTAGAAAGGCGCCTCAAACGCTGCCCGCAGGGTTCGGCTAAAAGCGTTTTACTCTTTGTTGAGCGGTTCTTGCTTAGCATAACTAGGCGACAAACCACTCGCCGCGATTAACACGCTTTTATCTCGAACAAAATTTAATCACGAAAGATCAATGGACCCTAGCAGCAAGTGATATGGCGTGGCTTCGGTAACAGGAAACTGTGGAGGCGTTGATGCGGACAGAACATATGGCCCTTTTGACACATGATGTGTTGTTACTGCCGGAAGGTCGGGTGGAACTTAAAGTGGTCGAGCCTGCTAATCTTCGCATGGTGGCGGATGTGTGTAAGGCTCGCTGTCAGCTTGCAGTAGGAATGTCCAGAGGTACAGGTTCTCCGCCATGTTATCCGTTAGCGACTCAATGCCGTATTATCGATTTTAATCAGCTGGAAGATGACGCCTTATCTTTGGTGCTTGAGGGGGTGCAGCGGGTCAAAATTCTCTCTGGCGCACAGCAGTCTGATGGGGGATGGATGATACGCTGCTTACAGTGCCCCAATTGGCAGCAGGAGCCTATAGCTGGTGAGTTTGCCATTATCAGTCAGGCCTTGGCGCAATTTTATGAAGTGAATCCAGCATTACAGGAATTGTATCCCCAACTGCACTTGGAAGATGCTTGTTGGGTCAGTCAGCGCTGGCTCGAGGTACTGCCTATGTATAATCGGGACAAAATTAAATTACTGAGCCAACCGGATTGTCATCAAACCATGGCTTTTGTGTTACAGCTGATTAAATCCCATGGTCATTGAAAATAGTCTATGTGCTGACAGTGTGGCCGCTGGCAGGTAAAATTCGGTTATGGTCCTTCATTATCCTTGCCAATGACTTCTGTTCGTGCCGCCCAACCTTCCTATGTGGTTCTTCCCCGGGACATTACTGACAAATCGACCGTGCTGAGTTTTTTGATCAGCCATTTTGATCGTATTGCTGCTGAGGTCTGGCACCAGCGGGTTGCTGATGGCAAGGTGCATTGGCAGGATGGTAGTTTGATTGATGCCTCGACACTTTATCGGCCAACGGCCAGAGTGTATTACTACCGTGAAGTCGTCGCGGAAACGAAAATCCCTTTTACTGAGCAGATCCTGTATCAGGATGATGAAATTTTACTGGTGTATAAGCCTCATTTTTTACCGGTGACGCCCAGTGGTAATTATGTCAACGAATGCTTGGTACACCGTCTTAGGCTGCGTACCGGTATTGAGAAATTAACCCCGGCACACAGGTTGGATCGGGAAACCGCGGGGGTGATGCTGTTTAGCGTTAATCCGGCCACGCGACACCACTATCATGATCTATTTAAATCCAAACATATCACTAAGCAATATCAGGCTTTAGCCCGGCTAACACCGGCATTGGCAGACGCTGCGCGCCATGGTTCGTTAACCTTACCTTTGCGCTGGACGGTCAAAAACCGTATGAAACCCGCCGTGCCCAGTTTTTTAATGCAGATTGTGGAGGGGGAGGCGAATACTCACTCTGAAATTGCGTTGCTGGCGGTATCAGGCGATATGGGCTTGTTTCAGCTCAGTCCTATTACGGGTAAAACCCATCAATTGCGGGTTCATATGCAATCATTGGGAATGCCGCTGTGGAATGACAGGTTTTACCCTGAGCTACAACCTAAAGCTGCCGATGATTTTTCTCGCCCTCTTCAACTGTTGGCATATCGCTTGTGCTTTACCGATCCGGTGACAGGTAAAGCACATGACTGGCAGGTTGATGGATTATCTTTGCCTCAGGCTGACTGATCCGTTTGGTCTGAAGTCGCGGAATGACTAAAGCTGCTACCCGGTAGCTCGAACAGGGTTTCTGACATATCAGCGTGCAATACCCGGATACTTTCTGGGGCACCACTGGCGACAAAATCGACGATACCGACTCCGCTGCTGTTAATCAATCGTTTGCGAATGTCACCATTGGGGCGGCGGCCGCGGATACGCATGCGTTTACGCTTAGTCAGCAAATTGAGCGGTGAGAAGTAGCCATAAAGCCAGCCATTAAGTTTATCAAACAGCGGCAGCAGTTTTTCCGGAAACTGATTTTTAAACCCGGAGCAGGTGATTTGATATATATGCGGACTGTCGTGGCGGAATCGCACACTGACATCATAGGCAAAAGAGTAATGCACATCTCCAGATAGGATCACGAATTCCTGCGGCGTATTTCGGTGGGTAAAAATGCTAAGGAGCGCATTAGCTGCGCCAGGATGCGCCATCCAGTTTTCCGCATCCACCATCAGCGAGGCACCGATCAGTGTTGCTGCCCGCTGAACGGTTTCAATCAGTTTTACCCCAAACATCGGTGCTGGAGAGACAATGATGACCTTGTCTTGGCCAATCAATTCATGTTGCAAATCCATTAATGCTTCCCAATCCATCAGACCCGATGGTTTGGCTAGATTAGACTCACTGCGCCAGCGTCGTGTGCGGGTATCAAGTACCACTACTTTGGGACTGGTGTTAAGCGAATAATGCCAGTGTTCGAATTTCAACAGGGCATCAATTAACGCATTATGCGTTGTCATATCCAGTTTGTGCTTATCATGACTGAACAGTTGATCAACTAATGGACGGATATCCCGTTGGAACAATGCGGGCTGATTGCCGAGTCCCTGGAATAGGGTATAGCCAATTAAAGCATTGCCAATAATGCGGCGGGAAAATCTGTGGCTATAGGCAGCTTCTTCCCATTTGGCGGTCAGATTCCAATCATCGGTAATATCATGATCATCGAACATCATATAAGTGGGTAGATGTGCCAGCAGTCGACGTACCTGCCCCAGCCCAGTCTTAAAGTTTTGCAGATGCTGCCATTCAACTTGCCAACGCTGTTGATTTGGGCGGCTTAAACCGCTGACATTTTTCGGAATATCAAATCGTTGCCAGAGTTCAGGCGACCAAATTAGCAGGTATAGGGCGATCATTTCACTTAGGCTGACCAAATGGTTTTCTGCCATGGAGGAAGTGAAAATTGGATGGTTGAGATACCAGTGCCATACCGGGGTTTTTGCCGGGTATTCTGTATGTGGTAATAACCGCTTATGCCGCTGATACATAGCGGCAGGCTGATAGCTGATTTGATTGCTGTTATTCAGTCCAGCACCAGTAAATTTCTCGGTTGGCAGGCCGAGCAAGTGGATCACCTGACCGATGGCGTAGAGCATGGGCCCACCGATGTCATCAACATACACCTGATCTCCGGTCATCATCAGCATGGCTGGGCGGTTATCAGGTTCTGCCATGCTGAGTTTGGTATCTGCTGCTACGAGAGCATCACCACTGTGATGATGCGGGTTGCGGCAGGAGCCATGCATGATTTGCTTAATTTCCGGTTGCACCATCACATCTGGCAGGGCATTACCATGGTAAGTCAGCTCTGGAATATGGCTAAAGAGATCGCCTTGTTCGCTATCGCTGAGTTGGTAACTGATACGGATATTAAGGGGCATCAGCCCCGGACGGCTTAATTGTATGAGGTGCTGCCAGGCTCGACTGCCCAGCTGCACGGTATGAACGTCTTCTGGTTGCAGGGTAATAACCTGCTGCTCCAGGGTTAAGGTCAGTGTGTAAAGCGGTGCGCTGGTGACAAACCACAGGGTGAAATGATCGGCATCGCAATGGCGCAGGACAGGGCCAGCCAGCACCAGAGGAAGGGAGGCGACGGTCAATTGGTGATCCATATTGGTGATTTTGAATCTCGTTAGGGTAAACAAGTGCTTTACGGTTTGAAAGTTTTTACACTGGGCAAAAGTTCAGATGAAGGGAAATTCATCTACAGCTGCTAAAAAAGCAATGATTTCCTGCACTGAGAAACATAATAGCCTCTACAGTTGGCGGTTACAGCTTACACAGCCGTTATCCTGCCATGATAATAATGATAATGAAAAAGTATTTAATATCTCCGCCGGGACAGCTGATGCTGATGCGATTTCTCGGTTTATTGTTGCAGTTGATATTAGTTTTTGGGGCGGCGGACTTATTTGCTCTGACCATAGATACTTCTGCATTGATATGGGTCATGGGTATCGAGACGGGATTATTACTGCTATTGCAGTTGTATCATCATCGTTGGAGTCGAAATCATCTCTTATTGTTTGCGACCTTGAGTTTGGATGTGCTGCTGTGGTCTTTGTGGCTGGCATACTCAGGTGGCGCCAGTAATGCCTTTATTTCCCTATTGTTATTGCCTGTAGTACTGGCTGCGGTACTACTACCCCTATGGGCGCCTTGTCTATTAGCGGCGCTGACCGTGCTAGCTTACAGCGGGATGATTTTTTTATCTCCGTTTAGTGCATCAGCCCATGGTGGGATGCACGGTCATTATTTAGGTATGTGGTGTAACTTTGTTGTCACTGTGCTGGTGATCACCACTATTGCAGCTTTACTGATCCGCCGTCAGCGGCAACAGGATGCCCACTTGGCCGTGGTGCGGGAGACCCAACTGCGGCATACTCAGCTGTTGGCTTTAGGTACTTTATCAGCCCAGATGTCGCATCAGCTGGCAACGCCATTAGCGAGTTTGCGACTGTTACTGGAAGAATTACAGGAAGAGAGCGGTTGTGCCCCAACGGGGAGGGAGAAAACACCTTATCAATGCTCGAGGTTCAGCGCGGTTTCCCCCCATGAGCGCACTGGGGAGCGAGATAATGGAGCGGGCCTTGGTGACGATACGACAGCTTTACATTCGCAAGCTACCCTTGAGCAGATGTCGGCGGTATTGCATCGTTGTGAGCAGACCTTAACAGAGCTGCGGCAGGGAACTCAGGCTATTCGTTGCGGTGAGCAACAGTGCTGTAGTGTCGCCAGTTTGCAGCAAGCATTACAACAGCAATTACTGCTGATGATGCCGGAGCTGGATATTCGCTGGCAATGTCGCTTATCCAATAGCGATGGCGCGCGAGAATTGGCAACGGATCCCCATTTGCTGCCAGCCTTGATGTCGCTGGTGGAAAATGCAGCCCAAGCCAGTCAAGAGGCGGGGCTGGGGCCGCGGGTGGATATTCATCTCTCCATTAATGAACAAGCATTATTGTTGATTGTGCGTGATTATGGCCCAGGATTGACACAGGAGCAGCTTAACCGTTTAGGGGCAACGTTAACGCCATCGGAGAAAGGGCTGGGGGTGGCGCTGGTACTGACCCATGCCAGTTTTGAGCGACTTAACGGCAGATTAGTCCTGCGTAGCGTTAGTGCTGCCGGTGATGCAATAGCTATCGAGCATAAAACTGGCGTGACTGCTGAAGTCACATTGCCCTTGTTATCCAACAATGGATGGGCAGGAGGCCGTGATGGTGCAGCCCGGTGAAATAAGCCTGCTATTGATTGAGGATGATCAGACATTTGCCACTATTGTCAGTCGTCGGTTGAGCCGACACGGTTATTATTGTCACCATGCTGCTACCGCCAGTGATGCCCTGTTACTGGCGCGTCAAATACGGCCACAGGCAATAGTGTTGGATATGAAACTGGATGGCAGTAATGGTCTGGCTCTGATCCGGCCGCTGCGCCATCTGTTGCCAGACAGCCGTATTATTTTGCTGACGGGGTATGCCAGTATTGCCACAGCTGTCGAGGCTATTCGTACAGGGGCGGATAATTACCTCAGTAAACCCGTTGATACTCGAACCTTACTGGCGGCGTTACAGGAAAAACTGTCGTCATTGGATGCTGCTGATTCGATTCTCGGCTCTGGCGAAGAGGCTCCGCTGCATCCGAAACGGTTGGAATGGGAGCATTTGCAGCAGGTGCTACAGGCTAACCAAGGGAATATTTCTGCTACTGCACGGCAGTTGGGAATGCACCGGCGCACCTTACAGCGCAAACTGATGAAAAAACCTGTTTCGATATAGTTGTTGTCATTTTTAGATGAAACAAAATACTGATTTATATCGTTATAAATTCTAATTACCGCTTTTTTGACTGGGCTTTCTGTCTCTCTGGCATAGGGTTAAGGCTGTTTTAAACCATAACCAAGAGACAACTTATGTATTCATGGATGAAAAAAAACAGCTTACCAATTGCGGTGACAGCGGTTTGTGTCGGTGTGGTATTACCGGCCAGCGCACAGCGAATTGATGCTCGAACTCAGGCGATGGGGGGGGCTGCACTGGCATCAGCTAATCGGGATGGGGCGCCAGTGATTAATCCGGCATTAATGAGTTTGCATCGCAGTGATGAGGTAACCTTGGTGCTGCCCATGATTGGTGCAGAAGCTGCTGATCGGGACAATATGGTCGATAAATTGGATTTGCTGCAGGATCATTATGATGCGCTGGACAGTGCGATAGCTCATCGTGATGTCACGGCTATTGAGACTAATCGCGATCTGTTGTTGGCGGATTTGCATGGACTGGCTGGTAATCGTGCCAATGTTAATGCTGCCGTAGGCTTATCACTGGTATTGCCTAGCTTCAGTTTTGATGTTGGGTTGTTTTACCAGACATATCTTGATGCTGTTGGTTTTACAGATATCAGCGCGGCGGACTTAACTTACCTCGCACAAATTGATCCGCTTAATCCGCCCATGCTTGAAGACCTGACCTCTAGCGGCAGTGTATTAGCTGGCGCTGTGTCCGACTTTGGTGTGGCGCTGAGTATGCCTTTGCAGTGGGGGGAGATGCCAGTTTCTATCGGTATTTCGCCTAAATTCCAACGTTTAGATAGCTATCATTATCGTGTTAGCGCCAATAATTTTGATGGTGATGATTTCAGTGACAGTAAATACCGTACTGAAACGACAGGGTTTAATCTTGATGTCGGTTTGGCGCTGCAACCGATGGCGGGATTAACTGTGGCAGTAACCGGTCGAGATCTGCTATCGCAATCATTGGCGACAGTGGTGAATGGTGGTCAGCAGTTTACATTTCAGGTCAAGCCGGTTTATCAGGCTGGGGTGGCTTATGATTGGCAGCATGCTAGCTTAAGCTCTGATATTGATTTAAGTAGCCAAAAGCGTTTTGCCGGTGAACCGGGACAGCAATTTTGGCGTCTTGGCGGAGAATATCGGCCTTGGTCATGGCTGGCATTGCGCGGGGGATACCGCCGCGATTTGGAGCAAGGTGGTATGACGTTGTATTCACTGGGGGCCGGCGTATTAATTGGCAATACGGTCAATTTGGATATTACCGGTATGCTGGGTGATGAAGATGCTGCTGGGGTGGTATTACAAAGTGCTTTTTATTTCTAAATAGAAATAGTGGTGTTGTTATAACAACAAAAAGCCCGGCATAACCGGGCTTTTTGTTTAATTCAGCTCGAGATTATTCCATCTCTTCCCATTCAATACCCATTTCGGTCATAAGCCTTTTTGCTTCAGCAGGAATACTGTCAGGGCTATCTTTGGCCAAATCTGGATCATTTGGCAACGGCTGGCCGGTATAGGCATGTAGAAAGGCTTCGCAAAGGAGTTCGCTGTTGGTGGCATGACGCAGGTTGTTGACCTGACGACGGGTGCGTTCATCAGTTAACACCTTCAGTACTTTCAAGGGAATGGATACGGTAATTTTTTTTACCTGCTCACTCTTTTTACCATGCTCTGCATAAGGGCTGATATAGTCGCCATTCCACTCAGTCATTGACTCACCTGTTGATTCTGTAATTCGCAGCCGATTTTAAACACTTACTTTTTACAGTCAAATTATTGCGGCGAAAACGGGATGAATGCAAATAGAATTCTTGATGTTTGGACGTCCAGCCGTCTTTTTTCTTGACCTGGGTAACCCGCCTAGTCTAGTTTAGACGTCTAGCCATCTGAAATAGCAGGCAGGAGTGACAGGATGACTCAACAGCATACCGCAACCACGGCGGTCAGACAGGGAATTGAAACTGACTTGCAGCACCGCGCCGTTGTCCCCCCCATTTACCTTAGCAGTAATTACAGCTTTGCCGATCCACAAACTCCTGGCGCTTTTGACTATAGCCGTTCAGCTAATCCGACCCGAGAGCAGTTGGCGATAGCGCTAGCTGAGATGGAATCTGGTCATAGCGGTGTGATTACTGCCAGTGGGATGGCGGCGGTGCACTTGGCGGTCAGTGTGCTGTCTGCAGAGGAGTTGTTGTTAGTTCCCCATGATTGTTATGGCGGTAGTTTACGGCTATTTCAGCATTTGGCGCGCAAAGGCCAGTTTCGTCTGCAAGTGGTCGATATGACAGATACCGAGGCTCTGACCCAAGCGTTGGCTGCATCTCCGGGGCTGATCTGGCTGGAGACGCCCTCTAACCCGTTACTGCGTATTGTTGATATTGCCGCTATTTGTCAGCAGGCCAAGCAGCAGGGTTGCCGGGTGGCGGTGGATAATACTTTTCTTACTCCAGTGTTGCAGCAACCTTTATTACTTGGCGCAGATATGGTGATCCACTCCACCACCAAATATATCAATGGCCACAGCGATGTCATTGGCGGGGCTGTCATTGCTAAGACGCCTGAGTTGAGTGAAGAGCTGTTGTGGAATGCCAACACTTTAGGATTAAGCGGGGGGGCGCTGGATGCGTATCTTACTTTGCGCGGGCTGCGTACCCTGTCTTTGCGTATGTCCCAGCACCAACATAATGCCTCGCTGATTGTGGCAGCGTTGCAGGCACATCCGGCGGTTAGCCATATTTATTATCCCGGGTTAGTACAGCATCCTGGCCATGGGATTGCTCAGCGTCAGCAGCGTGGTTTCGGCGGCATGATCAGTTTTGAGTTACAAGGCGGTGCGGCGAGTACTGGGCGTTTTGTTGCTGCGCTTAAACTGTTTTCATTAGCGGAAAGTCTCGGTGGAGTGGAAAGTCTGGTCGCTGTCCCGGCCAGTATGACCCACAGAGCGATGACCCCGGAACAGCGGCGTTGTGCCGGTATCAGTGATGGACTAATTCGGTTATCTGTGGGCATAGAACACAGTGATGATTTGTTGGCGGATATCCAACAGGCACTGACAGCGGTGACTCAGGGAGATGATGCGTCATGACATGTCAAGCAAACAGCACAGTAAATGACGCTGCTAGCGGAAAGGTTCCGGCCCAGTTACATAAGTTTGGTGGCTCTAGTCTGGCTGATGCCGATGGTTACCGCCGGGTTGCCCATATTTTGCTGACGCAAGGAGAAAGCTCGGATTGGGTGGTAGTCTCTGCGGCGGGCACAACCACCAATCAGCTGTATCAACTATTGGCGTTAGCAGATGCTGGTGAGCTATGGCAGCAGGAGCTGTCAGTATTGATGGCATACCAGCAACAGCTGGTGGAGCAGTTACTGAGTGGTGACGCGGTGCGGGAATTAAGGGAGCGGTTGGCGGCGGATAAAGCCCAGTTGCAGTCACTGCTTCAACTGGCGGTTATAACGGATGGGCAGCGTGCTCAACTGCTGGGATTTGGTGAGCACTGGTCAGCTCGGTTATTGGCGGCTTTGCTGAGGCATCAAGGGGTTTGTGCGAGGGATATCAGTGCCATAGAGGTATTGAAAGCTGATTGTGCTCTAATTCCCAATATTGATAGCGTGGCATCTATGGCCAATATCACCCAGCTGATAGCCCAGTGTGATAGTTGTAGATTAATTATCACCGGGTTTCTGTGCGGGGGGCCGGATGGGGAAACCGTATTGCTGGGGCGTAATGGCTCTGATTTTAGCGCCAGCCAGATAGCGGCACTGGCGGGTATTCCCCGTTGCACGATTTGGACTGATGTGCCGGGGGTGTTCAATGCTGATCCTAATTTGATTGTTGATGCTGCACTCTTGCCAGTGTTGTCGTTGACAGAGGCCAATAGACTCGCTGGGTTGGGTTCTGCTGTGCTCCATCGGCGAACATTACAGCCGCTGTTTGACACTGAGATGAGTTTAGCTGTGCGCTCCAGTTTTACGCCGGAGGCGGATTTTACCCTGATCACCCGCCACAGTCACAGTGATGGTCAGGCAGTGATCACGACCTTGCCCAGTGTTTGGTGTTTTACCTTGGCAGATGTTGATGGGGATGTTGAGATTGACGCCCTGCTGGCACAGTTGGCCGACTTGTCACTGACACCATTGGCATGGTGGCAGCATCACAATAGGGTTGAATTAGTGTATCCCCCTGAGCAGGGGCAAGCGCTGCAAGTATTGCTACACAATGACAGCCTGTCGCTACCGCTGCAACGACAACTGGATAAAGAAATGGGGCTGGTGGCTTTGGTGAGTGCTCAAGCCGGGGATTATCGGCAGCGTTTTAGTCGGTTGTTACAACGGCAAGCTTATAGTTTGTATCAGGATGATGTCAGCTTGGTGACCTTGGTTCCCACGGTGCAGGTTGCGAGGTTAAGTCGCCGATTGCACCGCAGCTGCGCTGCAGCCCTTCATCGTATTGGCTTGGTGTTGTTTGGCCCGGGAAATATTGGCCAAACTTGGTTGGCTCAGTTTTTTCATCAGCAGAAAGCGTTAGCACAACAATTAGGCGCTGAGCTCACCCTGCATGGTGTGGTGAATTCGCGTCAGGCATTGATTTGTCGTGAAGGGCTGACAGAGCATAACTGGTCACAGCGTCTGATTGATACTTCACAGGGGTGGCAGTATCCCGCGCTGTTGGATGAACTGAGCCGTTTACCCTGTGATGAACTGGTGGCGTTAGATATCAGTGCCAGTGAGTCCTTGAGTGAAGAATATGGGGCCTTTTTTCAGCGCGGCATGCATATGATCAGTGCCAATAAACTCGCTGGTAGTGCCAGTCAAGCTCAATATCTGCAGTTGCAGCAGGCGCTGGCGGTACGGCATGTGTTATGGCGGCAAAATGCCAGTTGTGGGGCAGCCTTGCCGGTACAGGCCGCGCTGCGGGAACTTCGTTTAGTCGGCGATAAGGTTGAGGCGATTTCTGGTATTTTTTCCGGCACATTAAGTTGGCTTTTTAGCCATTATGATGGGGCTGTGCCATTTTCCCATTTGTTGCTGGATGCCTTGGCACAAGGGATCACTGAGCCCGATCCTCGGGAAGATTTATCTGGCCGGGATATGCAGCGCAAGTTATTAATTTTGGCTCGAGAGTTAGGTTTGCCGCTGGCGCTGACGGATATCCAGATGCACAATCCGGTACCTGATACTTTATCCACAGTGCCATTAGCAACATTTCTGCAGCGGGCTAATGAGTTGGATGCGCCACTGGCTGCAGCACTTGATAAAGCCAGAGAGCAGGGGAACGTATTGCGGTATATCGCACAGCTGGAGTGGTTAGATGGCCGCTGGCAAGCCGCGGTAGGATTAATGCCTTTACCACCAGATCACCCCTGTGCCACGCTGCTACCCGGTGATAATGCTTTTATTATTCGCTCGCGATTGTATCGGGATAATCCGCTGGTGATCCGTGGCCCTGGTGCCGGGCGGGAGGTGACAGCTGCCGCGGTACAATCGGATCTGGTGTATCTGTGCCGGGAACTGTTACGTAACTAATGGCGCTATATTATGCAGCTAGGTATTACAGTTATGTTCTACCTAAAGCTGCTTTTGCGCGCACGTTACCCCATGCCTTGGCAACATAATGTGTCCCCCTTACCTGTGATCATTATGACCCATTGGATTGCTTCATTTTTTGACTTCCTCTTATAACAGTCCCAGTACTTTATCGACTTATTTGATTGCACTATCACTTATCAAAGCCATCACTTATCAAAGCCACCACCTATCAAAGTCACGTCCTTGTAAAGTGCCTCCCTAAAGCTGTTGCCCAAATAAGCAAGGTTTAGCGCTGCGGTTGCGCTGATAACGTCTGCTATTAGGCCATGGTGCAGGGTGAAATATTTACCGCTTGACTTCACATCTTATTAACCTAGTATGGATGTTTAGATGGCTAAACGTCTTTATGGTTGAACGTCTTTTTTGTCGCGAATATCTATTATGGCTGCCGTTGTGATATAGCTGGTTTTATCAGTTGATACGTCTATGCGAGTTGATGAATAAGGCGTTTGTTATGGCCAGAGAGTACGGCAGTGTTTGAGTACAAGTATCTGGGCTTGGGATAGGGTTTATCGGGGCAGTATGCTTCCTCGGCTAACAGGGAAATAACAGTGGGAGTAGATGTTATGGCATTTCATCATGCACAGTTGGCTCAGTCTCTGAATCAGAGTCTGGCGGATTTACAGGGCGATATTAATGTGTCTTTTGAGTTTTTTCCGCCAGCCACTGAGGAAATGTCGCAGCTACTGTGGCGTTCGGTGGATCGTCTGGCACCGTTAAATCCGAAATTTGTCTCTGTGACTTATGGAGCAAATTCTGGGGTGAGGGATCGTACCCATGATGTCATTACCCGCATTCAACGAGATACTTCGTTGCAGGCTGCACCGCACTTGACCGTGATTGATGCACCTGACTGCGAGTTAGCCGCGTTAGCCCAGCAGTATTGGCAATCCGGAGTACGGAGTATTGTGGCTCTACGTGGGGATGTACCTTCTGGCTGTGAGCGCCCTAAACGTTATGCCAGTGATTTAGTGCGACTGCTTAAAGGGGTGGCAGATTTTGATATTTCAGTAGCAGCCTACCCGGAGGTTCATCCCGAGGCAGCAAATGCCCAAGCAGATTTGATTAATCTTAAGCGTAAAATTGATGCTGGGGCCAATCGGGCTATTACGCAGTTTTTCTTTGATATTGAAGCTTATCTGCGTTTTCGTGATCGCTGCGTCAGCGCCGGAATCGAGGCTGAAATCATCCCTGGCATTTTACCTGTCACTAATTTTACCCAGTTGCAGCGGTTTGCTGGCCAAACCCGGGTGTCTCTGCCACGTTGGTTAGCCCAGCAGTTTGAGGGGTTGGAGCAAGATTCCGTCACCCGGCAATTAGTGGGGGCCAATGTCGCGATTGATATGGTTAAGGTTTTGTCTCGAGAAGGGATTAAGGATTTTCATTTTTATACCCTGAATCGGGCAGAGCTGACCTATGCCATTTGTCATACATTAGGGATCCGGCCTACCGCTGGGGATTAGTCTCAGTTCATCTTATTGTCTTTATTTTTTGCGGTGTTATTAGCGCGAATATCAACATAAACATGTGCTTGCCTGCTTTTGTGGCTTTTATAGCGGGTTTAAATGTCAATTAAAGGTTAAAATGACTTAATTTTGCGTTACTATTGACTGAATATGCTGGTCGCTGTGGTTGCGGTTGGGTAGACTGACTGACATGTCTGCTGACAAAGGCAAGAATATGAACTCGCTAGACCAATTGATGTTAAAAACCTGCCAAACCAGTAAAAACTGGGGCTATATCACTTTACTGCTTGGTGTATTGGCCATCGCATTACCCATGGTGATTGGTTTGGCTGTGACCTTACTTTTTGCGTTGGCACTGATTTCAATGGGTGTTATTCAATTGTTAGCAGCTTGGCCCGGGGAGATCCGGCGGATGAATTTCCGTTTTGTCTGGGCCATTCTGACTTTGGTTGCCGGTATGTATATGGTGATTACCCCTAAAGTTGGGCTGGCAACGTTAACACTGTTTATTGGCAGTTATTTTTTGGTCGATGGGATCGCCAATATTGCCGCAGCGTTGCAACAGCAACATGCGCATGGGCGCTGGGCTATCGCTTTGGGCGGCTTGTCTTCTTTAGTGATGGCACTCGTGATTGTCTGGCTATGGCCTCAATCTTCAGAATTTGTTATCGGCATTTTGATTGGGCTGAAGTTGTTAGTGCTAGGTGTGACACTACTGACCGTTGGTCGACGGGTTGCACAGGCTGTGCAGAGTGGTCAGGCCGGTGAGAAACAGATTAATCCCTAATATAAGGTATAAGGTATAAGGTAATTTTTTACTGATTGTGTATTAGGTTTTTACCTTTAGATGCTCAATGGCACGACGATTTCGGGATATCTAAAGCAGGATATGAAGCTCAGGATGATAGCCGTTTGGCGAACTGTTCTGGGCTTTTTGTTTGTCCGATATTTTATCGATGAGAATATTGGACCCCCTTGGGATGGGGAGGATGGAATGCCTAGCATTGACGCTGGCACAAAAGGATAGGGGAGAGCCTTTCGGGCATTTTTGTTCTGCCAGAAAGGATAAATGTTAGCTGATATCCGACAGTGGTTGGATCAACTTTTGAACAATACCGTGAACAATATTTCTGATAACAAACTTGGACTTGGCGCATTGTGCGCCCTGGTAATCGGCTCAATTATTGGTGCCGGTGTTTTCAGTTTGCCGCAAAACATGGCTGCAGTTGCCAGCCCCTTGGCCGTGATGATTGGTTGGGGGATTACAGGTACCGGCATGATTTTTCTGGCGTTAACTTTCCAGCGATTATGCTTGGATAAACCGGAAATCAATACGGGTGTATTTGGATACGCCAAGGCCGGATTTGGTGATTTGATTGGGTTTTTCTCCGCTTGGGGATACTGGCTCAGTGCTGTACTGGCAAATGTTTCCTATTTGGTGATTATTTTCAGTACCTTGGGGTTGTTTTTTGATACCCCACAGCATGTGGTATTTGGTGAGGGGAATACCCTGATATCGGCAATATTGGCATCCTGCTTTGTGTGGATGATCCATTTCCTGCTATTGCGTGGGGTGCAGACTGCGGCGGTTATCAATGCCGTCACGACAGTGGCCAAACTGATCCCGCTATTGCTGTTTATTGTGATTGTGGCGTTCTCCTTTAAATTGAGCACTTTTACTTGGGATTTTTCCGGTCTTAAGTCGATGCCAGACAAATCATTAATGTCTCAGATTAAAGATACCATGCTGTTTACTGTGTGGGTCTTTATCGGTGTGGAAGGGGCTGTGGTGGTATCTAGCCGGGCCCGTAACCGCAAAGATGTTGGCCGGGCGACAATACTTGGGTTGTTAACCACGCTATTTATTTATGTCATGGTCAGTTTGTTGTCCATGGGCGTGATTAAAACCCCTGAATTGGCAGCCATGCAAAACCCATCGGCAGCGCAGGTATTACAAGTGGTCATTGGTCCTGTGGGGTTGTGGATTATTGGTCTTGGTCTGATTATCTCTGTGTGCGGCGCTTATCTGAGCTGGACTTTATTGGCCAATGAATCCCCTTATATTGGCGCGAAAGAAAAGATGTTCCCCAGTGTTTTTGGTAAAACCAATGCGAAAGGGACGCCGAAAAATATCCTGTTGGTGTCCAATGCTGTTGTGCAGTTGGTGCTTGTGTGGGTCACTATCGCGGGGGGGACATATGACTCATTGCTGAATGTAGCTTCAGAAATGATTTTGGTGCCTTACCTGTTTGTTGCTGCATATGCATTGAAATCTGGTCTGCAGGATGGTTGCCGTAAACGGGCATTTGTTGGCGGGATGGCTACCTTGTATGGCGTGTGGCTATTGTATGCTGCCGGACTACATCATCTGCTGCTGACCAGCTTACTGTATATGCCTGGCGTGGTATTTTACATCATGGCTAAGCGGGAATACGGCGAAAACTGGTTTGCTGGCAATAACCGCTGGGTGATCTTGGGGCTGATGGCAGTATCTATTGGCGCTGCCTTAGTGATTTTATAATTCTGCTTCACCTTTCACGTCTCTGAACTAAAACCGGCGTATAGTCTAAGTTATTAAATATATTGAGTTTGATAACGGGAGGGACTGTATGCCGGTGATTCAACATTCCGGTGCTCAACTGCGTCATATTCATGGTGTGATCTTTGATCTTGACGGTACTTTAGCGACATCTAATCCTGATTTTACTGCGCTGCGTTCAGAGCTAAATATTCCCTATGGGACAGATATTCTCAGCCATCTGGATGCAATTGCCTGTGATAAACAGCGGCAATGGGCTCATGGTGTGGTTGGACGTTATGAAATGCAAAGCGCTGCGGCTGCGGATTGGATTCCTGGCGCTAGCGAATTAGTCGATTATCTCTCTGGGCAGCATCTGCCTATGGCAATTTTAACCCGTAATATTCGTCAGGCTGCGGCGATCACGCTTTCCCGGTTAAAATGCCCGATCAATTTATTACTCACCCGTGAAGATGCCTTACCAAAGCCTTCTGCTGATGGTATTTTTCAAATTTGTCGTCAATGGCAAATACCGCCACATAATATTCTCTATGTGGGGGATTACCAGTATGACTTACAGGCTGCCCATGATGCTGGGGCTATGAGTTTACTCTTTTGTCCAGAAATGCCTTGGCCTGAATATGCAGAGCTAGCCGATTGGGTGACGGATGATTATTTAGATTTTATCGCGCTGCTGCGTTGTGTACGGCAAGGTGCATAATCCTTCTAGCAATAGTGCATCTGCTGATGAGTGATTGTGGTGAGGATACTGCGATTGATGCTGATTTTCTGAGTCTGGTTCTGAGAGAAAATATTCAATCTAGCGGTAGCTAGGGTCTGTTGACCTTTTATGTTTGCTTTTGCAGCGATTTGAAGATGCTTTATACAAGGCTGAGGCTTTGATAGGTTTGCGCTACCTGATAAGCCGATAACGCAGTAGAAAGGAGCCTCAAACGCTGCCCGAAGGGTTCGGCTAAAAGCGTTTTACTCTTTGTTGAGTGGCTTTTGCTTAGAATAACTAGGCCGCAACCCACTCGCCGCGATTAACACGCTTTTCTCTCGAACAAAATTTAACCACCAAAAGTCAGTAGACCCTAGTTTTTGTGTATTAAAAAGGCGCCTTAGGCGCCTTTTTAGTGTCAATACTGCTTGAACAGTCGATGACTTAGCTCAATGATCAGTCGCGATCACGTTGCTGACCACCCTTACGGTGTGGCTTTTTGTTGTAATCACCTTGACCTTGACCTTGACCGCGACGATCGCCTTGTGGACGACGGTCACCTTGAGGGCGGCGGTCACCTTGAGGGCGGCGATCACCTTGAGAACGACGGTCACCTTGAGGACGGCGACGACGTGGTGCACTGTGGCCGCGATCTTCAAAGACCATGTTTTCAGTCACTTCACGGATGTTCAGTGGACGACCGCATACGCGTACCTTCGTCAGGTGCTGCAGAACTTCTTTTGGCATTCCGTCAGGCAGATCAACTGTAGTAACAGAGTCAAACAGTTGGATTTGACCGATATAACGGCTGTCGATATTGGCTTCATTGGCAATAGCACCAACGATATTGCCGACACCGACACCACTTTCACGGCCTACCTCGATCACATAACGGCACATCTTCATGTCTGGGTTATCTTTCAGTGGCTCAGCACTGCCCAGCATTTCTGCGGTTGGACGAGGACGACGCTCACGACCTTCACGGTTACCGCGTTCTTCGCGACTACCACGTTCTTCGCGATTATCACGCTGACGCTCTTGCATTGGTGGCAATTGCAAAGGACGTTCTTTCTGTACTTGATACAGCAGCGCAGCAGCTAGAGCATCAGTGCTGACTTCCAGTTGCTGACACAGTTGTGCAACGGCTGCTTGCATAAAGTCCAGAGACTCGGTATTGATGATTTCAGCTACCTGCTCACCTAAGCGAGACAGACGACGTTCAGCTACGGTTTCAGGGCTTGGTACCTTCATTGGTGAGATACGGCTGTTAGTTGCACGCTCGATGGTGCGCAGCATACGCATTTCACGGTTAGTCACAAACAGAATTGCCATACCGGTACGACCAGCACGACCAGTACGACCGATACGGTGAACGTAAGCTTCAGTGTCGTATGGAATGTCGTAGTTAACTACGTGACCGATACGCTCAACGTCTAGACCACGAGCCGCAACGTCAGTGGCAATCAGAATATCTAGCTTACCATTTTTCAGCTGATCAACCGCACGTTCACGCGCCTGCTGGTTCATATCACCGTGTAGTGGCGATGCTGCGTAACCCCGGGCTTCCAGCTTCTCAGCCAGTTCCACACAAGAATTACGAGTACGAACGAAGATGATAATACCTTCGGTGTTTTCCACTTCCAGCACGCGAACCAGAGCTTCCAGTTTGTTGTGCTGAGAGACTTGCACGAAACACTGTTCGATAGAGTCAACTGTAGTGTGGCTGGCTGCAATGCTGATTTGCGCAGGATTGGTTAAATGCTTGCTAGCAACACGCTTGATCTGCTCTGGCATGGTGGCAGAGAACAGTGCCAATTGACGTTGTTCTGGGGTGTGCTCCAGGATCCATTCGATATCGTCGATGAAGCCCATTTTCAGCATTTCATCTGCTTCGTCCAATACTAGGGCGCGCAGGGTGTCCAGTTTCAGGGTGCCACGACGCATGTGGTCCATAACACGGCCTGGTGTACCCACCACAACCTGAGGACCGCGGCGCAGTGCCTGCAGCTGTTGGTACATGCTTTGTCCGCCGTAAATTGGCAGTACATGGAAGCCTTTCATAAATTTGGCGTAGCTGCTGAATGCTTCGGCAACCTGAACAGCCAATTCGCGGGTAGGAGCCAATACCAAGATCTGAGGGGCATTCAGAGTATGGTCGATGGCATTAAGCAGTGGCAGCGCAAATGCGCCGGTTTTCCCGGTACCTGTCTGCGCTTGACCGAGAATGTCGCGGCCTTCCATCAGCGGATCGATACTGGCTGCCTGGATAGGGGTTGGTTTCTCGTAGCCTAGCTCGTCAAGAGCGCGCAACAGAGGCTCGGAAAGGCCGAGCTCGCGGAAAGTTTTTTCACTGGATGACATGGGTTGTAGCCTTGTGGCGTGTTATTGCAACACGTTAGAGTTGTTTCATAGACAGAAAATCAACCCCGTGTCGATTTCCCGCACCGAAAACGGTAGATTATAACAGCACAAAACCCTCTGCGACAATGATTAAATGGCAGACTTTGCAATATTGGTAGTGTTTTAGTGAAATTCCCGTAAAGAAATCAGCACTTTTTTACATTTGCGTGGCTTTGTGATTTGGCTGTTTATCCTTTTGAAAATATTGGGTTTTATTTTATTGTTGGTTTGCGCTGTTATCAGCACATGACCAAGGCTACCGCCTGATAATACTGTGTGATGACGCACTTGCCAAGCAGGGATTTTTTTTGCTGTTTTTATCATCAATTCAGCTGTTTGCTGAAATATTGAGAACAGTCTCACTAGCAGTTATATGACTCAGTACTCACAGGGATTAAACGGCGTGAATAACAGGCCGTTATTCACCGACCCGTTATTCATATTGCTGTTTCTTTGCCCGATGTGATTGGGGCAATATTGTGATTACTGCTCTCTGGCGATTGCCCGGTAACCGATATCGGTACGGAAGAACACATCATCCCAATGGATGTTATCTACTACACCATAGGCAGCTTGTTGAGCTTGGGTGACAGTGTCGCCCAATGCAGTTGCACACAATACCCGGCCACCATCGGTGACAATGTGGCCGTTTTGCGCTCTAGTTCCGGCATGAAAGACTTTCGTTTCCGGATGCCTATTCCCATTGTCACCGGCTGTCATTGTCAGTCCATCAATGATATCTCCCTTGCGGTAGTCCAGAGGATAGCCCCCGGCGGCCATCACTACGCCAACCGCGGCGCGGGGATCGTAGTGAGCCTGCATGGCGTCTAACTTGCCCTGACAAGCTGCTAAACATAAGTCGGTAAGATCCGACTGCAGTCGCATCATAATGGGTTGAGTTTCCGGATCACCAAAGCGGCAGTTATATTCCAGCACCTTAGCTTTGCCCTGTGAGTCAATCATTAATCCCGCGTAGAGAAAGCCGGTATAGGGCATGCCTTCTGATGCCATGCCTTCCACGGTTGGGGCGATAATGTGTTCCATTACCCAGTGATGAATCGCGGGTGTTACCACTGGCGCAGGGGAATAAGCCCCCATTCCACCGGTATTGGGGCCATTATCAGCATTGTCTCTGGCTTTATGATCCTGACTGGTGGCCATGGGCAGAATATGGCTGCCATCCACCATTACAATAAAACTGGCTTCTTCTCCGCGCAGGAACTCTTCAATTACTACCCGGCTACCGGCATCGCCAAACCGATTGCCCTGCAGCATATCATCAATGGCGGCATCGGCTTCTGCTTGGTTGGCAGCGATAATCACGCCTTTACCGGCAGCCAGACCATCGGCTTTAATCACCACGGGAAAGCCGGTTTCTGCTGCCAGCTGCTTGACATAATCTTTGGCCGGGGCGGATTGGGTAAAGTTCTGATACTGAGCGGTTGGGATGTGGTGCCGAGCAAGAAAATCTTTACTGAATGCTTTAGAGCCTTCCAATTGCGCAGCAGCTTTACTGGGGCCGAAAATGGTGAGTCCCGCGGCCTGAAAGGCATCGACGATACCCATGACCAAGGGGGTTTCCGGGCCGACAAGGGTCAGTGCTACTTGGTGTTGTTGGGCAAATGCCAATAGCGCCGGGAGATCGGTATCGGCAATGGCGATGTTTTCCAATTTGGCTTCTTGCGCCGTGCCGGCATTGCCTGGTGCAACAAAAACCCGCTCAACTTTAGCACTCTGGGCGACTTTCCAAGCCAGTGCATGTTCGCGGCCTCCGCCGCCAATGACCAGTACATTCATCTGCTTATCCTTAATGTTGCTATCCCTGCTGTTGCAGTGATTTAGTGGCGGAAATGGCGCATGCCGGTAAAGACCATGGCGATGTCGTGTTCGTCTGCTGCGGCAATAATTTCTTCATCTCGGATGGAGCCGCCGGGTTGGATGATGCAGCGTATCCCTGCCTGCGCCGCAGCATCAATACCATCACGGAATGGGAAAAAAGCGTCAGAGGCCATCACTGAACCGGCGACCTGAAGTTGTTCATCGGCTGCTTTTATCCCGGCAATTTTGGCACTGTATACCCGGCTCATTTGTCCGGCGCCGACCCCGATGGTCATGCCGTCTTTGGCGTAGACAATGGCATTGGATTTAACAAATTTGGCCACCTGCCAGCAGAACAATAAATCAGCTAATTCACTGGCGCTGGGCGCACGTTTGCTCACCAGGGTTAAATCGTCAGCGGTGATCATGCCCAGATCTCGCTCCTGTACCAATAAGCCGCCGGTGACTCGCTTGTAATCCAGCGTTTGCGCTGGTTGTTGCCATTGGCCTGATGCCAGTAAGCGCACATTGGCTTTCTGCGCCACAATTTCCCGGGCGGCAGGGTTGATCTGTGGGGCAATAATCACCTCAACAAATTGGCGCTCGATAATGGCGCTAGCAGTTTGGGCATCTAACTCGCGGTTAAAAGCGATAATACCGCCGAAAGCCGAGGTGGGATCGGTACTAAAGGCGCGTTGATAAGCCTCGAGCAGGTTATCACCCAGGGCAACACCGCAAGGGTTGGCGTGTTTGACGATGACGCAGGCTGGCGCTGTAAAAGATTTCACGCACTCTAATGCCGCATCAGTATCGGCAATATTGTTGTAAGAAAGTGCTTTGCCTTGCAGTTGCTCCGCTGTGGCAACACTGGCTTCTAGTTGCGTACTGTCGACATAAAATGCAGCGTGTTGGTGACTATTTTCGCCATAGCGCAATGTTTGTTTTCTGTGCCACTGGCCATTAAAGGTACGGGGAAATTGCGGGCTAATTTCGCCTGCCTGATCCGCGACCTTAGTGCCAAAGTAATTGGCGATCATGCCATCATAGGCTGCGGTATGTTCAAAGGCCGCGATGGCTAAGTCAAAGCGAGTTTGTTGGGTGGTCGCACCTTGATGCTCGGCCATTTCGGCTAAGACGCTATGGTAATCAGCGGCATTGACCACTATGGTGACATCCCGGTGATTTTTGGCTGCCGCTCGCACCATCGTCGGGCCGCCAATATCAATGTTTTCAATGGCGTCTTCCAAAGAACAGGTGGGATCTGCCACGGTTTGTGCAAAGGGGTAGAGGTTGACGGCGACCAGATCGATTGGGCCAATGCCCAGTTCTGCGGTAATGGCATCATCAATACCGCGACGCGCCAGAATACCGCCGTGGATTTTGGGGTGCAGAGTTTTTACCCGGCCCGCCATAATTTCTGGGTGACCGGTATAGTTGGAAACCTCAATGACCGGCAGATTATGCTCCGCCAGCAGTTTAGCAGTACCGCCGGTGGAAAGCAGTTCTACGCCTTGCTGGTGAAGGGCTTGGGCAAATTCAACAATTCCGGTTTTATCAGAGACGCTGAGCAGCGCGCGGCGGATGGGGCTTGCAGTGGTCATAAAGGTCACAGAATCCGTCTGTTATGATCTGTTTCCTGTGGGGCAAGGCCATATTCGGGCCGTATCTGCTGCCGGGTGCAGGATGGCGATCGGGGTTAAGGGGTTTTCGGAAAGACACTACCGCAGGTTTATGCGATAACAGCTTTTCAAAAATTCCTTACAGAGAACTAATTGATTTTACTGTTTTTTATTTCAGTATTGCTCAGGTGCTAGTCAACCTAAGGTGGTTAATCATCGGCTGAAATAGCGGGCGTATTTTACCTTAGATACTGTTGTGTCTGGGTTTTTATGTGCAATTACACAATATTGTCAGGCGAACACTGAGCGATTTTTTCTTGTCGATAGGCGCCAATAGCGCAGGGCAAGCATGACTGATGTAAACCTTGATTGGGAGCAGATTAGTCTGGTTGTGATTGCAATAAATGTGACTTGAGAGTGGTTCTTATTTACTCTTAAGTCTTGACCTTGGATTAAACTCCAAGGTTTATACTCGTACTGTATTCCGCACCAGGAGATTTTCCCATGTACCGAATCGGCGAATTGGCACAATTGTGCGCAGTGAAAACCGATACCCTGCGTTTTTATGAAAAGCATGGGCTGCTGGCACCCTCTATGCGTACTGATTCTGGCTACCGTATGTACAGTGATACAGATGCTAACCGGTTGAAATTTATTCTGCGGGCGAAAGCTGTGGGCTTTACCTTGGGGGAAATTACCGAACTCTTGTCCATTGAGCTGAATAAAGCGCAGTGGGCTTGTGCTGATGTCAAAGGCATGGTGGACGGTAAGTTGGCTCAGGTAGAGGCCAAAATTGCGGAGTTAAATGCCTTTAAGGCAACGCTAGAAACGCTGTCTCACGCCTGCTGTGGCGGGCCGGAGAGCGCGGAGCATTGCTCGATCCTGGCGGCACTGGAGTCATCTTTGACGGAAGTGCGCTGTGAGGACCCGGGCTGCAGTTGCAACCATCAACAAGCGGGCCGGTCATAACGCCGGGAATCAATTATGTTATTGCAGAACTTTATCGCGCTTTTTTTAGAATCCGCCCCCTGGCTGCTGTTAGGACTGATATTGGCGGGTCTGTTGAAAGTTTTTGTTCCCATGAGCTGGATGCACAACCAGTTGGGTGGACACGGATTAAAAACCACAGTGAAAGCCGCTCTATTTGGAGCGCCATTACCTTTATGTTCCTGCGGGGTGATCCCTGCTGCGGTAGGATTGCGTCGCAGTGGCGCTTCCAAAGCTGCGACCACCTCGTTTATGGTCTCCACTCCGGAAACCGGTATTGATTCTGTCAGTGTGTCCTACGTACTACTTGGTCCTTTTATGGCGATTGTGCGGCCGATTGCTGCCGTGATCAGTGCCATCGTTGCGGGTCTGTTGGTTGGGCGTGATGATGATGACGGAGTGATTGCGAGTACTCCTAAAGAGAAACCGGTTGCGGAAAAGGCGGCTTGTTGCAGTAGCGATACTCAACCTCAGGCGCGGTTTACACCTGTGGATGCCTGTTGTCAGGATACCCCATCACTGATGCAACCGGTTGCATCAGGTTCATCTTGCTGCAGCAGCAAAGCTGCGGAGACGACTACGACATCTTCTTGCTGTGGTGGTCATGGTGCAGAGCATAGCCATCAGCATCATCATGGACATCAGGGGGACAGCTGTTGTAGCAGTACCCAGGATACGGCTGCCGAGCTGCAAGGTACATCGATACTTTACCGTATTGGTAAAGCGCTACAATTTGCGGCAACTGATCTGGTGCGTGATACCACAGTATGGTTATTAGTCGGGCTGTTTTTTGCTGCATTGGTGCAGACTTATGTGCCAGCGGATTTTCTATCTAAGTGGGGTAACGGTATTTTAGCCATGCTGGTGATGGTGGTGATTTCTGTTCCCATGTATATCTGTGCCACGGCGTCTACACCGATAGCGGCAGGTTTGCTATTGGCAGGGGTATCGCCTGGTGCAGTGCTGGTGTTTATGATGGCCGGTCCAGCAACTAATATCGCGACTTTGGGCGTAGTTGCAAAAGAGTTAGGTAAACGCGCATTGTGGGGCTATCTCGGCGGTGTGCTCGGTGTGGCGCTGTTGTCTGGCATCTTGGTTAACTATCTGGTGGCGACCTTTGGGTTTGAAGTGATGCCTCAAATTGGTGAGCACCATGAACTCTTACCCGCTTGGCTGGTAGCTGGTAGCGGCATTTTACTCGCTGTTCTGATGGGGCGGGTATTGCTGGCTAAATTGCCACGTAGCTGGTGGCGTCGAGATTGCTGTTCATAGTGACACTGCGACAACATAAAAGGGCCTTAGTGGCCCTTTTTGCTTTTATTACAACAGGATCAATTGTAGCCGTGTATTAATTTTGCATGGCTACGTGATAGGACATCATCCTGTTGATGACAGGTGGCGCAGTGGTTGGACAAGTCCGGGCGTAATAAGTGAGCATCGTTTGTTCCATGGGGATCATGGCATTGGGTACAGTTCCCTTTTGTGCCTGCATGTTCATGTTTAAATGGTCCTTGTTTATCGAGGTGGCATGCAAAACAAGGGGCATTGAGGGATGGGGTCTGGTAGGCCGGAGTCCATTTACTGCCATGGGCAGCATGACAATGGGTAGAGCATCCCTGTTTGATATTTGTGCCCGTGACAGCCTCCAGTTCATGGTGATATTTCATTCGTACCTGCTTTTGTAATTTAGGATGGCAGGCTAAGCAGGCAAGAGTTTGTGTTTGTGTGTCCGGAAGGGCATTGGCTGTGTGTCGCCCAGTATGACAGGTTGTGCATGGGGTGCTTTCTAATGGAAATTGCTCTCCGTGGCAGCGAAGACACATCGGGTTTTGGATTTTAGCGCTGGCATTGGCGAGCAGCATAACGCGCTGAGCAGACACACTCTTATGGCGGTCACTATTATAATTACTATCTTTGACTTTGTGTTGTAGAAGTACGCGTTCAGGGGTATTACTGGGAGATGCCGGCGTGGCGATAAAAGAGCGCCGGGGGCGCTCAATGGGGATAGATAGTACTAGTCTGGGGTGGCTTGTTTTTTCTGCTTTTTGGCCATGCGTTTTTCTTTCAGGGATTTTTGGGCCTGCTTTTTCGGTTTATCTTTGCTCATCTGAATTCACTCCAAAGTCATATCCATATCAATAAAGCGTTTACGGATGGCATCGCCGCTGGGTGCCGAAAAGGGTAACTTAAGTTACTGCGCGGCTGAGTTGAACTGCACTGGACGATCCCCCACAGTATTTGTTTGTTTTTTAAACATACCCTGACAAGTTGATGAGTTCAAGTGGTTGATTCTGGGGGAATCATTCTCTGTTATAGCGGTTAGCCGCAGATTTTGGGCAGCCCCTAAGATTATGGTAAACAAACAGTTGCTATCTTCAGTTAATACAGTGGATGGGGAATTGATTATGCAGTGGAAAATGGCGCAGTTTTCGGCGCTATCCGTGCTGGAATGGCACGATATTGTACAGTTAAGGATCAATGTTTTTGTTGTGGAACAAGCGTGTGCATATCCTGAGTTGGATGGTAAGGATATTCACGTACAAACCCGCCATTTAGCGGCATACCGACAAGGTAAATTGCTCGCTTACGCCAGAGTGCTGCCTCCAGGAGTAAGTTATCCTCAGAGCAGTATTGGCCGAGTGGTCGTGGCTAAGTCGGCAAGGGGCGATGGTCTGGCTACAGAATTAATGCAGCGGGCGATTGCGCTTTCAAAACAATGTTGGCCTGCGGTAGGAATCCAAATCGGGGCACAACAATATTTGCAGCGGTTTTATACCGACTTGGGGTTTGTTCCTGTCAGTGATATTTACCTTGAAGATAATATTCCCCACGTGGATATGGTGCTGTCATCCGATCAATAGCGCTGCTCCATTGTGGGTGTGAGCATGATCAGTTTTGTTGATTAATTCTGATGAGTTTGATTGGTAGTTTGGCTAGTCTAGGGCGGATGACGATAATATTCAGGGATTTATATTATGTTGAAAAAGTTCGCTTTGGCATTGGTGATATCTGGTGCGTTGACGCCGGCTTGGGCAGATGCCTTGCAGGTGGGGGATAAGCTATCTCAATTTTCGCTTTCCGATCAGCATGAAATCGAGCAGTCGCTTGATGAAGGGGTGCGAACACTGTTATTCAGCCGAGATATGGCTGGTGGGGACATTATTCAGCAGGTGCTGGAAAGTATGACCCCGCCTTTGCCAGAAGACTTACGCTATGTGGCGGATATCAGTGGTATGCCAGGTTTAATAGCTAAATTTGTGGCTATTCCCCAGTTGCAGCAGTTGCCTTTCAGTATTGTGCTTGATCGTGACGGAGCGTTAACGGCGTCATTACCAGCCCAGGAAGATAAAGCGACCTTGATTCAGCTGCGCGGTATGACAGTGGAAGCTGTGCATTATTTCGATTCAGTTGAAAGTTTACAGCAGCATCTTGCTGAATAAAGAATAAAACAGGGCGCCGATGGCGCCCTGTTTAGTTATTTGGTATGGGTTTGCAATATTTCGAACATGGCATCTTTCAAAGCCAATTTTTCCTGTTTCATTGCATGCAGTTCATCGGGGTAATCGGCAGGCCGCCTTTCCAGATCCGTGATTTGTTTGTCCAGATTGTTATGTTTTTCAAACAGGCTATGGAAATGCGTATCAGTGGTTTTCAGTTGGGAAATCAGATCCCGATATTCTGGAAACATTGGCTTTCTCCTTTGCTAGTGAACTGTTTCTACATTATCGTGCTATACCGTAAGTTTTTGTGATCTAGATCACTTCATTGGTTGTGTGATGGTTAATTAGCTTTTACTTAGTTGTTTGTTCTGACTGCTGTTCAGGGCGATTTCTCGGGCTCGTGACAGTTTTGATTTTAGCGTTCCATGCTAGTTTTGCTGTCACAATTGATGCATTATTCAAATCATTTCTGATAAACCTCGGCGTCGAATAGCTGATAACGTGTCAGTTATCCTGTTGTTTTTGTGATGCTGACAATGTCTTTTGTAACCATTGTCAGCTAAATTGATACAAATTAACGACTTTTACACTTATTTTGAAAGGGGTTTTCACCATGTCTGATGTATTTCACTTGGGTTTGACCAAAGAGATGCTTAATGGCGCAACATTAGCGATTGTTCCAGGTGATCCTGAGCGAGTTAAGCGCATCGCGAATCTGATGGATAACCCGACTTTTTTAGCCAGTCTGCGGGAGTACACCAGCTACCTTGCTTATCTGGATGGTAAGCCAGTTGTTATTTGCTCTACAGGGATTGGTGGCCCTTCTACTTCAATTGCGGTGGAAGAGTTGGCACAACTGGGGATCAACACCTTCTTACGCGTGGGTACCACAGGTGCGATTCAACCCCATGTTAATGTTGGGGATGTGATTGTGACTCAGGCCTCCGTGCGTTTAGATGGTGCCAGTTTGCATTTCGCGCCATTAGAATTCCCAGCGGTATCTAACTTTGAATGTACCACTGCTATGGTTGCCGCCAGTCGTGAGGCCGGTATTGAGCCTCATATCGGGGTAACGGCATCATCAGATACCTTCTATCCTGGTCAAGAGCGTTATGACACGGTTTCTGGTCGAGTAACCCGCCGTTTTGCCGGCTCAATGAAAGAGTGGCAAGAGATGGGGGTATTGAACTACGAGATGGAGTCTTCCACTCTGTTCACCATGTGTGCTACTCAGGGGTGGCGAGCAGGTTGTGTTGCTGGGGTGATTGTCAATCGTACTCAACAGGAAATCCCTGATGAGACAACAATGAAAAAGACCGAGACCAGTGCAGTTTCCATCGTGATTGCAGCGGCGCGTAAGCTGTTAGCTTAACAGTTTGTGTAATAGGCATTGATTCGAATAGCAAAAAGGCGCGGTAACGCGCCTTTTTTGTGGGCAAATTGCAGCTTACCAACATTTAGCCTGATATTACCGTTTGAGGATAGCTAATAAATCTTGCTCCAGAGAGTTTTTGGGTCGTTCAATAATACGACCAATTTCGTGCCCTTGCTGCATAACGATAAATGTAGGGATCCGGGTGAACTCATATTGACCTGACAGGTTGTCAGGATCTTGCTTGCTACGGTCGACCCCGATATAGGTTACGGTAATATTGGGATTGTCCACCGCATCCATCAGGCGGATAAATCGAGGGGTTTCTCGATGGCAATCTGGGCACCAGGTGCCGATTATCACAACAATATCTGTGGGCGTGTTGATCTGTTTTAACGCGGCAACTGTTTTTTGGTCAGGGTGATAGTTGTCAGCGTGATCTGCAAACTCAGGTAGTTCCAGTAATGTCTGTGGGGTAATCTTGCCAGTCAATATCACTTCTTGATCCTCTTGGGTGCAGGTTGCAATTTGGTTAGGGTCCTGGCTGCCATTATTGAAACTGCAGCCTCCGGCAAAAGCGCCAGCACTGAAGAATAATGTGGTCGTAGTGAGCAGGGCTTTTATGGTGTTGTTCATTTTTTCAAGGCCTTGTTCTTGAATATCAGAGTTTTCTGATTCAATCATTTCGGCTGAATTTTGCCCAGCTGTTGTTGCATTGATTGTTAGCTTGATCACTATGTTTCTATCTTTGTGCAAAGTGTTTATCGGGGGAATAACCCCACTGTGTAGGGTGTAGATACAAAAACGCCGCTGACAGCAGCGGCGTTTTTGATGGTATAGCTGAATTACTTATCTTCTTTCAGCCACTGAGCGGCTTGTTTAGCAAAATAAGTTAACACACCATCGGCACCGGCACGCTTAAAGCACAGCAAAGATTCCATAATGGTGGCTTTTTCTGATAACCAACCATTTTGAATCGCTGCCATATGCATGGCATATTCACCGCTCACCTGATAAGCAAATGTGGGGACACCTAGCTCGGTTTTTACTCGGCGAACCACATCCAGATAAGGCATACCTGGCTTCACCATCACCATATCAGCGCCTTCTTGAATATCCATGGCGACTTCATACAGGGCTTCATCACTGTTGGCTGGATCCATTTGATAGGTATGCTTGTTGCCACCTTTGAGGTTGCCAGCAGAGCCAACTGCATCACGGAATGGACCGTAATAGGTAGAAGAGTATTTGGCACTGTATGCCATGATTTGCGTGTTGACGTAACCAGCTTCTTCCAATGCTTCACGGATAGCGCCAATACGACCGTCCATCATATCAGATGGTGCCACAACGTCAGCGCCTGCTTCAGCGTGGGACAGTGCCTGCTTCACAAGAATGTCAGTAGTGATATCGTTCAGGATATAACCTGTCTCATCAATAATGCCATCCTGACCATGAGTCGTGAAAGGATCCAGCGCTACGTCAGTCATCACACCCAGCTCAGGGAATTCCCGCTTCAAAGCACGTACTGCTCGTTGCACCAAGGCATCAGCATTGTAAGCCTCTTCAGCCATCAGAGTTTTCTTTTCTGCTGGGGTCACTGGGAACAGGGCGATCATTGGAATGCCCAATGCAACTAGCTCTTCGGCTTCTTTTAGCAACAGATCGATAGAATAGCGTTCGATGCCAGGCATAGACGCAATCTGTTCGGTACGATTGTTACCTTCCAGTACAAACATTGGATAAATAAGATCATTGACCGACAGCTGGTTTTCAGCCATCAGGCGGCGGCTGAAGTCATGTTTGCGCATGCGGCGCATTCTGCGGTTTGGGAAAGCACTGGTAATGATATTCACATTCGACTCCTGAATTAGGTTACCGTTTGCTGCTTTGGCGAATAGAGGCACACTCTGTTACGGCCTTCATGTTTAGCCTGGTACAGTGCTCTGTCCGCCTGTTCAAGTAATTCTGTCGGGTGGCTGTCTGATTCAATGACAGCGGCGCTGACGCCTATGCTGACAGTCAGTGGGATATCCTGTTGTTCCCATTTGATATCCAGATCCACAACGGCCTGACGGATGAGTTCCGCCAGATGCATGGCCCCTTGGGCAGAAGTGTGGGGCAGTATGATAGCAAATTCTTCACCGCCAAAACGTGACAGCAGATCACTTGGGCGCTTTAACTGGTTTTGCAGCAATAGCGCGATGCGGCGCAGAATATCATCTCCTGCTAAGTGACCGAAGCTATCATTAATGGCTTTAAATTTATCAATATCCAGCATTAAAAGAGACATTGGCGTTTGCTGGCGTCGGCTAAGTCGCCCCTCAGCTTGCAGGCGCTTATCAAATGCATTGCGGTTTTTCACCTGCGTCAGGCTATCTACTGTGGTTTGTTCTGTCAGTTTGCGGTTAGCTTCATGTAGCTCGCGCAAGGTAATTTCGAGCTCAAGGGTGCGTTCCTGCACCATACGTTCTAGCTTGGCATTGGTCTGCGCTTCGACGCGCAGGGATTCTTCGCGAATTTTGCGTACCCGCTCAGCCTGTTCTAATGCCTGCTGTTGTATGGCTAGCTTGCTTTTGCGCTCATCACTGTAGCGAATTGCCAGCACAGCCGCCATAAAGATCACTTCAAATGTCAGCCCCAGCATAACCGGTGTCTGGGGCTTGATCGGTAGGGCAATAAGGCCCAGATAGAGCAAACTGGTAATGAAAGCACCCAGTAGCATACTGAACCAACCGATGGTGTAGAGTTTGGCGACTTTATGGCCCTCAACGGCCTGACGCACGGCAATGCACATCAGCAGGCAGGAAATCAGTAGTACCGCGAGAATATCCAGATAGATGGCGATCTCATAGCCCAACCAAGGGGAAAGCAGGCTAAGCAGGATAGCGATAGCGGTAAACCCTCGGGAGGCGCGCAGCAGTTTATGGCTATAGCGTTTTAATTGCAGAATTTTTTCGCTAAATAGCAGAGCAAATGCCATCACCAGCGGTAGTAATAGGGGAATGATATATTGTTGGATATCGGGTAGATTTGGCCAGAGGTAACGGAAGGCAAAGCCGTGTACCGATGCAACCAGCAATGTCATCGTCAGCACATAACCTGCATAAAAGCAGTAACTGAATGAGCCGGTAGTAAAGGCAATAAAGAGGGCAAAAATACCGATTGCCGCCAGTGCGCCCATTTGAAAGCCATGCAATAGGGTCAAAGACTCAGTTTGTTGCGTTAGGTTTTGAGGTGTTTGTAAGGCAATATCCAAATGAATCGCCCCGGTGGATTCAACCGCTAAATAAAATGTATGTTCGCTGTGTGCCTTAAATTGAATCGGGTAAGCGAATAGATTACTGAGTAAGGGACGTTGTCCGAATGGCAAACTGTCACCCATTTTGAGTTTTTGCTTCAGATGACCGTTGACCAAGTGGTAGATGGTGATTTGATCTAGTAGTGGATTGGCCAGGGTCAGTATTCGCTGATTGCGGCTTCCGGGATTACTGATATTGAGCTTAAGCCAGAGGTTACGCGCACCTATACGCTTTATGTCGTGGTCGTTTAGTTTGTGCCACGCCTTATCGGGTTGGTGACGGATTTGGGCAAAGTATTCAGCCTGTGTTTGGCTGATATACAACAAAGGCATCAAATTGATGTCACCTGCTGTTTCTGGGGTGATGGTCAAATGCTGTTGTGTGGCCTTAGCGGCCAAAGGGATGACACTTAACAGCAAAGACAGCAGCAGGTATCCCAGTCTCATTCACCAGCCTTTAGATTAAAAAAACGTCGGCTGTTGGTGGCTACCGTCTGAGCAAACAACTTACTATCCTGCCCGCGCAGTGTTGCAACATACTCGGCGATATAGGGTAAATACTGTGGCAGATTTTTACTAGATTTGGGTTTTGGGCGCATGCTTCTGGGCAATAAGTAAGGGCTGTCCGTTTCCAGTAATATGCGGTTATCGGGAATATGTACCACGGCTTCAGCCAGTGCTTGCCCTCGGCGTTCATCACAAACCCAGCCCGTGATACCCAAGTAGAGATCCTGCGCTAGATAATCATGTAGTTCATGGGTGTCGCCGGTAAAGCAGTGCAGTAATGCGTTAGGCAGTTCGGCGCGGTATTCTTGTAAAATCGCCAGAAAATCCCCATGGGCATCGCGTTGATGCATCAGTACCGGTAACTGCAGCTCAACGGCTAAAGCTAACTGGGCAGCAAAAGCTTTACGTTGATCGGCTCGGGGAGAGAAATCCCGGTTGTAATCTAGGCCACATTCGCCCACAGCAACGACTTGGTTGTGCTGACACAGTGCTTTATTACGTTCGTAACTGTCAGCCTGCCAAGTACTGGCGTGGTGGGGGTGAACCCCCGCCGTACAATAGAGTTTACCCGGATATTGTTGGCATAGCTCAATGGCTTGCTGGCTTTCCGTCAGGTGTGAACCGATCACGATCAATGGCATAACGCCATGTTGTTGTGCGCCGTTGATAACGTCATCGACTTTATCTTCAAGGGCACTGCCAATGAGATTGACAGCAATATCTATGTAGCTGGACATATCAGAGAATGCGTTTGACCCGTATGGTAGCGTTGCGATCGTCACTGCCTAGCAGAAATGAGCTCAATGCTGCCCGCTCAATATAGACCTTATCCCCAACTTTCAGGCGGAAACGGCGGTTTTCAGTTTGTTTCCAGCGCTGACCATTGGTAAAGGTAATTTTCATCGCACCATAGGCGTCTTTATTGATACTGGCAACATCGAAATAGAGTTTATCTATCTCTTTATCTGCTTTTTGAGGTTTGGGGTTACCAAAGGCGTGTTCGGCTTCGGCTTGATTATGCCCTACCGGTTGAGGAGACGCTGGCGGTTCCGGTATTTGAGGTTGTGGTGATGCAGAAGCAGCAGATTGTACCTTAGCATGGGGCTGAAGGCTTGCTGCTAGGTTGTCATAACAAATTAGCCGCTCGAGTTTATCTTTAATGGCAGCGCAATGAGTAAGCTTGGTTTCTACACCGGCAACAGCCGGTGTAGAAACCAGAAATAATATTGCGGAGATCCCCAAATAGCGCATAGACAGCATCCTTATTGTTTTTGGCTTGGGTTGTCCCGCATCAGTCGGATCAGTTGTTGGCTGTTTCGTCGGCCTGTTCCTGCTCATCCGTGTCATCGGATTTTTTACTGTAGAAGCGGGCGGCAATCAAACCACCTTCAAATAACAGTAACATAGGAACAGCAAGCATGGTCTGTGAAATCACATCCGGTGGTGTCAGCAGCATACCTACAACGAAGGCCCCAACAACAATGTAAGGCCGTTTTTCTTTCAGATCGTCGACCGAGGTCACCCCGGCCCAACACAGCAGCACTACAGCAATCGGGATTTCAAACGCCAGACCGAAAGCAAAGAACAGCTTCAGCACAAAGCTGAGGTAACTGTTAATGTCGGTGGCGATATTGACCCCTTCCGGTGCCACGCTGGTGAAAAAGCCGAACACAACCGGGAATACCACATAGTAAGCAAATGCAATTCCCATATAGAACAGCAGGGTACTGCTGATCAGTAATGGAATGATCAAACGCTTTTCATGCTTATATAGGCCTGGGGCAATGAATGACCAGATCTGATACAGCACATACGGCACTGCGATAAAAAATGCCAAGATCAGTGTCAGCTTGAATGGCGCGAAAAAAGGCGCTGCCACATCGGTGGCGATCATGCTGCCACTTTGTGGCATTACTTTGAGCAGTGGGGTTGCGACGTAGTGGTAAATATCCTGAGCCCAGTAAACCAGGCCCACAAATACGATCAATACGCTGGCTACGGCATGCAGCAGTCTGGTCCGCAGCTCCAGCAGGTGAGCGATTAAAGGTTGTTGTTGCGACATCGATTATCCGTTTGCTTTAGGCGTTGTGCCGGATTGATCTGTGCCTGACGGCTTAGATTCCTGAGCGGGAGTGACGGTTTGCGCCGCAGCGGCAGGTGCCTCAGTGTCAACGTGCTTTTTCTGGCTGTCGAGCATATCTTCAACCTGATAAGGACGATTAACTGATTGGGCCGCTTGTTTTAGCTGGTCAATCGATTCCTGCAGCTCGGGCGACAGGTTGGACAGTCCCTTAGATTCCGCTTTTTTCAGGTCGCTGTGCAACTGTTCAAGCTTCAGCTCTTGTTCCAGCTCGTCTTTGACTGAGTTGGCCATGCGTTTCATTGCACGGATCCAACTGGCGATTGAACGGACTGCTACCGGTAAACGTTCAGGGCCCAGTACGACCAGGCCGATAATACCGATGAGCAGCAGCTCCATGAAGCCGATACCATCGAACATAAGGAATTACGCCTGTTCTTTTTTCTCTTCAGCCTTTTGAGCTGGTTGTGCAGTAGGCTGCGCAGATTCTTGAGTTGCAGTTTGTTGCGGAGCGGCAGTTTGCTGCTGGGCAGTCTGTTGCTCTTCAAGTGCTTTCTTTTCGTCTTCAGCAGACATGGCGTTTTTGAAGCCTTTGATAGCACCGCCTAAATCACCACCTAATGTACGCAGTTTTTTAGTACCAAACAGCAGTACAACAATCAGCGCGATGATAAGAAGTTGCCAAATACTAATGCCACCCATGGTGAAGGTATCCTCTAAGGTTGATATAGGCTCATTATGAACCTTTGGTTGTTTAGTTCCAGCTTAAATTTATACTTTTTTAGGCCGACAGCGCCAACCTATAAGCCAGACAACGGCACCCGTACTCAGACAGACGCACGAAGGCCATAGTGTAGCGTCCCGGCTGATTAATATCGTGCCACAGATCAACAAAACCGATGAAGTTATCAGTAAGTAGTTACTTTTATGTGCCCGGCGTTGTAGCGTCAGGTAATCATTAATAATGCGCTGGTAACTACCCAGTAACTTTTGGCCTGATTTGAGGTTGTCATAAATCAGTTCTGGAAGCTCGGGGAGTTTATCAGACAAAAATGGCATTTGGGATTGAACTTTTTTAAACATTGCCTTCATCCCCATTTGCTCTGCCATCCAGTTTTCCAGGAAGGGTTTGGCGGTCTGCCACAAGTCCAGTTGGGGGTAAAGTTGTCGCCCAAGTCCTTCTATATAAAGGAGGGTTTTTTCTAGCAGCACCAGTTGAGGCTGTACCACAATGTCAAATTGTCGGGCAGTTCGGAACAGCTCCAGTAGTACGTGGCCAAATGAAATTTCATTTAAGGGCTTATTGAACATAGGTTCACAAACGGTGCCGATAGCTTGTTCGAATGCTTGAATATCTGTATTGGGGGATACCCAGCCAGATTCCACATAAAGTTGGGCGATGCGGTGATAATCCCGGTTAAAAAAGGCGAGAAAATTTTCCGCCAGATAACGCTGATCTTCTCGGGTTAGCGTCCCCATGATGCCGCAGTCTAGGCCGATATAAAACGGATTGTCTGGGTGCTCTCTGGAGACAAAAATATTGCCCGGGTGCATATCGGCATGGAAAAAATTGTCTCGGAATACTTGGGTGAAAAACAGCTCAACTCCACGCTCTGCTAGCAGTCTAAGATTGGTACCTTGGGCTTTTAGGGCGGCAATATCAGATACCGGGATGCCATAGATGCGCTCCATCACCATAACCCGAGTGTGGCACAAATCCTCATAGACATAGGGGATATAGATGGCATCAGAATCTGGGAAATTATTGCGTAATCTAACTGTGTTCGCCGCTTCCTGTTTGAGATCCAATTCACCAAGGATGGTGCGCTGGTAATCAGCCACCACTTCTTTGGGGCGCAGGCGGTTGTTGTCCCCGAGCAGAAGGTCGATAAGCGCGGCGCTTTGGGCCATCAAGATTAAGTCGGCTTTGACCTGCTGTTCAACGCCCGGGCGTAGTACTTTAATGACCACAGCTTCCCCGGTTTGCTTAAGGGTCGCTGTATGTACCTGGCTGATGGAGGCTGACGCCAGTGGCACATCGTTAAAATTATCAAATTGGCTGTCTATGGAGGCATTTAGTTCAGCTTCAATCGCTTGCCGAGCCAATTGACTATCAAATGGCGGCACTCTGTCCTGCAGCATAGCCAATTCGTTGGCCCATTCATCATTAAGTAGATCCCGCCGAGTCGAGAGCATTTGACCAAACTTAATGTAGACAGGGCCAAGCTGTTGCAGTGCCAGTTTCAGTCGCTCTCCTGCCGGTTTATTTTTATGACGGTTTCTAAGCCAGAATAAACTGCGGCGAAGCAGTTTTGCATACCAGGGCAGCCACGCCGGGGGCAGCATGTCATCCAGTCCATAGTGCAATGCGGTGCGGATTATCTGGTATCCCCGGCGAATGCTGGCGAAGCTCATGTCGTAATTCGGTCCATTAGTGATTGCAGGCGCTGTTCAGCCTTGAGGGTCTGTGCTGCTAGCGTATCGATTTGATCGGAAAAGTGTACAAACTCCAGCCGCCCTGGGGCGATACGGTATTCTTCCCGAGCAAGCTCCCCCACATGTTGGCGGGTATGGCTAACTATCGCTTGTGTCCAGCGCTGTGCCGTTGCAGCTGTGCTTACCAACATATGGCTGGCAGCATCGCCTAAGTAAGGGGATAGGTATTCGGCTGGATCAAACGGATTATCCAATAGGAAGCGACTGAAGTGTTGCAGCAGTTGCAGATCCCCTTGCAGTTGCAGCTTATCCTGCTTGATAAGTTCGGTCAGGCTCGTGCCTTCTCGTAATTGGTTGAGGGTGGTGATATCCAGCGTAACGCTGACATCTGGCGTGCCTGCGAAGCTGCTGAGCACTTGTACCCGCTGGCTTTGGCAAATCAATACCAGCGGGAAGCGCAGTTGACTTAGTTGTAGCGAAATAATGGCACCACTGAGTTGGGTGCGGGCAAACTGGGGGTGGGATTGGGCAATTAAGGTATTTAGCCCGGTCTCAACGGCACTGCAAAGTAGCAGTGGTGGCCAGTCAGCCTTTGGCATCAGAACTTATATCCTTTATGGAGCGCGACAATGCCGTCAGTCATATTGGTGTAGTCCACCTGTTCAAAACCCGCATCACACATCATTTGTTTTAAGGTGTCTTGATCTGGGTGCATGCGAATCGATTCAGCCAGATACTCATAGCTGCCAGCATCTTGGGTAATAAAGTCTCCCATTTTCGGCAGAATTTTGAAGCTGTAAAGATCGTATAGTTTGCGCATCATTTCATGCTTGGGTTTGGAGAACTCCAGCACCAGCAGTTTGCCGCCTGGCTTGAGTACTCGCAGCATAGAACGCAGTGCAGCATCCTTGTCGGTCACATTGCGCAGACCAAATGCAATGGTGATGATATCGAAATGGTTGTCAGGAAACGGCAGTGCCTCGGCATTGGCTTGGACATAGTTAACATTGCCGACAATGCCGCGGTCACGTAACTTAGCGCGGCCGACTTTTAGCATGGAGTCATTGATATCTGCTAACACCACTTTACCTTGTTCGCCGACTAATTCGGAAAAACGTGCGGTTAAATCGCCGGTGCCGCCAGCTAAATCCAGAACTGTCATGCCTGGGCGAGCAGCTGCAGTTTCAATGGTAAAACGCTTCCAGAGTCTGTGAATGCCAAATGACATAACGTCATTCATCACATCATATTTGGCAGCAACTGAGTGAAAAACGCCGGCAACCAGATCGGCCTTCTGTGCAGTTTCTACGGTTTTATATCCGAAGTGGGTACTGGTTGACTTGTCCTGAGACATTGGCTTCTTCCTGTTATTTCGATGAGTTGCACCGAGTGTATGCCAAAGGGGTTCCCCCCGGTTACTTTGGCAATGTCACTCTGTGATCGAGTTATTAATTCACTACCTTGTCGCGACAGCCGTACTGTCTTTTACGCCGTCAACAGGCGTAGTATTCACCTTTTTGCCTGTAGTTAGCCTTCAGACAAAATACCTCGCCGGGCATTAGAGCACAATATTTGTGCGGGTTGAACAGTTGTTATTCATTTTTAATCAATGAGTTATTTTGTTTGTGATGCCAGTCTTCCCTGGAGATAGGCGAGCATCAACTCTGCCAAGGCCTGGCCTGTGATCCGTCGACCACTTTGCAGGTTGGCATGTCGCGCTGGCGCAGCTTCAGCCAGGTGTAGATAAGCACAGTCGCTATGGCGGCTGAGATAATCCACATAACGACAGGCATCAAGTAAGGGCACTCCTGCAAAGGTCATGGCACTGGCCGGCATCTCAGCGATGGCATCCATATCGAGTTCCAGCCCAACAGGTGCTTGAGTTGCATTGAGCGCAGTGCTGATTTCTTCTAAAGCTGAATCAAGGGATTGACAACGACGTGTCCAGATGTCCTGAAAGCTGTGCCAGCGCCCGCCAAATTGGCTTAATTGCGCCAAACTGGTTTCACTGTTTTTTTGTTCATGCAATCCCAGCACATGGTAATAGGCCAGCGAGCCGTTTTGGGCGCAGTAGCTGAATCCATTACCGCTGTGACGCCCTTCCAGCGGGCGAAAATCGCAGTGGGGATCAAGGTTAACAACTGCAGCAGGGCGATGTTTGGCCTGATGTAGCGCTGTGATCAGGCCAAAGGCATTATTGTGGCCTCCACCGATAACAATGGGCTCAAGTCCGGCAGCAAACAGTGCCTGGCAGACGGTGATGACCTGTTGATCCAGTTCAGCAACGGCTTGGCGAAGTTGCTGTGGGCTTGGATGGTGCGGCGTGATAGCAGTGGGTCGGATACTGCCCACTAACAGGCAAGAGTGACCGGTTAAAAAGCGGTTGGCTTGTAGGTTGGCAAAAACACTGATGGCAGCAGAAAACCCGTCTTCCGCCCCGCCTTGTCCCTGATTTGCTCTTGGGCCAATATCTTCGCAAATTCCCACTAAGGCAAATCGGCAGCCCTGTGCTTTGGCCTGTTGCAGATGTGCTGCATTAAATTGCGTCAGCAGCTGAAATTGTTCACCGAGCTTAGTTTCATCTTCCCTGAGCTTAAGGCATTGCAGCAGGTGATCTCGGCTAAAAAGATGCAAAAAGTCCATATCATTCCATCCCTGTCAGTCTGCTGATATTTTCATCGCTTTAGGGGTAACAGACAAGCCCGAGATAACGAAATTGTGCGGTGTATTTTTCGATTGGTGTGCCTAACGTCAAGTTAGTAGATGTGATAACAAAAACCCCGGCATGACCGGGGTTGATAGATGGGGAGCAAATTGTGGATTATTCAATATCCAGTGGTTCAGGCGACAGAATAATGCCGGTATTATCGGCATAGACGTGGTCGCCAGGCAGGAATGTAACCCCGCCAAAATTCACCGGAACGTCCACTTCACCGATACCATTACCATCGGCTCCCACTGGAATAGAAGCTAACGCCTGAATACCGATATCCAGTTCCTCTAAGGCATCAACATCGCGCACACTGCCGTAAACGATAATACCTTCCCAGCCATTGTTGACAGCCGCCTCTGCAATATTGGCGTCGATCAGCGCTCGGCGTAGCGAGCCACCGCCATCAATAAGCAATACTTTACCTTCACCGTCTTCTGCCAAGATATCCGCAATCAGGCCATTGTCTTCGAAGCATTTAATGGTACTGATTGCACCGCCGAAAGAGCTACAACCACCATAGTTGCTAAACATGGGTTCTACGACGTCTACCACGTCCAGAAACATGTCACAAAGTTCTGAGGTGTTGTATTCCATATTGCACTCCTGTTTGTTCCACGCCGGGAAATGCTGGCTTGCTACCAGAGGGTCTGTTTACCGCAGTATATAAGGGAATCTTGAAAAGAAAAGCGTTATCAATCACGGTATTGCTCCACTATGCCTGAAATGTAACCAGCAGGGAAACTGCTTTTTGCTATCTCTGTGAAAAGCCGAGTTTTTTACGTTTTGCGGTAGGACTTGGACATGATTGTTATAAAAATGTTGTTTGCGACTGGCAACCGGTTTGTGTCAGGTTGGTGGTGTAGATAGCTATGTCCTATCGGATAAACGGAGGAAAGATGGCTGCTGAAGGTATGGTTGAGGTACTGGGATACATGGCGTCAGTGATGATAGCCGCTTCTCTTATGATGAAAAATATCATCTGGTTACGTTGGCTGAACTTTTGTGGCTGCGTGCTGTTTGTTGTGTATGGCAGTTTTATTCAAGCTTGGCCCGTGGCGGGGATGAATGCTTTTGTTGCTGCGGTAAATATCTACCATCTGGTCGTAATTTACCGCAGTAAAGCCATCGCGGACGGTTGGTAACTGGGGATTAATTGTATGTGATATTCATGGCGATCAGTGGCTCTCGGGATGCTTTCGCGGCGCGCAACCGCGCTAGATACTCTTCCCACAGTTGGGCTTGATTGCTGCCCAGTTGGTGTAGCAGTTGCCAGGAATATAGCCCGGTATCGTGGCCATCATCGAAGATAATTTTTACCGCATAGTTACCGACAGGCTCAATGGCGCTGATATTGACGTTCTTTTTATGGCTGACCAACACAGGCTTGCCATGGCCGTGAACTTCAGCGGAAGGGGAATACACCCGCAGAAATTCACAGCTTAGAGTGAATTGCTGACCGTCAGTGAAGCTGATGTCTAATTGGCGAGATTTCTTTTTCAGTTTCAATGCGCTGACTTGTGGCTGTGTTGTCATAAACCTAACCCTGTTTGGTACTAACGGTATGTTGTCTGGCATTTTATACCAATTTGAGCGGGGATCATGTTTTCCTTGCTGCAGATATTCTTATCTCCCCGTGAAGAAGCTTATAAGGTGAGTGGGTCTAAAGGCCACTTATGCTGCTTGACATTTTATTAACATCAGTCGGTTTTTTCGGTATAAAAGGGATTAATTTATTGATGCTAAAGATATTAATGTAGGCCGATAGCAGATTAAGTTGTGCGGGGAGCAGAGTCATGGAAGAGGTGGAGTTCAGTTTTGGTCCCTGGCAAGTGGAGCCGGCTGCTAACCGGTTGCGGCAAGGGGGGCGGGTAAAGCCGCTTGAACCTAAAGCGATGGCAGTACTGATTTTACTGTGTCGTACCCCCGGGGAAGTTGTCAGCACTGACACCATTTTGGATCAGATTTGGCCGGCATTGGATGCCGGTGATAACCCGTTGCATAAAGTGATTAATCAATTGCGCAGAGCCTTGGGAGACAGTGCTGCTCAACCCGAGTTTATCGAGACCATTCGTCGCCGTGGTTACCGCACCGTTGCTCCGGTACAGCCGTTACATCAGCCTAGGGTTCAATCTCATTGGCAGCAAGGCTCTCCCTTCCCAGGCTTACAGCCATTTAGTTCTCAGTATGCTGGGGTTTTCTTTGGTCGCAGCCACGCACTGACAGCTTTACTGGAGCGGGTGGTGCGTCAGGTGCGTTATGGCCGCGCCTGCTGTTTGATTATCGGCCCCAGTGGTTGCGGAAAATCCTCATTGTTGCAGGCCGGAGTGCTGCCTTCGCTATATCGGGACAATGGCTGGGAAGGGATAAAGTTGCTTTGTCACAGTGGGGTTGATTTTGCTGATGTCAGTGCCGGGCAACTGTTTTTGACTTTAGCCAGCGCCATGTTGGACTGGGAGCTGGCTGGTGAGCCGGTGTTCAAGGGTGAGAATGCAACGGATTTGGCTTACCGATTGTGCCATCAGCCTGAAACCGTGATGGCTTGGCTGAAAAAACAGTTGCCCCGCACAGAGGTCAATTTACCGCGTTTTGGCTTGATTGTGGATCGACTGGAAGTGCTGCTGACATCGCCCTTACACAGCAATGATGAGCGAACGCTTTTCATTGCGTTGTTAGAGCAGTTATCCGCCAGTGGCGCAGTATTGGTCCTGGGCGCTTGTCGTAATGATTTTTATCCCCAATTGGTTGCCTATCCGTGTTTTGCTCAAGGTCGAGCCCGTAGCGCTTTATTTGATTTAGCGCCACCAAGTCGGGGAGAGATCCGGCAGATGATTTGTCAGCCTGCTAAAGCCGCGGGACTTACTTGGCAGCAGGATACGGCCTCTGGACTGACACTGGATGAGCTGTTATTGGATGAAGCCGCTGGGAATCCGGATGCATTACCTATGTTGCAATACACCTTGCAGGCACTGTATTTGGGGCGGCAGGAGCAGGAGTTGCAGTTATCCCGTTATCAGGCTCTCGGTGGGCTTGAAGGTGCGATTGGGCAAGCTGCTGAAACATGTTTGGCGGGATTGCCGGCGGCTGCTTGCGATGCGCTGCCGGATATTTTATCTCGGTTAGTGTGTTTGCAGGCCGATGGCGAGTCTCTGACCAGCCGCAGTGGCTATTTTGCCGCGTTGACCGATGACGCTCAGCATGGATTAGTGCAGGCGTTAGTGGAGCAGCGGTTGTTTGTGGCCCATCTGTTTCAGGGGCAGCCTTGTTTTAGTATTGCCCATGAAGCGCTATTGCGGTGCTGGCCCCGCGCGGTCGCTTGGATTGCAGAGCATAAACACAGTTTGGCCGCTCAGGCTAAGCTGGCTGCTCAGACCCGTCAGTGGCTTGCTGAGCAGCGGGCGCGAGCTTATCTATTGCCACCGGGAAAACCTTTGGAGGAAGCCCGGTCATTGGCTAACAATCCCTTGTTTCGCTTGAGTGATGATGAACGGGCATTGCTGCAGGCTTCTGAGCGCCGGCTGCAGCTTAAACGTTGGAGTCAGCGAGGAATTGCTTCAGTGCTTGCGGTATTGGCGCTGGTTTCTGTGGTTTCGGGGGTACAGAGCATGGCCGCTGAGCGACGCGCAACGGAAAAGCGTCTGGCAGCAGAAAATTTGCTTGGTTTTATGGTGGGGGAATTTGCCGATAAGCTGCGGGGTATTGGCCGGATGGATCTGCTCGATGGCATCAGTAATAAGGCGCTGGAATATTTTACTCGACCGGATTGGGATGATGGGGTCGGCTTTGCGGCTAAGTTTCAGCATGGCCAGACATTGGAAGCTATTGGGGAAGTGGCCTATTCCCGGGGAAATTATGATGAAGCCCAAGCCGCATTGGGTTCGGCGTATCAGCGATTGCAGGCATTACTCAGCCAGCAGCCACAGCATCTTGGTTTGTTGAAAACCCTGGGGGTCAATGCCTTCTGGCAAGGGCAGTTAGCCTATGATGCCAAAGATTGGCGCGGCGCGGGTCAATGGTTTGAAGCATATCGGGACTACAGTGAACAAATGCTGTTCGCCGCGCCTGACTCGTTAGATGCGGCGATGGAGTTGTCTTATGCGCTTAATTCCTTGGGGTCGCTGGCCATGGAGCAGCAGGATTTTGCTAAAGCCTCGCAGATGTTTCACCAAGCGCTGAATCGTAAACAGCAGATTGCGGCGAGCCGTCCCGGCGATCTTAATGCCATTAATGCGGTATTGAATAGTCAGTCTTGGTTGGCTAGCGCGCGTTTGGCTCAAGGGCAGCTCGCTGAAGGGATCCGTAATCACAGGGCGATTGTTGCTATGGCTGAGCCCCATCGCCAGTCGGCTCATCCGAAAATTCTTGAGCAGCAAGCGCTCAGTCAGGACCACTTGTCACGTTTGTTGTTTTTACGGGGGGATATCATTCAGGCATGGGAGGTCGGTCTTGCCAGTGTCCGCTTATCGCAGCAATTACTGGGGTTGGATTTAGATAACCGCGCTTGGCGTCGTAACCGTCAGCGGGCTGCACTCCATCTGTCACTTATGTTGGCTTCTTCAGCGCAGATATTGTCTGAGCAGGGTGTCAGCGCGGAGCTGCAACAGATTTTTAGTCCAGATAATATGCTGCAGCAGTTACTGGCCAAGGAAACCGATGATTTAGATTATCGGGTCGCTATTGTGCTGGCATATTTATATTCCGGGCTGAATTTCCAACGGCAGGAGAATCCTGCTGCTGCACGAGTCGCATTACAGGCGGCAGACCACAGGTTGCAGCAGCTACCTATTGAGCACAAAGAAGTGCAATTCATTGGGGCTATTTTACGCTTGTTGCAATCTAATTTGACTGGAGGGTCTGCTGCAAAAGGACTATGTCATCAGGCGCTGACAATGATACAAGGGCAGGGACGGGATGATTTCAGCCCAGCCTTTTTTGTGCCGCTACGCGATGCATTGCGTTGTACTGGGCAGAGGCTCCCATCGTCATTGGACAAGATTTATCCCAATAATAAAATCAGCTTCACTTACTTAATAGGGAAATAAGTGGTTGTTAATGTGAAAGTGACCGGCGAGCTACCAACGCCAGTATTTGAGTTTGATAAGTATCGTGTCACTGTGACAGAGCCTGATGCTGAAGTGTTGTATCAGCTAGATCCTCAGCAGCGCCTTGGGCTGTATTTTGCCGGGGTGGTTTTTCCTAACAGTAGTCAGGTGCCTAATCCAAGCATTTTGGATGATGTTATTTCAGTCAAGCTGCAGCAAGAAGGGTTGCAGTTGGTGGTGGAAGATAAAAATAGCCAAGAAGGCATGATCGCCTTTAAGTTGGTGTTGACTGGCCCTGAAGGGGAAGTCTATGTGACCCAGGACCCTGAGGTGATCAATCGTCCTAAGTGGTAGCACTTTGGGTTAATCAAGCTTATGCATCAGGTATGACTGAATACCTGATGCAATTTATCTGGCAGCCCGATAGCGCCAGTCTTATACCAATGCAGTGAGATCCGCAGGGCGATATTTGACGGATTTCAACACTTTCCCTGCGCGGATCATTTTACCGTCTAGCTGGGTGTCCGCTGCACACTTAGCGACAATACCTAATTCAGTTTCTGTGGCTAATAGCGGGATACCCATACTGGCATAGTGTGCCCGGGTTGCTTCAAATTCCTGCTCGGTATGGCATACCTTGCTCATATTGCTGGTGTGAATTTCATCCCAGCAGGCCAAAAAGCGAATATTAAGGTTATCCGCCACATTGAGCAGTAGATCGATTAGATAACTAATTGCTGGATTGTCTTCCATATTGGCCGCGCCCAGATGGACTTGTCGGCCCATTAATACATAGACTGAATCGACAATGGCATCGGCCTGTTCAGCCGCACTGGCTGCTTGGGCAAGTTCAGTCAATTCTTCAATAATCAGTGAGCTATGTAAGGTGTCTGCTTTAGAGTCCAGCGACAGAGGATCCCGTATCGGTAAATCAAATGTGGAGCGAAATTCTGTAATGTCCCGGTATAGGTGATCATAGATATCCGGGGTCAGGCTGGTCAGTTTCATCATCGGATCCTCGCGGGTACATTATGCTAACCATGTTAAACAATTGTATCGCCCGGTGTAAGGGTTGATAGCGTTAAATCTGCAGAATAAGTGACTATCCCGCTTTAGATGCTTTTTATTGGAGTTTTAGCAACTGGTTATGCTGACTGAGTGTCGGTGCGGTCGATAACAATTGCACCACGAATCCAATAACGCTGATAAGCAAACTTAGTAATAAAAAACATAAACAAGCGCTATAAACATGAGTTTAAGCTGCGATTGCGCTTGTTGTGGTTTGATGATGGGACGCTTACTGTCAGCATTGCTTGCCAGTGACGCGGATGATAAATACCCGTGGCAGCAGCGTTTCACACTGCTGCCGTTTAGCACTATTTGATAAAGGCAAAAGCATCGCCGTACAGATGCGCTTCATCGACATTAAGCTGGCGGAAAATTTCCCGCGCCGCGCCGACCATATCAAAGCGTCCTGCAATATACACGTCAAAACCGGCTAGGGAGGTGTAGTCTTGCTGAATTTGTGCCAGCAGATTTCCCTGTTTGCCATCCCATTGTGGTTTTGCTTCTTCGACGACGGGGACAAAATGCAGCCAAGGATGTTCACTGTGCCATTGACGGGCTAATTGTTCGTAATACATGGCGTCTTGGTTGCGACAGCCCCAATACAGCGTGGTTTCAATGGTTTGCCCTAGCTGGATCTGTTGTTCGATCAGACTTTTGATATAGGAAAAACCCGTGCCACCGGCGATTAACAGTCGTGGCCGGGTGCTGTCGTGGCGCAGCCAGGCTTCTCCGCCCGGTGCTTCGATATCGATATGGCTGTTTTGTTGCAGCTTTTCGACCACTTGCATAGGGTACGGCTCATTCACGGCCGCACCAATATGCAGTTCAATCACTTCAGCATCTGCCGCAGAAGCAATGGAAAACGCCCGTTTGTCTTTTTCCCCCATCACCACGCATAAATACTGCCCGGCTTGGTGTGCCAGTGGGGTGTCTGGCCGTAGCAACACCTGATAAACGGCCCCGTTAAAGGGGGTGATTTTTTCTACCTGACAACGAATGGTTTTCATACTGCTTCCCTTGGCCTTTTCTGCGAAGGCTTATGTTTGCGATTTAAAAGACAGGATCAGAGTGTCGGTGCCTCATCGATCCCCAATTCATCCCAGATGGCATCTACCCGCTGTTTAACGGCGGCATCCATCTCAATGGGGGTGCCCCATTCCCGGTCTGTTTCCCCCGGCCATTTATTGGTGGCATCAAGCCCCATTTTTGAGCCCAGGCCTGCGACCGGCGAGGCAAAATCAAGATAATCAATCGGTGTATTATCTATCATAACGGTATCCCGTTTGGGATCCATCCTGGTGGTGATTGCCCAGATAACATCCTGCCAGTTGCGGCAATCAACATCATCATCCACCACCACAATAAACTTGGTGTACATAAACTGGCGCAGGAATGACCATGCTCCCATCATCACTCGCTTGGCGTGACCCGGATACTGTTTACGGATGGAGATCACTGCCATGCGATAAGAGCAGCCTTCAGGTGGCAGGTAAAAATCAATAATTTCCGGATACTGTTTGCGCAAAATCGGTACAAATACCTCATTGAGCGCCACCCCCAGCATGGCGGGTTCATCCGGTGGCCGACCTGTGTAGGTACTGTGGTAGATAGCATCGCGCCGCTGTGTAATGTGGGTCACAGTGAAGACCGGGAACATATCGGTTTCATTGTAATAACCGGTATGGTCGCCATAGGGGCCTTCTTCCGCCATCTCATCAGGATCTATATAGCCTTCGAGAATTATTTCACTGGTGGCCGGCACCTCTAAATCACAACTTAGCGCACGAACCACTTCGGTACGCTCTTTACGCAGTAGCCCGGCAAAGGCATATTCGCTCATGGAGTCAGGCACCGGGGTGACAGCGCCGAGGATGGTGACAGGATCACTACCCAGCGCAACGACCACAGGGTATTTTTCTCCCGGGTGTTGTTGCTTGAAGTCAGCAAAATCCAGTGCGCCACCGCGGTGGGATAACCAGCGCATAATCAATTTATTTTTGCCCAGTAATTGCTGGCGATAGATCCCCAAATTCTGCCGTTTCTGCCGCGGCCCTTTGGTGATGGTCAGTCCCCAGGTTACTAGCGGGGCGGCATCGCCGGGCCAGCAGTGTTGGATGGGCAGTTGAGTTAAATCGACGTCATCACCTGTGATGACAACTTCTTGGCAGGGGGCATGGCGGACGGTTTTCGGCGGCATATTTAATGCCTGCTTGAACATGGGGATTTTACTGATGACGTCTTTAAAGCCCCGGGGCGGTTCTGGCTCTTTTAAAAAGGCCAGCAATTCACCGACTTCGCGCAGCGCTTTAGGATCATCCTGTCCCAATGCCATTGCCACGCGCTTTGGGGTACCGAATAAATTGGCCAGCACCGGCATGGTATGCCCTTTGGGCTGCTCAAACAGTAATGCGGGGCCGCCAGCGCGCAAAACGCGGTCGGCAATTTCAGTCATTTCCAGATAGGGATCAACTGGATATTGAATACGCTTAAGTTCACCCCGGGCTTCAAGGTGAGTAATAAAACTTCGTAAATCCTTAAAACTCATGCGAAAAGACCTTCCATCGCCATTGCATATGCGCCGCACTATAGCATTAATTCCAAACCGGCTTAAAGCGGGCATTACTGACGGTTTTGCCTAGGCGCTGTTCAATCTCAGGTAGTTGGGTGAAAAAAACGTTTTATTGCGTGCAATAGCATCAAGATGACGGCGATCTTCTTGCTGCGATTAACGCAAATTAATCTTTTGCTTAATTAGCCAGCGTTATAATTCTTGCTCATCAGATGACCACATGGCCGATCCCTTATGAGGGATTGTTAGCCGGGATGCATGAGATGACCTCGGCGGCATGTCGACGGAAAACTAGGTACTGGCCTGACGCCTGATGGCGGCAGGCTTTTTTTGTGCAGTGACCTTTTATGCTGTGGCTCTTTAAGCGCGCAGCCTTAACTGGTGGCAGCGGTGTTTGCGCAGCATTGAGCTGTGGGTAAGTGGGACTATGACTGAACAATGGTGGATGTGGGCCGGTTTTTTTACGCTGGTGCTGGCAATCCTCGGGATTGATTTGAAATTTGCAGGTGGTGGCAGCAATCACAAGGTGACGGTGAAAGAGGCGGCGATATGGATGCTGATTTGGCTGGTGGTGGCCTTGCTCTTTAATGCCGCGATCTGGTGGTACTACCATGACAGCGCTGGTGCGGCGGTGGCGCATCAACAATCTGCGGCTTTTTTGACAGCATATTTGTTAGAAAAAGCGTTAGCGGTGGACAATGTGTTTGTCTGGCTGATTATTTTTAACTTTATGGCTGTGCCTGCTGAGTTGCAGCGTCGAGTGTTGTTATACGGGGTTTTGGGCGCCATCGCTTTGCGAGCTGTGATGATTTTCGGCGGCAGTTACCTTATCGATCAGTTCCATTGGTTACTGTATTTGTTTGGGGCGTTTTTACTGTTCAGTGGCATCAAAATGCTGTTGGTGGAGGATGAAGAGCCGGATATGGAGCATAACGCGCTGCTGGGATTCTTACGCCGGCACCTGCGTTTAACCGAGCACTTGGAAGGCGAGCGTTTTTTCGTGCTGCGAAATGGATTGCGCTATGCCACGCCACTGTTTTTGACTTTGGTGCTGGTGGAGTTGAGCGATGTGATTTTTGCGATGGACAGTATTCCGGCCATTTTTGCTGTGACCACAGATCCCTTTATTGTGCTGACCTCCAATATCTTCGCCATTATGGGCCTAAGGGCGATGTACTTTCTGCTGGCGGAAATTGCCGATCGCTTTGTGCTGCTGAAATATGGTCTGGCAGCCATTTTGTCCTTTATCGGTTTAAAGATGTTATTGGCCCATTGGTTGGCGGTGCCTATCGCCGTCACTTTAGGGGTGATCGCCGGTATTTTGTTATTGACCATGGTGCTGAGCTGGTATATCAGCGGCCGAAGTCAGGTGCAATAGGCTAGGGGCTGTTGACTTTACAGGGTTAAATTTTGTTCGAGATAAAAATGTTTTACTCACGGCGAGTGGTTCATGATAAGCAAGAACCACGCAACAAAGCGTAAAACGTTTTTAGCCGAACCCGTCGGGCAGCGTTTGAGGCTTCTTTCTACTGCGTTATCGGCTTATCAGGTAGCGCAACTACCTATCAAAGCCTCTGCCTTGTATAAAGCCCCCTCAAATCGCGGCAAAACCAAACTTGAAAGGTCAACAGCCCCTAGGGCGGAAAATCTACAGGGCCGGACGCAGGTCAAAGTTTCTTGTTAATCATTGGGGCAAAATGCCCCACTTTTGCGCCCATGGCGGAGTCTGCGCCAAGGGTAAGGGGATAATGTGAACGCTTCATCTAATCGGCTGGGGCTGAGTTACAGCGCGGTTGCCGTGCTGTTCTGGGGGATGCTACCTATCGCCCTGAAGCTGTCAGGCGGTTTTATTGATGCCGTCAGCCTGACTTGGCTGCGGTTTATTTTTGCCTTGGTGGCAACCTTTATGATGCAGTATATGCTGCGGCAACTGGGGCAGTTTGCCCGGCTGCAGAAACGGGATTGGCTACGTTTGGCCGGTGCCGGCGTGTTTCTGATCATGAACTATGTCACCTTTGTGATGGGACTGAAATACCTGAGTCCTGGCACCGCGCAATTGAATTTTCAGGTTGCTCCCTTCTTTTTGGCATTCGGTGGGCTGTTGTTTTTCCGTGAGCGGATTTCAGCGTTGCAATTGACCTGTTTTGCCGCGTTAGCTGCAGGCATGCTGATGTTTTTCCACCCTCATCTGCATTTTGGTGGTAGCGACAGCAGTGGTTTGCTGGCTGGCGTGCTGATTATTCAGTTTTCGGCATTTTGCTGGGCCAGTTATGCCTTATTGCAAAAATCCCTGCTCGCGAAATTGTCCCCCAATAACGTCATGTTGTGCATTTTTGCGCTGGGCACTGTGGTGATGGCTCCTGCTACTGATTTTTCCGCTTTTGGCCGGATGTCATTGCCGGACTGGAGCATTGCGCTGTTTTGTGCCGTGAACACCCTAGTGGCTTATGGCACATTCGGACAGGCCATGCGGTATTGGCCGACAGCTCAGGTCAGCGCCATGGTTGCATTGACCCCGGTACTGAGCTTCAGTTTGACTGAGTTGGCGGTAGATATGGGCTGGTGGCCAGAGATGATTAAAGGCAATAGTCTCGATTGGTTGTCTATCAGTGGCATAGGGATGATTGTGCTGGCGGTGATGGCGATGCAATTGCTGCCATTGTATTTATCCCGTCGTAGCCGCCGTGCGGCGCAGATGGCGATGAAAACTGCCTAAATTTGATGCGATTTTTGTTGCTCAGGCTGAAAAATGCACAGTATATAAACTCAGTTTCACTTTGTGGCAATCAATAAGCTGTTAACATATCTGGGTTTTATATGGTCAGGTAGTCAAATTACCTGACCGGGGCATTTCTCTCCGGCGTCAGTCCGGTAAATGAGCAGCAAAAATCATGATAACAACCCGTCAAAAATCCCTGGTGGCGGTGGCATTATTCGGTGTACTGAATGCCAGCGCCATGGCCGCAACCCCATCCCAGCCTGCAACCGACTTTACCCTGCAGGTCGCCCATATCAATGATACCCACTCTAATTTTGACCCGGTAAAGTCCAGCTTTACGCTGGGGAAAAACGGTGAGCGGGTGTATAACGAATTTGGTGGCTACCCCCGGGTACTGGCCGCTGCTGATAAGGCTAAGGCCGCGGCAGCGAAAGCTGATTTACCTATTTTGTTCCTCCATGCTGGCGATGCTTGGCAGGGGTCGGCTTATTTCAAACTCAATGACGGGCAAGCCAATGCTGATTTACTGTCTCGCATGGGGCTGGATGCCATGGCACTGGGCAACCATGAGTTTGATTTGAATACCGCCAAATTGGCGGCTTTTATTAATAAGGTTAATTTCCCTGTGCTGGCGGCGAATATGGATGTGTCTGCCGATGCGCCATTACGCAATAGTCATAATCTCAAGCCATATCAGCTGTTTGCCTTTAACGGCGATCACAAGCGCAAGATTGGTTCGGTAAAAGAAGCCAAACCGGGCGAGCAGGTTGTCGCGGTAATTGGTGTGGTGTTGGAAGATATGCCAACCATCGCCAATGGTGTCGGTAAGGCGAAATTTCTCTCTGAGGTGAAAGCGACTCAGCAAACAGTTGATGCCCTGACACAAGCCGGGGTGAATAAAATTCTGGTGCTTTCTCATATCGGCAACGCTAAGGATGTGGCACTTGCTGAGGCAACCCATGGGGTGGATGCCATTATCGGTGGTCACTCCCATACTCTGCTGGGGGATTTTACCGATCTGGGCCACGGCAATAATGGACCTTATGCGCAGATGGTGCCGTGGAATAATCAGCAGGGTGAAACCTGTATTGTGCAGGCCGGACAGTATGCTCAAGCGCTGGGGCAGGTATCATTGGCGTTTGACAGCCAAGGTGAGTTGCTGACCTGTAAGGGACACAATACCCTGTTGTCAGATGAAACCTTCTTTGCTGATGGTAACCGCACCCCGGGCACTGCACTGACAGGTGCTGCCTTGAAAAAAGTGGAAGATTATATCGAGCATAACGATAAAATCACTGAAATGCCGGAAGACCAAGCGCTGCGTCAGCGGATTGATAGCGCGTATAAGCCCGCCGTGGAGCAGGCGTATGGTCATGTGCTTGCGCATGTGCCAGCGGAAATGAAACATATGCGCCGTCCGGGTGAAAAAGGCAGTGATAATCATGGATCGGATGTTGCCGCGTTAGTGACCCAAGGATTATTGTACTGGGCGAATCAGCCTGCGGTAAAAGCCGCTACCGGTAAAACCGCCCAAATCGCGATGATTGGTGCCGGTGGGATCCGTACTGATATTGCCGCTGGAGATTTTCGTACCGGTAACGCCACGTTAGAATTATTGCCTTTCAGTAATTTCCCTTCTGAATTAACCGTCAGTGGTAAAACCTTGCGTGAGCTGTTAACTCAGACCATTAATGCAACTTTGCCGGAAGGTGCCCATGCTGGCAAATTCCCTTATGTGGCAGGTATGCGTTATACCTTCATTGAAGATGTAAAACACCAGCGGGGTCATATCAGTCAGTTGGACTTTAACGCAGGTACTGTCACGCACCCTAAATGGGAGCCTATGCAAGATGATCGTCACTATGTGGTGGTACTGAACAACTATAACGCCAGTGGTAATGATGGCTGGAAAGCGCTGGGTGATGCCCAGTTGCAGGGCACTGATCGGGTGGATATCGTTAAAACAGCCAAGGGATATAAAGCCTATGGTGTTGATCACCTGACATATAACCCACAAACCCAAAAATTTGCTGTGGTTTATAAAGAGGGCGCGCCCGCTTGCAGTAGCAAAGGGAAAGGCCAAGATATCTGTAATGCCGACGCTTTGGCTGTTGCCGATTACGCGGCACACGTTAAGGTACTTAAACCCCTGCCAATTGAGACCGTGACAGTAGATTATCTAAAGTAAGTTAATGTCTTGTCACTAGGGCGTGTTGACGTTTTGTGATTAAATTTTGTTCGAGATAAAAGCGTTTTAATCGCGGCGAGCGGTTTGTCGCCTAGTTATGCTAAGCAAGAACCGCTCAACAAAGCGTAAAACGCTTTTAGCCGAACCCTGCGGGCAGCGTTTGAGGCGCCTTTCTACTGCGTTATCGGCTTATCAGGTAGCGCAACTACCTATCAAAGCCTCTGCCTTGTATAAAGAAACCTCAAATCGCTGCAAAAACAAACTCGAAACGTCAACACGCCCTAGGTGCAGTTGAGCCTTTAAACTGATACTGACCAACTATAGAACCCGGATTTAGCCGGGTTCTATGAGATTAACGCCTGAGACAAATTAACGAAGTAACATTGATACTCGGTTGACTGTCTTTATGATAGATACAGCTTGATCGATATAAATATTCTGATTGCTCACCTACTTACCCCTATTAAAGGGGGCTATCTATCTGTAATTGTCAGTATCTTTCTATCCGCAATAATTACTGTTCCTCCCCATTGCCATAAGTTATATCGACGTATTTCGTATTTAGTACTGGCTTATATCGAGAGAGCCATCGCCCCTTTAGGTGGTGTAAAGGCATCCATTGGCAGTACAGAGCCTTGGTATTTCTCAATATTGACTAAAGAGGAGTTAGGCGCGCAGCCGTTGGCCAGTGGGGAGGTGGGGATATCACTGGTCAACACGTTACAGTTGCCGTTTTTACAGATATCCAAGGCATTATCTAGATTAAGCCAGGCCCCTTCATGGACGCAGACTGTCCCCTGTTTTATGCCATTGGTGACCAGGGCTCCCGCGAGAATTTTACCCCGTTGGTTGTGGACACAGACCAAATCACCATCACTGATATGGTTCGCGTTGGCATCATGGGGGTGGATCAGTACCGGCTCTCGGTCAGCAATGGCATAACGTTGACGTAGGCGGCTGTAATTAAGCTGGCTGTGTAGCCGGTCTGCGGCATGGGAGGTGATTAAATGCAACATGCCGGGTTGGTGCGGCGCTTGCCATTCAGTTGGCTCCAGCCAAGTGGGGTGGGCGGGGCAATCGGCATAGTGATAACCGGCGATAGTGCGGGAGTAAATTTCAATCAGGCCGCTGGCGGTGCCCAGTGGATTCATGATCGGGTCTTGGCGGAAATCAGCATAAGTGACGTATTTCTCGTTGGCGGGGTTGGGTTTCATGGTCAAAATAGCATTGTCGACCCAGAAGTGTTCAAAGTCAGGCGTAGGCACGCCTTGAGCATCGGACATTTTTTTCGCCGTATTGTACAAATGCGCCAGCCACTGCATTTCTGTACGGTTTTCTGTAAACAGGGCTTTGCCGTCACTGCGTAACATTCCCGCCAGATCGGCAAAAACATCAAAGTCACTGCGGGCTTCATACTGAGGCGGTACCACTTGTTTCATCGGCACGATATTTTGGTTGCTGTAATCCCCTGTCATGGTCATATCGTTGCGCTCATAACTGGTTGTAATGGGCAGGACGATATCGGCAAAACGGGTCGATGATGCCCAGTAAGGATCTGATACCACGATCATTTCCGGTTTTTGCCAAGCTCGGATCAGGTGGTTGATATCCTGATTGTGGGTAAAGGGAGAGCCACCCGCCCACCAAATCATACGAATATCCGGGAAGGTTTTTACCTTGCCATTGTTGTCATATTGCTGATGAGGATGCTCCAGCGCCCGGATCAGCGAGCCAACCGGGATAGTGTTGAGTGCCCCTGCCATATCCCAGTTGTTAGCAGACGCATTGCCTGCATGAATTGACGGAGAAATGGTGGGCAGTATGCCACCGATACGGGTAGGGTTACCCCCGTTGGCATAATGGTAGGATAAACCAAAGCCACCGCCTGGTAGCCCTATCTGACCGATCATAGCGGCGAGAGTGACCAGCATCCAGTGACGTTGCTCACCGTATTGCTGTCGTTGCATCCCCCAACCGGCCATCAACATGGTTCTGTGTTCGGTAAACAGGCGGGCAAGGCGCTCAATGGTTGCTGCGGGCACCTGACAAATGTTTTCTGCCCATTGTGGGGTTTTGGCGATCCCGTCCGTTTTACCTTGCAGATAATCAAGAAATGGCGCAAAGCCGACAGTGTATTGCTGCAGGAAGTTTTTATCATGCCAGCCCTGCTGCACCATATAAAAAGCAATCCCCAACATCATGGCCACATCAGTATTGGGTACAGGGGCAATCTATTGCGCTTTATCGGCCATAAATTCAGCTGTTTCATTGCGCAGCGGATCGATGATGATGATGGTTTTGCCGCTGTCACGTAACTGACGGAAAAACTCTAACCCACTGCCATCTGAACTGGTCCAGGCAATTCTTAGGGTATTGAGTGGATTGGCGCCCCAAATCACGACGACCTCAGAAGACTCCAGCACCACGGGAAACACAGTTTGCTGTTCATACACGGCAATGGAGCCAACCATATAAGGCATGATGACTTGGGCGGCGCCAGTTGAATAATCACCGAAATGGCTGGAATAGCCGCCCGCCATGCTCATATAACGGCTTAACAGAGTTTGTGGCTGATGTAATACTCCGCTGGAACGCCAGCCATAGGAGCCGGCATAAATGGATTCATTACCGTATTTATGGCGGATACGCATATGCTGTTGGTGAATAAGCTGCAATGCTTTTTGCCAGCTGACCCGGACAAATTCATCCTGTCCGCGTTTGCCGTCCGGATGGCTCGGATTGGCTAAAAAGCCTTTACGCACCATGGGATATTGCACTCTTGCTGGGGTATAGACTTGATCATGCACCACAAGCTGTAACGCATTGGGCATCTTTGCGGGCAGTGCCCCATTGGAGTCAACAATGCGGCCATGGTTGACCTGAATTACCAATGGTCCCCAGTGGGCAGCATTAATAATAAAACGCCCCGGCACCCCTTCTGCGAATGATTTGACCGGTAGTAGACTGGTAATGCTGAGTCCCATAGCTGTGATACCCAGCCCTTTGATAAAGTCCCGGCGGGACAGTTGTTCAAACATCACTCCCCCTTAATGCTGCGCGGCATTGTATTGGTAGTAGGCAGTTAACAGGTGCAGTTCATCTTGTGACAGGGTGGTTCGTCCTCCCATACTGCGAACAGTAGCAGGCCAAGCATTGGCCGACAGTTGGCCAGGTTGCGGTGCGGCATGGCATACCGAGCAGGCGGTATCACGTAGCTGCTCGGCTTGATGCCACAGCGGCTGTTGGGATGCGGTGACATCATCGGGGATTTGCAGGGTTAGGCTGACATGACGCCAAGGCTTGCCGTAGGCATCGGTAAAACTTTTACCGGCAGTGATGCGCTCTGCCATTTCTGGGGTCAGTGCTGCCAGCACAATGCGTTGATCAGCACTTTTGAAAATGGCTCTGTGATTACCGTTAGGTTGTACCCCGGTAATTTCAACCTTGAGCTTGCCTTGGCTGTTGCCAAGTTCTTGCAGCGGGGTAGCCACCGGAATGGTACCCACACCGGGCAGTGCCAAGGTATGGTTGGTATAAACCGTGTGCACGGCGGCTTGGGCGGATGAGGACAGAACAATAACGGCTAATGCCGTCAGCGCGGGATATAGGTGTTTCATTGCAGCTCCACTTTATTTTTATCACGCCGGATCTAAGGTGTCGGCGTATTATCTGTGTCTGTTGTCACGACGAAATGGAGTATCAGGGGGCATTGCGCCGATGACAAAACAGGCGACTGTGTCAGGATTCTGTGGCGCGGTTGCGGTAGCTTCAATCAGATTTTTATTAAATAAAAGTTACTTAAATTACTAAGAGATAAAGAGGTTTTGTCATCAGGATCACATTGTGATGGCATCAAGGGTGTTAAGGCACAACGGATAATTACGAGGTGATAAATGAAGCCAGTTTCATTTATCAATATGTCATGCAGTTATTAGCTACCCCTAGCTTTGTTCCACTCGGTTGCGGCCTGCAGCCTTTGCCCGGTATAACGCGGCGTCAGCCCGGGTCAGAGCGCTACTGCAATTATCATCTTCGCTCAGTTGGGTCAGACCGATACTGACAGTAATATGAAACTGGCTACCGGCTGCGGAGATTTGACGTTTGGCGATGGCACAGCGGATACGCTCTGCGACTAATGTTGCTTCATCAAGACGGGAGTGGGGCAGTAAAATGGCAAATTCTTCACCGCCGATCCGGGCGGCAATGTCCCCATCCCTGAGCTGGCGTTTTAACTCTTCACAGATCTGCTCCAGCACAGTGTCACCGACCTGATGGCCGTATTTGTCATTGATCTTTTTGAACAGATCAATATCTAAAATTAACAGTGCGGCGAGGCGGCGCTGTTTTTTGCTGTCATGGAGTAATTGGCGCAGGGTGTCGAGCATGCGTCGGCGGTTATACAGCCCTGTGAGTGCGTCGGTTTCGCTCAGGGTGCGCAATTGCTGTTCTAGTTGGTAGCGGTGGGTAATATTACGGGTCAGCCAAAGCACAGCCCGTTGACCGTGAAATAAACTGTTTAGCGGGACGATTTTGCCTTCGAAATGCAACATACCGACCGGTCCCTGTTGGTCGACCCCATCCACTTCTTGTACATCCAGATCATACTCAACAATTTTGACCTGATGATGCTTGAGCGCCAGATGGATTTGAGCAATAAACCAATTTGCTTTGCTTTTAGGAAGGACATCATAGAGGGATTTGCCAATTAGAGGGCGACCATCATGGTAATTGTCATGATCTACACCCCCAAGATAAGCAATATAGTAGCCATCCTGACTGAGGATAAATGCCGGATCCGGCAGTAGAGAGACGATCTCCTGCAGTTGTGTCAGGTTCAATGTATTCATGATTGCCCATCCTTGAGCCGTCGGGAATAACCCTAGTTGATTTTACGCTTTAGATGGGAAATATCGATATAGTAAGGTTAAAAACTCATTGTTCTATTAGGGGTATTAATCAGTATGTCTTGATGTTGGCTTAGTGAAGTGGTCTAGCGGCATAACTGGTCAGGGAAATTGCAGTCCATGGCATTGACATGATGTTTAGTCAGAGGATGTTTTCCATGTAATGAGGCCTATCCTATGGATTAGGCCCCATCAAAAATAGCGTTCGCTTAGTACACGCCTTGGGCTAACATGGCATCGGCAACTTTCACAAAGCCGGCAACGTTGGCACCCAGCTCATAATTGGTATGATCGCCTTCCCGGCCATATTGCTGACAGGTGTGATGGATAGAGTACATGATGTCTTTCAGACGCTGATCCACTTCTTCCCGGCTCCAGCTTAAGCGCAGGGCATTTTGGCTCATTTCTAACCCTGATGTGGCCACGCCGCCAGCATTGGAGGCCTTGCCCGGGGCAAACAGCACTTTGGCTTGGTGGAATAGGGCAATGGCTTCGGCAGTAGATGGCATATTGGCCCCTTCTGCGACTAGCTGCACTCCGTTGGCAATTAACTGCTGGGCATCTGTGGTATGCAGTTCATTCTGGGTCGCGCAGGGGAGCGCTACATCCACAGCAAAGCGCCATGGGGTTGTGCCGCTGATGTATTCCAGTCCCATTTCCTGGGCATAATCTGCTACCCGGCCGCGTTGCTGGTTTTTGATTGTCATCAGCCTGGCCAGTTTTTCTGTGGTAAAGCCATCGGGATCATAAACCACCCCGGCAGAATCGGATGCTGTGACCACTTTTCCGCCCATGTCGATGGCTTTTTCAATGGCGTATTGTGCCACGTTGCCCGAGCCTGACACCGCAACTGTTTTACCGCTCAGGGTTTCCCCTTTGGCTTTGAGCATGGCTTCAACAAAATAAAGCAGACCATACCCTGTGGCCTCTGGGCGGATAAGGCTGCCGCCAAATGACAACCCTTTGCCGGTAAAGACACATTCGGCGCTGTTGGTCAGTTTTTTCATCATGCCGGTCATATAGCCAACCTCACGGCCACCGACACCGATATCGCCCGCGGGGACATCGGTGTCGGCCCCTAAATGACGGTACAGCTCCAGCATTAATGCCTGGCAAAAGCGCATGACCTCGCCTTCACTCTTGCCTTTAGGATCAAAATCACTGCCCCCTTTTCCGCCGCCCATAGGTAAGGTGGTCAGAGCATTTTTGAAGGTTTGTTCAAAGGCGAGGAATTTCAGAACAGATTGGTTGACGGTGGGATGGAAGCGCATGCCACCTTTGAAAGGGCCGATGGCTGAGTTGTGTTGAATACGAAAAGCGCGGTTCACCTGCACCTTGCCCTGATCATCTACCCAGGATACCCGAAATTGGATCAGGCGCTCCGGCTCCACCAAACGTTCAAGAATACCGGCATTGAGATACTCGGGATGCTGCTGGACATAGGGCCAGATAGAGGTCATCACTTCTTTGACGGCCTGCAGGAATTCAGGCTGGTGGGGATTGCGGTCGGCAACAGTGGCCAGAAAGCCGTCGAGAGAAATCTCTGCGCTCATGAAATGCTCCTGTGGATTAGGGATTCAGGTGGTTTTTATCGGTCGCATGCGGCAAGAGTTACCGCAAAAGACATCTTTTACCTTTTTATATCAGTAAATAATGTCAGCTGAACATAATGGTTCGCTAATCCTGTGTAGCATATCCCGAATTTGAAAACTTTTGCTCTATTGTTGAGGATTATTTATTTTTAATGCCGAAAATATCGCAAAAGCTCAATGCAATTAGATTTGTACGATTAAAGCTATAATGTGGTTTTGGCGGTGAAGACGCGTTTTCACCGCCAGGAAATTGCTTTATTTTGCGGTTTTACCGTCGAGATAACTTGATGCGGCTGTCAGCGCCAGTGCATACCCCTGCAGGCCTAAACCGCAAATGACGCCCACGGCAATATCAGAAAGGTAAGAATGTTGCCGAAATGGCTCCCGGGCGTGGACATTGGTGATATGCACTTCAATAAATGGAATAGCGACCCCCAGCAGGGCATCTCGCAGCGCCACACTGGTGTGGGTAAAAGCCGCCGGATTAATGATGATAAAATCGGCATCCGTTTGGTGGATGGCATCAAGCAATTCATGCTCGGCGTTGGATTGCAGATGTGTCAGGGTTAACTGCTGCTGTATCGCTTGTTGAGTCAGCTGTTCCACTAACTCGGTTAGGCCACAGTGGCCATATTTTTCCGGCTCACGTCGTCCAAGTAGATTCAGGTTTGGACCATTGAGTAATAGGATTTTGTGCGGCGTCGCCATCGGCTTGCTCCATCAGCTATCGATACTGCTGCCCAGTATAAAACGCCGTGGTAATAATCCTAGGGTTTGTTGACCTTTCAAGTTTGTTTTTGCAGCGATTTGCGACTGCTTGATACCAGGTAAAGGCTTTGATAGGTCGTTGCGCTACCTGATAAGCCGATAACGCAGTAGAAAGGTGCCTTAAACGCTGCCCGAAGGGGGTGGCTAAAAGCGTATTGCGCTTTGTTAAGCCGCTCTTACTGAGTATGACTGGGCGACAAACCATTAGTTGCTATTAACCCGCTTTTATCTCGAACAAAATTTAACCATGGAAAGTTAACAACCCTTGGTGTTTGCAGTTGACCTAGTCAAAGCGCTTTTGTTGCCGCAGGGCTTTGACCTGACCGCGCTGTTTTTTCGTGTCGATACGACGGCGTTGGCTGGCACGGGTCGCTTTGGTGGGCAGGCGTTTTTTCTCCACCACGGTAACACTTGCCACCAATTGAATGAACTGCTGCAGGGCGGTTTCCCGGTTTGCTTCTTGGCTACGGGATTGTTGGCATTTGATAATGATTTTGCCGCTGGCACTAATGCGATGGTCACTGCGCGCGAGCAGTTTTTCACGGTAAAATTCTGGCAGAGACGATTGATGAATATCAAAAATCAGCTGGGCTGCCGTGGATACCTTGTTAACATGCTGGCCGCCGGCGCCACTGGCCCGGATAAATTGCCATTGAATTTCATTTTCCTGCACGACAACACGGTTTGAGATCTTGATCATGGTTAGTGTTATTAGTTACGTCAGTTTGTGACTGCTGGTATAAGCCGGCAGCCAAGCATACCAGTTTCTGCATTCTTTTGTGTGGGGGAGCCACTTCATGCTTTGCCAAATTCCAGATATCACTCCTGGAGTGATCAGCTTATTTGTCAGCGGCCGCATCTCGGCGCTGGATTACTCTGAATGTCTGCAGCCGCTGCTGCGCCGCTACCGGGATGAGTTTGGCCGGGTCAAAATTTATATAGAAGCGGATGTTTTGTTGGAGGGGTGGGAAACCATTTTGTTACCCGATGCCGGTGAGGTTCAGTTGCCACAAGCTGATGCTTTGGTATTTGTGGGGGGGCCAGATTGGGTTGGCAATGCAGTGCAATTACTGGGGCCGTTTGTGCGTGGTGATATTGCTTGGTATCCATTAGAGCATAAAGCCCAGGCGCAGGAGTGGTTGGTGCGCCGTTAAGACAAACAGCTTACTAAGCGCCCTACTATTGGGTTGTAGGGCATATCTTCTTTACCATCTCGCTTTTTCTTCACCTTGTTTATGCTGATTTATTCCCGTTTACTTTCGCTATGTTATGTAAAAATTCTTGCTGAAATCAGCGTGCCGTATAAAATGCATGTCACACAAATGTATTGATACCGATAGCGACAGGAAACGGATTTGTTCTTCAGATTGCGCGATAATATGCACCGACTGGCGCAGACCATGATTGCCGTGGTGCTGTTGCAGTTGTTACTCGCCAATTTGGGAACTCATCAACTGCATGCCACAGAGTTGTCTGCTGAGCATGATATGTCGGAGTCCTTGCATCGTCATTTACAGATTGATGTTCCGGCGCAGTGTGTGCAGTGCCGCGATGCGAATTGTCGCTGGCAAGGTGTGTCTGCGCTAGAGATGCCTTTGCCTACCGAGCACCACCATACAAGCGCAGATACCCAATCTGTTGAGTTGTGCCTAGATTGTCAGTGTCATGGCGGTCTGGTTAGCTTGCTGGCCTATCATGGTGTTTTGCCTGCCAGTCAGCCTGGCTTATCACCGGATTTTTTCCCGCTTAGCTATTTCCCGCCGTTACCTCAACCTGATTACCGCCCCCCGATTACCTGATTATTCAGGTGTTTTGATATTACTCATCTCTCCACCACTACAGTTCCCTGACTGTTGAGTTAAGCCCATTGACGACTTGAGCTGCTGGTCTTTTGTGAATGCGCTCAAGGCATTTAGCCTTTGCGATATCAGCAATAGAGGGCGATTTTGCTGTCACTGTCCAGTCACGCTCAATGTCGCTGTGACGCAGATGGAGCAGCTATTGTCCAAGCTGTGTGCTTTAGGTCTCTTAGTGCTGTGGAAGTGGAGTATTTTTCGCTGCGTTTAACGCAGGACGTTTCCTTATTGTGACTTGTGACAGGATGCATTATGTCCGGTAATACTCTGTTTTTGCGCGCGGTCACAGCCGCGCTGTGTGTTCCTCTGTTTGTTTTTTCCTTTCCGGTAGCGGCCCATGGGCCAAGTGATGAGCAGTTAGCTTTGGCGGCACTAGGACCAGATCGGGAGCTGCATCTGAATGCTAAGCAGATGCAGTTAGCTGAGATTGAATTAATGCCAGTGGCTGAGCAGGCATTTGATTTAGATGCGGTGGCGACGGCTACCTTGAAAGTTAATCGTGATAATACGGTGACGTTGGCACCGCAGTTGGATGTGCGGGTATTACGCCGTCATGTGGTTCCCGGACAACAGGTACAACAAGGGCAACCTTTGCTCACCTTAGGTGGCGCCGCCGTGGCTCAGGCGCAGGCTGATTACATCAATGCGGCCGCCGAGTGGCGGCGGGTACAGAAGATGAGTCCAGATGCGGTCAGTGAGCGGGAGCGGCTTCAACATCAGGTTGATGCCGAGCTGAAGCGGGCGATTTTACAGGCGCTGAAAATGACGCCGCAGCAGATTGCAACCTTGTCCCGTAGACCGGCGGATATTGGCCGTTATCAACTATTGGCGCCGATTGCGGGCCGGGTACAGCAGGATATTGCCCAGCGTGGTCAGGTGTTTTCGGCGGGCAGTGCACTCATGCAATTGACCGATGAATCCTCTTTATGGGTTGAAGCGCAGTTAACGCCCACTCAGGCTCGGATGTTGGCGATTGGCGCTTCGGCTCAGGTGCGGGTGGGGGAACAGTTGTTGCCCGCCACGATTATTGGTCGCTCACATGAATTGAGCGCGGTGACCCGTACTGAGCAGGTGTTGGCAAAAATGGCGAATCCGGGGCATAAACTTCACGCCGGTCAATTTGCTGAATTGTACCTGACAGGGAGTGGTGCGAAAGGGGTGGTGCTGCCGGATACGGCGCTGTCCCGCAGCAGTGACGGTCATTGGCAGGTGTTTATCGCACAGCAGAGGGATAAGACGCCTGTTGCTGGCGAAAGTGGGTTTATTGCCCGGGAAGTGACTGTGTTGCAGCGCCAACGGGGTATGAATCTGGTCGCGGGGCTGCATGATGATCAACAGGTGGTGATTTCCGGGGCTTTTTTCCTTGCATCCGAGCAGGCTAAAGCCGGCTTTGATATTCACAACCACTGAGGATATTAGCCATGAATTTGTCTGATGTCATTCATGTGGCGGTGCGTCACCGCCTTATGGTCGTGCTGGCGTTGTTGGCGTCTTTGCTAGCGGGCACCGTGGTGCTGCCAAAGCTAAATCTGGATGCATTTCCTGATGTGACCAATGTGCAGGTGACAGTGAATACTGCAGCCGAAGGGCTGGCAGCGGAAGAGGTGGAAAAACTTATCAGTTATCCGGTCGAGTCGGCCATGTATGCCTTGCCGGATGTGACTGAAGTGCGCTCATTATCCCGAACCGGTCTGTCTATTGTGACCGTCGTCTTTGCCGAGGGAACCGATATTTATTTTGCCCGCCAACAAGTGTTTGAGCAGTTGCAGGCGGCGCGGGAAATGATCCCGCCTGGGGTGGGGGTGCCGGAAATTGGCCCGAATACATCTGGGCTTGGACAGGTATATCAATATATTTTACGGGCTGAGCCACAAAGTGGCATTTCAGCTGCAGAGCTGCGCAGCCTGAATGATTATTTGGTCAAACTGATCTTAATGCCCGTCAGCGGTGTCACGGATGTTCTGTCATTCGGCGGCTATGTGCGTCAGTACCAGGTACAAGTCGATCCCAATTTATTACTCAGTTACGGCTTGAGTATGGCGGATGTGACCAGCGCGCTGGAGAGTAACAACCGCAATGCCGGTGGTTGGTTTATGGCCCAGGGGCAAGAGCAGCTGGTGGTAAGAGGGTATGGCTTATTACCTGCGGGAGAAGCCGGGCTTGCGGCTATCGGCCAGATCCCGCTGACTCAGGCTGATGGTACCCCGGTCAGGGTGATGGATATTGCCAAGGTGACATTTGGCGCAGAAACCCGGGTTGGTGCAGTGACCATGAGTCGTAAATTGGCCGATGGCCAACCTCAGGTGCTGGGTGAAGTGGTGGCCGGTGTGGTGCTAAAACGCATGGGAGCCAACACCAAGGCCACCATTGATGACATTGTTAGTCGTGAAGCACTTATCCGCCAGGCGCTCCCTGACGGGGTGCATTTTGAGGTGTTTTACGATCAGTCTGATTTGGTTAAAACCGCTGTCACCACAGTTGTTGATGCGTTGCTACTGGCTTTTGGGTTTATTTTGGTCATTCTGGCGCTGTTTTTGGTCAACCTCCGGGCGACGTTATTGGTGCTTTTGTCGATCCCTGTCGCGATTTGTCTGGCGTTGATGGTGATGAGTTACTTCGGCATGTCAGCCAATTTGATGTCGTTAGGCGGGTTGGCTGTGGCAATCGGTATGTTGGTGGATGGTTCTGTGGTGATGGTGGAGAATATTTTCCGTCATTTGTCCCGCGCAGGCTCAGCCTCAGTCAGTGAGCGGGTCCAAGCCGCCGCAAGGGAAGTGTGTCGACCGGTATTTTTTGCCACCGTGATTATTATGTTGGTATTTGCGCCTTTGTTTACGCTGCAAGGGGTGGAGGGCAAATTATTTCAGCCGATGGCCGTGAGCATTATATTGGCAATGTTGGCAGCCTTGCTGGTGGCTTTGTTGGTGGTTCCGGCTCTGGCTGTGTATCTGTTTAACTCTGCGGGAATAAAGAACAAAGAAGGTTTAAGCACTGATTGGCAATTACCGATGCGACAAAGTCCATTGTTACGTCCGCTGCAAGCGGGTTATCAGTGGTTGTTAACTCGGGTGATGGCGACTCCCGGCCGGATTTTATTGGCTGCGGTATTGCTGTTTGCGGTGACGTTAAGTTTGATCCCCAAATTGGGTACTGAATTTGTACCTGAACTGGAAGAGGGCACGATTAACCTGCGGGTGACCTTAGCGCCGACGGCTAGTTTGGAGACTGCGCTGGCGGTTGCACCAAAACTGGAAGCTATTTTGCTGCAGTTCCCTGAGGTGGAGTATGCCCTTAGCCGTATCGGTGCGGCTGAGCTTGGGGGGGATCCTGAGCCAGTATCCAATATTGAGATTTATATTGGTCTAAAGCCTCGCGAGCAGTGGCAATCGGCGACTGACCGTCAAACGTTGCAACATCTGATGCAGGACAGGTTGAGTGTTTTTCCCGGTCTGCTTTATACCTTTTCTCAGCCGATCGCGACCCGGGTTGATGAGTTACTTTCTGGGGTTAAGGCGCAGTTGGCAATCAAACTGTTTGGCCCGGATTTGGCAGTGTTAGCAGAAAAAGGCCAGCAGTTAACCGAATTGGTGGCGGGGATTGACGGTACGACAGATGTTTCATTGGAGCAGGTGACCGGCGAGGCTCAACTGGTAGTGCGCCCTAAGCGGGATATGCTGGCCCGTTACGGCATCAGTGTGGATGATGTGATGAGCCTAGTTAGCCAAGGTATTGGCGGGATGGCCGCAGGACAAGTGATTGACGGCAATGCCAGATATGACATTCAGGTGCGACTGGCACAAACCTTTCGTCGCACTCCCGATGCCATTGCCAACCTGCTACTGACAGGTGTCAGTGGCGCGACAGTACGACTGGCTGAAGTGGCCGATGTTGCTGTGGAGATGGCGCCGCCCAATATCCGCCGGGATGATGTGCAGCGGCGGGTGGTGGTGCAGGCGAACGTGAGTGGCCGAGATATGGGCTCTGTGGTCGCGGATATTTACCGTTTAGTACCGCAAGCTGAGTTGCCACCTGGCTACAGCGTGATTGTTGGGGGACAGTATGAGAATCAATTGCGGGCGCAGCAGCGCTTAATGCTGGTGGTGCCCGTGGCGATCGCGCTGATTGCTCTGCTGCTGTATTTTTCCTTCGGCAGTTTGGCACAGGTGGGGTTAATTATGGTCAATGTGCCTTTAGCCCTCATTGGCGGCGTGCTGGCGTTATATCTCAGTGGCACTTATCTGTCGGTGCCCGGTGCTATCGGCTTTATCACCCTGTTTGGTGTTGCTGTGCTTAATGGCGTGGTGCTAGTGGATGCGATTAACCGTCGCCGCTCTGGCGGTGAAGCACTGTTTGATGCGGTGTTTAATGGCGCTCTTGGTCGCCTCAGACCTGTGCTGATGACGGCGTTGACTTCGGCGCTAGGGCTGATTCCGATCCTGCTCTCCAATGGTATCGGCAGTGAAATCCAGCAGCCACTGGCCGTTGTCGTGATAGGCGGGTTACTCAGTGCAACTATTCTGACCTTGGTGGTATTACCGGCGGGATATTATTGGTTGTATCGAGGTAAAGCCGTCATCGGGGAGCGTTAGCCACTAAAGTTGCGGCTTGGTAAGTTGGCAATGCCAAGATTTGAGGGCGCATAGCAGGGTGATTAACTGAAAAAGGCAGATGTTGCGACATCTGCCTTTTTATTCTTGTGTGGGTGATATCGTTATTTGAATAAGAGGATCACCTAAGGTCTCGGCTTATTCGAGGATCAGCAGTTCCTGATCTATGGTGACATGCTCACCGGATTTGACCTTAATCTCTTTGACTATGCCTGAGTGGGTCGCGATAACATCATTTTTTAGCCCTTTTACATCAATGGTGGCGATAATCTGTCCTGCGGTAATTTTACTGTTCAGTTCAATCACAGGATCGCCGGTTGTGGTGTAGATATGCTGAAACTCACCAAACAGTGGGCTGATGATTTTCACTTTAGGGGCATTGCTTTCTACGACAGGCGCCGGCTCAGGTTCTGGAGCCAGTGGTGCCGCTTCAACGACTGCCTGAGGGGCGGGTGCCGGTGTTGGTGCGACAGCTGGCGGTGGTGTCACTGGCATCACCGGGGCTTGAGGGGCTAAATCGGCGCTGTTGGTAATGCTACTTTCTAGCAGGCGCTTTTTATCAAATTCTGCGATAGCATGAATGACAGGGAATACATTGTCTAGATTGGCACTGTTGATATCATCAAAGGGAATATCCAAAGATTGCAGTAAAATACCTTTTTGGGTCAGATTATGTAGGGTCTGCAGAATATTGGCGGCACCATTACCTAAGCCATCAAGCCCTGCCACTACCAGCTTGTCTCCCTCTTCCATGCGGTTTTCAATCAGGTTTTTAAACTCAGGCCGGTTCATCGCTGGCACTTTAATATCAACACAGTCTGAAAAAATACGCTGTGGTTGCAGGTCCTGAACTTTGCTGAGTACATCAGCTTTCTTGCTGTCAAAGTCACTTTCAAATTGCGTCATTCTTATGTATGCAAATGTTCTCATTGTTACTATCCCAGTATCTGTTAATTGTGTTTCCCATCACTAAGGTTTGCAGTGTACATAGCTTAAGATTTGAGTTCAGTGATGAAGATCCTGCGCTATTCCCATGGCTGATGTGTGACACCAAATGTTGCTTAACAGCGGTTTAACATGATCTTCAAGATAATCATACTTACGCGAGAAAATCAATGTGTTGCTTTCATAGTTGCCTTATAATCCCTACGCGCTTTTTCTGTTGCTGAATAAATTTTCCCGCCGGAGAAGAAGCTTGTGTTACAGAGAGATTCAACAAGATTGATTTTGTTCGATTAATCACTGTTTTTGGCCACCTTTTTCACCGGCCGAAACTTTTTTTCGGAGATGATATGCTGGACTCCATTTACACGGTTTTATCTGCCCTATGGCATCAGGATTTTAATGCCTTGTTGACCCCAGGCAGTGCAGTACTGATTTACTTATGTGTCGGTACGTTAATTTTTCTTGAAAGCGGTTTTATTCCTGCCGCGCCTTTTCCTTGTGACTCTGTCGTTGTGCTGTCTGGCACCTTGGCCGCCGTGGGAGTGATTGATCCCATAGCTATTTTATTGCTTATTCTAGTATGCGCAGCCATGGGGAGTTGGATGGCTTATTTGCAGGGGCGTTGGTTAAACCGTTTACCTGTCGTGCAGCGTTGGGTCAATGCCGTGCCATCGGAGAAACTGCAAACCGTGGATAAGTTGCTGGGTCGCCATGGTTTAGTTGCATTATTTACCGCCAGATTTATTCCTGTAGTACGCTCTTTGCTGCCATTAATGATGGGCATGCGGGTGAAAGAAGCGCCTAAATTTCATTATTTCTCTTGGCTCAGTGCCATTTTATGGACGCTGCTATTGGTGGGGTTGGGCTATATTCTGCCATCCCTGCCTGAGCCTATCAGTAAAACGGTGACCATGGGGTTGATGGCTGCGCCAGTTATCACCTTCTGTGTGGCACTGACCAGTTGGCTGGTGTTTAAACTCAGAAGTCGACTAAAACGCAGTATTTGATGATGTGTTAAGCCGGGTTTGTTACCCGGCTTTTTTATTCCAGTCATTCAGCCGTATAGGCAGCCTATCTCAGGTTTTACCGTGATTGGTTGGCGTTTTTTTCCACGCTCAAAAGCTAATCAGGCATGGGAATTTGCTGGTTTAGGTGTATCCTAACAGCCCCGCGTGAACCTCAGTATTTCCAAGGGACTGTGGTTATTCTGTAGTTTGCTCTTGTTATTTGTTGATTTGCTGGAGCTTTAGATGCTGGACTCCATTTGTACAGTATTGACTGCGCTGTGGCATCAGGATTTTACGACCCTGATGGCCCCGGGCAGTGCGACCCTGATTTATCTGTGTGTCGGTACTCTTATTCTGCTGGAAAGCGGCTTTATTCCGGCTGCGCCGCTACCCTGTGATTCTGTGGTGATCTTGTCCGGTACCTTAGCTGCGGTTGGGGTGGTGGAACCTTGGGTGATTTTTACCTTAATTATGAGTTGTGCGGCCATTGGCAGTTGGTTGGCCAGTTTGCAAGGAATGTGGCTTAATCGGCTTCCCCTTGTGCAGCGCTGGGTGCAGTCGGTGCCCCCGGCAAAATTACAGACGGTTGATAAACTGTTGAGTCGTCATGGTCTGGTAGCTCTGTTTTGTGCCCGGTTTATTCCTGTTGTGCGCTCTTTATTGCCATTGATGATGGGCATGCGGGTGCAGCGTAAGCGTAGTTTCCAGTATTTTGCTTGGTTTAGTGCATTTATCTGGAGCTGTTTGCTGGTTGGTATGGGCTATATGCTGCCATCGTTGCCGGAGAACATCAGCCGGGTTGTGACCATGATGCTGATGGCAGCGCCTGTGATTACCTTGTGTATCGGGGTCAGCAGCTGGATTATTTATAAATTCCGTGGTCGGCTGAAAAAGTCAGTCTGAGTTGATATGCCAAATAGGCAATAAAAAACCGCAGTGTGAGCTGCGGTTTTTTATTGTCAGTGGTACACCAGCCATTGTGCGGCCTTTAGAGTAAATCCTGTGGATCGCGATCTAGGCTCCAACGGCATTTTTTGACGCTAGGTAACTGGTTGACTTGCTGTAGCATGCGTTCAGTTTCTATTTGCAGTCGGTGGCGGGCCTTAGCTTGAAACAGGAGTTGGCGACGATATTTACCCGCTTTTCGGTCCAGCGGTGCAGGCATTGGCCCAATCACTTCAAATTCAGCATCTTTAGGCAATATATCAGCCATTGCCCGCAAAAACGCATCGGCATCTTCTGCCTGATGAGCCTCGGCTCTTACAAGTACCATATGCCATGCGGGAGGTAACAAGGCTTGTTGCCGCTCCAGCAGTTGGCTTCGAGCAAACTCACCATATCCCCGTTGCATTAAGTCACGCAGTAGTGGGTTTTCACCTTGAGACGTTTGCAGCAATACCGTGCCGGGCTTTGCTGCGCGACCAGCGCGGCCTGCCACCTGGGTGTAAAGCTGGCCGAAGCGTTCGGGGGCGCGAAAATCGGCACTGAACAAAGCACCATCCACATCCAGTAGCCCCACCAAGGTCACGTCTGGGAAATGGTGCCCTTTGGCCAACATTTGGGTGCCAACGAGAATTTTATACTCTCCCCGTTGGATTGCGGCTAAATGCTCTTCCAAGGAACCTTTGAGTCGGGTTGTATCTCGATCAATCCGCACCACAGGGTAATCCGGAAACAGTTTTTGCAACGTACCGGCTAGCTGCTCAGTACCAATACCTTGACCGGCCAACATGGTGCTGCCGCATTGATGGCACTGCCTCGGGATAGGATATTGATTGCCGCAATGGTGGCAGCAAATCTCACCCAGTGATTGGTGCAGGGTAAAAAAGGCATCACAGCGATCACATTCATGTAGGTAACCACATTCATGGCAGATCAGCGCCGGGGCAAAACCGCGGCGATTCAGAAATAGCAGCACTTGATTCCCCGCATTAAGATGCATGCGCATTTCATTGATCAGGGGTTGGGATAACCCAGCTGTGAGTGGTTGACTGCGAATATCGATAAGCCCTTGGCGTACCTGTTGTGCGGCGCCGGCGCGCTTGGTAAGCGGAAAATGATGGTAACGGCTATTGATGGCGTTATTCAGGGTTTCCAGTGACGGGGTGGCACTGCCGAGAATGACTGGGATCTGCTCCAGGTGGCCGCGCATTACGGCGAGATCCCGGGCGTGGTACCCCACCCCTTCTTGTTGTTTAAAGCTGGCGTCATGCTCTTCATCCAAGATAATAATGCCGGGAAACGCCATGGGGGTGAATAACGCTGAGCGGGTACCGATAATAATCGCGGCTTCCCCACAGCGGGCTTGACGCCAAGCATTTAGGCGAGCGTTATCGGTTAAGCCTGAGTGAATAACCGCAACCTTGACTTTAAAACGCCGGCGAAAGCGGTTGATTGTTTGTGGGGTCAGACCAATTTCTGGCACCAGGATCAGCGCCTGCTTTCCTTGGCTAAGACAATGCTCAAGTACTGCGAGATAGACTTCTGTCTTGCCTGAGCCCGTGACCCCTTCTAGCAAACTGCAGCAGAATCCGTCCTGCTGGTTTATGGCGGTAACGGCAACCGCTTGTTCCTGATTCAGTTTATGTGGTGTTTCATCCATCTCTAACTGGGTACGCCAGCTTAGATCGGGTTGTTGTACCAACTCATGTTTTTCTACCCAGCCCTTATCGCACAATGCCTTGAGCGCGGATTTACTTAACTCAAGGGCGTTAAACTCTTCGTCGGTCAATGGCTGACGACTAAGTTCTTGTAAGAGCTTACCTTGAGCGGGTGCCCGTTTTAATGTCCCGATATCGGCTTCAGTGCCCGCCGGTGTTAATCTGAGCTGGGTGATACTTTGGCGACTGGCATCGGCCCCTTTGCGTAGCGCAGCTGGCAGGGATTGGTTGAGCATTTGTCCTAGGCTGCAGAAGTAGTATCTGGCGGCCCATTGAGTCAACTTATACAAGGGCTCGGATAATACCGGTTCAGGATCAAGGAACTCGCTGACCGCTTTTATCTGGGCTGCTGGCAACGCACATTGATCGGTAATATTGGTGATTAATCCGATTAATTGTTGTCGACCAAATGGTACTTTCACTCTGGCACCAATTTGAGGGGGAAAAGGTGCGGTAGTGGGCACTAAATAACTGAAGTTCTGCCGCATAGGAACTGGCAGTGCGACTTCAACAAATAGGGACATATAGGACATTTTTATTGGGTAGTGGCCGGTTAGTTTACCCCAAGACTGAAAATAGGGAAGGTGGTGACCCCGTCATAATAGTTTGCAATAAAATTACTCGGTAGCCACTTTACTGAGGGAGCCCAGTTACAGAGTTAGAGCTGGGAAAATATGCTTGTGTCTGGTGGGCAGATACTGTACTATTCTGCGCCCTAAACATACTGTTATTAACTGCATGTGGTGTCCGACTTCGGGTTGGAAGAGCGACATGGCCTTAGTTTGAGGTAATCCAAATGAAACCAGGTATCCATCCTGAATACGCAGAAATCACTGCAACTTGTACTTGTGGCAACGTTATCAAGGTAAACTCTACCGCTGGTAAGCCTCTGCACCTGGACGTATGTGGTGCTTGTCACCCATTCTACACCGGTACTCAGAAAGTTGTTGATACCGGCGGTCGTATCGACAAGTTCAACAAGCGTTTCGGTATGCTGGGCAAGAAGTAATTGCGACTGCAATGAATTGCTGAGAAAGGTGTCCATAGGGCACCTTTTTTGTTATTGGGCCGCGCAATCCCTGTTGGTTAAATTCCCCTCTTTCGGTCAGACAACTTGACCAAATTTGCTTTGAATCGCTGCTGTTTGCTGTTTTTGTTGTGTTCTTGCTGTGTTCTCTATGCCAGCGGGGTGAAAATCATGGTTAGATTTTTTACCTCTTGGTATCCGTGGGCTTTGACTGATGCATAAAATAATAAACACGATGTGAATATCTGATTTTATTAAGGTAATTTCCAGAAAACGCAACTCACAGCGACAAAATCAAGCGAAGTTCTAAAAATTCCATTCTTTTATTTAAAACATAAAATCTTTGGCGTATTGTTGGTAAACCGCAATAGCATTGTTGCAATTTGTGACATGGTCAGCAGCTTGGCTGACCGGGTCGGTGCAATGCTTGTGATATTAATCATTACCCTACATGTCGTATTCCAGGAATAAAAAATGACAGACCTTCGTCAACAAGCGCTTGATTATCATGAATTCCCTGTGCCGGGGAAAACTGCTGTCAGTCTGACCAAACCAGCTCAGACCAGTAAAGATTTAGCTTTGGCTTATAGTCCGGGCGTCGCAGAGCCGGTGCGGGAAATTGCATCTAATCCGACGGATGCTTACCGCTATACCAATAAAGGCAATACGGTTGCTGTTATCTCAAATGGTACCGCGATTTTGGGGTTAGGCAATTTAGGGCCGCTTGCTTCAAAACCTGTGATGGAAGGTAAGGCATTATTATTCAAACGGTTTGCTAATATCGACGCGACAGATATTGAAGTGAAGCATCGTACGGTTGATGAGTTTATTAATACTGTTGAAGCAATAGCAGATACGTTTGGCGGCATTAATCTGGAAGATATTAAGGCGCCAGAGTGTTTTGAAATTGAGCGTGAGTTAATTGAGCGCTGTCAGGTACCGGTGTTTCATGATGATCAGCATGGTACAGCTATTGTGACAGCTGCTGGGATGATTAATGCGCTGGAGATTCAGGGCAAGGAATTGTGTAAGGCTGTGTTTGTCTGCATGGGGGCTGGCGCTGCTGCCATTGCCTGTATGACCATGTTGGTTAAATGCGGAGCGCAGCGGGAAAATATTTATATGCTTGATCGTCAAGGCGTGTTGCATACCCGTCGTGAGGATCTGAATGAATATAAAGCACTATTTGCTAATAATACCGATAAGCGTACTTTGCAGGATGTGATTGCTGGGGCTGATGTTTTCTTAGGTTTGTCAGGGCCGGATTTACTCAGTATTGATGATATTGCCCTAATGTCGGATAAGCCGATCATTTTCGCCTGTTCAAACCCAGATCCAGAAATTAAGCCTGAGTTGGCGCATCAGGCGCGTCATGATCTGATTATGGGGACTGGCCGCAGTGATTATCCGAATCAGGTAAATAATGTGCTCTGTTTCCCTTTTATTTTCCGTGGTGCGCTAGATGTTCGAGCACGGCGCATTAATGATGAGATGAAGTTAGCAGCAGTAAACGCCATTGCCAAGTTGGCCAAAGAGCCGGTCCCCGATGTGGTGCTGGCAGCTTATGAGGGCGTAAAAAGTATGCAGTTTGGGCCAGAATATGTATTACCCAAACCAATGGATCCCCGTTTATTACCTCGGATTGCCAAGGCGGTTGCTCAGGCTGCAATTGACTCCGGGGTTGCTACGGTAGAGTCCCTACCGGACAATTATATGGCAGAGTAAATTAACGTTGTTGATATCAGGGCCTTTGGGCCCTTTTTCATTGCTGCGTTAGCAGACATTCCAGGTGGTGTGTAGTTGCCTTTTGGGGTTGGCTCATAAATAATCAGCTCAATCTGCCAGAGCCATCTTGAGGCGTTCTCTGGTAAATCGGCTGTGATTTAACAGGGACAGAGGCTGCTGATGAAATTGACGCGTTTGCTAACAAAGCGGTTAATTGGTTTTTGGGGCTGGTCGTTACTGGCTGTAATGGCGGTTATTTTACTGGGTGCTGTGCTTAGTTTTATGCATATTTCTGCCCGATTTCAGCTGCAACAGGTTGATGAACTGCAGACGGTTTTACAGCAACGTGATGCCCATGAACACTATCAATGGCTACCGGCAATACTGTCGGCCTATGGTACCGAAAAATTTGAATTGCTAGAGCAAGGGCAGGTTATTTATCGGTTTGATAATGGCGCAGCCACCCCATCGGCAAAAACGTATCACCGACAACTTTCCTCTCAGCCGTTGCGACAGATGATGCTGGTTTTACCCACCCCTTATAGATTGACCTTGCCCGATACCACTGAGTTAGTGATTTTACTCACTGCTTGCGTGGTGATTTTACTGTTTATTTTTTATGGCTACCGTTGGATCCGTCACCAGATGGATGGCATTGAAGCATTAGCTTATCGCAGTCAATTAATTTTGGCTGGTGAACTGCAGGATGCATTAAAAGCGCCGGGAAATGGGCAGCCAAAGATTATTAATGGGGCCTTGACTCAGTTGCTGACGGATTTGGCGGATGCCCGGCGAGAACGAGCCCGATTTGATCAGTTTATTCGCTCAAATACTTTTTTAGATCCTCAGACCCGAGTGGGTAATCGATTATTTTTAACGAACAGACTGGAAGCGTTGAGTTATCAACAGCAAATGATTACTTCCGGGGTGATGTATTTGTTAGAAATGGAAGATTTAGAGCTCTATAAGCAATCTAGTGGAATGGGGGCTGTCAGTGATTTATTGGCTCGAATTATTGAGGCGGTAAATCAGGTGTTAAGTGGGCAACCTAACAGTATTTTAGCCCGGCGCAGTAATAATCAATTTGCGATTGTAGTCACACAGATATCTTTAAATGAAGCTGATCGGTTGGCAGAGCGTTTACTAGGTGTGTGCATCAGGCAGGGAAAAGTCACCTTGAATCTTGCTGACGATTTTTTTCAGCTTGGTGGGGCTTATTTCCGGGCTGGGGATCCAGTGCAGCAGTTGCTGGATGAAGCTGATTTGGCGCTTAAAGCCGCCAGATTACAGGGATATAGTAATTGGTTTATGTACGATAAAGGCGCTGTAGATGAGGAGTTTGCTAAGGGCTCTGTTCGTTGGCGTTCTATATTGGAAAACGCCCTATCTAATAATCGTATTATAGCTTATGCGCAACCGGTTAAAGATACGGATAATCAATTACATCATTTAGAAATGTTTAGCCGGGTGAAAGATAATCAAGGGCATATTATTAAGGCCACAGTCTTTTTACCTATGGCGAATAAATGTGGATTGATGCCTCGAGTTGAGCGTCAGATTATTGAGTATGTTTTATCTCATTTAGCGGTGAAAATGCCGGATAGCTGTTTCAGTATTAATTTGAGTTTGGACTCTCTGCAAAGTAAAAATTTTATTCATTGGCTGACTTCTTATCTGTTAGAACACAGGTATCAACTCCCGCGTTTGGCGTTTGAGATTTCAGAAGAAATTATGTCACGGCATGTCGATTCCTTTTTACTAACATTGACTATGCTAAAGAAGATGGGGGTTCGTATCTGTGTTGATCATGTGGGATTAGATGTTATCAGTACGGAGTATTTGAAGGACTTAGATGTTAATTTTATAAAACTGCACAGATCGATTATTCGGCAGATTCATTTGCGTCAAGAAAATCAGTTATTTGTGAGAAGTCTGCTCGGTGGTTTATACCGAACTGATATTCAGGTTTTGGCGGAAGGCGTTGAACAGTTTGAGGAGTGGCAAACCCTGCAAATCCTTGGTGTGAGTGCGGCTCAAGGGCGTTTTTTAGGAGAGCTGACGACAATCTGACAAGGGTCGGATTTTTGACATCTGTTAGCAGAATTAACTTGAGAATTTAACAAAACGTACCTATCTTACTCTAATATTCACATTTTAATGTGAATTACATCTCAAAAAAGGCAGGGTCAACAGATACAATGTCGCGTTCTCGATAAATTTTTTGTTTTCAGCACGTTATTTGTGTACGCCGCCTGAAAGGCTGAAAATAAGCAGTGTCCGATAGTATGTTTTTGACGCAGCATCTGCTTTATTTATCTACAGTTTTAGGCAGACTCAAAAAAACCGAATAGAATAAGTGTATGGATAACAGTATTTTTCACCGTCTTGCATTCTGGCGTAAACATAGCAACGCAACCGGCTTAGGGATGTATGTGGCACCGGATGCTGTTTGGATTCACCGGCCAGCAACAGCCGACAAAGAGGCTGTGGAAATGGAATTTCGACTAGCTGGCAATAATTGGGCTAGCGTTTTTCCCAAAATTGCTGATGCATTTGGCCATAATCGTTTTCAGTTGGTATTGAGTGCTGCGTGGTATCAGTTACTTCAAGTTGACAAACCACCTGTTGAACCCCAAGAAATGGCCCAAGCATTGCTTTGGGCTGTTAAAGATATGGTCAATGTGCCAGTTGCAAATATTCATCTGGATTATTTTGACGCCCCCCTCGCTAGTCAAAGTAAAGTGACAGTCGCTGTTGTTGATAAATCTCAGTTACAGCAGTTGGTTTTTGCTGCTGTTGAGTGTCATTGCGACATAAGCGGTATCAGCATCGAAGAAATGGCTGTGTGTAATCTCCATCCTCATGATCCCCAAGCCCGTTTAGTTATTAGTCATTATCCTGGTCAGGATTTACTCTTTACCGTAGTGCGTGATGGTGAGCCCTGTATGCAGCGTCGAGTCAGAGGATTTGGTGAACTAGATACGATTACTGCGCAGGATCTTTCTTATGGCGCAGCTGATAATCTGAGTCTGGAGTTACAGCGTTCGATGGATTATTTCGAGAGTCAGTTACGTCAGCCACCTGTCACTGCAATTGACATTTTGGTTGGCGGTGCCAGCGATACATTAGCTCAGTTGGTTGGTGCTAATTTCAACCAAGCGGTGACTTCGATACCAAAATCATCAGTTGGTATCGCGATGGCTACTTTGGCCTACACTGAAATGAATAGGGAAGAAAGTGCATGAAAAAACGCCTAAATCTTTTCAGTGAAGAACTTTTACCTCCTAAGCTGCAATTATCTTTTTCTCGACTTACCAAGGTATGTGTAGCGCTTATTGTTATTTTTGGGGTGGCAGGTGGATTGCTCATTTTTAGTAATCATGAGCTTCAGGCTCAGTCCCAGCAGTTGACCGCACAAAAGAATCAGCTCACTGAGCAGAAAACGACGTTAGAGACTCAGGTTAATCAGCGTAAGCCTGATGCAGCGCTCATCTCACAGGTTGAGTTAATGACCGAGAGATTAAAATTGAAAGGGCTAATGTTGGATGAATTGAAGCGTCGGGGTACCGCTATTAGCCAAGGTTTTTCACCTTTGTTGTTCGATTTAGCTAGTGTATCGGCACCTAAGCTCTGGTTGGATCGCATTAAGGTCGACGAAGATAAATTCGGGTTTGAAGGTTATAGCGTCAAGGCTCAAACAGTGCCTTATTGGATTGAACAGCTAAAGACAACCGATACATTGAGAGGATATGCCTTTGCTTCAATGACAATGAATCGGGGCGACGGGAAGCCAATTGCTTTTAATTTGAGTAGTAAACCTCAGATCCAAAAGGAAGTGGTAACGGAGAAGGCTAAATGATGCAGCAATGGCATGAGTGGAGTGAAAAGTTTGATGCATTGTCAGCCCGCGAACGCGGACTGGTTGCCATGTCAGTCACGGCTTTTCTGTTTGTGTTGGCGTATTTGATATTTGAGCCTTATTGGTTGGAGCGGAGTAAGCTGGATAAAGGTATTGCAGCGATGACGCAGGACAATAAGAAGCTGCAGACACAAATTAAGTTGTTTGAAACCCGCTTGAGTGTTGATCCCAACCAAGATTATCGACAACGTTTAGTCAGTTTAAAGAGTCAGCTGGGGGACTTAGATGGGCAGTTTGCAACCCATAATGTGGTACCTGCTAATTATATGCCTACGCTGCTCAATGCTGTTTTGGAAAAAGCTCGAAATATAAAAGTGTTGTCATTTAAATCCTTGCCTCCTGAGTCACTTCTCCAGGGAAAAGGAGATAAAGAAAATATTAACCTCTACAGTCATGGTGTCAGGTTGGTTATTCAAGGGGATTACTTTTCTGTGCTTAAGTTTATGAAAGCAGTGGAAGAAATGCCGGATAAATTATATTGGAAAAGCATGGATTATCGGGTGAAGGACTACCCCGATGCAGATGTAGTGCTGGAGTTCTATACCTTGAGTATTAATAAGGATTTTATCAGTGTTGCAAATTAAACCATTTGTCAGCCTTGTTGCATTACTGATGTGCAGTAATGCACTTGCCCAGCCGTTGAAAGATCCTACCCGCCCCGCAGTTGTCACTGGGAAACAGAGTCGAGGACCTGTTATTCGTACTGATACTGGGTTGGTATTGAATTCAATTGTTAAGAGTCCTCAGCAATCATATGCGGTAATTAATAGTCGTATTTACCATCTGGGGTCGAGTGTGCGGGGCGTTAGGATTATGAAAATCAGTGAAGATCACGTTTTACTGGCTGATGGCCGTCGGCTAACGCTGTTTACTTCTGTTATTGGGAAATAGGTAACTTAGCATGTCCTTGAGAAAATATTCCATTCTGTTGCTGCCCCTGTTTCTGTTGGGATGTCAGTCCGTGGACAGGCCAGACCCTGTTAATTCTAAACAGGCTGTCTCTGAGTTACTGGCCAGTCAGCAACATAAAGCTGAAACTACTCCCCCGCCCCCTGCCGCTATGCCTGAAGATGTATTGCGGGAAATGGGGTCAACGGATTTAGAATCTGGTTTAAAATCGCGTGTATCTTCGGAGCGTCGCTTCAATGTCTCTGCTAACGATGTGCCTGCCAGTGTCTTTTTTGCCAGTTTAGTGCAGGGAACCCCGCTAAGTGTGGTGGTACACCCTGGTGTTGAAGGCCATATTACACTGTCGCTGAAGAGTGTGACCCTCAGTGAAGCTATTTTGGTTGTCGAAGATATGTATGGCTTTGACATCAGTTTAGAGGGGAATATTTTACGCGTTTATCCAGCAGGGATGCGCACTGAAACATTCCCGTTGAATTATCTGTATATGCAGCGTCAAGGGTTAAGTGTGACGTCTGTTAGTGCAGGGCGCATTTCTGATAACAACAGCTCTGGCAACTCATCAAGCTCTTCAAACAGTGGTAGTAGTTCCAATGAGAGCTTCTCCGGGGCTGGTGATGGCAATGGTAGCCAAGAGACCAATGGCACATTTATTCGTTCTGAAACCAAAACTGACTTCTGGGGGGAGCTACAAAAAACCTTAGAGGCTATTATCGGTGATACTGGTAAAGGACGTCAGGTAGTCGTTTCGCCTCAAGCGGGTTTGGTGACGGTGCGCGCATACCCCAATGAATTACGGCAGGTGCGTAACTTCCTTAAAACGGCTGAGACTCATTTACAGCGTCAGGTTATTCTTGAAGCCAAGGTACTTGAAGTGACTTTGTCAGATGGATATCAACAGGGAATTCAGTGGGACAATATCCTCGGCCATATTGGCAGCACCAATATTGAATTCGGTGCTTCTGGTGGTAACTTTGGCGACCAAATTACCAGTGCTTTGGGTGGCCTAACATCATTAAAGATCAGTGGTAAAGACTTTAGCACCATGATCAACTTGTTGGATACGCAAGGTGATGTTGATGTGTTGTCTAGTCCAAGGGTGACGGCATCAAACAACCAAAAAGCAGTGATAAAAGTTGGTAAAGATGAATATTTTGTCACTAATGTGTCTTCTACAACGGTCGCATCTGCAACCCCGGTAACCACCCCTGATGTGGAATTGACACCTTTCTTCTCGGGTATTGCACTGGATGTAACTCCTCAGATCGATAAGGCAGGTAATGTACTGTTGCATATTCATCCCTCTGTAATTGATGTAAAAGAGCAGATTAAGCAAATCAAAGTCAGTGACAGCTCTTTGGAGTTACCTTTGGCACAGAGTGAAATTCGCGAGTCTGATACTGTTATTAAAGCTGGTTCCGGTGATGTGGTTGTTATCGGTGGTTTAATGAAGACTGAAAATGTGGAATATGAATCTCAAATTCCACTATTGGGTGATATTCCCTTTATTGGTGAAGCGTTTAAAAATCGCAGCAAAGAAAAACGGAAGACAGAGCTGGTTATTTTGCTGAAACCGACAGTTGTTGGTGCAGATACCTGGCGTAAAGAATTAGAGAGAACCCGTAATCTGTTGGATCGCTGGTATCCATCGGCAGAATCTCAGGTATCAGGTGATAACGCTCAATAGGAGTAGTAATACAGCATGTACCAGCAGCATTTCCGGCTTAATGAGACACCGTTTTCACTGACGCCCAATACCGGTTTTTTCTTTGGACTAACACCTCATTTGGAGGCGCTGCAGGTACTACAGACAGCACTACAGACCGGTGAAGGCTTTACTAAGGTGACTGGTGAAGTTGGCACAGGTAAGACATTGATTTGTCGTAAGTTGATTAATGAGTTGCCGAGTGATTTTCACTGCGCTTACTTACCTAATCCCTATTTGACACCTCAAGAGTTACGTTGGGCTGTTGCGATGGAACTGGGGTTGGAGTACAGCAAAGACATTGATCAACAGCAATTGATTGGTTTAATCCAAAAGCAACTGATGGGACTTGCAGCCAAAGGGTTTTCTGTTGTGTTAGTTGTGGATGAAGCGCAAGCCATGTCAGATGACAGCTTGGAAGCATTAAGGTTATTTACCAATTTAGAGACTGAAAGCAGGAAGCTACTTCAGGTGGTTTTGTTTGGGCAGCATGAATTGGATGAGCGCCTTAAAGAGCAAAAGTTTCGGCAATTGAGGCAGAGAATAACTTTCAGTTATAACTTAAGGCCATTAGATAGAGACGAAATCCAAGGGTATATCCAGCACCGACTAATGGTTGCCGGTTATGAAGGCCCGACATTATTCGGTGCCAAAGAAGTTAAAATTATAACAAAAGCATCTCGGGGAATTCCCCGATTGATCAATGTATTGTGCCATAAAGCTATGTTACTCAGTTATGGCGAGGGGTGCAGTATAGTAAAAGTTGCCCATATTCGAGCAGCAATAAAGGATACGGAAGATACTGTTGTAGCACCACGGCGTTGGTTCTGGATTGGATCCTTGGGGGTGTTGAGTCTTGCTCTCAGCGTGGGCATGACATTAGTGGGGTTCAATTAAATCATGAGTGTTATTAACCAGATGCTTAAAGCTCTGGATAATCGGCAGCAGGCTCATCAGGTGAGTAATTTAGGCCGTATTCCCCGCGAGTTTAAGGGGCGAAATAGTCCTTGGTTAGTGCTACTTGTCGTTTTTTTATGTGTTGCATTTATTGGCTGTGCAACAGTCGGTTACTTTTGGTGGCAAGAAAAACAGGCGCAGTTTGAAGCGGAAATTGCTTTGCTTAAGCAATTACAGGCTAAAGAGAGTACCGCATTGGTGAAGCTGGGTGAAGTAGAGCAACTAAAAAAAATACCATTACCACCTCAGTCACACAGCGAGCGACCGGTAGCAGATAAGAAACAGATTAATGAGACGAATAAATCTGAAGTTGCCTCACATGATGACGATAAAGCGGAGATTACATTGAATCGCTCAACAGGTGTTGTATCGTCTAAAAGCGCGGTATCAACCCCAGAAGTTGATAAGGATATTGTCGGTAGTCATACCCAAAAATCAAGCGGTAGCATCGCTATTACGCCTGTTAGACTGACTGCAGCTCAGTTAGCGGATAAATGGGTACAAATGGCAGAGTCTGCAGAGCAGCATGGCGATTTTGAATCGGCGGAAAAGCAATATATTCGGGTTTTGGAGTTGTTACCAAGTAGACATGTTGTCAGGGAAAAATTGGCAGCTTTGTATTATGGACAAGGCAAGTTGGAGCCGGCTATCACTCTGTTAGAAGAAGGGGCTGTGTTGTATCCACGCTACGCTGGGTATCCTTTATTGCTCGCGAAAATTCAACAAGTGAATGGCGACTTAATTGGAGCCTTGGATACACTGAATGCCATTCCTGACAATAGTGCTCGCGTGATTGATAAGTGGGTACATCAAGGGGACTTAGCCCAGAAACTAAAGAAATTTGAAATTGCAGAGCAGGCATATCGGAATTTACTAGGGCGAGAGTCAAACCAAGCAAGATGGTGGATGGGGTTGGCCTATGCTGTCGATGCTCAGGGCCGTTATGCTGAAGCTGCTAAAATATACAAAACCGCCCTTGGGAAAGCCGGCTTGTCTCCTCAGGCAAACCAGTATATTGAATCAAGATTGGCCCAGCTAGGAGCAAACGAATGAAGCCCAAGTTAAAGATGCGCCTAGGTGATTTGCTGGTTCAAGAGCAAATCATTACAGACGAACAGTTGCATCAAGCGCTGGCAGATCAGCGCATTACAGGGCAGAAACTCGGCCGCACCCTGATAAAGCTGGGGTGTATTACCGAAGATCAGCTACTTAAATTTCTTTCTCATCAGTTAAATATCCCCTATTTGGATGTGACTCGTAGGGCTATTCCGGCGTCTGTCGTTAGTTTGCTCCCTGAAGTTCAGGCTAGGCGTTACCGGGCTTTGGTTGTGGAAGATATGGGGGATAGTGTACTGGTCGCCATGAGCGACCCTGCTGATCTACAAGCACTAGATAGTCTGGAAGTCTTATTAAGTCCTAAAACATTAGATATTGCTGTTGCACCGGAGCAGCAGTTGCTCAATGCGTTTGATAATTTATATCGACGTACAGATGAAATTGCGGCGATTGCTGGCAAATTAGAGGAAGAATATGTTGCTGATGAGATGTTCAATCTCAGCGCATTGACTGAATCTGACAGTGACAATGAAACAACTGTTGTTAGGCTGCTGCATTCAATTTTTGAAGATGCGGTGCAAATGCGAGCGTCAGATATTCATATTGAGCCCGGTGAAAAAGTACTGCGGATCAGACAACGTATTGATGGGCAATTGCATGAAAACGTTTTGAATGAAGCTAATATCGCTGCTGCATTGGTATTGCGATTAAAGTTGATGGCTGGCTTGGATATCTCAGAAAAGCGTTTACCTCAGGATGGTCGTTTTCACATGACTATCAAGGGACATGAAATCGATGTGCGTATCTCTACTATGCCAATTTACCATGGTGAATCGGTGGTGATGCGTTTGCTGGATCAATCTGCTGGATTATTGACGCTGAATGAAACGGGTATGCCAAGAGAGATTCTTGCCCGTATTCGGCAGCAGATTAAGCGCCCCCATGGCATGTTGCTAGTAACCGGCCCGACGGGTAGCGGTAAAACTACGACGTTATACGGTATTTTAAGTGAGCTTAATACCGCAGAACGTAAAATTATTACCGTGGAAGATCCGGTGGAATACCAATTACCCAGAATCAACCAGGTTCAGGTTAACCATCGGATTGGGTTAGATTTTTCAAATATTCTCCGCACTACATTACGTCAGGATCCCGACATTATTATGGTTGGGGAAATGCGCGATCAAGAAACCATGGAAATTGGTTTACGAGGGGCTCTGACCGGTCATTTCGTATTATCTACTTTGCACACTAATGATGCGATAACCAGTGCTTTACGTTTATTGGATATGGGGGCTGCACCATATCTGGTGGCGAGTGCTTTGAGGGTGATTATTGCGCAACGTTTAGTGCGTCGAGTGTGTCGTAGTTGCGCAACTGAGTACCATATGACCCCCCAAGAACAAGCTTGGCTTAGTGGTATCAGTGGTGACGATTTCTCATCTGTACATTTGCGAGCTGGGAGTGGCTGTCAAAGTTGTAATGGCAGTGGTTACCGTGGTCGAATAGGGGTATTTGAAATACTTGAATTGGATGATCGTATGGTTGATGCCATGCGCAGTGGTGATCCGCAGGGATTTGCTTTGGCCGCAAAAAGTAGCTCTCACTTTACCCCTCTGCTTGAATCAGCATTACGGTACTTACGTGATGGTATGACGACTATAGAAGAAATTGCCAAGTTGGTAGAGGATATCAGCGACAGTGAAATCCCCCTTAATCTGGATGCAGAGGACTGATTATGGCGGTGTTCAGTTATAGAGGTCGGGATGGGCAAGGGGCATTAGTTCAGGGGGAGCTGGATGCTGCAAGTGAAAATGCAGCGGCGGATATATTGCTGCAAAGAGCGATTATTCCACTGGAACTGACTGAGCTTAAGGTGAGGAAAAAATTTGAAATTTCAGGTTTGTTTCGGCGAGGGGTTAGTTTAGAAGAATTACAAATTTTTACCCGGCAAATGTATTCGTTGACGCGTTCTGGTATTCCTATTCTGCGGGCGATTGCGGGGTTATCTGAAACAACACACTCCCAATTAATGAAAGATACCCTTAGAGATATCACGGATCAATTAACTGCAGGCCGTTCGCTTTCATCTGCGATGAATCAACATCAGGATGTGTTTGACCCTCTATTTGTTTCTATGATCCATGTTGGAGAAAATACCGGGCGATTGGAAGACTCCTTCTTACAGTTAGCCGGATATATTGAGCGAGAGCAGGAAACGCGAAAGCGAATAAAATCGGCAATGCGTTATCCGACCTTTGTGCTGATTGCGATTTCTATCGCCATGGTAGTACTAAACGTATTTGTGATACCTAAGTTTGCCGCTATGTTCGCTCGATTTAATGCAGAACTACCGCTGCCAACAAGAATATTGATTGCGACCTCTGACTTTATTATTGGTTATTGGCCGCTCGTGATTATGATTATTGCTGGCGTGATTACAGCTATCAGGTTTTGGCACCATACTGAAAAAGGTGAAAAACAGTGGGATCGCTGGAAGCTTCGTTTACCTGCGGTTGGCTCTATCATCGAACGCTCAACGCTTTCACGTTACTGCCGTAGTTTTGCCATGATGTTGACTGCTGGGGTGCCAATGACTCAGGCATTAAGTTTGGTTGCTGATGCGGTTGATAATGCCTATATGCATGACAGGATCGTTGCGATGCGAAAAGGCATTGAGGCAGGTGAATCCATGCTGAGGGTATCAAATCAAAGTCAGCTTTTTACTCCGCTTGTACTACAGATGGTGGCTGTCGGTGAAGAAACTGGGCAGATTGACCAACTATTGAATGACGCTGCAGATTTTTATGAGGGTGAAGTTGATTACGACCTTAAAAATCTAACGGCTAAACTTGAGCCTATACTTATCGGCATAGTGGCCGGAATTGTGCTGGTATTGGCTTTGGGTATTTATCTACCTATGTGGGATATGCTCAATGTGGTTAAAGGCAACTGATAATGGATCGGCAGGAAAAGTCAGAATCTTCATTGCTGGAGAGTTATCGGCAATTGATGACAGTTATCTTGATGATGGTGTTACTTGCTGTGTTGGCATTTCAATATTTTGGTGCCGTGCCAAATATTGCAGGTCAAGGATTGAGGCTGGACTATAACCGTTGGTTGAATGTGCTTGGTATGTTGCGTAGCCAATGGCAGGGAAGTGGGCAGCCAAATATTATGGCCGTATCGTGGATTGAGCAGATCACACCACAGTCGGGTACTAGTGTGCCAGTGCAGTTTAAAGCATCAGGGGTTTCTCGGGTAACAATGTCTTCTGGTGGTTGGCCATTGCCGGAACAGTGGTCAACAAATGGATGCGAAGCGCTTTGGCAGAAACTACTTGGCGTTAAGGTTGATGGTGAAGGGTTGCAGGCTGAGTATCGTGGTGATAGTAAAACGTGTCGTTATTTTGTCGGTGATGGTGCTAGTGTGAATTATCAGTTAACGACTGGTCAGGTTGTGTTTTTAACGCAGTAAGGATATAACGTTAATTTAATCGTTCATTAAAATCATACCAATTGATATGATACACGCCCAAAGGGTGACGGGGGTTCAATGAAGGAGCTACAAAGAGGTTTTTCTCTGATCGAATTGGTGATCGTGATTGTCATTTTGGGATTGCTCGCGGCTACCGCTATTCCGCGTTTTCTTAATGTGACGGACGATGCTGAAAATGCCAGTGTGGATGGTGTGGCTGGTGGTTTGGCTACTGCTGTGGGGTTTGTGAGAGCACAGTGGGAAGTTGACGGTCGGCTGAATGATCAGGTTGTCCTAGATGGTAGTCGAGTATCATTGGATAGCAGATTTGGTTTTCCCACCGGTGCTGTAATTAATAATACTATCGGCGTGACCAGTGCAACGGCAATGACGGATGAATCCTGTCAGCAAGTGTTCAATAGTGTGTTGCAAAATGCCCCCCGTAACGTGCTGTATGATCAAGATGCTCGTAATAAGCGATATACCGTTCGCATGTTAAATGGTGCTGGTGGTAAGGGCATTTCGATAGAGGAAAATGAAGTCGACAACTTGGATTTGTGTGTTTATCACCAAGTTGCCTCGTTGAAATTGAACCCGACTTCAGGGGTTCCGGAGGGGGATTTAAATCTCTCTGTTGGAAAGGGCGTTGTCTACAACCCGGGGACAGGGCAAGTAGTCAGCTTTATTAATTAATAAAAAACGCTTAATCGATGTCTGCTGTCAGAAAGACAGTTAGTGATAAAGGTGAATTATGAGAAAGCAACAGGGTTTTACTCTTATTGAGTTGGTCATAGTGATCATCATTTTGGGTATTTTGGCAGTTACTGCTGCGCCTAAGTTTATCAATCTGCAATCAGATGCTCGTGTATCCGCACTTCAGGGGGTAAAAGGTGCAATTCAGAGTGCCAACAGTTTGGTTTATTCAAAGGCTGCAATAAGTGGCCTTCAGGCTAGTGATGCAGCCTCCGTGGAGATTGCTACTGGAGTGCACGTTCCTATTAAATATGGTTATATGCAAGCAACATCTGCTGCACTAGTGGCTGGTGCAGATATCGATGCAAATGATTGGACTTTATCCTCTTCTGCTGGCGGTGTTCTCGTTCAACAAAAAAAGGCACCTGAGGGATGCTACTTTATTTATAAAGCGGCTACATCTAAAGCCTTACCTTCCTACGGGGAAATGCCGACCCCCGATAAATGCTAATTTTAAATAAATAAAAGGGCCCGCGTATGCGGGCTTTTTTATTCATATTTAGCTTGATGACTTATTTGTCTAAACGCAGGTTATTTACCATACTGAAGGGCGATAATAGCGAAAGAATCGCTGTTTTTTTATTATCCCAAGGGACAATTAAATGTTAACTACTTGGGTATCAAGGCATTCCATGACAAAAAATCATGTATTTCACTCTTATCACATGACTGGTTTTACACTGGTTGAGCTGGTTGCCACTGTGGTGTTACTAAGTATTTTAGCTGTGGCGGTGGGAGCCAGGCTGGTTTCTGTGGGCAGTGTTAGCAGCTATACCTTGCGAGATGAATTTATCAGTGAATTGCGTAAAGCCCAGTTGATGGCGATGAACAATACAGATCGTTGTTATCGGGTAGCGGTAACAGCACAGGGTTACCGTATTATCCATTATGCTGACCGTTTAGCTAACAATAGTTGCTCTGGTACTGTGGAGCGGACAGAACCATTGCAGGCTTTTGGTGGTGGGACATTTTTGACGTTATTACAGAATAGTCAGAACACATTCAATTTGGATTTTGATCGCGATGGTCGCACGTATCCGCCTTGCAATGGTAATTGTATTGAGGTGGAGGGAGAGGAGCCGACATTGATTGCCATTGAATCTGAGGGCTATATCCATGGCGGACGTTAGTGTGAATGGCAGTCGTAAATTCCAATTTCTCCCATCTACTAGGAGCAGAGTGAGCTTTAATCAAGGATTTACATTGATTGAGCTGGTTATTGGGATGCTGGTGCTGGGGATTGCGCTGGTGATGTTGGCAACCATGCTGTATCCGCAAGCGGATCGCGCAGCTGACTCATTGTATCGAGTTCGCAGTGCTGAGCTGGGACAGTCAGTAATGAATGAGATTTGGGGAAAGCGGTTTGATGAGAATACCGATGCTAATGGAGGCGCCCCTTGTGGCCCTGCGCCATTACCAAGCTGCAGTTTGAATTTGGGTTCTGACACTGGCGAAACCCGAAACGATTGGGATGATGTCGATGACTTCAATGGCATGACTCAGACCAGTAAAATTCTCGATTCTGATCGCACTTATGCAGATTTATATCCGGGTTATCAATTGAATGTGACTGTAGCAGCTGGGCCAGATGGTAAAGATATTTCAAAGCTGATAACCATTAGCGTGACCACTCCACTGGGTGAGGATATTGTTTTCAATGCGCTAAGGAGTAATTTCTGATGGCTGTAGCTGGTTTTTCCGGTTTATCACGGCGGCGAAGAAGATTAGGATTTACGCTGGTTGAGATGGTGACAGTGTTGATTATTCTTGGTGTCATTGCCGTGGGTGTCTCCAGTTTTTTGATTTTTGGTACCCGAATTTTTGTGGACTCTACCTCTGTCGATCAAGTCTTGAGTCAAAGCCGTTTTGCCTTGGAGCGGATGACACGAGAATTACGTGGTGCGGTGCCCAATAGTTTGCGAGTCAAAACAGACGGTGTGAGTTGGCAATGTCTGGAATTTGTCCCAATTGTCGCTTCAACCAGTTATCTTGATATGCCGATTTACCCACAAAGTGCCGCGAGCAGTGGGACAGTGATAAAGCCGATTAATCCTATTATTTCAGATCAAATGGCGCTGATTTACCCGCTGGTCAGCGGTGATGTGTATAGCGATCCTGCCTCGACGACGGGAAAACTTTTCGATCTAAAACAGGTTAGTGAGGACAATCATGAGCAAACTTTGACGTTTGAGCGACCCGTTCAGTTTGCTGAAGCGTCGCCTAGGCAGCGAGTGTTTTTTGTTACCCAGCCGGTTAGTTATTGTTTTATCACAGAAAGTGATGGCGGGAATCTTTATCGTTTTGCTAACTATGGTATTAATCATCCCCAGCAACTTACTCCCCTACAAATGAGCAATGGTGTGTTAATGGCGCAGAATATCAGCAATGATATTGCCACCGATCCGCCATTTAGTCTGACACCATCTACACTGGTAAATAATGCATTGGTGCAGTTAACGCCGGAGTTTCAGGTTATTGGTGAAAAATTCAGATATCAGCAGCAGGTGCAGGTGATCAATGTTCCGTAACAATGTGCCATGTTATTCCCGCCAGCAAGGTAGTGTGCTGATTGTCGGCATTTTTATTATTACCGTGATGTTTTTTCTCGCAGCAGCCTTGATCAAGGTTGTCGATAATGCAGATGAAGATGTCACGCTGGAAGTATGGGGCATTCGGGCATTTACTGCTGCAAACAGTGGCGTTGAGGCTGGGTTGGCAAAGTTATTTCCTATAGGACAACCGGCAGCGCAAACGTGTAGTGGTATTGCCGGTAATTGGCCATTACCGCCAGTGCGAGGTTTTTCTGGCTGCAAAGTTACCCTAGGATGCCAATTAGCGACAGTGACTTTTCAGGGGCGGGATATCAAACAATTTACGCTGACGAGCAATGCGGTATGTGAAAGCGGATTTTGTGATGCAAACGCCAGCAGTGACAGTCAATGCCTGAGGGTTAACCGACAAGTGGAGGTAATGGCGCGTGTGGATTAACGGTAGGCAAGTATTGTGGGGGATATTGGGTTTAACAGCTAAAACTGTTTTTGCTGTTGACCATTTTGAGTTTTCTTATAGTGCCTCCCCTTTAACTTGTGTGCCTGAATCTATCTCTGTGACTGCCTGTGCCAACGCTTCTTGTTCTGAAACTGTAGCTTCGCCGCTTTGGTTGTCATTATCTCAGCCTAATAGTCATGCTGCTGCATGGGTTGGTAGTAATGTGTTGACGTTGCAAAACGGTGTAGGAATGGCTGTGTTGCAAGGGCGAAGCAATGCTCCGGTGACACTGGCGGTTACTCAAGCGCAAATGCCAGGGAGTAATACAAACCTTGCACAGGGCAAAACGGCTATTCAGTCATCGTTGGCTTCAGGCGGTTTACCTCAACGGGCCGTCGATGGTAATCGTAATGGTGACTATTTTGCCCAGTCTAGTGTTACCCATACTGCAATTGAAGATAATCCCTGGTGGCAGGTCGATTTAGCTGCGGTAAATTATATTGACAATATCACCCTCTTTAACCGTACTGATTGCTGTAGTGAGCGATTATCCAATTTTTGGTTGTTGGTTGGCCCGGAAGATATGCAGGGGCGTTCATTGAATGAGTTGCTGGCTGATAACCGTATTTACCGGCGTTATGTCGAGACGCTTAGTAATAATTCTATAAATTTAACTGTTAATGCCTGGGGGCGGTTTGCCCGGATCCAAAAAACACAAAATGGTGTGCTAAGTTTGGCTGAAGTCGAGGTGTATGGCAGTACGGCTTTAGTCAATGTCACCTCGTCCAGTCGTTGCCGCCGAAACGGTGCTGCCGCCAACCAACAGGATTGTACCTTCAGCTTTGCTAACAGTGGTTTTGCCATCAGTGTGCCGGATAAGTTTGCTGGTCAGCCGGTTACCGCTCAAGTTAAAGCGGTAAAAAAAGACGATGCTGGCACAGCTTGCGTACCGGCTTTTGCCAATACCACTAAAGCAATCAATCTTTGGAGTCAATTTGACTCGCCTGCCAACCCTTATCCCAGCGCGAATCCACCTCGTATTAGGTTAACGGATAATAATCAGGACATAGGGTTATCCCAGAGCGATGCTACATCAATCAATGTGACATTTGATAGTCAAGGGCAAGCAGGTATAGGGCTTAATTATGCTGATGCTGGCAGTGTGTTTCTCAATGCTGTTTATACGGGCTTGGGGGACGATGCTGGATTAGTGATGACAGGGGCTGATCGATTTATTAGTGCTCCTGTCGGGCTATGCGTACAGAGCCCGGCCAATTGTGTGGCAGGGGATGCTTCTTGTCCGGTATTTCAGGCGGCCGGCACTGCTTTTACCCTGAAGGTTAGTGGGCGGGCTTGGCAAGCGAATGACGATGGTAATCTTTGTAATAACCCCATCACGCCAAACTATCAGCAGGATAATATCAAATTAGGCAGTCAGCTTGTTTCGCCCCAGCGGGGGCAGAATGGTGCATTATTGCATTCATCTTTTAACCATCTTGTTAGTCCATCAGGCCATAATGATATTGCACAAGCCATTAGTGAAGTTGGCGTCTTTGAATTTACCGCTGATCCACCGGCAGGTTATTTGGGTAGCAGTATTGATATTCCCTCAGCGAGTTCAGGCCCAGTTGGACGGTTTGTACCGAAAGAGTTTGTTGTTTCAGATACTTTTCTTACGCCGGGATGCGGTATTGCGGGTAGCGGTTTCAGTTATATGGGGCAGGGGTTTGAGGTTGATATGCGTTTGACCGCCCGCAACGCTAATCAGCAGCGCACCTATAACTATTTTTCTGCAACAGAGGACGGAGAGGATTATACCCGGGCCCGAGCTGAATGGGCTGCTGAAAATGGTAACAATGGGCTTGATCTCGGTGCGCGACTGACTCCAATTGATGAACTGAATTGGCAACAAGGGGAGGTATTCTTATCCCGACACAGCACTGAGTTTAACCGCCCATTGCCCCCCTTAGTAGATGGACCTTTTACCGTGCTGGACATTGGTATTAGGGTTGTTGATCAGGATGGTGTTGCTACCTTGGTTAATCCTAATATGGCCGCAGAGCAAGTGGGTAACTGTCTTGATGAGCCAAATACTTGTACTGCAACGTTAGTAGGTAGCCAGCAATTACTGTTTGGTCGCATGACGATGGATAATGTCTTTGGGCCAGAAAATACAGTGTTAAAAATGCCATTGCGGGCGGAATATTGGAACGGTCAGCGTTGGGATACTAACCGGTTAGATAATTGCACTTTGGCGGGGCCTGGCAGTTATCAGTTCTCAACCGTGTTGGCTACCGATGAGGATGATGAAGATGGTCATAATTTTGAACCTGGTCTCTTGTCTGGCCAGAATATTTATCGCTCAGGTAGTGGCAGTATGAGTCAAGGGGACTTTTCCTTGCTCTGGCGTGCGACCTCCGGTAGCAGTGCTCCTCGTTATCGGGGCCGGGTTGTTGCGCCGTTACAAGTACCTCTGTGGCTTAAATATTATTGGAACTGGGACGCTTCAGATCCTAATGCCAATCTTGATCCCAGAGCCGGGGCTTATTTTGGCGTGTTCAGAGGACATGATCGCGTGATCAACTGGCGTGAGCAGGAATAATTCGATGCGAGTTCATTTTTTAGCCATTACGTGATGGCTATCATGTAAAACTGGCTGCTTTTGAATACAGCCAAAGCTACACTCTCTACAATTGAAAGGTGGTTATCACTGTTTTATGGTGCGTATTCTGGTGTTGTAGAGGTTTTCTTGGCTTTCGCTCAGGTTTTTAGGCTGTATTTTCTGGTTTTTGCGATGCAAACATTCGCTTTGTTATCAGCCTTATGGGTTGGATCGGCGTTAGCATTACCTATGTGCCAAACAGTGTTTACTGCTCCGGCTTCAGGTAATCATTCTTTGAATAGTAATGTTCCCTCAAGCGTGGCATTTCGCGGCAATATTCAGTGTAAAGACCGTTCTGACTGTTTTACTCCTCAACATTTCAGTGGTATTCAAGGGCAATACAGTTATGGCCGGGGACACTTTGTTCGTGCCTCTATAGCCGTTAACGGCCCGACAGTGCTGTATTTTGACAGCCTGAATCTGAAAAATACCTTTGTTAATTCTTCCGGCAAGGCTAGGAATTTAGTGATCTATGTTAGAGGCGATCTTACGCTCGATGATCACAGTACTATTCAGGGTATTATCTATGTTGGTGGTCGTATTATCGTTGATAGTACATCACATATCATAGGTGGATTATCTTCCGCTGAACCTCTAGCCCCATCTTTGCACACTCAGGTCGAAGTGCAGCCCAGCGAGATTGCTGCAGCGCAATTAGCGTCTGTGTGTATGGCTTCTGTACCATTTGGTATGCAATTCGGGCAGGCATCCGGCAATGAGGTTACTTTCCGGCAACCATTTCCTGCGGGTACCAAACCTTTGGTGTTTCTGATGCCGAGAATTGAATCTGGAGAGTTTTCATCATCCCGTTCGACCGCAGCATTTGTGACTCATGTTGATGAAAATGGCTTCAGTTTCCAGGCCCGAAACCCAGGTAGCAGTAGCAGCCTGACAAAGATTGCTCCAGTTGATTGGATTGCTATGTTACCCGGCAGATATCAATTGGATGGCGTGACTGGAACCATCACAATACAGGCAGGAATCCGACTGATTGATGATATCGGTTTAGATGATGATAGCCGTTCTAGTTGGGTGAGCGTTCCCCAGCGACAGTCAATTATCTTAACCCAGCTACAAACTCACCATAATCAATGCTGGTTAACTGGGTATGGGCGCCGTAGCGATTTTGCACCCGATCAGCTTCAGTTAGGGATGATTTCGATGCCAGGGATGATATGTCCGCAGCGGGAGATCGATGATGAAACGGTGGCTTATTTAGCTGTTTCTCCGGGGCGAGGTGAATTCAGACAGGCTGGTGGTCGGGTGAAGTTTCAGTTCGGTCAGGGAAAAACTTCTGATAGCTGGTATCCGACCAGCATGGCGGCACAATGCAATAATGTTACCGATTTTGCCCGTGACTGGTTTTATACACCGCCTATCGTGGTGGCAGGGACAGTTCAGGATGCTCCGGATCAAACTTGGCTGCGGCGTTGCCAATTAACTCGCTCGGGAGTGAGTATGGTGGTGGATGGCCAGTTGGCTTGGTTTGGCTATCCCAAACAAAAAGATTATGGCTATCTTGCTGTTGCGCAAGATAACAGCCCTGATTTGAACTGTTTGCCAAAAGAACATTTTTCCGAACAGCATCTGAATAATAACTGGATTGCTGAGCAGTTACCTGGCTCTTACCCACCAGAAATTAACAATGGCCGTATGGTGCTCACCCGAGATATTGGTGATCAGGCTGCATCGATTACTTATCGACGGCTATTTCCCAGTGCGGGCAATATTATTCAGGTATCTTTTGATTATTATTCTTGGCATCGGAGTTGGGATAAAGGCGCTGATGGTATGGCGCTGGTATTTTCCGATGCCGCGTTATCGCCAGCTCCCGGTGGTTTTGGTGGCTCATTGGGGTATGCCCAACGTCGCCGCGATGGTGATGACTTGCCCGGTTTTAATGGTGGCTGGTTAGGGATTGCGCTGGATGAATGGGGTAATTTTTCCAGTACAGAAGCACAAAAAAATGGTGGTCCAGGTTCTCGGCCACAATCAATTGCTATGCGTGGCGCGGTAGCAACGCGATATCGTTATATACCGGCTGTGCGGGATGGTTGGCCAGACTCCCCTAAAGTGTCTCCCCCTCTGGATCGTACTCATGCTAGTGTCCCTGGTCCTGGCGACACCTATGTGATGACGCTTGATACCCGCAAACCGGGTGCCAGCATTGTGTCGGTGGATCGGATTGTGCGGGCGACAGGAGAGCGACAGCAAATCATTCATCAACGCAATATCAGTGCCGATTTACCCGGTCAGCGCTGGCGGCCGAGGGATTTTTATGTGTCGATTACCGGGTCTACCGGTGGAGAGCAAAATACCCATGCGATTGATAACTTTCAGGTGTGCTCTTTAAAAAGTAAGCCTGAAGGGAAACAGATCCACCATTTTGAGTTCGATTATAGTGGCAGTCCATTAGCTTGTGCTCCATTGGCGGTGACAATTAAGGCCTGCAACAACGCGAGTTGCTCACAGTTATTTACTGATCCGGTTGATGCCGTGTTAACACCTGCCTCAAATGGCAGTGTTGGCTGGACGTCGCAAGGTCGACCATTGCCCCATAACCGATTGACTCTGAACAATGGTCAAGCCAGTGCCATGCTGCATCAATTTGGTAGTCGGGAAGCTGATAAGGTGATCCTTGGTGTCTCATCCTCGATTCCGACAACTCAGCCTTATGCCGATACTGTCTGCAAACAAAATGGTGTTGTCGGAAGCTGTCGTCTGCAGTTTGCTGAAGCCGGTTTTATTATCAGTGATGCAAAAACTTATGCGGGCAAGCCGGTGACCATGACGTTACAAGCGGTGCGTAAGTCTAATAATGCTTTGCAATGTCAACCTGCATTTGCCAATAAAACGAAGTTACTGACCATGGGGCTGAGTACCCGACAGGGGCATCCCTCAGCGATAGCGGCGCACATTCATCAACATGGTCAAAGCGTTGCCCTATCTGAGGACTCTGGGGGGCATACTGTTCCGGTAACTTTTGATGAAAAAGGCCAAGCGACCCTGGAGCTGACCTATGCCGATGCTGGCTGGGTACAATTATTGGCGCATTATCAGGGACACCCCAGCAGCCAGGACGCAGGATTAGTGATGGATAGTGTCAACGGTAATTTGCGCAGTGTCCCTGCTGGATTTTGTATTCAGCCGGAAACCGCTGGCGTGTGTCGTCATAGTGATGCGATGCAATGTCATGCTTATCGTACCGCAGGCAGTGGTTTTCCATTAACTGTCAGTGCTCGTGCCTGGCAGAGTGATACCGATCTGCAGTTTTGTGATAACCCGCTGACGCCTGGGTTTACTATGGACAATATTAAGCTTGGTCACAGTTTAGTGGCTCCCCGTGGTGGCAAGTTGGGAAGCCTTGGGGGGGTATCTCACAAGATGATGCAGGGGCAAACAAGCTTTAATCAGAGTGTCAGTGAGGTTGGAGTATTCCGCTTTAGTGCCGCGAATCCGGTTGATGGCCATGGCCAGCCAATTTTTTATCTTAATGCAGGTTTGCCCATTGCCAGTGGATGGTCTGCACCGGTAGGGCGTTTTGTGCCAGCGCTGTATCAGGTTAATCAGGCACAGATAACGCCGGCTTGTAAGACTGGCTTTAGTTATATGGGGCAGCCCTTTACGGTCAGTTATGCGGTGCAAGCGTTGAATGAGTCACATCAGATCACCCGCAATTACAGTGGTCAGTTTGCTCGTGGCGAGGCTTCGCTGGTAGCGGAAAATCAGAATGATGGCACCTCATTGTCGGGCCGGTTAACGCCGTTACCTGCGCTGCAATGGCAGCAAGGGGAAAGCTATGTTAGTGGCGCTGTGACCTTTAATCGTTTGGTTGCGCCTAACGTTGATGGTCCCTTTAACGCTCTGAATATCGGTGTTGCAATGGCGGATAATGATGGCAGCTACACCCGTTTGGCAGATATGGATATGGATCCCAACCATGTGGGGATATGTGGCACTGCTGGCACCCCTTGCAATGCGAAACAGCTGAGGCCGCAACAGAAAATGTTGTTTGGCCGGGTGCGGATGGATAATGCTTATGGTCCGGAAAAGCAGAATTTGGCAACGCCGGTCTATGCGCAATATTGGGACGGCGCTCAGTGGCAGGTCAATCAGTTAGATCAATGTACGCGGTTAAACGAGGCTGCATTATCGCCTACTCAGACTCAATATTTACCGCCACTGCGCAGTGGTCAGGCGATTAGTCGAGCGGTTTATCACGATAAGAAGGTGATGCAAAACGGGCAATTACAGTTGCTTTGGCATAATCAATTTGCGCCAGTGCAACGGCCTCCGTATCAATTTTATCGTGGCGAGGTTACAGCTCCTTTGTCGGTTCCCAGCTGGTTGAAATTCTACTGGCGCTGGCGTGGAGCGTCACCAACAGCGAACTCTGATCCTCGCTCCAGTGCTTATTTCGGTCGTTATCGTGGTAATGATCATCTGATTTACTGGCGTGAATTGTATTGAGTCTGGGCAGTGTTTCCTGTGTAAAAAAAGCAGTTATCTAGTTTGTTTTTCTATGATTTTAGCTATCTGCATTTTTTTATAGGTAATGTGATTTAACCCATTAATTTTACGTTTTTTTTACTGGACAATCCTTCCGGTAAACGCAAAATCAACATCTTAACTACCGTCCATTTCCCTAGGATAAAATTCTTTGGTTAAGGTGTTGATTTTGTTTGCCCACTCCCTTTGCTCATGGCTGCAGTTTTCGTTGCGCCGTGGCTCTAGAACATGCTATCTGGGGCTGTGGTTATTCAGTTTGCTGCTGCCTGCTGCTGTAATGGCGAAGTCTTGTGATGATATTTTTACCGAGCCGCCTTCAGGGGGACATGGTAATACGATTACCCCTCCTGAATCTGTATGGCCTCCTAAATCCAACAGTTATCTAGAATGTGCTTATACCCGCAGTGCTAATGGACCTAAGCGGCATTTATGTACTTATGAAAGTGGAAATGGTAAGGCTCGGCAATGGTTTGATGCCAAGTTTTTAGCTGGGGATCGTGCTTTTGAGAAAGGTGTTTTTCATAAAGATGTTGAGGTATTGACTCCAGAAGTTACCGCTCGTTTGTATTTCAAGACGTTGACTGTGGATCATGCAGAGCTAAATAGTCGGCATGATGACTCACACCTTATCATCTATATTGCTGATGAATTTACGATAAAAAACAGTAAAATCAATGGTATTGTTTATTCGGCGGGTACAACAGATCTGGATAATCAATCTGAAATAGAAGGTGGCTTGGCTGTCGGTGGAGATGGGCCAATAGAGCCTCTACCCCTGCCTTCTGGTGGTGACAGTGAATATGAAACCGATGCTGAAGATATTGCTAACGCTGATTTTGGTGGAATGTGCAATAACGATATGCATTCGGGAACACTTGAACTGCAATATGGCCGGGATAGTTACAGTGGTGGCAAGGGGGAGGTGATATTTCCCAAATCATTTGCCGTAAAGCCATTGGTCTTCTTAATGCCAACCATTAAGCCTGATAATACTCAAGGGGATGCTCCAGCATCTTTGATGCTGTTAGACGTCACTGAGACTGGGTTTACATTTGAACAATTGTGGCCAGATCAGAATTATAAGCCAAACCAACCTAAGCCTCTTCCTCCCCTGCCTGAAACGCAAATTATTATGGCTGATGTGCATTGGATTGCAGCTACGCCAGGTGCCAAGCAGTTTCCTGGCGGCCCACATTTACAGGCAGGATTGGTTGAAACTGATACTGCGTTTGGCTTGTCGGAGGAGCCTTGGGAAGAGGCTACACTTGAGGGCGCTCCAACAGTGATGCTGACCCAGAACCAAGGATATTCAAAAAACAGTAATCAGGAATGCTGGCTAACCAGCTTAGGTCGTGTTGCTGGTGCTAACAATTCAGTTGTTGCGCTGGATATTTCTGAAGTCAGTACTAGCAATAAAAAGAAAGAACAATGTTATCCGGGGAGTGGATCTGGGGATGATGAGGATGACGATGAACTTTCTGATGATGTCGTCGTCGCCTACTTGGCTGCGACTCCTGGTAATGGCCTTTTTGCATTAAATGGGCAAAGTACCCGTTACCATTTTGGTACCGGTGTTACCCATCAGCTCAATGGTACGCAATCAGCAGATGTGCAATGTCAGCATCACACGCAATTACAGGGGTTTAACCAGCCTCCGGTACTGGTTGCGGGGAAAAATAGCCGCCGGGGAGGTGATGGCGGCTGGCTGCGCCGCTGTGTGTTGACTGCAAAACATGTCAGTATGGTTAATGATGAAGATCGTTTTCGAGATGATGAGAGAAAACATAAATGGGAAACATTGTCATTTATGGCGTTGGCGCCGCAGGGACAAAGCCAAGTACATCATCTTGAGTTGCATTATGGCGGCAGCCCGCTGACCTGCGCACCGCTGACGGTGACAGTAAAAGCATGTGCTTCTAACGACTGCAGTAAACTGGTTGATGGGAAGGTTGAGGTTTCCTTGACTGCCAAACTTATTGACGGTAGCAGTAGCAATAGCAGTAAATGGTCACCGGAAAAACTTACCCTGACCAATGGTGAAGGGACAGTACAGTTAAGTCATTTTTCGAAAGATGAGGTCACGATCTCCGCCCAAAGTGTACCGTTCACTGAAAATCCAACGTTATGCCATGATCGTAATAATCCTGATATCCCACCTTCTTTGAAGCAGTGCTCTTTAACTTTTGCTCCGGCAGGTTTTATTTTATCTGATTTGGATCGTTATGCTGCTCAAGGTGGGGAGATTACCATTGAAGCGGTACGGCAGTCAGACAGTACTCTTGAGTGCCACCCCACTTTTGGTGGCCAAACGAAAACGATCAAATTTTGGCATGACTTTGTTAATCCGACTGAGTCCAAGGGCTCCGCCAAATTACAACTAGCTGGAAGCGATGTTTCTGCCGAGCCTACGTTGCCAACTGCGATTGATGTGGCATTTGATGCTACAGGACGTGCGACATTGGCGGCGCAATATAATGATGCGGGTCAGTTATTACTGCATGCCGCGTATCATGGCAGTGATGCCAGCGATGATCCCGGCTTGGTGATGCAGAGTGTGAATGGCAATCTTCGATTTGTGCCATTTGGTTTGTGTATCACGCCAGAAACTCAGGCGCTATACCCCGGTAATCAAGATGATACTGTGTATATGCAGGCGGGACGGGAGTACCCATTAATCCTTAGCGCCCATGGTTATGGTAATGGTGATATCAGGCAGGTTTGTAGCGCGCAGTTGACACCATCCTTTGAATTTTCCGGTATCAAGCTTGGTAGTCGATTTGCCAAAGATATGGTTCCTAAACCGGTTCAGAGCACTATTTGGTTGGATGGTCAGGTCACTCCAAATCAATATGATCATAATGCCCCCCGTGTGGCACTACGGCAGCAGATTGATGAGGTTGGGGTGTTTTATCTGACTGCCGAGATGCCATCAGGGCCTCAATATCTGGGCTCACCTTTGCCGATTCATCCGGGAGAGTCACCAGTTGTGGGGCGTTTTGTACCCTCTTGGTTTGAAGCGCTGAATTTCTCTTTATTGCCAGCTTGTCTGGTTGGCGAATACAGTTATATGGGGCAGCCTTTCAGTATCAGTGGGACGCTGCAAGCGTTAAATCATCATGGCAACTTGACGCAGAATTACCAAGATTGGTTGGCGCGAGCAGGAAGTTATTTAGTGGCAGAAAATGATGATGATGGGACAGATCTCAGTGCTCGACTATCAGAGCTGCCATTAAGAGCGTGGCAGCAGGGCATAACAGAAACTCTGCCTTTGCAACAGGTGATTTTCAGTCGTCCGCCGGCGGCATCAGTTGATGGCCCTTTTGACCGCCTAGCTATCGGTTTGAGGGTATTGGACAATGAAAAAAATGAAACCTATGGCAGTATTTACCAGCCGGATATGAACCCCGCCAAAACAGCTCCTAATCAGGTGTTTGATGCTAAACGACTAAATCGTGATGATTTGCGCATGTTTTTTGGCCGAGCGAGGCTGTTAAATGTCTATGGTGCTGAATATCGCCCTCTGCCGCCCCCGACTGCTCCCGAGATGGGCAAATTGAATATGACAGGATTATTGGAGTATTGGGACGGGAAAGGTTGGCAAATCAATAAGCGGGATAATTGCACTCGGGTGAATGAAGCTGAGGTTGGTAATACTGGTGACATCGACAGCCGATTAGCGAGACAAATAGATGACCCCGTATTGGGCTATCGTTATGAGCCCGCACTGACTGCGCCGCAGCATATGTACCGAGGGGGGAATAACAAAGCGCAACAAGGGACGTTTTATTTACGCTGGTGGGAAGAGAGTGGTACCTATCGGGGTAAGGTCACAGCGCCGGCAAGTGTGGCTCATTGGCTGAAGTGGTATTGGAATTGGGATGGGTATAGCAATCACAAGTCTGACGATCCTCGCGCTAGTGCATTTTTTGGTCGCTATCGCGGGCATGATAGAGTGATTGCATGGCGGGAAGTACACTAAGCGAAGTGGCGGTATTAAATAATGGGCTGTTAAGTGGCAACTTATCTGGGCATATTGTTATTTTTATGTAATTAAATATCTGGATAAACACTTATTCGTATTGTTTCTGCTGTTTTTTTATCCGTTACAGTGTCGCTGCTGCTGAAAATAATATTTTTATCGGTTACTGAGGGTGACTCTTATGCTCTTTATCTGCCATTCTATAATGAGTGATACGCATAGATACGCTTGTTAATTTGATATTTTTTAAGCTAACAAATCTATTAAATGGTGGATTTATGCACAAATCAGAAATTGCTGTGTTTAAGTGCAAAAAAAAATCAGCCTATGAGCGATTGTTAACCTCTATACTCTTGTGGAATCAGGGGCGCGTTGTTAAAGTTAGCTGATCTGAATTCTCAAGACTCCACCGATACGGGCTAGATACATGTTCAAGAAGCTGCGAGGCGTTTTTTCTAACGATCTGTCGATCGATTTGGGTACCGCAAATACCCTGATTTATGTGCGTGAAGAGGGTATTGTACTGAATGAACCTTCAGTAGTTGCTATCCGGGGGGAGCGCAGCGGAGCCGGCCAGAAATCAGTCGCGGCAGTAGGTACTGAAGCCAAGCAGATGCTGGGCCGTACCCCAGGTAATATTCAGGCCATTCGGCCGATGAAAGACGGTGTGATCGCCGACTTTTATGTGACTGAAAAAATGCTGCAGCACTTTATTAAGCAAGTGCATAACAACAGCTTTTTCCGTCCAAGCCCCCGAGTCTTGGTGTGTGTGCCAGTAGGTGCTACTCAAGTAGAGCGCCGGGCTATTCGTGAGTCTGCCATGGGGGCAGGTGCTCGCGAAGTTTATTTGATTGAAGAGCCGATGGCGGCTGCAATCGGTGCTGGTCTGCCAGTGTCGGAAGCAACAGGTTCCATGGTGGTGGATATCGGTGGTGGTACCACTGAAGTGGCCATCATTTCCCTTAATGGCGTGGTGTATTCATCTTCCGTTCGTATCGGTGGTGATAAGTTCGATGATGCTATTATCAACTATGTTCGCCGTAACTATGGTAGCTTGATTGGTGAAGCAACTGCTGAGCGCATTAAGCATACGATTGGTACTGCTTACCCTGGTGATGAAGTACTGGAAATTGAAGTCCGAGGCCGTAACTTGGCAGAAGGTGTACCACGGAGCTTCACGTTGAACAGTAATGAGATTCTGGAAGCGCTGCAAGAGCCGCTGTCTGGTATCGTTAGTGCTGTGATGGTCGCTCTGGAACAGTCTCCACCAGAACTGGCTGCCGATATCTCTGAGCGCGGCATGGTATTAACCGGTGGTGGCGCGCTGCTGCGGGATCTGGACCGTCTGCTGATGCAGGAAACTGGTATCCCTGTGATGGTCGCTGAAGACCCACTCACCTGTGTGGCCCGTGGTGGCGGTCGAGCATTAGAAATGATCGATATGCACGGCGGTGACCTCTTCTCAGAAGAAAGCTAATCATTATAATAGGGCGGTGCAAACCGCCCTTACTTTTCCTCCATGAAGCCAATTTTTGTCCGCGGTATTTCCAATCAGCTCAGATTGACTCTGGCCGTTGTTTTATCAATTGCCCTGATGCTGACTAATACTCGACTGGAGCCTGTGCGCCAGTCTTTATCTTCTTTACTCAGTCCACTGCAATATCTGGCGAATGTGCCGGGCATGATGATGGATTGGTCCGCTGAAAGCCTCGCTACCCGTCATATGCTGGAGAAGCAGAATAAAGAACTGCTGCGCCAACAGTTATTGATGAGTGAGCGCTTGCAGCGTTTTGAACATTTACGCCAGGAGAATGATCGCCTCCGAGCCTTGCTGGGCTCACCTATCCATATGGATGCCCGTAAGATGGTTGCTGAAGTGATGGAAGTGGCCAGTGACCCTTATCATCATTATGTGGTGCTCAACCACGGTAGTAATTCCGGGGTGTTTGTCGGCCAACCTGTGGTCGATGCCTTTGGTGTTGTTGGCCAGGTTATTCAGGTCAGCAAGTTGACCAGCCGGGTATTGCTGGTGTCTGATGCGAGCCATGGCTTACCGGTACGGATCACCCGTAACGATGTGCGGCTGGTGGCCAATGGCACCGGCGTGCTGGATGAACTGGAACTAAAACATGTTGCCAAGAGTACGGATATTCGGGTTGGCGATTTGCTGGTGACGTCAGGTTTAGGTAAACGTTTCCCAGAAGGCTATCCAGTGGCACGGGTTACTGCGGTGATCCGCGATGATGGGCAGAGCTATGCCCGGGTCATGGCTCGGCCATTAGCAGCATTGGACCGTATTCGTTATGTACTGCTTATTTGGCCAGATGACGCCAAAAAGCTGGGTAACACGACAGAATCAGACAAGACGCCTGCAACGGAAACAGACAATAAGACCGAGGTGAAATCATGACGTATCAGGCCGCTCATGGCCGTTGGCTGGCCTGGCTAACGATGTTACTGGGGCTAATGTTCCAGATTATGCCACTGCCGGATGTGGTGGAAGCTTGGCGGCCGGATTGGTTGCTGTTGGTGTTGATTTACTGGGCGATGGCATTGCCATATCGCTATAACATTTTAACGGCGTTTGTGTTTGGGGTTGCACTGGATGTGCTGCTTGGCGCCACGTTAGGCATTCGCGCGCTGGCTTTTTCCTTAGTGATTTATGTTGTCGTGCTGCATTTTCAGCGACTGCGTAATTTTCCTGTCTGGCAGCAGTCTTGTGTTGTCGCCTTGCTCGTCAGTTTTTATCACCTAGTCGTGTTCTGGGCCGAATTTATTATGGATGGCGCTCATTTCAGCCTGACGTTGTTTTTTCCGGCGCTATCGAGCTTGCTGCTCTGGCACTGGGTGTTTTTGATTCTGCGTCGGCTGCGGCGTCATTATAAGGTGAAATAATATGACTTTAGTGTTGGCTTCGACCTCTCCTCGGCGGCGAGAATTACTCGTTCAGGCGTTATTTTCTGCCAAGGATGCTGAATTTGAACGGGTAGCCCCAGATATTGATGAGTCCCATTGTCCGGGAGAAACCCCTTCGCAGTTTGTAACCCGTCTGGCGGAAGAAAAAGCGGCGGCTGGGCTGGCGCTGTATGGCGATATTAATGCGCCGGTAGTGTTGGGCTCCGACACCATTGTGGTTTGTGATGAGGAGATTCTCGGCAAGCCAGTCGATGCTGTTGATGCCGCCGCCATGCTGCGCCGCTTATCTGGCCGCAGCCATACTGTGATGACGGCCGTTGCCCTGACAGATGGACAGCGTACCCTGTCTAAATTGGTGAGTACCCAAGTGCAATTTTGCGCGTTATCTGATGCGGATATTCAGGCCTATATCGCGACCAATGAGCCAATGGATAAGGCTGGCGCATATGGCATTCAGGCTATTGGTGGCAGTTTTGTCGCGGCGATTGATGGTAGTTATTCCGCTGTAGTGGGATTACCTTTGGTAGAGACCCGGGAGTTGCTGAAGGCATTTTCTGTGTTGTGACGGTAGTTTTTTCTGCGGAATTTACGGCACTATATCAACGGCAAAATTGAATATATTTAGAATTAATCTCATTTTACGCTAGGGCAGACCCGATGCCGGTGCCGGGGTCGACTGGCGGTCATTGAATTTGCAGGCCCGCAAGGGGTAAGTCGTGAACAGCAGCGGTTACAGTAAACAAACATCAACCCGCAAAGCGGGATCTGAACTTCTTATCAATGTCACGCCTTCTGAGGCGCGGGTGGCATTGGTCGAGCATGGCATTTTGCAGGAAGTACATATTGAACGGCGGACCAAGCGGGGTCTGGTGGGCAATATTTACAAGGGCAAAGTGACGCGGGTGTTACCCGGCATGCAAGCGGCGTTTGTTGATATCGGGTTGGAAAAGGCGGCCTTTTTGCATGCCTCGGATATTGTGCCCCATACCGAATGTGTTGCCGATGTGGAAAAAGGTAACTTTGTTGTGCGGGATATCGCTCAGCTGGTGCGCCAGGGGCAGGATATTATGGTGCAGGTGGTCAAAGATCCCCTCGGCACGAAAGGTGCTCGGCTGACGACAGATATCACACTGCCATCCCGTTATCTGGTGTTTATGCCCGGCTCCAGCCATGTTGGGGTATCCCAACGGATTGAACAGGAAGCAGAACGCAGCCGACTAAAAAACATCACCATGCCCTATGTGGATGATGATGGCGGCTTTATTATCCGTACTGCGGCCGAAGGTGCCGGAGATGATGAACTGGCGCAGGATGCAGCCTTTTTACGCCGGGTATGGACCAAGGTCTGTGAGCGGCGTAAGCGGCGGGGTATTCATCTTTTGTACCAAGACTTACCATTGCAGGTGCGGGTGGTGCGGGATTTTGTCGGTGCGGATCTGGCCAGTGTGCAGGTGGATTCCCAGTCAACCTTTGTTGAGCTGCAGGAGTTTGCCAATGAGTTTATGCCTGAGCTGGCAGGCCGGATTGAACATTACAATGGCCCATCTCCTATCTTTGAACTCTATGATGTGGAAAATGAGATTATCCGCGCGCTCAGCCGTAAGGTAGAGCTTAAATCTGGCGGTTATCTGATTATCGATCAGACCGAAGCCATGACCACGGTGGATATCAATACCGGCGCGTTTGTCGGTCATCGCAATCTGGAAGAGACCATCTTCAACACCAACCTTGAGGCGACTCAGGCCATTGCTCGCCAGCTGCGGCTCCGCAATTTGGGCGGGATTATCATTATTGATTTTATCGATATGGTGAATGAGGAGCACAAACAGCGGGTATTGACGGGGCTGCAGGCAGCACTGTCCTGTGATCGGGTTAAAACCAATATCAGTGGCTTTTCTGGCCTTGGGTTAGTGGAAATGACCCGTAAGCGCACCCGCGAAAGTTTAGAGCATGTGTTATGTGAAGAGTGCCCAGCTTGTCGCGGCACTGGCAGCATCAAAACCGTAGAGACTGTTTCCTACGAAATTTTCCGTGAGCTTATCCGGTTGGATCGTTCTTATCGTATTGATGAGTTTATGTTGTACTGCTCTCCTCGGGTGTATGAAAACCTGTGTAGCGATAATGGCCAGCAGATCGCTGAGCTGGAAGTTTATATCGGCAAACATATCCGGGTGTTCAGTGAGCCCATGTATGCCCAAGACAAATATGATGTGGTGATGGTGTAGTGGCATCTGGGACAGCGTCTTTCAGCTTTGCTCGTTGGCGCCGTCTCTGTTGGCAGCTGCTGGCGGTTATTCTGGTACTGTTTGCGCTGTCCGTCAGTCTGATCCGCGGCTTGCTGCCGAAATTAGATGATATTCGTCAGGATGTGGTCGGCTATCTGCAGCAAGAATATGGCATTACAGTGCAGGTTGGCAGTTTGGCGGCGCAGTGGCAGGCGTTTGGCCCCGCATTGACGGTCAATCACTTGGTATTACCTCCCCAACAAGGATTGCCCGTTACCCTGATTATCAGTCGGGTTCAGCTGAAGCTGGATTTCTGGCAAACACTGCTGACAGCATCACCACAAATTGAAGATGTGCTGTTTGATAAAGTGGATGTGGCGCTGGATATCGACCAGCTTCACAGGCTGTCTGGCACAGAATCCTCTGCAAATATGGATTGGCTCTATCGCTTGTTATTGGCGCAGTTAGAGCGTTTTTCCATGCAGCGAGTTAAGCTGCAACTGCTTAGTCAACGGCATGATTACCGGCCTATCTATCTGAAAAAACTTTATTGGCTTAACCGGGATAATCGTCATCGGGGGCAGGGCAGCCTGCATCTGGATGCTGATGCTTCCAAACATGAATTACTGGATCTGCGTTTTGATTTACGGGGCGATGGCAACCGGCCTGACAGTATCACTGGGCAGATTTATCTGGCTGCGCGGGGATTAGATTTAGGGGAATGGGCTTCGCGGCGCAGTAACCCGTTTAATCCTAAAGAAGCATTGCCATTGACAGGCGTAGTCAACCTGCAAGCATGGTTAGATGTCAGTCGGCGGCAGATTGATTCCGGCTATATTGCTTTTAGCCCCAGTTATCTGCAATGGCAACTTAACGGTCAGCAACAAAAGTTCAGTATTCAGAGCGGTGCCCTGAGTTGGCAACCTGAGGCTGATGGCTGGCAGTTGCAAACCCGGCAGTTGAAACTGGCGACGAATGATCAGCCCTGGCCAGATCCCCATTGGGTGGTGCGGCAACAGGGACAGCAGCTTTATGCCCATTCCGATCCGCTTTTAGCTCAGCGCTTGTTACCTTTGTTGCCTTTGATCCCAGGAATTACCCTGGATGAGTTGTACGGTTGGCAGCAGATGCAGCCTAAAGGCAATATTGGCCCTGTGGCATTGTACTGGACTTTAGAGAGTACCCCTAGAATACAAGCTCAATTGCAGCAGCTTAGCTGGCGGGCACGGGGCGCATTGCCCGGGATGTCACCGCTAGATGCCACACTAGGCTGGCAGGCAGGGAAACTGTATTTTATGCTGCCGCAGCAGCAGTTGACGGCAGACTTTAATGGTGGCTTTAAACAGCCCATCACTGCGACCTTGTCACCGCTGAGCGGAGTTTATGATACCGCTGACAGTACTTTGCTTTTGCCGGGATTACAGCTGGACAATCCCGATATTGCCTTGCAGGCTGATACTCGGCTCAGTATTGCCGGGCAACCTTTCTTATCTCTGGCGGCCAGTTTACAGCTAAAAAATGCGGCCAGAGCGCAGTATTATTTCCCCCTGCACAGCATGGATAAGGATTTAGTGGCGTATCTCAGCCAGGCGTTAACCCGGGGCCATAGTCAGGATGCCAAAGTGCTGTGGCATGGCTATCTGGCCGATTTCCCTTACCAGGATCACAGCGGCATATTTCAAGCCGGTTTCACACTAGATGATGCCAGTTTTGCATTTCAGCCCGACTGGCCTGCTGTGCAGCCTCTGACCCTAGGGGCCTTGTTTCAGAATAATGCGATGGCACTGACTATTGAGCAGGGCAAATTATTGGCGGTGGATGTCAGTGGTGCTCAGGTAGATATTGCGACGCTAGGTGAGCACAGCGTCCTGACCGTTAAAGGGGATATTCATACCCATGGTCAAGTGGCTACTGAGCTGATGCAGCATTCGGCATTAAAAGACACCGTTGGCGCGACGCTGGATGCAGTGCAGGTACGCGGCGCGCTGGATGCAAAATTAGATTTGGCGATTCCTTTGTATGATGGAGGAACGTCTCGGCTTAATGGCCAGATTAATCTGCGCCAAAATCAAATTCGGGTGACCGCACCGGGGATTGTTTTGGATGGCGTGGATGGGGTGATTGGGTTTGCGAATGATAAAGTCTCCAGCGATAAACTGACCGCCAAGGTGTTTGGCCAGCCTGTGATATTGGATTTTGCTACCGCGCCACAGGGCACGGATTATGGGCTATCTCTCAATGCTTCTGGCTCCGTGGATACGCGTTCGTTGCCAATTACATTGCATAATCCGCTGAGTGAATATTATCAGGGGCGCAGTGATTGGCAGGGACGATTGACCATGATGTTTGATGATACCGGTTACCGGTTGCAGGCCCGGGTGGATTCAGACTTACATGGCATGGCTTTGACATTGCCAGTGCCTTTTGCCAAGCCAGCGGACACGGTGCGACCATTACAGGTTGAGGTGGTCGGAGACAATAAGCAGACCGGTTTGGGGCTCAGGCTTGGGCAACAGGCTGAATTCTGGGGGGGATTTGATCCCTGCCGAAGTGGCATGTCCCATTATGATTTGCTGCTGGGCCGGCTATTTCGCCCCGGCGATACATTGGGGCATCAGGGCGGTCATATTTGGCTTGATTTAGATAAGATGGCGCTAGATAACTGGCTCCCTGTGATCCACAGCTTTGTGCCCGCGCCTTCCGCGCCTTCCGCGCTACAAGAGCCTTCAGCGACATTAGAGCTTGCAGCGTCACCAAACTCTTCGGCACAACAGGCACAACCAACGCATGAAGGGGCACAAACATTTCAAGCGCAGCCAACACTGCCAGCGCAGCAACTAAGCATTAAGCCCAACGCTGCAGCGCAACAGGTAAATAAAGCGGTCAGTGCAATATCCACTGCAACAGCCAATGTGAATTTGGCTATTCATCAGGATGCGAAGGAGAATGTTGCAGCACAATCTGCGGTGTCTGTTGCTGACAATAAGGCTGATAGTCCAGTAACCGACAATACAGCAAATGCTGTGGATACAGATTCGGCAGCATTTCCATCGCTAAAGTCCATCAGTGGCAGCGTAAAGCAATTGAACTTGTTGGGGCAGACTCTGACCGATGTGGCATTAAGCGTGCAGCCGACAGACAATGCCTGGCGCATTAGTGCTGATTCTCATCAGTTTGCCGGTCATGTGGACTTTTATCCTGACTGGCATAGCCAGGGACTAAAACTGGTGGCGAGCCGTTTGTATCTCAGCCCGATAACGAGTTCCTCCGATACTCAATCTGACGCCTCTAAGACGGATAACGCTGATGCGATAGATGCTGGCGCAGAGACAAAGGGGGCGGATCTGGCAGAACATGCGGTAGATTTGCCCCCCTTAGCACTGGATGTGGATGATTTTCGTTATGATAATAAGCCGCTGGGACACTTGGTGCTGCAGGGCTCGCCGGATAATCAGGGTTATGTACTGCAGACGTTGTCACTACACTCACCGCAGGCGAGCCTGACCGGCTCCGGGCGTTGGCTGTATCAGGGCAGCAATAATATTACTCAGTTGGATTTACGACTTAGCTCAGGCAATTTTGACGAATTGACGCAAGTGCTGGGGATTGACCCTGGCGTAAAAGATGCGCCTCTTGAGCTGACTGCCAGTTTGAACTGGCAGGGTGCCCCATATGATTTTGCTATCAGCCGTTTCAGCGGTGATGTGACCTTTGCTTTGGGTAAGGGACATTTGTCGCAGATCAGTGATAAGGGCGCGCGGATTTTCTCTCTATTTAGTTTGGATTCTTTGCTCCGTAAGTTGTCGCTCGATTTTTCTGATGTCTTTGGTAAGGGACTGTATTTTAATTCCTTTGGTGGTACGCTGCAGATCGACAACGGGGTGGTTTCCACAACCGATACGGAAATGGACGCGATCGCCGGCAATATGAAGGTACGAGGCTTTACAGACTTACGTACCGACAGCCTGAATTATGATATTCGTTTTGTGCCACAGCTGGCATCCAGTGTGCCGACCGTGGTGTTGCTCAGTACCAGCGCCTGGACACTGGGATTGGGGGCATTTGCCCTTACAAAAGTGCTTGAGCCTGTGATTGAGGTTATTTCTGAGATACGTTTCCGCTTGACCGGCACCTTGTCTGATCCCAAGCTGGAAGAGGTGGAACGTAAAAGCAAAGAGATTGAAATTCCAGAATCTGTGCTGCCCAAAGCGCCAGCACAGCGTCCTCAGGAAGCGCCCCAAGATCATCCTGGCACCTCAGCCAAGGTGATCCCGATAACCCAGGGAGGTCAATATGCAGGTGAATCTGCTGCAGTGTCAGAGCAGCCGCGATATTCAGGCCAATCTGACTTTTATCGACAAGCAGCTTGAGTTGTTACCAAGACAGCCGGGAGAGCCTCAGTTAGTGGTGTTGCCTGAATGTGCGTTGTTATTCGGCGGTCATGAACAGCAACAGTTGGCCCATGCTGGTGAGGTCGAACTCCCCAGAAACGATGATGCTGATACTGGTAATGATGATTGCGCGAATAATCGCTGTGATGACGGCCATCGTAGCGTATTAAAAGCAGCGTTGAGCACGTTAGCCCAACGCCATAGTGTCTGGTTAGTGGCCGGGACTATTCCGGCATTGGCACCGGATGGCCGGGTATATAGCCGTTGTTATGTGTTTGATGATCTCGGCCAAGTGCAGGGATATTATGACAAATTGCATTTGTTTGATGCCGATGTGGCCGATGGCACAGGCCAATACCGGGAAAGTGATACTTTTTGTCCGGGAAATCAGATAACTGTCATCGATACGCCATTCGGGCGTTTGGGGTTGGCGATTTGTTATGATATCCGTTTCCCGGAGCTGTTTCGGGCACTGCGCGCCCAAGGGGCGGAATTAATCGCGCTGCCGGCAGCTTTTACCGCCGTGACTGGCCAAGCCCACTGGCAGATACTGAATCAGGCCAGGGCGTTGGATAGCCAATGTTTTATTTTGGCCGCAGATCAGAGTGGGCAGCACAATAGCGGCAGTCGGGAAACTTGGGGGCAGAGCATGATAGTCAGTCCTTGGGGAGAGATTTTAGCCCAGTTACCCAAGGGGACAGGTTGGGTTCAGACCCGATTGACACCCGATGAACTCACTCGGGTACGCCACGCCCTGCCGATAGGGCAACATAACAGATTTGCTGCGCCGCAATTGATGTAATGCGGCTTGGCACAGCATGTGAATAGCATATCCCAAAGGGATTAAAGAGAGACTCAATGCCATTTTTAACGCAAGTAGGACAGAGCCTGTTACAGCAAGGATTGCAATTGGATGATTTGCAGTCTTATCTGGATCTTATTCATCAGAATCAGATCGATTTTTCTGATCTGTATTTTCAGGGCAGCCGCCATGAATCCTGGGTGCTGGAAGACGGCATTATTAAGGATGGCAGCTTCCACATTGAACGTGGAGTTGGGGTTCGGGCGATCAGCGGTGAAAAAACCGGTTTTGCCTATGCCGATGATATTACTCCAGAAGCATTGAAAGCTTCGGCATTGGCGGCCCGAGGCATTGCCCAGGCTGGGCAGAGCGGAAAAGTGCAGGCGTGGAAACGCCGTGGGGTTAATGCCCTGTATGACAGCGCCGATCCCATTGCCGCTATGGAGCAGGACCGAAAAATCAGTTTGCTGCGTCAGGCCGATGCCTATATCCGAAGTCTGGATCCGCGCATTATTCAGGTTGTTGTGAGCCTGTCCGGGGTACATGAAGAAGTTTTAGTGGCAGCATCTGACGGCACTTTGGCCGCAGATATTCGTCCGCTGGTGCGTTTTAACTGCTCAGTGATTATGGCGGATAACGGTAAGCGTGAACGTGGCGGTGCCGGTGGCGGTGGTCGCCATGGTTATGACGTCTTTATGGAAACGGATGAGCAGGGTCTACCTGTTTGTTTTGCCCATTGTCGTGAAGCGGTGCGTCAGGCGCAAGTCGCTTTGATTGCCATTGATGCGCCGGCCGGAGAAATGCCTGTAGTACTGGGCGCCGGATGGCCAGGAGTGCTACTGCACGAAGCGGTGGGACATGGTCTGGAAGGTGACTTTAACCGTAAAGGCTCTAGCGCATTTTCCGGCAAAGTCGGGCAACAGGTGGCATCGCCGCTGGTTACCGTGGTGGATGATGGCACCATTGCCGATCGTCGTGGCTCATTGAGCATTGATGACGAAGGCACCCCGACACAAAAAACCGTGTTGATTGAAAACGGGATTCTTAAGGGCTATATGCAGGATAAGCTGAACGCCGGATTGATGGGCGCTGCGCTGACAGGAAATGGCCGTCGTGAGTCTTATGCTCACTTGCCGATGCCTCGGATGACCAATACCTATATGTTGGCCGGTGAGTCTGATCCTGCAGATATTATCGCCTCAGTAGAGAAAGGCATTTATGCCCCGAATTTTGGTGGCGGTCAGGTGGATATCACATCTGGTAAATTTGTGTTCTCTGCATCGGAAGCTTATCTGATTGAAAATGGTGAGATCACCCAGCCTATTAAGGGCGCAACCTTGATTGGTAATGGGCCTGAGTCTATGAAGCAGATCTCTATGGTGGGTAATGATTTGGCATTGGATAAGGGCGTTGGAGTTTGCGGTAAGGATGGGCAGAGCGTGCCTGTTGGTGTTGGGCAGCCGACTCTTAAATTGGATCTCCTGACTGTGGGTGGTACCGCTTGATCTTTGGGGTAAGCTAACCTGAACCGCCGGGGCTATTTTCTCCCCTCGCGTTGTTGCCAGCGCCTCGTGTAGCACACTACACGTCGTTGCTGGCGCCTAGCGAGGAAAGAAAATCTCTCCCGGCCATTGTCTGTTAGTTTTTATTTCTTCATTTCCCAGTGTTCACATCCTTTTTTTGTTTTATCTATTATTAGATTACCTTCAACTTTGTATTTTACGTAGCCAATGATAAACGAAAAAAATTCGCTATCAGCACTCACATCCGTTAATCCAACAGCACAGCGGTCTTGTTCAATTGCTCGATCAGTAGCTTCTTTGATTGAAGGAATTCCAAGAGGAAATAGAATAATTGGTTTACTATCTTCACCTATAACACGGTTTCCTTCTGCAAAATTTCCAGCATTTAAATTAATATTTTTAGTGGATGCTAATGTTAAATCTGCAATTCGTTGAGCGCACCCTGTAGTTATTAATGTTGTAGTGACTAATAATGCCATGGAAACTGTTTTTTTTATTTTCATATTATTCCTTTAATTGTTTGTCAGAGTATCCAGTCTGAAAGATGAATATAAATGAAAACAGATAGATACTTTTATATTTAATGTAAAAATACCGGTTTGCTCACAGTTGGAATATTTTGATATGACTGTACAGTCATTTAGGGTTTATGTAACGGATGTAAGCGATTGAAAATTTTGGTTTGTAGTGGGAGCCGTGTGTGATGGTTCTTTTGCTGTTAGAATGAGCTCTGCTCAGCTACGGCTAACGATAACTAAGCTCTTTTCAAAGTGATAGGTCACCCCCAGATAACCAATACGGCTACGTCAATGACCATCGACAGCATGGATGCTGTCGTTGAGTTTCCATGGATGGACTTGCAACGAGTCATCGATGTGACAGTACAACAGCCTGCGGCAGGCAATGAACCGCGATAAACACGGCGGTAACTCAAAATGAGTTGATTTAACCTGTACTCACAGCTGCCGAGTATCGAACGTTAGCTAAAGTCATTGTTACCAAAGTGACAGGTCACACCCAGATAGCCAGTACTGCTACATCAATGACCATCGACAGCATGGATGCTGTCGTTGAGTTTCCATGGATGGACTTGCAACGAGTCATTGATGTGGCGGTACAACAGCCTGCGCCAGGCAATGAATCGCGATAAACACAGCGGTAACTCAAGATGAGTTGATTAAACCGGTAGTGTTCACAGCTGGCAAGTATTGAACGCTAGCCAAAGTCATTGTTACCAAACTGTCAGGTTACACCCAGATAACCGGTACTGCTGCATCAATGACCATCGACAGCATGGATGCTGTCGTTGAGTTTCCATGGATGGACTTGCAACGAGTCATTGATGTGGCGGTACAACAGCCTGCGGCAGGCAATGAACCGCGATAAACACAGCAGAAACTCAAAATGAGTTGATCAAACCTGTACTCACCGTTGCCATGTATCGAACGCTAGCCAAAGTCATTGTTACCAACCTGTAAGGTCACACCCAGATAACCGGTACTGCTGCATCAATGACCATCGACAGCATGGATGCTGTCGTTGAGTTTCCATGGATGGACTTGCAACGAGTCATTGATGTGGTAGTACAACAGCCTGCGGCAGGCAATGAATCGCGATAAACACAGCAGAAACTCAAGATGAGTTGATTAACCCTGTACTCACAGAGGTGCGCGCTGATAGATATTGAGCGCCACCTAGAGCCTCCCCTTGGCAAAGGGTATAATCCACCCAATTCCGATTACGTTTTACAGGTTCCATCGTGGCAAAAACTGCAGCAGCACTTCACATTTTGGTTAAGCATCAAACGCTGGCCGAAGACATCATCAAAAAACTCAATAACGGGGCCAAGTTCGATGTACTGGCTAAGCGTTATTCCAGTTGTCCATCAGGTAAAAAAGGGGGCAGCTTGGGGGAGTTTAAGAAAGGTCAGATGGTGCCAGCATTTGATAAAGTCTGCTTTACCGGAGAGTTGCTGACGCCGCATCTGGTAAAAACCAAATTTGGTTGGCACGTGGTCAAAGTGTTATACCGAACCTAGATTTACCAGCCAAATAGCTGGCAATTTTGATCTTATCAAACTGCTTTATTGTTCATCGGCAGTGAAACCCTGATGTGGTAACGCCAGTAGGTGAATGACTGAGTCTTGGTTTTTTTGTAAAAAACTGCCGCGCCAGATGCCTTAGGCAGTTGAAATACTGTTTGAGGCGGCGCGGCAGTGGGGCTGTTAAACCATTACCGTAAACATAAATTTCAGTTCGTCAGTTAGCTAAAGTAACGGTCAGCCCCAGTAGCAGAATATGGTTCACGATGCGCTATGCGATTGAATTGAACGGTTACACCAGCGTGCTGAGCATATCATCAGAATAAGGCTCCAGTGGCAGTCCGGCTTTTACCCGGGCGATATAATCCGGGTTAGCGATCAATGGGCGACCAATCGCCAGCAGATCAAATTTGTGCTCGGCAATGGCCTGACTGCCAGAATGTGGCGTATAGCCGCCGACCCCCACCAAGGTTTTACTGTAATGACTGCGCAAATAAGCGGATGCTTGGCCGCCGAGGTAGTCAAACGTCATGCTGTCATCAAAAATTCCCAGATGCAGGTAGGCTAGTTGCCGCTGCTCTAGTTGGGCGAGCAGATAATCAAATACCTGTCGATCTCGGGCATCGGGCTCAATATTGAAATAAGCGCCGGGGGAGAGACGCAGCGCGGTCCGGTCCGCGCCGATACGTTGGCTGATGGCATCTACCACGGCTAAGGGGAAACGAGCCATATTTTCCGGCGTTTCACCGTATTCATCCTGCCGTTGGTTACTGCTGTAATGCAAAAACTGATCAAGCAGATAACCATTAGCCCCGTGAATTTCAACCCCATCAAATCCTGCTTCAATGGCATTGGCCGCCGCTTGGCTGTAATCCCGCACTAAATCGGCAATGTCAGCCGTTGTTGCGGCTTTAGGTACTGTGTAGTTGAGTTCCCTTTGGCGTGGCACTGTACCGTTGATACCGATGGCAGAGGGGGCAAGTGTGTACTCTCCACCAAAGAAAAAGGGATGAGCCACCCGGCCGGTATGCCACAGCTGGGCGAAAATTTTACCCCCTTTAGCGTGAACGGTGTCAGTCACCGCCCGCCACCCAGCAATTTGCGCTGCGGTGAACAGTCCTGGCGTGTTGGGGTACCCCTGACCATCCGGGCGGATAATAATGGCTTCAGAGATAATCAGTCCGGTATCAGCGCGGCGGGCATAATAATCTACCATGGCTTGGGTTGGCACCAGCTCCGCATCCGCCATACTGCGGGTCAAGGGTGCCATCAAAATACGGTTTTGCAGGGTCAGGGTATCGTTCAGTACATAGGGTTGAAATAAGTTATCCATGCCACAGCCTCGGATGATTATTGAATGAGCGTTCAAGTTAGTCTATCTTGAATGAGTGTTCAAGAGCTTTTTTTGAACGAATATTCGAATTAGGCTAGGATGCTGCCGAAAACCGATAGGTTAAAACAGGAAATACATACAATGCGCACAGCAGAATTTGACCGGCAGCAGGTACTGAGGGCTGCCATGGACGCTTTTATTAGCAAGGGCTACAGCAAAACCAGCATGCAAGATTTAAAGCTGGCAACCGGGCTGCATCCTGGCTCGATTTATTGTGCCTTTGAGAATAAACGTGGTTTGCTGTTGGCCGCGCTAGAGCAATATCGCAATGATCGCAGCGCTCAGTTTGATGCATTTTTTGCCGGTCAAGCGCAGGTGTTTGACGGGATAGTGGCTTATCTTGATTCAGTTGTGGCTGAATGTGAGCAAGATGAGATCCGTGATTGTCTGCTACAAAAAGCCCTTAGTGAGTTATCCCATCAGGATGCCGAGGTAGAAGCGTTGATTGGTTCGATGCTGACCGATTGGCAGCAGGCGTTTTGTACCCGGTTACAATTGGCCCAGCAGCAGGGCGCGATTCCGGCAGCAAAAGATTGTGCTGCTTTGTCCCGTTTCTTGGTTATGGGCATTTATGGCATTCGTACTTATGCCCACACCAAGCCCGCGAAAGGAGTCCTTGCTCAATTGGGACATCAGCTGCTTGATTATCTGCAGCAATCCTGACAAAAACGACGTTAATGCCTATCGCTACGCCCCTTGGGTCATATCCCGCAATGGGGCGATAAATCCCTGACAGATGTCGCAGATTTGTTATTTCAGCCTGAGACAATACACTGCACTCTCTTAGGATCTGTTGACCTTTCACATTTATTTTTGCAGCGAGTTGAGGATGTTTTATACAAGGCAGAGGCTTTGATAGGTAGTCGTGCTACCTGATAAGCCATTAACGCAGTAGAAAGAAGCCCCAAACGCTGCCCAAAGGGTTTGGCTAAAAGCGTTTTACGCTTTGTTGAGAGGCTCTTGCTTAGCATTACTCGGTGGCAAACCACTCGTCGGGATTAAAACGCTTTTATCTCGAACAAAATTTAAGCATAAAAGGTCAGCAGCGCCTGGGCGGTATCAGAATTTCATCGGATACCTATTTAGACGGTACATTTCTCAGGCAGTCACGTGTAAAATAATAACGAATTAGAGTAATTACTCTACAGAGGTGAAGGTGAAACTGAGAACACTCACATTACTGTGCTTGATGCTGTTACCCGGTATGGTGATGGCTAATGAACTGAGCTTTGATCAGGCCTGGACCAAGTTGCAGCAGGTCAGTGACAAACTGAAAGCCAATGCGGCGGAAGTCAGCCGGGCACAGGCGCTGCAGCGCGGGGGCGAAGATTTGGGGCTGCCCTCATTGAATCTGACGGGGAATTATACCCATTTGGATAATCCGGTGGAGATGGATCTGCGGGATCTAAATCCACTGGCATCTTTGGATCCATCAGCCATTGCTGCGGTAGCCCAAAAGAGTCCTATTCTTGGCGCAGTGCTGCCGCAACTGGGTGGCATGCTGCAATCATTACCTATGACTACCGCCCTGACTGAGCAGGATATTTTCCGAGCCAGTTTGCAGGCGCTGTGGCCGATTTATACCGGCGGTAAAATTACTGCCGCTCAGCGTATTCAGCAAGCGCAGGTCGCCGAGAAAAAGCAATCGGCTGAGCTTGGTCGGCGGGCACTGTTTACCACCTTGGTGGACAGATATTACGGCGTCATTGTGGCGAAGCAAGCTTGGCGTACCCAGCTACAACTGGTCGATGCGTTGAAAGAGCATGTTAACCATGCCATTAAGCTGGAGCAGCAAGGACAGATTGCCAAGGTGGAACGGCTTAATGCTGAAGTGGCGTTGGCTAATGCCAAAGTGGGGTCTGGCCATGCCATGCGTCAGTATCAGATGGCACAAATTGCCCTCAACCGAATGTTGCATAGCCATAATGCTGAGCCGGATACTGGATTATTCATGTTGGCGCAGGATCCGTCTTTGCCATCACTTACTGAGCTGACCATGGCGCAGCATCCGGCGTTACGGCTCTTGGAAGCTAAAGAGGAGCAGGCCAAGGGGCTCGAGTCGTTGGAGCGCAGTGACTATCTGCCAACCGTGTTTATGTACGGCAATTACACCTTGTATGAAGATGACAGTATTGCCGCCAAGATGTCGCCGGACTGGCTGGTAGGCGTGGGTATCAAGGTGCCACTTATCGCCAATAATGGCCGCAGCGATAAGGTGGAAGCTGCCAAAAGTGCACTGCTGCAAGCCCGTTATACCAAGGCTCAGACCCGGCAAGATCTGAATCTGTTGCTGGATCAAAGTTATCGCCAATTGCAGCAGGCCCGGGAAGAGGTATCTTCCTTAAATACGACATTAGCATTGGCGCGGGAAAACCTGCGTTTGCGGGAGTTGGCATTTAATCAGGGCATGTCCACTTCAGTGGAGCGGGTTGATGCGCAGGTGAAACTGACCGCAGTTGAAACCCGTCAATTGGCCGCGACTTTTCAATATGTGCAGGCATACGCCAGACTGATGGCGGTCTCGGGGCAGCTGGATGAGTTTGTTGCCCGCAGTGGTATGGACACTGCAATTCACTCTTTAAGCATGCATGGGGAGAATGACAATGCGCGCTAACCGAATCCTTGCCGTGGTGGCATTGTTGATCCTGCTACTGTTGCTAGGATATGGCCTTAAACTGGCTTACAGCCCAAAACCTGAAGTGCTACAGGGGCAGATTGAGGCCCGGGAATACCATGTATCATCGAAAATGCCGGGTCGGATAGATCAGGTGTTGGTACGGCGTGGCGATCAGGTAAAAGCCGGCGACTTATTGTTTTCAATTACCAGTCCAGAGCTAGATGCCAAGCTGATGCAGGCCCGTGGCGGGCGTGATGCGGCGCTGGCGCTCAAAGATCAGGCTGATGCGGGAGCCCGCAAGCAGCAGGTAATGGCGGCTCGGGAGCAATGGCAGAAAGCCAAAGCCGGGGCAACCTTGGCACAAACCACCTTTAAGCGGGTGGAAAATCTGTTTACTGAAGGGGTGATTCCTCGTCAGAAACGGGATGAAGCCTATACCCAATGGCAAGCGGCCAAGTATACCGAGCAGGCTGCGCTGGCCATGTATCAGATGGCTGAAGAAGGCGCACGTTCTGAAACCAAAGCCGCCGCTGCCGGTAAGGCCATGATGGCCCAAGGTGCGGTGAACGAGGTGGAATCGGTGCTGAAAGACAGCCAGATGCGAGCCAGTCACAGTGGTGAAGTCAGTGAGGTATTGTTATTTGATGGTGAACTGGCACCCACTGGATTTCCTGTGGTGACCTTAATGGATATGAATGATAGCTGGGCATTGCTGCAAGTACGGGAAGATTTACTGTCACGCTTTAAAGTAGGGCAGGAAATGTCACTGCAAATCCCGGCGCTGGATAATATCCGCGCACTGTTTACCGTGACGTATATCAGTCCGATGGGGAATTTTGCTACTTGGCGGGCAACCGAAGCTGGGCATGATTTTGATATGCGGACCTTTGAGGTGGAGCTTAAGCCAGTCGATCCTATCAATGGTCTGCGGGCTGGTATGTCTGTGCTGTTGCCACTGTAAGGGGCGGGCATGTTGAAAATGATAGCCCGGGAATGGCGGGCGTTATGGCATGACCCTTGGCTGTTGGCATTGGTCAGTTATGTGCCTTTGCTGCTGGCCTTGGCTCTGTGGGGGTTATTTTCTGCTGCGGTCCCTCGGCAATTGCCGGTCGCCTTGGTGGATTTAGATAATACCCAGCTTAGCCGTGAGTTGGGGCGGCAGATTGAAGCCAGTCCCGTCAGCGAAGCTGTGTCTTTTCACAGTGAGAACGCGGCAATTGATGCCATGAAACGGGGGCGGGTATTTGCCCTAGTACTGATCCCCTCCCGGTTTAGTGCTCAGTTACAAAGCGGAAAACAGCCGACACTGGAGATCCGCTATAACGGTCAGTTCTTGCTGGTGGGCAAGTTGCTGCACAGTAGTTTGCAGCAAAGTTTAGCGCCGGCATTGCAGGCGCTGGGGCGTACGCAGTTGCTAGCTCACGGGGTGCCGGCGGTGCAAGCCAATCTGCATATCAGTCCGCTAACCTTTCAAATTACGCCACTATTTAACCAGTCCAGTAATTACGTGGCCTTTTTGATGCCTCCTCTGTTTATTGCGCTATTTCAGATTGTTGCCATGCTGATCTTTGTCAATGCCTTGAATCGAGAGTTGGATCAACCTAGTTATGGTCACTGGCTGGCCCATACCCGGCGAAATTTAACAGTGAAGTGGTTGGTATATCTGCCATTGGCAGTGCTGCAAAGCGCGGTGATGATGGTACTGCTGTACGGTTATCTTGGCTTGCCCATTAACGGCAGTTTCGCTTGGTTGATCTTGGTACAGGCAGTGATGTTGTCGGCGGTATTTTTGTGGGTGTGCATGATTTTCTTTTTGCTGCAGGATAAAGCCCGGATTGTCAGCTTTTGTACTGCGCTGTTTGCGCCTGCTTTTGCCTTTATGGGTGCGACCTTTCCGGTACATGAAATGCCGTTGTTAGCCCAGTGCTGGCGGGTGATGATGCCATCAAGTTTTTATATTGAATCTCAGATTGCTGTGGTCAGTTATGGGTTAGGTGGTACAGAGATCGCCCAAGAACTGTGTCGTTATCTGGGCTTTTTATTATTGCTGTTGCCGATTTCTGGGCTGATTTGGCTAAGAAAGCGCAGTTACCGATCGCAAGGGCTGGAGGAGCAGGCATGACCTGGTGGAAGCTGGTATGGCTGGAGCTTAAAGCCATCGCATCGGATAAAGCTATTGCCATTACCCTGTTTGGTGGTGTGCTGTTTTATTCTGTGCTCTATCCACTGCCTTATCTGCATGAGGTTCCGACTCGACAGCCCATTGTGGTGGTTGATCTGGATCATAGTCCGATGAGTCGGGAGCTGATTCGCCATGCCCAGGCCAGTCCAAAACTACAGGTCGCCGGGGCCGTTAATGCGATTGCTGAAGCCAAGGATTGGATCACCCATGGCCGGGCACACGGTTTATTAGTGATCCCTGCGCATTTCAGCCGGGATTTACAACTGGGCAAAGGCGCAACCTTAGCCATTGGGGGGGATGCCAGTTATTTTCTGGTTTATTCTGCGATTGCAGAAGGGCTGGTAAGTGTGGGAATGGATTTTTCCAGTCAGTTGAAATGGCACGCATTAACCGCTCGGGGAACCAATCCAGTGGCGGCAGATATGCAGTTGCATTCGCTCGATATCAATTCAGTACCGGCATTTAACCTGTCACTTGGATATACCCCATATGTGGTGCCTGGACTGTTTTTATTAATTTTGCAGCAAACTATGTTGGTGGGAACCTGTATTCTCGGTGCCGGTCAGTGGCGTAAACCCGGCTATTGGCAACAGGTATCACCTTTGATGTTGCTGGGCGGCAGACTGCTCGCTTTCGGTGCTATCTATGCCTGTTTTAGTGCCTATTATGTTGGTTGGTGTTATTACTGGTATAAGGTCAACCTACTGGCCAGCATGACGGAAATTCTGTTACTGATGGTGCCTTTTTTGCTGGCCACTGCCGCAGGCGGTGTGGCGCTCAGTACATTGTTTACCCGCCGTGAATTGCCGACTCAGGTGATCTTGCTATCTTCTATGCCGATTTTATTTGTCTCTGGTTTTGTTTGGCCACTGGCTTTGATCCCCCAGCCTCTGGTTTGGCTGTCGCAGGTCTTTCCTGTTACGCCAGCAATTATGGGAATGCTGGAAATGAACGTGATGGGAGCATCTTGGACACAGATCCAGCCTTATTGGTGGCACTTGTGGTTATTAGCGGCTATTTTTTTGCCGCTGGCTTGGTGGGGAATTCGCCATCATCGGCAACAGTTATAAAGCTGTTTCTGGGTGAGACATAGATAGTAAAAAAGGCCTGATATGACATCAGGCCTTTTTCTTATAGCTTTTGCGCTGTTATTGCAGTGTCACATTAAATGGTAATTCACTAATAATTCCAGCAGGGGTGGTGACTTTAATTGTAACCGCACTGGTGCCAGGTTGACCTGGGTGGAGCAGGCTAAAGCCTGTCGACGTTCCGCCGGCTCGGGTGGCATTGGGTACTGTGTGTCCGGTGAATTCCAGATCGCCATTGGTTATTTCAATCTGCACACTGCTGCCTACCGGCATAATTTGTCCCGCACTGTCATACAGTTGTAGGGTAAAGGCTGAGCGGCCATCAGCTGCAATCGGGCTAATAGGCGCAGTAAAGCCAGCGCCGGTACGGAAAACTTCGGTGCCATTCTGCGTCAGTGTAAAGTGGGCGGTAGAGCCTGACATGGTTAACACTAATGCTTTGCGGATATAGGTTTTGTTCGCTTGGCCGGTACCACACAGCGGGCCTTCACACTGGGGACCATTAAACTTACCATCGGGGCCACTGTACCTATCATTGCCTGCAGTATTGAGATAAATATCATTGCCATCATAACGGCGGTTTTCGTTATCGTCCCTAAATGCATCGCCTAAATCACTGAAACCAGATGAGCTATAAGCTTCCCTGTCCATGCCGTTGCCACTACATGCCTCCGGAGTACCGGTACTGGTCAGGCAGGCCTGAGCAATTGCACCACCATCTGCGGGATCAAAAATATTATTACCATTGGTGTCAAAGAAGGTTTCATGACCCAAGGCATAGGCCAATATGGTAACCCGGTGATCCGGCACTCGTGGGTTTGCTGAGGTCCAAGTGACAGAGCAGCGCCCGTTTTGCGTTAGACACTGGGGCGTTATTTGCCCGCCTTCAGTGGTGAAGTTGATGGTGGTGTCATCCGGCGCTGGGTTGCCAAAGCTGTCGGCAGCAAAAACACTGATGGTCGATTCTTGGCCATCAATGCTGGCGGCTTCCGGATTATTGACTGATGCTGAAATGCTCATACCCAATTGCTGGGGTAGACCAGTATTGATTGAGAGCTGCTCTGATTGGCTAACGATCACTTCTTTGCTGTCAGCATCTGTGGCCTTAGCTACCACTCTAACTGGGGTCGGTACGGTACCGGCCAGCACCCTGACACTCACCATACCTTGGGCATTGGTGAGCCCGGTTGTACTGCTTTGGCCATCAGCAAAACTCAGTCCACCGACGATAGTGTCCAGCGTAAAATTGACTTGTTGCTGCGCTGCGCCCTGCCCATTAGCACTGGATACTTTAAAGGTCACCAGAGATGACTCACTGGCATCGGTACCCCCTGCGCCTTTGATTCTGATATTAGCCGGCTGGGCGGAAATGAAGCTCAGATTAGCCAGACTCTGGCGGGCGAGGGTGAAAGGTAGCGTGGCGCTGAGAGTTTGTGAGCCGACTTGTGTGGTAGCAATGATTTGATCACTGCGCTCACTGTTACCACTGCAACTGACGTCTTCAAAGGTTGAACTGGCCATACCGGATAGCGTTGTGACAGGGGAATCAATCATAGCGGCATTGGCCGTGACACAATCTGAGCTGAAGTTGATGTTAGAGGGGGATTGAATCGGCGAGACCTTACCTTGGGCATCGACACTGACCAGATTTGCTGTAATACCAAAGGTACCGCCAGCGCTGACTTGATAATTACCGTCCGCATTTTTAGGTAAGGTGGTGGCTAACAGGCCTTCGACAAATTGATTATCAGCATTGAAATGTCCCAGTTTTACTGTATTCGCTTCACTGACGGCATCCCGAGCAATCACTTCGTACAGGGTGCTACCTTGCAGCGGTTGCCCTTGATAATCGACATTGATGGTCATGGTATGCGCCCCTAACGCTGATGACTGGGGCGTATAACTTACCTCGGCAATCCCGGAGTTCTGGGTTAGTGCTGTATTAGGTGTCAGAGTGGCATTGCCAGCGCTGAAGGTCACCTTTTGATTGGCAATACCTTGATTATTGGCGTCAACTAAGCGGGCTCGTAGTTGCACTGTATTATCGACCCGGAAACGTGTGACCGCATCGCCAGCGTATTGAATGCTGGCATTTAGACTGGGTGTTTGGGTTTGTGGTGGGGTGACTTCACCTGTGTATTCAAAATTACGTTTACTGGTGATAGTTTCTTCCACCGCAGGCGAAAAACTGGCGCTGACGGTACCTGCGCCTTTGGCTGCATCAGGATTGGTAATGATCACCTCAGCGATACCATTGGTATCGGACAGTCGAGTCTCCGGTGATAGCGTGCCTAAATCTGTGCTGAAACTGATTACCTGACCGGCAACAGCTTGAGCACCGGTTTTCAGGGTAGCGACAGCACAGATGCTGTCGCCGGCGTTGAAACTGAGGGTATCGGTGGGAGTGCTGCATGCACCGTTAATAACGGTTTTGAATCCCAGGTTGAGGTGGTAGCCTTGGGGCGTATTATCTGTATCAGACTCTGAATCATCTGAAGAGCCATTACAGCCCGCTAAAAACAGAACCCCGAATATGGCCGCTCCGCCATAAGGGTGAACAAGTCGCATGAGCACATCCTTATTAACTGTTGAAGGTTATTGGTCCTCGATCTCCGCACGCAAATATTTGAACAGCTCTTTGGCTGACTTGGACTCAGGGCCCTTAGCCAGTTCTTTAGTGCTTGCGCGCACCAGTTGACGCAATTTCTGGCGATCCAGTTGCGGGTGTTGCTCCAGCAGACTTTGGATTTCGGCATCGCCTTCCGCTAGCAGCTTGTCCCGCAATTTTTCAAAAATTTGGATTTTTGCAGCTTCATTGTTGTTTTTGTTTAGAACATTGTCCAGTTTATGTTGCAATTGTTCTAAATCTTCGTTGCGCATCAGTTTGCCGATAAATTGGATTTGACGGCGGTATGCTTCGGTATTTGGCTTGATTGTTTTTGTCGCCATTACCGCATCATGTAGGCTTTCGTACAGCTCCATTTTAACCAGTTGACTTTTGCTCAGCAGAGCCAGTTTGCGGCCCATTTGTTGGGCATCTTCACTTTCTTTTTTGAAGGATGTTTTGCTGATGTAATCGTCATCATTGTCATAAGGCTGTTTAAAATGTTCTGAATCGCCAACGATATTCATGGATAAACCTCTGTATAAATCATCCCCTAATATTAACACTTGCGGGAATAGTTCGCCTAAGTGATTCTGAAATGCGTAGATATTTCAATCATGCCAATAGATTAATGTGGCGCAGAAGGCGACAGATTGGTGTTATGCTTAGGCCATCGTCGGCCAGTTAAGAGACTAAACGTGTCCTCAAGCAATATTGAAAATGAATTGGGCGCCCTGAAAGATGCGGTGGCAATGGCATTGGATTATGCCAAAGCATTGGGTACCAGTGATGCAGAGGTTGCTATCAGTAAGCAACAGGGATTATCTGTTTCTACCCGTCTAAAAGAAGTGGAAACGGTGGAGTTCAACAAGGATGGTGCCTTGGGGATTACCCTTTACCGCGATGGCCGTAAAGGCAGTTCATCCACGTCTGATTTGAGCTCGGAAGCGATTCGTACTGCGGTGCAGGCCGCTAATGATATTGCTCGTTATACCAGCGAAGACCCTTGCAGTGGGTTGGCTGATAAGGCTCTGATGGCAAAAGTGTTTCCGGATCTGGATCTTTATCATCCAGCGACCTTGTCACCAGAGCAATTGGCTGAATTAGCCATCAGTGCTGAAACTGTTGCGCTGGATGCCGATAGTCGTATTACCAATTCAGATGGCGCCAGTGCTAATGCTCACACCGGGATCAAGGTTTATGGTAATAGCCATGGTTTCCTCAATGGCTATGCGAGTTCCCGCTATAGCCTAAGTTGTGTGGTTATTGGTCAGGATGATAATGGGGAGATGCAGCGGGATTATGATTATAGCGTTGCACGTCATTTTGACAGCTTATTAACACCGGTCCAAATCGGCATGCAGGCTGCGCAGAAAACCTTAAGTCGGTTAGGTGGTCGTAAAATTGCTACCTGTAAACTGCCTGTATTGTTTAGTGCTGATGTGGCTACCGGCCTATTGGGCCATTTGGTTGGGGCGATCAGCGGCAGTAGCTTATATCGCCAATCCAGCTTCCTACAGGACTCCTTAGGGCAACAGTTATTCCCTCAATGGTTGTCGATTATTGAACAGCCACATTTGCTGCGAGGGCTAGCTAGCGCGCCTTATGACAGTGAAGGGGTCGCAACCCGGGAGCGGGCGATTATTGAGCAGGGTCAGTTGGAAACTTATTTGTTGACCAGTTACTCTGCCCGTAAATTGGGTATGACAAATACCGGCCATGCTGGTGGTATTTATAACTGGGCGGTGCAGGATTCTGGTCAGTCATTTGACCAACTGGTGAAAGCTATGGGGACGGGTTTGATTGTGACCGAAGTGATGGGCCAAGGTGTTAATATGGTAACAGGGGATTATTCCCGTGGTGCCGCTGGCTTCTATGTGGAAAATGGTGAAATTCAATACCCGGTGGAAGAAATTACGATTGCTGGCAATTTAAAGGATATGTTCCGCAATATTCAGGCGATCAGTAATGGACCGGATTTGCGCTCACCAATCCGTACCGGGGCAATTTTGCTGGATCAGATGAAGATAGCCGGTAATTAACGGTAATTGTTTTTAAGCAAATGCGGGCCAAGGCCCGCATTTTTTATCCTACTGTTTTGGTTAATCAGTTTCTGGTGGCAAGGTATAACAGCGGCGTCCCCGTTGTTTGCTCATGTACAGACGTTTATCTGCAAGTTCAAACAGTTCATTTATAGGGGCTTCCTCACTGCCCGCAACACCGATACTCAGGCTGATATGGCATTGGGTTTCCCGTAGTGGCCTGCTCGCCATCATTTCCATACAGGCATCCAGTTGGCGACGTAGTACTTCAATACGAACCTTGGTTAATACAGCAAATTCATCCCCACCATAGCGATATACCCGCTCATGTCCCCATAGTGAACGTAAGATAGCCCCGACTCTGGATAGCACCAAATCACCAAATTGATGGCCGAACTTATCATTGAGTTGTTTGAAGTAATCTACATCAATCAGCAATAACTGAAAGGATTTACCACGGTTACACAGGCTGGAGAAATCCCGTTCAAATGCACGGCGGTTTTTTACTCGGGTGAGAGGGTCAAAATAAAGCTCATGTTTATTGTGTAGGTACTCATCCCGCAAACATTCAATTTCCGACAGGCTATCTTGGATAAACCAGTGACTGGTGTGGCGATCGTTTAACGGAGGAAGTGGTGTTTGGCCACTGATTTCACGTATCGCGCCGTTTAGCTGCAGTTGCTCTTGGCGTACAACCAATAGTAGGAAGTACAGTGAACAGGCAAATACTGCTAGCAGACTGATGATCGGGACGACAGATATTTTAAATTTACTCATCAGCATTTCCCGGAATACTTCCGGTGGAATATACAAATTCAGGGTCCAAGGCTGATTGAGTACATTGACCGTCATATGGTAGCCATATTGCAACAAGGTCGGATCATTATCCCGGTCGGTAGTATGGCTAAGAGTCGGCAGAGCGCCACTGCCAGTTTCCATTAACACATGATGCAGATGGTTTAACAGGAATAAGCGTTCCCGATTATCCCTTAGACTTTGATCCATGGCATATTGCAGTGGTACAGCATTGATATCGACCATCAGCAGACCGATCAATTGTCGCTTATGACCGTAGATGCGCCGGATCATAGTAAAAATATCATGTCTGCTGTTGAGTTTTAGATAGGGGCCAACCAAAGAGACTCCTTTTTGTTTTGCGCCAATAAACCAAGGGCGGTTGGTAGCATCAAAACGGGTGGGTTGGGTAAATTCTGGGTAGGATGAAATGGTATTAAACAGCAAATTATAAAAGAAAATATGGTGACGAGGGTTTTGGATTTTATCCGCTAGCACCCAATAGTCATTGATGACGGATTGGTTTTGATACACTTTTTCCGTCATGATGGATTTGGCAACGACATTGATTTGTCGACGACTGTCCTCCAATGGTTGTTGGATATCATTCATCACTAGGTTGTTCAGCGTGTAGTGATACACCTTGAGATAATTTTGCACATCAAATTGAAAGCTACCCCAAGTTTGCAGGGCAGTGATAATTATAACCACTATGCTTAGAAGGATAAACACCCGGGTAAGGTGGTAATTCACTCTTCCTCTTAACGGCATACCAAGTCTGTTTATTTGGAATAATTGTTATTATATACAGTGAATTAGTAGCTAAATATAGACCTAGCGCATACTTAACAGTAATAGTTTATGCTGCATCACTATATTTAACTAATATTCAATATATGCTGATGATTTTACAGCCATTTGTGGTAAAAAATGTAAAAAGCCACCTTTGAGAGGTGGCTTTTTGAAGCGGCTGGATAAGTTAGTCTTCCAGTGCGATCATGTCGGCCCACAGGTCATGCTCATCTGAATGAGTGATGACGGCGCGCACCATATCACCGGGAGATAGCTCCGTTTCACCATTGAGAAAGACCATTCCGTCAATCTCAGGTGCATCAGCATAAGAGCGGCCGATGGCCCCTTCTTCATCTACTTCATCAATCAAAATATCCAGCTCTCGACCGACTAACCGGGCCAGGCGCTCAGCACTGATTTCAGCTTGAACAGCCATAAAACGGCGGTATCTGTCTTCTTTAATTTCTTCGCTGATCAATTCGCCCAAAGTATTCGCAACTGCGCCTTCTACTTCTGAGTATTTGAAACAGCCAACCCGATCCAGTTTAGCTTCGTGTAAGAAGTCTAGCAGGATATTAAAATCCTCTTCGGTTTCGCCGGGAAAACCGACAATAAAGGTGGAGCGGATGACCAGATCGGGACAGATTTCCCGCCACTGTTTGATGGCGTCTAACTGACGATCAACCCGGCCCGGCCGTTTCATCATTTTTAAGATTCGTGGGCTAGCATGTTGCAGGGGCAGATCCAGATAAGGCAGGAGCAAACCCTCGGCCATCAATGGAATGAGCTCATCAACCCAAGGGTATGGGTAGACATAATGTAGTCGTACCCAAGCGCCCATTTGCCCCAATTTGCGAGCCAGCGCAGTAATATCCTGTTTGACCGGCATGCCATTCCAGAAATCTGTGCGGCCACCTTTATCTTTACCGTATGCAGAGGTGTCTTGGCTGACGACAAGTATCTCTTGTACGCCACTTTCTACCAGGCGTTTGGCCTCATCCAATACGCTGCCGACCGGACGGCTATCCAGGTCACCACGTAACTCGGGAATAATGCAAAAAGTACAACGGTTATCGCACCCTTCTGAGATTTTCAGATAAGCATAATGTTTTGGTGTCAATTTTACCCCAGTTTGCGGTATCAGACTGGTGAAGGGATTGTGCTCCGGTTTAGGTACATATTTGTGTACATGCTTAATCACCTCTTCGTAGCTATGGGGGCCCGTGATTTCTAGTACATCAGGATGAACTTGACGGATTTGATTTTCTTTCGCACCAAGGCAGCCGGTAACCAGTACTTTTCCATTTTCTTCCAGCGCTTCGCGGATGGCGTCCAGAGATTCTTGCACGGCGGCATCAATAAAACCGCAGGTGTTTACAATCACTAAGTCAGCGTTCTGGTAAGTGCTAACAACTTCGTAGCCATCGATGCGCAGTTGCGTCAGGATGCGTTCTGAATCTACTAGGTTTTTGGGGCACCCCAGCGAGACAAAGCCGATGCGCTTACTGTTACAGGGGGCATCATCAGTCATGCTGGTGGCTAACGTCTTTTCTGCTGTTTCCAGAGTGGTGGTTTGTTTAGGGTTAAAGGTTTCAACAGTCATTGTTATTCAGACTTTTTTGTCGCTAAGGAAATCAAAAAGTTGGCAGCGATTATACATAATGATAGAGGAGAAATAGAGTGTAAAATGCACTATTCTGTGGGCGGGATAGATTAATCGATAAGTTGTTAATGCTTATTTATCAATGCAGTACATTTTTATTCGCGGTTGAATAAAATAATGAGGTTGAAACGCGAGTAAAATTACCATTTCTATGGTCTAACCTATTCCTGTTTTACAGGTCGCGCATTCAACCCCGAAGTGCACCACTCGCTTCATTAAGCTGCTTTTCGTAATTCATCGAATACTACAGCAGGCTGTTTGAAACCAAGGCACTTTCTCGGACGTGAGTTAAGTGCTCGTTCGATGTCAGCAATTTGCTTATCCGTTACCGTGCGTAAATCAGTTCCCTTGCGGATATACTGCCGCAACAGACCATTGAAATTCTCATTCAACCCACGTTCCCATGATGAGTATGGGTTGGCGAAATAGATATCTACCTTCAGTGCTTGTGCAACCTTTTGATGGTCACAGAACTCGCTGCCATTGTCCGCTGTGATAGTGTGAACGTGACTGCGATACCGCCAAAGCATGCCTATCATGGCTCGGCTCACATCGGCTGCGCTTTTGGCGGGCACTTTACGGATTAGATACAGTTTGCTTTTGCGTTCAACCAAACTGACTATAGCGCCAGTGCCTTGTTTTCCCAACACCGTATCGGCTTCCCAATCACCTAATCGTGCTTTTTCGTCGACAACTGCCGGCCGGTGTTCAATACCTATGCGATTTGGAATGATAACCCGTTTCGCACGACAGCCTTTGCGGTATTTACGATGACCGCGTCTCAGCGCTTTATAGAGCTTTCCGCCACGCTGCTTGTCCTGCTGAACAAAGCCATAAATCCATGCATGACTGACAGGGTAACCGATAAGTTGACCTACGCCCGCGATTTGTTCTGGACTCCACTTTTGCTTCAGTCCGAACTCAACGAAAGTGACGGTCGTTACAGACACTCGATTTTTGGCAGCCTGGCAGCGGCGCTTAACTGTCTTGGCCTGTGCAACTTCAGGCAAATAATGATTGTCACGAATACGGTTACGACGAACCTCTCTACTCACCGTGCTGTGGCTCACTTTTAAGCGTTTGCCGATTGCTCGATAGCTGAAGCCCTCGCGTAGGTAGGCTTCGATCTGGTATCGTTGCCCTTCGATCAACTGCTTGTAACTCATGGTAATGACTTCTATTTGTTTGGCGACGATAGAGTACCACCTACAGGCAGTTGATCTCTTCTTACCGTTTAACCATGAGTGGTGCACTTATTATCTGAATTCAAGGTGTATAAGATAAATATAGTGTTAAGCCGCTAGAAAATAAGGAGTTGGTAATGAAATGTCCGATAAAGTTAGCCTATTGTTTGGCTGCATTGAATGTGATGACAATATTACCTTTAGCCGCTCAAGCTGCTGATTTTGCACGGTTGGATACTATCGGGAGTGCACGGGTTTCCGCACCAGCAGATATGGCCATAATCCATATGACAGTTCAGGTTTCAGCGCCGGATGCGATCAGTGCCAAAAGTCTGTCTGATGATGCCGTTGCGAAATTGATTGCTCGCTTACAGCAAAATGGTATTACCCGGGCAGATATTCAGAGTGCGAATTTGGATTTGCAGCCACAATACCGTTTCCCTGAGGGCAAAGCGGCAGAGTTAACCGGTTATCGGGCTAGCCGGGCTGTCAGTGTGATGCTAAGAAAATTATCACAGCTGGATGAAGTGCTTAATGCTGGTTTAAACAGTGGTCTGAATCAAGTCGATCAGATTGAATTTACCAGTAGCCAGATGGACAAGTTAAAAACTCAAGCTAGAGCGGCAGCCATTGCTGATGCTCAAAATAAAGCCTCTGCGTTAGCTAAGGGATTTGGGACTAAGTTGGGACCGGTTTGGCATATTCGCTATCTGACCCGCCAGCCTGTTGCTCCGGTGATGTATGCCAGCAAGGCTCGTAATGATGCTGTTGCAGAAAGTTATCAGCCATCCCACATCAATGTGGCTGATGAAGTAGAAGTGACCTATCGCCTTAAACCTTAATCGTTTGGTAAAGTAATCCTTAAGGATTGTCACGGACTCCCAGTCCTAGCTTCTGCTCTGCCAGTCCGTGTCAATCAGATTATACCGAGTGTGTAATGAGGTAATTTTCTATCTGTTCAGCCAGCCAATTTACTGCGGGGCCTGCCGGGTGCTCCGCACAAGTGATAAGACCATAAGGGTGCCAGTTCATGGCGGTTTTATTTTTTAATACCCGGATCACGCCATTTCTCAAATCTGGTTGGATCAATAATGCGGGGATATAAGCCCAGCCTAAGGCATCTTGCACTGCATCGCGCAAAAACTCATAGAATGGTAATGCCATATAATGCGGAGAGATTTGCTCGACCGGTTTAAGGGACTCATCATCAAGATACGCCAGTGTAATTTGGGTGTATTGTTGCAAATCGTCATGGTTGACTTTGGCTAATCGCGTCAGAGCATGACTGTGGTGGGCAACAGCCATCATCCGCAGTTGCCCCAGATGGGCAAAGTGGCAACGACTGACGCTGGTCTGGCGTGGAAACAGGCCAAAGGCGGCATCAACAAAGCCTTTTTCAACCATATCTTCTAATTCTTGGGTCGGCGCCACATAGAGAGAAAGATTCGTGGCAGTAAAACGATGGCGAAAGGCTGGAATAAGACGACGCCAAAATTCTTCTGGCAGGGCATCATCCCGGGCAACCAGTAAGCGGCTTTCGACCCCGAGTTGTGCTTGGCTACACTTCTGCTCAATTTGCTCGTTCAGTTGCAACATACGTTCAAAATCGGCCAAGACCGACTCGCCAAGGGCGGTGGGCTCGATATGGTTGCCGCTGCGGATCAGTAATTTGGCATTAAGTTGGTTTTCCAGTGCGCCCAATGCAGTACTGACTGTGGTTCGGCTTTTACCCAGTCGGGCGGCGGCTTGACTGATGGAGCCGAGTTGGCAGGCCTGCACAAACATGGCTATCTGACTTAACTTCATCTAGTTTCCCTATCCTTGTGTCCCTCAGTGTTACTTAGGCCTGATGCCAGCGTCAATTATTCCGTCACTGAGCGGTTTTGCTGCGGCTGATTGTTCACCTATTATTTTGTTAAATCAACTAATTAAATAATGAAAGGAAGGTGTGTGATGGCGCGGGCATGGTTATTTCTGTTACTGGCGATTGGCAGCGAGGTGGCGGCAACCTCTGTCATGGGGCAGGCAGGAGCCGTTGCCAAATGGTTGGCCGCGTTACTGATGTATCTGTTAATTGCCCTGTCTTATTATCTGCTATCGCTGGCGGTGAAAAAGATTTCTGTCAGTGTTGCCTATGCCACTTGGGAAGGCATGGGGATCGGGATTATCACCTTGTTATCCGTATTTGTGTTTCAGGTTCCCTTGAGCAGTCAGCAGTTGCTGGGAGTGATGATTGCGATTGTGGGGATTATCTGTGTCAATATGGGTGAGCAGCATCAGGAGCAGTCGTAATGGATCAGGCATGGATGGTGGCGTTTATGTTGTTGGTGTTGGCTGCTGGCCTGGATATTGCCGCTAATATGGCATTGGCTAAATCCTGTGGTTTTATTCATAAAGGGTGGGGAATTTCCGCCCTAGTCTTGGTGATGTTGGCATTTACCTGTTTGGCTCAAGCCGTCAGAGAAATCGATTTAGCGGTGGCTTATGCAACTTGGGGCGCTTTGGGGATTTTGGGAACAGCACTGGGCGGCGTATTTTTATTAAAGCAGCCGTTAAAGCCGGTTGGCTGGCTAGGGATTGTGCTGGTGGTGATCGCTGTGGTAGTGATGAAAACGGCTTAATATCAACATAATTTCAAAATTAATGAATCATACAAAAGCCGGCGCCGCACATAAAAGCGGTACCGGCTTTTATATCGGTATTACATCAGTCCTTCGGCAGCAAGCGCCTGTTGCATAATGGGCACTCGTTTGTCCATTGTCGGCCAGAAACTGTCTCCTTCAATATTCATCGCAAAGTAACTGATATCTTTAGTCGCAGATTCGATATAACCGACATACCAGCCTAGGTAACGATTATTACCTATTTCTCCCCCTCCGGTTTTACCGTACAGACGATAATAGGCCGTTTGTTGGATCAACATCACTTGTTTTAGTGCTGCTAGGCTTTGGCCTTTGACAGGTAATTTGCCCTGGTGCAACTGTCGTAAAAAATTGATTTGCTGCTGCGCTGATATTTTCAGGCTGCCATTAAGCCAAAAACCATTAATGCCTGAGCTGATGTCATGGTTGCCATAGTTGAATTTATTTAGGTATTGCTGCATCCGTGAAGCGCCGATTTCAACGGTTAATTGACGAAAAATTGGTACAGCTGAATGGGAAAATGCGATTGGTAATGTAACGGGATTTTGATACCAAATTTCTGGCCACCATCCCTGACGTGGATATTTATTTTTATCAAAGCTCAGCATTTGAGACAGATTTTTAATCACGCCTGTATCTAGGGCGATTAAGCTGTTGGGAATTTTGAAAGTAGAAAAAGGCGAGAAAGGAACGGTTGCTCGGTGCGGGTTTATCTGTTTAATCACGCCTTTATCATTGGCAATAATTAGGGTGCAGTTTGTCCCGCAGAGCCATGCGGTGTTTATTGACTGAGCCTGCGCTGAATAGACAGGTAGCAATGTCGTAATTAATAGAATTATTAGAGTAAAGGCTTTTGTACCACCGATGGGGCGTTTTAACATCAATAACCGCATTGGAAAAATAGACATGGCAACATAAGGTTATGAGTAATATATAAATTATCGATGTTGATCACATAGCATTCAAGGTTGGACTGGTGTTTTATCCTGCAACTGACTGTGAGCAATGTTGTGTTTTCCTACTTTAACAGACTGCGCGCAATTAGCGCGCGGTCGTAATAATCCATATTTGGGCTAATTAACGCCTGAATAGGACAATAGTTTTTTGTCGTCCAGTTAGCCTTGGTGTCCTGTTATTGCCGTTGTACCGCGGTATTGTTGTTGCCGTTGGCTCATTTCAATCGCAGGGACAGTAATTTTATCTTCCAGCAGTAAATCGGCTACGCTCTGGTCAAATGAACGGTAATGCAGTTTGACGTTAACTTGATAGTCCGTCACTCCGTTGGGGAGTGTGAAAGGATAAGCTACGGTACGGCTGCCTTTAGCCGGAATAGTATTTTGGTGGCTGAATTTTGCGACCTTCCACGGCTTATGCTCTAGCTTGCCATGAACATCAACAGCGGTGTCCTGAAAGATAACAGTATTCTCTGGCAGGCTGTTGTCAGCTTGTAAACTGCCTGAGCGCAATAGCTCTTTCCCCTGGTTATCTGTAATCACCACTTCTAACCAAACTTGGCGGATAAAGGTCAGACTGGTGGGCAGGGCGTGACCGGCTCTGCGGTTGTATACCGTTACCTCCAGTACTGGCGCATCTTGCTTGCCACTGATACGGGTGTCAAGTTCGGCTGCGGTTTGCAGACGTTTTTTCGCCTCATCAGCATGGGCTTGGGCGCCCGGTACGCCAAGCAATGGGGCAACTACGGCATTGCCGCCAACAAAGTTATGGTCATGTACCAAGGCGCGGGGCTTGCCTCCCATTCCTGCTTTACCACCAAGCCCATGATCTTTGAGATCTTTAGCTGGCTTCATTTCATCAGCAACACGGATAGCCGTGTCGACTGGCACCATATGACAGTCCTGGCATTGAATTTCTGCTTTAGCGTAGGGGGAGTTTTTCCATTCTTGGTAAGTGTGCTCCAGTGGGAAGCTGTCATGAACCGGATTGAACACATTATGGCAGTTGGCACAGAATTCAGATTTAGTATGCAGTTCGGAATAGACAACTTTATGTCCGAATGATTTAGCATCACTCAATGGGCCACGTTTGGCGCCATCCGCCGCTAATGCTAAAGAGGCATTGCCATGCTCACCGTTGGCGGTTTTGCTGATATTGGTATCAACGACACTATGGCACACTTCGCAACTGACGCCCTGTGTGGCTGCGCCTTGAGTGGTAAAGCCACCATATTTACCTGATTCTGATTTGAACTCGACTGTTTGGGTAACCGTACCTAACGCGGTATGACAGCCGCCACACAGATTGCGGGTAGCACCTTGGGTTTCGGTTTCGCCCATGGCCCACTCAGCCTGAAAAACAGGATCAATGAAGGCGATAGAGTGCATGGAGCCTTGCCAGCCTTTAAATTGTCGAGGATGGCAGCCTTTGCAGTTTTTGGCATCTTTAAACTGGTTTATCTCAACTTTTGCCCCGTCTTTAACGGTCAGATTAGACAAGGGAAAAGGCATAGGATCTGCCGCGAGTGCGGCCATTGGCAGGGTAGCAGACAGTAACAGTGCAAGGGTCGTTTTTTTCATCATCTTATAATCAAATTAGCTGCGCCGGTTCGGCATGGTTAAAGCGTGATATCGCCTACTTGTTAAATTAAGTTAAATTCGATAGGGAATGTGTTTTCCGTCTCGCAACTTTATTATTTCAAGGTATATAGTTGTAATTTGTGATGAATGCGTGCTGTGGTTGCAAATTGTTGCATTTTGTTCTGTTTATGCTTTTATTTATGTTTTAAATCAATTTGTTAAAGTTTATTTTTAATCGTTTCTGATTTTTTCGTTTAATTTTTTGCGCTGTAATTGTCTCAATAAATTAGGGTTTGATTTGTTTTTTCTGTGGCTTATGTGTGAATGCTTATTATTGCTGGCAAAAGAATCATTTTATCTGTATTTGAATAATGCTGTTGGCAAGTAACGATGGTAAAAAGCCGTCGCAAAAAATCATGACATCGAGTATGGATAAGATAACGGGGGCTTTGCGATTAACTTGGCAGTAGTCTGCAAGTGGATATCAATGCTCAGGTTTTACACTAACCCAGTTGTAGCAGGTTGTAGTTCTGGTTTTTATCTCCCGGTGGCAGATAGACTAGTCACCGGGTAAGTATGCTAATGCGTGTTGGCCTTTTGGGGTTAAATCATGTTTTAGATAAGAGTGTTTTCATTGCGACGAGTGGTTTGCCGCCTAGCATGCTAAGCAAGAACCGCTCAACAAAGCGTAAAATTGCTTTTAGCCAAATTGTGCGGCGGCTTTTGGGGCTCTTTTCTACTGTGTTATCGGTTTATCAGGTAGCGCAACTATCTATCAAAGCTTCAGCCTTGTATAAAGACCCCCTAAATCGCTGCAAAAACAAGTTTGAAAGGTCAACAGAACCTAATCAATCAGACCATATTGCTGTAATACCTGAATAATCTTTGCTCGAGGTTGCTGAGTTAGTGGCAGTGGTTTACCGGTGATCTTTGCTGCCATATCGGTATAAATACGCGATGTTTGCAGCATAATTTCCTCTGGCAGCGCAGTTTCTCGCGCTAATGCTTGGCGCTGCTCCATCTTATCTTTATTGAGCAAAATATCTGCGTCGGGAAAATATTGGAGCAAAAACTGGCGGAATCCTTCTTTTGAGTTTTCTACAATTCGGCCATCTCGAAAGGCTGCGCCGTCCCAGATCCGGGATGAGTCAGGAGTGCCAACCTCATCCATATAAATCAGCTGGTCACGACCATCTTTGTCTTTGACATAGCCAAATTCAAATTTGGTATCGACAAATAACATATCTTGCTTTGCCAAAGCATCGCTAATCAAGGCAAAGCCACGCTGCAGTAGCTGTTCATAAGTATCAATGTCTTCAACACAGTTAAAGCCGAAAGCCTGATAGTTATCCTGTAGTTGCTGGCGACTAACATTGACATCATCTTGCTCGGGCACGCCAGTCAGCCCGGTCAAAATCCCTTTGGTTGAGGGGGTCAGTAGTGGTTGCGGCAGCTGTTGGTTTTGCTGTAATCCTTCTGGCAGGCGAATACCACAAAATACTCGTTCACCAGCAGCATAAGCTCGCCACATGGAACCAGTAATATAACGGCGGATAATGGCCTCGATTTTTAGTGGTCTGGCTTGGCGGACAATCCAGACCAGAGGGTGGGGAATATCGACAATATGGCTATCAGCCAAACCATGTTGGCGAAATAGCTCAAACCAGTGATTGGCGATGGTATTGAGTGCAGCTCCCTTGCCGGGGATGCCCTGCATTCCGCCTTCGCCATGGAAAATACAATCAAAAGCAGAAATGCGATCAGAGATCACCATTACGGCCAGTGGTGTATCAGCCGGAACCGGATAATGGCGTTGGTTGATTAAGCGGCGGCTGTCCGCATCGGTAAGCCAATATACGCTGCGGACCTTGCCGCTGTGCACTGGGCGGTCAGTGCAGATAGGTAAGTCATTATTGATGGCAAGTACGGCATCAGCTGGAGTCATGTCTCTGTCCTTTACGCGGCAGGGCTGGTGGTTATTGTTGATATAAAACAACCCGTTGTCATTGCGTGGCTATTTTACCCCGTCTACTTGTGCCTAGGCGTTCGCTTTCTAGGATTCAGAGTTTCTATCTATTTGTACTGATATCGATATTTCCCGCCGAAGCAATATGCTTATATAAATATATTATTTTCCATATATATGCCTTTTCGTATATTTAATGACCTGACTGTGTACCAATGAACACTGGCGTTGATAGCGCTGAATTCATAGTCTGAGTACAAAGATTGCTGAGCGTAAAGGAGGAATAGATGACACCACTGTTGTTATTTAAGGCGCTGGCCGATGATACCCGCTTAAGGTTGTTGCTGTTATTGCAGCAGCAAGGGGAGTTGTGCGTTTGTGAGTTAATGATGGCGTTAGGGCAGAGCCAGCCGAAAATATCTCGCCATCTGGCCCTGCTGCGACGAACAGGGCTGCTGGCGGATCGTCGTCAGGGACAGTGGGTGTTTTATCGTATCGATGAGTCATTGCCTGATTGGGGCACAGGTATCTTGCAACAAGCGTTGCATGCTGCTCCTGAGGTAGTGACTTCGATGGCTACCGCCTTGATGCAGATGGGAAATCGGCCGCAGCGGCAACGGAGCTGCTGTGAGCTTACTTGCGAGTAGCGCGGTACTGACAAAGGATAAAATCAGGTCGAAGGGACGCTGGGGGATAGGATAATGAGCATTCGTGTCGGAATAAATGGCTTTGGCCGCATGGGACGGCTGATATTACGTGCTGCTTGGTCTGAGCCAGAATTAGCGTTTGTCCATATTAATGATCCGGGTGGGGATGCTGCGACCTTGGCACATTTACTGGCGTTTGACTCCATTCATGGCCGGTGGGAGCAGCAGATAAGGGCAACGGCAGATAGCATAGTGATTAATGAGCAGCAAATTGGGTATAGCCAACACAGTGCGATTGCTGCAACGGATTGGTCTGGTTGTGATCTGGTGATTGAGGCATCCGGCGTGATGCGCAGTAAGGCAAAACTACAATCTTATCTGCAACAAGGGGTAAAACGTGTGGTTGTAACGGCACCAATGGCAGAGGCCGAGGTGCTGAATGTGGTGATGGGGGTGAACCATCACCACTATGATGCAGCAGTGCACCGGATTGTTACTGCAGCATCCTGCACCACAAATTGTTTGGCTCCCGTGGTAAAAGTGATTCACGAGCATATCGGGATCCGCCATGGCAGCATGACGACCATTCACGATATTACCAATACCCAGACTATTTTGGATGCCCCTCACCGGGATCTGCGTCGCGCCCGAGCGGCCGGACAAAGCCTGATCCCCACCACAACGGGCAGTGCTAAGGCTATCGGGCAGATTTTCCCGGCATTAAATGGCCGCTTAAACGGTCATGCCGTGCGCGTGCCGTTGGCTAATGCTTCTTTAACTGACTGTGTGTTTGAATTGCAGCGCCAAACGGATGAAGCTGAAGTTAATGGATTATTAGCGCGCGCGGCAGCAACAGAATTACAGGGCATATTGGGCTATGAGCCCCGGCCACTGGTATCGGTGGATTATAAAACTGACCCCCGTAGTGCCATCGTGGATGCCCAGTCAACCATGGTGGTTAATGGCACTCAGCTGAAATTGTATGTTTGGTATGACAATGAATGGGGATATGCCAACCGAGTGGCCGAGTTGGCCCTACTGGTGGGGCGGTCTGATTTAACGACTGTTTCTAGCGGGATATCAGTGTGATACGTCGTATAGTGCGATTGGGACAGTTACCAATACCTGTGCGGCAGTATCTGTTGATCACGGCAAACTATTGGGCATTTACGTTGACCGATGGCGCGCTGCGTATGTTAGTGGTATTGCACTTTCATACGCTGGGATACAGCGCGCTGCAAATTGCGCTGCTCTTTCTGTTTTATGAGTTTTTTGGTGTTGTCACTAATTTAGTGGGGGGCTGGCTGGGCGCTCGCATAGGTTTAAATCGAACGATGAACCTTGGGTTGGGGTTGCAATTAGTGGCGTTGGCCATGCTGTTGTTGCCGCCTGTGTGGCTAACCGTCCCTTGGGTGATGGCTGCGCAGGCTATCAGCGGTATTGCAAAAGATTTAAATAAAATGAGTGCTAAGAGTGCCATTAAGACCCTGGTGATCAATCCGGATAACCGTGAAGGTCGGCTTTATCATTGGGTGGCGCTTCTGACGGGGTCAAAAAATGCGTTAAAGGGTATTGGGTTTTTCCTCGGTGCAGCCCTTCTGACGGTCTTGGGTTTTACCTCTGCAATCCTAGTGATGTTATCTGGTCTTACCTTGGTATGGTTGGTAAGTCTCTTCAGTCTTAGATCGGGATTGGGGCAAGCCAAGCTGCGGCCAAAGTTCAGGGATATTTTTTCCAAAAGTCGGGCGGTGAATATCTTATCTGCCGCCAGACTTTGTCTGTTTGCTGCGCGGGATATCTGGTTTGTGGTGGCGCTCCCCGTTTATCTATCGACTCAGTTTGGTTGGTCTTATTGGCTGGTAGGCAGTTTTTTAGCCCTCTGGGTGATTGGCTATGGCTTGGTGCAGACCCAAGCGCCACGTTTGACTGGACGAATTAATACCCATTCACATACTCATGGTGAGTCATTTAATCCTGGGGCTCAGGCAGTTTATTGGGCTGGTATGTTGGCATGTATTCCTGCCGGGATTGCACTGATGTTGCAATTGAATTTTGCCTCGGAGATTGGGTTGAGTATTGGGCTATTGTGTTTTGGTGCGGTCTTTGCGCTGAATTCTTCCTTGCATAGTTACCTGATTGTCAGTTATGCCGATCAGGATGGGGTGTCGATGGACGTCGGGTTTTATTATATGGCTAATGCGATGGGTCGGTTGTTAGGCACAGTATTATCTGGTTGGGTTTTTCAACAGTGGGGGCTGGTGGCTTGTTTATGGATAAGCAGTATGTTGTTGTGCGTTACTACCTTAATCTCTATTGGGCTTAATAATAAAAATACTGAGCTGAATAAGTAAGAATTATCAATATTGCAATTGTGGTTTGTCTAGGCATTTTTATCAAAATGAGAGCACAGTAAATAGTGGGATATTGGCCATATTTAGTGAGTGTTTTAATAAATTATTAGTTATCTGGTTTTCTATATCAAAAATTTATTAAATGACAGTTGAATGGTGTTTTTGCTTGATTTGAAGCTATTTTGCGTGATTGATCACCAACCATGGTAATAGGAATACATCATGATAACTCCATCAGAGTTCTTGGGTGATGTATATGGTTACTACACCAGGGCGGGATCGCACTTTATTAAAAAATATGATCAAATAGCGGCGTCTTTTATTATTGGTCATTGCTATGGACTTGTTTGAACACCTCTCCGTCGTTACCGAAACACGCTCTGACATTAATCGTCGGCACGATCTTATTGATGTCATCTTTCTTGTTATTAGTGCCATTGCCTCAGGAGCTGAGGGTTGGCGCGATATTCAAGAGTTTGGGGACAATAAAATTGATTGGTTAAAGCAGTACCGTTTGTATGAATCAGGTGTTCCCCGCCGGCACACGATTGCGCGCATCTTGCGCGCTATTGAAGTCGAATCACTGCTGTTAGCCCTATTAAGCTGGGCCAATGAGCATCGTTACCATTCTGGTAAGCCACTGATTGCACTGGATGGCAAGGTACTTCGAGGGGCTTATCGTAATAACCCCAAGCAAGCATTGCAGCTTGTTACTGCATACGACTGTGAGAACGGACTCGTTCTCAGCCAGCGGCCGACAGCCAATAAAAACGGTGAAATCAAAGTTGTACGACAGATGCTCAAAGTCCTTGATATCAAAGGTGCCGTCATCACTATGGATGCACTCCATTGCCAGCGTGAAACGCTTGAGTTAATCAGCAGTAAGAAAGCTCATGTCGTTGTTCAAGTTAAGAAAAATCAACCTCTACTGCATAAATTTATTCGTTCTCAATTCCAAACTCTGTGTGATGCCAATAAGGAAAAGGTCATTACTGAAGTTATTCAGCAAGCTCATGGGCGTACAGAAGCACGTTACGTCTTTCAGTTAAAGGCTAAGCTCACCCCGGAGTTAATAGAGAAATGGCCGACCATCCGCAGTTTCATTGCGGTGGAGCGCCATCGTACTCAAGATGGTAAAACCTCAATCGATACCAGCTTCTACGTCAGCTCTTTATCACCAAAACATAAGCTTTTAGGACACTATATTCGTCAACACTGGCGTATTGAAAATAGTCAACATTACATCCTTGATGTTGTTTTTAAAGAGGATGCTTCGCGCATTGCAATGGGTGATGCCGTTGAAAATATGGCGCTATTTCGCCGGTTTGTGATGAACCTGTTGCAGCAGTGCCATTGTGATGCACCAAGCCAACGAAATAAGATAAAAAAGGCGGGCTGGAATGATGATTATCGTTCAAAGGTCTTCTTTGGATAAAAAGTCATCGAAGTATGCTCTCGCCCTGGTTACTACACGGATTGAGTCATATGTCATTGCTTTTTGTGTCGTCATGATATTGGTTTTGAATATCTGTAATGTGCAGCATTATTTTAGCTTGCGGGTTGATATGGATAATCGTATGGAGGTTGTTGATTCAAGACCGCAAGATAGTACATTGTTAAGAGACAGCGATTTCTGGGCAATGGTAGTCACCCCAAGATATCGGTGAGGTATGATGTGATGGCAATGATTAATTGTGACGATACCGAGGTGTTCTTTTTTAAGAAAGGTTGTGTATTAGAACATGATACAGGCCAATCTAATGTTGAATTACTGTTTTGTCTCTCAGGTGAAATCACGATTAATATTAGCGACACACAATTTCTTACCGTGAGAGAAAAAGAGTTATTTATTATTCCCTCTTATATTAAACATTTGGCTACAACGGTAAATGGTGCCGAGTTTTTCATATTAAATATTAATGTAAAACGAATATATAGAATGTTTTCTGGTAGTCCATACCTTAGCCATATTGAACAGTTTATGGGAATAATTAACCAGGGAGTGGTGATTCAAAGAAATAGAACAGATAATATTTTTACATTAGCATCATTAATTACCAATGAATATAGTTTAGTTAATTTTAGCAACGTAATCGAAGTTATCGATAAAATCAATCAGGTAAAAGACGATGATATTTATGTATTAAACTTATCTGAAGCAGTATTAAAAGAATACCGTTTTATCTCAAGTATTGACAGTTATATTGAGGAAAACCCCTGTATGGATAGCAGGATTGAACATTTATCAAAAATGTTCAATATGTCAAGATCAACATTTATTCGTTTATTCAGTAAGCATTCAAATATGCCATTTCATCAATGGGTTATTAGAAAAAAAATTGGGATTGCATGTTATAATCTTATCTATACAAATGATCCAATACAGAATATATCAGACTATCTTGGTTTTTCTTCATCTTCACATTTTTCCCGAGAGTTTTATAAGTATAAACATATCGCTCCATTAGCCTATCGTAAATCATCAAGAACTGAAGCAGAAGATATTTATAAAAAAATAGCGTAATAAAAATTTTTATCATTATATTAATAAATCATCCTATATGAATATGAGATCGTTCCTATCATTTTGACATGTTGACACTTTTGTACTGCTTTTTGGGACAAAAATGAGATACTTATAATAAAAATTAGAGTGTAATACCTCTAAAAAGGAGGTTGCCATGCAATACAATTGTACGAAGTTAAAGGGCTTTGCCTTTATGTTCTTATCCTCCAGTTTGATGGGGGGGATTGGTGCATTTGCAAGGTACATTAATACCAGTGGTGATGTTATTTCATTCTTTAGAAACTTTCTTGGATTTGTTTGTATCTCATTAATTATTATGTCGATGGGGAATATTAAGAAAGTAAAATCAATTAAAAATTTCTCCTGCAATTATTTTTTCTGGGATATTTTTGGGTTTGTTATCGATGCTATATGTGATTTCAACTCAAAAAACAACATTGTCAAATGCTGCTTTCTTAATTTACACCGGCCCAATTTACTCAACAGTATTAGCTTCATTATTCTTAAAAGAACCATTTACTAAAGTTACCTTTTTTATGTTGTTATCAGTATTTATTGGTTGTTTACTGATTATTGGTGTGGTGGTTTATGATCCGGCTACCTTAATTGCAGTGAATCTTGAGTTAGACCCTCAATATGCAACGGGAAATTTTATCGCTCTGATGTCTGGGGTTGCATATGGTTTATTCTTGTTTGCCAGCCGCTTCAGAACAGATGTAGATGGTGATGTGCGCTCTTTTTATAACTTTACCTTTGCCTCATTAACGATTGGGGTATATTTGGCGATTTCAATTCCAGATTTATCAGCGATGGATACAAGCTCTTGGGGCTGGTTAATTGCTGCTGCAGTGATTACCGGTTTTGGCGCGTTTTTCCTGTTGACCATTGCAGCTAAATACCTGCTTGCCAGTGAATTAGCCTGTATTTCTTATCAAGAAACCGTTATGGCAACTCTACTTGGCGTCATGCTGTTCAGCGAGCCAATTACATTAATGCAATCTATTGGTGGATGTTTGATCATTTTCAGTGGATTAGGACAAGTGCTTTTCAGTACCAGAAAATCAAAAATTGCGACAGAACCAGTACCCAATTAGTCATTTTGGAGGTAAGTATGCCTAATAGTGTTCACATTGCCGAACTAGACAGTTTTACTTATAAAAATCTGATTCAGGGAGACGTTGAGGTGTTATTAATTCCCGTTGGTGCGGTAGAGCAACACGGTCCTCACATGTCTATGAATGTTGATATTTTGCTACCGACCAAAATGGCTGAACTCGTCGCTAAGAAAATAAATGCCTTGGTGGCGCCTGCCATTAGCTATGGTTATAAATCGCAGCAACGTTCTGGTGGTGGAAACCATTTGATTGGTACCGCTAGTCTGGATGGAATAACCTTGATTGAGTTGGCAAAAACTATCATCAAAGAGTACTGTTCCCACGGATTTAAAAAAATTGTTTTTGTTAATGGCCATTATGAGAACAATTACTTCCTTATTGAAGGGATTGATTTGGCGCTTCGAGAGTTGAAATGGTCCAATATTGATGATGTCCGAATTATGAGTTTATCTTATTGGGATTTTGTCGATCAGATTGCTATCGATAAGATTTATCCGGATGGTTTTCCTGGCTGGGATATAGAGCATGGTGGTGTGCTGGAAACATCAATGATGCTATATTTTTATCCTGAGTTAGTACATATGGATAAAGTTGTTGATATTGAACCTGCGAAAATTAGACCTTATGACATTTATCCTGAAGTGAAAGAATATACGCCTGATTCAGGTTGCCTATCTTCGGCAAAAGCATCGACAGCTGAAAAGGGCTCAATTTTAGCTGAAGTTGCAGTTGCTGGGATCGTGAATGCTGTAAATGCCGAATTAAGATAAAAAAATTAAGCACTGCTTAGGCAGTGCTTATTTTTTCAAGACGGCAAATTCAACCGATACAAGGATGGACAGTATGAATGGGAAAAATAATGCCTCTTCCGGAGATTCTGGTCCCTCGAGAGATAAATCATCAATTATTATTCTAATTATTTCAACATCATTGGTTATTTTAATTTTGTCTGGGATTTTATTTTATCGAGATGAACTTTTTGTGATTACAGATAAAATCCGAGACTGGATTACCTTTAACCTTAATTGGTATTATGTTTTCTTTTCATTGCTTTGTGTTTGTTCTTGTATTTACTTGCATTTCGGGCGTTATAAAGATATTAGAATTGGCGGGAAAAATGCAAGGCCAAAATATACTGATTTTTCATGGTATTCGATGTTATTTGCCTGCGGACAGGGGGTCGGATTAATCTTTTGGTGCTTGAATTCAGATAATAAGTGCACCACTCATGGTTAAACGGTAAGAAGAGATCAACTGCCTGTAGGTGGTACTCTATCGTCGCCAAACAAATAGAAGTCATTACCATGAGTTACAAGCAGTTGATCGAAGGGCAACGATACCAGATCGAAGCCTACCTACGCGAGGGCTTCAGCTATCGAGCAATCGGCAAACGCTTAAAAGTGAGCCACAGCACGGTGAGTAGAGAGGTTCGTCGTAACCGTATTCGTGACAATCATTATTTGCCTGAAGTTGCACAGGCCAAGACAGTTAAGCGCCGCTGCCAGGCTGCCAAAAATCGAGTGTCTGTAACGACCGTCACTTTCGTTGAGTTCGGACTGAAGCAAAAGTGGAGTCCAGAACAAATCGCGGGCGTAGGTCAACTTATCGGTTACCCTGTCAGTCATGCATGGATTTATGGCTTTGTTCAGCAGGACAAGCAGCGTGGCGGAAAGCTCTATAAAGCGCTGAGACGCGGTCATCGTAAATACCGCAAAGGCTGTCGTGCGAAACGGGTTATCATTCCAAATCGCATAGGTATTGAACACCGGCCGGCAGTTGTCGACGAAAAAGCACGATTAGGTGATTGGGAAGCCGATACGGTGTTGGGAAAACAAGGCACTGGCGCTATAGTCAGTTTGGTTGAACGCAAAAGCAAACTGTATCTAATCCGTAAAGTGCCCGCCAAAAGCGCAGCCGATGTGAGCCGAGCCATGATAGGCATGCTTTGGCGGTATCGCAGTCACGTTCACACTATCACAGCGGACAATGGCAGCGAGTTCTGTGACCATCAAAAGGTTGCACAAGCACTGAAGGTAGATATCTATTTCGCCAACCCATACTCATCATGGGAACGTGGGTTGAATGAGAATTTCAATGGTCTGTTGCGGCAGTATATCCGCAAGGGAACTGATTTACGCACGGTAACGGATAAGCAAATTGCTGACATCGAACGAGCACTTAACTCACGTCCGAGAAAGTGCCTTGGTTTCAAACAGCCTGCTGTAGTATTCGATGAATTACGAAAAGCAGCTTAATGAAGCGAGTGGTGCACTTCGGGGTTGAATGCGCGGTGTGTATCTGAACCTATCTTGTTGAGTCAAAATAATAATGGACTGACGATTTCAGATAATCCAGCCGTTAACGCATTAGGTGTCAGTTATTTTCATTGGGCGATTAATGCTTGGTCTATCTACTGCATTTTGGCATTAGCTTTAGCTTTTTTGCATTTTAATACTAAAAAGCCATTAAGTGTACACAGTGCTTTTATTTCTGATATAAATCAGACAGGGCGATTTTCTATCCCTACCGTTGTGCAGGTATTTACGATTATTGCAACAGTATTTGGTTTAGTCACATCATTTGGTTTTGCAGCTTCTCAGACAGGTTCTGGTTTAAACTATATTTTTTCAATGCTAGCAATAGATAGCGATATTGTTGAATTGGGTGTTGTTGGCGTTATTTTTATTATTACATGCTTTTCCCTTGCTCGAGGTGTCAGCAGAGGTATGCGACGGGTAAGTGAATTGAATTCTATTTTGAGTATTTTTATTTTGGTATGTTTTATTTTATTCGGTCCGTTGAATTATATATTGAACATATTTTTAGAAAGTGTATGAGTCTATATTTCTGGTTTTGTGACGAGTAATTTTTGGACCGATGGTGATCAGTTTCTGAGTCAATCTACAGAGTGGGAACAATCCTGGAATGGTATTTGGACAATATTTATTTGTAGTTGGTGTATTTCGTTTTCGGCTTTTGTTGCTACATTTATTGCGGGGATATCTTATGGCAGGACCATTAAACAGTTTATTTTTGGTGTTGTCATGATTCCATCACTTATTGTTATATTGTGGATTGGGATTATCGGTGGTGCTGCATTAAGTTATGATATTAATTCTGGTGGTGTAATTTATGATGCTGCGGTAATGGATCCTGCTAATGGAATCTTTTCTATGATAGGGCTTATGCCAGGAACTGTATTACCTTTATTATTATTTTCACTGACGTCTATATTAATTGTGACTTATTATGTCACATCGCTAAATTCTGGGATTCATGCAATATCTAACTTTATCTTTTCTTCCGAGCATAAATTAATACTTAAAGTAGAGTTACTGTATGCTATGTTAATATCTTTGACAACCATATCATTAATCATAATAGGGGGGGAGGCATTATTATCATTAATTCAGACTGGGGTGATTATTTGTTCATTGCCTTTTTCTATGATATTCATTGCTGTGGTTGTGATTTTTATTAAGAAGCTAAGACAAACTTACCACAAACAGGACCACAGTATTAGTAAGTCGTGAAATAGCGGCACGGGAAGCAAGCTACCGTGCCAATTCATTTATTCATTATCTGTTAGGGTATAAGTTGATGAGTATCAGTGAATCATTATTAATATGGTTCTGATGTTTAATTAATATTAACTCTGTTTTCCCAATACAGAGGTTTTGAATGCATCAGAGATGTCTTGCGGTGTGAACTCTTTAGACTGATATTGTCTATGAAAAAACACAGCGCGCTTTTCTGGTCTATGTGTCTGATTATTATATATTATTTTCTTTCCAGTCTTTAATTCAACTTCATAATTCGGCAGCTTATTTTCTTTAGCCTGTTCAAATCGGATATAAACAGTGTTATCACATAGGTTTTTCTTGACACCAGACAAGAAGTGAAAATGTAGTAAAGATAACTTTTCTATACTGTCAATTTGTATTTTCATTTTTTCCTTTTTATACATATCCAAAAAGCTGTTTGTTCAGAATTAAATAAATTGGTCTACATATAAAGCGTCCAAGAAGCTTAAAAAATTTAATTTTTATATAAATTTTATTCTCGGGTTTAACTTTGATTTCTGATTAACACGAAAATCACTCTAGTGACGTTTGTACTTGTGTTTCTGTTGATGGCTTGGGGGAAAGCCTATTTTTCCACTTGGCAAGTGGGAGCGTTGGGGGAGGAATTGGCCATCACATAGTGGATGGCCCAAGCCGTTAGGTAAGATTACTCTACGTTTTTGTCGGCTATTTTTTGTAGGTTTTCATTAATTTTGAATAGCACAATCATCAGTTCACACCAGATTCTGGCAATGATACTGCCGCCGATGATAGCACCTATGCCATAGAAAAAATTATGGAATAACTGACTGATCCCGCCAATCACTGTTATCGCTAGCAATAGCCAATAGATAGCGATGATCAATTTTGGGGTCAGCATGGCATTAAAAAAGAAAATAGATTTTAGATTTATATTCACCAAGGGCTCAATCAAATACATTGTTTAGTGATACGTATATTAACTTATTGTTTCAAATGGATAGGTGACTGCAGTCAAAATTACCGCAAAATGAGTTACTTTGTTCAAATGATGGCTTATCTACGCGTTTGCGTAATCTCGGTGTAACACAGCATTACCGCAATGATTACTGAATATTCATACAATTTTTGCTCTATTGAGATTTACGTTTCATTAATTTAACCATGACTTAATAGACATTCTTGAGAGTTGTATAGGTCGATACTTTCGCGATGATTAAAAATGCACTTAAAGTGAATTTATATTGACAGTGCTTTTTGTGTGGGTTTATAGTCGCCGACAGAGAGATTATTCCGAATTCACAGAGCAGATTATGAAAAAAATCATTACAGTATTGAGCCTCGCTTTAGTGTGTTTGTCAGGTTGCGGTAAACAAGCGAATGAATTGGTCGTTGGTACTAACGCGACCTTCCCGCCATTCGAATATATGGGGGGGACCGGCGGGGATGAAGTGAAAGGGTTTGATATTGATATTGCCCGCCAGATTGCGAAGGATGCGGGGAAGACATTAAGGGTGGAGAATATGAATTTTGATGCCCTGATCGTGGCATTAAACAGCGGTAAAATCGATATGATTGCTGCGGGCATGACGATTACCCCTGAGCGGGAAAAAACGGTCAGTTTTTCGACGCCATACTATGAAGCTACTCAGGTGGTGATTACCCGCAAAGACGATAACCGTATTACACAGATTTCTGATCTAAAAGATAAAAAAATTGCGGTGCAATTGGGCACCACGGGCGATGTAATGGCTAAGGATTTTAGCCAGCAAGTGGTGGCGTTTAATTCTGGTTTTGAAGCATTGATGGAGCTGAAAAATGGCCGGGTAGATCTGGTGTTGTTTGACAGTGCGCCAGCGGCTCATCATCTGGCAAAAAATCGCCAATTGAAAATGCAACAAATGGATTTTAAGCCGGAATATTATGGCCTGGCTATGGCCAAAGGGAATGATGCATTAGTGCGGCAAGTCGATGCTTCGCTGGCCAAAATGCAGGCCGATGGGCAGTTAGATACCCTGTTAGATAAATATATGAAATAACGACTTCTCTAGGGGCTGATAAGCCGCGATTAACATGCTTTTGTCCCGAACAAAATTTCATCATAACAAGTGAATAGGCTCTAGGCAGATTATGCGGCCTAGCCTAACTGATACAGAAAAGAGAAGTGGATTATGCACGCCATTATTGATTCATTATTTACCCCCATCGGTGACGATGGAATGATTGGCATATTGCTGATTTTAAATGGCTTAAAAGTTACTTTGTTCGTGACCTTTTTTGCCGTTATCCTCGGCGCTGTGCTGGGGATTTGCACCACGCTGATGAAAATGTCTGGTCGTTGGTATTTGACTTGGCCTGCCCATATTTATGTCAGTGTGATCCGCGGTACACCCGTTGTCGTGCAGTTGGTCATTCTTTACTTCATCGTGCTATCAGCACTCGATGTAGACAAAATTACCGCTGCGGTGATTGCGTTTGGGCTCAATAGCGGTGCGTATATCTCGGAAATTATCCGTGCTGGGATCCAAGCTGTGGATAAGGGGCAGTTGGAGGCGGCCAGATCGCTAGGTCTGTCACAGGGGCAGGCAATGAAAGAGGTCATTTTGCCGCAAGCGGTGAAAAATATTCTGCCGGCATTAGGTAACGAATTTATTGTACTGCTGAAAGAGACGGCCGTTATTGGCTTTATCGGTGGGGTTGATTTAATGCGGGCTGGTGAGATTATCCGTAGCAGAACTTTTGAAGATGTGGTGCCCCTGTTTACCTGTGCAGTGATATATCTGTTGCTGACCTATAGCTTTACCCTGCTGTTGTCCAGATTTGAAAAGAGGCTGAAACAAAGTGATTGATATCCGGGATTTGCATAAAAATTATGGTGATGTCGAGGTACTTAAAGGTATCAGCGAACATATTAATGCCGGGGAAGTGGTCAGTGTGATAGGACCATCTGGTAGTGGTAAAAGTACTTTCCTGCGTTGCCTTAATCTGCTGGAAACCCCGAGCAGTGGCGAAATTGATATTGATGGGGAAGCCATTACGGCTCCGGGAGCCAATATTGATAAGTTGCGGCGTAAAGTGGGAATGGTATTTCAAAATTTTAACCTGTTTCCCCATAAGACAGTGCAGCAAAATATTACCTTAGCACCGGTAAAGTTGGGTCTTATGAGTCAAACTGAGGCAGATGAAAAAGCCCTGACTTTGTTGGCACAAGTGGGATTAGCAGATAAGGCCTCGGTATATCCATCCAGCTTATCCGGTGGGCAGAAACAGCGGGTGGCGATTGCTCGGGCATTGGCGATGGAACCGGAGCTGATGTTATTTGATGAGCCTACTTCGGCGTTGGATCCGGAAATGGTTGGTGATGTACTGGATGTGATGAAGTCATTGGCGCAGAAGGGGATGACCATGGTGATTGTGACCCATGAAATGGGGTTTGCAAGGGAAGTGTCTGACCGAGTGTTATTTATTGATGGTGGCGAGGTGGTGGAAAGTGGCGCGCCGGAGCAGATTTTTACTGCACCAAACCATAAAAGAACCCGTTCATTTCTTAGTAAAGTGCTGCGCTAAATTTATAGGTATTCATAGTTTTATAGTTGGCGTTGAGCTTTTTGCTGATGTGACGGCTCCTTACGGAACTTGATAATTGACCTTGATGAGTTATTTAAGGTGAAGGCATAGAAAAATCGTTAAGCGCCAGTATGCGAAGACCTGCGACTGGCGCTTAATTATTGTAGGGTTAATTTTATTGTCAGTATCTTGCTCACGCCTGTGCTATTGAAGGGCATCAAGCTCTGACTCATTGATATTTTTTATGTTATTTCGGCAATATGACCTTCTTTGATACCTTGCAAGCCTCTTTTTCATCCCGCACCCGATTGCGCTCTTTAGTCAGCGTCTTTTGACCTTTCAAATTTGTTTTTGCAGCGAATTGAGGATGCTTTATACAAGGCAGAGGTTTTGATTAGGTAGTGTTGTGCTGCTTGATAAGCCGATAATGCAGTAGAAAGGCATCTCAAACGCCGCCCACTCGCTGCGATTAAAACGCTTTTATCTCAAACAAAATTTAACAGCGAAAGGTCAACAGATCCTACTCGTTGCCTGGAAATACAGGTCATTTTACGCTTTTCCCCCGAATAAAGCCGATTCGACCCTAAACAGGTCAAAACTCAGGCTTGAGATGACTAATACTGTGTATTTAATGCGGAGTTTATTGTTTAGGTGCTGTTTTATTGTTCTTAACTCGGGTAAGTCTGTTGGGGCATCTGTCTAGGGTTTGTTGACCTTTCAAGTTTGTTTTTGCAGCGATTTGAGGGTTCTTTATACAAGGCAGAGGCTTTGATAGCTAGTGCGCTACCTGATAAGCCGATAACGCCGTAGAAAGGTGCCTCAAACGCTGCCCGCAGGGTTCGGCTAAAAGTGTTTTACGCTTTGTTGAGTGGTTCTTGCTTAGCATAACTAGACGACAAACCACTCGTCGCGATTAAAACGCTTTTATCTCGAACAAAATTTAATCACGAAACGTCAACAGACCCTAGGTATATTGAGTATTTATTGCACTGCGGAAGTGATATCTGCCTGATTTTAGCGATTATTGTGTAAGGCATTATGTAAATGCTATCCAAGGGTCGTTTTACATAACAAAGTATTTCTGCAGGTGTCATAGGTGGTCTGAGTCACGGCATGACTGCAGGAAAAATCCAAGGGAGCCATAAAAGATGATGTCTTATAACGCTCGGGTGGCTAAAAATATTGCCCGGATCCGACAGCAGGTTGATGACTGTTGCTCTCAGGATGAGCTGGTTGCTCTGATTGAGCAGATAGCAACAACCAAAGAACCGTTGGATTATCGTGATAAGCCATATTGGTGTTTTTGCGGGCTATCTATCCTACTGGGCATTGTGGCGCTTTGGTGTGGTGGTTGGGGCAATAGCTTGTCACCATTTTGGTTATCCCTGGGTAATAGGCTGCTTGAAAGCAGTGGTTACTGGTACCCGGCATTGGTGTTGCTTACGCTAGGGTGTTGGTTGGCCGATCATCATTTGGTTCCTCCACTACCGGGCCGTGGGTGGTTGCAACGGGCGATATGGCTGATTGCTGGGGCTGGAATTGGCTTGCTTCCTATGTGGCAACATTTTTATTGGCAGGGGTATTTTGCTTTTATTGGCAATTTATTACCTATTCCAGGTCCTTTGTTAGGTATGGCTGCGCATAATTTTCTGTTAGGTGGTGGGGTATTATTCTGGTTAATGCAGCGGCTAGGCTGGCGTGATGCTGTTTCTCAGCAAATTTTTATCCGGGATGCACTGCTTAATAATCAATTAACCCCGGTTGGTAATGAGCATTATGCTGATTTATATCAGGCGCTAGCAGCAGATTTTGTTGATTTTGAACGGGGTAATGATGTCCGGGAAATTTGTGCCCTGTACCATGGTCAATATCAAGGACGTTGTCATCATTTTGATTATCAACTGTATAAATTCCATTATGTGGTGAAAAAGACAGTTACGACTAAAGACAGTGAGGGGAATGAAACCAGTCGGACACAACGGCGTGATTATTACCGTTATGGCATAGTGTTGGATTTTCCCTATCGTACCAATTTGTGTTTGAAAGCGTGTGCTGATATCAGCCCTAAAGGAAAACGTTACCGCGGCAGCAGTAATGACTTTAATCATATCTTTACTGTCTATACAGCAAATTTGAATGAGGCGGCCCGGCTGTTATCTCCGGTGTTGGAAGAAAGATTGACACAGCTAGGGCAGTATTTTCGTTCTATGGTGTTGCAAATAAATGGTGCCGGTCGATTATGTTTGGCCGTGGATAATGATCTGCTACAGGCTAAACGTCAGCATAGTTTGAAAAATCCAACTGAATTTGCCGCAGAAATTGCCGGCCACACAGATTTTGCTTTGTTGTCAGCCTTGCTTGATACCGTGCATGAGATGAAACGTTTTTGTGATAATAATTTTGCCGTTAAGACGGCATCCCATGATGAGTAAAAATAGATGACTACAGGTATGATTGTACTGGTTTTGTTTGGCTTGCTGATCGTCGGCACCATTGTTAGCTATAACGGTATTATTAGCCGTTTTAATGCGGTAGACCGGGCTTGGGCTTCGGTACTGAGTCAGGAGCGGCAAAAGAATAATATTATTCCTCATATTGAGAAATTAGTTGCGGGTTATCAAGGGCATGAAAACGAAGTGCTAACTCGGGTTACTGCGTTGCGTCAAACTCTGGGACAGATGGGGAGCGAGATCGATGCGGATGCGCTCAGCCGCGCAGAACAGCAAACCGCTCATGTGCTTCAGGGGCTGCAGATGACCGTGGAGGCTTACCCGGATTTAAAAGCATCTGAAGTTTATATGTCGTTAATGGCTGAAATTTCGGAACAACAAGAACAAATTGGTGCGGCAATCCGTATTTTTAATGCCAATGTGGAAGATTTTAATAATGCCATTGAAACGTTTCCCGGAGTCCTGGTAAACAATGTATTGGCCCATAAACGCAGGATCCACAGTTTTACTGATGCCCAAGCTCAAACTGAGTTTGACTATCAACCTAATATGTAACGGTTATCCCTGTTGCCAGCGTGCGATTGCGGCTGCACCGGCTCGATAGCCTGTTTGATAAGCGTTTTCCATGCTGGCAGGGGTATTGCCTAGCCGTTTGATGTGAAGGTCCGTTGGCGGGTAAATTTGTATAATGCGTACCCCCTGTGGAGGAGATGCCATTAATGCCAGCGTTTGGTTATATCTGCTATGGCGGGTAAGCATTAATGGTATTAAGGCCGGGGTCTCCTTCATCATGGCTTGGAACAGACAAGGACAAGGGGTTGCTGATTTTCGGTAATCGGCTGGGCGGCTGCGTAGCACCATAATTTGTGTTGCGCCGCGGCGGATAGCCTCTGCGACAGGAATCGCATCACTGACCCCGCCATCAACATAGTCTTGTCCGGCCAGTGTGACGCCATTACGATAGACTATTGGTACGGCGCTGGAGGCTTTCATGGTGTCAATTAGCCTGTCGACTGTCGGGCAGTGATATTCCGCTTGCCCACTTTGCCTATGTGTTACCCCGAGGAAAAAAGGCCGTTTTTCAGCTTGCAACGCCTCGATATCCATCCCCAGTTCATGCAAGGTGATCTGCCACATCCAGTCCAGATCCATCAGATTGCCACCGCGCAGAAATTGCCATGGGGTTATAAAGTTGCCCCGACAACTATAGTCAGTGTAAATCTGCCGGTTACGGCGTGGCATTTTAGCCAGAAAGGCCGCTAGGTTGCTGGCGCCGGCTGAGACGCCCCAGAAACTGTCAAAGGGGCTAAAGTCATGATCCAGAAAGTAATCCAGTATGCCGCAGGAGTAGACGCCGCGCATGGCGCCACCTTCTACAATCAGGGCTGAGGGGCCGATATTTTCCATCTGTCAGACTGGGTTATAGACACATTGATAAAGATTGTATCTTGCCTGTTGGTTTGTGCCTATATGTCGGCTCTTGTCAATTTTATCTTTTATATATCTTGGTTTGTCAGTGGAACAATATTTTCTGTAACGGGAGGTGAGGCGGCAGAGGTTATGCAGAATATGGTATAACAGCGCATCTTTTTTCTGGGGAAATGGCAATTGTCCAAAGTAAAACAATTTGTTGCCGGTTATTTGTCACGGCATAAAACCGGTCTTATCTTGCTGCTGGTTGCATTTGTGCTGGGAGCATATGCTGCCCACTGGTGCAGTCAGACTTTTTTTCATGAAAATCGCTATCCCTTGTATCAAGAGCTGGATGTGATTTATGGCTGTGCCCATGCAGGTAATGCCGTCATTGCGCAAAACTCAGATAAAGAGCGGACTCGTATTTGTGCTTGTGCTTTACATGAAAGTCAGCGGCATGTGGATTACCGCACTTATCAAAATAATTATGGTGTGTTTAATCAGTATTTTGGTCCGGCGTTGCAACGCTGTGCTAAGGATGCAGGCTTCTGATTGACTGCTGTAGGTGTGAAATACAAACAGTTGAGGCTTTTGCTTTAGCAATAAAAAAGACCGCTGTTAAGCGGTCTTTTTTATTGCTGTTAACTGACGAAAAGCTCGGAATGGTCAGTTAGATAAATGCACTGTGGATTTATGCCTGAGACAGTTTGGCACCGCGGGCAGATTCAGTGCCAGGCATGCGTATGGTCAGAATAATGGCCATAGAAACAATCAGCAAAGCTAGCATCAGGTAGAAGGTGGCGCTGAAGCCGCCGAACAGTGAGGCAACAATCGAGCCGATAAAGCTGCCAAAACCAAAGTTCAGGTAAATCAGACCATAGTTTTTAGTCAGGTTATTCAGGCCGAAGAAATCACTGACCAGTGATGGGAATACGGTAATGGTGCCACCGAAACAGAAGGCGACACAGCCAATTGCCGCATAGAAACTGAGCGCGTTAAGGTGGGCGAACAACAAGGCGCAAACACCGACTAGACAAACGGCCAGAGCGATAGCCAGCACTTTGGTACGGGCGATTTTATCGGACAGTACCCCAAGTACCAGACGGCCACTTAAGTTGGCAACGGCAATCACAGCCACGGCAGATGCTGCACTGGCAACTGACAGGTGGACATAACTTTGGCCGATATCTTTGGCTACCCCGATAACATATAGGCCACTCATACAGACGGTCAGGAATACCAGTGCCAGCATCCAGAACTGTGGTTGGCGAACGGCTTCTGCCAAGGTGTAATCACGGTTACTGCTGGTGGCATTGCTCTGGGCTTGCTGCACTGGTGCATCTTGCATCAGCATCCCACCGAAGATCACCATACCCATGGCAATCAGTCCCCAGATATCAAAGGCATGTTCCAGCCCTGTGTGGGTCAGCAGATACATATTGATATATTTAAAGCCCAAGCTACCTAAACCATATGCTCCGATAGCACAGGCTGAAACCAGCCCTTTACGGTTGGGGAACAGTTTTACACAGTTAGATAGGGTCATCAGATAGCCGGTACCGTCAGCAAACCCGATCAGTAGACCGGCAAACACATACAGTAGCATCAGATTTGAAGCGTGAGCGGTCAGTAGCAAACTGGCACCTAACAGTACCCCGGCGGCCATGGTCACTTTACGAACGCCAAACCTTTCTTGCATTTTGCCGGATAGCGATGACGCCACCGCCAGTGCCAAGCTCATGATCCCGAAGGAGAAGGCCACTTTACTGACGGGTTGCTCCAGCTTGTCAGCCAATTGGGCATTAAATAAGCTCCAGGTGTAAACGGAACCCAGGGCAAACTGGGTGATCACTGTGCCGATGAGGGTGAGCATGCGGCTGCGGTTGGATAACTGGGTAGCCATAGTAAACTCCTTGGGAGTGAATACAAACGGCGTCTTTCGACGTCCTCATGGCACCCACCATACCCCCTGTATGCGCTGCTACAAGGGGGTTACGGGATTATAAAATGAGATGCAGCTTGGAGGCATGAAATGCAATATGCCGGCATGAATTACAACTGCATCAACTCGCGAAAGGTTTTTAAATTAGAGCGGCTGACCGGGATCTCCCCGGGCACATCTTTTAGTTTCAGCAGATAAGTTGAGTTAACCCACGGAATGATTTCGCGGATTTGTGCCAGTTGCACACAGTAAGAGCGGTGACAGCGAAAAAAATCATTGGCGGGCAGGCGTTCAGTCAGTTCACTGATGGTGAGTGGCAGGGTGAATTCACCTGCCGCGGTAAAGACTCGGGTAATCTTTTCATCTGCCTGCGCGTAGCAAAGCTGTGTAACAGGGGTGATATGGATGCGGCCATCCCGTTGCAGATTGAGCTGCAGTGGCGGCGCGCTCGTCTGTATCGCAGCTTGTGGCTCGGCAGAGGCTGTCAGTTTATCCAATAGGCTGTTAATGCGACTTTCGCTGATCGGCTTAAGGAGATAATCAAAGGCTTCCAGCTCAAAAGCATCAACGGCAAATTCCTTGTATGCCGTGGTGAAGACAATGCGCGGTGGTTGACGAAATTGATGGATATTGCGTGCCAGCAGCATGCCATCAATCGATGGGATCTGAATGTCGAGAAACACAATATCAACACTATGGTTTTGCAGGTATTTAAAGGCTTCCAGCCCATCATCAAAGCTGGCGACAATATCAATATTACCGTGTTTGCCAATGAGATAAGCCAGCTCCTCCCTCGCCAGATATTCATCTTCCACTATCATGGCTTTTAGCATGATTCCTGCTCCTTATTGACATAAAAACTGATTTCAGTGCCTTGACTGAGTTGCTTAATATGCAAGCCCTCGCCATAGAGCATTATCAGGCGGCGGTGGACATTTTGCAGCCCGATATGGTTGCTTTCCATCGTACCTTGCTGCAGTTTCGCCAGCACTTCATCACTGATCCCGACCCCGGTATCCCGGATGGTGATTTTTATCTGTTGCTCCTGTTGTTTTACCTGAATAGTGACTTGTCCCGGCCCCCGTGCCTTTTGGATACCATGGATAATGGCATTTTCCACTAATGGTTGGATCAGTAAGGTAGGGATACGGGGGTGGACAGGATCAATATCGAAAATCACCGTCAGTTTATCGCCAAATCGGGCCTGCTCAATGGCGACATAATCATGTACCTGTTTCAATTCTTCTTGAATATCAATCAGGTCATCATCCCGTTGTAGGCTATAACGCATAAAATCAGCCAGATTGGCGATCAATTCCCGGGCTCGACCGGGGTTGATCCGCACTAGGGTGGAGATGGCATTAAGGGCATTGAACAGGAAATGTGGATTGATTTTGGCCTGTAGAGCCGAAAATTCTGCTTTGGCCGCCATGTCTTTGAGCTGATCAACCCGGGACACTTCCATTTGGGTGGAGATCAATTGCGACAGACCGATAGCCATCTCTTTAAGTGCTGCGCGAACTTTATCCGGCTCACGGTAAAAGATTTTCAGGGTACCGGTGACAGTGCCGTTTTCCCGCAGCGGGATAATCAGCAACGAATGAAAATCATGAATATTGAGGTTGTTACTGATGATTTGCTCACCGGTTTCCACCGCTCTGCGGGTCATATTGCTGATCTTATGGTAAGCGTCGAGGAAGTTTTCCTCTCCCACCCCGACATAGGCAAGTACATCCCGAGTATCGGTAATGGAGACGGCATCGGCATGAGTTTCACTGCGAATAATACTGCAAACCCGGTTAAGGGCCGCGCGGTTATTCTGGCGGAAATAGGGCAGGGTTTTATTGGCGATATCCAGTGCCTGTTTAGCTTGTCTGGCGGCTACTAAATCTTTTTCATCATCCAGATTTTGTACCAGCTTGATGATCAGACCGATACTGAGAGTGCCAAGTATCATCGGCAGAGCAATATGACGGACAATCTCCAGTGCCAGCGCTTGATCCCGCCCTAGCAGCAAGATAAGCGCCATGGTCAGACATTCACAGAACATACCGGCCATAATGCCGTAACGGACATAGTCCTGTTTATGGCAGCGAAAGTGGATCAAGGTTGCAAGTAGACCAGCAGTGACACTGGTAATTAAACAGGGTAAGGAGGTTGGGCCATCAATATCAATCAGGTATCTGTGTAGCCCTGATAATACTCCGGCTGGAATGCCCACCCAGGGGCCAAAAATAATGCCGCCGGACAAAATGGCAATAATCCGCACATTGACCAAACTGCCATCGACTTTAATACCTGTATAGGTACTGAAAATTGCAAAGAAAATAAACAGCATGGAAATCATGGCGGTTTCCAGTGGTCGGCGGTGCTGTTTTTTGAAGATATGCTGAAATTTGCGGTTGTGAGTCAGTAGAAACAGGGTCATCAGCATCATAGCTGCCCGTTCAAATACGGCCAACAGCATAGTGAACTGTTCGGTATACACAGAAACTCCGACAGGGGGGTATTGCTGCATTATACGCTGAGTTACTTATATAACGCCTGTCTTAACGGGTGAATGCTGCATATATATTGATGACTTGGCTGTATTCATGCAGAGAGCTGCACGGCTGCCAATGATGTTGGCGGTATCCAGTGCGGAAGAAAATAAATGTCAGTGAGGAGTAAGATGATTTGCAGCCGCCAGGCCGGACGTTACCCGGCCCGCGGTTATGCAGGGTACAGCAGATTTAATGATGGGCTGTTTTATGATGTTCCCGGCTGTGTTCTTTGTGATCGTGCTCTTTGACCTTATGGTGTTTATGTTCGTCATGCTCATGACGTTCATGGGTCTGAACTGGATGTTTATGGCCTTCAGGATCGCCACCGTGCTGAGTATGTGGATGGCTTTTTTCATGGTCACGCATATCGTGATGGTCTTTATCATGTTTATGTTCATGACCGTCATCGTAGCGGCGTTCCATTTTATCGTGCTCAAATTCAGCAGTGTGTTGTACACCGTGGCAAGTTTGTTTGTGTTGTCCGTCGTGAGTTTTATGCATTTTCTAATACCTTGTAATTGTTCCTGTTTTCTACGTTAGCGCACCGGGTAAATAAAAATGTGACGCAGATCACCTAAAAATCCTTGGTGAAATGAAATATCCCTCATTTGTCAGCAGGTTATAGCTTCATACTTTTCAGTGTAACAATATGATTTATTTGTTTATTTATATTTTTCGCTGTTGCATTTTCAGCCCGGTAACGGGTTAATCTGGTGATCTTGACGGTGGGATGCTGTGCTTCGTTGCGGCACAGCGCTGGTGAAAAAAAATACATTCAGAGTGCTTTTTTGCTGGAAATTTACCGATAGTGACACAGAGCACAGTCGGGCTGCTGGTGGGGTAATTCGCTTTTTCTGCCTTAAAGCTGTTAAAATCACCGCTTAATTTTGACCTAGAGACTAGTCAGAGACAGATATGGGAAGAGCGTATCAAAACCGCAAAGAATCCATGGCAAAAACAGCCGGTCAGAAGACCCGCCTGTATTCTCGCTATGGTAAAGAGCTCTACGTTTGCGCCAAAAACGGTGGGGTAGAGCCTGAAGGCAACCTGGCACTGCGTCGTATGATCGATCGTGCAAAGAAGGAGCAGGTACCAGCTCACGTGATTGAGCGTGCCATTGAAAAAGCCAAGGGCGGCGGCGGTGAAGATTACGAAGTAGCCCGTTATGAGGGCTTCGGTCCTGGTAACTGTATGGTTATCGTTGACTGTCTGACCGACAATGTGAAGCGTACCTTCACTGAAGTGCGTCAGGCATTCGTGAAAAACGATGCCAAGCTGGGTGGTCCAGGTACTGTTGGTCATATGTTTGATCATCAGGCTGTTTTCGTCTTCAAGGGCGATGATGATGAAGCCATTCTGGAATTGCTGATGATGGCGGATGTTGATGTGACTGATGTGGAGCTGGAAGACGGTATGATTTCCGTATTTGCACCTATCACTGAATTCAACAATGCACGTACCGCGCTGGTTGATGCGATGCCTGATATCCATTTTGAAATGGAAGAAATTTCTTTTGTGCCACAGACAATGACTGAAGTCAGCGGTGAAGATGTGGAGGTGTTCGATAAGTTCATCGCCGCACTGGAAGACTGTGATGATGTACAGAAGGTTTATCACAACGCAGAAATTAATGAATAATTTTGCCTGTGATAAAAAAACCGCCTAAGGGCGGTTTTTTTATTTCTACTATTTAGCTTTTAACTGACGCAAGTGTGGGTATGCTTCAGGGCTTAAAAGTGCTGATTCATCCGTTGAAAAAGTGCCAGCAGTTGCTGGCATTCTGCGGAGGAAAAATCTGCGGTTAGCTCCTGGGTCAGCTCACTGTGATGGTCACTGTGTTGCTGAAACAATCGATGACCTTCATCGGTGAGGGTGACTAAAATGGAGCGCCGGTCGCTGGCGTGAGGCTGACGTTTAACTAAGCCCGTACTGACCAGTTTTTCAATCTGTACCGTTAACGTACCTGTGGTGACGCCAATTTTTTCTGCTAATTCTTTCATCCGCATCGCACCATGAAAACCAAGGGTTTCCAAGGTATGGATATGGGCAAGGCTGATACCTAAATCCCTGACAATGGCATGTTCCCATGACGAGAGTTTGTCATAAAACTCTATGATGGCATGGTTCAGGGCCGCATCTGTCTGTGTTGTGGTCAAAATGTGCCTCCGGGGCAGTGTGCTGGCTCACAGGTATGGGTTTCAATGGTGATGTGGGCAAGCCAGGGTAAATCTGTCAGCAGTTGCCGGTAAGCGTCGCTGGATTTAGGCTGATGGCTAACCAGCGACAACATCAGGGCATATTGATCCGCGTTGAGTCGCCACAGGTGCAGATCTGCGATGCCGTGATCCGCTAATGGAGCCAGCCGTTGGCGGATAAGCTGCTGTTTTGCTAAATCTGGGTCGGCATCTAGCAGTACTGGGCTAGTTTGGCGGATAAGTCCCCATGCCCAGCGGCCAATAATAATGGCACCGACAATTCCCATTAGCGGATCTAGCCAGTTAAGCCCTGCATATTTTGCCAGTAACAGTGCCGCTATCGCCAGTACTGAAGTGAGGGCATCAGCCAGTACATGCATATAAGCTGCCGTTAGGTTGTGATCATGGTGATGTTGTGGCTGATGATGCTGATGCTCATGTGCATGATGGTTTTTCGGCGTATCTGTCTGCTTAGGTATATGTTGATGAGTATGGTGATGGCTATGTTCATGGTGATGATCTTTTAGTAGCCAAGCACTGAGGAGATTGATGCTCAGGCCGATAATCGCCACCAGAATGGATTGATCATAATGTATCTGCGCCGGTGAAAGCAGGCGGATGGCGGACTCCCCCAACATAAACAACGCGACCAGACCTAATAAGATGGCACTGGTATAGCCGCCTAATACACTGACTTTCCCCGTCCCGAATGCAAATGCTGGGTTATCTGCGTGTTTTCTGGCGTAATAGTAAGTAAACAGTGTCAGCAGGAATGCGGCGGCATGGGTACCCATATGCCAACCATCAGCTAATAACGCCATCGAGCCATATAGGCTACCTGTGGTAATTTCTGCCACCATGGTGACTAACGTGAGTATGAGGACTAGCTTAGTGTTGCGCTCACCTGTGTGATTGATGGCTGAAAATCGGTGAGGATGTTGCCAGCGGTTGATAGGGTGTCGGGCGGTTTGGGGTTCAGTGTGCATGGTGATCCGTTATTATTGTTTGAAACTCAAAATACTTGTGTATCGAATTATTTGGTTTTCGAATAAAAATAGCAAGCACTGAGTTTTTGTCGTGATGGCATCACTGAGATTGGCAGTACTCGCATCCAGATCTCTGTGAGGTATAATTCTCGGCTCTGCAAAAAATGAGAGTTGTGAGCATGAATCACGTGGAACTGCAATTGACCGGGGATGGCTCCCATACCCTATTTAATGCTGAAATTAATGAAACTTACCATAGTCATAAAGGCGCGTTGGCTGAGTCCCGCTATGTGTTTATCCATGCTGGAATGGATGCCATGTTGGAGCAAACCCAGGAGCTGTCTATTTTAGAAGTGGGCTTTGGTACTGGCTTAAATGCATTGATGACTCTGCTGCGGACCCGTGAATTTTCCCGGGTACAACATATCAAAGTACGTTATACCACCATTGAACCTTTTCCGTTGGCGCAGGAACTTATCGACGGGTTGAATTATAAGGCGTTACTGCCTGAAGATGCTGCTCCGATATTTGATGCGCTGCATCAAGCGCCTTGGGATCAAGATGTGGAAGTATTGCCAGGCTTTATATTGCGTAAAGTGCATGGACGACTGGAAGATTTTCAGGGGCAAACTGATTCCGTTAATCTGATTTTTTATGATGCGTTTGCGCCGAGCAAGCAGCCGGATGTATGGGCGCTGGATAATTTCCGTAAATGCTTCGCCCTGCTGCAAAGTGGCGGTATGTTGGTATCCTACTGCGCTAACGGGCAGTTTAAACGGGATTTAAAGGCTGCTGGATTTAGTGTTAAACCCTATCCCGGGGCATTAGGCAAGCGGGAGATGACCCGGGCCTGGAAATAGCACCGGGCATCTCAGGCAGCCCCGGCAGAATATGACGGGGCAAGCCGCTAGTGGGCATGATGACGATGGCGATACCGGTAGCGTCTGTACCAGGGCAAGATTTCCAGAGTGCAGAGCAACAAGCCTAACCAGATCAGGGAAAAGCTGATAAGTTTGGTTTGATCAAAGGCTTCGCCAAACAGGATCACTGCCAGTAAAAATTGCAGGGATGGCTCAATATACTGCATTAAGCCAATATTGGTCAGTGTGGTATAAGGGATGGCCATGGCAAAGAACACCAAAGGTGCCAGAGTAACAGGTGCTGAGCCGATATAGAGTAATACTCCCTGCCAATTGCCGGCCATCGCCATACTTTGGCCGGAAAGCGTCAGATATACCAGATAGATCAATGCTAGTGGCGCCAGCCAGATAGCTTCCACTGTGACGGCTACCAGAGGATCATAGCGGATAAACTTTTTGGTCAGACCATAAAAGGCAAAAAATCCCCCCATCACTAATGCCAGCCAGGGCAATTGGCCAATAACATGCACCTGATAGGCTATGCCGATGATAGCCAGCAGTACTGCAATTCCCTGAGCATGACTGAGTTTATCTTTAAGAAAAATCACGCCAAGTGAAATAGCAAACAGGGGATTGATAAAAAATCCCAGACTAGCCGCCAACACATCACCATGGGTCATAGCCCAAGTAAAGGTATACCAAGAAATACACATTATTAAACTGGCGATAAGCGCTATAAATAAAGATCGTCTGTCAGCCATAATGGCTTTCACATCGAATCGTCGCCCCAATAATGACAGCATTAGAAACATAAAGGGGACAGAAAATAAAATTCGGTATGCCAGTAGTTCATTGATATCCGCATCGGGCAGAAACTGATAATACAAAGGTAAGATGCCCCACAGCACAAAAGAAAAGGCTGCCAGCAAATTACCCTGAGTCGTGGTTTTCATAGGGATAAAAAGTGGTTTGTGTTTTGATTTATTATCTCACTGAAGCTCAGAGGCAAGAAGAGTGTGACGGATTAATTTAACATTTTTTTTTGTTATTTGTCAGCGTGACAGCTGGTGAGAAACTGTTTATGGCCTGATTTTACCCACAGGGTGATATATCTTTAATATGTGGTCATTACCTTGTAAGTTGTTCTGCTCTATCACTGTACACCAGTGTAAGTTGCTGAGAAAGGCAGCAGTTATAGCGACTAAGGGTTGAAATTTATGCAAAAACCATTGAAATTATTGCCTGTCTGATTTCCGGCTCTATACTGTGTGCCACTTTCTACCTGCCAACGGTGGGTATGATTCGCTAATTTTTTAATGAGGTCCGGTTTATGACCATGACGAAAAGACTGTCACTGATGGTGGCAATTCCCCTGACTCTGAGCCTGGTAACAGGTTGTAGTACAGTGAATCCATACACCAATGAACAGCAGTCCGCCAAATCCACTAATGGTTCTATCATTGGTGCTCTGGCCGGTGCAGCCATTGGTGCTGTATCATCCAGTAAGGGTGATCGAGGCAAGGGCATTTTGATTGGTGCTGCATCTGGCGCTGCTCTGGGCGGTGGTATCGGCTACTACATGGATGTGCAGGAAGCGAAGTTAAGAGAACAGCTGAAATCTACTGGTGTTAGCGTGACCCGTCACGGTAATAATATCACCCTGAATATGCCTAATGAAGTGACCTTTGGTGTTGATCAGGCACATCTGAGCACTCCGGCTAAGCGAGTATTGAACTCTGTTGCTCTGGTTGCGAAAGAGTACCCTAAAACAACATTAAATGTACTAGGTTACACTGATAGCACTGGTTCTGCTGCTTACAATTTGCGTCTGTCACAGGTTCGTGCTGCTGAAGTGAGTGGTTATTTGACTGATTTAGGTGTTGCTGCAAAGCGTTTGACCGCCCAAGGTATGGGTGAAAAAAATCCTATCGCGTCTAATCAGACCAAACAGGGTCGGGCACAAAACCGCCGGGTTGAGATTGTGTTGACACCTATTCAACAGTAATCTGCGAGTCAATATTTTAAAGGCTGCTTAATGCAGCCTTTTTTATGGGCGGAATTATTTGTAACGGGCGAGTTGAAATATTCTGCCTGAACTTGCTATTAGCATTGTTCATCAAACTTGGCAGCTATCAATGCGGAGATGGCTTCAATGGCTGCGGGGGCATCTTGACCTTCGGCCGAAAGAGTAACCACTTTACCTTGGCTGGATTCCAGCAATAATAAGCCCAGTACACTAGCAGCACTGACTGATTTATTATTGCAACTGAGGGTGACTTCAGCTTGAAATTGTCCGGCTAACACCGCTAATTTGGTGGCTGCACGAGCGTGCAGCCCCAATTGATTACAGATGGTAATCTGTTTCTCAAGCTTCATCGCCAAGTTCTCTGTGACGGATACGCACTGAGTGATGGCATGATGCAAAGCGTTTGGCTAATTGTTCGGCAATATACACGGAGCGATGTTGTCCCCCGGTACAACCGATGGCAATAGTGAGATAGCTGCGGTTATTACGCTCCAAATGGGGCAGCCAAGTCTCGAGTAAGTTTTCGATTTGCCAGATAAATTTATTTACCAGTGGTTGACGGCTTAGAAACTCTTGCACAGGCTGATCTCGACCGGTAAATGGGCGTAATTCAGGCTCCCAGTGTGGGTTAGGTAAAAAACGCACATCAAACATAAAATCAGCTTCTGCGGGCATACCATGTTTAAAACCAAATGATTCAAAGGTGATCACCAGTTCTTTTTCTACATGCCCTAACAGTATGTGTCGAACGCGATCACTGAGTTCATAAATATTCAAACTTGAGGTATCGATAAAGTGATCCATCACGCTGGACAGTGGTGCCAATAACTGTCCTTCAAGTTTGATTGCTTCTTGCAGTGATGCTTGATTTTTGGATAAAGGGTGTAGCCGACGGGTTTCACTATAGCGCTTGAGTAAAACCTCATCGGTCGAATACAGGTAAAAACTGGTAATCTCAATGTTATTTGGCAAGCCGCTTAGTTGTTGCTCTAGCAGTTTGTCTTGCTCTGGTAGATTGCGCACATCAACACTGATAGCGACTTGTTCATTGCTATTTTTCAACTGTTCAAGCAAGCTGCCAATCAAAGCTAATGGTAGGTTATCAACACAGTAATAACCTAAGTCTTCCAATACCCGAAGCGCTACAGATTTTCCTGAGCCGCTGCGGCCTGAGACGATAACGAGTTTCATCCGGCAATCACCTGGTAAAGTTCAGTTTCATCCTGAGTTTTACGTAACTGTTTTACGATTTGTTTATCGCTGAGTTTCTCTGCCATTGCTGAGAGTGTGGCTAAGTGCTCCTGACATTGGGCTTCCGGTACCAAGAGGGCGAATAAAATATCCACCGGTTGATTATCTATGGCATCGAAAGGAATTGGCTCGGTGCATTTCACCAATACGGCGATAGGTTGTTCTATGTTAGCGAGACGGCCATGGGGAATCGCAATACCATTTCCTATACCTGTGCTCCCCATTTTTTCCCTTGCAAGAAGACTTTCAAAGACTTCCTGAGCGGAAAGGGTGGGGTACTGGGCGGCGACTAGGTCGCTAATCAGCTCCAGTACCTTTTTCTTACTGCCCGGAGTGGCACAGGTCGTGCATTCCGGCTGCAGGATGGTACTGAGTTCCATCGTTAGTGTTTAGTCAACTTCTCTTTGTGTTTAATGACCTGACGATCGAGTTTATCTATCAGGGTGTCAATGGCGGCATACATGTCCGCGTGTTCGGATGTGGCAAAAATCTCACCGCCATTAAGGTGTAATTTTGCTTCTGCTTTCTGTTGCATTTTCTCAACATTCAGCACAACGTGGACATTATTGATCTGTTCGAAATGGCGTTCAAGCTTTGTAAATTTGCTCTCTACATACTCACGCAATGAGTCGGTGATCTCGATGTGATGCCCCGTCAGGTTGATTTGCATAGATATCTACCTCCATTGTCCCAGTGGTTTTATAAACTCTTACGTTGATTGGAAGGCGGGATTAACATCGCTTCTCGATATTTTGCGATGGTCCGTCTTGCCACGTTTATTCCTTGTTCGGCCAGAAGCTGTGCCATTTTACTGTCGCTTAATGGCTTCTTCTGGTTCTCTGCAGCCACCAGTTTTTTGATAAAGGCTCTGATGGCAGTTGAAGAGCATTCTCCGCCATCTTCGGTTCCGACGTGGCTAGAGAAAAAATATTTCAGTTCAAAAATGCCCCGAGGGGTGTGCATGTATTTTTGGGTTGTTACCCGAGAAATCGTGGATTCATGCATTTCCACCGCTTCAGCAATATCATTGAGTACCATGGGTTTCATGGCTTCGTCGCCGAATTCAAAAAAGCCTTGTTGAAACTGTACAATACAATTGGCCACTTTTAACAGGGTATCATTGCGGCTCTCGAGACTTTTGATAAACCATTTAGCCTCTTGTAGGTGCCCTCGGATAAATTGACTATCAGATTGATTTTTGCTGCTGCGTGCAATTGCTGCATATTGCTGATTAACACTGAGTTTTGGCATGCAATCAGGGTTTAACTCTACAACCCAACGGCCATTTTTCTTACTGACAGAAACATCGGGAATGACATATTCGTCGGACTCTCGACTGATCAGCAATCCAGGGCGTGGATTAAGTTGCTGGATTAAATTGATGGCATCGCGCAAGTCATCTTCTTTCAGTTTAGTCTTGCGCATTAAAGTGCGAAAATCCCGCCCGGCAATCAGCTCCAGATAATCTTTAATCAGTAATCGTGCGTTGTCGATATGTGGCGTTTCAGAGGGAAACTGGGCTAATTGGATTAGCAAGCATTCACTGAGATCCCGGGCACCAACGCCAATAGGATCAAAATGCTGAATACGTTTTAGAACAGCCTCAACTTCGTCCAACTCGGTTTCATCATCGCCTAATGCTTCGAGAATCTCTGCTGTGGTTTGAGTCAGATAGCCGCGTTCATCAATGGCTTCAATAATGGCGGTGGCAATAGCATTGTCATTATCAGAAAATGGGGTCAGGTTCTTCTGCCACTCCAGATGTTCATAAAGCCCTTCACTGGTTTCCCCTTGAAATGGCATATCGTCATCACGTCCAGCAGCACCTGAGGATACTGGTGAAGCGGTATAGACTTCATCCCAAGTGGTATCCATGGGAAGTTCGTCGGGCATTGACTCCTGAGTGACAGCATCAGCGGTATCGACAGTTGAACTATCCGGCGTCTCGGTACGGTATTGTTCTTCGTCTGATATGGCGTCCTGTTCTTTTGTGTCTGCTTCGTATTGCTCTTCATCCATCTCCAGCAGCGGATTTGCATCCAATGCCTGCTGGATTTCTTGTTGTAGCTCGAGAGATGAAAGTTGCAGTAATCTGATCGCCTGTTGCAACTGAGGCGTCATGGTTAACTGCTGACCCAGTTTGAGCTGGAGTGACGCTTTCATATAACCGCAAATCCCTGTTTAGAATATTTGTGATGGAAAATACTGGTGAGCAGCGGAAAGGTTCCTGATAAGAGCCGCTCAGCGCCATGTCTGAAGGCGTTAAACCTAACTATAGCCTGAATTGTTCGCCTAAGTACACTGTGCGCACCTGTTGGTTATCTAGAATCTCAGCAGGAGTTCCTTCCGCAATCAAGTTACCGTGACTGACAATGTAGGCGTGTTCACAGACATCGAGGGTTTCGCGCACATTGTGGTCGGTGATCAGTACGCCTAAGCCCCTATCCCTCAGTTGCTCAATAATTTTTTTGATATCGATAACTGAAATAGGGTCTACACCGGCAAATGGTTCATCTAAAAGAATAAATTTAGGATTTGCCGCTAATGCTCGGGCAATTTCAACCCGGCGGCGTTCCCCGCCGGATAGGGCCATCCCCATGGAATCACGGATATGGGTAATGTTGAACTCTTCTAACAGATGCTCCAGCTGCTCTTCACGCTGATCCCGGGTGAGATCTTTGCGGGTCTGCAGTACTGCCATAATATTGTCCCGTACGGATAATTTACGGAAAATACTGGCTTCCTGAGGCAAGTAACCAATGCCTTTGCGTGCCCGCATATGCATGGGATCCAGTGTCAGGTCTTCATCATTGATAAAAATCTGTCCCCGGTCACTCTTAACCAAGCCAACGACCATATAAAAGGTGGTGGTTTTACCTGCCCCGTTAGGCCCCAGTAGACCGACGATCTGCCCGGTTTTGACTTCCAGACTGACGTCTTTAACCACATTACGACTTTTATAGCTTTTTGCCAGATGCGCGGCTTTCAAAGTTAGTTGCGTCATCAGTTTTGCTGCTCTTGCTGAAGATGTTGAGTCGGCGTTTGAGACGGTGCTTTTTTACCATCGTCCTGGAAGTTTTCCGGTTTGATAATGGTGATAACACGGTCTGCCGGGTTTTTACTGCCCTCAGCTTTCATTTGCTGTTTCTGGATGTCGTATACGATGCGCTCGGCGGTTACCTGGCTGCCATCTTGTTCAATTGCAGCGTCTCCGATCAGGGTCAGAGTGCGTTTATTAATGTTGTACTGGATCTCTTTGGCACTGGCGGTGGCCAGTTTGCCATTATCCATCCGCTGCGAATAAGTCGCAGGTTTGCCCCGAGCAATTAAGATGGTGATGCCTTTTTTCTGATCTGCACTTAATTCGCTGGCCTTGATCTTGATGCTACCTTGGGTAACAACCACAGGCCCATGATAGACGACCAGCTTATTTTTGATGTCGGCAAATTGGCTTGCTGCATCGATATGAACATCCTGGGTTAAATCGTCCATGGCGGCTAAAGCACCGAAACTTAGGGTGCATAATAGTGCCGCAATAATGGGTTTAATCGGGTTCATAAATTCCTGTAACCTCGTGTAATAATTCAACGGTCTGCTTGTTTAGTTCGGCATGCAGACCTTGTCCCCGGATAGTGAAATCATTGCCTTGTATATGAATTTCCTTATCAGATGTCATCACCATGGTCTTTAAATTCAGGCTGACATAGCTGGTGCTAATGTGCTGAATTGGCTCATTGGGACTGATGGCGTCAATGATAACATTGTTTTGTAACACGACTTTATTGCTGTTTTTATCCAATGTGGCTTCACTGGCCTGAATGCGCCACTGCGCCTGTCCATTGGCGGGATACAGCAAATAAACAGGTTGAGTGAATGTGGTTTGATTGGATGCATCAAAATGCTCCATATGTGCAGCAGACAGCCGACTTTCGACTTCGCCGGCATCATTGAAGCTAACTGAAGTCAGGTTGTCTGCAACGAAATCAGGTTGAATAACATGACTTTGCGGAGTGTTTTCTGCTGCATTTTTTTTAACATAGGCCTGCCAATACAGGCCCAGCGCCACGGAAAAAAATAACACAATAGCCAGTGTTACCCGGTTCATACACTCATCCCGTGGGCGGCATCCAACTTATTTTGGCTCTGGAGCAATAAGTCGGCGAGTTCACGCACGGCCCCAAAGCCCCCATTGGTATAGGTGACTAAATGGGCATGTTGTTTGACGGCAGGGTGTCCATCAGCGACGCAAACCGCGAGGCCGACATTCCGCATCACTGGTAGATCAACAATATCATCACCGATATAGGCCACTTCTTCTGGTTGGAGATTATACTTTGTGAGTAGCGCGGTAAAAGGCTGTAATTTGTCATCCACCCCCTGAAAAATCTCACTCACGCCCAAGGCGGTCATACGGTTTTCCACTAATTGAGATTGGCGACCAGTAATAATGGCGATATTAAATCCGGTCGACAGTAGCGAACGGATGCCATACCCATCCCGGGTATGAAATGCTTTTAATTCTTCTCCGCTGTTACTGAGGTAGATGCGACCATCAGAAAAGACACCATCCACATCACAGATCAGCAGTTTAATTTTCGATGCCTTGTGCCAGACATCCGCGGCAACAGGACCATAGAACCCCTGTTTTTGCATGTTACATCACTCCTGCTTTAACCATATCCAGCATATTTAACGCGCCGACGGGGTGTTTTTGTTCATCAACGATGATAAGTCCATTGATGTTTTTTTCATCCATCACTTTGAGCGCTTGGGCTGCCAGTACATTGCTGCCAAGAGTAACACAATTTTTTGTCATCACTCGGGCTATTGGTGTGCTGCGTAGGTCGACTTCGGCATCAATAACCCGGCGTAGGTCTCCATCGGTGAAAATACCGGCAAGCTGCCCTTGATTATCAATTACTGCGGTCATGCCGAGCCCTTTGCGGGAAATTTCATACAGGGCATCGGTAATGCAGATATCATCCTGTACCAGAGGCAGTTCCTCTCCACAGTGCATAATGTCATTGACTTTGAGTAACAGCTTGCGTCCTAAACTGCCTCCTGGGTGGGAAAGGGCAAAATCATCCCGGGTAAATCCTTTGGCCTGTAATAGGGCCACAGCCAGCGCATCGCCCATGACCAAAGTGGCCGTGGTGCTTGAGGTCGGGGCCAATCCCAGCGGACAAGCTTCTTCTGGTACCTGAATACAAAGATGTAACTGTGAGTGACGCGCCATATTGGATTCGGGTTTACCGGTAATGGCGATCATCTTGATGCCTCGTCGTTTAATCACCGGCATCAGAGTAAGTATTTCGCTGGATTCACCTGAGTTGGAAATGGCTAAAACCACGTCATTTTCAGAAATCATCCCCAGATCGCCGTGGCTTGCTTCACCCGGATGAACAAAAAAAGCAGGGGTTCCGGTGCTGGCCAGTGTAGCGGCAATTTTATTGCCGACATGCCCTGATTTACCCATGCCCATTACGATAATTTTACCACTGCAGGCCAGCATCATTTCACAGGCATCGGCAAATGCTTCGCTGTCGACAAACTGATAAAGATTATCCAGTGCATGTTTTTCGGTATCGATCACTTTGCGCCCCCATTGGCGCAACTGTTGTCTGTCATTCATTTCAGGATCTCTCTGGGTTTTCAGTGATTACACTGACTGAAACAGCATGAATTGATAAGCGGCAAAAGTGATAAGTAATAACGCCCCATGCCAGCGTTTAAGTTCCCGCCTTCTGCCACTGAGCAGCACTAACAGCGCCAGCGAGCTGCTGGTTGCCAGCACCATATAAAAATCTCGGCTACCGGCTTGGGCATCAATTGTACCGGGCGCCAGCAGTCCTGGGATAGCCAATACCGCAAGAATATTGAACAGATTAGAACCGACAATATTGCCGATCGCCAGATCGTCTTCTTTCTTCAACACACCAGCGATGCATGCCGCTAATTCTGGCAAACTGGTGCCCACAGCAATAATGGTCAGGCCGATGACTAAGTCGGATAAACCAAATGCTTGGGCGATACCTACAGCACCGTCCACCATATAATCCGCTGACAGTGGCAGCAGAATAATACCGACAACGAGCCAGAATAAGGCTCTTGTAGTGGGCACATCCCGCGGAACTTCACTGTCAGTTTCATCAGCAAAGGCATCTTGCTGTTTATTGGTCAGGGCATGCCAAATAAAGTATCCCATTAACAAGATAAATACGCCCAGTAGCAGTATGCCATCGAGCCGGGACAATACTCCGTCATGGAGCAGATAACCGGCAAGGATAGTGGCCGCCAACATAATAGGGATTTCACGGATCAGCGTCTGAGAGCTAACGGCAATGGCACCTAACAGGGCGGTAACGCCGAGTATCAGGGTAATATTGGCAATATTTGAGCCCAAAACATTACCAATCGCTGTATCTGTCATGCCATTTAATGATGCACTGGCGGCGACAAACATTTCCGGCGCGCTGCTGCCCATGGCAACAATGGTTAGCCCTATCAACATAGGGGGTAGGCCAAGATTGCGGGCGAATGCCGCTGCACCGTAGACAAATTTATCCGCACTCCATACCAGTACGGCTAATCCAGCAACCAACAGGAAAATGTTAAACAACATGACGAGGGGTAATTATTATGAGTTCTGAGGCGCATTTTCGCCGTATTCAGGGCAAATTGAAAGTATTGCCGTCCCAGAGTGTTGATTGTGTTGTTTATAGTGGTTTGATTACGTACAATTTCACGCTTCGTACCGGTGTCCTGAACCGGTTGAGGAATACGCAATCAGAAAGGCATTTTTCTTGTTTTTCTGTATCACAATGGTCGGAATGAAACATGACCCAGAATTCAGCACCCCTAGTGGAAGTCCGTAATCTTGGATTTCGGCGGGGCGACAGAGTCATTTATGACGATATCAGTCTGACAATCCCCCGGGGTAAAGTGACGGCTATTATGGGCCCCAGCGGCATCGGTAAAACGACGCTGCTGAAATTAATTGGCGGCCAGTTAACACCGGATAGTGGTGAGATACTGTTTGATGGTGAAAATGTGCATCAAGCCAGTCGTAAGTCATTATTTGCTATGCGTAAACGGATGAGCATGCTGTTTCAGAGCGGCGCACTGTTTACCGATATGAATGTGTTTGACAATGTGGCATTTGCGCTGCGGGAACACACCAAATTGCCTGAACCCTTAATCCGCACTCTGGTGCTGATGAAGCTGGAAGCTGTAGGGCTACGCGGCGCAGCGCAGTTGATGCCGAATGAGTTATCCGGTGGGATGCAACGCCGGGCAGCCCTTGCCCGGGCGATTGCCATGGAGCCGGAGATGGTAATGTATGATGAGCCATTTGCTGGGCAGGACCCGATTTCTATGGGGGTATTGGTTAAGCTTATCCGTGAATTATCCCATGCATTAAATCTCACCTCGATTGTGGTTTCACATGATGTGGCAGAGGTGATGAGTATTGCTGATTACGTCTATGTTCTGGCTGGGAAAAAACTGATAGCACAGGGTACACCGCAGGCCCTGTATCAAGCCGAAGATAATGCTGAGCTACAGCAGTTTTTGCGCGGTGAGCCAGATGGCCCGGTGCCTTTTCATTATCCGGCAAAAGAGTTTGTACAGGAGTTACGTCATGGTGCTTGATGCCGTTGCTGCGCTGGGTCGCAGTGCCATCGAGACGGTAGCCGGTTTGGGCCGGGCTGGATTGATGTTGTGGGGTGCGGTGTGCCGTGTGCCTAATCCACGCAAGGGGCTGCCATTACTGATAAAACAGATTTATGTCGTTGGGGTGCAATCCATGGTGATTGTGCTGGTCTCCGGTCTGTTTATCGGCATGGTGCTGGCGCTACAGGGATACACCATTTTGGTGGATTTTGGCACAGAAGAAAGTCTTGGCCCCATGGTGGCACTGAGCCTGCTGCGGGAACTCGGTCCTGTAGTAACGGCGCTGCTATTTGCTGGGCGGGCAGGTAGTGCACTGACGGCTGAAATTGGACTGATGAAAAGTACCGAGCAGTTATCCAGCCTTGAGATGATGGCTATCGATCCCCTGAGGCAGATTATCGCTCCAAGGTTTTGGGCAGGGGTGATCAGTATGCCGCTATTGGCGGTGATGTTTACCGCAGTGGGGATCCTCGGTGGCCATTTGGTTGGGGTTGAATGGAAAGGAATTGATCAGGGCACCTTCTGGTCTATTTTGCAGGCGTCGGTCGAGTGGCGGCAAGATATCGTTAACTGCCTGATTAAGAGTGGTGTGTTTGCCGTGGTTGTGACTTGGATTGCCCTATATCGGGGCTATCAGGTGGTGCCGAATCCGGAAGGGATCAGTAAAGCCACAACCCAGACTGTGGTGCAGTCTAGCCTAGCTGTATTAGCGCTGGATTTTCTGCTGACAGCCATGATGTTTGGCTAAGTGCGCAGCATAGATAAGAACAGGTAATAAAGTATGTTGAGTCGGAAAATTGAAATTATGGTCGGGGGCTTTTTGCTCGCGGGCCTGGCTGCATTTTTAGTATTGGTATTTAAAGTCGCGAATGTGGATATGCAGTCTGCTGATCAGGCCTATACCCTGAAAGCCACCTTTACCAACATTGGTGGGCTGAAAGTGCGCTCACCGGTGAAGGTCGGTGGTGTGGTTGTGGGCAGGGTCAGCAGCATCACGTTGGATCCCGTCAGACTAGAGCCGGTGGTGACCATGAGCATTGAAAAGCGTTATAACCAGTTTCCGGATACCAGTAGTATTGCTATTTTGACTTCAGGGCTGCTTGGTGAGCAATTTTTGGGACTGACGCCGGGATTTGTGGATGAGGATGTTTCCATGCTGGGTAATGGTGACACGATTGAAGATACCCATGGCGCATTGGTACTGGAAGACTTAATCGGTCAGTTTCTTTACAGTATGGGCAAAGATAAATAGGAGTACCCCATGTGGAAAGGTATGTTAAGCGGCCTACTAGGCCTGTGTTTGGCAGCGGTAGCTTGTGTTAGTCAGGCTCAGACGCAAATTGATACGCATAATCCTTATGCCATGATGAAGGCGGTAGCAAATCAAACCTTTGCGCGTTTCCATGCCGACAAGACCAAAATTGATGCGGATAAAAACTACTTGAAGGTGATTGTTGCCCAAGAGCTCATGCCGTATGTTGACTATAAATATGCGGCACTTAAGGCCATGGGGCGCTATGTTCGCAGTGCCACACCGCAGCAGCGTCAGGCATTTGCTGATGCTTTTGAAGGGTATTTGGTCACCACTTATGCCCAGGCATTTACTGCTTATACCAATCAAACTGTGGAGTTTGATCCTGGTCGGGGATACGCCGATCAAAAACAGTTGCAAGTTGATGTACGGATTATTGAAGCGGGGCGGCCAGATATCAAAGTCGCTTTCAAGGTGCGCCGTCTAAAAGATGGTAGCTGGAAAGCGTTTGATATGATTGCCGAAGGCGTTAGTTTATTGCGCTCTAAAACTTCAGAATTTGATGTGTTGATCCGTCAGCAAGGGTTAGATGCTGTTATCAAGCTGCTAAAAGAAAAAGCGGCTGATAGTATTACGGAAAAATCTTCCGCCCATGAGCAGGCCGCATGATAACACTTCGGCATAATGGTGAGACTTGTTATATCAGTGGTAGTTTGCAACTGGAGGATATTGCTGGTTTGTGGCCAAGGCACCAACAGCTATTAACGGCAGAAACACGTTACCTTGATTTGTCTGAGCTAAATTACAGTGATAGTGCTGGATTGGCATTTTTGCTGCAGCTTTGGCAACAAACTACCGCAACAGATACCCAAGTGCGGTTAATTGCACCATCAGAGCAATTATGCCGTTTGATCGCGCTTTATAACCTACAGGCATTTTTTAGTAGTCATCATTGATGACTACCGTGGATGCCGGGGTGATAAACTTGCCGCAAGGCAAGATACACCGGACGGAATACCGGTGATTTTACAATAGGTAATCTTCAAACTTAAGGTAATCAATCATGGAATGTAAAGATATCGAAAAGATGCTGATTGACGCGTTGTCTCTGGAAGAGGCGCACATCAGCACTGATGGCAGTCATTTCAAGGTGATTGCTGTTGGCGAATGTTTCGACGGCCTGAGCCGCATTAAACAGCAACAGGCTGTGTATGGTCCGTTGATGGAACACATCACCAGCGGTCAGTTGCATGCTGTAACCATTAAAACTTTCACGCCGACTCAATGGAAACGCGAAAAAGTTTTCAACATGCCAATGTAGAGAGGCTACGTGGATAAATTAAAAATTCAGGCTAATGGGGCTTTAGCCGGTAATGTTGTGATTTCCGGTGCTAAAAATGCCGCCTTACCAATTCTGATGGCCGGGGTACTGGCTGAAACTGAATTTGTACTGACCAATGTTCCCCAGTTGCGTGATGTCAGCACCAGTTGCAAACTGCTGCGCTGTCTTGGCGCTGAGGTGACTGAATCCGGCCAGGGTGAGATCCGGATCAATACCCATTCACTGAATGAATTTTGTGCGCCATATGATTTGGTTAAAACCATGCGCGCCTCCATTCTTATTTTAGGTCCTCTGTTAGCCCGTTACGGTAAAGCTGATGTTTCCCTGCCGGGTGGTTGTGCTATTGGTGCCCGTCCGGTGAACCTGCATCTGCAGGGATTGGAGCAAATGGGTGCCCAAATTGAGGTTAAAGAAGGCTATATTCAGGCTCGGGTCGACGGCCGCTTGAAAGGCGCACATATCTTTATGGATATGGTCAGTGTTGGGGCGACGGAAAACCTGCTGATGGCCGCAGCGCTTGCTGACGGTGAGACTGTGATTGAGAATGCCGCCCGGGAGCCCGAAGTGATTGATCTGGCAAACTGCCTGATCGCCATGGGTGCCAAAATTGAAGGTGCGGGTACCGCGACAGTGCGTATTCAAGGGGTTGAAAAGCTCAATGGCTGTCATTATCGGGTGATGCCGGATCGGATTGAAACCGGTAGCTTCTTGGTCGCGGCAGCTGTGACCCGTGGACGTATCCGTTGTCTTGATGCTGATCCTGCTTCTTTGGAAGCTGTGTTAGCCAAGTTGGAAGACGCTGGGGCGAAAATCACCACAGGGGCAGATTGGATTGAGCTGGATATGCAGGGGCAGCGTCCTCGCGCAGTGAATATTAAGACAGTACCTTATCCAGGCTTTCCCACCGATATGCAGGCGCAGTTTTGCGTATTGAATGCCTTAGCCGAAGGTACGGCAACCATTACTGAAACCATTTTTGAAAACCGCTTTATGCATGTTCCTGAATTACTCCGTATGGGAGCTGATATGGAGCTGGAAGGCAATACCTGTATTATTCATGGGGTTGAGCGTTTAAGCGGGGCTCAGGTAATGGCAACTGATTTGCGCGCTTCTGCTAGCTTGGTGATTGCGGGTTTGATGGCTGACGGTATCACCATTGTGGATCGTATCTATCACCTTGATCGTGGTTATGAGCATATTGAAGACAAGTTCAAAGGTTTAAATGGCACTGTGGAACGGATCCACAGCGAAGCTTGAACCTAATTGTCTGAGTGAAAGGCACTGTTATCAGTGCCTTTTTTGTGACTTCAGCACATTGCCATCAGATTTGTTTCAGGAGTAAACTAATCGAAGGTAACAAAGGGTTACCACAACTGGCAACTTCTCTCTCGCTGCATTCGCAGCCCCAGACCAGTCTCCAGCTGTTTGTGAATATTGCTAGACTTGATGCGCTGTTAATGCTGCTGCATAACAGGCAACGGAGAATACTTATGAGCAAAGAGCACCATTCAAGTAAGAACGTCAAAAAACAACCTCAACACAGTTTGAAAGAGAAACGTGCTGCTAAAGCCGCGAAAAAGCAGGCCAGAATGACAGCTGGCAACACTGTTGAGGGCACTACCAAGTAGTTTTGATGTGTATCCTGGGGCACCGCACTGTGCTCCGGGTATACTTTATTGAATATCTATTCCTTCCATTTTTGTTGTGATTTTATTCTGATATTTTCCTGTATCCATCTGTGTTTCCTTCAGCAAACAGGTAGTCATACCACATATGAGTTAGCTGGAAAGTGAGACAACATCAGATAAGAAAAAACCCGCACAGGGCGGGTTTTTAATCATAGCGCTGCAGATTAATGCAGTGTCTCATCATCATCTTCAGGCAGCTCATCACCGATAAAATAGGTGCCCCAGCCGTCATAATCCACTTTATGTTTGGCTGCCAGTGCAATCAGTTGCTCACAGGCCTGATCCAATAATGGCAGTTTTAATGCATGGTTGGCGATGGCGTCAAAACAGTAGATTACACCACCATCTTCTAGTTCCATCTCTTCTGCATCATTGACTTCAAAACCCAGTTTGAAAGCATCAACCGCGGCTTTTTCCAGTCGGTCGAAATTGGTGCAGCAGAAATGGTGCTCGATGGTGTATTCCGCATCCGGATCAGAACCGTCGTCTAACAGCGCCTGTACGATATCGCGGTTTTCTTCCAGCTGCTCCTGCAGCAAACGTTCAATTGACATGGGTATCTCCAAAATAGTCAGCAGCGGGAGTATATCAGACCGCAGCGGGTTTCCCCATCATGCTGCCAGCCTCGTGATCCAGTTCTGCCAGTTTGTCCGCCATCAAGCTGTGTACCTTAGCCGATAGGGGCTTTACATCTTCTTTACTCAGTCCCTCTGTGGAAATTGGTGCCATGACCTCGATAATAACCACCCCATTATTCCAGCGATTAAGGTGGATATTACTTTGGTTTGAAGCAACAACAGGCACAATGGGGACGCCAGCTGCAATCGCGGTATGAAACGCACCAGCCTTAAAGGGCAGCAATCCTTTCCCTCTGCTGCGGGTTCCTTCTGGAAAGATCCAGACCGACAGACACTTTTCTTTAATTTTCCGAGCCGTATCCGCCATGGTGCTAAAGGCTTTGTGCCGGTTATTACGGTCGATCAAAATATTACCAGACAGCCAGTAAATCTGGCCAAATAGTGGCATCCACACAATACTTTTTTTCCCCAGACTGACAGTGCCTTTAGGTACTGCGGCAGTATGGGTAAACATATCGTAATTATTTTGGTGATTAGCCAGATAAATACAGGGTGAAGGTGAAGGCGTTTGAGGCTGACGGACAATGACCTTAATACCTAACACGGGTGCCACAGCTGAAAATAGCTTGGCGAACATATGTACATTATCTCTGTGTCTGGGTCTGAACAGGCAATACAGGCCCCCAAAAACGAAAGCCAGCATCAGCATGATGGCCAGCAGCAGACTTCTGACGATTAATAGCACGACAGTCTCCGGCGAAAAAATTGGCGACAGTATAGCCAGCATTGTTCTGTCGCTCAATCCTTTGGTAACGGGTGTACGCTTAATTAATGTCCATCCTTAAAAATCAGTTAGTTAACCTTTTCCTCTGTTGGCTGAAAATCATCTCAATGGCGGCGTAGAGTAGTGCAATTATGGCCAGTGCAACGACGATTGTTGCCCCGGAAGGCAGATCCCACAGTGCAGAGCATACTAATCCGACAAGGTAGCCTAAAACGCCTATCAGGTAGCAATGTAACAATTGATACCGGCCAGCGCGGTGTTGTATGGCCAGTGCTGGCATAATCAGGCTGCTAAAGACCAAATAGACGCCAACTAGACTAACGGATTGGGTGATCAGCAGGGCGAACAGCAGGTAAAACCAGCGCCCCTGTAATAGCGCGGGATAGCGCCATAACAACAGGAGTAATCCGGCACTGAATAGGGTCGGTACCATGAGTTGTGACCAAGACAGCCAGAGTATTTGGCCATCGAGCATCCGAGTCAGAATTTCAGCGCCATGGGGATCTTGTGCTAGCAATAGCACTGCCATGGCTGCCGCTAACACATAGAGACAACCAATAATGGCTTCCAGTTGTTGCGACAAGTGTTTTTCCAACCAAGCGATCAATGCGGCTGCGCCTAAGGCGGCCAGCGTGGGTAATAGGAGCGTAATACCCGGCAGAAGCGGCTCTGGTAGCAAATGCATGATTACCGAGCCTAATGCCGCGACTTGGGCAATGGCTAAATCTATAAAGATAATGCCGCGCCTCAGCACCTGACGACCCAATAGCACATGGGTCGTTAGGATCAGCAGTCCGGCTGCCAAGGCTGGCAATAAGATGGTCAACAGCTCAGTGGTCATTGCAACACCTTTATCAGCCTTGTAATTAGACTGTCGTACAAGGCAAAAAGGTTTTGACTTTGCTTATCTCCGCCAATAGAAATCGGCAGTACCGCCTGAGGTAAGTTGGTTTTGTCGGCCAACCAGTTGGCGCCGATTTGGTCCTGATAGCTCGCGGTGATAATGGCATCAATATCGCCCTGTTTGGCCCGGCTAAGCAGGGTTGCCAGATGGGACGATGATGGCGGTAGCCCAGGTTTGGGCTCTAAATCTGCCACCTGATTAATCCCCAGCCAATGGTACAGATAGCGAAAACTGCTGTGGTAACCGATGACTTGCTTGCCGTGCAGGGGCTTTGCTAACTGTTGCCAGCGGGTAATACTCTGCTGCCAACGTTGAGCAAAATGGTCAAATTGCTGTTGATAAAAAGCCGTTTTTGCCGGCTCCAATTGCTTAAGGCGTACTGTCAGTGCTTGGGCTATTTGCAGTAGCCGGTGAGGATCAAGATGGACATGGGGATTGCCCCCGGCGTGAACATCCCCCATGGCCGCATCAATCCGGGTTGGTTTATCTAGGGTTTCCACTTGCTCTGCGGCATAAAATAACCCCGGCTGCCCCGGTTGCACTGCAGGGTTAGCGGCTTTTTGTTGCAACATGGGCAGCCAGCCAACTTCCAGCTCTGCACCAGCACAGATGACTAAATCCGCGCGGCGCATTTGGGCGATCAAACTGGGTCTGGCTTGGATCTGATGGGGGTCTTGCAGAGCCGTGGTTGCACTGTAGACATTGGCATCCGGTGCCAGTTCTTGCGCTAAGGCGGCATATTCCGGCTCACAGGCAAACACATTGAGTGCCGCCTGAGCCGGGGGCATTATCCAGATGACACTGAGCAATATGACGGCTTGCAACGCGTTAGAATTGATGTGCACTGTGGGCCCCCAGAGTCATAACATATTGCAAAGTGACAAGATTATCGTCTTCAATTCCTTGTAAATTTTGCCCTTGCTGGTGACTGTACTGCAGTCTAACGGTGGAAAAATGGCTGTGGTGCCAGGCCAGCATCATTTCAGTTTCTTTGAGCTGCTGAGTGTCGGCATGCTCACCATGCAAAGTCAGCATATCAGCCTGGCCATAGCGCACGCCTGTCGACCACTGAGGAGCAAACTGATAGACGGCACTGACATACCAGCCTTGCTGGCTGTCACTGCTATGGCTGTGCTCAGTGTTTTCTATCGTGCTTTCATGATGCTCATCTTCTGGCTCGTGGTGTGAGTCTTGGGCGGGTAAAAAACCATCAACATAGAAAAACTCCCCGCTGAGACTGAGGTGGCGGTATTTATAATTGCCCTGAGGCGCCCACTTGTAGACTAAATCCACACCATAGATGTGACGCCCAGTATAGGCTGCAGTATGGCTGTGGCCATGGTCATCGGGCTGACTGAGTGGCTCGCCGTGGTTATGTTCATCAAACATGCCTTGACCATTACGGTTATGCAGATAACTCAGCCCTAACTGCCAGGAAGATGAATCACTGATATCGCCGCCGAATTTGCTAAAGGCGGTATACACTCCGACACTGGCATAATCCCTATTTCCTTCTGTGTCAGCAGCACGTAAATTGCGGCCTGAAAAGGCTTCTGCACCCAGTTGCCAGTAAAGCGCTGTGGGGGCGAGATAACTTAATCTCAATCCATCATCAAAGTAATGGCTGGCAAAAAAAGCCCGGTACAGAGCTGGACGATCAACAAAGTTATCGGTATGAAGATGTTGATTATTCAGGTAACCGATATCAGATAAAAAGCGCCCGCCTCGCAGTGCGAAACCGGCAGGTAATGCCAGCGTTTGGATAAATGCTTCTTCTAATTCCAGTTCGGTATCACCATCACCTACTGCCAGTACAGTGGTGATTTTGCCATAAAATAGATCATCGATATTGGCACTGATAGCCAGCTCGGTTTCCCCCAACCCAAAACCATCGTTCCGGCCATTCAGTATGCGGTTTCCCTGCTGATAATAACCATCCAATACGGCGCTGATATTTGGATTGGTTAAGCTGGCATTTTGCGCTTGAGCGCTAAAGCTAAGTAGCAACACTGGGCAAACTGTACTTAAGACAAGATGGCGCGTAAGGGGCAGTATTGATGTGCATAATTCCATAATAAATACTCCATATAAACCCGAGCCCACCGGCATGCCGGCAGGCAAAAAAGACATTACTGTGGTCGGTGTTTAATGGTGCTGTGGCGGTGCGCGACTGGCGTAATGGAATTGCGGCGTTGAAGCGTAACTCCGAAGTTGTAAACAAGGGGCGATGACGGTTGTGGCAACTTGAGGTAACTGTGGCTGTTGGCTAAGACAAGCATGTTGCAGCTGGGATTGCTGCTGACACCAGTGGCACTGGTGCAAAGATGTGTCAGTCTCTTGTAGATGGGACAGACTGTGTGCTGGCGCAGCAATAAAAGGTCCTGCCCAGCTGATCAGCAGGCACAAACATAACCAGATTGTTGCTGCAGAAAATCGTTTCACATTCAGTTCCATTGCCAAAACAGGCCAATTGTCGACAAAATGGCCGATAAATACCAGTAAAATTTACACCACAGTTACCTTTTTAGTGATTTCTGACGCGAAAAGATTACTGAATGCTTACATAAAGGGGGCATTTAAGACTGACTTAAGTTAGCCCGCCTAGAGTGGACGTCAGGAAAGTGTAAACGTAAATATATTCAATTGGTTAATGCTAGATGGGGTGACTTATGTTGGCGTTTTTACGGGCAAATTTGGGGCTGATCGTTTTTGTTATCCTGTTCCTGGCCGTTATCTTGGGGGGGATCTGGTGGGTTGAAGCGACATTAGCCGGTCAAGAACAGGTGATTAATTAATCTTGATTGTTTAGCGGTATTTCTGTCGTTGCTCACTGTCGTCTTTAGGCTCAGGAACTTGGGTCACTTTAAGCTGATCCATCAGATGACTGACCAATAATAAGATCAACGCCATAATGGCAACGGGGATACCAAAATGTCGGGTATGGGGCCAGATCCAGGTCACAATTGCCATAATGACGGCGAGATAAAACCCTAAGATTTTAAAGCGCATCAATAATGCAGTGCGCCCGAGCCAAGCTTGGCAATGCGGGCATTGAAATTCAGCATGCAGTCCCTTGCCGCGCTGGGCCTGGATTTGAGTGACGGAAATGGCTTTATTGCAGTTGGGACATATCATCTTTAGCTGTCCTGACGGGATAAAGATGCCATTCTACCTTAATTGTGCCGATGAATATCCCCTGCGGCGGCATTAGGGGATAGCATCAGTTTTATCCGGGTTATGACAATCCTTGGATATTGCCATCTTCATCAATGTCGATTTGCAAATAAGCGGGTTTTATCCCTAATCCTGGCATGGTCATCACACTGCCCATCAGTACGGTAATAAATCCAGCACCGGCATTGAGTTTCAGCTCAGTTACCGGGATAACAAATCTACTTGGCACCCCTTTTAGCTTGGCATCATGGCTGATAGACATGGGGGTTTTTGCCATACACAAGGGGAGGTGACCATACCCTTGTGCCTCAAGTTGAGCCAGTTGGCGCTGTGCTTTTTCACTTAGGCTAACGCCTTCAGCACCATAGCCTTTTTGTGCCAATTGGGTCAGTTTGTCTGTTAATGGCTGCTGGGTGTCGTACAAATAGTGGAAATTTGCCTCAGTTTGGGTCGCGCTCACAATGGTTTGGGCAAGCGCTGTGGCGCCATCAGCACCCAGGGCAAAAGCTTGGCTGATTTCACAGCCAAAAGCGCCATTAGCCAGTACTTGCTGTTTCAGCCAGTCAAGTTCTTCCTGGGTATCAGTGGGGAATTGGTTTATGGCAACCACCACAGGGATGCCGTATTGCTGCACATTGGCAATATGCCAGGCCAGATTAGCAAACCCTGCCTGTAATCTTTCTGTGTCTGGGGCCGTGATTGGCAGTGCCGACTTAATGCCTGAATTGGCCTTTAATGCTTTAAGCGTAGTGACCAGTACCGCAGCATCGGGGGTATGACCTGAAGCTCTGGTTTTGATATTACAGAATTTTTCAAACCCCATATCTGAGCCAAAACCACCCTCTGTGACCACAAAATCTGCCAATCGCAGGGCTATATCATCGGCAATTATGGATGAATTACCATGGGCGATATTGGCAAAGGGGCCGGCATGCACGAGACAAGGGGCGCCGGAAAGTGTTTGCATCAAGGTGGGTTTAATCGCCTCAGCCATAATGGCGCTCATGGCGCCTGCTACCCCTAACATTTCAGCGGTAATGGCTTGCCCTTGGCGATCATAAGCCAGTACCACAGCGCCAATACGCTGGCGCATATCGCTCAGTGAGCGACTTAGCGCCAGAATTGCCATCAGTTCAGAAGCTGCACTGATATCAAAGCTAGATTCATGGGCGGGGCCATTATTGGCTCCCAACCCTACCGTAATGGTACGCAAACTGCGCTCATTATTGTCTAACACCCGGTGCCAGCAGATTTGCTCAGGATCAATATTCAGTGGTGTCAGTCCGGTTTGCGCGGCAAAGACTTCGGCACCTAATTGAGTTTCATGAAATAGCCGAGCATCCAATGCCGCTGCCGCCAGATTATGGGCGCTGGTAACAGCATGAATATCGCCGGTTAGGTGCAGGTTCATCTCTTCCATGGGCACGACTTGGGCATAACCGCCCCCCGCCGCGCCGCCTTTAACACCAAATACTGGCCCCATACTGGGTTGACGGATACAGGCACAGACCTGTTTGCCAATTGCTTGCAAAGATTGGGTTAGCCCTAAGGTGGTCACGGTTTTTCCCTCTCCATATGGGGTCGGGGTCACCGCAGTTACAATAATCAGTTTACCCTTAGTGGCTTGAGGCAAACGCTTGAGGACGCTGAGATTGACCTTAGCTTTGGTATGACCAAATAGGGTCAGCTCATTGGGTTGCAAGCCAAGGTTGGTGGCAATTTGACTGATGTCGGCCAGCGTGGCCTGACGGGAAATTTCAATATCACTGAGCATGGTGATGGCATCTCTTATAAAAGGGCAAAAGGGCAGACCTATCCGCTGTAGCGGATATCTGCTCATATTAGGTGAATGGCCTGCGGGCTATACCGTTACGGTGAAAAAGTGTGATAAAACACACAGTTCATATAGTCGGCAATATAGGGTAGCCCGGGGCTATCAACTATTTGATATGCCCAATAGCGCGGCAGGGTTAATCTTGCTGGGGCTGAGACTCCAAAAAGGTTAATTCACCGCTGAGATGGGCGCGGCGACCACGGCCATCACGCAGTTCAAAGCGGATGGCATCATCTCCATTGGCTTCTGCTGCAAAGGTGACTTCAGCAGGCATAAACAGTGGTAGTTTAAATGCCACATCGACACAGCAGGGTCGGTGGGAAATTGCCGGCATCATTTCAGCGATGCAGCGAGCTTTGGACCACATACCGTGTATCAAAACTCGATCAAATCCGAAGCGTTTAGACAGCAATGGATGCAGGTGGATCAGGTTATAGTCGCCGGACGCTTTGGCGTATCGACGTCCCAGATCTTCACTTAGCTGCCACCGAACCGGTTTATCCCAGTCCATCGGCATGGCTTTGGGTGGTCTGGCTCGCCGGCCAGTTTTCTCGATTCGATACAGATAGGTTGAGGTGGATTCCCACACCAGTTCATCGGCAACAAATGCTTTGGATATCAGTGCGAACTCCAATCCAGAGTCTGTCTCTGTGCTGCTTTGTAACTGACATTCTAGGCGGTATGTCTCATCCACATTCAGGGTACGATAACTACTGATAGTGTTACGTAGATGGATCATCCCCAATAACGGGAATGTAATGCCGGGGTGAATGAAGATATAAGCCTGCAGCCGGAATGCCTGTACATGCAGGTAAGTGACTGGTAGACGTTTACCGTCAAAGTCGAAGCCACACACTTTGGCGTACTGGGCAACATTGGCTACGGACAGGTGAATATTATCGCAGCTGACCTTGATATGCGGCAGGGGCTGTCCGTCCCACCCGGGTTTGCGGCCAAAGAAAATTTTGCGATATAGAGAGAACAGCGATGGCATCGTGTTCAATTCAACACAATATTGCATAGTCTTGTCTGGGTTACCTGTGGTGATACCAAAACGCGGAGTATATCTCATCCCGGCCCAGTATGGGTATCCTTGGCGGATTAAGCCCTGTTTAGCTCAACTGTAAATCAATGGGTTAGCTGTTTTGTCGTTGTTGATATCGTCAAATTTCAGTTGATATGACACACTAGCGCCCCTTTTACTTCTTTGTGTTACCTCTGTGCAGGATAAAAATTTTGACAAATTGGCGCGAAAATTCGCCAAAAATATCTACGGCACCCCTAAAGGTGAGATCCGGGCAGCAGTGCTATGGCGTGATTTGATGGAAACCTGCCCGGCATTGACTGAGCGCAAACTGCGGATTTTGGATGCTGGTGGTGGGTTTGGTTATCTGAGTCAGAAATTAGCCGCATTGGGGCATGAAGTGGTGCTGTGTGATATTTCTGAAGAGATGTTGGCTTTGGCTCAAGAGCAGATTAGCGCTGCCGAGACGACATTGGATATCCGTTTGATCCATTGTGCTATTCAGCAGTTGCCGTCATTGGCATTAGGGGAGTTTGATCTGATCCTATGTCACGCGGTTGCTGAGTGGCTAGCGGATGCTGAGCAGACATTGGCGGGATTATTGCCATTGCTGCGACGTGGCGGGGCGTTATCACTGATGTTTTATAATCTTGAAGCGATGCGTTTTCATGCCTTGGTATCAGGCAATTTTGATTATGTTAAAGCTGATTTTAAGATCAAGAAAAAGGTGCGCTTAACGCCAACGCATCCTTTGTATATTAAGCAGGTTGAACAATGGTTTGCATGCTGGCAACTGGAGCTTGCCTGCCGCTCTGGTGTGCGGGTAATCCATGATTATCTGAAAAAAAGTCAGCCAGCTGATTTTGATCATCAAGCGCTGTTGGAGATGGAGTTAGCCTATTCGCGTCAGGAACCCTATCTACAGCTGGGACGTTATGTTCATTTTATTGGTCGAAAAGCTTAACTTTTTAGTATTTAGTCACCAAACAGTTCGACATTGCTGTCCCCTTGATGCTGAGCTACACCTTCAAGGTAGGCACGTTCCTGTTTGATGGTGCTTTCCACCGGTTCAGAAGCCAGCCGTTTTACCAGTACTCGGCCGCTTTGAGGATGAAACATCACCTTGCGCGGCCAGTGACCACCGACATCTTCGGCAATAACTTCAATCCCTTCTGTAGCAAGGTATTGCCGTACAAAGGCAATGTTTGACTCGCCGACGTTGATAACGGACATAGAGCCTAATTTGGCGCCGCCAAAAATTTTAGCCTGTAGTCTGTCGCGCTGGCCGCCAGCAGATTGAATGCCATTAATTAGCTGCTCCATTGCCCAGTTACCGTAACGGCAGGAATAACTGGTGAGTTGGTGCCAGTCATCATGTATTTTGCGTTCTGGTAACAGGAAATGGTTCAGACCCCCAATGCCCATTAAAGGATCCCAGATACATGCGGCAATACAGGATCCAAGCCGGGTAAAGATCAACTCATCTTGGCTGCTAAGGTAGTATTCACCTGGGTCCACCCGAGCCACCATGCTGTTATGGTGATTGTTCCAATAGCGGGGGATGGCCTCAAAGCCTGGGTAGATAATGTCTGATACTGGTGCTGGCATTTGGCCTCCTTGCGCTTACCATCCAACCAGTATAGTCAGAGTTTGACCCGTGGCAGATTATTTCCCCTACTTAGATTGTGGTATTTAACTTGAGGGGGTTACTGTAGTGTCTTTACCGAAACACCGCTTTGTCGTAATGATTGAACCACACTGTGATTGCCCAGCAGATGGCCAGCACCAATGATAATAAATAATGGCTGATGATTGCTCTGCTGTTGCAGCAGGGTGATAATACTGTCCGCCATGGTGTGATTGCGTTGCCAGAGTAGTTTATCTGTCAGGGCATATTGCACCGGATCAGAAATGTCCCCTTCAATTAGCTTGGTTAATGCGGAATCCTTACCTTGACGCCAATCATGAATTAGCGCCAGCATCTCGCTATCTGGCGTGGTGATCGCATCTTGTAGCATCTGCCACTGGCTCTGGGTTGATAAACTGCCGAGAAGTTGGTATTGCATTGCCATGCTTTCTAATTGGTAGAGCGGGCGTTGGCCTCTACGCTGCATAAAATATTGATCAACGCCGTATTGCGGGCTATAGCCCATTGCTTGGTAACGATGCAGGTTGATTTGCACTGCCTGCAGCCAAGGTGAAAAGGCGCTAAGTGGTGCACAGAAGTGCATTTTATCGTGACAAAATGATGCTATTACCTGCTGTTGTTTAGCTGAAAAGGTCACTGGCTGCATACCGTATTGACGCAATAACGGTATGGCATCTGCGCGGTCAGTATCGGCTTCCACTACCAGTGCCGCGGCTTGGGAGAATGCCTGTTCAATCATATCTGACATCGGATAAAAATCGGCGCGACCAAGATGAACTGAGCCCAGCAGCCAGGCAGAGTGCCCTTGATAGCTTAGATGGAAAAATGGGGGGTGATCCTGCGGCTGTGCCTTAACATTAATACTGAAAATAGTGCACAGGACTAATAGTCCTATTAGCAGCTTTCGGCCTGTGTTGCTTGTTGCCACAGTCTCGTCTCCTTATAATTCATGCTTAATTTCTGTAAGTGGAGTGGTTATGCCATATACCAAGGTGCTGGGGCAACTGAAGGAGAACCTGCAGTTGGCTTACCGTCAGGCCATTGATGCCGATGCCAAGTTAAATGCACTGCAGCAGGCCGGGCATGGCAAGTTTAAAAATGTGTTTGCTGATAGTTTAGGGTTTCTAACCCAGAGCAACCGTTTTTTACCTTATGTAAAAGAGCTGGCAGCTGAATTGGATGAAATGCAATCTGATGATACCGGCCCTGAAGAGTTAGAGTTAATGGTTAAGCGGTTAGGTATCTTGCTGCAGACCTTGCAAGCATTTAAAAAACGCGCCTAATTATTGCTCAGTGACTGTGGCATTCGCAGTGATAAATATAACAAGCCCGCGACAGATACTTCTGCAGCGGGCTTGTTACTGTTGTTTGAAAAGTCGCAGAGAATTTATTTGGGGGGCACTCCTTCGCGGCGTGGGGCAATAGTTTGATTGAACCAGTGCTTGAGTAATTCACCTTCATACATGGCTACAGTGTCGCGCAGAGGGCGGATCCCACCGAGAAAGTTTAAATCGGTCAGTTTTTCTTCGCCGTGCATGAGCACATTTTTCCCTCGTATCACTTTATAACTGAATGATATTTTGGGTGGATAGATACTTTTGACGATCCGAAGATCGCTGCTGGTCGCACCGAAGGTGGGTCTGACATCACCGGCTAAATCCACATTGGTTACAGTCAATTGTAATTGCTCACCTTTTTGTAGCACCTTTTCTGCACTTTGAGCCAATGTTTGGGTGAGTTGTTTAAACACTCGTTGTTCAAAGCGTGACTGTAACTCCCCGTTGGCTTCAATATCAGTGTATTTGTCCGGGGTTTGCCAAGTGATTGTAACTGGCTCTTGTGTCGTGACTGGATTGAGCAGGTGCTCTGCGGCACTTATCGGGCTAAATACCACCAGAGTTGCTAATACAGTGGAAGGTAATTTCATCTTCTCTCTCCTTATAACAGGCCCCGGCCGTAACCGGAACGGCTGTGAGATTACCCAGGCTGCTTTATCCGCCACGTACTACAGGGCTGCTGTCTGAGGCGTGTACTCGGAACTGCGTCGTTATCGGTACATATGGATTGTATGAAATTTAACCTGAACTATGGCTTAACACAATTGCAGCGTTCGTTTGGGTATCTATCGCGTTGCATGCGCTATGGGCGTTATGGGGCAATGGCGCGATGACAACGGGAGTCACGGATAGGCAATGAGGTTTATTTTCGGTTATCTCATGTCAAGGCTATTCCAACCCTGCAATACCGAGGGCTGGAACGAAGTCGCATCAGAATGGAAAGCGAGTGCAAAGCTGTGGGTAGGCTTTTTTTAGCATTTTCGGGCGGTCGTCAAACTTTTTGCCTGCAGGTGCATTTTTTCCAGAAGGGACAAATGGTAATTCATGCCCACAGCGGTCTTCATACAATTGACCGGCAACCAGATCGTACTCTTCCAGAAATGGGTAAGGGTAGCCATCTTTTAAGACAAACTCTGGCAACTGGGCCAGATCATCCGGATTTGCTAGGACTTTTTCAAACCATTCTTGACCAAGTGAAATCAGATAACTGCGAAACTCGGCAAAGCCATAATCTGAGTCGATTCCGGTCAGCACATAAGCCGCACCCCAAACGGTCCAGAGATAACTGCGGCGCATTTGTTTGGCAAAGTGTTTGTCGAACTCAGCCAGCTGTGCTGGGGTTAATGGCGTTAGGCGCTCGGTAAGTTGCGCCATCAGTTCCGTATCCGATTGTGTCAGCCTATTACGGGTCACCAAATGCCAAAATTCGGCCTCTGTCATTACTGTATCAGTCAAGTTATTGTTCCGTCAGTGTGTCGGTATGAGGGCGCTATTGTAATGCCTGTTATGGTGGGATGCTATCCTACAGGACTCAGGTGAGCAGGCTTCTTTTGTTGATGAGCGCGATGTTCGTCCGGGCCAAGGGACTGATAACCACAGGGCTCTGCTACGCTTATATAGCGTCAATAATGTGATTAGCAGTTAACTGAACACAACTGAGATTTTGCGGCTGTGCGCATAGGATGGATTATGGAACATCTGAATATTGCTGAATTGTCGATTTTGCTGGTGGAGCCATCACAAGCGCAACAAAAGATAATCTGTCAGCAGTTGGTCAATGAAGGAGTCAGTACCATTACTACGGCGGTAAATCTGGCCGAAGCCAAAGCCAGTGCGGCGCAGTTTGCACCAGATTTAATGGTCAGTGCCATGCATTTTGTGGATGGAACCGCATTGGAGTTGTTGGCCCATGTAAAAACCTGCGATAGTCTGCAAGACACCCAATTTATGTTGGTATCCAGTGAAGAAAGTCACGCTAGACTGGAGGTATTCCGTCAAGCAGGAGTGGTTGCGATTTTGCCTAAACCCTTTGATTTAGCGCACTTTCATTCGGCCTTATCAGCTGCAGCACAACTGTTCTGCGTAGAGGAATTGGAACTTGATTGCTTTGATGCTGAGGATGTTCGGGTGTTGCTGGTGGATGACTCTACCTTATCTCGGGGCATTATCCGCCGGACGCTCAATAATTTGGGTATTCAGCAAATCGTTGAGGCCTCTGACGGCAAGCAGGCCATATTTATTTTACAGGAGCAGGAATTTGATTTGGTCATTACGGATTACAATATGCCAGAAGTAGATGGGTGTAAATTAACCCGCTATATTCGTCGTCATAGTGAACAATCACATATTCCGGTTTTGATGGTGTCATCGAATGCAGGTTCGGCTCAGTTGGCTAATGTGACCCAATATGGGGTGAATGCATTGTGTGATAAACCGTTTGAACCCCAGTTAGTAAAACATTTATTGCAGCAGTTATTGGGAGAATAACCAATTGTCGAGGTTAATGAAGTCGTAATAAAATTAATTATTATTGACTCGTTTGACGTTATTTAATGTAAATCTATTGTTCTATTATATTTTGTTAGGTTACGTGTATTGTCTGCGGGAGATATTCATCAGATTAAATAATAAGAATGCGTTAAGTTGCTAGTCAATTTGGGGAGGCATAGATTTATTTTGTGTTAAAAAATAATAATTAGATATTTTTTATACTAAATCAAAAGCATTTCATTTTTTAAAAATATAAAAAGTTCACTGAAGCTGTAAATTTTGTGATCGCTATCTATATTTAAATATAGACCTAAAAACTTGAATAAGTCATTATGCAGCGGGAGAATTTTTCTAACCCATATCTCTTATTACAGGAATAAAATTCACATGAAATTAGCTACTGTTAAACTGGCTATCGTTGCCGCTGCCGTTTCTATCCTTGCTGGCTGTACCGGTACTACTTACAACAAAGATAAGTCTTGCTCTACTGACTATCTGCTGGTTCCTGCTATTTCTGTTTCTGCAGCTCTGGGCGCATGTGATTCACAAAACGCTACTAACAAGTAATTGCTGATTTAATTTATTAAAATTAAAAAACTATTACTGAATTGAGTAATTAGTATTACTTGATTGAAAATGGCTCAATGGTTGTTCGTCAATCATTGAGTCATTTTTGTTTTTATATGCAATGAAATGTTATCTGCTTGCATGCGAGTGGTTATTGCGGCGATTAAAGAAAGTATTGGGCTGATTGTTTTCAATGTTACAGTCTGAGCGGTTATTCTTATCGAGAATAATCATGATCATCTTGTGGTGACCATGAAATTGTATCAAATGACAATCTGTGAACATTCTGGATATGATTTCAAAAGCTTGGGGCCGGAGCATTGGCTTGAGACAGGGTAAATACATTACTCAGTGAGATATTCGGTACTTACTTTACTGACATGCTGGTTTACAATGCCGGCTTTTTTGCGGGCGTATTATTTATGGCTGGTTCTTCTGCCACATCTCGAAGTTGGTTTAACGTTGTGTTGATGGCGCTGTCCGCGTTCGTTTTTAATACCACTGAATTTGTGCCTGTTGGTTTGCTGGCTGATTTAGGACGCAGTTTTTCCATGACAGCAGCGCAAATCGGCCCCATGTTAACCATTTATGCTTGGGTGGTAGCACTGGTTTCACTGCCAGCGATGCTGTTGCTGGCAAATACTGAGCGACGGCGCTTATTACTCGCGGTATTTGCCCTGTTTGTTGTCAGTCATATGCTCTCGGCAGTAGCGGGAAGTTATGCGGTATTGTTGTGCTCCCGTATCGGTATTGCACTGGCGCATTGTGTGTTTTGGTCTATCACTGCGGCTATGGCAGTGCGACTGGCACCCGAGGGGCGGGCATCTCAGGCACTAAGTCTGCTTGCTACCGGCACAGTACTCGCTATGGTGTTGGGGATCCCGCTGGGACGGGTTATCGGTGAGACCTTTGGTTGGCGGGTGACTTTTGCGGCGATTGGCGCTGTGGCGTTATTGATCATGCTAGCTTTATGGCGTTGGTTGCCGCCAATGCCTGTGGTAAATAGCGGTGATTTACGCAGCCTGCCAGCTATTATTGGGAATCGCCCTTTATGCTGGCTGTATCTGCTAACTGTGGTGACGGTCACAGGTCAGTTTACTGGTTATACCTATCTTGAACCTCTTATCCAGCAAGCCCTGCATTTCTCTGCAGAAGTGACCACGATTACCCTGCTGGTATTCGGTGCGGCTGGTATATTGGGCAGCTATCTATTTAGCCGTTATCAAAATCGGCATCCCAATAGTTTGTTATTAAATGCCATTGCCGGGTTGGCAATTTGTCTAGGCGTATTGTCATGGTCCGGTCTGTCGTTTTGGTCGTTGCAGGGGCTGGTGTTGTATTGGGGAGTAGCTATGATGCTGACTTGCCTAGCATTACAAGCTCGAGTATTGACCCTTGCCGCAGGGGAGACGGATATAGCTATGGCTATTTATTCCGGCATTTTTAATATAGGTATCGGCGGTGGCGCTTTACTGGGGAGTCAAGTGGCCATTCGACTCGGGGTTGAGCATAACGGCACCGTTGGCTGTATGGTATTGCTGTTAACATTATTGCCGCTATGGCAACTGTTAAGGCGCCGGTAACATTGCGGCAGTTTGGTCGTGATGGCTGAGTGTTAGCGCCCTGACTGTCGAGATCATCAAGTAAAACTGTGTATTGTGCTTGGGCTTATCCAATAAGGATCAGTTGCAAGTGCCAGCATTTCGGTATCTTCTGTTGTATCACCGTAGGCATAAATACGCCCGTAGTCAGCAAGATTAAATTGCTCCTGAATACGGCGAGCCTTTTCTGCGTTGCAGCAGTCCGCTCCAAGGTGTTGCCCGGTTAGCCGTTGTTGCTGAATGGCTAATTCGGCGCACAGTAACATGACCCCCATCTGTGCGCACCAAGGGGCAAGATAGGTGTTTAAAGATGCTGAAACGACTACAACTGTATCACCTTGGGCTTGATGCCAACGTAATTGCGTCAGGGTATCGTTCCTGAGTAGTGCAGGAATCACCGTGGTGGCAAAGTGCTGGCCTAGGCGCCAATAATGCTCACTATCCATCCCTTTTAAACCTAAATAGACGGCGTTTGCACGGCCTTGTTTCGGGGTGAGTAATCCCATTTTGTAGCCCAGTTGGCTGCCTAGAAGCGGCAGGGCATATCTGAGTTTCCGTGGCCAAGGAACCGCGTAGTGCATAAAGCGGCTGAAACTGTCTTGGTGAGTCAGGGTTCCGTCAAAGTCGAACAGGGCAAGATTCATCTGCTGGCCGTTGCATCATAGAATATGGTGGCATGTTATCAGTCGGTTAATTCAGCGCAAGAGAAATCAGCCACAGTTATCTGTGGAGGGTAGCTGCAGGGTTATTGCCCGCTTAATAAATTTGGGCGAGTGATTTGCGCCCTGGTCATGCTAAGTAAGGCCGCTCAACAAAGGGTTAAATGTTTTTAGCTGAGCGCTTAGCTGCGTTTGGGGTGTTTTTTACTGCGTTTTCGGCTTATCAGATAGCATAACTACCTATCAAAGCCTCAGCCTTGTATAAAGCTCCTCAAATCGCGGTAAAAACAAACTGAAAGGTTAACAGCCTCCTAATGACTTGAAGCATCGTCAGCAGTGGCGTGGGGTGTCAGTTGCTGGATAAGTGTAACGGTTTTATCTAAGCCCAGTGCGGTATTGTGAAATTCCGGGCTGAGACGGTAGGCCTGTTCGAGTGTGTATGGATGGCTTTTGTCTTTACGGTCTGTGTATTGGTAATGCAGTAAAAATCGGCACTGGCCTGAGAGTTGGCCTTGATGCTGGTATTGGGTAAGGCAGCGGTTGAGATAATGGCTGACCTCAGCCAGTAAGGCTTGTCGATAGTCAGTCACAGTGGCATTTTGTTGCACACTGTTGTCAAACACTTCACAAAATCCTTTATCTTCACCATTACAGCCAAAGCGAGAGATAAAGTCAGTACGCAGGGATTCAAAATAACGGGTGGCTATACGGTGATTGTCTCCGGGGGGGAGCTGCTGGGTCATGCCGTAGCGGTACAGGCCATAGTCAAACAGGCCAACCAGCACTATACCCAGAAGAATCACCCACCCCATTAATGTTCTGCGGGACATAACAGACTCCGGCTGACACAGGATACAGTAAGGGCTCTCCATGGGGAGAGCCCTGCTTTGATACTAGATATTTTTCACAAAAATGGTTTTAGCCATTTTGCGACGCAAGTATGCAATTTGCTCCATATGGGGCAGATCTTTTGGACAGTTGTCCTGACAACCCAGCAAGGTCATACAGCCAAATACACCGTCCTGGTTACCAATGATGTGGTAGTAATCATCGGCGCTGCGGGCATCGCGGCTGTCTTTTTCAAAGCGGGCTATTTTCATCAGGCCCACTGCCCCAACAAAGGTGTCACGCATCTGTTTGGTGGCACAGGAGGAGACGCAGATACCGCATTCTACACAGCGTTCCAATTCATACACTTTAGTGGCTTCTTCCGGTTCCATCGGCGCTTCCAGAGTATGGATATTGTGCTCGGTGGATTTTGGGTGCAGCCAAGTGCCCAGCCGTTCGGCCAGTTCGCGCATAAATTTACCTGTGTTGACTGACAGATCACCAATCAACTCAAACCCTGGCAGTGGCAGCAGTGTAATATTGCCATCGGCAAAGTTAGCGGTCAGGGTCCGGCAAGCTAAGGTTGGCTTACCGTTAATGACCATGGCGCAGCTACCGCAGATACCAGCACGGCATACAAAGTCAAACTGTAGTGATGGGTCTTGCTCTTCCCGCAGGCGGTTCAAGGCGATAAAGACTGTCATCCCGTTAGTTTCATTCAGGGTGAAACTCTGCATCTTAGGTTTGTCGTTAGGAACCTGAGGGTCGAAACGGAAAATATTGAAAGTTAATGTACGACCTTGACTCATTGTGCTTTCTCTTCTGATTGGTTAGCCAGGATGTCAGACAGACGTTGGTTTTTAGGACGCAGATGTTCCGGCAAATCGAATGGCATCAGCGCTTGCTGAATGGCATAGCGATCGGCGTTGTCCCCCAGTTTTGCCATAATTTCAGCAATTTCTGCTTCACGTTTGGCAGTATCCGGGTGGGTGATGGCATTATCGATACCATAGCCGCGATACCCAGGAGGCAGTTCCATTTCCATAATATCCAATGGTTCGTAATCCAAGCTGGGCGCTAGGGCATTTTCATCTGGCCAGCTGCACAGAGTCCGTTTCAGCCAGTCTTTATCGTTACGTTGTGGGAAGTCTTCGCGGGCGTGAGCACCACGGCTTTCTGTCCGGGCTGCCGCACCACAGGCGATGGTTAGCGCAACTTTCAGCATCCGGCGTAAACGCAGGGCCTCAACCAATTCAGGGTTGGCATGGCGTTTTTTGCAGGTTAAAGCAATATTGCGGCTGCGTTTAAGCAGGTCTTTGAGTTCATGCACGGATTTGTCCAATCCGGCCTGATCGCGGAAGATACCGACACCTTCCATCATGGTGCGCTGCATTTTTTTACGCAGTTCAAACACATTTTCGCCTTTGCTATTGGCTAGCAGTTGATCGATTTCATCTTTAACGTGTTTTTGATGCTGTTCGATCAGAGCGGTATCCATGACTAATTCATGGCTTTCACAGTAATCGGCCACATAAGAACCGATAATCATGCCGCCAACCACGGTTTCTGCCAGAGAGTTACCCCCCAAGCGGTTAAATCCGTGCATATCCCAGCAAGCGGCTTCCCCAACACTGAACAGGCCTGACAGTGATGGGCTTTCACCGGTTTCATTAGTGCGGATACCGCCCATAGAGTAGTGCTGAGTTGGGCGGACTGGGATCCACTCTTCAGCAGGGTCAATACCGAGGAAGTATTCACAGATTTCTTTAACTTCCCGCAGGTTAGTTTCGATGTGTTTGCGGCCCAGCAGGGTGATATCTAACCACAGGTGAGGTCCGTAAGGGGAGTCAACCCCTTTGCCTTTACGCATATGTTCTGTCATACGGCGAGATACCACGTCCCGGCTGGCCAGCTCTTTTTTCTCTGGTTCATAGTCGGGCATAAAGCGGTAGCCATCTTTGTCACGCAGCAAACCACCGTCCCCGCGGCAACCTTCTGTGGTCAAAATCCCAACCGGAACAATTGCGGTTGGGTGGAACTGTACCGCTTCCATATTCCCCAGTTTGGCGATCCCAGTTTCCAGTGCCAGCGCTTGGCCAACCCCTTCACAGATCACCGCGTTGGTGGACACTTCATAGATACGACCGTAACCACCGGTCGCAATTGTGGTGGACTTGGCGATATAAGCACGCAGCTCACCTGTGATCAGATCCCGGGCAATCACACCATGGCAGCGTTTGCCATCATGGATAAGGCGCAGGGCTTCAACCCGCTCATGGACTGGGATGCCTAACTCAATGGCTTTGTTGTCCGCTGCATACAATAGAGAGTGACCGGCACCATCTGAGGTGTAACAGGTACGCCATTTTTTAGTACCACCAAAGTCACGGGCGTTAATCAGGCCGTGGGCTTGCTCAGCTTCTTCAATGGTAACTTTTTGCGCATTTACGATAACCTGACGTGGGCCTTTGGTCACCCGGGTCCAAGGTACCCCCCAGTTATTCAGTTCACGCACAGCTTTCGGAGCACAGTGGGCAAACATACGGGCGACTTTTTGATCGCAACCCCAGTCAGAACCTTTTACGGTATCTTGAAAGTGAACATCTTCGTTATCACCCATACCTTTGACGGTATTCCCTAAACTGGCCTGCATACCACCTTGTGCTGCAGCGGAGTGAGAACGTTTTGGTGGAATAAGGGATAAAACCAGGGTATCCAATCCGCGCTGTTTGGATTCAATGGCGACCCTCAGACCAGCAAGGCCTGCGCCGACAACCAGTGAATCGGTATAGAAAATTTTCACACTAACTCCTTAATACCCGATGGTCGGGTACCAAATTTCAATCTTGTGCTTTTATTGATTTTTGTTCTTTATCTGAACTTAATGCGGTACATATGGGGTAACAGGCAGAGTTAATTGCGCACCCAGATGCAGGTAAGTGCACAGGCTGGCCAGTCCCAGTACGAATAGATAAGCAATCAGTACCATGGCGATGCTTCTAACCAGGTTACGGCGTTTGAACAGACCCCATTTCACGCTGACACGGTACAGACCAAATACCCCGTGGATAATCACGATAGGCAGGAAGATGCTGTACAGTACCCACACATTGTCCAGATAAACGCGGGCAGGTGACATATTAGGGCCGATGCTAGGCTCTTGGATCATCTGGAACAGGTGAACAGGCACTAAGAAGAACAGCGCGCAGCCAGTGAGCAGTTGCCAGAACCAGATAGTGGTATCACCGTGTTTTACTGTGCCTTGGAAGTTTCTGAGTGCGCGCCATTGGCCAAGTTGGGCAGGGAAACGGCGCAGTGCAGTCACTGCGTGGATAATAAAGACCACCAACATAAAGACAGAAATTGCCCGGGTGACCCAGTGCCAGCCATAAGGAGTATCGCTGAACATGCTGCCTTCAAGGAACTGCACTGTGTGGAAGAATGCTTCCTTGCCGAGCAGAATACTGGATTCAAAGTGCAAGTGCACAAGCAGGAATAAACCTAAGATAATGCCGGTGGCACTTTGTAACATATCGGCTCTGGCACTGCCTGGAGTCCCCACCACCCTTGGGTTAAATGGATTTGGAATAAAAACTTTCATTGCTGTTTATCCATCTCTGAAAAGACTGTTAATGAAAATGGAACATACGAAGTGTATTTAAAATAACAAGTATCAAATGTATCAGAAGGCTATTAAAAACAATCTGGGATAAACATCACTGGAATTTTGAAGATTTTTAAAGGTCGCTCACAAATTCGTTTAAAAAAATAGTTTTTTTAATCATCAAATTTATTTCTTTTAATTTTTTATATCGCTAAAGTTGAATTATTCGAAAGCCTATATTAGGAATAACGAAAAATGATTTATATATCGCGTCTCAGTGAGTAATTATTAATGAATAAATCTTTATAATAAATTTTACTGATATTTAAAAAGGGAAGGATAAGATTTAATTGAGAATTATTATCAATAATAAATGATTTGTTATGCAGTTAAATGGCGTTTAAATTCAAAAAATTCATTAACTTATTGTGTTTAATGGGTTTTATTTTGTGTCTTGGGATAGCATTTCCACAAATGTATTCACCTGACTGTGATCTTGTTTGCATCGTGAGTTTTAAAAATAAAATCTTGGTGACAGTGGTCACGCCAATATAAAATTTCGCACTATCAAATTAGAAATGAGATATTCACCACAATTATTCTGAACTAACTTGTCCATATTATTTGCAATCAAATGTAACAGGTAATTTGATATTGGTTCAGAGCATCAAAATATATTGCTTTACCTTGTTGGTTATCATTATTTATCAATTTAATATTAATTGATGCAATACATATTGATGGGCTGTATTTTAAACTCCTAATAAAAATAGGATATGGTTATTATGATTACTAATGTAGAAACCCAAACTCAAGTTGGTGTTGAAACTGCTTTACCAACCAGAACTGAAGTTGACTTGTTGGGCGAACGTCAGGTACCTGCTGATGTATATTGGGGTGTACATACCTTAAGAGCAATTGAAAACTTCCAGATTTCAGGTAAAACCATTTCCGATGTACCTAACTTTGTTCGCGGTATGGTATTTACTAAAAAAGCAGCGGCAATGGCTAACAAAGAGCTGCACGTTATCCCTGCAGAAATCGGCCAATACATTATTGATGCCTGTAACCTGGTTCTGGAAACCGGTAAATGTATGGATCAGTTCCCATCTGATGTATTCCAAGGTGGTGCTGGTACTTCCGTAAACATGAATACCAACGAAGTGATTGCTAACGTGGCACTGGAGCTGATGGGCCACGAAAAAGGTGAATATCACATCATTAACCCTAATGACCATGTTAATAAGAGCCAGTCAACCAACTGTGCTTACCCAACTGGTTACCGTATTGCTACTTATAACTGCATCGTTGAGTTGCTGGAAGCCATCAATTATCTGAAAGGGTCTTTTGACGTCTTGGCAGAAAAACATGCTAATGACCTGAAAATGGGCCGTACTCAGTTGCAAGATGCTGTGCCTATGACAGTAGGTCAAGAATTCCACGCTTTTGCCGTTCTGCTGCAAGAAGAAGTGAAAAACCTGCAGTATGCCGCTAACCTGCTGCTGGAAGTGAACCTGGGCGCAACTGCTATCGGTACTAGCCTGAACGCGGTTGAAGGTTTCTCTGAACTGGCTATCAAACACCTGGCAGAATGTACTGGCCTGAACGTGTCTAAAGCAGAAGATTTGATTGAAGCAACTTCTGACTGTGGTGCTTATGTTATGGTACACGGCGCCCTGAAACGTCTGGCGGTTAAACTGTCTAAAGTTTGTAATGATCTGCGTCTGCTGTCCTCAGGTCCCCGTACTGGTTTGAAAGAAATCAACCTGCCAGAACTGCAAGCAGGTTCTTCTATCATGCCAGCAAAAGTTAACCCAGTAATCCCAGAAGTGGTTAACCAAGTATGCTTTAAAGTTATGGGTAACGATATCACTGTGACTATGGCTGCTGAAGCTGGTCAGCTGCAATTGAACGTGATGGAACCTGCTATTGGCCAAGCAATGTTTGAGTCTATCTCTTTGCTGACTAATGCTTGCAGAACTTTGGCTGACAAGTGTGTTAACGGTATTACCGTGAATGCTGAGCGTTGCAAAGATTATGTATTTAACTCTATCGGTATCATCACTTATCTGAACCCATTCATCGGTCACCATGAAGGTGACGTGGTTGGTAAAATCTGTGCTGAAACTGGCCGCAGCGTCCGTGATGTAGTACTGGAACGTGGTCTGCTGACAGAAGCTCAACTGGACGATATCTTCTCTGTTGAGAACCTGATGCACCCACAATATAAAGGTAAACGTTTTAACTAACCGCTACGTTAAATAAGTATGAGTGGAAGGAGTCGTTACTAACGGCTCCTTTAACACTGTTATTTACCGGGGCGAGAGTTAGAGCGGAATTTGATCACGGCTTTCATTCTACGACTTTACTATCGTTCAGCGACCATAAAGTGATACCTATTTCCCTGGCGAATGGCTCGGCGGAATAAGATAGCGATCAAGATTCTAGTGCTTTGCCCTGGTGCTTTATCAGGACGTTTTTCTATGAGCATCGTTGAACTATTTATTGTATTGGCGTTTATCTTTTTAGGCGCCAGAATCGGTGGGATTGGTATCGGTTTGGCCGGTGGTGCCGGTGTTTTGGTCCTTTGCTTTGGTTTAGGATTAGATGCCGGTCATATTCCCGTTGATGTTATTTTGATCATTATGTCTGTGATCACCGCCATTTCTGCTATGCAAGTAGCTGGTGGTATGGACTGGTTGGTGGATGTCGCTGAAAAATTTCTGCGCAAAAACCCGAAACGCATTACGTTTTATGCCCCTATTGTGACCTATTTAATGACCCTGCTTGCCGGGACAGGTCATACCGCATTTTCTACTCTGCCTGTTATTGCTGAAGTGGCCAAAGGCCAGGGCGTTCGTCCGTCCCGTCCTTTGTCTATTGCTGTAGTCGCCTCTCAGGTTGCTATTACCGCCTGTCCAATTTCTGCTGCCGTGGTCTTTTTTGCCGGTGTGCTGGCTCCGGTTGGGGTGGGTTATATCGAGCTGCTGCTGATTTGTATTCCAACCACATTTGTTGCCTGTATGATCGGTGCCTTTGTGGCGAACTTTATGGGCTGCGAACTGAAAGATGACCCTGTTTATCTTGAGCGTTTGGAAAGCGGTTTAATCAAGCAACGTACCACTACTGAACGTCGTCAAATTAGCAAACATGCAAAATTGTCTGTTGGTATCTTCTTTATTGCCATTATTGCTGTGGTAGCTTATGCCACTGTGATCAGTCCAACTGTTGGTCTGATTCACCATGCGCCTATTCCACGTAACGAAGCCATCATGTCTATGATGCTGGGCGCGGCGATGCTGATTGTGCTGCTATGTAAGGCTGATGCCAGCAAAATCTCCAGTGCCGGTACTTTTAAATCTGGTATGAGTGCTTGCGTGTGTGTACTGGGGGTTGCTTGGTTAGGTGATACTTTTGTGGCAGCCCATATTGGTGAGATTAAAGAATTTGCCGGTGGCCTGTTGGCCCAATATCCTTGGATGTTAGCGGTAACCTTATTCTTTGCCTCTATGCTGCTGTATTCTCAAGGTGCAACTACTGCTGCTCTGATGCCTGCGGCAGTGGCAATTCATGTTGCGCCTCTGACGCTGGTTGCTTCATTTGCTGCGGTCTCTGCACTGTTCGTGTTGCCTACCTATCCAACACTGCTGGCGGCAGTGGAAATGGATGACACTGGTTCAACCCGAATTGGTAAGTATGTTTTCAACCATCCTTTCTTTATTCCTGGGGTGGTCAGTATTGTGGCTGCAGTAGCACTGGGCTTTGCTTTTGGTAGCCTGATTATTTAATTTGCACTGCAGCATTTGCTGATTATCGATTGGTTGATGATTGAGCCAATGCTAAGCATATTAAAAGGGCGCTTATTACTTTATTTAGCAATAAGCGCCCTTGTTTTATCTATGAAATTTATCAGAAGCGGTAGCTTAACTGGACACCCATCAGCCAGACATCCCCTTGGGTGGTGCCGCTGAACTCTCCGCCAAACATGGCGGCAACTTTATCTGAACGGGCACCTTGGCGTGGCTCTGATACCCGGGATTGCTGTGCCAGCAAATAAGCCATACTGATATCAACAGTCATATGTTTTGATACCTGATAACCATATCCCAGTGAAGCCCAATAACGGTTCATTTCCGGAATGGTCAGGGTACGGGTTGCATCATCCACAGATGATTTATCAAATGCGATACCACCCCGGATGACGCTGCGGTCAGAGACTTGGTATGTGCTCCCCACTGCGGCCCGGTAACTGTCATGCCAGTTTTCTTCTTTTACCAGCCAAGCGTTTTCTGGTACGCCCGGAATTTCCGCCCGCAGTTGGGTAAATTTACTCCAGTCTGTCCAGTTAACGCTGGCATGTAGCGCCAGGCGTTCAGTCAGTTGGTGTTTCGCGGCCAATTCTGCGGTAGCGGGTAGCGTCAGCGCCATGGTACCCGGATAATGCTGCTCTGGTTTGAGAGGATTAAAGCCTAAGCCATAGGCATGTCCTTGCAGCTTTAAGTCCACCTCTGAGCGGTAGCTCAGACCAATGGTGGTTGCCTGGCTGGCATGCCACAGAGCCCCTGCTTGCCATGCCCATGCGGTATCGTCACCGGCCATATATTTCAGCACTGTGCCTTTGGGGACAGATTGCGGAAATAACTGCAGTGGCGCTGAGCTGGTCGCACTGATATCCGCATCGGCCATCACATAACGCAGACCAAACCCCACGCTGATGCTGTCATTGAAGCGATAGGCAATATTGGGGTTTATTTCAATGGCTTTAATAGAAGCCTCATTGCCGAATTGGGTGCCACGGAAGCTGTCTTCCAGTTTGGATGACATGCCATACCCGGCACTCATTGCCAGACCTGCGCTCCAATGCGGGTTTATTTGATAGCTGAGATAGGCATTGGGGATCAGCGCGCTTTTGGCGATATCTGTGGCCTTGGTGTCATAGGTTGTCACCTGATGCGTTAAGCCATACATATGTTGGATACGGGTCTGGCCAGTGATATCAATATGCGGCATGACCTTGATGGCGCCAGCAGATATCTGTAGACCGGGTAAATCTGATAACAGTGCTGGGTTTCTGAATTGTGCGGAGGCGTTATCAGCTATCGCCGCTTCCCCGGCAAATGCCCGGCCTAAACCGGTAGCAGATGTTTCCGCCAATTGGAATCCGGCGGCATAAACCTGTGCAGATCCTGCTGTTAATGCTGCCGCAGCGGCGCAAATTAATGTGTGTTTTTTCATCTGTGTCTACCGGGGTATATGGCTGTGTTGATGAGCTTATGTGAGTAACCACCAACGCTGGAAAAGTGGCGCAGTTTAGAGATGTGACAGCACAATGCAAGTGCCCGCCGACAAGGCTTTGTGCGTTTTTGACGAAAAAAATAATGAAATCATATTGATGTTAAGTGGTCTTACTTCTGTAGTCCTTTGGTTTGATAAAGGTACTGACTAGGGTCTGTTGACCTTTCAAGTTTGTTTTTGCAGCGATTTGAGGATGCTTTATACAAGGCAGAGGCTTTGATAGGTAGTTGTGCTACCTGATAAGCCGATAACGCAGTAGAAAGGCGCCTCAAACGCTGCCCGCAGGGTTCGGCTAAAAGCGTTTTACTCTTTGTTGAGCGGTTCTTGCTTAGAATAACTAGGCGACAAACCACTCGCCGCGATTAAAACGCTTTTATCTCGAACAAAATTTAATCACGAAACGTCAACAGACCCTAGGATATTGAGCGTTCGCTTTAGGGCAAGCGATGTTGAGATGACGCTGCTAATATCAACCTTGATTTCGTTAAGGGCTGAACAGAGAAGTGAGTTGCTTGCATGGCGCGTAACATTGTTATTGGATGTAAGCACGCACCAGAATGTTATTGCTAGCGTCTTATCAAACGCCATATCAAGCGCTATCTCAAAAGCCACAGTAATCCAAAGTGTAGATTTGCCTGTTTGGCTTTAATCTTGTTTTTCTATTTATTTCCCTATTTATTTCACTATACCTGTGTGTTTTAGTCGGGTTTTCAACTTGTATCACCGTGGTACAGCTTGGCTACATCAATTAACAAATGCACGGAAAAATGGGAACGTACCCTTTATGTGATATGGGTCATTTTGTCTATAAAACATTATTCTGGCGTTGATATGCTGTGTAGATCACATAGATGCGCTGAAATTTGAGCTTGAGCACGGAGTTTGGTTGCCATGACTGCAGCTATGGAATAACCCGCGTCAGCAAAGGATATCGGCGATATATCGATATGTCACAGCGCATTATTTTAGCAAACTTATGCTTTTGCAGTGACTGATTTTGCTGTGTGTCATAATGTATCAGTCGTCCATGTCAATCTGTCCATATCGTCTGACTACTGTTTTAACAGTGTTTATATCTATTATTCTGATTATTATTGGTATTATATATTGCAATATAACTATTTAATGGTTGTTTTGTGCGATATCGAATTTTAAGTGATCTGGATCAAGTGTCGTAAATTGTCATTATTAGTCATTTCTCAGATACTCGCTGCCGCCGCAGAACATGCTGCGGTACAACGGTTCCCTGTTGTTGGTGGCGGCCAATGCTGCACCAGCCCCGATCTATGTCGTGTGATCGGGTATGGGTATCGGACACGGTGTTTGTGATCTGCAGCGCTTTAGGCGATTGCATATCAGAAACCTTTGTCCTTGGAGACTATTGATTGGCACTGCATGTGTATTGCCATTGATAAGGGTGATGAGTAATGAACAGACGACAGTTTTTTAAACTGTGCGCAGGCGGGGCAGCAACCTCGGCTATGGCTGCGCTGGGTATGATGCCCGGCATAGCCTTTGCCGCGCCTCGCGAATTTAAATTGATACGGGCCAAAGAAACCCGTAACAACTGCTGCTACTGCTCCGTAGGCTGTGGCCTGCTGATGTATAGCCGTGGCGACATGAGCAAAAACGTGGAACATGCACTGTTCCATATCGAAGGTGATGCTGATCATCCAGTAAGCCGTGGTGCCCTGTGTCCAAAAGGTGCCGGTCTGTTGGATTTTGTTAACAGCCCAGACCGTCTGAAGTACCCAGAGTGTCGTGCTCCTGGTGCTACTGAGTGGACTCGCATCAGCTGGCAGGACGCATTCAAGCGTATCGCCCGTTTGATGAAAGATGACCGTGATCAAAACATGATCACCGTTAATGAAGATGGCACTACAGTAAACCGCTGGATGACCACAGGTTTGCTGGCTGCATCTGCCCAGAGTAACGAAAACGGATTCCTGACCCAGAAGTTCTCCCGTGGTCTAGGAATGGTAGCCGTCGATACCCAGGCCCGCATCTGACACGCACCAACGGTAGCAAGTCTTGCTCCATCATTTGGTCGCGGCGCGATGACAAACCACTGGATCGACATTAAGAACGCTGATGTGATTGTGGTTATGGGCGGTAATGCCGCTGAAAACCACCCAGTAGGTTTCGGTTGGGTTACTGAAGCAAAACAGCATAACAACGCCAAACTGGTTGTGGTTGATCCACGTTTCAACCGTAGTGCTGCTGTGGCTGATTACTATGCCCGTTTACGTTCCGGCTCTGATATTGCCTTTTTCCTGGGATTGATCCGTTATCTGATCGATACCAAGCAGGTGAACTATGAGTATGTGAAGACCTTTACCAATGCTAGCTTTATCGTTCGCGAAGGCTTTGGTTATAAAGATGGTCTGTTCACCGGCTATGATCCTGAAACTAAGAGCTATGACACTGAGTCTTGGTTCTATGAGCTGGATGCAAACGGTTATGCCAAGGTTGATGAAACCTTAAGCCACCCACGTTGTGTATGGAACTTGCTGAAACAGCACGTTGACCGTTACACCATTGATGAAGTGGTTAACATTACCGGTACGCCGAAAGCCCAGTACGAAAAAGTCTGTGGCATCATCGGTGAAACCCATGCCAACAACAAGGTTGCAACCTTCCTGTACGCTCTGGGTTGGACTCAGCACTCTAAAGGTGCTCAGAACATCCGCTCTATGGCAATGGTACAGTTGCTGCTGGGTAACATTGGTGTGTTGGGTGGCGGTGTTAACGCTCTGCGTGGTCACTCTAACATTCAGGGTATTACCGATATGGGTCTGTTGGCGCAGAACCTGCCAGGTTACCTGAAGCTGCCAAATGATAAAGACGTTGATCTGCGTGCTCACTTGAAGCACAACACCCCAGCTGCACTGCGTCCGGGACAGACCAATTACTGGAGTAACTATCCTAAGTTCTTCGTGTCTTTGATGAAATCATTCTGGGGTGCAAACGCTACCGCAGCCAATGACTTCGGCTATAACTGGATGCCTAAATGGGATGAGCAGTATGACATACTGCGTTATTTCCAGATGATGAAAGACGGCAAGGTTAATGGCTATTTTATTCAGGGCTTTAACGTTTTGGCTTCACTGCCAAACAAAGCCAAGACTCTGGATGCACTGTCTAAGCTGAAATTCATGGTCGTGCTGGATCCGCTGGCTGTAGAAACTGCAACTTTCTGGCGCAATAAGAAGCTGTTCAACGAAGTTGATTCTGCCAATATCAAGACCGAAGTGTTCCGTCTGCCTACTGGCTGTTTTGCCGAAGAAGAAGGCACTATCGTGAACTCTGGCCGTTGGATGCAGTGGCACTATAAGGGTGCTGCAGCGCCTGAGGAAGCCATGAGTGATGGTGAAATCTGGTCCGGTATTCTGCATGAGCTTAAAGCCCTGTATGCCAAAGAAGGTGGTGTACTGCCAGAAGCGGTTGAAGCAATTGACTGGAACTATGTTGATCCGCACAACCCACGTGCTGATGAACTGGCTAAAGAACTGAACGGTAAAGATCTGATCACTGGTAAGCAGCTGTCCAGTTTTGCCCAGCTGAAAGCTGACGGTACTACATCAAGTGGTTGCTGGATCTACACAGGCTCTTGGACTGAAGCCGGTAACATGATGGCTCGCCGTGATAACTCAGATCCATCTGGTAAGGGTATTACCCCTAACTGGTCATTTGCATGGCCGCTGAACCGCCGGATTCTGTATAACCGTGCTTCTGCCGATATCAATGGTCAGCCATGGGATAAAGACCGCACCCTGATGCAGTGGAAACACGGCAAGTGGACCGGTATCGACGTGCCTGACTTCAATGCCAAGTTGGATCCGGTTGCCAGTGCTAAGACAGGTTTCCTGATGAACCCTGAAGGTACCGGTCGCCTGTTCTGTACCCGTCTGATGAAAGATGGTCCATTCCCAGAGCATTATGAACCGTTTGAAACGCCAATCGGTACTAACCCAATGCACCCGGAAGTGGTACAGAACCCAGCAGCCCGTATTTTTGCTGATGACGCTGCCCAGATCGGTGATTTTAAAGAATTCCCATATGTGGGAACCACTTATCACCTGACTGAGCACTTCAACAACTGGACTACCCATGCGCGTCTGAACGCCATTGCTCAGCCTCAGCACTTCATCGAAATGGATGAACAGCTGGCTGCTGAAAAAGGCATTAAGAACGGTGACTGGGTCAAGGTAAGCTCAAAACGTAGCTATATCGTGACCAAAGCCATGGTAACCAAGCGGATGCAGCCTGTCATGGTGAATGGCAAGCAGGTACATACCATTGGTATTCCACTGCACGCCAACTATGAAGGTCTGACCCGGGAAGCGTATGAGATTAATGCTCTGACGCCAGTTGTGGGCGATGCCAACAGCCAGACTCCTGAGTACAAGGCATTTTTGGTTAACATTGAAAAAGCAGAGGGGCTGTAATCCATGTCAGCAAGAGACATTATCATGCGCTCAGGCACCTCTGAGCTGACCCCAGCCGCCCAGGCTCGCCACGCAGTGGCACCTGTGGCCAAGCTGTTTGACGCTACCAAATGTACCGGCTGTAAAGGCTGTCAGGTAGCCTGCAGTGAGTGGAACGACCTGCGTGCCCCTGTGGGCACCTTCCAGGGCAGTTACCAAAACCCAATGGAGCTGTCATCTGAGTGTTGGACTCTGATGCAGTTCCATGAAGTGATGGATGACGACAAGTTCAGCTGGAACTTCACCCACACAGCTTGTATGCACTGTGGTGACCCATCTTGTCTGAAGGCTTGTTCTACTGCCGGCGCCATTATCAAGCGTGCTGACGGTACCGTGGACTTTGATGCCGACAAGTGTATTGGCTGTGGTTACTGTGTCACTGCTTGTCCATTTGACGTACCAAAACTGTCCCCTGTAGACCACAAGGCGTATAAGTGCACCATGTGTGCCGACCGTCTGGCTGCGGGCATGGAGCCTTCCTGCGTGAAGACTTGTGTGACTGGTGCACTGAAGTTCGGTACCAAGGAAGACATGCTGTTTACTGCGCAGCAGCGGATTAAACAGCTGCATGCTGAAGGCCATACCAAAGCAGGTATCTATGATCCTGCAGGTGTAAACGGTACTGGCATGATCATGATTCTGAAGGATATCACTAAGCCTGAAGAATACGGTCTGCCAAAAGACCCACAGGTCAGCACACCTAATACCCTGAAACAGGACTGGATTAAGCCTCTGGGCGCCGCCGGTATTCTGGGTCTGGCTGCTGTTGCTGTGATCCACCGCATTGCTGTGGGCCGCAACGTTGTGGAAGAGGAAGAGTCCTCTTCTGACAAAGCAGATAAGGAGTAAGTCATGGAAAAACAGCAAATGATTACCCGTCACAAGTTGGCCGGTCGTCTGTGTCACTGGTTTATTGTGGCTACCGGCCTGTTCACTTTCTTGACCGGTTTCTCCTTCCTGTATCAGTCATTCCAGTGGCTGGGGTTCATTTCCGGTACCCCACAACTGGCCCGTGTGCTGCACCCATTTGTGGGTCTGGCCATGTGTGTTGCGCTGATGCTGATGCTGTCCCGTTACTATGGCCACAATAAGTGGATCAAAGGTGACTTTAAGTGGCTGCTGAGCGTGAAGGAAGTATTGCTGCAAAATGAGGACAAAATTCCTCCTGCCGGTCATTACAATGCCGGTCAGAAGATGTTGTTCCGTATGTTTGTGGTATGTGGTCTGGGCTTGATCATCTCTGGCTTTATCATGTGGCAGCCTTACTTTGCGCCTCACTTTAGCGCGGCGACCGTGCAGTGGGCCGTAATGTGTCACGCAGTATTTGCCCTGATTATGGCCTTAGGTCTGATCGTGCATGTTTGGATGGCAGCTTGGATTGAAGGCTCTATCACCGGCATGCTCTATGGCAAAGTTAGCCGTGCATGGTTGCATAAGCACCATCCACTGGCGTTGAAAGAAATCGACGAAAACTCTCAGGAAACTCATTGATATGACTGAAGCAAGCTCCCAAGCTGGGCAACTGAATCCGCCTAGCCTGGCTATCGTGTCGGTAATCGCAGCCGATCCGGCTAAACTGTACCGCCGCCGCGCACAGCGTATTGCTGCGGTGAAGCAGGACAGTCAGATCGCTGACTACCTGCTGATGCTGGAGCAATTGGTACTGACCCAAGCAGATATCGCTGCCAACGGGGAGTTCGGCCCTGTGCCTGAATATACCCCAGGTGAAGAAATGCCTTTCTCACTGGCGCACTTTGGGGAAGACAGATGCTGGCAGGGAGTCTTGCTTGAGTTGATCGCAGGTCTTCAGCCTCGGGTGTCTACCGAGGTCGCCGATGTGCTGAGCCGCCTTGGCCGTGAAGATGGCGCCCAGCTGCAACAGTGGGCCGCTGCGCTGCGCAATGGGAAGTTCTCTGCCGTACCTGGCGAATACAGCCTGTTTATTTGGGCTGCACTGTCGCTGTACTGGTCCCATTGGGCACCTATGGTGATCCCTTCTTTGAAGGTAGAGCTGATGGCCCATAAGGAACTCTGCCCAGTTTGTGGCAGTCACCCTGTGGCCAGTGTGGTGGTGGATAAGCCGCGTAAAGGTCTGCGTTATCTGCATTGCAGCATGTGTGAGAGTCAGTGGCATTTAGTCCGGGCTAATTGCACTCGCTGCCATGAAGACGATGGGATTTACCTCTGGGCTGAGCAGGAGAAAGATGCTGCAGTGCGTATCGAAAGCTGCGATCACTGTAAAGGCTATACCAAGATGATGTTTACTGATCTGCACCCGGATCTGGACGCGCCAGTGGATGATTTACTGACACTGCATTACGACCAGTATCTGGCGGAGCAGGGCTTTAAACCCACTACGGTTAACCCTTTCCTGCTGGTACATGAGGATGCTGAGTAAGCACGATTGAACCAATGGCGGACAGCAGTTTGCTGTCCGCTTTTTTTCGTTTTTCCGCTGGAAACTGAGTAAGTAAAGACCCATGACTCAAGCTATCAATACCCAACAGGCGCTGTACCGTGCCCTACCGGCTATGGACACGCTGTTGCTGATACCTCAAGTGATTGGCCTTAGCCGTCAATATGGCGCGGCATTTGTGAAGAACACACTGACCGGGCTACTAAATCAAGCCCGGCAGCAGATTGCCAAGCAGCATTCATTACCACACTGGTGCCTTGACCAAACCGCGTTGGTTGACTGGTTAACGCAGCAACTCCAGCTGCAAAGCCGTCACAGTATGACGCCAGTGATGAACCTATCCGGCACTGTGTTGCACACTAACTTAGGCCGCAGTCAGCTCAGTGAAGCGGCGATTACGGCAGTAACCGATGTGATGCGTTATCCGGTGCCGCTGGAATTTGATATGGGCGCCGGTAAACGGGGCCACAGAGACAGTCGCATCAGTGAGCTGGTGCATGAGCTCACTGGTGCGCAGGCTTGCTGTGTGGTGAATAACAATGCTGCCGCGGTACTGTTAATGCTGGCGGCTGTGGCACCGGGCAAAGAGGTGATTGTCTCCCGGGGGGAGCTGGTGGAAATTGGCGGCGCTTTTCGTATTCCGGACATTATGGCGCAGGCCGGTTGCAAGCTGGTTGAAGTGGGCTGCACCAATCGCACTCACCTTAAGGACTATGCTGCCGCCATTACCGACAATACCGCCGCGATTATGAAGGTGCACACCAGTAACTACCATATCAGTGGCTTTACCGCTGCGGTCAGTGAGGCTGAGCTGGCGGGGTTATGCCAAGCGCGGGGGGTGGCACTGATATCGGATTTAGGCAGTGGCGCATTAACGGATTTAGCCCGCTTTGGGCTGGACAGTGAACCGATGCCGCAACAGATGCTCAACGGCGGGGTGGATTTGGTCAGTTTTTCAGGGGATAAGCTGCTGGGCGGGCCACAAGCTGGTTTAGTGGTTGGGCAACAAGCGCTAATCGACAAGCTGCAATCCCATCCGCTTAAGCGGGCGCTGCGCTGTGACAAGATGACCCTGGCGGCACTGGAAGCCACTTTACTGGCTTACCGTAACCCAGAAACATTAGACAATGAACTGCCGATGCTGCGCAAATTAGCGCGGCCAGTGCCGGAGCTTAATGCCGTAGGCGAGTGGTTATTGGCGCAATGTCGCGCGCTACATCAGTACTTTTCTATCACGCTAACCCCGTGTGAGACTCAGGTGGGCAGCGGCTCACAACCCCATGTGCTGTTACCGTCAGTGGCGCTGTGTTTCAGCCCTAAAGAGGATAATAGCGGCCCGGGTGTGAGAGCTCTGGAGCAATGTTTTAAAGCGGCAACAGTATCTGTGATCGGCCGGATATCGGCCAACCGTTTGTGGTTGGATTTGCGCGGCTGTGATGATGATGCTGCGCTGGGACGAGTTATCGCCACACTGGATGCGGCCCTGAGCCGGGGAGAGATTAGCCTGTGATTATTGTGACTGCCGGTCATGTTGACCATGGTAAAACCAGCCTGTTGCAGGCGCTGACCGGAACAGACGCAGACCGTCTGCCAGAGGAAAAGCGCCGGGGGATGACGATCGATCTGGGTTATGCCTTTATGGACATTAACCGGGATCAACGGCTGGCTTTTATCGATGTGCCGGGCCATGAAAAATTTATCAACAATATGCTCTGTGGTATCAGCCATGCCCGCCATGCCATGCTGGTGGTGGCCTGTGATGATGGGGTGATGCCCCAAACCCAGGAGCATTTGCAGATCCTCTCATTGCTGGAGCTGGAAACGCTAACACTGGTATTGACTAAATGTGATCGGGTAGAGCCTGCGCGCATTGCCGCAGTGGATGCCCAGTTGGATCACTTGTTAGCCGGTTTTCCGGCGCTGTCAGGTGCAGTAACAGAGCGATTTGCCGTGTCATCCCTCTCTGGGGTGGGCATTGAGGATTTAAAACACTATTTATGTGGGCTTGCGCGGCAGGAGCTGGCGCATCAAGGCGGTGACTGCCGCAGTTTTCGGATGAACATCGACCGAGCATTTACCGTAAAAGGGGCAGGCTTGGTGGTGACCGGAACGGTGATCAGCGGTGAAGTGGGGTTGGGGAACACGCTTTATTGTAGTGGACAGAAACAGCCTTTGAGAGTACGGGGGGTACATGCTCAGGGGCAGCTGAGGGAGCAGGGCCGCGCAGGGGAGCGTGTGGCACTGAATCTTACCGGCGGCAGTCACCACCATACCCCACAGCGGGGCGACTGGCTTAGCGCATTAGCACAGCCCGAGCCTTGTGAACGCGTTACTGTTGTGTATCAGGGGGAGTATCCGCCTAAGCATTGGCAAAGCGCGCATTTTCATCATGGTGCGAATCACACCACAGGCCATATTGGTTATTTGAGTGCCCTAGATAACGGGGCTCATTTGCTGGAATTAGTGCTGGATAAGCCTTGGTTACTGGCTTGTCGAGATTTGATTGTTATCCGTGATGCCGGTGGTAAGCAGACATTGGGCGGCGCGCGGGTTATCGAGCTTAATCCGCCAGCCCGTGGCAAGCGTAAACCGGAACGTTTGACGCAGCTGAGTGCTTTGGCTGAGTGCAGCACAGCGTCGGCGGCCTTGGCACAGCGACTGATGGATAATGTGGTCAGTGAGCCAGATTTCTGTTGGGACTGGCAACTGTCGCCACAAGCTGCTGAGGCGCTGGTATATGGGCTGCAGGAAAGCGGTATTGTGCTGAACCGGGTAGCAGACTATTTGGTCGGCGATAAGCCAGTCGCTGCGCTGACAGCGCGCTTATTAGGGCTATTAAATCAATACCATGATGCTCATCCTGATGAGTTAGGTTTGGCACGGCCGCGATTAGGGCGGATGCTGCAGGCAAAAATGCCACAGGAAGTGCTGGATTTTGCTCTGAATAGCTTGCTTGAGCAGGGTGAGCTACAGCAACAGCGTGGGCTGCTACACCTGCCCAGACACCAAATTAGCCTGACTGCCGCAGAGACCGCATTGTGGCAACGGATGCAGACACAGATGCAAGCTGATCCTCAGCCCTTATGGGTGACGGATTTTGCCACTGAGCTGGGTGAGGATGCCGCGGTGATCCGACCGCTGTGTTACAAGCTGGTGCAGCTAGGTTATCTCACCGCCGTGGTGCGGGATAGATACTTGGCCACTGAGCAGGTATATGGTTATGCCGCGCTGATCCGTCACTATTTGGCGAGCCATGATGCGCTGGAAACCGCTGCATTTCGTCAGCTGATTAATCTGGGCCGTAAAGTCAGTATTCAAGTGTTAGAAATGTTTGATAAGAGTGGATTTACCCGCCGTAAATTTCAGTCTAATGCCAGAACATTGCGGGATGAGAATCTGTTTATCAGCGAAGAGTAGTCATGTGGGAATTTGGCGGAAGAACACAGGAGTTGAACCTGCCCGGGACTGCTGGCAGCCCCACCCGGATTTGAAGTCCGGACGCCTCACCGGAGACGACGTTCTTCCCAAGAAGTGTCGGGATAATATGTAAATCCCGATGTGAGTTCAAGGATAAATCACCTAATTTTACTAATTAACTTTGAATTAAATCATCAGGTTACATTGATGTTGATTGAGGGTTAATTATATTAACTGGAATCACGATGGAAAATAAATCAGCCCCGGTAACCCAGCATCTGGATGTCATCCGTTTTCAGGGCAGCAGTCTGCATACTGCTGAGGATATTGTGGCCAATGAAGTGCGGGTCGCGCTGGTTTATAACGGTGTGTCTCACACTGTGATGATGGCATCCCCGCAGGATCTGGAAGCTTTTGCCATCGGCTTTACCCTGTCGGAGCGTATTGTCGAGCAGTTAGCGGAAATCAAGGATATTGAAATCCAGACCGTTGCGAATGGCGTGCTGATTTATATGGAGATCACCCAGCGGCGCTTTATTGCCTTAAAAGAACAGCGCCGTTCTATGGCTGGCCGTACCGGGTGTGGTCTGTGTGGCGTGGCTCAGTTGGAGCATGCGATGAAGCCTGTTATCCAAGTGGCTGATAGTCAGCGCTTTGCCTTGGCTGATTTAACCAATGTACTGGACACCATTGCTGACTATCAGCCGATATTCGGAGATACCGGTGCAACCCATGCGGCGATGGCGCTGGCCGCTGATGGTTCATTTATCAGCGCATTTGAAGATGTTGGACGGCATATTGCCCTGGATAAACTTATCGGTGCATGTGCCAAAGAGGCTATCCGCCCTGCTGCGGTACTGCTGACGAGCCGTGCCAGTTTTGAAATGGTGCAAAAAGCCGCCAGTGCAGGGATTGAGATCCTGTTTGCTATCTCGGCTGCTACTGCGCTGGCAGTGGAGTTAGCGCAGCAGTCCAATATCACCTTGGTGGGTTTTTGTCGTCATGGTCGGGCGACGGTTTACAGTCATCCACAACGTATTGAAACCGGTTGCCAGAACAATTTTGTTAACTTTCCTCACAGTGATACTGAGCTGGCGGTGGCGAATTAAACTTCCTATTACACTAAAAATCTAATTTATTCCCCGCTTAAGTACCTAGTGATAACCATCACAAAACAAAAATGACCCAGAGTTAATGTCTGGGTCATTTTGTCTTAACTCGTATATCAGTAGTGCATATTGTAGATTTGGCTAATGTATAGCCTCTATTTTGACTGTCTCAATTTATCTTTATTAACCCCTGCCCTGATGCGGTTTTGTTAGGGTGGTAGGGTGTGTTTTACCCCTTATCGATAATGTTATTTTCAAGTTGTATCATTTTAAATTTTGCTAGAGCATGGGACATTATTTCCCTTGATGGGTTGTCAATATGTCCAATGCTGTTGTTGGCTATTTATTTGGTGTTTTAAGCTGAAAATTAATAAACATATGAATTATAAAGTTGAAAAATTGGTGTTTTGCAGAATAACTTTGCATTAGCTGTTGAGCTGTGATCTTCGTCTTGACGGATTTATTGTCATTATTCGTTTGTTTTCTGATACTCGCTTGGCCTTAAAACGGGTTTGCTGTTTTAAGGGTGTGACTCGGCAGTTAACATAACCGGTATTAAATCGGGCTGCTGTCGGGTAGGAATCTTTTCAAGTGTGAGGCTACTCAAGATGGACAGACGACAGTTTTTTAAACTGTGTGCCTGCGGAGCGACAACCTCAGCGATTGCAGCTTTGGGCATGATGCCCGGTGAAGCGATGGCCGCGCCCCGTGAGTATAAATTGTTAAGAGCGAAAGAAACCCGCAACAACTGCTGTTATTGCTCCGTAGGCTGTGGTTTGCTGATGTACAGCCACGGTACCGTAGGCAAAAACTCAGAGCAGAGTATTTTCCATATTGAAGGGGATGCTGATAACCCAGTAAACCGTGGCGCTCTATGTCCTAAAGGCGCGGGTTTGGTGGATTACGTCAACAGTCCACATCGTAACCAGTATCCGGAAGTGCGGGAGCCGGGTACCAATGAATGGAAACGTATTTCTTGGCAGGACGCTTATGCCCGTATCGCCCGTCATATGAAAGATGACCGCGATGCAAACCTGATTGAGAAAAATTCTACAGGTCAGACAGTTAACCGCTGGATTTCCACCGGTATGATGACCTCTTCCGCCCAGCCAAATGAAGGCGGGTTTATTACCCAGAAATTTGCCCGTTCTTTGGGCATGGTACCAATCGATACGATTGCACGTGTGTGACACGCCCCAACGGTAGCAAGTCTTGCTCCAACATTTGGGCGTGGCGCCATGACCAACCACTGGATCGATATTAAGAACACCAATCTGGCTGTGATTATGGGCGGTAACGCCGCAGAAGCACATCCGGTCGGCTTTGGCTGGGTGTCTGAAGCGATGCAGCACAACAATGCCAAACTGGTGGTGGTTGATCCTCGCTTTACCCGTAGTGCCTCATTGGCTGATGTTTATGCTCCACTGCGTAGTGGTACCGATATTGCTTTCCTGCTCGGGGTGATCCGTTATCTGATCGAGACAGATCAGGTTAACCATGACTATGTCAACGCCTATACCAACGCCAGCTATATCGTCCGTGACGACTTTGAATTTAATGATGGTCTGTTCAGCGGTTTTGATGAGCAAAACGGCGGTTACAACAAAGAATCTTGGTTCTATGAACTGGATGATGACGGTTATGCCAAAGTTGACCCAAGCTACCAGCACCCACGCTGTGTGTGGAATCTGCTGAAACAGCATGTTGAGCGTTACGACTTTGATACCGTGAGCAATATTACCGGTACACCGGTTGCCGATTATCAGGCAGTCTGTGAAGCCATCGGCTCTACCCATACCCATGACCGTGTCGCGACCTTTATGTATGCGCTGGGCTGGACTCACCACTCAAAAGGTGCCCAGAACATCCGTACCATGGCCATGGTACAGCTACTGCTGGGGAACATCGGGGTATTGGGTGGCGGGGTTAACGCATTGCGCGGTCACTCCAACGTACAGGGCGCCACAGATATGGGTCTGCTGTGTCAGAGCCTGCCAGGTTACCTGAAGCTGCCAAATGATAACGATACAAATCTGCAGACGTATCTGAAGAACTACACCCCTGTGCCGCTGCGTCCTGGCCAGACCAACTACTGGCAGAACTACCCGAAATTCTTTATCTCGCAGATGAAGTCTTTCTGGGGTAAGAACGCCACGAAGGCGAATGATTTCGGTTATGACTGGATGCCAAAATGGGATCTGCAATATGACCATATCAAGCATCTGGACATGATGTACCACGGCAAGGTCAATGGTTTGTTTGTGCAGGGCATTAACTGCATTAACTCTATGCCAAACCGCAACAAGACCTTAAAGGCGCTGAGTAACCTTAAGTACTTGGTGATCATGGATCCGCTGCAGACTGAAACCGCTGAGTTCTGGCAGCATGCTGCTGACTACAACGAAGTGACTCCGGCAGATATTCAGACCGAAGTTTTCCGTCTGCCAACCACGCTGTTTGCTGAAGAAGAAGGCTGTATTGTTAACTCAGGTCGCTGGATGCAGTGGCACTGGAAAGGCGCGAACCCACCGGGTGAGTCTAAGCCAGATGCTGAGATCCTCTCCGGTCTGATGTTGACCCTGAAGCAACTGTACAAAACCGAAGGCGGTAAATTGCCAGAGCCGGTACAGGCAGTGAAGTGGGATTACCATAACCCGGCGTTCCCGCACGGGGAAGAAGTGGCGAAAGAACTGAACGGTAAAGATATTGCTTCTGGTCGTCAGTTGGATAACTTCACCCAGCTTAAAGATGATGGCAGCACAGAATGTGCTTGCTGGATCTACTCCGGTTGCTGGACTGAAGCGGGCAATATGATGGCGCGCCGTGACAACCATGATCCATCCGGCAAAGGTATCACGCCGGGATGGGCGTTTGCTTGGCCGATGAACCGTCGCGTGCTGTATAACCGCGCATCTTGTGATGTGAACGGTAAGCCATGGGATCCAAACCGCATGATTCTGGAATATACCGATGGCCATTGGCACGGTATCGATGTGGGTGACTTCAATATGAAGCTGCCACCACAGGAATCTGCCCATCCGTTCATTATGCAGCCTGAAGGTGTGGGTCGTTTCTTCGCCCTGCGTATGCTGGCAGAGGGACCGTTCCCTGAGCATTACGAGCCGATGGAATCACCAATTGGTACTAATCCGCTGCACCCGAATGTGGTCAGTAACCCTGCGGTACGTATGCTGCCAGGGGTGAAGGAGACTTTAGGTACCAATAAGGAGTTCCCTTATGTCTGTACCACTTACTCTTTAACTGAGCACTTTAACTATTGGTCTACCCACTGCCGTCTAGCGGCCATCTCTATGCCGGAAACCTTCGTTGAAATTGACGAAATGCTGGCCAAAGAGAAGGGCATCAATAACGGTGATTGGGTCACCATCAGCTCTAAGCGGGGCACAGTGGAAACTAAGGCACTGGTGACACAACGTCTGCAGCCACTCAAGGTCAATGGCCAGTGGGTTCACACTGTCGGTCTGCCACGTCACGGCAGCCATAAGGCGCTGACCCGTAAGAGCTACACCTGTAACGTGCTGACCACGGAAATCGGTGACGCTAATACCCAGACTCCTGAGTACAAAGCGTTTTTGGTCAACATTGAAAAGGCGAAGAGGGTCTGATTATGTCTGCACAGGATATTATTTTAAGTTCAGGCACATCCAGTATGGCCCCGGCCGCTCAGGTGCGCCGCAAAGTGGCAAAAATGGCCAAGCTGTTTGATGCCACCAAGTGTAACGGTTGTAAAGCCTGCCAGGTGGCCTGCAGTGAGTGGAACGATCTGCGCGCCCCTGTGGGTGAATTTACCGGCAGCTACCAGAACCCGGCGGACTTGTCCTCCGAGTGCTGGACGCTGATGAAGTACAACGAGTTCAAACAGGACAATAAGCTGCACTGGCAGTTTACCCATAGCGCCTGTATGCACTGTGATGATCCCGCCTGTCTGACGGCTTGCTCCACCAAAGGTGCCATCGTTAAGCGTTCTAACGGCACGGTGGATTTTGACTCGGATAAGTGTGTTGGTTGTGGCTACTGTGTCAGCGCCTGTCCGTTCAACATTCCCCGTATCGACCCTGTGGATCAGAAAGCATATAAGTGTACTTTGTGCTCTGACCGTACCCAGATTGGCTTAGAGCCTGCCTGTGTCAAAACCTGTATTACCGGCGCACTTAAGTTTGGTACTCGGGAAGACATGCTGTTTTACGCCGATTTACGGGTTAAGCAGCTCAAAGAGCGAGGCTATGCCAATGCCGGGTTATATAACCCGCAGGGTGTCGGCGGCACCGGGATGATGATGATCCTGCATGATGTCAACAAACCGGAAAGCTACGGCTTACCAGCGGATCCGAAAACCAGCTTGCCGACCACACTGTGGCAGGATGTGGTTAAGCCGCTGGGTACCGCCGGTATTGTGGCCACTGCGGCGGTGGCGATTTTGCACCGCATTACTGTGGGCCGCAATATTGTTGAGGAAGATGAGCCGGCTGCGTTTGACCACAGCCACAAAGATACCCATAACCAACCGTCAGATAAGGAGTAACAGCTATGCAAAAGCCTGACAGAATTTTGCGTCACACCCTGTTTGACCGCATCTGCCATTGGTTTGTGGTGGCGGCGGGTCTGGTGACCTTCTTGACCGGTTTCGGGTTGTTTTTCCCCTCGTTCCAGTGGTTGGGTGCCATCGCTGGCACCCCACAAATGGCGCGCTTTGTTCATCCATTTGCCGGGCTGTTGATGTGTTTGCCCCTGATGCTGATGTTGGTGCGTTATTACCACCATAACAAGTGGGAAAAGAACGATCTGAAATGGATGTTGGCGATCAAGGATGTGATGTTCGAGAACGAGGACAAAATCCCGGCTATCGGCCATTACAACCCAGGTCAGAAAGTGCTGTTCCGTACCTTTGTGGTGACCTCTATCGTCCTAACGGTAACAGGTTTCATCATGTGGCAGCCTTACTTTGCCCCTTACTTTGACTCTACCACTATTGAGTGGGCCATTTTACTGCACGCAGTTTGCGCGGTGATCATGCTGATCTTCGTCATGGTGCACTTCTGGATGGCAACTTGGGTGGAAGGCTCTGTGGCCGGGATGCTGTATGGCACTGTGTCACGGGCTTGGTGTAAGAAGCACCACCCGAACATGCTCAATGATCCCGAACTGAAAACAATTAAGCAGGAAAAACACTGATATGAGTACAGCTCCAGTTAATGTGACAGGTCTGGACCCTGAAATGCTGGCAAAGGATGCCTCAGTTATTAAAACCCTGATCCCGGCTAACCCGGTTGCCGTCTACCAGCGCCGTGCAGAGCGGTTGGCGGAATTGGCTCAGGACACTGCCATGACAGAATACTTTGGCTTACTGAAACAGCTAACAGCGGCCCAGGCGAAACTGGCAGCAGATTCCATCCTTGGGCCCAAGCCTAAGCTGGATATGAGTCAGGCCAGGCCAATGGCATGGCACCACTTTGACTGGGGCAACTACTGGCAGTCAGGTTTGTTAGAACTGATCAGTGAAGTCTTACCCGGTGTTGCGCCATCGCTGGCCGCGGTATTGCGGGAGCTGGCGGTAATGGAGCAAGACAAACTGCAGCAGTATGCCGAAGATATGCTGGCTGGGCACTTTACTCGTGTTCCTGCCCAGTACAGCTTGTTTATCTGGGCTGCACTGTCGCTGTATTGGTCCCGTTGGGCTGTGGATGTGGCAACTGAGCTGGCTGCAAAAGGCGTTGGGTATAAGTCCCTGTGCCCGGTCTGCGGCAGTCATCCGGTCGCCAGTGTGGTGCGGGAGCAACCCCGTCAGGGGCTGAGATACCTACACTGCAGTTTGTGTGAAACCCAGTGGCATCAGGTACGCGCCGAATGTACCTGTTGTGGGGATAATACTGATATCCACATCTGGTCAGAAACCGAGACCAAGGCACCACTGCGGATTGAAAGCTGCGGTAAGTGTCAGGGTTACACCAAAATGCTGTTTACCGATATCGACCCGCGGCTGGAAGTTGCCGCCGATGATCTGGCCAGCATGATGATGGACGCCCATTTGGTAGAGCAGGGGTTCCATGCTTCTACTGTCAATCCACTGTTGCTGGCTCATGAGCAAACAGAGGATGGTCAGGAGGTTGAAGCTCCTGTGACTGACACGCAGTCACACTGAATCTGACAAGAACAATCGTGTTTAATTGAATATCCGGGAGGCAGTGCGCTGCCTCCCGCTTTCCCCGCCCTGTATCCAAACAAGCATGTAAACAAGACTTATGACTCAAGCTATCGACTCTTCCCGCGCGTTGTTTCGCCTGCTGCCAGCGATGGACAGCCTGCTTAAGATATCTCAAGTGATGAGTTTTACTCACTGTTATGGTCGCTCTGTGGTCAAAACCTGCCTGGCTGCCATGTTGGCACAAGCCCGCCAACAAATTGCCCATGGCGGTTCGTTACCGGATTGGTGCCTTGATCAAGCGGTGTTGCTTAGCGCGCTGGAGCAGCAACTCCAGCTGCAAAGCCGTCACAGTATGACGCCGGTGATGAACCTATCCGGTACTGTGCTGCACACTAACTTGGGCCGCAGTCAGCTCAGTGAAGCGGCGATTGCGGCGGTAACCGATGTGATGCGTTATCCGGTGCCGCTGGAATTTGATATGGGCGCTGGTAAACGGGGCCACAGAGACAGTCGCATCAGTGAGCTGGTGCATGAGCTGACTGGCGCGCAGGCTTGTTGTGTGGTGAATAACAATGCTGCCGCGGTACTGTTAATGCTGGCGGCTGTGGCACCGGGCAAAGAGGTGATTGTCTCCCGGGGTGAGCTGGTGGAGATTGGCGGCGCTTTTCGTATTCCGGACATTATGGCTCAGGCCGGTTGCAAGCTGGTTGAAGTGGGCTGCACCAATCGCACTCACCTTAAGGACTACGCTGCCGCGATTACCGACAATACTGCCGCGATTATGAAGGTGCACACCAGTAACTACCATATCAGTGGTTTTACCGCTGCGGTCAGTGAGGCTGAGCTGGCGGGGTTATGCCAAGCGCAGGGTGTGGCACTGATATCGGATTTAGGCAGTGGCGCATTAACGGATTTAGCCCGCTTTGGGCTGGACAGTGAACCGATGCCGCAGCAGATGCTTAACGCCGGGGTGGATTTGGTCAGCTTCTCAGGGGATAAGCTGCTGGGCGGGCCACAAGCTGGTTTAGTGGTTGGGCAACAAGCGCTAATCGACAAGCTGCAATCCCATCCGCTTAAGCGGGCGCTGCGCTGTGACAAGATGACCCTGGCGGCACTGGAAGCCACTTTACTGGCTTACCGTAACCCAGAAACATTAGACAATGAACTGCCGATGCTGCGCAAATTAGCGCGGCCACTACCGGAATTGACCGTGTTGGGGCAATCGTTACTGGCTTTCGCGCCACGGCTAGCCAAGTTGGGTGTGACTTTGCAGTTGGCAGCTTGTGATACTCAAGTGGGCAGCGGCTCCCAACCTCATTTATTGCTGCCTTCAGTGGCCTTGACTTTCGCCCCAGCGGGTCGATTGTCACTTGGCATGCTAGAGCAGATATTCAAGACGCTGCCTCGCCCTGTAATTGGGCGAATATATGCCAACCGATTGTGGCTGGATTTACGTGGCTGTGAGGATGATACCGCGCTGGGGATCGCCTTGGAGCAATTGCTGACCAGACTCACTGCATATCAGGCATCACAGCCACAGGATACTGCTGGGGGTGAACGCCAGGAGGTGAGCGCATGATTATTGTTACCGCAGGTCATGTGGATCACGGTAAAACCAGTTTGATCCGCGCGCTGACCGGCACGGATGCCGACCGATTGCCTGAAGAGCAGCGCCGGGGGATGACGATCGATCTGGGTTATGCCTTTATGGACATTAACCAAGGTCAGCGGCTGGCCTTTATTGATGTGCCGGGCCATGAAAAATTTATCAATAATATGCTCTGTGGTGTCAGCCATGCCCGTCACGCCATGCTGGTGGTGGCTTGTGATGATGGCGTGATGCCACAAACCCGTGAGCATCTGCAAATTCTGACCTTGATGCCACTGCAGACACTGACGTTGGTTTTGACCAAGTGCGATCGGGTCGCAGATAGCCAGATTGCAACTGTGCAGCGAGAGGTGATGCAGTATTTGGCCCAATGCGCGGGCCTCAAGGGGGTCGCGTGTTATCCCTTGGTGGTGTCAGCCCATAGTGGCCAAGGCATGGCGGCGCTGAGTCAACATCTGCAATCACTGGCGACGGCGAAGCAAGCTTGTGATCAAGCTGTTTTAGCCAGTGGATTTCGTATGGTGCTTGACCGGGTGTTTACGGTAAAGGGCGCCGGTTTGGTTGCCACTGGCACAGTGATCAGCGGCGCCGTGGCGCTGGAAGACAAGCTGCACTGCAGTGGACAAAACAACTTGTTGCGGGTGCGCGGGCTACATGCCCAGGGGCGGAAGGTTAGCCGGGCTGTGGCGGGTGAGCGGGTGGCATTGAACCTCACCGGTAATAGCCGCCCACTAAGCCGAGGGGATTGGTTATCATCCTCTGCGGAGCCGATTGCCACTGACCGCATTAGTGTGCTGCTGCGTGGGTTTACTCCGACCCATTGGCAAAGCGTTCACTTGCACCATGGCGCCAGTCACTGTCTTGGCCGCATTGCATTATTAACAGAGCTAACAGAGCTGCCTGCGGCTGATGGGGTGTTAGAGGAGAGTGCCAATCTGGCATTAGCTAGTCTTGCAGGCGCTGATCAGGCGGCGCTGTATCTTGCCGAGTTGGTCTTGGAACAACCTTTAGTACCTGTCGCCGGGGATATGCTGGTGGTTCGTGATGCTTGTGGCCGTCATACCTTGGGCGGCGCACAGGTGTTGGAGTTGTCTGTTCCGTCCCGGGGCAAACGCAACACAGCAAGACTGGCTTATCTCACTTCGCTGGCGCACTGCGTATTCGCCGCCAATACCCTGATGAACGATGCTGTGGCACAGATCCCATCGCCAAGCGCTGCGCAAACATCAGAGCTGCAAACAAACAGGTTGCAGACCATTTTGTTGCGCTGTGGCTATCAGGCTCAGTCGGTCGCCCAGTTATCTTGGGATTATCAATTATCTGCTAGTGCAATGGCGACATTGAGTGCCTCGGGACAGCTTGTTTCTCGAGGCGGTTGGCTGGTGACGGCAGAACGATTAACCGAATTACAGCAAGTAATTGTGGCGCGATTGGATGCCTTTCACCAGCATAGCCCGGATGAGCTTGGTGTCGGGCGAGCCAGGTTGATGCGTATGTGCCATTGCAATTTACCGACCCCATTGATCAGTGCAGCAATTGATGGCTTGGTGATAGCGGGCTCACTGGCAACAACCCGAGGCTTGCTGCATTTGCCCCAGCACGCCTTAGCGCTGAATGATACCGAGCAACAGTTGTGGCAACAGTTACAGCCCCAGTTTGTGCAATCCCGCGGCATGTTGTGGACCACGGATATCTGCACTGCGCTGACGCTGGAGCCAAAGGCGGCGCGGCAACTGAGTTACAAGCTGGTGCAGCTGGGTTATATCAGTGCGGTGATAAAGGACAGATACTTGCTGACGGACACCCTGCAGCAGGGCGCGACATTGTTGCTGTGCCATTTTGCCAAGCACAGTGAGATTAGCACCAGCGAGTTTTGTCAGGCGATGGCAATGGGGCGCAAGGCCGGGATCCAACTGCTGGAATATTTTGATCGCAGTGGCTTTACCCGCCGCTTACACCGAGCCAGTCAGCGCTCATTACGTGATGGTGAATTATTTGCCCATCTGCGGGATGAGGGGACTGATACAAAGCATACTGTCGCCATGATGGCGAAGAATGAATTGACCCAGCGACCGGCACAGTCCGGTGCTTATACCAGCTGCCTTAGCGCCAACCAATTTAGTGCCAGCCAATGTAGTGCGGCAGAGAGACAATAATGGATCAAAGTATGGATATGATGGTGACGTTTGATGAGCAAAATAGCTGTGCATTGTCTGGTGTCCCCAGCTTGCAGATGACTGATGCTGGGCAAGGGTGCGATAGCGGATTTGCCCCACAGGTTTCTCAGCCCACTTTCCAGCCGGTGACTCAGGTCGCTGGGGTACTGTCCGGTAAAGATGGTTATGTCACTGATGTCAGTGATGCCCTTGCGCAAGAAGTGCGGGTGGCATTGGTATATAACGGTATATCCCATACTGTGATGATGGCATCGCCTGAGCATCTGGAAGAGTTCGCGATCGGTTTTACCCTATCAGAGCGTATTGTGAGTGATATCAGCGAGATCAAAGGGGTTGAGCTGGAATATGTGACATTGGGCGTGATAGTGCAGTTGGAGATTACCACCAGACGTTTTGCTGAGTTAAAACAGCAGCGGCGTAATATGGCGGGTCGGACAGGCTGCGGCCTTTGCGGGGTTGCTCAGTTAGATCAGGCCGTCAAATCTGTGATACCGGTTGTTGGTGAGAGTCTTTTCAGTCTTGGTGCACTACAACAGGCACTGGGGCAACTGAAGGCATATCAGCCTTGTTTTGCCCAAACAGGGGCAACCCATGGCGCCATGGCGCTGGGCGCAGATGGCAGTATCCTCGCAGGGTTTGAAGATGTGGGGCGACATATCGCGCTAGATAAATTAATTGGGCATTTTGCCAAGCAAAAACAGCCCATGCCTAAGGCCGTACTGCTAACTAGCCGCGCCAGTTTTGAAATGGTGCAAAAAGCCGCGGCGGCTGGGGTGGAGCTGTTATTTGCTTTGTCAGCGGTTACTGCGTTAGCCCGAGAGCTGGCTGCGAACAGTAATATCACCTTGGTGGGGTTTTGCCGTGATAACCGCGCGATGATCTATACCTGCCCCCAGCGAATAATGGCTGATGGTGTGTCGTCGCGCTGTGATGATGTTAATGCGGCCTGACACTCCCCGGGATGATTTTTAGCGCTGTGTTTTAATGGATACCTTTCCAACTCAGTTAGCGGTAGGGCATTCAGTTGCTGCCAGACGGCGCTAGAACGCTATAGCACTGGGACGTCAAAACGAGGTATTGTGCTGTATTAGTGTCGATGCCATGTCATTTTGCTAAGGGGCGATAGCCATTGCGGTATCGCCCCTGTTTATCTCTTAGCTTTTTTATCCCTTAGCTTTTTTATCTCTTATCTCCCCTTACCCTTGGTTCTTCTTTTTGCTTGTATCGTCGCTTTGATTATTTTTTCGTTGCGACTTACCTTGTCATGCCTTTGTCGCATCTCCTTGCCATATCTCTTTCCTTTGGTGTGTTGATGCTGTGCGCTGTTGTTTCTGCATCCTGTGTGTTCCCTTTATCTGAAATGGGGCAGAGATTAAATTTAACCAAAGGCTAAATTAACCTCTTTGCATGCTTAGCATATATGGGAATTATCTATTCCCCGGGCAGTCTTACCGGGTATAGGCTGAATGTCTGATTGGAGGCAGGTTCATACCGTTACGGCGTTGGACGTAAAAGGTGTCACTTTTACGGAAAAATACCTCAGTATTGTTTGGGGCAATCTGCCTTTTGGGATATTTGCGGCCAGAAAATTTTGGTCTACATTCTTTCAGAGCTTGGGAAATGTACAGTAGCGGTACATTTATTGGAAATTAGTGAAAAATTCATGCCTGAGGCATTGATTATTGCTAAGTTTCTGTAAAAATACCGGCTTATCAGAGTCCGCCACTACCCAGGGCGGAAAATAGCAGATAGCGTTCCAGCTATTTCAATCGTTTCAGTTATATGTGTTGATTTATAGGTGTTGGCATATATGTATAACACGTCAAAAAAACAAATTTGGTTCGGTGAGCTGAGAACCTCCCGCGGTAATACCGTTGTCATTCATGATAATCAGCTACCTGACGCCTCCGTAGGACGGATTTTTCTCTATAACACTGATCGCAATGCTATCGTGGAATATGTAGAGGAGATTGTAAAACCCAACTTATATGAATTGGATGAAGCGGCAATTAAAGCTGCTGAAACCAAGTTCGGCGTGGCCTGGAAGATGGCTCGGGCAGATTTTTTGGGTAAACGTATGAATGTCAATGAGCTAGAGGACAATGTGCCGGTAGTGAAAAAGCCTAAGGTGGAATTGGAAACCGAAGATGGCTATGACAATGATTACGATGATGATGATTGGTCTGATGATGATTACGATGATGAGTAATCAGATGAATTAATAAAAACGGCAGCCGACGATGGCTGCCGTTTTTATTTCTGCGCAGTGTATTGCTTGGCAGTAAATAAGTGAGTAATGCGTTGAGCGGTTAAAAAGTAAATAAGCGCTTGGCGAACTGTCTTATTATGTCAATCAACTTGAACAGGGACTTTCTCTATGCTCAAGTTATTATGTCTCTGCGCTGTGAATATGGCTATAAATTGTCAAATTGATAGCGGATTAGCTGGGTCAGTGGCGTGTGCTGCTCGGGTTGCTCGGCAAATTGAGGTTGCAAGCCAAAAGCGATATCGCGACTAAAATCGCGGCAACGGTGAGTTGCCTGACCTTCTAATTCTGCGGCGCGATTGAGGCGCAGCTGAGGGCAGTTACTGTAGACGACTAATGCCCGCTTGCTCTGTGTGGCATACAGGGTTGCTTGGTGTTGTAGTTGCATATCTGTTTGGGGCTCTGGTGCCAGCAGGGCATCATTGAGCGGGTAATCGGTGAGTGTTCCCTGCTGATTAATTTGCAGGTGATGGTCTGCTAGAGACGCACTGGGTTGAGTGCCATTGAGATTGACCAGCATATTGTGGCGTTGAAGTGTAATACCTTGGCAGGTTACTTCCAAATACAGGTTGTTGCCAGCTAAGCGGTAGTCAAGCATGGATCATGCCCTCATCGGTAGTCAAACTCACTCTAGCGCCGTCGGATAATGCGCCGAGTTGCCAGTGATGTCGATGCAAGGGATTATTGGCGATCACGGCTCCAAGGGCGGTTGGTAGCGTGAGATAATCTTCGGCGCTGTTACACCCCAGGATAAGGTTTCGTCGCTCACCGGCGGGATCCGGAGCCCAAAGTGCCCGGATAATACCTCCGAGGCTCAGTACTTCCAGTGCCAGAATGCCGTTATCTATCTGTAAACGTTCAATGCGCCCGCCTCGGGGATCATGCCAAGGCTCCAGTACGTTGAAACGTACCATGAGAAAATCCTTATTGCTTTGAATAGTTTAGAAATATTCTATTCTGCGGGCGCTTTTTCAGCAGTGATGCAGGTCTAATACTGGGTGATAAATATCCACCCCCTTTGGGTTATATTGCTGCCAGTTTGATTTGGCCGGCGGCATCCGCGGCATGACACACATAGATATCCGCTTCGGGGAAGCGACGATGGATATCAGTACTCAGGCTGTCAGCCAGTGTTTGTGGCAGCAGTGCGAGAATAATCTGATCTGCTGTCATACGTACCGCCCCCTGTTGGCCGGCGGATTGTTGGATCTGTTGGCAGATTTCATTGGCGCGGGGATTATCTACCCCATAGTCATCGACTAAAGAGCGATGTGAAGCACTCATTAGCGCATTAAGCAGGGACATATTGCGGTGGCGCAGTGCCGAAACCATACGATGAGCCCGTTGATTTTCCGATAACAGATGCCGCACCTGCCTAAAGGCGCGATCATCAATACCATCTTCCTCACTTAAGGCACTACGGGCATTATCAAGTTGCTCCAAACTGAGATTGCGCAGTGAATCGAGGTGGAAAAAGGCATTCATGGTACTGCAATGCTGTTGCCGCGCGAGACGTCTGGCTTCAGTTTTGGCAATGACGGCGGCGGGTTTGATGATCAGAAATGCCATATTTTCGGGCAGGGGAATAGGTTGGCAGTCCAGATCTAAGCTATCGATCATTAACAGGTTATCACGCTGAGCCAGCACACAACTCATCTGACTTAGGGCACCACAAGTATGTTTTAAATAAAGTTGCTCAGCCCGCTGGGCCAGTTGCGCAATCGCTAATGGGGACAGTGGCTGATCAATACAGAGATTTAATGCTGTGCCAAATGCAGTTTGTAGCGCGGCATTGGTTCCCATGGCGGTATTGGCTGGAATACTGCTGGCCACGGCCATGTCCAGTCCCCCCAGCTGCAGTCCGGATAATGTCATAATCCGGGTGATACCTTTTAGGTTATTGAGGCTGTCACTGTCTGGCTCTGGCGCCCCTTCTTCGCCTGCGCGCCATTGGTAGACTTGCCCGGCGTGAATGCCCTGTCCTTTAATGGCAGAGGGGTGAAAGGCAACCCGGAACTGACCATCTTGCCTTGGTTTGACAGCAAAGACGGTGTGGTAGTCCACCGCACAGCATAATGTCAGGCCATCATGGCAGTCACTGTAATCACCGATAAGGTTGACCCGCCCAGGAGATTGATACAAGGCGCTGGGTTCGGCGGAAAAGGCCTGTTGGAATAATCGGGTGACGGTATCGGTGACGCTGTTCATACAAAGACAATCCACTGCGCTATTAAACTGGGTTATTGATTACCGGGTAGCAAAAATAACTGCTCATTAAGGCGGTGTTAGTGCTTTCGGTTGCTTTTGTTATATCACGGCGTTGAAAAATGTGTAACTAAGTTTTTCAGCCAATGAGGGCAGTTAGCCGGGAGAACATGCTGAATGCTCAATAAGCTGGCAGTGGCCGGTGTATGGGGCGTGCTGGAATGCGTGCTGGGATAAGTTTAGCGGCTTAATCTAGGCGCTAAATTGTTAAAATATTTGCATTTCACCGGGGAGAACCCCGGTGAATATCGGGCGTAATCGTCTAAAATCAGCTAGCTGATTTAACAGTTTGTGACGCTTTATCTTGTTGGTTGAAATACAGCAGCTCGGCAGTGACATGGTCGACAAAACCGGCCCCTGCGGCTTCATACAGGTTATAGATACTGTGCACTCCGGCATCACGCAGGGACTGAGCATCGTCAGCATACTGGACTATAGCACTGATTTTGCCTTGATAATCTCGCTTACGCAGTTGCTCCACGGCGAACAGGTTACCGCCATGGTGGGGCATCGCCAGCAGCACTAATTCCAGTTCATCAGCACTGTCGAGCTTTTCCCAAAAATCGATATCAGCAGCATCGCCCTGAACTACATTGCGGCCGTAATTTTTATGTTGCTCTACCAATTCCTGTTTGTGTTCAATGCCTAGCACTTCACTGCCGAATTTGGCGATGAGCTCATCATAGGCTCCGGCACCGATACGGCCCATACCGATAATTAAAAATCGAGGGTTACCAATGGCAATGGCTCTGTCTTCCGGATGCAGCGGATAGCGCTCCATTTGCCGCAGTCGGGTATTGTAGCGTTGATACAGACTACTGACCGTCGCATTGAGCGGCGCTGACAGCAGAAAACTGATACTTAAGGCGACGGCGATAATCACCAGCCAATGTGCCGGTAACCACCCTTGATGGGCTGCAACTGCAGCAACAATCAAACCAAATTCGCTGTAATTCCCCAGGCTGAACGAGGCCTGCATGGCGGTGCGGGATCTAAGTTTAAAGCGGGTCAGCAGGTAGAAAAATAGCGCGATCTTTAATGGAATGACGGCAACCAGAATACCGGCCAGCGCCATATCCCCCCAAGAGGGTAAGCCATTGAGTCCTATCGTCAGGAAAAAGGCGACTAAGAAAAGCTCTTTGAAGTAAAACAGTGACTTTGCCAGCTCGTTGGCTTTGGCGTGCCCCGCCAGCAGAATACCGACGATGAGTGCGCCGAGATCCGGTTTTAATCCGACAGCCTCAAACAAGCCGGCCCCGACGACCAGCGCCATGACCAAGCCAAACAGCACCAGTAATTCTCCGTGGCCGACTCGGTCAAAAGCCCGGTAAAATAGTGGTCGTGCCAAGGGGAGCAATAAAAGCCCTAATGCCCAGACACTGGGCCACTGCCCCTTGGATAGGGTAAGAAACACCACGGCAAAAATATCTTGCATGATCAGAATGCCGATAGCGATGCGGCCATACAGCGTCTGCATATCGCCTTTATCTTCCAGCACCTTAACTGCAAAAACGGTACTGGAAAAACCCAGTGCAAAAGCCAGCAATCCTAGCTGAGTCCAGTTTAAATCGATAAGTTGGCTCAGTCCGGCCAGTCCCAATAATTTCAATAGCGGGATAAAAAACAACATGGAACTGGCCAGGTGCATACTGGCTCCCGCCCACACCTCAGCTTTAAACAGACTGCGAAGGTCGAGCTTTAAGCCGATAGCAAACAACAGCAAGGTTACGCCGAGATTGGCTAATTGCTCCAGCAGTGGCAGGCTGGCTTCATTAATGCCGAATAGAAAGAGGACAAACCCGGCAATAAGGTAGCCGATGAGGGGCGGCAGGCCGACCCGGCTGACCAATAGGCCGCAGGCGAGGGTTGTGATAAGAATTGCAGGTTCCATGGCCATCCTTGAAGCAGTCGAACTGGGGCCATTGTATAAGAAAAAGAGTGTGTTGCAGTACGGAATATTGAAATAGTTTGTGCCAGAAGAGCAGCTTTTTTTACATCCAGTGTTCTGGCATGAAAAAGCCGCCGAGGTGAGCGGCGGCTTAACACAGACTATCCTGTCAACTTAGTGTTGCAGCAGGTTGTCCAAATGGGCGGCAAAGTCTTTCGGTCCCATAAAGCCGGTAACCGTCAGTTGTTTCTGCTGTTGCCCGTTAGCATCGAACATCAGCAGCGTCGGCAGTCCCAGTACATGGAAATGCTCCAGCAAGGCCACATCTGTGGCATCATTTTTAGTGACATCCGCCTTGAGCAAGACCATTTTGGCAAAGCGTTGTTTGACTTCAGCGTCTTTAAAGGTAATTTTTTCAAACTCTTTACAGGCTACGCACCAGTCGGCATACAGATCCAGTAATACAGGCTTACCTTGGGCTTTCGCTTTTGCCAACTCAGCATTCAGATCGGCCAGCGATTTCACCTTGATAAAGTGGTGACCGGTTGCAACGTCCTGACTGACAGCGGTATTTTGATTAAAGCCCAGTTTATGCATTACTGACTGGAAGCCGTAAGAGAAGCTGGCCAGTAGCGTCAAGGTCAGCAGCACGGAGCGTACTGTCTGTTTCCAAGTAAACTCTGTCAGTTTATTTTGGTGCATCAGATAACCGGTAAAGGCGATGCCCCATACAGACCAGAGCAGATCAGACACTATGCCCGGCCAGATGCGGCCAATCATAATTACCGACACGGCCAATAGCAGGAAGCCAAAAATCGTTTTGATCACTTCCATCCAACGCCCGGCGCGAGGCAGCAGTTTTCCGCCCGAGGTACCCAGTAGCAGTAATGGCAGCCCCATGCCCATTGCCAGCACATACAGGGTTAAAAAGCCCAGCAACAGATTGCCGCTTTGCGCGACATAAATCAGTACCCCGGAAAGTGGCGCTGTGGTGCAGGGGGAGGCCACTAGACCTGAGATAACCCCCATCACAAACACACCGGTTAGGCTGCCGCCGCGTTGGTTGTTGGAAACGTTATTCATCTTTTCCTGCCAGCGGGATGGCAGGCGCAGCTCATATAAACCAAACATAGACATACTGAGCAGCACAAACAGTATCGCAAGGCCAATCAGTACTGCCGGATGTTGCAGGGCTGCCTGATATTTCATTCCGGCAGAGGCCACAATCAGCCCCAGCACGGAATAGGTAATCGCCATCCCCTGTACATAGGCCATGGACAGCGTAAAGGCCTTGGCGGTGGAGAGCTTTTGCTTCTGCCCGACAATAATGCCTGACAAAATAGGGTACATGGGGAAGACGCAGGGCGTCAGTGCCAACCCAATCCCCAAACCAAAGAAGATCAGTAGTGTTAGAGCCAGATTATCCTGGTTGAGCATACTGCTTAAGCTATCTTGCTCACTGACGACTGCCGGGGCTTTTGCTCCGGTATTGCTTTGCTGGGCGGCCGTTTCAAACAGGGATGTGTGTTCGGTATTGGCAGGCTTTGTGGTTGTGACCGTGCCGTCATTGGCAGCGACCGGCTGAATATCGGCGGTGCGAGTGGTAGGAGGAAAACATAGCTTACCTTCAGCACATCCCATAAAGGTGACCGACAGTTTGGCATGATCGCCGGCCTGCTTTACGGCCAGTGGAATATCTACATAGCTGTAATACACCTCTTGATCGCCAAAATAATCATCGTGGTGCAGTTTGCCTTTGGGCAGGGTAAATTCGGCCAGTGTGGCGCCATCGGCGCGGATTTTCAGCTTGTCTCGGTACATGTAGTAACCGTCGGCAATGACGAAATTGACCTTTAGCTGATTACCTTGCTGCTGAAAATCGAAGGCAAAGGCTTTATCCACCGGCATTAATTCCGGCTCTTCATTTAAAAAGCTGAATTTTTTGCTGTCAAAGATGCCTTCACTGTGCGCGAGTGGCGCCAGCATCACCCATCCGGTAAGCAGTAATGCAAATAGTTTTTTCATGGTTGGCTGTGTTCTTTTATCCAATCTAAGTAAGCGGGAAGACCGGCAGTGACAGGGACGGCGATAATTTCCGGCACCTTATAAGGGTGCAATTCCTGCAATTGCTGGGCCAGCGCATCATAACAGCTTGCCAGACATTTAATCTGTAAGCTGATTTCCTGTTCTTCACAGATTTCACCATCCCAGTGATACAGCGAAGTGACTGGGGCGGAAATCTGAACACAGGCGGCCAAATGCTGTGTCAGCAGGGCCCGGGCCAGCTCAGTTGCACAGGTTTGAGTCGGGCAACTGGTGAATACCACTAAGTATTCGCTCGAGTATTGCATCACATATTCCTTAACTGTGGTTTAAGCCTTGAGCGGTAAGCTGGTAACTGTACGTGTTTTAGCAGTTACTTGCATTAGCAGGGGGCAAAAACAGTGAGTCAGTTCAATGCCGAGGGAAAACCTCGGACTGACTTGAAAATAGACAAGGGAAACCCCATTTAGTTTTCAACAGATGAAAAAACGCTATTCCCTGCATTAACAATTGATGAGGTCTGCATGTTTCCGATTTTATTCCTGATATTTATTTTGGTTCCCGTTGTGGAGCTGTCGGTGTTGATCAGGGTTGGCGATATTCTGGGTGCCTGGACCACGGTGGCACTGTGTTTATTTACCGCGCTGGTGGGGGCATCGCTGGTGCGTAGTCAAGGGCTCAGTACCTTGATGCAGGCCCGAGAAAAATTGGCTCGGGGCGAATCTCCAGGACAGGAAGTGATTGAAGGCATGATGCTGGCCGCGGCAGGTGTGCTGTTGGTGATCCCGGGATTTGTCACTGACTTTATTGGCCTGTTGTTGTTAACTCCGCTGACTCGGGGGCCGATTGCCCGTTATCTGCTCAAGCGTGCCCAGATTAAAGTCAGTAAACAAGGTGGTTTTAGCGCAGGTTTCGGCGGTCAGGGCTTTGGTGGGTTTGGGCAGCAGTCTAGGCAGAATCCATTTGATTCGGCTCGGGATAATCACAGCGGCAATACCTTTGATGGTGATTTTGAGCGCAAGCAGGATGACGATAGAGGGTTGTCTCAGGGCCGTAACCCTAAAGATCCTGACTCCCAGCAGTAAATGTTGCTGATATAAAACAGGCCGCATATGCGGCCTGTTTTATTAGGGGTGAGCAAAGTGTGCAACCAGTGCCTGTATTAGTTGGGCGGTGATCGGACCGGGTTGCCGCTGGCGGGATATCAGGGCGCCAACTGCGGTGATCCAGCCATTAGGCTCATGGGCGATGGGGAGGCGCACTAAGGTGCTATCTTGCAATTGTCGGTTGACCATGGCTTCTGGAACTAACGTCCACCCCAGCCCTTTTTGTGCCAGATTGATCAATAACTGATGACTGTTGGCATAGGTCACTTTGGGGGTAATGGCATCACTGAACCACAGCTGCTCTTCGCTCATGCTTTGGTGCACCAGTTGCCGTTGGGCTGTTAAGTCTGTGGCCTTGACCTTAGGGAGGGCGGCCAAGGGGTGAAATGGGGCGCAGACGGTAATAAATTTAATATGGCCTAGGTTGAGAAAATCCACCGAAGTTTTCATTTCTCCGGTTTGATACACAATGGCCAGTTGCGCCTTAGCCTCTACCAGCTGGGTTTCAGCATCAAAACTGGATAGTAGTTGAATATTAAAGTGGGTGGTGGGGTAGTGCTCAATCAATTGCGCGATGATCTCCAGTACACCGGCATCTGCCAAGCTTTCATCAATGATGATGGTGAGCTCGTTTTCCTGCTGCGCTTCGAGGGCGCTGACTTTCTGATCAAAAAATTGTTTTTGTTCCAGTAATGCTCGGGCGATGGGCGCGAGTGCTTGTCCAGCCTCGGTTAATACCGGGGTATTACCACTACGGTCAAATAAGGTTTGATCCAGTGCGATTTCCAAATTAGCAATGGCTTGACTCACACCGGATTGCGCGCGTTTAAATTTCCGCGCCGCAGCGGAAAAACTACCGCAGTCGCATACGGCCAAAAATAAACTTAGCTGTTCAAAACTGTACATAAAACAAGAATCTCTAGGGGCTGTGGACCTTTCAAGTTTGTTTTTGCAGCGATTTGAGGGGCTTTATACCAGGCAGGGGCTCTGATAGGTAGTTGTACTACCTGATAAGCCGATAACGCAGTAGAAAGGCGCCTCAAACGCTGCCCGCAGGGTTCGGCTAAAAGCGTTTTACGCTTTGTTGAGCGGTTCTTGCTTAGAATAACTAGGCGACAAACCACTCGCCGCGATTAAAACGCTTTTATCTCGAACAAAATTTAATCACGAAACGTCAACAGACCCCAGGTATCACGCTTTGTGATAGTAGCTAACTTGGCTTTCTTTTTACCGTACCGATAATCAGATTTCCGTAAGTTGGATCTGATAATGAAGGATGGATGGGAGAATGAGCTTTAAAGAGCGTTGTTTTCATGCACTGTTATTTGAAATCTTGGTGATTATTTTTTCAGTGATTGGATTAAGCGTTTTTACCAATCATGGCGCGGGTGAGCTGTCAGGCACCATGGTGGCCGTGTGTACCATAGCAACAGTGTGGAATTTAGTGTTTAACCGTGTGTTTGATATGTGGTTTACCGCCCCGAGGGAGCAACGCGGGGTTTTGATGCGTATTATGCATACCCTGCTGTTTGAGGGGGGACTGCTATTTATTACCACGCCAGTGATTGCCTGGATCCTGTCAGTGAGTTTGTGGCAGGCATTGGTGATGGATATTGGGGTGACCTTATTTGTTACGGTATACACCTTCTTTTTCAATTGGATATACGACAATGTCCGTTTGCATTTTGTGCATTACAGCTTAAACCGGCCGGTTTAATCATGCTAAGCCGCAGTGTTGCTGTCCTGTGGCTTAGACCAATCCCTGCTCTGATATCGAGCGGGGATCTTTAGGATAATAATGGTTTGGTAATTGGGTTAATGGGCTGAAGCTGCGAGTATTTTTATAGGGCAGTTTCATATAACCGGCTACGCCGTATCCTTGGATATCGGCTAAATGAGCCAAAATGCGATCCAGGCTGGCACGAAAAGCGGCCTGGCGTCTGGGATTGAGCAGGGTAAAGTCACTGTGAATTTTCATATGGGTTGGCAGCACTTCAAAAATAATGCAGCCGGTATGATGTATGCGATTGAGGATGGCTAACTCCGCCATAATTGCGGGGGGCAAAACTAAGTTTTCATCCGGATCTTGTCCGTCTTCAAAATAAGAGTGTAATTTGGCGCTGTCATCCGGCACGGGGCCGTGGCTGAGTCGAAATGGTAACTGCTGACTGGCTGCGGCAGTGAAAGGTTGTTGTTCATGGCTGCGGCTAATATGTAAGGTGTCGCGGGCATTGAAAAAACAGGCTTTAAACGTCCCCTGTTTGCCGATGCCTCTGGCCAGGTTAATGATATTGCTCAGCAGTCGGTTAACGGGATGCAGCATACTGTCATCATGCAGCGCCAGATTGGAGTCCACCAAAATCTCCCCTGCCTGCCAGTGAATAACTAATCCGCCTAGAATGGGATAACGACCTAATTGACTGATGGCGGTGATAAATCCTTTTTCGGTATCGGCCATCCCGGCCAGCATATTGCGATAATAGTGGCCGACGGGCAATTCATCTTGCTGTGGTGCGCAGGGTGTAATGGCCGAATTATCTCGCAAAAATGAGGTGCGCGAGCTGTAGCTGACGGTATCAATTGCTGTTGGCGAATGCAGCCGCCAGAGCGGGACAGGGCTCTGACTCGGCGGCGCTGGCAGCGGTGGTAACAGGAGTTTTGCTGTGCGGGTCATGGCACGGATAAAGTAATCCCCAGCGCGATGCCTGAGTTTGGCGTCATGACTGAGCATACCACTAAGGATGTCGGCCAGTTCCCTTGGTAGCCCCAAGCTGGCTGGGGTGATGACTTCACTGCCAAAGCGGCTGGGTAAGCCGGCGGCCAAAGCATACAGTGTGCCTGCTACGCCTTGTTCATCAAATCTGGGATTGGACAGTGCGCCATTTAATTGCTCATCACCAATAAAATACACATCGCCTAATCGGGCATTGCTGGTGTGTTGCTCACTGCTGAGTAAGTTCATGATGTTACCGGCTACGGCTTGCCCGCGTTCATCACGCTGGGCGAAGACGGCTGACCCCCAGTCTATCAATGACAGATGCTGATTGCTGTTGTCCCACACCAGATTAGAGGGTTTGATATCACCGTGTACCAGAGGTGTCCCTTTGCGAAGATAGTCCAGAATATCTGCCAGTTGCCGAGCTATGGTCATGATTTTCCCGGGTGATAACGGGCCATGTCGGCGGCAATATTGAGCCAGATCTTCTCCGACGGCACGTTGCATCACCATAATGCCCTGACGGCCCAATTGTTCAAAACGGATTAACGCCGGAATATGGGGATGATTGATCAGCGATAGAATATGAGCTTCTTCTGCCAGCCGGTCCTGAATATGGTGTGGTAAGGTCAGCCGACAGAATTTAAATACGTGTTCTTGTCCGTTGCGGTTGTGCCCTGCAAAGACAAAGCCATAAGCGCCTTTTCCGATCAGCGTGACTGAATGGTAGCCAAGCTTCCCTAACTGTTGTCGGCATAATCGCAGCCAAGCCCGGTGTTTGCGGGCATCATTGGCCTTGAGCAGGTAAATGGACTGCTCTTCGGCAATATAAAACTGCTGTTGGGATAGGGTTGACACTCAAGCCACCTCTTTGGGACGCGTTTATGACCTTTGGTGGTGGTAACCCGCTGTGATGGTCACAGATACCTATGCCGGGTTGGGGTAAAATACACCAAGTTTGCGGTTAATATTTAAACAAAAGTTAGGTGCTTGGTGCAAATATCAGCAGCAGTGTCTGTACTGTGGAATTCGGCAAACCATTTGATGTAAATCAAGTTTGTTCAAGTTAGCTCTGGGTAATCTTGATTGTGAAATAATAACGCGATAGACAGAATTGGATCCCGGACAGGAGGGCTTATGACTGCCCCGGATAAAGCACAGTTAATAGAGTTATATGAATTTGCCCGTAAACGCGTGGTACAGTCGATGGAATTACGTCACTGTCCCCATGCTGGTTTTTACAATCCCACAGATGAGCAGTGTCTATTTTGTCATCAGGGGATGGAATGTGTCTGGATGAACCACAACGATGAATTGGTGTCATTGGCCGATAAATCTGTTGAGGAGTTAAAGCAGCAATTATTGATTGCAGTGGACTTTATTGACTCCAGTTTGACCCCGTATCATCTGTCCCGCCGACAGTGTCAGTGTGAAAATTGTGTCTGGCTGCGCAAAGTACAGGCAGTTCTTGGTGACAATTGATTAACATGATGATTTGCCAACTGATTCACATCTTTTGGTTGGTGTAATTTGAAATGGATCACACAAAAGATTAAGGTGGCAATTTAAAAAGCATGCGGTAACAGGCATGCTTTTTTATTTTCCGTGATAGGGGGCAATATGGACGCGACATTCTGGCATCAAAAGTGGCAATCCAGTCAAATTGGCTTTCATTTACCTGAGATTAATCCGCTGCTTACACGTTACTGGCAGCAAGTTTGCCAATCAAGTCGTGCCCCTGTGTTCGTGCCTTTGTGCGGCAAAAGTGTCGATATGTCCTACTTGGCCAGCTTGGGACACAATGTCATCGGGTGTGAGTTGAGCCAATTGGCGGTGGAGCAGTTTTTCCAAGAGCAGCAATTACCTTTTCATATGGCCGAGATGACGACCGGCTTGCGCTGCTATCAGGCTGAAAGTATCTCCCTGTATCAGGGCGATATGTTCATACTCGATAGTGATAAAACTGCGATGTGTTCACTGTTTTACGATCGGGCGGCATTGATCGCTTGGCCTGAACAGATGCGCCAGCGTTATGTGCGTAAGCTGATGGAGATGGTGCCCGCCGGAGCCCGTGGGTTATTGATTACACTGGACTATCCTCAAGACAGTTTACAAGGGCCGCCTTTTGCTGTCAGTGATGCTTGGTTGCAGCAGCATTTGTGCGATGGCTTTGAGATAACACAGCTCAGTTGTGACGATGTGCTGGCCGCTAACCCCAGATTTGTGAAAAGACAGGTGCCTTGGTTAACCGAATCTGCTTATCTGTTAGTTAGGCGCTAGTTTGGGCCATGAATACTCGCGTCAAAAGGCGTGTATTTTTGGTGGAGATGACTTCCAGGCCGGCACAGCATGATAAAACAAAGGCGCCTGATGGCGCCTTTGTTGTTATCTCACCTGTCACTTTGCTAGCCAAGCGCTAACAGAGCTGCGGGGTAGATTAGAAGTCGTAACGAACACCAACGGTGAAGACATTGTCATCTTTCAGATCAACTTTATTGGCACCATTATGGTAGCTGCCTTCATACAGTGCGTAGTGGCCATAAATCAGGGTAGATTTTGCCAAACGGTAATCGGCACCCAAGGTATATTGGTTAACTTTGAAATCTTTTTCTGCGGCCAGATTATTTTTGATCAGTTTCGCAGCATAAGCGCCTAAACCTGAATCGTCATAGCCATACTCAGCTTTCAGGTTAACACCGTTGAGGTTATAAACCACGTTGACAAAGTAGCTGTCGCCTTTAACGTCATTCATGGATTGAGATTTTGAATGCTGGTACAGGCCGCCAAGTTTGAAGTCAGCCAGTTTTACCTGACCAACGGCACGGTAGGCTTCAATGCCACTAATACCGGTATTGTAAGCTACTGCAGCATAGAAGTTTTGGGCTTTCAGTTTTTTGTCACCCGCGGTAGCGCTGATGGCATACATTGCGCTGCTGTCTGGAGCGCCGTTTGCGTGTTGACGATTATCCTGATTGTCTTCCACCAGATAGGTGGCATTTACTGTGACCAGATCGCCTAACTTAGGAGAGTAGTACCAGATACCATCTGCAGAGCGGGTTTGTGCAGCAACTAAACGGTCGATATCAGCATTGGTGTTGCCAAAAATATCCACACCGCCTTCAGCTTGTTTAAATACAGTATCATTACGGCCAACTAATACAGTACCGGCCTGGGTTTTCAGACCTAAGAAAGTATTACGGCTTGTAAATGGCTTTTTGGCACCGTCAACACCGGTATTTTCAACCCCGAACTCCATTTGGTAAATAACATCAAAACCCGCTGCGATATTCTCAGACCCTTTTACCCCTAGGTAGGAGAAGTTATTTTCAAAATAGGTTCCGCCGTTTTGCATATCGATGTTACTGGTTGTTCCCTGCAGGGTTGCACCATTGCTGGCATTGGTGACGGCCAGATCCAAACGGCCGTAAAAATCAGGGCCGGCAGCCAGAGCAGACGCTGAGGCCATTGCCAGTACAGATGCGATTGAGGCAGAGATAAAAGTCTTTTTCATTCGTTTTTGCTCCCTAAAACTTCCATTTGATTTGAATTTGTATTCAGCTGTGCTGCAGACATCCTGTCTGTAACAATTCCGGCGTCAATTCTCACAGGTTTAAATACAGAAGATTGTGTGGTACTTCATAGTTTTATGGATTAATCATGCTACCTAGATCACGGTGTTGTTGCGGCTAAATCGTCCGTTTTACGCTGAAATTACGGGCATTTGAGCGAAATAAATAAAATACTTAAATTCTTTTTAATCATTAGGTTAAAAATCTTGATAACAAATATATTTGAAATGTAGGTTGCCCAAATGTAGTTGCGACTAACAAATGTACAGCGCAACATCTGTGTCTGTTTGGATAAAAAATACACACACTTTTACTGTGATTGTGCAGAATGTAACTGTTTACACCTGTGGCTGTTTGTGGAGCATCGACAGAGAAATTGTTCATCAGCTATGGACGATTAAACGTGACTTGCTGCCCGTGACAGTACTTTAGGGTAGAATGCCCGGCTTATATTTGGGGCCGGGTGTTCAGTCGGCCGGTATTAGCGACAGAATTGGGGTTAAGAGTATGATGTCTGAGGGATATCAGAATCGGTTTGGTGGTATTGCGCGTTTGTATGGCCGCCAAGGATTGCATAATTTTCATCAGGCCCATGTCGCTGTGGTGGGAATAGGCGGTGTTGGCACTTGGGCGGCTGAAGCGTTAGCTCGTAGTGGTGTTGGACGAATTACCCTGATCGATTTAGACGATATCTGTGTTACCAATACCAACCGGCAAATTCATGCGCTGCGAAGTACTGTTGGGCAATCCAAAGTTGAGGTGATGGCTGAGCGTATTATGGCGATTAATCCGGACTGCCAAGTGGAGCAGATTGAAGATTTTATTACCCCAGATAATTTGGCCCAGTACTTTGTACCACCCAAAGCGGGAGGGAGTTTGGATTATGTCATTGATTGTATTGATGCGGTTAAGCCTAAGGCGGCGCTGATTGCTTGGTGTCGTCGACATAAAATTCGCATTGTCACCATTGGCGGCGCTGGTGGTCAGACAGATCCAACCCAAGTCAATATAACCGATTTGGCTAAAACCTATCAGGATCCTTTATTGGCAAAAGTGCGTAACTTGCTGCGGCGGGAATACCATTTTTCTAAAAATGTGCAGCGTCGATTTTCTGTCGATGCGGTCTTTTCTACCGAACAATTAACCTACCCTGCCGCCGATGGTGAGGTTTGCGCGGCAAAACCAGAAGCGGGTGGTACGATGCGGATGGATTGTGCTTCTGGTTTTGGTGCTGTGACGGTTGTAACCGGCACATTTGCCTTTGTCGCGGTTAGCCGAGTGCTGAAAAAACTTGCTGCACTTACAACTGATGAGTTGCAGGCTAATCGAACAACATCGATTTAACGCGATTGAGACTTAAGCACACTGCTATTGACCGTTTGAGCTCATAGCAGTGTGACACTATTATCTCGTTGGCTTTATTGTGAGCAACGAGCAATTTTTTCTTTGTTCTTTTCCTGACGTTAGTTTTCACTGACTGGTTTATTTCCAGCCCCCCTTTCGATAAGCACTTGCCCTTTTACTGATTTGCATGGGATGGAGCGTGACAGCTTTTGCCGGGCTTGGCTTTTTAGCTGTCAAAAAATTGCCTGAAAGATAGGGCGATACCAAATCGTAAGCTGCTGTATGAATGTAAAGCGGTCAGTATTTAGCTGATGAATACTCTTTTAATATAAGTGACTTATTGCTGGTGTCGTGGTTGATATTAGCGAGTCACTATCGGCATATTGGTTTGGACTTTCTGCTGGCGCGCTTTTTGCTCTATTTGTTCCACCTGAGTTTGATTTATTGAAATGGTGGAGATGACGATGTTGAAAATGAAATTCGCGGGCTTACCCGATATGGATACCGGCAAATTGGCATTTAACAGCATGTTGTGGCTGGTAACAGTTACTGTGGCATTACTGACGTTACCTGAGTCGCTACTCAGTCTGTTAGGGATCGGCAATTGGGTTAATCAGTATAATCATTTTATTGGTTTAGGCATGTTAGTCGGGCTGACTTACTTTGCGGCCAAAGTGATCAATATTTTGTTGGATGAAGCCATACGTTATTTGAGCAATAAACGGATAGAGGAGCATATTGAACTGAAAGTGAGTTTGTTGGATCTCTCCGAGCGTGCATTGTTGCGGGAATTTTTTTTACAGGGGGCAACGATAGTGACTCTGCCACAACAAGAGCCAGCAGTGCAGAGCTTATTGCAGTCAGGCATTATAGAATGTCTCGGGAATGAACAACCCCTGCATGTGCATGGCATCGGGGCTGATTATAAAATCAGCCTTAAGGCTCGTGGTCACCTCAATCGTCAGGTGTTGGGATTACCGCCTGGGCAGCCAAGCGCGGAGGAAATGCGGGCACTGATTAAAACTCGCCCGGCATTTATCAGTAATTTGATGCCAAGCCGTAAACATGCTGCCTAAATGTGGCGCATGGTTTGGTAGCGATTGTGAACTTAGCCATTATTGATTTTGTGGGGCGGACTTTTTGATAAACATCCATCCCAAATAACTAATAATGGCTAAGGTGGTAAAAATGACCGTCATAGACATCAATCCAATAGGGTTACCAAATAATAGTTCCAGCCAAAATGCCATCTATATGCCTCCTTTTGTTGATTCTTTATCAGTTTAGGAAAGCGTTAATCAAGCAAACCTGATCTAAATCAAGTGAAGTAGGTTAAAAAGTAAACTCATACATTTGGATGGTTTGGTGATTTTTAGGGTGGCGAATACAATTTCAACAGATTCGGTTCTAAAAATGTGCAAACGATTGTGATTAGGCAGAAAGTCTGCAAACAGGGCTTGTCAAAGCACATTGGCCATGTATAATTCACCACATCTTGAAGGGGACAGCTTCTTTAAGAAACAATATAATGCCAGAGTGGTGAAATTGGTAGACACAGGGGATTCAAAATCCCCCGCCCTTAAAAGCGTGTCGGTTCGAGTCCGACCTCTGGTACCAAACTTAAAAATCAGCCTAGAGCTGATTTTTTTGTATCTGGAGTTTAGGATTATTGAATCCAAGGGATTCCTGTTCATAACATCGGCCCGCGTTTAAAAGCATGACGGCTGGAGTCCGACCTCTGGTACCGAACTTAACAATCAGCCTAGCGCTGATTTTTTTGTATCTGGAGTTTAGGATTATTGAATCCAAGGGATTCCTATTCATAACATCAGCCCGCGTTTAAAAGCATGACGGCTGGAGTCTGAACTCTGATACTGAACTTAAAAATCAGCCTAGAGCTGATTTTTTTGTATCCGAAATTCAGCGAAGCTCTTTAGTTCGTCCTGTCTATAACTGATTCCGGTCAATATCCTGTCCTTTTTCTGACGAAATTCTCAGTGCATTATTCGTTGGCTCTAGTCGCGTTCGTAAATTCTTCCTTTAGAAAGCCAGCATTAACATTCTTTCTACTTTGTCGCTTTCCGGTACAGCTCCGGACTGATGAGAAAAACTTTGGACTCAAAATAGGCGTAAACGAGTCGGGCGGCCGCTGTTTCAATCCCCTGTGTCTGACCTGCTTTCACTGACTGTAATTTCCTTTGCCAGCTTGCAGCCAAGTACCATTGAGCCTGTTCAAAGACCAGCTTGTAGGGCTCTACTTCCATCATCACATTGGCTACGTTGAGCATGAGGGCTTGTTGCTGACTGATAGCCTGTATCAGCTTTCTGGTCAGTACAGGGTCTAATTGCTGCTCACTGGCTTTGAATAAGAGGGCAGAGTTAGGAAGCCGTCCTTCAACCTCGGTGGTTGGCAGTAGTTTATCCATACCCATTTGCTTCATAACTTGTTGTGCTGAAGTGTTACTCGGTCTAGGGAGATAGTCAGCGCTTAACCAGTAGTGATTGCCTTGCCTTTCAAGTGGCAGGTAGCCCCGACGGGTATTGAAGTCCCGCTGTAAAGTGCGCTCAGAGACATTAAATTCCTGACACAGTTCTATCAGTTTTAGCTTTTGGCCTCGAAGCAACCGAGTCAGGATGATGGCTAATCTCAAGGCGAGTTTGTCGTGTTCTTTCATGCCAATGATGTTAAATCCCCATGTCGTCAGGTTGTGTCGGTTTGAAATTTTGGTGCGGGGCTAGGGATTGGGCACAAAGAACTGACATTACTGGCATAGGACGACATGACATAACCTGTCGGGTAGAAAGGGGAAAATGTCGCCGTCAACGTGACAGACTAAATTTGGACGGAAAATATATGATTTTGGGTATTCGTAGTGTGGGTCTTGTAGCGGTTTTAAGTGCCGGTCTGATTTGCTCAACTGCTTTCGCTTGGGGTGATAGTGATCTTGTAAAGACGGTGAAAAGTCACGAATTGCAGAGTTGTGGTGGTAAAACGCTTCAGACAATAGTCGAAGGCTCAGCTAAGAATTTGGTGTGGACAGGCAAAGAGAACACTGGCAGTGGGAATTTGGTGAACATTGAGGGTAAATTCAAGAACAGCGGTGCATTAATGGCGATGCAATTTAAGGTTAATGATGATGACTCTCTGAATCTTCGATTAATGATGGTCAATGGCATGGTGCTATCACCATCAGATAGACTGTTCTATATCAATGAGATGTGCAAAGTCGTTCGATAGTATAAGAATTGAAAGAAATGGCTCTAAGCTCGTGAAAGCTTGGAGCCATTTTTTTTATGCTAGGACGGTGTGGGCAATAACAGTTTCTAAGCCTGTTAAGTAATCTTGGGATAAAATGTCTACACCTGTTTTGAAGTGTTGGAGAATCACCATTTCGATGACAGATAATGCTTCGAGTTGCTTTTGAGATAGTGACAGTGCTGTTAGCGCCGTATTGATTGTAGCGTCTTCTTCATGAGCTTCATGCTCCCAAATGATTGTCATAACGAGCTTTTTTAGTGGCAGCTTTAGTGTGGGCATAAATGTCTTTTGGGTATGTCAAATGGCTAGATAGTGTAACGCCATTTTTAGGGAAAATTGGGATAACGATGATGAGTAAATTTGAATTAGGTACTGAAGGTATAGGTGATGTACCAGATTATCTGGCTCAGGAAGGTTTAGAGCTTGCTGTTAGGTACTTTGAAGAGCAGGAAGTGGAGCCAGCAGAGTGTTATGCAGCTTATCAGTTGGATCGTGATTCGGAACTTGGTCAGGTTTGGTATGCAGCAGAAAAGGCGGCTAACAAGGTTATTGAGGGAAATCAGAGGTATGAGAATTCAATGATTGTGTTGGTAAATTTATACTGAATAATGGTGGGTCGTGAAGGATTCGAACCTTCGACCAATTGGTTAAAAGCCAACTGCTCTACCGACTGAGCTAACGACCCATTATTGGAGAGATTGTTAAAACATTGATAGTGGTGGGTCGTGAAGGATTCGAACCTTCGACCAATTGGTTAAAAGCCAACTGCTCTACCGACTGAGCTAACGACCCATCAATGCCGCGGATATTATCCTGTTCATTTTTCTTAAGCAAGAATAAATTGGGGTATAAAAATTGGTTGCTTGTTTTTTATTCTGCTGGGTCGGGTGGTTATTGTTTCTTGGTTTGATAGTAGCGTAGAGAAAAAGTATCGCTACTATCCTTTGAACGAGTTTATGCTTTAGATAGAAGCTATTTTTGCAAGCAGTTCTTTTGCAAGGTATCTTGCAGCAGGAAGCGCTACAGCATCCCCCATAGCTCTATAACCATCATTGTAACTTCCAGGTATGGAAAAAGAATCAGATGCTCCCATTAATCTGGCTGTTTCTCTGACAGTGAGTAATCGTATATTGAAATCCTTGCCATTATAAATTACCACAAACTGTCGACTGCTCCCTCCGCTTGGAGTGCGTAAACATCCCGCAATGCCATCGAATCTTAGTTCTAGAACTTGTTTCCCTTTTCGCATTCTTTTGTAACCGGGAAATACTTTTTGGCCATACTTAGTGCATTCCAACATTTTTTCTAGGTGTTGTTTAGGGATTAACTCTAAATGTTTTCGAGTCTTCTCATCATCAAAGACTGGTGCTTGAAAGTTGATAATTGCTTCAATCGTTGATGTTCGCTTGGGAGGTTGTGGTAAATTCCACCAAATCCAGTTAGATGTTAACTTTGCAACTTTCTTGATTGCATCATTGTGGCACCAAGTTGCATCATTACGTATAAAAGGATCGATGGGAATGCTTGACTTGACTCCTATGACGAAAATACGAGGTCTGGACTGTGGTACCCAGTTAATGGCATCCAATAACACAGTGCCAACATTGTAGCCTCTTTCTATTAAAGCTTCGTGTAAAGCTAAATAGTTTTCCCCATTTTTTGAAGTAATTAAACCAACAACGTTTTCAGCTACTACGACTTTGGGACGTTGTTTGACTTCATCAAGAACTCTTAGCCATTGCCATACCATTCCACTTCGTTTTGCGTTAATCCCATTTTGATTACCTGCAACAGAAAGGTCTTGGCAAGGGAAGCTTGCCCAAGATAATTCATGATTAGGTAGGTCATTACCATCGACTTGTTCAACCGAACCTAAGTGAAAAATATCTGAAGAGTGATTTGCCACAAAGACGTTGCTTTTTTTTTCACAAATATCATTTGCCCAAACAGTGCTAAAAATTCCTCTCATAGCCTCTGAAACTAAACCACTTCCAGCAAAGAAATCTGCACTTCTAGGCAAGTTTATATCACCGTTTGTTTTTGGGGACTGTTCGGAATTTATATGCTTAATAGAGGTTTTTTTGAGCATTTGCATGAGCCTTAATACTGTATTTACGTACAGTGATTTTGCACTAAAAAAATCGAGTTTGCTACTATATCTCAACTTTGTTGTTATTTCTCAAGAGATTCAAGGGCTGTGTTACAGATCTTTGTTGGATATTACTTTTTAGAAGTGCAACTGATTGTTTTTTAAATATTTAGTTTGACATTTCTATACGTTGAATTCAGTCTATTTTCTTTGTTTTTGAATATAAATATATAAGAAGAGACTTAGAATTATGTCTGTTTCTAAAATTGATGCGGCATATGTGTTTTATAAAACACATATTTTTAAGCCGGATTTATTTGAAATGCTTACTAGTCATGGATTGAAGGTTCCTGGCTCTGTGCCGTCTGTTTTGTGGGAGCTGTTTGGCTCGTTACTAACAGGTTGTAATGGTGCAGGAAATATAGGAGCTGATTTGCAGGGGTGGGAAGTAAAATCCTCAACCGAAGGATCATCTTATGAGTATCAATATCATCTGAATACAGGATTAAAAAAGCTACATGAGGATTGCGAGGTAAGTCATCTATTTTGTTCTTATGCTAGAGACTATAGTTCTGTTGAAGTTAGAGTTATTGCAGGTAAGGATTTAGCTGATAGTTATTTTAATAATTGGATAGCTGGATACTTGAAAAATTATGATCGGCAGGCAGATGGGGCTTCACGTAAGCAGCGATATCGAAAAAGTATTCCGTATGGATATGTTCAAAAAAATGGAATCGTTGTGCTGAGAATTGAAGAATGTGAGATGGTTTATAAGTGTGAAGAGGCTTTGAACCGTTTTAATTCTAGGGTAATTATTATTAAGGATCAGGTAACAACTCCTATTCATAGTTGATAAATTTACTCAGGATTTGTTGTCGCCACAGTAGAGTTCGTGCGGTAGATGATGCAGACTGGTGGGGAATTCAAGATTTTCAAAATCCTTTGCTCATAGCTGACTAGTTTACTCAGGATTTGTTGTCGTCACAGTAGAGTCCGTACAGTAGATAATGTGCTCGTGTGGGAAATTCAAGATTTTCAAAATCCCCCGCCCTTAAAAGCGTGTCGGTTCGAGTCCGACCTCTGGTACCAAACTTAAAAATCAGCCTAGCGCTGATTTTTTTGTATCTGGAGTTTAGGATTATTGAATCCAAGGGATTCCTATTCATAACATCAGCCCGCGTTTAAAAGCATGACGGCTGGAGTCTGAACTCTGATACTGAACTTAAAAATCAGCCTAGAGCTGATTTTTTTGTATCTGGAGTTTAGGATTATTGAATCCAAGGGATTCCTATTCCTAACATCAGCCCGCGTTTAAAAGCATGACGGCTGGAGTCTGAACTCTGATACTGAACTTAAAAATCAGCCTAGAGCTGATTTTTTTGTATCTGGAGTTTAGGATTATTGAATCCAAGGGATTCCTGTTCATAATATCAGCCCGCGTTTAAAAGCATGACGGTTCGAGTCCGACCTCTGGTACCAAACTTAAAAATCAGCCTAGCGCTGATTTTTTTGTATCTGAAGTTTGGGATTATTGAATCCAAGGGATTCCTATTCATAACATCAGCCCGCGTTTAAAAGCTCGAAGGCTTGAGTCTGAACTTTGGTACCGAACTTAACAATCAGCCTAGCGCTGATTTTTTTGTATCTGGAGTTTATGATTATTGAATCCAAGGGATTCCTGTTCAAAACATCGGCCCGCTCTTAAAAGTGTGACGGCTGGAGTCCGACCTCTGGTACCAAACTTAAAAATCAGCCTAGCGCTGATTTTTTTGTATCCGAAATTTCAGCGAAGCTCTTTAGTTCGTCCTGTCTATAACTGATTCCGGTTAATATTCTGTCCTTTTTCTGACGACATTCTCAATTCATTATTCGTCGTCTCTGGCCGCGTTCGTAAACACTTCCTTTAAAAGTTAGCAGTAACATTTTCTCTTCTTTGTCAGTTTCTGGTACTGCTCCGGACTGATGAGAAAAACTTTGGACTCAAAATAGATGCAAACGGGCCGGGCGGCCGCTGTTTGAATCCCCTGTGTCTGACCTGCTTTCGCTGACCCGTAATAACTTTAGTTTCCTCTATATATTACTCCTTTGCTTTCATTGAACAGTGAGGGAACTGAAATGCAAAAGAAATTAAGGTTTACCACTACGCGCGCATTCAACCCCGAAGTGCACCACTCGCTTCATTAAGCTGCTTTTCGTAATTCATCGAATACTACAGCAGGCTGTTTGAAACCAAGGCACTTTCTCGGACGTGAGTTAAGTGCTCGTTCGATGTCAGCAATTTGCTTATCCGTTACCGTGCGTAAATCAGTTCCCTTGCGGATATACTGCCGCAACAGACCATTGAAATTCTCATTCAACCCACGTTCCCATGATGAGTATGGGTTGGCGAAATAGATATCTACCTTCAGTGCTTGTGCAACCTTTTGATGGTCACAGAACTCGCTGCCATTGTCCGCTGTGATAGTGTGAACGTGACTGCGATACCGCCAAAGCATGCCTATCATGGCTCGGCTCACATCGGCTGCGCTTTTGGCGGGCACTTTACGGATTAGATACAGTTTGCTTTTGCGTTCAACCAAACTGACTATAGCGCCAGTGCCTTGTTTTCCCAACACCGTATCGGCTTCCCAATCACCTAATCGTGCTTTTTCGTCGACAACTGCCGGCCGGTGTTCAATACCTATGCGATTTGGAATGATAACCCGTTTCGCACGACAGCCTTTGCGGTATTTACGATGACCGCGTCTCAGCGCTTTATAGAGCTTTCCGCCACGCTGCTTGTCCTGCTGAACAAAGCCATAAATCCATGCATGACTGACAGGGTAACCGATAAGTTGACCTACGCCCGCGATTTGTTCTGGACTCCACTTTTGCTTCAGTCCGAACTCAACGAAAGTGACGGTCGTTACAGACACTCGATTTTTGGCAGCCTGGCAGCGGCGCTTAACTGTCTTGGCCTGTGCAACTTCAGGCAAATAATGATTGTCACGAATACGGTTACGACGAACCTCTCTACTCACCGTGCTGTGGCTCACTTTTAAGCGTTTGCCGATTGCTCGATAGCTGAAGCCCTCGCGTAGGTAGGCTTCGATCTGGTATCGTTGCCCTTCGATCAACTGCTTGTAACTCATGGTAATGACTTCTATTTGTTTGGCGACGATAGAGTACCACCTACAGGCAGTTGATCTCTTCTTACCGTTTAACCATGAGTGGTGCACTTATTATCTGAATTCAAGCGTTATTAAAATCGCTACCTGCCAATCCAGTTGAAGCCGCTGCGACAGAGCTGGAATTTTCAGATACTGACGTGATCGGGCTGAAATGCCTATCAAGAAAGATGGGCAGTAAATGATTGTTACTGAAATATACCTTTAATGGTAAAAAGCAATCCATTGCTATTGGGTGTTTTCCAGATGTGGATATCACGACTGTCTGCAAGGTTGCCTGACAATATAAAGCTGATATTGCACTGGGCAAAAATCCAAAACAAGCGTGTGATACCATCAAAAGTATGCCAATGGTAAAGGTTTGTTTGACGATACTTATGCCTTGTTATGCGCGCCGGCGTAACCAAACATGGTTGGCTGATAACTCAATATGTTATTCGGCTATTTTTTATCAATCAGGCTTTTTTACTTATATGGCTCGACATAGAAAATATAATTACAAGCGCGGCTATGTAAGTAATGATCTGAATCATATATGGTTTTTCAGCATAACCAAAGATAACATGAGCAAACAGCGCGATCGGGTTCGAATGATGGTCAAAGTACGCTGAGGTATCCCATACTTGGAATGAGCCTAATGTCAGATACTTGGCTTTTACTAACTTACTTACAGCGTTGGCATACATTCCAGCAGCTAGAAATGTCATTAAAAAACTAAATGTATTAAAGACTTTTGAAATATTTACTCGAATCAAGCCAAGATACATCATTACACCAATAATACCAGCTGAAACAGCCCCGCCTAGCGCTCCAATAGCAATATTGATTGTTCCAATTGAATTGTCATTGGCCATCAGTCCCAGTGTAAACAGTACAATCTCAGCTCCTTCTCTTACGATAGTGAGTAATGCAACTAAGCCAAGACTTTTGACGGCATTGCCAGCATTCACTTTTTCTTTAATATCTGTTGCCATCTTACGTCCTTGTATCTTCATCCAGATGACCGTATAAGCAATTAAGGTTGCAGCAAATATCAGAATTAAAAAATTAGTAATTTTATTTTGAATAAGACTCGAAATGAAATCACTAGATAAAGCCATAACACCAAGCGTAAGTGAGATAACAAGGCCAATCCCAGTTCCCCCTAGTATCCATTTTTTGCTATCTGTAGTTCCTTTTGTTGCTGCGAGTAAAAGTGAAACAACAAGAGCCATTTCGAACCCTTCTCGGAACGTAATAATAAAGCTATCAAACATAGGTATATCTCAGGTGAAAGCAAATGAGATTGAATGCTATTCTCAAATTCGACTTTGTTCAATAGTTTGGCTGTGAAGTATTTGGGGTTGATTTGGTGTTTAAATGTGATCTTTAAGTTTTTATTATTATTAGTGTATGATATTCATAATTAAAATTTAGCAGTAACTGCTGTTTTTGCTCTATATAATTTCTGTTTTTCGTGAATTTATTATAGTGATAGTATAAAAATTACAAATGGTTACTTACTTGATGAACATTGTTGGGGAACAATATGATGGATGCTTCATCAATATTATTGGCTCATTTGGGGAGCTTGTAGCCGATTTTAGTAGAGATCTTTTCTATTATTTTAGAATTGTTTTATTTTTATTCTATTTACTCATATTGAATAGCATATCACTATGATTTATATCTATTACATTGTGTAGTGCTCCTTTGTGAAGGATATTTCTTCATCGTTGCTCTTATTTTCCGCCCGATTATCTGCTGCTGACTTTTGGTATCCGAAATTCAGCAAAGCGCTTTAGCAGTGCTAACCATAGTTAATTTCGGTTAGTATCCTGTTCTTGTCTCTGACAAAAACCTTATTGCATTATTCGTCGTTTCTGGTCGAGTTCGTAAACTTTTCCTGTAAAAAAATCGGCATTAACATTCTCTTTGTTTTGTTAGTTACCAGTATCTGACATTATGGGAAGGTATACTGGCGCTATTTTTTGAGGTGGATAGGAGGTGGATAATCTAGCAAATTCACAATGATTTGATGAGTTATCTCAATGCTAAAGAGAGCTATCACTGAACCTATAGTGTTTATGGCTCAGGATAACTCTTAGTGATAAAGGCTTTGTGTTAATCGATTTTATTGTGGTCGTTTTTCATTCCAACGGTAACAGGCTCCGCCTTTATTACATTGATTGGCATCGCGACAGGTTTGCTCTCGAGTAAAGCTGTTGGTATCAAACCAAGTCCAACGTCCTTGATGATTGCGCCATAAATGCTGACAAACGCCAATATCTTCAGAATTTGTCCAGCGATAGCAGGCGCCACCACTTTGACAACGGTTTGCAGCCCAACAACTACTAGGATTTTTAAATCTGTTTGCCCAATAGGAACCGCCATTCCAACTCCAGCGGCCATTTAACCATTGTAAATGTTCACACCTTCCCCAGTTTGGAGTAAAGCTAGATGCATTATCAGCATCAAACAACTTTCTGCTTGAATTACAGCGTCCACCTATGCATTGGAATAATACGCCTAACGCAGCGAAAGAGATGCCACTTCCTGAACCGTGATCGACATTTGGTAATTCACCAGCAGCTCCACCGATAGTGCAATTCCCTACGGAAAGCATATTTTGATCAAAACTTTCTTCCGGTGTCGTTGGCAGTGATGGAGATAAAGTAAATACTACCGCTTCTGTTAAATGAGGATAACTGGCCGGTGCGTATAATCTCAAAGCCTGTTCCAACGTCGCGGGTGTCTGAATATCAGTAGTTACCCTTTGAGTAAACTGCTGTAATGTTGTTTGAGGTGATTCAGCTGATGGAATAAGGTGTAAACCAGTTGCAGTTCTGACTAAAGAAAGCGCGTGGCCAACTTCTTGTCCCTGTTGATTCACTAGGCTGTAGGTAAGAATAAACATTGTTCCTACAGGACTATTTCTCATCGTATTTAACATCGCTTGATATTCAAAATATCCTAATTCGCGAAGACGATTGTAATAAACTCTGGAATTAATAGTGAGTCCTGAACCACCCAGCATGGTGGATAAAACATTACTGGCAAGATGCTGAGCAGAGAGCACCTCATCGCGGGGAGTATTTAATGGATCAAATTGTCCTGGATTTATATCATCAAATATCTGTCTGAAATTAGAGAATGCTGCTGGATATCTAGTTCGAAAACTATCAAGAGATGTCGTTCGAGGGGAGAGGGTGAAAAACTGTGGACTGGCAGTTATGATTGGAGGCATGTTACCGTGTCGATGCATTTCCAATACCATTTCAATAGCGTGGAGAAAACAAGGTCCACAGGTGCCAGCAGCAACACTTCCACCAGGATGCGTTGATATTTTATATAATCGAGATAGCCATAAATTAATATTGAAATTAGCTGGTAATCTCAACATGCTGCTATTATCGGGTGGGTTAGTAAAGGTGCCTGGACTGGGACAGATATTATTCCTTAATGAACCAAAATAGTTTCCGGAAATATAGCTCTGCCTACCAATTGTTTCACCTGCATCGTTGAATACATAGAGCGGTTTAAACCGATCTGGAACTTGTTTTAGATTATTTGGTTTTATTGTAAATCCGGTACCTATATCAATACCGCCAGCTCTTTCTACACCGAAGATATTGCCATTTACATCTTCGATTTCAAGTATAAAACTTTTTTGGTTTAGTTGGCCATTGACACTGGATGTTATATTCCACTTCAGTGGTAGTGGTGTAATACCATCAGCATACTTATCAGGACATTGTTGAAAGCTGATAAATTCACTATCTTTAGTACTCCCGATCATATTTGAGCGAAGACAGTATTGCTTTCCGTCAGGCATGATGGTTGATATTTGCTTGTTGGCAGGATTGTAACGTAATGTTCCATTACTAATTTTTCCATCTTTTCCCAAGATGCGATTATAGGATTTAGCATTGTATGAATAATGAAAGTTAAAATCATATGAAAGTGTCATTGGCGGTGGAACAAGGGCAAATAATATTTGTCTTCCCGTTACTTTTAAATCATATAAATTACCTGTATTAGCTGATGTTGCTAAAAACCAATTGATTTCTTGTAATCGATTTCCTGTATGTTGATTAACCATTTGCTGAGTTTGATTATTATATTTCCATATCTGCCTAGTATTATTTATTGAACAAGGTTTTAATTCAATATAGTAATAAGTATTTCTATTACTCGTTGCTGTATCAGTCATGCAAAGGAATCTATCATCATTATTATTATCAGTAATAGATGTGGAGATATGACCCTGCACATCATATCTCCACGTGTATGTAATACAGTCTAGACTATCTGCTCTTGCAGCTTCATAAGCATAATAAACATTGTCTTTTGATGATAAATATGGAGAAACACAGTAAGTATTATTGTTTCTAAGTAAGACTTCAAAATTTGAATCTACAGGACTATCTGTTTTTTCTGGTTCTATAGTTGCTGATGAGTAAGATGAAAACATTAAAAGTAATAGACAAAAAAATAAATTAAATCGCCTGATGTTATATAAGTTATACATACGCTACACCACCTTTTTGACTAAATCCCTAAATTTAGTGGTTAATTGCATAAGTGATTGTAATATTTTGGTTATTATTATGAAACTGGTTGTTTTATCAAACCACAATTAAAGGTATAGGGTTACATGCAGATGCTCAATGATATTGGTGTAATAATAAATTTGTTTTTATTATAAATTAAAATGTTATATAAAACTAATTGAATAATATATCTCTTGTAGTTCTTATAAAAATATGACTTCTGTTGGAGACATTTAGAAACTCATTATTCAGTCATTTCGGTAACCATATGAAAAAATAAACTATTTATTTGCGTGAGTATAAACTGAAGAGAAATAAAGTAATATGATGATTTTCTTGATGTGTAGAAATGGATTTATCTTGTTATTTTTGTAATCAATATGTTGGTTGAATTATTGAGTATTAGTATTGATTCTTAAAAATCTATTTTATTTTGCCTGTATGATATTGTAGCTCTGACAATCTTTAATGTCTTAGCATGTTTCATGGCCCGTAAATGCAATACAATATTAAGCTAGTGTGATTGGTTAAAATGAGTAATAAAGATGAAAAATGTATTGCTGGCTGCGGGTGTTATGGTTGCTTTGGTTGGTTGTCATTCTGGTAATGATGAACAGAAAGCGACGTCTAAAGTTGAGCAGCCTACCCCCGTTGCTGAATCTGCTCAGCAACTACCGACAATTCCAGCCGTATCGAATAAGCCAATTCCTGCTTGGGTGTATCAACAAAGTAAAGTGACGGCTCCAATGGGGAATGTACAGATTGCGGGTAAAACTTATACTGCGACTAACTTCTGTAAGCCCCATGATTGTGGCGGCAATTTTATGATTACTTTGACTGCTGATAATACCGCCGGCGTCTCTTTGGTTGTTGCTGTGGAAGATGTCGATGCAGCGATTATTACGCCAAGTAAATATGCTACTTACTGGTTTATGGGCAACCCTTCTCACGCTGAGCAGCAAATGCTGGTTAAGCTACTGAATGAAAACCCTAACTGGCAGTAATTATCTTCAGGTTTGTTCAGGTAAAGAGGATATTTGAGCCTATTCGCGAATAGCCATGTTAAATGGCTATTTTGTCGCAGTTCAATCCTGCTGCAGTAGATGATTGTCACAGGTTGCTGTGATAGCATCTGCGGCCAGTTTTATGAAGTGGTGGGCAAGCTGGGTTGTCACACTCTTTTGCGGCAAAGGGGACGATGGAATAATCATGCTGTTGATGATCGATAACTATGATTCTTTTACTTTTAATCTGGTGCAGTATTTTCAGCAGTTGGATCAGGATGTGCTGGTTAAGCGCAATGATGAAATCAACCTCAGTGACATCCGTCGTTTAAACCCTGCGCATTTGGTTATTTCTCCCGGCCCCTGCTCACCTAATGAGGCGGGAATTTCGTTGGCGGCGATTGCTGAATTTGCCGGTGAAATTCCATTATTAGGGGTATGTCTTGGTCATCAGGCTATTGGGCAGGTTTTTGGTGCTAATGTTGTCCGAGCCCGTCGGGTTATGCATGGTAAAACCAGTCGTATCAGTCACAATGGCGGCGGGGTATTTGCTGGGCTGGCTAATCCATTACAGGTGACCCGTTATCACTCATTACTATTAGATAGAGTGCCGGAGCATTTTCATTTAGATGCTTGGTTTGATGATCCCAACTGTGGCCGGGAAATTATGGGCATGAGCCATAGTCAGCTGCCCGTCTATGGTGTGCAGTTTCATCCAGAGTCTGTGCTTACCCTGCAGGGACACGAGTTACTGCAGAACTTTTTGCAAAAATAAAAGAAAGTACCCTAGGTGATATAGTTACCTTTTTTATCGGTAACACGCCTAATGTGAGGCGCTATTCAGGTTAGCACTGGTAACTGATCCCCAGATTCATTTGCTAAAGAGACGCTTGGTTTTTGACATCGAGTTCACTGTTGTTATAAAAGCGGTGGTAAACGTATTGTCCTTAGGGTCTGTTGACGTTTCGTGATTAAATTTCATGCCTATGCACTTTGCTCAGCATGAGTTCATAGGTGAATGAAAAATAGCTATATTTAACAGCCGCATAGGAATTTGTTTTTCTATTCTTCTGCGATTTTCTTTCGGCGTCACTCTGGCTTCGTGATGCTGGGTTTTATCAATGATAGTCAATGCACGTAGCCCATCTGAGCGAACATATTGATTGGGGAGAATATGCGCTTGCACAAATTGCTCGACACTTTGGTGGCTGATACGGTTAACAGCCTGCATGGCAATATAGCCGGCTCGTTCACCTTGGGTTTCAACGGCCACAATTATCGGTGTTTTCCCTGCCGCGCCTCGACCACGTTTACCTTTTTGTTTGCCGCCAACCAAGCAATCATCCAATTCTATGTTGCCAGATAACCAATACAGTCTGTCTCTGTGCCCCATTGCGATACGCAATTTTTTCAGTATCAACCTTGCCGTTCGCCAGTTAACTTCAATGAGCTTTTTGAGCCGTAATGCTGATATTCCGCCTTTGTCTGACCCTATAAAATAAATGGCCGTAAACCATTTAGACAGCGGGATATGCGTGCCGTGAAACAGCGTGTCAGATGTCACAGATGTTTGCTTATGGCACTGACAGCATTCATAAAGCTCACGGGTATGGATTTGATAGGCTTGACGATGACCACATTTAGGGCAGATAAATCCATCCGGCCATCGCTGCATTTTCAGGTAATCAAGACAGGCATTTTCTGAATAAAATTGACGTTGCCAATCTATAAACGCCTAGTTATTCTAAGCAAGAATCGCTCAACAAAGAGTAAAACGCTTTTAGCCGAACCCTGCGGGCAGCGTTTGAGGCGCCTTTCTACTGCGTTATCGGCTTATTAGGTAGCGCAACTACCTATCAAAGCCTCTGCCTTGTATAAAGCATCCTCAAATCGCTGCAAAAACAAACTTGAAAGGTCAACAGACCCTAGTCATGAATGCTGGCGTTGACCATTGAATTTCCGCCGAAAGCGCCTTTTTTAAGTACATCCTAATAATCATTAAGCAGATTCCCCAGATTCTTGATTGTTAGCTAGAACACCCGCAGTGCCCATCCCACAATTCCGGGTATTTCCTCGGATATTTTCAGATCAAACTTCATCTACCAGTCGGCAGGTTGACTATTTCTGCTTGTGATAGCCTGTGTTTTAGCCCATTGGCGATGATAAAGCGCTCAAAGCCATCTTTATCGAAAGGTATGCCGACTCGGTCTGTGCCGTATACCACATGGGGATAATCTAAATGCGGGATATACAGCGTTGTCGGTCACCATTCCAGTTGCCATCACCAAAGATGTTGTCGCTGTTATTAAAGGTATCGCTATATGGCTGTCCTTCACTGGCTTGTCCTAGCAATAGAACTGGTCATGGGGTTGACATCTTCTGCGTAGGTAAAGGCGTGGCTTATGTTGTTTTGATAGCGGATTGTCACTATTGGAAGGCGCTGAGGATTATATTCACTGTAGCAAATACTTGAGTAAATCAAACTTATCCCACCGCCTGATTGAGGCAGTAAAAGAATGTGACAAGTTTTTTCAGCCGCTTATGCCAGTGATTGAATATTGATATAAAGATGGGCTGCACGCTGTTTCAGGAAATTCGAACAGCTAAGTATCAATAAGGATGTCCCATGCTTAAACATCTCGCCGTCAGTGCCCTGACGCTGTCTTTGCTGTCTGCCTGTGCTCATACCACAACGCCAACCAGTGTTTCGGCTTCCACCAATGCGGCGACAGATGCTTTGCTAAAATTACATTTTACTGCCCCGCCAGTTGCAGGTAAGTCTCTGACGTTAAAACAGATTATGGCTAATCCAGATTGGATGGGGATATTGGCTCAAGGGGGATATTTTAGCGATGATGGCCGCAGTATTTATTACCGCCGTCAGGCTAGTCAGGCCGCTTTTGCTGATTATTATCGTTTGGAATTGGCCAGTGGTAACAGTGAGCAACTTACTGCGGCGACCTTGCATCAAGCGGATCAGGCCAATGGTGTCTATAACCGAGATCGCAGTCTGAAGGCTTGGCTCTATGAGGGCAATTTGTTTGTTAAGCAACTGGCTGATGGCCGGGTGACCCAGTTAACCCGAAGTCATCGCCGGATTGAGAATCTGCGTTTTTTAACTGATAACCAGGTGGCTTACTGGTCGGATGGTCAGATTTTCAAAGTCGATCCCGCCTCAGGATTGACTGAGCAATTGGCCCAAATTGAGATGAAAGCTGCGCCCAAGGGGGTTGTTGCGCCAAAAGGATATCTGGCGCAACAGCAGCACAGGTTAATTGACTATGTGGCTCAGCAGCAACTTAAGGCTGAGCAGCGCCAGCAACAGCGAGAATTATTACAGCAGCAGGATCCGACATTAGCGCCCGCGCCGTTTTATTTGGGGGATAAGCATAGGATAGTGGAGATGAGTCTCTCCCCTGACGGACGTTATGCTGTGCTGGCGTTGGCGGATAAATCGGCGAGCTGGCGAGACAAGCATGACATTATGCCTGATTATCTGGCCAAAACCGGGTATGTGGATGCCGTGTCGGTGCGAGCCCGAGTGGCGGAAGCTGACAGCCGCGGTCAAGAGTTTAGGATATTGGATCTGCAAGCAAAGCGTCATTATCCCCTGACTATCGAAGGGTTGACGGGATTTGATGAAGATGTGCTGGCGGCGGTGAAAGCCGAAAATGCTGCGGTAAACGGGCAGGATTACCAGACTCAATCAGCTCCCCGAGAGGTTGCCCTGATGATGGATTGGGGCTGGCAGCAAAGTGCGATGCAATGGCATGACAGTGATAACCAGTTGGCGATAATGCTGGAGGCGCAAGATAACAAAGACCGCTGGATTGCCACAGTGGATTTGGCTAAAGGAAAATTGATCACTCAGCATAGGTTGCATGATGATGCCTGGGTTAACTACACCCATAACCAGTTTGGCTGGTTGCCGGGGAGTGACACCCTGTATTACCTGTCAGAGGAGAGTGGTTATTCCCAACTGTACGTTAAAGCACCGGGTAAAACCGCCCGTGCGCTGACTGCCGGACAGTTTGTGGTCAGCGATCTGCAGTTGTCTCCAGATGGCGGTTATATCTACTACAAAGCCAATAAAACCCACCCCGGAATTTACAATGTGTATCGGATCGAGCTGGCCACAGGCCGCAGTGAGGCGGTGACAGATTGGGATGGTAATTTGGATTATCAGCTCAATCCGGCCGGAGATACCTTGCTGCTCAGTGCATCGCGTCGCACCCAGCCATCAGAGTTATATCTGCAACCTATTGGGCAGCCGATGCGGCAATTGACCCATTACACTAGCCAAACCTTTACCGATTATCCTTGGCAGGCGCCGGAGGTGGTTGCTGTGCCGTCATCCCACGGCGCCGGTCAAATATATGCCCGAGTATATTTGCCTCAGGGGTTTGATCCTGCGCGCCAAGCTGAGTATCCGGCGGTTATTTTTAACCATGGAGCAGGGTATCTGCAGAATGCTGATTTCGGTTTCTCCGGCTATTTTCGTGAGTTTATGTTCCATAACCTGCTGACCCAGCGAGGCTATGTCGTCATGGATATGGATTATCGCGGCTCCAAGGGCTATGGTCGCGATTGGCGAACCGCCATTTATCGTCAGATGGGGCACCCGGAAGTGGAGGATTTGCAAGATGGGGTTAACTGGTTGGCGCAGCATGCCAATGTGGATCCTAGTCGAGTTGGCACCTATGGCGGTTCTTATGGCGGATTTCTAACCTTTATGGCGCTGTTCACTGAGCCGGAACTGTTCCAGAGCGGAGCGGCATTACGGCCGGTAACTGATTGGGCCCATTACAATGCACCCTACACCAGTAATATTCTTAATACGCCGCAGCTTGATCCTATCGCTTACCAGCGCAGCTCACCGATTGAACACGCTCAAGGGTTGCAAAAACCGCTGCTGATCATGAGTGGTGTGTTGGATGATAATGTGTTCTTCCAGGATTCAATTCGTTTAGTACAACGATTGATTGAACTGGAAAAGCCCATGTTTGAGATGGCGGTATATCCGGTTGAACCCCATGGTTTCAAGCAAGCTTCTAGCTGGCTGGATGAGTACCGGCGAATTTTACGTTTATTTGAACAGACGCTGAAATAATCGTTGTTACTGACAATGCCATGGCGTGGTGATCCCGCCATGGTATGTTCAGACGCTAAATGCAGTGTATTTAAGCTGTTATCACTGTTCCAGTGACAGGTTGTCGTGGACGCAAAGTTAGTTTATTTATTCATATATTGTGCATATATAGTGAAAACAAAAGAAACAAAACTTTTTTGTGCTTATATATGCGAAATATTGTGCATTTTTACGCTGTTATCCTTATCTATTTCTCATCTTTATTCAGCAATGTGAGCTAAGTAGCAAGACAAAGCTGCCAAAAACTGGTTTTTAGATCACATTTTCGCTAATAATGTCGCTATAAACATTAAAACTCTGTTTGGATTCTCTTTACATATTCAGCCGCACCCCGGTAACAGTGGAAGATAGAGATGATCTGACTTCATCGCTGATGCCCGGCAAACAAGGACAATAATGATGATGGATAACAAGACGAAGTTGACCCGCGAACAGTTTGACAAGGTGATGGTGCCTAATTATGCCCCTGCGGCAGTGATCCCGGTTCGAGGACAGGGCAGCCGGGTATGGGATCAAAACGAGCGGGAATATATCGATTTTGCCGGTGGTATTGCTGTCAATTGCCTGGGACATTGTCATCCGGCGTTGGTGGGCGCTTTAACTGAACAGAGCCAGAAACTGTGGCATTTGTCTAATGTGATGACCAATGAGCCAGCCTTGGCCTTGGCCACGGCGCTGGTGGAGCACACCTTTGCTGATAAGGTCTACTTTGCTAACTCCGGAGCAGAAGCCAATGAAGCGGCGCTGAAGCTGGCACGCCGTTACGCCAGTGATAAGTTCGGGCCAGAGAAAGATGAGATTATTGCCTTTAATCAGGGATTCCATGGCCGCACCTTCTTTACCGTCAGTGTTGGCGGCCAAGCGGCCTATTCCGATGGATTTGGCCCCAAGCCAGAGGCCATTACCCACCTGCCTTACAATGATATTGCAGCATTAGAGCAGACGGTTTCTGACCGTACCTGCGCCATTATGCTTGAGCCGCTGCAGGGCGAGGGCGGCATTATTACGGCTCACCCAGAGTTTCTTGCCGCAGTGCGCCGCTTAGCGGATAAACACAATGCCTTGGTGATTTTCGATGAAGTGCAGACTGGGGTTGGGCGCACCGGGGCGCTGTATGCCTATATGAATACCGATATGGTGCCGGATATTCTCACCACCGCCAAAGCCTTGGGGGGCGGTTTTCCCATTGCGGCTATGTTGACCCGGGAAGACATTGCCGCTCATCTAAAAGTCGGTACCCATGGGTCGACCTATGGTGGTAACCCCTTGGCCTGCGCGGTGGGAAATGCGGTGATGTCTGTGGTCAATACCCCGGCAGTACTTGATGGGGTCCGTCAGCGCGAGCAGTTATTCCGTCAGGGTCTGGAAAAAATTAATGCGAAATATGATGTGTTCAGTGAAGTCCGTGGCAAGGGACTGTTGCTGGGCGCGGTGCTGAATGAGCGTTACCAGGGCCGCAGTCGGGACTTTTTACAGGCTGCTGTTGCCCAGGGGCTGATGTGTCTGGTGGCGGGTACCAATGTGGTGCGCTTTACGCCGTCACTGGTGATCCCGATGGAGGATATTACTGAAGGACTGATGCGGTTTGAGCGAGCGGTGGCCAAGGTAACGAAGGCCTGATTGGGCTACGTGATTCAGAGTTGTCGGCAGGGAATGCCCTACCGGTAAATAAGGAGATTTCTGATGTTGATCATACGTCCCATCCAACTGGCAGATTTTGATGCATTGCTGCAGATTGCCCGGGATTCCGGCCATGGTTTTACTTCTTTGCCGGTGAATGAAGAACTGCTGCGCAATAAGATTATCAAGGCCGAAGCCTCCTTTGCCAAGCAGGTGGATACCCCTTTTGATGAGGGGTATCTGATGGTGATGGAAGATACAGACAGCGGCCAGGTCGTTGGTACCTGCGGGCTGGAAGCCGCGGTGGGGATGGAAGATGCCTTTTATCATTACCGCCTAGGGACTGAGGTGTATCACTCGGAGCAGATTGACGTGCGCAATGAAGTGGAGACCCTGACCCTATGTCACGATTACACCGGTGCGGCGGAGTTGTGTACCCTGTTTCTGCATGACAGTCATCGGGAAGGCAACAATGGCCGCTTTCTCTCCCGTAGCCGATTTTTGTTTCTCGCCCAGCATCCAGAGCGATTTGGTCGTACTGTGATTGCTGAAATGCGCGGGGTCTGTGATGAGCAGGGGAACTCCCCCTTTTATCAATGGTTGCAGGAACACTTTATCGGCATTGATTTTGTCCGGGCTGATTACCTTTCAGGGCTTGGACGTAAGTCGTTTATGGGGGAGATGATGCCCCGTAACCCGATTTATGTCGCATTGTTACCCGATGATGCCAAAGCAGTGATCGGTAAGGTGCATCCTAATACTCGGCCTGCACTGCGCCTGCTGGAGGCGGAAGGGTTCCGCTGCCGGGGTTATGTTGACATTTTTGATGGCGGGCCAACGGTGGAGTGTGATCTGCAGGCGATTCGCTCAGTACAGCTTAGTCGGCAGATGACAGTTAAACTGGGTGAGGTGGATAGCAGCGCCGAGACTTATATGGTGGCTAACACCAGTGTGGCTCAGTATCGGGCCGTAATGACACCGCTGTTGGTGAATGAAGCGTCAGATATTGCGGTGCTGAGTGTGGATACGGCAGATGCACTGATGGTTAAGGATGGCGATCCGGTACGGATCTTAGCATTACAGGGATAGCAGAAATGACACAATATATTAATGGCAGTTGGCAAGATGGGTTAGGGGAAGCATTTTGTTCGCTCAATCCCGCAGACGGTGAAACCCTGTGGCAGGGCAATGGCGCCACAGCCAACCAAGTTGATGCGGCGGTGAGCGCAGCTCGTGATGCCCAATTTGACTGGTTTATGCTGGGATTTGAGGCCAGATTGGCCATTATCGAGGCCTTTCGGCAGCAACTTGAGCAGCATAAAGCCCCATTGGCAGAAGTGATTGCCCGTGAAACCGGCAAACCCAGCTGGGAGACGGTCACCGAAGTCGCAGCCATGATCGGGAAAATTCCACTGTCAGTGTCAGCTTATCAACAACGTACCGGCCAAAGTGAAAAAGAATTGCCGGGCGGCCGGGCGGTTCTGCGCCACAAACCCCATGGTGTGGTTGCGGTTTTTGGCCCCTATAACTTCCCCGGGCATTTGCCCAATGGTCATATTATTCCGGCTCTATTAGCCGGTAATACCGTAGTGTTTAAGCCCTCGGAATTAACCCCGAAAGTGGCGGAAGAAACCATAAAGCTCTGGCATAGCGCAGATTTGCCTGCCGGGGTGATTAATCTGGTGCAGGGGGAATTAGACACAGGTAAAGCGTTGGCGGCGCATCCTGGGTTGGATGGACTGTTCTTTACCGGCAGTTCCCGCACCGGGCATTTGCTGCATGAGCAGTACGCAGGCCATCCGGGTAAAATTCTGGCACTGGAGATGGGGGGAAATAACCCTTTGATCGTTAAAGATGTCGCCGATACCAAGGCGGCCGTGCACGATATTATCCAATCTGCCTATATCTCATCTGGCCAGCGTTGTACCTGTGCGCGGCGTCTGTATGTGCCCGAGGGGGATGATGGCGATGCGCTGTTAGTGCAGTTAGCTGATGCGGTGCGCAAAATCCGGGTTGGCTGTTGGAATGATGATCCTCAGCCCTTTATGGGGTCAATGATCTCTGAGCAGGCAGCGAAGGGCATGTGTGAAGCGCAGCAGCGCTTGCAAGTGTTAGGGGGACGCTCACTGGTGTCTCTGACCCATTTGCAACCTGGCACCGGGTTGGTTTCCCCAGGTTTGATTGATGTTACCGATATTGCGCAGTTACCGGACGAAGAGTATTTCGGCCCGCTACTGCAGGTGGTGCGCTATCAAGATTTTGATGAAGCGATTACGTTGGCCAATCAAACCCGTTATGGCTTATCCGCCGGTTTACTGGCGGATAGTCGGGATGACTTTGACTATTTCTTGGCTCGTATCCGCGCTGGCATTGTGAACTGGAATAAGCAGATCACTGGCGCGTCCGGCTCAGCGCCATTTGGGGGTGTCGGTGCGTCGGGTAACCATAGGGCATCGGCTTTTTATGCCGCGGATTATTGCGCTTACCCTGTGGCATCGGTTGAAGCTGACGGGGTTGCGTTACCGGCCAGCCTTAGCCCGGGTTTGACGCTATAGCAGACTGAATATCGATACCTAATGTGATTTACCTAGGGTCTGTTGACCTTTGGGATTGAATTTTGTTCGAGATAAAAGCGTTTTAATCGCGGCGAACGGTTTGTCGCCTAGTTATGCTAAGCAAGAACCGCGCAACAAAGCGGAAAACGCTTTTAGCCGAACCCGTCGGCAGTGTTTGAGGTTTCTTTCTACTGCGTGATTGGCTTATCAGGTAGCGCACTAGCTACCAAAGCCTCTGCCTGGTATAAAGCACCCTCAAATCGCTGCAAAAATAAACTTGAAAGGTCTACAGGCCCAAGTACCCCGCCGATATTATTCGGCGGTTTAAGGAGCAAGCATGCACACTGATGTGAACCAGCTATTTGCCGCCATGTGGCAGGACTATATCCAGATGACCCCATCCGCGGCCAAGGTGCACCAGCTATTAGGGCAGGGGCAAAGCGGGGGCATTATCAATGATCATATTGCCCTGAGAACCTTTGATTTGCCCCAAGTGAATTTGTCGGTGTTAGCGGCACACTTTGAAGCGCTAGGCTATGTAGCCTGTGGTGAATACCACTTTAAAGCCAAGAAGTTATATGCCCGACACTTTGAGCATCCAGACCCAACTCAACCTAAGGTGTTTATCTCTGAACTTTTGCTGGCTCAGTGCAGTGACAAGTTGCAACAGACGGTGGCTAACTTGCTTGAGCAACTGCCGCCGGAGGCGGTTAAGGCGGATAATTTCCTCTATTCTGGCCGGCACTGGCAGTTAGATACCGGCACTTATGAGACCTTGTTAGCTGAGAGTGAGTATGCGGCTTGGGTTGCGGCTTTTGGTTATCGTGCTAACCACTTTACGGTTTCAGTTAACCATCTGCAGGCGTTTGACAGTTTAGCCGAGATTAATCAGACCCTAAAACAGCATGGTTTTGTATTAAATACTGCTGGTGGCGAGATTAAAGGCTCGGCCGAGGTCTTGCTGGAGCAGTCTTCTACCATGGCAGATAAATTGCTGGTGACGTTCAGTGATGGTCAGTTGATGATCCCCAGCTGTTTTTATGAATTTGCTCTGCGTTATCCCATGGCAGATGGCACTTTGTACCCGGGGTTTGTGGCCGCGTCAGCGGATAAGATTTTTGAAAGTACCCATGCTGCCGGTCGGCAGGATTGAGGCGTAAGCTGAACCTGCAGCTTATGCCCATTGCACATATTTTGTGTCGGTGGGGTTTTTTGCCTGAGCAGGGTAGACTGACGGGGACAACATCTAAGGTGTTGTCCCTTTTCTTTTTCCATTCGGTGGGGATAACCATGAACAGACAGGAACAAAGTGTGCCCATGTGGCTGATGATTTTTATTTGGGTCAGCCTGCTGTGGAATCTTTTGGGGGTGATGAATTTCTTTTTCCAATTGACAGCCGATCCCCAATCGCTGGCGCAAATGACAGAAGCGCAGCGGCAAATGCATGCCAGCACCCCAGGGTGGTTGACGGCAGTATTCGGGGTTGCAGTTATTTCCGGGGTGATAGGCTGCGGCTTGATGATGCTAAAACGTGCCCGCGCAGTCCCTGTGTTGCTGCTGAGCTTGTTAGCCGTGCTGTTGCAAATGGGGTATGCCTTTACAGTGCAGGATGTGTTGGGTGTGTTGGGCGCTAAAGCGGCGATTTTACCCGTGACAGTGACTCTGTGGGCATTGGCTCTTTGGCTGCTTAGCCGTAGAGGTGTTGTCCAAGGTTGGCTGCGTTAAGCCGAGGGTTTTGTGCGGTGTGTCAGAGTCATTTGTATTGGGCTTATAACTGATTTGAGCTAGGCAAGGCTTGTGTGAGCTCAGAACTTATATAGCTCCGGGCTGTTCATATCTAGCTCAAGGCTGTTTATATCTAGCTCAAGGTTGTTTGAGTACAGGGCTGAGGTTTCGTCAGCCCTTTTTGTTGTTTGCGGCATGGTGTTGTCTTTTGAGATTGCCTCTTTACGCGGTATTTCATTGGTTTTTGTTTTCGCGCTGTTAGCTTCTTGTCCTTTTCATTTTCCTTATCAGCGTGCTGACTGCTGACTTCTGACTTCTGACGCCTTATTTCTTGGGATGATAAGGACAGGATATCACTGTGATGATGTGCTCTGTGTCGGCACAGGTGGCGCGGTATTTATCACATTATCTCTCTTGGTCTTCCTTAAATTCATATGGGAAAGTTGATACAAATGAGATGTTGGTTGCAAATAGTTTAAAGCACCTAGCTTTGTTGTTTACTGCTGTAATTCACTTTCAAAACTGATCTGATTAATACTCGTATTTACCGATTAAATCCCCCTGTAACATTGGATTTTGCGCTGATACAACTGCATACACTGTGTTGTGAATTCTCAATTAGGCTTTGCTTATTTTTAAATTTATTTATGTTATATCGCGCTATTTATAGGGTAAATATTGCTGTTTATATGCGTTTCAGTGTTGTTTTTGATTTGAATTAGAAAAAATAAAAGTTATCTCCGGAAGGGTGATCCCGATCGCTTGCCGCTAAAATCCCCCCAGATACACTGCTGCCATCTCCAGCTCTTCCAGGGTAATTTTTTATGGAAATTTTCATCAGTTTATTGGGCATGCTCAGTCTTATGGGACTGGCCGTGCTGCTGTCAGAAAAACGCCGTGCAATCCGTCCCCGTACTGTCCTGGGGGCGCTGGCATTCCAAATCGCATTTGGCGCATTCGTGATGTATGTCCCCGCTGGTCAGGCCGTACTTGATGCTGCTTCCGGCGGCGTGATGCATGTGATTGGCTACGGCAATGAAGGCCTGACATTCCTGTTTGGCGATTTGGCCAAATTCGGGGTCGGTTTCATCTTTGTGATTAACGTGCTCTGTGTCGTGGTATTTATCAGCTCGTTGATCGCCGTGTTGTACCACTTAGGCGTGATGCAGATGGTTATCGGCGTTATAGGTGGGGCTTTGTCCAAATTGTTGGGCACCAGCCGCGCTGAATCCTTATCCGCGACGGCGAATATTTTTGTTGGCCCGATTGAGGCACCATCCATGGTGCGTCCATTTGTGAAGCATATGACCCGCTCTGAGCTGTTTGCGGTGATGACGGGTGGTTTGGCATCGGTCGCTGGCGGCACCATGATCGGTTATATCCAGATGGGTGTGGATGTTAAGTATGTGCTTACTGCGGCGTTTATGACCGCCCCAGCAGGTTTGCTGTTTGCAAAACTGATGTGGCCTGAAACAGATAAGCCAGTTAATGACATCAAAAAAGTGATGGATGATGTTGAGGATAAGCCTGCCAACGTATTGGACGCTGCGGCAAACGGCGCCGCAATGGGGATGCAGCAGGTACTGGGCGTATCAGCGTTACTGCTGGCTTTTGTTGCCCTGATTGCCATGGTGAACGGCATGATTGGTGGCATCGGTGGCTGGTTCGGCGTTGAAGAGCTGACATTGCAGATGATGCTGGGCTATCTGTTAGCGCCACTGGCTTGGGTTATGGGCGTGCCATGGAGTGAAGCCACTACTGCCGCCTCCTTTATCGGCCAGAAGCTGGTGATTAACGAGTTCGTGGCTTATGTGGACTTTTTGAAAGTGGCGGAAGAATTGTCGGACAAAACCAAGGTAATTATCAGCTTTGCCTTGTGTGGTTTTGCCAATATCGGTTCTCTGGCTATGGTGATTGGTGGTCTGGCAGCGCTGTGTCCTGAGCGACGCCATGACCTAGGTAAGATTGGTATGAAAGCGCTGATTGCTGCTGCGCTGGCCAACTTGATGAGCGGCACCATTGCCGGTTTGTTATTCAGTATCGGGGGTTAACCTATGACACCACATATCAATGCACAACAAGGTGATTTTGCAAAAACCGTATTGATGCCAGGCGATCCATTGCGGGCTAAATATATCGCTGAGCAGTTCTTGGACAATGTGCGTCAAGTGACAGATGTCCGCAACATGTTGGGCTTTACCGGTGAGTATCAGGGAAAACCGATTTCAGTGATGGGTTCAGGTATGGGGATCCCTTCAATCTCCATTTATGCCAAAGAGCTGATTACTGAATACGGGGTCGAAAATATTATTCGTATCGGCTCCTGTGGCGCGGTCAGTGACAAGATTAAGCTGATGGATGTTGTGATGGCGATGGGGGCCAGTACAGACTCAGGTGTTAACCGCACCCGCTTCCCCCACACCGATTTTGCCATGATTGCTGATTTTGGCCTGTTGCGCTCTGCTGCAGATGCCGCTGAGCGGTTAGGTGCCAGCTACCATGTGGGCAATCTGTACTCTTCCGATCTGTTCTACTGCAGTGATGACAGTCGTTACGATCTGATGGAAAAGTACGGCATGTTGGGAGTGGAAATGGAAGCTGCTGGCCTGTACGGCGTTGCTGCTGAGCATGGCGCTAAGGCGCTGGCCATGATGACGGTGACGGATCATCTGCGTCAGGGGCTGCATCTGAGTGCGGAGGAGCGTCAACAGACCCTGAATGACATGATCCGGCTGACGTTAGAAGCGGTTAAACAGATTGACTGATAACTGTAAACACACCAAATAACAATAAAGGTCAGGCTTAACCTGATTACCCTACTGGCCCCGGCTATCCACCAATAAAAAACAACAGGATACTCGGGGCCTTTTTTATCTTTTACCTGATTTTCTAAGGCATTTTGACTGTAATGAGATTTCTGCCGCAGCGTTGAGTTGCTGTAGCAAAGGCTGATATTTCTAGAGGCTTTATTTTTAAAGGTAATCATTCAATTTCATCATCAATTTACTCATTTTTTTACCTTCATTTCTCCCCCAGAGACCATCTGCTATAACCGCCGTTAACCCCACCTGAATGTTGTGTTTATTTTAAGTTTACATAGATTTTGATATGAAATAGCTAAAATAGCTGTTTTGTGTGCAGAAAATTAGCATTACCTCTTGCCCTGAACAATTTCCTGAATACACTTCCGCCATCGAAACATATGTTAAAGGTTGGTATGGAAATTTTAATCAGTGTAGTGGGGATGATCAGTCTGATGGCGTTGGCTGTGTTGCTGTCAGAAAACCGCAAAGCGATTCGTCCGCGTACTGTTTTTGGCGCATTGGCATTCCAGATTGGCTTTGGTGCTTTTGTGATGAACGTACCTGCCGGACAAAAGATGTTGGATGCTGTTTCTGATGGCGTGATGAAAGTGATCAGTTACGGTCAACAGGGGCAGATTTTCCTGTTTGGCGATCTGGCCAAGTACAAAATGGGCTTTATTTTTGCCATTAACGTGCTGTGCGTTGTGGTGTTTATTGCTTCACTGATCGCCGTGTTGTACCACCTTGGCATTATGCAGAAATTAATCGGTCTGATTGGTGGACTGCTGACCCGAATTTTAGGGGTGAGCCGAGCAGAATCACTGTCTGCTACCGCTAATATTTTTGTTGGCCCGGTAGAAGCGCCAACTATGGTGCGGCCATTTATCAAACATATGACTCGCTCAGAGTTGTTTGCGGTGATGACTGGCGGTCTCGCTTCTGTTGCCGGTGGCACCATGGTGGGGTATATCCAGCTGGGTGTGGATGTGAAGTATGTGTTGACGGCAGCATTTATGACCGCGCCTGCGGGGCTGTTATTTGCCAAGTTAATCTGGCCTGAAACTGAAAAGCCGGTAACTGATATCAAGCAGGTGCTGGATGAAGTGGAAGATAAGCCCGCTAACGTACTGGATGCCGCGGCCAACGGCGCCGCGATGGGACTGCAGCAGGTGATGAATGTGGCGGCGCTGTTGCTGGCATTTGTGGCACTAGTGGCACTGATCAACGGCATTATGGGTGGGGTTGGTCATTGGTTCGGTATTGACGGCCTGTCACTGCAGATGATGTTGGGTTACCTGCTTGCTCCTGTCGCTTGGTTAATGGGCGTGCCTTGGCATGAGGCGACCACGGCGGCTTCCTTTATCGGCGAAAAAATGGTGATTAATGAATTTATCGCCTATGTGGATTTTATTAAGGTTGCCCCAGAGCTGTCGCAAAAAACACAAATTATTATCAGCTTTGCGCTGTGTGGTTTTGCCAACGTTGGTGCTTTGGCTATGGTGATGGGGGGCTTGACCGCTTTGGCACCTGAGCGTCGTCATGATTTGGGCATTATGGGAATGCGGGCGCTGATTGGTGCCGCACTGGCTAACCTGATGAGTGGCACCATTGCCGGTTTGCTGTTCAGTTTGGGAACACTGTGATTTAGCCCGCCTTGTAATCCATTAGAATTGTGTGATGCGCCCTATTAAAGGGCGCTGATTATCAGTAGACTGCTGCCAATTGACAAGCAATAGGGAATGCGAACATGAGTATTTGGTTCAGGCCCGTCACCATTGAAGATTGTGCTCGGCTGGATAAAGGGATCACCGGCAAAGGCACCCTGATGCAAACGTTAGGCATCAGTATTACTGAGATTGGTGAGGATTATATGGTGGCCACCATGCCTGTTGGTCCGCACTTGCACAACCCATTGGGGATAGTACACGGTGGGGCGAATGTGGTGCTGGCGGAAACCGTGGCCAGTTATGCGGCAAATTTTGCTGTGGATTTTGAACGGTTTTATTGTGTTGGTCAGGAAATTAATGCCAACCATTTAAAAGCTGCCCGTAACGGTGAACTCAGAGCGGTGGCAAAGCCAGTCCATCTGGGCAAGCGTAGCTCCGTGTGGGAAGTCAAAATTTACAATAGTGCCGGGGAGATGACTTGTATCTCCCGCATGACAGCAGCCGTGGTTGCTCGTCCTGCAATATAGTGTGTTGGGCTGCCCGTGGCAGCCCAAGTATTTTGTGTCATCCTCTGCTTATTTTTTCCGCTACACCTGTCAGTAAAAGCTGACATTCAATACCGACTACCGCAGGGTGGTTGTTAAGAAAAATTCACTTAAATCATACGTCTAACATAATCCTTGCCAGTACATACTTGATCAGGATCATTCTTTATTTCAGCTTTGGTAGATTGCAACAATCTGATTTAATCGGTTTTTTATTAATTCGGGGCGGCGTAACCTAATATCAATTTCTTGCTGAGGAGCCGTGAGTGATGCCGGACCTTTATGACATCATCGAAGCTTGGCTCAACAATGGAAGGGAATGATTTCTACGCGCCAGCCGCCATTGCTGTGCTGCTGACCGTGAAATTGAGCCAGGCTCAATTTCCTGATGAAGATGTATAAGATTTTAGGAGTGTGTATGACTAAGAAACTGACCACAGCATTCGGTGCCCCGGTGTCTGATAACCAAAATACCTTAACTGCCGGTCCCCGCGGACCATTGCTGATGCAGGATGCCTGGTTTTTAGAAAAACTGGCTCACTTTGACCGTGAAGTGATCCCTGAGCGCCGCATGCATGCCAAAGGTTCAGGGGCTTACGGTACCTTCACTCTGACCCAGGATATCAGTAAATACACTAAAGCCATGCTGTTTAATGGTGTCGGCAAGCAAACCCCGATGTTTGTGCGTTTCTCTACTGTTGCCGGTGAGCGTGGCGCGGCAGATGCTGAGCGTGATATCCGTGGTTTTGCGATGAAGTTTTATACCGAGCAAGGTAACTGGGACTTGGTGGGTAACAATACACCGGTATTCTTCCTCAAAGATCCATTGAAATTCCCTGATCTGAATCACGCCGTAAAACGCGACCCTTACACTAATATGCGCAGCGCTAATAATAACTGGGATTTCTGGACATTATCCCCAGAAGCGCTGCACCAAGTAACCATCACCATGGGTGACCGGGGGATTCCAAAATCTTTCCGTCATATGGATGGTTTCGGCTCTCATACCTACAGCCTGATCAGTGCTGACAATCAACGTTATTGGGTGAAGTTCCACTTTAAAACCCAGCAAGGTATCCAGTATCTCACTGACGCTGAAGCGGAAGCTGTGATTGCCAAAGATCGTGAAAGTAACCAACGTGATCTGCATGATGCCATTGATCGTGGTGATTTCCCGAAATGGACCATGTATATCCAAGTGATGACTGAAGAGCAGGCCCAGCAGTTTCGCTTTAACCCATTTGATTTGACCAAGGTATGGCCACACGGTGAATACCCAATGATTGAAGTGGGTGAGTTTGAACTGAACCGTAACCCACAGAATTACTTTGCCGAGGTTGAACAAGCTGCATTTGCGCCAACCACCATTGTGCCAGGTATCGGTTTCTCACCTGACAAGATGCTGCAGGGCCGTCTGTTCTCTTATGGTGATACCCAGCGTTATCGTCTGGGGGTTAACCACAGCATGATCCCGGTTAACGCACCAAAATGTCCATTCCACTCTTACCATCGTGATGGTCAGATGCGGGTTGATGGTAACTCAGGTTCTACCATTGCCTATGAGCCAAACAGCTATCAAGAATGGGCTGAGCAGCCAGATTTCAGCGAACCACCACTGAAAGTATCTGGTGACATCGACAGATACAGTCAGGCTGAAGATGATCATTATACTCAGGCCGGTGATCTGTTCCGCCTGATGAAGAGTGATGAGCAGCAACGTCTGTTTGATAACACCGCGCGTGCCATTGGCCCCGCTGACCGTCATATTCAGATCCGTCATATCCAGAACTGTCTAAAAGCGGACCGTGCCTATGGTGAAGGTGTTGCCCGTGCGCTAGATATTCCGCTAAGTGAAGTGGAATAACCCCTATCAATCCCAGCAGGGGTTGATGCTCTGAACGCCAATGTTTGGGAGACCTTAAGGTCTCCCTTTTTTATGTGCTTGAAAGGCTACTTACCGCGATTAAAACGCTTTTGTCTCGAACGAAATTTAATCACGAAAGGTCAACAGACCCTAGGGTCTGTTGACCTTTCAAGTTTGTTTTTGCAGCGATTTGAGGATGCTTTATACAAGGCAGAGGCTTTGATGGGTAGTTGCGCTACCTGATAAGCCGATAACGCAGTAGAAAGGAGCCTCAAACGCTGCCCGCAGGGTTCGGCTAAAAGCGTTTTACTCTTTGTTGAGCGGTTCTTGCTTAGAGTACTAGGCGACAAACCACTCGCCGCGATTAAAACGCTTTTATCTCGAACAAAATTTAATCACGAAAGATCAACAGACCCTAGCAATGTTGCCACCCCCAGCAGGATAAAGATAACCGCACTGATACGGCGAACCCACTGAAGCGGTAATTTCCCGGCGCCATAATGGCCAATCAGTACCACAGGCACATTGGCCAGCAACATGCCTGCAGTCGTGCCTAATACAACTGGCAGTAGATGTTGGTAATGGGCTGCGAGTACCAGGGTGGCAATTTGGGTTTTGTCCCCCATTTCGGCAATAAAAAACAAAATCGCTGTGGCGATAAAGGGGCCGAAACGATCAAATTTTCCCGGTCTGTCGTCGGCTTTATCTGGTACCAGTACCCAAAGTGCGATCGCAAAAAATGACAGGGCAACTAAGTATTGGGTCACAGTGGGAGACAGATAACCGGTCAGCCATTGTCCCAGCCAGGCGGCGATGAAGTGATTCAATAGGGTTGCGATGAGCATGCCACTGATAATGGCCGTTTTATTTTTGAATCTGGCCGCCAGCAGCAGTGTTAACAGTTGGGTTTTGTCGCCAATTTCAGCCATGGCAACGGCGAGGGTTGAAGCGATAAATGCGTCCACGATGATACTCCGGGACGGCACCTGACGGGCATTGAGACACGCAGGCACCGCCCATTACAAAATAATGGGTGTTATGCCTGGGTCTTGCCGGGCTCAGAATATGAGCTGTAAGCACCATGGCTGCGGCCAAGTCTGTTGATACTTACCCTGATGTGGACATCAGTCAGCTACTCCCCCAAGGGGGTTGAGATTGTACTGTTTTTGCGGCTATCTGCAACATCTGCTGTAAAAATGTGCCCATGTATCCGGTTTGCAGCCTTGCTGTTGGTTGTTTGGGGTGGGAGTGCGATAGGGGCTTGCTCGGTTGCTACGGCTTTGCTAATGTCGCTGCAAGTCATTTTTTTAGAGTAAGCAGAGTGAAACTATTGCTGTTGATTGATAAGCGATTTAGCCCGCCCCGGTGGCTCGGCTGAATCCGTTAGGAATTCATGTCCGGCCATTGGGGCCAAGACCATAAAAACCATCAGGTTGGTATGGTGTTGGAGGCTGTGACGGACATTCCGGGTAAGCAATATTCAATCAAACTTCCCTTTCAGAAAACGCCTGTTTTCTTCCCCGCTCTCCTTTACCGCCGTTCTGAATCTGACCTAATAACAACTTAAAATAAAACGGGGTTATCGTTGTGAGTTTAAAAATTCTCGGATCTATTGCCATTGTGGCAGGCACCGCTATCGGCGCAGGTATGCTGGCCTTGCCGTTAGCGACGGCGGCGTTGGGGCTATTGCCAGCAATGTTACTGTTAGTCGTGGTGTGGGGGCTGTCTGCGTACACCGCTTTGCTGATGCTGGAGATTAATTTAAAAAGCGGGGTGGGGGACAATGTGCATGCCATTACTGGCAAACTGCTGGGGAAAACCGGTCAGTTTATTCAGGGGGCATCGTTTCTTAGTTTGCTGTTTGCCCTGACCGCGGCTTATCTGACCGGGGGCGCTTCCCTGTTGGTGTTAAAAGCCGATGCCTTATTGGGGATTACGCTGGATAATCAATTGGCGGTGGTGCTCTTTACTTTGTTGCTTGGGGGCTTTGCCGCGCTAGGGGTTGCTTGGGTTGATAAGTTATCCCGCTTTCTGTTTACCTTGATGGTGGCCTTGTTGATTGTCGTTGTGCTGTTTTTGCTGACGGATGTTAGCCCAAGCGCACTGGCGGAGCAGGCCGCCAGCCGAGATCTCACCAGCAGTTGGATGGCAGCTGTCCCCGTGGTGTTTACCTCATTTGGGTTCCATGTCTGCATTGCTACCTTAGTGCGTTATCTTGATGGTGATACGGCCTCTCTGCGCCGGGTATTACTGATTGGTTCCACTATTCCGCTGGTGTGTTACGGGCTATGGCTATTGGTGACATTGGGCACAGTGGGCGCAACCACCATTGATGGATTTGCGGGCTCACTGCCAAGCTTGGTGACCGCGCTGCAGGACATCGCTAATAACAGTTTGATTAGCAAAGCCATTGGACTGTTTGCCGATTTGGCGTTGATCACCTCATTTTTAGGGGTCACGCTGAGCTTATATGATTTTGTGGCTGAGTTGACCCGGGCAAACAGCAGTTGTACTAGCCGACTGCAGACCTGGCTGATTACCTTTATTCCGCCACTTTTGTGCGCCTTATATATTCCAGAAGGCTTTGTGGCGGTATTAGGCTTTGCCGCTATACCGCTGGTGGTGATGATTATTTTCTTACCCATTGCGATGGCGCGGCGGCAGCGCCGGATGGGGACGCATGGCTATCAGGTGCAAGGTGGAAATGCCTTCCTAGCGCTATCAGCCCTGTGTGGTGTCGTGATTGTGATCGCTCAGCTGTGGGCCGCATTTAGCCATTGATAGCAGATGCTGATGAGAGCTGTAAGTAAATGTTTTATTGAGGTGAATTGTTTGTTGGCTTAATGGGTTGCTGTGATAAAGTCGGGGCGGAAACGCTCCGGCTTTTTTATTGGTTATTGACCTGTCGGGGATAATGCTAAAAGGACTTAATGATAATGAAAAACTGGCTGATCTCTGCAGTGCTGCTCAGCGCTGCTGCTCCGGCGCTGGCGGATGAAGGTATGTGGCAACCCCATCAGTTACCTGCCATGGCTGATGTATTAAAGGCAAAAGGGTTACAAATCGACCCTGACACTATTTCGACCCTGACGGAATTTCCCATGAATGCGGTGATAAGCCTAGGTGGCTGCACGGCATCATTTGTGTCGCCTAAAGGGCTGGTGGTGACTAACCATCATTGTGCTTATGGCGCGATTCAATACAACTCAACGGCAAAAGATAATTTGCTCAAAGACGGATTTCTAGCTCGGCAGTTAACCGATGAACTGCCCGCGACGCCTGGCTCTCGCATTTATGTTACCAAGGCTATCAGCAATGTGACCGAGGCTGTCACCAAGGGGCTGGCGGATAAACAAGGCAAAGATTTTTACCGGGCAGTGGAAGACCGGGAAAAAGCGCTGGTTGCTGAATGTGAGCAGGGTGGCGGGTATCGCTGCGAAGTGTACAGTTTTCATCGTGGGCTGGAATATTACCTAGTAAAACAATTGGAAATCCGCGATGTGCGCTTGGTGTATAACCCGGCAGGCAGCGTGGGCAAGTATGGCGGTGATATTGATAACTGGATGTGGCCGCGTCACACCGGCGATTTTGCCTTTTATCGCGCTTATGTTGGCCCGGATGGGCAACCGGCTGATTACAGCCCGGATAATGTTCCCTTTACCCCAGACAGTTTCCTAAAAGTATCTGCCAAAGGGGTACAGGAAGGCGAGTTTGTTATGGTGACCGGCTACCCGGGGCGGACCAATCGTTATCGCACGGCAGCAGAAGTGGAAAATCAGTTTGGCTGGACTTATCCAAATTCCAAGGCGCTGCGGGAAACGATTATGACACTTATCCGGCAGACGGCCCCAGAAGGCAGCGACGCACGGATTAAGTATGAAAGTACGCTGGCAAGTTTGGCTAACTATGCCAAGAACTTTACCTCGATGATCGAGTTCTACGGCAAATCCACCATGTTGGCCGATAAAATTGCCATAGAGGAGGCGCTGGCGGCTTGGATTAATGCCGATACTGAGCGTCAGCGGCAATATGGCTCGGCGCTAACCGAGCTCAATACGCTGATTGCCCGTAGTCAACAGACCCGGGAGCGGGACTTGCTGATGGCGTATATGGGGTACAGCCAGATGCTCAGTGCCGCCGATCGTTTGTATCGCTTAGCCCATGAGCGGCAAAAGCCGGATATGGCCAGAGAGCCGGGTTACCAAAGTCGGGATATGACCCGTTTCAAATCTGCCATGGAGCGGATTGATCGTCGCTATGATGCCGCTGTGGATCAGGCTATTTTGCAGGAACTGTTGGCGCAATATGCCAAGTTGCCCGCTCAGCAGCGTCTAACTGGCGTGGATAAGGCGTTTGCCATTGATGCGGGCGCGAGGCAAACCCGTGCGCTACTGGCCAATGCTTATGCCAATACTGAGCTTGCGAATAAAGCGGCGCGCTTGGGATGGATGGAAAAATCCGTGGCCGAGTTTAAGCAGTCAGATGATCCCTTTATTCAATTGGCCGTCGCCCGGTATGACACCCTACGGGCGGAAGAGTCCCGGCGCAAAACCCTCTCGGGCGAACTGATGAAAGTGCGGCCGTTATATATGGATGCCATTATCGGTTACAACCAAAGTCAGGGTAAACAGGTTTATGCCGATGCCAATTCCAGCTTGCGGGTCAGTATCGGTAAGGTGACAGGTTACGCGCCGCAGGACGGGCTTTACGCTATACCTTTTACCCGATTAGAAGGCATTTTGGCTAAGGATACCGGCATTGCGCCGTTTGATGCGCCACCTGAGCAATTGGCACTGATTAAGCAAAAACAGTACGGTGATTACTATATGCCAGCCATTAATTCGGTGCCGGTGAATTTCTTATCGACTTTGGATACCACAGGTGGAAACTCCGGCTCGCCGACCTTAAATGGCCGGGCTGAGCTGGTGGGGCTGCTGTTTGACGGGGTGTATGAGTCCATTATTGGTGACTGGAATTATGACCCGCGTACCAACCGCTCTATTCAAGTCGATAGCCGCTATATGCTATGGGTGATGGAATATCTGGATAAAGCGGACAATCTGCTCGCAGAAATGGTGATTGTGAAATAACGCCAGTGGTTTACGCCTGCGCCGCCAGTCCGGTGGCGCATTGTAATGCGGCCAGCTCATCTGGGGTGAGTGGCCGCATTTCTCCTGCTGCCAGTGGCCGACCACAGCCATGATGCAGCGTTAGATTCATCAGTGCTACTCGCTTCAAATCAATGACATGGTGCCCTAGCGCCTGACTCATGCGGCGGATCTGTCGGTTCATGCCTTGGGTGAGGGTGATGGCAAAGCGATCTTCGGTGAGACGACGGCAGTCACAGGGCAAGGTTGTGACATCCCGATAGCTGACGCCAAGGCACATATTGCGGATAAATTCATCACTGTAAGGCCGGGCGAGGGTGACATGGTAATCCTTGCTGTGGCCAAAACCCGGGTGCATCAGACGCTGGGTCAGTTCGCCGTCATTGGTCAGCAGTAACAGCCCGCGGGAGTCTTTATCCAGTCGCCCCACCGGGTACAATCTCGGGCAATTGGGTAACAGGTGGTACAGACTGGCAGGGTCGTCGGGGAGTAGACGGCAATCGATGCCAACCGGTTTATGAAATAGCAGATAAGTTTTTGGCTCCGGCCCGGGAATGAGATTGCCATCTAAATAGAGTGCTTCTTTGGCCGGGTGATCTAGCCCGGCCAGGAAGTGTACCTTATCGGTATGGTTGGCTAATCGGCCATCAAGGCTGATGCGGCCGGAGCTTATCAGTCGCTGTGCCTGTTTGCGGGAGCAGATGCCGCATAGGGCAAGATATTGTGCCAGTCTCATGATGTATTGCTGCGCCAGATGAGGATGAAATCTGATATTGGGGCTGCAGGGTATCATAATATGCATTTAAGCGGCGGCGCATATTCAGGGTCTGCAGAATATCCCAATGGATGGACAAGATAATCACCAGCCAGGAATTGATGGCAATGGGGCACAAATGCGGCATGTCAGATTGGGGGCAGAGCAGCAGCTTCATATTATGCCAATCGAATTGTTTTAAACAATTCGCCGCGGTGAGAAACAGTAAAATGCTGACTAACATCATTCCTTTGGTGCAGTATGGTTTGCATCGGATCCAACTGATAATGGCAAGTACACAAAACAGTTGGGTACTGACTAGCATGCTGGCATGGGCGTAACGATGTAGTTCCATCAAGGTGGCGGGAAAGGCGCCTAACAACAGGGTGGAGATCCCCAGCCAGCCTCCGGACCAGGATAACCATTGACTTAACCGGCCGAGTTTTAGGTGGTACAGGCCAAACATCGACATCAAGGTACAGATGCCATAAGAAAGCATGCCGGCATTAAACAAAAAGGCCAGCGTGCATTGATTGTAATCTCCCAATTGACTGAGGCGCAGGCTAAATACCATGCTGCCGTGCAGTATCAGTTCGGATAATAGGGTCAGCAGTACACAAACGGAGCTGACGCCAGCGCCTGTCAGTGTCAGCATAATCACCAGACGATGTAATTCTAGGTGATCCAGTGCGGTTTCATAAGTGGCAAACATGAGGCTTACTGAACGAATTTCCGAATCCGCTAATATTCACGAAACCTGCCACCAGTGCTATGACTTGGATCACAAAAAAGTGTGAACCATCTTAGGGGGTGACATTTAATCTACTGTATTTTATGGTTTTTTACCCTAAAGTTGGGTTGCGCTCAAGCAGTAATCGCCTAGCCATTAATGCCAGGCCAATCCCGGCTGCCATAGTCATTAGGGTATGCCACCACATTAGTAGTGCGGTATAACACCATTGATAGGCGGGACACTGATGCTGCAGTAGCGCCTCAGGTGCCAACTCCATCAGTAGCAGTACACTGGCAGCAATCCCCAGTAAACTGGCCAGCCAGAGCCCGGGACTGCACAGATAAGGATGGCTGAAACGGCACAGCACCAGCAGGGAAAAAAGCACCATGGTGGTACAGATAAAAAAGGTCACCGCCATATGGTGGGCGGCGGTGTCATTATAGGGGTAGACTCCCAGTAGCATAATGCCGACCCCGACGGTGGTCCCGGCCAAGGATAACATCAAGGTAAAGCGGTTATGTCGAAGTAGGTAAAGTCCCAGCATTGCGAGCACAAAGCACCCGCCAGCCAACAGCAGGGATACATTATACAGATAGGCCAGAGGTGAGCGGAGGTAATCGCCGAGGACATCAATGTGTAGATTGAAGATCTGCCAGCCTATGCGATGGGATAAGGCGATCATGGTGGCCAGTATGCCAAGGGCACAAATAACAACCCCCACCAGTGACATATGAAAAATCAGCCTGTGGGGGTCATATTGGCCATGCTGTATGTCATCATCCTGTGACATGGAGTATCCCTACCATAAAACCTGTTTTTAGGGTTTGTTGACTTTTCAGGGGTAAATTTTGTTTGAGACACCTTTCTACTGCGTTATCGGCTTATCAGGTAACACATCATCAAAGCTTCTGCCTTGTATAACGCATCCTCAAATTGCTGCAAAAACAAACTTGAAAGGTTAACAGACCCTAGCATGGCGTTAGGAACAGGCGACTGCAAGTTATTTTTCTTTTCTGAACAATACGATGGCAACAGCAACCAAGGCCAGAATCGGTCCATACCAAGTGTAGGCCACCGCTGAAAGCGGGCTGATAGCAAAAATTGAGGCGATCAGCAGTGCTTGGGCACCATAGGGAATGAGTCCCTGTACGATACAGGCAAAGATATCGAGAATACTGGCGGCACGTTTAGGGCATACTCCGTGTTTAGTGGCCAAGGCTTTGGCGATATCCCCGCTGACTACAATGGAAACTGTGTTGTTCGCCACGCAGGCATTGGTAGCGGCAACAATACCAGCCATACCCAGTTCTGCCGCCCGGGTGGAGGCTTCGCCTTTAGCACTGGAGAAACGGGCAATCAGTTTTTCAATCTGACGGCTAACAAAGCTCAAGCCACCTTGCTGCTGCATCAGTGCTGCCAATCCGCCGACCAGCATGGAGAGGATAAAGATCTCCTGCATATTGCCAAATCCGGCATAAATATCTTTAGCGAACGTTACCCAGCCATATTCCCCGCCGAGAATACCGGTCGCGCCGGCCAGCACTATACCGATAGCCAGCACCACAAACACATTCAGCCCAGCGACGGCCAGTACCAAAATGGTGAGGTGGGGGATCACCTTAATCGGATCGGTACTCTCATGGGCCATAATGGCGTGGCCATCTCCGGTAACAGAGAAAAGGATTAACGTAATCAGTGCCGCAGGCAGTGCGAAAATCAGGTTTTCGCGGAATTTATCTTTCATATCACAACCCTGAGTACGGGTTGCTGCAATGGTGGTATCAGAGATGATCGATAAATTATCACCAAATAGCGCGCCGGACATCACAGCGCCGGCCATCAGCGGCAAGCTGATATCCGCTTCTTGAGCCACGCCAAGTGCGATAGGGGCGACGGCGGCAATGGTACCCATTGAGGTGCCCATGGCGGTGGCAATAAAGGCGGCGATAACAAAAAAGCCTGGTAGTAATAGCTGAGAAGGGATCAAGGACAGCCCCAGCGCCACAGTTGCATCAACGCCACCGGTTGCTTTGGCCACGGCGGCAAAGGCACCTGCCAGCAGATAGATAAGACACATGGCAATAATATTGCTGTGACCAATACCGCCGATAAAGGTTTCTATCGCTTGATTAAGCTTTTCCCGTGACAGGATCAGCGCCAGCACAATGGCGGGCAAAATAGCTACAGGGCTTGGCAATTGATAGAAGGCGAAATCTACCCCCTGAGTTTGGAAGTAGACCCCGGCACCAATAAATAGGGCCAGGAAAAGAAACAGGGGCAAGAGTGCCAGAATCGAACCGGCCGGTTTTGCTGTTTCTGGGGTTGTGGAATTGGTCGACATGCTGCTCTCTCAATACTGTTTAGGGTCGGGTTCTCCATGCTGGAGTGACGCTGATGTTATTCGGGGCCTGATGTTCCTGCCGGTGGCAATGGCATCTGCCAGATTATCGGGCCAGCATAGTTGAATGTCTGGACGTCCGTCAATATAGACGTCTAGATGTTTTTGCTTCTGTATTGGCTTTGTGAACATGCTCACATCATTATCAAAACAGAATTTCAACCCAGGGGAAACCATCGAGCCGCAATCACAGTGTAGATCTGTGAAGTTATAGACATCTAGATGTCTATTTGTTAGCTTGAACACGATAGCGCATTTATTCAGCAATATTATTGAGCAATATGACTGCCCTGTGCTTGGGATAAGCTGTGGCGTTATGTTTGATTTAAATGCCACCTTTAGTTTGAGATGACATCGATATTTCAGGGAGATAAGAAATGAAACTGGCGACATTGGCACTGCACCATGGTTATCGCAGCGATCCGACCACCCGTTCGGCAGCGGTACCGATTTACCAAACTACCTCCTACACCTTTGATAACACCCAACACGGGGCAGATTTGTTTGATCTGAAAGTGCCGGGCAATATCTACACCCGGATAATGAATCCGACGACAGAGGTATTGGAGCAGCGCTTAGCAGCGTTAGAAGGGGGCATTGGGGCTTTGGCTGTGGCATCGGGCATGGCAGCGATCACCTACGCAATCCAGACACTTGTACAGGCAGGGGACAATATTGTCAGCACCAGTCAGTTGTATGGCGGCACCTATAACCTGTTTGCCCATACCTTACCACGCCAAGGGGTTAACGTACGCATGGCGCCAGCAGAGGATTTTTCGGCATTAGAGCAGTTAATTGATGCTGATACGAAAGCGGTATTTTGTGAGTCTATCGGCAACCCATCCGGCAATGTGGTGGATATTGCCCGTTTGGCAGAGATCGCTCACCGGCATGGCGTGCCATTGATTGTCGATAATACGGTGGCAACCCCGGTACTGTGTCGTCCCATCGAGTTGGGCGCTGATATTGTTATCCATTCTTTGACGAAATATATCGGCGGTCACGGCACCACAGTTGGCGGCATTATTATCGATGCTGGAAAATTTGACTGGCAAGGGGACAAACGCCGCTTTGCAGTGCTCAATGAACCCGACCCTTCTTACCATGGAGTGGTGTATACCGATGCATTTGGTCCGGCGGCATTTATCGGCCGGGCACGGGTGGTGCCATTGCGTAATACTGGCGCTGCACTGTCACCCCAGAGCGCGTTTTTATTACTACAAGGGTTGGAAACCTTAGCACTGCGGATGGAGCGCCATTGCAGTAACGCGCTGGCGTTGGCCAAGTATCTGCAGCAACATCCGGCGGTGAGTTGGGTCAATTATGCCGCGTTACCTGACAGCCCACAGCGGAATAACTGCGACAAAATTTGTCAGGGTCAGGCATCCGGCATTATTAGTTTTGGTATTCAGGGCGGCCGGGAAGCCGGTGGCCGCTTTATTGATGCATTGCAGTTGATCCTGCGCTTGGTGAATATCGGCGATGCCAAATCGCTGGCATGTCATCCGGCCAGTACCACCCACCGGCAGCTGGATGCCAAAGAGCTGGCCAGTGCCGGGGTCAGTGAGGATCTGATTCGGATTTCTGTGGGGATTGAGGATATCGACGATATTATCGCCGATGTCAGCCAGGCTCTGGCGCAGGCAAACGCCTGAAAAATGCGGGGAAACTCTCCACTCTGACAGGCTTGTGCTTATGCTGGCCAAAGGTACAATGGTTTGGATTTTCACTGATTTTTCAAACTTGAAAGAGTGAGCACATGCACGTACATATTCTTGGGATCTGTGGCACCTTTATGGGCGGGCTGGCTTTGCTGGCCCGAGAAATGGGCCACAGGGTGACCGGGTCGGATGCCAATGTTTATCCACCTATGAGTACTCAGTTGGAACAGCAGGGTATCGGTCTTATTCAGGGTTTTGACCCGACGCAGTTGGATGATACCCCGGATTTAGTGGTGATTGGCAATGCCATGAGCCGAGGTAATCCCTGTGTTGAAGCTGTGCTCAACCGTGGTTTGCCCTATACCTCAGGCCCCCAGTTTCTTGCCGACCATATCCTGCCGGGTAAATGGGTATTGGCGGTATCGGGTACCCACGGCAAAACCTCGACCGCCAGTATGCTGGCTTGGATTTTAGAAGATTGCGGCTATCAGCCCGGCTTTCTGATCGGCGGCGTGCCGCAAAATTTTGGCGTGTCAGCCCGCTTGGGGCAAACCGATTTCTTTGTGGTGGAAGCCGATGAATACGACAGTGCCTTTTTTGATAAACGCTCCAAATTTGTCCATTACCATCCTCGCACTTTAGTGATCAATAACCTGGAGTTTGACCATGCTGATATCTTTGATGATCTGCATGCGATTGAGCGCCAGTTTCACCATTTAGTCCGTACCGTCCCCGGACAGGGCAAGATTATCTGGCCATCCCATAGTGAAGCGGTACAACGTGTGATGGCCATGGGCTGTTGGAGTGAGCAAGAAACCCTGAATGCCGACGGGGATGGCTCTGGCTGGTCACTGCAGGCGTTGGCCGAAGATGGTCATCACTTTGCAATATCCCTTGATGGTCAGTTACAAGGAGAGATGAGCTGGGAGCTGATAGGCCGACATAATATGGAAAATGCGTTGATGGCGGTAGCTGCTGCCCGGCATGTCGGCGTGAGTCCCCATGCCGCAATGGCTGCCCTTGAGCAATTTATGCCCCCTAAGCGACGACTGGAGCAACTGGGCTGCATTGATGGTGTGACCTTATATGATGATTTTGCCCATCACCCCACAGCGATAGCCACTACGCTGCAGGCATTGCGAGCCAAGGTGGGGGATGCGCCGATTACCGTGGTGCTTGAACCGAGATCCAATACCATGAAACGGGGTGTTTATAAGGATTCGCTGGCTGGCGCCATGGCGCTGGCAGATAGGGCGCTATTGTTCCAAGGCGAGGCGGTGCAGTGGGATTTGCACAGCGTGATGGCCGGTGCGCCGTTGCCGGTACAGGTATTTGATGCCATTGAGCCGCTGGTAACTGAGTTGGCTGATACCGCTGTGGCAGGTGAGCATATTGTGGTGATGAGTAATGGCGGCTTTGGTGGCATTCACGGCAAGATATTGGCCGCACTGAAGGACAGAGCAAAATGAGTCACAGTCATTACGGCAGCTTGAATGCGCCGGAGAATTTCGGCGAGCGGGCTGTCAGTCTGGCTTGGACCGGTGCATCCGGTGCCCCTTATGGGTTAACGCTGCTGCAATGCCTGTTGCAGCAGGGTATACATGTTTATCTGATGATTTCCAGTGCCGCTCGGGTAGTCTTGGCCACTGAGCAGGGGTTAAAGCTGAGCAGTCACCCCCATAAAGCTGCGGAGCAACTCCACAAACAGCTTGGGTCACTGCCGGGACGATTGACGGTATTAGGCAAAGAAGAATGGTTTTCACCTCCGGCGTCCGGCAGTGGTGCTCCGCGCCAAATGGTGATTTGCCCTTGTTCGACCGGTACCTTGGCCGCCGTTGCCACTGGGATGAGTAACAATTTGTTGGAGCGGGCGGCGGATGTGGTGCTCAAAGAGCGCGGACAGCTTATCTTGGTGCCACGGGAAATGCCGTTTAATGCTATCCACCTAGCGCATATGCTGAGCCTTACCCGAATGGGCGCTGTGGTTATGCCTGCATCACCTGGTTTTTATCACCATCCCCAAACAGTGCAGGATCTGGTAGACTTCGTGGTCGCCCGGATTTTGGATCATCTGGGTGTCAATCATGAATTAACCGACCGGTGGGGATATTCTCCATCCCTACAACCTACCGGCGATGACAATTGAGAGAAATATGAAACATACCATTGAAGAGATGATTTCTACCGCTGAGATCAACGATAAGCTGGATGAATTGGCAGAGAAGATCAATGCCCACTATCAAAACAGCGAACGTCTGTTGATGGTTGGTCTGCTGAAGGGATCGGCTGTTTTTATGGCGGATTTGTGCCGTCGGATTAACGGCCATGTTGAAATCGATTTTATGGCTGTTTCCAGCTATGGCAATGCCATGACCAGTTCACGGGATGTGAAAATCCTCAAGGATGTGCAATCCGATATCTCTGGCCGTGACGTACTGATTGTGGAAGATTTGATTGACTCAGGTAATACCCTGCAGAAAGTCCGTGAGATGCTGCTGTTGCGCGAGCCTAAGAGTTTGGCGCTGTGTACATTGCTGGATAAGCCAGAACGCCGGGAAGTGGATGTGCCGGTAGACTTTGTTGGCTTTACCATCCCTGATGAATTTATTGTTGGCTACGGCATCGATTTCGCAGAACGTTACCGCAACCTGCCCTATATCGCCAAAGTGATTCCACAGGAATAATTTCGCGGCGCGATTACGCAGATTGCCAGAAGAAAACTCCCGCCTTGGCGGGAGTTTTAGTTTCAGCCCGATTCGTTCTGATAGTGCGCTATTAAAGCGATAGGGAGATAACCATATTTGAAGGGGACATCATGTCACAGCAGGCGCTGGTACTCGAAAACCTGAGAAAAACATACAAAGGCGGGGTAGAAGCGGTGCAGGGAATTAACCTCACCGTTGAACAAGGGGATTTCTTTGCCTTGCTGGGCCCTAATGGTGCCGGTAAGTCCACTACTATCGGTATTATCAGTGCCTTGGTGCATAAGACTGCCGGGCGGGTGACTGTATTTGGCTATGATACTGACCGGGAGTTAGAGCGAGCCAAGCTCTGCATTGGCCTGGTGCCCCAGGAATTTAACTTTAATCAGTTTGAAACTGTGTTGCAGATCGTCGTCAATCAGGCCGGCTTTTACGGGGTTCCCCGTGGTGAAGCATTAATCCGCGCTGAAAAGTATCTGACAGAACTGGATCTGTGGCAAAAACGTCATGCGCAGGCACGGCAGTTGTCCGGTGGGATGAAGCGTCGACTGATGATCGCCAGGGCATTGATGCACAATCCACAGTTATTGATTTTGGATGAACCGACTGCCGGGGTGGATATTGAGCTGCGCCGCTCCATGTGGGATTTTCTCAAACAGCTGAATAAATCAGGGGTGACGATTATTTTGACCACCCATTATCTGGAAGAGGCTGAGATGTTGTGCCGCAATATCGGCATTATTGATAAAGGCCAGCTGGTGGAGTGTACCTCCATGAAGCAATTGCTCAGTCAGCTGAATGTGGAAACCTTTATTTTGGATTTGCGCCATGCCTGTGCGCAGGCTCCGGAATTAGGGGATATTCGTTGCCAATTATTGGATGAGCGCACGCTGGAAGTGGAAATTGCCAAGGATCACAGCCTTAACGATCTGTTTGCGCAATTGACAGCGCAGGGGCTGGATGTGGTGTCGATGCGCAATAAGAGTAACCGGCTGGAAGAGCTGTTTGTGAATCTGGTAGAGCGGGCAAAACAGGAGCGGGCCGCATGAATATGACCGGGCTGTATTTTACGGCATTTAAAAGTATTTTAATTAAAGAAATCAATCGTTTTACTCGTATTTGGGTGCAGACGCTGGTGCCGCCTGCCATCACGATGACGCTGTATTTTCTGATTTTCGGCAATTTAGTGGGGCGGCGTATCGGTGAAATGGGCGGTGTCTCTTATATGGAGTTTATCGCTCCGGGGCTGATCATGATGTCGGTGATCACCAACTCTTACTCTAATGTGGCATCGTCATTTTATAGCGCTAAATTCCAGCGTAATTTAGAAGAGCTGATGGTGGCACCTGTGCCCCACTATGTGATGATTGCCGGTTATGTGTTTGGCGGGGTTGCCCGAGGACTGTGTGTTGGGCTGATTGTGACCTTAGTAGCGTTGTTTTTTGTCGATATTCATCTGCAACATCCGTTGCTGGTGGCGCTGACTGTGCTACTAACCTCGATATTGTTTTCTTTAGGCGGCCTGATTAATGCGGTATTTGCCAAGAGTTTTGATGATATCAGCATTATTCCGACCTTTGTGCTGACGCCGCTGACTTATCTGGGCGGGGTGTTTTACTCTCTTTCCCTGCTACCACCGCTATGGCAGGGCATTTCCGCCCTGAATCCTGTGGTGTATATGATTAACGTGTTTCGCTACGGTTTTCTCGGTACTGCGGACATTAGCGTGCCGCTATCGCTGGCGATTATGGTGGCCTTTTGTATTGGGCTGTGGTCGGTGGCTTACTATCTGGTATCTCGCGGTATTGGCCTGCGGACTTAATTTGGTGAAGCCAATAGCGCTTATGTTGCGCGATATTGAATCAATAAAAAGCCACCGAAAGGTGGCTTTTTTATAGTGCTGACGTTATGCCATGTGGCCGCGATAAACCTGATGCGCCGGGTTAACGGCTGAACTCCAAATTATCAATTAGGCGGGCTTTTCCCAGATAAGCCGCAGCAAGGATAACCAGGGCGGTATCTGTGTCCGTCACCGGTGCTAAATTGTGAGCGTTGCGGATCTCTAGATAGTCAGGACGCAGTCCGGCATCAGCCAGTGCCGCTTTTGCCTGTGCAATGGCTTGAGGGATGGGCATGGCAGTTTTAACCGCAGCAGCCAGATTATCCAGCGTACGTTTTAGCGCAGGCGCTAAGGCTTTTTCTTCTGCGGTGAGATAACCATTACGTGAACTCATCGCCAGGCCGGAAGGCTCACGCACAGTATCAATACCGATAATATCTACCGGTATGGACAGATCTTCTACCATGGTGCGGATCACCTGTAGCTGTTGGTAATCCTTTTTACCAAACAGTGCCATATCTGGCTGCACCAGATTGAAGAGTTTACAGACTACGGTGGCAACGCCTCGGAAATGCCCCGGCCGGGTTTGGCCGCATAGCTCGTCACTGATCCCGGGCACCTCAACATAGGTCTGCGCATCTAAGCCGCGGGGATAGATGATTTGTGGCGTGGGTGTAAATAGCAGTCCGGCACCAGCTTCTGCCAGTGCCAGCTTATCTTCATTGAGCGTGCGGGGGTAGGCATCCAAATCTTCGTGCTGACCAAATTGTAGTGGGTTGACGAAAATGGAGACCACCACATGGTCAGCCCGATGACAGGCTTCACGCACTAGGGTGATATGTCCCTGATGCAGATTTCCCATGGTAGGCACAAAGGCCACGGTTTCACCTTGGGCGTGCCAGGCTTTCACCTGGGCACGGATTTCAGAAATATTGGCACTGGTAATCATGTTTACAACTCAGTTAAAAGTATGTTCTGGCGCCGGAAACTCACCTTTGGCGACTTCATCGATATAGGCCCGTACCGCAGCACGGATTTCGCCTGTCTGCTTAAGATAATTTTTAGAAAAACGGGGGATATAACCACTGGAAATCCCCAATACATCATGCATTACCAGAATTTGTCCGTCAGTGTCAGCTCCGGCACCGATGCCGATTACCGGAATTGTCAGCGCCTGGGTAATGGTGCGTGCCAGCGGGGCGGGAATGCACTCTAATACCAGTAACTGTGCGCCGGCCGCCTCAATCGCTTTTGCCTCGGCCAAAATGCGCTTGGCATTATCTTCATCTCGCCCTTGCACTTTAAAACCACCGAAGACATTAACCGATTGCGGGGTCAGTCCCAGATGGGCGCATACCGGGATACCACGCTCAGTCAGCATCTGGACACTGGGTAGCAGCCATTGACCGCCCTCAAGCTTAACCATATTGGCACCAGCCTGCATCAGGATGGCGGCATTTGCCATGGTTTGCTCTGTGGTGGCGTAACTCATAAAAGGCATATCCGCGATCAACAAGGTACGTTTGATACCATGGCGGACACAACGGGTGTGATAGGCGATATCCTCAATCGTGACGGGCAGAGTATCATCATGGCCCTGCAGTACCATCCCGAGGGAGTCTCCCACCAAGAGTACATCAATGCCTTCTTCATCAAAGGCGGCGGCAAAGCTGGCATCGTAGGCAGTTAGGGCAGTAAATTTGTGCCCCTCTTGCTTGAATTGACGCAGTGTTGAACTGGTAACTTTAGACATATTGGGTACTTATAAAATTTTTTAGATAGGCAGTTATAAGGGAACTGGCGCACAAGTTCAACGATCCTGCTCGCCTTTCCGCTCAGCAAGATGGCCGGAAAACCTAATTAGGATAGGGAATTTAGTTGAAAGGAATCAGAGCGGCGTGAGTTCAGCTCGCAGGGCCGGCGTAAGCAGCGCGGCCAGGGGGGTGCCGCAAGGCAGTATCAGTTGGGGGGCCAAATCACTTAACGGTACCAGCACGAAACTGCGGGTTTTCATGCCGTAGTGGGGGACGGTTAATCTTGGGGTGTTAATCTGTTCATTGCCGTAGAGCAAGAGATCGAGATCTAATGTTCGTGGGCCCCAGCGTACCAGTCGCTGCCGGCCTTGTTCCTGCTCAATATGTTGCAGGGCATCCAGGAGCGCTATGGGGGCTAATTGGGTGCTAAAGCTGGCAACCCCATTAATATAATCTGGCTGGGGGACGTCCCCCATAGGAACAGAGCGATAATAGGGGGAACATGCGAATGTACCGGGCATCGCAAGTTGAGCCAGCGCCCGACAGGCGCTGTCCAACTGTGCTTTGGGATCGGTGAGGTTTGCACCGAGGGCGACAAATACCTTGGGCATATTACTCTGCGGCCGAACCATTGCTGCTATCGCTGCGTTTGCGACGACGAGGATTACGGTTGCGTTTACGGCCACCGGCTTTGGGGCCGGATTTCGCAATCACGGTACGGGTAGCTTCATCCGCTTGGACAAAGTTTTTCCACCAGTGGGCATTTTTGGCCACTGCGCCGCCTTCAGCTTCACCACGCAGTTGCAGTAAATCGTATGCTGCGCGGAATTTAGGGCTTTCCATCAGTTTGAAGGCTCGTGGGTTCTGACTGCGCTCAAAACGTAACTGCATCTGCCAGATATCTCGGGCAGGGGCGGTAAAGCGACGCGGAATACTGATGCTACGACACTGGTCTTCCAGAATATCACCCATGGCAGCAAAGCAGGCATCATACAGCGGCAAGCCACTTTCCAGGGCGATCTCTTCCGCCCGGGTCCGCAATGGGTACCATAACAGTGCAGCATAGAAGAACGCTGGGGTGACAGGTTTATCCTGATTGACCCGTGCATCGGTATTGGCCATCACCATCTGGATCATACGGGCAGCCGGATCTTTGGGGTTTTCTTTGATGCAGCTGTGCAGCAATGGGAATAAAGGCTGGAATAAGCCATATTCCTGCATCATTTCAAAGTTCGCTTCCCCTTTGCCAGCAAAAAACAACTTGAGAGCTTCTTCGTACATCCGGGCAGAAGGAATATCACTGAGCAGATGGGCCAGCTTACGGATAGGCGCCGCAGCAGAAGCATCGATTTGCATATTCAGTTTGGTGGCAAAGCGGACAGCCCGCAGCATGCGTACGGGATCTTCCCGGTAACGGGTTTCTGGATCGCCGATAAGCCGTAGGGTGCCGGATTTCAGATCCTGCAGACCGCCGCCATAGCTGCGGATGCTGAAGTCACTGATATCGTAGTACAGCGCATTGACGGTAAAGTCACGGCGCTCGGCATCTTCGTCGATGCTGCCGTACACATTGTCACGCAATAACCGACCAGAGGCATTGGCTTTGGAGGTTTTATCATTACCGTGGCTGTGGTGGCCGCGGAATGTGGCAACTTCGATAATATCGCGACCAAATACAATGTGAGCCAAACGGAACCGACGGCCGACTAAGCGGCAGTTGCGGAACAGTTTTTTAATATCTTCCGGTGTGGCATCGGTGACTACATCAAAATCTTTCGGTTCAAGCCCTAACAATAAATCCCGTACGCCACCGCCTACCAGGTAGGCTTTGTAGCCAGATTTATGTAGTCGATATAATACCTTGAGAGCATTTTCACTGATTTGTCTGCGGGAGATACTGTGGCTGTCACGGGGGACGATCTCCAGGCTCAGGCCTGAATCCAGGGTCTCAATTTCCTGATTTTTGCTGGTTTGGCTATCGTCAAACAGCTGTTTACAGAATTGGCTGATACGGCGAAAAATGGGACACCTCGGGATGTTATAAAGTAAAGGGTTAAAAACAGGCGGCTATTCTATACCAATTGACCGGCGATGAGTATATCAGCCCAGCAGGATCTCATGCCGGACTGGAATTCGGGATAAATCAAACTGGGTAACAGCCTGAGCCAGCATTTGACGGATATCCCCGCTCATCTCCACCGGTGACTGTCCTAAAAAGGCTAAAGCAGCTTGCAATGCAGGTTGTGGATGCCGTTTATCTACAGCTGTGGCATGGTTTTGTTTTGACAGTTTAAATCCTGGGGTTTCGCAGGCCAGCGGCAGGTGTAGCCATTGGGGAACGGGTAGGTTAAACATGTGGTACAGACTGATTTGTCTGACGGTGGCCTCGAGCAAATCAGCTCCGCGAACCACTTCTGTCATACCTTGATAGGCATCATCTAATACGACCGCCAATTGATAAGCGTACAAGCCATCACTGCGTTTGATAATAAAATCTTCTGTGGCGAAGGTAATATCCGTTGTGACCGGGCCTTGTAAATTATCAGTAAATTGGCTGATGCCTGCGCGGTTACGTATCCGCAGGGCGCCATCGCTGTGGGGCGTGGTTAATTGGCCGCAGCCACCGTCATAGGTTCCACCCATAGCTTTAATTTGTTTACGGCTGCAATGGCAAAAATAGGCATTATCCTGCGCAATCAGTTGCTGCAGATGATACTCATAGGCTTCTAACCGTTGACTTTGGTAAAGCAGAGGGCCATCCCAATGGAGACCACAACTTTCCAAGGTACGTAAAATATCATCAGCAGCCCCCGGCACTTCCCGAGGCGGGTCAATATCTTCAATGCGGACTTTCCACTGACCTTGCAGTGAGCGGGCGCGCAGATAACTGCCTAATGCGGCTACGAGAGAACCAAAATGTAATGCGCCGGATGGAGAGGGGGCAAAGCGCCCAATATAAGGAGAGTTATTCAAGATCGTACTTCAGATACAATGAGAGCGGGGAAGACCCCGCTCTTATTTTACAGGGATTAACCTGCCATTTGCTTTTCTCTGATCTCTGCCAGTGTTTTGCAGTCGATACAGAGGTCGGCGGTTGGGCGCGCTTCTAAGCGGCGGATGCCGATTTCGATACCGCAAGATTCGCAGAAGCCAAAATCGTCTTCTTCGATTTTCTGCAGTGTCTTCTCAATCTTCTTAATCAGCTTACGCTCTCTGTCACGTGCCCGTAGCTCAAGACTGAATTCCTCTTCCTGAGCTGCGCGGTCTACAGGATCTGGGAAGTTTGCGGCTTCATCCTGCATGTGGTTTACAGTGCGATCCACTTCTTCACGCAGTTGGTTACGCCAGGCATCTAAAATGGTCTTGAAGTGATCCATCTGCCGGTCGTTCATGTATTCCTCACCCGGTTTTTCCTGGTAAGGGTCTACACCTGCGATAGCGAGAACGCCAAGTTTTTTGGTGCCTTCAGGCATAACGCATCTCCTGTCATCATTTGCGTTGTAGGGCGTCTGTTTCAGAACGGCCGCTATCTATATCAGAATCTTTACACCTAGGCAAATCTTTCGCTTCACCTCGAATTAATTATTTGACTATGTCCGCTAATCGTCTGAAATTCAAATTTAGCGCCGACTTTTATACCAATATTGGACAGGTATGGCGGATTTCAATAGCTTGGTGAGACAACTCGCATTTGTATGCCAATACCTCGACGCCAGCGGCCATGGCCTGTGTTAAACCAGCGGCATAATCCGGGTCAATATGGGCGGCCGGAGACACAGAATTTATGCCGCTATGCTGCACCACAAAGAGCAATACGGCGCGATGGCCGGACTGGACCATTTGTATCAGTTCCCGCAGGTGTTTTTGCCCTCGGGTTGTAACGGCATCGGGGAAATAACCTTTGCCATCTTGCAATAATGTGCAGCTTTTTACTTCAATATAGCAGTCGGGTTTGCCGTCAGCACTGAGTAGTAGGTCGATGCGACTGTTCTCTTCGCCGTAGCGAACTTCCCGCTTCAGTTGGAGATACCCCTGTAACTCTGCGATTACACCATTAACAATTGCTTCTTCCGCCAGTGCGTTGGCGCGGCCGGTATTGATCCCGATGAGATCCCCCTGCGGGGTTTGCATCAGTTCCCAAGTACAGGGGTATTTACGCTTAGGATTATCTGAATGGGAAAACCACACTGGCTGACCCGGGAACAGACAATTTTTCATTGAGCCGGTATTGGGGCAGTGTAAGGTGATTTCGCTACCATCATTCAGTGCAACATCAGCGAGAAATCGTTTATAGCGTTTTATCAGGGTGCCTTGGCTTAACTCAGATGAAAATTTCATATTAAATCCTGCTGACGTACCAATTCACTTGGGTGGATATAAAAGAAGGGCAACAGGCTAGCAACTTGTGCCTGCCTGTCAATCAAATGGCAATTTTTTTATATTTTCCAATTACCTTTATCGAAAAAGAAAGGTGTATTTTGCATTGCACCTCAAGGTTGCCGGAGTACACTGATGCGGTACTTTCATTAACAAGGAATTGGTATGACAGAGCTTATGTTGGTCGGCTTGACCCGTGAGTCGGCCGGTGCCGGTTGGGGCAAAGCGGATGTGACTTTCGCCGGTAACGCCGCTTATATCCACCTGCAGGACAGCGCTCCTGCGCTGCAAATCCAAAAAGCTGCCCGAAAATTACGGGCATTGGGGATTAACCAGGTTCAGCTAGAGGGTGATTTGTGGGATATCACCAACCAATGGGCGTTTGCGCAAGGGTTTGTTGACCCCAAATTCGATTATGTTCTGCGGTGGTGTGGTGATGATGCCACACAGCAGACACTGACACAGCGCGCTGATTGTGCCAATTTTGCTCGCCAGTTGATTAATGATACGCCGGAAAATCTCTCACCGGTGAAACTGGCGCTAACCGCTGCTCATTGGCTGCAGGATTTGGGGGGCGAACATGTGTCTTACCGATTGCTTGAAGGTGAGGCATTACTGGCTGAGCAATGGATTGGTATTCATGCTGTTGGCCGGGGTAGTGACCGGCCTCCTGCCATGCTTGAGCTAGACTATAACCCGTTAGGGGAGGATGCGCCGGTTGCTGTGGCGCTGGTTGGTAAAGGGATCACCTTCGACTCTGGTGGCTACAGCATTAAAACCTCAGAAGGTATGCTGGGGATGAAGTGCGATATGGGCGGAGCCGCGACCGTGACGGCAGCGTTAGGGCTGGCCATGCAACAGGGGCTGAATAAGCGAGTCAAACTCTATCTGTGCTGTGCGGAAAACTTGATCAGCGGCCATGCCTATAAGTTAGGTGACATACTGACTTACAAAAATGGCGTTACAGTGGAAGTGGTCAATACCGATGCTGAAGGGCGTCTGGTGTTGGCTGATGGGTTACAAGCTGCTTCTGCCAGTGGTGCTCAGTTGATTATTGATGCCGCTACCCTGACTGGCGCCGCCGTGATGGCGGTGGGGAAAATGTACAATGCGATTTTCTCTCCCCAGCCCGCAGTGTTAGAGCAGGTGCGTCAAACAGCCACAGATGTGGGTGAGCGTGTATGGCCGTTGCCATTAGATCCTTGGCATAAAGAGATGTGTCCATCGGCCTATGCTGATACTGCCAACAGTCGCGCAGTGAAAGGCGGTGGTGCAGGCGGCGCATCCAATGCGGCAGGTTTCCTGTGGCGTTTTGTTGATGATGGCGTAAATTGGGTACATATGGATATTGCATCGGCCTTTGAAGACAGTGCCGGGCCACTGTGGAGTGCCGGGGCGACCGCGCACGGGGTGTTAACCATCGCCGAATTACTAAAAGCCCAGTAATTATTGTTTGGGTTTGAAAACCGCCGCTTAACCGGCGGTTTTTTATGGGCAAAGAAAAGTGCTATCGCTATAAACAGGGTTAAGTTTTTTGCCATAGGGCTTAACCGACAGATACATCCTTCATCGCTTTAGCGGGTGTCAGTTAGTCTGCGTAAGATTAAGCCTTATCCAGCGGCCAACTTTTGAGTATGCGATAACGCACGCCATCTCCTGGATTATGTGAGTGATATAGGTGAAGTTGCGTCGGCTTAAGGGTTAATGCTGGCACTTTGATGTGCTGCGGTAGGATATAGGCTTTGCGGCACAGGGTGATATGGGGCTGATAGTCATATTCACTTTGGTGTAGGCCCAGATGTGCTGCCATCAGTTGTGTCTGGATTGCCATTTGTTTTAGTGCCGCATCAGATGGCGCACCGGTAAGGCAAAGTATGCGGGGTTTTTGCCAGAGACATAACTTGTCCAAGGTGACGGAAAAACTGGGTTTATCCATTTGGTTGAGGGATTGGATAAGCTGTTGTTGCTGGGCTTGGCTGAGTGGCCCTAAAAAAGCAAGAGTCATATGTAGGTTGGTAGGCGGAACAGGGTTGCATGGCCCCGGGAGTGCGCTTTGTAATCTGAGCAGCGACTGTATTTGTTCTGTATCTGGGCTAAAGCCGAGAAAAAGTCGTTTTTTCATCTTCAGTCTGCAGCAGCCATTTTGCCTAATATACCCCAATTGTGGCTGAGAAATGGGCGGGATGCATCATAGGCACTATCCTTATAGGAATAGATAATGTCATGGACATGACGCTGGTGTCTTCGCTGGTGCCATAAAAAAGGTTGTTTATGTCAGAAGAGCATACCCAATTGTCGCAGACCTTGGTGGCCTTATTTCACGAAGCCCCCCTACAGACGCTGGAGCAGAACGTTGATCGAGCGTTAAAAATTATCTGCCACCATCTCGACTGTGATGCTGTGTTTGTGTTGGGAGGGGAGCCGCCGACACCATCTCAAACGCTTTATTTTCATCCCCAGGCACCATTAACCAATGGCAGCGACTGGGCGCTTGCCGGATTTCCCCTGTTTCGTCGTCTGCTGCGCACCCCGCAATTATTGAGTTGCAGTGATATTTGCTTACTGCCGAGCCATGCCAAAGCGGAAAAACAATTTTTGCAGTATCAGGGGGTGCAGAGTTTGGTATTGCTGCCTGCGCTGGCATTTGGTCAAAGTCGGATTGCTGTGGGCGCTGTGTGTTGCCGCCCCAGAGCATGGGATAGGCACTTTATGGCGGAATTACACCATGCCCAAGCATTAATTGGTGCCGCAATGGAGTTAACCCGAATTGCTGGGGCATTGTTGGACAGTGAACGTCACTATCAAGAGCTGTTTAATCAATTGCCTTTAGCTTGTGGTGTACTGGATAACAGTAACCAGTTGACCATGCTTAATGCCACCGCCAAAGCCAACTTGCCGGGAGAAGATACAAAGGATCTGTTTACCCGTTTGTCGCCGGAGCAGCATGGCATGTTACAAGAAACCCTATCAGTGGTGCGCGATGGGGTGCTGCCCCAAGCATTTTGCGAATTACCAGTTGCGAGTCGACGCCAAAACAGCCACTGGATGAAATTTACCTTCAGCCCTATGGCTGACAGCGGCAATCTGGTCTTTGTGGCGGAAAATACCGATGAGCAGCACCGCTTGGCAAATGAACTGTCATTTCAAGCAAATTATGATGCCCTGACCGGTTTACCTAACCGTCAATGTTTTGAAGCGATACTGACTCGTTTAGTGCAGCAGCCAGGTCCCGCCCCTGTCTGTATTGCGTTTTTGGACTTGGATCAGTTTCAGGTTATCAATGATGTCAGTGGGCATATTGCTGGAGATAAGCTCTTGTGCCTAGTGGCGATGCGTTTGCAGCAACTGGTGCGTAAAGGGGATATTGTTGCCCGGATTGGTGGGGATGAATTTGCTATTGTGATGCATCATTGCAACCCGGACTCCGCTCGGGTGATTGCCGGACGGATCTGTCATCAACTGGCTGCTTATGAGTTTAACTGGCAAGGGCGTGAGCATAGCGTTAGTGCCAGCATCGGGCTGGCTGCGGTGCCGGATGATACTCCGAATATTTATACCGTGATGAGCCAAGCTGATGCCGCTTGCCATTTGGCGAAAGAACAAGGGCGTAATGGCTGGCATTACTATGATCAGCAAGATCCCAATATGAGCCGCTTATATACCGAAATGCTGGCGTCGGTGGATATTCTCAGTGCCTTGAGTCGTAATCAATTTGAGCTGTATTTTCAGTTGATTGAGCCGTTGAATAAGGTCCGCGATGGCTTACATATGGAAATTTTACTGCGTTTGCCAAGGGATAATGGCGAGATGCTATCGCCAGCCATCTTTTTACCCGCAGCCGAGCGGTATAATCTGGCCGCACGGATCGATCGTTGGGTCGTGGATCATCTGCTGGCTTGGGCGGCGGGACACCCAACGCAGTGGCAGCAAATGGCCATGGTGTCGGTGAATCTGTCGGCAACATCGCTGGCGGATGATGATTTTATGACTTGGCTGGAGCTGAAGTTGATGAGTGAGCCTGAACTGGTAGACAGACTCTGCTTTGAGATTACTGAAACGGCGGCCGTGCGGCAGTTGGAGTTAGCGCAGCGATTATGCGATATGTTAAAGCCCTTGGGGTGCAAGTTGGCATTGGATGATTTTGGCTCAGGTTTTTCCAGTTTTGCTTATCTCAAAGAACTGGATGTGGATTTTGTCAAAATCGACGGGCAGTTTATCAGTCAGTTATGTGATAACGATAAAGACAAGGCCATTGTGAATTCTATCTGTCAGCTGGGACAGAATATGGCATTTGAAACCATTGCTGAGTTTGTTGAAACCGAGGCGATTGGCCGGGAGTTGCAAGCCATTGGTGTGACCTATGGTCAGGGTTACAGTTATGACAGACCCTCGGCGCTGAGCCAGCTAGAAAGTGAACTTAAACAGGTTCGTTCAGCGGGATAAATTCGGCTAACGGATACAATTTAAAGCAGTTTCCATCTCCGTCATCGCGTGGACTTGGCAGGCAGTTCCTTAGTAAACTGGCGCCATTTTCCGGCTTTGATGAATTTCTTTTGAACCAGCTCCCCATCCATGACCTGCTGCCTGCGATACGTTCTGCGCTTGGCAGTCACTGCCAACTTATCCTTCAGGCCCCGACCGGGGCAGGTAAATCTACAGCATTGCCGCTGGCAATGTTGGATTGGCCAGAAATTGACGGTCGCATCATTATGCTTGAGCCTCGCCGGGTGGCCGCCCGTAATGTGGCCCATTTTGTGGCACGTCAGCGTGGTTGTTCTCTGGGGGATGAAGTGGGTTACCGGGTTCGGGGCGAGAGTCGAGTCAGTACGCGTACCCGGCTGGAAGTGGTGACTGAAGGGGTGTTAACCCGCATGATCCAGCAAGATCCTGAATTGACGGGGGTCGGTTTGGTGATCTTCGATGAAATCCACGAACGACATCTGACCACGGATTTATCCTTAGCGCTGGCGCTGGAAGTACAGGCATCTCTACGTGATGACCTAAAAATTCTGGCGATGTCTGCAACCTTGTCTGGTTTATCGCTGCATGAGGTTATGCCTGATGCGCCTGTGCTGGAAAGCGCCGGGCGCAGTTTTCCGGTCACGATTTGTCACCAGCCGTTGAGTGGGCAAACTGATTGGTTGCCACAAATGGGGCAAGCCATGGTGCGCTTGCTACAGCAGTTGCCAGCAGAGCTTGAGGGACAGTGCCATCCCGGCGTGCTGGCATTTTTGCCCGGTAAAGGGGAGATCCAGCGCTTACAGCAGTATCTGCAACAGCGATTGCCGGCCGCAGAGTATGATATTTACCCTTTATATGGCGAATTAAGTGGTAAGGCGCAAGATGCCGCTGTTGCTCCCGGCCAGCCGGGACGTAGCAAAATTGTGTTGGCTACCAATGTGGCTGAATCAAGCCTGACTATTGATGGCATCAGCATTGTGGTGGATTGCGGTTACCGTCGCCATGCCGGCTTTAACCCAAAAACTGGGGTGACAAGGCTGAGCTTAAAACGCATTAGTCAGGCGTCTGCGACTCAGCGTGCGGGCCGGGCTGGGCGTTTGCAGGCCGGTTATTGTCTGCGACTATGGGGGCAAGAAGAGCACGACCGGTTGCCTCGGGCTGAAGCCGCAGAAATTCTGCATGCGGATTTAGTTTCTATGGCGTTGGATTGTGCCAGTTGGGGGGGGCAGCAATTGGCCACTTTGCAGCTGTTGACCCCGCCGCCAGTTGCCCATGAACAGCAGGCCTGGCAGTTATTACAATCCCTTGAGCTGGTGGATGAGGGGCATAAATTAACGGCGTTAGGACGTCAGGCTTATGCATTGGGCTGCCATCCGCGTTTGGCTTATATGCTGCTAAAAGCACAGCAACTTACACGCTCGCTAAATGATGCCGCTTTGCTGCCATTGGCTTGCCTAGTGGCTGGGGTGATGGAAGCACGGGGATTGCCGCGGCGGGGCGAAGATATTAGCCAGTATCTGGTATTGGCGACTCAGGGGCAGTCTGGACAGCAGGTTTGCCGTTGGCTGCAGCGTTTTGCTGTTACGACAGACTTATCTCAGGTGGCCGCTTTGGCTCATCCACGGGATATCGGCTTACTGCTGGCGCTGGCTTACCCTGACAGAATTGCCCGCCGCCGGGGCGTAGATGGGTTTGTGCTGGCCAATGGTACCGGGGTAACGATTGCAACAGAATCAACACTGGCACAGCAGGATTATCTGGTGGTGGCCGATTTTCAGGAAAGTGCTGGGCGTAGCGCTGGGCGCATTTATCTGGCATCGGCTTTTGATCCTTTATGGTTGGATGGCCCTTTGGCTCACCTGGTGACGGAGCATACCAGTTGTTGCTGGGATGAGCAGGCCAGTCGGGTCAGTGCGGTGCAGCGCTGGCAAGTCGGGCAATTAGTTATCCGGGAAAAACCAGTCGTTAAGCCAGATCGCGCAATGATTAAGCAAGCTTTATTGGGGTGGGTCTCTCGCCAGGGGCTGTCTGTACTGGGGATGGATGATGCGGCCAAACAACTGTGTATTCGGGTGGCCTTAGTGCGTGAAAGTGATCGCTCTGGAGACTGGCCAGACTTTAGTGATGACGCGCTACAAACTGGGCTTGCTGATTGGCTGGGGCCGTACTTGGACAATATCAATTCTGCGGCACAACTGGTTAAATTGAATGTGCGAGAATTGCTGCTGCACAGCCTGAGCTGGACACAACAGCAGCAGCTTAAAGCCTTGTTGCCGTCACGTTGGCCGTTACCCACCGGTACAGCGCCGATCCGTTATGAGGCAGATGGCCGGGCGCTGATGAGCCTGCGTTTGCAAGAGGCGTTTGGCATGGCTGACAGCCCTTTACTATTAAATGGTCAGTTGAAAGTGACGATGGAGTTATTGTCGCCCGCGCGCAGGCCATTGGCATTGACCGCCGATTTGGCCAGTTTTTGGGCCGGTCCTTACACGGAAGTGAAAAAAGAGATGCGTGGGCGCTATCCCAAGCATGTGTGGCCTGATGATCCAGCTAATACCACACCGACTAAATACACCAAGAAAAACCAACATAAAAATTAATACGCCATACCTGACATTATGACTAAATCCACTCCCTCAAAAGGGAAAAAAACAGAGACATCACAACCTACGCCGAAAAAAAAACGGGGTAAATCTAACGCTGAAGTATTTTCCCCCGGCCGATGGCTATGGGGGGTGATGTGGCGAATGATGCTGGCAGGCGCGGTATTGGTAGGCTGTTACTGTATCTACCTGGATCAGATTATTGCCCGTAAATTTGAGGGGCAAAAATGGTATTTGCCCGCGCAGATTTTCAGTCGTTCTATGGCGCTTTATTCCGGCGCCGCAGTTAGCCATCATCAGTTGATTGCTGAACTTAAGCTATTGGGGTATCGCAAAGTGGCAAATCCTTCCCAAGTGGGAGAGTTTTCTGCTTCAAGCACTAAGGTGGATATTTGGCGCCGGCCATTTTTACACCCCACAGGGCAGCAGCTGGAAAGTCGGGTATTGGTGGAGTTTGACTCTCAGGGCGTCAGTGCGGTGCGGCGACAACAAGATGGCCGTGAATTGGCGGTATTTCATTTAGAACCCATGCTGCTCGACCGGATTATTGCCACTGATGGTGAAGACCGGCTGTTTGTGCCGACAAAAGCGATTCCACCCCGCTTGGTGGATGCACTTATCCTGACTGAGGACAGGCAGTTTTATTCCCACTATGGGGTCAATCCAGTTGCTATTGTGCGGGCGGCAGTGGTTAACCTGACTGCGGGGCGCACTGTGCAAGGTGGCTCGACCTTAACCCAGCAGCTGGCGAAAAACTTTTTTCTTTCCAGTGAGCGCTCTATATCGCGCAAATTCAGAGAGGCGCTGATGGCGGTCATTATTGATGCCAGATACAGCAAGGCTGAAATTTTGGAAGCCTATCTCAATGAAGTGTATATGGGGCAGGATGGCAACCGGGCCGTGCATGGCATGGGGCTGGCGTCACAGTTTTATTTTGGGCGGCCCATTGGTGAGCTGACGTTAGCACAGCAGGCTTTTTTGGTGGCGGCGGTAAAAGGCCCGTCTTATTACAATCCCTGGCGTTATCCTGAGCGGGCGTTAGAACGGCGGGATTTGGTGCTCCGTCTGCTGATGGAAGGGGGCAAAATTTCTGCGCGACAATTTGCCGCAGCAGCGCAATCGCCACTGGGGTTACGGCCTGCGGGGCGGGCTGTACATCAGAAATTACCGGCGTTTTTTGCTGAAGTGCGCCAGGAGCTGGCCGATCGTTATGGGGATGCCATGTTGAAAAAATCTGGCATCAAGGTCTATACCACATTGGACCCTATTGCCCAAGAGGCGGCAGAAGCGGCTGTGGTTTCAACGATGGCGCAGCTGGAAAAGCGTAATCGGGATCTGCAAGTGGGTATGGTGGTGACGGATAGATTCGGCGCAGGTATTGCCGCCATGGTGGGAGATAAAAATCCGGCATTTTATGGCTTTAATCGCGCTGCTGAAATTCGTCGTCCGATTGGTTCACTGATTAAACCTATCGTTTATATTACAGCGTTGGAGCAGGGCAGGAAGTTCAATTTAGCTACACCACTGAAGGATGAGCCTATTACTTTGAGTAATGGCCGGGGGCAGACTTGGTCACCGCAAAATGCTGATCGTCAGTTCCGTGGCCAGGTGCCGCTTATCACGGCATTGAGTCATTCTATCAATGTGCCGACAGTAAATTTAGGCATGCAGGTGGGGTTGGACAATGTCGCCTATAACCTGAATCATGCTGGTTGGCCGGATAAGATACCTGAATATCCATCTATGTTGTTGGGGGCTGTTAATGGATCGCCCTTGATGGTGGCTCAAGTGTATCAAACACTGGCGGATAATGGTCGATACCGGCAATTGAGAGCTGTTACTAATGTGCTAGATGAACATAATCAACCATTACAGACTAAAGCATTACCGGAATATCAGGCGTTGCCGGTGGCTGCTGATTATTTAGTACAGTACGCCATGACTCAAGTGGTGGCCTCGGGGACTGCGCGTCGGTTAGGGCAGGCTTTTCCCGGTGTGACGTTGGCAGGGAAAACCGGCACCAGTAGCGCGAGTCGGGATTCTTGGTTTGCCGGATTTGATGAGCGCAATGTTGCCGCTATCTGGGTTGGCCGGGATGATAATGAAAAAACCAGTCTCTATGGCTCCAGTGGCGCGATGGCGGTGTACCAGGCCTTTTTGCATGAACGTCCCCCGGTAGGATTGCGAATGACACCTGTCTCAGGAATCGTGCCGGGATTCTTTGATGCGACCACGGGGGCAGATCGTGCAGCGGATTGTAATAATGTGTTGGCGTTGCCCGCGCTAAGCAGTGCTTATCGGCCTGATGAGAGCTGTGGTGGTACCAAAAGCTGGTGGCAGCAGCTTTGGGGAAATTGAGTCTTGCAGAGCTAATGATGTGACTTTTTAGCTTAAACTGTGCTTGAAAGAAAAACGTTTTAATTATGGTGGGAGGTTCTGGCTTAGCCATGCTAAGACAGAACCGCTCAATAAAGCGTAAAACGCTGTTAGTAGAATTTTTCTGGCTGTGGGCTCTTTTCTACTGCGTTATTGGCTTACTAAGTAGCCCAAGGTCATATCAAATACTCTGCTTTGTATAAATTAAATTGCTGCCAAATAAGCTGAGAGGACAATAGTCCCCTGAATATTATGAAGCTACTGGCAGTTGGTAGTGCCTATTGCGATCAAGAAACTGCATTTGTTTTACGGTATCAGGTTTACTGTATAAATAGCCTTGATGCAGAAACACGCCTTGTTGTAATAAATAATCTGCCTGTTTTTTATTTTCCACTCCTTCTGCAATCATTTCTAATTTGAAGTCATGGCCAAATCTAATCAAAGAATTAAGCACCCCAGCCTTAAAATCATCGGTACCAATAGTATCAATAAACATTTTATCAATTTTAATGGTTGTAATATCTAATTGTTGTAAACAAGATATCCCTCCAAAGCCAGTACCAAAATCATCTATTTTAATCCGATAACCATATTTATTTAATTGTGATATTTGTTTTGCAGCATTTTCTGTATCAATGATAGGTTGCCGTTCTGTTAATTCGAAGTGTAGTCTTCTTGGGCTTGGATAATTTAACTCCTTAAGTAAATTTGTTAATATTTCAGTTTCTAAATGAGATGCGACGATATTAATGCTGACCCAGGTCCCCGCTGGCAATTTTGGAAGGTCTTTAATAACTTGTTTTATTAATTGCTCTGTCATAGGAATAATTAAATTACTGCTTTCAGCAAAATCAATAAAAGTGCTTGGAGGAATACATTGTTTTTTATGATACCAGCGAATTAATGCTTCATACCCTACGGTATAACCACTACGGGCATCAACAATAGGTTGATATAGAGGTTTAAACTCTTTTTGTGAAATCCCCTGCTGTAACATTTGGTTGAGCGATTGTTGTCGTCTTTTCCAGAAGAAGAAAATGATTATAATAATTGAAAATATTATTCCTGAAAAAATAGTTGTATTTATTGCCCATTGTCTACTGTATTGAAATAAATTATTCCCTGCCCAAAGAATAATTTTATTTCCTACCTGATTTGAAATCCGTACTATTTTCTTTGCATTATTTTCATGAACAATGTCTTCATGTCCTGTTTTTGTTATTTCATTATTGTTTAAGTTTGTTTTAATGAAAAAACAGTCTGTACATGGTCTATCTGCAATATAAATTCCGCCTGGGGAATTAAAGATCATGTACAAATTTCCTTTGTCGCTATGTAAGTTTAAAACAAGCTGACTGTGTAATGCACCTTGATAATAGTTCATTTCATGATTTTGATGAGTTAATAATAATTGTTTGAAATCAGGCTTATAACTATCACCTAACGTAGAACAACTTCGTTTATCATCAGTAATCATACCAATAACACGAATAAAAGGATTATCACGGTACTCTTGTTGTAATAAGCTTTTATCTTGCTTGCCGCAATCATAATGTAATTGGGAAGATAGACGAGTAAGAATATTATCAACAGTTGCTGCATTTTGTTGTTGTCTAATAATTAACTCGGACATTTTTTGCTGCATAAGACTGTTAAAGCGATAGTCTGTCAACATAATGATGCTGACATTGACCAGTATGGCCAGTAAAAAAATAGCAAAAAAAGCATGAATAAAACAGTTAACTAATTGCTTTATCAGCATGCCCTAATCCTTTAGTCAATTTAAGATAATAATAGTGTGTTGTATCTATGTTAATGATGATGCGCAATGATGTTGATCATTTTTGTGTTGAATTCAGCTTATTTTTTTGAGTTAACGTGAGTCGAGATTGAATGAGAGTTGATAAAGAATAGCGCGTTGCAAAGTTGTGTTAGCTTGCAAGCAAATTGTTATCTAAATAATATTGATTGTTATTTAGATTACTGTAACATCCTTAACTAGTTTTTGCTTAACTATTCGTCTTGGTGTTGGTGATTTTTTCTATCTTGTTGGTTTTAAATAGTTTTATTTGTCTTGATAGAAGTAAAGCTCTGGATTTTAGAGCCTAGATTGCAGGATTGGCAACATTGACTGGATAGCAGGCATTCATCAGATATGACTTAGCAAGGGAATCTATATGCAAGCCAAGAAAACACTGTCAGCCACTTTGGTGGCGATGTCGCTGGGAACCTTAACCGCCTGTGGCGGTAGCTCTGATGACAGCCCAGCACCTCAGGTTAACGCTGCGCCCACCAATATCACTTTAAGCCAAAATAGTGTTACTGAGCGGCTAGCGGGTCAGATGGTTGGACAGTTAGCGGCGGTAGATCCCGACAGTGGTGATAGCCACACGTTCACAACGCAAAGTACCGTGTTCACCATTGATGGCAATATGCTGAAAATGGCTGATGGTGCCATGTTGTTTACCAGCGAAGAGGGTGATGACATAGATGTGCTGGTGACAGTGGCAGATCAGGGTGGCCTGACCAAGGATGTGATGCTGACTGTGGCATTGACACCTAAGCCTGAAATGTATGAGTTTGCTAGCCATTATGGCGCGCATCGCTCCAGTGTTAGCTATACCGGTCAAACGGCGCGTCATATTTTGATTGCAGAGCTGAATCAATATGTTAAATCCGGCTTGAAGGCCGATATGGATGCCGGCACTGTAACGACTGCCGCGCAGACGTTGGCCAAGTTAAATCAATTCTTTAATCCGGATGAGGCAACCCAATATCCGGACCTGCCGATCACCTTTTTGGACAATAGCAAAGATGCTCTGATTGCTGATATCACAGGTTACAAAAGCCTGTTGCAGAAGGTCGCTGGAAATGACAGTGGCGGGCAGAGCAAAGACTGGAACACCGCCGGGGTATTTGTCGGTTGGACTGACGGCATGACACCGACAGCGGTGGTGGGAGATCTGTTTCAGCGTTTGGCTGACAACGTTGAAATTGAAAAAACCGATGGTAATACCCGCCAGGACCCCCTTGGTAATGACATCAGCAAAATTTACCTTGATGAAGATGGGGTCGATTTAGCGCAGATGATCCAGAAATTCCTGTTGATGGCCGTGCCTTATTCCCAAGCATCTAATGATTATTTCGGTGATGACACCGACGACAAGGGGTTGCGTACCGATAACACTGGGCCAGCTAAGGAAGGGGCGCTGTATACCAATTTAGAACACCAGTATGACGAGGGCTTTGGCTACTTTGGTGCTGCGCGTAACTATCTGGATTATGCCGATGTGGAAATTGCCGGCAAGGTCTCTGAGGGGAATGGTCGGGCGGATTGGAACAAAAAGCACGACACCGATGGGGATGGAAAAATTGATTTGCGCTCGGAGTATAACTTTGGTCAGGCGGTTAATGCGGCTAAGCGAGATCTGGGTTCAGCTGCCAATGCTGCTGCCACAGATTATACCAAGCAGGCCATGGATGCCTTTGTCGCCGGACGTCAGTTGATTAATGACCATGTCGGCGCTGATTTAACTCCGGCGCAGAAGACTGAGCTGAAAGACTTTGTTACCACAGCACTGGATGCCTGGGAGCGAGCTATCGCGGCCACTGTAGTGCATTACATCAATGATACCCGCGCAGATTTAGCGCCACTGGCAACCAATGGTGACCCCGCGCAATTTAACTATGCCGATCTGGCCAAACACTTTTCAGAAATGAAAGGTTTTGCGCTGGGGCTGCAGTTTAGTGAATACGCGGCCATTAATGATGCTGATTTTGCCCAATTGCAGCGGCTGATGGGAATGGCGCCTGTGATTACCGGCGATGTGGACAGCTACCGAGCGGATTTGCTACAGGCGCGGGATCTGTTGCAGCGGGTATATAACTTTAACGCTGACAATACGGCCAATTGGTAAGTTACGCCACCCGTTAAGTGACCCCGCCTCAGCCCGCCCCGGTATTGTTCATCTGCCGGCCGGGCTGAGGCTTTTTGCTATATATCGGTAATGGCTGGTTCAAGGTGCATAGACAAGGTTGTAAGTACAAGGAGAGATACAGGATGAAAGCCCAGCGTTTCCCGCATTCGGTAGCGATACTGCTGTTGGCCGGGACACTGCAGCTAACTGGCTGTGGTGAGGAGACTTCCAGTACAGCAGGTCCGGGATTTGCCCCGGATATTGGCAGTGACTTTGATGAGGCGGCTTTGGTGGCTAACCTCACTGATAATATTATTTCCCCGGTTTTTACCCGTTTTGCGGCGGTCAGTGGCGAGCAAATCAGCCATATCAGTCAATATTGTCAGGCAGAGCAGCAATTTGCTGCCGGCGAGTTAGATGATAATGCCCGCTTACAGGCCTTGGAAACGGCCCGTCATGGCTGGCGCAGCAGCATGCAGGTGTGGCAGCAGATCGAGGTGATGCAGATAGGGCCGCTGCTGAGCGATGATCGTGCACTGCGCAATAAAATTTATAACTGGCCGTTGCCGGGGGTTAGCCGCTGCGGCGTGGATTTGGATGTGGTGGCTTTTGAAAATAATGATATCAATGGCACCCCTTATGATATCAAGCGCCGCACTGCGTCCCGTAAAGGCTTGGCTGCGCAAGAGTATCTGTTGTTCACTCCGACCACGGATCATGCCTGCAGCGGGGATATTGTGCCCCAAGGATGGGATAACCGCCCGGAACCATCACGTCGTCAGGCGCGCTGTGCGTTTGCCCGGGAGGTGGCCAGTGATATTCACGATAATGCCAACAACCTGTTGTCACTGTGGCAAGGTGAGCAGGGTTATGCCGCCAAACTGAAATCCGCCGGTCAGGCCGGAAGTGGGTTTGCTTCTGTTCACGATGCGGTTAATCGCCTCAGTGATGCCCTGTTTTACCTCGACTCCATTACCAAAGACGTCAAATTGGCCAAACCGCTGGGGCGGGTGGCTAACCCTTGTGGCACCAGTATCTGTCCCGAGTCTGTCGAATCGCCGTTATCCGCCGAATCAATCAACAATATTGCGCAAAATTTAACAGCGTTGCAGGCGCTGTATTTGGGCAATGACGCTGCCGGTAATCAGGGGGTCGGTTTTGATGATTTTCTGCGTCAGGAACAATATGCCGATGTGGCCGCGCGAATGGATGCTGACATTACCACGGCGTTGGCACTGAGTCAGGCCTATCAAGTCTCACTGGCCCAAGCGTTGGAGAATGACACCGCCCAGGTGACAGAAACCTACAGTGCGGTAAAGCAGGTGACGGATACGTTAAAAGCGGATTTTATTGAGCGTTTGGCACTGGAACTGCCTAAGACGTCAGCGGGGGACAATGACTGATGAATGACATATGGCGGTATACCGGATTACCTCTAGCCATTTCCTTGGCGATTTCATTGACTGGCACATTGGCTCCAAAGAGCTGGGCACAAGCACAAGAAGGGGATGAGGACGGTGATGCCTATATCGAGACCATGCAAATTATCGGGCATGATCAGTCTCTGCGGCGGGAGTCTGGCAGTGCCACTTTGATTGATGAACTGACACTAGAAACCTTCAAGTTTGATGATATTAATCGCATTTTGTATAGCGTTCCCGGCGTCAATATCCGTGAAGAAGACGGCTATGGCTTAAGACCCAATATTGGTTTTCGCGGTGCAACGCCGGAGCGAAGTAAGAAAATCAATATTATGGAAGATGGGGTGCTGATTGGACCGGCACCGTATTCCGCCCCTTCGGCTTATTACTTTCCCATGATGGCGAAAATCACTGCCGTGGAAGTATTTAAAGGTCCTGCCGCGATTCAATATGGTCCCAACACGGTTGCCGGTTCGCTGAATTTGGTGACTAGACCTGTTCCCTCCGCTCGTGAAGGATTGGTGGATATTGCCATTGGCAGTGATGGTTTTGCCAAGCTGCACAGTTACTATGGTGACACGATAGGCAATATGGGATTTTTGCTGGAGGGTATTCACCTCAGAGCCGATGGCTTTAAGCATCTCGATGGAGGGGGCGATAGCGGGTTTGATAAAAATGATCTGATGGCTAAATTCCGCTATGACCTTGATGGCAAAAATTTTCATCAGGTATTTGAACTGAAGCTGGATTATGCCGATGAGCACTCTGATGAAACCTACCTTGGCTTGAGTGATGCCGATTTTGCTGTTGATCCTAATCGGCGCTATGTTGCCAGCGCGCTGGATAAGATGACATGGCAACATAAACAGCTGCAGTTTACCCATTTTCTAGCGGGGGAATCGCTGGAGCTGGCGACCCGGGTTTATCGCAATAACTTTAGCCGGGCTTGGTTTAAGCTCAATGGCTTTAAAGGTGGGCTGGTAAACCGTAGCTTGCAGGAGATCTTGGCCGATCCTTTTCGCGACGATGTTAACCGGGATTTTTATCGCATCTTAACCGGGCAGCAGGACAGTGATGCGCTGCGACCTTATCAACAGTTGGTACTGGGCAATAATGACCGGGATTATTTCTCCCAGGGGATTGCCAGTGATCTTTCTGTCAGTTGGCCTGTGTGGCAGTTTGCCAACCAAATTGATATTGGGCTGCGGCTGCATCAGGATGAAATTCGCCGTAACCATACGGTTGAAGATTATATAATGCGTGGCGGTCGGCTGACTGACGGCAGTGGCGCAATGCTTGCTGCCAGTGGCACGAACACAGAGAAGGCCACTGCAGTGTCTCTCTATCTGCAGGATACCCTGACGCTGGGCGATATTGATATAACTGCCGGGGTGCGGGGGGAGTTGATCGATAGCCGCTATCAGAACCGGGCGGCAGGCGAGGCAGATGACTGGCTGAAAAAAACGACCCGTATCTGGTTGCCAAGCTTGAGCTTGTTTTACAGCGTGGGGGATGATGCCGGGCTGTTTTTTGGCGTACATGAAGGCTTTTTACCGACTAGCCCTAAGCAGGCGCCAGATATTTCACCGGAAAGCAGCGTGAATTATGAGCTGGGTGGGCGTTACAACGATGGCGAATTAAGCCTTGAGCTGGTGGGCTTTTTCAATGACATCAGTAATCTAAAAGAAGGTTGTCAGTTTTCCAGCTGTGGCAGTGACAATGATACCGAATTTAACGGCGGAAAAGTGGATGTGCTGGGAGTGGAGTTGACTGCTGCTTACAGCTGGACCTTGGGAAATGGCTGGGAGTGGCCGATATCTCTGGCCTATACCTATACCCGCTCAGAGTTTAAGACTTCGTTTGATTCTGGCTTTGATATGTGGGGACAAATCAGTGCCGGGGACCAACTGCCTTATTTGCCGGATCATCAGGGCAGTGTGTTGACCGGCATTGTGGCCGATAGCTGGGATGTGAATTTGGTGGTGCGCTATATCGGCGAGATGCTGGAAGCCTCCGGTGACGGGGTGACCCTGTCAGGGCAACATACTCCGGCGTTGACGGTATTGGATATGTCCGCCAGTTATGATTTGGCCGGTTACGGGCTGCTTTACCTGAAGGCGGATAATCTGTTTGATACCCAGAAGATTGTCAGCCGGCGACCCTTTGGTGCGCGCCCGGGTAAACCGCGTATGTTCCAGCTCGGTTATCAGTACCGTTTTTAAGGTTGAGCTAGCATGGAATGGGCTAATGACCTGACGCAGCTTGCTGGGATAATGACGGCCAGTGTGGCGGAGTTACCCGGCTATCTGGTCGATACCAGTAAACGTATTTACTGGGGCTATTTGCTCGGGGCGCTACTGCTGGCAATCCCGGTCTATCTGCGACTTGGGCATGCTTTTGCTCGGCATGTCAGCAGTCATCCGGCCGCATCCTGTCAGTCTGATAAGCGCGGTATTTGTGCGCCCAGCAGGCCGAAAATGCAGGAAGAGCAGGGCGCTCAGGGCGCAAATCAGTATTCTGGTGTGAGCGGGTTTTTCCGCTTTGTCTTCCCCCGCGCCGTGTATCTGTCAGCCTCAGCCAGAATGGATTATCAATTGCTGGTGGTAAATAAACTGCTTAAAGGGCTGTTATTTGCCCCTTTGGTGCTGACCATGGTGCCGGTGGCCATGGGGGTGAGTGATGCTTTGTCATGGCTGCTAGGGGATATCGCCCCTTTGAGTCCCCATGTTGTCGTGGTGATGACGACCTTTACCGCACTGTTGTTTATTCTCGATGATGCTACCCGGTTTGTGTTGCATTGGTTGCTGCATAAGGTGCCTGTACTGTGGGCATTTCATCGGGTGCACCATTCTGCTGACGTGTTAACGCCACTGACCATTTATCGCACTCATCCGTTGGAAAGTTATCTCTATGCCTGCCGAATGGGATTGGCACAGGGGATTGCGGTGGGGCTGGGGTATTTTTTGTTTGGACCGGCGCTGAAAATGTACGACGTGCTGGGTGCCAACCTTGTTGTGTTTCTGTTCAATGTGCTGGGGGCAAATTTGCGCCATAGCCATATCTGGTTGCCCTGGGGCGACAAGTTGGAGGGCTGGTTTATCAGTCCGGCGCAGCATCAAATTCATCACAGCGTGGCCCCGGAGCATAGAGACACCAACTTGGGCTCGGCGTTAGCCTTGTGGGATAGATTGGCGGGCAGCTTGATAAAATCCAGCCAAGTGGTGCCGTTTTCCCAACGTGGTGGTCATCGTGTCGATGATCGTGTCGATGGCAATCATGCCGCAGTGCCTGGGGCGGCTTATATGCCGTTACCCATAGGTGTTGGCGGCTATCCCGGCCATGATAGCCTATGCGGGGTTTACCTTAACCCGCTGCGGGATGCGATGATGATATTAAGTCGCAAGGGCAGAATATGGCCGCAGTATTTATTATTGCGTTTACGCCAGCGGATGGCGCGGCGACAGCCAGACTCGGATTGATAAATTACTTCAATTTGTAGACGCTTTGCAGCTTTTAGTGAGAGTGAAGTATCTGGTTTTTACCGCCACAGTCAGGGCCATTTTCAGGGCTAGAGCCACAGACTCAACTGCTCCGTCCAGTGGGAATTTTGCGGCGAAAACCAAGTCATCGGGTGAGTTGTTGACGATTTTGCCGGTAGACTGTGCCCCGTTTCTGTTTCAATGTCAGGTAATGCGTTATGTTTCTTCAGCCGTATTTTAATGAGTCCTGCCAAGGTGTCGAAATTACTCCAGCCCAGGCCAGCGCTTTTGCCAAAGGGGTGGCCGGTGACTTTAACCCCATTCATGATGTAGATGCTAAGCGATTTTGTGTGCCCGGCGATTTGCTGTTTGCTTTGATTATGGGCCGTTATGGTTTGCGCCAGCAGATGCAATTTAGTTTTTCTGGCATGGTGGGTGCGGGGGTGACATTGCAGTTGCCCCAAGCGGCAGATGAAATGCAGATTTGTGACAGCCGCGACAAGCCTTATCTGTCTGTTTGTCAAAGCGGGGATGTCAGCCATAACCGGGCACAGATAGAGTCATTTATCCGCAGCTATGTGGCGTTTTCTGGGTTGAATTTTACCCATGTGTTGGTGCCCTTGATGAAAGCTCATCAAGTGATGATCAACCCCGAGCGGCCGTTAGTGATTTACGAAAGTATGAGTTTTACGTTAAGCGAGTTGGATTTTACTGAGGTAAAACTGGAGCTTGTCAGTAAAACCTTGATGGCGGATGGCAAACGTGGTGATGTGACGCTGGAGTTTGCTTTGATAAGCGATGGACGTCAGGTGGGTACCGGGCAGAAAAAATTGGTGCTCAGTGGTTTGCGCCCCTATGAAGAAACCGCTGTGCAGCAACTGTGCGATGCCTATTTAGCCCGCAGTATGGCTATGTCAGCCTGATCCCATTGCGATAAATCTCAACGGTCATTTCCTTTGCAATATCACCTGGGGGATTTGGCCGTTTGGGATATGACTTTTCTTTGCTCATCAACCCGCCTGCCTGTTATTCCCTCTGGGCTGATTATCTTCTAAGCGCTTCTTTTTCTACTGATTGCATGGCTCTTGCCTTTGAATTAAGTTAGTGGGTTTGAATATCCCTTTGACTGCAGGGGTGCTCCCCGGCAACTGTCTGGGGCCGACATGGTGTCGGTCTGCCAGTGCCTACTGTCCGGGCAATTCTCGTAAGGAAAGCCATGTCCAGCTTGATTCGAATTGTGCTTATCGACACCCATTTACCCGGGGTGGTCGAACTGGCCTTAGACGGCCACACCAATATTTGTGGTACCAATGCTTCGGGTAAAACCACATTGCAGCGTCTGGTGCCAGTGTTTTACGGTGAATACCCCAGCCGAGTGGTGCCATCGACCCGTGACAGCTTTGAGCGCTGGTACTTGCCCCGTGAATCAAGCTACATCATTTATGAATACCGTAAAGATGATGGTTTGTTATATCAGGCAGTATTGTCGTCTGCCGGTGACGGTAAAGGGGTGAACTACCGTTTTATCGCCAAAGGTTTTGAGCTGGATGATTACGTCAAGCAGCGTAATGGCGACACTATTTTGTGCCATACCATGGCCGAGCTGGGACGGGAGATGAAGCGCAATGGCGTTAGTGTCACCAATTTGCTTAATACCCGTGAATATCGCGCCATTATCCAAAATGACCGGGCATTACTGAGCAGTGGTAGTAACCGTTCTGAACTCAGGGCTTATGCTCAGCAATTTGCCCTTTGCGCCCCTGAGCATTCTTTGCGCCATATTGAAAAACTGGCTAAAGCGGTGCATTCCAAAGAAGGCAAAATGGAAACGGTGAAGTCCATGATTGCGGCTATTTTGGAGGAAGATGGCGTTAATCCGCCCAGCTCGCGCATTAATCCGCAGCGGGTGGAAGCTTGGATTAAAGAAAGTCAGCTTATTCAGGGGTTTGAACAGATCCGTCCGGAATATGACAAGCTGGAGCAGGAGTTTAATCAGTTACAGAGCAGTGAGCTGCGTCTGGCTGGCCTGGCTAAGGGGTATCGCCATGATGAAACCCAGGAAGTGGAGCGGCAAGAGAGCAATCAGAATCTATCCAAGGAGCTGAATCTGGCGCTGAAACAGCTGGATGAAAGCTGGAAAGAGCAGCGCGATGAAATCAACCTTGAGCTGTCTGCTGCCAAGGGGGATGTGGCCAAATTTGAAAGTGAGCTGGATGCCATTGAAGAGCAACACAGCGCATTTTTAGATGCAGATATTGAGCAGGCCAAGCGGGATTTGGAATCTCTGCCTAACTGGCGTTCAGATTTAGACAGTTTATCTGAGCGGCACAAACTGCAAACGGAAAAACACCAGGATGTGGAAGCGGCTTATAACGCTCGGCGCAGTAAAATTGGTGAGCAGCTTAACCGAGAACTGGAAAAACTGCACAGTGAACAAGATGCGGTGCGGGAACAACGTGATGCGCAAAAAGAGCAAGGCCGTAATGATTTGGCCGCTCAGGCTGACAGTGACCGTGAAGCGCTGCAAGCCGGTAACATGCGCTTTCAGGAGCAAGAGTACCAGCTGAAATTACGCGCCGCCGAGCTCAAGCTGAAAGTGGACAGCGTTACCTATACCGAAGAAGAGAAGCTGGAGTTGGCGGTTTTTGATGAGCGTATCTCCCAGGCTGATGAAGATCAGGATGTGGCCAGCAAAAAAGTTGACCGTATCGGCACTGAAGAGCGCAAACTCCGGGCGCGGCGGGATCAGGCCAATGAGGCATTACGCCAAGCAACCCTTCGGGTGACTGAGCGGCAAAATGCCCTCGATGAGCTGCATGAGATGTTGTTCCCTCAATCTCATACGTTGCTGGAATATCTGCGTAAAGAAGCTGACGGCTGGGAGCAGACGCTGGGTAAGGTGATAGCCCCTGAACTGCTGCACCGTACGGATCTGCACCCAACCTTGGGTGGGGATAAAGACGCATTATTCGGGGTGCAGCTGGATCTGAAAGCGCTAGATGTTCCTGAATACGCCGCTTCTGAGCAGGAATTACGGGCTCGGCATGCACAGGCTGAAGAAGCACTGAAAAGTGCTGTTGAGCTGCAAGAGCAAGCAGAAGATAAACTGGTTGAGGTCAACGGTGAGCTGGATAAACTCAGCCGGGAACTGACCTTTGCCCGTACAGCTTATCAAAACAGTCGAGATGATTTGCGCCGCTTGTTGGATGAAAAACGCAGTCTGCAGGCGAAAATTAATGAATTGCTGGCTGGCCGTAAGGCGATGGCGGCAAAACAGTTGACTGTACTGGATGGTGAGCAAAAGCAGCTGAAACAGCAGCATGCCCAATGGCTGGAAGAGCAAAAATCCCTGATGCTGGAAGCCAAAATGGAGAAACAGGCTTACTGGCAGGAAGTGGTTGGGGCATTAGATGCCCAGCTCGCACAAATTAAAGCCAGCCTTAACAGTCGGCGGGATAACGCCAAGGCTGAGCAAAAAGCGTGCGAAGCCTGGTATAAAAATGAACTGAAATCCCGCGGTGTGGATGAAGATCAGATTGTGGCGCTCAAGCGGGATATCCGGGATCTGGAAAGCCGCATCAGCCGCGCTGAGCAGCGCCGCAGTGAAGTGCTGCGCTATGACGATTGGTACCAGCACACCTGGCGGGTACGTAAACCTAAGCTGACTGAGCAGTTGGCAGAGGTTAAACGCATTGCCACTGAGTTGGAGCAGCAACTGAAAAGTCGCGCTTCTGATGTGAAAACTCGCCGTACTGAGTTGGAGCAACAGCGCCGTGAATCCGATGCCGCGCAGGTAGAAGCTTCTGAAAATCTCACCAAACTGCGCAGTTTGATGCGTAAATTGGCAGAGCTGAAATTACCACCGAACAGTGAAGAAGCCGTGGGCAGTCTTGGTGAGCGGTTGCGTCAGGGTGAAGATTTACTGCTTAAGCGGGATTATCTGCTGGGTTCTGTAAAGCAGTATGTGGAACATTTTGACACAGTTATTGCTGCCAAATCTGGCTCAGGTTTATCAGAAACCTGGGAGCGAGCCCGGGAAGAGTCGAGCTTTATCAATGAAAAAGGGATCCGGTTACTGGATTACCGCAAATTGGTACCGGCTCTGGAGCAGTTACTGAATGTGATCGTGCCCCAATCTATGACGGCGCTGCGTGAGCAGGGACGTATCTTCGGGGTGGATTTAACGGCCTTTTATGAAGTGCTGGCAGACATTGACCGCCGTATTGCCAGCCAGAGCGCTCGGATCACCCGGGAAGTGGGAGAAGAGCTGTTCCTAGACGGAGTCTCTGAGTCTGCGGTGCGTATTCGTTCTCGCATCAGTGAGCTGGAATTCTGGCCTGAGCTGGAAGCCTTTGTTAAAGCCTTTAAGCGCTGGCGCAGTGATGGCTTTAACGGCCTGCCGGATGAGGATTATATCCACTCGATGCGCCGCGCTTTGGATATTATCGGGCGCAGTGCCTTAACTGGTGGCGTGGCCAAACTGCTGGAAATTGAGCTGCGGCTGAAAGAGGGAAATTCGGATCTGATTATCCGCACTGACCGTCAGCTGAATGAATCGTCCAGCCATGGTATGGCTTATCTGATTTTGTGTAAGTTCCTGCTGGCCTTTACCCGTTTGTTACGGGGCCGGGCGGATGTCACTATTCACTGGCCAATTGATGAATTGGGCACCTTGCACCATGGTAACGTGAAGAAAATTTTCGATGCCTGTGAAAATAACAATATCTCCGTACTGGGAGCCTTCCCGAATCCGGAATCTGAGGTATTGAGCCTATTTGCCAACCGCTACATTATCAACAAACAAACCCGCAAGCTGCAGGTGGTCAAACCTAAGGTCAACCCTTTGGCTGAAAGACTGAAACAGCATATGTCAAAGGAGGCGATGTAAATGAGTGAGCCACAAACTGTGATTTTGGGTGTCGGCGCCCTGATTGAACGGCTGTTAAAGGGCCAATTTATCTGTAAAACCACAGATGAAGATGGCTGGCGGGCACTGCAAACTCCGGCCACCCGGGAGCGGGTAGAAGAATATCTTAGCCATATCAACCGCACGGTGGCATCGGCGGCAGAAGGTGAGGTATTTTTCTGTGGTTACCGTTTGCTTGGCGATGCTGAACGTAAGGTGATCTCCTCGCAGTTTAAGGATATTTGCTCCGCTTTGACCCCTATGGTGGAATGGTTAGTGCTGGTTCAGGAAGCCTCTGGCCAGGATGCGCCGTTGACCGAAGGCGCGGCAATTCGTCTGACCGATCTGCAAAGTCGTATTGAAGATACTCCGGCATTTCGTGAGCAACTGGCGAAACTGAGCCAGTACCGTCTGTTCGGCTCAACCAGCAGTAATGCTGATGCCCAGATTAAACTGGTATTTAAGCGGCTGGTGGAGCTGGGTTACCTTGTCCGCCCCAATGCAGAAAAACAGATTTATCTGGCCACAGGTAAATTAGATTACCTGTATGAAGTGATCCGCTTTATTGATGAAACCGAGGGGTTGCAGCTAGAAGCACAGGCTGAGACTGCCAGTAATCAACGGGAGCTGATATGAGCAGTAACCTGCATCAGGCCGGTGTCAAGTTGCTCAAACAGTTGGGCCGCCATGCTGATGCCATTATGGATGTGTACCAAAGCGGTGAGCTGACCGAAACCGAAGACAATGCGGCGGTAGTAGAGAAGTTGTTGAAAGCCGGGCTAATTTGGCGGCCTGAGCCGGAGCAACCGCTGCGACTGAAACGCACTATACGGGCATTTTTGGAAGAAGCTCTCAGTGATGAGCGTAATCGGCAGATTGATGCCAATGTTGGCTCGGCGCTGGCAACTATCAAGACATTAGCTGAGCACTATAAAGAGGCTCGTCATCGGGTCGATTTCAGCGCTGCGGAAGCATATCTGGCTGATTTGACAGAACATGTTTATGCCTTTACCGATGCGCTACGTTATGCCGTGCGGGTGTTGTGGGGACGGATTAATAATGAGTTCGGTTATGTCGGTACCATTAACGCTAAAATCCGTGAAAATGAGTTAGCCCAAAGTCAGGTAACAGAGCTACTCAATGGCTTGGAAATGTTCCATTTCAATGAGCTGGCCGAGATTGCCGGGGATACCCGGGAATTGCGACGGTTATTGGTGACCTCATTGCAGGATACCTTGAGTAATTGTGCGCAGGAATTGTCTGTGGTGCAGGCGCGGTTATTGGAGTTGCTGGGGCGCTTCCGGCAAATCCGTGGCCGAACCCGCTTGCTGAAAGGTTGGTTACTGCATACGGATCTGCATCCTGATTATCGGGTACAGGATCATGTGGCCCATAAACATGTGGCAACCTTGTTTAACCGGGCTGAAGGTATTTTGGCGCAGGCATCCGTGGATGTGCATAACCTGAGTCAAGAACATGATCTGCTGGAGCTGGTGGCAAAAGTAAAAGAGATTGTTCGGCTGCCTAAACCGGTCAAACAGCAAGAGGCGGATCCCAGCGTGGCGTTGTCGGATGCCGGTGAGTTTGATGTGCCGGATAATCCGCTGAAAGAGGCGGTGGATCAGTATTTCTGCGCCGTGATCGATTCCGGGGTACGGCAATCGGCATTGGAATATCTTGAGCATCAGCAGCTGCCGTGGAATGCGGAAAACTGGTTGTATCAGGTGATCTGTGGCTATGACGGGTTAAGTGAAGAATATCGGGGGTTCTTTGAGTTAGAGCCCATCGGTGAGCCACACCCTGTCTACAGTGGTAACTTTATCATCCGGGATGTGGAGTTATGGATGGCCTGATGTGGTCACCTTGCGGTGATATTTTGCCATAGCTACGCGATATATTTGTCATCGTCGCGAGCGTGCAACAGAATGCATAAAAAACCTGCCAGATAGCAGGTTTTTTATTGTTTTAATGAAAGGGGATGGATATTGAATTAGGGGATATTTTGCGCGAATAATGGGTAACAATGGGTGAATTAACAAATATCGGTTACCAGAAAATGTGTAGCACACATAATAGTGGTAGTTGTTTTATCCTTTAATAAATAAATATGCAGTTTATTATTCTATTTATATAGCACAACAAAGTATTAATCACCGACATAGTTTGCCGTTATGTATTTAAAATGATATCAAATTATTGATTTGGTAAAAGTTTTGATTTTTTGTAATTTGTTTTAACCTTTTTATTTTCCTTTAAAATCATCTAGATGAGTAGTTTTATTCCTAGTGGTTGTTGAACTGTTGCTGAGACTTTAGGCAAAGTTGTGATTGAAATAATATCCAGCATGTTTCACTATCCTCAGCCAGATAATAAAACAGGGGCTTAAAGCTCCGGGTTATATAGCGAGTGATTGCTGTGTAACGCCAACCAGGGAAATACTCATTATGATGAAATCATTATCAGCCCGGATCTTTTCCGGACTGTTTGCCGGCCTGATATTAGGCACATTAGTGCAATATCTATTAAGCGATGTGGCATTTTTTTCGGCAACCCTGGTGGATATCGCTGCGGCCGTGGGCACCATGTTCGTCAATATGATTATGATGCTGGTTGGCCCCATGGTGTTTATCAGTATTGTTTGTGGTGTCTGTGAACTGCAGGATTTACGTAGTTTTGGCCGTTTAGGCGGTAAAACTTTTGGGTTTTATATTATCAATACCTTGGTCGGCATCAGTGCGGCGTTAGCTGTGGTGTTATTGTTGCGCCCTGGCGAAGGGGTAGAGATGAGCAGCCATGCCAGCGCGGTTATTCATGCCACAGAGCTGCCAGATTTAACCGCTTTGATTGTTGATATTGTACCCCGTAACCCGATTGGCGCTTTTACCTCCGGTAATATGTTGCAGATTATTTTTATGGCGTTGTTGCTTGGTGGGGTGATGAAATCCATGGGCAACTCAGTGGCTTCTGCGGTGGCCGGATTTCAAACCGCCAATCGTATTATGATGAAGCTGATCACCTTGGTGATGCAGTTGGCACCCATAGGGGTATTTGCGCTGATGTTTAAATTAGGGGCCACCTTACAGGCATCAGTATTTGTCAGTGTGCTGCAATACTTAGTGTTGATTATTGGGCTATTACTGTTGTGGGTGTTTGTGGTGTATCCGGCCGCAGTGGGTCTGTTTACGCCAGTGTCAGCTCGAACATTCAGGGAAAAGACCCAAGAGCAGATTATGTTTTCATTCTCCACTGCCAGCTCCAATGCCACGATTCCTGTCACTATGCGCACTTTAACGGATAAATTAGGTGTGAATCAGGCGATTGCTGGGTTTGGTGTTCCGCTGGGGGCAACGATGAATATGGGCGGAGTCGCGATTTATATTACTGTCGCTATTTTCTTTATTGCCAATGCGTTTGGTATGCCGATTACCACGGAGCAGTTGCCAACAGTGTTATTGAGTATTTTTCTGCTGGCAGTGGGCGCAGGTGGAGTGCCCGGTGGCGGTATGGTGATGATTGGTGTACTTATTCATCAGATGGGACTGCCGGTTGAAGCCTTTGCTTTGGTTGCTGCGCTAGACAGACTGATCGATATGATCCTGACATCCTGTAATGTAGTGGGTGACACTGCGGTACTGACGATTGTTGATCAAACGGAAAAAGCACATCACAACGGTGCTTTGATGTCAGATGTTTAGGGTTTATTGACCTTTTAAGTTTGTTGTTTCAGCGATTAAGCGGTTTTTTATCGAGTAAAAATTAATCATGAAAAGGTCATGGTTTCCAGTCATTCGACGACTTAACACCATAGGTTAAGACAAAAACGCCGGCAGTTTGCCGGCGTTTTTATTGTAGCGTGTTACAGTTCAGGTTCCTGATCACTGTATGTCTCTTGGTGGTAGGCTAAGCAGGTATCCACCTCATTGGCAGAGCCAAGAATAACAGCTACCCGTTGATGGATACGCTCTGGCTGGATATCCAAAATATCCTGATAACCGGTAGAAGCTTTCCCCTGAGCTTGCTCGACCAAGAATGCCATCGGGTTAGCCTCATACATCAAGCGCAGTTTGTATGGTTTGTTTGGATTTTTATTGTCAGTGGGATAAGTGAAAATCCCACCGCGACACAGCACTCGATGCACATCGCCAACCATGGCGGCAATCCAGCGCATATTGAAGGCTTTTTCTCTAGGCCCCATGCTGCCCAATAACAGATCTGCAATATAGGTTTGCATCGGCGCTTCCCAGAAGCGTTGATTGGACATATTGATGGCAAATTCAGCCGTATCTGGAGTGATGGTGACATTATCCTGAGTCAGCAGATAGGCACTGCTATCGGGGTTTAAGGTAAAGAAACTGACGCCTTTCCCTGTGGTTAATGCCAGCATAGTGGATGGACCATATAGTACATAACCTGCCGCAACCTGCTGGCGACCTGACTGCAGGAAACTCTGTTCATTCAGTGCACCGGCTGGCGCTGGTAAGATTGAAAAAATAGTGCCTACCAGTGAATTAATATCAATATTGGATGAGCCATCCAGAGGATCAAAACAGACCAAGTATTCCCCTTGTTCACTGACCGGCAATACCTCATCTTCTTCTTCTGATGCTAACCCTTTGACATGGCCACTGGCTTTGAGCGCTTCTTTGAGCATGTCATTGGTGATCACATCTAGCTTTTTCTGGGTTTCACCCTGTACATTTTGATGATCAGTGGCACCCAATACCCCGGCTAATGCTCCTTGGCGAACAGCCCGGCTGATGGATTTGGATGTTTCAGCCAATGTCAGAATAAGCTGACATAATGGCTCAGAAATACCTTGTTGTTGCAGATGCTGCGTCAGGGTTTGCATGCTCGATCCTCTGGGGTATGTTGCTGTTTTTGCTACTGTAGAATCATACCGCAGCCGGGTGAAAATAGCAGCGCTTGGCGCACAGATTTGTCAGATAGCTTGCATCGACAAGCAGAGGGGAAATTATGGGGCACTGGATAAACAAAAGCCCGCAATAGGCGGGCTTGGGTAGCAAAGCAGGCTTATACCGACTTTATAATGTCACGGAAGATTAATCTTCCAAGTGACCGCAGAAACGGTAACCTTCGCCATGAATAGTGGCGATGATTTCTGGCGTATCTGGCTGGCTTTCGAAGTGCTTACGGATGCGGCGAATAGTGACGTCAACGGTACGGTCATGAGGCTTCAGCTCACGGCCAGTCATTTTCATCAGCAGATCAGCACGGCTCAGGATCTTGCCTGGGTTTTCAACAAAATGCAGCATAGCGCGGAACTCACTGCGTGGCAGCTTGTAAGATTCACCCTGAGGGCTAATCAGAGAGCGGCTGTTGATTTCCAGCGTCCAGCCATTGAAACGATAGAATTCCACAGAACTCTTTTCTTCAACTTCGGCACCGGCACTGTTTACACGTGTCAGCAGGTTACGGGCACGGATAGTCAGCTCACGTGGATTGAATGGCTTGGTAATATAATCATCAGCGCCAATTTCCAGCCCCAGGATTTTATCAACTTCGTTGTCACGACCGGTCAGGAAGATCAGACCGATATTGTTGATTTCACGCAGTTCACGTGCTAACAGCAAACCATTTTTTCCAGGCAGGTTGATGTCCATGACAACCAAATTTACTTTGTTTTCCTGCAAGGCTTTATGCATTTCTGCGCCATCATTGGCTTCGGTTACCACATATCCTTCTGCTTCAAAAATACTTCTCAGCGTATTACGGGTAACGGCTTCATCTTCAACGATCAGAATGTGCGGGTTTTGCATGCTATGTACCTAATTAAAAAAATCAATTCTGTGCCAATCATGAATAGGCTGCTCGGGAGGAGAGCCTCCAAACACAAGCGGGTAAGGTATTGAATTCTCGCGAATGTTTTTCAAAGAAGGGTTTGAACCACAACGCACTTCATGATTAGTTCAATACGCAATCGGCCAGCGGGATTCTGGTCTTTGCCTTGGTTGTACTGATTTCGATTCATACTAACCGGGGATAGTTCCACAATCGTTGTCACTATGTGAAATAAAGAAGTGAATCAGTCCGGAGATTACAATTAGTACAACACTGTGTCAGGCTACGTAACGCTCTGAGGCATATGTAACGAAAGCTAGTTCAATTTGCTTCAGAAGGTTAGGTAGCGAACTTGGGTATTGTACTCGTTTTGGGGATTTGTTAACAAATCAAATGTTAAAAAAATAGTTTTCAGTATGTGATCTATGTCATCAAAAGTTTTTTATTTATTGATTTATAAGGATTTTATTTTTAATCATCGCGTGATGGCGATCACAAACTATTACCTTGAACCGTGCTGAAAGCGATATTATTTGTAGTGATTATCAATAAGTTTTAAATATGAATCAGTCATTTAATGAACTTTGGCAGTGTTATCAAAGTACAAAATTTTTGATGACGCAGAAATTATCACCTTTGTTATCGTTTGCGATTATTACCGCGTGGAATCCATTAGGCGAAAATTTATCTAATGGTCAAAATGCTTTACTCGACAGACAATTGCAAAATGAATTAATCAAAAAAAGGTCGTTTATCGGCAACTTATCGGTACCTGTGATGACTATTCTCATATGGAAATGAGCTGGGCGGTCGCCCTTTCTAAGGCGCAAGGCGTGGCACTGGGGCAACAATTTCAACAATTAGCGATTTATTATGTAAATGAAGATCAGTTAATTTTGTTACCATGTCATTTACAAAAGGAAGCTATTGAATTGGGTGGTTTTTCTAGCCGAGTAACACTGGTTTCTGATTTTCTCCTGCCAATAAGTTGAATTTTAATTTATGAAATATTGCGCATTGTTCAAATTTTCTTATCTTTGCTGTTTCACGGATTGACTTGTATTAACATCAATTGTTAATTTTTGGTTCTCACCGGCATTTACGGTGACAACAGAAGAGGCGCGTTAACCAGGTAGCCCGGGCTGAGGGACACAACACCCGGCGATCCGGGTCAGGGGATTAACGCCGAGGGGCTGCGGGACGTTGTGAACTGTAGCGCCGGTTGGATGGGCTGAATCCCATCGACTGTCACCTGTTATTGGTGGAGAGCTTCTGGTGACGGTTTCATGTTCCCGCCAAGGGGTGCAGGGTGCACCAGACTCTCCGGACGAGGATAGTTCGGAGAATGTAATGTCATTATTAAAAGGTATGTTCATCGTTCAGCTTTCCGGGCAAATAAGTAACGGAGGCAAAGATGACGGTAATTGCTAAATTCGGTGGGACATCAGTAGCAGATTTTGCGGCCATGTCACGCTGTGCTGAAATTGTACTTAATCGGCCGCAAACGCGTGTAGTGGTGGTCAGTGCATCCAGTGGGGTAACGAACTTACTGGTTGCACTCACTCAAGCCAATATTACTGATGCGCAGCGTGTGGCGCTGCTCAATGATATCGCTTTGATCCAGCAAAACATCCTTCAACACATCACACAACGTGAGGTGATCAGCCAAGCACTTGAGGTGTTACTGTCTCGTATTTGGCAACTTAGCGAGGCGTTAGTGTTGGATCGCAGTAAGTCCTTGATGGATGAGTTGTTGTCATTGGGGGAACAGTGCTCATCTTTGTTATTTGCTGCGGTACTACGCCAGTTAGGTGGACGAGCCGAAGTATTTGATATTCGTAGGGTGATGCGTACCGATAGCCATTTTGGGCGCGCAGAACCTTTGATTGATGAGATTGCAGTATTGGCGAATGAACATCTTGCGCCATTATTGGATGATACTGTGATGGTAACCCAGGGCTTTATCGGGGCGGATTGCCATGGCAAGACGACAACATTGGGGCGCGGGGGCAGTGATTATTCTGCGGCATTACTTGCCGAAGCATTGGCCGCTGAAGCAGTAGAGATCTGGACCGATGTTGCCGGGATCTTTTCAACTGATCCTCGCCTCGCACCTGGCGCTAAGGCATTAAAGGAGATCAGTTTTAATGAAGCCGCTGAGATGGCGACATTTGGCGCCAAGGTATTGCATCCCGCTACGATTTTACCTGCGGTGCGGCGGCAGATTCAGGTGTTTGTTGGCTCAAGTGTAGCGCCAGAGCAAGGTGGAACCTGGATTCGACACCAAGTTACCGATGCCCCCGTTTTTCGTGCTGTGGCTGTGCGTAAAGATCAGACGTTGCTTAATTTACACAGTTTAAAGATGCTTCATGCTCAGGGGTTCTTGGCTCATATCTTTGCAACCTTGGCAAAACACAAGATAAGTGTGGATTTAATTACCACATCCGAAGTGAATGTGGCGTTAACATTAGATAAAACCGGCTCAGACAGTAGTGGTAGCGGATTAATTAATGCACCGTTATTACAGGAGTTATCTGAGCATTGCCGTGTCAGTGTGGAAGATAATCTGGCATTAGTGGCAATCATAGGTAATCGCATTGCGACTACCTCTGGGTTGTGTCGCCGGGTATTTTCTGTGCTGGAGCCTTTTAATGTCCGTATGATTTGCCAAGGGGCGAGTGCCCATAATCTCTGCATCTTGGTTGCTCAAGCTGATGCAGCAGCCGTTGTCAGTGCTTTGCATACCGATCTATTTGAATCTGATGTGGATTAATTGGGTATTGTAATGTGTCAATGCTGACTGATGTAGTTGGTGAGAAGTTTACAGCATCAGTGATGCTGAAATGAAAAAGGAGCCCTCAGGGCTCCTTTTTTGTTATGACATTATGCCGCGCGTTTACGACGGATAAAGGCCAAAGGCAGCAGTAATGTTGCAATCCAGCCTAATGCACCACCATCATCATCGACAACTGGTTTAGCATTAACTGTGACGGTTACATTGACCGGCTCAGAAGCAACAGTACCATCTGATGCCGTCACACTAAATACCAACTCGCCCGGTGCGGGCGCTGTAAAGCTAATGGCATCACCTGACTGGGTGAAATCAACACTGGTACCAGATGTTTGCGACCACGTGTAGCTCAGTGCATCACCATCTACGTCAGTAGCTTTAACGGCAACGGTGACATTGTTACCTTCTTCGGCGGTGACGGTGGCAGCTGCTAATACCGGTGCATCATTGATGTTTTCAACTTTGAGCATCACAGTGGTTTTTTCTGCGACTAGATCAGTTGCATCATCAACCCGATAAGTGAAGCTGTCTGTACCGAAGAAGTCCGCAGTCGGGGTGTAAACTGCGCTACCATCTGCAGCTAAGGTGACTTTTCCATGCATTGGTTGGTCGACTAATGCCGCGGTCATATCACCTGCGGCATTAACAGGGATCAGACGTTGTGCTTTTGCGGTAATTTTACCGTTTGTTACGCTAGTGGTTGACAGTTTGAAGTCAGTACCATCATTAGTCAGTACATTGAATTCAGCATTGCTGTCTTCATCCAGTGTGACCATATCATCACTGGCTGGGGTATTGGCTGTAGCCTGCACTTTATAAGTGATTTCAACCTTGCCACCAACGCTTGAATTAATGGCTACACTATTGCCGTTATTAATTGTAGCTCCGTCACCGTTATAGTGGTAATTGGCGCCCACTGTACCAGAAATGTTTTCTGCACCGACAGAAACACTTGATGGCATATTAGCTAAACGAGGATAGGTGAAGAAAATATCTTCTTCTGTACCTAGGCGGATCCATGCGAGGAAGGTGTAAGTGTTACCTGATGTATCACCCCAGAGTTGAGCTCGGTTCCACTCGATAACAACATAATCATTGCCATTCCGTGTCAATACTGCTGCCGCGATACCGCCGCCACCAGTATCATTTGTCGCTGTACCGGCTAAATCGAAATCACTCCAAAATGGGGCCAGTATGTTATTTGGCTCTGTGGCATCAGGCAAGGCTCGATTGCGCCAAGTACCAGAGGTGTTCCCCCCACCAACAATAATCATACCGTTGTCACTGACGGTGATTTTATTATAGCTTTCCCCGTTATACATAAAGGCTGGCAGCGTGTAAGTGACAGAAATTTCATCACAACCACCGTTACAGCTACGTATCGGCGTACTCATATCTTCAACCAGACTGAAGGTCCCTACACCACTGTCAACGCTCTGAGCCGACATGGATGGTTCAGCTAATGTTCCCACCCAAGTGACACGGCCTTGGTCAACATTGACTTCGCTGCCGGTTTGCGTGGCATTGGTGAGCATAATGGAAACATCATTCGCGGCTGTCATTTTGGTTTCAGCCGGGATTTTTACCTGCATGGTAATCAGTTCATCATCAGTAAACTCGACATTGCTGAGCGTTGCTTTGATCTCAAATGGATCTGCTGCATTGAGGTCAGTTCCCACTTCAGTGGTGGAAATCAGGTTACTGTTGCTGCTGTCTTTGGCGAGCACAGCGACAGGAAGATGGGCATCTTGCGCTGCACCGGTAAAGTTCAATTTCCCGAATACCCACTCACCACTGGTGGACATGCTGGTATTGAATTTAACTGTAATCTCGGCTGACTCACCTGCTGCCAGTTCGAGGGTTGCAGGCATCATTTCGACATCGGCATCTTTCACATCGGCAGTAAGTGTCCAGGAGGTTGCTGCATCAGACTTGTTGTGTACTGTGCGCTTAAAAGTACACTCAGTGACACAAGAGTCAGTGGTAATTGATGCTTTATCAAAGGTCAGTACTGCATTGGCTGCTGCCGCCAGATCCATCCGCCCCGCGCCCATATCAAAAGGCGTTGCTGGGGTTTTATTATCATCGTCACGAATGTCATCGGTTGCTGCTGTGGACATCAGCGCCGTTTTGATATCGACAGCAGACCAGCTTGGGCGCATTTGCTTGAGGATAGCTGCTGCTCCGGCGACATGGGGGCTAGCCATACTGGTACCGCTCTTGAAACCGAAATCACCGCCATCGGTATCTGGTGAGGCGGCAGACAGAATGCTGCTACCCGGCGCCGCAATATCAGGCTTAAAGATGTTTTCATCACCGTTGGGGCCTCGGGAGCTGCTAGCACTGATCATATCGGCAAAGTTGCTATCCACAACCCGCTTGACAGCCACACCGAGAGTGCCTTGGGCATTGTTACCGGCATCCATTTCTACGGCTTTACCGTCTTTGTTGGAGATCATTAACCCGGGAATACTGGTATCAGGCATATACATAGAAATGGGGGCGCCATCATTATTGTTGTAAACCACAATGGCCTTGGCACCGGCATTCGCCGCGTTATCTGCTTTGGTACTGAAGTTACAGCTACCACGGGAAATCAGCGCGATGCCATCAGTAAAGCTGTCGGCTGCGAAGGGATCACAACCTTCAACATTATCAGCATTGATACCCATAGCGGTAATCACAGGTGCCGTGATATCGGCAGCAAATACGGCTGAACTGTTAGAGTTTACCGCCAGCATATCTTTGCCATCAAAATTGAAGTTGTTGGCAAAGAAACGCCCTGCAGTGCTGTTGGCTACTGCAATACCGGATTCAATACAGGCGGGACAACCTATGGTTTTAGCGCCATTACCGCTATTGCCCGCCGCAGAAACCACGACGATACCTGCAGCTTCTGCTGCTTCAAAAATGGCTTTATATGGACTACCAGCCGGGTTTGCCCCTGTGCTGCCGCCCCAAGAATTATTAATGACATCAGCGCCATCTTCTACGGCATATTCCAGTGCTTCCATCAGCATGGTGTCTGTGCCGCTGCCACCGGAACAGTCAGAGCGGCTGTAGAGTGCTTTATAGGACATCAGATAAGCTGCTGGTGCCACTCCGGATAAGGTGACTTCGATGCCTTCATATTCCGTGGTGACCTGATTGCCGACAGCAGTACCGGCAACATGGGTTCCATGGCCACCGTAGCCCAATGGGCTCATATATTCATCAGCACAAACAGCAAAATTCGGCGCTGACCAGCGGGCAACGATGAGTTTGTCGTTACAAAAGCTGGAATCTGTGGTTGCACAGTAATCATTGTCTGGCAGGTTTGCGGGAGCGGTAAAGCCATCGCCAGAGAACATGGGGTTCTCTGGACGAATACCACCATCAATAATCGCTACTCGCATACCTTTGCCGGCATTTTCCATGCCATTGACGGCCTGCCAAATGGCATCAGTATTGATGACAGATAAGGACGCATCCATCTGAATATGATGCATTGTATCGGGATAAATGGCTTTAATGCCCGGGATTTGTTTTAGCGTTTCAATATCCAGATTGGCGCTGCTAATACTCATACCATTAAAAACAGTATCAAACTGCTTTTGTACTTTAAGGCCGGGGACCGCTTTACGCAGTTGGCTGATAACTCTATTTTGCTCGGCAGCGATTTTCGCCACATGGCTGTTAAATTGCGTATGTTGACGGATTTGCTGTAGCTGGTTACCAAGGCGTTCGCCTGAGCTACCGAACGCCTTCGCGATAGAAGGGGTTTCCAATTCAATGATAATGCTGTCTTGATACAGGTTGTGAACCTGATTCTTTTCCGAGTGATACTGCTCCACCGCCAAGATTTCCGGTGAATGCCCTTTGATCGTCAAGTTGCCGGCTTGTACGGCACCCGACAATAACGCCGATGATATGGCGATAGCGAGAGGTGTCTTCACTTTGTTCCATCCTTGTCAATGCTGACTTTATTATTGAAATACTGACTCGCCCGTCAAAACGGCTTTTGAGGAGCCGCTATATTCGAGCTGGTTATTAAGTATCACAATTCCAACAAATAGTTAACAAGTGAGACAAAGGTTTTGGTCATAAACGTAAAAATGTTTGGACACTTATCGAGGGGCAAGATGTAAATATGGCGAGGGAGAATGCAGAAATACTTGGGTATTTCTGCTATGGCGAATTATGGCTTAACGCCTCTGATAATAGGATTTTGCAGACTGATCAGGGTTTCAGTGGACTGGATTTCATCGATAGATTGAATACGGTTTATCAATACATGCTGTAAGCCATCAATAGATTGGCACATGACTTTGACAAAAACACTGTAGTTGCCGGTGGTGTAATAGGCTTCGACGACTTCTTCCAAGGCGTTGAGTTTGGCGATAGCTGCGGGGTAATCTCCGGCGCTTTTCAGGTTAATGCCAATAAAACAACAAACATCGTAGCCTAGTGCTTTGGGATTTACGGTAATTTGGGCGCCGGTAATAATGCCGGCCTGCTTCATTTTTTCCACTCGGACATGAATGGTTCCGGCACTGACACCAAAACGTTTTGCCAGTTCGGCAAAAGGGGTGCGGGCATCTTTCATCAGCGCTTCCAATATCTGGTTGTCGAGTTTGTCACGCTGGTATGAGGTTTCCATGATAAATAGCCATTTTTATTGTTAATTTATCAGGAAATTTACGGGGTTTTGTTAATAAAAGCCAGTTTGTCGGCCAGGAATGTGAGCAAGATGGAATTTACTGCCACCCATATGTGCTTTAGGTGGCAGATTATTATTTCAAAGCCTTTTTATTGCTCACCAGTCGGCTCAGTAAAGGGGACGGGTGCATTGAAGGTCATTGGCTCGCCACTGTATGGGTGAGTAATTGACAATTGTGCTGCATGGAGCAGTAATCTCGGCGCGAGTCGCTTAGCCAAAGGATCAGCATAAAAGCCATCACCTAGAATAGGATGTCCCAATGCCATCATATGTACTCGTAATTGGTGGGAGCGCCCAGTAATCGGAGTCAACTTGACTAAAGTGGAACGATGACCATAACTTTCAACGTCATAATGGGTCAGTGAGGGCTTACCTATATCATGATCCACTTTTTGTCTTGGACGGTTTGGCCAGTCACAGATCAGTGGTAAATCAACACTGCCTTGCTGCTCTTTGATATAGCCAGCGACTCGGGCGTAATAAATTTTATGGGTTTCCCGGTCACGAAATTGTCGTTTTAATTCCCGCTCGGCACTGCGGCGCAGCGCCACCACAATAACACCTGAGGTGGCCATATCCAATCTGTGTACGATTTGAGCATTGGGGTGAATATCCAGTATCCGGCTATAAATACTGTCTCGATGGGCTGGATCCCGACCGGGTACCGACAGTAGCCCAGATGGTTTGTTCACCACCATAATATCTTTGTCTTCGTAGAGAATATCCAGCCAGGGGCTGGTGGGTGGTTGATACACAAAATCAGGCATGGCGGTTAAATTACTCGATTGATAGAAAAAAGGCCGCGGCAAAGATACCTGCGCTATTGGTGTACTGCAAGTCCGGTAATCGTTGTTAACCCCATTGCGGCACGGGTTTTAAGGTTGGGATTCGCTCATGTTGCGTCAAAGGTGGCGAGCTGCATGTGCATTGTGAGTGCATAAAGTAGTTAAACCTAAGGTTACACCGCAGTAGATTAATCACCCCGCAGCTGGTGGGGTAAACATATCACCGTTAATGTGCATCAGACAGAAGGTCCAGATAACAAATGCGAGAGGGCAATGGATCAGGGCGTAAAACACCTGTTCTAAGCGGCTGATCCCGCCATTATCCCAGATCAGATAGAGATGCTCTAATACCACCAAAGCAAAGAGTGCAATGATTGGATAGTAAATGATTTCTCCAACATTGAACGGCACAGTGATTAGCGTGGCAATTACCATCAGTGTTGTGGTCAGTGGTGGCAGTGCCAGTTTGTAACTTTCCGGATATGGAAACAGCATAATCTTCCTTATTTATGGCTGTTTGTCTGGTGGTATCCCCGCTCAAGCGGAGTCAATAAGCTGAGTAAATTATGCTTATCTTCTTATTGATAGTGTATCTCCGTATAACACAGGACTTATTGTGGCTTAGGCATTATGGTTTAATCGGCTTTCGAGCAATAAATTGAGCTTTATATTGCGATATTCCCGCAGTTGGCACTGTGAGTGTTGCTGCCAGACAAGGTGATGTGATTAATCCTTCCTTTTCAAACAGAATTTCCCACTGATAAAATTGCCTTGGTAATTCATTTGGTTGCAGTAAAAAATCTGGATTACGTGGTCTGCCAATTTGTGCCTGTTGCCAAGTAAAGGTTTCATAAACCAGTATGCCACCTGGTTTAATCGCCTTTGCAATCTGCTCGTACAGGGGGCGGTGCAGATAGTTAAATACCCACACGGCATCAAACTGATTTTTTGCTAAATGGCTTTGCCCATCCTCAAGGTCTATGCATTGGCATCGGGCATTGGGGTGGTCAGTTATTTCAGGCAATAACCGACTTAAATCCTTATCGATAAAGCTTACTTGGTGACCGCGAGTCAGTGCAGTCAATCCGCGATGCCCTGTGCCACAGGCCAGATCCAAAATATGGAATTGTTCTGATGCGGGCCATGGAAAATGGCTGAGTAGTGCTGTCATCCTTTGACCTCTTTTTTGCCACCTAACCGGCGGCGGTGTACCACAGAATAATGTCGTAGCCCAGAAGGTCCATGGGTAACCAGTACTGATAACAGCAGAATAATGACAAAGAGTTCCGGCTGGTAATCCGGCAGAGGAATAAATAATACAAGCAGGAGCAGTTTTACCAGTGTTAACACCCCCTTGAGTTGGATAAGCCAACGCCAGTCCTTCACTATTTCCCACAGCATCATGATGGTGCCAGTGCACATTGCCATGACCCAGTAACTTTGCCATTGGGGAAAAGGCACATGCAGCAAGATACCGCCGCCGCTGCCAGCGATACCGAGGATATGGATAGCACGAAGTGCAGTTTTGCCCAGGCGCTGAGCCCAGTAGCGGCGCTCAGAGATAGAGTGTTTTGTCATGACAGTTGCGCGTGGTCAAAAAAAATAGCTTAGCAGGAATTAGCGGTATAAAAAAAGTTAACTGGATCTCATATTCAGTTAACGCTTAATTAATTTTTTGAGATTGAGATATTCAGCCATTGCTGATGTTTTTTTATTCTACATATGTCACAGATTTTCACTTGTTACACCCTAGGTTACAGTTTTTAATTCCTGTTCTATCAACCACATAGATTTGTGAGCTTGATACAAAAATATGCATTTAGATAGTGCTATTTTCTGCGCCCATAACAGCACGTCAACCAGTTTTCCACTGTCGGGATGATGGGAAAAGGGGTGCTGATAAAAATCTAAAAAGATTCTATAAGATGGGAGCAAATGATGAAGACATCTATGTTACGCAAAACTGTACTGGCGGCGCTCGTTTCCGCCTGTATGGCCGGAACTGCTTATGCGCAGGCAGATTATCTGGCTGATTTCCACACTGAAATGGGCGGTTGTGAAAACTGCCACGCTTCAGAAAAAGGCCCAACCGATGACAACCTGAAGTATGAAAATACTCAGTGTGTTAGCTGTCACGGTGATTTGAAAGAAGTGGCCGCTAATGATCCTAAAGACATAGTGTCTCCCCATGCATCCCACCTGATTGGTGATATTGCTTGTACTGCTTGCCATAAAGGCCATGAGAAGTCAGTTGCTTATTGTGATGCTTGCCATAGCTTCGGTTATGACATGCCATTCCAAGGCAAGTGGAAGCGGACTTTTGTTCCCGTGAATGCGGATAAACAAGCACAAGATGCTGCTATCGCAGCCGGCCCAACCGAGTCTACTGATGTTGTGGTCATTGGTTCTGGTGGTGCTGGTCTGGCTGCAGCTGTGGCAGCTCGGAACCATCATGCTTCTGTGATTTTGCTGGAAAAAGAACCTATCCCAGGTGGTAACAGTAAGTTGGCTGCCGGTGGTATGAACGCGGCAGAAACCAAAGTTCAGGCTAAGCTGGGTATTAAAGATAAGAAAGAGATCATGATCGCCGACACCATGAAAGGTGGCCATGAGAAGAATGACTCACAACTGGTTAAAGTGCTGGCGAATAACTCTTCAGATTCCATTGACTGGCTGATGAGCATGGGCGCTGATATGAATGACGTCGGCCGTATGGGTGGCGCTAGTGTTAACCGTGCTCACCGTCCAACCGGTGGTGCCGGTGTGGGTGCTGAAGTGACTCAGATACTGTGGGATGCAGCTGTGCAGCGTGGTACTGATATCCGCTTTAACAGCCGTGTTGTGCGTATTTTAGAAGCTGGTGGTAAGGTCACTGGCGTGCTGGTACAGGGTGCCCGTACTGGTTACTACGTGATTAAAACGGATGCAGTTGTGCTGGCAACTGGTGGTTTTGCTAAGAACAACGAACGCGTCGCTAAGTTTGACCCTAAACTGAAAGGTTTTGCTGCGACTAACCATCCAGGGGCAACCGGTGATGGTCTGGATGTGGCAACTCAAGCTGGCGCTGCTACCCGTGATCTGCAGTATATTCAAGCGCACCCAACTTATTCTCCTGTTGGTGGTGTGATGGTAACTGAAGCCGTTCGTGGTAATGGTGCGATTCTGATTAACCGTGACGGTAAGCGTTTCGTTAACGAAATCACCACCCGTGATAAAGCTTCTGCCGCTATTTTGGCACAAAAAGGCGCTAGTGCTTATCTGGTATTCGATAACTCAGTACGTAAGTCTCTGAGCAAGATTGAAAACTACATCCACCTGCACATTGTTGAGCAGGGTGCAACTTTGGCCGATCTGGCGAAAGAAATGGGTGTTCCAGCTAAGAACTTGGAAGCTTCTGTTGCCTCTTACAATAAGTTTGTGAAATCAGGTAAGGATGATCAATATGGTCGTCCAGATATGCCTCGCGAACTGAACCATGGCCCCTACTATGCAATTGAAGTTAAGCCTGCGGTTCACCACACCATGGGTGGTGTTGTGATTGATACCAAGGGTGAAGTAAAAGACACCAAGGGTAACATCATCAAAGGTCTGTATGCCGCTGGTGAAGTGACTGGTGGGGTACATGGTGCTAACCGTCTGGGTGGTAATGCGATTTCTGACATCGTGACCTTCGGCCGTATCGCCGGTACCGATGCTGCTGTATTTGCAGAAAAAGAATCCAAGTAAGTCGTTATTTGTTACTCCGAACCGGGTCTGCTTGTCAGACCCTCTCCAAAGCGGGCGGTCAGGCGCCCGCTTTTTTTATTCGTCATTGCCGGCTAAATGGGCTTTGTCTGTTTGTAGGGCAGGCGTACCATGCAGTCGGAGTGCTTGTTTCATTGTTGTATTTGCCGGACCTTTATCAGGCCCGTTATTAAGGGGGATATATGAAAATAGGTTTTTTCAGTGCCAAACACTATGACATTGAGCATTTTAACCAATTGAAGGATGAGTTTGGCGCCGAGATTGATTATTTCGAGCTGCGTCTGTGCGCCAAAACCGCCATGCTGGCCCATGGCTTTGAGGTGATCTGTGCCTTTGTTAATGATGAATTGAATGCTGATGTATTGGCCGAATTGGCGGAGCACGGCACCCGGATAATTGCCATGCGCTGCGCCGGTTTCAATAATGTGGATTTGGCTGCCGCTAAGCGTTTGGGATTGCAAGTGGTTAACGTCCCAGCTTATTCTCCCGAGTCAGTAGCTGAACATACCATAGCCCTGATGTTAACCTTAAACCGTAAAATCCATAAAGCGTATCAGCGCACCCGAGATGCTAACTTCTCCCTCAGTGGCTTGGTGGGCTTTAATATGCATGGCAAAACAGTCGGGGTGATTGGGACTGGTAAAATTGGCGTTGCCACTATTCGTATTTTGTTGGGGTTTGGATGCCGGGTACTGGCTTATGATCCTTATCCAAATCCTGCGGTATTAGCACTTGGGGTGTCTTATGTGTCTTTAGATGAGATGTTTCCCCAATGTGACATAATCAGTCTGCATTGCCCGCTGACTGAGCAGAACCACCACTTATTGTGTGAGGAGAGCTTTGCCAAGATGAAACCCGGGGTGATGGTGATAAACACCAGCCGGGGTGGCCTGCTTAATGCGCAAGATGCGATGGAAGCATTGAAGCAGCAGCAAATTGGTTCATTGGCATTAGATGTGTATGAAAATGAAAAAGATCTGTTTTTCGAAGATAAATCCAATGAAGTGATCAAAGACGATGTATTTCGTCGTCTGTCAGCTTGTCACAATGTGATTTTTACTGGTCACCAAGCCTTTTTGACCGAAGAAGCATTGGATGCCATTGCCCGCACTACGCTTAATAATGCTGAAACAGTATTGGCTGGCCAGCGCTGTGGTAATGAATTGTTCTAGCCGTAACTGCTGACTTTTTCAGCGTGGACTGCTAGATTGACTGGCAGTCCGGTTAAATACTGCGCGGCTTTTGTTTGCTGTGCAGTTAGCCGGAGGGCTATCCGGCATCTTTGCACTGTCGATGCCAGATGACATGAGGTCATTGTTTCTCTTAAGCAGGAATCGAAAGCAGGAATCGAACCATGAAGGTGATTCGCGAAATTCATGATATCGCGGTGGCAACAGGCAGTATGCGTACTTATTTGTACCGTCCCGTCCGGGAGGGTATTTTCCCCAGTTTAATTTTTTATTCTGAGATTTTTCAGCACACAGGCCCCATTTCCCGTCTTGCCAGCGTATTTGCTGGGCATGGTTTTGTGGTGTTAGTGCCGGAAATATTTCATCAGCTAAACCCCGCGGGAACAGTACTTGGTTATGATGATGTAGGGCGGGCGAAAGGTCATCAGGATAAGTTGAGTAAGCCACTGGAGAGCCATGATAAAGACACGGAAGCTTTAGTGGATTTTGCTCGGGCTCAGCCGTTTAGTTCCAGTCAGATTGGGGCGCTGGGCGTTTGTATCGGTGGTCATTTGGCATTTCGGGCCACGTTAAATCCTGATGTGCGAGGGGCATTTTGTTTATATCCCACCGATTTACATACGGATAAGCTAACTTGTGAGAGTGGTAATCAAACTCTGATGCGTTGCGGGGATATTCAGGGGGAGGTGCAATTGGTCTTTGGTCGGCAAGATCCTTATATTCCAGTGGAAGGGCGGGAGCAGATTTACCGTGAGCTTAATGCTCAGCACTGTAATTTCAGTTGGAGTGAAGTTAATGCTGAACATGGTTTTATGCGAGATGAGGGCGAGCAGTACGATCCTGAGCAAGCGATGTTGATGTGTCAAAAAGCGGTGGCATTTTTTAAACGGGTATTGTTGTAATTTGCCATGGGTTAGGATAACAAACAGGCCGCAATTTTTGCGGCCTGTTTGTTATTTAATCCATAGTGACAGCCGTGATATCAGTTACGGCTCGCGACGTAAGATTCCAGCTCTTGGGTACTGACACTGGCAATAAACTGATTATCCAGATAGAAGTCTACCATTTCACCGGTTTTCTGACCGCTCATGACTTGCTCAGAGCCATCTTCATAGGTCAGGGTCATCGCGAGACGATCATCGCTTTGGGCTGATACTCGTGCTTGGGTCAGCTTAACCGGTGCGGTGGTCAGATCCCGGTCCAGCTTGTGATTGACTTTAAAAATTGCTTCCACTGGCATATCAACTAACGCTGGTGATTTTCCGGTAATTGGATTTTTACCCGTCCAGAATTCAATCGTATTGAAAATAAACAGGTCGGCAGTAGCAGCAACGCCATAAACAGGTGCCAGCAGCATATAAATCCCGGCGCGGCCATAGCGGTTGTCCACTACGCTCAGGTTGCCTTTGGTAACCATACTGCTCAGGCCCATCTGGCCCATACAGCCAGACAGCTGGGTACAGATAAGCAGGGTGGCGCCGATGGTGATCTTGCTCAGTTTCATTTCATTTTCCCCGAAGTCATCTAACCGAACCAATTCAGTGGCGGCTGATTTTAGCTGTGTTTTGAATGTAAACCGTGTGACCGCTCACGCTTCTTAGTTAATCTATTGGGTGTGTTTGTGTGTTTTTGGTGTGTTTTTGGTGGTTTTTGTGTGAGTTATGCCGGGCTGGTTGTAAAGGTACGTTTTTATTCATCAAGCTTCGACATCTGTTGCTGTTTGTATCGCGGTCAGGTGAGGCAGATCAGGTATAATCGCCGCTTTTATTTTCCGGGGAGAAGCAGGCAAGCATGTCAGATTATCAGATGTTGTGGCAAGGCAGTGACGAATGGGGGGAGATCCGAGTATTAGATGATGGGCAATACCGCATTTTGTCATTTGGGGAGAATGATGAGCAGAGTAAGCAGCTGAAAAGTGCCCCAGGTGTGCCGCAACACTCCTATGTGCAGGCGATGTTGCTCAGTTTGATGTTTTGCCAGCCTAAATCTGCCATTGTGCTGGGGTTGGGCGGCGGCGCATTGTTACATAGTCTGAAACAGTATGATGCTGCCATTAAGTTAACCGCGGTAGAGCTTCGGCCGATGGTGATTGAGGCAGCTAAGCGTTATTTTCAGTTGCAACCGGGTAAAAAGTTGCAGTTGATTGAGGCGGATGCAGTGGATTTTCTGGCATCGGCTGAGCATAAGCGTACCGATCTGATCTTTGCTGATATCTATACCAATGACGGGGTTGATGCCCGACAACTGGCAGAAGTCTTTTTTGCCGGTGCCCAGCGTTTGTTGAAGGCCAATGGCATCTTGGTATTGAATTGTTGGAAAGAACACAGTGTTAATCGTGAGTTGCTGAGTCGACTGCAGTCGCGTTTTGCCGATGTTTATGCTTGCTTAACCGCCGGAGGTAACTGGGTGGTGTTTGCCGCTAATACCCCAGGCACCTTATCTGATGTGGGCTTGAAAGCCCGGGCTGAAGCTTTGTCTGATAAGTTAGATTATGCAGCGAGTCGCAGTCTGAGCCGGTTTGGGGTTTGGCAGTAATATTTTTTAGGTCGATAAAATGAAAGTTTTAGTCACTGGCAGTGCAGGGCGGGTGGGGCGAGCAATCTATATCCATTTGCTGCGCAGCAGCCATCAGGTGGTGGGAGTGGATCGTACCCCTTGTTCCACTGCTGATTTTGTTGGCGATATTCGTGATACCGCACTGTTATCTCAAGCGTTAGTCGGCGTGGATGCTGTGGTGCACACCGCCGCGCTGCATGCTCCCCATGTGGGACGATTACCCGACAGTGAATTTCAGTCTATCAATGTTGATGCCACCATCACCTTGGCCCAAATGGCGCTGCAGCAAGGTATCAAGCGTTTTGTACTGACCAGTACGACAGCGCTATATGGTTATGCTTCCCGCCAATCGGGGCAGGCGGCTTGGATTGACGAAACTGTTACGCCACAACCCAGAACCATTTATCACCGCAGTAAAATCGCGGCTGAGCAGTTACTTGCTGAGTTAGCTGCTAACAGTGATATGACGGTGATTGCGTTGCAGATGTCGCGTTGTTTTCCTGAGCCGGTGGATCAGATGGCCGTTTACCGTTTAAATCGCGGAGTTGATGCGCGGGATGCCGCTAGTGCACATGCCCTTGCGTTGACAGCACCGTTACAGGGATTTCATCGGTTGATTATTTCTGGGCAGACCCCGTTTACTCCGGCTCAGTGTCAGGCGCTGTATTGTGATGCGACGGCAGTGATCCACCGCGCAGCTCCTGAGGTTGCTCATTTGTTTGCTCAGCGTGGTTGGTCGTTACCTGTCCGGTTAGATAGAGTCTATGATGCATCTGCTGCGTGCCGTTTATTGGGCTGGCAACCGCAGTATGGGGCAACTAGTGTTGTGCAGCTGTTTGATATGAGGTTAGCGGAAGTCTTGCCGAGCCTCGCTTATGGTGAAGAGACGGTATTGGATTAGCTGAGTTCTACCATAGCGTCATCTACGCCCGTTTTTTGTCGGGCGTTTTAAGCATTCGCGAGTCATTAATCGGGATTAGATGTTTGCCCAGTGGAATCATTTGATAATGTCTAAATGTAAGTCATTGTTGGATTTAGATTGTTTTGGTTAATTGCTGTGGCGTATTTTGTTATGATGCGACAAAATCATAACAACAAAAGGTCCTCTACAGATGAGAAGTCAATTATTTGCCCCCGTCTTCTTGGCAGCTGCTTGGTTCAGCACATTGCCAGCTCAGGCGGAAAGTTATCATTTCACCCCATCGTTGCAACAATCCTTTACCACGATTGTTATCTTCCAAAATCAACAAGGCACCTTATACGGTAGTGATACCCTATCGGCTAAGACATTGACACAATTAGCCCGAGCAGCTAATGCTGCAGAATTTCGCGGTAAACAGGGACAATTATTAGAACTACTGGCGCCGAATGATATTAGTGCTGATCGGATAATTTTGGTTGGTCTGGGTGATAAAAAATTAACTTCTGGTGAAGTCAATGAGTTAGGTGGCGCACTGGCTCAGAGGTTGGCTGAATTGCCCAGTCAGGATATTGGGATATTAGTTGAAAGTATGCCAGAGGGGGAGCACTTTGCAGCGCAATTCGCTCACGGTATTGAGCTACAGAGTTATCGTTTTACCCGTTATCGTGACGTTGAGCTTAAGCCTAAACATTATCATTTTGCTATTGACGATGCTGCTATTGCCAGCCGTTACCATAGCCAATTGCAGGCGGTGGAAAGTGGGGTATTTCTTGCCCGAGATATGACTAATGCTACTGCTGGCGATATGTACCCGGGGAGTTTTGCGACAGAAGCGCAGAAATTGCGCAAGCTGGGAGTGAAAGTTGAGATCTTAGATCGGCGTAAACTGCAAGCGCTCAATATGGGCGCTTTGCTAGGGGTTGGTCAGGGCAGTGAGCGAGAGCCTTTGCTGGTGGTGGCCCAGTGGCAGGGCAGTGACGATGCCCCTATTGCACTGGTGGGCAAAGGGATTACCTTTGACTCCGGTGGTTACAATATCAAAGCTACTGGCACGACTATTGTTCGTATGAAGTCGGATATGGCTGGCGCAGCAACCGTGCTGGGTACGATCAAAGCCATGGCGGTGCAACAAGCACCAATTAATGTGGTTGGGGTGATGCCTCTGGCGGAGAATATGGTCTCAGATCGGGCACTGCGTCCTGGCGATGTGGTGATGACGGCTGAAGGTAAATCTGTGGAAGTCACTAATACTGATGCAGAAGGGCGGTTAATTCTGGCCGATGGGCTTTGGTATGCACGGACGATATATCAGCCACAAATGATGGTGGATGTGGCAACCCTGACCGGCTCTAAGGTGCGGGCCTTGGGTTATGAATACACAGGCCTGTTCAGTGATCACCCGCAACTTATCGAACAGTTGAGTTATTCCGGTCAAGAAGTGGGGGAGAAGCTCTGGCGTTTACCGTTAGATAAGGTTTATGCCGATGAGCTTAAATCGGATATCGCGGATATGAAAAATACCGGTCGCACAGCCGGAGCTTCGGTGGCCGCTATGTTCCTGCATACATTTGTTGGAGAGACGCCTTGGGCTCACCTGGATATTGCCGGCAATGCCTTGACCTCTACCGGTAATCAGTTAGCCCCCATTGGGGCAACCGGGCATGGGGTGAGGTTGCTCAGCCATTGGCTGACAGAATTTCAAACTTACCCCCAAGCTGATACCGCTGCGCGGTGATCCGGTGAGCTTAACTAACAAGCGCCAGCGATAGATAAAAACGATTACTGAGAAGGGCTGCGATGGCAGCCTTTTTTTATTCCTGTCATACAGTTTTTCTACATTAGCTTTTTGTCTTTGTTTTTACACTATTTTCACCACTAATCAGACTGTTGCACTAGTCAGGTAGCATGGTCTTGGCAAGTGTGGTTGTCCTTTTCACGTTATCCGACATAGGTGGTGACTCGCCATGTTGTCACTAGATAATCTTATAAAAATTAACCTATCACGCTGATGTTGGCGCTTGAGCTCAGGATAATTTGTACGGCAAGGCATGCTATGGAATTGTGGCGCGGCAGTGAAGGTTAATTAACTTGCTGATCTTAGGTGTAAATTGCATGCTCAGTGGCAGATTCGCTAGAGCGGATGATGGCAGAAACGGTGAGTTAAGTAGTTCTGTGATTAATTCAATAAATCGATTAGACCTATAGTTTTAATCTTCTTTATAAATTTCAGTGCTATGGGTATTCTCTACCACATCGACGGGAGACAAGGTTTCCTGAATGCAGAATCTTTACAGAATCAACGATTAATGGAGTTTCAAGATATGTCACAGTCAATTATCAACACTGAGATCAAGCCTTTTAACGCAACTGCTTTTCACAACGGTGAGTTTATCGAGGTTTCTGAACAGGATCTGCTGGGCAAGTGGTCAGTAGTAATGTTCTACCCTGCAGACTTTACCTTTGTTTGCCCAACTGAACTGGGTGACATGGCTGACCACTACGAAAAACTGCAGTCAATGGGTGTTGAAGTGTATTCCGTTTCTACTGATACCCACTTCACTCACAAAGCTTGGCACGATACTTCTGACACCATCCGTAAAATTCAATTCCCAATGATTGGTGACCCGACTGGCGTTATCAGCCGTAACTTCGGTGTCATGATTGAAGAAGAAGGTTTGGCGCTGCGTGGTACTTTCGTTATCAACCCAGAAGGTCAAATCAAAGTTGCTGAAATCCATGACCTGGGCATTGGGCGCAGCGCAAGCGAACTGCTTCGTAAAATTCAGGCTGCTCAGTATGTCGCTACCCACGACGGTGAAGTGTGTCCTGCCAAATGGCAGCCAGGAGAAGAAACTCTGGCACCTTCCCTTGACCTGGTAGGTAAAATTTAAGCTGAATTATCAGCGACATCCTGGAGCCGATGATTTAGACACTTGAGCACTGTCGAAACCGGATATCCTCCATCCATTCGGTTTCATCATCACTCCTGACGGCCCGGGCTTTCCCTGAAGGCTCGGGCCGTCGCTTTTGCCCTCGGCGCATAGATTATTTTTATCATCATCAGAATAAATTAGGGAGTCGCCATGTTGGATGCGAACTTAAAAAATCAACTGCAAACTTATTTACAGCACCTTAAGCGGCCGGTTGAGCTGATTATTGCTGCCGATACCAGCCCCAAGGCACTGGAGTTGGTTCAGTTGGCAGATGAGATCGCATCACTATCGCCGCTGGTTTCGGTCAGCAATCGCGATAGTCAGCGCAGCCCTGCCATGACAGTCACCGGGGAGTTGGGAACCTCTATCACGTTCGCCGGTTTGCCTATGGGTCATGAATTCACCTCTCTGATTCTGGCCTTACTACATACCGGCGGACATCCGGTTAAACTGACTAATGAACAGATTGAACAGATCCGTGCACTGCCGGGGGAATACCGCTTTGAGACTTATGTTTCTTTAAGCTGTCAGAACTGCCCTGATGTGGTACAGGCGCTGAATATGATGGCGGCGTTAAACCCAAATATCAGTAATGTGATGATTGATGGTGCACTGTTCCAAGATGAAGTGACTGAGCGCAATATTATGGCGGTGCCGTCAGTGTACCTGAACGGTGAGCTATTCTCCCAAGGACGTATTACGCTGGCGGATATTCTTAACCGCTTGGATACTGGTGCACAGGCTCGTCAGGCAGAAGCTTTGGCGGAAAAAGAACCTTTTGAAGTACTTGTTGTTGGTGGTGGCCCTGCGGGAGCTTCTGCGGCAATTTATGCTGCACGTAAGGGATTGCGTACAGGTGTGTTGGCAGACCGTTTTGGTGGTCAGGTAACAGAAACCTTGGGCATTGAAAACTTTATCTCAGTGAAGGCGACTGAGGGGCCAAAATTGGTGGCCAATATGGAAGCCCACGTACGTGAATATGATGTAGATGTTATGGACAATAATAAAGCTGTTGCCCTGCGAAAAAATGGCCTGTTTGAACTGGAATTGGCTAATGGCGCTGTATTGAGAAGTCGCACCGTATTGTTAGCAACCGGTGCCCGTTGGCGAGAAATGAATGTTCCCGGCGAGCAGGAATATCGTGGTAAAGGGGTGGCTTATTGCCCACACTGTGACGGCCCACTGTTCAAAGGCAAAAAAGTGGCGGTTATCGGTGGCGGTAACTCAGGGATTGAAGCGGCAATCGATCTGGCTAATATTGTTGAGCATGTCACTGTGTTGGAGTTTGATACCAAACTGCGGGCGGATGATGTGTTGCAACGTAAGGCACGCTCTATGGGAAATATCACCATTATTACCCAAGCAATGACCACGGAAGTTCTGGGTAACGGACAGCAGGTGACCGGGTTAAACTATACCGATAGAGCCACAGGTGATAATCATCATGTTGAACTGGCCGGTATTTTTGTTCAGATTGGTTTGATGCCAAACTCTGAGTGGCTAAAAGATACGATTGATCTAACCCCTCGTGGCGAAATTATTGTTGATGGTCAGGGACAGACTTCTCTGCCTGGGGTATTTGCTGCCGGTGATGTGACTAACTCTGCTTATAAACAGATTATTATTGCGATGGGGAGTGGTGCAACTGCTTCGTTAGGTGCATTTGATTACCTTATTCGTCACAGTGAAACTGATGATGATGTGACAGAACCTGTTGCTGCCTGAACAACAGGTTTAAATGAAGACAAATCGCCTGCCTTGTGCAGGCGTTTTTGTTATTAGGACAGCAAATAATAAGAATATTGTGGGGTGATTTCGGGTGAGTTTATTGCTATGCAGTTTAGTGAATATGCAAAAATAAATACCTGTAATATGGCTACATTATTAAGTTTATATTTTGAACCAATTATATGGGTTGTCTGAGATAGCAAATTAGAGCTTGGCTTTATTTCTCATTAATCTCTACTATTAATCTCTAACATTATTATCTCCATTCAATAAAGCACATTTGACTTTCAATAACGTTGATATATGTGGTTATTTATTATTATCTATGCGGACATCTTATTTATTTTATACTGTCTGATAATGATCTCGATTAAATATAAGCGCCATTAATTGGTCTTTGTGCTGAATTTTTGCTGATGAAATATTGTTTTATTGCTACGTAGTCTGGTTACCAATACCTGTGTACCGAATTTTATTTTCATTCTATGAAGCAAGATCGCTAAGGTTTTGCTTTTAATAAAAATTCCTCTTATTTATCTTGTGGTAATACCGATGTTGTATATATTCAGTATTATATATAATTAAAAAGTATGTTAGATTTTTGTTTCATTTTATCTATTCATGATAGCATCGTGCCTCTGGAATTAACGCTGTAATAGTTAGTCTTGTACTGTTTGATATAACTCAATGGTAGTAATATATATTTTAAATTTATTTTCTGCTGAGGTAATGTCTATTGTCGATCATTTCAGATATTAATCATTTGTTTATCAGTTATATAACAGTGCAGTGTACAGGGTGTTGTTGACGGTTTTATCGTTATTTGCTGTTAAGTTTTAGCAATCATAACTTTTTATGGCGAATCTATTTGTCTTGAAAATGCATGGGTGGGGATAATGTATGGCTATGATCAACCGGATTTTAATATTGCTTACCATGCTTATGGTTGGCTCTGCTCACGCAGTGGTATATGACACGATTAAATACGCCCGCAGCTGCTCTGGGTCAATGCAACCCATGCCCGTGGCGGATGTCAGAGATAATTTAAATTTTTTCAAAAATAATATGGGTAAATGGCAAATTACTCGTATTGCCGATGGCTATGTCATTATGGGCAGTGGTTATGGGAATGCCGTGAAAAAAGGCAGTGCAGCGGGTATTTTCTGTGTTCCTCGATCTGATTCAGCGGCTGTTGCTTATAAAAAGATTGAGTATGCCCGCCAGTGTGCCGCGGGATCATTTCCTGTTCCTGTAAAAGATGTTCCGGCCAATATGAATTTCTTCAGAAATAACCTAGGAAAGTGGCAAATTGTCAGAATTGGTGGTGGCAACGTGATTATGGGCGGAGGCTACAACTACCAAGTTAAGCCAGGTAGTGCTTACGGTGTTTTTTGTGCTTATGGCGAAGGAGATAATTCACCGGTTAAATACGACACAATTACCCACAATCGACATTGTGTAGCACCAACATTTCCTGTTCCACGTAAAGATGTTGCTGCCAATATGGATTTCTTTAGAAAAAATCTTGGTACTTGGCAAATTACACAAATTGCCGATAAGCACGTCATTATGGGCTCTGGCTATAACTATGCAGTAAAACCGGGGACAGCAGGGTATTTTTTCTGTGCTCATCCGCAAAATAGTTTTGTCATCCGGGATAAGGCGACGATGGATAGAATTGCCACTGATGAGAATTATTTTAAGCAGTTAATTGCTAAATATCCCGTTATTACCATGATAACCTCCAATGGTAATACACCTTCCCAAACCGTTGATTTACCACTGGGGGTGGCTAAAGACCGGCAGTTTATTGTGCAGCATCGGACATCGACAAAACTGAAGGTAAATTATGTGAAAGGCATTATTCAATTTATCTATGGTATTGATGCTGAGATTCCAACTAATCAAGATATCAGCTTTAAGTTCAATGGTGAACGCTGGTTGATGGAATCAAATAAGAATGTGTTTTCCCGCAGTGATTTTTCCGATCAGAATACGTTAAATCAATTATTGTTACGTTATCGCGGCATAACGATTCGCACCACGAATCAGGAGTGGCAACCAGAAATAGTGTTACCAAGTAATGGATTAGGTGGCACACCTAATCTGCATGGCACCATGGTGTATTTCGAACAAAAATCTGATCAGGATGTCACTATCAAATATGGAACAGGTGAGAGAAGAACGATTACGCCACCTAAAAATAGTGTCACCGTATTCTTAAATTACTGGAATTTCTGGTATGTGGTTAGTGAGCGGCGCGTTAGTGATAACAGTACATTGGGAAAACTTGGCAATAATCCTGCATTATTAAAACAACAGCTGGAGCAATATAACACTTTGATATTGACAACTTCGGATGGTAATTGGACTGACAGTTTCACCATGCCATCTGCTGCTGAAATCGGTGAGCAAAGGATGCTTGTGTTAAGACGAAACTCATCTTGGGGCGTGAAGTTGAAATTCCCTGGAGTAACTGTTGTGCCTCGTAGAGGTGCCACGATACGTTTTAATGCGTTTGGTGATTGGGCTATGTTCAGTAATTATGTATTTTATCGAAAGGGGGATAGTCAATATGTCTCTACTGCCGCGAAAATAAAACAGCAATTAGATAAATATGGCAATATTTCAATTGCCTTACTTGATGAAGACCATCTTGATGATATTTACCTGCCTGATAATGCAGTCAACGGTGAATTTGTGCGGGTTTATTGGCGGACCGGGGATCGACTTACTGTCCACTATTCAGGAAAAAAATTGAATGTCGGTGGTGACTCCCCTACATTCTACTTTGACAACGGTAGCTGGCGAATCATTAACTTTAACTAAACAAGAGATTTTCATTAAAATAGTAAAGGCCGTCTCAAATGAGGCGGCCTTTACTTATTGGTTATGATGGTTATTGCAAGCGCAAAATCATCTGGCTGAATAAATCAAAGGCAGTTTGCAGTTGCTGCTCATCAAAATCAAAATCAGTTTGATGGTGACCTGCCGTACGGTCGGCGCCAACGATAAAGAACAGGGCTTTGCCCCCTTCTTCGATGACTTTTTGGGCCAGTAGCGTGGCATCTTCACTGCCACCGAAGATTCGTTGATCGACCACGTGGGTGACCCCAGGGGTGTGGGCGGCGACGTCAGCTAACAGCGCCACTAATTCCGGGCTGTTGTTCAGATCAACAGCTTCACCCATCACTTCGGTTTCATATTGCACATCGAAACTGATGGCGCAGCCCTTCGCGATAGCCATCACTTGATCCACCATATATTGGTTGATGGCGGAGTTTTCGCCCCGAACTTCCAGTTTCAGTTCAGCATGGGCAGGAATCACATTGCGGCCTTCACCAGCGTGCAGTTCACCGATATTGATACGGCTCATGCCATCGCCGTGGCGGGAGATGCCCAACAATTGTACTGCGGCGTTACTTGCCGCAGCTAAGGCATTTCGACCTAGATGTGGTTGTGCGCCAGCATGGGCACTGCGTCCTTGATAACGGATATCAATTTTCTGGGTGCAGAGGAAATGGGTTGGATCGACGACAATTTCGCCGCTGTTGGCGATGAAGCTTAAATGCATGCCTAAGAAGTAATCCACATCATTAAGCTGACCGCTTTCAGCCATGGGCTTGGCACCGCGCACCCCTTCTTCAGCAGGTTGGAAGCAGAGTTTAATCACACCGCTAAGTTGATCATGATGATGATTAATCCAATGAGCCAGTGCCAGCCCCACCGCCGTATGTCCATCATGGCCGCAGGCGTGCATCAAACCGGGATTATGGGAGCGGAATCCAGCTTGATTAGGTAGGTGGGACTGGGACTGGGTTTCTGCCACATTGACACAGTCAATATCAAATCTTAAAGCAATCACAGGGCCTGGCTTATGGGTATCAAAAACACCAATACAACCGGTTAACCCTTCCATTTGGGCTAAGGTATCAGCAGCTACACCAGCGGCAGCTGCACGGGTCATTGCTTGTTCTGCTAGCGCCGCATCACGGCCACGCACAAACTCAGGGTTGATGGCTTGGGAGCCAGTTAATACGCGAAAATTATTTTCTTTCAAAAACTCAATAATATGAGCTGTAGTTTGAAATTCAGTCCAGCCGATTTCCGGATTTTGGTGTAATGCCCGGCGCTGGGATTGCATAAAGTCAAAGTAATTCAATTCAGTAGTCATAATAGTTAACCCAGAAGTACAGCAAGTAAGATAATGGCGACGACCATGGCAGGCGCTGTGCGTTTGATAATTTCCATTGGTGATACCCCCGCCATACCGGCGCAGACAATGGTTACCCCTGCAACCGGGGACATGGTGCGGCCCAGAGAGCCTGCGATAGCGGCCAACATCCCCAAGCTTGGAATGGTAAAGCCCATTTGTTGCGCGTGGGGAGTGACAGCCTCATTGAAGGCAAAGGCTGCAGCGTCACCAGAACCGGTTAAAATCGCCATAATAGAAGGGCCGATGGATGCTCCCCATTGGGCGATTTGTCTAGAGGATTCTAAGATGTGGATAAAACTGTCGACTAATCCGGAGACTTTTAAGCCTTCAGCGAAGACTGATGCAGCAATAATAATACCGATCACATCACCATAGGCGCTGCCCATTCCGGAAAAAAAGGTTTTAGTTAAATTAAAAGGATTAGTTCTGGTAAGAATTAATGCCGCTAAACTACCAATGATCATTGCCTGAGCAATGCCTGTTTTAATCTCGGGGAAAATACTATTACCAGTTAGCAATATAACAAGAGGCACAAATGGAATAATAGAATAAATAATATTTGGTTTTATTTTTGTTGCTTCATTGTCACCGGTTTTATTATTAGCAGATGCTGTGCTTTGATCATCATTAGTATGCTTTTCAAATCCATAATCTCTGAATACGACTGCAGTCAATGTCAACAAAACTAAAGTGATGCCCATAATAGTCAGAGAATAAGGTGTGTGAAATGCAATTAGATCGACAATTTCCATATGCGCCATATTAGCAACAAAGGCGTTATGCGCCCAACCTGGACTCAGAACCGAGCCGATAGTACCAGCTAGAATCGCTGCACCCGCCATAGCAGGTTTTACTTTTGAGTTGAGCATTAAAGGGATTAATGTCGCTCCAGCCGCAGCAGCACAGCCTGCAGCAGAAGGGATTGCAGTATTAATCAGCATGGTTGAAGCGGCTGCTGCGGGAATAATAAAAATGCCGAATTTTGATAATACTTTTGAAAGGAAAAACACTAAGTGTTCATTGCAACGAGTGATTTTCATCACGTATGCAAAGCCCATACTGGCGCAAATAGCTTGAATAAGACAAGAAGATGTCATTCGTGTTGCAAAAGCATCTAATGCCGCTAGAGGATGCATTGCAATAATGGCTAATGCTAAACCAGCACCAATTAAAACTGTCCGTGTTTCATATTTTTTTAATAATAAATATATTGTAATAAATAAAATAGCCAAAGCTAAATAAAGCGTAATATTCATTTTGTCAACCTGATGTTGAGTGACAGGATTTATTTAGTTGTTGTTGAGGTGAAGCAAGTTAGATTTTTCGTTGAATTAATCTTGGTATATAAATTTGATTATCTATTCTAAAGCGATGGTGAAAAATTGATTTGTGACTCAACTATCAATTTAAGAAGACTTAAATTGGGAAATTAAACAAAAATTTTTTTAAAATTATGAGTTATGAGTACTTTTAATATAAAAAATAAGATTCAAAGACTTATAGATATATCTAATATACATAAATTATTACTTCACCACTTACTAATAATTTAATATGCGTTAATATTCATCACGGCTAAATACTTATTGATACAAAATAATCTAGTAATTTTAATTAGTTATAATTATGTCAATAATTTAGGTTACTTAATTTTGTAAAGGATGAGACAGCTCTGATAACCCAAGAAAAATTGCAGCACTGCACAATTAATGAAATTGGGGCTAGATCAAAAAAACACACAGTTAATGCCGTAATGCTGTCGTTTTGGGGCGTCAAATGTTTGCGAATTTTCTAGGGTTGATGACTTTTCAAGTTTGTTTTTGCAGCTATTTGAGGGGGCTTTACACAAGTCAGAGGCTTTGATAGTTGCGATACCTGATAAGCCGATAACGCAGTAGAAAGGAGGCTCAAACGCTGCCAGAAGGGTTCAGTTGCTTTGTTGAGCCGTGCTTATTGAGTATGTCAGGAGGTAACCCCTCGCCGCAATTAAAACGTTTTTATCTCGAACAAAATTCAACGACGAAAGGTCAACTGACCCTAGTAAAGGTGCTTTTATTCGGCACTTAATGCTAAGTTTGGTATGTTCCGGATATGATTTGTACGGCTCTGTCTTGACGGATATCCGGCTGATTTTGATAACCTTAAGCATTTACTTATGGAATTTCAAAGGAGTGCGCCATGTTGACCCGTAATATTACCGTGTTGCTGGGAGGCACTTTGGCTATTGCCACTGCCGGATTGCTCTTTTCTATGGATGTGACTACTAAGGAGCATGATCGGGAGATTCTGACTGAACCTGCAGCGCTACATGCGGTGCATGTGCTACCTATGATGCCGGAACGTATCCGCCACCCTTTCGGTGATGCTGATGTGCGTGCCATGTCCGGTGCTGGCCAGGTTGCTGAGCTATTTGATAACGCAGATTACCATTTGCCGGCAGTGCGGGCGGGAAATCCGGTCGCTGGGCTATTTTCTCTCAATTTGCCTGATAATCTTGATGCGCAGAATGTTGATAATAAAATCAATGATTTCATCCGTATTTTGTTGCCCAATGTGTTAGCTGTAAACCGGCAGATTATGAAGGTACGCCATGAAATCATGCGTTTGGCCGCGTTGCCGCGAGAGGGCTTGAGCCAGCATGAAAAAGCTTGGTTAGCGGCGCTGGGAAAGGATTATGGCGTTAACGGGCTGGATATTGAGACGCTGTTACTGCATTTAGATGTTATCCCTGTGGGTATGGTGCTGGCACAGGGAATTGATGAGAGTGGTTGGGGGACTAGCCATTTCGCGATTGCTGGTAATGCTTTATATGGTGAACATTTACCGCCCGGCGGGGCTGATTTTCTGACGACGCCCGGGGGCAGCGTTAAGGTGGCAGCATTTACTTCGCTGTATCAATGTACCGCCGCCTATATCTATAACCTCAATACCAGTGGTGCTTATGCAGAACTGCGAAAATTACGCCGTGAGCTGCGGCAGGAAAAAGGGTTGAGTGGCTTTCAGTTAGTCGGCGCATTGTCTCACTATTCAATCCGGGGCAATGCTTATGTGGATAATTTACGGGCGCTGATCGATAACCATCAACTGGACAGTTATGATATGGCCAAGTTGGATACATCCCAACCCCAAGTATTAAAATTCCGTCGTTAGGATAAAAAAACACCGGCATTTGCCGGTGTTTTTCGTTTGACCGCAGCTTAGCATTAGGCGGTGGTATTGATATTTTGCCCCAAGTTTCCTATCGGTTGTGCGGCCGGTGCCGGGGTACTGGCTTGGATGAGTTCCAGAGCAATCTCTCCTTCAGCTTGTTGCTGATTTTTAGTTAACTCTGCCATCTTGGTCATATGCAGTATTGCATTGTCGGTGACGTTGCCTACTGAGGTCATAGTGCTGTCCTTACTGTTTACCGGGTGAACCCATTCTGTGGCTATATCGGCGTATTGCGATAAAAGTTTAGCCTTCAAGGTTATTTTTTACCCATGGCCCGGCGCGCGGCAATAATGATGGTTGTTAGTAAAATAGCGACAATAATCAACCCAATAGCTAGTACTGGGTTTTGCATTGAACTGGGGTCTACTACCAATAATGCCCCCAGACCTGTCATCATGACACCAGACATTAACTTCAGTCCTTCACCTTCTTTTTCCGTCAGTTTTCGCTTGCCCAAGGTGGCGCTGAAGATAATGACTATGGTGGCTAACGGGATGACATAAACAATATTGTATAAAGCCAGGTAGGCATAACGTTCCATTGTGGGTAACTGGTGCATGGACAAGACACTGGTATAAATCATCGGGAAGCCGGCAGTACAGAGCAATTCATAGGCATTGGCTAAAATGGCCAGTACGGTTGAGCCGATTATCATGGCGCCCAGTGAGCTGGCGCTAGAGAGCTTACCCATGCGCTTGATCAGCCCGGAGCGATTTTGTGTCGACATGGAGAGACTGACTTTGCCGCGATGGAAGAAAAACTCTTTAATATTGATCCCCCCTGCGACCAGTGCCAGTAATCCGGCAATCAGAATAATAGTGCCACCGTCCCCTCCGGCGCCGAGCAGTTCAAACATATTCAGCCAGGCAGTCATAAACAGGAAGTAAATAAGCCCGGAGAAAAAGACAAAGATCCCACCAACAATCAACATGCGGCTTCGACTTTTGGCATTGACCATAATCGACAGTAAAAACAGCAGTACAAAGAAGGCACAGGGGTTAAAGGCATCTACGCCCGCGAGCACTAAGGTCAGTAGCGGCAATGATAATTGCTCTGGCGCGACTGTACCGATAAGGGGCAGATCCACCGGTTGCACTTTAGTGATGCTGATCGTTTCGTCACTGGCGTCACAGGCACCTGGTGCACTGCTTTCACTGCAGGTGCCAAACAGTGGCGAATCCAGCGTGATAGGAGCCAGCAGCGGCTGTTGTGGGTCTAATTTGCCGCCCAGTTTGCTATAGCAGTTCCGTAGCGTCTTCTCGATAAACTGCCCGGTGACTTCATCACTGTTATAACCCACAACGGCTTGACCACAGATACCGATAAAGGGCACAGAGGTGGTTTGTTGTCCGGTTTGTTCAGCAATGTGTTGCCAGCGAGCCAGCGCCCCGGGCGCCGTCACCATTTCCGCATTCAGTTCTACCCAAGGGTATTTTTCTGCCAGCTTATCAATAAAGGGGTGAGCCTTAGCACAGTGGGGACAGGTTTTTGACCAGAAAAAATACAGTTTGACCACAGGCTCGCCCCGGGCATTTTGACTGTGCCACAGTGGGGATGAATCCATTGCCGCAAAGCTGGGGGTGATAAAGGTGCACAAACCGATAAACAACAGCGTGAATATCAGTTTACAGGAATGAGCCATGTAGCCTCCCGGTAAAATTAGAGTTGTGTAATATATTGAATTAACAACATTTTACCCCTGTTAGCTAACAGGTTGCGTGACAGGGTTACAATTACCGCTCGGCAAATGGCAACAATAACGTAACTAGCAGGGTTTGTTGACTTTTTAAGTTTGTTTTTGCAGCAATTTGAGGATTATTTATACAAGGTAGAGGCTTTGATAGGTAGTGCGCTACCTGATAACCCGATAACGCAGTAGAAAGGAGCCTCAAACTCTGTCCGAAGGGTTGGGCTAAAAGCGTTTTACGCTTTGTTGAGTGGCGCTTGCTTAGCATAACTTGGCCTGAGCGTGACTGATTAGAGGTTATTGTGGCTGTGATGACGGATGATGGTACCGCCATAGCAGACAAAAAGTGGGCGGTTACTCCGCCCAACGGGGTTGGTTTGCGTTCATTTGGCCGGGGCATAGGCTGATATAGACCGTACGGCTACCATTGGCGGCGGTATTTATCCGGCTGATCAGTGGCGGGGTGGTCGCCGTGGCTGCCAGATGAGCTTTGATCCTGTCTATTCGTCGCATGCCTAGCCAGCGGTTGTATTCACGATCTTTTTCTGTAGCGCTTTTGGCTAAACTGAATTCAAGCAGTAAATAATCACCCGGCGCACCGATTGTCAGTTGCTGCAGTTGCTGTAGGTGTGCCATTGCCGATTGATTGAAATAAGAGCTGTTGCGGTCAAAATCGATACTGGCAAGCGGTTGCCCTCCTGGGCAGGATGCTGCTGAGGCCAGTGGGGCAAACAAAGCCATCAAAAGAGGCAGATATTTAGGCATAAAAATTCGTACTCTGTGGTGATTTGCCGATAATGTTGCTGGCCACACTTTACGGTATCACTAACCGGGTTGCAAAAGCCAACGCCTTGATGTAACCCATTGATACATATGGGCGTTGTGTCTTTGATGGTTAATTAGCCCTAGGTCGTCGGCGTCTCAATCACTGACTCAGCGATAGCTTAAAGAGGGAAGTCGCAATCCTTTGCCGTCTTGCGAGCGATTAGCCGAGTGAAGGGCAAGTAAAACAATGGATGGGGATAGCACAATGGAGCAACTGGATGTTTTAGTGGTAGGGGGCGGCATTACCGGCGTTGGTATTGCTCAGTTTGCTGCGGCTGCAGGCTATCGGGTAGCACTGTGGGAAAAGGCTGAGCTTGGTAGTGCCACATCAGCCAATTCCAGTAAACTCATCCATGGCGGACTTAGGTATTTAGAAACGGGTCAGTTGTCCTTGGTTCGCCGTTGCCTTAAGCAGCGGCGGCAATTGCTTAACTTGGCGCCGGCACTGGTAAAACCTGTGCCGTTTTATATCCCGGTCTATCATGACAGCCGCCGTGGCGCGATCACCATTACTGCCGGCTTAGGCCTGTATGCCTTACTCAGTGAGCTGGATCCCATGGGGCGTTTCAGCCGTCTGGCATCAGGCCAGTGGCCGAGATTCAATGGGCTGAAACAGACCGGGCTGCAGCATGTTTTTCAATATTGGGATGCTCAAACTGATGATCAGCTGCTAACTCGAGCTGTCGCCGCCAGTGCCGCCAGCCTGGGCGCAGTTGTGTGTGAGCAGACTCAATGTGATGCGATTTATCTTGGCGCCCATTGTTGTCAGGTCACTGGTCGGGGGGCGCAGGGGGAACCCTTGGCGGTGCGTAGTCAGATGGTGGTCAATGCTTGTGGCCCTTGGGTCAATGAGTTGCTGGCCCGAGTGACGCCTGCTCAGGTCGGTATTGATATTGACTGGGTGCAGGGCAGTCATCTGTTGTTGGATATACCACCGCCGGATGGCGTGCTCTATCTTGAATCACCTTTGGATAATCGGGTGATCTTTGTCATCCCCTGGCAGGGCCAGACGCTACTGGGGACAACGGAAGTGATGCTGCCAAGTTTAACTCAGCAGCCAAGCATCACAGATACCGAGCTGCGTTATCTGTTACAGGTATACGGTCATTACTTCTCGGCATTCAGCCAAGCTGAGCTGCAATCGCGTATTGTGCGCCATTTTTGTGGGATACGGGTATTGCCACACGGTGGTGATGCCGCGTTTTCTCGCCCACGTGAAACCTTATTGCATGCCACTGCAGGGCAGCCAAGATTATTATCGGTTTATGGTGGCAAGCTGACAGAGTTTCGAGAAACCGCCGCCCAAGCCTTAGCACATATTACCCAACAGCTGGGCCCGCGACAGCTGATTGCTGATGTTGACCGTTTGCCGATAGGGCAGCAGGATGATCCTTTGGCCGAAACCGGCTAAAATACGCGGCCATTTATGACCGGGCTTACCGGCGCAGTTCTGACGCGAGAAAACACCATGCTGAAATGCCATTTCCATCAACAGGGCCTTTGCCACTCCTGCACCCGGTTGGACACCCCTATGTCACAGCAGTTGACGGATAAAATGGCGCAGTTGCAGACCTTATTGGCCGGTATTGATGTGGCAGAATATTTGCCTCCCGTGTCAGGCCCACAGCAGCAGTTTCGCAATAAAGCGAAAATGGTGGCCTTGGGGGCGGCGCATCAGCCGGTGCTGGGGATTGTGGGGCCGGATGGTCAACCTGTGTCTTTGTGTGATTGTCCCTTGTATCCTGACGATATGCAGCAACTGCTGCACCGGTTAGAAAAATTTATCCAGCAAGCTGGCCTGCCACCCTATCGCATTGATAAGGCAAAAGGTGAGCTGAAATTTATTTTGCTGACCCGGGCGGCTCATTCTGGTCAATATTTACTGCGTTTTGTGCTGCGCAGTCACCAAGCTATTGCTCGCATTGAGCGTGAGTTGCCAGCCTTGTTGGCGGACTTTCCGGCCATTGAGGTGGTTTCGGTCAATATTCAACCGGTGCATATGGCTAGGCTGGAAGGGGAAGAAGAAATTTTTCTTACCGAGCAGACGCGTCTGGCAGAAGTATTCAATGATGTGCCTTTGTTTATCCGGCCAAAAAGTTTTTTCCAGACCAACCCTGAGGTCGCCTCTAAGCTCTATGCCACTGCGCGGCAGTGGGTTGCTGAAACGGGTGCCCGCCGTGTTTGGGATCTGTTTTGTGGTGTTGGTGGGTTTGGCCTGCATTGCGCGTCGGATTCGGTGGCGGTGACGGGGATTGAAATTGAGGCTGAAGCCATTGCCTGTGCGCAACTGTCGGCCGATGCCATGGGGTTGAGTCAATTTCATTTTGCGGCGCTGGACTCAACGGGTTTTGCCAAAGGGCAGCAGGCCGAAGATGTGCCGGATGTGATTATTGTTAATCCGCCACGGCGAGGGATAGGTGCTGAATTATGTCAGTCTCTATCCGAGTTTGCGCCGCAGACCCTGATTTATTCCAGTTGTAATCCAACGTCACTGGCGCGGGATCTGCGGCAAATACAAGGTTATCGGATAAGTCGGGTGCAACTGTTTGATATGTTCCCTCATACAGCCCATGCCGAAGTGCTGGTTTTGCTGGAAAAATGCCCGGGCTAATTTAGTCATTTTTTGCCACCGGTAGGAAGACAAAACGCCCGAGTGCTTCGGGCGTTTAAGATTAGGCGGGGATGAGGACAACGCGGCAAATCGGGCTGGAATAGACTTACTCGCCGCGTGATAACGATTAAAGTTGCTGCTGGGCTAATTGTTGGCAGCACTGTTCAAAGCTGATGACTTTGCCTAGGTATTTATCAATATCGGTCAGGTGCATCTGGTTGACAGCTTCACTGTTGGTTGCAACGCATTCTTGTACCACAATGGCGTTGTAATCCAGATTGTAGGCATCTGTGACCGTAGCGCGGATACAGCAGTTGGTTTTGGTGCCAACAATAATGGTGTTACGGATGTTGTGCTCACGCAGGACGACATCGAGATCTGTTCCGAAAAAACCACTGTAGCGGCGCTTTTGGATCACATAGTCAGATTCCTGCAGGGTAAAGATGTCATCAATATCTTCACCGCCGCTGCCTTCAATGCAGTTAGGACGCATATTCAGTAGATTTTTATCAAACTTGCCACGGCGATATCTGTGTTGCAGAAAGACTATCAGGCAGTCATGCTGCCGACAGACAGTTAACAGTTCATTGATCCGGGGCAGAATTTCCCGGTTCTGCGGATAAAATACCAGGCCATCAGGGCTGGTAAAGTCTTTCACCATATCAACAATGATGAGTGCGGTTGTTTTCATTACATGATGCTCCAGAACCGGGCCGCCACTCAGCGGCTGCCCGGATATCGCTGATTAGCAGGCCGCTTTGAAATCACGGATCACCTGCTGTAGCGCAGGAATATCATCGTGCAGTTTCAAAATCGTGCTACCAACAAAAATGCCATCTGCGCCAGCGGCTTTCACCATGGCAACATCGTCTAAGGTGTGCACGCCGACACCACAGTAAATCGGGGCGGTAATATCCAGTCCACGCAGATAGTTGATGCAGTCCTGTAGCTTTGGGTATGCCGGGTTGATATTGCCTGTGGTCGGTTTGGCTTGCAGGTAAACAAATCCATTAGATTGAATGGCGTAATCAATTTCATCCTGCGGCAGATGATACTGGATGTAGCAGCTGACTTTGATACCTTGAGCCATCAGATAATCTTTGATGTCGTTATTGGTTAGACCCACAAAAATCAGATCGTCAAAGCCGTTGTCCAGGGCAAAGCGGGCAAACTTTTCCTGACCAATGGCTTTTACTGTGCTCTCGTAGGCGAGCAGAATAAATTTAGCCTGAGGGAAGTCATTTTTAATGCGGATCATACCCGCCATATATTGGTCATAGTCACTGCAGTTGGTTAGTGCGGTGGCCATTCGCCCCTGGATCAGTTCGTTTTCCAGATAAGGATTGGTGTCCGGAAAGTCGATCTCAATAATGTCGCAGCCGGCATCAATATAGTGCTTGGCCATTTGGTAGCTGTCCTGGATGGTTGGATAGCCATTAGATAAGTAACCAATTAAGTTCATAAAATTATTTCTCACCATAGTATGCGGCTTTAAACAGCTGCTTGAATTCGTCAATCGTTGGGATGACAGGATTGGTTTTGGTGCAACCATCGTGCAAAGCCATCTGGGCCATGTCATCGAGTTTGGCCAGGAAGTCAGTCTCATCTTGCAGGGCTTGGCAGTTGCTGTTGGCCAAGGTGGCCGGGATATTCAGACTGGCATTTAATTCACTGACCAGCGCTGTCATATCGGCATAACCCAGCTCGGTTGCCAGCTGTTGATACAGCGCCTTTGCGTCAGCATTGGCACTGTTATAGCGGATGATATAAGGCAGCAAAATAGCATCGGCCAGCCCGTGGGCAATGCCGAAATAACTGCCCAGGGTATGAGCCATAGAGTGCACAATGCCCAGTGACACATTGGTAAAGGCCATGCCAGCGACCATAGAGGCATTAAGCATTTGCTCGCGGTAATCGAGGTTTTCACCTTCCCGGTAGGCTTTTGGCAGATAGGTGACGATATCGCGCACAGCCTGCTTGACCAGCAGATGACTGACATAATTGGCCCGGTTTGATACCAAGGCTTCCAGTGCGTGGGTTAGGGCATCAAGACCGGTTTCTGCCGTGATATGCGGTGGCATTGATTGGGTGACCACAGGATCGCAAATGGCGATATCCGGCATCATTTCCATATGACCAATACCGTATTTGATATGGGTCTTTTCATCGGTGATCACCACTGAGCGAGATACTTCACTGGCGGTGCCGGATGTGGATGGAATACAGGCCAGCTGAGCTTTGGCGCGCAGCGGTGGAATGGGGTTGGGGGCCACAATATCGGCTAAGCAGTTAAGCTGCGGATGTTCGTAGTACACCCACATGGCTTTGGCCGCGTCCATTGCCGAGCCGCCACCTAGGGCAATAATCAGATCTGGCTCAAAGGCCTTCATCTGTGTTGCACCGGCCCAAACGGTCGCAAAAGAGGGATCAGGTTCCACCCCTTTAAAGGTGTCGACGACCATGCCAGCAGTTTCACAGTAATCAATTACCTTGCCCAGCATGCCGGATTTTTCCATACTGCTGCCACCCATGACAATCATGGCTCGCTTATGGGGCAGCGTTGCCAGATGAGCCAGACAGCCTTGACCGAATAACAGCTGGCTACCGGCCAGTTTCATTGGACGCATCATAATCTTTTTTCCGTATTTATCTGTTGCTGAGTGTCAGGGCGTTGACCACATTGCGGGTCAGTTCCAAGGAGATCGGGTTGGTGATCACGCCACCTTGTTTCAAACTTGAGCCGATAATGGCACCGTCGGCGATATCCAACTGGGCAGCAATATTGTCGGCGTTCACCCCTGAGCCAGCGATCACCGGGATATTGACCACTTTTTTCACCCGGGCAATCATTTCCAGTGGAGTTTCGGCGCCAATGGCTGAGCCGGTCACAATAATGGCGTCAGCTCCACACTCAGCGGCGGTTTTGGCTGACTGCTCAATGGTGATATGGGGCAGCAGCATATTGGAGTGCTTAACCTGCACATCGGCTAAGACTTTGATATTTTCCGCTGCCAGTGCTTTACGGAAATACATACATTCCCGCGCACAGGGCTGAATAATGCCACCGTAGAACTCAACGGTATCGACAAAGACAGGAATGCGGACAAATTCCGCGCCAATGGCCTTGGCCAGCGCCAGAGATGTCTGGGCATCATTGAAGGCGGCATCAATCCCGACCGGTACCTTGACCGCTTGTTTTACCAGTGCCGCCGCCGCTGACAAGGCGGTGATCTGGGCGATATCCATTTTGGCGGCAAATGGGGTATCCCCCATGTTTTCTACTATGATGCCGTCCACCCCGGCGGCTTCTAGTGCGATGGCATCTTGCACGGCTTGATCAAGAATTTTCTGGCTGTCGCCGTCAAACCCCGGTGTTCCCGGTAGCGGCAGACAGTGCACCATACCGAGAATAAAACGCCCCTGATTACGGATAATGCTCATGTTATTTCCCCGCCTGCATGTGGTACTGGTAAATCCCTTCTAGGGTGACACGGCACAATAAATCTTCGGCATCAATCCGCGCTTGGCCTTCCAATACCTGCTTTAAGTTTTCCAGTACCGTCACCATGGTTACGACACAGGTTTTGACATCCATGAGTCGCCCCAGCGTCAACATGCAGGATGATTCCATATCGATACAGCAGATATTTTCTTTTTTCAGCTGGGCAAATGTGGCTTGAATATCCGTTTGACGCTCATCAGATAGGCGGCTTTGGCGCATCTGGGAGTAAAAGCCATCCATGGTGCAGTTAATGCCGTTATGGTACTCACAGCCCAACATGGTCACGGCCTGGTTCATGGCATTGACGAGAGCAAAATCCGCCACAGCCGGGTAGGAGACCGGGACGTAAGTGGCAGAGGTGCTTTCTTCTCGTTTCGCGCCCACCGGGATAATAAATTTCCCCAGTAGCTCATCTTTCAGTGACATGGTCGTGCCCATGCGCACAGCGACTTCCATGCCGCATTGGTACATTTCTTCCATGGCGATGGCGGCAGAGGGGGCGCCGATGCCGGTTGAGGTCACGGTAATCGGCACCCCTTTGTATAGGCCGGTATAGGTGTTGTATTCCCGGGCAAAGGCAACATGTTTGGGGTCAGTCAGATATTTTTTGATGACATCAATACGCCAGGGATCACCGGAAAACACCACATAGTTGGCGATATCGTGACTGGTCGCTTTCATGTACAAAGTGGTCAAATCATTCTCCTTGGAGGCTTGCTTTAAACTGGTTAAACCGCTCAACCAGCTGTTGTTTGTTTGGGGCATTGGTGGTGCAGCCAATTGCTTCAATCACAAATGCCGACAAGGTGCCGCCTAGCATGCAGCACTCATCTAATGGGTATTGCTCGCTGATGCCGTACATAAAACCTGAGATATAGGCATCGCCTGAACCTGTGGTATCCACCACCTTGCAACGGCAGGCGGGGAATATCTGGCTTCCTTGGGGGAGCGTTGGGGTAAAGTGCTGACTGCCCTGTTGCCCGAGGGTAATGACGATGACGTCGGCTTGCCCCAGGCTGAACAGATCGCTAATGGCACTTAAAGACAGGTATTCCCGAATATGTTCAGCTTCCAGCCGATTCATAAAAATGATGCGGGACTGGGTTAGCAGTTCGAGCAGAAAATCTTTCGGGAACGCGCTAGCATCACCGCGCATGCCAAATACCACCGGGATATCGTGCTGGCGACATTTGGCTAAAAATGCCCGGTTATCCTGCAGATCGCCGACGGTGATAATGCCGTAAGCAGCATCGTGGAAACTGGCATCTGCTGGTGGACTGAAATACTTGTCACTCTGCGCCCCGGGATAGAAAAACGTGGTGTGTTCCAGTTGCGGATCTTCCATCAGCAGGCTGAAAGAGGTGACGTCTTCAGCAACCTGCTCGACATAGTCGAGTTTCACGTTCGCTTGGGTCAGGTACTGGCGGTAGCCACTGCTGTCAAAATCGTGCCCTACCCGCATGATTGGATAGGTATCCAGCCCCAGCTTGGCCAGATTGCAGGCGATATTCGGCGAACACCCCCCAAAATACAGTTGGGTATTTTCCCGGTTGGTAATGATCGAGGTCTGACCCACCTGTGGGGCGGTCGAGATCTTGATGATTCTGTCTATGCTGGTGTAACCACTGCTGATTATCTTCATCTCTGTATTCTTATTGTTGTTAAGAAACCTTGACCTCATGGATCTCGTGATTCTGCTCTTTGAACAGCATGACGAAGGCCATGAAGATTATTGCAATCATGACGGCACCGACCGCCCACATACCGGACCAGTTGAAGCTCAAACCATCCATTTTTTCCGGATAGGTGAACATTTTCTCCATCAGATTACCGCCCAAGCTGTATCCCAACAGACTGCCGATCCCCTGACAGCAGAGGATCATCAGTCCTTGTGCTGCCGTGCGCATTTGCTTGGGCGCTTTTTTATCCACATAGATGTAGGCGGTGACGAAGAACAGGTCATAGCTCACCCCGTGCAGCAAAATGCCAGCGAATAGCAGGGAGTAGAGATACCAAGTATCCGTATTGCCATAGACAAAGAAGCCATAGCGCAGGGCGGCGGTAAACAGCCCGAGGATAAGCACTCGGCGGATACCAAATTTGCCGATTAGCAAAGGCAGGGCGAGCATAAAGAAGATTTCAGAAAACTGGCCTAGCGACATCCAGCCGGTGGCATTTTGCATCCCGACTTCGGTGAGGTAGCCGTTGGCGAAGATGTAGTAAAAGGCGATGGGCATACTGAACATAAAGCAGCAGGCAAAGAACACGAGGAAGTTTTTGTCTCGCAGCAGTACCAGTGCATCCAGCCCCAGCAGCACCTTCAGGTTCAGGGCTTGATGGCTTTTGGGTGGGGTATTAGGCAATGTCAGGGCATACAGGCCGAATAACAGGGAAATTGCGGCCGAGATCACCAGTGGCAGGTTGGTGGCTGAGATATCGGCAAAACCGAGCCAGGTGGGTAAGAAGCCACAGACAATACCGGACACAATCCAGCCGATAGTGCCCAGTACCCGGATAGGGGGATAATCTTTTTCGACACTGTCCACATTGGCAAAGGTGATGCTGTTTGTCAGCGCAATGGTGGGCATATAGGTCATGCAATACAGCAGGAATAGGCCAAAAAACGGCATGAATTCAGTCTGCTGAGCGGTGAGGTACATAAAAACTGCCCCAAGGATCATCATCACGGACAAAACCTTTTGCGCAGCAAAAAAACGGTCGGTTAATGAACCGACCAGAATAGGAGACAGAATCGCCGCAATGGCTGAGCAGGAATAAGCCCAAGCAATTTCAGTTGGGGTAAAGTTATTGGCACTTAAAAATTGCCATAAAGGTACAAACCAAGATCCCAGAATAAATGACTCGATAAACATCATCGCTGAGAGTTTTATTTTTATTAGCCTCATTTTCATCCTGAAAAGCATCTATTTTTTCAGGGAATCATACTGGCAAGGGACATGAATAAAATGTTTATCCATGTAAATTGTGACCATATGTATAAACTTGCAAATAATTAGATAAGGATCGGTTTAATAATACAAAGGTAAACAATTATTAAATTGACGTAATATCCGATTTTTAATTACATCAAATTATAAGTTGCTATCTTTTATCAAATTTACGATAGATGGATAGTTGTGGGAGTGGTTTTTATAACTTTGATTTATAATGTTTTTTTAGTTTAGGTGGTGAAACTGGATAAATAATGGTGTTTTTTATCGATGGTGAAAAATAAAGCTATTATTGTAAATTAACAACAATATTGTTTAGCGTCATCTAAATATTTAAATCATAGAATTAGTTAATAATAAACTAATGGATTAATGAAGATTTTATAAGGCGTTGGCTGAGTTTTTTGGCTTAATATAAAAATAGGCAGCTTGGTGTGATTTAGGTGAGGTTAAGCTGCATGCTCTCCCTCTTCGCCGGTTCTTATTCTCACCACATGACCAAGGTCGGTGACAAAAATTTTGCCATCACCAATTTTTCCTGTTCTGGCGGCTTTGATGATGCTGTCGATGACTGCCTCTTCCTGCGCTGCAGTTACAATTAGCTCAAGTTTGATTTTTGGTAAAAAGTCGACCGCATATTCAGCCCCGCGATAGAGTTCAGTATGGCCTTTTTGGCGTCCAAACCCTTTGACTTCAGTGACAGTTAACCCCTGAATATCTAGCATCGCCAGAGCTTCACGCACATCGTCAAGTTTGAATGGTTTTATAATTGCGCAGATAAGTTTCATCTTGGGTTAAGGCTGGAGAGGCTGGGATGAGATGAATGCATTATTTAGACCAAGAGTACCGGCTAAGGCATCATAACGGCTTATTTGGTCAATGCGGGAAATCAGCTTGTCGCTTATGCGCTCAAGTGTGCCATGGGTGCACGAAAATGGTGCGTTAGAGAATGTAAAACGCCGGAATTGCTTTATTTTAGTGCATGCGAAAATAGCTCCGCAGTTAGCCAGCACTTGATTTCATCAGTACTTTATTGGGGGAGTGAAACGGGGGGCTCATCAGTGCCCAAGGAACTGCTCTGAGGATGGGCTCAGGGCTAAAATACGCTGCACCAAGTCATGATTGAGCGGCGCAGTTAAGCCGTGGGCGGCCGCCCGAACAACAACATAGCCATTAATGGCATTGATTTCAGTTTGGCGATGATGGCGGCAGTCCTGCAACATGGATGACTGGTTATTGGCCGTTAGGTTAATGACTTGATTAATTCTGGCCAGTAGCTCGTTTTGCTTGACATGCTGCCCCTCTGCTGCGGCAACTTGTTGCAGCTCACTGATAATACCAATGATTTGTTGTTGAAATTCTGCGGCTGCCAAGGCGCCATTTGGACATTGGTGCAGTGCCGTTAGCGGATTGATGGCACAGTTGACTGCCAGTTTTTGCCACAATGCCGTGAGAATATCTTGCTGCCAATGGCAATCAGGTAAGGTACGTAACAGACTATGACGGATAGTCTGGCTAAGCGGGACACCGGTATATTGGCCTATGTGGGTGATCCCATGGCCGGTATGACGTACAAACCATAACTTTTGTCGCAGCGCGCCTTGAGATGTGGTGCCCAGTAACAAGGGCCGGGTACCGGTATGAGCCGCCACATCGAGGTGCGGCCCCATGCCATTGTGTAACAGCAAGATGGCGCAGTGGGAGGGCAGTTCAGGTAGCAGGGGCAATAATGCATCTGTTACTTGATGGGCTTTGACACTGACGATAAGCAGATCGGTATCCGCATCTATACCCTGGGTGAGTTGAAGGTATCGGGGCGCTTGATGTTCAATATGGCCATTGAGGTGTTGGTAGCTGATGCGAGGTGGTGTTGGTCTTCGGCCTAATAATTGCGGCGTCAATGGCTGCAGTTGCCAGTAGAGTAACTGTCCAATAGCGCCCGCCCCCAGGATCACCACCTTCGGCATTATGTATTACTCCCGGTTGTCTCCACGCTCAAATAACCGTTGCGATATGCCGCTAAGGGGTTTGAGGAGCATATAAAACAGTGCGACCCCGAGCATATCTGCGACCACATCGCCGACAGAGGCGCTGCGGTAGGGGAGGAAAGATTGGACAAATTCAATGCCGACTGCATACACGGCCATGGTAGGTACCAGAATCTGCCAGCGAGGGCGAAAAGCCTCATAGCTTAGCCATGATAATAGGAAAAAGCTGCCAAGATGGCCGATTTTATCCATATTGGGGATCACATCCTGAGGATAGTCAGGACGGGAAAAAACCAGATAGCTGACCACAAGTAAGGCCGCTAACAGGGCAAATTTAAAAAAACGGATTCTGGATATCACAGTAGCTGAAATATTGGCGTTAGGTGGCGCTCATAATAGGCAAAGCAGACTAGCTTGTCATCATTCTTGCGTTGTTATTCGTTGGATTGTTAACTGCTACTTGGGAGATGGCATGGTAAAATCAATCCAAAGTTGTTGTAGCAGAATTTAAGGAAGCAAGATGCCTTCATTTGATATTGTGTCTGAAGTGGATGATGTGGAACTGCGTAATGCGGTGGATAATACCAAGCGTGAACTGGATTGCCGCTTTGACTTCAGAAATGTGGCGTTTGAAGTCAGTTATAAAGATCACCAGGTAAAATTAAGCTCTGAATCTGACTTCCAGTGTCAGCAGATGGTCGATGTGCTGCGCGGGCAGCTCAGTAAACGTAAAGTGGATCCTGCTGCCATGGATGTGGAAGACAAGGTTGTTCATACCGGCAAAATGTTTACCCAAGTGGTGAAATTTAAGCAGGGTATTGAGCAGGATGTGGCCAAAAAATTGGTCAAGATGATCAAAGACAGCAAAATTAAAGTGCAGGCACAGATCCAGGGTGATGAACTGCGAGTGACCGGTAAAAAGCGTGATGATTTACAGGGCGCGATGGCCATTGTGCGCGAATCTAAACTGCAGCCTTTTCAGTTCAAAAATTTCCGCGACTAATCAGCTAACATCAGCAATATAGCCTGATGTGTTATCAATAAAAACAGCGCTCAGTGCGCTGTTTTTTTATTGAGTAAGTTTAGGGTCTGTTGACCTTTCAAGTTTGTTTTTGCAGCGATTTGAGGGTTCTTTATACAAGGCAGAGGCTTTGATAGGTAGTTGCGCTACCTGATAAGCCGATAACGCCGTAGAAAGGAGCCTCAAACGCTGCCCGCAGGGTTCGGCTAAAAGCGTTTTACTCTTTGTTGAGCGGTTCTTGCTTAGCATAACTAGGTGGCAAACCACTCGCCGCGATTAAAACGCTTTTATCTCGAACAAAATTTAATCATGAAACGTCAACAGACCCTAGGTATTGTCTGAATTCTTTTTGCCGGAAAGCGTTGCTTGCGATGGGGACAATTGTGGCGCTTGATGATCTTTAAGTTGCTCCGGGGGCGGCACTCTGCGATTGACCAAGGTTATCAGCAGTAATACCGGTAAACCGATAAGACTGCAGACAATAAAGAAGTTGATATAGCCATAGGCATCGACATATTCGCCAGAAAACCCGGCGACAAATTTAGGAAAGAGCAACATGATAGAAGAGAGCAGCGCATACTGGGTAGCACTGTGACCGCTGGATGTCAGGCTGGATAAATATGCGATAAAGGCTGCCGTGGCAATCCCGGCACTGAAGTTATCTGTGGCGATGACAAAGGTAAGCAGTGGAACGTTGTGCCCCATCACCGCCTGTAGTGCAAACAGCAGATTCGTGGTGGCAACCAGTAATGCGCCAAGAAATAAAATTTTCATCGTTCCGAAGCGGTTAACTAACAGACCGCCAAAAGCGGCGCCGACCAAGGTCATAATGAGTCCATAGACTTTGGAAATAAACGCAATTTCTTCGTTTGTGAATCCCATATCGACATAAAACACATTGGCCATAATGCCCATCACAATATCTGAAATGCGATAACAGGAGATAAGCAGCAGAATTAAAATGGCACTGGAGCCGAAGCGGCGGAAAAAATCAATAAAGGGAACGGCAGCTGCGCTGTAGACCCAAGACAGTGCTGCTGCTAACCAGTGAGGATAACGTTGCGTGAGTCTGGCTTTGACCGCCAGCTCCTGCTGACTGGCACTGGTTTCAATGACTTCTGGCTCCCGGGCAAATAAGGTGGCCAATATCCCAACGCCCATCATTATGGCCATCACGGTATATGCTATCTGCCAGCTGGCCAGAGAGTATGCCTGACTGTGTTCATTGACTCGGGCTGCAATCGTCAGTGCCCCGGCCGTGGCAAGGATCATCGCGCTGCGATATCCCACCTGATAGGCTGCCGCTAATGCGGCTTGCATGCGCTGCGGTGCAGAGTCAATACGAAAGGCGTCAATAACAATATCTTGTGTGGCAGAAGCAAAGGCAACCAGCAGGGCAAATAGCGCCAGCAATTGTAAATTTTGTTTAGGATCACTGTGGGCCATCCCCAGAATTGCCACCACTAAAATCGCTTGGGCGAGCAGCATCCAACTGCGTCGGCGCCCCAGCCAGCGGGTTAACCCGGGTAATGCCATCCTGTCCACTAAGGGAGACCAGAGCCATTTGATCGCATACATCAGAGAAATCCAGCTGAAATACCCGATGGCCGCCCGGTCAATACCGGCCTGGCGTAGCCAGAAGGAGAGGGTTGAGAAGACCAGCATTAATGGCAGCCCGGAGGAGAATCCCAACAGTAGCAGGATTATGACCCGGCGGTGGCAATAAACCGATAGTGCCTGTCTGGCTTTTAAGGCAAAGGACATAGCAAAATCCACAGAAATAATATGCCGTTAGCTTATACCATCATGGGGAGAATGTGAGCAGTGCCGTGGTAATGCGTTGATTTTTTCGTCAGGGCAGGGGTGGATATGATGAGGAGGAATGAAAATGGCCCGGCATGCCGGGCCATTGGTTTGCAGATAAAGACATTGTTCCGCTTCCAAAGGAGCAATGTTGGTTAGGGGCTGACGCCAACACAGTTTTGTGGAGTTCGGCCACCTAAACTGAGGTAATCGCAGTAACCATCAATTTGTCCCCGTAGGAACTGGTTGCCGCGGATCACCCAATCGGGCCAACGGTCAAAACTGTGCAGCAGGTGCCAAAACACCCTTTCCATATCTGTCTGCGCATCACCCTGATAATTATGAAACTGCCACTCTTCCAGGGTGTCCCATAGGTAATGCTGAATTTCCGCAAATTCTATCTGATCCTTCAGATAAGCCTTGGCATAGAAAGCCAGCTGGGGCGCTTTTTCATCGATAAACTCGTCACGTGTCATCGGCTCGCCTCCGTTATTATTTGCAGCACTAAAAGCTGCAAATCCAGTATAGAAGGAAGTCTGGAGGCCACAATTTTTTTTAAGCGTTATTCGCGTTTATCAGAACTTAGTATTAGCTAAAGTTAAAAAAATATCGATTTATTAAAACCTTAGTTGGAGTTTGTACTTAGTTACTGCGGCAGTAAGCTCGCTTTGTTGAGCATTACACTGCCCTGAGGCACTTGAGTAATGGCATCCAATACATCCATCCCTTGAATGACTTCACCAAAGACAGCATATCCCCAACGGCGAGGGCTGGGATCTAAATTGGTGTTATCCGCCATATTGAAATAAAACTGTCGGGTAGCCGAATGGGGGTCATTGGTTCTCGCCATTGCAATGGTGCCTCGGGTATTGGACAAGCCATTGCCTGATTCATTGACCACTGGCGCGCGGGAGGGTAGTTCCTGCATTTGGGCATTAAGTCCGCCACCCTGTACAACAAAGCCGGGGATCACCCGGTGAAAAATGGTGTTGTTATAGTCGCCGTTAACCACATAGGTGAGGAAATTATTGACCGTTAAAGGTGCGCGGCTGCGGTCCAGCTCCACCACTATATCTCCTTTACTGGTGCTGAGTTTGACTTGAGGAAAAGTGACATCAGGTTGGATATCAGCAGCCCAGCTCAGTTGACTGATACACAGCAGAACCAGACTGAGCAGATAACGGCTTAGTTTAGATTTCATGGTATTAGGCTTCCTGGGTTAAAAATTGGTTGAGATCTTTGTCTTGCACGATTGCTTGGGCTATTTCCCCGAGTAATTTATTCAGCTGTAGTTCCAAACTGGCAAAATCTGCCCCGAAGGCGCCACTTTGCTGGCCAGTAGTGCGAAATTCTTGGGTTAATGTTTGCTGGCCGCGGCGACTGATCACTGTGATAAGGATGTTACTGTCAGCATCAAAACTAAAGCTGCTTTCATGTACCTTGGTGAGCAGTTGACGCAGCTCTACTGTGACACTGGGTTGACCGCTTTCACTTAGGCGGTAACCTGCCTCTCGAAACCCTTTACTGAGTAGTGCGTTAAGCTGCACCCGAGGAGATGAAGCCGGGCTGATGAGCTCTGCCGCGTCCTTGTCCCGATCAAATTTCACCACATAATTGGCCGTGCGCAGATCCTGCACGGTCAGGTGCAAAACCTGTTGGTTAGCTTGTTGACTGATGGGGCCAAGCTGGGGATCCAGTGCAATTAAATTGGGTTGATGACCAGCGCAGCCAGTTAGCAGCAGGCCGGAGAGTAAAATCAGTGCAGCTTTCATTGTATTAATCCATATCATGCCGTTTGCCGGTGAGTTAGTGCCACAGTCCCGGGGCGCCGACAATAAAATTAAGTTGCAGAGCATAGCAGAATATTGCCGGGCTCAAATAGCCTGCATATGGAGTAACTTACCTGTTATACGATAAAAATCATCACCTCTCTCCTAGGGTCTATTGACGTTTCGTGATTAAATTTTGTTCGAGATAAAAGCGTTTTAATCGCGGCGAGTGGTTTGTCGCCTAGTGATTCTAAGCAAGAACTGCTCAACAAAGAGTAAAACGCTTTTAGCCGAACCCTGCGGGCAGCGTTTGAGGCGCCTTTCTACTGCGTTATCGGCTTATCAGGTAGCGCAACTACCTATCAAAGCCTCTGCCTTGTATAAAGCATCCTCAAATCGCTGCAAAAACAAACTTGAAAGGTCAACAGACCCTAGGGCGCATTGCTGCAACATCTGGGTTCGGGGTAGAGTGAAAAAGCGGCAATAACAGGGATGAATAATATGGCTAGTAGACAGCAGGATGAAAACTACAGCAGTGATGGCGCTATTTTTAAACGCGACACTTGCAATGCTAAAGAGGCGACAACCGCTGATGGCATGTGTCATCTCGATGCCAGTGCCACTGTTACTGCCCCAACTATTGCGGGTTTAAGCGGCATACGTGCCCGGCCCGCGCCCGCGACTTTAATCAATCGATTGGGGCAGCCTCACTTTGGCTATTTTGCTGAGCCGGTGGCGCAGTTTTCTTTGCCGCAGTTTGTTTACCGCACTGAAATGGATGGCTCCGCATCGGCTTGGGCGCGGTATTTTCACTATAAACAATTTCAATTTGTGGCTTTGCAAGGCGCGGATTTCTTATTGGGAATGGCGCTGGCCGATATTCGCTATCTGGGGTCTGGGTTTGTTTATCTCTATGATATGACCACCAATCACCTGACGGAGCTAAATTTTCTACAACCTCTTGGTGGCCGTTATGCGACTAGCCCTTCACCGGTCAATGGTCATGGCTATATCCGCGCGCGCCAAGGGCAACTGGCATTGACGCTTAGCTAAGGCTGCTGGCAAATACAAGTCGATACCCCGTTTGCCCGTGGTGAATTTTCTTTATTACCGTCCCAATCCGCTCGGGCTGATACTGCTCGGCCTTTGGTGGTATGCAGTCCAACCGGGTATAGCGGCTGGACTTATACCCAAAAGCATAATGGCCTCGCATTGGATGGGCAGTTACAGCTACAAGGGCGCGAGGTTGATCTGACCAGTGTACGCGGTGGCTATGATTTTTCTGCCGGATATATGCGCCGTGAGACCAGTTGGCGCTGGGCATCGATTAATGGCAGCTGTCACGGCATATCCGTGGGCCTTAACTTGGCCGCGGGCGTCAATGAGACAGGCTTGAGTGAGAACGCCTGTTGGGTGAATGGCGTTTGTATGTATCTGCCACCTGTGCACTTTGCTTTTAAGCGGGATGACCCGGATGCACCTTGGCATATCTACAGTGACGATGGTCGCATTGACCTGCATTTTATGCCGCGAAACTGCCGACGGGAGCGGCGAAATTTGTGGCTCCTCAAAAGTAATTTTCGTCAGTTTATCGGTCATTTCCATGGTTCAGTAGTGCTGGATAATGGTCAGCGATTGGCGTTGTCACAGGTCCCTGGGCTGACCGAAGATCATTTCGCTAAATGGTAAGGAGGGATAATGCTTGATTGGCTGATCGCTCATCCTGAATGGTTATTGGTATTGTTGGCGCCGCTGTTTGGAATATTGATGGTGGCAGAATGGTTTTGGGGAACCGTTAAGCAACACCTGCCGCAAAATGGACATTACCGTTTACCTGAACTGGCCTGTAATTTGACATTGGCGGGGCTACATCAATTGATGGATCTGCTGGTGGGGCTGTTGGTCTTTAAGGTGTATCTATGGCTGTTTGGTTGGCGGCTGTTTGATATCAACATGACACCTATGATGTTTTTCGTGCTGATGTTAGCGCAGGATTTTTGCTATTACTGGTTTCACCGTGCCAGTCATCGGCTGCGCTGGTTTTGGGCCGCCCACAGCGTGCACCACAGTTCGAAAAATATGAATTTCAGTACGGCATTACGCCAAAGTATGCTGTATCCGCTTACAGGCATGTGGCTGTTTTGGTTACCCCTAGTGATCATCGGTTTTCCGCCCCAGTATGTGGTATTGACCGTGCTGGTGAATCTGGCACTGCAATTTATTATCCATACCCAGTGGATCCGTAGTTTCGGCTGCTTGGATAGACTGTTGAATTCCCCTAGCCATCACAGGGTGCACCATGGTCGTAACCCCCAATATATTGACCGAAATTACGCTGGGTTGCTGATCATATGGGACAAGCTATTTGGCACTTTTACCCCGGAAACTGAGCCGGTGGAATATGGCATTACCACCCCGGTACAGAGTATGAACCCAGTGACAGTGACTTTCGCTGAGTGGCGGGAGTTATGGCGGGATATCTCCACGCCGGGGCTGACATTGACTCGGCGTCTGGCATTGCTGTGGTCGGCACCTAAAAACGGGGGGCTAACCCAACAGGATTTGACTCGACAGTCAGATTTAGACAAGGCCGCGATCCCCCAAGACTCAGGCTTAGATAAAGAGTGAATCGTCGGTTGATTGGTAAGTGGGTTATGGACAGGTTTGCACTCGCGTCAGGCTGTAACCGCGTTTCTCTCCATTTTGCCAGTGATATTTAACACTTTGGCACAATGTGAGCCCTTGCTCATCCTGATAGTGGATGTTGGCAGTGGCATAGTGGGTACCGTGACTTTCAATATCCAGATGAATATCAATGTTGCTGTGGCTCTGTGGAAAAAAGCTGCTGTTGCTGGGTTTCAGCCATCCTTTGCTGCGGCCAATCTCATAAGCGATTTCCATGGCTTCTGTTTCACAGCGTTTGGCCGCCCGGCCCGTTGTGAATGGGTTGAGGAACCACACCAGGGCGATTAACCCCAAGACCATTAAAATCAGATTACGCAAGCCTGCTTCCACCATCAAGGCATATAAAAACCTGCTAATAATATCATTGTGTTAGCAGGTTTTTTCACTGATATCTTCACGGGAAAAAATAAATCTTCAGGCTGTGAATCAGGTCAACTTCTTGGCTTTGTGAGGGAAGATACGCCGAGCAGTTATTTAGCGCCGCCGACGGGTATTACCACCCAGTGCCCGTTTGCGAGCCCGCTGTTTTTGTGCCGCTTTGGAGAGTTTCGGGCTGTCATCTAGTCGGGTTAAATCCGGTTCAAAGCCGGGGTACCATTGGCGGGGCAGACGGCAGTCTAACAGGACTTCTAGCTCTTCCAACTGGCGGGCGTCTTTATTATTAAAAAATGTCATCGCCAGCCCAGTGTTACCGGCGCGGCCGGTGCGGCCGATGCGGTGAACATAATCTTCGGCGATATAGGGCAGCTCCATATTGATCACGACGGGTAAGTCGTCAATATCCAGCCCCCGGGCGGCAACATCTGTGGCAATCAAGGCCTGTAACTCTCCGGCTTTAAACTGGGTTAATACGTCAGTGCGTACTTTCTGGGACAAATCGCCGTGCATGGCCGCGACGGTCAGACCTTGTTGTTGCAGGTAATGACTTAGCTGATCACAGGCCTGTTTGGTGCGGGAGAATACCAAGACTTGGCGCCAGTCTTTATGACGAAGCAAATGGGCTAACAGCGGCGCTTTGCGGTCATCATCCACTTCATATAGCTGCTGGGTAATATCCTGGGCGGCTGAGTTGCGTTTGTCGACTTCGACCAGTTTGGGTTGTTTAAGCAATTGACGGCTAAAACGGAAAATACTGTCATCAAAGGTGGCAGAAAACAGCAGGGTCTGACGTTGCCGGGGCAGTTGTCGCAAAATGGCGCTGATTTCATCTTTAAAGCCCATATCCAGCATGCGATCCGCTTCATCAAATACCAGATGGGTCAGTTGGCCCAGATTGACGGTTTTTTTACGCAGATGGTCCAGTAATCGTCCGGGGGTAGCAACCAGAATATTAACCCCCTGGGCCAAGGCTTTTTGCTGCGGCTCAAAAGCGGCGCCACCATAAATCAGGGCGGTTCGTAGTCGGGTGTGTTGACTGTATTGGTTGAGATTATCAGCTACCTGCTGGGCAAGCTCGCGGGTGGGCACCAGGATCAATGCTTGAAGCCTTGCTGTCTGCGGCTCGGTTTGTAGCAGGGCATGCATAATGGGCAGGGCATAGGCGGCGGTTTTGCCGGTACCGGTGCGGGCACCCGCCATCAAATCATGACCCGCCATAATTTCAGGAATGGCTTCGGCTTGGACTTTCGTTGGTTGAGTAAAGCCCAGCGTGTCTAGGTTGGCTAAAAGGGCAGGGGCGAGATTAAGTTGGGCAAAAGACATGGATGATTCCGGCAAACAGACTGGGCGGCGATTGTAGCAGGCTTTATCTATCAGGTCAGGCAGACTGTATACCGGTATATGCCGGTATACAGTGGCCGTTTTGCGGTTATTTGATGGCTTGTAAAATAACAAACTTACCATTGCTGGCGGCAGTACGACAGTTGCCAAACAGGCGTTTGAGTTTTACGTGATACCCCAAATGTCGGTTACCGACGACTTGCAACATACCGCCGCTTTGCAATCTCTTGCGGGCATCGACAAACATTTGCCAGGCAATATGATCAGTGATGGCTTCCCCTTGGTGGAATGGGGGGTTACACAGCACGAGATCGGCACTGATCCCGGCCTCCAGATGGGTCAGACAGTCATCCCAATGGAAGTGGCCATGTCCTGGGCACAGTTGATTTTGCTGCCAGTTATCCCGAGCACTGGCAATGGCCATTTCTGAGTCATCAATAAAATGGATATTGGCGTGGGGATATAACTGGGCTGCTCGCAGGCCGAGAATACCGTTACCACAGCCAAGATCGATTACCTGGCGGTAATCTCCTTCAGGCATATTATCGAGCATAATGCGGGCACCAATATCGAGCTTATTAGCGGCAAACACATTAGCCAGATTGCTGATCTGTAATTGATATTCGGGTACTGGCCAGTGTTGAGGCGCGGGGAGTGACCGTGCATTACCATCAGCGGTTGCCCGGATAACCCGGGTTTTTTTCCACGCTAAGCTGGCACTGGCAGGGCCGAGATGTTGCGCAATAAGTGCAAGCAGACTTTGATTGATCAATTTGGCTTTTGCCCCAATCAGTATGGGGGTGCCTGCTGGCAGTACTTGTGACAACCGAATCAGCTGGTGGGCAAAATAGGTCAGATTTTTCGGCAGTTTCATTAGCACGATAGCCGGCAGCTGAGGCAGATTTTCCCGGCTATTGAGCCAGTGAATATTGGCATCGCTTAATTCATTACGCTGCAGGTTTTCCAGTGTACCCAGTTGACTGGTTTTGGCATCGGTTTCGATATAAAGCGTCGCTTCTGGCATGATGCGCTGCAACGCGCAGGTGAGTGCGCCAAATCCATCATTAATAATGGCGATATTGGCATTAGGCGCCAATGACTGGTCGCTCAGTTGTTCATTGAGTTGTTGCAGCAGATGCTCATCAGCTGCATCCCAAGCTTGCAGGTTAGAGACCTGACTGGCCGGGTAACGGTGTAATTCCAGCTCAACGCCGGGTACTGAAAAATGGGTGGTCATATGTCACACTGGGATCACAAAAAGCTAAAGTGCAGAATTATAGCCTACAAGTCTTAACCTTAGTTAGCATAACGCGCCTTTCCTGTCAGTCTAACAAGCTGTATTGCTGGCAATACCTTTCCCGAATGGGACTTGGCGTAATGGCGCATATGTTTTGGCTGGCATGTGGCTTTGCAATTAGCAAGCTTGAGAGTAACAGTGCCTGAGTTGTGGGGAATATTATCTGCAATCTGCAATCTGCGATGGAGTCGGCCACTATGGCAAAACATATGGGAGGGCCCTGTGATCAAACGGGCCAACATGCATACCCTTGGACCCATATCCGTCATTATTTGTCCACTGAATTTCAACAGCGACTTTGGCGCGAGGCTGAAACCTATCCGCTGAGCAGTCCTGAGGTTAAGGTGTTTGGAAAATGGCATGCCATCCCCCGACGGCAGGTGTGGTTTGGTGACACCTCTTGTCACTATAAGTATTCCGGTTTATTGGTGGAGCCCGAACCTTGGCCAAAGGTTTTAGCGTTACTGCGCCAGCGGCTGCAGGCTGATTTTGGGCTATGCAGTAATGGGGTGCTGGTGAATCATTACGCCGATGGACGTGATTGTATGGGGTGGCATAGCGATAATGAGGCTGAGCTGGTACCTGATGCCGATATTGCTTCAGTATCCTTAGGCGCTGGTCGGGATTTTATGTTGCGCCATCGTTTTACCGGAGAGCGGATTGTATTGCCATTGGTGACAGGGGATTTATTGCTGATGCATGCTCCGATGCAACAGGTGTGGCAACATAGCTTGCCAAAACGGCTGAGGCTGGATAAACCGCGGCTTAACTTTACCTTTCGGACTCTGTATCCGGGCTTTTATGCTGATAATTAAGCAATACGTGAGTTTCGTGAGCTTGACGCGATGTTATAGCCACTGTTGCATCATGGTTTGACCTTTTTACCAGCTGACATTAATCTGCTGGGGAAAAATTTGCCACCAAAGAGCTGAAATATGATTGTTCAGACGAGCATTACTGATAAGTTGACTGCGCGTTTTTCCCCTGTTCACCTAGAGGTGATCAATGAAAGTAACCGTCATCATGTGCCGCCGAATTCAGAAACCCACTTTAAGGTGGTTATCGCCAGCGATGCATTTGACTCTCTGCGTTTGATTGCCCGTCACCGTCTGGTGAACGAACTGTTGGCTGATGAATTTGCTGCCGGTTTACATGCCTTGACGATGCATACCTATACCCCTGAGGAGTGGCAAGCATTGGATGCCATTCCAGCTTCACCCAAATGTAAAGGGTAAGTATCTCGGCCGGTGTGCGCGCCGGCCGTTTTTTCCTGTTTGAGTTACTTATTTTTTCACTGGCAGGTTCTCGCCATCAGCCTTGCGCTATTCGCTTTATTTCAAGATGTTAACTTTCGTTTATCGCCCACCGTCTTTTACCTTTCACGCCTTAGATTTATAAAACAGTACATTTCATTGCGATGAACTAATTGCCTGCGGCTTTATTTTGCTTAGCGTTGCTTGAGCAAGGATGGGACGCTGAGTCATTAGGTTGGCGTCAGCCATTCTTGCCGTTGTGAGGCGATGAAGCGTCAAGCTGATAGAGATAAGTTTGGGGCATGATATTTGTCTGACAGTTTTCTTCTGCCGGTAATTTTGTTATCAATAAATGCGAATAACAAAAAAATAACAATCCATTCAGGATGATTGGCGCAGTATGACGAAATTGATTGCGGTACTGACAGGTATGTCAGAGTATTCGGGGCGTTTTATTAGTTGGGCAACCCTGCTATTGGTGTTGCTGACATTGGCAGTCGTATTGCTGCGTTATTTGTTTCACACCGGTGCCACTGCGCTGCAGGATACGGCGCTGTACCTGCATGGCGCTATTTTTACTCTGGGCGCCGGTTATACCCTTAAGCATGATGCCCATGTACGGGTGGATATTTTCTATCGCCGCCTGACCCCTTATCTGCGTCATTGGATAGATTTTCTTGGTACCTTGCTGCTGTTAATCCCTGTTTGTGTCTTTATTGCTTTATGGAGTTGGGATTATGTGTTGGCATCCTGGCGCATTGGTGAAGCATCAGTGGAAGCTGGGGGGCTAGCGCTGGTTTATCTGCAAAAATCCCTATTGCTGGTATTGGTTGTCAGTTTGCTTATCCAGGCTTTTGCTGACTTGCTGCGTCATGGACAGGCGTTGCGAGCTGGAGGGCGGCAATAATGGCAATATTACTGTTTATTTGTATCTGTGCAGTATTGATGCTGGGATACCCAGTGGCCTTTTCTCTGGCTGGGGTGGCGCTGATGTTTGCCGCCATTGGCAGTTGGTTCGGGGAATTTGATTCTGTGCTATTGCGGGCATTACCCAGCCGCCTGTACGGGGTACTGAATAATCCAATTTTAATGGCGGTGCCATTGTTTGTGTTTATGGGCACTGTGCTGGAAAAATCCCGCGTGGCGGAGCAACTGTTAACCGGCATGGCAGAGCTGTTTGGTCGATTCCGTGGTGGGCTGGTGTTCAGTGTCTTTATTGTCGGTATGTTACTGGCTGCCAGTACCGGCATTGTCGGTGCGACGGTTGTGACCATGGGCTTGATGTCTTTACCGGCGCTTATTCAGCGGGGGTACAGTCCAGCATTCAGTGCCGGAGCCATTTGTGCCACAGGTACCTTGGGGCAGATTATCCCCCCTTCTATTGCCTTGATCCTGCTGGGGGATGTGTTGTCCAACGCGTATCAGCAGGCGCAATTATCGATGGGGATTTTTAGCCCTAAATCTGTCTCAGTGGGGGATCTGTTTGCTGGCGCACTATTGCCAGGCTTAATGTTGGTTGCCATGTATTGCCTTTATACCCTGTGGCAGTTGTGGCGCCATCCGGCGCAGTTTCCAGCCGGGGAGCCGGGCCGTGTCGGCGATTGGCGATTTTGGTTGCGCCTAGCCAATGTGCTTTTGCCTCCTTTGGTGTTGATCATGTTAGTGCTAGGGTCGATTTTATTTGGCGTGGCGACTCCTACTGAAGCGGCCTCTGTTGGGGCATTTGGCGCTTTGATTATTGCGCTGACCAAACGGCGTTTAACTTTGAATGTATTGCAGCAGGTGATGCGCAGTACGGTAAAGGTGACGGCCATGGTCTTTATGATTTTGATTGGCGCCAGTATTTTTTCTTTAGTATTTCGCGGACTGGGTGGTGAGGACCTTATCCATCAGCTATTTGCCAATATGCCCGGTGGCACGCTCGGGGCAATGATATTGGTGATGGCGGTGATTTTCCTGCTTGGTTTTATTCTCGACTTTATTGAAATTACCTTTGTGGTGGTGCCTTTAGTTGCCCCGGTGCTGTTGGCTATGGGGTTAGATCCCGTGTGGCTTGGCATTATGATTGCCGTTAATTTACAGACATCATTTTTAACGCCGCCATTTGGTTTTGCGTTGTTTTATTTGCGCGGCGTTGCGGCCGATTTGGTCAGTAGCGGACAGATATACCGGGGCGTTATGCCCTTTGTGGTGATCCAGTTATTGCTGCTGGTGTTGTTGAGTGTATGGCCCGGATTAGCGACCTGGCTACCCGAACAAATTTATGGTGGCTAAGTTGGATGGGGGACAGTTTTTAAACGCTTTAGTGAAACGCTATGGATAACACTATCAATGTATAAGGATGGCAGCATGAAAAAAACGATATGGTGGCTCCCCCTATTGGCGCTACTGGCATTGAACGGCTGTGGTGACAATACCCAGTCCCAGAGCGATAACAACACGGCACCTGCCGCGCAGCAGTATCAGTGGAATCTGGTGACATCTTGGCCTAAAAATTTTCCGGGACTGGGCATGGCACCTGAGCGATTCGCCACTTTAGTGGGGGAGATGTCAGCGGGGCGCTTGACCGTGAAAGTATATGGTGCCGGGGAGTTAGTGCCAGCATTTGAAGTGTTTGATGCTGTCAGTCAGGGCACTGCGCAAATGGGGCATAGCGCGGCATATTACTGGAAAGGTAAGAGCCCGGCTGCGCAGTTTTTTACCTCGATTCCATTTGGGTTGAATGCCCAGGAAATGAATGGCTGGCTAAATTATGGCGGTGGTATGGCGTTATGGCAGGAAGTTTATGCCCCGTTTGGTATTTTGCCTTTAGCGGGTGGCAATACCGGGGTGCAAATGGGGGGCTGGTTCAATAAGGAGATTAACTCTCTTGATGATCTTAAAGGGTTAAAGATGCGATTGCCGGGACTCGGCGGGGAAGTGCTCGCCCGGGTTGGTGGTACCCCGGTGACGTTACCGGGCAGAGAGCTGTTTACTGCCTTGCAGACTGGCACGATCGATGCCACTGAATGGGTCGGGCCGTTTAACGATCTGGCGTTTGGACTACATAAAGCTGCGAAATACTATTATTACCCGGGTTGGCATGAGCCGGGCACTACGCTGGAGTTTTTGGTTAACCAGCAGGCATTTTCTCAGTTACCGGCCGATTTGCAGGCGATTGTCAGGGTGGCTGCCCGGGCGGTGAATCAGGATATGCTGGATGAATACACCACGCGACATGTCGCCGCCTTAGACAGCTTGGTTAATGAACATGGGGTCGAATTGCGGGCTTTTCCTGCTGAGGTGCTGGCAAAGTTACGTGAGGTTTCGACCCAGGTGATTGCTGAGCAGGCGGGGCAAGATGCCATGATGCAGAAAGTCCATGATGCGTATCGGCAATACGAACAAGGCGTGCGGCGTTATCATCAAATTTCTGAAGATGCCTATCTCAGGGCGCGAACAGATAACCCGGTACAATAAACCTGTTTAACGCGTATGGAACAGTGAGCTAGGAGGGCAAGATGCCATTACTTGACAGTTTTACCGTAGACCACACCCGGATGCAGGCTCCGGCAGTGCGGGTCGCTAAAACCATGACGACACCGGCCGGGGATACCATCACAGTATTTGACCTACGTTTTTGTGTGCCAAATCAGACGTTGCTCAGTGAGCGGGGTATCCATACCTTAGAGCACCTGTTTGCCGGGTTTATGCGGCAACATTTGAATGGCCCCGGGGTGGAGATTATTGATATTTCGCCTATGGGGTGTCGCACCGGTTTTTATATGAGTCTTATTGGTGGACCGGATGAGCGGCAAGTCGGGCAAGCCTGGCTAGCGGCGATGCATGATGTCTTGGCTGTTGTGCGGCAGGAAGATATTCCTGAGCTGAATGAATACCAGTGTGGTACTTATCAGATGCATTCTTTAGCTGAAGCCAAAGCTATTGCCCAAGGGATTATCGACAGTGGTATTCAGGTGAACCGTAATGATGAATTGAGTCTGGGAGACGATATCCTAAAAGGACTTTAAGCCGGAGATATTCGCGGGTGGCGTCAATGTAAATTTATTGTTTTAAGCGGCTTATTTCAGCTTTATATGAAAAAGCACTGTTTTTAACATTTTTCCCGGTCCGGATGGTGATCACTGTTCGGGCCGCGGCCGTAAAATCTGCAAACATTTACCCCGTCTGACTTGGTTTTAGCCTACGTGTTGGCTCTAGTGTATATCGCTATTTTTTATTTAAGCATTAGAGAAATAAGACAATATATTCCTGATGGCAACAAATTGTGACGCATGTAAGCAGCTTATCCTGCAAGCCTGTGCCCAGTAGATATTTTGTCTTTTTCGCTGAGTTACCGCTTGTTGGTGACATGTTTATTTTCATGGCGATAGTTAAATAATTGGGGTAAAATGCGCGCGAACAGCGTGATTATTGTCGCATTTCTGTGATAAATCTGCGCTAGCTCAATGGCGGCAAAGGAATAACAATAACCGGCATTGAGCGGGAATACGGCGCATTGTCTTTCCTTCAAACGTAGTGCATGTGGATATGATTACAATAAAGAAAGGATTGGATCTGCCCATTGCTGGCAGACCGGAGCAAGTTATCCATAATGGCCCGGCCATTAAACACGTAGCTACATTGGGTGAAGAGTATATTGGCCTGCGGCCTACCATGAAGATTCGGGTAGGCGATAAGGTCAAAAAAGGTCAGGTGATTTTTGAGGATAAGAAAAATCCCGGCGTGTTATATACGGCTTTAGCCAGTGGAACTGTAACTGACATTAACCGCGGTGCACGGCGTGTACTGCAATCTGTGGTGATCCGTGTTGAAGGTGATGACGCGGTCACTTTCCCCCAGCATGACGCCCGGCAGCTTGAGACCTTAGATGCTCAGACGGTGCGTGACACACTTATCGCTTCCGGTCTGTGGACTGCGTTGCGTACCCGCCCATTTAGCAAAGTACCTGCCATTGATGATGCCACTGCTGAAGGTATCTTCGTTACTGCGATTGATACCCAACCTTTGGCGGCAGATCCGGCGGTGATTATTAGCCAACACAAACAAGATTTTCTTAATGGTCTGACCCTGCTGGGTAAGTTGACTGATGGCAAAGTGTTTGTCTGTAAAGGCCCGGGGGCTGATGTGCCAGCGGGTAAGGCCCAGTTGGAAACATTTGCCGGAGTGCATCCTGCCGGTCTGCCCGGTACCCATATGCATTTTCTGATGCCAGCGTCTAGCCACAGAACCTTATGGCATGTGGGCTATCAGGATGTGATTGCCATGGGACGGTTATTTACTGAAGGGCAGTTAGCAACAGATCGTGTTGTGGCCATTGGTGGGCCTCAAGCCGTCAAGCCACGATTATTGCGCACCCGATTAGGCGCTTGCGTCTCTGAGCTGACCCAGGGGGAGACCCAAGGAGAGAATCTACGTCTGGTCTCCGGCTCTGTGCTCAATGGCCGTACTGCCAACGGGGCACATGATTTTCTTGGCCGTTATCACCTGCAAGTGTCTGTGCTGGAAGAGGGCACAGAGAAAGAGTTATTTGGCTGGGTGATGCCGGGGCGGGAAAAATTCTCCATTACTCGAGCGTTTCTCGGTCACTTGTCGCCATCAAGACTATTTTCCATGACCACTTCAACAGGCGGCTCTGATCGCGCCATGGTACCGATTGGTGCGTATGAACGTGTGATGCCGTTGGATATTTTGCCGACGATGCTGCTGCGGGATCTGATTGCTGGTGATACCGAAGAAGCTATGGCACTGGGGGCATTGGAGCTGGATGAGGAAGATCTTGCCCTGTGTACCTTCGTCTGTCCCGGTAAATATGACTATGGCACTTATTTACGGGATTGTTTGGATACGATCGAGAGGGAAGGCTTATGAGCTTGAAGGATTTTATCGAACGTATTGAACCGCAGTTTGAAAAAGGCGGGAAGTATGAGAAGTGGTACGCTCTGTATGAAGCCGCCGCCACCATTTTCTATACCCCGGGTAAGGTTAACCGTGGCCGTACCCATGTGCGTGATAATCTTGATTTAAAGCGCATGATGATCACTGTGTGGGCCTGTACCTTCCCAGCTATGTTTATTGGGATGTATAACGTTGGCTTGCAGGCACAAGATGCACTGATTGCCGGATTTGCGACCCCGGATGTGTGGCAGGTCTCACTGTTTAGTTTATTTGGCACAGAGTTAACCGCCAATGCCACTTGGCCGACCTTAATGTGGTATGGCGCCTGTTTTTTCCTCCCGATTTATGCCGTGACCTTTGTGGTGGGGGGATTTTGGGAGGTGCTGTTTGCATCTGTGCGGGGTCATGAGGTGAATGAAGGCTTCTTTGTCACTTCGATTCTGTTTGCCTTGACGCTGCCGGCAACGATTCCCCTGTGGATGGTGGCGCTGGGTATCACCTTTGGTGTGGTGGTTGCTAAAGAGGTATTTGGCGGTACTGGGCGTAACTTCCTTAACCCGGCACTCGCCGGACGGGCCTTTTTGTTTTTCGCCTATCCACTCAATATGTCCGGTGATACCACTTGGGTGGTGGCCGATGGTTACTCCGGCGCTACCGCGCTGAGCCAAGCCGCTACTGGCGATTTACAGTACGGGGTAACGCCACAGTGGTGGGATGCTTTCTTCGGCTTTATTCCCGGCTCGATGGGTGAAGTGTCTACCTTGGCTATTTTGATTGGCGGGTTGGTGATTGTGTACACCCGAATTGCCTCCTGGCGCATTATTGCTGGCGTTATGGTGGGTATGTTCGCTGTTTCCACCCTGCTTAATCTTATCGGTAGCGATACCAATCCGATGTTCGCTATGCCTTGGTATTGGCACTTGGTTCTGGGTGGTTTTGCTTTCGGCATGATTTTTATGGCCACAGATCCTGTGTCGGCATCCTTTACCAATCAGGCCAAATGGGCTTATGGGGCACTGATTGGTGCGATGGCAATTTTTATCCGCGTGATTAACCCGGCTTTCCCTGAAGGGATGATGCTGGCGATTCTGTTTGCCAACCTGTTTGCGCCGTTATTCGACCACTTTGTGGTTCAGGCCAATATCAAACGGAGGATTGCCCGTGGCTAGTAAAAAGGACTCGTTCGGAAGAACACTGTTTGTGGTTGTTGGCCTGTGTTTGGTTTGCTCTATTTTCGTTTCGACAGCGGCAGTGGTGCTTAAGCCTACCCAGCAGGAAAACAAATTGCTGGATAAGCAGCGCTACATTTTAGAAGCGGCCAATTTGCTCGGCAGTAAAAATGCCTCGATGAGCAAAGCGGATATTTTGCAGACCTACAATGCCCATGTGAGTGCCAAGGTGGTGTCGCTGGCGTCGGGGGATTTTGTTGCCGGATTGAATGGCAATACCTTTGATATGGATAAAGCGGCCAGAAATCCGGCCACTTCATTTGTGCCCCAGCATGATGTTGCCTCGCTTAAAAGAGTTGCTGATGATGCTGTGGTGTATTTGGTACACGATGAGCAGGGCAAGCTGAGTTCGGTGATTTTACCGATTAAAGGATATGGCCTGTGGTCGACCATGTATGCCTTTTTGGCGCTGGATCCGGATATGAATACCATCCAGAACTTGGTGTATTACGATTTTTCCGGCTCAGGGGAAACCCCTGGATTAGGTGGTGAGGTGCAAAACCCGAAGTGGATTGCCAAATGGCATGGCAAAAAGCTGTTTGATAAGGATGGTAAGTTAGCTATCACTATCACTAAAAATCCGGCTTTAGCACAGACAGAGTATGGGGTTGATGCATTATCCGGCGCGACTTTAACCAGTAATGGGGTGCAATATTCGCTGGAATTTTGGTTGGGCAGCGAAGGCTTTGGCCGCTTTATCGACAAGGCCCGTAACGGAGGACTGAGCTAATGGCTGATGCAAAGGAACTCAAGCAGGTCCTGTCCGGACCCATTATTAATAATAACCCGATTGCTTTACAGATCCTTGGGGTATGTAGTGCTCTGGCGGTCACCAGCAAGATGGAAACGGCTTTGGTGATGACGCTGGCGCTGACCGCAGTGTGTGCGTTTTCCAATTTGTTTATCTCTCTTATTCGTAACCATATTCCCAGCAGTGTGCGGATTATTGTGCAGATGACCATTATTGCTTCATTGGTGATTGTGGTTGATCAGATTTTGCAGGCGTATGCCTACAGTGTTGCCAAGCAATTATCCGTGTTTGTGGGACTGATTATTACCAACTGTATTGTGATGGGAAGGGCGGAAGCTTACGCCATGAAAACGCCCCCGATGATGAGCTTTATGGACGGCATTGGTAATGGGTTAGGGTATGGAGCCATCCTGCTCAGTGTGGGTTTTGTCCGTGAACTATTTGGTAATGGCACGCTGTTTGGTATGGAAGTGCTGCCTAAAGTGACCGATGGCGGCTGGTATTATCCTAACGGCATGCTGCTATTGCCGCCCAGCGCTTTCTTCCTGATTGGCATCATTATCTGGATTATCCGTACTTACCGTCCAGAGCAAGTTGAAGCAAAAGGATAAGCTGAGATGGAACATTATATTAATCTGTTAATCCGCTCCATTTTTATCGAAAACATGGCGCTGGCCTTCTTCCTTGGGATGTGTACCTTTTTGGCGGTGTCGAAAAAGGTGTCAACTGCCATGGGACTTGGTATTGCGGTCATTGTGGTACTGGCGATTTCGGTGCCGGTGAACCAACTGATTTACCACGGCATACTCGCTCCCGGTGCATTGAGTTGGGCTGGGCTGCCTGAGGCTGATCTTAGTTTCCTTAAGTTCCTTACCTTTATTGGTGTGATTGCCGCACTGGTACAAATCCTGGAAATGACTTTGGATAAGTACTTCCCGCCGCTATATAACGCGCTGGGGATCTTCTTACCGCTGATCACAGTGAACTGTGCCATTTTCGGCGCCGTATCTTTTATGGTGGAGCGGGACTACAACCTGTCTGAAAGTGTGGTGTTTGGTATCGGCTCTGGTATTGGCTGGGCGTTGGCTATTGTGCTATTGGCCGGTATTCGCGAAAAGCTCAAATATGCCGATGTGCCTAGTGGATTGCGCGGGCTCGGCATCACGTTTATCACAGCAGGTCTGATGGCCTTGGGTTTTATGTCGTTCTCCGGCGTTTCTCTGTAGCGGGATGACGACAGTTAAGAATCGACCTTCTAAGGATAAGTAAATGGATATTCTTGGTATTTTTAAGTCGACTCCCCTGGAGGTATATCTGGGTGTGAGTATGTTTACCGCCATTGTATTGGTCTTGGTGCTGGTGATTATGTTCGCCAAATCTAAGCTGGTGGCTAGCGGTGATGTGACCATTGGCATTAATGGGGATCCCGGTAAGGCGATTACCACGGGTGCTGGTGGTAAGTTACTGGGGGCGTTAGCTGACAATGGTATTTTTGTGTCATCTGCCTGTGGTGGTGGCGGTTCGTGTGGGCAATGCCGCGTTAATATTAAATCCGGTGGTGGCGATATTTTGCCAACCGAGTTGGATCATATCAGTAAAGGGGAAGCTAAGCAGGGCTGTCGCTTGTCCTGTCAGGTGAATGTGAAATCTGATATGGAAATTGAGTTGGATGAAGAGATCTTCGGTATCCGCAAATGGGAATGCACCGTGGTATCCAATGATAATAAGGCCACCTTTATTAAAGAATTGAAACTGGCTATTCCGGATGGCGAGTCTGTGCCATTTCGCGCCGGTGGTTATATTCAGATCGAAGCTCCTGCTCACCATGTGAAATACGCTGATTTCGATGTACCGGAAGAATATCGTGGTGATTGGGAACATTTTGGCTTTTTCAAACTCGAATCCCAAGTGGATGAGCCGGTTATCCGTGCTTATTCAATGGCTAACTATCCGGAAGAGCATGGTGTCATCATGCTAAATGTTCGGATTGCGACACCACCACCCCGTAACCTATCACTCCCCTGTGGTAAAATGTCATCTTACATCTGGAGCTTGAAGGCTGGTGATAAGGTGACGATTTCTGGTCCATTCGGTGAGTTCTTTGCGAAGGAAACCGAGGCAGAAATGGTCTTTATCGGTGGTGGTGCCGGCATGGCTCCCATGCGCTCACATATTTTTGACCAGCTGAAACGTTTGAAGTCTAATCGGAAGATGAGCTTCTGGTATGGTGCCCGTTCGAAGCGTGAAATGTTCTATGTGGAAGATTTTGATGGTCTTGCGGCAGAAAATGATAATTTCCAGTGGCATGTTGCCCTGTCAGATCCTCAACCTGAAGATGATTGGGATGGTTACACTGGCTTTATTCATAATGTGCTGTATGACAACTATCTGCGTGACCATGAAGCGCCTGAAGACTGTGAGTTTTACATGTGTGGCCCGCCAATGATGAATGCCGCGGTTATCGGCATGCTGAAAGATCTTGGGGTCGAAGATGAAAACATCCTGCTGGATGACTTCGGCGGCTAATAGTTGTCTACCCGGAGGCCGGGGTATGCTGGCCTAGATAACACCGGGCAGTATTATGAAGGAATCTCAGGTCATTATGGTTAAGACCTTGGCTCACTGGCTAGCCTTTATTGGGTTGGCCTTTTTTGTTTCAGGCTGTTCTGCCCCGGTAGAGCAAATATCCCTTACCGGGAATACTATGGGGACGACTTACCATATTAAAGTGGTACCCAATGATAAATTACCCGATCCCGCACTTCTGCAGGCCGAAATTGATATGGCGCTGGAAAAGGTAAACGATCAGATGTCTACCTATCGGCCTAATTCGGAACTTTCCCGTTTTAATCAGCTGGCATTAGCCCAGAGTGTCACTGTGTCACCAGATACAGTGAAAGTGATTAATGAAGGGTTAAAACTGCATAAAATTACCGATGGAGCACTGGATATTACCTTAGGTCCATTGGTCAATATGTGGGGATTTGGCCCGGATGCAAGGCCAACTCATATTCCGTCTCAAGCTGAAATTGCAGCGGTAAAAGCTAAAACCGGGGTTGATGGTATCCGAGTGGTGGGTAATCGGCTGGAAAAGCTTAAACCGAATCTGTATGTGGATTTATCCTCAATAGCCAAAGGGTTTGGTGTTGATAAAGTTGCTCATATTCTGGATAAATACGGGGTAAAGGGTTACTTGGTGGAAATTGGCGGAGAAGTTTCTGTTAAGGGCACCAAAGCGGATGGTGAGCCATGGCGTATTGCTGTGGAACAGCCAACCATGGATGAGCGGGCGGTACAGCAGATTATTGAGCCTGGCACTATGGCGATGGCGACCTCAGGGGATTATCGAAACTACTACGAAGAAGATGGTCAGCGTTTTTCCCATATTATTGATCCTCGTACTGGCTATCCGGTACAGCATAAGCTGGCATCGGTGACGGTTATGAATAAAAGCTGTATGGTAGCTGATGGTTATGCTACTGCCATGATGGTGCTGGGGACCCAAGCGTCATTAGCCTTGGCGGAAAAAGAACATCTGGCCATTATGTTGATTGAAAAACAGGGAAAAGGATTCAAGGTCTATTACAGCAAGGCATTTAAACGTTTCCTTGTTGACTAACAGGAGGTTGTCATGAGTTCATTTATTGCTGCATTTGTGGTGCTGCTGTTGTTTTTTGTCTGTATGTCTATCGGTTATATATTGAAACGTAAAGCCGTTGCCGGCAGCTGTGGTGGACTTGGAGCATTGGGAATCGAGAAAGCCTGTGATTGTGATGAACCCTGTGATAACCGTAAAGCACGGATGGCCGAAGCGGCTCGAGCAGAAAGATTGACCAAGGAGCGCATCCTCTAGCGGTATTGTTGCTTGGCTTGGCAGGATTGAAATTTATCAGGTGATATGAAATGAAACGGCACATTCAGTGCCGTTTTTTGTTTCTGTAGCGGTGAGCTTCAATGCAGTGGCTATACTCATAAAGGCAGGAAGTTGAAAGATATCCTGTGAAGTGTATGGCCATTGGCTATATTTTCCGGTGGGTATCACAGCCCTGCAGACGGGGATGTTCAGGAGGGGAGATGAGTACCGCAGCCGAGACGATTATCAATTCAGTGATAGAGCTGACGGAGCAGCGACAGCTTAAGTCCCTGGCCGAGAGTTTAGTTTCTACCATGAAGCAGACTTTTTGCATTTCTGATGTTGCCTTCGTCAATGTTGATAGCAAAATTCATTTTCCAGTTAAGTTACTGCCAGGTGGTGATAAGTTTAATCACAGCACCATGCCAGACTGTGTCCGTCAGTGTATTGATGATAAAAGGCCGGTTGCGATTGAAGAAAATGGTAACTTTATGGTTGCCGTGCCCATCTTGATGCAGGGCGCCGTTGTTAAGGTGCTTTGGGTGCAGGCGCCAGAGGCACTGAATGAACATCAGCAATTTATGCTACGCAGTTTTGCCCGTATTTATGAAAATTTTTTCAATATTGTGCTCGACAGTGAAACGGATAGCCTGACCGGACTATTAAATAAAAAGGCTTTCTATTCTCAGGTTGCGACAGCGATGGAGCAGGAGTCTGGCACTGTGCAATTGGCCGATAATGGGCATTCGGAACCTGGGTATTTTTGGTTGGTGATCTTTGATGTTGATAAGTTTAAAAAAATCAATGACACCTTTGGCCATCTCTATGGGGATGAAATTCTGTTGCTGGTGGCCAATACCATGGCGGAGATCTTTGATGAGTCAGATTTACTGTTCCGCTTCGGCGGCGATGAATTTGTGGTATTGATGTCGCCGCGAACCAAAGCTGAGGCAAGGGCGGTTTTACAAGGCTTTCAGCAGGCGATTGCAGGGATTAAGAATGATAAATTATGGCAGGTGACCTGTTCTATGGGGGGGGTGAATGCTTCCGGGGCAGAGAACCCTTCTGATTTATTAGTACAGGCAGATCGCGCTTTATATTATGTGAAAGAACATGGCCGGGCACAGGTGGCTTTTTACTGTGATTTACTGGAACAGGGCGAATTAGCCAATGCACACTTCGATGATGATATAGAACTTTTTTAATTCGGATTACTGACTGTTAAATCAATATCGACTCAGCAGCCTTGCCGCCCATTTGGGCGGCTTTTTTTATTGGGGTGAATTCAGCAACTTGTTGAATGATTTTAATCTGAACAATAAATGAAATGATAAGCGTTATTATTATTCAAGATATTGAAAAATAACGCAAAGTTGATATGCGCATCACTTATGGCTAAAGTGTTAATGTTGCATTTACGTTAATAATAAGGATATCACCATGAAAGGGCATCCCAGTGTTATTGGTCAGCTCAATCAGATACTCACCTGTGAGCTGACCGCCATTAACCAGTATTTTCTCCATGCCAGAATGTTTCGAAATTGGGGTTTTGAGCAGCTCAATAGTGCTGAATATAAAAAATCGATTCAGGATATGAAGCATGCAGATAAGCTGATTGAACGGGTGCTGTTTCTTGAAGGGCTGCCTAATTTGCAGCAATTGGACAAAATTCATATTGGTGAACATCCGGCGGAAATGCTTGGTTGTGATAAATCCCAAATAACGCAGCAGATAGTCGTGCTTAAAGAGGCTATTCAGCACTGTGAATCGATGCAGGATTATGTCAGTCGGGATTTACTGAATGATTTATTGGAAGATGAAGAGGCGCATCTTGATTGGCTGGAAGCTCAATTCGAGCTGATAGAGATGACAGGGATAGAAAATTATCTGCAGCGGCAGATATAGGAGCTGAACGATGAAAGGTAACAGTGAAATTATTGCCGCCCTGAACCGGCTACTGACAAATGAGCTTTCAGCAATGGATCAGTATTTTGTACATGCCAGAATGTATGACGATTGGGGATTAAATGCGCTATTTGAACGGATAAACCATGAATCTGATGACGAGCGTATGCATGCATCTAAGCTCATTGAGCGTATTCTATTTTTGGAAGGTAAGCCGGATGTTGCCAGTCGGGCTCCCTTATCCATTGGCTCCAATCCTCAGGAAATGTTACATAACGATCTGCAGTATGAATATAAAGTGGCTGATGATTTACGCGAAGTGATCGCTTTGTGTGAGAGCAAAGGTGATTATCAAACCCGTGAAATATTGCAGGTCTTGTTGGAGGAGACTGAGGCTGATCATATGTACTGGCTGGAAAAACAGTTAGGGCTGATTGAAAAAATTGGCTTGGGTAACTATTTGCAGTCGAAGATGGGATAGTCTTGCAGTCGCAGATGGGGTAGTCACTGGTGCCGTGATGGCTTTTAATACTGCTTGATAACTGTTTTTTTATACAGTATCTTTTGCCAGTAGGAGGCACTGTGCAAAAGATTATTCACGTCGATATGGACTGTTATTACGCCGCAGTGGAAATGCGCGATAACCCTGATTTATGGGGTAAGCCGCTAGCGGTTGGTGGGCGGCGGGAGCGGCGCGGCGTAATCAGTACTTGTAATTATGAAGCGCGCCGTTTTGGTGTGCGCAGTGCCATGGCCTCCGCCTATGCATTACGTCTCTGTCCGGATTTAATTTTGGTACCGGGGCGTATGGATGTCTATAAGCAGGTTTCTGCCCAAATCAGGGCTATTTTTCAACGCTACACCTCGCTGATTGAGCCATTATCACTGGATGAGGCTTATCTTGATGTGACTCAATGTCAGTTTCACCAAGGATCCGCAACCCGGATTGCGGCTGCCATCCGGGCTGATATTCTGGCAGAAACAGGGTTGACTGCTTCTGCTGGGATTGCGCCAGTAAAATTTTTGGCCAAGGTCGCTTCCGATCTGAATAAACCCAATGGTCAGTATGTGATCCCCCCTGATGCCGTAGCGCAGTTTGTAAAAACCTTGCCGCTTGGCAAAATTCCTGGGGTTGGGCGGGTTACCGGGGAAAAACTGGCAGCTATGGGCTTACATAATTGTGAGGATGTCCAACAGGTAGACCGTATTATGCTACTTAACCGTTTTGGTAAGTTTGGTGAGCTGTTGTGGCAACGTGCCCATGGGGTTGATCCTAGAAGCGTCAGTCCTGACCGGATCAGAAAATCGGTTGGGGTAGAAACAACTTTGGCGCAAGATATCAGTACCTTGGCTCAGGCTGGCAGGGTAATGGACAAATTGATCCCAGAATTATCGGCGCGGATGGCGAAGGGAGCCTCCGGGCGACAAATTCATAAGCAGGTGGTTAAACTTAAATTTGATGATTTTAAACAAACGACCATAGAGCAGCGTAGCGATATGTTATCGGTCAGTCTGTTTCAGACGTTATTATCCCAAGCAATGCAGCGGGCTGATGGGCGCGGGATCCGGTTAGTCGGTATATCTGTTGGTTTGGCCGATACGCCAGGTCAAGGGGAAGAACAAGGGATGCAATTGGATTTGGCACTATAAGGTTATCAGGCTGATATTATCGGTGTTTTTGGGCCACATTATCTCGCAATCTCACTTTATCCCATTGTTTTATTGATTAATTTATAATCCTTGCATTGTTACTTTTACCCATTCAGTGAAGATTTATGCTCCATAAAGCACTTTACCGTTTTTACTATGGTTTATGGGGCGTTAGGGGCAATATGCTTAGATAGCAGGGCCTATGTGAAGCCATCGTATTGAACTCTTTTTTGAATGGCATGACTATGTCAGGACATGCGCATTATTTTAAGAGCGATGTTATCTGCTTTTTTGTGTTATCAGCCGGAGTGGTTGTTAGCCGTCGCTGACAGTTATAGATATTGATAGCCATAAAGACCAAAATTGCCGAAATTACCGCACTGATAATATGATGCAATACCAGATGAGCTAAAATAAACTCCGGCAGTTGGCTAAAGCTACTGAGCATAAATAGTTTGATTAACATAGAGGTATATACCAGTAGGTGTAGCCCTATCGCCGTGAGAAACAGCCGGTGGAATTTACGGCGGATTTGCGAGGTTATTTTTCCTAATCTGATACGACAAACTAACCAGCCGGCCATTGCGGCTGTAATCGTCGTCATCCCCATACCGAGTAGAGATAGTTTAATCACAATTAGGGCGATAATAGATAGCAACAGCAGCATGGCAACTCCACACAAAGGTTCTGGACAGTAAAAGGTTATGGTTTAAGTAATTGGCTAAGGTTTTGTTAGCCGTATTTGTTTAAGCTAGCCAATACTGACATAAAGTCGGCTGATTTAGATAAGAGGTCGTTTGGGATAAAAAATTGCTAAAGGATAAAGCAATTATTTGACCGAATAAAACTGACAATGTTCAGATTACTTTTTTGTTCAGTATATTGTGATTCGAGCTAGGACTGAAATATCGCTTAGGGTTGATTGTTCTTGTATTCGCTTTGCTGTATTCGCCTTGTTGTATTCGTGATGCTGTATTCAGTGGATTATTAATTTGACGTCCAGGGACTGAAACTGGCTTCAGGGCTTCCTTTCTGCTGAGTGATTAGCTTATCTGATGGCACAACGACATATCAAAGCCTCTGTCTGGTATAAAACACCTTTAAATCGCTACAAAAACAAACTTAAAAGGTCAACAGACCTTAATAACATTCATCGTTAGCAATGATTATTCCTCAGTGGATGGAGAATATTGGCTAAGTAAGGTAATAAGTCATTTCTTGTCATAAAATCACGCGCTAACACAAAGGATAAAGCAAAGTGAGGAAGCAAACGTCCGTGGTGTTAAAACGATATGATGGAAAATTCATTTTATCTGTGAGGGTCTGCAGAGAAAGCGAGAGCTAGGCTAAACTTTTTCCCGGTGACTGGCTCTAGAGTGATGGGGTCAACTTTTGTCCCTCATGCTGGGGCTTAGCCGGGGATGTCTCCGGTTTATCTGTTATTTGGTTACAGGATAAGGAGATTTTTTCATGAAGATTGTCCGTGCCACGCATCAGCATATTGAGCTGGTGGCCTCATTATTTGATCAATATCGCGTGTTTTATCAATGCCACAGTGATTTAGCGCTTGCTCGGCATTTTATTGCAGAGCGTATCGAGCATCATGAGTCAGTGATTTTTTTGGCGATGGAAGGTGAACAGGCTGTGGGATTTACCTAACTTTACCCCTCTTTTTGTTCATTGGAAGCGGCTAAAATTTTTGTACTGTATGATTTGTTTGTGGCTCCCTCTGCACGCAAGCAGGGCGTCGCTATCCAACTAATGAATACTGCTCGAGATTATGCCCGTGAAGATGGGGCTAAGCGCCTAGATTTAGACACCCATGAAACCAATATTGCCGGGCAACATCTGTACGAAAAATTAGGTTACAAACGGGTATTGGATGATTTTATTGCCTATTCCCTTTGGCTTTAGTTATCCATGGGGACATAAAAAAGCCATCGGTTAGGATGGCTTTTTTGATCTATTCGGGATGGTTACCGAAGGTCGTTATATCAGGCTTTGGCCGGAATACGTTTGAGTACTTCTAGCATGAGATCCCAATAATGCCCTACGGTGGCAATATTCACCATTTCATCAGGGCTGTGAGGGAAGCGGATAGTTGGGCCAACAGAGACCATATCCATCAGCGGATAAGGCTTTTTAAAGAGGCCGCATTCTAGGCCCGCATGGATCACCATAATATCTGGCGCTTTATGGTACATATCCTGATAGGTATCACGCACGATAGCCATAATTTCTGAGCTGTTGTCCGGTTTCCAGCCTGGGTAGGCTCCGCTGAGTTGCAGCTTGCCGTCAGTCAGAGAGACCAGTGCGGCTAAACGTCCTTCAAGCTCTTCTCGGCCGGTATCGATCAGGGAGCGAATCAGGCACAGCAAGGTGGCTTCATTGTCAGACAGGCTAACTACCCCTAAGTTAAGGGAGGTTTCTACTACGCCTTCTACTTCATCGCTCATGCGCATTACCCCGTTAGGGCAAGCGTGCATCAGGGCAATAAATTGTTGTTGTGCAGTGCTGGTCATCACTTTTTGTGGCATATCAGCCGGTACCAGTGTCAGGGTGACATCAGCATCTGCACTGGCCAGTTCAGCAGATAAGATTTGCTGATAGGTTGCCAGATCGGCTTGCAGTTGTGGCAAATGCTCTGACGCAATCACGAAGCGGCAGCTTGCTTCACGTGGGATAGCATTACGCAAAGTACCCCCCGTAAATCCAGCTAACTGGAGCTGTTGCCCATGGCCAAACAGGAAACGGGCCAATAGTTTGTTGGCATTACCACGACCTAAGTGAATATTCACCCCGGAGTGGCCACCTTTCAGACCGGACAGCTTCAGCTCAAAGGCTTGTGCTTGAGGCGCTGCATCAGTCCAGCTTAGTGGCAGATTAATCGCGGCATCCACTCCACCGGCACAACCCATGTAGATTTCACCTTCCTGCTCAGAATCGGTGTTGATTAGAATATCGGCCTGCAGTTTGCCTGCTTCTAAGCCAAAGGCACCGGTCATGCCAGCTTCTTCATCTATGGTCAACAGTACTTCTAATGGACCGTGGGCAATATCAGTGCTGCCGAGCAGTGCAAGCGCTGAGGCCATACCGATACCATTATCAGCACCTAATGTTGTGCCCGTTGCTTTAACCCAATCGCCATCAATGCGAGGCATAATTGCATCGGTTTCAAAGTTGTGGACTTTGTCATCGTTTTTCTGCGGCACCATATCTAGGTGAGCCTGAATGGCGACGGTTTTGCGGTTTTCCATGCCAGCGGTGGCAGGTTTACGGATGATAAGGTTACCAACCCGGTCAGCTTCTACATCCAGCCCTTTTTCTTTTGCCCAAGCTTGGATATGAGCACTGAGTGCAGCTTCATGTTTAGATGGATGAGGAATTGCACAGATTTGATCAAACCACTGCCACAGTGGCTGAGGATATAGTTGTGTGATAGTTGTCACTGGAAACTCCCTTAAATAAAGGACCTTGAGGTAATTGCTTCCGAGTGTATCACAGAGTTGATGGGGCAAAATGCTGTTTGCTTGCGGGCTTGACGCAAGTTGTCAGCGAAACTTTCCAGGTGGTGATAAAAGCAGCAATGGAATGTATTGGGGATGTTTTATGGGTCAAAAAATTGCTGCGAGCTGGCAAGCAATTGTGTAACACGGTTTTCGCCGACAACATTTTTACGGCAAACTTTCAGTTTTACTTTCAGTTTATCTAAATTTGTTTTTTACTAGGCAAGATTCGATTAAAAAGTATGCTTATTTGGTAATAAAATTACATTAAAACTGAAAATTGAAAAAAATTGGCCGTAATACTTGTAATAAAATAACGGATATGTAGAATAGTCAACGTTCGCTAAGCCCGGGTGGGTTTAGCCATCTCTAGTCAATCCAGGATGGATATCCTCTCCAGGGAAATGAGTGACAAGTTGTCTCTACGGATATGAGAACCTCTAGTTCCAGGGAACCGAGCCAAGCTTCACTAGAGTGATTTTTTACAACTTTGATCGGAGTAAAGACATTATGCCTTACCAAGCAATGAAAAGTTTTTATTGGCAAAACACCTGGTTTGATGCTCGTGTTTTACGTGGTGGTATTTTCACCATGCCAGTTTAAGGGCTGAAGCTACCCCTACTTAAGTAGTTTCATCATCCATCAACCTTTGTATCACCCTTTGGGTGTGTTTATGACTAACAAGTGTCTTCGGTAACTGACCTTTATCGGAGCAGATTTGACCAGCTAGCGCGGTAATCTATTTCCCTTCCAGGAATGCTTGATATATGTCTTTGCCTGCTCAGTGAGCAGGCTTTTTTTTATCTCTCATTCACCTTTCAGTTGTTAATCCCTATCAGTTTTGCCATTTACGCCAGATTTGTCGCTGACTCCATCAGTATTGGTGGTGGCTTGTTTGGGGGTTATTGCGCCGTTAATAGCATTATCGAAAAAAATGCTGGCATGGTTTGATAGAAGACTTGTAATACCCTTCTTTGTGTCTGTTTATAAAACATCCGTTATCGTTTTGATTTGAGAACAATATTTTCTTTTGTTAGCACCTTAGCTAACTGGTTTGGTCGTAGGTAAATCCCTATAATCGCCGCCGAAGAATCCATGGATTCAAGGATGGCTGTTATGGGATTCTGCGGGCTGCAAAAAAATACATATCGAACCTTAATACCCTCATAAAAAATAAAGAGAATCTGGTGTCATGCTGGAAAAAATATTTAAGCTGAAACAAAACAATACCTCACTAAAACAGGAAGCGATTGCCGGACTGACGACCTTCTTGACCATGGCTTATATTCTGTTTGTGAACCCCCAGATGTTGGCTGATGCTGGTATGGATCATGGCGCTGTATTTGTTGCCACCTGTGTGGCAGCGGCATTGGGCTGTATCGTGATGGGGGTGTTAGCGAATTATCCCATCGCCCTGGCACCTGGGATGGGGTTGAATGCCTTTTTTACTTACACTGTGGTCGGTGAAATGGGTTATAGCTGGGAAACGGCCTTGGGTGCGGTATTCCTGTCGGGTATCTGTTTTATGGTGCTGTCGTTGGCGCGGATCCGGGAGTGGATTGTTAACTCTATTCCGATGTCACTGCGTTTAGGCATTGCTGCCGGTATCGGCTTATTTTTGGCTTTAATTGGATTGCAGGGCGCGGGTATTGTGGTGGCGAATCCTGTCACCATGGTGGCGATGGGGGATATTACTGCGTTTCCGGCCTTAATGTCGGCATTGGGCTTTTTTATCATTATTGCCCTGGTGCAGCGTGGATATAAAGCCGCTGTGATTATCAGTATTTTGGCAATTACTGGACTTGGATTGGCCTTTGGTGATGTGCAGTATCAGGGAGTGGTTTCCATGCCGCCCTCTGTCGCGCCAACCTTGATGAAAATGGATTTATCTGCCGCGCTGGAAATTTCTATGCTCTCGGTGGTGTTTGCCTTTTTGTTTGTGGATTTGTTTGATACGTCGGGAACATTAGTTGCTGTTGCCCAGCGTGGCGGGTTCTTGGATGATCGTGGCCGCTTGCCAAGGCTGAACCGTGCGCTGTTAGCTGATAGCACTGCGACGATTGCCGGTGCCGCATTGGGGACTTCGACCACGACCAGCTATATCGAGAGCACGGCGGGTGTTAGTGCCGGTGGCCGTACTGGGTTGACAGCCGTGGTCGTGGGATTGCTATTTCTGGCGGCACTGTTTATCTCGCCGCTGGCGGGGATGGTGCCAGCCTATGCGACTGCGGGTACTTTGTTCTACGTGGCGATTTTAATGATGTCCGGTCTGGTTCATGTGGAGTGGGAAGATCTGACTGAAGCGGCTCCCGTCGTGGTGGTGTGTATTCTGATGCCACTGACTTACTCCATTGCAACCGGTATTGCCTTTGGTTTTATTGCCTATGCTGCCATCAAACTGCTCAGTGGCCGAGTGCGGGAATTGAGCTGGGGTGTGATCGTATTGGCGGCATTATTTATCGCCAAATTTGCTTGGATGTAATACATCAAGCTAAGTTAAGCCAAAGCTCTGAATGGCTGTTTTAGTTTTATACCGTGTTGGATGTGCCTGTATTGATACTCTCTAAGAGTGGATTGCAGGCATATTCTTTTTTAGTTTACCGCTGTTATTATCCTGGACGGGAGCGCTGGGGTTAAATTCTGCGTTACCGAAACATGAAGAAATCATCATTACGGTAATTTTTTTCCTGTCTTGAAATCCTCTGTCTGTTAATTTCCCGGGGGATTGGGTATAACAATTTCTTCGGATTTTGATAGCTGACTTAATAATGAACTCGAGTGAGATAGCATACCGCCGCGTGGTGGTAAAATTGGGAACCAGTGTACTGACCTCAGGTAGCCGCAGCCTGGATAAGGCACAGATGGCTGAATTGACCCGTCAGATGGCACACTTGATGAAAGCAGGTGTGGAAGTGGTATTGTGTACTTCAGGCGCGATTGCGGCGGGCCGAGAACATCTGCAACACCCGAGTCTGCCCGACACTATGGCGAGTAAACAACTGTTGGCGGCAGTCGGGCAAAGTCAGCTGATCTTAGCATGGTCACAATTATTTGATATTTACGGCTTTAAGGTTGGCCAGTTGTTGCTGACCCGGGCAGATCTGCATGACAGAGAACGTTATCTCAATGCCAGAGATACCCTGAATGCACTGCTGCATCAAGGTATTGTGCCCATTATCAATGAAAATGATGCTGTGGCCACGAATGAAATTAAAGTGGGTGACAATGATAACCTGTCAGCACGTGCCGCACTTTTGTGTGATGCTGACTTATTGATTTTGCTGACGGATCAGAAAGGGCTATTTGATGCCGATCCACGCACTAATCCACAAGCCAAATTGATTGCCGAAGTGGCCAATATTGACGACAGCCTACGTCGTTTAGCCGGGGGCTCGGTATCAGGTTTAGGCACAGGCGGCATGGCCACCAAACTGGAGGCAGCGGATATTGCCCGTCGCTCAGGGGTTGAAGTGGTGATTGCCTCAGGCCAACAGCCAGATGTTATTGAAAAACTGGTCTGTAAAGAAGCTGTTGGTACACACTTTAGTGCCACAGAGCATCCACTGGAAAGCCGTAAACAGTGGATTTTGGCCGGTCCTAAACCTAAAGGGCAACTGATGTTGGATGACGGCGCAGTTAATGCGGTTACAAATAAAGGCCGCAGCCTGTTATCCAAAGGCATTATTGCGGTGGAAGGTGAATTTGACCGGGGCGCAACCCTGGAGCTGGTTGACCGACATGGTAAAGTGATTGCCCGCGGATTAACCCATTACAATGCTGGGGCACTTAACTGTATTGCTGGCCGGCATTCCGATGATATTGAAGCACTGCTGGGCTATTTTTATGGCGATGCAGTGATACACAGAAACGATATGGTGGTGCTGTCATGATGACTCAAGAAGATAAACAAGCTTATCTGGATAATTTGGGCAAGCAGGCCCGCGCTGCCAGCTATGCTCTGACAGGCCTGACTGCAGTGGCTAAACAGCGTCTGCTGGCCGCTATTGTTGATTCATTGCGCCAGCAGCGCAGTGACATTCTGGCGGCCAATGCAAAAGATGTGCAGGCAGCTCGAGAATCTGGTCTGTTTGAAGCCATGGTCGATCGCCTGTTACTGGATGATGTGCGTCTGGAAGGGGTGATTGCTGATATTGATAATGTGATAGCGCTGGCTGATCCGGTCGGGACGGAAATTGATAGCCGTTTACTGGATAATGGCATGCGGCTATCTCGTCGCCGAGTACCTCTGGGGGTGATTGGGGTGATTTATGAAGCTCGCCCTAATGTCACTGTGGATATCGCTGTGTTGGGATTAAAGACCGGTAATGCGGTGATCCTACGTGGGGGGAAAGAAACACTGAACTCCAATTTAGCCTTGGCCAAGGCTATCCGCGCAGCGCTGGTTGAGCAAGGGTTGCCTCAGGATGCGGTGCAGTTGATTGATAACCCGGATCGTGAGTTGGTGACCGGTCTGCTGAAGCTGGATCAGTACGTGGATATGATTGTGCCTCGCGGTGGCCAGAAACTGCAGCGACTATGTGCCGAGCAAGCAACTATTCCGGTCATTCTGGGCGGCATTGGTATCTGCCACATGTTTATTGATGCGCAGGCTGATTTAAGCCGTATAAACCCAGTTATTATTAATGCCAAGGTACAGCGGCCAACTGTATGTAATGCCTTAGATACGCTCTTGGTGCACGAGCAAGTTGCTGCCGAGGTTTTGGCTGCAGCGTTGCCAGCACTGGCGGCGCAAGGCGTGCGGTTTTATGGCTGTGAAAAAACCTTGGCATTGTCAGCCGGTCTCGCTGTTGATATGCAGCCAGCAGATGAGCAAAGCTTTGATACCGAATGGTTATCATTGACGTTGGGCATTAAGGTTGTCAGTAACTTGGATGAGGCTGTAGCCCATATTCGCCGTTATTCCACTGGACATTCTGAAGCGATTTTGACTGATAATATCCATACTGCTGAGCATTTTATGGCGCAGGTGGATGCTGCCGCTGTGTATGTGAATGCCAGCACCCGCTTTACTGATGGTGGGCAGTTTGGACTAGGCGCAGAAGTTGCTGTTTCGACACAGAAGTTGCATGCCCGTGGGCCGATGGGATTAGAAGCGCTAACCACCTTTAAGTGGTTGGCGTGGGGTGATTACACTGCCCGCAGTTAATGCTACATCATCATAAAAGGCCGCATTTGCGGCCTTTTTATTGCGTGATGGGAACTGACTTTAGCTGGGTAAATATTGATGATTGCTTTTGAGTCATCAGCAGTGACAATAGCGCCGTCATTATGAGTTAGCGGCTTGAATTGTCAGGCGCTGTTTTATCACTGCGCCTGCTCCCGCCTCAATGCTTTATCTAACGCCGCTTAGTTTTAGCGGGGCATAGTTTTAGTGGGCATAGTTTTGGCCTAGCTTATGGGCATCGTATCGCTTTAGATGTCGTGCTGTTTAAGCGTGACGCAGCTCAGCAAATTTAGCGTTAAGCACTTTGGCCAGATCATTGGCATTCAGACTTAACTGCAAGCCACGTTTGCCGCCACTGACATAAATAATGTCAAAGTTTTTCGCACTTTCATCAATTACGGTTGGTAAGCGTTTTTTCTGCCCCAGAGGACTGATCCCTCCGACTAGGTAACCAGTACTTTTCTGCGCTGGTTCAACACCCGCCATAGACAGTTTTTTCATACCGATAACTTTTGCCAGGGCTTTAAGATCTAGCTGATGACTGACAGGTACCAAGGCCACGGCAACAGGGGCTGAGGTAGCTGATTCAGCAACCAGTAGTGTTTTGAATACCTGATCCGGATCGGCATTGAGTTTTTCTGCAACTTCATCACCGAATGCATGAACATCTTTATCATGATGGTATTCGTGCAATTCAAAGGCAATTTTGGCTTTTTTGGCCTGAGCGGTAGCCGGTGTCATAAGCGCTCCTGATAAAAGCGACATTATAACCTTTGTATCATGTTGCTACAGTGCTTTTTCGCGTGCTTTTGGTCTGCTTCACAGCGGGTTTTATCGCTGAGGTGTTTGTGCTGAAAACATGCAATAGCTTGTAACGATTTGTGACAGTCGTTACACTGCCGCGCACTATGTATTATTTATTAATTCTCCCTAAACAAGCCTAAAGAGGTGAGCTGTGAAACGAGTGTGGCAAGGGGGTTTTACCCTTATGTTAGTTGTGATGAGTTGGATGTGTCAGGCTGGGACATTGTCTGATGATATGGAAATTGCACAGCTAAAACAAAAGGTTAACACTCTGCAGCAGGATGTGGCTTTACTGCGACAAGAAGTGTTGCAGTTAAAAAATTTACTCTTGTCTCAGCGAGGGGGAAATGCTACCCATCAGTGGGGGTGTTATCTGGATGATATCCGCGCTGGCGGAGTATATGGGACAGGTAATAGCGAAGCTGAGGCTAAGGGAAAAACATTAGCACAATGCCATAAAAAGGGTGGCGTTTGCTGGGAAAGCTCCCTGAAATGCAGTTTGGGAAATTAGAGTAACTGCCCGTATTCGATGATTTAAATAACCGGTAGATTTAATCATTTACCGGTTTTATTGAGATTGACGTTTTAAATATGAATTAGGTTTAATGCAGTTAATAAATCGTTTAGCTGGCTAGATTTTTAATATAATTATTATTTAGTTTATTTATTTTCAAGGATAAAAATTATTTTTCAAATTTGTAAATAAGGTGATGTAAAAATATTTTTGTTAGGTAATCTTTATTCGTACTATTGATGATGTTTATAGTTGCATAAATAGATTTTTCACAAATGATAAGTGTGAAAATTATTTAATGGCGGTGATTTGGAAATTATTATTAATATAATTTTTTTCAGAGAGTAGTCACATTTAAATGAATGATTAATAAATACTCTCCACTCATAATAAAATAGTAATAGATAGGTTGATGATGTCTGAGTTAGTAATGAAAGAAACAGAAGTTGATACCACATATAAAAAGTGGCGTATCAATATTTTGATTGGTATGTACGTTGGTTACACTGCATATTATTTCACCAGGAAAAGTCTTAATTTTATTGCCCCAACGCTATTAACTGAACACTTGTTGACCAAAGAAACCTTGGGGATAATGAGTACATTGTTTTATATAGTGTATGGTTTATCTAAGTTTTTCTCCGGTATTATCAGTGATAAATCTAACCCTCGATGGTTTATGGGGGGGGGACTGATTATAACCGGCATTGTAAATATTATTTTTGGTTTTAGTACTTCAACCGCAATGTTTATTACATTGTGGATCATTAATGCATATTTTCAAGGCTGGGGCTGGGCTCCGTGTTCTAAGTTGCTAACTAGTTGGTACTCTAAATCAGAGCGGGGTACTTGGTGGTCGATTCAGAATACATCTCATAACTTAGGTGGCGCGTTAATCCCAGTATTAGTTGGGGCGATTGCGCTACATTATGGTTGGCGTTATGGCATGTTTATTCCGGGTCTAGTTGCTATTGTTTGTGGATTATTCGTGTGTTGGCGATTAAGGGATAAACCAGAAACCATGGGGTTACCATCTGTTGGTGAATGGCGGCATGATGAATTAGAGTTGAAGCAGGAGGCTGCCAGCGTTAAGGCTGACACTAAAACGATTATCGTTAATTTTATCCTGAAGAATAAAGCAATTTGGTTATTGTCGATTACTTACATCATGGTTTATATCGTTCGGACGTCGATAAATGACTGGAGTAATATTTATCTGACTGAAGCCAGAGGGTTTGACATTTTAACTGCTAACTCAACGTTGAGTTATTTTGAAATCGGTGGCTTTCTAGGATCATTATTTGCCGGATGGGGCTCTGACTTCTTTTTTAAAGGTCGTCGTGGTCCTATTAACTTTATTTTTGCTATTGGTGTTGCCTTAGTTCTGTTTTTACTTTGGACCTTGAATACATCATCTTATCTGGTCTTTTCGATTCTATATTTCTTCTCTGGATTCTTTGTCTTTGGCCCTCAGATGTTGGTGGGTATCATGGCGGCTGAAGCTTCACATAAAGATGCCGCTGGTGCTGCGGTTGGCTTTGTTAGCTTATTCGGCTATGTTGGTGCAGCGTTGTCTGGTTACCCGATTGCGAAAGCAATTGAAATATTCCACTGGCATGGTTTCTTCACCATTATCTTTGTAACATCGTTACTTGCCGCGTTGTGTTTATCACCATTTATTTTCAGTAAAAATAAAGTTTGATAATCACATAGATTATAGAAAACCCCGGCCAGCTAATCTGCCCGGGGTTTTGTGTTCTTGGCCCCATCCAACTTGATATCACAGGATAAAAGGAGGCAATTCACCCAATAGGCTATTTTTGTGTTTTACGATAATGGTCGAAATGCTCAATATAGTCATTCATATTTGCTTCCAGCATTTCTTTATAGCGCTCGACGTAATACTCCATCATTTCTTGTTTATGGGTCTGCATCTGCTCTTTAGTCTCAAAACTCGTTGAACCAAACCAGGCATTATAGCGGGCAACGGCATACATAAATGATGCACTGATTTCCCCGGTTTTCACTTCTTTGTTCTGGTTCTGCTTGTTTGCCAGTTCAATTAATTCGCTGGCACGGGTAAAAAACGCTTTATCGCTGTCAGACATCCGAAATTCCTGTTAAGTCCAGCCAAACGTCATGATTGGCTGCTGTGTATACCCTACGTATTTTTAGTGCTTTCTGCCGCAAGCTTTCTCACATTCTCTGGGGTATATCAGTGAAAAAGGCTGCGCTAAATCTCAATCCAGTGAAATGGTTTTAAACGTGTCAGTCACTGAGCCATAATCGGGAGGGGTAACTCCCGATAAGTGGCATCATCATGTGCGTTACTGAGGGATTCGCTCTTTGCTCATATCAATACGGTACAGGTCAAAGCCGGGTTACACGATCGGGTAGCCCGATTAGTTTTTGGCTGTTTTGGTTATTTCTCTGCGTGGTTTGAATAATTTCTGTATGACCAGTGCCGTTAAAATTAATGCCATACCAATGAGCGTGGCTGCTGTAATTGCTTCTTTTAAAATTACAGCAATAAAACACATGGAAAGTAGCGGGGTTAAGAAAGCTAAAGTACTGATATTGGCTGTGCGGGTAGCACTTTTCAGTGCCATCAGCCAAAGCACAAAGGTAATCCCCATTTCAAATAGTCCGACATAAATACCAGCAGCCAAGGCCTGCCATTTCAGCGTGGGTAGCGTATCGGTTGCTAAAAGTGTGATCGTGATAAAGGGCAGGCTGATGATAAAGCTTAGGAGCAGACTGACAATGGCATCGCCCTTATCCTTGGTATTAATTATCCAGTACAAACACCAAAATAGCGTACTGGCTAATGCTAGGCCGACACCTAATGGGTTTGCGAAATTCAGGGCCAGTATATTACCGCTGGTAGCTATCACTAATACGCCCAGATAGCCGATGAGCGCTGCCAACAAATCTGTGCCGCGCAGTGATTGTTTTAGCAGGGGGGCGGCTAACAGAGGCAGTAAAATTGCCCAAGTATAGTTAAGCGACAGCGCTTGCTGTGCCGGTAATAACGCATAGGCCTGAAATAATGCCAGATAGTAAAGAAAAGGGTTGAGCAGACCGGTTTGTAAATAGAATAACGGCCGGCTTTTAAACTGTTTTGGCAGTAGTGTTAATTTCCCCTGATAAGCCAAGATAAGTATTAATGTCACTATCGAGGTACAGACGGCAACAAAGACCAGTTGCAGTGGGGAATAATGATTGAGCGCTAATTTAAAGGCGGTGGCAACGGTCGACCAGAGCAACACCGCGCCCAAGCCATAAAGATAAGCCAATGTGGAGGTATTCAAGCAGGGTTCCTGTTATGTGGCGGTTTTTTCGCCTCATTGTGTGATTTTGCGGCATTATACAAAAGGCCGTTACCTACCGAATAAAAAAATGATCAATTTTTTTCAGCCTGGCCTTGTTTTTCAAAACCCCATCCCAATATAGGGAGATAAGAGCGATATGGCCATGTGAAAAACGGTACTTGAAAACCCTTTTATCCGTCTCCATATCTCCATCAGATAACAGAATTTAGCGTTACAAGTTTTTTTGGAGGACCCCATGGGTAAAATTATTGGTATCGATCTGGGTACAACTAACTCTTGTGTTGCCATCCTGGATGGCGGTAAGGCACGTGTACTGGAAAACGCCGAGGGTGATCGTACTACTCCTTCTATCATTGGTTACACAGAAGATGAAACTCTGGTAGGCCAGCCTGCAAAACGTCAGGCAGTGACTAACCCAACTAACACTTTCTTCGCTATCAAGCGTCTGATTGGCCGTCGTTTTACTGATGATGAAGTTCAGCGCGATGTGAACATCATGCCATTCAAAATTGTTGAAGCTGATAACGGCGACGCATGGGTTGAATCCCGTGGTAACAAGATGGCTGCACCTCAGGTATCTGCTGAAGTGCTGAAGAAAATGAAGAAAACTGCGGAAGATTTCCTGGGTGAGCCAGTGACTGAAGCCGTCATTACCGTACCAGCTTACTTTAACGATGCGCAGCGTCAGGCAACTAAAGATGCCGGCCGTATCGCGGGTCTGGAAGTTAAGCGTATCATCAACGAGCCAACTGCTGCGGCACTGGCTTACGGTATCGATAAGAAACAGGGCGACAACATTGTAGCCGTGTATGACTTAGGTGGTGGTACTTTCGATATCTCCATCATCGAAATCGATAACAACGATGGCGACCAAACTTTCGAAGTACTGGCAACCAACGGTGATACTCATCTGGGTGGTGAAGACTTTGATAACCGTCTGATCAACTACCTGGCTGACGAATTCAAGAAAGAGCAAGGTCTGGATCTGCGTAACGACCCACTGGCCATGCAGCGTCTGAAAGAAGCTGCTGAAAAAGCTAAGATTGAGCTGTCTAGCACTACTCAGACTGAAGTTAACCTGCCATACATCACTGCAGATGCAACTGGTCCTAAGCACTTGGTGGTTAAAATTACCCGTGCAAAACTGGAATCTCTGGTAGAAGACCTGATCCAACGTTCTTTAGAGCCTCTGAAAGTTGCTCTGGCCGATGCTGACCTGTCTGTATCTGACATCAATGAAGTGATTCTGGTGGGCGGCCAAACCCGTATGCCTAAGGTTCAGGAAGCAGTAACTAACTTCTTCGGTAAAGAGCCTCGTAAAGACGTTAACCCAGATGAAGCGGTAGCTATGGGTGCGGCTATTCAGGGTGGTGTACTGGCCGGTGATGTAAAAGACGTACTGCTGCTGGACGTGACTCCTCTGTCTCTGGGTATCGAAACCATGGGCAGCGTAATGACCAAGCTGATTGAGAAGAACACTACGATCCCTACTAAGGCATCTCAGACCTTCTCAACTGCAGACGACAACCAAAGCGCTGTGACCATTCACGTGCTGCAAGGTGAGCGTAAGCAAGCTGGTGCAAACAAGTCTCTGGGTCAGTTCAACCTGGAAGGTATTGAGCCTGCACCACGCGGCATGCCACAGATTGAAGTTACCTTCGACATCGATGCTGACGGTATTCTGAACGTGTCTGCTAAAGACAAGAAAACTGGCAAAGAGCAGAAGATCACCATCAAGGCTTCTTCTGGTCTGTCTGATGACGAAATCCAGCAAATGGTTCGTGATGCAGAAGCACACGCTGACGAAGATAAGAAATTTGAAGAGCTGGTAACTGCACGTAACCAAGCTGATGGTCTGGTTCACGCTACCAAGAAACAGGTAGAAGAAGCTGGTGATGCACTGGGTAGCGATGACAAGGCAAAAATCGAAGCGGCCATGACTGAAGTGGAAACTGCCACTAAAGGTAATGACAAAGAAGCTATCGAAAAAGCCTCTCAAGCCCTGATTGAAGCTTCCGCTAAGCTGATGGAAATTGCTCAAGCTAAAGCTCAGGCTGCTCAAGGCGGTGCACAAGCAGCGGATGGCCAGAAAGCCCCAGCTGACGATGTTGTCGATGCCGAGTTTGAAGAGGTTAAAGACGACAAGAAATAATTAGCTCGCGTAGCTTAATTATTCTGTTGGCGGGCGTTACGGGGCAACCCTAACGCCCGCAGTTATACCTCCTGCTCAGAAGAAGATAAACAAATGTCAAAACGTGATTATTACGAAGTATTGGGCGTAGAACGCGACGCCAGCGAACGTGAAATCAAAAAGGCGTATAAGCGTCTGGCGATGAAGTTTCACCCGGATCGTAATCCTGGTGATAAAGAGGCTGAGGCCAGTTTCAAAGAGGTAAAAGAAGCCTACGAGATCCTGACCGATAGCGACAAAAAAGCGGCCTATGATCAGTTCGGCCATGCGGGTGTCGATCCAAATCGCGGCGGTGCTGGCGGCTTTGGTGGTGGTGCCGATTTCGGCGATATTTTCGGTGATGTTTTTGGCGATATCTTTGGTGGTGGCCGTCGTGGCGGTGGTCAACGTCAGGCAGCTCGCGGCGCGGATTTGCGCTACAACCTAGAGCTGTCTCTGGAAGAAGCGGTCAGAGGCCTGACCAAAGAATTGCGTATCCCAACGCTGGCAAGCTGTGATGAATGTGATGGTTCTGGCGCGAAAAAAGGTACCTCTGCAACCACGTGTGGCACCTGTCATGGCAGTGGTCAGGTACAGATGCGCCAAGGATTCTTTGCGGTTCAGCAGCCATGTCCAACTTGTCACGGTCGTGGCAAAATCATTAAAGATCCTTGTACTAAGTGTCATGGTGAAGGCCGGGTTGAGAAAACTAAGACCCTGTCAGTGAAGATCCCTGCCGGGGTGGATACTGGTGACCGTATCCGCTTGTCTGGCGAAGGTGAGGCGGGAGAATTTGGTGCCCCAGCCGGTGATCTGTATGTACAGGTTAGTGTGCGTGAGCATCCGATTTTTGTTCGTGACGGTAACAATCTGTATTGCGAAGTACCTATCTCATTTAGCAAAGCTGCCTTGGGTGGTGAAGTGCAGGTGCCTACCCTAGACGGTAAAGTGAGTCTGAAGATCCCAAGTGAAACTCAGACCGGCCGTATGTTCCGTCTGCGCGGTAAAGGGGTGAAATCTGTTCGCAGCCATGCCGTGGGTGATCTGCTGTGTAAAGTGGTGGTAGAAACACCGGTGAATTTAAACGACAAGCAAAAAGATTTGCTGCGTCAGTTTGAAGAAACACTGACCGGAGAATCTAGCAAGCACAGCCCTAAGGCGACCGGCTTCTTCGAAGGCGTGAAAAAATTTTTTCAGGATTTAAATAACTGATCCTGAGTGATTGAATAAAAACCCGGCTGGTGATGCCGGGTTTTTTTATGCCTGTGTGCTAGAGCTATTTTTAGCGCATCACCGATTTATCATGTCGAGCAATGGATCAAAGCCTCGGCCTTATAAAGAGCCGCCAAACAAGTTTGAAAAGTCAACAGACCCTAGTAAACGGATTAATTCTTCGCAACCAAGTCGCTGAAAAGAATGAAATTGGTATTATAGAGCGATAAGTTATTCCTCTGTGACAATTTCCCTGCGAAGGTCATTATGATGAAGATGAAATCCCTGATCTGCGGTTGTCTGTTAGCACTGTCGCTGACCGGCTGTGATACCCATGCCTCACCAACTGGGCGGGGGCAGACGTTACTCTATTCTGAGCAGGATATGCAGCAGCTGGGGCGGGCCAGTTTTTCGCAGATGAAACAGAGCCTGACCATTAATCGTAATCCGGTGCTAAATGCCTACGTCGATTGTATTGCCGGGCGGATTATTGCGGCGTTGCCCGGTGAACGACAACCTTGGGAAGTGGTGTTGTTTGACTCTCCTCAGGTGAATGCATTTGCCTTGCCGGGGGGCTATATCGGCGTTTATACCAGTATGCTGCGGGTGGCAAACACCCCGGATGAATTGGCCGCGGTGATTAGCCATGAAGTGGCCCATGTGTTGTCGAACCATGGCAATGAGCAGGCATCCCGAGCTGATATTAAGGGGATGGGGCTCAAACTGGTGGATTTGGCGCTGGATTTAGGGGAAGTGGAAAACCGCCAGATGTGTATGGCGGCACTGGGGCTGGGGGCTGAAGTGGGGATTAGCCTGCCTTTTGGCCGGGAGCAGGAAACAGAAGCGGATATTATCGGCTTGGAATTAATGGCCAGAGCTGGCTTTAACCCTAAAGCGGCTATTAGCTTATGGCAGAATATGGCCCGCGCCTCCCAAGGCGAGCCGTTGGAGTTATTATCCACCCATCCATCCCATGATAGCCGCATTGAAGAACTGGCCGCTCAAATCCCTAAAGTAGAGGGGGCGTATCGAGAGGCATCACGTCGGCAGTTGCGCCCCTGTCGTCTGCGCTAACAGGGATAAGTACCCCTTGCTGTTAATTTCGCGGTATTGGTTTGGCGGGTGTGTTACAATTCGCGCCGGAAAATGACCATAAACAGAGAGTAATGAATTATGTCTGAGAAGTTCTCCACTATTGAGCAGCAAGCCAGTTACGGTGTAGGTCGTCAAATGGGCGAGCAGCTGGCTGCCAACTCTTTTGAAGGTATCGACATTCCAGCAGTTCAAGCTGGTCTGGCTGATGCTTTCGCGGGGAAAGAAAGCGCTGTGGCTATGCAGGATCTGCAGATTGCCTTTACTGAAATCAGCCGTCGCCTGCAAAAAGCCCAAGAAGAAGCTGCTGCTGCTGCCTCTGCTGAAGGTGATGCTTTCCTGGCTGAAAATGCCAAGCGTGATGGTGTATTCACCACTGAATCCGGTCTGCAGTATGAAATCATCACTGAAGGTACCGGTGCTAAGCCATCTTACGATGATACCGTTCGTACTCATTACCATGGTTCTTTCATCAATGGTGATGTATTTGATAGCTCTGTTGTACGCGGTGAGCCAGCTGAATTCCCTGTATCTGGCGTGATTGCTGGTTGGACCGAAGCACTGCAACTGATGCCAGCAGGTTCTAAGTGGAAACTGTATGTACCACATCACCTGGCCTATGGTGAGCGCGGTGCTGGTGCGTCTATCCCACCATACTCCACTTTAGTATTTGAAGTTGAACTGCTGGACGTGCTGTAACTATCAGCCCCATCAGTATCACTGAATTAACGCCGGCTTTGTCCGGCGTTTTTTATGCCTGCAGTTATCTATTTATGCTCAACGGGTGACTTTCTGGTGCAACTGGCATAGATTGCTGAGCCAGAACATGTATTTTATCAGGCTTGTATATGCCTGATGGCTTTGATGGAGAAAATGGATGACAGAGCAGATCCGGGTAGCCGTTGTGGGTGCGGCAGGGCGCATGGGGCGGACGTTAATTGAAGCCGCTACCGAGTATGAGGGGATTGTTCTGGGGGCGGCCGTTGAACGTCCTGGATCGAGTTTGATTGGCTGTGATGCCGGTGAGCTTGCCGGGGTTGGCGCGCTGGGCATTACAGTTGTAGACACCCTTGATGCGGTTGCTGATAAATTCGATGTCTTGATCGATTTTACCTCTCCGGAAGGGACTTTGGCACATTTGACCTGGTGTGCTCGTCATCGCAAGGCATTGGTGATTGGTACTACCGGTTTTACTGCTGAGCAGAAACAGCAGATCGCGGCTTTAGCTTGTCAGATCCCTGTGGTATTGGCACCGAATATGTCCGTGGGTGTTAACCTGATGTGGAAGCTACTGGAGTTGGCGGCGGAAGTGATGGGGGAATATACCGACATTGAAATCCTTGAAGCCCATCATCGTCATAAAAAAGATGCGCCCAGTGGCACGGCATTAAAAATGGGGGAAGTGATTGCCAATAAATTGGGACGGGATCTGAGTCAATGTGCTGTATATGGTCGTGAGGGGATCACCGGTGAGCGGGAGCGAGACACCATAGGGTTTGCGACCGTGCGGGCAGGAGACATTGTTGGTGAGCATACCGCTATGTTTGCTGATATTGGTGAGCGGTTAGAGATCACCCATAAAGCCTCAAGCCGAATGACCTTTGCTAAAGGGGCGATGCGTGCCTCTTTATGGTTAGCGACACAAAATGCCGGGCTGTATGATATGCAACAGGTGTTAGGGTTACGTTAATAAATAACCGCCGCAAGGCGGTTTTTTTCGTCGCGCCATCGCGCAGTTATAGACAGAGTTGAAAATGTCAGGTAGAATTTTTGGAATTTGTCAAATTTTCTCATTTTAGCGAAATTTGGTATATTAATATTATAAAAAATTTAACAATTTCAATGGCTTGTCTTTTCGGAGGTCGCATTGACACAGTCTGCCTTACTTGTACTCGAAGATGGTTCAATATTTACCGGCACTGCAATTGGTGCTAATGGAATGGCTGTTGGCGAGGTGGTTTTTAACACTTCCATGACAGGTTACCAGGAAATATTAACCGACCCCTCTTACTCCCGCCAAATTGTCACTTTAACTTACCCCCATATTGGTAATACCGGTACCAATTCAGAAGATACAGAATCCGCCAGTGTGCATGCCTGTGGTTTGATTATCCGGGATCTGCCGCTGCTGGCGAGCAACTTCCGTAACCAACAATCCCTCAGCGATTATCTGAAAGCAAATAACGTTGTGGGGATTGCGGATATTGATACGCGCCGCCTAACCCGTATTTTGCGTGAGAAAGGCGCTCAGGCGGGCTGTATCCTGGTGGGGGATATGGATGAGGCGAAAGCGCTGACCGCAGCAAGGGATTTTCCGGGGCTGAAAGGAATGGATCTGGCCAAGGAAGTGACCACGCAATCAGCTTATCAGTGGCGCAAAGGCAGTTGGCGTTTAGAAGGTGGTTTGCCGGCCGACACCCCAGCAGAAGCGCTGAAATTCAAAGTTGTGGCCTACGACTATGGGGTAAAAACCAATATTCTGCGTATGTTGGTCGACCGGGGCTGTGATGTCACAGTCGTGCCTGCAACGACCCCAGCCAGTGAGGTACTGGCGATGAATCCCGATGGCATTTTCCTCTCCAATGGCCCTGGAGACCCAGCGCCATGTGACTATGCTATCGCGACGATTCAAGCAATTCTGACCACCGACATCCCTGTATTTGGTATCTGTCTTGGCCATCAGCTGTTGGCATTGGCCAGTGGTGCTCAGACCGAGAAGATGAAGTTCGGTCACCACGGGGCTAACCATCCGGTGGGTGATATCGACAAAGGCACTGTGATGATCACCAGCCAGAACCATGGTTTTGCGGCTGACGAAGCAACGCTTCCTGCCAATATTAAGGTGACTCATAAGTCCCTCTTTGATGGCTCATTGCAGGGGATCCATCTGACGGATAAACCGGCGTTTAGCTTCCAGGGGCACCCTGAAGCCAGCCCCGGACCGCACGATTGTGCGCCGCTATTCGATCACTTTATCGAACTGATTGAACACTACCGTCAGATTGCCAAGTAATAGATTCGGAGCAGAAGTAAGCCATGCCAAAACGTACAGACATTCAAAGTATCCTTATCCTGGGCGCTGGCCCAATTGTGATTGGTCAGGCCTGTGAGTTTGACTACTCAGGTGCCCAAGCCTGTAAAGCACTGCGGGAAGAGGGGTACCGCGTCATTCTGGTGAACTCCAACCCGGCCACGATTATGACCGACCCGGAAATGGCCGATGCCACCTATATCGAGCCTATCCACTGGGAAGTGGTGCGCAATATTATCGCCAAAGAACGTCCTGATGCGATTTTGCCGACCATGGGCGGTCAGACGGCACTGAACTGTGCGCTGGAACTGGAACGTCAAGGGGTACTGGAAGAATTCAATGTAGAGATGATCGGGGCGACAGCCGATGCCATTGATAAGGCTGAAGACAGATCCCGCTTTGATACGGCGATGAAAAAAATTGGCTTGGAATGCCCCCGCGCTGGAATTGCCCACACGATGGAAGAGGCCTATGGCGTATTGGATCAAGTGGGATTCCCTTGCATTATCCGCCCTTCTTTTACCATGGGCGGCTCAGGCGGCGGTATCGCTTACAACAAGGAAGAATTTGAGGAAATTTGTAGCAGTGGACTGGATTTGTCACCCACCAATGAGTTGTTGATTGACGAGTCGCTGATCGGTTGGAAAGAGTACGAGATGGAGGTGGTGCGCGACCGCAATGACAACTGCATTATTGTCTGTGCCATTGAAAACTTCGACCCCATGGGGGTTCACACCGGTGACTCTATTACTGTTGCGCCGGCTCAAACGTTAACCGATAAAGAATACCAAATCATGCGAAACGCCTCGATGGCGGTATTGCGTGAAATCGGCGTAGAAACTGGCGGCTCCAACGTACAGTTCGGCATTAACCCCAAAACTGGCCGTATGGTGATTATTGAGATGAACCCTCGGGTATCTCGTTCATCGGCGCTGGCATCTAAAGCGACTGGCTTCCCGATTGCAAAAATCGCCGCCAAGCTGGCGGTAGGGTTTACGCTGGATGAGCTTTCCAATGATATTACCGGTGGTAAAACCCCTGCATCGTTCGAGCCTGCTATCGATTATGTGGTGACCAAGGTGCCACGCTTTAACTTTGAAAAGTTTGCCGGCTCCAATGACCGTCTGACCACACAGATGAAATCCGTAGGTGAAGTGATGGCTATCGGCCGTACCTTCCAAGAATCATTGCAAAAAGCTTTGCGCGGATTGGAAGTGGGGCGCAATGGGTTAGACCCGATTGTTGATGTGGAAGAGGCGGATGCCCTGCAGCGTATTCGCCATGAGCTCAAAGAGCCGGGCGCTGAGCGTATCTGGTACATTGCTGATGCTTTCCGCGCCGGTCTGTCCATGGAAGCCATTTTTAAGCTGACCAATATTGACCCTTGGTTCCTGGTGCAGATTGAAGATCTGATTAAGTCGGAAAACCGGGTTCGTGAGTTGGGCTGGGCTAACTTGGATGCGGGGCAACTGCGTCAACTGAAGCGTAAAGGTTTTGCTGATGCCCGCTTGGCAACACTGCTGGGCATTAGTGAAAACGAGCTGCGTAAGACTCGCCACCGTCATCAAATCTTCCCGGTATACAAGCGGGTGGATACCTGCGCGGCGGAGTTCTCTACCGATACAGCTTATATGTACTCCACCTATGAGGAGGAGTGTGAGGCTAACCCATCGACCCGTGACAAGATTATGGTATTGGGTGGCGGGCCAAACCGTATTGGGCAGGGGATTGAGTTCGATTACTGCTGTGTTCATGCAGCGCTGGCACTGCGCGAAGATGGTTACGAAACCATTATGGTTAACTGTAACCCAGAGACAGTTTCCACTGACTATGACACTTCCGACCGCCTGTATTTTGAGCCAGTCACACTGGAAGATGTACTGGAAATTGTTCGGGTTGAGCAGCCCAAAGGCGTTATTGTGCAGTACGGTGGTCAAACACCACTGAAACTGGCCCGCGCCTTGGAAGCGGCTGGTGTGCCTGTTATCGGTACCAGTCCGGATGCCATTGACCGCGCTGAAGACCGTGAGCGTTTCCAGCATGCGGTGCAGCGTTTGGGGCTGAAGCAGCCTGAAAACGATACTGTGACCACAGTCGAAGGCGCTGTGGTCTCTGCCGAGCGTATTGGGTACCCACTGGTGGTACGGCCATCTTATGTACTGGGCGGCCGGGCGATGGAAATTGTCTATGACGAGCAGGACTTACGCCGTTATTTCAACGAAGCGGTCAGCGTATCTAATGCCTCTCCCGTGTTGTTGGACCGTTTCTTAGATGATGCCACCGAGGTGGACATTGATGCGGTATGTGACGGTAAAACTGTGGTGGTTGGCGCCATTATGGAACATATCGAGCAGGCTGGGGTTCACTCAGGTGATTCAGGTTGTTCTTTGCCGCCATACACGCTGAGCAAGCAAATTCAAGACGAAATGCGCGAGCAGGTTCGCAAGCTGGCCTTCGAGCTGGGCGTTGTGGGGCTGATGAACGTACAGTTCGCGGTGAAAAATAACGAAATCTATATGATTGAAGTGAACCCCCGTGCTGCCCGTACCGTGCCATTCGTGTCCAAGGCTACTGGCGTACCGCTGGCCAAGATTGCTGCCCGGGTAATGGTGGGCAAATCTCTGATTGAACAGCAGTTCACCGAAGAGGTTATTCCACCTTACTATTCGGTGAAAGAAGTGGTTCTGCCATTTAATAAGTTCCCGGGTGTTGACCCGCTACTTGGCCCCGAAATGCGCTCAACCGGCGAGGTGATGGGGGTTGGTGATACTTTCGCTGAAGCCTATGCCAAGGCGCAGCTGGGCTCGGTAAAGGATATTCCGAAAAAAGGCCGTGCATTATTGTCTGTTCGTGACAGTGATAAAGGGCGAGTGGCGGATCTGGCCGCTAAGCTGGCAGAGCTGGGCTATGAGCTGGACGCAACCCACGGCACGGCTGTGGTGTTGGGTGAAGCCGGAATTAACCCTCGTTTGGTTAATAAGGTACATGAAGGCCGGCCGCATATTCTGGACCGTATCAAAAACGGTGAGTACACCTATATTGTTAACACCACTGAAGGACGTCAGGCGATTTCTGACTCTCGTCAGCTACGGGGTGGCGCTTTACGCTACAAGGTGCAGTACACCACAACCTTGAATGCGGCATTTGCGACCTGTATGGCATCGACATCTGATGATCGCAGTAAGGTAAATTCTGTGCAGGAGCTGCATCAGCGCATTAAGCGCAGCTAATAACAAACTCCCACTAGACCCGAAAAGGCCGCAATATCATTGCGGCCTTTTTTATGCACTCTTACCAGGGGCTGTTAACCGTTTATGATTAAATTTCGTTCGAGATAAAAGCGTTTTAATCGCGCCGAGTGGTTTGCTGCCTAGTTATTCTAAGCAAGAACCGCTCAACAAAGCGTAAAACGCTTTTAGCCGACCCCTGCGGGCAGCGTTTGAGGCACCTTTCTACTGCGTTATCGGCTTATCAGGTAATGAAACTACCTATCAAAGCCTCTGCCTTGTATAAAGCATCCTCAAATCGCTGCAAAAACAAACTTGAAAGGTCAACAGACCCTAGCAGCTCCGGCGGTGTTGTGATCTTGATAGTAAGGGCTTAAAACGGGTTAGCTGTATAACAGTGTTTCCGGCGCCGATGGTGCATTTATGAGTTCTGTTAGAGAAGAGGCGATGTATTTGGCATTATCCCAGCCTAGGCTTCCGCAACTGGCAAGGTAATAAGCTACAATATGTCGTTGCTCAACCTTAGCGACACAAATATTGCCGTTACCATCCATACAGATGGGGATGGCGTGGGGCATATAGTGTGCAAGGTTGAATGGTGTATCTTGCACAATCTCTGTGACGGAAAAAAACTGTAGTTCTTTGAAGCCAAAGTATATATCCGCACCATTGCTGTGTGCCCACCAGGCAAAGAACTCATCGGGTAAGCTCACATCAAATCGCTTTTCTATCTTACGGATCTCGGCGTTATTGGCGCCTGTGGGTTTGATTACGTATTCCATCTTATTTTTATGGCATGAATGGCAGATGGGATTTTACCAGTTTGTATCCGTCAGTATTTGGCTAATGGGGTGAAAACCGGGTTGTGAATGGCTGGATCCTGTGCGGATCATGGTCTTGTTTAGCGCTTTGTTCTACAATGCCGCCTCTGAATTTTCTTCATGATGTTGAATGAATGATTGATGTATCAGTTTTGCCGCTGTATCTCACTGCAGTTATGGCACTTTTATTGATCCCTGGCCCAGATATGTTGTTGATCACTTCTGCCAGTTTGAGCTATGGTCGCCGAGTTGGGGTATGGGCCAGTATGGGCAATGCCACTTCGGGGGTGATCCTGACACTCTTAGCCGCGATGGGGGTATCCGCTCTGGTTGCCATGAGCCCGGTGACGCTAGAGATTTTACGTTTAGTCGGCGCCGCTTATCTGCTGCGTTTAGGCTGGGGATGTCTACGTCAGGGTGATGTGGCCGAGGCAGAAACGCTCGCTCCTGCAAGAGATTTAGCCCGTCAGCTGTATCGCCGGGCAGTATTTAGCAATCTGCTAAATCCTAAGGCATTACTGTTTTTTGTACTGTTTTTGCCCCAGTTTGTGTCAACGCATGTGGCGGCATCTTCCGGTGAGCAAATGCTGGTATTGGGTCTGCTGTTGAATATCGCAGGCTTGCTGTTTAATTTGATTTTAGTGGCAGCCGTTGGCTCTGTAGGGCAGGCGCTGTTGAATCAGCCTAAATTTCGCCGCTATCAGAATAAGGTGATGGGCGGGGTATTTGTACTGCTTGCACTGTGGTTACTTAGCGCGCAGATTGTCGTGCCTAACTAATAGTAATTGAGCCCTATCAGTCAGCGCTGACAGGGCTGATATCAATCACCATGTTGATAATTGTATATCCGTGCTAATTGGGTCGACTTTTGCTGCTAGCCAGATGATGACCAAAAGCTTCAATGGTTTCACGGTATAATTGCAGCAGCGCGTGATTATCAACCTTGATTGCTACCTGCTGCGCCGGAGTATCCCAGCTGTTATTTGGATAATTGTGACTATCAAACTTTTGCAGTGTCATGCCTTCAGCGCACCCCTGTAATACAACCCGCACAGGACCTTGTCTAAGGGTAAATAAATGTGGGTTTATCACATAGGCAATGGCTGATGGGTCATGAACATGGCAGCCATCCAGCCCCAATTTTTCGGCATAAAACCTCAGATAATAACGGCTGATATCATAGATAAAACGGCCGGCTTCACCTGCTGTATCACGCAGATTGTCAAGATAGTGACCAGAGAAAAAACTTTGCTGGGTAACATCTAATCCAATAATCACAACAGGCCAGTTGGCAGTAAATACCCTATCCGCAGCATGGGGATCGTCATGAATATTAGCTTCTGCTACCGGGGTGACATTACCCCGATGACCATGCTCACCAAAAGCGCCGCCCATGATGACCACTTGTTTTACCCACTGGGTAATCTGTGGCTCGGTTTGCAATGCCAGCGCGAGGTTGGTTAATGGGCCGACGGCGACAAGCGTAATCTCTCCGGGATGAGCTTTTACCATATCAATAATAAATTGGTGTGCCGGGCGGGGATCGATTGGGATATCGGTTTGGGGTGGGATCTGTAAATCCCCAAAGCCGCTTTCGCCATGAACAATGACGGTTGGGCCATTACCGGGCTTGACGAGGGGGCGGTCAGTCCCCATGGCGATAGGGTAATCTCCCGCAAAACGCGCTTTTAAATATTGGGCATTACGGGTGGCATTTTCCACCGTGGCATTACCGTATACCGTGGTGATCCCCATAAGTTCAATTTGGGGATGGGCTTGGGCAAAGAGAATCGCCATAGCATCATCAATGCCGGGGTCGGTATCAAGAATAATTTTATTGTGCATAGGGTTAGGATATATCCACTCGGTATGATCTTTTCTGAGTGTACCCTGAACATGACGATATGATTGTGATCGAGTTGGATTGTTAGGCGCTTGCTGTTTATCTGGTGTGTGTTTGCAGCACTTGGGGCTGAGCTAAGTTCCTGCAGCAACCGAGCAATGATTAAAAAATTTGGTACTCACCATAGTATCTTGCAAGAAAAGTATATCGCGCAGCATGCCAATATCTGGTTTTAGTGCTGAGGCTGTTGATTTTGAACGGGTATATCTTGTGGCGTTGGTTATGGCATTTGCCCTATATAGGAAAAGCCCCGCACTGGGCGGGGCTTAGTAGCAGTATTGAAAACAGCGATTAACGGGTCCAAATCCAGTTTTCGATGTATTCAGGGTCTACACCATTGGCTTTGATGTAGTTTTTATGGTCTACCAGACGTTGCAGCATGTCAGTGGTGAGTGCTACGTGAGCAGTTTCATCAATCACACCTTGCTGGAACAGTTTGTAGGCCATGTCGATAACCAGGTGGTAACGAGAAGTGCCGTTACGTACACCCATATCGAATGGTGTGGTAGTTGAACCTTCTTCCTCATAACCTTTGATGCGGAAGCGGCGGTTGCCTTTGTAGTCAAATACCAGTTTCTTAATGGTGTTTGGATAACCGTGGTAGTTGAATACTACACCTTTGTCTTCAGTGAAGATTTCATCCATACGCCATGGTTGTTTCTGGAATTCACGGCTACCCAGGCCTGAGCTGTGTAGCTCAGAAACACTGACGAAGCGAACGCGAACTTTTGGCAGCAGCTCACGGATAAGCACCAGTGCGGCCATACATTCCTGAGTAACATAGTCACCACAACCTGCCAGTACTACATCAGGATTTTCATCAGAAGCAAAATCCCACACCATGATACCGTCTTTCGCTTGGCGACGCGCTTCTTCCAGTGTTAGCCACTGTGGCAGTTCTTTCTTACCGGCAACCAGAATATTCATCTTATCGCGGTCAGCATAAGCTTTTTCTGTGTATACCAGTGTGCTGTTACCGTCAGCAGGCAGATAAGCTGAGATAATATCTGGATGTTTTTCCAGCATAGCGCCGAGGAATGATGGATTCTGGTGAGAATAACCATTGTGATCCTGGCGTTCCAGCAGAGAAGACAGTACTACGTTGCAGCTTGGCAGCGGCTTACGGAAGTGTACACCTTGGCTGGCATAAACATATTTACAGTATTGGTCAGCCATGGAAGAGACAACCTGAGAGAAAGACTCATAGGTTGGGAACATACCGTGGCGGCCGGTTACGGTGTAACCATGCATCATACCGAACAGCAGGTTTTCGGACAGCAGTTCAATCACACGGCCATCACGAGCCATGTCAGTATCCCAGCTTTCGATAGGCCATTGCCATGCACGGTCAGTTTCTTCAAATACAGCTTGCAGCTGGTTTGAGTAAGTTTCATCTGGGCTGAAGATACGCAGATTTCTTTGGTCACGGTTCAGTTTGAATGCATCACGCATCCATTCACCCATTTTGAACATGGAGTAACCGCGGTGACCACGTGGTGTTTCTGGGCCATAAGCCAGTTTGGTCAGATCTGGGTTAGTCAGGGCGCGAACCACTTCACCACCGTATGCCAGGTGTTGACGACCACAGCACAATTCTTTTGGTGGGAGCAGGCTTTGGATATCAGCATCAAAGGTTAGATGACCGTTTTCATCCTGTTGGTACAGTTCATGGAACTTATAGCTTGCCAGCCAAGTATCCAGTGCCGCCAGATGACCTTTGTCAGTGGCACACTTGTTTACGATAACTTGGTGGGAGTCACAGTTGCCTTCCAGTTTTTTGCCATCGTAATCTTTAACACCAGTCCAGCCTTTTGCGGTGCGCATCAGAATAACTGGCCAGCGTGGTTTGACGACATCTTCACCGTTACGGGCACGGGTCTGAATGTCGGTGATCATGGTGTAAGCGGTATCCATTGCAGCAGTCATCTGCTCATAGATATCTTCTTCCATTTGATCATCCACAATGATTGGGTAGTAGCCCAGACCACGGAATTCCAGATCCAACTCTTCATGGCTCATACGACCCATGCGGGTTGGGCCAGAAATTTTGTAGCCGTTGATGTGAACGATTGGCAGAACGGCACCACAGGTTGCAGGGTCAACCAGACGGTTTGCATACCAAGAAGCAGCCAGTGGACCGGTTTCTGATTCACCATCACCCACCAGTACAGTGGCGATCAAATCAGGGTTATCCAGTACCGCGCCCCAACCTACAGACAGGGAGTAACCCAGTTCACCACCTTCCAGAATTTGGCCAGGGGCTTCAGGGTTAGCGTGGGATGGATAGCCATAAGCGGCAGAGAATTTACGGCAGATATCTTCGATACCGGTTTCATTGTATGGAATTGTTTCTGGGTAGTAGTGGCTCAGAGAACCTTCCATAAACAAGTTTGCTTGTACTGCAGGGAAACCGTGACCAGGACCGACCAGATACAGGAACGGACGTTTGTGCTTGGTAATGAGTCGGTTTACGTTGGCATAAACAAAGTTAATGCCGGGGCAGGTACCCCAGTGACCCAGCAGTCTGGGTTTAATATCACTGTGGCTCAGTGGACGCTTATGCAGAACATTCTGCTTCAGATAAATTTGAGAGGTAGCCAGGAAGTTGGTTGCTCTGACAAATTTTTTCAGTGCGGTGATCTCATGCTGTTGTGTCATAACGGGCCTCGACTTGCACAAAAGACAAATTAAATTTCGTTGCTTGCTAATCACTATATTTGTAGTTTTATTACAAAAACGTGTCCAATCTCCAAATTTGGGAACTGGAATTTCGACCGAAGTGATAAAATTATGCACAAAATGCGTAGTTATGCCGAAATTTAAGCCAAATAATTCGCTATTCATTTACGCTTGTTTCATCGGTAAAGCCATATGTAGCAAGGTTTGTCATTTGTTTAAGATGAAGCTGATGTAATGCTGGAATTAATTTTTGAAAAAAAATTTCATCTAGATACACAAAAACAAAAACTGTGAGTTAGATCGGTATTTATTGTGAGAGAAAGTGACAGATAGCCGTGTTAAAACTGGTGCTGGCAGGAAAGTTACCTGAGAAATACGTGAAATATTGCCGGTATTGGGGAATAAATGGCGGAATTTAGCCGTACTGTGATTACGCCTTAGCATGGCTACATAGTGAAATATTGCCGATTAAGTTGCTATTTTTTGCTAAGGCGTTTGTTTGCTATTCACCCGATAATGAGACTCAGATGGCTATGCCATGATGAATAATTCATCTGTTAATCGCCTCATCACATTCCAACAATTACTGGGCGGTAGCTTACTTTAATGGCCGCTGACGCCGGGTGAGATGCAATTTCCACAGGGTATGCAGCGTTAGGGTGACTAACACCAGTAACCCGCCGAGGATATCCATATTGGAAGGTTTATCGCCCAAGGCTAAGTAGACAAATAATGGCCCGAGAAAGATCTCCAGCAGCAAAATAAGTCCGGTTTGGGCCGCAGGTATATAGCGGGGGCATTGGAGATAAACATATATGATACAGGTACGACAACACCACCAAGAAAAATAGCAAATAATAGGTGTTTACCTTGCACATGGCTTGGTGTTGCACCGGCTGCGAGAGCAAACAGTGCAATAAATATCCCGGCCATGATGATCAGCGCTGCTGTATTTTTTCCTTGGGTAAAGCGCATTGAAACCAAATATACGGCAGTTGATAGCGCTGTTACCAAGGCATATAAATCCCCTTTTAACTGACTTTCTCCCGGGGCATGGGAAAAAATGATCCAGACGCCACCGACTGTTGCCGCAATCGCCAGTACAGAATAGAGCGGTAATTTTTCCCGCAAAAAGATAAATGCAATGATGGCGGTAAATAATGGGGCGGTATTGATGATCACTAAGGTACTGGTGACGGGTGTGTGAGCCAAAGCCTCAATAAAGCAGATACTGGATGCGGCAAATAACAGGCTGACTGTAATTGTCAGTGGATTTAATTGACGTAATTGTTTACTTAACTGTTGACGGTCAAATATCAGTAAATAGCTGCATAAACAGCCGGCTTGCATGGCACCGCGCCAAAACAGTAAATCCAAAGGAGCAGCGGCGACCAGTTTTACCATCAGACTGTCAAGACTTAGGATAATGATGCCAGTGAAAGCCAGCATTAGGCCGCGTTGGGTGTCAGTCATTCATGTTTACCATTAGCAAAAGGCCTGTTATATCCTCACCGCTATAGCTTTACAAGTTGTCACATAATTGATTTCAGTTCGATTTGGCATGGTAAGAGCTATGTTGAAATTGCCTTAGTATCGCAGCTTTTAGGTTTTGTTTGGATCTTGGGGCGGAGATGTCGTTAGTCAACGCACTGATAGGGATAAACGATATAGTCTGAGTTATTTTGCTAAAATGGCGACTGAGATAGGTATTTCAACAACTTGAGTCAATGTAAGTCGTTGCTTAGTTGTGAGAACTCATGCTAATGGTAACTGGGTCTGTAGCAATAAATTTACCGGCTGATCTGGTGTAATTTAACGGGCTTAGGTAAGCTGTACGGCATATCTGAAAGTGGTGTCTTGTGCGCGTTCAGGCGCAATCTCATCCGATAATAAGCTGTGTGGGCCTTAAGGTCTGCACGGGCTGCTTTTGTTTTACAGGAGATGAAAGAGAATTATGAATAAGGTTCCAATGACAGTGGTCGGTGCCGATCAACTGCGCAAAGAGCTGGATATGCTGAAATTTGAGCGCCGCCCTAAAATCTCTGAAGCCATCGCAACGGCCCGTGAACTTGGGGATCTGAAAGAAAATGCTGAATATCATGCTGCCCGTGAAGAGCAGGGTATTTGTGAAGCCCGTATCCGCGATATTGAAGGCAAGCTGTCTAATGCGCAGGTGATTGATGTCACCAAAATGGATAATAGCGGCAAAGTGATTTTTGGCGTAACAGTGACCATTATGAATTTGGACTCTGAAGATGAGATGACTTACCGCATCGTGGGCGATGATGAAGCGAACATCAAAGAAAATTTGATTTCAGTTAATTCACCGATTGCCCGTGGACTTATCGGTAAAAATGAAGGGGATGAAGTCAGTATCCAAACACCTGGTGGGATCACTGACTATGAAATTGTTGCTGTAGAATATATTTAATCTTGGTTTCATTTTCGTAAGTTACAAAAAGGCCGCTCAATGAGCGGCTTTTTTATTGCCTGATTGAAACAGGCTGATGCGGATGCATTAACGGGCTTTAGGCAGCGCGATTTTCATCTCTTCAGACTGACGGAACAGCACAGCGTTATGTCCGATAAGTTGGACGTTTACTGCACCTGTTTCCCGTACGATGGCCTCGACAATAGCCAGTTTGACCTCACGGTCAGTGGTAGGCACCTTAACTTTGATTAATTCATGATGAGCTAGGGCGTTGTCGATTTCAGCCAGTACACCTTCAGTCAGGCCATTGGCACCAAGCAGCACCACTGGCTTTAAATTATGTGCCAGACCTTTGAGGTACTGTTTCTGTTTGGTTGTCAGGTTCATTTATACCAACTTTTACTGAGTTACCGTTGAAAAACGGGTATTCTACCCTCATATAGGTTTAGGTGTAACTCACAATTGTTGCGGAATTTAGATGTCAGGTAAAAAACGTTCAGCCAGCTCCACCCGTTGGATGCAGGAACACTTCGATGATCATTATGTGAAATTGGCCCAAAAACGGGGACTTAGATCTCGAGCAGCTTTTAAGCTGGAAGAACTGCAGCAAAAAGACCAGTTGATAAAACAGGGCATGACCGTTGTGGATCTCGGTGCTGCGCCCGGTGGTTGGTCCCAAGTCGCGGTGAAATTGGTGGGAGAAAAAGGCAAGGTTGTTGCCTGTGACATTTTACCGATGGACCCAATCGTTGGGGTCGATTTTTTGCAGGGAGACTTCCGTGAAGACAAGGTTCTGGAAGCGCTGCTGATCCGGGTTGGTGATGATAAAGTTGATGTGGTGCTATCTGATATGGCGCCTAATATGAGTGGTACAGATGGCGTGGATCAGCCTCGCGCTATGTATTTGGTTGAGTTGGCGTTAGATATGTGTCACCAAGTATTGGCACCTAATGGCAGCTTTGCCGTTAAAGTATTTCAGGGAGAGGGATTTGATGAGTATATGAAGGCAGTGCGAGCGGCTTTCAAGACTGTCAAGACCAGAAAGCCGGATTCATCACGTCCTCGTTCTCGGGAAGTGTATCTGGTGGCGACAGGGTATAAGTTGTAGTAACCTACCGTTAGTTATTGCAAGACTTTGAAATGGGGTCTAAGAATTTGAGTGACATGGCAAAAAATCTAATACTCTGGGTAGTCATCGCCGTGGTGCTGATGACTGTATTCCAGGGTTATTCCCCTTCGTCGTCCTCAGCGTCGAAGATGGACTATTCAGCGTTTGTACAGGATGTGGAAAAAAATCAGGTAGCAACCGTAGATTTTAAGGCGGATCAGCGCACGATTAACGGCACGCTGAAAAGTGGTGAAAAGTTCACGACTATCATGCCTATCTATGATCGTGATTTGATCAATGACCTGCTGGCCAAGGGCGTTAAAGTCAAAGGCCAGGAAGCCGAGGAATCCGGATTCCTGACACAAATCTTTATCTCATGGTTCCCAATGCTGCTGCTGATCGGGGTATGGATTTTCTTCATGCGCCAGATGCAAGGCGGCGGTGGTAAGGGCGCGATGTCGTTTGGTAAGAGTAAAGCCAAATTGATGAGCGAAGACCAGATTAAAACCACTTTTGTTGACGTGGCTGGCTGTGATGAAGCCAAAGAGGAAGTGAAAGAATTGGTGGATTACCTGCGTGATCCGACCAAGTTCCAGCGCCTCGGTGGTCGTATTCCGACAGGTGTGTTGATGGTTGGTCCTCCAGGTACAGGTAAGACTTTGTTGGCAAAAGCTATTGCCGGTGAAGCAAAGGTACCGTTTTTCACTATTTCAGGTTCTGATTTTGTGGAAATGTTTGTGGGTGTGGGGGCTTCCCGTGTCCGTGACATGTTTGAACAGGCCAAAAAATCTGCTCCATGTATCATCTTTATTGATGAAATCGATGCGGTTGGTCGTCAGCGTGGTGCCGGTCTGGGCGGCGGTCATGATGAGCGTGAGCAAACCCTGAACCAGATGCTGGTTGAAATGGACGGTTTTGAAGGTAACGAAGGTATTATCGTTATCGCTGCAACTAACCGTCCGGATGTGTTGGATGCCGCTTTGCTGCGTCCGGGACGTTTCGACCGCCAGGTTGTTGTTGGTCTGCCGGATGTGCGTGGCCGTGAACAGATCCTGAAAGTGCATATGCGTAAAGTGCCTATCGGTGATGATGTTAAGGCCAGTGTTATTGCCCGTGGTACACCAGGTTTCTCTGGTGCTGACTTGGCTAACTTGGTTAACGAAGCGGCATTGTTTGCAGCTCGTGGTAACCGTAAAGTTGTGGGCATGGAAGAGTTTGAGCGGGCGAAAGATAAGATCATGATGGGGGCTGAACGTCGCTCCATGGTGATGTCTGAAGATGACAAACTGATGACGGCTTACCACGAAGCAGGTCACGCGATTGTGGGTTATCTGATGCCAGAACATGATCCTGTGCATAAAGTGACAATTATTCCTCGCGGCCGAGCCTTGGGGGTAACGTTCTTTTTGCCAGAAGCGGATGCCGTGAGTCAGAGTCGCCGGAAATTGGAGTGTCAGATTTCTGTTGCCTATGGTGGCCGGATGGCAGAAGAGCTTATTTTCGGTGAAGAAGCGGTATCTACCGGTGCATCACAGGATATCAAGTATGCGACATCCATTGCCCGTAATATGGTGACCCAATGGGGCTTCTCTGAAAGACTTGGACCTTTGTTGTACGCTGAAGAAGAAGGCGAGGTGTTTCTCGGTCGCTCTATGGCAAAATCAAAGCATATGTCAGATGAGACAGCTGCGATTATTGACTCTGAAATTAAGGTTATCATTGACCGCAACTATCAGCGCACTAAGCAGATCCTGACGGATAACATGGATATTCTGCATGCAATGAAAGATGCCTTGATGAAGTACGAAACCATTGATTCTCCTCAGATTAAAGATTTGATGGCGCGTCGTGATGTGCGTCCACCTGCAGATTGGCAGGATGACAACAACAATAGTAACCACAATGGTTCATCTCAAGGTGGTCAGCAGGATGTGACTGTTGAAGAAGCTGAAGTCGCGAATACTGATGTTCCTGAATCAGACATCAAAGCGCCGGGCGAAACGCCAGCAAAATAAGTATTGCGCTGGTGCCATAGCGTAGTCATTGAAAAGAAAACCCCGTAATGGGGTTTTCTTGTTTTTACCGTTTGGTGCCAATCGAGTTTTGTGGGATTGGTAAGATGCAATGTCAGTTGCGTCTTACTCAATTATCAGGAAAAGTGCTGCTCAAACGGGCGGATAAATTTATAGCGTTGTAGTGAGCTGATAAGCCATCACTGGAACGGGAGTGTAGGGTAATGAATATGTATCGATTAACCGCGCACGGTAAAACCTTGTTATTGGATAAACCTGTGGTGATGGGGATTTTAAATGTCACCCCGGATTCATTTTCTGATGGTGGGGATTTTGCTGCATTTGAAGCTGCTTGTCGGCATGCTGATGAAATGGTGGCTCAAGGCGCAGGTATTATTGATATTGGTGGTGAGTCAACTCGTCCTGGCGCCGCCGAAGTGAGTCTGAGTGAAGAGTTGGCCCGGGTTATCCCACTCGTTAAATACGTTGTCGCCAACCACGATGTGTGGATTTCTGTTGATACCAGTAAAGCTGAGGTGATGCGTCAAGCTGTGGCTGCCGGTGCGCATCTCATCAATGATGTGAGGGCATTGCAAGAGCCAGGAGCTTTACAGGCTGCAGCTGAATTGAATGTGCCGGTCTGCTTGATGCATATGCAGGGGCAACCGGATTCAATGCAAGCGGCGCCGCTATATAACAATGTACTGGATGAAGTTGAAGCGTTTTTACATGCTCGTGTTGAGGCTTGTATTGCAGCGGGTATTTCTCGAGAACACTTGCTACTGGATGTTGGTTTTGGCTTTGGTAAGACCTTGGAGCATAACTACCAGTTGTTAGCGAATTTGGATAGATTCCACCAAATGGCGCTGCCTTTGCTGATAGGATTGTCAAGAAAGAGTATGATCGGCAACTTACTGGGTCGTGCACCGAAAGATTGCCTCGCAGGCAGCTTGGCCGGTGCGATGCAGGCGTTGCAACTAGGAGCTCATATTATTCGGGTTCACGATGTGGCACAAACCTGCAATATGGTTGAAGTTTTTCAGGCCTGTAAGCAGCAGCGCCGCAATGATTAATGATACACACTATCACAAGCAGCAAGTGGTAAGGATTGAATAATGAGAAAGTTTTTTGGCACGGACGGCGTTCGGGGAAAAGTTGGCGCGGGTAAAATGACGCCAGAATTAGCATTGAAACTGGGTTGGGCCGCAGGCAGGGTGTTGAGTCGGGCCGGTACGCGTAAAGTTATCATCGGTAAAGATACCCGCATTTCCGGCTATCTGTTTGAGTCTGCCCTTGAAGCTGGTTTGTCTGCCGCGGGATTAAATGTGATGCTGATGGGACCAATGCCGACGCCGGCGGTTGCTTATTTGACTCGGACTTTCCGGGCTGAAGCTGGGGTGGTGATCAGTGCATCTCATAATCCTTATTATGATAATGGCATTAAGTTTTTCTCCACCGATGGCAGTAAGTTAGACGATGCTGTTGAATTAGCCATTGAAGCTGAATTGGAAAAACCGTTGACCTGTGTGGAATCCCAATTGTTGGGGAAAGTGTCTCGTATTGAGGATGCCGCTGGACGTTATATTGAGTATTGCAAGGGTAACTTCCCTGCGGATCAGACCCTTGAAGGCTTAAAAATTGTGGTGGATTGCGCCCATGGTGCAACTTATCACATTGCCCCGAGCGTATTTCGGGAATTGGGGGCTGAGGTTGTCGCCATTGGTGTTAAGCCCAATGGGATCAATATTAATGATAATGTTGGCGCCACATCTATGGGGGCCATCAGTGCTGCGGTAGTGGAGCACCAAGCTAATCTGGGTATTGCTCTGGATGGTGACGGCGATCGCATCATGATGGTGGATCGTCATGGCAATGTCGTTGATGGCGATCAAGTACTTTATATTCTGGCCTCTGATGCCCAGCAGCGCGGTCAGCTTAAAGGTGGTGTTGTGGGCACCTTGATGTCCAATTTGGGGTTGGAGCTGGCGCTGAACGCAAAAGGTATTCCATTTGCTCGCTCTAAAGTGGGCGATCGCTATGTGATGGAATTGCTGAAAGAAAAAGGCTGGCGTATTGGCGGCGAAAATTCTGGTCATATTTTGGACTTAGACCATGGCACAACCGGCGATGGGATCGTGGCTGGTATTTTGGTGCTGGCAGCTATGCAGCGGCAACAAAAAGTCTTTGAAGAGATGACCGCAGGGCTGACCATGTTCCCGCAAGTGCTTGTGAATGTCCGTTTTGAAGGACAGGATGATCCATTGCTGCATCCTGACGTGATTGCTGCGAAAGAGGCGGTGGAAGCCGAGTTGGGTGAAACTGGGCGTGTTTTACTGCGTAAATCAGGCACAGAGCCACTGCTGCGAGTAATGGTTGAAGGTGAAGATCGCGATACAGTGACTCAGCTAGCGAATCGAATTGCTGATGCCGTTCGCAGTGCAACAGCATAACGCGGCAATATGCTTGTGTGATGCTACGCGATATAACGGTGAGATTTTCGCCGTTATGTCGCGAAAGGCAATAAAAGCATTTCTCTCAGTATAAAAATCAAGCATTCTCGCGGTTTAGCATAAAAATAACGGTTTTTAGCCTTGTAACTTAGATCCCGGTTCGCTATTATTCACGCCGCTTTCAGAGGAGACAGAGATGGCACTCAGACGTCCAATGGTTGCTGGTAACTGGAAAATGAATGGTGATGCGCACTTGGCGCAGGAGCTATTTAAGAAATTCGCTACCAAGCTCCAAGATGATTCAGCAGAAGTGGTTTTATGTCCACCTTCAATATATCTGGAGAGTGTCAGGCAGTTGCTGGAAGCTAACAAGGAAGCCTTAAATGGTTGCCTCGTTAGAATGGGTGCTCAGAACCTGAGTCAGCATGATTTTGGTGCTTATACAGGTGAAGTATCTGGCAAAATGTTAAAAGATGCCGGATGCCGGTATGTGATTATCGGTCACTCAGAACGCCGCCGTATGTATGGTGAAACCAGCGATATTGTTGCTGAGAAGTTCGCTGCGGCACAAAAGCACGGCTTAACGCCAATACTGTGTGTTGGTGAGTCCGGTCCAGCGCGGGAAGCAAGACGTACCTTTGAGGTCATTGCTGAAGAGTTGGATGTGGTTATCGAGAAAAACGGCACCATGGCTTTTGATAATGCGATTATCGCTTACGAGCCATTATGGGCAGTAGGGACAGGTAAGAGCGCGACCCCAGAGCAGGCACAGGAAGTACACGCGTTTATACGCAAGCGTCTCTCTGAAGTGTCTCCATACATTGGAGAGAACATCAGGATTTTGTACGGTGGCAGTGTGACCCCGGGGAATGCAGCTGATTTGTTTGCTCAACCTGATGTTGATGGTGGACTGATAGGCGGAGCTAGCTTAAACTCTACCGAGTTTTTAAGTCTGTGTTCCATAGCGATGAGCGCGTAATATGTTTAATGTTCTGATAGTTGTTTACTTGCTGGTAGCGATCGCCTTAGTTGGCTTGATTTTGATTCAGCAAGGTAAAGGTGCTGACATGGGTGCTTCTTTTGGCGCCGGTGCATCAGGAACCTTATTCGGTTCAAGTGGTTCAGGTAACTTCCTGACTCGCAGCACTGCGATTCTGGCCATTGCGTTTTTTGTACTGAGTTTAGTTATTGGTAACTTGAGTGCAAACCACGTAAAACAAGCTGATTCGTGGAGCGATTTGGGCACATCCGTTGAGCAAGTGAAAGATCATGCGCCTCAACCAGCCCAACAGTCACAGGAAAAAATTCCAGACTGATAACGATTTTGCCGAGGTGGTGGAATTGGTAGACGCGCAGCCTTGAGGTGGCTGTGACCTAACGGTCGTGCGGGTTCAAGTCCCGCTCTCGGCACCAACCATAAAATCATTGAGCAGTTAATATACAGTTGACTTGCTTAGTGATTGCAAGTTTTGGCTAAAGCCAATATACTTGCTCCCAGTTGACGCGGGGTGGAGCAGCATGGTAGCTCGTCGGGCTCATAACCCGAAGGTCGTCGGTTCAAATCCGGCCCCCGCAACCAGCTCCCAGTTTCCAATCTTATATAGATTTGTTACTGTTCACAGGTTCTTAAATAATAGCCTCGTACTTACGGGGTTTTTTGTTATTTGGACTTTGACATTGGCCGTATTCAGGCGGCAGATTACTGGGGCTTTTATAGCCCTTTTTTGTTTTTTGGGGGTCAGCTTGGCAACATTGGAAAACAGACTGGCAGACATGCTCAAGTCACCGGTCGAAGGGCTGGGATACCAGCTTTGGGGCATCGAATACATTCAGGCCGGCAAGCATTCTACGCTGCGCATTTACATTGACAGTGAGAATGGGATCAATATTGAAGATTGTGCCGAAACCAGCCGTCAAGTCAGTGCTGTGCTTGATGTTGAAGATCCGATTTCCCACGAATTTACCCTTGAAGTTTCATCCCCTGGCGTAGACAGACCCCTGTTCACCTCTGAGCAGTATGCCCGCTATGTTGGTGAAGAAACCAAGGTTCAGTTGACTATGCCGGTAGATGGTAGTCGCAATATGAAAGGCACCATCGTCAAGGTTGAAGGACAAATGCTTACTTTGACAGTGGATGGTAAAGAAAAAATCGTTGCCATTGACAACATTCGCAAAGCCAATCTGATCGCGAAGTTTTGATGGTTTCAAGGTGAACGAGGCAAGACGATGAATAAAGAGATTCTGCTGGTCGCTGAAGCGGTATCCAACGAAAAAGCGGTACCGCGCGAAAAGATTTTTGAAGCGTTGGAATTTGCGCTGGCAACGGCAACTAAGAAAAAATACGAGGGTGACATCGATGTACGCGTCGCCATTGATCGTAAAACCGGTGATTATGATACTTTCCGCCGTTGGCAGGTTGTTGATGACAACGGTGAGCCACTGGAAAATCCATTTCGTGAGATCACGCTGGATGCTGCCCGTTATGACGAGCCAGAGATTCAGGTGGGTGAATATGTTGAAGATCAGATTGAGTCTGTAGTCTTTGATCGTATCACGACTCAAACCGCCAAGCAGGTTATCGTACAGAAAGTACGTGAAGCTGAACGTGCTCAGATTGTTGAGCAGTTCGAAGACAAAGAAGGCGAGCTGATCACCGGCGTAGTGAAGAAAAGTAACCGTGACAGTGTCGTGGTTGATCTGGGCAATAATGCCGATGGCGTATTGTACAAAGAAGATTTGATCAGCCGTGAAAGCTTCCGGCCAGGTGACCGCGTGCGTGCTCTGCTGTATGCTGTGCGTCCAGAAGCCCGCGGTGCTCAATTATTCCTGACCCGTACTAAGCCGGAAATGCTCATCGAGCTGTTCCGTGTTGAAGTACCAGAAATTGCCGATGAAATGATCCAGGTAATGGGTGCTGCCCGTGATCCTGGTAGCCGTGCCAAAATCGCCGTGAAATCTAACGACAAACGTATCGATCCTATCGGTGCTTGTGTGGGTATGCGTGGCGCACGGGTTCAGGCTGTTTCCAATGAATTAGGCGGTGAGCGTGTTGATATCGTGCTGTGGGATGACAATCCAGCTCAGTTCGTGATCAATGCCATGGCGCCGGCAGATGTGGCCTCTATCATCGTAGATGAAGATCACCACGCTATGGATATTGCCGTTGAGTCAGATTCATTGGCTCAGGCGATTGGTCGTAACGGCCAAAACGTACGTTTAGCCACTCAGCTGACTGGTTGGGAACTGAACGTAATGACAGTAGATGACATGAATGCTAAGCATCAGGCTGAAAGTGCCAAAGTAGTGGCTCTGTTCACTTCATCTCTGGATATTGACGACGATTTTGCTCAGGTACTGGCTGATGAAGGTTTCACTTCTTTGGAAGAGATCGCCTATGTACCTGCGTCTGAACTGCTGTCTATCAACGGTCTGGATGAAGAGACTGTTGAAGTATTGCGTGAACGCGCTAAAGCAGCAATTTCTACCCGTGCTCTGGCACAGGAAGAAGCTCTGGATGGGGTTAAACCAAGTCCTGAGTTGCTGGCGCTTGAGGGAGTTGAGCGACATTTAGCATTTACTCTGGCGAGTAAGGGCATTGTGACGCTTGAAGATTTAGCCGAACAAGGCATTGACGATTTGATCGAGATAGAAGAATTGACAGAAGAAAAAGCAGGTGAGCTGATTATGGCCGCCCGTAATATCTGTTGGTTCGGCGAAGAAGCATAGTCGATCAACAGGGGGATTTAACAGATGGCAGAAACTACGTTAGAAAAACTGGCCTCAGAAGTAGGCAAAGATGTTGATCGATTGATTGAGCAATTCTCTCAGGCTGGTATCTCAAAGTCCCAAAACGACAGTGTAACAGAGCTTGAGAAGCAAACCCTGCTCGAGTTTCTGAAAAAAAAGCACGGCGGTGACGCCGTGCCCACCAAAATGACACTTCAACGTAAAACTGTTTCCACACTGAGCGTAGCGAGTAGTGGCGGACAGTCTAAAGACGTTAAAGTGGAAGTGCGTAAAAAGCGCACTTTTGTAAAACGCGATGATGTGGCGATGAAGGCCGAAGCTGAAGCGAAAGCTAAAGCAGAAGCTGAAGCTAAAGCAGAAGCAGAAGCTAAGGCAGCAGCAGAAGCTAAGGCAGCAGCTGCCGCTAAGGCGGAAGCCCGTGCTAAAGCAGAGGCAGAAACCAAAGCCAAGGCAGAAGCCGCCACAAAAGCCAAAGCAGAGGCGCAAGCCAAAGCTAAGGCTCCTGAATCAGATGAAGCACGTGAGGCCCGTTTGGAAGCAGAACGTATCAAAGCAGCTCAGGCCGAAGTCCTGAAACGCAAGCAGGATGAAGAAGCAGCTAAAGCTGCTGAAATAGCCCGTAAGTTGGCTGAAGAAAATGAAAAACGCTGGGCGGAAGAAGAAAAGCGCCGCCAGGAAGCTGAAACCCGTGATGACCACCATATCACCACATCTAAAGTTGCTCGTGCAGCTGAAGATACTTCTGATATGGATGAGGAAAAGCGCGGTCGTCGCAGCCGTAACAAGAGCGGTGCGAAGAAGCGTGGCGGTAAAGATGCCCGTGACGGCCGTGAAAAGCATATGCGCGGCAAGGTTGCACCTAAGTCTATGGCCCATGGCTTTAACAAGCCTGTTGCCGCTGTGAACCGTGAAGTTCGTATCGGTGAAACCGTTACTGTTGCTGAACTGGCACAGAAAATGGCGGTTAAAGCGACCGAAATCATCAAGCAGATGATGAAGATGGGCTCCATGGTTACCATCAACCAAGTTCTGGATCAGGAAACTGCCCAGATGGTTGCGGAAGAAATGGGCCACAAGGTTATTCTGCTGCGTGAAAACGAGCTGGAAGAGCAAGTACTGGCAGACCGTGATGCAGACAAGCAGGTTGAGCCACGTGCTCCTGTTGTTACTATCATGGGTCACGTTGACCACGGTAAAACCTCTTTGCTGGACTATATCCGTCGCGCCAAAGTGGCTGCTGGAGAAGCCGGTGGTATTACCCAGCATATCGGTGCATACCATGTTGAAACAGACAACGGTATGATTACCTTCTTGGATACTCCTGGCCACGCTGCATTTACTGCAATGCGTGCCCGTGGTGCCAAGGCGACCGATATCGTGGTACTGGTTGTTGCTGCGGATGATGGTGTGATGCCTCAGACCATCGAAGCGATTCAGCACGCCAAGGCCGGTAACGTGCCTTTGATTGTTGCTGTGAACAAAATGGATAAGCCTGAAGCCGATCCTGACCGCGTGAAGACTGAGCTGTCTCAGCACGGCGTGATGTCTGAAGATTGGGGCGGCGACAACATGTTTGTTTACGTTTCAGCGAAGGCCGGTACCGGTGTTGATGAACTGCTGGAAGCTATTTTGCTGCAGTCTGAAGTACTGGAACTGAAAGCGGTACGTGATGGTATGGCATCCGGTGTTGTGGTTGAGTCCAAGCTAGATAAGGGCCGTGGTCCAGTCGCGACTGTACTGGTTCAGGAAGGTACCCTGCGTCAGGGCGATATCGTTCTGTGCGGTCTGGAGTACGGTAAAATCCGTGCGATGAAGGACGAAAACGGTCTACCTATCACTGAAGCGGGTCCTTCTATTCCGGTAGAAATCCTCGGTCTGTCTGGCGTACCGTCTGCCGGTGATGAAGCTACAGTGGTGCGTGACGAGCGTAAAGCCCGTGAAGTAGCACTGTACCGTCAGGGTAAATTCCGTGATGTGAAACTGGCCCGTCAGCAGAAAGCCAAGCTGGAAAACATGTTTGCAAACATGACTGAAGGCGAAGTAAATGAGCTGAACATTGTACTGAAAGCTGATGTACAGGGTTCTTTGGAAGCGATTGCTGACTCTTTGGCCAAATTGGCTACTGATGAAGTGAAAGTGAACATCATCGCTCGCGGTGTTGGCGCACTGACAGAAACTGATGCCACCTTGGCAGCTGCTTCTAACGCCATCATGGTTGGTTTTAACGTACGTGCCGACGCTCAGGCTCGTAAGACCATCGAAGCAGAAAGTGTTGATCTGCGCTACTACAGCGTAATCTACGATCTGATCGATGAAGTTAAGTCTGCTATGAGCGGTATGCTGGCCCCTGAATTCAAACAGGAAATCATTGGTCTGGCTGAAGTTCGCGATGTGTTCAAGTCACCTAAGCTGGGCGCAATTGCTGGCTGTATGGTTACCGAGGGTATTGTTAAGCGCAGCGCACCAATCCGCGTACTGCGTGAAAACGTGGTAATCTACGAAGGTGAACTGGAGTCTCTGCGTCGTTTCCGTGATGACGTGGCTGAAGTTCGCAACGGTATGGAATGTGGTATCGGCGTGAAGAACTACAACGACGTTCGTGTAGGCGATCAGATCGAAGTGTTCGAGACCGTAGAAGTCGCACGTACCCTGTAATTTAGAGTATTTGACAAGGGCGGCCGATATTGGCGCCCGGTGTTACTTCAGGAAAACCTGAGGTGGGCCGGGCGGTGATATGGCCGCCCTTTGGTAATTATTATGGCAAAAGAATTCAGTCGTACACGCCGCATCGGTCAGCAGCTGCAGCAAGAGCTGGCCATGGTGTTGATGCGTGAAATGAAAGATCCTCGTATTGGCATGGTGACAGTGAATGACGTTGAAGTGTCACGTGACCTGAGCTTCGCCAAGGTGTTTGTTACCTTCTTTGAAGACAATGCCGATGCGGTGGAAGAAAAACTGGCAGCGCTTATTGTTGCTGCGCCTTATATTCGTACATTGGTGGCTAGTCGTATGAAACTGCGGGTAATGCCTGAACTGCGATTTGTATACGACGCTTCTTTGGTAGAAGGTATGCGTATGTCTAATCTGGTTAGCCAAGTGATCAACTCTGATAAGGCCAAAGCGGAAAAGTTTGGTCATAGTGATGAGGCTGACGATAAGGCTGAGGACAACGGAGAGCAAGCCTGATGGCCCGCCGTCCAAGAGGGCGTCTGGTTGACGGTATTGTGCTGTTGGACAAACCGACCGGAGAAAGCTCCAACCATGTATTGCAGCGGGTAAAGCGGATTTATAACGCCGCCAAAGCTGGGCATACTGGTGCACTGGACCCACTGGCGACCGGTATGCTGCCAATCTGCTTGGGAGAGGCGACTAAGTTTTCGTCTCACCTGCTGGATGCCGATAAGCGTTATCTGGTGACGGCAAAGCTGGGCCAGCGCACAGATACCAGTGACAGTGATGGTGAAGTGGTGCAGACCCGCCCACTGACCTTTACTGAGCAGCAATTGATGGATGCACTGGATCACTTCCGTGGCGATACCATGCAGGTACCGTCCATGTACTCGGCGCTGAAATACCAAGGCCAGCCTTTGTATAAGTATGCCCGTGAAGGTAAAGAAGTCCCCCGTGAAGCCAGACCTATCACTGTTTTTGAGCTGAATTTTATCAAGCTTGAAAATGATGAGCTGACGCTGGATATCCATTGCTCCAAAGGCACCTATATCCGCACCATCATTGATGATTTGGGTGAGATGCTGGGCTGTGGCGCCCATGTGATTATGCTGCGCCGCACAGCCGTTGCCGGTTACCCCTATGACAAGATGGTGACATTGGCGCAGCTTGAAGCGCTGTTGGCGCAGGCCCAGGAGCAAGAGATTGCACCACGGGAATTGCTGGATCCACTGTTGCTGCCCATGGACACTGCGGTCAGTGATTTACCAGAAATTAATGTCCCAGACGTTTCAGCTCCTTATCTGATGCATGGTAACCCGGTACAGGTATCTGGCTTAAAGCCCGATACACTAGTGCGGATCACGTTGGGTGAGGCCCGCCGCTTTGTCGGTGTTGGCCAGATGAATGATGATGGTCTATTGGCTCCCAAGCGCCTTATTGTGCTGCAGGAACCTGCCCGGGACTGATGATTATGGTTGCGCCGGGCATGAGTTCTGGCTAAAATACCGCTCCCTTCGGCTGAGTTAGTGATCGGCTGAAGATAAACATTGATATCTTGGAGAGACTCATGTCACTAAGTACTGAAGCGAAAGCAAAAATCGTTGCCGAATTCGGCCGCGGTGAAAACGACACTGGTTCTACTGAAGTTCAGGTAGCTCTGCTGACTGCACAGATCAACCACCTGCAAGACCACTTCAAAGAGCACATCCACGATCACCACTCTCGTCGTGGTCTGCTGCGTATGGTTAGCGCTCGTCGTAAGCTGCTGGCTTACCTGAAGCGTACCGAGAACGAGCGTTATGTTGCTCTGATCCAGAAGCTGGGTCTGCGTCGCTAATTGCGTTTCGCTCCAAAAAGGAGGCTTCTGCCTCCTTTTTTGTTGTTTTAAGGCCACTGCTAATCGCGGTGGCCTTTTTTATTATTTCAATTTGAGCGATACCTCGGTGAAATGCCTAAAGTGCGATATTTCTGACCAGCGCTTACGGGTATATTGCAATTAACTGATATTATCTGTGCCCACGCTATCGGTTAATGCCGTCTGCACGCTATCGGTTAATGCCGTCTGATTGATACATAATTTAAAATAAGCGCTTGACTCATCCCCCGAACCCTTTATCTGCCGCGGAAAGTTGCAGTATACTTACGCGCGTAATTCAAGGTCATTAAATTAAGGAATGGGTCAAGTGAATCCAATTGTAAAGAGTTTTGAGTATGGTCAGCATACTGTCACCCTGGAAACAGGCGTAATTGCACGTCAAGCCGATGCTGCTGTTCTGGCTAGCATGGGCGATACCACTGTACTGGTTACTGTGGTTGGTAAAAAAGAAGCCGATCCAGGCCGTGACTTCTTCCCTCTGACTGTAAACTATCAGGAAAAAACTTACGCAGCTGGTAAGATCCCTGGTGGTTTCTTTAAGCGTGAAGGCCGTCCATCTGAAGACGAAACCCTGATTGCCCGTCTGATCGACCGTCCAATCCGTCCACTGTTCCCTGACGGCTTCACTAACGAAGTTCAGGTTATCATTACAGTGGTCTCAGTAGACCCTCAGATTGAGCCGGACATTGTTTCTATGATCGGTACCTCTGCTGCACTGGCGATTTCAGGTATTCCATTTAATGGCCCACTGGGCGCTGCCCGCGTTGGTTATATTAATGGTGAATATGCCCTGAACCCAAGTGTTAGCGAGCTGGTTGGCAGTGAGCTGAATCTGGTGGTTGCTGGTACTCAAGCTGCTGTTCTGATGGTGGAATCTGAAGCCAAAGCACTGCCAGAAGAAGTGATGCTGGGAGCAGTGGTATATGGCCATGAGCAGCAACAGGTTGTGGTTAATGCTATCAACGAGTTTGCCGCAGAAGCCGGTAAGCCACGTTGGAACTGGACTGCTCCTGAAAAGAACCAGACACTGGTTGAACAGATCAAGGAACTGGCTGAAGCTGGCATGACCGCAGCTTACCAGATCACCGCCAAGATGGAACGTCACGACGCAGTTAGCGACGTGAAAAAAGCTACTATCGAAAAACTGCTGGAAAGTAACCCAGAGCTGGATGTACGTGAAGCTTCTGATCTGCTGGGCAGCCTGGAAAAACAAGTTGTACGTAGCCGAATCATCGCTGGTATGCCACGTATCGATGGTCGTGAACCTGATATGGTGCGTGCGCTGAGTGTTATGGCTGGTGTACTGCCACGTACCCACGGTAGTGCGCTGTTTACCCGTGGTGAAACTCAGGCTCTGGTAACTTGTACTCTGGGTACTGAGCGTGATGCGCAGAAGATCGACTCTATCATGGGCGAGCGCACTAACCGCTTTATGCTGCACTATAACTTCCCACCATACTCTGTGGGTGAAACCGGTATGGTTGGCTCGCCTAAGCGCCGCGAAATCGGTCACGGTAAGCTAGCATGGCGTGGTATTCATGCGGTAATGCCATCTGCTGAAGAATTCCCATATTCTATCCGTGTAGTGTCTGAAATCACTGAATCTAACGGTTCTTCTTCTATGGCGTCTGTATGCGGTACTTCTCTGGCGCTGATGGATGCTGGTGTGCCTATCAAGACTTCTGTAGCAGGTATTGCTATGGGTCTGGTGAAAGAAGGCGATAACTTTGTGGTACTGTCTGACATTCTGGGTGATGAAGATCACCTGGGTGATATGGACTTTAAAGTTGCCGGTACCCGTGATGGTGTGACTGCACTGCAGATGGACATCAAGATCGAAGGTATCACCAAAGAGATCATGGAAATCGCACTGCAGCAAGCATACGGTGCCCGTGTACATATTTTGAATGTGATGGATCAAGCGATTGAAGCGCCACGTGATGAAATCTCTGATCACGCACCACGTATTACTACTATCAAGATCAACCCTGAGAAGATCCGTGATGTGATTGGTAAGGGCGGTGCAACGATTCGAGCGCTGACTGAAGAAACCGGCACCACCATTGAGTTGGAAGATGATGGTACTGTGAAGATTGCTTCTACCAACGGCGAAGCGACTAAAGAAGCTATCCGTCGTATCGAAGAAATCACCTCTGAAGTTGAAGTGGGTCGCATCTACAAGGGTAAGGTTATCCGTATCGTAGATTTCGGTGCTTTCGTGAACATCCTGCCAGGTAAAGACGGTCTGGTTCACATCTCTCAGATTTCTGAAGAGCGTGTGGCTAATGTATCTGACCACCTGCAACTGAACCAGGAAGTGGACGTTAAAGTGATGGAAGTGGACCGTCAAGGTCGCGTTCGTCTGTCCATCAAAGAAGCTAAGGCGAAAGAGCCTGCTGCTGAATAATCCGGCTTAATCCGGTAAAAAGGAGACCCCATGGGTCTCCTTTTTTGTTTTTTACGGCTCTGAATGCTGATTTTAAAGATGATTTTGCATTAACTGCTGATGGCACACTAGTTAGGGGGTTGCTATCATGATGGCTGTAACCGCAACAGCCTGAATATTGCAAACAGGCAAACAGATGTCCGGCGGAATATCTCCCGGCCGGCACCCATTCAAGGTGAACAGGATGAAGGTAAAGTTTCCCACCCTGCTGCCAGCATTGATGCTGGGTATGAGTGTATTAATAACCGGCTGTGCCAGCTCTCCAGAGCGGGCTGATATGCAGGGCAAGCTGGTTGTGACGCCAGTGGGACCTGAGTATAAAAATGAAGTGACGCTGGCCAAGCTCAATGAAATTCTTGGGGCAATGGAACTGACTAAGGATCAGCGGGCTCGATTCCTATATGAACGCGGCGTCGTATATGATGCTTTAGGGTTGCGATTATTGGCTCGAATTGATTTCCATCAAGCATTGAAAATTAATCCAAGACTGGCTGATGTTTATAACTTCATTGGTATTTATTACACCCAGGAAGGTGAATTTGAAAATGCCTATGAAGCGTTTGATGGCGTATTAGAATTGGCGCCTGATTATGATTACGCTTATCTGAATCGGGGAATTGCACTTTATTACGGGCAGCGAGATAAATTAGCACTAGCCGATTTGCGCAAATTTTACAGTTTGGATCCGAGTGATGGTTACCGGGCATTGTGGCTGTATCTGGCTGATGTGAAAGTGCATCCACAAACGGCATTGCAGACGTTGGCACAAAATAGTGAGCATCTAACAGCAGGGCAATGGCCTACTGAACTGGTTGATTTCTATTTGGGTCGGATCAGTAAAACCCAGTTGTTTGATGCTGCTAAAGTGGGTGTGCAATCAGAAGAAGCCTATGCCCAGCGTTTATGTGAGGCATATTTTTATCTGGCGAAGTGGGAAATGGCTCGCGGGCATGATCAGCAGGCGGCCAACTATCTCAGACTGGCATTGGCCACCAATATTTATGACTTTGTTGAGCACAGATATGCTCAGCTTGAGTTGCAAAAATTGGCTGAAAAGCAACAGGATGCTGAAAAATCAGCTGCGGCTAGTCATTAATGATGTCCGGGCGTTGTAAAATTTGCTTAGTGCCAATCTGGGTGAATGACAGTGGTAATGGACTGTCGTAGCTGCAATGCTGTGTTAGGTATACAAGTGTTTGATGACAGAAATCTGATAGCCCAATAGCACCTAGATTGAGCGGATAATGAACAGGGTGGCAGCGATGCTACCCGGTTTTTTATTGCTTGGAGACTGAAGGTGACTTGTCAGTGGTGGTTTGCTGTAACTGTTGTTGCAGTTTTTTTAACTGGGGAGTGCTAATTGTCCGAGGGGGCAAATTGTTAAGGTAATTCAGCGCCTGTTGGGCTTTGCCACTGCGCTGCAATGTCATCAGGTATACCAAGAGATATTGTGGTTGCTGTTTTGACAGTATGACAGCTTGTAATAACGCCTGTTCGGCCGTTTTCCAGTTCTGGTGGCGTACTGCCTGTAGTCCCGTGGCATAGTGCAGCGCGGCAGATTCAGGGTTGTGCTTTAACCCTTGGTGGAGGGTTTGGGCCGATAGTGCCAACTGTTCCTGATGACGATATAACTCTGCAAGATGGATATAACTGGCGGCAAAAAAGGGACCGATAAGAATGGCACTTTGTAGCGTGGTGATAGCCTGATCTATATGGCCATTGGCCAGTAATTGCCGCGCTTGATTAATTCGTCCTTCCGCACGCCAGGCAGACTGAGCATTAGCTTGCGCCAGCTCTTTTGCTGCCAGCGTTGCCTGCGGCGGCTGTAAAACCCGGGCCGCTGCGATGCGCACTGCAGTAATGGGATCTTGCAATAAAGGCGTGAGTAATTGTTGGCGAGCCTGAGCCGATAAGAGGCCACCTTGTGTTGCTGCTGCTTGACGCAGTAGCGGGTCGGGATCGTGTAGTAATGTTTGTAACCACTGGCCGTTGATACGGTTGTGGGTTTGGGGAAGTAACTCAAGGGCACTGGCCCGATTGATGGCCGGTAACTGGCTATCCATGATTATCTGGCGGTGCGCAGCGGGACTGATGGGCTGACCACTACGCAGTGTCAGCAGTAATTGCTCTGTTGCCGTCAGGCGGGCTCTTCCCGGGTAATATTGTGTAATTTTCTCAGCAAGCCACTGGGCGGACTGATAGTGACACTGCTGACAGGGATTGGGCAGATTCAATTGGGCTGTCAGTTCCGGCCGGGGGATCACAAAGCTGTGATCCCGTCTGTCATCAACCCCCATATAACGTCGTTGCGGCATATGACAGCTGACGCAGAGATTGGCGTCTGTGTCTGTCATCTCCTTGATATTGCCCTTATGTAGCAGATGAGGTGGTTGATTATATTCGGCGCTATGACATTGGAGGCACAAAGCATTACCTTCCACTTTGAGCTTCATGGTATGAGCCTGATGGCAATCGAGGCAATTGACCCCTGCTTGGGCCATCTTACTTTGCATAAATGAGCCATAGACATAAACCTCAGCATCAATCTGACCATCAGCAAAATAGAGTGGTGGGTTTGGCAGTCTGGGGCTGAACTGATCAAGAAATTGTTTATCAGGCCTGAAGCCGTCTTGCAGCGGTGCCCTGAGGGCATGGCAAGCAAAACAGGTCTGCATAAAACGGTTATCCCTCGGCGGCCCTTGCCAACGGGCAACACTATCACTGGGTTTACGCTGCCACTGGCCTTGATTGCTGTGACGCATAGGCTGATTTGCGGCACTGAAGTGAGTAGGATCTTGGCTGTGCTTGGTCAGATCCCCATGGCAGGAATAGCAGCCAACATTTATTCCCTGCCACTGGGTGGCAAAGCTGTCAGTGGCGGGCTGATAACGTTTTTGCAATGCGTCTGAGTGGCACTCAGCGCACATGCCATTCCAATTGTGAAGTGGTTGAAGCCAGTGCAGCCGGTCTGCGCGATCAATATTTTGCTCTGGGTAAAGTACAAACCAGCGCTGCCCGCCTTGTTCTTGGGGGCGGCTGTCCCACGCAAAGGGTAATACTTGAAATTGTCCCCGCTCGGTTTCGACCAGATACTGTTGTAGTGGATAAAAACCAAAGCTGTATTTGATGTGATAGTGTTGGGTGTCGGCGGTTGCCGCGGCATTAGCTGGGGGCGCTGTTGTATTTATTTGTAGGGGATCTTCTCGGGGAATGTTATGGCGGTCAGTATCAGTAGTCGTATCTCTGACAGTTGATAGTTTGCTGTCTCTCATATGTTGAGGGCTGGGCTCAATATTGGGCTGTGTTAATGCGGCCCAGAATTGTCCATTACGGCGAAAAAACTGCGCCTGCAAATCCCTATGCTGAGCTTGAGCATGATTGAAATCCCCCAGCACTGTCTGCGTATTTGCTTTGGCCATAGCGTGGGCATGATCCGATGCGAGCCAGTCATGGCTTTGCTGCTGGTGACACTGTTGACAGGGCGCTGCAGCGCGGTTTTGTTGGCCATAAGCGTTATTGGGCAATGATTGGTTTGTGGGAGCAACAGCTTGCTCTGCTGATTGTACCAGCGCGGTGAAAGCTAATTGAGATGGGGTTGTGGCCGTTTGTGATGAAAGCGAGGAGGAGTGCTGGACTCTGTGTGCTGTAACAGAATCAGTCGCGGCGGCACAAGTTGGCAGCAGTAACAGACTCAGTACGCTGATATAGCGTAATGGTTTCTGCTTTCTTCTGGTTTGTTGGACATTGGCTTGTTGATGACTTTGGCAAGCCGAAAAATGGGCCAGTATATTGGGCTGCATATCGGCCGATGCGGTTGTGCGTGAGTGGCTGTAAAGCGTAAACCGCCATTGAATCAGCAAACACTTTAACAATCGTGCAAGGTGAGCCACCTGATACCATCCTGGGCAGTCTGCTTGGCGATAAGACGCTTTTGCTAATGAGGCGCTTTAGGCTTAGCGGCATATAACAAGCAGACTATCATCCTGTTATATAAATGATTTTATGGTATCAGGCTTGGATAATATTTGCCCATATAAATCGGCACGTCGTTTTTGGCCAACCCCTTAGCTGAAGCATGGGGATAATACCGATTTGAATTTAAGCCATAGCGTGCAAAGCGGCATAAAACCCGTTTTGCACGCTACTGTGCGGTGGGGGTATCAGCTTTGAGTTTTAGGCCAGCAGAGAGAGAAGCAGGTATAACCGGGATGGCTAGTCAAGATAACCTTACCAGATTCCCGATCCATGATGCGGGTGATAATTGCCAATCCCAGCCCATAGCCTTTATCTTCATTGCGGTTATGTTTACTGCGGTAGTAAGGCTCAAAGATTTTTTCCTGCTCTTCAGCTGGGATCCCACGGCCATCATCAATCACCGACAGACTGATTTGCTCATCTGTTTCCTGCAGTTCAATACGAATATAGCTGGCCGCATAACGTTGGGCATTGGTGATCAGGTTCTGTAATGCTCGCTCAATCAGAGCCGGCTCTGTAGCTATAGTGACATCATCCCGGGGGGATTCAAACATCATGGGCAGCTCAGTCAGTGGTCTGAGCCGGTCAATAATCTGGCGGCTTAGTGCGACCAGATTGCATTGTTCCAGTACAATGCCGGTCTGGGCTGATTCTAAGCTGGCATAGGTGAGCATTTCTCCCAGCAGTGTATCAATTTCACTGACGTCTTCATGCATATCGGCCAGAAATAGCGCTCGCTGTTCATCAGATTTTTCCGGTTTGCAGTATGACGGCAGCAGTGCCAGAGCAAATTTCAGCCGGGCCAGTGGCGTACGGATCTCATGGGATACGGCGTTGGACAGGTGTTTTTGGTTATCGATCAGTTTACTGATCTGCTTGGCCATCTGGTTAAAGGTTCTGCCCAGTGACATGACCTGGGAGCTTTGGGGCAACCGGATACGGGTATCCCATTTTGCATCGCCAAATTCTGCGGCGGCTTTTTCCAGCTGTTTGATATCTCGGGATAATGGCCGGATCCACAATAAGATCACCAAGGCCAGTAACAGGTAAAATAAGAAGGTGAAAACCGCTTGCCAGCGGGATAGGGCTGGCAGATGAATTGGCCCAATCATCAATACTTGATTGCCCACTGCAATAAACTGGCGCTGGTTATTGTTTTCGCCCACCGTAGTGAGCACGTGTCCTGGGGTCAGTTTACTGCTGATGTTGAGTGCTACCGCCTGCTTATTGAGTAGTACCATGGGTTGGTGGGTATCTTGACTGGCTCGGTTAATATAATCAGCCCGCTGTGACTCGGGTAATTGGCTGATGACATTGGCCATTAATACTAAGGGCGCGTTTTCAGCTTCATGGCTACCAAAGCTGGTCTCCCACAGGCTTTCCAGTGTCCAGCCCAGTCCTAGAATGGTCAAGCTCATTAACAGATACAGGCTGATAAACAGGCGTTTCATATCAGAGGCTCTGTGTTAACTCGGTATGTGACCGAGAGATCAAAACGGCTAACGGGGCTGTGCAGCCCCGTTAGATGATATTGCTAATGCGACACTTGCCGCACCGGATTAATTGTTCCAAGCTTCTGGGGCAAACAGGTAACCCTGCCCCCAAACAGTTTTAATCCTAAATGGGGTTTCAATATTATCCCCCAGTTTTTTCCGCAGTCTTGAAATGCGCACATCGATTTTGCGATCTTTGCCATCAAAGTCGATATTGAGCAGATACTGATAGATAAATTGACGGCTTAACACCTGACCGGCTTGTGAGGCCAGCAGCCACAGCAGTTCAAACTCATGGCTGGTCAAATCGACTGTTTTCTCGCCCAAACGAATAGCCTGAGTGTGAGGGTCGATGCTTAGCTTACCAAAGTTCAGACAGTGGGATTCAGCCTGGATAGGCTTAGTGTGGCGGCGCAACAGGTTATTGATGCGGGCGACCAGCAATGCAGGATCAACTGGCTTAACCACATAATCATCTGCACCCAGCTCCAGTCCTTTAATCTGATCTTCATTGGTGCCCAGCGCACTCATCAGCAGGATAGGGCCGGCGAAATAATCAGGCAGCTTTTCGCACAGAGACAGGCCATCCATGCCAGGCAGCATGATGTCGAGCAAAATAATATCAGGCTTATAATTGATCAGGCGGGTTAATACTGTATCGCCGCGGCGTTCAACTTCTACATGCATTCCCTGCTCTTTGAGGTAGTCCACAATCAGATTGGACAGACGAATATCGTCTTCTACTAAAAGTACGCGATAGGGAGATTGAGGGGTGGTCATTAGAATAAACTCCAAGGGTTGCGATAGCGCCGGCGTGTCGGTGGTTCGCGCAATTGAGTCACCTGCAATTTCACTCGGGCTAAAGTTTGGTTGTTTTGTTTATCAACCATTACAAACTGAATGTCTTTACGTGTATCCACGTTCAATGTCAGTGAATGTACCTCTTTTGTGTCATTACACCAATCAGCAAACTGTGGTGTATCCGACAAAATGCAGATTAATTTATTTCCCGTCCCGCGCCAGTGCAGCTCAACATTCATATGACAGGGTTTTCCTTCGCCAGCAATACAGATCTGGGGAGAAATCTCCAAGGCAGCATCGGCATAAGCCGAGCCTATCCCAAGCAGACACAAATTACTGAATAAAGCCAACTGCGTCAGCCGGCGCTGAAGATAGGAACCCAAAAGGCCTCCCTTTAACGTTTTCACTGTCATTAAAACCTGTAGGCAGCACCCACAAAAAGGCTGTGGCTGTAGTCTTGTTTGAGCAGAGGGCTGTTCGCAATACCAGTGCCAAAGCGGGTATAGCGTCCGAGCAGCAGCATTTCCAGGTGCTCGGTCAGGGGATAACTGAAATTCAGTTCGACTGATCGGTTCCAGGTACTGCGGCCGTGGAAATGTTCACTCCAGTAAAGATTTTCACTGGGGCGGACGCCATAGTAGTAATTCACGACCTCGTGGCTTTTCCAATCCAGCGCCAGGGCAAGATCCACCTTTAACTTGCGTAACTGCCAGTTTGTGAACCATTTTATCTGGGCCTCACTGCCATGGTGCACCTTGAATAGATCGTGGGCAAGGGCTAAGCGGAAATTTCCTGCTTTAGTGTAGAAAAATCCTTCAATTCCACCCAGATAGGTAAAATTTCGGCCTTCTAATGACTGAATTTGCAGTGGTGTTTCAGGCGGCAAATGATACGGGTGGGGTAACTGCGTTGGTTGGCTTAATTGATAACCGGTGCCGGTGAAAATATTGGAGGGATCCCAGCGTTCAAACCAAGCTCTGTCGCTGCTGAAACTACCCATCAGATTAACACTGTAATGGGTTTGATCGGCGAGAGTGTAGCCCAGTAGGCCGTTATCAAAGAAAAACCTTTCCCCATAGTAGGCAATGCTAGGGATCAGATAAATCGGGATATCATCAAATTGATACAGGGGATTGCTTTTTTCCCCCCAGCCGGCTGCGATACCCAGTTGCCATTGGCCTACAGGGACGGTGGCCGGAGTGCGGCCAGATGACGCAGGTGCTGCCATTACCTGAAATGCCAGCAACCAGCCTGATACGAGTGCAATAAATTTTGACATGGTCAGATTAAAGGAAAACTACCGTTAACAAAGATGCCAGAGACTAGCATCTTATCGCGGGGGCCACAGCGTCTAAATAGATTGAGTTACAAAGTGTTACCTGTGTCACTAGTGCACTTGTCCCATCGAGTCTTTTAAAAGATGAGTCAATGTTTGACGTTCGCTGTCACTGAGGCTGGTGCCCTCACGGTTGGAAACGGAAAACACATTATCGGTTTTTTCACCGACAGTACTGATGCGCGCAGAGTGGATATTGAGCTCCATCGTTTTAAAAGCATCGGCGATGCGGCTCATAATTTGCGGGGTTTCTAGGGCGGAAATATTCAGCAGGGTGCGGCCGGGCAAACGGGTGTGAAGAAATTCCACATCCGGGCGGGAATCAAATACTGCGGTATGACGCTTTGCTTTGCGTCTGGCGGGGACAGGTTTACCCGCCAGTACCTGTTGCAGCCGACGAACGACCTGTTGCCTACGGGAGGCCGGTTGTAGCGGTTCGTCATTGTAATCGAGGATTTTCAGCGTCTCGACCACATAGCCATAACGGGTGACCGAAATTTGCGCCTGTTTCACGGATACCTTTAGCCCAGCGAGGGTGTTGAACAGAGAAACAAACAGGCCGGGTTTGTCTTGGGTATAAACAAACAGATCACTGCAGCCTTTATAAATTTCGCCATCGAGTAGCAATAGCGGGGTGGTTTGGCGATCCTGATGGTAATGGTAGATAGCTTGGGTGTAACGGGTGATATCGGTTGCATCAGCATTTGCAAAAAAAGACAGCGGCATCTGCTTCCAAAGCTGCTTGAGATCTTCGCTTGATAATTGAGGCAGCTGCTCGGCTAATAGGGCGGTGGCATCAGCTTTACGTTCGCGGATCAAGGATCTCAGTTCGAGCATATTTTCCAACCCGTTACGCAGTGCCCGGCGGCAGGCCTGAAATAGATCTTTTAGCAGCGTGGCACGCCAGTCATTCCACAAATTGTTATTGGTGGCCTGAATGTCTGCCACTGTCAGGCAATAGAGGAGTTCCAGTCGAGTCTCTGTTTTAACCTGGCGGGCAAAATTGCTGATCACTTCCGGGTTATAAATGTCCATCCGTTGCGCGGTGATGGACATCAGCAGATGATTCTCGACCAACCAGCTGATGGTTTTCTCTTGCGAGGTTTTCAGGTTGTGAAAGCGGGCAAAATGGGCAGCATCTACCGCGCCGAGTTTAGAGTGATCGCCCCCGCGACCTTTGGCCAGATCATGGAACAGTGCCGCAAATAACAAGGTATCTTTATTGTCCAGACTTCGGTACAGACTGCCGACATTGCGTAGTGACTCATCCTCCAGACCTTTGGCAAATTGATACAACTGTTTTAGCAGTCGATGGGTATGTTCATCGACCGTATAGGCATGGAAGAGATCAAACTGCATCTGGCCGACAATCTCTCTCCATTGGGGTAGGTAAGCGGCTAACAAGCCGTATTGATGCATCAGGGTAAAGGCTTTTCCCAGTCCATCAGGGTGACGAAATAGCGCCACAAATTCCTGGCGGCAATCCTGAAAATCCTGCAAATCTCCTAATAGTCGCCGCCGCACTTGGCGCACAAGGCGCAGGGTTTGTGGGGTGATGCCTTTGACCTGGTTATCGTGCTCTGCAATCAGACGAAACATCACCAGAATTTGGCGCCGATGGATAAAGACGTCATTGTCCCGGGCACGGATAAAGCCATCTTCCAGCTCAAATCTGTCATTTAACGGGGTGATGATCCCCGGGGTGTCGGTGGGCAGAATATTGCGGTCAAGATGCGCCATCAGCATCTGATTAAGCTCCCGTACTCGGCTGCTAGCGCGGTACAACTGACGCATCATCTTTTCAATGGCGGTATTATTCTGTCCACCAAAGCCCATGCGCCGGGCAACTTCAGACTGGTATTCGATAAGTAAACGGTTTTCCCCGCGACCTACCGCCATATGTAACGCCCAGCGAACCCGCCAGAGAAAATTTTGGCACTCCATTAACTCGGAGTATTCATCCGGGGTGAAAAACTCAAACCGTCTAAGGGTATTGCTATCGGCATTGCCAAACTCTTTGTTGGCGACCCATTGCAAGGTTTGAATATCCCGCAGCCCGCCTGGGCTGGTTTTTAAATTTGGCTCTAGGCTGTAGCCGCTGCCACTGGCTTTTTCGTGCCGCTGCTGCTGTTCAGCCCGTTTGGCGAGGAAAAACTCGGTACTGGAATAAATGGCATCACTGTGCAGCGCTTGAAGAATGTCATGACTGTGGTTTTGGGGGCCACACAGCGGGCGGATCTCCATCATGCTGGTGGCCTGAGCAATATCAGTGCGGCATAAAGCTAATGCCTGACTCATGGGTAATACGCCATGGCCGACGGCAATGCCGATATCCCATAGTTGGGTGATAAAGGCAGATAAGCGGTTTTCGAGTTCCGGGTTCAGCGCGCTGTGGTGTAGGATACAGATATCAATATCCGAAAAAGGATGTAAGGTTTGTCGACCATAGCCGCCGACGGCATTAAGTGAAAGATCTGGGTGTTGCAGTTGGTGCTGTTGCCAGAGTTGACGCAGCAAGGCATCAAAAAAATCACTGCGGGCCTGGAGAATATCGGCAATGGCGTAATGGGAAATATGGCTGTCTAGGTATTGGTTCTGTCCGCTGATGGCTTGTTTGATATCGGTCAGTTCCGTTAACGCCAGTGTGTCGATACCGCTAGACAGTACATTCATCTTAATCCCTGATGGCTGGCCCCAGTTGGGGCGGTATTTGTTACAGGTTATGGAAAAATGACAGTTAACTCAACCTGATTACTCGGTTGTACGGTTATTGGGGCGGATATTGCATTTCTGTGTAAAGGTTAATGCTCGTTCAGTGTGGAATTATCGGAATGTCGGCGTAATGTGTTATTGATTTAACACTTTAGAGGCCAGCAAAAGTATTTTATGTGATTCAGCTCTAAAATCTGTCATTTGTGTGATGCTTGTTGTGAGTCGATAAAGCATAGAGCTGATTTCTGTCAGGTAATTCACGGTCATTTTTTTACCATCGTGACCTAATTCTCAATATTTTGCCAAGTGTGAACTGTATCAATAATTTTGGGATGATTCTGTTTAAGTGTATGATATATATAACTTTAAATTTATTTAAGCATTTAATTGATAAGCTGATTTATATGTCAATAACTCTGTATATTAATGATTTTTAACGGATAATTATTTGCCTACAGCAGATTTTCAGGGCAAAGTCTGGCTCCATTCGAATGGCGTTGATTTTATCGTCTTCATTTCATAAAATTCGCCGCAGCTGCATAAAAATGTATAAGCCGTTTTAATTATTGATAATAGTTGTTTAGATAACTGCATAAATAAAAAGAATTTTTACGGACTTACTAACACTGGTGCGTGGGTTTTATGCAAAAATAGCACTGAATTAATATTTGTGTGTTGAGATGGGTATAAATGGAGTTTTTCTTGCCGGTATTGCGGCTGTTACAAGCCGATAAGCTTGATTTGCATACCCTGGCTCGATACCTGTCAGAGACAGCCGTGAAAGGCATTTAATTTACAAGTTTTGGTCCTGGTTAATTAACGCTTCACCACAGACCGCCGGCCGATGCCCCCCAGCGTCGGCTTTTTTATACCAGGCAGCCGTTGTTACTCAAGTTACTATCACTAAGATGCTACTCATCAAGATATTAACGTTGAGGAGTCAACGGCTGTCGATGCTTACCCACTGCTGCATAAGGTGACATTATTATTTTGGCTGTTGCGTCTTAGCTGAAATAAATTCATCCGCAGCGGGTGATAAGATGCGTCGGGAAATATAGCTACGCCCCTTACCTATGTGCAGTAGGTAGCCTTGGTCAGTCCGGCTGATATGATCAACTTGTTGCCAGGGAATCGTTTGGTTGACAAAAGCCGAGTGGATGCGCACGCCGTCGTTATCCATATCAAAATTTACTTCATGATTGGCGGCTTTACTCATCATTTGCCGCCATAGCCACCAAGGGCGGCGGAATTTTACGCTTAAGCCTTCAATGATGCCCAATCCTAAAAACAGATAGCCAATCAAGGCATCAGTCGGCAGTGCCTGCAGCGCAAAACCAATGACAACAAAACCGATAGCTTTCAGATAGGGTTTCCAGCCTTGATTTGGGGTAACCGATTGATCGAAACATTCTTCGTAATGGGAGCGGTCCAGCACAAAGGTGGTCTGGAATTGAAACACGTCACTCATATGGCAATACCGGGACAATTTTTTGGCAGTATATCGACTCCCGGGGGAAATAGGGAGCAGTGGCTGAGCCTTACGCTTGGTTTCATGTCCGCGCGTCGGGATAATACGACTGATACAAAATAGTGATGACGGGGATAAGGTGGAAACAAAACGCTCAAGGTTGGATAGATTGCTGGCAAAGACGCTGCAGATCCCTCGTAAACAGGTACGTCAGCTGCTATTGAGCGGCAGGGTGATGCTGGATGGCATACCCGCCAAGGATATGGATGTGCTGGTGGATGAGTTCAGCCAATTGACCTTTGATGGTGTTGCGCTGCGTGATGATGCGCCACGCTATGTGATGGTTAACAAACCCATCGGCGTTGTCTGTGCCACTAAAGATGATATTCATCCCACAGTGCTTGAGTTACTGCCCCAGGCTGAACGAGAGGGGCTACACATTGTGGGGCGGTTAGATCTTAATACGTCAGGCTTGGTGCTGCTGACCAATGACAGTCGTTGGTCCCGGGCATTAATGTTGCCTCAGGCCCATGTACCTAAAGAGTATTTAGTGACCTTAGCCAATCCATTGGATACAGATTATGCCCCGGCTTTTGCGAGCGGGTTTTATTTTCAATTTGAGGATATCACTACCGCGCCAGCACAGTTGGATATCCTCAGTGAGCGCCAGGCCAGAGTTGTGTTGACGGAGGGGAAATATCACCAAATTAAGCGCATGTTTGGCCGTTTTCGCAATCCGGTAATGGCATTACATCGCAGCCGGATTGGCGCTCTGCCATTAGATTCAGCGCTATCCAGTGGTCAATGGCGTCATTTGACCCCAGAAGAAGTGCAGTTGGCGTTGGGGATGGACGCTTCCTCACCTAAGTAAGGTGTGCTGGAGCGTTAAGCAGATTTTTTTGTGATATCAATGCCCTGAGGCGCTTTTGCTACATTGATATCACAGCTGCTTTGTTATCACCTTTGCACTGATTTGTGCTCAGTGCTTACATGATTCGCTTACCTACCTCACTTACATGATGTCAGTACTGTCAGCATGCTTGTTTTTATCAGCTAGTCGCACTGGATTGTATCTGTGCCAGCAGTGCAGCGGCGGCCTGTCGCGGGTTGACGGCATGGCAGATAGCAGACACCAATGCGATACCGGCGCAGCCGCAGGCAGCGACTACAGCAATATTGTCAGATTGAATGCCACCTATGGCAACCAGAGGCAGACGGGATTGGCTGACAGCATCTCGCAGGCCACTTAGGTGCCAGATATGCCGGGTATCGGTTTTGGTCGCACTGGCAAACACTGTGCTGATCCCCAGATAATCCAGTGGCAGAGCTTGGGCTGTGGCCAGCTGCGCCGGGCTTTCGACCGTTAGCCCAAGTATTTTATCCGGCCCCAGTAAGTTCCTCGCCATTGGCGCTGGCATATCCGATTGTCCTAAATGCAGGCCATCAGCGTTCACAGCCAGGGCGACATCCAGCCTGTCATTGATGATAAGTGGCACACCTGTGCCATGCAGTATCTTTTTTGCCAGCGCCGCCCGCGCAATAAAGGCGCGGATATCACCGTGTTTTTCCCGAATTTGCACCATGGTCACGCCGCCACTGACAGCCTGCTCAATGACCTTGGCTAATATGGCGTTATCTTGGTGTTCATCTGTGACAAGATATAGCTGGTAAGGGTTGTGACTGATGTTGTTAGCCGGGTTCATTGTGATGCTCCTGTGATAGCAGTTGTGATGCTCAGGCTATCGAGTGACAATTGCTGCAGCTTCAGCCGAGCCAGCATATCCGCAGGACTTAACTGATATAGGGTATCGAGCAAGCGTTGCTGAAAAGTTCCGGGCCCTGGGCAGTTTGTTCCTGCTAACTCACCGGCCACGCCCATAATTGCTGCGGCTGTTAACGCCGGACAAAGGCGGTGACTGTTATTTGTGTGATTGGCACTGAACGCGGCAAATGCGCCGGTCAGCGCACTGAGGGTGCAGCCCATACCTGTCACACTGGGCATAATGGCATCACCATTGCTGAGGCTAAAACATTGCGGGCCAATAATATAATCAGTCTCGCCTGAGATGGTGATAGTGCAGCCATAATGCGTCCTGAGGGTTAGGGCAGCATCTAGTGCGGCATCACTGCGATGGCAGCTGTCGACCCCTTTGCTACTGATCAAGGGGGGTCTCTGCGTCAGTTGGCTGGCTAAGGCGATAATCTCTGAATTATTAGCGCGGATAATAAAATCTTCTCCCAGTGGCGCGGCAATGTCACACAGGGTTATTGCGGCCTGAGTGCGTAAGTCACTGGCACCACAGCCGACAGGGTCCAGCACTAAGGGGCGATGTTTAGCCACTGCTTGCCTAGCGGCAAATATCATGCGTTCCAGCCAGAGTTGGTCCAAGGTGCCGATATTGATCACCAAGGCGCCACAGATAGCTAATAACTGACTCATCTCCCGGCGACTGTGGGCCATAATCGGGCTGGCTCCCAGAGCCAGCAGGGCATTGGCCGTATTGTTCATCACCACATAATTGGTGATATTCACCACCAATGGTTTTAGCGCGCGTAGCTGCAATAGCTGCTGGCCGATATCGTTAGCTATGTCAGATACATGTCCTTGAGTGTCACCATCAGGTTGAGATGTCTTTACGGTATCCATTACGCCGACTCCTGGGGTTTGTTATCTGGACGGGGATAGGTAGAAGGGGGAAGCTGCGTTAGTTGCTTAGCAGCATCCAGGCTCTGTTGCCAAAAGGCGGCTTCCATCCGGGTGGCGGTATGGAAAATGCGGCAGAGACTTTGGCCGCGCTCACTGTGCAGTGGTACATCGCTTAGGTAGCTATCTAGCAAGACTTTGCTTTGGCGAACATCCTGTTGAAAGGTTGCACCACAGTAGATATCTAACCAGTCCTGATAAGGGTGATCTCCGGATGTGGACTGCTCATGTAATGCCTGCCCGATTTCGCCATACCCTAGCCCACATGGCGCTTGCGCGACCATCAGTGCTAAACGATCGGCGGCCATGCCGGTATCAAGTACAAATCGGGTATAGGCAATAGTTCCCGGTGCTTCGCGCAATTGTTCTATCTGTTGCTGGGTCAGGCCTTGGGCGCGGCAGTAAGCCAAATGGTGGGCGATTTCTTGCTCTATCAGTCCACGCAGAGAAGGCAGGGCTTCCTGCATCTGTGCCAAGCTGGTGGACTTGTAGATCTGCAGGGCATAGGCGCGGGCATAGTGGAGTAAAAATAGATAATCCTGCTGTAAATAATCTAGATAAGCCTTAGTTGGTAGAGTGCCGTTACCAAGCTGGCAGATAAATTCATGTTGGGTATAAGCGGCCCAGTCATTGCCACAGGCTGTGATCAGATCCTGACTATTCATCATTACTGCTCCTGCAAAATATAATCATGGGCAGCAGGAACCTGGCTAATAATGCCGTGTTTGGCCATAAAGCGGGCGTAGTCGTTATAACGGGCCAGCGATACCGCGCCAGGCCGACGGGCAAAATGGCTTAAGGTATCTTGCCAGGCTTTATGGTTTAGCTCGGTATTGAGCGTATCTGGGGCATAACTTTGAAATAGCTGCCAGGCTTTTTCTGGATGATTGATGATAAATACCGTAGCTTGTTCCAAAGCTCGGTTAAAGCTGGCAATAACACTGGCAGGAAGCCCAGGTTTTTTGCCAACAAAAATCAGTTCTGAAAATGGGGGAATACCGTGCTCTTCAGGGTAAAAGGCATGGGCTGGATAGCCCTCTAATCGCAGTTGGTTTAACTCAAAGTTACGTTGGCCGCCCCAGATTGCATCCACCCTGCCCGAGGCCAGCGCTGCAGACAAGGCCCAGCCGACATTAACCGTTTTGACACTGCCGGGTGTCACGCCCGCACTTTGCAACATGGTATCGATACTGGCCTGCTCGTTACCGCTAATTGATACGCCGATGGTTTTGCCTGCCAGTTGAGACAAAGAGGTGATATTGGATTTATCCAGTACAATCAGCGCATTGAGTGGCGTTGAAATCAAGGTGCCGACCTGTTGCAATGGCAGGTGCTGAGCGGCGGCTTCAATCAAGGTGTTGGGATAACTAACCGCCAGATCCACTTTCCCGGCTGCCACCAGTTTATCTGGCACTGAGGGATCGGCCGGCTCACTGATATTGACTTTTAACCCCTGTTTGGCAAACAGTCCCAGTTGCTGGGCAATAATGATTGGGCCATGGTTAGGATTAATAAACCAGTCCAGCATTAGGCTGATAGGTTTGAGTTGCGTTGCTGTGCCTTGCTCATTAGCAGCCGTTGTTGGGGCTGTCTGGGAGGCTGCCAGCGCTGAGAGTGGTTGGAGGCTGCACAGTGACAGCGCCAGCAAGAGTGCTCGCCAATGGCGGTGATGCAGTTGTTGGCATTGTTGCGTCAAGGTGGTGACTAACCGAATAATGGCATGTGCGATCACTCTGTTGCTGAGAATAGCGCTGTTGGCGAAAAAGACACTGGGAGGATTATTCATTGTTTTTATCTCTACTGTTTTCCGTACTTTTATCTGTCGTTTTATCTGTATAAGTAAGCTTGTTATTGAGTATGGCCAAAGGCGGTTATCCGGCTCGCGTAGCTTGTTTTGTAACTCGAACAGTTATTTATCCGCCCAAGGGATCAAGCGGCGCAATAACAAGTCACTGCCGAAGTACAGCAGCACTGAGCACAGCGCTAAGATCACCAGTGCGGCAAACATTTCACTGACCTGCATTCTGGCGTTGGCTTGGAGCATCAGATACCCCAGCCCTTCACTGGAGCCGACCCATTCACCTGTAACAGCTCCGATAGGGGCGATAACCATGGCAATACGCACGCCAGAGGCCAGTGCTGGTAATGCTGCGGGCAGGCGAATATGCCATAACATCTGCCAGCGACTGGCGCCTAAAGTACGGGCCAGATCGACAAACCCTGTGGGGGTTTGGCGCAGGCCGTCATAGCAACAGGTGGTGACCGGGAAAAAGATGATAAGTGCCGTCATGACTACCTTGGAGGTCATGCCATAGCCCAGCCACAGCATCAAAAGTGGTGCGATAGCAAAAACCGGAATGGCCTGACTGGTGATTAATAGCGGCAGTAGCCAGCGGCGCAGCGGATTAAACAGTAGCATTTGTAGCGCAAAAACCAGCCCCATCAGCAGTCCGAGTATGACCCCGAATAACATCTCTAACCCGGTGATTTGGGTGTGGTGCCACAGTACCGCGGCGCGCAGCAGCAACTGACGGCCAACGTCTAACGGTCCGGGCAGAATAAAGGCCGGGAGTTTGAACAGCCATACGATGCCCTGCCATAGCAGCAGTAATATAACCACACTGATCACTGCCCGCCCTAAAGCGGCGAGGGGCAATTTACTCCGGCGCTTGCTGTCGGCTCCCACAGCGGTTTTGGCCGCGTTTGTCCCTTGAACCGGGTAACGTAAGGTGTCAGTCATGGGCCTGCTCCAACTGGGTGAGTAGTTGCTGTTGCAAGTTAGCTAGCGCAGCATCGAGCGGCCGAGGTGTCGCTGTGTTCGGCAGTGTGATGGGCGTCATTGTTGCCGGTCGTCCTGCCATCAGATACAAGTCATCTGCTAAGCGCAGTGCCTCTTGGGGATCATGGGTGATAAAGAGTACGGTTTTGCCCCGCAGCAGCGTTGCCGCTAATGCCTGCAGCTGGTGGCGGGTTACGGCATCCAGTGCGGAAAAGGGCTCATCCATCAGTACCACATCGCGATTTTGCAGCAGAGTGCGGACCAAGGCGACCCGTTGGCGCATTCCGCCGGAGAGCGCAGATGGTCTGGCATCGAGCACTTGGCCTAAGCCAACTTGTTGTAACAGCGCGGTGGCGCGTAGATATAACTGCTGAGTAGCTGCTTTATCACTTGGCTGAAACCGGCTGATAAGACAGGCATTATCCAGCACGCTAAGCCAGGGCAGCAGTAAATCCTGCTGCGCCATATAGGCGACCGGGCCGCATTGTGGCAGGCTGCCGCTGATAACTGGATGAGCGGCCGAGTCCGTTGTGCTGCTATCCAGTAAGCCAGCCAACAGGCGCAGTAAGGTCGTTTTACCACAGCCACTTTGCCCGACGATGGTGGTCCAGCAGCCTGCACGCAATTGAAAATTGAAGTTTTCCAGTAGCGCGGTGGCCTGCCCGGGAAACCGCAGTGTCAGATGGTCAAAAACAATCTCTGAACGGCTCATTGGCAGGTATCCTGGCGAAAGAAGTGATTTACTGGGCCGTGACCGGTACCAATCTGCAATTTGTCAGCAGCTTGAAGTGCGCCGGTGAGATAGTGTTTGGCGCTGGCGACAGCTGTCGTCATGGTTTGCCCTTGGGCCAAGAAAGACGCGATAGCCGCAGATAGGGTGCAGCCGGTGCCGTGGGTATTACGGGTGTTGATGCGCTGAGCTTCAAAGCATTGGATCTGCTGTGGCCCAATCAGCCAATCACAGCTTTGCTGACTGCTGGTGAGGTGACCGCCTTTAAGCAGTATATGGCCACAGTGCTGATCACCACAGTACTGCTGTAAGCGAAGGATAAATGTTTGCAGCTCCGCGTCTGTGCTGGGTTCATTGCCGCCCAGAATCGCAGCGGCTTCTGGCAGGTTAGGGGTAATGATATCGGCCAGAGGCAAGAGTTGCTGCTTGAGGGAATCAATTGCATCGGCAGCCAATAGGTGATCGCCACTGGTGGCTACCATCACGGGGTCAAGGACAATATGGGCTGGCTGATATTGGTGCAATTTGGCTGCAACCGTTGCGATCACATCTTTATCCGCCAGCATACCGATTTTTACGGCGATAACAGCTAGATCGCCAAAGATACTGTCAAGTTGGCGGCCGACAAAGTCAGCTGGCACGGGCATTACGGCATCAACGCCGCGGGTATTTTGTGCTGTGAGTGCCGTGATCACTGAGCAGGCGTAACCCCCTGTCGCAGAAATGGCTTTTATATCGGCTTGAATACCGGCACCACCACCACTGTCTGAGCCAGCAATGGTCAAGGTAATTGATGTAGTCAAAAAAGTGCTCCCATAAAATGGGCGCAGGGAGAAACAGGATGGAGGGACTCCAGGATGCTTAGTTCCCTACGCCAGTGTTAACTGGATCAGGTTCAACGGGTCCCGTAGTTACGGTCTCAGCCTAAGGCTCCCCGACTAAATCACATCAAACTGATGTGGCGGATACACCTTACTCCTGTGATCCATCTCAAGCAATATTTGCCGTCAGACAGTGGTGGTTTAACCAGCTGTCAAGTTCATCTGTAGCCTGAAAATGGGAGCTGTAACAGAAAACTCGCATAAAGAGATAAGCGTGGAGATGACTGCTGGAGTTTATGCTGGTGGCTTTGGTGCCCAAGAGTGCACTCTGAGCGCGATATGAGTGAAAAATGAAGGGCGAGTACAACTTGTTGAGGATAGCTGCCGGGCAGTATTGGCCGCCCGGCAAGATTTCAGTGGTGAGGGGGAATTATGCCGTTGCGGTTGAGGCCGGTGCTGCGCGCTGCAGAGTCAGCAGCCAGCGACCATAGAGGTAGATCCCAACTGCCGAAAGAGTGCCAATCGCGGCGATAATATACCAAGCCATGCCAATATCATGGGCTTGATAAAGGGTTTGAGTCAGCTGTTGGGCTGTTTGCCCGGTATAGCTGACCAAAGTCGTAAAGGCTTCGCCCTGAGGAATGGCCGCGACTTCTGTGGCGCTCATGCCCTCTTGCTCCAGCATTTGGCGGGAAAACTTCTCTTTCGAGGCATAAATTTCATATAACTTAGGGCCAAAATAGCCTTCTAGTCCCCAGCCTATGCCCTGGGGCAGCATCACAAAGCCCAGATACATGGCTTTTTTCCCCTCCGGGGCGATATTGCCCATAAACTCATTCTTTTTCGGTGAAATCATCATTTCCCCGAGGGAGAACATGGCAATTGCCAAGACCATCATCCAGGCGGCATTGGTGTAACCGATCAGCACAAAGGCAAGGATACTGAGCAGACACCCAGCTAACATCGCGGTGGTGATGCGGTATTTGGCCGTTAGCGCCGCAACCAGAAAACAACTGGTCATAATCATTCCGGCATTAAGGTTCAGCATGCCCTCTGGCATCACTTTAGTGCCGTCATTATTCAGCCCGAGCCAGAACTGTAAGATACCGTTGCTGGTGCCTTCTGGTCCAAACAAACTGGTGACAATCACACTGGTATCGACCCATTCGGCAATATGGATAGGTAACACATCAAACAGCGCATTAAACAGGAACCAGAAGCCGGAAAAGACCAGCATGTAATAGAGCACAATCGGCTTTTTCAGTTCATGCCAGGCATCTTTCCACAGGGTATCTTGCTGGATTTCTCCCGCTTTGATTTTTGCCGCACGGGCTAAGCGCTCATCTTTGCCCGGCTCTTTGTAGGCCAGCAAAAACAGGAAATTGAAGGAAATAATTGCAGCGCAGGCATAAAACACATTGTCCCATGACAACTGACGCATATGTACTGCAACCAACGGACCGAGAAAGCCGCCGATATTGACCACCTGATAGAATATCCCCCAGGCCATGGATGAGTTATCCCGCCTTGTTGCCAGCACTAAAGTGCCCTGAATACCGGGTTTAAAGATACCTGTGCCGGTTGCCAGTAACATGGCTCCCCAGAAAAAGCCCCAGAAACTGGGGAAAAAGGCCATACACAGATAACCGGCAATTTTGATAATGGTGGAGGCAAAAATGGTTTCTTTATAACCGACTCGATCTGAGATGCCGCCGGTAAAAACAGGCACAAATGTTTGTAGAATTGCCCAGCAAGAAATAATAATGCCGTAATCGGACAGGGTGATGCCTAAGCCGCCAGCGGACTCGGGCGCTTTGGCATAGAGTCCGGCACTGGCTTTAACACCGTAATAGGCGATACGCTCAACCAGTTCCATGCCGCCAACCAGCCAGAAGACATAACTAAAACTGGCGATGGAGGCCCACATCCCCAACTGTTTTACTTCGCGCAGATCATTTTCTGCACCGGGATTTTGCTTTGTCATAACCGTCCTTTGTTGTTGTTATTTTTCCGGGATGCCAACTGCAGTGGTGCAATCGGCGTATGCACTGTAACCGTTTGGGCATGAAAAACCAAAACGACCATGGTTAGATTTTGACCTTGATCAGGCGTTTGGCTGACTGACGGGATGGGACTGAAATAATCGGGAAATCATGAAAGTACGATGCCCGGCAGGGCTGTTATAGGCGCTGCCGGGCGTATGGATATTGACGGAATCTATCAGGAAGGTTTTACCTGATTGTCATTGATAACAAGTGCGTCGTTGTCAGCATCAGCCTCTTTTTCCCGCATTAAATCGTTAAACAGATAACGGGCTTCCTGCGCTTGTTCAGAGGCGGCCAGTTTACGTTCTTTGGCGGCAATGGCTTCGGCGGTCAGACGTTGCAGTTCCTCAATCATGTCATCTGGCGCATCACCCAGTTCAATCCCAGATTCACCCCGCGACAGTGCTTCTTTACGAATTTGTTTTTTCAGCGCCCAGATAGCGTTAAGGGCTTCTCGCTCTGCTTCTGCCGCTTCGATGGCGGTGTCACGGCGCTGTTCAAATTTTGCTAACGCTGTGCCTTCTCGGCTCCAAGGGTCCACTTCTGGCAAGTCTTCAATATTGATCACAGGGTCGATATAACCTTCCTGATGGGTCAGGTCGAGGTTAGCGGCTTTGACCCCGGAAATCATCAGCATTACGGCAATCACCAGTAGGGGTAAACCACCGACAATCGCGGCTGTCTGCAAGGTAGCCAGTCCCCCCATAAACATCAGCACTGAAGGCATAAAGGACAGGGCAAACGCCCAGAACAGCCGGTTCCACCGCAGCGGATCTTCTGTAACATTGTTTTGCACCACTGACGCCAGAATATAAGAAATGGAGTCAAAGGTGGTGGCGGTAAAGATCACGCATAACATGGTAAATACGGCGATAACGGCATAACTAAAGGGGAGTTGCTCTAGGATGGCAAAAATCGCGGTAGTAGGGCCTTTATCGGCCAGAATGCCGACCACATCCAGCTGACCGGATAATTGCAGTGACAAACCATAGTTACCAAGGATCATAAAGTAGAGGGCGCAGCCCAGTGAGCCGAAGAAAATCGAGCCGGTAACCATTTGCTTAATGGTGCGGCCGCGAGAAATTCTGGCGACAAATAGCCCCATGCTAGGGGCAAATACCAGCCACCAAGCCCAGTAAAAGATGGTCCAGTCCTGAGGGAAGTGGGTATCAGCAAAGGTGCCATAACCACCAAAGGGTTCTGCCCAAGTGGCCATAACAAAGAAGTTGGATAGCATGCGGCCGATGGAGTCTAAGCCAGTTTCTAACATAAAGATGGTGGGCCCGACGCAGAGGATAAAGGCCAGCAGGGCCAGTGCACTCCAGAAGTTAATATTGGACAGTACCTTAATGCCTTCATCCATGCCTTTATAGGATGAGTAGGCAAATAGCGCGGTACAGATCATCAATACGCCGATCTGAGTGGTGGTGGTGGAAGGAATACCGAACAGGTAGCTGATGCCTTCATTGATCAGCGGCGCAGCTAGCCCCAGTGTGGTAGCGGCCCCGCCAAGCAGACCGAAAATAAACAGTACATCGATAACTTTACCGGTTTTGCCATGGCTGCGAGCTTCACCGATAACCGGCATTAACGCGGCAGAGACTTTCAGTACCGGCTGTTTACGGACATAGAAGAAGTAAGCAATCGGCAGCGCCGGGATCAGATAAATTGACCAAGCGATAGGCCCCCAGTGGAAAATCCCGTAAGTGGCGGCCCAACGTACCGCCTCTTCACTGCCGGGCGCTAACTGGAAGGGGGGACTCATATAGTAGTAGGCCCATTCAATACAGCCCCAGTAGAGGATACTGGCACCAATGCCACCACAAAACAGCATGGCTGCCCAAGAGGCGGTGGCAAACTCTGGCTTTTCATCAGCATCGCCCAGTTTAATCTGGCCGATATCAGAAAAGACAATATAAATCATAAAGAAAAATGCACTGAGCCCCAAGGCAAGATAGGCAAAACCTAATTTATCCGTCATAAAGGCTTTAGCAACAGCAATCCAGTCTGCTCCCTCTGCTGGGAATAATGCTAAGGGAATAACGACTGCAAATAATAATCCCAAGGCGCCAAAAAAAGTTGGTTTATCTATTAATTCGAAGTGTTTTTTTATCATCGCTGCTTAATCCTATTCCACAGCTGGAAGGTTTTACTGTATAGGGAGAAAAGTTAGTGAGATGTCCTGTATACCGGAGATCTGTGACATAGTTAACTATTAAGAGGTATTTTTGTCGAATTAATTTTGCGCGTAACGAGTGGTTTGTGTGATGCGGGTCAAGTGGATGTAACAGTTTGTTTTGTTTGTGATTATTATGTTTGCAGCAACCATTGTGGCTGCTGCAAACCAGAGGCTAAGCTTAGCGAGCGTTAGTCGGTGCGGTGAGATCCGCTTTGGCTATCACATGTTGCAGAATATTATAGCCAGCCAGTGCTGGAGAGGCGTTGGCAGGTAATTTTATATCAGCAGTATTGAGTGCATACAGGGTGATTTTATATTGGTGTGGTTGAGCATGTGGTGGTGGGCAGGCACCGCCGAAGCCTTTAAAGCCAAAGTCATTGGTGACCATGGATGCACCTTTAGGCAAGTTTTTACCCCCAGTCACCCCGGCATTGGCTGCTAAATGACGGGCATTGGCTGGAATATTCACCACAACCCAGTGCCACCATCCGCTGCCGGTTGGTGCATCAGGATCATACATGGTCAGGGCGAAACTCTTGGTGCCTTGTGGTACATCACTCCATTTCAGTTCCGGTGAGACGTTTTGGCCGGTACAACCCCATTGGTTAAAAATCTGTTGATTTTCAAATGTTTTACCATTGGTAACTGTATTGCTATTTAGTGTCATCGCTTGACTAGCAAAGGCGGGTACCGTCAGCAGCAGGGCTGCTGCTAATGTTGTGAGTTTTTTCATGGCTCCTCTCTGAATATCATGTGATAAAAAAACAAGGCCACACAGGATGGCCGGGGAAAAATCAGATTATTTTTGCACTGGTAATTGCACTGGCCCTAAGCCAATGCGACATTTGGCAAAGCCTTGTTGCCAGCCATTGAGATAGTCGGTTTTACTGCCGGGGACTTTAGGCGCATCCACCCAACCTGTTTCGGGCGTTCCCTGATTCTGAAATGCGGCTTTACAGCCCATGGCTTGGCCATAGGTGCTCATATCCGGGTAGGTGGGTTGGGCATTGGCTGTGGTGGATACTTGTGGCAGCGGCGCTACAGGTGCGCTGGCAGTTGCCTGAGGGGCTGATTGACAGGCGCTGAGTAATAACGAGGCAGCCAGTGTCATACCGGCAAGAGGGATCAGTTTCATAGTCGCATCCAAACGGCGTATTTTTTTCTAGTGTAACGCCACTTTTGCGATAGAGATCAAAGATGAAAGGGATTTAATTGCTAGGGTCTGTTGACGTTTGCTGTTCATTTCTCACTCAGCAATACATCGGTAGCCACATAAGCATGAATGCCAGCGATACCATACTGGCATAATTCCGTTCCAACTTATCATAACGGCTTGAAATAGCACGATAATGCTTAATCCTAGCAAAGGCATTTTCCACCAAATGACGATACCTATATAAGCACCAATCCATTGTATCCTTACCAATATCTTGCCCGTAATTACGCCTAGCTATCACAGTTTTTCCTCCTTTGCGTTGAACAAAAACGCGGAAAGATTCACTGTCATATCCTTTATCGCATACAATAGTATCTATCTCCCCCAGTTGTTCTACGAGACTTTCTGCAAGAACAATGTCATTTCGCTGACCTTCTGATAAATCAAAACAAATGGGCAAACCTCCGCTATCGACAGCTAAGTGGATTTTTGTTGTATTCCCACCTCTGCTTTTACCTATTTGCTCAGAGAAATTTGTAGCAGCGCCTGTGCTGTGCTGATGTGCACGAATAATTGAGCCATCGAGGAACACCCATTCGAAGTCTGCCATTTTTGCTAACTGACTGAAAAGATGATTTAAAATACCTTTTTTAGACCAAAGGTTAAATCGTCTATATACTGAGCTCCATTCACCAAATCCCGGAGGTAAATCTCGCCAAGGGATCCCCGTTCTCATACGGAAAAGTATCCCTTCAAAGGTCATTCTATGTTCAGATTTATTGTAGATACGACCAGTACTTTTCATTATCTGTAGTAGCAGTTCCCATCTTATGTCAGTTAATATTGTTCTCGGCATGCTTTGGGGTTGTGGTTTGTTTTTGGCGAAAGAGATTATAACCCCTCTGCATGTTGCTCAAAAATCATCCTCGAAACGTCAACACGCCCTAGAAAAGCCCATACAACTCTTTCTAAATGTGATAACTGTCAGACCCTGATGGATGGTGATGATTTCAGCCAGACTGATACAGATCAGTCTGGCTTAGTTGATTTATAGCTGTTTACCCTGATATTGGCCGGTTAAGGTTTTCAGGAAAGCGGTGATATCAGCCACCTCGGTTGGTGTCAGGTTGACGCCTGACTGGTATTTTCCCATCTGTACGACGGCTTGATCTAGGGTTTTGGCACTGGCATCGTGGAAATATGGCTCAGTCAGTGCAACGTTACGCAGTGTTGGCACTTTGAATCTGTGCATATCTGCAGCGTTACCTGACACATTGAAACGGCCGTTATCCACTTGGGTTAGTTCAGTACGGGTAGCAAAATAGTCACCGTCAACCCCCATGATTTCAAAGGATTGCCCACCCATTGCCTGACCACTGTGGCAGGTATCACAGTGGTACTCTTTAAACAGAGCAAATCCGTGTTTTTCCTGCGCAGTCATGGCACTATCATCCCCTTTCAAATACAGGTCAAATCGGCTATTAGGGGTGGTCAGGGTCTTTTCAAACTCAGCAATGGCGTCAGTAATATTGTTGGCGGTAATGCCGTCCGGGTAGATATGGGCAAACGCATTGACCATAGTCCGGTCTGACTGCAGTTTATCTATAATCTGCTGCCAGTTATCACTGCCCATTTCTTTGGGGTTCATCGGTGGGCCACCGGCCTGGGCTTGCAGATCGGCAGCACGTCCATCCCAGAACTGATGAATATTAAATACTGCGTTGTATACGGTTGGGGCGTTAATTGGCCCTTTGTGACCGTGGATACCGGTAGAGGTGACCAAGTGATCAACCCCGCCGGTGTTCAGCCCGTGACAGGTCGAACAAGCTACGGTGTTGTCACCTGACAGTCGGGTGTCGTGATAGAGGACTTCGCCCAACTTGGCTTTAGCCGGATTGACGTGAAATACCGTCTGGATTGGCTGTACAAACTCATTTCTGTGAGCTGGAGCGGCGGCAGGGTTTGGGTAATGCTGCTCGCGGCTTTGTTTAATCCAACTTTGCATGATCTGCTGTTCCTGATCAGACAGGCTAGAGCGCCAGTGCAGAGCGGTAAAACGGTGTGGCGGCATGGAACCATCGCTAATCACTGCCTGCAGTTTTGCCAATGCGGTGATAGAAACGGGTTGATTATCGGCCATATCAGCCAATACTGGTTTTAAATCAAAGTGCTTCAGACCCAGTTTAACATCCAGCTCCATTAGCTGATGTACCCCGGGGACCGCGGCATAAAAAGGCATTGGCGTACCAGCACTGTGACAATACTGACAGCCATTGTCTGTCATTACCCGGTAAGCCTGTTTAGCCAGTGTTGAACCGTTGAATTGTTGCGGCATCTGTTCGGCGTGCAGATCGCGATCGAAATTATCAACCAGCGCCACAGTGCCTAAATACCCTGCGACCATGATAGCTGCGACCGAGAGTGCGACTTTTTTCTTGTTCACATATCCCCCTATTTTTTGCTGCAGTTTTGTACTGCGGTTTATGGCGGCGGACAATACGGACTTGTTAGGGGGGATTCAAAGGGGAAAAATCGCATCTAGCGATAGAGAAAACCGATAAAACAAAGGTAAAACAATTATATTTTTACCTGAACAAACAGTTAGGAAAAGTTTGTTGTGAAAATGTGTGAATTAACAGAAAAGTAATCTGCATATTTATTGTTATAGATCAATATATTCCAGATATAACACAGCACCTAAATAGGTGCTGTGGATCACATTTTTTACCTGGTGCCTCTGAGTTTCACCAAAGGCGGCAAGTCAGATTAAACAGCTCTGCTGATGGAGGTATTAATGCAGTTTCATTCTCGGTCTAACCACTTTCAGCAGTCGCTCGGCAATAAAGAGCGCAACGGTGCGACCCAGGCCATGAATGGCCATCTGATGCATCCGGTAGAGGGAGATATACATCAGGCGGGCGATCTTACCTTCAATAAACATGCTGTTTTTGCTCAGATTTCCCATCAGGCTACCTAAGGTGCTGTAACGGGACAGGTTAACCAGAGAGCCTTTATCATGGTAACGGTAGGCTGTTAGCGGTTTTCCGGCTAAATCAGCTGGCAGGTTACGCCCAAGTAGATTCGCCATTTGGTGAGCTGCTTGAGCACGGGGAGGTACCCAGCTGCCGTCTTCTTGTAAGAAGCCACAACAGTCGCCCAATACATAAATGTCGGGTTGATCTTTGCAACGTAACTGGGCGTCGACAATAACCTGATTAGCGCGGTTCAGTTCAATGCCTTTGATATGTTTGAGGTAATCCGGTGCTTTCACCCCAGCGGCCCATAGCATCATATCCGCTTTAATTTCTTTACCATCACTGGTGATAAACCCTTCTGCGGTAGCTTGGTTGATACGGGTATTTTCCATCACATCGACACCCAGCAGACTCAATTCCCGTCTAGCTGATGCGGCGAGTTTTTCAGGCAGGGCAGGCAAGATCCTTGGGCCGGCTTCAATCAGGGCAATTTTCAGTTTGTCACTGGTCATTTTACCCAGACCATAGCCTTTAAGCAGCTCAGCGACATGGTAAAGCTCTGCTGACAGTTCCACACCGGTTGCCCCTGCGCCGACAATCGCAATATGCAGACTATCTTTTTCATCAGATTGGTGCAGACGGGTGAAATTATCGAGTAGTTCCAGATGAAACTCTTGTGCTTGTGGGTGGGTATCCAAGAAGTGGCAGAACTCTTTTACCCCTGGGGTACCAAAGTCGTTGGTCACCGCGCCGACAGCCAGTACCAAACGGTCATACCCCAGCTTCTGCTCAGCACTTAGCAGGCGACCTTCGATATCATAACGGGGTGCCAGGGTGATGGTATGAGCCTCAGCATCTAAATCACAAAACTCACCTAATACAAATTGATAGCCGTGTTTCATGGCATGGGCGGAGTAGACAACACCATCGAGATCACAGTCTAGTGAGCCAGTGGCAACTTCATGTAACAGGGGTTTCCAGATATGGCTGCGGGACTTATCGACCAAGACAATTTCAGCTTTGCCTTTTTTGCCCAATTTATTACCAAGCTGCGCTGCCAGTTCCAGACCACCTGCGCCACCGCCAACAATTACAATCCGGGGTTTATGTGTTGTCATACTGCGGTTACTCCGCCTTGCTGCTAACTTTCTATAGCGTTAATACTGCCCCTAAATGTGAATTATGTCACGTCAATAATGCTGTATAAGGCGTTAATTTGATTAAAAATGGTTCATTGTCATGGCGAATGTTGAAATATCATGCTAGGCGGTATTTATTTTAATCAATCTTATGTGTTTGATAGGTGATTTACCGCATTTCACTTTGATGCTTGCAGTGATATTTGTCACGTTTTTGTGGGTGTTAGGGCTAAATCAATTCACAAAATTAACTTTTGTCCAGCTATCTGACCATCTTGTGCTCATATTAGGTTTTCGTTTTAGCGCCGGAATTGATTACCCCATTGGTAAGAGGCCATTGAAGACTGAGTGTGATTCGGGGGCATGCTGTTGGCATTAACTGGCATCTGTGTATGGCACTTGTGGCTTGCACTGAGGTCGGTGCTAATGATGGGCAAGTTATGGGTGAATTAGTTGTGCGCGAGTTAGTGATAAGCTTGGGGATGAATAGCAAGAAGCATAGGTAGTGATGGATAGATAGAATAACCCTTGCAACCCACGGTATTGGGTGGGAAATAAAAAGGGCTGCCTTACGGCAACCCTTATTTATCAGATGGCGGTATCGCTACCGCTAAACAAGCTGATTAGGCTTCCAGTTTAGCCAGTTCTGCCTTTTGTTCGTTTAGCTTATCCATATCGCGGGTAAAGTCGGCCAGTTTGGCACGCTCTTTTTCGATTACCGCAGCAGGGGCTTTGGCAACAAACCCTTCATTAGACAGCTTGCCTTCAATGCGCTTGGCATCTTGAGCCAGTTTTTCCAGCTGTTTGTCGATACGGGCCATTTCAGCGGCAACGTCAATCAGACCTGCCATTGGGATCAGCAGCTCCATTTCACCAACCAGCTGGGTGGTGGACATAGGTGCAGTTTCACCGTCAGCCAAAATGGTCATGGATTCAAGTTTGGCCAGTGTCTGGAAGAAGGCTTGGTTGGCTTCAATGCGTGCCTTGTCTTCAGTGCTGACATTACGCAGCAGGGCAGACAGAGGCTTGGATGGGGCAATGTTCAACTCGGCGCGGATATTACGTACCGCAACGATCACTTTTTTCACCCACTCCAGATCTTCCATTGCAGCGGCATCAACCTTGGCGGCATCAAACTCAGGGAAGCTCATCAGCATCAGAGTTTCGCCTTCCACGCCTGCCAGTGGCTTCACGCGGTGCCAGATGGTCTCAGTGATGTATGGCATCAATGGGTGCATCAGGCGCAGCAGTTGTTCCAGTACAGTCACCAGTGTATGGCGAGTGCCACGCAGCTGAGCTTCAGTGCCATTGTTCAGTACCGGCTTGGTCAGCTCCAGATACCAGTCACAGAACTGGTTCCAAGTGAACTCATAAAGGGTGTTGGCGGCCAGATCGAAACGGTAAGCTGAGATATGCTCATCGAAGGTTTTCACGGTTTCGTTGAACAGACCGATAATCCAGCGATCAGCCAGTGACAGCTCCATATCGCCGCCAGACTTTCCGTTTGGAGAATTAGGGCCACAGTCCTGCTCTTCAGTGTTCATCAACACATAGCGGGATGCATTCCACAGTTTGTTACAGAAGCTACGGTAACCGTCCAGACGCTTCATATCCCAGTTGATATCACGACCGGTAGAGGCCATGGCTGCCAGCGTAAAGCGCAGTGCATCGGTACCGTGAGCTTCAATGCCCTCGGCAAATTCTTTGCGGGTGCTCTTTTCAATCTTAGCGGCCAGTTGAGGCTGCATCATGTTGCCGGTGCGCTTGGTCACCAGGGACTCAAGATCAATACCGTCAATCATATCCAGTGGATCCAGTACGTTACCCTTGGACTTGGACATCTTATTGCCCTGTTCGTCACGGATAAGACCAGTCACATAAACCGTTTTGAATGGTACCTGTGGCTTGCCGTCATCATCTTTGATGAAGTGCATGGTCATCATGATCATCCGGGCAACCCAGAAGAAAATGATGTCAAAGCCGGTCACCAGCACATCGGTAGGATGGAAGGTTTTCAGCTCTTCAGTGTTTTCTGGCCAGCCCAGAGTAGAGAAGGTCCACAGTGCAGAAGAGAACCAGGTATCCAGAACGTCATCATCCTGACGCAGGGTTACATCGTTGCCAAGCTTGTGCTTGCTACGTACTTCAGCTTCATCACGGCCAACATACACCTTGCCGGTTTCGTCATACCAAGCTGGGATACGGTGACCCCACCACAGCTGACGGGAAATACACCAGTCCTGGATATCGCGCATCCAAGAGAAGTACATGTTTTCGTATTGCTGAGGTACAAACTTGATATCACCGTTTTCAACGGCTTCAATGGCGGTTTTGGCCAGTGGCTTAACGGACACATACCACTGATCAGTCAGCAGTGGTTCAATCACCACGCCAGAGCGGTCACCGTAAGGGACTTTCAGGCTGTGTGGCTCAATTTTTTCCAGCAGACCCAGGGTGTCAAATTCAGTAACCACAGCATCGCGGGCTTTGAATCTGTCCATGCCGGCATAACGCTCAGGCAGGCTGGCATCCAGTTCACTGTTCAAGGTGCCATCAGTGTTAACCACTTCAGCCACAGTGCGGATGGCGGCATCCTGAGTCAGAATGTTGAACATTGGCAGCGCGTGGCGCTTACCCACTTCATAGTCGTTAAAGTCGTGGGCTGGGGTGATTTTCACACAGCCGGTACCGAACGCCATATCAACATAATCGTCAGCCACTACTGGAATACGGCGGTTAACGATAGGCAGAATGATCTCTTTACCGATCAGTGACTGGTAGCGCTCATCATCAGGATGAACCGCTACTGCGCTGTCACCCAGCATGGTTTCTGGACGGGTGGTGGCAACAATCAGGTAATCTTTACCGTCAGCAGTCAGGGCGCCGTCAGCCAGTGGATAACGGAAATGCCACATATGGCCCTGTTTTTCTTTGTTTTCCACTTCCAGATCGGAAATTGCGGTGTGCAGCTTTGGATCCCAGTTCACCAAGCGCTTGCCGCGGTAGATCAGGTCATCTTCGTACAGACGAACGAAAACTTCTTGTACCGCTTTGGACAGACCCGCATCCATGGTGAAGCGTTCACGATCCCAATCGACAGATGCACCCAGACGGCGCATCTGACGGGTGATGGTACCGCCGGACTGTTCTTTCCACTCCCACACTTTATCCATAAAGGCATCGCGGCCCAGATCATGCCGGCCTTTGCCTTCTTCGGCTTCCAGTTTGCGCTCAACCAGCATCTGGGTAGCAATACCCGCGTGGTCAGTACCAACCTGCCACAGGGTGTTTTTGCCTTTCATGCGTTGGTAGCGGATCAGGGTATCCATAATGGTATCCTGGAACGCGTGGCCCATGTGCAGACTGCCGGTTACGTTCGGTGGCGGGATCATAATGCAGTAATTGCCGTTACTCTGGTCACCGCTTGGCTTGAAATAGCCTTTCTCTTCCCAAACTTGGTAGAGCGCCTGTTCAATAGACTGGGGATTGTATGTTTTTTCCATGGGAAATTACGTTTCTCAAACTGATTTAAGAGGCTCTGTTGCCAAATCCTGGGTGCTGAGAGGGATCCCAAGCGCCCGGTATTGCTTGTAGCGGTGTCGGGCGATGGCCTTCAGGTCATCATCACTGGCAACGAAATCGATAATGTGGTCAAAGTTTACCGCAAATGACGGGCTTTGGTCTGCAAGATTAATCAGTACTTGACGCAATTTATTCGGGCCAAGATTATCAAACCCAATCTCAACCGGTGCGCCGGTAGACGGGCCCTCGCCTTTGAGGTTATGGGGCACAAAGCTGTCCGCTTCAAACTGCCATAATTGCTCATCAATGGCGTAAGCCTGGGTTTTGTCATTGCAGTGGATATATACCTGAGCACCGTCGGCATAATGCAAGCGGGCCATTTGGCAGGCCGTCAATTGAACCTTTTCTGTAGCGTTTAGCACTGCATCGCGTTGGAGCAGATAGAAAATGGCCTGACTCATCGGCTGTTTTTGACCTTGTTATCCTTTGACATAAGGGCGGGATTTTACACCTTTTGTGGCAAGGTTAACAGAATAAGGCGCGTTCAGCTGCTGAAAGCATCTGAACGCGAGAGCTATGCACACAGAACCGGGTTTGAGGTGACCTGATATTTGATGGATTCATTTACATATTTCCAATTTAATCAATCTATTATTTTTATTATATTATTTGTCAATAGCTAAGGGGTTTTTTAGCCAATAAATTAATGTAAAACTGCAAGCTAGAGTAATTAATGCAGCCGGTAACCCTCCGAGATTAGAGAGTTGTTTAATGCCGGTGATGCCGACAGTACTGATCATAATCCAAGCGACTAAACCGATGAGGGTACCCCAGAGTATTTTTATGGGTAATGCCGTTCTTTCATCTGACTCTGAAGTAAAGTTTTTTGTGCATAAGTCACCAATGGCATCTGTACTGGAGTCAGCAGCGGTAACATAAGAGATAAATGCAATAAAAATTAAGAAAAATGAAGTAATACTACTCATAGGTAATTGCGCCATAATATAATAAAGTAGTTGTTCAATACCTTCATTATTTAAAACGCTATGTAAAGCATCATTAGAGATAACATCAAAATATATTGCCGTTCCGCCAAAGACAGATACCCAGAGTAATATAAATAAGCTTGGGAAAATGAGATTTATCTGAATAAATTCTTTTACCGTATACCCTCTGGCAATTTTACCAAGAAACATAGCTGTAATGGGCGCCCAGGCAAACCATACGGCCCAGTAAAAAACACTCCATGATTGTGGCCATGGGTCATCAGCAGCCTGACCTGTAAATAAGCTTAAGCGGAAAAAATTTTGTAAATATGCTCCTAAGCCTTCAGTACCAATTGATAATATATATATTGTCGGGCCGAATATGAGGACAAATATAAATAATGCAATTAACATCCAGAAGTTTGCTTTAGATAAGCGTGCAATCCCTTTATTTAAGCCACTGGCGGCTGAAAAAATAAAAGTGACTACAAGTATTAAAACAAAAGCGCCTAATGTGATTGCGTTTCTATCGATATTAATAAACTGGCTAACACCCCCTAATAGTGTTAGTGCACCTGTTCCTAATGATGATGCCATTCCAACAACCAAAGAATATAGGGCAAGTGCGTCAATAATATCAGAACATCTTGGTGTTAATACTTTACCAAATACGGGGTGTAGAGAACTGGAAATAGAAAAAGGTAATTTTAGATTATAAAATGTCAGGGCGAAAATCAGCGCCGGGACACAATAAATAGCATAAGGGGTTGGTCCCCAGTGTAAAAACATGGCTGAAAAGGCAAATAATGCCGCATTATCACTATCAGGTTCAATGCCTAAGCTTTCAGGCGGGTTATGTAAATGATAAATAGGTTCTGCTGTAGTCCAAAATAATACGCCAACTGCCAAGGTTGTACAGAGAACAATCATAAACCAGCGTGGTTTAGTGACTTTTGGGGTACTGTTTTTACCGCCAATACGAATATTGCCTAATCGAGAGAAGTAAGTGAAAATAATAAGCGCTAATAGATAAAAACTGCCGAGACTAAACAGCCAAGAAAATAACTCTAATACAGTGTTGTTTAATGATGTCGTTACATGGGTGAATTGTTTAATATCTATGACGCTAAGTAATAAGGCACCGATTAAAATAAAGAAAGTAGGAAAAAATACAAGTGGTCTTATATTTTTAAACATAGACTACTCCAATTGTTTTTATTATATATAATTTCTTTTTATAACTTCGTTAAATTCTTTTTTAAAGACAACTTCGTTATTATGTTTAGTAACCCAATATGCATTTATGTAAAAATTATTATGATCACAAGTCATGATATAATTCGCATTCAGACCTGTTCGCCATCCATCTCTCCCCATTTCCACATGCAGGGTAATATCATTTTTTGCGCTGTATGGATCTTGTGGATGAATTGATAAAAACTGATGAATATCAAACTGAACTTCACTTTGGGATGAGTTAAAAAATTGGCAACCAAAATCATCATATGTTTCGAGTGTTGTTATGCCAGTTTTATGATCTTTTTTTATGATTCTTTCGCTATTTGATGGCGTTCGTTGTTCTCCTGCAAACTGGATTGCGCGGTTGTAAGTGGGGATACGGTTAGTGGGGGTTTGGGTGGAATTTAGTGGGAGTGTAATTGAGCTAAGGGTAGGGTTTAATTTAAGTGTTGCATCATATTCACATGGCCAGGTTAATGGCCAATAGGCAGTAGATACCGCGATTCTAAGTTTATGGCCTTTAGGGATGATATAAGCGATATGATATAGCAGCACTTCAATCTGATATTCATAGTTTGGTTCTAAAACTTCAGGGAATTCGTGGCTATTGCGATGGGCTAAATTGAGTAGTCCGTGAGTGATCCGTGTCACCCCCCCACAAGGATGCACATCACAAATACGGATGATTAAATGGCCATTCGGGGCAGAGCTTGATAAAGCAAAATTAGCTTTTATTTGCCCTGCAATTGGTAATTCATCTTTTAACTTATCCGTTTCGAATACGACTGAACCTGCATCATCATGGCGTTGATCTGCAGACTGTTCCATTTCGAGTCGAATACCAACACACAGCCGACCGCTATCTAGACCGACATCTTGTGGTGAGTGGATTAAAATAGGGGCACTTTCTTTGGGCGTGGTTTGTAGCGATTTATCACTCAAATAATAGGTGAGATATTGTGTATTAGGTGATGGCCAAGTGGGTTCACTAACCCATTTCCCTGGTCGGATATTGTAATCTCGGCATGGCAGGACACTTTCCTGTAAGTAATATTGCAATTCTGGCTCACTATCGATGCCATTATCTATTTTTTTCAACCAACGATCCCACCATCGCACTGATTCTGCAACATAGTCCATTTGTGGATTTGGATAAGCAATATTGGGATATTTATGTGCCCAAGGGCCAATAAGTCCTTTTTTCGGGACAGTTAAATGACTGAGTAGTGTAAAAACGGTATTGCGATAGTTATCAGCCCAGCCGCCGATAGCGTACACGGGAATTTTGATTTTAGAATAGTCTTCGCATACTGAGCCATGCTTCCAATAATCATTACGGGTTTGGTTCGTTATCCATGGTGTGGCTAAAAAAGGCATGTGGTTGAGTCGGTTAAGCCAGATCGATTTCCATGTATCGCCAACCAGTTTAGGATCGGGACTGCGCGCTTGGGCATACGCCCAGAAAAAAGCGGCCCAATCCATATTGTCATTTAATAAACAACCACCTAAAAAGTGAATGTCATCACGAAAGCGATCATCGGTTGAGCATTGGGTAATAATGGCCTTAAGTGCGGGGGGATTCAGTGCTGCTATTTGTAGTGCGTTAAAGCCCCCCCAAGAAATACCAACCATACCGACGTTACCATCGCACCAGGGTTGCTTGGCAAGCCAATGAATTACGTCGTAGCCATCTTGTAACTCTTGGGCAGAATACTCATCTTCAAACAACCCCTCTGATTCACCACAGCCCCGTAAATCAACACGAATACACGCATAACCATGGGCAGCGGTTTCCGGCATCGTAATTTCATCACGGATGACGGTGCCGTCATTTTTGCGGTATGGTAAAAACTCTAAAATTGCAGGAACGGGATTCGTGTCGGCATCGCGGGGCATCCAGGCGCGAAATGCCAAACGGGTACCATCAGGGAGAGAAAGCCAAGCGTGGTGAATTTCTTTAACCGAATCCATTCGACAACCTTAACTATTATTTAAATTTTCAATTACAAACCTAACATCTAATGTGATATGAAAGTTTGACCTTGGTCATTAAAATAACCTATTTCATGACGTTGATGCCTTTGAAGGAATGGTTGATAGTCTTGCGCCGATGAGATTGTTTTGACCATTGGCGGCTCATATAGATAACACTTCGAAGACAATAAAAAAGCGAAGCCTAAGCTTCGCTTTTTTGGGTCTCCAAAGATGGTTACTCGTCGTTACCCGCACCGGCACGGTTAATCACGAACTGGGTCAGCAGGGGCACAGGACGGCCGGTTGATCCTTTATTTGCACCACTGTTCCACGCGGTACCCGCCACGTCCAAGTGAGCCCAGTTGTACTTCTTGGCAAAACGGGACAGGAAACAAGCTGCGGTAATGGCGCCTGCTGGACGACCGCCCAAGTTAGTCATATCGGCAAATGGGCTTTCCAGCATATCTTGGTACTCATCCCACAGTGGCATACGCCATGCGCGGTCACCAGACTGCTCACCGGCGTTAAGCAGTTCATGAGCCAGAGGATTATGGCCAGAGAACAGACCTGAAGCGTGTTTACCCAACGCGATCACACAGGCACCGGTTAAGGTGGCGGTATCGACAACCAGCTCAGGATCAAAGCGCTCGACATAGGTCAGCACATCACACAAAACCAGGCGGCCTTCAGCATCCGTGTTTAACACTTCAACAGTCTGACCAGACATAGTGGTGAGAATATCGCCCGGACGGTATGAATTGCCCGATGGCATATTTTCACAACCGGCGAGCACCCCAACCACATTAATAGGCAGATTCATTTCACAGATGGCACGCATGGTACCCAGAACGCCGGCAGCGCCGCCCATGTCATATTTCATCTCATCCATGGCTTCTCCGGGTTTTAGGGAGATACCGCCGGAATCGAAAGTCAGCCCTTTACCGACCAGTACAATCGGCTTTTCAGTGGTATTGACCGAGCCCTGATAATTCAGCACTGTCATAATGGATTCATTTGCACTGCCACGGCCAACAGCCAGATAGGCATTCATGCCCAGCTCAGCCATTTGTTCTTCACCGACAGTGGTGACTGTCAGTTTGTCAAATTGCTCGCCCATTTGGCGCGCCTGGGAAGCCAAGTAAGCAGGATTGCAGATGTTAGGTGGCATATTGGCCACATCACGACAAAGTTGCACACCCGCAGAAACGGCATTGCCATGCTCGATGGCACGCTCACCAACAGTTAATTCACGGCGAGTTGGGACATTGAAGACCAGTTTGCGCAGTGGGCGGCGGTATTCACCTTTGCGGCTTTTCAGTGCATCAAAGCTGTAGAGGCTGGCATTGGTGGTTTCGACGGCCTGGCGGACTTTCCAATAGGTGTCGCGGCTTTTGACGTGTAATTCGGTTAAGAAGCAGACGGCTTCCATGGAACCGGTTTCATTGAGGGTGTTGATAGTTTTGGCGATGATTTGCTTATATTGACGTTCATCCAGTTCGCGTTCTTTGCCACAACCTACCAGCAGTACGCGTTCGCTGAGAACATTGGGAACATGGTGCAGCAGTAGCATCTGACCGGGTTTCCCCTCTAAATCGCCCCGTCGCAGTAGATTGCTGATATACCCTTCGCTGATCTTATCCAGCTGCTCTGCAATTCCGGATAACCGCCGCGGTTCGTATACACCCACCACGATACAGGCTGAGCGTTGTTTCTCGGGGCTACCGCTCTTTACGCTAAACTCCATGAGCACTCCTAGATTCTTAAAGACAAATTTTTTTATTTATTGGATAATACCGCTTTGTGTCCAAATCTGGCACAGGGCAAGAGATATGCTGAGTTGTTTGCCTGAAAAACAGGCAGTGTGTGCAACGCGGCGGTATCCCATGGCAATGCGGGTTATCCATACCACTGTTCCCGACGGCAAGGGAGTCTTTGTCGGGCGGTGCCGACCCTGGTACTCCCAATGACTGCACTCCGAGATGCCATATGAATTGACAGACTTTATTTGCCCGTCAGCATGGGAGTTGGTCAGAAAACTATCAAAAGTAAACAGTTTACATGAAAGTCTGTCTGATACCAGCAAAAAGATAAGTTTAGATACCGGATTCAGCCTGTGATTGTATTTAGATATCTGATTCGAGAAGTTTTAAAGGCGCAAATCGCGGTACTTTTGGTACTGTTAACCATTTTTCTTAGCCAGCATTTTGTGCGAGTGTTGGCTGATGCCTCCGACGGTGACTTTCCCGGGTCACTGGTGTTGACCCTGTTGGGTCTAAATTTACCCAGTCTGACTGTACTGGTATTACCCCTCAGTCTTTTCCTTGGCATTCTGGTGGCCCATGGCCGCATGTACGCTGAAAATGAAATGGTGATTTTCCACGGTGTGGGGATCAGCGAATGGTATGTCACCCGAGTCACTTTGGTGCTGGCGGTGGTCAATATGATCATCACGGCTTGTCTTTCGCTCTATGTTGCGCCTTGGGCTGAAGAAACGCAAAACCAGGTACTGGAGCAGGCACAATCTGAAGCCGGTTTGGCCGCGTTGGTGCAGGGGCGTTTTCAGACCAGTCCTAATGGCCGCGCCGTATTGTTTGTGGAAAAAATCGGCAAAGATAACAGTTTGAGCAATGTGTTTGTTGCCCAAATGCCGGATCCCCATGATGAATCTGATGCGACTAATTTGGTGGTTGCCCGGAGCGGCAAAGTGGTGGAAGAAAGCTCAGGTAGTCAGCATCTGGTACTGAATGATGGTACTCGTTATCAGGTCACACCGATGAAACGTGATTATCAGGAGATCAATTTCGGCGGCTATGGCATGCAGATTAAAGAGCAGGAAGTGGATCAGCGCCGGCGGAAAATGTCAGCCCTGCCCATTGGCAAACTGATGCAGCTTGATACCCCGGAGGCTACGGCTGAATTTAACTGGCGTTTAGCGATTCCTTTGGCCATTCCATTAATGACCTTAATTGCAGTGCCATTGGCGCGGGTGAATGTTCGTCAAGGTAAGTTTGCCAAACTGCTACCGGCTATCTTGTTGTATCTAGGCTATTTCGGCTTGATGGTGGCGGGGCGCAAGGCGCTGGAGGATCAGGTGATACCCAGTTACTTCGGCATGTGGTGGATCCATATTATCGCCCTGATAATAGGTTTAATGCTGCTGGGTAAAGAGCGACCTATGGGGCTGAAGATATTTAGCTTCTTCAAACGTAAGAGGGCTGCACAGTGAAGATCCTTGACTGGTATATTGCTCGGGTGCTGTTGAGTACCTCTGCGCTGTGTCTGCTGGTGCTTACCGGGCTTTCTGGCATTATCAAGTGGGTGGATCAGCTGCGTCATGTGGGACGTGGTGCATACACCATGATGGATGCTGGCATTTATGTGCTATTTTTGATCCCCCGTGATGTGGAGATGTTTTTCCCCATGGCGGTATTGCTTGGGGCCTTGATCGGTATGGGGATGCTGGCATCCAATTCTGAATTGGTGGTGATGCAGGCCTCCGGTCTGTCCCGGCTGCAGATCACCATGTCAGCGATGAAAACTGCTGTACCTCTGATGCTGATGGTTATGGCATTAGGCGAGTGGGGTGCTCCAGTTGCTGAGCAAAAAGCCAATGATATGAAAGCAACCCTGATCTCTGGTGGTAGCATGATCCAGTCACACCGGGGCATTTGGGCTAAAGACGGTGATTTATTTGTCAATATTGGCGAAGTGGTGGACACCAATGTGCTGGCCAATGTTACCCAGTATAAGTTTGATGGTACCCGAGATTTAACCAATGTGATCCATGCGGATAAAGCGGTGTTTCAGCGGGGCTATTGGTTGATGACGGATGTGACCCGAACGGATTTGACCGCTGAGCGGGTGACACGCCATCATCTCAAACAGCTCGATTGGTACTCGACGTTGACGCCGGACAAGCTCAGTATTGTGTCGGTAAAACCCGAGGCATTGTCTATCGAAGGCTTGGTGGATTATCTCGAATACCTGAAAATTAATCATCAGGATCCCAGTCGTTATGAGTTGGCGCTGTGGCGTAAAATTATGCAGCCGGTCACCGTGGCCGTGATGATGTTAGTGGCCTTATCATTTGTATTTGGTCCGCTGCGCAGTGTGACCATGGGGGCGCGGGTGTTGTTAGGCGTTGTTGCTGGCTTTAGTTTCTATATTTCTAACCAAATCTTTGGCCCCATGAGTATGGTGTTTTCCTTGCCGCCAGCGGTAGGGGCTATCGCTCCGAGTTTACTGTTTACCGGTGTCGCACTGTATTTCATTCGTCGTTGACCAGACCACATTGGCCATACCAGCCATTTTGAGCTGAATAAAGCGCCCACTCGGGCGCTTTATTGCTGGTGAATTTGGGTTATCCATCACTTACTGACTCGATGAAAACTTGTTCCTACTTTTACGTCCTCAACCAGAAGTGCACTTAATCAGAACATAATTCAATGTGAGTTAGCTGATGCTGCAGTCACTTCCTTTAAGGTCACTTTTCTTAAGGTCACTTCCTTTAAAGTTACAGTCCCTTGGAAATATTATGTTAAAACGAATACTGTCATTATTACCTTTGGCCATATTGGCCGGGTTATTATATTTTCCAGCATCGCTGTGTCTGGCGCAGCAAGATGACCCTTGTCGTGGTGAGGCACTAAAGCAGGCGAGAGCCACAGCCAAGACAGCTTATGATCATCATGATATTGCCGGGGCTATTACGCGACTCAATGGCGCATTAAAAAAATGCACTTTGCAGGGTATGCATCAGCAGTCAGACGCCGGTTTACAACAAGGATTGTGGTTAATTAGCGATTTGATGTTTTACCAGCATAAAGCCGGAGATCAACTTGGCTGTTTAACCTTGGGGGATGAGGTATTTAATACTTGGTTGATCAGTGAACCCGATCGCTATGGCGCCAAAGTAACCCGGGCGTTAGAGGCGAATATTCGTCAGTGCCAAGACAAGTTAGCGCAGGAGTATCCAGCTCCAACCCAGTGTCCGGTTAAAGGCTATGAGGCGATGTGGGCGATTCCCGAGCGGTGGAAAAAACAAGATGACTTGCTGTATGAAGTAGCTTGTATCGGTTTTGTCGCTAATACCCCTCAACTGTTTAGTGATATGCGTGATGGGCCTAAATTTCAAAGCGAAGGAATGAAGGGTATTGCTCGTTTTAATCTGCTCTATAGTGAGCAACTCCAAGGTGAAATGACTGAGGCGGTACAAACAAAGTTTGCTGCAGGGGAAAAGGTGTTGCGCCCCGACTATCGGATTGACCCTTTATATGTTCAGCAACAGGGTCAGCTATGGGGCGGTGAGTGGTGTTATCGGCCGCAACAGGTTGGCTTTGGGGCGAAGGCGGGAGATATATTTATCAATCTTGATGCCTTTGGTTGCCCAAGTGGTAGCGCATCACTGACTTATCGTTTGCTGTTGTCACTGCATTATCCGTTTAACCTCACGCTTCAGCGGGGAGATATCTTTGCGCGGCATTAAAGCTAGCTGGGTTAGTTAGGTTAAAAAAACCGCGTCAGTCAGGATGTCGACGCGGTCTTCAGTGAGCTCAAGCTAGTTTAAGTAGTGTCAGTTAGCTTAAATCGAGTGAGATTTGGCCGCTTGGGTTTAATCTGCTCGGTCTTTTTCTTTCTGCCAAAAACGGCCCAAGAAGTTAGAGAAGATGGGGCGATGTACCATTTCAATTACACCGCCATTACGGAGCCGTTCTAGTGCGGCTTTAGCCTCAGTATTGCCATTATCAATGGCTTTTTGGTACCAGTACTCGGCTAGTTTCTCATCCACCTCGGTACCGCATCCTTGCTGATATATTTGTGCTAGTTCAAATTGGGCATCTGCCCAGTCTTGGTCAGCGGCTGCCTGATATAACGTCAAGGCCCGTTGCAGATCCTGCGCGACGCCTAAGCCGTTTTTAAAGATACCGGCTAATTTATACTGAGCTGCGATATAGCCTTGCGTGGCCGATTCTTCGAACCAATGTCTGGCGATGACATAATCTTCTGCAACAAAATCACCATTGCAGTACATGATGGCTAAGTTATATTGCGCAATCATATCACCCTGCTCAGCAGCCAGCTGGTATAGCTCAAATGCTTTACCTTTGTGTACCATCACGCCCCAGCCATGATCACACATATAACCGGCATTAAGCTGACTGATGGCATGACCTTGCTCTGCAGCCTTTGAAAACCAATTGAAGGCTGCGGTTAAGTTTTTTTTGACACCATTGCCATCTCGGTAAGCGATACCCAACTCAGCTTGAGCCTCTGGATGTCCATTTTCGGCTGCTGTTAGATACCATTGATTTGCCATATATTCTTGCCGGCATGCCCTACCATATCGATACTGTATATCCGCCAGTTTTTGGGTGTATTCTGCTTTTTTATTGGGTTGGCGAAGATAACAGAGATAAGCCTGATATTGATTGTGTTCCTGTTGGAAATAATCACCTATGGCTGCCAGCGGCTGATTGCTGTCTGGGATCATGTCATATTGCTGTAGAGCGTTTATCCACTCCTGTGGCATATTAGGATAGCGACGTAGCAGTTGTATCCACTGACTCTGATCCAGTGCTTCAATCCGCTCCTGAGTCGGCATTAACAGGATGCGCTTTTCTAGTACATCAATAATCTCCGGGTTTGTATTCAGGTACTCTAAAATATATTTTAACTGGGCACTGGCCAGAGTACACCAACGCTGCCAATCGGGATGCCTTAGCTTTTCATCAATATTTTGTTGCTCTAGAATGCTGAGAATGTGGCGGATTTGCGATACTGTGCCCAGTTGTTCGATAAGATTATGGCTGAACATTAATTCAGGCAGACTGGCAGGAGAAAGCAATTTTGCATCTATTTGGTTCAGGGTTATTAGCGGATTACCCAGTAGCTCCAGATAAAGTAGCTGTAATTGAGTATCATCTGCTGCAGGTTTCAGTTGTCGCTGCAGACGCCAGTATGCCGCACGTTTTCGTTGCCAGTGCTGAACCACTAATGCCATTGCCAGTGCCAGAAGTGGATCTTGTTTAAGGTTTGCCTGTATTACCAGCTGGGCAACGCTGGCATATTCAAATTGTGCCTGCAGTTTATCGAGACAGAGGTTGACGTCATAATACCAGCCTTTTTGCTGACACAATTGCGCCAGCATACGCCAGATTTGGGGAATATATTCTTCTTGAGCTGCAAAACTAGCATCCAGTATTTGACGCAACACGGCGTCCGGACATTGTCCAATGGCACTATATAGGCGTAACATACTGATACGATAGGTTTCACAGTCCACTTCTGGTAAAGGGGCCCGCAGCAGCTGGCGCAGCGCATTAGTATCCCGGAAACTCAGTGCCCGAGCTAATGGTACCAAATGTTGTTGTATTGATTTTTGTTCGCTATCCGTCATGGTGCTGAGCACGGCAGGTTCCATCAGACAGTCTTGTTGGGTCAACTGATACAGGTAGTCACCTAAATTTTCAGTGTCCGGTTGCTGACGAAAGCCATCCCATTCAAAGGTTTGCCATAGCAGTTCGTACACTTCCCCTATCATCCAGTCGCTGCAGGGGAGCATGGTATCCAGTACTTGACGGAAAATAATCTGTTGGCGGTTTAATGAGACCAGCGGATATTGTTCTACCCAGCGTTGCCATTGCGCTATATCAAAGCGGGTGACAGGATTATCTAGCAAGGTTTCTAGCTCTATGATCAGTGGATCCTTGTCAGTGTTTTCCTCCGCACGATCCGTTACCGGCCCATTTGTTGCTGTTGTAGTCGCCTCTTCATCGGGTTGGGCTGCCAGTTTCAAGGCGGTTTCATAGGCGAGGCGTAGTGCCTGAAATGCCTGAGGATCCTCTTCCGGATGTGTGGTTTTCAGTTGTTGGCGGTATGCCGTTTTAATTGCCTGGGTATCTTTGGTCGGAGCCAGTTGCAAGGTGTGCCAAATTGTCATGCCGCGTCTTCCTGGTTAAAAAGTTCAGACAGTGAAATAGGCACAGCTAATTCAGGTAGTGGTGTGTGCCAATCGAGTTGATTGAATAGGGGTTGGTAGGGAAGTAAATCTTGATAGAATTCATCGTATTCATAGCCCAGCCCCTGATTGAGTAATTTATCTCCCCAGTTTTCCAATGGTCCTTGACGAGTTTTATTGCCGAATAGCCAATAGTTACGGCCTAAAATACTGGCTGCTAGATATTGTTCCCAACTGTGGTAAAAATATTGTGCTCGTTGTGCGGTTAGATTTAATAGAAAACAGGTTTCATCATGAGTTAATTGCTCACAGAAATAACAAGCACGGATTAAATATCCAGCCCGACTGTAATCCCATGCCCGAATCCCACCCAACCCACAGTGGTGATAGAGTAGATCGGCAAATTGTGCCGTAGTACGTATTTTGTCATCTTGCTGATCATCAATATATTCCTGCCATTGATCCGATCCGGCAAAATGGATGAAATCTAGCTCTGATAGCAGTGAATCCCCATGAACTTCTGCATGGATTAATCGCATGATCGTATGGAGAAACTCTTCCCGGCTGGATATTCCCCAGCCATTGTTCAGGTCATTGAGCCAGTCAGCTTTGTCTGGATGGTCTTTGCGTAGCCCCAAGGCCATAAAATCGTAAACATCATCATCGACGATACTTTGTGAAGTGGTCAGCGCCATCCACCATTGGCAATGGGGCAGGCTGGTATCAAATTGGTTATATTTTTGCATAGTACTTTTTGTGTTGGATAAATCAGAAATTGTCTGACAGAGCGGCGTCAATTTGCTGCCGAGTCTTATTGATCAGTTGAATATCTTGGCTGATGAGCGCCTGATTAAATGACAGGATTAGTTGACTCAGATAGTCTCGTTCATCACCGAGTGCCTGTTCATACAGACGGTTGAGCTTTTCGTTAAAGGCGATATTTTCCAGTTGATCCCTTGGATGGGTTTTTAGGCGGCTGAGCTTGTCCAAGCTTTGTTGTTTTTCGCTGTCTGTCATGCCATTGGGGTGCTGGACAATCACCTTGGTTGTGGTTTGATTGGTTGAGACCACGGTAACATTGACTTCCAGCAGGCCATTAATGTCATAGCTAAAACGCACATCAATGGCCTCATAACCAGCCTTGCCAGCGGGGACATCAATGCTGAAACTATCGATAAGAATATTGTGGGTTACCCAGAAGGATTCTCCTTGGAATACAGCAATATTGATGCGGCGCTGGTCATCATGGGTGGTATAAAAACGCTCCTCTCGGGAGCAGGGGATCACGGTATTACGTTCAATAATGGGACTAAACAGGCCGGACTGAGTATCACTGACGGTCTCAATCCCTAAGCTGTAAGGACAGACATCGGTCAAAATCACCTCTTCGATGGATTTATCCCGCAGACGACAAGCCGCCTGCACCGCCGCGCCCATGGCAACCACCAGATCTGGATCCAGTGTTTGTTTGATAAAGCGGCCAAACAGCCGGGTCGCCATCTGGTGAATGTCTTTTAGCCGGGTTGCACCGCCGACAAAAATGATGTCATCAATTTCATCAATGCTAATACGGGCATCTTTCAGTGCCTGTTTTATGGGCTTAGCAATGCGGGTCATTACTGGTTGCCAGATTTTCCCCAGTTCATCATTATCGAAACTCAGCTGGCAGGAAAATGGTGCTGGCAACTGCACATCCAATTGAGTATGTCGCTGTTTTTTACCTTGCTCACAAGCGGCCGCAATGATGGCTTGCTCTGCCAGTACTGTCTCTTCGCGATTTAATTCGAGTTTGCTGTAGACGGCATCCATTAAAGCTGCGGTGAGATCCTCTCCACCCAAGAAGTTATCGCCGGTGGATGCATGTACTTCGATAAAGGTATCGGCTTGTTCAACAATGGTGACATCAAAGGTGCCGCCGCCAAGGTCAAAGATCAGATAGCGTTTATTGGCACTGCTGTCGTTAATGCCATACGCCAGACTGGCGGCGGTAGGTTCATTGATAAGACGTACCGCATTGAGTCCGGCAAGTTCAGCACTGTGACGCACTTCTTTACGTTGATGATCATTAAAATAGGCTGGCACGGAAATGACCACATCGCGGATAGGCTGCTGTAGATGTGTTTCAGCATCCTCCTTTAATGACTTAAGTATCAAGGCACAGAGCTCTGTTGGGCTGTAATCCTGCCCGGCCAGAGGGTATTTTTTATCTGTACCTAAATACCGTTTGAAAGTTGCAACTGTGTCTGCCGGATAGGTCACCAAACGGCTATGGGCGGGCTCGCCGACTAAAATGGTTTGATCCGCGGCAATACTGACAACAGAAGGCGTGAGATATTGATGGTAGATATTGGGGATCAATTCTGCTGCACCATTACGGTAAACGGCAATAGCACTGTTTGTTGTACCTAAATCAATACCGATAGCGAAAGCATCTTGTTGCAATGTGGTTATCCTGAAGGGGAAATTGCCAGTATATTCCCGTTATTCAGCAAGGCTAAAGCAGGATATTATTATAAGAATGCGTTTGCTGATTTACTGGGCATTAAGTTAATTAAATATCATGGAATTGATTGTTTGTTATTGCTTAAAGGCTATCAATTTATCATTGGTGGCTGGCTAAGTTGAGCTTGCTAAAACGTGAACTGACTATTTTGTTTTTATTTTAATAATGGCAAACTTTGCTGGTCTAGTGCTTTATTACTATCCTGATTTGTTGTGTGTAACCTCTTTTATCTCTCTTACTTATTTTTGTTATATATAATTGATTTTATGTGGTTTGCAGATTCAGGATTTGTTTTTAATTGCCTATTTTTAGGTAAATAATAACACTATGATTTGTCTGGTTAATTAAGTTTTTAGTTAAATTGAATGCTTTTAAAAGCATAAATCTTATACTTTGCCGCAAAACTGATAGTTGTCTCATTAATTGACACTGATGCTAACGCAATGACCATTTTAGGAATATCACTTGAAATGTTTTATCTTTAGTTGAAAAAATAAATCTTTATATAAATCCTACCAATTGTTGCAAAAAGCAGCTTGAATGGTCAGTAGAATGCTCGCAAAGTGATGTGGCAAACGTTATTAACACTATGGTATGCCATGTCCACTCAAAATAAGCTTAGAATCATACCGGCAGTTCAGGAGAGCTGCCGGTGATATTAATGCCGATGCATAATCTTATTCAGTATCTTAAATACTTTGGGTTTATTGCTTGTCGTGGGGGGTGGAATTGTGATTTTGGCCAGTAACTGTAATTCAGTCACAGCATCCTCACAGCCTTGGGCAGCGGCTTGTTGATACCAGTGCCGGGCTAATATTTCATCAGTTTCAATACCTTGTCCGTAATGATATAGCTGACCAAGCATAAACTGCGCGGAACGATGTTGTTGGGCGGCAGATTGCTCATACCAGTGCAGAGCCTGCCGGTCATCCCGTAAGACATATTCTCCCTTGTGGTACATATTGGCTAGGTAATACTGTCCCAGTCGGTGCCCGGCCTTAGCGGCTTGTAGATAATATTTAAATGCTTTTTGCAGATCCTGTGGCGTGCCTTGGGCCTGCTCAAATTGTCTGCCGGCATGGACCATAGCATCAATGTTGCCTTGCGCTGCGGCTTGGGTATACCAGTTTAGTGCCTGAGCGTCATCTTGTTCGACATCTTTGCCCTGGTGATAACGACAGGCCATTTCATACTGCGCGTCAGCGTGACCATTTTCTGCTGCTAATATGAGCCAATTGACTGCATCTTGGGGGGTATCGCTGTGTTGTGCGCAGTTGTATTGATATAACGCCAGTTTCTGCCGGATTTCCGGCGTTTTGCGGGGTTCTTTGATATACCAGCAGTAGCCTGTGCGCTCATCATGATGTTGATAGTAAAAATCACCGATAGCGGCAAAGGGTTGATGACAGTCGGGGAGTATTTTTTGTTGTTTTAATGCCGCCAACCATTCTGATGGTAATGCCGGGTAGCGGTATACCAATTGTAGCCATTGCCCCTTGGTCAAGGTAGCAATTAAATCTGCTGTGGGGGCAAGAGATAGTTGTCCTTCTAACAGGGCAATAATTTGCGGGGATGCATTAAGATAATCCAGCAATTGTTGTAACTGTAAATGTGCCAGTTGAAACCAAATCCGGGTGCCCTTGGTACTGTAATTGCCGATAGTTGCTGCAATGACCTGTTCAATATGATCTATGGTGTCTTGAGTGGCGGAGATAATCTGGCGAATATGAGCAACCGTACCCTGTTGTGAAATAAGGTGGATGCTCAGCATTTGCTCAGTCATACCTTGAGGCGATAGTCGTTGCTCATCGATCTGGATATGGGGTAACAAGCCTTGGCCAAGTAAATCTTGATATAGCAGGTTAAGCTCCGCTTCATCATGGTCTTTTTCAGCTGGGATAAGGCGACGCTCATGGCGCCAATAGGCTAGTGGCTTGGGGTCCCAGCGTTGTACCAGATGGGCCAGTGCTAATGCTAGCTGGGGGTCTTCACTGAGATTCCATTGCATGAGTAAAGTCGCAACGGTATTGAATTCATTTAAAGATAACAGCCTATCGATACAGGCATAAAAGGAAATATGCCACTGCTGTTGCAGACAGGCATAAGTCAATTGCTGCCACGTTTCGATGCTGACCCCATCATCATTGGCTAGTAGCTCGGTCACCATAGGTAAAAACAAGTTTGCGGGCCAGTGATTAGCCGCAGAATAAAGCCTAAGCAGATTGGCTTGCAGTGTGCGACTAAGGTTAACGGGCATAACGTGATGTTGCCGCAGTAATTGTCTCAGACTCGCGATGTCTTGATCATGTAAGGCTCGTGATAAAGGGGTGAGCACTGACAGCAGGGCATATTGCTCAATATGACTCATCTGGGGCAGTGAAGCGATATCGACTAGAGCGACTTGTCGTCTTAGCTGTTGCAGGCTTGGGTTTTTATTATCGTTTTGCCCGTGTGTTTGGCTGCGCCAATCACAGGTTTGCGTCAAAATGTCATATATGTCACCAATCAACCAATGGTTGTATGGTGCTAGGCTGTTAATCAATTGCTGAGTAATGACCTGCTGGCGAAGGGGGGAAACTAATTGATATTGTTCACGCCAACGCTGCCATACTGCGGGGTTACAGCGTCTGGCTGGATCTTGCAAAATGATATTGGCTTTAAAAACGAGCGGATCCTGTCGTAAGGTCAGGGGAGCCTCTATCGAAGTTTGGCTATCTGCTTGTTGTAGTGCCTGTTTCAATGCAGTTTCGTATGCATATCCCAGCCGCTGCAGTATGGCAGAATTATTCTCTGATGGCGTATGTTTTAATCGTTCACAGTAAGCTGATTTGATTGCCCGAATATCTGTGGTCGGTTCCAGTTGCAGTGTTTGCCAGATACTCATGCAGCACGTCTCGGCATTAATAGGGTGGATAGGGATTCAGGCATGGTCAGATCTGGCAGAGGGGTGTGCCAATCTAATTGCCGGAAGAACTCCTGATATGGTGCTAAATCGCGGTAATAGGTGTCATATTCATAATCAATTCCGCGGTTGAGTAATTTATACCCCCAATCTGCCAGTTTTCCGTTGCGGGTTTTATTGTTAAATAGCCAGAAATTACGGCCTAAAATGCCGCATTTGAGATATTGCTGCCAATTGCTGTAATGACGTTGAGCCTGACGGGCCGCAAGGTTGAGCATGTAGCAGGCTTCATCTTGGGAAAAATGTTCACAATAGTAACCGGCGCGGATCAGAAATCCTGCTCGGGTATAATCCCAGCCTTTTAAACCGCCAATACCGCAGTGGTGGTAAAGAATGTCGACAAACTGCGCCCGAGTCAGCTCAATATCATCGGTAATATTACGGATAAAACTATGCCATTGAGAAGGAGAGGCAAAATGTTTTAAATCTAACTCTGTCATCAATTCTTCACCATGGATCTCTCCTTTGATCAAGCGCATGATCATCACCAGAAAATCTGCTCTATCTTCAATTCCCCAGCCATTTTGTAGTCCCTGCTGCCATTCTTCGATATCTGGATTATCTTTGCGTAAACCAAGCGAAAAAAAATCATAGATATTGGCATTAGTAATAGTATGAGGGGCACTTAATGCCATCCACCATTGGCAATGCGATAAACTTTGATCATAAAGATATTGATTCTGCATAAATAATAGCTGATATATAAAAAATAATGGTAAGCAGCATCTAGCTTAAGTTAGTGAATCCATCGAGATGTTTGCTTCCTTGCAGGAGATTAAGTCACAACCGCTCTGAGTGGATAAAACATGAACATTAATCGATAACACGATACTCACGTAATAGGGTAATACTCATAAACCATATGTTGAGTGGAGAACGTTTCCGTCTTTCTGCCTTGGCTTAAATAAATTTGCTTACGCGTTTTTAAGCTTGGAATATTCAACAATACGGTGTGCCGCGATAGTTGTTTTCATGTTTGAGTAAACTGTTATCCAACAGATAAATTGATTCCTAAGCTTATTATTGACGACCAATATTCAGTCATTCTGAAACAGAGATGAAATGACTATGGAGTTAATCACACTGTGTCAATAGATAGCCTAAATTATGAGCTTGCGTTTGATGTTTTACGTTAATTATCTGTTTTTTAAATATTTCAAAGCTATTAATTTAGTTGCTTTGTTTAAATGCCTATTGTCTGCCGCTTGTGGGCTAAGCGGTGAACCCAGGTTAGTAAAGGGGACAGTACAGCGTTATCCCGTTGAGGTATGCAATTAACATTTATCCTTGATAGGTCTTTCCTATATCGATAGTACGAATCTGATAGTGCGGATAACAACGGATATTCTGAGTCGCTAATGAATCAGTGAGCATAGGTTATATCTACTATTTTATGACCTCGATAATAATACTTGTATGAGGAAAGTATTTTAATTGAACGATGGTGGCGATTTTTCAAGCTGATATTGGCAATCGGTGATTTTAATGTTTTTTTCAAACATAACGTTATCCCCTCTATTTAATAACATAGGCTATTAAATTCGTTGGAGTAGGCAACAAGTTTCAGCAATAAAAGCAATATACATTTATGTTACTGCGCAGTAGTATTGGCGATAATTTGATTTAGAGGCTGAAAGCGCTACTTTCGGTTGAGTTATGTAATTTGTTCTGTGTGTCTTGAGATTGTGAGTGACCTGTTTATTTAGGCGGGCTGCGCACACCCTAAAAATATCACTGGAACAAATGATGTCTATCACAAAATTTAAATATCCTCGCACAGTGCATTTACCTTGGTCAGCGGGTGTTGATGCTGACGATATCCGCTGTATCGATACTCGACAATTTATTGGCCGAGAAGTTGTTATTACTGAAAAAATGGATGGTGAAAATAGCAGCCTGTATCGCCATGGTTGCCATGCCCGTTCACTTGATAGCGTTAACCATCCGTCCCGGGATTGGCTGAAACAGTTTCATGCCGCTATCGCCGCTGATATTCCTCCACAATGGCGTATTTGTGGTGAAAACCTGTATGCCAGACACGCGTTGGCGTATACCCGTTTACAAAGTTATTTTTACGGTTTTTCTATTTGGGATGAGCAAAATATTTGCTTAAGTTGGGATGACACTCAGCTGTGGTTTTCGCTATTGGGCATTGTCTCACCTCGGGTGTTATATCGAGGCCCGTGGGATGAAAAATTTATCCGCACTTTGACAATAGATACCCGCCAGATGGAAGGTTATGTTGTACGCTTGGCCGATGCCTTTCACTATGATGCGTTTGCTGTATCTGTCGCAAAATGGGTGCGGGCCGGCCATGTACAAACAGGTAAGCACTGGATGTATGCTGAAGTGGTCGCCAATGGCTTAGCGCCGGTTACGCAGGAGGCGCAATGAAGACTTGGTTAATGGGTCTTGCTTGTGATGCGACCCCTTCCATGGCGCAGTGTTGCGCCCAGTTAGCGCCCATCATTCCTCAATTATCGGATTTGGCCGGTATTGCTCAGGATAGCCGATGGCACGGGGAAGGTGACGTGATGCGTCATAGTGCGATGGTAATGGATGCCTTGTATGGGTTATTGGCCGGTCCGGCTGCGCATATACGAGGAGCACGGCGTCAGGCATTGATTCTGGCGGCGGCGCTGCACGATATTGGTAAACTCACCTGTAGTAAGAGGGTGTTGCGAGACGGCATAGCTTATATTGTCAGTCCCGGTCATGAAGCGGCTGGGCGCAATTTACTGGCTTTTTTACTGCCTGAGTTACCCTTGTCCTTTGACGTTATTTGGTCAGTCCTCGGATTGGTGGGAGAGCATCATCAGCCCAAATTATTGGTGATAAAAAATAAAAATCGCGGCGAATATTTAGCGCTGTCACGCCGGGTCGATACTGAGTTGCTTTATTGGTTAGAGCAGGCTGATATGCGCGGGCGAATTTGTGCGGATTTACCCGCACAGTTAAGCCTGTTAGATGAATTTGAACTGTTCGCCCGGGAATACGGGGTATGGGGGCATGCCTTTACCCCTACAGTACTTCAGCAGCCATTACAGCGGGAGAACGACGCTGCGCAGCAATATGTGTGGGCGAGAGGCATTCGCTGGTTACAGCAAGACAGTATCAGCCTTGCCGAAGAGGCTTTGGCGCGCGGATACCAGCATAAAACTCATCATGCCAGATTGGTCATCCTTTGTGGTCCCAGTGGCGTGGGTAAATCCAGTTTTGTCGCGCAGCACTACCGGGATTGGCAGGTAATATCCCTTGATGCCATCCGCGAAGAGTTATTTACCGATCGTCAGTTACAGCAACACAATCGGCAAGTACTGAATGTGGCTCGGACGCGTTTAAAGCAAGGTTTGCGCTGTGGGGCTGATATGGTGTGGGATGCAACATCTCTGCGGCAAGATTTTCGTCAGCAGCTGATAAGCCTGGCGGAGGATTATCATGCTTTAGTGACTCTTGTGGTATTTATTGCGCCTCGAAGCCGGGTATTGCAGCGTAATCGGCAGCGCCGAGTTGCGGTTCCTCAAGCTGTGATGCTGCAACAGTTCGCCCGTTATGAATTCCCACAGGTAGATGAAACGCACTGTTATCAGGTATGGGATGAGCAAGGCCAATTGTGCTGGCAAAGCGGTTATTTTGTCCCTGCAGAGATGGCTGAAATCTAATGCGATGATGAATTAAATGACAGTGAGCCCTTTTTGTTAGCCAAGTGGCATTCTCTGTTTTCATATCCCTATATGGTGGCAAGAATTATTGTCAGATGGGGACAAGATATGCTGAAGATAATTCTGCATGTGAATGAAAGCAGCCAATGGCATAGAGCTATCAATAATATCAATAACTTATTAAAGGTGGCGGCAACGATAGAAATAGAGCTGCTGGTGCATGATGAGGCTATTGAACATTTATTAAAGGCAACCTTGGCACAGAATACAGATGCTGACGTGTTACAAAGGCTGATCCTGCAGGGCGGTTGTGTGGCAGTTTGCCATAACACCATGATGAAAAAGGGACTGGTTGCTGGAGATCTATATGATGCTGCAGTAGTAGTGCCAGCCGGTGTGTATGAGCTGGCACTGAAACAACAACAGGGATTTGCCTATATCAAGCCTTAAATGAATGGGGCTGTATTAACTTAGGCACCATGCCAGTTTCGCAGCTGATTCGCTGCTTGAGAAAGTACCACCACCTCTGAGCGAGTCATGCTGTCTTGCAGTGCTAGCTTATCTCTGGCCAGTAAAATAGCCAGATTACCCAACCCCAGCAGGGACCAGACAATTCTGGCATAGGCGGTGATCAGGCTAAGGTTACGGCCATCGGGATGTTGTACCTTCAGACGCCAAGCACGCATGCCCAGTGTTTGCCCGCCACGACTCCAGAACAAGGCATAAAAGCTGGCCACACAGATTACGAGGTAAAGCTGGTATAAGCCGTGGTAGAGCGGGTTGCGATTGAGCAGATCGGATAGATGTCCGTAGCCTTGCATATCAATCAAACCACTGCCTGCCAGTAGGGCAAATAGGCCAAAGCCTAAGGTGCCACAAAAGACATACACGGCAATCGCCAGCAATAAGTCATACACCATAGCCCCGAGACGGCGGAAAAATCCTGCCCGGGGGAAGTTAGCGTGCTCTGGATTATACATAGTGTCGTCCCTGTAATATGCGGCCAAGGCCCGTTTAGGCGTCCTGCTCATCCCTGACAAAATGGATATTGGTCAGGCCCATTCTGGCAAATTCGTTGGTACGAAAATCTCTTACGGCTTTACTGCCCTTAGAGGTCATAGCAACTTGTTGCTCCATCGCGAGAAAACGATCCAGATTTATGCCTTCTGCTGCCGCGGCTGCTTCATACATATCATGGTATTTGTCGTAGGCGAAGTTAATGACTTTTTCTTCGCCTTTGAAGGTATAGGCCACCTGACGTGCCATTGGTGCTCCTTAACGGAATGAGGAAATTGACGGGCAGTATACCTGAAATTGCATTTGGGATCGGCTCGGGTTTGTTTCTGTTAGGGGGAATATCATGTAGCTGGAGTTATCACAGTAGCTACTCAAGCATTTGGTTGTGTTGCTATGGTAGTCCTCCCTTTTTTAACCGCAGTTTAAAGTAGAGGCTAAGCAGCCATCAGTGGTGGCCTGCCATTGTTTGCTTTGTGTGGTCGTTCATGATTGTAAAACCAAAGCCACTTTGTTGCGTAGTCTTGTACCTCGTCTATTGAGTCGAAAAGATGCTTGCTGACCCAACTGTATCGAATTGTTTTGTTGTGCCTTTCTATGTAAGCGTTCTGCTGGGGCTTACCTGGCTGAATATATTCAATCCGAATGTTGTGTCGCTTAGCCCAATTGACAAACTCACCGCTAATGAACTCAGGCCCATTATCACAACGGATAATTGAAGGCTTTGGCCGCTGCTCCAAGAGTTGATTTAGCGTCCTAATAACTCGTAATGCTGGCAATGACAATCCCGCTTCAATCGCCAAACCTTCACGATGATAATCATCGATAACGTTGAATAAGCGGTAGCGTCGGCCATCGGCTAATTGATCATGCATGAAATCTACAGACCAAACTTGATTCGGCCGCACGGGTTCTTTTAGAGGCTCTGGGGCATGGCGTTTTAGCCGTCGTTTGGGGCGAATACGCAGGTTTAACGCCAACTCGCAATAAATACGATATACGCGTTTGTGGTTCCAGAGTTTGCCTTTCACATTGCGCAGGTAATCAAAGCACAGACCAAAGCCCCAGTCATTTTCATCTGTCGTCAGCTGGATAAGCCAATCGGCAATATCCGCATTTTCATCTCGAAGGACTGATTGGTAGCGGTAGCAACTTTCACTGACACTGAAAATGCGACACGCCATTCGAATACTGATGTCTGAAGCCGCCACAGACTGCTGAGCAAGCACTCGCCGCTCACTGGGCTTCACCACTTTTTTGCCATGGCTTCCTGAATGATTTCGGCTTTGAGGCGTTCTTCTGCATACATTTTCTTGAGCCGCCGGTTTTCGTCCTCAAGCTCTTTCATGCGTGCCATGAGTGACGCATCCATGCCACCATATTTTGCACGCCATTTGTAAAAGGTCGCACTGCTCATGCCATGCTCACGACAAAGCTCTGGAACGGGCGTTCCTGCTTCAGCTTGCTTGAGGATGTTAATTATCTGACTGTCTGTGTATCGCGATGTTTTCATGTCGAATCTCCTACGTTTTACCTTACGAGAAAATTCTACTTTTGGCTGCTGTTATTTTTCGGGGGGACTACCCTATGGCGAAACCCGTGTTGAGCCCAGTAACTATCAGCCCCCTGTACCGCCACCAAAGAGAGCGTGGGCAGTGCCAATTGATAGGCTTGTATGATTTAATTGCTTCAGCATGGCTTGACCGGCTCCTAGTCCCTGAGCCTGGGGAGCCAATGCCATATCGTGGAGGTAGAGGGTATCAGGCTGAGAGATTTGTGTTGGGAGTTGTTGATTTAACGCCGGTGGAGCACCACGCCAAGGGTGTGCCAGACAGTAACCCACAACCCGATGATGGTATTCACTGATAAAACAGGTTGAGGGAGAAAGATGCCATTTGCTTTGCATAACACTTAAGGGTTCAGGGTCAAAAGCGTGGTAACAGGCTTCTTGTATGGCCATGATTGCGGGCCAATCACGGTGTTCTACCGCTCTAATTAACATAATGACTTAGCTAAAGGTGCTTTAGTTACAAAGCTTACCATTATAGCGATGTTACGAAACAAAAGCAGCGTGCTCACTGGTAAGCTATTGAGTTTGATGTAATTTGTTTCACTTTGTGAGGGTCGCAGCTATGGATGAGGCGCGAATGTCGCTACAAGCAATGTATATATTTATAGCACTAAAAATACTAATAATATAAAGTATTGTTTTAATTTGTTAAAATATCATAAAGATATAGTACACATCTATAAATATACTAAAACTACCTTTTAAATCTCTTCCTCAGAGAATTATAACTGCATGCTTGTAGCCTACCCAATCCATGTTCTTCTCGATTATTATTAAGGCACTCTAATCGTTCAAGAAAATCATTATAAGCACTATTGTAATTCATAGGTGACTGCTTATCCAAATACTCATTCAAGATCGAATCTAACAACTCCCCAACTTTTAAATTGATCTTGGAATTGTAGTTACCACTAAATGCATGCCGTGGTAAAAGTGATTTCTTTTCACAACCATTTTCTAAATACAACTTTATCCATCGAGTCAAAGTTCTCCAATTTGGCGGACGATCATCCATGATTTCTAGTGACCTCTTTTCAATATAAGGTTCTAACTGTTTTGCGGTGAATGCAGGTATCCTTTCATCAATAACACCTTTCACGTAGGAGTATCTCCTTTCTAACTGTTCAAACGCTTGAGTTGTTGTCGATTTCTTGGCAATTATTTTATGTTTATCCAATGACACGCCGACAAGGCATTGTGGTAATTCATTTCGTGTCATTACCTTTAACTTTCCTTTCTCCAAAAGTATCTCAACGTCTTTCTTTGTAAAGGAAAATATAGATTTATTATCAATATCTTGGAGTGCTATATCTTCATGCCCATGACCAATCACTTGAAAGAATGCTTTCTTTTCTCCCACCATAATTTTAACGAGAACAAGATCGGGGTCTTGAAAATTCATACATCCTCCTATACTCAAATAGAGCATACCCTAACTGAACGACAAGAAAATCTTCGAAGTCTGTTCATTTAGGGTGGTTAATCTGATAAATCAACACTATATTCAATAAGTCTAGAACCTAAATGAGCAAGTGCCATGGCAAAGGTGGGATATGCCCGTGTATCGACGCAAGACCAATCACTAGAGCTCCAAATTCGGATATTGAAAGATGCTGGGTGTCGGAAGATTTTTTCTGACACAGCACCAGGTAGCGACACTCGCAGAAAGGGACTCAACGACTTAAAGCAATATCTTCGTGCTGGAGACACGCTGCTCGTTACCCGTATTGACCGAATCGCCAGATCAGTCTTAGACCTTCAGCAGTTAGTTGTTTATCTCAAGGAGCAAGAAATCGAACTGAGAGCGACCGAACAACCAATTTCCACTGATTCTGCCGCCGGGAAAGCGTTTCTAGATATGCTAGGAGTATTCGCTGAATTTGAGCTCAACATACGGAAGGAAAGACAGTTAGAGGGCATCGCTGCCGCTAAAGCGGCGGGTAAATACAAAGGTCGCAAACCCACAGCTACTCCTATCAAAAACCAGATTATTGTTATGCACCAAAACCATGAGTCGATTTCGAATATAGCTAAGCATTGCAACGTTTCACGAAATACCGTTTACAAAATCATTCGTGAGCAGTTTAAATAGCCTTTGGACAAAAACGGGTTAGGGTTGGTGCTCTAAGATGTCCACTTCGGATATGTTGAATTAGGGGAAAAGAAAGGCTTAAAAGTGTCTACAGAGTAGGTGGCTATCACTTTGGAGGAGATATGACTTTTTATAGCGGTGCAGATGCCCCCCAAAAAATAACAAAGACCAACTTGAGGCTGCCTTTCGGGGTTAGGTTAACGGCGGTAAGTTTAGTCAGCTTTTACCGCCGCGCACGGAGGTGGTGGAGTTTATTACATGATTTTCCTTTTTGTAGCAGCGCAGGTGCCGATTCACACCCAATAAATAGGCAACTCTCACCAAGGAGTTCCTAATGACCTCATGACCTTGGCGACTGCCTCTAACTGCTCCGGCTCTTCCGCTATAACCTCTAATGGTGTCTGTCATCACTCTCACCCCAAGAATCTTCGATAGTTTGTAATACCAAATGAAAAGTGTGTTGAAGTCCTCCATCTTGACGTATTTCTCGAACGTAGTTATCGGGGTTATGGTGAGATTACTACTGAAGTTTACGAACCTTGTGTTTGCCGGCTTGGTTTAGCCTTTACCGAGCTGGATACCTGCCCTTCAAACTTCTTCAAAAAGCCATCTACATTCAGCCCTGCAAAGAAAGATAGGGCATATAACAACTTCTCTGGGTGCTCAACTGAAGTCGAACCTACCGCGAAAAGACCCGCAGAGATAACCAGGTAAGTGACGTAACCCATCAGGCCGGATGCAAATGGCCGGAATAGATACCAAACAACCCATACCGCATCCCATTGCTTTCTGACGCTGTAATTCAGATACACAGCTCGCAAGCAATAGAGAACACCTCCTGTAGTTGCAACCAAAACACATCCAATAACTTGCTTACTCGACACAGCCCAAGGAGGAACAGCGTTAGTAGCAGTCATATACCAATACCCTATAGGTGCCATTAGTAGCATAAGAAGATAGGCACCGACAGCGATAGCACTGCATAAGCATTTTCCTGTGTAGGTTTTAGATTGTGCTGGCTGTTCTTGTTGGGTTTCACTTTGCATTAAATCGATATTCCTTTTTACCGTCTGTTAAAGCGACATAGCTTTGTTCGATCCCCGTGGTTCCAAGAATAAGCATGATGAAGTAATTAAGCTGATGCTCAGAGTCTAGAAAGGTGCTTCGAATCGCTTGGGTATCATCCCAAGAAGGTGTTGGGTTACCACAAGGGTGAGTATGCCAATCACCAAGGTAGTGAAGCCCGTTTTTGAAGTGCTTTTGTATTGTCTTATTGGCTTCCCGCTTATTCCAGGAAAAGCCAAAGCGAGATCTCTTGTCAGCTCTGCTAGGGGAGGAAGCCGATAAGACCGTCACCACTCCTGTGCATATTTTCCCAAAAAGAAAGCCACCTGCCTCAGTTTTATTCCCAGTTTGCTTGTACTTATACAGTTCAGCAATGGCGTTTTCCGAAAATTGCACCGATAGACCCGTAAAAGATAGGGAGGTGAACTCAATCGGCGCAGTCTGACTAGACGACTTTAAGGATTTTTGAGCCATCTCCTATCTCTCCATACTTTTGTTCCCAGCCTTGATTCCATTCGCCATCTAATGATTGCAGAAGCTTCTTACTTCCAATCCATACTCGATAGCTGTCATCCTGAATTCCCTCACAAGCAAGCTCAGTGACAGTCTCTACTATCATGCTATGCCCGAAGCTAAGCTCTACGCCGCCGTATGGCTGGAATACACCACCGCAGAAATGCGTTTCCTTGATGGTTCGATGCTCAAACTTGGCACAACTCTCCAGTAGCCTTCCGGTATTATCAAATAGAGAGCCATAGCTAAAGCCCCCCGCCTTGTTTACATAGCAATGGGTAGCTACAGCATGTGGTTCAGTGAAACAGAAAACAACACTGCACAATAGACTACTGTCTTCTATCATCCCATGTATGGCCTTATCTGATGCCCACTCTGCTGTTGCGCTAATGACCAAATCACATTTCGTTGTTAGTGCTTCTACAGCCTTATCGTCAACGAACCATTCACGACTCCCTGCGTATAAAACATCGACCCAAGGGTAGTTCCTCTGAATATGATTCTTGCATGCTTCAGCCTTATTGGTGCCTACGTAGTTCATACCAAGAAGGTGTCTGCCGACATTGGCTGCCTCAAGTGATTCTCCATCGCACAACACAAATTTACTGAACCCAGCTTTAATTAGTAGGGGGAGTAGACTCGAACCGATAGAACCAAGCCCGATAATGCCAATGGTAGTTCCACTGGTTGTTCGGATAGATGGGTTTGAGTCTCTACCTAGAACCCATGATGGGTCTCTGCGCTCTACCTCCATTCCACGGATACCCACCTGTGCGCACCTGGCTTCAAGGTTTCGAAAATGGATACGATCATCCCTAAAGCCGTTACCTGCTTTTACTGGTGGCAGATAGCGCTGTCCGGCATTACCTCTTGTGTTGATCCCGCTCAAACATCTCATCGCAGTGATGATTGCTCCATTGGGGGTGTTGGTCTGCACTAGGAATGCTGGGTTTAGGCGATTGGAACTTAAGATATATGAGATTGCAGTAATCGCTTCGGTGTAATCGGCACACTGGGTTTTCAGTATCGATAAAATCTCGCCAAGTGTCTTGGGGTACTCCGATGGTTTCCAAGCTTCATGCAAATTAATAAGGAACGTGGTAGAGCAGAGCTTTCGGCTCGGTTTCAGACCAATGTTAGTTAGCCAGCCCTTAAGCTCATCTTCAGTATCAGCAAATATGACACCTTTGGAGCTGTCATACGCTACATGGATCTGTCGAGATGTAACGTTTTTGACCTTACATATACTGGTCGCTTTCTTTTCTTTTAGTGGGGACGTAAAAGAGCGCCCCCAGTAGCTAAGCATACCAGCACTGAAGTCCTCATCGAGTTCACCGGAGATTGTTTGTTCCAGCAACGAGTGACTGTGATTGATTAGGTGCTCGACGTATGTAATGTCTTGCGGGTCAAAGGTAACCTCTTCACCCCATACGCATAGCCTCCCTTGCTCCTCAATGTGAGGGTACTTTAAGACCTCCAGTTTAGGGTGAGTGAAGATGTGAGGGACGCTGAAAGGGAAAGTAGATCGTGCCGCCACAATCAATTGAATTGCCTTGCTGCTATCAGGGTGTCTGATATCAGTTTGGATGCGCCAATTGGCTGTATACAGGCTTGAGGAAATCCCCAAGTTCTGCACTTCACTTTCAGATAGTCGCTTAGCCGAATACCTGTCAGAAAGGAACTCACCTAACACTTCAATTGAAGCTGACCGACAATTAGGCATAGGTGCTTTTTCCACCCTTCTTAACCGCATCTGGATTGGCAACTTTAGAAAAGTCACGCTTTTCAGCTTTCGTCACCTTCTTCGGCCTGCCCGTTGAGAAGGTAATCATGAGTGAATTAGGATTCCCTTCATCATCAACCCCCTCTTCAGCCACGGCATAAAACTTATACCCATCATTATCCTTTAGGATCTTCTCGTACTCATCTCTTGCAAGCTGCGAAGGAGGAGTCTTCTCCCCGAACTCTTGACTACTGCAAAGAACTACTGCGTTCTTGTTTGCCTTGCTTAAAGCTGCGTGTGCAGACTTGTTCAGCTTAGGATCATCGCAATTAGATTCGCTGTCATTGGATAGTGAGCGCCAAGAGCAATGATGTGGAGCCAAAAGAACATCGTATGCAAGCTCGTTCAGTTGACCAGCAGCCTCGAGTTTGTCATGAAGCACTTCCCAGCACTTAACTTCAGCATCTCCGCCAATGAGAAATGAGTGAGTATAGGACACATCGTATCCGTAATTTGCGTCGTAGATGGCATTACTTAAATCGAAGCGGATGATTGCACTGGAGTTGTTCTTTGAAAGCTCTTCTTCGTCTTCTGCCACCTCTTGCTTGTCAGCAGGCGCAAGCAAGAATGCATTGAGAGAGCCGTCATCTATGCCGGACATACGGGCGAATGAAGTGAATAGATCGGCAACAATATGTGGGATATCATCAGTTTTGCCATCTTCATCTGATGAAAGGAGAATGATGCGGTTACCTGCACCGCCAATATACCCGCCATCCCGATAGAGTTGAACTCGACGCTTAGCTTCTCTATTGAATACTTTGGCATCGTCACAAAGAGGGTTGTTGCCATTTGCTCCTTTTGCTGTTGCTCGACGAAATACACGAGGTGATGACCAAATTTCGTTGATGATAATTTTATTGGATTTATCACTCCAGTCTTCCGGATCACCAGTATGGAACATGGTGTTAAATCCGGTTATGTGGTCTGCGTCTGGGTGAGTAAGAACAAACACATCCACATAAGGGCGACCATCTTCGTCAGTGTTCAAGCGCTCTCTCAGGCGCTCTTCTAAGTAGTTGTAGCTAGAGCCTGATCTCCTATAGCAGTCAATCAAGATCTTTTTTTTATTTTTGGTGGTGATTAGGGTCATGTCACCGTTGCCAACGGGAAAAACCTCTATTGATGGTGCTGTCATAAATGTGCTCCATAAAGAAGATGAGAGAAGAATGAATACGTCGTTTGATATGCATATCAGACCATTAGAAAAAGTGAAATACAACTCTTGACAAATACTGATTTAAGGATGTTTTTTTGTTTTTAATCAGCAACTTACGAGGCAGTAAGCCGTAATGAGTTTCCCAGCCTGATAGGTGTAATGGTGTTAGCTAAAGAAGTTGATTTGTTGATGCAGGGGGATGAAAAGCGAAAAACGTGACCCACCTCACACATAAGATTTGCGGTTTGGTTGGAATTTATTAATAGGTATCTGAGAGCACTGCTATGCAGTGCAGGTGCCTATTCACATCCAATAAATAGGCAACTCTCACCGCGGAATTCCTAACAGGCATTACAACGAGGGGTGTGGAAACGACAGTAACGGATATTTGTATTACGAGACTGCTCGTTTATCTGAATGATGAGATGTGTCGTTATCTCGCTATACCAGCAACATGAATAGAAGAAATATTATCACTAACACGTTGGATAACTGACAGTTTTATGATTGTAATCAATATTTCCGTGAACTGTGTTGAGAAGGTGGCAGGCGCAATTCCTGTTTTATCCGATTTAACGGGATAACCGGTTCATGTAAGTAACTTTGGGGCACTTCTGAGTCTCTAAGTGCCATCTGTGAAGGTACGGGACAGAAATGTGTCAGAGCGGATCGTCCTGGCACGAGTTGGTAAAACTAAGCAGCCATTGTAGGGTAAGAGCACAATCCTTTTAGTCCATCAAAATTGTTGAAACACTAAAGAAAGTACTCTTTGCTTAAACTTACCCAGACGGAGTTTATCGGTACCACGTTCAATTGGTTCGGGAGTACTGTTGAGCTCGGGTAAAATGAATGTGTTTTGGTGAGAATTCAAGATCCTTGCTTTTCGAGAAGTTTATTCAATACATGCACATAGCCTCTGCGGTAGATCTCGTGCCCATATTTGTCTTTCACCTGCCCTGTTGGCGTTACAACCCATTCCATTGCCAGGATTTTTTCATCCGAAATGGCATCTCGAATAGCTTCTAATTCTAACGGAGTCATTGCGCTATTTTGATGCTGTTTTTCACTGTCTAAGTGAGTATGAGATTGATTTATTGGCTGTGTTCTGTCGATAACGATATCGGCGTTTGCTTTGAGTACATTAAGTTGATCGCGGTATTTGTTTCGCTCTGCAATCAAAGAGCCGACTACGGCACGGATCACGGGATCATCAATGGAATCGAGTATGTGCTGATCATTGCTGTTTAAAAGTTGCTTTTGCCTAACCGAGAGAGGCTTCTTACGCGTAGTTCCACTATACGCGGCCCAGGCATCTATCAATTGCTGAAAATGCTTACCTGTTCGATTACGGATGGTCTGAGTTGAGGGGCCACCTTGAGCTTTAGACAACCTACCAATAGTCACGATGGAAAAGTCTAACGGTTCGATTTGGCTCTGCTCAGCAAGTACGGCGCTAAGTGTCCTCAATGCCGACTCTGTGCGCGTTGTTGCTTGTGAGCACAACTCTTCAAGAACAATGTCCGGATGGATGAGTTCAGCCATTATCGTCTAATCCCTTCGTATTTTTTCCCGTTAAATCGGCAAGCCTTAGAATATTGATGCCCGTTTTAGTTTCAATGCCTTTTACTCCAGCCTCGAGTAGCCCTGCATCTTTCAGATATGCCTCCGTGTCTAAATAACCTGCAATTCGAGCCATTGCGCTGTATCTATCCTGTTCACCAGTGGCGTTGAGCATCGCATTGACCATGGCATTGCCAGCCAACAACTGGGTTTCATCATCAAGTTGCAGTAAAAACGGCATATAACCCGATTTCATCAGCATATTGTTGAGCTTGTCACTGCGGTGAGCAATGGCGGTGGTTTTCCTGAGGTCGTCACGTAAATCTGTATAGAGTTCCGCATCATCACAAATCTGAATCAGCTGCCTAAATTCGGACTCGGTATCCAAAAAACTAAAGAATGGCGAAATATCTTCTGGTGAGCCCAATGCTACTACTTTGTCTTTGGCATCCCCCACCTCTCGCTGCTCTTCCAATGCCAATACTTTCCGGATGATCTGAAAGCACGCGACGAGATCTTTACAATATTCATCGGCATCGCTTTGTTGCCTTTCAAGGCGGCGCTCAAGCACATGCAAATATTGGTATTTAGTGAATGCTTGTCCATTAATTTCACAAAAATATTCTTCATCAAGTAGCAAGGATTGCTGCTGTTCGAGCTCTGCTGCTATTTTGGCTGACTCTGAGGCGTGATAGCTAAGGTTATTGAAATGCGCAGTTAACGCAGGTAGATAGCGTAAGTCTGTGATGAACCAACGGCAGCGAACACAGTTTTCTAGGCCATGTGGTACCGGACCATAAAGATCCGCTTGATTTCGATTAGCTCGCTTTAGCCGCTCTCCGCCATTCCAACAACCAGGGATTGGGGTGTTCTCAGCTGAGGGTTGGGTATTGCCACCGGCTAAGCAGATCCCGATGGCTTTTTCTTGCCAACCTGCGGGGTTGCGAACCCGAAAAATATTCTTCAACGCTTCCAAATCCTGATATGACGTCTGTAGCCCTATCGCTTCAATTGATTGAGTGGCAAGGAATGTTTGTAAACTCTGTTGATCTTTTTCGGTAATCTTGTCCTCGGCCTGTTTCATCTTTCTAGCCATCATCACAGCACTAACTTTGGTGTAATGCAGTGTCATAATAAGACGACTATGTCCCACCAAAAGCTTTGAAAGAATGGGCGTTGGGATCTCGCCTTCGAGGGTATAACAGGTGATGAGCGAAACGCGCAGCGAATGAAGTGGAAATAGTGCCTTACGTGGATTCTTCGGATCAACAAAATGCACTTTGCCACCATCCGTTAAGGTGTGACCGGCTTTATAAACATCCTCTTCTAGCTTTCTGAGCAATTCAAGCCAGAGGGTACTGATAAACCCTGCTGTCAGGGGAAATGCTCTTTCTCGCTCAATTGGAGCGGATGCATTGCGAAAAAGAAAACAAATATTACCAATCTCATCTCGCTGCGTTGTCGATTTGGTGCTGCCAAAGTGCTTGTAATCTAAATCATAGATTGAAGTCTGCTTGGTGATTGGATTGTACTTTTCTTGCCAATTGCGTAATTTTTCAAGCCAATACAGTACATCTTCATTCTGCCAAGGGATGACGTAACCTCGCGTGATTTCATCTTTGTTTCTATCGGCCGTTTTATTAGTATTGATGTACAAACCCGTCATGATATCACCGATGTCCGGCGTGACGATTCTGTGCATTGCACCTTTCCGCCATGGCCGTTTTTCATTGCCTTGAACAAAATCGTGTTTCTTGTTGGGCACCCATTGGCTACGCTCGTATCGCCAAGTATCCGCTTCGCCAGAATCTAACATTCGAACTTGATACGTCCTCAGTGGCAATTGCAGCTTCACAAAGAGCATCATGGCTCGCACTGGTGACCAAATCAAATGAAGCGATTCTCCCGCTTTGTAATGCTTTAAAACGCCATTGACTCGCATTGAACGATCTTTATCAAGCTTGAACTCACGCCAAACACAATCGTGATCACTTGGGTCGATCATCGCTTTATCGACAATAAACCAATCTCTAGTATGTCTGCCGTTAAGCAAAAAAGCATCGGATTGTTCGATTGCCCAACACCAATCTGAAAAGTCTCCTCTTAAATCAGGACAAATTATTTTTCGCAGTTTTTTGATGTAGTAAAACGGCAGAGTGTTGTAAACCGTTTCTTGATTGTTGATTGGATTGCTTTCTTTGCGGAACGGATTTTTAAACATCGGCACTGGTTCATCATTATCATCCGGCTGGGAATAATATGTCTCCAGTACCCAGTCGATAAATGTGCAAACCTCATTGTTTTGCCTAACTCGGTAACTCTCTGATAAATCAATTTTTGATAGAAATTTATTGTAGTCCTGTGCGCCCATATCAAATAGCTCAACAGGGTCTGTAATGAATTGAGGCACTAAATACTCTTCCAGAAAACGGGTTAATGCATTCCGTTTATGGTCAATGCCGTATTTCTTTCCGTGCAACCATGTTGCCGCCAATTCACGCCAGGTCTCCCAACCAGAGCCATTATTTTGCGTGAACCAAGCAAATTCATAATCGGTTGATCTCATCCATCACCTATCGAAATTTTGGGTATTTGCCCGCGAACAAACCATCAGGGTCGATATCTTCAAACCCCGCTTTCATGATCTCTTGCCAACTCAGTTCGACATCTTGTCGAAATATCGTATGTTCTTGCCTATCTAAGCGGGTCATTGCCTCTTCACACGCTTCTGTGACATCACGAATGCCTGGCTGTGTATAGACCGATTGCGATAACAGTGAAGCGTGATGAAGTGCTTTTTTGATCAGTAATGGATCAACTTTCGCATTCGATAACCGGCGTCCATATGCATGCCGGTGGGCATGTGGCGAACGGCCAGTTGGTTTAGAAACGGCTTGCTGTATTCGCGTCATCGCCGCTTTATAACTTTGATTAAACGCATTCAGCGTAAGTGACTGGCCGAGATGATGTTTTGAAAAACTAACAAATGCATACGGATGCGTTCGCTCTAATGGAAGTAAGAACAGCAAATATTTCCGCCATAGCTTTGCAAACAGCTCACCATAATAAGCTGGAAACCAATGCAGATGAATGAAATTATCACTGTCATCTACCACTCTGGTTTTCCAACCAATTCGCGCCGTGCCTGTTAGCTTATTGCGTGGTTTAAGATGATATTTCTCAGCTAAATACACCGCTCTTGTTGTCTGTCGCTTTCGACCTCGCCAGTTGTTTGGTGCTTTCCCATCTTCTGGGTGATAGAGCCTTACAATCACGCTGTTGATGTTTTCAGGATCATGAAAAACGTCATCAACCCACAAATGCAACGCATCGCTTTCTCTCACGCCAGCGCCATGCATCAATAACAAAATCAATTGGTCTCGTACTGCAACTCGCACATCTCTCGCAGAGCCAACACCATCGATAAAGAAAGACTTAAACAAATTTTCGGGAAAGGAAATGGCGTCACCATCGACTTTCAGTACATCTTGTTTTCCGCGCACTTTTCTGACTTTTTTGAGCATATCTGTCAGTGCGTTATTTTTGATGTGACCAAGAAAATTATGCTGATTTTTTTTAAACCAAGCGGCGTAATTCAGACGTTCTTGATGACTTGTGGCTTGCTCAAATGGGTTGATGCTTTGGCTTTGGTTGTGGATCACCAACCAGTCGGTTAAACCGTTCAGTGATGAAAGAAGCTGATTCACGTTAGAGACTGATCGCGGCAACCAATAAAGCTGTGATGGGTCACTCCCATCCTTACCTATGGTTCCTGTCGATAGCTTTTGAACAAACGACAGAAATAATTTGCTGGGCTCTGAAAACAACCCTTTGTTCGCTTCCATATATTCGAGAAGCAACTGACAAGAGAACACGACACGGTTCATCCAAGGAAGACTATTTCGGTGAGATTGACTGATGACGTAATCAAGTAGAGGTTCAAATACCCCTTGATGCGTCAACAAAACGGGAACTTCAAGAACGGTGCCTGAATGATCCGTTTTGATTTGAGCGGTGACTTTTACGATCCCAACCATAAATCTACTTTGAACAAATCAGTTTTAGTAGTTTTAGTACAATGAACGCTATAAATCTAATAAAAAAAGCCAGAGTAAGAAACTAACCTCACTCTGGCTCATAGCTACATATAGTATAGTTTTATCTGCTATAGATATAACTTATGGGTTCAGCGACAGCGAATTAAGGGTAAACAAAGGCGGGATAACCGCTGGCAGTCGATTTACCACCAAGGGTTATCCCTATATTGCGTTAAGCGTAACGTCGCGCCAGATGGGCCAGCAGGCTGTCGGCGGACAGTGCCTTGCCAGTAGCGGATAAGATTAATGCCTCTGTGCTCATCAAACTGGCGTGTTGCCAGATCCTGCGCTGCAGAAAAGCAAAGATGTCATTGATTTGCCCCTGTGCCAGCAGGGTATCCATATTGCCCAGCTGTTGTTCCAGTGCATCTCGCAATTGGGCGGCAATCATGGCCCCCAGAGTGTAACTTGGGAAATAGCCTAGCTCGCCCACGGTCCAGTGGATGTCTTGCATGCAGCCATCTTTATCATTGCCCAATGTACTGACGCCTAACATTTGGCTCATATTGGCATGCCAGAATTCAGGTAATTCGGCCACTGTCAGGTTTCCTGTCACCAGAGCCTGCTCGGCTTGGTAACGTAGCAGGATGTGACATGGGTAGGTCACTTCATCGGCATCAACCCGGATAAGTCCCGGGGTCACCCGACTAAAGCCATGTTGCAGTTGCTCTAGGGTAAAATGGGTTCCAAGGTGCTGGTTTATCAGGGGATGTAGCTGCTGTAAAAAGCCGTGACTACGACCCAGTTGCATTTCAAAAAACAAGCTTTGACTTTCATGGACCGCCATAGAACGTGCCATGCCGGCCGGTTGGCCCTGCCATGTTAGCGGTAGCCCTTGCTCATATCTGGCATGGCCAGTTTCATGTATGGTGCTCATTAACGCAGCACTGAAATCTGATTCATCATAGCGGGTGGTAATGCGGGTATCACCCGCGGCACCGCAGGAAAATGGATGGGAACTGCTATCCAGCCTTCCCTGATTAAAGTCAAACCCCAGCAGTGTCATTACCTGACGGGATAATTGCTGCTGTGCTTGAGCTGGATAGTGACCATTAAGATGTACGGGCTGCTCATTGACCTGTTTTTGCTGAACCTGTTGGATAAGACCCGGTAATTGTTGTCGCAATGGGCTAAATAGCGCATCGAGCTTGGCGCTGGTCATGCCGGGTTCAAATTTATCCAGTAAGGTGTCATAGGGGGCTATGCCCAGCGCTTGACTGCGGATCTCTGCTTCTTGGCGTACTAAGGCGATTACCTTTTCTAAATTGGGGCGAAAACCGGCCCAGTCATTATTTTGCCGTTGCGTGCGCCAGGCATGTTCACAGGCCAGCGCCGCACGGGTTTTGGTTTCGACCAGTTCAGCGGGGATCAATGTTGCCTGCTGCACTGTTCGAGTCATTTCCGTTAGATTGGCTCGTTGATTATCGGTGAGGGGCTCATCAGTGGCGGCGTTGATGGCTTCATTTAACCAAGGTGCCGTGCGCAGTTGATGAATATGACCACTGAGGCTGGCCATCGCTTCAGCCCGCTGTTGACTGCCTGCTGGTGGCATCATGGTGGCCATATCCCAGTCACCCAGGGTATTGAAGTGTTCAAAATGGCTGATAGTGGCAAAATGCGCACTTAAACGAGCGTATTGTGTGGTTGTTGTCATGGCTAACATCCTGAAAAACTAGCTAAATCGATATGATATTGTCCGCAGCCGTTGTGGCATGAGCGCCAGTGTAGCACAGGGACAGCTCTGGCAAATGTGTGCTGAATTGCTCCCCATGGTTGTAAGTGCTGACAGTTTTTTAACTGATAGGGTAAAATCACCCTCCCTGTGTAACGTCCTGACATTTTATGACATACAAGCAAGCGATATTATTAATGGCCCGCGAAGGCTTAGACGCCCTGGCGCAATCTGCGTTGGCCCGTAAACAGCCTACTCCTGCCCAGGAAAGTCACTTTTTGTGTAACTGGATGGCCGATGCACTAAAAAAGAAAACTTACCCTAAATTTCTGGCCGCTGATTTAACTGCTTGGGTGCGCGATGGCCGAAGTTTGGGCGCCGGTGCGCAGTTAAAACAATTGCTGCAGCGCATTGTTTATCAGTACGGTCAACTGGAAGGGGACAATGTGGCGCTGGGGCTGGCATTGCGTGGGTGGCTGGAACAATTGAGCGCAGATGAAGTGTTGGTGATCACTGATACGCCAGTAACGGCCAAATTAAAGCTGGATAATGATGGTTTGCCCAGCGTTATTATTTCTGCGCCGGAATTTGCCCAGTCGCTGGCGGGGGATGAACTGGTTAAGCCGCTGACACTGCATATCCGTGCCGATGAGCCTATGCTGGCTGAGACGGCGTTGTCCAGTGGTTTATTGCTCAGCCAAGGGGATAAGAAAGCCAGTTTGATCAAACACCATAAGGCTTATCGACTGTATCCCGGCAATGAACTGCCGAGTTTGGCGCTGTTGATCCCCGCGCAGGTTATGCCAAGCTGTTGATAATGCATCAAGAGCATATCTTTTTCTCTGCATAAGCAGATACAAAAATGCCTCCGTGATGGAGGCATTTTTATGACTAAACTTGGCAGTTACTTACGGCAGAAAAGGTGGCGTTACTTCAGTTTTTTCGGTTTGATACCGCTTGAGCCAACTTTCACTTTGACCCGGCGGCCAGACATGCTCTTTTCTGCAGAGATCTGGGCAACGGCTTCATCATCACGCAGTTTTTTGCTGAAGCGACGGCGTTGCAGGTGTTTTAGCAAGGACTCGCGGCGGGATACTTCATAACCCGGTACGGTAATGCGTTTGATACGCTGGCCGATCAGCTTTTCAATATCAGCCAGCATGCGTTCTTCTTCCCGGCTAACAAATGAGATAGCGACCCCGGATTTCCCGGCCCGGCCAGTACGGCCAATACGGTGAATATAATCTTCAGCTAAAAATGGCAGGTCGTAGTTCACCACGTATTCCAGTGCTGGAATATCCAGCCCTCGGGCGGCAACTTCAGTGGAAACCAGTACTCTGAGTTTGCCGTCAACAAAGTCTTTCAGTGCCCGGCGACGACTGCCATGGGCTTTTTCACTGTGGATTACCCCGGTAGGAATACCGTCCATATTCAGCTCTTTGGCCAGCTGTTCACAGTCTTCCCGTGTAGCGGAAAACACCAGTACTTGATGCCAGTTTTTACGACCGATCAGCTCTGACAGCAGTTCACGCTTGCGGCGCTGCTCCACCGGATAAATTACCTGGCTAACTGTGCTTGCGGCAGTGTTGTGTTTATCTGCCGTAATCATTTGGTAGCCGGGCATGATCTCATCAGCCAGTTTACGTACACCGCCAGAGAAAGTGGCAGAGAACATCAGTGTCTGGCGCTGCTTATTACATACCTGCAGTACCCGTTGGATGTCTTTGATAAAACCCATATCCAGCATACGGTCAGCTTCATCCAATACCAGATATTCAATTTCTGACAGGCTCAGGTTACAGGCTTGCAGCTGCTCAAGTAGACGGCCTGGGGTTGCAACCAGAAAGTCGGTTCCCTGTTTTAGCTTACGGGCTTGAGATTCAGCACTTTTACCACCTGTCATCAAACGGACATTGATTTTCAGGTATTTGCTGTATGCCTTAAGGTTATTAGCGATCTGCTCTGCCAACTCCCGAGTTGGGGTCAGGATCAGTGCCCGTGCCCGGCCGCTGGTGAGCGGCTTGGGTTGATCATGCATTTTCTGCAGGATAGGCAGGGAGAAGGCTGCAGTTTTCCCTGTGCCGGTCTGGGCGCTGGCCAGGACATCCTGACCCCGGCGAACAGCCGGAATTGCCTGGCGCTGAATAGGCGTCAGGGTAGTGTAGCCGCAGTCAGATACGGCATTGAGTATCTCTGGGGCAAAACTGAAGGATTCAAAGTTCATCTACTTATCCCATTATTACGAAAATGGTGGCAAAAATAGCCCAAGGTGAGGGCGGGCGCGGAGTATAGCAAATTTCTGCTGTGATACGTACCACTGATGTACTTTTTAACCAGTGATGATGGCGATTGACATCATCAGTTTGAATTTAGTTGTTTGTCGAGCCAAGTATTATCGCGATATGACAGAGCTTGATAACGATATGATTAGGGAAGATGAGTATTTTCTTGTCAGCCGCTAACATCGATATATAATTAAGTATATATCGAAAACTTCATGTTCGCTTTATCATGTCCAATATCAAAACATTTTCTGCCGCTGTATTTTTGTTCATCGGCTTGCTAAGTCATAGTGCTATGGCATCTCAGCAGGTAACCGATCAACTTGGGCGCAGCGTTATCTTGCCAGACCATATCAGCCGAGTTGCTGTTTTACAGCATCAAACCCTTAATATTCTGAATCAATTGAATGCTCTAAATGATGTTGTTGCGATTCAATCCAGCTGGAAAAAATCTCTTGGCGCTCATTATGTGAGATTGGCCCCTCAATTAGCCTCCTTACCCATGCCTGGTGACTTAACCCAAGTGAATATTGAGAGTTTATTGGCGACTCAACCTCAGGTTGTTTTTGTGGCCAATTATGCGCCTCAAGAAATGATCGAGCAGATTGAAAAAGAGGGCGTGCCTGTTATTGCTATTTCACTGCGACAGGCTCCGACTAGTGAGAAGAGTAAACTTAATCCAACCCTGAGAGATGATAAGTCAGCTTATGATAATGGTTTAAAAGAAGGTATTCGGCTGATTGCGCAAATCGTTAATAAAAAAGCAGAAGGCGAAGAACTTATAAAGGCTACGTTTGCGAATCAACATTTGATTCAGCAACGCTTAGCCAACATTCCTGCTCAGGAAAGGGTACGGGTTTATTTGGCGAATCCAGATTTATATACCTATGGGAAGGGCAAATATACTGGTGTGATGATGGAAAGATCTGGTGCATATAATGTCGCAGCAGCAGATTTAAAAGGGTATCAATCCGTTTCAATAGAACAAATATTAGCATGGGACCCTAAGACTATTTTTGTTCAAAATCGCTTTCCCAAAGTCGTTTCTACAATAAAAGCCGATCCTAACTGGCAATGGATCAGCGCGGTTAAAAATCAGAATATATATCTTATGCCCGAGTACGCGAAAGCCTGGGGTTATCCTATGCCGGAAGCAATTGCCCTAGGTGAATTATGGATGGCTAAAACGCTATATCCTGCTCAGTTTGAAGATATTGATTTAGATAAAAAAGTTCATGATTACTATCAGCATTTTTATCGTGTGGCATATCAAGAAAATAAATTAAACGATTAGTGTTATGTTAAGTTCATTTTCTTCTTTTAAAATGATTAATATCGTATTGATTATAATAATGATATTAATCATTTTATTTTCCTTGACTTTGGGGCAATATCCTATTTCATATAGTCAGTTGGCTTTATATGGGATAGGTAAACAGTCTCTTTCTCCGCTAGATGAACATATTATTTGGTCAATTCGATTGCCACGAATTATTATGGCATTAGGGGTTGGCGGGGCACTTGCCTATTGTGGTACAATCTTACAAGGGGTGTTTCATAATCCTTTAGTTGATCCCCATATTATTGGTGTTACTTCAGGTGCTGCTTTTGGTGGAACGTTAGCTATTTTATTAGGTTTTTCTACCTTTGGCTTAATGAGTTCGACATTTTTCTTTGGGCTTTTAGCATTAGTTGTTATTTATATTTTAGCGGAAGTATTAGGTAAGAATGATCGTTTAATGCTTATTTTACTCGGCATTGTGTTGAGTGGCGTATTTGCTGCATTGGTAAATTTAATTCAATATCTTGCTGATACAGAAGAAAAATTACCTAGTATTATTTTTTGGCTTCTAGGCAGTTTTTCGACTGTAAATTGGCATAAGGTTGGTTTAATGTGGTTTCCATTATGTATTGTGGGAAGTGTTCTTTACCGCTTACGTTGGCGAATCAATATTTTATCTCTTGGCGATTTAGAAGCTAATGCCTTGGGTATTAATGTTTCAACACTGCGTTATTGTATCTTATTATTAACAGCAATTATTATTGCTGCGCAAGTTGCTGTAAGTGGTAGCATTGGGTGGATTGGTTTAGTTGTCCCTCACCTGGCCAGAACTCTTGTTGGTGCGGATCACCGCAGGTTATTACCAACCGCATTTATTTTGGGTGCAATCATCATGATGATTGTGGATGATATTGCGCGTACATTGAGTCAAGCAGAAATTCCTTTAGGAATAATAACCGCATTATTTGGTGCGCCGCTTTTTATTATATTGCTGGCGAAAGAACGGGCATGGAAGAAATGATAATGCTATCGGTAAAGAATCTCGTTTTTGGCCATAATACTTCATTATGTACGCCAATTTCGTTTGAGCTTGCTCAAGGCTGTGTATTAGCTGTTCTTGGCGCTAATGGGCGAGGCAAAACGACATTATTACACACTTTACTTGGTTCTCTCTCGCCCCAGTCTGGTGAGCTCTATTACCATGCAAAGTTGGGTTATGTACCTCAAAGTTGCCAGTTGAATTTTGCTTATACAGCATTAGATGTCGTATTGATGGGGTTGGCTCAAACCATAGGGCTGTTTTTTCATCCTAGCAAGTCTGATGAGGATAGGGCCTATTATTTATTGCAGCAATTTGGAATTGAATCACTCAGCACGAAAATATTTAATCAGCTATCGGGTGGGCAACAGCAGTTAGTATTATTAGCTAGAGCATTAATTGCTGATGCTGAAATAATATTATTAGATGAACCAACATCAGCTTTAGATTTTTCTAATCAGAAAAAGGTTTTACAATGTATTTTAAGGTTAGCTAAACAAGAGGATAAGTGCATTATTTTTACCACTCATGATCCATATCATGCGCAGTTAGTTGCTGATGATTGTTTGCTTTTATTACCAGAAAAACAATGGGCATTCTCACCCAAAGATGAGATCCTTAATGAGCAGATGTTACATAATCTCTATGGCGTGCCATTGAAAAAATTTGACATTTCTTCAAGCCAGAAAGCAATTTTACCGCTTTTTGATATCCACTAGAGAAGTGTTTTATAACCATATAACGTGAAGATCTCTTGGCATTGGGTGGAGCACAAATAATCTACAATGGGTGCAATCATTTTTTGTTGGTAAGCTAACCCATAAATAATATCGATATTGTCTTTGTCAGGGATGGATATGCTAGTTAGCGCTGAATGTTGGGCAATGATATTACGGTAGTGATTATAACCAATGAAAATATCCGCATAATTGTTCTCTAATAGCCAAGTTGCCGCTATATGATCAGGCGGAATTGCTATGGTGTTTATTCCTCCAACAAGGGGTAATACCCTATGTTTAAGTTTGTTCCCTAATCCTTGTTGTTGCTGTTCTATTTTGTCAAATAACTGCCAAGTATAATCGCCAGAGGGATCTGTTATAGGAGTAGAGGTTGCAATTCTTAATGTTGAATGCTGCAAGTAACTTAACCAATTGACTTCTTGTTCAAAATATTGCTTTTTAATTGTAAGACATAAACTATTACGGGTTAAATCTCTGTAATAGGAGAAAATTCCTTTGTTAATTATTCTTCTACAGTGTGCTTGATTGGCTGATAAGAATAAATCACAAGGGGCTCCTTGTTCGATTTTTTCTCGTAATAATCCTGCTGGACCAAAATGTAAGATAATTGATTTTTGTGAAATAGCTTCTAAGCTAGGCGCTATTTCTGTTAATACGCTTTTTAAGCTACCTGCAGCATAAATTATAATTGGCATAAATGCTTAAATTTAAATGATGATTTTAATCATATCCTAAAGTCATCCAGAAATACTACCAGTTACTGATTTTTAAATGTAAGTCAATACTCAATACCATGTACTTGTAATGTTTTTATATTTTTTTTACTTGTTACGCTACTGAATATATTATTCATTAAAACAGGCTATGAAAATGAGATGATTCTTTAGATGAATAGAACAAGCCATCAGAATATTCTGATGGCTTGGTAATACGAAAGGCTTTTATTGATACTTAATGTGCTATTAAGCTGTAGAGCAGATAAGCGTTAAGCGCCAAAACCAGTACTACGATTACCTGACCTAAGCGTTGCATCCATACTGGGTTGTGGAATTTCCCCATCAGGTCTTTGTTAGCGGTGAACATTAATAGTGGAATTAACGCCAGTGCAATACCAAAGCTCAATACAACCTGACTCATCACCAGAATTTCTGTGGTATTGAGTCCGAGGGCGATAACCACAAATGCTGGTGCCATGGTGATGGTACGGCGTAGCCACAATGGAATGGCAAAGCGGACAAATCCTTGCATTACCACCTGACCGGCGAGCGTACCAACCACGGAGCTCGAAATCCCAGAGGCAATTAGTGAGATACCGAATAGTAGTGCTGCACTGTGCCCAAGCAGAGGTGTCAGGGTCATATAAGCGGTTTCAATTTCAGCCACATGTTGATTGCCGGAGTAATGAAATACCGCAGCTGCCATGGCAATAATGGCGATATTAACAAAGCCTGCGACAGTCATGGCTAAAATGACATCGGTACGGGTTGAGCGCAGACGTTGATGGGTGCTAGCCCGGGTCTTTTCGCCAAATAGGGCTGAGTGCAAGTAAATGACATGGGGCATCACTGTCGCCCCTAAGATACCGGCTGCTAAGTAAATTTGTTGCGGATTACTGAACCCCGGGATCAACATACCCTGCATAAAATCGGTGGCAGCAGGTTTAGCCATATACAGTTCAGCAATATAGATACCGGCGACCAGCAGCAATAATGCACCGATGATCAATTCCAGAGGCTTTTGGCCTTTCCGACTAAACAGTAAAATCCCCATGGTTAATACTGCAGTGATCCCCGCCCCTTCCAGCAACGAGACACCAAATAACAACTGGAAGCCCACCGCAGCGCCGATAAATTCAGCCAAATCAGTTGCCATGGCAATGACTTCAGCTTGTAACCAGTAAGGCACCACCGCCCAGCGGGGAAGACGGTCACGCAGATGCTCTGCCAAGTTTTTACCGGTGACAATACCAAGTTTGGCAGAGAGGTACTGGATAACCATGGCCATCAGGTTGGCCCAGAGCACAACCCAGAGCAGTTTGTAACCGAAACTGGAACCCGCTTCGATATTGGTGGCGAAGTTACCGGGATCGATATAACCGATGGCGGCGATAAAAGCAGGACCCAGAAGCAGTAGCTTGTGTTTCAGCTGAGTGATGCGTGGTGCGGGAGTGGCGTCGGGTGATTGCGAAACCGGTACTGTCTGCTGGGTTAAAGTCGCCATAACGTATGTATCCTGAAGTATCAATTGAGCCAGTCTATTTTAAATCTAAATGAGAATCAATATCATTTAGATGATTCGATAGATCAACTCGTTCGCTTTTTCAGATACACCCACTGAGAGTGGCACAATACCGGTATGCTATTCATTGTAAGGCCTTACGTTTCACGTGCCGACTATATTTGCTGTTACATCGTCATGGTGTTGCCATTTACTTGGCGGCCCAGGCGGTAGTACCAAAGTGACAATGGGATGAAAATCAGATTCATCAAGGTGGTTATATTCCAGCCAAATCCAGCTTGATGCAGAGTATGCAGACTTTCTCGCGATAGCTGCCAGCCAAACGCCCAACATAGCCAGTCAATTAACAATCCTGTCAGTAAGATGGCAATAAAGAGTAGGGCCACCATCCAGCGCGCGGGTGTTTTGCCGTAATAATTGCGATACACCCGGGTCATCGGGATGGTTAGCACATCAGCCAGAATAAAGCCCATCACGCCACCAAAGGAGATGCCCCCGTGCCACAGTGCGGCCGCTAACAGTAGATTACCGACAGAGCAGACATAGGCCAGTACCGCCACCGCAATACCGATCACCACATCCAGTGCTGAATGCAAGGCCGCTGGCAGTTGACTGTTATTGCCAATAAATAATTCCCGCCACCAGTTATCCGGCATCAGGGCTATCAGGAGGGATGAAATCACCACTCCGATGAGGATCTCTTTGCCAATCATGGCGATATCCATTTGGAAAAAACCGGCACTGCGGCGAACCTTGGCCATCAACGGGCTGGGCGTTGAGCTGGTTGCTGGCGACGGTGATGCAGAGGATTGCGCTGCATGATTGCTGTCATGCCTCATCGGCATTGCCATATCGCAATGCTCTGGCATAGACGGTGATGTCGATGACATCGCTGACATATCCATGCCGCAGTCCATGGTTGTCGCTTCCTGTGTATGATGCATCGGCATATCACAATGAACGGCTTGAGGTGGCGTATTGTCAGCCAGTTTGGCTCGCAGGGCTCGCTCCTGGGCGGCAGGATAAGCTTTAAACAGCAGTGCCACCAGAATAATCAAGATGATGCCGCCGGTGATCTCTCCCCAAAGAAACTGCCATCCCAGCAGAGAAACCAGCACAATAAACATTTCCAGAATTAGGTTCGTACTGGCAACCAGAAATGCCATGGCATTGGCCAAACTGGCTTTTTTAATCAGCAGGGTTCTTGAAAGAGAGGCTGCGGCATAAGAGCAAGAAGAAGAGACCATGCCCAGTAGCGTGGTCAGCAGTAGGCTTTTAGGCGTGGTGCGTCCGAGGTGGTGTACCACAGTATCGACCGGCAAAATATGACGCAAAACGGATGAAAGCATTAGCCCAAACGCTAGTGGCCAGTAGATTTGCCACACCATACCGGTAAAGGTGTCAGCAATATGCAGCACAGATTGCAGTAGATCAGTTGCCACATTTCCCCCTTATTTATACCACCCCGGCATGAGCTTGCCTGGCGGTGTTCAATCTTTTAAGAGGTATCCTATGCCTGCCCTTTAGCCTACTCAACTAAATTAACATGCCTTAAATTTAATCTGATTCAGTCATTTATTTCACTTTGTTGTAAAGCCGGAATGGCAGGAGCAAACGCTTGGCGCAGCAACAGACACTGTTGAATCCAAGTGATATGGGCACTGACAGCTTGATACAGGGGAGGCGGTAAAGGCTGGCGCTGCAGTTGCTGCAGTTGGTACAGCCCGAGATGACTGCAGTTCGCTGGTGTTAATCCTGCGGCAATATCCAGCGGTAAATTAACTTGGTCGGTTTGCGCTGATGCGTGTTTTGCGTTATGGCCGCTAAGAGCCGCTATACGCATATCACTGCTGGCGGCACTGAGTAACTGTTGCTCTGGTGGATACAGATTAGCCGCAACGGCTTGCCGAAGTGATGGCGACATAGTTGACAGTTGGGCCAGTAGCTCACGCTTTATTTTGGCACTGGGGATGACGGCCTGTAATACCTTTTGTTGTTGCAGGCTAAGTGGGTGATCGCCATAGCGGCGAATAAGCTTGTCCACTGCGGGGTAGTCAAATCGTTTCAGTTGCTGCAGTACGGCAAAACGTTGTGCTGCAGACAAGCGTGGCAAGTGTTGACTGCCGACAGGGCGGGCTAACAGACTGGCCAGATGCGCCAGTTCTCCAGGTCGGTTTGCTAAGGTGATATAGGTATTGAGCCAGGCTTGTTGTAACTGGGGCTGAGCTGAGGTTTCCATCGCCCGCTGTAAGCAAAGTTCTGCTAATGCTGTCATCGCATGGGCAGCATCACTGCCATGGTGGGGCTGGGTAGCCGCCAAGAGTTGATACAGGGTGGTGATTTGTCGAGTTAACAGGGCCGTTAAGGCGGGGTCGGTTATCTGTGGCGCATTGACCAGTAAGGCGGCTAGATAGTGTTTAGCCGGATAATGGCCATCGAGGACATTATGCCACAGGCTGCGCCATAGCTGTTGCGCGACCTTGGGATCACTAAACTGGCCTAAACGGTTAAAACTACGCCCGAGAGAATGTTTATCCGGTATGACACGGATATCACTATTATCGGTTAAATCCGGCCAGATAAAGTCTGGGCAGAGCCGGTTTTTGGCGGCCTGTACTTGGGTTTGCGCACCATTAAGTGCTACGTCTATGTGCCGATTGAGGTGAATGCCAGCTCTGTCTGTCACAAATAAGCCGATAGACAAGGGCTGTCGGCGCAATGCTTGGTCGTTCTCTGGTTGCTGCGTGATGGTGAGTTTTGTGATTACGCCGCCCTCACATTGCAGCGATGCCTGGATAATACTGCGCCCCTGACGGTAAACGGCATCTTGTAGCCAAGGGCGAATATCCCGGCTCGTTGCTTTTTTTGCCGCTTGGATAAAGTCAGTATTGCTACTGGTTTGCCCGGTACCGCGGGCAAGATAGTATTGCAGCGTCTGGTTTAGCCCTTGCGTACCAAGTTGCGATAACAAGTGTTTAAGCGCCATGGCCGGTGAGTGCTGCATCATGCTGCCGCTATCAGGCAGGGTATATGTTGGCATGACTGCCGTTTGCAATACCCAGTCGTTGTCAGTTTTTGTGTTGATGTCAGTATCAGAGGCTTTCTGGGCCTGGCTATTCATGTCCCTACTTGCCACGATAGCAGCGCTGTTATTGATGTTATTTGTGCTTGTGTTTGTACTTGTATTTGTGTCGATATCAATCTTTAGCGCTTGGGCGGCATGCTGAGGGCGGTGCAGGTGGTTTTTATCTGAAGCGGGTTCCACCGCTTGCTGCGCCAGATTAAGGGCGAGCGCCTTGCTAAGCGGGGCATCGAGCCATTGGCTGTAGGCTCCGGTGGGGGTGGTTAGCTGTCCAAACCATTGACGTAACAATGCCGTATCTCGCTTGAGTAGTCCGTCGCGGTAGAGTCTGGTTGCATCAGTGTCAGGCCGGGCGTCTTTGGACGTGTTGTTAGCAGGCGCTGGCAGTGATAAAGCGCTGACCCCAGCTGTGGATAGGGTGCCAAGATGCCAGTTAGCCGGTAGCAATATTTGGTCGTATTTGCCAAAAGGTAAAGGCTGTTGCAAACGCATTTGTAGCTGCTGAATACGTTTGGCACTTTGTTGCAGTAATAAGCGGTTCCAAGTGGGGGCTTCTGTGGGAACAGGCGCTTTTGGTGCCAGTGGGGGCGACGTTGTTAATCCGCTTTCTAAGCTTGAGTCAGTCTCAGGTTGTTTCGAGGTCGCTGTGGCATTGGTATTGGTAACCTCTGGCTCAGATATAACAGTGCTAGTTACATCAGCAGTTATTTGCTGCTGATGTAAAGCAGGTTTAGCTGTTGCTGGTATTGGCAATAATCGATGGGCATCACTTGCCGTGAGATATAGGCCCAATTGAGGCTGCGTATTCAGGGCACTGCGAACAAAGGGCCCAGTATAGAGGCTTAGTCCTGCTGGCGGCAGACTCGCAGCGCTGAAACTGTGGCACTGTTGTTGGAGCTGGGTCTGAGGCTGAGACGTCATTTGAGATTGCGACTGGGGCGCGGAAAGTGAACAGGATGTTGGTGTGGAAATACTGATCACTTGCCAGTTAGCTGGCGCGGTAACATCCAGCTGAAAAGCGGCACGTAGCCCAGGGCTGTCAAATAAAGGTAAAAAGTTACCGGCTCCAGTGGGCCGAAATTTTGGATAGAGATAATGGTGCTGATCTCGGGGATCAGTGATGATATTTAGCCCCGGCTGCTGTTTACGGTAATGGCCTTTAAATAACAAGCTGACATTATTACTCCCTCGTGTCAGTAAGGCGGCAGGCAAAGTCAGTTGTCGGCCATCGTAATCCGGATACAGGGCTGCGCCATTAATACTGACTTGGCGAATTTGCATCTTGCCTAAGTCCAATTGTAGCGACTGCGGGGGGCGTTTTAGGTTAAAGCGAATTGTTGCCTTACCATCAAACCCGCTGGTACTGAGCGTTAGACGATAATGGTAGCGAATATCACTCAGTAACATTGCGCGCTGGCGAGCCTGTATCTGTATGGCGTCGGTGGCGGTTTTATCTGTTTCTTCTTTTTGCAGCTGGTGGCGATTATGCTGCAAAACCCCATTTTGTGTGGTTGGGGCGCAGCCAGATAGTAACAAGGTTGTCAGTAGCGCCAGCATAGCTGTTATGGCGGACACGTGAGGGTAAAAGAAGTAAGACAAAACAGAATAACGCAGTGATGACATAGAGATATAGCCGGCCGGGTAGGCTTACCGGGGTTTTAAACCCGGTAAGAAAATGCAGTGAGATTATAGCCCGAGGAAGGCTTTGGATTTGACTTTACGGATCTCTTTTTCGTCTGACCATTCGATCAATCCGGTATCGAGATCCATCAGTCGCATGGTCATTTTGTAATACACATCCTTGGTGCCGCCAGCTTGTTTAACAATGCTGGATAGATTGCCATACAGCATATATTGTGCCCCGATTTGGCGGCCGAAGCGAATCGCAGTGGAAGGATCGACCATGCCGGAATTGTGCTGATAATCCAGTTGCTTGCGCACAGCATCAACGCGGGTCATATCGATAAAGCGGAATTTGCCGGAACGTAATAGTTTGGTGCTGATGGAATCCGTTACTGACTCAGTATCAATGTGCTCAGAGGTTTTGTTTTTAATACCGTCAACAAAGATGACAGGTCGCTGGGCACTGAGGCTCTGTACCGGTGGAAATTCCAACATACTGTCAACCATTTTGGCCGTAATGGCTTGCAGATCGGCTGAGCCGAAGTGTTCGTTGACTGTCTCGACCTCGTTGGCATCTCCGTATTCCACTTTAGACTGACAGGCGGTAAGTCCGATGACCGCGGTCAAGACAAAAATCAGTTTAGCGTGTTTCATTTTTGTTTTCCGTTAATTAACAATCAGATGATTATTGAATAAAAATGGGTGTAATTGCCAGTGTTCATCGCCCAGACCAAGGTGGTTTTCCCCGGACTGACAGTAATGGTCTGTGCCTGTTGTCGGGTAAATTGCACTTGGTACTGTCCCGGAGGTAAAGATTGCTCAGCAATACCCACTTGTCTTGGCAAACTGAGCCAACTGCGGCGGTCCGCCTGCTCCGAGACGAGGTTAGCAATTTGACTTGCCACAGCCAATAAATCGGTTTGCCGGGCAGATTGTTGATTGATTTGTGCTTTAGCATAGGCCCGTGAGGCTTGGCGCAGCCAAATAGCGGGCAGTTGTTCCCGTAAGGCTGTTATTGCCAATGGCGCCAGATCCACCAGTGGTGCGAGCACTAACGGTTGAGGTAATCCGCTCACCTGTGGTAAAGGGGCTGGAGTCAAAGGTGTGGCATAGGTAGGCAGAGCAATACTTTGCCAGTAGTTATCCACCCTAAAAGGAACAGTAAAGGCTTGCTTAGCCGGGATAAATCCTTGCTCGTACAGCATGATCAGATGACCATTTTTATGTCGGGGCGGTTGGTGTTGAAGATAGTTTGCCGCTGTTGGCCACAGAGATTGCCACTGGCGGTACTCTGGCATTCCCAATTGTTGCGCCAGTTGCAGTAATGCCCGCTGTAAAAAGGCATTATCCGGTGAGAGTCTGATGGCCTTGCGATAGTCGATAAAGGCATCATTGGGTTGGTTGGCCAGCGCATAGATAAGTCCTGTTAGGGTATAGCTATAGGCATTAAGTAAATTATTGCGCTCATCGCTGGCCTCAGTCAGTCGGGCAAGCTGGGCATTAACCTGGCCATTATTTATATCCTGCGCTGGTTGAGAATTGGCATACCGTTCGGCGGTCAGTGCTTGCAACTCTCCTGCGCGACGCACTTCCACTAAGGCGCCAGGCATATCCTTGTCAAAGAGATAATTTAACGCTTGATACTGGTGCAGCATAATGCGTTCAAATGGATTGCCGTGGTAGGGAATGGCGTTGTCGTTGAGCAATACTGCACCTGAATTTGCCCCCAGCGCAGAGAGGCTGATATAGGCCCTACCATCCTCACGTTGGTAATCAGCAATCGCCTGATTAAAGAGACGCTTGCTATGTTGAAAATCACCAGCGATTTGAACGCTGCGACCTGCCTCCTGCGCATAAAGCAGCGCATCATTACCATTGAGACCCGCACTTAGGCGTGGCACAGCCTGTTGTGGTGCAGGGCTGTCTAATAAGGGGCGAATATCGGCCATCTGGCGAGGATAACTGGTAAACAGACTGCTCCCCGCACAACCAGATAAAAATATTGTGGTCAGTAAGAAGAAAAACCAGAAAGAAAAGCCGAATAAATGGTGGTGTCTGCGCATGGGGTCCTTATGCGTTACTTCTGTCCTCAATCCGGCCAATATAATGGTTTTTAACCTTGGGGTTAATAGTGAGGAGGGGGTGTTTCTTCTGCTTGGGTGGCAATATTGCTTGGTTCCATCGCCAACAGTTTATCGACAATCAGCTGCATCTGGTATTGCTGCCGCGCAACCAAGTCATTGAGTTTAATCACTTCCTGATTCAGTTCTTCAATGGTGGCATCCTGGAAGGCAATTTTGGTTTCCAGCTCATCAATTTGGGATTGTAATGCGTTATTCATCCTTTACCTCTTCGCGGATGGCAGCGGCCAAGTTTCCAGCAAGCCATTGCTGCTGATGCTGATAACTCGGTCCGGGGCAGATTTGGCAACAGAGTATACAACGGCGCTATTGATTTGCCCCCTTTTCGTTACCTTCGCCTGCCAACTGGCCACTTTTTTACCATTTTGACTATGCCAGAGGATGATTTCCCGGCTCGGTGTCCCGGTTAACAGTCGGGCGCCATCATCAATAAAGCGGGCGCAGGAGAAGATTTGTTGTCGCACCGGAATGTGCAGTTGACTGATCGTATGGCCGGAGCGGTTATCGATAATCAGGGCCGTATTCATGCTGTTGGCGGCAAAACTAAAGTGGGCATTGTTGCTGATGGCAAGGCGACTGATGCGAGAGCCAAGTTGCCAGGTGTGTAATGCTTGGCTGGTATCCGTTTGCCAAAGCCATACCTGACCATCTTGACTACCACTGAGAGCGAGACGGCCATCGGGGCTGAGCGCAACGGCGCTGATGCTATCACTGTGACGGTTGAAAGTGCGAAATGCCTTTTGTCCCGGTGTGATAAACAGGACCTGGCCATCGGGTAATCCGGTTAACAAGCTACCGTTGTTGGCGAGGGATAAGGTCTGTGATCTGGCTGGTAAGATCCACTGTTCAACCATGCGCCGATCATCCAATTGCCATAGTGTGATGTTATTGCGACTTATGCCTGCGCCATACTGGCCATTGGCAGAAATGCTGACATTTAGGGCGGCTGCTTTAGGCGCACTGAGGGAGGAGGCTACGGTACGGGATAATAATTGGGATTGCAGTGATATGCCCTTTGCTGTGCTGAGGAGTGCTTGAGTACCGTTATCGTTGAGGCTGGCAGCATAAAGTGGCTGACTGGTTAACGATACGCTGTTGATCGATGAGGGGCGGCAGGCAGTCAGTGCCAGCGTTGAAAAAAGCATCAGTTGTAACATTTTCATCTTTGCCTCCGAACTTTCACGAAATCCCGCGGTCAGTGGATAGCGGCCGCAGAAAAAGTGCGGCATGATGAACAGAATGTCATTGGTATAACAGGGTTAACTAGTATAAAGTGACATCCGGTTGTGTCAGGTCAAAATGCTGTTGGTATGGACGCCACTTACGTATTTTGAGGTGGCATGCACACCCTATTATTGATTATTTTAACGGCAAACGGATGCTGAGGAAGCGTTAATGAAAGCGATTTATAAATTATCACTGGTTGCTCTGGCGGTAGTTGGATTGGCAGGCTGTAATCAGGAGAAGGCAGAAGCACAGCAGGCTCAAGCACCTGCGGCTCAAGTGCAGACTGGCGCACAACAAAAAGGCGCATTGGCAACCCAGGAGCAGAAAGAATCATACAGCATCGGTGCTTCGCTGGGTGACTATATGGCCAACTATATTGCCGAGCAGGAATCTCTGGGCATGCCAGTTGACAAAAAACTAATTGTTCAAGGCTTTACCGATGGTTTGGCCCAGGAACTGCTGCTGAACAAAGATGAAATGCAATCTGTGCTGCAGAATATGGATAAAACCCTGAACGAGAAGCGTATGGCTCAGGCTCAGGAGTTGGCGAAAAAGACCATGGATGAAGGTAAAAAATTCATGGCAGAAAATGCCCAAAAACCTGGCGTAAAAACCACTAAATCAGGTCTACAGTATCAGGTAATCACTGAAGGTAAAGGGCCTAAGCCAAAAGCAACCGATACCGTGATTGTTGATTATAGCGGGACTTTGGTTGATGGCACCGAGTTTGATAGCTCTTACAAGCGTGGCGAGAGCATCACTTTCCCATTGGATCGCGTTATCCCAGGCTGGACTGAGGGCCTGCAGCTGATGCCTGTGGGTTCTAAGTTTAAGTTTGTGATTCCACCAAAACTGGCTTATGGCGACCGTGATACCGGCTCTATTCCTGCCAACTCAACACTGGTATTTGAAGTTGAGCTGAAAGGGATTGAACCTGCTCACCATGCTGATGCAGCTAAACCAGCCACAAAATAAAAGCTGAGTTGTGATCAAAAAAGGCGCTGAAAGCGCCTTTTTTTGTGGGGGCTTAACACCATTAACGTCGTAACCAACGGAAGCGGTACAACAATAAAATTTGTATCAGCAGTAATCCACCGAGCCCGAGACAGAAATAGGCGAATGCTTTGGGATCGTTGACGCCAGGAATACCGCCGATATTGACACCCAGCAGCCCGGTAAGAAATCCCAGTGGCAGAAAAATACTGGTGATAAGCGACAGTAGATACAATCGCTGATTAAGTTGCTCTGTTTGTCGGCTAGCCAGCTCTTCATGGGTGACAATTGCCCGATCCCGAATCGCATCTAAATCTTCAATCACCCGCTGCAGCGTACTGTAGATTTCATGCATATGTATTTTTTCCTCTGCTGACATCAAGCAGGGGGTGTCGACTACCTTCATAAAGGCTTCTTTCTGTGGCAATAGATGTCGACGTAAGGCGATGGCTCGTCGTCTCAACTCAGCTAGCCCAGATCTGGCTTGGGACGGCGTATCATGCTGTAGCACCATGTCTTCTAGATCTGCTAATTGATCTTCTAATGCATCAATCAGTTCAAGTTTGTTGAGCGTTAGGCGGCGACACAATTCTAAGACGAAACTCCCCGGTTTGGTGGGGCCTTGCCCTTTGATAAGGAGATTGGCCATATCGCCAATAGCATTAAGTTGCCGATCGCTGGTGGTGATGATGCGATGGTTATCAGCGTAGATGCGCAGGGCGATCATGTCTTGGGCTGGACTTTCCTGTTCCAGATTAATACTGCTTAAAGTCATCATCAGTCGTTCTGGGGAAATATCCACCCGGGGACGCGGGGTTGGTGTCAGAAGAGCCTGTACATCGAGTTGTGGTAAATCTGCATTATTCACCCATTGACGGGCGATGGGATTTTGGTAATTCATATGCAGCCAGAGAATTCCCTGGCCAGGTTGCCATTGTTGCACCTGCTCTTCAGTCAGTTCCGTTACTGTGCCCTGCTGTGTATCCAAGAGTAAACTGAGTAAAAAGCCGTTTGGCATAGCTATCTCACTGTCATTATAAAGTTTGTTAGGGTAACGCCCCAACTTAGTCTCTTTCAAGAAAATCTTATGTTGCTCACCGTAGGCGGCGCGGTAGGGTTACGGTAGAATTGCAACAATCAGCTAACTGTAGAGAGATAACCGATGGAATATGAGTTTCGCCGTAATTCCCTTGATGGCACCGTGCTGGCTCTGTTCAGTATGGATCATGAAGTGATCGGCCGCTGGCTGACTGAAGAGTTGGGACAGAACACGACTGCGATTGCTGAGCTGCTGGATGTGATTGCCGCGTTACAACAGAATCGGCGCAGCCAGTTTCGACTGGTTGGGCGGGATTTGACCTTGGAGTTGGATACTGAGCAGGCTTGGATCCGGGCCAATGTGCTGGGATATGAACAGGATTTCGAGTTAGAAGAGGCGATGTCGCTGTATGACTGTGAGTCTGAAGCGGGATGTGGCCTAGAGGATTTTGAGCAGGTACTGCTTAGCTGGCAAGATTTTTTGGCAGGCCGTTAATAGAGAGGGCCGCAAGGAGCGGCCCTGTTATGTTGAATTTTTTTGATTAGTGGTTTAAATACCTGACGGCCATTTCAGTACGGGACTTGGCATTGGCTTTACGCAGCAGGTTTTTGACATGGACTTTAACTGTCCCTTCACTGATGTGCAGTTCTTCGGATATGGACCTGTTGCTCATTCCTTCTGCTAAATGTTGCAGGATCTGCAGCTCCCTTGGCGTCAGGCTGTCAATCCAATCTTGTTGTTCGGAATTATTGTTTAACTCAAACAGGTAATCGGCCACATCATCGCTGACGACCCTATGTCCCTGCATGGCATTTTTCAGCTGCTCCAGCAGCAAATCTGGTTCGGTATCTTTTAACAGATAACCGTCGGCACCTGCACGCATTAATCGAATAACATCCTGTTTGGCATCTGACACAGTTAGGATCACGATTCGGGAGGTAACACTCTCTTGTCGTAAAGCTGTCAGGGTATCCAAGCCCGTCATGCCCTTCATATTCAAGTCAAGCAGTACTATATCCGGTTCATCTGTACTTACTGCTGATAATGCGTCCAGCCCATTTCCGGCCTCCCCGAATAAAGTGAAATCTTCATCGGAGGCAATTAGCTGACATATCCCCCGCCGCAGCAGGGGATGATCGTCAACAACTAGTACGGAATAAGGCTTACTCATATGATGAGATCTCCTGAGGTGGAAAACGGAGACATACTGTAGTGCCTCCTTTGTTATTGCTGGTAAATTCTACTTCACCGGCCAATTTTGCAGCACGCTCGTGCATAATGCCGATACCAAAATGCTGCTCCCGCTCTTTGAGGTGGGTCAGGCCGATACCATCATCACTGATGGTGATCTCTAGCATGCCATCATCTGCGCTATAACAGCAAATGCTAATATGACTAGCTTTGGCATGTTTGATGGCATTTAGTGTTGCTTCACGGGTTAATTGCAGAATATGTATATGCTGATTAGCCCCTAATTGCTGTGATGGTAGGCGGTAATCTAAGGTGATTTCTGCCTGACTCTGCGCCCGTAATGGGGTGAGCATCCCCTCCAATGCGCCGCTCAGATTAGGTTCTTTGATGGTTAAGCGGAAAGTTGATAACAGCTCCCGCAGTTGCAGATAAGCTGTGTTAATTCCCTCGTTAATTTCATTGAGCTGTTGTTCAACGGTTGCTTTGTCATGGCCTTTGGTAATGGCTTTGCGTAGGAGGCTGATTTGGATTTTTAGAAAAGAGAGTACTTGTCCCAGAGAATCGTGCAATTCGCGGGCAATAATGCTGCGTTCTTCCATCAATGCTAATTGCTGTCGCTGTTCTACGGCATTGTGGATCAAAATTGAGCGAGCCAACATCATGGCATAATTATTTAATAGCGCTTGGTTGGGGCTGTGATGATCAATGATGTCTAAAAATCCCAGCTCAGTGCTGTCAAATTTCAGTGGATAACGGTAATCAACCTGGGCTGATGCAGGCCAGCCAGCTTCATCGGTAACAATATCTTCGCTGCCATCATCATATTTCAGCACCAAACGAATATGTTGCAGTTGCTGGTGTTGACGTAACTCGCTCAGGGCATCAGCTAAGGTAAGATGATCAACTGGCCGAGTGTGTAGTATGACCAGACTTTGATAAAGAAAACTCAGTTCATTGTGCGCTTGAGTCAGTGCTTGGGTTTTTTCTGCCACCTGATGTTCCAGATTATGGTACAGAGCCGATAATTCCCGGGCTGTTCCTTGTAGTGCATCACTCAGTGCCGTCAGTTCAATATATTCCGTTTTCGGCATCGCCAGTTCAAATTGCCCCCGGGAGATTGATTGGGCTGAGCGCATCATCTGTTGCAGCGGCATGACGACACGTTTGCGGGTATAGCGCACTGCAATCAGTGCGACCACGAGCATCAGTCCTAGGCCGATAAGTTGACTGACGGCCAGAATTTTTAATTTAAACTCAGCATGGTGTTCCATTTCTCTAACAAGCAAATCTATGGTACTGACAAAATTTTTCAGCGATGCGGCATATTCGCGGGCGTTTTCATGCTCAATATACCCTTTCATGATTTGCCACTTTTTTTCCACTAAATGGTATTGATCGGATAGGGCTTTGGGCGCTGACCAAGACACAGCATGTTCTAACTCAGGGGAATAGAGCGTTTGTTCAAATTGTTGTACTTTTTGTTGGGTTTCTGGACTACCTGAGTTGGCAAAAAACATTAAGCGATAGCTTTGCATCCGCAGTGAGCCGGATGCATTGATGGCTCGGGCATCACCCAAGCTGTAAGCCAGATTGGCAATGGCAAAAGTTGCTAGCCCGCTGGAAAGCAAGATGAGCACCAGCATTACCCCTAAAATGGTAGAAGTTAGACTGCCTTGTTTCATGGGTTACCTTTTATTTACGGATTAGCATACAGCTTGTTTCTATCCGGCTAATTATATTAGAAAACGCTTCATTACATTCACAAAAAATCCAAAACGTGATCCGACACTTGACGAGATATTGATCTGGCGCAAATTCCATCATGGTTATCTCTATGTAGGTATATTTTTGTTGTGTTTGTCTCTTTAACGTTAGTGCTGCAGGGTCGTGTTGCACCAAACAATAATACAAAACACGGAGATGAAATGATGAGAACGTTAGCAGGTAAAAGCATTGCAATTAGTGCACTTTTTGCCGCCGGATTTATGGCCGCAGGCGTGATGGCTAGTGACCAAACTGAGCCTCGCAATGAAGTGTATAAAGATAGATTTAAAAATCAGTATGCAAGTTGGCACGATACGGCCAAAAGTGAAGAGATCACCGATGTGCTAGCGCAGGATCCAAACTTGGTGATCCTGTGGGCGGGTTACGGCTTTGCTAAAGATTACAATAAAGCACGTGGTCATATGTATGCGGTAACTGATGTCCGCCATACCCTGCGTACCGGTGCGCCGAAAAGCGCAACCGATGGGCCGATGCCGATGGCATGCTGGAGCTGTAAGAGCCCAGATGTCCCGCGGATGATAGAAGAACAGGGCGAAGATGGTTATTTCAGTGGCAAATGGAGTAAAGGCGGCGCTGAAATCGTCAATACCATAGGCTGCAGTGACTGCCATGAAAAAGGTTCGCCTAAATTACGAATTTCTCGACCATTTGCTGAACGTGCATTGGATAGTATTGGCCGGCCGTTTGATGAAGCATCCCGTAAAGATAAACAGTCTATGGTCTGTGCCCAGTGCCATGTGGAATATTATTTTGAGAAAAATGATGCCCATAAAGGTTGGGTAAAATTCCCGTGGGATCAGGGGGTCACTGTTGAAAATATGGAGGCTTACTATGACGCCTTACAGTTCGCTGACTGGACCCATGCTTTGTCAAAAGCACCGATGCTCAAAGCTCAGCACCCTGGTTATGAAACTTGGATGCAGGGCGTACATGGCAAGAATAATGTCAGTTGTACTGACTGTCATATGCCAAGGGTGACCAATGATAAGGGACGTAAATATACCGATCATAAAGTGGGTAACCCCTTTGACCGTTTCGATGAGACCTGTGGTCGCTGTCATACCCAAGATAAAGATTTTATTCTGGCCATTACCCAAGACCGGCAGCAGAAAGTTAAAGCACTGCAGCTAAAAGCGGAAAAACAATTGGTTCAAGCGCACTTTGAAGCGGCAGCTGCTTGGCAGGCTGGTGCGACAGACGCGGAAATGGCTGCTGTATTGACGAATATCCGTCATGCTCAATGGCGCTGGGATTATGCGATTGCATCCCATGGTGTGGCAGCCCATGCGCCGGAAGAAGCGTTGCGAATTTTAGGGTCTGCGGTTGATAAAGCGGCTGATGCCCGAGTGCAACTGGCGCAGATTTTGGCGCGCCATGGTGTGACTCAGCCAGTCAGTATTCCAGATATTTCTACCAAAGCGAAAGCTCAGACGGTACTTGGTATGGATATGGAGAAAATGCGGGCAGAAAAAGCCCAATTTATTAAAAATGTGGTTCCCGAGTGGGAGAAGCAAGCTCAGCAGCGGGAAGCCGCATACTAACTTCTGATACTGATCCCCAACTCAGCATCATTTGCCCCATCTGCGGATGGGGCTTTTTTATGCTTGCGCCGGGATTACTCGTCGCGGGTTAACACTTCCAGCAGTTCAATTTCGAATACCAGATCAGAGTTAGCCGGGATTTTATCGCCAATTTGACGCTCGCCATAGGCTAAATGTGCAGGTACCGTCAGCTTACGCTTGCCACCAACCTGCATGCCCATAATGCCCTGATCCCAGCCTTTGATAACCCGACCTGTGCCAATGACAACTTGCAGTGCGCGGCCGCGGTCGTAGGATGAGTCAAATTGGGTGCCGTCGGTCAGGCAACCACGGTAATTTACGGTGATCAGTGCGCCTTTTACTGCAGCCTTGCCTTCGCCAACAGTTAAATCTTCAATAATCAGTTCCTGAGTCATGCTATTTATCTCGGGTAAGAAAAAGTGCCGCAGTGTATCACGAAGCCTGCATTTGCGCCCAGTGAGGCTCAGCGGTGTTATTTATCCTCGCGATTTGAGCGCAGTAAGCCATTGTGTTTTTTCGGTCTTAATCTGTCTTTGCTAACGCTTATTTTTGTCACTGTTTTAGGTGAAATACTGAGCCTTAGTAGTGTGCGCAGGGGTCGCCTGCGATGCTCTCAGTGCTAAAACGCTGGTGCAGAGCCGGTTATTTTTGCACCAAGATGGTGCTTGATAATAACCCGTTATAACTTTTGTGATTATTAAGTTGTTGAAAATTAGTTAGTTATATACCTGGCCTGATGTTTGTAACGCTATGACGGACAGGGATAACAGCACAGGGAGAGAGGATGAAACTGGTTAGCGCAATTATTAAACCGTTCAAGTTGGATGATGTCCGTGAAGCGATTGCCGGAGTGGGCATTGAGGGGATGACTGTCACTGAAGTTAAAGGATTTGGGCGTCAAAAGGGTCATACCGAGTTATATCGGGGCGCCGAATATCAGGTGGACTTTTTACCTAAGGTGAAGTTAGAAGTCGCGACCCGAGATGAAAATCTTGAGCATCTGTTGGAAGTGATCACCCAGGCGGCCCGCACTGGCAAAATTGGCGACGGTAAAATTTTTGTCCGGGAGTTAGAGCAGGCTATCCGTATCCGAACCGGTGAGACAGACACAGAAGCATTATAAGGGAGCAGACAGATGGACGCGTTAACGCAATTGGGCCTGACGGTCACGGAATTAAGATTTGCCTTGGATACATTTTATTTTCTTTTGTCCGGGGCGCTGGTGATGTGGATGGCGGCAGGATTTGCCATGTTGGAAGCTGGGCTGGTGCGCTCAAAAAACACGACGGAAATCCTCACTAAGAATATCTGCCTTTACTCTATTGCCTGCATTATGTATCTGCTGGTGGGTTACCACATTATGTATGTCGATAATGCTGAAGCGGGTTGGCTACCGAATTTTGGCACGCTAATCGGTACCCAGGCGGCAGATGCGGATCATGCGATTGAGTCTGACTTTTTCTTCCAGGTGGTTTTTGTGGCAACGGCGATGTCGATTGTCTCCGGTGCGGTGGCAGAGCGGATGAAATTGTGGGCTTTTTTACTCTTTACCGTGGTGCTGACCGGGGTGATTTATCCGGTGGAAGGTTACTGGACTTGGGGTGGCGGTTTTCTGGCTGAGGCAGGTTTTGTCGACTTTGCTGGCAGTGGCATTGTGCATATGGCTGGCGCCAGTGCGGCGATTGCCGGGGTCCTTTTGCTCGGGGCAAGAAAAGGCAAATATGGACCTAAAGGACAGATTAATCCCATTCCCGGCTCTAACTTACCCTTAGCAACTTTGGGTACCTTTATTTTGTGGATGGGCTGGTTCGGCTTTAACGGTGGGTCTCAATTGTTGGTCTCTGATGCTGATAATGCTTCTGCGGTGGCGAAGATTTTTGTTAATACCAATTCCGCTGCCGCTTTTGGCGCCGTGGCCGCATTACTGGTGTGTCGATTTATCTGGAAAAAGGCTGATCTGACCATGATCCTCAATGGCGCGCTGGCCGGGCTGGTGGCGATTACGGCCGATCCTTTATCACCGTCGTTGGCGATGGCTGCTGTAGTGGGCACGGTTGCCGGAGGATTGGTGGTGTTTTCGATAGTGGCACTGGATAGAGCACGGATTGATGATCCTGTTGGGGCGATTTCAGTCCACGGTGTAGTGGGCTTTTTCGGCTTGATGTTAGTTCCCTTGTCGAATGGGGAGGCCAGTTTTGCGGCGCAGCTGCTTGGCGCTGGCGTCATTTTTGCCTGGGTATTTGTCGCCTCGCTGTTGGTGTGGGCGGTGCTGAAAATGACCATGGGCATCCGGGTATCAGAGGAAGAGGAATATCAGGGCATGGATGTTTCTGACTGTGGCATTGATGCGTATCCCGAGTTTGTTTCTGTGAAAAGTACCACTTGATGGCCCCAGCACGACAATAACAACCACAGCCATGATGTGTTATAGGCCGGGACGGCATCACTGTTCCGGCCTTTGTTTTGTGCTGCTTGCGCGCAGTATTTCCTCCTGTGCTTAACTCAATATTGGGTTAAGCGAATTGAGCTAAGAGACGCTTCGAGTTCAGAGCTGCACGAAGCGACGGGGGAAAGATGAATAGCAATGGCATTGTTAGCAAGTCCTGTCGTTTGTCAGTTATAACTGTGGCGTTACTTTGGCTTTGTGGCTGTCAGACATTGCCTGAGCGCGGCCCGCAGCAGATTAACCATCTGTTTTATGATGAAAGATTTTTGGCCGTCGAGCTGCCGGTGGCTCCTGACACTATGTTGGCCTTGCCTGAAGCTGCACAGCAGTTGGTTCGTCAGGCATATCATCGGGACTTGGAATTATCTCGCCTGACTCACAGCGGTCGATTCAGTGGCCGGCACAGTAATGACGCGCATATCTGGTTAGGACGGTATATCAATGCCGTATCTCGTAACCAAGCCGTTTATTCTTCTGCTCTTTCAGCCCCATCTGAGCCACATAGCCGAGCAGATCATCGAGGTGTTGCCTCTGATACCCAGGTGCCTGAGGAAGTGGCATTTCGTTACCGAGATAATCTGACTCAAGGCGCGGCGCAAACATTTGCCAGCCGGGAAGGTAATTGCCTTTCTCTGGTGCTGATGACGGCCGCATTGGCACAAACCTTGGGGGTGAAGGTCACTTTTCAGCAATTGGATATTGAACCGACTTGGGATAGAGCCGGGACATTTTATTTAATTAATGGCCATATCAATATCAAACTGTTGCCTCCTAAGCGCCATGATGTGATTTCGCTGAGTCAATCTAGTGTCTTGGTGGATTTTCTGCCCCAGCGGGCGATTCGCGGTTACCGACGACGGGAAATTGATTTAGCGACGGTTTCGGCCATGTTTTATAACAATTTAGCGGCTGAGGCACTGGTGGCGGGACAATTGGATAATGCTTATGTGTTGGTTAAACGCAGTCTGTTTTATCAGGCGGATTTTGTCCCCGGGCTTAATACACTAGGGGTGATATACCGCCGCGCAGGAATGGATACGGCCGCGGAGCAGGTTTACCGGCATGTACTGGATTTTGCCCCGCAATCTCTGAATGTTCTAAGTAATCTGGCGTTATTGTTGTCAGCGCAAAATCGCTTGAGTCAATGGGCTGAAGTGCACCGCACACTTGAGCTTATCCGGTTGAAAAACCCCTTTTATTACTATGATATGGCACAGTTGGCTTATCGCGAGCAGCGTTACCGCAAAGCGCAGACCCTGTATCGGCGAGCTATTGCGCTGGCGGACTACCGGGCTGAGTTTTTCTTTGGGTTGGCGCAAACGTATTGGCAATTGCAACAGCCGGAAAAGGCGCGTAGTCAGATGAAAAAAGCGCTGTCTTTAAGTCAAGACCCGCATCAACGCCAACAGTATCAATCTAAGCTAAGGGCGATAGATAAAGTGATGACTGCCACAGGGGCAAGCTGAATATATTTATTGCTTATAATGTATTTGTTATTTATTTAATTAAAAACAAATAGTTAAACTTGTTTTGTTGATATTTTACCAACTTAATTGCATTGTCAGGGTGGGGTGGTTAAATTAACAGCAAATAGTGTGAGTAATAGCATGACTGACAGCAGATAAATGCAATGGAGACGCATAGAGCATGACTTACCAGAATGACGATGTACGGATTAATCAGGTCAAAGAATTATTGCCGCCGGTGGCGATTTTAGAGCGATTTCCAGCCTCGAAGGCAGCATCTGCCACTGTGTATAACAGTCGTCAGGCTATTCATAATCTGTTAACCCATGTTGATGACCGACTGTTGGTGGTGATTGGCCCTTGTTCAATTCATGATCCTGACGCAGCGCTGGAATATGGTCAGAAACTCTTGGCTTTGCGCCAACGCTACCAAGATCAATTGGAGGTGGTGATGCGGGTCTATTTTGAAAAACCCCGTACCACGGTTGGCTGGAAAGGGTTGATTAATGATCCATATTTGGATGGCAGTTATCAGCTCAATGATGGGCTGCGCCGGGCGAGAAGTTTGCTGCTGGCATTGAATGACAGTGGATTGCCTACCGCTGGCGAGTTTCTTGACATGATCACGCCCCAGTATCTGGCTGACTTAATGTGCTGGGGAGCGATAGGGGCGCGCACGACAGAATCTCAGGTTCATCGGGAGTTGGCATCCGGTCTGTCGTGTCCAGTGGGATTTAAAAATGGCACCGATGGCACTATCAAGATAGCTATCGATGCGATTGGTGCCGCGTCGGCACCACATCATTTTTTGTCAGTGACCAAGTATGGTCATTCAGCCATTGTTTCCACCTTGGGAAATCCGGACTGTCACATCATCTTGCGTGGCGGTCGGCAACCTAATTACCACAGTGATGATATCGCCAAAGTCTGTGCTGAGCTGCAACAGGCTGACTTGACGGCGAATATTATGATTGATTTCAGCCATGCCAATAGTTGTAAAGATTACCAACGCCAAATGCTGGTGGCCGCAGATGTGGCTGGTCAGATTGCTGCCGGGGAGCAGTCTATTTTTGGTGTGATGGTGGAAAGCCATTTGGTTGCCGGGCGACAGGAACTGACCACAGGACAGGCGCTGAATTATGGTCAGAGTATTACTGATGCCTGTATTGGTTGGGAAGATACCGAAGTGTTGCTGGCACAGCTTAATGACAGTGTATTGGCGAGGCGTGCAGGCAAGTCTTGTTAAGGTTAACTGGGGATGCAGTGCGTCCTGCACTGCATAATCATGTCACAGCCCTGTGAGATTAAAACTATTTGTTTGACTGATTAGCGAGGTACTCATTGGCTTTGGCAAGGCTGCCAAAAGAGGCGATCAAGTTGCTTTTTCCTTTTTCCCGGATTTCCGGGTTGTCCGATTCAATCATCATCCAAACCCAAGTTTTGATCAGTGGTAATGGCGGGTATTGAACATTTGTAGAATCCAGCATAAATCATCCTTCAAATCGTTGATTGTAATCAATTTTTAATTTTTATTGCCGTCTATGTAGCAAGGTGTTGACGGCGTGAGCAAAGGGTATCAGATTCTTTGCGAAGGGATAATAGCCTGTGATGTAAATATTTCTACCCGATAGGAACCTACATTGTAAACCACTGAGGTAAAGGGTCATAAAGAAGTTAAAAATCAAAGGTAAAGAGTTGTTTTTAGCCATTTCTACCAGACGATGTTTGTCATAATAAAAATGCTGAATTGACAGCAATATCACATTTCTGGGGTGAAGATTATGCGTCCTTCCCGTTACCTTGATGTGCCTGCCGATAAGATCCATTGGCAGGTGCTTGGGTTGTTATGGCCTTATCTGTTGGAATTTCGTTATCGGGTTGCTTTGGCGCTGGGGTGCCTTATCGCCGCAAAATTAGCCGCCATTGCCATGCCGTTTGTGTTGAAAGATTTGGTGGATACCCTTGATAGCAGTAAGACACCTGCGGCGTTGGCTGTGCCGGTGGCACTGGTGCTCGCCTATGGAGGCTTACGCTTTTTATCCGTCATTATTGGTGAAGTGCGCGATACCTTGTTTGGCCGGGTGACAGAGCGGGCGATTCGGCGGTTGGGGTTAACCGTGTTTACCCATTTGCATCGGCTAGATTTGGCTTTTCATCTTGAGCGACAGACTGGCGGGCTGTCCCGAGATATTGAACGTGGTATTTCCGGTGTGTCGTTTCTGATGCGCTTTATGGTGTTCAATATTGGCCCGACTTTGCTGGAAATTGCCTTGGTGGTGGGCATTTTTGGCGTGAACTATGGTTGGCCATTTGCTTTAGTCACCTTAGTTGCTGTGCTGGCTTATGGCACTTTTTCTGTTATCGCCACTGAATGGCGCACCGGTTATGTGCGTGATGCGGCGCTGGCGGATTCCACTACGAATACCCGGGCGATAGATAGCTTACTGAATTATGAAACGGTCAAGTATTTCAATAATGAAGCTTATGAACAGCAGCGTTACGATGAGGCGTTGGCGCAGTGGGAAAAGGCTAAGCGTAATAACCGATTATCTTTGTTTGCGCTTAACGCCGGTCAAGCACTGATTATTGCTTCGGCTATGACCGCCATGATTGGGTTGGCGGCTTATTACGTGGTTAACGGCCAGATGACTCTGGGAGATTTTGTGCTGGTTAATGCCTTTATGATGCAGCTGTTTATGCCGCTAAATTTTTTGGGATTTGTCTACCGAGAAATACGCGGCGCACTGGCCAATATCGAACGGATGTTTTCTCTGTTGGATGTTAGGCCCGCTATTGTTGATCTTCCTACCCCCTTGATTTGTCCGGATGGGCCGGGAGAGATTGTATTTGATCGTGTGAGCTTTTGTTATGGTCAGCGGCAGGTGCTAGATCGCGTCAGTTTTACTGTCTCTCCCGGGGAAACGCTTGCTGTGGTTGGGGATAGCGGAGGTGGCAAGTCGACGCTACTCAAGTTGCTGCTGCGTTTTTATGAAGTGGGTAGCGGGCGTATTTTACTTGATGGGGTCGATATACGGCATGTATCCCAACAACAACTGCGTCGTCAGATCGCTGTGGTGCCACAAGATACTGTATTGTTTAATGATACCTTGGCAAACAATATTCGTTATGGCCGCCCTGATGCGTCGGATATAGCCATTGAGCATGCGCTGAATCTGGCACAATTGCAGCACTTTGTTACCCGTTTGCCCGAGGGGTTGGAAACCAAAGTCGGTGAGCGGGGAATGAAGCTCTCCGGAGGGGAAAAACAGCGGGTGGCAATTGCGAGGGCAATATTGAAAGGTGCGCCAATTTTGCTATTTGATGAGGCTACTTCGTCCCTTGATAGCCGGGCAGAGCAGGCTATTTTAACCGCAGTTAAAGCCGCAACGGCTGGACATACAGCATTGATGATTGCCCATCGTCTATCAACGGTAGTGGATGCTGACCGAATTTTAGTGCTCAAAGATGGCCAAATTGCTGAGCAAGGAGATCATTGCAGTCTGTTGGCGCAACGGGGGCATTATTACCATCTGTGGCAGCTACAGCAGCATAGGCGTGATGAGTGAGCCTTTGTTACTAAGATATATTCAGATCAGGTTCAGCTGGTGTTCGCTACAGTGAGCTTAGCTTAGTGAAACAGGGAATGGATACCATGCTATTGGATGTTGCGATTGAAGGTGGTGATAGGCTTGGGCAGTTTGATTGGTGCCAAATTAGTCAGACATTGGCGCAGCGCGGCTTGAGTCATCAGGCGCTGGAAAATGTGTATGCGCAATTGCAGGCTGATATCAGAGTCTCTACCCGAGGACTAACATTGGCAAAGTGTGAGCAGCAAGCGGCAGTGAATAAATGCTGACAACATCATCGGGATAGGCATTCCCGCCGGGAAGTCATCGCTAACCGGCGGGAGGGTGATGTTTACAGGTGAAGCTTACCTGCTTGCCAAGCATCACAAGTCAGGGGTGACGGTGGCGCTGGGGTAAAAGCAGGCTTTAGACGGATAATTTTTCCATCACGGTAGCAAAGCATTTCTCCTTCCAACTCAGTGAAACGCAGACAGGTCCGGCAACTGGCACCGGCTGATTGGCATAACGACGTGGATTGAATGCTATTCATTTCTCATTGCACCTTTTGTAGGGACAGTGTTACTCGCAAAATACCTTTTTTTGTGAGCTGACTCATGAAAACGGGGTGATAATATCCATGCTGCTGTGCAAATTCAAATCAATTTCATCACTTTATTTGAATTAACTCACATTGTTTTATTAATGTTTTTTGCATGTTTATTTATGTGTAATTTTCGTGTTTTTATATTGTAAATTTTAGTCTGGTTGTTTTTTCATCGTCATTGTTTTGCTACGCGGTGAAAATATGGCTGTAAAGTTCCATGGTCAGAAAACCCATATTTAAATGGGGTGTTTGTCTGGCTGATAAAGGCATATGCTGGCAGGTAACAATGACTTAATTGGGGGTTATATGTGGACAACCGGAACTGTAATTGAGCGGATTGATTGGAATGACAGACTCTTTTCTCTGCGAATTAAATCCGAACTGGCACCTTTTAAAGCCGGGCAGTTTATTAAGCTCAGTCAGGTGCAAGGGGATAAACGTATTGCTCGGGCTTACTCTCTGGTCAATGCGCCTGGCGCGCCTTGGCAAGAGGTGTTGGCCGTGACGGTAGAAGAGGGGCAACTCTCACCAGCACTGCATGAGTTGGCTGTTGGTGACAGTATCGATATTACCCCCAGTGCCAATGGCTTTATGACACTGGATGAATTACCAGAGAATATGGGACGACATCTTTGGTTGCTGGCCACCGGTACTGCAATCGGGCCTTTTATTTCAATGTTGGAAACGCCAGCACCTTGGCAAAGGTTTGAACAGATTGTGCTGGTTTATGGTGTGCGTTTGGCTGAAGATTTAGCCTATTGGACTCGGCTAGAGGAGCTAGCGGCGCTTTATCCAGGTCAATTGGTGCTGGTTCCTTGTGTAACGCGAGAGGCCGTTAAAGGGGCTCTTGGTTGTCGTATTCCAGCTGGCTTAGCTGATGGCAGTATCGAGCAACAGGCTGGGATTAACATCAATGCCCAGGATGCTCAGGTGATGCTGTGTGGTAACCCGGAGATGGTGGCTGATGCGTTGATTGAACTACAGGGGCGGGGCTTGGTGAAGAACCTACGCCGGACACCGGGTCAGATTACCATGGAGAAATACTGGTAACGCTTCACAGAGAGTGTTTGGCTTAGTTCAAGTTACATCACGCTAGGGGTGACTATCTTTTTGTCAGTAACACCTTATATGTTAATCAATTGTTGAACACCTGATTGCCTTTCTGTATCCTGCTTTGATTGAGAACGATTATCATTGTCCCCGGGTTGCTGTCGCGCCGCCCGGTTACAGGAGCAGGGAATGAGCAGAGCAAGAACATTGATCATGGCAGGGGCTTTCTTCCTCGCCGGTGGGGTATCGCTGATAGCACAGGCTACTGAGAAGGTAACAGTATATTCGTATCGGCAGCCATTTTTGATTGAGCCTCTGTTGCAGGATTTTACGGATAAAACCGGCATTGATGTTGAACTGGTCTTTGCCAAAAAAGGCCTCACTCAGCGCCTCGCCCGTGAAGGGCGGCTATCGCCGGCGGATCTGGTGCTGACATCGGATTTTTCCCGTTTGATGACATTGGTTGAGCGGGATTTGACCTCGCCGGTTAATAGCTCTGTGTTACAGCAAAATATTCCGGTGCAATTTCGGGCTGGGGATAATCAATGGTTTGCTTTAACAATGCGGGTTCGTAATATCTACTCTTCCAAAACACGGCTGGGGAAACTGGCGATCAATTATGAAGATTTAGCTAACCCAGAATACAAGGGCAAGATCTGCAGTCGCAGTGGTAAGCATCCTTATAATATCGCTTTAGTAGCCTCTATGATTGCCCACCATGGTGAAGCGGAAACCAAAACTTGGCTCACTGGGCTCAAAGCCAATCTGGCGCGCCGTCCTCAAGGTAATGACCGCGCTCAGGTTAAGGCCGTCGAGCAAGGATTATGTGATTTGGCATTGGGTAACAGTTATTACCTTGGCAAGATGATTAATAATCCTAAGCAGCGAGCTTGGGCCGATGCTGTTGAAATTAACTTTCCTAATCAAACTGGCCGTGGTGCCCATATCAATGTATCAGGGATGGCGTTAACCAAATATGCTCCCAATCGCCCAGCTGCGGTGAAGCTGATGGAGTATCTTGCATCTGATCGTGCGCAGCAGCGTTATGCTGAAGCGAATTATGAATACCCGGTTAAACCTGGTGTGACAGAATCTGCGTTGGTCGCATCCTGGGGCGCGTTTCGTCCAGACAATTTACCTATTCAGGCACTTGCGGATTATCACAAGGCGGCGGTGCGCCTGCTTGATGAAGTCCGTTTTGATCTCTAAATGCGCTGCATTGAAGGTGCATCAACATGTTGGTATAAGCGTATTCGTGCAGCCGGTTATTGATGTACCGGGCGTTCGTGATGGTATCAGCCTTATTGCGGGGCTGATGGCGCAATATCACAACGGAGCAGATCTGTGATCCCCGCATTGCCTCGGCGTTGGTCGCTACTTAGCTTTGGGCTGGCACTTTTATTATTGCTGCCGGCGTTTGCGTTATTGGGGCAGGCGCTATTGGGACAGGCCGAGCTTGGTCGCGATAATGTCTTTGCTCACCTATTAGCGACAGTGCTGCCCAGTTATATTGCTAATACTCTATTGTTGATGTTACTGGTGTGTATTGGGGCGTTGTTGTTGGCCATTCCAGCCGCTTGGCTAGTTGCTCGCTGTGACTTTCCCGGGCGAGGTCTATTTCAATGGGGGCTCTTGTTACCACTGGCCATGCCGGGGTATCTGGTTGCTTACGTTTATACCGATATGCTCGATTATGCCGGGCCGGTGCAACAATGGCTGCGAGCCATGTTCCATTGGCAGTCTGCTGACGATTACGTTTTCCCTTCCGTGCGCTCCTTGGGTGGGGCTGCTTTTATGCTGGCGCTGGTGTTGTTTCCATATATTTATCTTTTGGGGCGCACCGCATTTATGGAACAATCGCTCAATTTGTTGCAGGCGACTCGGGTGATGGGGTGTCGCCCTTGGCAAAGTTTTTGGCGTTTTAGTCTTCCAATGGCAAGACCCGCATTGGCGGTGGGCGTGGCATTAGTTGCAATGGAGACGGCTGCCGATTTTGCCACTGTCAGTTATTTTGCTGTACCTACCTTAACTACAGCTGTGTATGACACTTGGCTGGAATATGGCAGTTTAACTGCTGCGGCCCGTTTGTCCTTGATTATGCTGCTGGTGATTTTTGTCTTGATTGGCTCTGAGCGCTACGCCAGGCGTCGGCAGCAGCTATTTCAGAAACCCGCTGCGACCCCATTGCCCCGTTATATGTTGCAGGGGCATTTGGCATTATTGGCCAGTGGTTACTGCGCGTTATTGCTGCTACTCGCCTTTGGATTGCCGTTTATGGCGCTGCTGCGTTATGTCTGGCTATATTGGGGCGAAACCCAAATGATGCAGTTTTTTCACTATGGGTTGAATAGCCTATTGCTCGCGCTTGGTGTCAGTGTTTTGTGTATCGTTATGGCATTAGCGTTACTGTTTATTCGTCGCGTTAGCCCCAGAGTCGAGGACCAATTGCCAGTGCAGTTAGCTGCAACGGGGTATGCCCTTCCAGGAACCGTGCTGGCCATCGGGGTGCTAGTGCCTTTAACCCTGACTGATTTTGCTGTTAATGATTTGGCTGATTGGTTGGACGTAAGGGGACCGGGCTTGGTGTTGAGCGGTTCGATTCTGGCGCTGATTTTTGCGTTTTGTGTGCGCTTTTCTGCCATCGCCATCGGCAGTGTGGAGAGCAGTTATCGCCGCATCGCCCCATCATTGGATATGGCGGCTTTAACCTTGGGGCTGCGACCGGCAGCGCTATTTTTTCAGGTGCATTTACCTTTGCTGTGGCGGGGCATTTTTGCGGGCATGCTGTTGGTTTTTATTGAGGCGATGAAAGAATTACCTGCAGCGCTGTTACTGCGGCCGGTGGGGTATGAAAATCTGGCCACCTATGTATATCAGTTTGTCTCTGATGAGCAGCTGGAGCTGGGGGCCGTTGCGGCAGTTGTTATTGTGCTGTTGGGGCTGGTGCCTTTGGTGTATCTCAACCATTCTCTGGAGCGAAGCGAACATTCATGATGGCACTGTCGATTAGTGGCGTAAGCTGTGAATATCAAGGTTTTTCGGTACTCAAACGGTTAGATCTTGAGGTTAAACGTGGCGATATTCTCGCACTGTTAGGCCCCAGTGGGTGTGGCAAAACGACTTTATTGCGGGTGATTGCTGGGCTGCAGTCTATCAGTGGCGGACAAGTCGATATCCTTGGGCACTGTGTTGATGACGGTACACAGTGGCTACCCAGTGAACAGCGTGGCATTGGCATGATTTTTCAAGATTATGCGCTTTTTCCACATCTGGATGTGGCGGAGAACATTCTGTTTGGGGTGAGGAATGTGGGCAAGGCTGAGCGGCAGAGGTTACTGGATGAGATGCTGGCACTGGTGAAATTAACCGGTCTAGCCGACCGTTATCCCCATGAGTTATCGGGTGGGCAGCAGCAGCGAGTTGCGATTGCCCGGGCGTTAGCGTATCAACCGAAACTCTTGTTATTAGATGAGCCTTTTTCCAACATTGATGCTCAGGTGCGCACTGAGCTGATCCAGGAACTGCGTGAGATCCTGATCCGTCGTGGTATTACGGCGGTGTTTGTGACCCATAGCAAGGATGAAGCCTTTGTATTTGCCGATAAGTTGGCGCTGTTTAAAGACGGACGCATTGTGCAGCAGGGCAGTGCGGAGAACTTATATTGGCAACCTGCAGAAAAATATGTCGCAGACTTCTTGGGGAGTGGAAATTATATGCCGGTTCAGGTGCGGGATAGTTTCCACGTTGATACTCCGCTAGGCCCTTTGGTGAGCACCAGTGCCTTACCCCATCCGGCCGCATACAGTGGTGAGCTTTTGCTGCGGCCTCAGCAACTAAAGTTGGAGCCGTCTGAGCAGGGCGTTGGCGTGATCCGGCAAAGGCGCTTTCTTGGGAACGTGTGCCACTATCAAGTTGAGATTGATGCACTCTTGTTGGAAGTGCGTAGCCAATTAACCCAATTGTTGCCAGGGCAGAAAGTGATGTTACGCACCGATGCTCATCCCTTAGTGATTTTTTGACAGGAATATGCCGTGTTGTAACTTGATTTTGCTAACCTGTGGATATGTATCACACTTTTTCATCTTAATGTGCTGTCTGTTTCAATATTGCGGTAAAGTTGCCTCTTAATGTTACTGAAGATAATGTAATGCACAAAGGTGAGACAAAAATGGAAAATCAGGTTATGTCACGGGAACAGCTAGGAATTTGCGCCGAAGGAAATTTGCACAGTGTTTACCTGATGTTGAATGCCAATGATGGGGTAGAACAGCAGCTTCGACCCAGTATCGCCAATATTGCTCATTATATTCATGAATTAACGGATCAGTATGCTGACTGTGCCTTTAATGGTTTTGTTGCCGTAGGTGCGAATTACTGGGATACGCTGTATCCGGCGTCTCGTCCGGCAAAGCTGAAGCCCTTTCCGGCAATGGAAGCCGGTAACCGTGATGCACCTGCACTGGAGCACGATCTGTTTGTCCATCTGCGGGCAGATCGATTAGATGTGCTGCACCTGGTAGCTAGTGATGTTTGCTGCATGTTGGAAGATTTAACTGAGCTGGTGGATGAAGAGCGGGGATTCCGCTTTATGGATAGCCGGGATTTAACCGGCTTTGTGGATGGCACGGAAAACCCTAAAGGGCTGCAGCGTCAGGCGGTTGCTTTAGTCGGGGATGAGGATAATGCCTTTGCCGGTGGCAGTTATATTCATGTACAGAAATATGCTCATAACCTGACAAAATGGCAGCGTCTAGCTGTAAAAAAACAAGAAGATATTATTGGGCGTACTAAGCAGGATAATATTGAATATGCCTCTGAAGATAAGCCATTAACCAGTCATATAAAGCGGGTGAACCTGAAAGATGAGCAGGGGAACGCAATGGAGATTTTGCGTCAGAGCATGCCTTATGGCTCAGTTAAGCAACAGGGGTTGATGTTTATTGCAACTTGTCGGACACCAGAGCATTTTGAAAAAATGCTGCAATCTATGGTTCATGGCGATGGGGAAGGAAACCATGATCATCTGATGCACTTTACCAAAGCGATGACCGGCTCATCCTTTTTTGCACCATCGTTAGATTATCTGCTCAAATACGCGGAATAATGTTTCTTTAGATGATAAAAAACGCCCCAAACGGCTTATCAGTTTGGGGCGTTTTGCTATTTGTTGCGAATTAATCATTGTAGTTAAACAGATTTTTTACGGTTTCTAATGTGTCTTCAATATCATCAATATTAGACGGACAGATGAAAATTGTATCATCACCGGCAATGGTGCCTAAAATGCCTTCCGGTTTACCAATAGAGTCTAATAGGCGGGCAATTAATTGTGCGGCTCCTGGACTGGTTCTAACCACAATCATGGTTTGGTTATGGTCAACGTCAATAACCAAATTTTTGACCGGACTGCTTGCTGTGGGAACGCCTAGCTCGGCGGGCAGGCAATAAACCATTTCCTGTTTGGCATTGCGGGTACGCACTGCGCCAAACTTGCTCAGCATGCGGGAAACTTTTGATTGGTTAATATTGCTGAACCCTTCTGCCTGTAGAGCATTGACGATCTCGCTTTGAGAGCCAAATCGCTCCTCTTTTAGCAGGGCTTTAAATACTTTGATGAGTTCATCTTGGTTTTTGCTACTGGCCATAACTGTCTTTTTGTTATTCATATAAACAGATTTATTGTGAATATTTTCAGCAATAGTGTCAATGTGATAGCAGTTACAGTGAATAAAAATTCATTCTAAATATAGCTGATCATTTAGTTCTCCGGATGTTAGAGAATATAGATAAATTTTTGTGTTAATAAAAATTAAAAATACAGGGTGTTTGGTGAAAAATTGGTGTGTTTGATTGAAATTTTTGTGTTGCTGCAGTAATGTCAGCGTCAGGAAATTAGATGTATATCACATATATCAATAATGGAATATAGACGGAGATAACGATGAAAGTTGCTGTTCTAGGTGCTGCTGGTGGTATTGGTCAGGCGTTGGCATTGTTGTTGAAAGCCCAATTGCCTGCTGGCTCACAGTTATCGCTCTATGATATCGCGCCCGTGACTCCAGGAGTGGCGGTGGATTTGAGCCATATTCCGACTAACGTTGAGGTGAAAGGATTTGCCGGGGAAGACCCAAGCTCTGCTTTGGATGGGGCTGATATTGTGCTGATTTCAGCCGGTGTCGCCAGAAAGCCGGGGATGGATCGTAGTGATCTGTTCAATATTAATGCTGGGATTGTTCGTAACTTGATTGAAAAAGTTGCCAAAGTTTGCCCTAAGGCACTGATTGGTGTTATCACTAACCCGGTGAATACAACCGTTGCGATTGCAGCTGAAGTGTTGAAGCAGGCTGGTGTTTACGATCCTAAGCGTTTATTTGGTGTCACGACTCTGGATGTTATCCGCTCAGAAACCTTTATTGCGCAGGCCAAAGGGTTGAAAGTAGAGGATGTACAGGTCAATGTGATCGGCGGTCACAGTGGCGTGACAATTTTGCCACTGCTGTCTCAGGTTAACGGCGTGACTTTCACTGATGATGAAATTGCGGCGTTGACTCACAGGATCCAAAATGCGGGCACAGAAGTGGTTGAAGCAAAAGCCGGTGGTGGGTCAGCTACCTTGTCTATGGGGCAGGCGGCATTCCGATTCTGTATGTCTTTAGTTCGTGGCTTGCAGGGGCAGACTAATGTGGTTGAATGCGCCTATGTCGATGGTGGCAGTGAGCATGCTCAATTCTTTGCTCAACCTGTGTTGCTGGGGCGAAATGGGGTTGAAAAAGTGCTGCCCTATAGGGCATTGAGTGAGTTTGAAACCCAGGCCAGAGATAGCATGTTAGATACCTTAACAGGAGATATCCAATTAGGCACTGACTTCATGAAATAGTGTCAAGTACAGTGACGATTTCAGCCTATTGTTAAGAACATAAAGGCTGATGTAAGGGGCACAAGGTTAAGGAAAAGCGAAGATGCTTGTCATATTCGCTTTTTTCTTGTCTGGGATTGAAGGTTACCAAGGTATCGATTCTCCCTGCCAGTCTAAAAAAGGGAGAGGAGCGTCAGTTAAGGGACTATGGTGCAGGGGGGCGAGGAATTGACAAAGATGTTGAGCCGTTTGCGCAGTTGTGCGTAATTGCTGCGAGACAATATTGTGCTGAAACGGTTTAGATAATTTGGTATCTACCGTGCCAGGATGGTAGGCCAGCATTCTGAGCCCAGGCCAGTGATGAGCGTATTCGATGGCGGCCGTTTTTATTAGCATATTTAAAGCCGCTTTACTGGCTCGATAGCTATACCAACCACCTAGGTGGTTATCAGTAATACTACCAACTCTGGCGGTTAAAATGGCAATAGCAGCACGTGGGGTAAGAAGCCATGGCAGCTGTTGCAGGCACAGCGCCGGTATCACGCTATTGGCATAAAAAAGCTTGTTCAGATTGTCGGCGGATAAGTGCTCCAATCGTTTTTCTGCCATTGTATCTTGGCCTTGGAGTATGCCAGTACAGATGATGGCGCGATCAAATAAGCCATGTGTTTGGCATTGCTGCAAAGCAGTCGCAAGTTCAGAGGCTTGCCAGTTACATTTGATACTGTGTATTCGACGATTAAGGGCGAGCGGTTGGGGCAAAGGTGTGTGACTTAGGGTGGTAATGTTGATATTGGGATATTGCAGATATTGTTGGCAAAGTGCCTGACCAATTCCCCCGGCTGCACCGATAATCAACACTTGGTTTAGCTTTGTATTAGGCGATGCTAAGTGGTTGTCTGTAGAGTGGTTATATGTCACATTTGCCATGAGTATTCCCTGAGCCTTGTTGCTTTAATAGCAATACGTGAGCAGACGGTCACAGGGATCGGTTTGAAAGCTGTGCAGATTGACTGGCATTACAGGGATAAGTATTCATCAGCGTTACAGGGGAGCAAATATGCTATTTAGTCAAGCCATTATTAATGTTACGAATCTACGGCTGAGAACATATATTGGTTTTAATCCGGAGGAGCAGCGTAAGCAGCAGGATGTGGTCATTAATATGGAAATACATTATCCGGCGGTCAAATCGTTTGCTTCTGATGATGTGGCGGATGCGTTGAATTACAAAGTCATTACCAAAAAAGTGATTCAGCATGTTGAAGAAGGCCGCTTTCAGTTACTGGAACGTTTAGTCGCTGATGTACTGAATATTTGCATGGAGCATCCCAGTGTGACTCTGGCGCGGGTAACCATAGATAAGCCTCATGCCCTCAGGTTTGCTGACTCAGTCTCCCTGACTTTAGAAAGCCGACGTGAATGCAATACTAACGACAAGGAATAACGCAATCGCGTATTAATAACATGGGTTCAAAGCAAAAGTTGAATATTGATTAGTTGGGGACTCAGGGGCATTGACATGAATCGCCTGGCTAATTTCAAGGATGAATAAATGACAGCGGATAATCAGTTAACTCACCCAGTATTGATTACTGGGGTTGGGCGCAGAGCCGGTTTTTTCCTTGCTCGTACCATGCTAGAGACCGGGCAAGCTGTTATCGGTACTTATCGTTCCCAACGGGCTGAAATAGAGCAGTTGCTAGCGATGGGGGCACATCTTTATCCAGTGGATTTTTGTTGTCAGTCGCAAGTTGAACAATTTATTGCGGTAATACAACGAGATGTCCCCGTGCTCAGGGCTATTATCCATAATGCATCACAGTGGTTACCTGATGATGTTGCTCTTTCTCACCACGAAATTATGCAGCAGATGATGCAAATCCATGTCAATGTGCCCTATCAAATTAATATGGCGTTAGCGGAAAAATTGATGGCCAGAGCAGATTTCTTTACTCATTCAGCGCCAAATAGTGTTACCTATCGTGGTGAAGTCCCTGATTCTGCAGCAATTGGTTGCGCTGATATTATTCATATCAGTGATTTTATTGTCAGCAAAGGCAGTCAAAAACATATTGCTTACGCTGCCAGTAAAGCTGCGCTGGATAATTTGACCTTGTCTTTTGCCGCGCAGTTGGCACCCAGTGTGAAAGTGAACAGTATTGCGCCGGCGTTATTGCGTTTTAATGATGGTGATACAGAAGCTTATCGACAAAAAGCTCTGCAAAAGGCGCTATTACCTAAAGAAGGATCGTTTGACGAGTTATTCGCCATGGTGCAGTTGCTAATGGAGAGCCGTTATATCACCGGCCGGGTGATGCCGCTGGATGGCGGACGACATCTTAAATAACTACAGCGAAAGTTTGATTGCCGGTTGAAAATATCTTAATTCCCCTGTGCACTGAAAAATCCCTGCTATCCTAGATTTACAGGATAAAGACAGCGTCAGCAGTTACATGCGGCGTGTTGTAGCTGGCAGGGAGTTCACCTGTTGGCAAATCAAAACAGGGTCAGTGCATGTTTAATTTCAATTCCAAACATCAACAGTCAGTCGATGAAAGCCTACTGCAGAGTGAGTCAATCATTCATTCCATTAAAGAGAGTGTGGCGACAATTGAATTTATGCCTGATGGCACTATTTTGGACGCCAACAGTCTGTTTCTTGGCGCTGTAGGCTATTCGCTGGAGGAGGTAAAAGGTAAACATCATAGAATGTTTTGCCCTCCTGAAGTCATTAACAGTGCGCAGTATCGCACGTTCTGGAGCGAACTGGCCCAGGGAAAAGCTTTTTCCGGGGTATTTTTGCGCAAAAATAAAGCTGGGGATGAAATGTGGCTACAAGCGACCTATTTCCCCATCAAAGTGAAAGGTGTTGTTACTAAGGTAATGAAAATTGCTGCAGATATTACCGAGCAGAAACACCACTCTGACAGTCAGGCAGCCATTTTTACCGCGTTAGATAGATCCCAAGCCATTATCGAATTTACCCCAGAGGGCATCATTCTCAATGCCAATGTTAATTTTCTTAATACCGTGGGCTACACCAAAGAGCAGATTGTAGGTAAACACCATAAAATATTTTGCGATGAGCAGTTTTATATTGATAACCCTACTTTTTGGGCGGAGCTTGCCAGTGGACAACCTAAAAGTGGGATGTTTCAGCGTCGCGGAGCCACAGGTCAAATCATTTGGCTGGAGGCAACCTATAATCCCATTCAGAGTGAGTCTGGCAAGATAGTTAAAGTGATTAAGTTTGCCTCTGATATTACTGACCGAGTGATGCAGGATATTGCTGTGCGTGAGGCGGCGGATGTGGCTTACTCCACTTCGGAGGAAACTGCAAAAATTGCGATGCAGGGAGCAGGCCTACTGCACTCCAGTGTGGAAACATCCAATATTATTGCTGAACAGGTGAATAAAACAACAGAATCTATTAATTTGCTTAACGAACAGTCAAAAAGTATTGAGGCAATTGTGTCAACGATCAGTTCAATTGCAGAGCAGACTAATTTATTGGCATTGAATGCTGCAATTGAAGCCGCCAGAGCCGGAGATCAAGGCCGCGGGTTCGCCGTAGTAGCAGATGAAGTTCGTCAATTGGCTGCCAGAACCAGCCAATCTACCGATGAAATTGCCACTGTTGTGGCAGAAAACCGCAATCTTACCACTGGTGCCACGGCGATGATGAACGAAGTCGCTCAAACCGCTGAAAACGGTAAACAGCAAATTGCCGAGGTGACCACTGTGATGGATGAGATCCGTAAAGGGGCTGAAAATGTGTCATCCACAGTATCTGGATTATCATCAACTGGTTGACATAACTGATTGCAACTGAATGTGAACTATCACAACAAGACACGATTAGTCGCTAAATAGGCTCTTGATAAAATTTCGTTAACTAAGAGATATGCCCTTTGGCCCGCCGCGCCTTTATCCGAGCCGGCGGGTCTTTTATTTTTTACGTTATGCTTTGCAATCAGTGGCTTGGGGTTGCCTGGGGTTGCTTGGTTGTGAGATTCATGTTCATGAGGACTTTGGTTTAGGAATCCATCTTAGAAGCGATTACTGCTTTGGCATTTTCTGTTACCCGATCACCGCAAAATGGTACAATTCACGGTTTGGTTCAGTACCGATAACCTTTGAGCGTGATTATGTCCGGGGCTTTTGTGTCTACTTCAGAAAATCTTTCCCATCTTTCCAATCGGTTGGAGCTGTTGGCTCCGGCTAAAAATGCAGATTTCGGTATCGAAGCCATTAAGCACGGTGCTGATGCGGTCTACATTGGGGGGCCAGCATTCGGCGCTCGAGCTGCCGCTGGTAACAGTATTGAAGATATTGCTCGGCTGTGTTGTTTTGCCCATCAATATCATGCTCAAGTGTTTGTGGCTCTGAATACCATTTTATCTGATGCGGAGTTAGCAGAAGCTGAAGCGCTGATATGGCAGATTTATCAAGCTGGTGCTGATGCCCTGATTGTTCAGGATATGGGAATTTTGTCCCTTAATCTCCCCCCCATTGCTCTGCATGCCAGTACTCAGATGGATAACCGAGATGCGGAGAAAGTGGCCTTTTTACAGCAGGTTGGTTTTACCCAGGTGGTATTGGCGCGGGAATTGTCTTTAGAGCAGATCCAACAAATCGCGCAACAAACTAATGTGCAGATTGAATTTTTTATTCATGGCGCATTATGTGTTAGCTACAGTGGTCAGTGTTATATCAGTCATGCCTTTACCCGCCGCAGTGCCAACCGGGGAGAATGCTCCCAGATGTGTCGCTTGCCTTGTAATTTAAAAACCCGCCATGGGGAGTCAGTAGCAGAAAATGCACATCTGTTGTCTTTGAAAGACAATAATCAGACTGAGAACCTGGAAGCATTAATTGATGCGGGAGTGCGCTCATTTAAGATTGAAGGTCGACTCAAAGATCTGAGCTATGTCAAAAATGTTACGGCCCATTATCGCCGGGAGTTGGATGCCATTATTGCTCGTCGACCAGAGCTTTATGCGTCATCCCATGGGCGGGTTGAAACCGGCTTTAGTGCTGATCCGGATAAAAGTTTTAACCGAGGTAAAACAGATTATTTTGTGCAGACCCGTCACCGAGATGTGGGAAATTTCAGTACACCGAAATATCTGGGGCAATCTGTTGGCCGGGTAATGAGTGTAGGGCGAGATTTTATCGATGTTCAATCTGATGCTGTGTTTGCCAATGGTGATGGGTTATGTTATTTCGCCCCTAGCCGGGCAATACAGCTGCAAAGTGATGATATGTTGCGTGGTATGCGCATTAACCGCGCTGATGGTTTGCGACTGTATCCGGCACAGATGCCCAAGGATCTACAACTGGGCTGTGAATTGTTCCGTAACCATGATAAGGCATTTGAAGATTTATTGGGGCGGGAGTCGGCTAAGCGGCGGTTAGCGGTGACTATGCATCTTTCCGACACTGATGATGGTGTGTGTTTGACCGTTAAGGATACATTTGGCTTTAGTGCTCAAGCGCAAATTAGCTGTGATAAAACGCCAGCTAATGATAGGCAGAAAACTGAAGCAAGCATACGTAAACAGTTGGCAAAACTCGGCAGTACTGATTTTGTTGCAACAGATATTGAGATTGCGACGGTGCAGCTATGGTTTATTCCTGCTGGGGCATTAAATGGGTTACGTCGTGAGGCGATTGATGCGCTTAATGCAGCTCGATTGGTAGGTTATCAGCGTCCTGCGCCGGGTCAATATCATGCTGATGCTCGTTATCCGGCTAAGCATCTTAGCTATCTAGGCAATGTTGCGAATCAGGCCGCGAAAGCATTTTATCTGCGTCATGGTGTGATGCAGGTAGAAGAGGCATTCGAACTTAATCGGGTTAAGGAAGATGTGCCATTGATGACGACAAAACACTGTTTACGCTACAGCTTTAATTTGTGCCCGAAACAACGTCCTGAATTAAAAGCTGAGCCTATGGTACTGGAAATGGGAGGGGATACTCTCAAACTGGTATTTGATTGCCATACATGTGAAATGATGGTGGTTGGACATAGCAAGCAGTAAGCCTTATTCACTCACTGAGCTAAATTGACGGTTTAACCTGTGATTATAGTGGCGCAGGTTAATCGTCTCGGGCAATCAATTTGCCCCTAAATAGCCGCGATTTTAATCGCGGTATTTTTTGCCGGATATGATCGACCAAAGCGTAGTTAGTGAGTTTATTGCGATACACTGTCTCTTCGTTATCGCTAAGCATATCGGCAGGAGAAGATATGGGATTATTGGATGCCCTGATGGGCAATGCTTCTGAAGTGGATTTAATTGAACTACAGCAGGAATTAGAGCCAATCCTAGCAAATGATGAAGAGTTAGCCTTAGCATATAAACTCATCCGGGATATGTTTGTGTTTACTAACAAACGGCTTATTTTGATTGATAAACAGGGCGTGACTGGGAAAAAAGTCACCTATCAGTCGATTCCCTATAAATCCATTACCTATTTTGAAGTGGAAACTGCCGGTCGGTTTGATTTAGATGCAGAGTTGAAACTGTATCTTTCCGGCCAGAGCCAACCGTTAGTAAAAGAATTAAAACGGGGCACAGATGTGGTGGGAATACAACGGACCATCGCAAATTTTGCGCTGTAGTTTGCTTAGCTGTGTAACGCTAGTTTGGTCTTTACCCACCCCTGCGGGTTATGCTCAGTGCTGCAGGGGTGGGTTTGTGTTAGTCGGTTAATTGCCTGTCAGCATTTTGGCGGCCATTGCCGTTAAGCCACCGGTTCGAGAGGGGCTTAGCTGCCCGGCTAAGCCCAGTGCTGCAAAATATGTTTGGGTATCAAATCCGGCAATTTCCGCTTCTGTTTTGCCTTGCAATTGGGCTAGCAATAGACCCGCAAGCCCTTTAACGATACGGGCATCACTGTCTATCAGCCAGTAATGGTGGTTATCAATACAATGATGGTACAGCCAAGCTTGGCTTTCACAGCCATTAACCTTAGCGTTGTCCTGTTTCCATTCATCCGCTAACTGGGGAATATGTTTGGCCAATAACATAATTTGGCGGTATTTCTCTTGCCAGTTATTGGCTGTGATAATGGCTTGGTGGGCACTGTGTATTGGTGCCATGTCAAACATAAATAAAGCTGGTGGTGGCAATAAAGCAGTCATGGTATGTGGTATCAACTGAGTAAATCAATGACCCCTTTCAGGGCAGTAATAAAGGTATCAATATCTTGGCGTCGAGTATAAATCCCCACCGACGCGCGGCAACAACCTGTGATATTCAAGCTGTTCATCAGCGGTTGGGCGCAATGGTGCCCACAACGTATCGCGATGCCCTGTTGGTCCAGCAATATGCCAACATCTTGATGATGCTCGCCCTTTAGATTAAACGCCACGGCGCCAGTATTATCGGGGTGGGCAGCATATAGGGTAATTTGTGGTACGCTTTGCAGCTGTTGTTGCAGATAGTTAAAAACCTCCTGTTCCTGCAACTTGGCCGTGGCGGGCAGGGCCATGATAAAGTCGATTGCCGCGCCGAGCCCGATAACTTCGGCAATCGGCGGTGTACCGGCTTCAAGCCGATTGGGTAACGCGCCATAAGTGGAGCCACTGAAGCTAACTGTTTCAATCATTTCGCCGCCTGTCATCAGGGGCTGTAATTTATCCAAATAAGCGTAATGTCCCCAAAGCACCCCAACACCGGTCGGGCCATACATTTTATGACCAGAAAAGGCATAAAAATCACAACCTAGCGCCTGTACATCCACTGAGAGATGGGCAATAGCCTGTGCGCCGTCCACCGCAAGCAACGCGTTATGTTGATGGACTAACGCTGCCAAGACGGCAATATCATTAACTGTACCGAGCACGTTGGATACATGACTGATAGCAACCAATTTTACCGGGTGGTTGACCAGTAGATGTGTAAGCTCTGTGTAATCTAATCTGCCTTGGGGTGTCAATCCAATCGGCATTACCTTTGCGCCAGTGCGTTTGGCCAGTTCCTGCCAAGGGACAATATTAGCGTGGTGGGCTGCGCTATCGACCAAAATCACATCGTTATTAGCCAGCATGCCACTTAGCCCCTGGGCAAGCAGATTTAGGCTATGCGTGGTACCTGAGGTATAGATAATTTCTTCTGCGCGCGGTGCATTAATAAAGTTCGCGATCTTATGGCGCACCGCTTCATAAGCAGTTGTTGCTCTGGCCGACAGTTGATGAGCTCCTCGGTGTACGTTGGCATTATTGCTACGGTAATAATGATCCATGGCCTGCAAAACGGACTCTGGCTTCTGGCTGGTAGCTGCGGTATCCAGATAGCACAGCGGGTAGCCATTAAGGCTCTGTTGCAGGGTCGGGAAAAGGGAAGTTAGTGGGGCATTTATCACTGTCGGCGGTACCGGTTAATATCAAAGCGCAGCGATCTTGTGGGATTTACGGACACATTGCAAGTCCAGTCCGGTTTGAGTGTCATGGTTGCCGTGGCCGCAGGAGATACTGGTCTCTCTTTACCATGGCAATATAACTATTTCTGCGCGGTGGGTAGCAGATGAGATTTGAGATATGTGCGAACAGATTATGGTGTTAGCGTCAATAACATTGGTAGTTCGCAGGCATCATGGCCTGTATGACCCAGGGGAGCGGGTAAATGTTGAAACCCTAATGATAAATAGAGTTTCAGCGCGCCTTTTAGGGGCGCGGTGGTTTCCAGATAACAGTAGCGGTATCCCCGCTGGCGGGCAAAAGTCAGGGCATGCTGAACGAGTAATTTCCCTATTGCTTTGCCGCGTAGCGTGGGCAAAAAATACATTTTCTGTAACTCACAGTAGCCTGACTTGGTATCAACCCCAGCTAAGGGCGCGATTCCCGCGCCACCCAGAATATGTCCATTGAGACAAATAACCCAGTAACAGGCATCAGGTGATGGGTAACAGGCATTGAGGTTATCTAAATTGGGGTCTGCCACACCATAGCCTTTGGCTGCACTGAGGCCAAATTCACTCGATACCGTGCGGATCACTTCCGCCATCGCCGCATTATCATTTGCTGTCAGGCACCGTAACAGATATCCCCCCGGCAATATTATCGGTTTGACTGGATTGACTGGGTTAGCGTCCATTTGTCTCTCCTGTTGGGGCTGTGTGGATGATGGGTCAGCGCTGCGGCGGTGAGGGTAATTCTCCCCGGTATAATCCCGGATGTAGCAGTGGTGCCATGGCCAATAAAATAGCTTGGGTATAAATGCTGGCCCGGCTCGCCTCCCCCCGGGTTAGCAGACCAATGGCACCACCGGCCTGTTTAATATTATGGGTGTGAAATAGTCTATCCATCACAGCTCCTAATTCCTCACCATTGAGCAAATCGTCAAATACTTGCTGTGGCAGGGGCAGGTTAGCACTGCGGCCGACACTACGTCGACCATCGGCATCGGCCAAAGCTATATAGGCAAAAGTCGCCGGCCCATCGGCAAAATTATCAACGCCGCCTTCCATCGTCAGATAATAATCTGCTGCTTGCTGTGCACAGCAATAATCCAGTCGGTTAAGGGCCCCCTGACGGGTTTTCTCTTCCGTGAGTGGTTGAGCAGGGACGCCAGAAGGAGCATTGATACCATGACAGATCAAAATAGCGTGGGGAAAATATTGTGCCATGGCATCTCTTGCAGCCTGAATTTTTACCGGGTTTTGTGATCCGACCAGTAGGTTGATTGTGTTGTTCATATTGGATTCTTTCTTTTTGATAGTGGACGGGTAGGTAAAAGGTTGTTCTAATGTTTTTGTAGTGTAATGGATGCGTTTTTTTTTAGTAAAGTTAATAACTTTAATCAATACACTGCATTTTGCATCAACAGCTTTGCTGTTGCGTTCGGGTAACCGACATGACGTTATTCCGATTGCTCCCCAGATTTGGCGTATGGCGGACTGGCAGATAGGGGTTAAAGCCTATTTATCTCAATACTCGCTATCCCACGACGGGTATGCAATTACGGGCAGTCGGAATAGTGACGTTACACCAATAAAGAGATAATAAAAAATGGAATTCAACAAACTCAAGTTGGCAATGGGGATTGCCATAACCTCTATGCTTGCTGCCTGTGGCAGTGATTCAGACTCTACGCCCCCCACGCCAGTCAACCAATTAACCACATTTGCCCCGGATGGACTGTTACAGGCTGATATCCGACGTACCACCTATGGCGTCCCTCATATTAAAGCGAACAACTTAGAAAGCCTGGCATTTGGTAGCAGCTATGCACAGGCACAAGATAATCTTTGTATTTTGGCCGATGGCTTTGTTAAAGCTAACTCCCAACGCTCCCAGTATTTTGGTCCCCATACATTGGATTTCACCACGGGACTACCTGCTCAAGCTGATAATGCTAATATCATCTCTGATTTTGCTTATAAGGCCCTGAAAATCAGGGAACTTGCAGAGCAGAAATTACCATTAATGAGTGAAAATTCCCGGGCAATGATCTCAGGGTTTGTTCACGGTTATAATCAATATCTGGCGGATATCACAGCAGCGAAAGCGGAAAATCCAGATCCATTCTGTGCCGGTAAGCCTTGGGTGCAGCCAATTACAGACGTCGATTATCTCACTTATGTTTTTTCCATTACCGTATTGCCCGGTGCTGCCAATTTCCTCGATCTGATCTTTTTTGCCAATCCTGGAGATGGGGATGAGTATCTGCCGCGTCCTGTGGCAGTGGTGCCCCAGCAGGCTGATTTTGTTGCCCAGTTAGCTAAGTCACTAAAGGCGGGTATGGCATCATTGACCACGCCAGAGCCTAATCAGAGTGAGCTTGGCTCGAATGGTTGGGGGCTGGGGCGGGATAAAACCGAAAATGGTCGAGGTATGGTGTTGGGTAACCCGCATTTCCCCCACACCGGCAATTTACGTTTCTGGCAGTCCCATACTCAAATTCCTGGCCACATTAATATGATGGGGGGATCGTTAGTCGGTATGCCCGGGTTGGTAAATATCGGCTTTAATGAAGCATTAGCCTGGACCCATACCTTCTCAACTGCGGAGCATTTTGTGGTGTACCAGCTGACTTTGGACAGTACGGACAGGATGCGTTATCTGGTGGATGGCAAAGCACATCACATCACCAAAGAGAGGGTAACGGTGAATGTGAATATGGGTAATAACACCATAGTGCCATTTGAAAAAGATATTTACCTGACCAATAACGGGCCAATGATGGAAGCTCCGCCAGCAAAGGCACCATTTGGCTGGGATGATAGCCATGCCTTTATGGTACAGGACGTCAATATGGGCAATATGGATCCCTTGGATCACTGGTTGGCCATGAATCGGGCAACAGATTTGGCGTCATTTAAACAGACCTTCGTGGACTATGACGGCATGATTTTCAATAACACCATGTATGCTGATAAGGCCGGGAATACTTTTTATATTGATGACTCAGCCGTGCCTGGGCTATCTGATGCTGCAGTTGTATTGCTACGTACCTCTCCTGAGTTGAAAGCCCTGCGAGAACAAGCTGGCTTTACAATTTTACCGGGAGACACGGCGCTATTTAATTTTGATGGTGCCACTCCCCATAACTTAGTGCCTAAGCTTGAGCGCAGTGACTTTGTGCAAAACTCTAATGATTCTTTCTGGTCTACTAACTTGGCACAGCCGCTGAGCTATTACTCACCCATGTATGGTGAAGAAGCCGGTCAGCTTAGTCTGCGCACGCGACTGGGGTTGAAGATGATGGAAGATGCCGCAGGCAGTGATAAGAAGTTCAATTTAGATGAGCTGTCAGCCATGCTGACCAATAACCGGGTATTACTGCCAGAGTTAGTACTGACTGACTTATTGTCTCAGTGTCATGCCCAGGGAAGTGAGCCGGTACAGATCAGCGATAGCAAGAGTATTGATATCACAGGGGCATGCATCGCACTACAACAGTGGAATGGTGCGCAGCATAATCACAGTATCGGTGGGGCGTTGATCCGTGAGTTTGCCCTCCTGTTTGATGAAAAGACTATGTTTGTGGTGCCGTTCGATCCTGCTAATGCGGCGACAACGCCTCATACCCTTAATCCTGATGGCAGTGCGCTAGTAGCTTTGGCTCGCGCTTATGCCAACTTAACGGAAGCCGGATTTAGTGCTGATGCGCCACTGGGGGATGTGCAGTTTGTTGAGCGCTCAAGGCCCGAGGGCACAGCTTCAGGGCATAAGTTGCCTTGGCCTGGCAGTCACCATGAAGAAGGCGGCTTTAATGTTTATGCTACCTGGCTTTCCGGTGATGACACCTTAATCCCGCAGCATACTTACCCAAGCAGCTTAGATGTCGTGGACAACAAGCCATTGGCGTCTGGTCTTACGGCCGAAGGCTATCCGATCCGTTATGGTTCTAGCTGGATGTTTGTGGTGGGCTTTACTGATACTGGGCCTAAAGCGGAGGGGATTTTGACATACTCTCAGAGTACTAACCCGTGGCGGCCAGAATTTACCGATCAGTCTGAATTCTATTCCGAGTATGGTAAGTTGCGGCCTTTGTTGTATACCGAAGATGAGATTACGGCTGGGCAAATTTCACACATGATGCTGGAAAAACAGCAGTAAGATAAGCTTTGTCGGTATTAAAAATCCCCGTTCTGAAAAGATGGGGATTTTTTTACATTTGTTTTTCATTAGGTCGGAGAGTGAGCTAGTTACATCCTGTTTTCATTTCTATCTCTCATTAACACCTTATAACGTGACTAATATCACGTTAATTTTCGCCTTTGTTTATTGTTGTCACAAAAAACAAAATTAATCGATCTGTATCACGTTTTATCTCAGGTTGATTTAATCCGAAAGTTTTATAAAAAAACGCCTTGGTGAATAAGATGTATCAATAGTGGTGATATTATGATTGTTTGTGTTTGTGGATTGATATTTCTTACTGCGAAATAATAGATCCCGATCCCAATATCAGTTGATTCTTAAATTCCTTTACCGAATATAGGGATAGATCAACTTTTCATCTTGCTAAATCCTTATCCTTGTCGCCGAAATCAATTATTGCTGGCGACAGCGTTAAGGTAACTTTTATGCAAAATAAAGCTATCAATTTACAGGACAGCAAAGCGGCAAAGAACGCTAAATTGCCCTGGACTTCCCAGGATACTACCTGGATGTTAAGTCTATTCGGTACCGCTGTGGGTGCCGGTATTTTGTTTTTGCCAATTAACGCCGGTATGGGTGGCTTCTGGCCGCTGGTGGTCATGGCACTGATCATTGGCCCGATGACTTATCTGGCTCACCGGGGGCTGTCCCGTTTCGTTTGTACTTCCCGTATTGAAGGCAGCGACATTACTCAGGTGGTGGAAGAGCACTTTGGTAAAGGTGCTGGTAAAGCCATCACAGTGTTATATTTCTGTGCTATTTACCCAATCGTACTGATTTACGGCGTCAGTATTACCAATGTGGTAGACAGCTTCATAGTTAACCAGTTGCATTTTGCACAAGTACCACGCTGGTTACTGTCTGGTATTTTGATTATCGGTATGATGTCTGTGATGGTCGCCGGTAAGAACCTGATGCTGAAGGTCACTCAGTTGCTGGTTTACCCATTGGTGATTATTTTGGCGTTCTTGGCGCTGTATATGGTACCGCACTGGAAAATTGATGCCCTGCTGACCTTACCTTCTGGTGGTGAGTTTATCGGAACGATCTGGCTGACGATTCCAGTACTGATTTTTGCCTTCAACCACTCGCCAGCGATCTCCCAGTTTGCGGTATCCCTGAAGCGTGAGCATGGTGAAAATGCGTCTCGTAAGGCTGATGTGATTTTACGTAACACCTCTATGATGCTGGTTGGCTTCGTGATGCTGTTCGTATTCTCTTGTGTGCTGTCACTGTCTCCAGCTCAGCTGGCAGAGGCTAAAGCGCAGAACTTACCGATTCTGTCTTACCTGGCAAACGTATATGACAGTGCCTTTATCACTTACTTTGCACCATTTATTGCTTTCATCGCCATTGTGTCTTCTTTCTTCGGCCATTACATGGGCGCCAGTGAAGGGATGCGCGGTATCATTACTAAGCAGATGGAATCCGCTGGTAAAGAGATTGATGACAAGAAACTGAATAAAGGTATTCTGGCTTTCATGTTCATCACTATCTGGGGTGTTGCGATTATCGACCCAAGTGTGCTGACCATGATTGAAGCTCTGGGTGGTCCAATTATTGCCGCCATCCTGTATCTGATGCCAATGTATGCGGTTTATAAAGTTGATGCACTGAAAGCGTATCGCGGCCGTATTAGCAATATCTTTGTCATCATCGCCGGTCTGGCATCCATGACAGCAATTTTGTACGGCATGCTGTAAGTATTAGAGCAAGTGATTTACCAGATTTAACAGTTCCTAAGGATCGGGTTGTTTAATCCGATCCTTTATTATTTTTCGGGATGACATTTATGTTTAGTGCATTTGATATTTTTAAGATTGGCGTCGGCCCTTCCAGCTCCCATACTGTGGGACCGATGAAAGCTGCCAAAGAATTTATTGATGATCTGCGCAGCCAAGGAACACTGCGGGATATCACCCGAATCACCGTAGACGTATACGGGTCTTTATCGCTGACGGGTAAAGGACACCATACCGATATCGCCATCATTATGGGGTTGGGGGGAAATAGCCCTGAAACCGTTGATATTGAAGCAATTCCTGAGTTTATTCAGCGAGTGGAACAGACCGGCCGCCTGCCGGTAGGGCTGCATTGCCATACCGTAGATTTTCCTCTGGGTGCCTTGGTCTTTCACCCAGAAGCTCTGCCTTTGCATGAAAATGGCATGAAGATCCATGCCTGGATTGGTGAACAGTTGGCATACAGTAAAACCTACTACTCCATCGGGGGGGGATTTATTGTTGATGAAGAGCATTTTGGTAAAGAAGATGAGACAGAGTTGGCTGTCGCATATCCATTTCATAATGCCGAAGAATTGCTGTCCCAGTGTAAAGAGCATGGTCTGAGCATCAGCAAGTTGATGCTGGAAAATGAAAAGGCTTTCCGCAGTGAAGAGGAAATTTACTCAGGTTTTGGCCGGGTATGGAAAGTGATGCTTGAAGGGATTGAGCGTGGTTGCCATACCGAAGGTATTTTGGCCGGTCCTTTGAAAGTGCCGCGTCGTGCGCCAGCGCTTTATCGCCAGTTGGTGACCGGTGAACGTCTGTCTTCAGATCCTATGGTCATTATTGATTGGGTCAATATGTTTGCCTTAGCGGTGAGCGAAGAAAATGCCGCAGGTGGCCGGGTTGTCACTTCGCCAACCAATGGTGCCGCAGGCATTATTCCAGCAGTATTGGCGTATTTTGATAAATTTATCCACAGTGTGGGCCAGAAGGAATGCACTAAGTTTTATCTGGCGGCTGCGGCCATTGGGTCGTTGTATAAGCGCAATGCCTCAATCTCAGGTGCTGAAGTCGGTTGTCAGGGCGAAGTGGGCGTTGCTTGCTCCATGGCGGCGGCTGGTTTGGCGGAGCTAATGGGAGCAAGTCCTGCTCAGGTATGTATTGCTGCTGAAATTGGTATGGAACACAACCTAGGGCTGACCTGTGATCCAGTGGCCGGTCAGGTGCAGGTGCCTTGTATTGAACGTAATGCTATTGCGGCGGTAAAAGCAGTTAACTCTGCCCGGATGGCGATGCGTCGTAACAGTGAGCCGACTGTAAGTCTGGATAAAGTCATTGCCACCATGTATGAGACAGGTAAGGACATGCTACCGAAATACCGGGAGACCAGTCAGGGTGGCCTGGCGATTAAGGTACTAAACGTGTGCGATTGATCGCCTAATTTATGATGAAAAGCCTGGCCGTGTTGCTGGGCTTTTTTATGGGAGTGAAGCTTTAAAATTCAGTCTGGACTTATCTGGTTTGATCTGTCGCACTGGTAGTCAAATAGAGAAATAGGGTTGGATATGGCGCAAAAGGTGATAAAACGACCTTTCATGTCGCATTAATTTTAATGAATCATCAAAAAAACAGGCAATAATTTCAATATTCTATTGGCATATCTGGATTCATAGCCTCTGTGATCCGAATCAGACGGTGCAGATAAAGCATTATGCTAGACTGTCGCACCCGCAGATTATGCTGCGGTTGAGATAAGCCGGCACAGTTCGGTCTGCGATGTGGTACTCACCAAGGATGGGGTGAACCTCCTTTCAATAAATGAAATCAGGGTAAAATGATGAAGAAAACCTCCTTCCTCTCCCGGATGTTGGCACCACTTGGCCGACTCTGGAAACTTTGGATGTCAATTCCGCTTTGGCTGCAGATTCTTGTCGGTATGGTACTGGGGATAGGTGCCGGACTGGCATTGGGCGATCAGGCTACTTATTTAAAACCTATTGGCACTTTGTTCGTTAATACCATCAAAATGTTGATTGTGCCGCTGGTCTTCTGCTCTTTGATTGTTGGGGTAACCTCAATGCAGGATACCGCCAGAATGGGGCGTATCGGCTTTAAATCATTTGGCTTCTATCTGGGCACGACCTCCATTGCGATTTCAGTGGGGTTGCTGGTTGGCTACATTATGAAGCCAGGTGCCGGGGTGCACATTACGGCTGAACACGCCGTTGCCAAGGTGCAACAAGCGCCATCGGTAATGGATACATTAATCAATATTGTCCCTACAAACCCTGTGGCCGCATTGGCGAATGGCCAAATCCTGCAAGTAATTGTATTTGCAGTGGCGCTGGGCATTGCTTTGGTGTTGATTGGCGACCATGGTAAGCCTGCGGTACGACTGTTTGAGAGTTTGGCTGAGGCCATGTACAAGCTGACGGATATGGTGATGAAAGGTGCACCATATGGGGTTTTTGGTCTGATGGCTTGGGTGGCTGGTGAATATGGCATTGAAATGTTGATGCCGTTAATTAAAGTGATCATTGCTGTCTATATCGGTTGTATCCTGCATGTGGTGGGTTTTTACAGCTTGATTCTGAAGGTGTTTGCTGGACTGTGTCCGCTGCAGTTTTTTAAGGGGATCAGCAATGCAATGGCTGTGGCATTTACCACCTCAAGCTCAGCAGGTTCTTTGCCTGCCAGTATGAAGTGTGCCAGTGAGTATCTGGGCGTTAACAAGAAGATTTCCAGTTTCGTACTGCCCTTAGGCACCACGATTAATATGGATGGTACGGCCTTATACCAAGGGGTGACTGCCTTATTTGTGGCTCAGGCATTTGGGATTGATTTAACTTGGGTAGATTACCTGACCATTATTTTAACCGCGACTTTGGCTTCTATTGGTACAGCTGGTGTGCCGGGGGCGGGTTTGGTCATGTTGACTCTGGTGCTGACGACGGTCGGATTGCCATTGGAAGGGGTCGCCTTGATTGCTGGTATTGACCGTATCTTGGATATGGCTCGCACCGTGGTGAATGTGTCTGGTGATTTAGTGGCAACAACCGTGATTGCTAAATCAGAAAATGAACTGGATGAAGAGCACTACAATGCAGATATGGAGCAGAGTGTATTGATTGCTGAGCAGAATGAAGCGGCAGAAAACAGCGCTGCTGGGTAAGATAATATAGGATAACATAATAAAAAACCGCCTGAGGGCGGTTTTTTTATTACTGAAATAAGCGTTAAAGTTTGGTCAGCGTCAGCAGCACTTTACCATTTTCCCCTTTCAGCTCCAGAATACCTTGATTCATTTGCGCTGTTTGCACCATAGGCATTGCCTGGTTGACCATTTGCTCTTGAGCCATCAGAGCGTCAACGCAGGCTTTCATTGTTGTGCCACCTGGATTTAGGGTAAGTTTGTCACCTTGTAAACTGTATTGGCCGAAGAAGTTATTACAGCTATTGTTGCCTGATAATTTACCATCGGCGGCAAAGTTCAGTTCAGCAGGACTGTAATCAACGGTTGGTTGTCCCATTACGGACTCAATTTTCCAGTTACCAACCAATTGCAGTGGCGCAGAGGGAGATTGTTGAGCACTTTGACAACCGGCCAGCGCAGCCAGCATAGTGCCGACCAGTAAGGTTTTTTTAATCATGTCTGGGTTCCAAAAATACTTCGATGGCATAGTGTGACAAGTTTGCTGATAAAGCAAAAGCGGATTTTTCTATAATTAATCACTCTGTTACCACATTTTTGATGCACATTTTGCTAGCTGGTTAACCCTGTTTTGCCAGTGTTGCTATAGGTTTATGCCGCAAGGGATGGCTGGAGAGTTGTTGTTTCACTTCAGCCATGACGTCAGTGAGGCGGGTCTGGCTACCTGGTTGAAAATAATGGCTGGCACAGTTGAGTGCTAAGCCTTCTTCCAGCGCATCGAGCTGACGTTTAATTCGGCTGAGCATAATGTTGAGATCAGACTCGGCATAGACAAAGGCTAATACGATAAATTGTTGGGGCGAGTCGTGCGCTACGATATCGGCAGCCCGAACTGCACTTTGTAGTAGGTTTCCCAGTAGTGCATGATGACGGTCACTGATATTATCACTGGGCAGTAATTCAAACATCATCACACCGGCATTAGCCCCAAAACGCCGCCCCAAACTTAATTGGCGTGGTGCCATCATAATAAAACCATAGTGATTGAGCATGCCGGTTTTGGCTTCTCGCATTGATAGCGCCTCAATGCGGTGGCTTTGGCACAGTAGAGATAAGTCCTGTTGCAAAAGTAGCTGGAAAGGTTCAATCATCTCCGCTGTCATTCCGGTATCGTCATTGATTTCCGGTTGTAGTACGCAGAGAAAACCAAAATGTTCACCATCAGGCCAAATCAGTGGCCGAACAATTAACGGTATTGCTTCTTGATTAGGTGTCACGTCCGTTTCTTGAGTTAACTGCGGTGCTGCATAACGAACTGGATTTGCATGTGGAAATTGCTGTTGTATCTGGCGCATGATGGGATTGTTTGCTGCTAGCAATGTACCGGCTGTGTAGCACTGCGATGATCCATCAGGGGGCGTTACTATGATTTCATTCCCTTGTGATGTGGTTTGTATCACCAGCACATCACGGGCGTGGAAATAACGTTTCAGCAGGGCGCACTGATTGACCCAGCGAACCAGATCTAACTGAATATGGGTGTATTCCAGTACGCTGATCCCGGTATTGATAGTATCTGGCAGCATAGTGAATCCCTACATGGCTGAAAGGTTTCACTAAGTGTGGGTGGGGGGGCTGATTTTCGCAAATAGCGGTAACAAGCTTGTTATAATTGCTGCTTTAATTCAGCGGATACACTGTGTGATAGAAATTTCAGCTGCGCAAACGCATGATATTGCGGCGCTTGTTGCCCTTGAGAAAACTTACCTTAATGATGAATTGTCGTCTGGCAGCGAAATGTTAGAAGGGGCGGCGTTGTCTCGCCAAGATTTCGAGCAATTGATACGTCAGGGACTGATTGCGGTAGCGCGTGATACCAGGTGTACAACCCCTTTGGCAATTATTGGTTATGCCGTCACTGGGCCATGGCAATTTTTCCAGCAGTGGCCACTTTATCGCAGAGCACTACAGCATAGCCATCAAGCTGGGATCCGTAGCGATAATAGTTGTCAATATGGTCCTGTGTGGGTCAATGAACAGTATCGGCGGCAGGGAATATGTCGAGCATTGCAGCAGTGGTTGGCTAGCCAGTTACGGGGCCGGTATCAGAGTATGCTGACGTTGATCGCTGAGGCGAATGAAGGGTCTTTTATTGCTCATACCCGCCACGGTGATATGCAAGTGATTGATTTTATGGATTATGAAGATAGGGGTTATTATTTGCTGCAGTATCGAATGTAATCCCAGTGTGGGAGGGTAAAACGCTATAGCTAAGGCTTGTTGGTTGTTTTTATTTTGGTTTCTCGGGCGTATGATATTATTTTTCTCTCCCAGACCATCATCATGCGAGCTTATGTGCAACTCAGTGGCAACCGCTTTTTTCTGGCTGCCAGAGAATCGTTTGTCGCCCTGCTGCCGTTTATTTTAATTAGCTCCAGTGTTGCACTGCTGCAGGTTTTATTGCAGCAGTGTTTCCCGGCATTGCAGGGGAGTACTTTTGCCCAGGAATTGGACAGTTTTAGTCTGACATTGTCCATGTTGTTTCCTCTGCTAGCGATGGTGTCCTTGTCCATCCATTTTGGTAAATATCTGAGTCTTTCCGGGCTGACTGTTGTGACACTGTCGCTGATGGTGTTATTGGCTATCCATGCCCATATTCATCCTGACAGTAGTTTTGCCGATTATGCCCGGGAAGTGATTAACGATCCTAAAGCGATACTGTTACCCGTTGCGGCTGCTTATATATTGCATTGGCTTCAGGCGGCTAAGTGGCTAAAGTTGCCGGGAAACCATGGTCTGAATGCCTATCTGGCTGAGCATTTGGATTTGTTGCTGCCAACGGTTGTGGGCTTTATCTTATTAATGGCTGTCACCATTCTATGTGCTTGGGTGGCGGATGCCGGAGAAGCGTTATTTCGCTTGTTTTTGTCTCACCTTGGTGCGGCCGGTCAGTTGCTCTGTATGGGTTTGCTACGAGGGCTGCTGTGGAGTGTCGGGATCCATGGCGACAGTGTGTATATGCTATTTCCTAAAGTGATAGAACAGATGCCTCAGGTTGCAACCGGGCTGAATAACCGCAATCTAGTCGATCTGTTTGCCGGTATCGGTGGCAGTGGTGCAACCCTGTCACTGCTGCTGGCGATTTTCTGGCGGGGACGGGGACATGGGCTTCGAGTTGCCCGGGTATCACTGCCATTTTCAATTTTTAATATCAATGAGCCATTATTATATGGCTTACCTGTGGCCTTTAACCCCAGATTATTGTTGCCGTTTCTGTTGTTACCTTGTCTGAATATGCTGTTGGTGTATGCCGCGTTGTCATTTGGCTGGTTGCAGTTTAATGGGCAGGCTTTTCCTTGGGTGACGCCCCCCTTACTGAATGCCTGGATCAGTAGCCAAAGCATCGGGGTTGTTGCATTCCAAGCCGGTCTAATTTTATTAGGCGTGTTGGTGTATGCGCCATTTATCCGTTATGCCAATTGGCAGGATGACTGGGGACAAGGTGCCGATTATTTGGCCACCAGGCTGGGTTTAAAAGCGGATATGGCTCGTCAGTCAGAAGCGGGCTATTTTGCCGCGCAGTCGGTGTCATTACAGCAGGCTGATGACAGCAGTAAAATTATCGAGCGGGTATTGGCGGGTGAATTGCAGGTACATTATCAGCCAAAACTGGCACTGGATAATGGTCATGTGGTGGGATTTGAAGCGTTATTGCGGCTAAAAGAACCCGATGGCCGTATGAGTGGGCCATTTTTTATCGATACGTTTCAACAAGCCGGTTATGCCTTTATTTTGGATCGGTTTGTGATTGAAACTGTTGCTGGGGCGCTACAACAGTGGCAAAAGCAGCAGTTTTATCCCACGGTATCCATCAACCTAGATCCTCACAGTTTACTGGGAGAACAAGTATTACCCTGGTTGGAAAGCCAACTGGGGGCAATGGCGAAACAGGTGGAAATTGAGATTTTGGAAACTGCCTTTATTGGTGATGTGGCCAAAGTTAACGCCAATATTGACCGGTTGCGTGCGCTTGGTTTTCGTTTTTTACTGGATGATTTCGGCACCGGTTATTCCAGTTTAGGGTTACTGACCAAAATTCATCTTGATGGGGTTAAATTAGATCGCAGCATTTTAACCCGCATCAGTGAGGATAAAGGTGGGTTACTGTATCGGCAAATATGTAGTTTGTGTCTTAGCCAAGGTTTGGCTTTGGTGGCCGAAGGGGTGGAAACAGAAACTGAGGAGCAGTTTGTCCGGGGTGCTGGCGTTGATGTGGTGCAGGGGTGGCGTTATGCCAAGGCCATGCCTGCAGAAGATGCACGAACTTATATGTTAAACAGGAATGGCTAATGAAACCAAGTTCTGCCAGTGAGTTGCTGGCGCCTTATCAATCACTGCAACTATCTGCCTGGGATAATCTCCGTTTAGCCGCCAGTGTGCTCAGTCTTGCCGGGCTGTCTTACCAGACAATGCAGGTGGTGGTGAGTCATGCCGCGAGTACTGATGAGGCGATGCCACAAAAGCCTCGATATTGGCTTAAATGTGGTGATGAATTGCTAGATTGTGGCCGCATTAATGATTATGCCGCCAGTATGGCATGGCTGACATCGACGCCAACGTTGAGTGAGTGCCAGCAGCTTGCGGTCAGTGTCTTGGATCTGGAGCGAATCGCGTTATTGTGTATGCAGAGCGCTCATTTTGATCATTGTGCTTTTTAAATATGGCTCTGGGGGGCGTTTTAAGCGCTGCAGTTTTGATGGTGTGAGATTGAGCGTGGGTGACGCAAGCTTGGGTAAAAATAGCGAGAAAAGCGTGTCTATGATGGCTGGTTACTGCGACTTAAATAGGCGGATAAAGATGTCTAACAGATTAATTTGTTGATAGATAATATCTGATATGTTCCCAAGTCAATCTGTCAGTGACCTGAGCAATAAAAAAACCGCCTTAAAGGCGGCTTTTTTATTAATGCGGTCGATATGACCGCAATTAATGCATTACAGACCGGCGTCAGCGCGCAGTGCTTCAGCTTTGTCAGTGCGTTCCCATGGGAACTCATCACGACCGAAGTGACCGTAAGCGGCGGTAGCCTGATAGATTGGGCGAGCCAGATCCAGCATTTCACGCAGGCCGTATGGACGCAGGTCGAAGTGACGACGAACCAGATCAACCAGCAGAGCTTCAGCAACTTTAGCAGTGCCGAAGGTTTCAACACTGATAGAGGTTGGCTCAGCCACACCAATAGCGTAAGACACTTGGATTTCACAACGCTCAGCCAGACCAGCAGCAACGATGTTCTTCGCTACATAACGGGCAGCGTAAGCCGCACTACGGTCAACTTTTGATGGGTCTTTACCAGAGAAAGCACCACCACCGTGACGTGCCATACCACCGTAAGTATCTACGATGATCTTACGGCCAGTCAGACCACAGTCACCCATAGGACCGCCGATAACGAAACGGCCAGTTGGGTTGATAAAGAATTTAGTTTCTTTATTCAGCCACTGAGAAGGCAGAACAGGTTTGATGATGGTTTCCATCACGCCTTCAACCAGATCTTTTTGGCTGATTTCTTCACTGTGCTGAGTAGACAGTACCACAGCATCAATGCCAGTGACTTTGCCATCTTCATAGGCGAAAGTTACCTGGGATTTTGCATCTGGACGCAGCCAAGGCAGGATGCCTTCTTTACGTACTTCAGATTGACGCTTCACCAGTGCGTGAGCATAGGTGATAGGTGCTGGCATCAGCACGTCAGTTTCGTTGCTGGCGTAACCGAACATCAGACCTTGGTCACCGGCACCCTGTTCTTTAGGGTCAGCACGGTCAACACCTTGGTTGATGTCTGGAGATTGCTTGCCAATAGCGCTCAGTACGGCGCATGAGTTGGCATCAAAGCCCATATCGGAATGGATATAACCAATTTCGCGAATGGTTTTACGGGTCAGTTCTTCAATATCAACCCATGCAGTGGTGGTTACTTCGCCACCAACCATCACCATACCGGTCTTTACATAGGTTTCACAGGCTACGCGGGCCTTAGGGTCTTGAGCCAGAATCGCGTCCAATACTGCATCAGAAATTTGGTCAGCGATTTTATCTGGATGTCCTTCTGAGACAGACTCAGAGGTAAACAAGTGCTTTGCCATATCGGGAAAAATCTCGTTTTGAATGTAAAAATCTGTGTGGACATCTACCTATAAACGTGTAGATGCATCTCCATCTAGACGGCTATTCTAGTTTAATTCCTGCCGGTAATCATCCCCCGAATATTAATTTTCCCTGAGATTGTGACCTACCGGGAATTTTCACTGTGAAAGCTAATTTGTTTATTCCTTATTTATTAATGCCTTAACTGGATTTTAGGTGAGTGAGCTGGGTGTGTTAATCCGTAACAGTGGAAATACGGCTGGCAATATTTGTTGGCAGAAAAAATTCACACTTGGACGGGCAAAGGGTTAATGCGACGCAATTTAATTTGCGTCTGGCTGTATACATGGGAGAAAATACGCGACCACATCAGGACAGTCCCAGCAGGGACATCTATGGAGCACCATCTCATTTTGCAGGTATTGTTGTGGCGGCGAACAGGACGCACGGCCGGACAAAATGAAATGGTGTTTCAACAATAAGCAGGAGAGAGCATGTCTTCCCGTAAAGTACTCGCTAACGCTATCCGTGTGTTAAGTATGGATGCCGTTCAAAAAGCCAACTCAGGACACCCTGGCGCACCTATGGGTATGGCGGATATTGCCGAAGTTCTTTGGCGTGATCATCTGAAACATAACCCAGTTAACCCACAATGGGCCGACCGTGACCGGTTTATCCTGTCAAATGGCCATGGCTCAATGCTGATTTACTCCCTGCTGCACCTGACAGGTTATGACCTGTCCATTGACGATTTGAAAAACTTCCGTCAGCTGCACTCCAAAACCCCAGGCCACCCAGAATACGGTTATGCCCCAGGTGTCGAAACCACAACTGGCCCACTGGGTCAGGGCATCACCAATGGTGTTGGTATGGCGCTGGCAGAAAAAGTGCTGGGCGCTCAATTTAACCGTGACGGTCATAATGTGGTGGATCACCATACTTATGTCTTTATGGGCGACGGTTGTTTGATGGAAGGGGTTTCCCATGAGGCCTGCTCTTTGGCGGGTACCTTGGGGCTGGGCAAACTGATCGCGTTTTGGGATGACAATGGCATCTCTATTGACGGTCATGTTGAAGGTTGGTTCAGCGATGATACTCCAGGCCGCTTTGAGGCGTATGGCTGGCATGTGATCCGTGATGTTGACGGTCATGACGCGGATGCAATCAATGCTGCCATTATTGCCGCGAAGGCGGAAACCAATAAGCCAACATTGATCTGTACCAAGACTATTATCGGTTTTGGCTCACCAAACAAATCTGGCAGTCATGACTGCCATGGTGCGCCACTGGGTGATGCGGAAATTGCTGCAGCTCGTGAGTTCCTTGGTTGGAGTCAAGGGCCATTTGATATCCCTGCTGATATTTATGCGCAATGGGATGCCAAAGCTGCAGGCCAGCAGGCTGAAACTGCTTGGGACAGCAAATTTGCGGCTTACGCGGCAGCATACCCTGAGTTGGCCGCTGAGTTAAAACGCCGTCTGAGCGGTGAGCTGCCAGCTGACTTTGCTGTAAAAGCACAAGCTTACATCGAAGATTTGCAGGCAAACCCTGCGAATATCGCGTCACGTAAGGCATCGCAAAATGCACTGGGTGCATTTGGTAAACTGCTGCCAGAGTTTTTAGGTGGTAGTGCGGATTTGGCGCCATCTAACCTGACTATGTATGCTGATTCTAAGTCTATTACGCCGGAAGATGCGTCAGGAAACTACCTGCACTATGGTGTACGTGAATTTGGTATGACTGCCATCATTAATGGTATCGCTCTGCACGGTGGTTTTGTACCTTATGGTGCAACCTTCCTGATGTTTATGGAATATGCCCGCAATGCGATGCGTATGGCGGCATTGATGAAGGTGCAGAATATCCAAGTCTATACCCATGACTCTATCGGTCTGGGTGAAGATGGTCCGACTCACCAGCCAGTCGAGCAGATTGCATCGCTGCGTCTGACACCGAATATGAGCACGTGGCGTCCATGTGATCAGGTTGAGTCTGCTATCGCTTGGAAGTTTGCCATTGAGCGTAAAGATGGTCCGACAGCGCTGATCTTCTCCCGTCAGAATCTGACTCAGATGCCACGCAGTGCTGAGCAGTTGGCTGCAGTAGAGAAAGGTGGTTATATCCTGGTGGATTGTGACGGTACCCCAGAAGCCATCATTATCGCCACTGGCTCAGAAGTTGAACTGGCAGTAAAAGCTCAGGCTGAACTGACTGCGGCTGGTCGTCGGGTGCGGGTAGTGTCTATGCCATCAACCGATCGCTTTGATCTGCAAGATGCAGCTTATAAAGAAGCGGTATTGCCAGTAGCCGTGACTGCCCGGGTAGCCGTGGAAGCCGGTATTGCTGATTATTGGTACAAGTATGTGGGACTGAACGGCCGTATTATCGGTATGACCAGCTTTGGTGAATCTGCGCCAGCCGGTCAGCTGTTTGAAATGTTTGGCTTTACCGTTAACCATGTCGTTGATGCAACAAAGAGCGTTTTGGCTTGAGTTAACAATTCAACTAAGTAGTTGATGATGCAAATGCTAATCTGTGTTGAAATAGCGCACGGATAACATCAGGCGGCTTACCCTGACTTGTCGGGGTAAGCCGTTGTTGCATTAATACCCTGTGAATAACCAGATACGGGGGCTGTGTTCACAGGAAGGGGGCATAACAGCAAGATGATTCGGGTTGCAATTAATGGTTACGGTCGTATAGGCCGGGCGGTACTCAGGGCGTTATATGAGTCGCAGCGCCGACACCAAATTCAGATTGTTGCCATCAATGAACTGGCCAGCCCAGATGCCATAGCCCACTTAACTCGCTACGACACCACTCATGGGCGTTTTCACTTGCCGGTCAGCCTGACTCAGGGGGGGCTGCAGGTAGGGCAAGACAGTATCGCCTTGCTGCATGAAGCCGATGCTTCAGCGCTTCCCTGGGATAAATACCGGGTGGATATTGTGCTGGAATGTACCGGGATATTAACCGACAGAGCCCAGTGCAGTGCACATTTAACCGCGGGTGCGCGCAAAGTGCTTATCAGCCACCCCGCTTCTGCTGATGTCGATGCCACCATTGTTTATGGCGTTAACCATTCATCCCTTCTTGCTCACCATACCCTTGTTTCCAATGCTTCCTGTACCACCAATTGCCTTGTGCCCGTTATTGATGTGCTCGACAGAGCTTTTGGGGTGAAAAGCGGCGCCATTACCACCATACATGCGGCCATGAACGATCAGCCGGTGATTGATGCTTTTCACGATGACTTGCGCCGTACCCGGGCAGCAGGGCAGTCAATTATTCCTGTGGATACCAAGCTGGCACGGGGTATTGAGCGCATTTTGCCCCATATGCGCAATAAATTTGAAGCCATTTCGGTGCGGGTACCGACAGTGAATGTCACCGCGATTGATTTGTCTGTCACCTTGGATGCAAGAGTCGATATCGACACGGTAAACCGTGAATTAAAAGCCCAGGCCAGCGGCCGCTATGCCGGCATAGTGGCCTACACACAGGCGCCTTTGGTGTCTTGTGATTTCAACCATGATCCCCACTCTTGCACTGTTGATGCGACCCAGACCCGGGTCAGTGATGGCCATTTGGCTAAGCTGCTGCTCTGGTGCGATAACGAATGGGGCTTTGCCAACCGGATGTTGGATACCGCACTGGCTATGAGCCAGGCCGGAGAATAAAACAATTTTTTCAGAGCTGCCGCGGCGGCTCTTTAAGTTAATTTTGTATTTACCATTTAAGGAAGTAGCTGTTATGGCAATTATCAAAATGTCTGATCTGGATCTGCAAGGTAAGCGCGTACTTATCCGTGAAGATCTTAATGTACCGGTAAAAGACGGTGTGGTGACTAGTGATGCACGTCTGCGTGCTTCATTACCCACTATCCGTTTGGCGTTGGAGAAAGGCGCGGCAGTGATGGTGATGTCCCACTTGGGACGACCAACTGAAGGCGAATTTAATGCTGAATTTTCTTTGCAACCTGTGGTGAATTATCTGGCTCAGGCATTGGACTGCCCTGTTCGTCTGGCGACAGATTATCTTGATGGGGTTGAGGTTGCTCCCGGTGAAGTGGTGGTGTTTGAAAACGTTCGCTTCAACAAAGGCGAGAAGAAAAATGATGAAGCACTAGCTAAGAAAATGGCGGCGCTGTGTGATGTCTATGTGATGGATGCTTTTGGTACCGCTCACCGCGCCCAAGCATCTACCCATGGTGTGGGGATGTTTGCGCCCGTGGCCTGTGCCGGCCCTTTGTTGGCAGCAGAGCTGGACGCACTGGGCAAAGCTATGGATAATCCCGCCCGTCCGCTGGTTGCTATTGTTGGTGGCTCTAAGGTATCGACCAAACTGACGGTACTGGAAAGCTTGTCTGGTATTGTGGATCAGTTGGTTGTGGGTGGCGGTATTGCTAACACCTTTATTGCTGCGGCCGGTCATCAGGTGGGTAAATCCCTTTATGAAGCTGACCTTATCGATGAAGCTAAGCGTCTGGTAGACAATGCCCAGCGTCGTGGTGCGGATATCCCGGTACCCACTGATGTTGTTGTTGGTAAGGAATTTAGTGCTGATGCCGTTGCCACACTTAAGCCTGTGGCTGACGTTGCTGCCGATGATATGATTTTTGATATTGGCCCGGACAGCGCCAATGTGCTGGCAGAGATCATTGCCAAAGCAGGCACCATCGTCTGGAATGGCCCGGTTGGGGTATTTGAATTTGATCAATTTGGTGATGGCACCAAGCGCATTGCCCAAGCGATTGCAGATGCCAATGCATTTTCTATTGCCGGCGGTGGTGATACGCTAGCCGCTGTAGATAAGTATGATATTGCAGAGAAAATTTCTTATATCTCTACTGGCGGCGGAGCATTCTTAGAGTTCCTGGAAGGTAAGGAGCTGCCTGCGGTAGCCATGTTACAGGCCCGCGGTGAATAACCCCTGCTACTTGAAACAATAATAAGGGCCGGCCATTGAGCCGGCCTATTGATGGATTGATGAATTTAAAATGGTGATAAACCTATCACCTCACTTATTTGGAGCAGAAAATGGCCTTAATTTCCCTACGACAACTGTTGGATCATGCCGCAGAGCATGGCTATGGTGTACCGGCATTTAACGTCAATAACTTAGAGCAGATGCGTGCCATTATGCAGGCCGCTGAAGCGACTGACAGCCCGGTTATCGTACAGGCATCAGCCGGTGCCCGTAAGTACGCCCGTCCACAGTTTTTGAAGTATTTGATGACAGCGGCGCTGGAGCAGTATCCAGATATCCCTGTCTGTATTCACCAAGATCACGGGACTCACCCTGATGTGTGCCAGCGTTCAATCCAGCTGGGCATGAGTTCAGTGATGATGGATGGCTCGCTGATGGCAGACGGTAAAACGCCGGCTTCTTATGATTACAACGTTGATGTTACCCGTAAGACAGTTGCGTTTGCCCATGCTTGTGGGGTATCCGTTGAAGGTGAAATCGGCTGCTTGGGCAGCCTTGAAACCGGTAAGGCCGGTGAAGAAGATGGTATTGGTGCTGAAGGTACACTGAGCCATGATCAGATGCTGACCAGCCCAGAAGAAGCGGCCCGCTTTGTGGCGGATACCCATGTGGATGCATTAGCGATTGCTATCGGTACCAGCCATGGTGCTTACAAGTTCAGCCGCAAGCCTACCGGCGATGTGCTGCGTATTGACCGCATTAAAGAAATCCATGCCCGTATTCCTAATACCCACTTAGTGATGCATGGCAGCTCTTCTGTGCCGCAGGAGTGGCTGAAAATCATTAACCAATATGGTGGTGATATTCCAGAAACCTATGGTGTGCCGCTGGAAGAGATCGTTGAAGGCATTAAGCACGGGGTGCGCAAGGTTAATATCGATACCGACCTACGTTTGGCCTCCACTGGGGCGATTCGCCAGTTTCTGGCCGAGCACCCAAGTGAGTTTGATCCGCGCAAATTCCTGAAGGCATCTATGGATGCGATGGCGGGGATCTGTACCGAGCGTTATGATGCATTTGGCTGCGCGGGGATGGGGTCAAAAATCAAGCCTCTGTCACTGCAGGCCATGTATAAGCGTTATCAGACCGGTGAGCTGGATCCTCAGATCAACTACTGATGCAATGTTGAGGCTGAAACGGTACCTACAGTTACAGCCTTTAATATGATTAAAAAAGCCCGCTGATGCGGGTTTTTTATTGCTTTAAATTCAGGCTGTTTAAGGAAAGCATAGTGGTTTCAACACATCATTATTGTCCTGCAGGCTATACAGAACCGTGTTGCTAATGTTGATGTAATTTGTTGAATTAATGTGCTGTGTTGGTTTTAATGGCTGCCATTGATAGCAAAGGACATGGTGATATTGATGCAATGGATAAGCGGGAATAGAGGGCCGGGACAGTCGGTTTTTGGGGCGATGTTATTGGGCGTGAGTGGATTAGGGCTGCTATCCGGCGGTGCGATAGCTGCTGATGATTTTGTACCAGGCGATAAGATTTTTAGTGGTGATGCTGAATTGGGCGGTACGCTGACCACAGGGAATAGCAAGAGTGCTTCGATAAAGGGCCGATTGGATATGAAGCATGAGTTAGGGCAGTGGGAAAATAAATACTTGCTTGAAGCCCTATACAGTGAAAATGATGATGGTGACAGTGAAGATAGTACGGTGACGCAAACCTATCAGGCCGGTATTCAAGGAAATTATCGTTTTGATCCCCGCCGCTATTTGTTTGCTAACGGCAATTATTTCCGTGACCCTTCTACCGGCTATAACTACACAGTGACCACAGCATTGGGATATGGTCATCGGTTGCATCACAGTGATAATGCTTTTATTGATGTGGAAATTGGCCCAGGTTATCAATATCAGCGGCTGATTGGGGCCGAAGCGGCAACGAGCGGCGTGAACTCAGAGGACAGCTTAGTGTTACACAGCGTGCTGGCAATGGAATACCAGATTGCTGAAGGATCGGTTTTAAAGCAGAAATTTACTGCAGATTACGGCGATAAAATTTTAGCGCGTTCTGAAAGTGCGATTACCGCGCGGATTATCGGGGCGTTGCGGATGAAGTTTGCCGTGACCGTCAGGTATGACGATCAACCGTTGGCGGGTAAAAAAAGTACTGATACGGAAACGACTATGACGCTGTTGTATGGGTTCTAACTGTTTTTAGTGGAAAATCGGTGCCTTGATTCGGTGCTTTGATAAGGAATAAGAGTTCAGCGTTTTTTATCAATGTAACATGTTGATACTCTTGTTGCTGCACACCTGTTTTAATAGCGTAAATATAAGGTAATTATTAATTATTTTTAACTTAATGATGTTCATCACCCTGTCCCCGGTCATGTTTGTTGCGGGGTTACTGTGGTAGCGTGACGCCCCTGATTTAAAGGGGGAGTCCCACAAGTTTATGAACTTAGCTGTTTTTTCGTCCGCCCGCCCTCGGGCTGGACGTATGCTGGCGTTTCTCGCTGCACTAATCTCATTATGCTGTCTGCCGGGCACTGCCTTGGCAGCAGAACACACTCCAGTCAATATGACGGCTATGCCAGCGGGTATTATCGCCCTTGCACTGTTTGTGCTGGCCTATGTGATGGTGATTGGCGAAGAAAAGCTGCATATCCAGAAGTCTAAGCCGGTACTGCTGGCTGCTGGCCTTATCTGGGGTCTGATCGGCCTGACTTACAGCGGTATTAATCAGTCTGAAATGGCTGAAGCGGCTTTTCGTCACAACCTGTTAGAGTATGCCGAGCTGTTTTTGTTCCTGATGGTGGCGATGACCTATATCAATGCCATGGAAGAGCGCGGCCTGTTTGATGCGTTACGCGGCTGGATCATTAACCGGGGACTGACTCTACGTCAGGTATTCTGGCTGACCGGTTTTATGGCTTTTTTCATTTCGCCTGTGGCAGATAACCTGACAACAGCGCTATTGATGTGTGCCGTGGTGATGAAAGTGGGTAAAGGTTACCCCAAATTTATTGCCATGGCCTGTATCAATATTGTGGTTGCGGCTAATGCGGGTGGTGCCTTCAGTCCATTTGGTGATATCACCACACTGATGGTATGGCAAAAAGGTGTGGTGCAGTTTGGTCAGTTCTTTGACCTGTTTGTACCATCCCTGCTGAACTTTGCCGTGCCGGCATTCATTATGAGTTTGTTTATTGGCAGCCATAAACCTCAGGCTGAAAATGAACAGATCTTTATGAAGCGTGGTGCGCGTCGTATCGTTGTGCTATTCCTGCTGACTATCTGCTGTGCCGTATTGGCTCACTCTGTACTGGGTATGCCACCGGTACTGGGGATGATGTTTGGTCTGGGTCTGCTGCAGTTTTTCGGTTTCTACCTGCGCCGCAGCTTTGATAAGGCTCGTGATCAACAGTTGGCTACGGCTCAGGCGCAAGGGAATAATACCTTGGTCGCTGAGCTGCAATCCCGTCAACCATTCAATATTTTCAGCCGCATAGCCTTAGTGGAATGGGATACCATGCTGTTCTTCTACGGGGTGATGTTGTGTGTTGGTGGTCTTGGCTTTATGGGCTATCTGGCTGTGGTTTCACACGTGATGTATGAGCACTGGAATATCACTTGTGCTAACGTGGTTGTCGGTGTGTTGTCCTCTGTGATTGATAATATTCCGGTGATGTTTGCTATTTTGACCATGGATCCTGTGATGAGTCACGGCCAATGGCTGCTGGTGACCATGACTGCAGGTGTCGGTGGTAGTCTGTTATCTATCGGTAGTGCTGCGGGTGTGGCATTGATGGGGCAGGCCAGAGGGGTATATACCTTTGCCTCGCATCTGAAATGGACGCCTGCGATTGCTTTGGGCTATATCGTCAGTATCTTGGCGCATATGTGGATGAATGCCAGTCTGTTTTAAGTCCTTCTCATCAGACCAGTAAGAGATTATCTGCTGTTTAACTTGATGAGATAAAAGGATTTATTTCAAGCTGGGGGCTAATGCCTGTGATTTTCAGGTGATTTGACCCCCAGCTTGATGATTTTTGCAAACCTGTTCACGCTTCCGGCGTTTATTGCCCAGTCTTTTTTTACCTGCCGTTATACTAGGCATCTATCATCTATTCAGAGAATTCAACAAATGCAACTCGGGGGCTGTTGGTTAAACAGCGAACGTCAAATTTTGATTACGCAGTCCACAGGAGAGGTGTTTGAGCTGACTGCGGACGAATTTACTATCCTGCGTCTTTTGGTCGACCATCAGGAAAAAGTGGTTTCTAAAGCACTCTTGCTGCGGGAACTGACAGGTCACGCCAATGCTGAACTTGAATTAGTCGATATTATTTACAATCTCCGTAGTTATTTAGGAACTGAATATGCGGGGCTCATTGAAACTGTGGCTGATCAGGGCTATATCCTGCATACTCGGATTAAGCGACACTCTAGACCATTGAGTGATAGTCCCTTTAAGACGATGTCAGTGCTGGTATACAGTTTCCTTACCGGTGTTATTTTATTGCTGATGTTCTGGATTTACTCTGAAGTTGACCACCCTTATTGCATTGACAGTTATTTTGCAGAACAAGTGCCGGTTGGCAATGGGCATGCGGTGGAGTTTTCCTATTACCCTATTGATTACCATCAGAAAAAAATACTCAAACCTCAGATGGAACATTTTGTCAGGCAGTTAAAAGCCTGTCAGTTTGTGCCTTGGGATACGGTTTCTCTTTCGGTATCTGTCGACGGCATGCTTACCAATATTATGCTGCTAAAACAAACGGATAAACGGCCTAAACTTGACAATATTAAGCTGTTTCAAAAAGGGGTGGAGTTAGATTTTATTAACCCTGTTTGGCTCAAAGAGGTAGGTGTCTGTGGTTAGCGGGAGACTGACGTTTGGCCGCCGGGTAAAACTTTGGCCAATTATGATGATGGTGGTGGTAATCGCTGCCGGTATTATTGCCTTAAATAGCTTGGTTAAGGCTAAAGATGAATTGCACCTGAGCTGTGAAGCCCGTTTTTATAAGCCATTTTTGACTGGAGATGTTCCCCGAAAAGTTTCTCTCGATGTGCTCAGTAAAGATAAAAAAGTGGTTATCCGGTATAACTATTTTGTCGGTGATAACCCTGCGGGAAGCATTGAGCTTGTAGGTAAATTGCTGCAGTTGGAAGTGGCCACCATGAGTTATAAGATGAAAATTACTCAGGGAACGGTGAAAAATAATATTGAAAGTGAAAAGTTACCTATTCATTTACAGCAAGTATTAGATAGTGGCGGACAAATTTTTGCTAATGGCGGTGGGTTTGATTTGACCTTGAAAATGTCTGAAATGGATATTGATAAAGGTTACGCCGTGGTACGGTTTGATCCAGGTAACAATATTTGGGCTTGTCGTATCAATCCGTAAAAACTCGGTTTATATTGTCGGTTAATTAAGTTATTGCTTAATTGTAAGTGTAATTAAATGCACAGCTGATATTAAATAAATACTTAAGAATCAAAATATTAAGTCGCTTTAATTTTTAGCGTACTAAGAATTAAAACATATTTATTATTTGATCTTTTTGTATTTATTTTTATTGGTTTATTTTGTATGAGTAAAGAAATATATCTGGAACTGTCAGAAGATAATGGCAGCAGCCACAAGTTTTATAAAATTCTGATCAGTGACTGTGATGTGACAATTGAATATGGCCGTATTGGTAACCCGGGCCGCAGTAGCACTAAAACATTTTCCACTCTTAATGAAGCTGAAATTTATGCCAATAAACAGGCCAATGCCAAAAAGCGTAAAGGCTATGAAGATGCGGTGCAAGGGCAGCGTGCTGCTAGACCAATTCGCGCGGTAGCTCAACGACCTACCCAAAGCGCTGCCACATCAGGTCGCCGCACTAAGCCAAAACAATCTGCCCCTGTCATTGCCCAATATCATACTGAGATTACTGCATTTGGTATTTTTGTCGATCAGCAGCACATCTATATTGGTGATGAAACTGGACGGGTGAGTGTGCTGGATCATGATTATCACTTACTGCGGGAATATCAACTGCCTTCTGGGACCAAGTGTATTGTGGCGGATGGTGCGAACGTGTTTGCTGGTACCAATCAGGGTCAGGTATATGAAATTACAGGTAAAATAGCTCGATTAGCCTATGACTGCCCCGGTAATGCGGCTATCTATTGGATGGATTTGTGTGATGGGGTACTGGCGGTATCTGATAATGAAGGTGGCCTGTTTGTCTATGACTATGAAGGGGAGCCACTGTTTCATAAATCCACTAACAATGGCAGTGCGTGGCTGGTGCGGGTGGATGAGAGCAGTATCTATCACGGTGGTCAGCATCTGGCGCGTTATGCGATGGATGGCTCTCAACTGTGGCAGAGCGATATTCGCGGCATTCTATTTGGCTATCAGACCGAAACCTGTATTTATGCGGCCGCTCGCGGGCATGTGGCCATGGTGGATAAAGTACATGGCTCTGTTGTGCGTAAATACCCAGTAGATTGGGCACCGAGCAACTGTACCAGCCAAGATGGTATGCAGGTGTTTGCTCAAGAAAACCGTAATCTGGTGGCGTGGAAAAAATCGGGCGAAAAACTGTTTGAATTGGCATCACCAAACTCTGGTATGAGTATGCAGTATTTTGCGGAAAAACTGTTTGTGGTGGGAAATACCGGTCTGGCTGTGGTGGATGTCAGTGAGGCCAGTATCGCGGCAGCCCAAGATAACCAGTTACCTGAGGTAAAAACCTTCCGCGCATCAAGGCAGGCTTTGCCCGAGGTGGACAGTACCGCGTTGGAACTTGCCGCCGGTTCTGAGCAAGGCATAGAGTTAGTCTGTATTCGGGACGGTAGCCATTTGCGGGTGAGGGTCGTGACCCCGGGTTATGATCACGCAATGAATTGCCAATTCCCGAAAAACTTGCGGGTAGAGGGACGACGTTTCTTGGCCGAGCGGGTTGAGCTGAGCCGAAGTGGCACTTTCTATCGTATTAGCGGCAATATTTTTGCCCTGTAAGCTGTACTTGGATGGCAGTCGGCAACATGTCGGTTGCCTTAATCATCCCTTGAACGTGAATCAGTCGTTTTACGTCTAAGTTGGAACTTGTTTTTGCCGGAACAATCTACACTGATATTTGACTAGGGTTGTTGATCTTGTCAGTTTGTTTTTGCAGCAATTTGAGTTGTTTTTATACAAGGCAGAGGCTTTGATATGTAGTTGTGCTACTTGATAAGCCGATATCGCAGTAGAAAGACATCTCAAACGCTGCCCGAAGGGTTCGGCTAAAAGCGTTTTTTGCTTAGCATGCTATACGGTAAACCACTTACCGCGATTAACACGCTTTATCTCGAACAAAATTTAACTATGAAAAGTCAACAGACCCTAGCTTCATGAAAACCTGACCGTTATTGTTTATGAAGCGGCCCCAGTTCTGTATAGGATCCCCTCATTTTGTCCAGCGTTGAATTGAAACAGGAAGAAGCCCTGTCCATCAAAGTTACTCATCTTATCCGCTCCGGCACAGATTGCCGGGTCGATCTGTATTTTTCTCTGCCAAATGAACTTGGGATCAATCCTAAAAGTTTTGATGAACAGGAGTATTTTCACAGTGGGATCACCGGTCGCCGCTCTTATTATTCAGGTGGGCTGCATGTTCCCTTGGTTCAAGGGCGCTTTGTTAGCCTGAATAAACGCACTATTGAGGAGTTTCGGTTGTATTTGAACCTCTTTGCTTATCAGTTTGCGGTCGCGGTGGAAAATGATGCCAAGGAGCTTAAACATCTGACTGATGCTGAGACTTTTTATCCTTCGGTGATGGAATTGGCACGGCAAACGGAGCAGACTCTAAAGCGTTTTCGCCGTAATGAGCCGGCGGATGAAAAGTGGAAGTCCTATTTTGAAAATGCCGATAACTATCTGTCTTGGTTCTGTGAGCAACAGCTCCTTAAGTTGATGTCCAGTCGCCCCCGCTCCAGTGGTTACGGAGAGATGCGCGATGCGATTTTTCAGCTGTGTCGCAATGAAGCCCAATATCGAGCTGACCGGCATTATAACTCTAATGGGACAGTGCAAGATGCTAACCGTATTTCTAATAAGATGTTACTACTACGCCGTTTAATCCAACGCGGGGTGGTATTAAAAGAAGAGCAGAAAAGCTTAGGTACAGGGTTAAAAAAAGCTACTACAGGATTGGCAACCGGATTGGTGATGTTGGTGGTTTCAGCGTTAATTCTGAAGGCGCGGGGTTTTCTCAGCGGGCTGACAATTGCCATGTTGTTTTCCATTGCGGTGATTTATGCTTTTCGGGAAATTTTTAAAGATGATATCCGCAATGCCATGTGGCGAAGATTGCAGCGTGGGCGGCCCAAATGGAGCCGGTTGCTGCGGGATACGACCAGTGGACAAGTTATTGGTAAACAATTAGTTTGGCTGGATTTTATGCGTAAGCAGGATTTACCTGCTGCGGTTGATAGCATTTTGAAAAGTCGCCATCGGCAGAATAAAGTGGATGCGGAAATTCTGCACTATGGTGTCAGTACCCGGGCTTTTAAAGAGGGATTTTTAGCGGGTTACGATATTTTGCAGGAGCAAGTCAGTTTTTCTTTAGTGCCTTTTGCTCGTTATCTGGAACGTGGTAAAGCTAAGGTATATCAAGAAAAAGACAGTAAGGTCAGTTATGAGTCGGTGGAGCGGCGTTATCAGGTTAATGTTGTGATTGCAGTGCGTAAGGGGCGAACTGCAGCAAAATACGCCAGATACAAAATTATTATGAACCGGTCCAACATTGTTGAGATCACCCGCAGTGGCGTGCCGGATGATATTCCAGCATTGGATTATCCGCCGGTTGCCGCCAGTCTTAATCCTGGTTCCTTATCTGCTGAGCGGGTTGCTGCAGAAGACAGTGATAAGGAAAAGGTGGCGCCAATGATTGACCATCCACAGCCATAGCGTAATTCCCGCCTCCTCACCCAGCATGCATATCTGGCCGGGTATAGGCCTGGCAGATATTTTGCTCTTTACTCTGCCTGGCGCGTCTAAGCGCCACCTCTGCATGGCGCAGTAACTGCTCTAGTGACTGTTGAGGCCGATTGGCCGCAATACCGATGCAGACCCCTTCAGCGAGCCCTTTATCCGTTAATCTATCTAATATTTCTCGCGCATAGTCATGGGCTTTGGCTGCAGCTGTGTCTGGCATAACGGCGATCAGTTTGCCGATTTGCCAACGTGAAAGTTGCACATGGCGCGGCAGTTCCCGCAGTAGTTGAATTTCGACCTGCTGTTGTTGCTGCTCCAACTTATCGATGTCACTGAGATGGCTGAGCATGCCTGCTGGAGAGATATCCAGTAGCAGTAAACAGGCTCTATTCCGTTGCGCCACTGACAGGGCGTTGAAATAGTGTTCCAGATTGGTCAGATCCAGCAATACCGTACTGCGATGGGGTTGCTCTCCCGTATGGTTGATTAACGCGCGAGGGCTGGCCTGACATAATCGGCAGCAAACATATTCAAGTTCCCCTTCAGGCGTGAAGGTCGTTGTCATATTGGCTTGTAAGCCATGGCTGTCCTGCCCAAGGTGGCTCAGATTGACTTGCCCTTGCCAGTGTCCCTGACTGTTTAGTTGCTCGCAGATACGTTGCCATTGCCCGTGAGAATTATCCAGCAAGTCAGCTAATGGGGTGCCAGAAATGGCCTCTAGCTGCAGCAATTGTTGGAACTGACGGTTGAATTTGATAATGCGACTGTCGGCCGTGGTCAATGCTATGGCCTGATCTGTTTCTGCGAGTAGGCGGTAAAGGTTAGCTTCATTTCTGGTTTGAGTGAGCTCAGTGATATTGTCGATATTAATTAATAGGTAATGGCTGCGTTGATCCGGTAGCAATAATTTACGAATACGGATTCTGATGGTACCATCTTGCTGACTAAGCTCAATTTCGCCCTGCCAGTACCCGGTAGCATCCAGCAGGGAGGCAATATCGGAATATCTACGATGTTCCAGTTGCAATGCCCATTGTAAACTGCGGTCTTCCAAGTCATTTTCACTCAGGTGTAGCGCTTGGGCTGCAGCCTGATTGGCGCGAATAATCCGGCCCGTGTCACCGGTTATCATCCACCCAGCATCAGTATTGAATAACCCCTGACTTAACTCGATACTCAACTGTCGTGAGCGTTGCTCCAGTCGATATAAATGGCTGAGGACAATTGCAATTCCCGCAAGTAGTGTTATTAAGAGCGCCCCGGTGATCAGGATTTGCCGCCAATGAGTAAAGCGGGCGCTGATATCCTGATTGGCAATATAACTGAGCAGATAATATTCCCGCTTCGTTTCATACTGGGTGGCCAGCTCGACTTTCAAGTAAACATAGGTGGCATGTTCATCATGGTATTGGCCAAAATGACTCTGACTCATTTTTTGCCATAGTGTTGGGTGGGTTTGGCCGATGGATTCGCCGTGGCTGTCGGGTAAATGTAACAATGTATCTGATACGTTGCCCTCATACAGCAAGCCTTGCGAGCCCAGCACAATTAACGGGTTATTGATGCCAGTAAATGCCGGTGTGATACTGGCTATGCTACGGCTGATGGAGTTGTAAGTGACCAGATAGCCATTGATCCCCTGGTGACTGTTATCCAGCCAAGCCAGCTGGTACATGTAAGGTTCTAACTTACCATTTATGGTGATAAATTCGATGGGTGAGGTATAGATCTCCCCTTGTCCCATGGTGCGATTATTGCCAAGTAATGAGGCGGGCAAGCGACTGGTACCGAAAATATCACTGGTGGCAAATACCAGTTTGCCCTCCGGGTTATACAGGGCGATACCGATAAGATCTGTCATATTTTGTTCTAAATTGTGCCAGTGATCTTGCACCAGTTGTTGGGTAGCCGCATTGGGACGGGCTAAGTATTGCCGTAATAGTTCACCTCGGGCAAAGGTGCGGGTACGGAATTTAGCAAAGGTCACTTTGTCTGTTAACAGGGTACCCAGGGTCTGCAGTTCACCATATCGTTGCGTTGCCCATTCCTGCTGTAACCGCTGCTCACCTATGGTCAGGACGATGTTGGTCAGGAGCACTGCAGCCAGTAGCAGCATGCCTAATTGACTGCTGATCCCCAACAGTCGCTGGCGGGACCAGTGGGTACCTTGTGCCGGGATCAGCAGGGGGTGATGTGGTGTATTTCCCAGAATTTTTTTCAGCATTTTTTGTTATAACAGCAGGGGATTGACAGCATGTTAACACGAAATAATTTACTGTCAGCAGTCTGTTACAACAATTCACTACCGATCACGATATTATCCGGTAGCCGGCGATGTATCAGGCCAGTGTACCTAAGCTCCGGAGTTTGAAACGACAGCCCGACTGTTCGACGATGTTGCGACAGGCAGCAATATCAACGCCATCTAGACCATCAATCGCGGAGACATATACCTGATTGATATAAAATGGCGCCTGACGGATAAAGTCATTCACCGCTTGCCAGGAATCTCTCAATCTTGGCTGGCAATGGCGTCGATATAACGTTTCTGTGTGGGCATTAAGTGAGACAGATAGACTGTCTACAGACTGACTTAATAGGGGCAGAATATTGCGGCGATGAAATAGATTGCCTAACCCATCGGTATTGACCCTCACTCTTCCGCCCCGGCGTTTGATCTCTGCGGCAACGGTTAGCAAGGTAGGTAAATTGAGTGTGGGTTCACCATAGCCACAAAAAACGTATTCCTTAAATGCAGTGACATCACCAAGTAGTGGGATCAACATTTCAGCATCGGGTTGCTGGTGAAGTGCCAGTTGATAGTACCGGATTGCTGTGGAGCCTGATTGTTTGGGGCAGAATTGACAGCGCAGGGTACAACGGCCAGTAATGTTTAAGTAACGGTTTTGACCAATATCATAAACCAGTGTATCAGGGGTCATCGGTAAAGCCTGTTAAGCGATTATTGTTATATTTCTGCAGTGTAAACGCTTGTTATTTATGCTGCCGGTGGACAGATCGCAAAATGGGTTAATTTATCAGCAATATCAGCAAGTTTAGAAAAACCCCTGATTATTCAGTGGATGAATCATACAAACAGGCCGGGTTGTCGCCCGGCCTGTTGATAGATTTACCATGTGTTGCTTTGCTTTTTTAGTCTCGCAGAGTAATTCAACTACGATGCGGCGTAGTATCAGATACCTGCTGTTGACGACCATGCCAATACCAGTGCCAAACTTTGCTGCCGGTGCGGCGGATATCTTCCAGTACGAGATACAGTACCGGTACCAGAATCAAAGTCACCAGAGTTGAGAACAGAATGCCGAAGGCCAGTGAGGTGGCCATTGGGATCACAATTTGTGCCTGCAGGCTTTTCTCCATAATGATGGGAATGAGGCCAGCAAAGGTGGTCATGGAGGTGAGAATAATGGCTCTGAATCTGTGACAGCCTGCCTCAATGACCGCGTCAGCGGTTTTCTGTCCTTCCTGTCGCGCACGATTCACAAAATCGACCAAGATCAGCGAGTCATTCACAACGACCCCGGCCAGCGCGACAATGCCGCACAGACTGAGCACATTCAGTGACAGCCCGAGAATAAAGTGGCCAATCAATGCGCCAATCATGCCGAAGGGAATAATGGACATGATGATCAGCGGCTGACTATAGGATTTCAGTGGAATAGCCATGAGGGCGTAGATGGCAAACAGAGTAAAAATAAATCCCTGCATCAGGCTGAGCAGCGCGCTTTGCTCATCTTGGCTAGCACCATCCAGTTCAGTACTGATGGCCGGGAACTGCTGTTTAAGCTGTGGCAAGTAAGCTTGCTGGATTTCCCGTACCACTTTTGCCGGTTCAGCTTTGTCTTTGTTTACCTCGGCAGTCACTGTAATGGCCCGTTGCCCGCCTACCCGGGTGATGGCTGAGTAGGAGTCTCCTAACTCAATATCGGCAACATTATGAAAAGGCAAAGCAATACCGGATGGGGTGCGGATCATCATATTTTCCAGATGCCCTATGGTGCGGCGCTGCTCTAGCGGATAGCGCACCATCACTTTGATCTCTTCTTTGTTGCGCAGGATACGTTGGGCTTCATAGCCATAGAAACCGTAACGAACCTGTCGGGCTAAATCGGAGAGGGTCAGCCCCAGTGCCTCTGCTTCCGGGCGGATCTGTAGGCTGATCTCCTGGGTGCCGGAAGAGAAGTTATCGGCAATATCATATACCCCTTGGTAGCCGGCCAGTTTTTGCTTCAATGCATCGGCTGCTTGCTCCAGCGCAGCCAGATCATTTGATTGCAGGCGAAACGCTATATCACTGCCATTATCGCCGGTCGCGGCGTTCATATTGATGGCTTTGACGCCGGGTAACGGCGGCAGTTCCGCGCGCCAAGCATCAGCGATCGCGACACCATCAATTTCACGCTCTTCACCTTTGGACAGCTCGGCAAAAATAAAGGCCTCGGTTTGGGAGCTCATATTAATAAAGCTGTGTTTTACCATGGGCTCACCATATTCATCGGCCATGGCCTCATTCATGCGGTATAGCGCATCTTCAATGCCTTGTATGGTGCTGAGGGTATTGAGCTCTGAGCTACCCGGCTCCATCTCCAGTTGTACCTGAATAAAATCTGATGGCAGATCGGGGAAAAATACCCAGCGCACTTTGCCGCTTAGTACTAAGGCAAAGGAGAGAATTAATACCCCGATAAAGGTGGCTAGCACGTTATAGCGCTGGCGCAGGGCAAACTGTAAAAAGCGGCGATAATCTTGCTGGATAAAACGCTGTACAGCGGCATTGAATTTGTCTTTGCGACGGCCAAGCCAGTTTCGTGGCGCGCCCGTTGGACGCATTTTCATATGGGCCAAGTGGGCGGGCAGGATCAGTTTGGACTCGACCAGAGAAAACAGCAGACACAACACCACCACAGCCCCAATGGATTGCCAGATAATCCCTTGGGGGCCGGAAACCATCAGCATGGGCATAAAGGCTGCAACCGTGGTTAACACCCCAAAGGTGGCGGGCATGGCCACTTTTTTTGCCCCGCGGATAACATTGTCCAGCGAATGGCCTTTGCGCTCCATTTCACTGTAGGCACTTTCGCCGATCACAATGGCATCATCCACCACAATGCCGAGTACTAAGATAAAGGCAAATAACGTCAATAGGTTGATAGTGAGCCCTATGGGCTCCAACGGCATTACCAAAAGCGTGCCAAGGAAACAGACGGGCAGTCCCATCATGACCCAGAAGGCTAATTTGAGGTTCAGAAATAGCGCCAGAATAAAAAATACCAGCATGGCCCCAGTAAACATATTGGACAGCATCATATTGAGCCGACCTTCCAAGTAGTGGGTCATATCGCCCCAGCTATCGAGTTTGACCGAGTCAGGCAATGTCAGGCTGCGTTTGGCGACGTATTCTTTCACTTGGGATGAAATCGCCAGGGCGTTTTGATCATCTACGCTTTTAATTTCAATAATGGCGGCGGGCTTGCCATTAAAGCGGGTATATTCCAGCCGCTCTTCAAATCCATCTTTAATAACGGCAACTTGAGGCAGCATAATCCGGCTGCCATCGGGACGGGTGCTGACAACAATATTGGCAAAGTCATCCCCGGTGTAGGCCTGCCCTTTGGTGCGTAGCAGAATATCACCGTCTCTGGCACGAATAGCCCCTCCGGGAAGATCCAGTGACGATGCCTGAACGGCTTGGGCAACTTGAGCAAAGGTGAGGCCATATTCCCGCAGTTTACTTTCCGATAGCTCAATGCCGATTTCATAATCCCGTACCCCGACAACTTCTGCCCGGGTAATGGCGGGTAATTGGGTAATTTCATCACGGATGGTTTTGGCAAACTCTTTCATTTCCATCAGCGTCATATCGCCGTAAACCGATAACCACAGTACGCTTTGCTGCGGTTTTATCTGATAAATATCCGGTTTTTCAATATTGGCGGGAAAGGTGGATATGGCATCTAGCCGCAGTTTTACTTCATCAAGCACATCGAGCGGATCATAACTTTCATCCACTTCTATGGTGACATTGCCATAACCGTCGGAGGCCACAGAGGTCAGCTTGCTGATGCCATTGACATCCTCCACGGCCTCTTCAATTTTAATAGTGATGCCTTCTTCGATCTCTTGTGGTGCTGCACCGGGGTAAGCAACAGAAATGCGCAGTAAATTAAGCTCGAAGCGGGGAAAAATTTCCTTATTGATGGTTATGGCGCTAAATAGCCCACCAAGTAGCAGAATGATCATCAGCAGATTGGCCGCCACATTATTGCGGGCAAACCAGGCGATGATGCCTTTTTGGGTATCAAACTGCATGATTACTCCTGTGGCTCAGCGGCGGCCAGATGGCCTGAAGGCTGGATCGGGGCATCTTGCATGCCGGAATGGTCCTTTTCGCCGACAATGGCCACTTGTTGGCCATTATTGAGATTGGTCGAGGTGGTATAGGAGATCCGCTCCCCCGGGCGAATGCTGTCCTGAATATAGATATGCTCCATATCGGTACGCACCACATTGACGGGGCGGATTTCAATGCGGTTATCTGCTGTCACTAACATGACTTTGCCGTTGCGGACTAAGTGGCGTGGAAGTTTGACGATATTTTCCAATGTCTTGCCACGGATAACGGCATTAACAAAGGTACCGAATTTCAGCGGTAATCCTTGGGCGGCATCTGGCTGTCTGCGGTAGGGGTCGTGGATTTGTGCAACCAGATAGACCATGCGGTTATCGGGGTCGATAACCCCTTCACTGCGGATAATCTGGCCGTCCCAACTGACTTTTTGGCCTGCCAGATCTGTACTTAATGCCACTCGGGTATCAGGTCGCTCAAGGGATTCGAGATAGGCGAGATCGCCATTGGCAATAGGCAAGCGGATTTCAGCTGTATCGGTACTGTAAAGCTCGCCCAGTTGAGTGCCTAACGTGACATATTGCCCCAGATCCGCATTGCGCGTGCGCACTAAACCATCAAATGGGGCGCGGATCACTGTCCGTTGTAGATTGCGCTTAGCTCTATCCAGTGCCGCTTCGGCATATGCAACATTGGCCTGTTCTTTCTGAAGTTGGGGTTTGCGCAAGCCCAACTGTGGGGCAACACCGCTATCGAAATCGCGAAATTCAATTTTAGCCACTTCACCCCGGGCGATCTCTTCTTCCAGCGCGGCCCTGGCTTGGGCTAGATTCGCCTCTGCTTGGGCTAAATCCGCCTGATAATCAGAGGGCTCTATCATGGCCAGTTGTTGGCCTTTGACCACCATACCGCCGGTGACAAACTCTGGCGCTATGGTCAGAATACGCCCGTTAACTTCAGCCACCAGTTGGGTTTTATGTTTGGGGTTGACCACACCATATGAGGGCAGATCTAAGGAGACCTTTGCAGGAATTGCCTCTCGGGCATCCACCAGTGACAGCGGTTGAGCATCGGGCTTTTTTTCCGGCTGTTTTTTTGTGGCCATCAGCGCGGCGGCTAGCACAATAAACAGCAGGATAATAAGCAGCGGAGACAATCTCCTGAGTAGCGTTTTTAGCATAACGGTCGCGGATCCATGCGCAGCAAATAAGGTAATGCTGTTTACGTTAGCAGAGGTACAGGCGGTGATGAATCATTTGTTGTAAACAAAATGTTTCTGCTCCGGCCTTGATAGGCGATAGCTGGCAATATCAGTTAAAAGGTTGATGAGGATAATAAAACAGGCTGCACCAATATTATTGAGCAGCCTGTTATTTATTGATCATTTCTCAGTGAGTAAGGATTATTTTTTGGCGTTCTTTTTCGCGCGTTTTACTGCCGCTTTGGCTTTTGCCTTAGGCTTTTTCTTGGTCGGTACTTTAGCTTCTTTATGCTTAGGGCGCAGACCTTCAATTACCCGGCGCTTGAGTGGCTGCTCAATGTAACGCTCAATCTTACCGAGAATACGCATATCATGGGCTTCGACCAGTGAAATTGCCGTGCCTTTATTGCCGGCGCGGCCGGTGCGACCAATTCGGTGCACATAGACATCCGCCGAGTGTGGCATATCAAAGTTGATCACATGGCTGATATCGTCGATATCAATACCACGGGCTGCTACGTCGGTGGCCAGCAGAACTTTTACTTCCCCTTTGGTAAAGCGCCCCAGTGCCTGGAAGCGACGTTTTTGCTCCATATCGCCGCGCAGGAAGGCTGCGGGGATACCGGCTTGTTGCAGCACGCCTTCCAGTGAGGCAACGACGTCACGGGTTTTACAAAATACGATGGTGCGGGTGGCATCTTCACGGCTTAACAAGTTACACAGCAGCGCCAGTTTATGTTCACGGTTATCGGCCAGGTGCACCCACTGATGGATTTTGGCTTTTTCGCTGCGCGGCAGTTCTTCTGCTTCTACCCGAATTGGGTCGGTCAGCAGTTCGCTGGCAAATTTTTTCACCCCATAGCCTTCCAGGGTGGCTGAAAACAGCATGTTCTGTTTGCGGCCCTGGGCTTCGATGGCCAGTGTTTGTACCACTTGGCTAAAGCCCATATCCAGCATGCGGTCAGCTTCATCGATAATCAGCACTTCGACTGCGGTAGCATCGAATTTCTTTTTATCCAGGTATTCCACCAAGCGGCCCGGCGTTGCAACCAGCAGATCGATATTTCCAGCTAATGCTTCTTCTTGCGGGGCGTAAGGTACACCACCGGTAATAATGCCAATATCTAGCTCAAGTCCGGTGGCCAAATGGCAGGCATAACGGTGGATCTGACTGGCCAGCTCTCGAGTCGGGGTCAGGATCAGTACCCGAGCTTGACCCGGATGACGGCGTGGAAAGTCAATCAGGTGCTGCAGCGCAGGCAGCAGGAAGCTGGCGGTCTTACCTGTGCCAGTCGGTGCACTGGCCAAAATATCCCGCTGCTCTAATGCCATTGGCAGAGTCTGTTTCTGAATGGTGGTTGGGGTGGTGTGCCCCATGGCTTTTAATGACTCCAGCAGGCTGTGGTCAAGGTCGAAATCTTCAAATTGCATCTGCAGCATCTCTTAATTTAACGGGCGCCATTATATCGGCTGTTGGTGTGAACACCAATGAAGTCGGCAAATTGTGCCATTTCAGTGCTCAGAGGTTGAGGTAGAAATCCCGGGTCAGGGAGATCATTTGTTCGCTGTATTGGTTATTTCGCTCGCGGATCACCAATTGTTCTGTCTGACATTCGGGTATGGGCTGGCGCCCCAACAGCAGTAATACCCGATTAGCCGCTTTTCCTTGTACTGATATCAATTCGCACCGGCGGATTAGGTGCAAATTTGGCTGAGTTGTCAGTGCGCTGCGAAAGGCGCTGAGACTTTGAGTCGGCAGGATCAGGCTGGCTTGACCTTTGTTGCTAAGTAGACGGCTGATGGCCTCAAGTAGCTCAGTAAACCCCAGTGTATCAGTATGACGTGCCATTGCCCGGCCAGTTTTGACCGATTTAGGGCCGGTTTCAAAATAGGGCGGATTACAGATGATGTGATCCGCTAAGGCATTATGCGGCAAAACAAATTGCTGTATTGCTTGATGATGTAATTGCAGCCTAGCAGCCCAAGGGGAGGCGGCAAAGTTGGCTTGGCAAGCTTTCGCGGCAGTGTCATCAATTTCAATGGCGCTGATATGAGCTTGGCTCCGCTGGGCGGCCATCAGACTGAGCAGTCCGCTACCTGCACCAATGTCAAGAATTGTGCCGGCATCAGTGAGCGGCGCCCATGCTCCGAGTATCACGCCGTCTGTGCTGACCGGCATGCCGCAGCCAAAATCCTCAATATGAAATTGTTTGAATGTAAACGCCATTACTGCCGCCGCTGAAAAATGAACGGCGGATTTTAGCCACATGTGCCAATAAGTACCAGTCTATTTTCTGTCACATAGTGAACTTAAGTGTTGGAGGTAAGTGATTTCCAGTGGGAAGGCATAAAATATCTATTAAATGTTATCAGTGTTTTTATTTTGATTTTATTTGGTTGCGTAAAAAATGTATCTTTCGAAATATCAGGTGCAATGCTTGTGTTGTTAGGTTTGTTTTGATAAATGTGACCCGGTTGGAAATCGTTTTAAGTACGCTTTTTCGACTAGCAGGAAGCGAATTATGGGGTTGGACGGCATATTTTGATTTTTAAAATGTAAATTTGCGCAAAAACTCTCCGAGGATGGTCTGAAATTAAGTGTAATTTGGTGTAATTATAAGTTTACAGTCAGTTGTTTAACTGGCTAGATGGCTGGTCAATGTGATGCCAATCACTTAAGTTTGTTAAAAATCAAAATAATAAAATGGGGATAATTGTGCAGAATAAGCAGATGACAATTGGAGATACGGTTGGCCTTGGGTTTATGACCTTTGCCTTCTTTTTAGGGGCAGGGAACCTGATTTTCCCTCCTTTCGCCGGTAACCTTGCTGGCGACAATATGCTACCGGCCATGATTGGCTTTTTGTTGACAGCGGTAGGAATGCCATTAATAGGTTTAATTGCGGTGGCCAAGTCCAATGGCAAAGTGATGGGACTACTGCCTGCCGCTGTTGCCACTGTACTGGCGGTGGTAATTTATCTGATTATCGGCCCGGTATTTGCCGCCCCGCGTACTGGCCTAGTGGCTTACGAAATTGGCGCTAAGCCATTTATTACCCATGTTGATGCTGTGATTCAATTGGGCAGCTTGTCGCTAAACCTGCCACAGCTTATTTATACCTTTGGTTTTTTTGTTATCACCATGCTGGTGTCACTCTATCCGGGAAAGTTGCTCGACAGTGTTGGTAAGGTATTGACGCCCGTATTGATTTTCCTGCTGGTGGGATTAGCCGTATCAGTGTTTATTTTACCGGGCGCTGAGATTGGTGCGCCTCAGGGAGAGTATGCCCAATATCCATTGAGCAAAGGGATTATGGAAGGCTATAACACCATGGATACCTTAGCATCACTGATTTTCGGTATGTTGATCATCGATATTTTGCGTAAAAAAGGTATTACTGAACCTAAGTTGCAGACCCGTTATTTGGTGCGCGCCGCCCTGATTGCTGCCGGTGGCTTAGCCTTTGTGTATTTGTCACTGTTTTACTTGGGGGCAACGGCCGGCGATATAGCCAAAGGGGTGGATAATGGTGGTGAATTACTAACCCGTTATGTCACTGCTGAATTTGGGCCAGTTGGCGTAGTGCTGTTGGCCAGTGTAGTGACATTAGCCTGTTTGACGACGGCGGTTGGTCTGGTCAGTGCTTGCTCTGAATACTTCAATGAACTGTTGCCGAAAATCAGTTACCGTACTTGGGTGGTCTCGCTGAGCTTGGTGTGTGCCGTTGTTGCTAACGTAGGATTGAGTCAGCTTATCCAGATCAGCATTCCGGTATTGGTGACCATTTATCCGGTTGCCATTGCTTTGGTACTGGTCACTTTCCTTACCAGCTTGTTTGCTCGCCCAGCATTGTCACACCGTGTAGTGTTGAGTGTTGCCTTAGTATTTGGGGTGATTGATGGCTTGAAAGCGGCTGGCGTCAATATGTCTGCATTTGATTTTCTGCCACTGCATGCCGAAGGAATGGCGTGGGTATTGCCAACAGTGATCACCGTGGTGGTCTGTTTGTTAGTGAAAAAGGGCCCGCAGCAGCCACAGTCAGCCTGATTGTTCTGGTATTTTTGAGCTTAACAGAGATAATAAAAACGGCGCACAGAGCGCCGTTTTTATTTGCAACCATATCAAATGGATAGTTCCCGTGGCACAAAATAATGCACTGAGCCAGAAAACCGCAGCTTTGGTCGAGCAGGCCGATACAGGCTTAACTCAGGCAGGCCTGATGCTGATTGATGGCTTTTTAGATGAACTCTGGTCTACCAGCGGACTGAGTGATAACACCTTATCTGCATATCGTTCGGATCTGCGTTATCTGACGCTGTTTTTGGCCAGTCATCAAACCCCCTTAGCTAAGGCGCTAAAAGCTGATGTGCGTGCGTATTTAGAGTGGCGTCAGCAGGCCGGTTTTGCCAAATCCAGTAGCGCCAGAGTATTGAGTGCACTAAAGCGTTTTTATGGTTATTTGTTGGCAAAATCCCTGATTAATCATGATCCTTGTGCTGAGCTTAAATCGGTTAAAGTGGGGCAGAGGCTTCCGGAGACCCTATCCGAGCATGATGTGGAGCGATTACTGGCCGAGCCGGATACCGAAGATACGCTGGAGTGTCGCGATCAGGCCATGTTAGAGCTCCTGTATGCCACCGGGCTGCGGGTGACTGAACTGGTGCGTTTAACCATGGATCAGATCAGTTTGCGCCAAGGGGTTGTGCGGGTTGTTGGGAAAGGGGGAAAAGAGCGCTTAGTACCTATGGGCGAAGTCGCTATGGCGGCGTTAGCGCGGTATTTATCCCATGCCCGTACATTACTGTTGGGGGCATCTCAGAGTGATATTGTGTTTCCCTCTAGCCGGGGGCAGATGATGACCCGGCAGACTTTTTGGCATCGAATCAAGCTCTATGCCCGCCGGGCTAATGTTCACCCTGAGTTATCTCCGCATACATTGCGGCACGCATTTGCCACCCATTTACTTAATCATGGGGCGGACTTACGTGTGGTTCAGTTGTTGCTGGGCCATAGTTCACTCTCAACCACGCAGATTTATACCCATGTGGCAAAACTGCGGTTGGCTCAGTTACATCAAGCGCACCATCCCCGCGGCTAAAAGGTAAATTTTTTTACGCTTTAGCCGATACACATTCTCACAGGGGGCAGGTTGCTTTTCTGTTGATCTGCCTGTAACTTTTCTGCCCCATGTGGGTCTTATATAACGACCCTGACAGAGAAAGGACAATACATGACATTTACCCGTGCGATTTCATTAACTGCCGCTTTGATGCTCAGCCCTATGTTGGTGAAGGCTGCAGAGCTTCCCAATGCCGCGGCCATTAAACAAAAGCTCAGTGATAACCTCGGGCTTGAAGTGGTTGAAGTGCAAAAGGCGCCACTTGATGGGCTGTATCAGGCCATTACTGACCGTGGGGTGATTTATGTCAGCAAAGATGGCTCAAAGCTGTTTCACGGTAATATCTATGATATGGACCAGGGAATGACCAACCTGACTGAAGCGGCATTGGCCGGTCCACGCAAAGAGATGATCAAGCCTTTTGAAAAAGACATGATCGTTTATAAAGCGAAAAATCAAAAACATGTGGTGACAATCTTTACTGATGTGTCCTGTGGTTATTGCCGTAAGCTGCATAACCAGATGGACCAATATAATGATTTAGGCATTACTGTGCGTTATCTGGCATTCCCGCGCCAGGGAGTGCCATCGGCTAATGCTGATGATATGCGCTCAATCTGGTGTGCAAAAAATCCACTGCAGGCGATGAATGATGCCCAAAATGGGAAAAGTGTGCCGCTGGTTAAGTGTGATGCCAAGATTGCTGAGCAGTATAAGCTTGGTGGCACTATCGGGGTTTCTGGCACACCGGCAATTGTACTGGAAGATGGCAGTTTAGTACCTGGTTATCAGCCACCGGCCGATTTGTTGCGAACCCTTGAATCCCGCGGCGAATAACACGCTGGACGATATGACCAATCGGCAAAAAAGGTGAGCTAGCAGCTCACCTTTTTGTTATCTTGACGCCATCTATTTCTGCTTAAAGGGTTTGAGCTGTTTTGATCCAACATATTGTCCGCCGTCCTCATGTGGATGACAGTCACCTTTCTGCGGCGCTGCCGCCGCTATTACGCCAACTCTATGCCCGACGTGGGGTTTCCCCTGAAGAATGCCATCTGGAGCTCTCCGCGTTATTGCGGCCTGATGCTATGGCAGGGCTGACTCAGGCTGCGGTCATTATTGCTGATGCGATGGCCGCAGAGCAGTCCTTGCTGATCGTGGGGGATTTTGATGCCGATGGCGCAACCAGTACTTCAGTTTGCTTGTTGGCCTTACGAATGATGGGCGCTGGCAAGGTGGATTATCTGATCCCTAACCGGTTTGACTATGGCTATGGTTTGAGCCCGGAAATCGTTGCCGTTGCGGCCAGTCGCGGCGCCGATGTTTTAATCACCGTGGATAATGGCATTTCATCTATCGACGGGGTTGCCGCTGCCCAAGCCGCTGGCATGAAGGTTGTGGTAACCGATCACCATTTACCTGGGCAAGAGTTGCCTAAAGCTGATGCAATCGTCAACCCTAATCAGCCCGGGTGTCACTTCGCCAGTAAGTCCATAGCCGGGGTTGGGGTAGCATTTTATCTTATGTCGGCGCTGCGGGCTGAATTGCGCCAGCGGGATTGGTTTTCTAAACAGCAGTTGGTGTTACCTAATTTAGCGGAGCTACTGGATATTGTGGCATTGGGCACCGTGGCTGATGTAGTGGCACTGGATAGCAATAACCGCATTATGGTTTCAGCAGGGCTGAAACGGGTTCGGGCTGGCCGCTGCCGCGTGGGGATCACCGCATTGCTGGAAGTTGCTCGCCGCTCGCCTGAGCGGATGGTTGCTGCTGATTTTGGTTTTGCTGTGGGCCCGAGACTTAACGCGGCCGGACGGCTGGATGAAATGGCTCTGGGGGTAGAAACCCTCTTGTGTGAGGATATCTATCAAGCGCGGCGTATGGCGGCTGAACTTGATGGCCTCAATGCCGAGCGGCGGGAGCTGGAAAACGGTATGCAGCAAGAAGCCCTGAAGCACTTATCGGCGGTGGCATTAGATGAAGCCAGTTTACCTTGGGGGATTGCGCTGTTTCAGCAAGATTGGCATCAAGGGGTGATTGGGATTTTGGCTTCGCGCATTAAAGACAGGTATCACCGGCCTGTGATTGCCTTTGCGGATGCCGGAGATGGCATGATTAAAGGCTCTGCCCGCTCCATAAAAGGGCTGCATATGCGTGATACGCTGGAGCTTATCAACAGTCGTTATCCCAGCATGATAGTGAAATTTGGTGGCCATGCCATGGCTGCGGGACTGACTATTGCCGCGCAGCGTTATAGTGAATTTGCCGCGGCATTTGATTCTGCGGTACACGAATTATTAGAGCCTGAGCAATTGCAGGGGGAAATATTCAGTGATGGTGAGCTGTTGCCGGAGCAGATGACCCTGGAAATTGCCCAGATGTTGCGGGAAGGCGGGCCTTGGGGACAGGGTTTTGAAGAGCCGGTATTTGATGGCTGTTTTAACCTTATTCAGCAGCGGATTGTGGGAGAAAAACACCTGAAAATGGTGGTGGAGTCTCCCTGTGGCCGGGTGATGTTGGATGCGATCGCCTTTAATGTGGATCTCAATCAATGGCCTGATGCGTCAGTGAAGCAGGTTCAGTTGGTGTATAAGCTGGATGTTAACGAGTTTAGGGGAAATCAATCGGTGCAGTTGTTGGTAGAGCAGTTAGCCCCCTGCTGAGCGGATGCCATCTACTTAACACGGGGTAAATGCAGAGATAATTGTGCAAGCAATGGAACGATTATCCCAGTCTTAATAGACACTAAACAATGCCAGCAATTTGGTCGGTACCTGACCACTCGCAAAATGCATGTCATGGGCTATCCTTAAAGTTTACACTTTAATTTATAAGGATAATTTTTATGGCGTTGCGGGCATTTTTCAGTTTAGCGCTGGTGCTTGTTTTGTTAGGTATGGCCATCAGTGCCAGCCGGGGGCTAAATTCTGTGTCCGTTGAGCATTGCTATGACGTGGTTGCCCATAACCAGAAAGTTTTAGGTAATCTGGCACCTGTTTATCCAGCAATGATGGCCCGTTGTAAAGTGGCTTCTGATAGTGAACGGGCATGCCAGATGGCTGCGGATAGTCATCTGGCGCTGACACAATGTAGCTGATGGAGGCAGCAGATTAGTGTGCGGCTTTCAGCTGCTCGACCATAAAGTCAATAAATGCCCTGAGTAGCGGCTTGGGGTATTTCCCTCCCGGATAAACGGCGTAAATTTCGCCACTGCCATCTTCATATTGTGACACCTGCCATTCTGGCAGACAGATTACCAATTTACCGGCTTTGACCAAGTCTTGCGTCATCCAGCTGGAAAGTAGCAGCAGACCTGCCCCATGTTCAGCTGCCCGCAGAAGTGGTGTGCCGCCTTTGGAGCTGAGATTTCCCTGTACTGGAATGCGGTGATGGGTTCGTCCACGGCTGAAATGCCAGTAATTACGCTGGCGGTCTTGGCTTAATAACAGACAGTTATGTTGGCTAACCTCTTCTGGTGTCTGCGGCATTCCATAGTGGGTAAGGTAATCCGGCGCGGCATAGAGCTGTGTGCGATTAGGCATAAGATGTCTTGCGCGCAAACCACTGTCTGCTGGCCGGCCTATGCGGATTGCCAGATCAATTTTTTCCCGGGTGAGATCCACCATACGGTTATCCAGATTAATTTCAATATTGGCATTGGGATAGCGCTGCAGAAAAGGCGCCAGCATTGGGCTGATGATTTGGGAGCCGAAGCTTTCAAATACGGAAATCCGTAAAGTTCCACTGATTTCCCGGCTATTTTGTCGTAGCGCTGCCACCAGATTATCCGCATCTTCCAGCAGTAAACTGGCTTGTTCGACAAAATGTTCGCCTTCTTCCGTTAAGCGCAGTTGTCGGGTGCTGCGGTGTAATAATGTCACCCCGAGCTGATGTTCCAGGTTATCAATACTGCGGGCAACGGAAGAAGGCGCCATATGCAGCACAATACCGGCTTTAGAAAAGCTGCCACTGGCCAGTACCTGCAGCAGAATACGAATTAACTCAAGCATGAATGAATTCTCCCTCATTTAGGGTTTATTTTTGCAATTTATGCAAAGTTGTTAAGCATGCAGATTGGATTCTCACCCGGCTGGGATTGTTTCACAATGAAAACATCAAAGGCCTGGGATGACCGGACCGTGAAACTATGAGGATCCAACTTATGAGTAAACGTATCAATATTGCCACAGTACAGGGAAAAGCAATTCAGGCTATGATGGGGCTAGAGACCTATTTGGCAGGGACAACCTTGACTGCTGGCATGAAAGAGTTAATAAAAGTCCGGGCATCTATGATCAATAAATGTGCCTATTGCATCCAAATGCATACGACTCAGGCATTAGAGCAAGGAGAGGATCAGCAGCGGCTATTTGCGCTGGCCGCTTGGCAGGAATCACCATTGTTCACTGATATTGAACGGGCCGTTCTGGCATTAACCGATGAAATTACATTGATTTCAGTAGAAGGGGTGACCGATGAGGTTTATCAAAATGCCCTTTCCTGTTTGGGAGAAAAGGGCATTGCGGAAGTGATTATGCAAGCGGTCACTATTAATGCCTGGAACCGCATAGCCTTATCACTAAAAATGGTCCATTAACTGGCTGGCCGCAGCTGTATAGCGGCTTTCCGGCCGTATTCCAGCACAATACCAACCACCAGACCCACGGCAACATTGACACTGATGCTGACCAAAGCGGTAGCTAGAATGACAAAGATACAGTATGGGCGGCCATCAAGCAGACGTTTTGACCATGCCAGTTGTGCTCCCGCTGTTGCCAGCAGACTGCCCAGTACCGCCATAGGGATCATTTCCAGCCATTGGCTGACGGTGTGGCCCCAGCACAGCGCGATTAATAGGCAACTGGTGCCGAATAATGCTGGGGTTCGCCAGGTTCTGGCGCCAAAGTGAGTTTGTACCGCCATGCCGCCTGCGCCATGGCACATTGCTGCTGACCCTAATGGTGCCAGCAGCAGATTTGCCAGCCCTGAGGTAATGGCAAACCGTTTGGGAGAAAAGCGAGCTGCATCCTCCGGGAAGGTTTCTTTGGCCAGTAGTGAAGCGGCAATAATGGCGTTGGTCAGTGTCATGGCTAATTGGGGTAGCACTAGGGTACCGGTTGCATGTAACCAGTCACTTGGCGCAGGCCAGCTTAAGTGAAAACCGCTTTGGGCCAGAGAGGTATCAATCCCTACTGCACCACCAGTATAAGCTTGCCAAATCATCCCCAGTGCGAGCACAGAAGGTACCATCAGGTATTTTAGTGGTAGCCAGCGACTGACAAATAGCAGCAGTAGCGCAGACAGCCCAAGCCACAGGGTATTGTCCATCATACCGTAGCCTAACCAGATCAATTTCAACCCGATAGCCAGTTGGATACCGACGCTGACAGCTTGGCTTACCTGACGAGCCAGCCACTGAATAGTACCACTGAAGGCTAAGATCAACATAATCAGCCCCATAATCATGGCACTTGCCTGCATCATGCCTGGGCTTAGCCCTATGCTGATCACCAAGGCGGTAATGACTTTCATTGGCTGGGTAGCGACTGGCCGACGATAAACAATGGCAGTTAGTAGAGCGAACAGGCCAAAGCTGAGGAAAATCCCCGGTGCTGAAAATTGGTTTAGCGCAATAAGACCCAGCGCGAGGGGCAGGAAGGTGCCGAGATCGGCAAAAGCGCCGCTAATATCACCCAAGAGTCGATGGAACTGGGTAAAGCGGTGAGAATTGAAAAGCATAAAGGTTGCCTGGTAGAAGAAAATACTGCGGTAATAGCGATAAAGATGATGAAAACGCAATTTTAGTGCCATTTTTTTTATAAAAATACCGATTTTTCCGAGTTAAAATCCACAATAACAACCAGGGAATTGGACAGAGTGACCCATAAGCGATTATTTACCTGCAACTTTGTCCCAACCTAGCGTGAGGTAATGACCCATTTATAATGATTTTGTGACGTTTCGATGGGCATTAAAGGCAGTTTTTTATCACCGGCTAACTCAGGCGCTGCTTAGGGCTTGCTGCAGCCTCTTGCCGTTAGCTAATTGAGCTGATCCCGGGTGACGTTCTGCTTAATCGTCGGGCTGGATAGGTATCGGCATATTGACTTGGGAAAAATTTGGTTTTTTTGATGAAAAATGGCTGTACTTCCTGCTGATCCCTGTACAGGATTAAACCGTATTGGGTACATATACAGGGAGAGATAATATGTACAGTTTTGACCCGCAACGCATTCAACTTGGTATTAGTGCTTGTTTACTTGGTCAGGAAGTTAGATTTGACGGTGGCCATAAACGCTCAGTGTACTGCAGTAAAGAGTTAAAACCCTTCTTTGATTTTCAACCTATTTGCCCGGAAATGGCCATTGGCATGGGGGCGCCTCGAAAAAGTATTCGCCTGGTTAAACATGAAGATATGCTGCGATTGCAAAGTGCCGATGCCAGTATTGATGTGACTGAGCAAATGCAGCAGTTTAATCGTCAGACATTGCCGCAATTAGGCCATCTCAGCGGCTATTTACTGTGTGCTAAATCCCCGACATGTGGCATGGAGCGGGTTTTGGAATATAAACCTGGTACCAACAATGCCACTAAATCCGGTATAGGCGCTTTTGCCCGAGAACTCATGGCCCATTATCCGGAGTTGCCGGTGGAAGAATCCGGCCGCCTGCATGATATGGTGATCCGAGAGAATTTTTTTACCCGGGTGTATGCCTACCATGATTGGCAAAAACTCCGGGCCAGCGGGCTGAACAAGCATAAAGTCGTGACTTTTCATGCCAGATACAAATATCTGCTGATGGCTCATAGCCAAACTATATATCGAGAACTGGGTCCCTATGTGGCGGATATGGGCAGTGATGACGCTATTGCATTTGAACAACAGGCGCAGCAATATTTTGCCCGCTTTATGGCAGCACTGAAATGCCATGCCAGTCGGCGTAACCACACCAGTACCTTGCAGCATATTCAGGGGTATTTTAAAAAGGTGCTTTCCAAGTCCCAAAAGGCTGAGCTGACTGAAGCCATTTTGGCTTATCGAGAAGGCCTGCAACCTCTCTTGGTGCCAATTACGCTGATCAATCACTATTTGCGTGAATACCCGACTCCCTATATTGAAGAGCAGGTTTACCTTAATCCTCACCCTCAAGCACTGCGCCTAAGATACGGTTATTAAATAGTGAAAGGGACCGGCACTATGGATAATGAGCAGGTGAGCTCTGAAAGTATGGATACCGGCGGTTGCCATGCGCGGCCTAATGCCTTGCTTTGGCTGCGGCAAGATTTACGTTTACATGATAACCCTGCGCTGCACTTGGCTTGTGATTATGCCCGCAAGCACAATGGCTGCGTATCCGCCCTGTATATCGCTACCCCTCGACAATGGCAAATACATGATGTTGCACCGATTCAGCTGGATTTGATTGAGCGGCAACTCAATGGGTTGGCGGCGCAATTAGCGACTTTAGGTATTCGTCTTACTTTGTTGCAGTGCGATGATTTTGCCGCTGTGCCGGCATTACTGACTGACTTTTGTCGCCAGCAACAAATTGCTGTGGTGTTCGGACAGTTGGACCCAGAGTGGAATGAGTGTCAACGGGACGCTGCGGTCAAACAGATGCTGACACAACAAGGTATGAGTATACATTTGTCTCAGGGGCATTGTGTGTTAGCTCCGGGTACAGTGCTTAATCAAAGCGGTCAGATGTATCGGGTATTTACGCCCTTTTCCCGGGCCTGGCGCCGGCAGGTTCAGCAGGTCATGACGCCATACTCGTTAGGTGGTCGGTTACCGTTATTGGGGCTGCCAGCACCAGTTGCTGCGCCATTGGCGTTGTCTTCTCCTTTGCAATTACCCGGTGATAAAGGTGATAGCAGCCATTGGGCCGTGGGTGAATCGGCCGCACGGCACCAGCTTGAGCGTTTTTTAATGGATAAGTTAAGCCATTATGCCCATAACCGAGACTTTCCTGCTTACCATGGCACGGCGCAAATTTCCCCCTATTTGGCTATTGGTATGTTGAGCCCAGCTCAATGTTTGGCTGCGACGCTTGCTGTCAGTCCTGATGCCTTAATTGAGCCATCCAGTGCCGGTTACTCTTGGGTTACCGAGCTATGTTGGCGAGAGTTTTACCGTCATTTGCTGGTGGCATTTCCTCGCTTGAGTCGGGGGCAAAACTTTAACCCGAAAGCGAATGGTATCCGCTGGCGTAACAATGTGGATGATTTCAAACGCTGGTGTCGAGCAGAGACGGGTTACCCCATTGTTGATGCTGCAATGACGCAACTTTACCGTACGGGGTGGATGCACAACCGCTTACGTATGGTGGTGGCCAGTTTTCTCACCAAGCATTTGTTGATTGATTGGCGTTGGGGAGAGGCTTACTTTCGCCGGCAGTTAATTGATGGTGATTTAGCTGCCAATAATGGTGGCTGGCAATGGGCTGCAGGTACCGGCTGTGATGCCCAACCCTATTTTCGAATCTTTAACCCTATGAGTCAGAGTGAAAAATTTGATCCTGATGGGCATTTTATCCGTAACTATTTGCCGCAGTTGGAACAGTGCACCAATAAGGCATTGCACCATGCCAATGTACATCAAAGTCAGCAAGCCGATTTATTTAGCGGTGAGATACATAAAGCGCTGGATACCGACAATAAAGAAACTGGCATGTCATATCCGCGGCCGATAGTTGATCATCAGCACGCCAGACAACGGGCATTGACGGCGTATTCAGTAATGAAACAGGTTAAATCGGCTTAGTTGCGTCGATGGGGTTGGGTGTAAAGCAGATGGCTTTACGTATCAGGCTAACTCATTTATGAGGTCACTCACTAACTCAGTAACAGCCATATCGGATAGGGAGGGTAAATGATGACAGCGCCCAAAAATCATGACAGTTGCACAGAGAGTGGTCGGGCTGAACATTGCCATTCTACGCGACCGTTTGATGTCAACGAGGTGAGCCCAGAAATGGACTTTGCCAGGCTGATACGACGCTACGCGCCATTAGCCTCTCAGCCTACGTCTATGGCGGGGCATGGTCAGGCTAATGGTGCCAAAGCCAGCCATGTTAAGGACGATACTGAAGTGAATTGGACTGGATACCGTGCTGATACCGCCGATATTGATGGTGCGAGTATGCTGGCCGAGCGTTTTATTCAGCTCTACCAGGTGATGGATCATGAGTACCTGCAGCAGAGCGATCTAGCCCTGTTGCAACAGGTTTACCATGCTAAGGTGGTTTTTACCGACCCGTTACACACCATCGAATCGCGTAATGCTTTGCTGCAGTACCTACAAGGCATGTATGTCAACGTTATTCACTTGGCATTTGATATTCACCAAGTCATTTATCAAGGTGAGCAAATTTGCTTGCAATGGCATATGCAATTTGCTCACAAGCGCTTGAATTCAGGAAAATTGATTACTGTGCCGGGAATGAGTTGGTTAGGCCATAACGGTAATGAGTTCGCGGATGAGCCAAGCAAATGGCAGATAACGGCACACAGGGATTATTTTGATGTCGGTGCTTTGTTATATGAGCATGTTCCCCTACTTGGCGGGGCAATAAGGACATTAAAGCGGCGTATGGCAATATGAATGAAGCAACAAATATAAGTAAAAGGGTACTTATCACCGGCGCCAGTTCGGGTATCGGGGCGCAGTTAGCAAAAGATTATCTTGCCGATGGCTGGACAGTTTATGGTTGTGGTCGCAGTTCTGCCCGTCTGATGGCGATAACCGGTATTGAGCCGTTGGTATTTGATATTACGGTGCGAGAGGGCGTACAAAGTGCCGGTCGGCGACTTGCCAATCTGTTACAGAAGCAGCCTTTGGATATGATTATTCTTAATGCAGGGGATTGTGAATACATTGATGATCCACTGGCATTTGATGACAAGTTGTTCGAGCGGGTGATCCGCACCAATCTGATTGCCACAGGTTATTGTCTCAATGCGTTTTTGCCGTTGATCAGTCCTCAAGGACAACTGGCGTTGATGAGTTCCAGTGCTGCTTACCTGCCATTACCTAGGGCCGAGGCCTATGGAGCATCAAAAGCTGGGCTAAATTATTTGGCGCGTACCTTGGCGGTGAGCTTTGGGGCGAAAGCAGATACAGCGGCTATATCCGTAAGTCTTATTTGTCCAGGTTTTGTCGCTACAGCATTAACGGCAAAAAATGATTTTCCCATGCCCATGTGTCTGAGTGTGGAGCAGGCATCCGCTTATATTCAGGCGGGGTTAGCTGCTCGACAGGCTGAAATTCATTTTCCCCGCCGCTTTACTTTCGCCTTAAAACTCCTGGCATTGTTACCCGCAGGTTTATGGCGTTATTTGGCGGGAAGGGCATTGGTCAATACCTCAGGCCATGCAGGTCGGCAGGTGAAAAATAACAAGGATGTGACCCAATGAAGCATATAGCCATTATTGGTAGCGGTATTGCCGGGCTGACTTGTGCCCATTTGCTCAGTAAGCATCACCGGGTGACAGTATTTGAAGCTAATGATTATATTGGCGGCCATACCGCAACGGTGGATATTGAACTCAATGGCCGGCAATGGGCCATTGACACCGGATTTATTGTTTTCAATGATCGAACCTATCCCAATTTTCTGAACCTGATGAAAGGCATTGATATCACCCCGATGCCAACTCAGATGAGTTTCAGCGTGCAGAATCTTAATTCTGGACTGGAATACAACGGCCATGGTTTTTTTAGTCTGTTTGCGCAAAAACGCAATTGGCTGCGTCCCGCATTTTGGCGTTTTTTAGCTGAGATAGTTCGATTTAACCATAAGGCGAATGGGTTGTATCAAGATGAGCGTGAACACGGTGTTGTCATGGATGCCGATTACACCTTAGGCCAGTTCTTGCATGATGCCGGTTTTTCTCGCTTTTTTGCTGAGCACTATATTTTGCCTATGGGGGCAGCGATATGGTCTGCCAGTTTAGATGATATGCAGGCATTCCCGTTGGCGTTTTTTATCCGTTTTTTCCACCACCATGGCTTATTGAATATCACTAACCGCCCCCAATGGTATGTGCTTAATGGTGGCTCGCGCAGCTATATTCCAGGGCTGATAGCCCCCTTTAAAGAGCAGATCCGCTTAAATACTCAAGTACTGGGGATCCGCCGCTTGCAAGATGGTGTTGAGGTGCGAAGTCGATTTGGTGTTGAAAAGTTTGATGATGTGGTACTGGCTTGTCACAGTGATCAAGCATTAGAAATGCTGACCGATGCCAGTGACCATGAACGCAGTATTTTAGGCGCCATGACTTATCAGGATAATGAGGTTGTGTTGCATACTGACCGCGGCATGCTGCCACAGCGCCGGGCGGCTTGGGCCAGCTGGAATTATCGTCTTGACGGTGATAGCAGCCGTCTCGCCTGTGTGACTTACAATATGAATATTCTGCAGCGATTGCCTGCACAGGCTCCGACTTTCTGTGTCACTTTGAATCAGACTGATGCAATTAAACCAGATGCAATATTAAGGTGCTTTACCTATGCCCATCCGGTATTTACTCGAGCAAGTCAGATTGCCCAGTTGCGCCGAAATGAAATTTGCGGTCAGCAACATACTTATTTTGCGGGTGCTTATTGGCATAACGGTTTTCATGAAGATGGCGTCAAAAGCGCGCTTGAGGTGTGTCGCAAATTTAATCTGGAGCTGGATGCTGAAGGGCGCGTTTGTGAGCTGACATCTCAGGGCCAGCTCAGTGGGGAGGAGAATCTGTCTGAGCCCCAGCAAGCATCAAAACATGATGGGAAAACGGCGGCATGAAGGTTGCGGATGTGCCTCCTCGCTGTGGCATTTATACCGGTAGCGTACATCATCTTCGCCGCCGACCTAAAAAGCATAGTTTCAGTTATCCTTTGGCCATGATGCTACTCGATCTGGATGAAGTGTCTGGGTTGGAAAACGTTTCTTGGGGCTTTTCTTGCCGCCATTGGGCACCGATGCAGTTTTGCGCAGCAGATTATCTTGCGGTGGTTGTCCGGAATAAAAATTTATGTACTAACCAATCATCTCGAGTCGACACACATGCGCTTACAGACGAGTATCCACGAAAAGTAAAGACTGACTTACTTCATAGTGCTTCCTCTGATATTAACCGATTACAGGCAACCGATGGGGATGATATCAAAGCATTAAAGCGACGGGTGTTGGATAAAGTCAGGCAGTTGGGCGGTAGCCAGCGGTGTGAGCGGGTATGTTTTGCTGGGCAGGTACGCCATTTCGGCATTTATTTCAGTCCTGTGAATTTCTTTTTCTGTTATGCCAATTCAGCGGGCGCCAATGGGGAGAGACATGAGGATATCACCCACTGCCAGCCGGTATATCTATTGGCTGAGGTGAGCAATACCCCCTGGAATGAACGTCATTATTATTTAGTCCCACTACAGGATACTGAGATGCTGCAGGATAAGCGTTTTCATGTATCGCCATTTATGGATCTCAACATGCGTTATCTCTGGCAAGTTGCCGCGCCGGGAGCGCAATTACGTATCGGTATTGCCAATTACCCTAAGTGCTCGGATTCTGCTGGTGGCAGAAGTGATAACAGGCGTACCGATGCTAACAACGTTGAGCTAGGCATTCAAGCAAGGGATGGTCGTGCTACAGCTGAAACGGCAGCGGCTAGTTGCGCGCCGCCACATTTAGCAGCGCTTGAGCAGGAGCCTAAAGCTGTGTTTCAGGCTGAGGTGAACTTGGCTTATCGGCCATTTGATCGCGTAGGGGTTCGCATGTTGCTGCGCCGATTTCCTTTGATGACGGTCAATATTGTGCTGGGGATCTATTGGCAGGCAGTTAGGCTATGGCTTAAAGGCATTCCTTTCATTTCCCATCCGGGGCGTTCGTCTCAATGATATAAGCCCGCATACCGTGACGCGAATCGGAGTCAGTAAATAGAAAATTGCGCTGAAATATCGCAGCAGCCTTGATCCGTATTTCTCTGTTAAGGGTATTGTCATTTCACTGCCGTAGCCATTATTCATTGACCTTGATGTGATGATTAGTAAAAGGGCTGCACACATTGGATTTGACCGCGTTTGGGATAGCAAAGCCACAATAACAAGGAGTTTGATTATGGAGAGCACTGTCACCGCTTTGCCTGATAACGGCAACCGTTGGCACCGACTGGCACGGCGCACTTTATTGACTGCATTAACGCAGTTGAAGTTTGGCCAGCTGACCTTGCAAGAAGGTGAAGTGTATCAGGTGTTTGGTGATGTAGATGCTCCCCTGAAAGCCCGCGTGATTGTGCACGATACTGCTTTTTACAGCAAAATATTAGTGGGCGGATCGATTGGAGCGGCCGAAGCCTATATCGATGGGTTGTGGGACAGTGACGATTTATCCTCTGTGGTACAAGTGTTCGCAGCTAATTTATCTTTGCTTGACGGTATCGAGCGTAAGTTAGGCTGGTTGACGTCAATTGCGGATGTGATTAGCCACCGCCTTAGACGTAACTCCAGCCAAGGTGCGAAGCGTAATATTTTGGCCCATTACGATTTAGGTAATGAGTTTTACCAACTATTTCTCGACCGAGACATGCTGTATTCCAGTGCGGTTTTTGCTGGCAATAATAACGCTTATCACCAATTAGGCGCCGACGATTTGGCTCAGGCGCAGCAGCAAAAAATGCACGCCGTATGTGAGCAGCTTGATTTACAGCCTGGCCAGACCCTACTGGAGATTGGCACAGGTTGGGGGGCGCTGGCCATTTATGCCGCCAGTCATTATGGCGTTCATGTTACTACCACAACGATCTCAGATGCTCAGTATCAGTATGCCAGTGAACGTATTGCTGCCGCTGGGCTGACAGATAAAATTACGCTGCTAAAACAGGACTACCGTTTGCTGCGGGGGCAATATGATCGGATTGTCTCGATTGAAATGATTGAAGCTGTGGGGCATGAGTACTTGCCCGGCTTTTTCCGTCAGCTTAACACGCTATTAAAAACTGATGGTCGTCTGTTGTTGCAGGCGATTACCATTGCTGATCAACGCTATGATCAATATCGCCGGGGGGTGGATTTTATCCAGAAGTATATTTTCCCTGGCGGTTGTCTCCCCTCTATCAGCCGCATGAGCCAACTATTGACGGCACAAACAGATATGGGCATTTGGTCTGTTAAGGATCTGGGGCTGGATTATGCCCGCACATTAAAATGTTGGCATGACAGATTTATTGCAATGCTCCCTCAAGTGCGACAGTTGGGGTATAGCGATGAGTTTATCCGGATGTGGCGCTTTTACCTCAGTTACTGTGAAGGGGGCTTTTTGGCAGGCACAACCAGCACTGTACACTTGGTGGCCGTTAAACCTGGTTATCGACAATCACAGGCAATCGCGCAATGACGGTTAGCGACCGCAGTTTTGTTCTGCTCAATGCCATTATGTTTCAGCTGGCCTGGTGGACGCTGGTATTGTGGGGGAATAGTGCGCTTTGGTTTGGTGTATCACTCTTGGTTGTTCATTTTTTGTTGTCACCGCAACGCCGGGCTGATGTTAAATTGTTATTGGGTGTCACCTTGATGGGGGCCGCCGTAGATTTTTGCCTTATCTGGCTGGATGTATTGCGTTTTACCGATCTACCCTGGTGGTTATTAGCGTTGTGGATGCATTTTAGTCTCACCTTTAATGCCAGTTTACAGTTTTTACAGCGTTGGCCGCTTTGGAGTCATATGCTGCTCGGGGCAATCTTTGGCAGTGGTAGTTATCTCGCCGGGGCAACACTGGGCGCGGTGATACTGCCTTTAGGGGCGGGTTTTAGTGTTATCGCTTTGGCCTTGTGTTGGGCGCTCTTATTGCCAGCTGGTGTGCGCATCGCGGCGTTATCCCGATATGATGTTCATTTGGATGGGGCTGATGGGCGGTATGATTTTCACCAGATTCAGGCAAATTCATCTCAGTATAAACCGCAACACAAACACCGCCAGCAAGATGGTGCGGGGCAATCATGACTCCCAAGCTGCTGGTTATATTTATAATCTTGTGGATTGGATTCAACGTTTCTACTGTTCAAGCCTTACCAGATCCTCAAAATAATCGATCTCAACAATTCGCTATAACAGTGTCAGCCCAAGCTAAAGCGGGTATCGCTCAATGGTCGCAATGGCAGCAAGTGGGCCATGGGACGATGCAGTGGCTATGGTGGACCTTGTATCAGGCCCGGCTATTAACCCCGGATGGCCAGTATATGCCCGGGCGTTATCCGCTGGCATTATCACTGCAGTATCAGCGAGCGATTAAGGCTAATGATCTTGTTCGCGCTACAGTTGAGCAATGGCAGCAACTTGGTTTTGCCGATAAAAATATTGCTATCTGGCAGCAGCAGTTACAGGGATTGTGGCCGGATGTACGTGAGGGTGACAGGTTAACTTTTGTGGCCATGAATACTGATGTTGGCGCGTTTTTTTATAATGGCCAGCTGTTACAGAAATTGAATACACCGGAGTTTGCCGCTGCTTTTGTGGCAATTTGGTTGGCACCGGAAAGCCGTGAACCTCGTTTACGTCAGGCATTGATGGGGCGCTGAAATGAGCTTGAATATTCAAATTCTAGCTTTAGGAGTGCAAAGGTTAATTATGGCAGGGAGGTCATATGAAAAAATTAATCAGCATGTTATGCCTGTTACTGCTGGTGGGGTGTAGTGCCGCAATTGAGGATTATCGGGGGACAGGTCCGGAATTACGTCTGGAGCAGTTTTTTGATGGCAAGCTTAAGGCCGAAGGCATGGTGCAGGATTTTCGCGGAAAAGTATTGCGCCGCTTTACGGTGGACATGCAGGCCAGTTGGCATAATGGCCAGTTGACGCTGGATGAAGACTTTCTTTATGACGATGGTGAAACTCAAAAGCGTATTTGGTATATCAAGACGTCAGGTCCGGGGCGATATCAGGGCAGGGCGGCAGATATTCTTGGTATTGCGCAGGGACAAGCCCTTGGCAGTGCGCTGCATTGGCAGTACGACATGATGTTGCCACTGGGCTCCAGCCATTATCGGGTCAGTTTCGATGATTGGATGTTTCTGATTGATAATAATACCTTGCTTAATCGCAGTGATATCAACAAATTCGGTCTGACGGTTGCCGAAGTGACACTTGTGATACGCAAGTTACCATAGCGCTGAGCTTTACTACTTATGCCTTAACCCTTTAACCGTGTGATTCCGCCTTAGACATCATGCTCTATCTTTCTGCGGTGTCAGTATGTTGTGCTCAAACATCGCTACTGTATTAACTGGAAATTTTGCCTGATTCTATCTGTTTTTTCTCATAATACTCAAAAGGGAACAGATTGCGGATCCGCTGACTGAGGTGATCTCCGCTATTGGCACTGATATGCAGACGAACATGACCTTTTCTTTCTGCCCTCAGGGTGCAGGTGAGCTTCTCTTTTTTGGCGAGGGTGCGAATATCCCGCTCAAATTTCTCCTGAATTTTGCCACTGTGACTGATGAGCTTGCCATCGCGAAATTTCATTTCCAGTAGTGTGCGGCCCGATTTAGCTGCGAAAATCAGTTTGTAAATAATAACTACCCCTACCAGTAGGAACAGTAGTTTCAGTGCATTTTCTACCATAATCTCTCCTAGAAAAGAGTCCTATCATCAGCATCTGTAGGTTTATATGTTTGGTGACAGCTTTATGGGCATATTAGCCAGAGCACCGTCAGCAATCGGTTATCGCAAATGTGATATCGCCTCACCATGTCAACGGCTTGATGCGTCACTATGGCGCGTCACTGGCGCTTAGCGCGACCCCATAACAAGTTATCAGATTATCACAGCGTTGCAGCAGGCTGCATGATCCAGTTAACAAACACTGCGTCAGTATTGCGCAGGGATGACGGAATCTTCATTAGGGGCTTACTGTCTGTTTTTAATAAACTATTTATATATAAACACTTAGTGTTATTACCTTGAACTTGGGTGCAGGATGCTACTGGTTGAACTTTGCGACAACTTGTTGGTCTTAGCTGAGCTTTATTGTCCTAGCCTGTATCGGCTGATGGCTTTGCTCTGATGTCTCTATATTGAGGTTTCGACTTTATTAACCCAGCATGGCAGTCCCTGCGCTGTGAGCTGTTATCCGCGAGATAATTGATAAATGGTACTAGCTTAGGCGTTACTGTTTGGCGGGGGAATGCTTGCAGAGGGGCGAGTGTGGCAAGATTTGAAGCGTCAGTTAGTCCCTGAGGATGGAAGAAAGCAGACAGAAATAAGGTTTTTATGGCTTAGTGGGGTAAAAGTATGGTTTTTTACTGTGATTTTTGTCCCGTTGCAGCTGACATTTTCCCAAGGCATGATACATTACGCCGCCAATAATTTTACCGGCGCTGAACGTTTACCAGGCCGGTCGCTTCCTGTGAGGAGAACGCCTTGAAGCTGATTAACAAGTTTGTCCTGCTGACCCTGGTTACCGCAGGTCTGCTCACCAGTACGCTGGCTCGGGCAGAAGAGGTGGTCAGGGTATATAACTGGTCCGATTATATTGCCCCTAAGGTACTGGAAAATTTCGAAAAAGAAACTGGTATCCATGTGGTTTATGATGTGTTTGACTCGAATGAAGTCTTAGAGGCTAAACTGCTGTCCGGCCGCAGCGGCTATGATGTGGTGGTACCAACTAACCATTTTATGGCGAAGCAAATCCAGGCTGGTGCATTCCAGAAGCTGGATAAAAACAAGTTACCGAATTTAAAAAATCTGGATCCTAAGTTGATGAAACAGCTTGATAAAGTGGATCCAGGTAATCAATACAGCGTGCCTTATCTGTGGGGAACCACAGGCATTGGTTACAATGTTGACAAGGTGAAGGCCATTTTAGGGGATAATGCCCCGGTGGATTCCATGGCGCTGATTTTCGATCCTAAGTATGCCAAGCCCTTGGCTGAATGCGGCATCTCATTCCTTGACTCCCCTGATGAGATGATCCCCCATGCCTTGCAATATCTGGGATTAAACCCGAACTCGACGAAACGGGCTGACTATAAGAAAGCCGGCGAGCTGTTGTCAAAAGTGCGGCCGTATATCCGCTATTTCCACTCTTCCCGTTTTATTTCCGATCTGGCTAACGGTGATATCTGTGTCGCATTCGGTTTCTCCGGGGACATTTTCCAGGCCGCGCAGCGCGCTAAAGAAGCGAAAAACGGTCAGCATATTAAGTACAGTATTCCAAAAGAAGGCGCTAACCTTTGGTTTGATATGCTGGCGATTCCAGCTGATGCCGCCAATGTGGATAACGCCCATAAGTTTATTAACTATTTGCTGCGTCCGGATGTGATTGCCCAGATCTCTGATTATGTGGCTTACGCGAATCCGAACCTGCCGGCGCAGAAGTTGTTGGAACCTGAGATCCGTAATAATGCGGAAATTTATCCACCAAAAGAAGTGATGGATAAGCTGTTTTTAAATGATGTACGTCCACTGAAGGCGCAACGGGATATGACCCGGGTCTGGACTAAGGTCATTTCTGGCCGCTAATACGGAGCCGGCTGCCTAGGGCAGGCCTTAGGCAGCCGGTATGCATGATTGTGATTTGAACGCCGGCGCTGCTGGCGTTGATGTTTTTTGGGTTGGAGATTTATATGAGCGCGACTGCTGTGACCAGCAACAACTCAAACGCCCGGGATGTACTGCTCAAGATTGAGCGGGTGAGTAAAATTTTTGATGGTGTGCGTGCTGTAGATGAAGTGTCATTGACCATTGAGCGGGGAGAAATTTTTGCCTTACTTGGCGGGTCAGGGTCTGGCAAGACCACGCTATTACGGATGCTGGCGGGGTTTGAAACTCCGAGCGAAGGCCGAATTTTCCTCGATGGCCAAGACATTACTGATTTGCCGCCTTATGAGCGTCCCATCAATATGATGTTCCAGTCCTATGCTTTGTTCCCCCATATGACAGTTGAGCAGAATATTGCGTTCGGGCTGAAACAGGACCGGCTGGCAAAAGCGGAAATCACTGCTCGAGTGGCAGAAATGCTGAAGCTGGTGCGTATGGAGCAGTATGCCAAACGTAAGCCGCATCAATTATCCGGTGGTCAGCGTCAGCGGGTCGCCTTGGCGCGCTCTTTAGCTAAGCGGCCTAAGTTATTGTTGTTGGATGAGCCGATGGGCGCGCTGGATAAAAAACTGCGTACCCAGATGCAGCTGGAAGTGGTGGAAATTTTAGAGCGAGTTGGTGTGACCTGTGTGATGGTGACCCATGATCAGGAAGAAGCCATGACCATGGCTGGTCGCATGTCCATCATGAGTGAAGGCTGGGTGGTGCAGACAGGAACGCCGATGGATATCTATGAGGCGCCTAACAGTCGTATGGTGGCGGAGTTTATCGGCTCGGTAAACCTGTTTGAAGGTGAAATCGTTGAAGATAAAGCTGATCACGCCATTATCCAGTCGCCAACACTGCCTCAGTCGTTCTGTATTGGCCATGGTATTGCGACCAATGTTGAAGACAAGCATGTGTGGTTGGCTGTGCGGCCGGAGCGTACTTTAATCAGCCGTGCTCAGCCACAGCAGGAATATAACTGGGCTTGCGGCGTAGTGCATGATATTGCCTATTTAGGCGGGATCTCTGTGTATTACATCAAGCTGGAAAATGGCCAGATTGTACAGAGCTCTATGACTAACCGTGAGCGCGGTGCAGACCATCCGACTTGGGATGATGCGGTCTTTGTCAGCTGGGAGGCCACCAGTGGCGTGGTGCTGAGAACATGATGGCAATGAAACAGTGGTTACAGCGCAAAGGGCAGTTGAAACTGCCTTGGTTTAAAGGGCGGTACCTGACGTTGGGTATCCCTTACCTATGGCTGGTGCTGTTTTTTGCCCTGCCATTTGCCATTGTACTGAAGATCAGTTTTTCGTCGGCGGCTATTGCTATTCCGCCTTATGATCCGACCTTCAGTTATAGCGATGAAGTGCTTCAGGTCTTTATTAATCTGGGAAATTATTTGCTATTGGCAGATGATCCTCTGTATTACAGTGCCTATTTAAGCTCACTGAAAATGGCGGCTATCTCTACCGTGTTGTGCTTGATGATTGGCTACCCCATGGCTTATGCCATTGCCAAAGCACCGAAGCACCGTCAGCCATTACTGCTGATGTTAGTAATGCTGCCCAGTTGGACCTCATTTTTGATCCGTATCTATGCCTGGATGGGACTACTGTCCAATACAGGTTTGATTAACCATGTGCTTTTATATCTTGGGGTGATAAAGGAGCCGCTGCAGATCCTCAATACCAATATCGCTGTGTATATCGGTATTGTGTACGCTTACCTGCCGTTTATGATTTTGCCGCTTTATTCCACATTGTCGAAGATGGATGGTTCTTTACTTGAAGCCGCAGCTGATCTCGGTGCCCGTAAGTTGCAGGCATTCTGGCAAGTGACCTGGCCGCTGTCTCGGGGTGGGGTGATTGCAGGCTGTATGTTGGTGTTTATCCCGGCGGTGGGAGAGTTTGTGATCCCTGAGCTGTTGGGGGGACCTGATTCGCTGATGATAGGTAAAGTGCTGTGGCAGGAGTTTTTCAATAACCGTGATTGGCCGATGGCTTCTGCGTTGGCCATGGTAATGCTGCTGTTATTGATTATCCCCATTACTTTATTCCACCGGGCTCAGGCTCGCGCCATGGAGAATAACTGATGCCGATCCCTGCGAAAAAACCTGATTACTCCACTGTGATGCTGTGGCTGGGGTTGGCATTTCTGTATGCACCGCTGTTTATTTTGATTTTTTACTCATTTAACGCTTCTAAACTGGTGACAGTATGGGGTGGGTTCTCTGCTAAGTGGTATGTGGAGCTGTTTAAAGATGAGCAAATTCTTAATGCGGTGTGGACCAGTTTGACCATTGCCTTTTTCTCCGCCTCAATGGCAGTCGTATTAGGCACCATGGCGGCATTTGTGATGACTCGCTTTAAGCGTTCTTGGCTGCGGATGTCACTGTCTAACATGGTGACGGCACCTTTGGTGATGCCAGATGTGATTATTGGTTTAGCTTTGCTACTCCTATTTGTGCATATGGCTGATAGTTTTGGCTGGCCAGCAGAGCGGGGCCGGTTGACTATCTGGATTGCCCATTCCACTTTCTGCGCGGCTTATGTGGCTGTAGTGGTGTCATCTCGGCTGCGAGAGTTGGATAAATCCATTGAGGAAGCTGCGTTGGATTTGGGCGCGACACCACTGAAAACCTTCTTTCTGATCACTGTGCCTATGATTGCGCCGGCCTTAATGGCTGGTTGGTTGTTATCCTTCAGTTTATCACTGGATGATTTGGTGATTGCCAGCTTTACCTCTGGTCCGGGGGCGACGACTTTACCTATGGTGGTCTTTAGCTCGGTACGAATGGGGGTATCGCCTAAAATTAATGCTCTAGCAACATTGATTATCCTTGCGGTGTCTTTGTTAGCCTTTATTGCTTGGTTTATTGCCCGGCGCAGTGAAGCCAGAAGCCGTTAATTGGTATTTATATACAAAACAGGCCGCCTTTGGGCGGCCTGTTTGTTTTTGCTGTTTTATATTGATGCGAAATTGCAATGGTTGTGAAAAGGTGGCGTCAGGCTTAATGCTATTATGCCTGTAACGGCGCAGAATAGGGCGAACTGACGTGTTACAGTGTCAGCTATCCTGAAGTAAGGACTTTATTATGCAATTGAATCACACAGAACTCTTTCGGCAACAGGCTCTAATTAATGGCCACTGGTGCGATGCACTGGGCGGACTCCAGAGTAAAATTCTTAACCCAGCCACAGGAGCAGTACTGGGTTTTGTGCCATTAATGGGCCATGAAGAGACCCGTCGGGCCATTGATAGTGCCAATGCCGCATTGCCAGCTTGGCGCAGTAAAACCGCGGCAGAGCGCAGTGCTATTTTACAGCGTTGGTTTGAACTGATGCTGACCCACAAAGCGGATTTGGCCGCCATAATGACGGCAGAGCAGGGGAAGCCCCTGAGTGAAGCCGCTGGCGAAGTGAGTTATGCCGCCTCATTTGTGCAATGGTTTGCAGAAGAAGCAAAACGAATTTATGGCGATACCATTCCCGGCCATCAGGCAGATAAACGGCTGTTAGTGATTAAGCAAGGGATTGGCGTTTGTGCGGCGATTACCCCTTGGAACTTCCCGGCGGCGATGATTACGCGCAAAGTAGCACCTGCACTGGCTGCTGGTTGTACCATGGTGGTGAAACCAGCGCCTCAAACGCCATTTACGGCATTGGCACTGGCTCAGTTGGCCTTGATGGCCGGCGTACCTGCTGGCGTGTTGAATGTGGTTACAGGAGATGCGGTGCAGATTGGCAATGAGCTGTGTGGTAACCCTGTGGTGCGCAAACTCTCCTTTACCGGCTCCACCGGCGTCGGGGCCCATCTGATGAGTAATTGTGCACCCTATATTAAAAAATTGTCGCTGGAACTGGGGGGCAATGCTCCTTTTATCGTGTTTGATGATGCTGATCTGGATGCCGCGGTGCAGGGCGCCATGATTGCTAAATTCCGTAATAATGGTCAAACCTGTGTTTGTGCCAACCGTATTTATGTCCATGACAGTGTGTACGATGAGTTTGCCATGCGCTTGGCTGCAGCAGTGTCGGCCTTGCAGGTCGGGGATGGTACGGCTGCGGACGTAACGACAGGTCCTTTAATCAATCAGGCTGCTCTGGGCAAGGTTGAGGAGCATATTCGCGATGCTAAAGCAGGCGGCGCAACAGTGATATGCGGGGGTAAGCGTCATGCACTAGGAGGTTACTTCTTCGAGCCTACCGTCCTGACTGAGGTGACGGCAACCATGAAGATCACTCGAGAAGAAACTTTTGGCCCGGTGGCTGCGCTTATTCGTTTTCATGATACTGAAGAGGTGGTGACGGCTGCGAATGATACTGAGTTTGGTCTGGCGGCTTATTTTTATAGTCGGGATTTATCCCGTGTTTGGCATGTGAGTGAGGCCTTGGAATACGGTATGGTTGGGGTTAATACTGGGTTGATTTCCAATGAAGTTGCACCATTTGGTGGCGTAAAGGCATCAGGATTAGGTCGAGAGGGTTCTAAATACGGTATTGAAGAGTATCTGGAGCTTAAATATATTTGTATGTCGATATAGTAAATGACTTAAAATTAGGGAGGTAACTTATATTACCTCTCTAATTATTATGGTTTTTATAATGACTACATTTATAAGATAAACAATGAGAGTTTATTTTCTAATTTTTCATTCGCTTCGGTTAAGGCTATGCTGCTATTTTGAATTTGGTGGCTAATATTTTCAATAAAGTCTTTTGATTCTTTAATCTCTTTCATTGATTGGTTGATAATATTAATTTGATTTAAAATTTCTGATAAATCTCTGCCATCATTATTATCTGATTTAATATGATTTAGGACATTATCAATTGAAATAACGGCAATATTGACGGCATCCGTTGATGATTGATAATCGCTTGAAATGTCCATTAATTCTAATTTTTGCTGACTTAAATCGGCATTAATGGTGTCAACTGAGTCTGAAATAATCTCTACGATATTAGTAATATCACTTAAACTAGTTTGTGTGGACAATGCTAATTGTCTTACTTCTTCTGCAACTACAGCAAAACCTTTTCCCTGTTCACCCGCCCTTGCGGCTTCGATAGCGGCATTAAGGGATAGTAGATTGGTTTGGTCCGCAATCGATTTTATCACAGTAACAAATTTTTTAATTGAAATGGCCATATCTTGTAATTTGTTGAAAGATATATGCATTTTTTCAACATTCTCAATGTACTGATTTAATTTTTGCAGTGATGACGCATTATTTTCATTGAGTTGTTCTAGTTCAGTTTTGATTTCTTCTGTGGAATCAGCGCTCTTTTTTAGCCGATTAAAGGTAGATTCTGATAATTTCTCAAAGTTGGTGAGATTTGCAATGGTACTATCATATTCTTTACCATGGAACTTTAGGTTTGTATTAATGGTATTTACATCCATATGGAGGTTGTCAGCAATTTTAATACTCGCCTTAGATGACGTTTTAATCGTGTGTAGAGTATCAGTAATACGGATTCTGAATGACTCAACAACCGAAAGAAAGTCTGTCATTTCTTTATTCATGCTGGTATTGATGTCATTTTTTATACTGAGGTTATTATTTTCAAAATTATTTAAATACTGTTTTATCCTTGCAAATGAATCCACTCCCCATTTTTTCTCATCCATATCATGGATGATTATCGTTATAATAAGGAGTAGTTGTAGGATAATAGAAATATGATGTTCTGTGAATAACATAACATTAACGAGCAGGATAATAATTGCTAGCCAATGGGTTGTGCGCATTCTAAAGAAAAGAGACTTAAACATAATAAAGTATTGTTGAATTTATAGTGAGCTAGTGAGTAAATTTAGTATCTTTATACGAGATACGATCTCACAAAATTCCTTAAGTGAGATCGTATAACATTATTTCAATATTATCTTTTGGTTTTTATTTTTCTAATACAAAATCCGGAATACAGAGTGAACATGAATACTGCTAACATGATGCAAAATAGTCTAACCCAATCTTGACCATTATCTAGCCTTTGTAGAATAAAGTTAAAGCCACTAATAGCCCATACGACAAAAGCCAGTAGGTATAGTGTATATTCCAAAAAAATATTAATTTTTCTGCTCATTAAGAATAAACTAAATGGAACAATACAGCAGATAATTGTCGCGAGATAATGAGCACTTCGTAAATAATGTGCACCAATTAGTAAAAATGATATTAAAACGATTAAAAAACGCCACCACATAAACAATCCTTATTACAATTAGTTGATGAAGTTTTGTAGCATACCAAAATTAGTTATTTTGTAATGAGATCGCTTTTGGAAATAAAATATTATTTTCTATGTGGACATGTTTATGTGTGTTAGCTTCAAAATCCGCTAAGGTGGCATAACATACTTTCCATGTAGTACAGGCATAATCTGGAGCTTGATAATTATCAGTGATATTACTAAGGTTTTTTAAAATATTACCTACAACATCATGTTCTGATTCCATAGCAAATATTGGCTTTTCAATATTTTCACAGCATCCGGTTGCTTTTAATCCATTTTCCAGTGTGATGATACCAGGAAATAATACTTGTTCTTCTTTATCTAAATGGTGAACTAAATCATTACGTAATTCATAAATACAAGCTGCGACCTCATTAATCACTGTGTGTCTTGCGCCATGCGCTTTTACCATTTTTTGGGCATATTCCACTAAAAGTGGTAGTTTTTCTCTAGTATAGATATGGTGTTTTTCAATGATATAGTCAATTAGATCCGCTGACGTCATATTAGCAAGCGCATTTTCTTGAACACCTTCATTTTGCAAACGCTCTAAGGCAGCTAATACAACGGTTTCGTTTGCAGCAGCTCTCTCAATGGCTGATTTTAATGTTCGTTGGCCGCCACAGCAAAAATCAATTTTGTTTTCTGTGAAAATATGAGCGGTGCGATAGTCTTTTGCAACTATATCCCCAACTTTAGCTCCAAGAATACTCATTTTACACTCCTAATTTATAAGTCAGTCAAACAATCTTGCTAATGCAATTAATTTAAAAATTAAGATGGATAAAAACAAGTAAAAATAAGTTTATTTGTATGGTGTCAAATTGACAATAATATTGTCATTTCAATATATCCAAATGACAATAATAAGGATAATAATTAATTGATTTAAAATTAAAATGCCATTTTTTCTACTTTATTTTATTAAGTATTTTATTGATAATACAGATGATATTAATAGAATTACGCTATAAATTTTGAGTGAAATTGTAGAGAAATTCTACACAGGATGTGTGTTGGCTATATGTTGTCATAAAGCGGCTTTGATGGTTGTTGTTATGTTATAATGACACTTATTTCCCGCGGAAAGAAACAATTTGAATTAAAAATAAACAATATTTTAATATTGTACCTAGTTCGACCAAGGTTTGTCTCTGCTCCCTGTTTATCTAAAATTTTACCAATTGATGGAGGAATAAGTATGTTGCTTGCAAGTGATCTGTCTCAACTAGCAATCAACCTAAATCAAGAGGCGTCATGTAAAGATAGATTTAGACGAATGCTAAGTTTGTTGCGGGACTTACTAGAGTGTGATGCATCAGCATTGATGATTTTTAAAGATCAGCAGTTTATCCCTTTAGCAATGTGTGGATTAGCGGAAGATGTTGTTGGCCGTCACTTTTGTATCGCTGAACATCCTAGGTTAAAAGCGATTGCTTTAGCTGATGATATTGTCCGTTTCCCTGCAAATTCTACTTTGCCAGATCCATTTGATGGGTTGATTCCCAATGAGACTGGAAAGCTCTATATTCATGGCTGTATTGGTTTTCCTTTACGGATAAACCAGCAATTGATTGGTGCTTTAACGATTGATAGTTTTAATGCAGATGCATTTTCTCGATTTACTGATAATACGCTAAGAACCATTTCATCGATTACAGCCGCGGCTTTGTATAATGCGCTATTAATTGAGCGGCTAGAAAGTAAACTTGCTAATGGCGATGCTGAAAATGTTTTTGAGAATATGATTACATCCGATACTGAGATTATTGGAGAAAGTCAGCAAATCAGAGCGTTAAAGTCAGAAATCATGGCCGTATCGGCGTGTGAGTTAAACGTGTTGATACTGGGAGAAACCGGTGTAGGTAAAGAATTAGTCGCTAAAGCTATTCATGGATCCTCAACGAGAAAAGATAAGCCACTGATTTATCTAAATTGTGCTGCTTTACCTGAGTCAGTTGCTGAGAGTGAGCTATTTGGTCATATTAAGGGGGCTTTTACTGGTGCAATCAATAATCGACAGGGAAAATTTGAGTTAGCTGATACCGGCACATTGTTTTTAGATGAAATCGGTGAATTACCGCTCAATTTACAAGCTAAATTATTGCGAGTCATTCAGTATGGCGATTTACAGCGGGTTGGTGATGATAAAAACTTAAAAGTTGATGTAAGAATTATTGCGGCAACGAATAAGGATTTGCTTACCGAAGTTAATGAAAATCGATTTAGAGCTGATTTGTATCATAGATTGAGTGTTTTTCCTATTATGGTTCCACCATTACGGGAACGGGGTGATGATGTTATTTTATTAGCCGGATATTTTATTGAAAAGATTAGAATTAAATTGGGTATATCCCATATAAAATTATCATCTACATCGTTAAAAAGCATTATGCATAATGATTGGTTAGGTAATGTAAGGGAATTGGAAAATGCAATATATCGCGCGGCCATTATGGCCAAATCTGAAGCCAGTTCAAATATTGTTACTATTGAAATAAAGCACTTTAATAAGATGTTTCCTTGTCATAAAGAGCTTGATTCAACGATGGATAGCGTTATGGCCGCTTGGAGTGGTGAGCCGTTACGTGAAGCGACAGATAATTTTCAGAAAAATATACTGCATGAGGTATTACAAATAAATAAAAATAATTGGTCGGCAACGGCCAGGGATTTAGGCATGAATAGTGGTAATCTGCATCGATTAGCGAAAAGATTAAATATCAAATGATAATTTAATTTAGACAATGATTTAACGATATTATTCAGTGTCATAATGACACTATGTTGTTTTTTAGAGGTATTTCAGATTGATTTCCCGGTATACAGAAAAAATATAAGCTATTGTTATTTAAAGAAAATCTTTTTGGCATGCAAATTGTATCTGTGACGATACAATTCGGTTTTAGATTTCTTTTAATGACTAAACAAAAACGACTATTTGGGATATTGATTTTAGTTTGCCTAATTTCATTCACTGTTTTATTGAGTTTGGGCAGTCAAATTTATCGCGAAGCTCCCCCGATACCTACTCGGGTTGTTGATGTTTCCGGTAACCTGATTTTTAATCATGATGATATCTACCAGGGCGAGATGGTTTGGCGCTCTATGGGTGGACACCAATTAGGTTCCATATGGGGCCATGGTGCTTATGTTGCACCTGATTGGACGGCAGATTGGTTACACAGGATCAGTCAGGCAATGTTACATGGGATGGCCAAACAGCAGTTTGGCCTTGAATATGATGCATTGACTTCACCACAGCAGGCTTTATTAGAAAAAGCCCTGCAGCAAGAGTTAAAAACCAATACTTTTGACCCTGATACCGGCACGATTACAGTGTCAGTATTGCGGGGACAGGCGATTAAAGCATTACAGCAACATTATGAAAAACTATTCGGTAATGATCCGTCGTTGCATCAATTGCGTGACGATTATGCCATGAAGGACAATACAGTTGCTGCTGCCGAACACCGTAAACTCTTACCAGCGTTTTTCTTCTGGAGTGCTTGGGCTGCAGTCACCCAGCGTCCGGGGGAAAATTATACCTATACCAATAATTGGCCCTATGATCCTGTTATTGGCAATGTGCCGACGCCGGATAATGTGATTTGGTCCATTATGAGTGTGGTGGTATTACTGGCTGGTATTGGTGCATTGACTTGGTACTATGCCTCACAGAAACATGAACCTTTACCTCAGCCACCTGCAGAGGACCCACTGTTTGGTGGTAAGTTAACGCCATCACAAAAGGCGGTTGGTAAATATTTCCTTACCGCAATAGGCTTGTTTCTGCTGCAAATTGTGCTTGGCGGCGTTACTGCGCATTATGCCGTTGAAGGCCAAGCCTTTTATGGTATTCCTCTCGCTAAAATTCTGCCTTATTCCTTAACCCGGACTTGGCATACGCAACTGGCGGTATTCTGGATTGCAACCATCTGGCTGGCGACCGGGTTATTTATTGCCTCATCTTTATCTGGCCATGAACCTAAATATCAGAAATTGGGCGTTAATGTGCTCTGGGTGGCTTTGCTGATCGTTGTATTGGGTTCTATGGCGGGGGAATGGTTTGCAGTACAGCAGTATTTCAATCTTGATTTGAGCTATTTTATCGGCCATCAAGGACAGGAATATATCGATTTGGGCCGTATTTGGCAGATCCTGCTGTTTGCTGGATTATTAATTTGGCTAACGTTGGTAACCCGAGCAATTAAACCTATCTTAGGTAAGCAGACCGAAATGTCACCGGTTATTTGGGTGCTTTATGCCTCTTGTGTGGCAATTGGGCTGTTTTACGGTGTGGGATTATTCCAAGGTAAGCATACTAACCTGGCAATGGCGGAATACTGGCGTTGGTGGGTGGTGCACCTTTGGGTTGAAGGTTTCTTTGAAACCTTTGCGACAGCGGTTATTTCCTTGATGTTTGTCCGTTTGCAATTGGTTCGGGCGAAAATAGCTAACTTAGCCGTGGTATTTACTACGATTGTCTTTTTGACTGGTGGTTTGATTGGTACTTTACATCATTTGTATTTTACTGGTACGCCAACATCGGTAATTGCTTGGGGAGCGGTATTCTCCGCCCTTGAAGTGGTTCCTTTGGCATTGATTGGTTTTGAAGCGGTAGACAGTTATCGGATGCGAAACCATACCCATTGGATGAAGCGTTATAAGTGGGCGATCTTATTTTTTGTCGCCACGGCATTTTGGAACTTAGTTGGTGCAGGGGTGCTGGGCTTTTTGATTAATCCGCCGATTTCGCTGTATTTTATTCAGGGACTGAATACAACCGCAACCCACGCCCACGGTGCTTTTATGGGGGTATATGGGATGTTGGGGATCGGTTTGATGCTGGCTTGTTTACGGGGATTGACTGGCAAAAATAATACGATGTGGAATGATAAATTATTACAGTATGCTTTTTGGCTGTTGAATATCGGCTTGGGGCTGATGATTTTTGTTTCACTGTTGCCAGTAGGATTGGTGCAGTTCTTTGAAGTATTGCAACATGGTTACTGGTTTGCTCGGTCACCGGCTGTAATACATAGTCAGTTGATAAGTGATTTAACTTGGTTACGGATGCCCGGGGATATTGTTTTTGCTTGTGGTGGTCTCTGTGTGGCGCTGTTTTTATGCCGTCTGGTACAAGGCGTGTTGAAAAGTCGGCAGGTTGCACACTAAATTTATCTTATTCGTCATGTAGCACATTTGAGCGGGTATCATTGATATCCGCTTTTTTGTCGCCGGTATTTGACTCATTGGGTAATGAAAGTGAGGTGTGAAACGCTATGGCGATGAATCTATCTTGAGGATATGAATATGCCTGCAGGAGCGGGTTGCCTGTGGCATAGCACCATTTATTAGTAATCACTGCATAAACTGCACTTTTTAGCCTACTTTGACATGTGCTTTTGTGGATAATTGAATTTACGCGCTGGATTTTTATATAACGAATTATTGTTTAGTGTGTTTTTTAATGCTTTGTTTGTTTTATGCGCTCAATAGATAATATTTCACACTTACCATGCTAGGAACTGTGATACCTTAGCGGTCATTGATTCAAGCGACACCTTTAGATCGCAGTGACAAGACCGGAGCATTTGTGGAAAAGCAGCGCAGCATATTTAAGAACATAGGGGTACAGGTGGTGATTGCCATGATCATCGGTGCCTTGGTTGGAGCTGGCATGGGAAAAGATGCCGCCATATTTGAGCCCCTGGGCACCATTTTTATCAATTTGGTGAAAATGTTGGTGATCCCGCTGGTGCTGGTGTCCATTGTGTCAGGTGCTGCTAGCCTGGGTGATAGCCCTTCTGCCGGTAAAATAGGTATCGGGACATTTGCCTTCTTTATTGTCACATCTGGTATTGCTGTGTCTATGGCATTGCTGATGGGGAACTTCTTTCAGCCGGGCGCCGGAGTAGACTTTACCGCGCATGCGGGGCATCTGAGCCAAGTGACCGCTGAGCAAGGGAAGATGCCCAGCATGATAGAAACTATCGTCGGTATGATCCCCACCAATGTGTTTGAGTCCCTCAATGGTGGCAATATTTTGCAAATTTTGGTGTTCAGCATCTTTTTTGGTATTGCCTTGACCAAGGTTAAGGGCGAGGGTGCTAAGCCGATTATCAGTGGACTGAATACGGTAGTGGATGCCTTTGTATGGATGATCAACTGTGTGATGATCATTGCGCCAATCGGGGTGTTTGGTCTGATGGCGAACTCTGTCGGTACCTTTGGCTTCCAAGCATTGGAAGTGGTGCTGAAACTGTTTATCGTCTTTGTGGTAGCGATTTTAATTTACGGTTTTATCTTCTTCCCACTGATGGTGAAGTTATTTTCTAAGGTGTCTGCTCGCCAGTTTATTTCGGCGATGAAAAAGCCCCAGGTAATGGCGTTATCAACGTCATCATCTATGGCCGCGTTACCTGTCAATATGGAAACCTGTGAAGAAGAGTTAGGCGTATCAAAAGCAACGGCTGCATTTGTACTGCCGTTGGGTGCAACGATTAATATGAGTGGTAACGCCATTTATTACGGCCTAGTGGCGACGTTCTTTGCTCAGATGTATCACATTGATCTTGGTATGGCTGCTTATGTCGCGATTATCTTTACCTCTACTTTGGGTGCGATTGGCCAAGCGGGTGTACCAGGACCTTCTTTCCTTGTGGTTGCTGTGTTACTCGCAGCAGGGATCCCGATTGATGGTTTGCCACTGTTGTTCGCGCTGGACCGTGTATTTGACATGATCCGTACCTCGCTGAATATCACAGGTGATGCGGCTTGCGCTGTGATTATGGATAGATTTAGTCCGAAAGCGACCCAATCATTGTGATAACCTCGGGCGGTATTACAGTGTAATAAAAAGGGCAACCTAAACAGGTTGACCTTTTTGTTATGTCGTTGGATTGTCAGATTGTTGGTGCCAGAAAAATAGTGCCCCCCTGGGGCGCACTGAGTTCGATGGTTTCTGTATTCATGCCTGATACCCAACTACCTGCCAGTTGACCATGGGAGAGGTTTTGCCATATTCGCCCATGTTGATGTGTAATGGAACGGCGGGGTGTAAATGGCTTATCTTCAGCGATAAAGGCATAGTCATGGGCAAACATGGCAAAGATGTCAGCCACTCCCTCTTTAAAGTAAGTTCTCAGTAAGTGAGCATCATTTTTTAGCCATACTGCGGCTTGGCGCATTGCCAACTCATGCCCTGATAGTGGGGCTTCCAGTGCTTTGAGTTTCTTTTGTAGTTTATTGCGGGCAATAATGCGTTCGCGTTTATCTTTTGGCAGCGGGGTAAATTTAGCGTTCAGTGCAGCCTTTGCTTTCGCTATTTCTTCTTCATCGCGCATATTATTGACCATAGGGATTGCGGGGGACTGGTATAAAAAGTGATTTTGGTACAGTAGCTCAGGTCTTTTCCCGTTAGCGTTGCCTTGATATAGGCTTGCTTCGAGTACGACATGCAGATGACGTTTCGATATCGTTAGGCTGTATTCAGGCGAGAGCAATACGGCGATCTCGCCGGGCTGGAGTCCGATACCGCGGATACCTTTTTTCGGTGTTTCTTTCCATACTGTCACTGGTCTGCCAGTTAAGTCCGGAATATTGTCCAGCAGGATATGATACTGGTGCTTGTAGGCACGGTGTAGGGCATCAGGTCCAAGCTTTTCCCTTAACTGTAAAATGGTCTGTTCTGCATTATTGGCATTATAGGCATTGACACCAGCATCAACTAAAGCACCGACCAGTGCGCCTAATGCGCCAGCGCCGACAACTTGGTTTTGCTGCTGTTCAAATTGGGCATCAAGATCTGGCGCAGATAGATCGGCGATAACACGGGTTTGTTGCAGGTAATTGGTGTCTGGCTGGCGTAGATCGCTGCGATAGGTGGTTGCACAACCGCTGACCATCACCAACACTGAAATCATGAGTAAAAAACGCATATTTTAGTCCTTTAAAACATTAGCTTATTCTTTGAATTTTTATGCGCAGACAGCGTATTACCGAGTTGTATGAAAGTAAATAAATAGTTGCATTTGTGCGGCGGGCGGAGAAAGGTGGCTAATGCCACCTTGCGTATAGTATGACTAAACTTATTTGTTAACAGTTAGCCGTAGTGACGGCCATTGTCATAGTAATCAGAGGGGGTCAGTTTAGTGAAAATAACGGCCACGTCTTGCTCTGGTTTTTCCATCACATCACGCACTAGCTGAGTTACCCGGCGGGCAATCTCATCCTGAACGTCTTGCCCCCGGTCAAAATACAGCACTTCGACAAAGGGATAAGCTGCAAAATCCTCTCCCTCAGCGAAAAACTGGGCAGGAATATGCTCAATGGTAAAGTGAGCCCGTGGGCTGTTCATCAACTCTGCCAGTGCATCAACTAAGGGTGTTGATACCTGTTTGACCTGTTGGGCATCAATGGCCCGGAAACGAAAATGAGGCATGGTAATTCTCCAATTATCACCGGGGCATTTGTAAAGAGTGTGGGAGTCATAACCCGTAAACCCCGGTAGGTGGGATGACAGTTGAACGGGAGTTTACCCGAATCTGTCATCGGACAGCGTGGTTTTTGGATCCATTCCTTGTTGATACCAACCATCTCGAGTATTCGGGATGTTATCAAATGCTTGAATATAAGGTTTGATATCGATAATCGGGGTGTTGTTGAGCATATCTATCCCATGGACATAGATAACATTGTCTTCAATGCGATCGATGGCGACAATGCTCAGACCAATAGGATTTGGGCGTTTAGGGGAGCGGGTGGCAAAAATTCCCCGTTTTACTGTGTCTAGAAACGGTTTTACCATCAGTTCGCCAGGCTGGCTTTGGTGCAGATGAAACAGTACATAAATATGGGAAAATCCGGCTAGATCTGTTAACCCTTGAACATATTCCGGATCGATAACCAAGCGACCGGTATTACTGGCAACGCCAGCACCCTGAATGGGCATACTGGCGATGCTGTCATAAGCGGTTTCTGCGTGACCTATGGCGGTAAATTGGATCATGTTAGGCGCTCTGGCAAAAACCGTTACTCTAACGGATTAGCTCATCTGGGTCTGGCTATCGGCCACATTTTCTGAATTTTCATGCATCTATAGCTAAAACTACCTTACGGTATGGGCCAATAGGTGTATTGATTTGAGGCCGTTAGACCAACTAAATGAATAAGTTACAGAATTATGCTCTTTTATGCATGATGGCTGATAATACGGAGATCGCATGAATGAGTGAGGTTGACTCTAGGCTCTCCAGTGTTAGCTCATTTGCATTAACGCTATCCTCATATTAACCATTTTATTGTAAAGCGATGAAATAGAATGGGCAGTATTTGGACAAAACAAAGATTAACAAATGTTTACTTTGGCTGATTGGCTGCTGAAAATACGTCATTGTGTGCCAGAATATCGCCATTTACTGAATCATCTAATCGGGGACGATTTTGCAAGCTTCATCCAAGAATTTTATTTTGGCGGCCTTTTGGGTTCTGTTACTGCTGATGCCACTGGCACTGTTACTTAGCCACAGTCAGCTGTTTCCCATGCTGGATCTAAAAGGGGATATTGCCCAGATTTTTTACGGTATCACTATGACGGGCACCACCCCTTGGGGGATTGGCTTTATTCTGGTGGTCCTGGCAATTTGTTTGCGTCTGTTACCCCGTCGCTTGTTTGTGCAATTATTTCTTGCGGTTGCGATTAGCCAAAGTGCAGGTTTGGTGCTGAACCATGCGGTGAAACCTCTGTTTCATGAAGCTAGACCCAATATTCAGTGGCTGGCCGGGTATATGCAGATTAATAAAGGGTATTTTTATTCGCAGGATAAGCCCCAGCGTCAACGTATGATGCGTGAGGCGATTAATGTCAATGCGAGGACACTGCCGATGTCCAAAGCCATTGCCAACCATTGGGTGCGCGAGGTGAGTTACTCTTTCCCTTCTGGTCATACTCAATTTGCCGTGTCATTTGCTTTGATTGTCAGTTTTTATCTGCTGAGTGCCGGCATTGTCTCTATGCCACTACTGATGTTGGGCTGGGCCTTATTGATGGGGTTGAGCCGGATGTTTTTGGGATTACATTGGGCTCAGGATGTGCTGGCCTCAACGCTGGTTGGCGGCATACTCGCTTGGATCACTTTGGTATTGGTTCAGACGCTGTCGCCCAAATTATTGGATAAAGTGCCGTCACTTAATCAGAGTAAGTAATTCAGGTTTAGTATTGTCATAGGCCAAATAAAGACAAGCAGACTGCGTATTGGGCAGTCTGCTTTTTATATGCCATTAACAGCTCAACAAAGCGAAAAACCTGTTTAGCCAACCACTATGGACAGAATTTGGCGTGCTTGGCGCCTGTCGGTTTATTGCTACTATCAGTTAATCAGGTAGTGCAATACATATTAACGCCTCGGCTTTGTATAAAGCTCCCTCAAATCGCCGCCAAAATAAACTTGAAGGCTCAGCAGAGCTTAGCAATCAACGGGACGCCTGAGATACGGCTTCATAGCCGCGATAGGCTTGACTGCCCTGTTTGGCTACCCCGGTGCCGGTTTCTCCCCAATGGCCCTCTGGCATCTGTTGTTTTTCTTCCCAGGTGTACCAATGATGGCCAGTTTTATCCTGATACCATTCTTCTCTGAGGGACAGATAGTAGGGTTGCTCCCCTGGCAGATGGACAGGTTGGCCGGATGAGCGGGTATGCACCAACACGGCACCTGCGGGGATAATATGCAGAAAATGGTGACTCAATTTCTGGGAAGAGGTTTGGCTGGTTGCCCCGGCCTGAGAAGATATCATCAGTGTAGTGGCCAATATGCTACCGGCCAGTAATGCAAATTTCATCATAAAGCCCCTGTCTGTTGCCCGCCAAAGAATAATGTGGTGAAAATTTCACCTGCATTCAACATGCAGTGTCTGCGGTCTGATTGCAAGTTTCAACTTGGCTGAGGGAAAAATGCCCTTTAGGGGCTGACAAGGGGGTAAATCATACTGGTATTTTCTTTGCTACCGTCTGGGACGGTTTGGCGGTGGTGATTTTATTCGTCATTAGAGCTATCCGAGCATGGTTATTTGGCGGCTTTGATCCGTCTGTGGCTGGCACTGTGATACAGCAGCAATCCGGCTAGAACCAAGGCAGCCCCAAAGGCCAGCTGCCAGTTGAGTGGTTCATGGTTGAGCCAACCACCGAGTAAAATAGCAAAGGCCGGGGTGATCAGGGTGACTAAGGTAACCGTGCTGGCTTTAAGGTATTTCAGAATATAGAAGTAAGCGACAGAGGCGATAAGTGAGCCAAAGATGCCGAGATAGATCACTGCGGTGATGGACTTATCACTCCAGTGTTGCACCGGCACAGTACCATCAAATATCAGCCACGCGGCAAAAAATACTGGTAAAGACATGCCCAGTGAACCAACTGTGGTTGCCAACGGGTGAATATTGACCCGCACCGTTTTGACTAACACCGCACTGAGACTAAATAGAAACACCGCCCCTAACATCAACATAATGCCAAGGCCTATATGTTGGCCCCGGGTCATCTTATCTGCACACACAATACCTAGGCCGATAAATGCCACCAGAAAACCGGTGATTTGCCGGCGGTTAAAGCCAGGTTCGTCCAGAATACGCCTGGCGAGCAGCCCGGAAATAATCGGTGCCAATCCGAAAATCAATGACATGGTTCCTGATGCGAGATAGCGGGCAGCGAAGTAACTCAGCAGCATGCCACCCACAAGACCTATGGTGGAATAGCCATACAGTGTCAGTGCTGCACGGTAGAGCGGTAACCGAATACGCATCACGGTTAGCAATATTACCCCCAGTAGCCAGCCAATAGCCATGCGCAGCAGTACGGCCATGGTGGGGTGGATTGTTTCGCTGCTCCAGACAATCCCCAGCGGTGTGGTGGACCAGATGGCCACTCCCAACAAGAAAGCAAAGGGGACGGCGCGGGGAATAGACCCAGTATCCGGCATGATATTTCCTTGTGAATATAATGGTGACGTGATGGCTGACAGTCTGAACCGAGAGTGGCAAGGCGCGATTGCCAAGCATGATTTTTTATTAGCATCAGGTTCTGCTGCAGTGTAAGTGAAGCGCCCGATAGGGAAAACATCTTATTGTCATGCTGTGAAGCGTTAGCGATTTTTTCACCGCTGGAGATGAGGGAATGCTGGATATTAACGCCGGAGAAACATGGTGTTACTGTTTTTTGTTTAACTGTATCAATTGCATCAACTGGCCATTCTGAGTCCGTTGCTGTCACTGAGTTTGCTGTTAGTACAAAAGCGTGACCTAGTTTCAACAATTGTTATTTTTATCGGTATATCAGAGCATAATGGAGAGCTGGATTATAGTTTCCCCCTAATTTGAACGATAAGCTTACGCGCAATTTTCGGATAAGAATTATTCTCATTTTTTAGAGGGTGACTGATGAAGTTATTGCGTGTAAGCGTGCTGGCGATGGCGGTAAGTACAGCGTTGATGGCTCAGGCCAATGCTCAGCCTGTACAGGAAAAACCGGAAGTTATCGTCGTCTCCGGCTCACGGATGGAGCAAAAAATTGAGCAGGTCGCGGGGTCGATTCTCGTGATCGATGAGGATGCTATCAGCCGCAGCATGAGCAATGATTTTGGCAGCTTGTTCCGTAACGAGTCCGCTATCGGCGTTAAAGGCGGCGCCGGTAAACCGACTGCTGTGACCATTCGAGGCATCGGTGGTAACCGGGTGATGATGGTGAAAGACGGGGTGCGGGTCAATAACCAATATGCGTCTCCCTTAGGGCCTGGTGCAGAAGGTACTGGCCGGGGATTAACTGAAGTGCAGAGCCTGAAACAAATCGAAGTGGTTAAGGCGGCTGCCTCTACCATGTATGGTTCTGATGCTTTAGGTGGTGTGGTGGTAATGCGCACCAAGGATGCGGCTGATTACCTGTTGGGTGAAGACTATTATGTTTCGGTTAATGCTGGATATGCTGGCATTAATAACGAATACGCGGCCGGTTTTACCAGTGCTGCGGCATATCATGATTTTGAAAATCTGCTGACGTACCAGCACCGTGATGGCGAAGAGTTGCCTAATTTTTATGATGATCAACCGGACAGCGATCTAAAACAGGACAGTGTGCTGTTTAAGAGTAAGTATCTGTTTAATGAACATACCTCTGTGCAGTTGACGTTGGACTATCTTGAGCAGACCCTCAAACGCTGGGAATATGAGTTTGATAAGCAAGGTAAATTAGATGAGGGTATTGATACTGTCAGGGATACTGAAGTCATCAATGGGGCCTTGCAGTTGGTCTCAAGCAAACCAACTTATATCCACGATATTCTGACGGTTACAGCTTACTTTGGTCATACGGAACAGTTAGAACACCGGGATATGTTCGATAAAGGCTCAAAATGGAAGCCGGTAGCATACAGCCTCGGGGAAATCCGTGATTACCATTTTGAAGATCAGCGTATTGGTCTGAACTCAACGTTTAGTAAATATGTCGGTGGCGCTGATTATGGCCATCAAATTACCTATGGCCTTGACTACGAGTTTTCTACCATGTCCCGTCACCGGGAAGTGGAGGACATCAGAAACGGTAAAATAACGAATCCATTTACCTTTGCGGATACAGATAGCCAACGCTTGGGTATTTTTGTGCAAGATGATGTGACGTTACTTAATGGCGAGTTAAATCTGATTGCGGGTCTACGTTACGACTATTTCACTAATACTCCGGATAAAGCACAGGCTAAAGCCGGATTGAAAGACCGTTACGATGAAGCCAACTTTGAACCCATGAATGACAGTTTCTGGTCTCCTAAATTGGGTTTGGTGTATCGGCTGACAGATTCAGTCAGTCTCTATGGGCAGTATGCATACGGTTATAAAATGCCGACTCCGGATCAAAAATGGGGTGAGCTGGAAGTTGATGCCGGTGGTATGACGGATGTGTTTATCCAAGCCAATTATGATCTGAAATCTGAGCAGTCCCATACTTGGGAGGCCGGGGTGCGTGGAAGCCACAGCAATACTCAGTATGAAATGACGGCATTCTATACGCTGGCAAAAGATTTTATTGATTGGCAATACATCAGCTTTAAGCCAGGTATGCCTATGGAGTTTAAGTATCAGTACTTTAACCGCGATGAAGTTAAGCTCTATGGGGCTGAGGCGCAAGTTAATCACTGGCTGACGGATAATGTGGAATTGTGGGGCAATATTTCTTACACCCATGGCACTGATGAAATGGGGGAAAATCTTAATAGCGTCAGCCCGCTGAAGGGCAATGCTGGGGTTAACTGGTATCAAGATATTGCCGGTATGGAAGCTGAATTTGGCGCGGTAGTTCGTTGGGCCGACCATATGGATCGCACCTTTGATATCGATTTAGCAGAAGAAGATATCTGTATGATGGGGCAGTGTATTCCTAAAGAGGTGTTCAATGAGGTATATAACACCAGTGGCTATGCGGTATTTGATCTGACTGTGGGGTTACGTATCAATGACCATTGGAATCTGAGAGCTGGGGTTTATAACCTCTTGGATAAAAAGTATGTGGACTACGCCGATGTTGCTGGTCAATCAGCCTTCTTGATGTCTTCTATGGGAGTTGATTATGACGATTACACTCAGCCGGGCCGTTATGCCAATGTCAGTGTGAACTTTACTTTCTAACTCGATAAAGTAAAGGAATGAAATAATAACCGGTGTGCTTAAGGGACACCGGTTTTTTTATGGCAAATCCATTTGCTTTGAGTATTGGGTGAATGAATCTGTTATCTAGCCAACATGGGATAAGTAAAAAACAGCAGGTGAATAAGATTAAATGCAAAGTGCAACACAATAGCGACCCAGAGTCGGCCACTGGCATAAAAAGCTAAGCCATAAACCAGCCCTGCTAAGGTTGCCAATACCACCATGACACCACCTCCCGCAAGGTGAGCAACACCAAACAGCACGGCGGCAATGATCAATCCGGCAGCGTTACCGAACAATCGGCTAAACCATTGTTGGAGTAGCCCACGAAATAATGCTTCTTCAGTGACGCAGGTAATGAGCAGATTATTTAGCGCAAAGAGCCAGACCCATTGGGGTAGAGACCACTCCGGTTTTACTGCGCCAAGTAGCCAAGCTAGCAAAATGATACCTCCCAGCGCGGGAATGGTTGCGAGCAGCAATCGGGGTTTTACTGGGCCGCCTGGGCCAGAAAGTTGTGGCCAAGCCATCAACAGGGCAAAAAAGATCAGTGCCCGATCAAAATTTAAGTACATAGAAAAGCTGCTGCTGAGCGGCCCGCTATGTACTGCTTGCAGGACCAAGGGATTATTAAACCCTGGCGCTTGATGCAGTAATAGCGGCACTAGCCATAACAGCAGTAACAGCCAGCCTAAATGCAGAAGCTTGCCCTTAAGGCGAGGAAGTAGCATCGCTAATGCCAGCCCCAGCAGGGCATAAATCAGTGCCATGGGGGACATAACACCCACAACCAGCGCTGACATCGCGGTCAGCCAAAGCCAAAATAGTGCTGCGCCTTGCCAGCGATACAGGCCGCAAATCACGGCCAGTGCCAAAGGGATAAAACACAGTGCTTGATAATCGAGGGTCACACTGGCTCCTGATAAGATGGGAAACATTCACCGTTTATGTTGCTGTGATTATTTTATCGTACTTATTTTACGGTATTTATTTTATCGCTGTTACTTTCACTCGGGCGTAATAACTCATATTGAAAGGTGAGTCGAAGGTAATCTTGTTGCTCTGGTGTTGATGTTTGTACGTCGCGACAAACAGGTATAATGCCGCATCTCTTTATTATAAAACTATTTGGTTATGACCCTACAAACAGATATCACGCCAACCAAGGTCAGTTTTCCTGCCGGTACCGTTAGCCAGCAAAGCGAAGTGATTTGGTGTCAACATACTACCGATGCTTGTTTGGTGGTGACTGAGCAAACGCCATTTCATCCAGTTTCCCATATTTGGCCGGATCACCCGGCAGATCGCGGTACGCTTTGTCTTGATAATACTCACAGCTGGCCGGTAGCAGACTGTGTCATTGGGGCTTGGGATTGCGAGCAGCGCCGTCTTTACTGGGGCGGGGATATTCCGGTAAAGCGGGATACGCCTAACTGGCATTTTGTGGTGGTTCATTGTTTACCGTTATCGGCTGTACTGCAATGCGGGCAAAGGGTCACGCTGATGGTAGACCGGGCGTACCAAAACAGATTGAGCCGGGCCCATTCTGGTGCTCATCTGGCAGCATTGGCGCTTAACAGAGTGCTACAACAACAGGGCTATTGGCGCAAAGATGCCAGTCGTTTAGATGCGTTGGGACAGATAGATTTTCATAGCTATGCCGAGCAGCGCAGTGAGGTGGGTGAAGATCGTTGTCTTGACAGTTATCGCATGGGGAAGACGCTACGTAAACGTGGATTTAACAGTGCTGAATTTATTGCGGCACTGCCGCAGGTTTGTGAGCTGGTCAATACTCAACTGGCACTGTGGCTGGAGCAAGGCAGTGCTATCTCATTGCAATGTGATGGCCCCTATTTGACCGATTCCCGTTACTGGCAATGCCAACTGGATAGTGAGTTGGCAGTGATACCTTGTGGCGGCACCCATATTGACAGTCTGTCGGCGTTAGGTAGTTTGACCATCAGTCTGGCATTAACTGATTGTGGTGATGTAGAGATGACAACATATACTCAGGCGTGATACCACGACATATCGCCAAGATCCGCAGAGCGGCTTTTTTGTCTCAATTTCATTTGCTCCACACCTTTATTCCATGCCTATATCGATAGCAGAAAATAGTAAAACCTGATTCAAGCCGATAGGGTGATTGTGGTCTGGTTGACGGTCTGATTTATAGCTTTCAACAGGCGCATTATTCCCATTTAGTGGTGGGCTTACAGTGGGACAACTTGGTACTTTTTTCTGACATATTGGTGTTTTTTTGACACTTTTCATGTGTGATCTCACAAATTATTTCTTTTATTTATCCATAGCTTATAAGTGAGTGTGACAGATTGTGGCGCATATCACGAAACCGCGGCAGAAAGCAGGATAGCAGACAATTAGTGGGTATATTTGACACGCCCTTTAACAGAAGGTTGCTGTTTTGCTTTAACTCTGTATGGCGAAACAGCCCCTTTGCGCAATGGATTAACACGAGAATAATATGGACCACAATCAACATGTCCCTGCCGATCTCACCCGGCGCCGTTTTTTGAAATTTTCTACCGGTGTTGCCGCCGCGGGCGTGGGTAGCGCGCTGCTGCCGATGACTGCCTTAGCCGCTGATATCCCACCACTGGAACAGTATCGCACCAGCCCTGCCGATCGGCGTTTTTGGCGCAAAGTACGGGATGAGTTTGTACTCAGTGAACGGGAAACTTATATGAATATCGGTACCACAGGATCGATTCCGGAGCGGGTATTGGAAAATTATGAGGATAATAACGAGTATATTAGTAAGCACCCTTGGAATTCACAGGTTTCTACCATTGAGCTGGCTAAGCAGGTTGCCCCCAGTTTTGGTGCTTTGCCCCATGAGCTGATCCTGAGCCGCAATACTACAGATGGTATGTGTACCATTTTGCACGGGCTGCAATTTGAAGCCGGTGATGTGATTCTGACCACCAATCAAGAGCATTTTGGCGGGTTGACGCCGATGACTGTCGTGAGTCAGCGTTATGATGTGGAATTAGTACAACTGCAATGACCGGTATTTACTGGAGAAGAAGCTGTATCAGAAGATGACTATGTCGAGTTATTTGCTGATGCGGTCGCAGAATATGGCAGCCGGGTACGCCTACTCTGCTTCTCGCATATTCCTTATACAACGGGCGTATGTTTACCTGCGCGGCGTATTTGCCGTGAGGTAGCAATACCGAATGCTATTCCAACCTTGATTGATGGGGCCCATACCCCGGGGATGCTCAATTTAGATTTCCACGATCTGGATTGTGATTTTTATGCCGGCTCTGGTCATAAATGGCAATGTGGCCCCGGAGCGACCGGTATTTTATATGTGCGGGATAATGCTGAGCGACTAAAGCAATTTTGGTATGACAGACCTAATCCTCTGTGGCTGGTGAATTCTTCTTATCCTGGCAATGTGCTGCATGACCGGCTGCAGTATGTGGGGCAGGATAACTATCCGGCTAAACAGGCGCTGGTGGAATGCTGCGAGATGTGGGATGCCATTGGCCGTGACCGTATTGAAGCACGTATTCTTGACCTCAGTGCATTATGTAAAGATGAATTGGCTAAACGTCTGCCCCATGCCAGCTTTTATGCGCCGAATATTCGTAGTTTGTCTTGCGGCCTAAGTACTGTAAACCCCTTTGATGATAAACATGATATTGAGCTGTTAACGCTATTTCGGGATAGATTGCGTGAGGAATACGGCTTTATTGTTCGCACCACTTCGTTTTATCTGACAGATACCGATTGGGATAAAACCCATGCTATTCGTATTTCAACGCACCTGTTCCACAGTGAGCGTGAAGTACGCTCACTGGTAAAAGCCATGGCACGGTTGTACCGGGCAATGCGTTAAACGCTACTGCATCTTTCTGTTTTGGCCGAGGTCGCCTCGGCCATATCTCTTTATGTCAAACATGCAGATAAACTGCTTATTCTTTAGTTACTAGAGCCGCTAGGCCAATGCCTTTGGCTGCGAGGATAACGTGGGTTGTTGTCGCTGTAATTTCTCGGTTAATGCCTTAGCCGTGAGCGGGCGGCTAAATAGATAGCCTTGCCCATATTCGCAGCCGTGTTGAGCAAGAAAGGCCGCCTCATGGGGTACTTCAATACCTTCAGCTACCACCTTGAGGCCAAGCGCTTTTGCCATCGCTAAAATGGCGGTGACCAGGGATTTATCGGCCTCATTTTTTGCCATTCTATTGATGAAACTGCGATCAATTTTTAATTTAGAGAAGGCAAACTTTTGCAGGTAGCTCAGGGCAGAATAGCCTGTGCCAAAATCATCGATAGACAAGCCCACGCCTAGCTGTTTGAGGTAACTGAGGGTGGCCATGAGGGTGTCATCTTGATCGATCAGTAAGCTTTCCGTGACTTCAATATTCAGTCGTTGTGCCGGCAGACCTGTAATAGCCAACACTTCCAAAATACGGTGCTGCAATTTTTCACAGTATCTGAATTGCACACTGGAAAAGTTGACGGCCAGGGTAAAGGGCCCCAATGCTTGCCATTGAGCGGCCTGTTGACATGCTTGTTCAAACACTTGATCGCCCAATTTATGGATTAAGCCATTTTTCTCCGCCAATGGGATAAATTCATCCGGCGGAATAAACCCAAGCTCATCATCAAACCAGCGCAGCAGGGCTTCTGCGCCGATAATTTTTTGACTGCTTAAGTCCACGATAGGCTGATAAAAAACCTGAATTTGTTCAGTACCAATGGCCTGATGTAAGCGCACATCTAATGCAAGCTTGCGCTGGGTATCATGATTCATGCTGATATCGTACCAGCAATATCCATTGCGGCCGGATTCCTTGGCTCGGTACAGTGCAGTGTCGGCATTTTTAAGCAAATGGAATACGTCATTGCCATCTTTGGGGTACATGGCGAGACCAATACTGGTGGAGACGAAAAACTCTTGATCACCAATGTGAAATGGGCGTTCAAAGAGGTGGAGTATATCTTCGGCCAGTTGGGTAGCATTGGTGTGGTTTTTGATATCGGGAATAATCACCAGAAACTCATCACCCCCAAAGCGGGCCACGGTATCTGTCCGGCGAATAGCACTTTGCAGCCGCCCACCGGTATCTATCAATAAACGGTCGCCAGCCTGATGCCCAACCGTATCATTGATTTGTTTGAAGTTATCCAAATCCAGAAACATCACCATAATATGTTCACGGTTTTGCTGAGCTTGCTGTAATGCGGCCTCTAACCTTGCTATGCCATCGCTGCGGTTAGACAGACCGGTAAGATCATCATGGGTGGCCTGAAATGCCAGTTTTTGCTCTGAACTGCGACGTTTATTGATCTCTTCTTTAAGCCGAGCATTTTTGTCGGTTAATGCTTGTTGCTGCTCAGCGGATACAGCGATTTGAGTCTGCAAAATCAAATTGGTGTTATTGATCCGCATCAGGTAAATCAAACCGATTAATACTGGTAGCGCGAGCAACGAAATCCCGGCAATAAACCAGGCTGAGGTGAAAATATCTTGTTCATCAAGGGGCTCAAACCAGCTGATTAAGGTAAAAGGGGTACCAGTGACAGCCTGCTCTAAAAAAATTTTATTGCTGTTATGGTATTTGCTGACATGATTGTTCCCAGCTGTTGGAGCCGGGCTAAGGGAGTTCCAGACCAAAATATCGCCCACAGGTGTTTTTAGCTTTAAACAGCTGCGGTTAATTTCATGTTCTTGGGTGGAGAGTTGGTGTACCAACACATCATTATTGATTTCCGCAGCCAGTACCGCTACAGGTTGATCCTGATGATAAATGGTATGAAGCAGGGTAATTAACGGGGCTTGCTGCGTTGCCGTGACCACTATTCGGCTATCAATATTTGCCATGGTGGCAATGGGAAGTTTTGTCAGGTCATACGCTTTGCCTGGGTGAGTATCAGCTATCTGTTGGTGGTCAAAGCCTGTGATAACAATGCGGCGATAGATGGGGTGATCATCAATTTTCTTGCTCTGCAAAAATTGCCACAGTGTTTGTTTGAGCTGCAGTAGGCTCGATCCCAATCCGTATTCCATCGACATACCGGCCGCTAAATTGGAAAAGTAAGTATTTGTGGCGCGATTGGTGGTCAGGTTGGTGAGGTTTTCCTGACTGACATCAAAAAACAGACTGAGGTTATCTGTGTAATTGCGTACTTTTAGCGTTAAGGAATGACTCTGGGATGCCTGCAGCCGGCTTTGCCCTAAATTGGTGACGGTAAGGATCAGCATCAAATAAGCTGTTAGCAGTAGCCCAGCGATAATTATCGCAGTGCGGCTGTTAAACCATTTCTTGAATTTCATAGTGTGTTATTGGGCGCTAGTTGCTGAGGCAAAGTATGTCGGGTAGTAATAGAACACACCGGGATAATATTTGCTCACCAGCTTGTTATATTCGCTATTGGCTTTTATCTCTGCCAAATATTGATTAAATGCTTGCCGTAATTGGGGGGCGTTTTTTCGAAAGCCGACAGCCATTTTTTGCTGCTCAGATACCGGACCGATGACTTTCACTTCTGCAGGCCATTTTTGCAGCGCAATTAATGTATCGGGAACATCAAGTAGCGTTGTTTCTGCTTCATCATTAAGTACTGCAGGTACCATTTCATTAAGCTTCATCTGCTGCGGCGGCAAAATAATACGCGCGCCAGTGGCTTGGAGATTGTACAGATCCGGATCAAGGCAAGATTGCCGCTTAGCTAAAACTTCGCGTCCTCGCATTAGCTTTTTGACGGCAATAATATCTTCAATCACATCACCTGAGGGGCTGATGGGTGACATGTTGGAATGGCGTTTAGCAACTAACCATACTGCAGAGGGAAAATAATCATGGGAAAAAGAGATAATTTTTTCTCGCCATGGCAGTTGAGTGAGACCATGGGCCATCAAGTCCCCCTCTATGGCACGGTGCTTGCCAAAAATAATTTTGCCATCGATAAACCGGGTGTTTTGCCCAGTTAGCTTACCCACGGCATCCTCCCACGAGGCAGGAACAAAACGGTAACTTAGCCCTAAATAGCGGGCGAACCCCTGTATTAACTCGACATCTAACCCGCGGTAGATAATGTGTCCGTTTTCTTGGTATTGGGTGACAAAATTGGCATAGGGCACACCGATATGGCGTAGTACACCATCGGCCATAATGTCAGGCAGGTCCCGCGCTTGTGTCTGTGGCATAAAAAGAGAAAGCAACAATGTAACTAGCCAGATAGTGAGGTATCTGCATATTCCGCCAGTTCTCATTGTTGGTACTATTCTTGTCATGTGATGACGGCGTTAAATTTGGATTTTTGCAGTATACCTATAGGATGCTGCTTCACAATGGTGAAAGATAATTTTTCACACTAAATGAGACCTGCCATTGTATAAATGATGAAAACGTCCCCTATATTATTGTCTATTTAATTCATTAGCTTAAAAGTTTAATAATTTGAACTTGGTTATTATTTTGGCAATATAGTGCCAGTGAAAAATGAACGGATTGGCCACTTTAACCTTGTGATAAAACGCTATTGAGACTTATTAGGTGATAGAAATCAATGCTAAGTAAGCTATATGCCGGATTTGTATCAATAGTTTGCTATTTCTATTTATGACTGTCTGATTTTTATTGACAGAAATAGTAGACAGCGTGAATTTGAGCTAGTTGCAGAGTGGGTAGCACTGTTGTTGAACGTTGTGAACAGGTGATCCTTACCGTTCTAGGTAAGTGGTTAAATCCATTAGGCCAATTTTACTTGACCACTACAAACCGACCAAGGTAGAGACTGTTGCTGCGTTGGAGTGATTTACTAGAAAACTCAATTATCTTGGACATATATCGCATCTCCCAGATCACTTTGAATAGGTGATTTTAAATTCAAATTGCACTTATGTAGAATGAGAGGGTTGAAAACATAACCCTCTACTGGGAAAGGAAATTGTTCGGAAGGAGCCGAAAAATGAGAGATACAAATGTCGACAACTGTGTCGGTAATATCAAGTTAGAGGTTGACATAACGTCTACCTTTTCACTGGCGGCGCAGCAAAACGCTTACCCTGTTTTAAAGTCGATCTGTATCAGTTATCCGAAGAGAAATGGCTCCAATTTTTAAGACAGTGATTAAGAGCAAATAATCTGCTTTAATTGTAAACAACAAAAGGAGCAGAGCATGAGCAAAAAAAGGAAAAATCACTCGCCGACATTCAAGGCTAAAGTTGCACTCGCTGCGGCCAAGGGAAACAAGACGCTGGCTCAACTTTCTTCTGAATTTGGTATCCATCAATCCCAGATTGGCAAATGGAAGCAGGAGCTTCTAGATAATGCCTCGACCCTGTTTGAAAGCAAGGCTGACAAGGCTAAAAAGAACGAAGTCGACTGTGAAAAACTCCATGCAAAAATCGGTCAACTGACCATGGAAAATGATTTTTTAGCCAAAGTGCTCGGTCGTTAACGAGAGCACAACGGAAAAATAAAGTCGACCGTAAGGATAAATTGCCCGTTTTACACCAGTGTCGTTTGTTGGGTATTAGCCGCTCTAGCGCCTATTACGAGCCTGCTCCGTTTTCAGCAGAGCAGCTTGAAATCATGCGCCGGATAGATCAAATTCATCTGAAACACCCGTTTTATGGCAGCCGTAAAATCACGCTGGAACTTTGTGCCAGTGGCTTTCATGTCAACCGTAAACGGGTGCAGAGACTGATGCGTTTAATGGACATTGTGCCTCTGTACCCAAAGAAGCAAACATCTCGGCCCAATCAGGCTCATACCATTTATCCGTACTTACTGCGTGAGCTGAGTATTGAGCGGGCAGATCAGGTCTGGGCCACGGATATCACCTATATTCCGATGGAAAAAGGGTTTGCTTATCTGATCGCCATCATCGACTGGCATAGCCGAAAAGTGCTGGCATGGCGCATGTCCAATACCATGGATACACAGTTTTGTCTTGATGCACTCGATGAGGCATTGGCCAAATACGGTAAGCCTGAGATTTTCAATACCGATCAGGGTAGTCAGTTTACCAGTGATGCGTTTACCGGCAGGCTGAAAGAAATGGATATCAGGATTAGCATGGATGGCAAGGGGCGTTGGGTAGATAATGTGTTTATTGAGCGACTCTGGCGGAGCTTGAAATATGAGGAGGTGTATATCAAAGCTTATGGCACTATTACAGAGGCAGAACTTGCTATTGGTGAATATTTCGTGTTCTATAACGAACAGAGATTTCATCAGGGACTGAATAATCACACACCTGATCAAGTCTATTTCGCTAAAAAGAAGTTTGCCGCTTAACCAAACAGATTATTTCTCTTAAAAGATGAAAAATCTGTCTAACCAATTGGGTCCAGCTTAGTTTACGGGGTGGATTTATCAGCAGAGCTTAGGCCGATATGGTCAGGGCTAGAAAGAACAAAGGCCCGTAGATTTCTCTACGGGCCTTCTGAAAATGGTGGCCCTTCACGGACTTGAACCGTGGACCTAACGATTATGAGTCGTGTGCTCTAACCAACTGAGCTAAAGGGCCGACTTAAGGTAGTCGTCACCACCGAAAGCGAGAGGGAGTATATAAATTTTATGTGTGCTTGTCACCCGTGAGTGGGTAAGAATTTATGAAAATGGGTTTGTTTGGTTATCTGTTAGCCAATATAAACTTAAATGAGCAAAATCAAAGGCATTGAATTGATTTATCGGCCATAAATTGAGGCTGAATTGCTTTAGTTTCTCGACCTATTAGTCGGTTTGGTATTGTGTATGTCCTCATATTTACATTTTTCGATTGTATTAATGTTTAAAACCGGCTGTTCTTCATGGTTTAAAGGGGCTATAACCATAAAGCCATTTTTTAACTAAAGGACAGTGTTATGTCGCAGGTGACTTTTCGTGGGACCCCAATCAATGTATTAGGTCATTTCCCTCAGGTTGGCGAGCAAGCGCCTGACTTTACATTGACAAGTACGGCACTTGGCCCCATTTCATTGGCTGACTTTGCGGGAAAAAAATTGGTACTGAGTATATTTCCTAGTATTGATACTGGCGTTTGTGCCCAGAGTGTTCGGGCGTTTAACAGTAAAATTGCCGGTATGGATAATGGCTATGTGTTAGCGGTATCGGCTGATTTACCTTTCGCTGCAAGTCGTTTTTGTGAGTTGGAGGGGATTGAGAAGGTACAGCATGCCTCTGTCTTCAGATCGCCAACATTTGCACAAGACTATGGTGTTGCTATCGCAGATGGCCCTATTGCGGGATTAACCGCTCGGGCGGTGATTTGTATTGATGAGCAGCAGAATGTGATTTATAGCGAATTGGTGTCAGAGACGGCCAATGAACCTGACTATGATGCTGCCCTTGCCGCATTTAATTGATTGCTGTTGTAGGCTTGTTGGCGGCTCTGTAACTCCCGAGATTGTCTTATAAGCACAAAGCTTCATTGCCTGGCGCAAAAATCCATACAATAGAGTATGGATTTTTGCGTTATAGAGGACTATAGATTTTCGATGTTTTGGCCGCTGGTTTCAAAGCGATAGTGATGTGTCACCCAAGCGCCAAGCAATGATGTGAAGATGAGCGCAATAAGTACCGGAGATACCCCAAATATATTCATCAGGATTGGGAATAAAAATGCGGTGGTGATGGCTCCGACCTTCCCGATTGATGCCGAAAAGCCAGCCCCTTTGGCTCTGATACAGATAGGGAATACTTCACCGGATATCAAATAGGTTTGGGAGTTAGGACCAAAGTTATTCATAAAGTTAAATAACATAAAACCAGCAAATAACAGATATAGATGAGCACTACCCGTTGAGTAAGTCGAAATAACAGCCAGTAATAATCCAACAGCACACCCGATGAAACCATAGATTTGTAATTTCATACGGCCAATTTTATCAGAGTAAATAATTGCAAATATCACTCCGACAATAAGTAATGCATCAATTAACGCAGTCCCTTTTGCTGAGTAAATTATCTGATTAATTGTTGCATCAAGTGAATTATGGTCAGTGCTACTTTGCGGCAAAATTGTTGCTAAAATAACCGGGGTAAAAATACCAATACCATAAGTGCCTAAATCCTGGATAAACCAGGGCAGGGAAGCTAATAAAGTTTTCGGGCGATATTTTTTGCTAAAGAGCTTTTTATATCCCTCTCGCCACCCCATATCCGGTTTTTCTGCCGTTTTATCTATTTTAATTACTAATGGATTTTGTGATGTACGTTTTAATAACGTTCGCAGTGCATGGGTGGCTTCAATTTCTTTATTTTGATTCATTAGCCAATGGGCACTTTCAGGAATAGAGCACCGGGCAATAGTGATAATAATGGCAGGTAAAATTGCAATGGCATACATGATACGCCAAGCATCAATATCATCAATATTGGTCAGTACCACAATACCAACGAGGATCCCTAAAAACACGCCGATGGATTGGAATGCAAACGCGCCCAGAACCAACTTGCCGCGCTTATTGGTCGGAATATTCTCTGAGATCATCAAGTGGGCAGTGGGGTAATCACAACCTAAGGCAAGCCCAACGCCGAAGTTAAAGCAAATAGTCCAGTAGACAGACGGACTTAATGCCAGTCCAATCAAACAGAGCGTAAACAGCAGCATGGCAACGATGAACATGCGTTTGCGGCCATACATATCTGCTAAGCCACCCAGCACGCTGGCACCAATTAAAATACCAAATAAGATGGAAGAGCTCATCAATCCTTTTTGTAGTGAGGACAGTTGAAATTGTATAGTAATCAGAGGTAATGTTAACCCCATCATAAAAACAACCATACCTTCAAAGAATTTGCCTGAAGTCGCAAGTAACCAAATACGCCATTGCACTTTGGTCATTGGCGGGTAAGAGGTTGCTGTACCGTTACTCCAGGTGGGTATTTCATCGATATAATTTTGAATACTTTTGCCCGAATGAGAATCAATCGCTTCTTGATTTTGCATCATATACAGCTGGTAAGATAAGCTTAAATTTATGGGGCTATTAAATAGTAATTGGTTAAAGGTCGTCAATGGGTTTATTGTTTTTCCTCATCTTTAATTTAGATTATTTGTTGTCAAAATAAGTAACTAAATCGAGGGTGTTTATATTTTTGATTATATAAAACAATACCTTAAGACTATGTCTTGATTAAGATTTCATTTGTCATATTTTTAACGATGACATTAAGTGTGGTGAATAATTATCTAGCATATCATTAACCATAACTTTTATTATTTTATAAATCACGTGATTATTTAAATTGAACATGTGGATATCTATGAATATTATTCCAATAATGAATAATTACTCAAGTATAATTTCAATATTGTGGTTAATGGTTAGGCGTAGTGTCGCATTTAAGCTGAAATAAGCTTAAAAAAAAGCCTGCATTAAGCAGGCTTTTTTACGCGATAAAATACTATTCGTCCAAGAATGACTTCAGAATTTCAGAGCGAGAAGGGTGACGTAGCTTACGCAGTGCCTTGGCTTCAATCTGACGGATACGCTCACGGGTCACGTCAAACTGTTTACCCACTTCTTCCAGCGTGTGGTCGGTATTCATATCGATACCAAAACGCATCCGCAGTACTTTAGCCTCACGGGCGGTTAGCCCTGCCAGTACTTCATGGGTCGCGTTCTTCAGGCTTTCGCTGGTTGCGCTATCCAGTGGCAGTTCGAGGGTGGTATCCTCGATAAAGTCACCCAGATGCGAATCTTCATCATCACCGATAGGGGTTTCCATGGAGATTGGCTCTTTGGCGATCTTCAGTACCTTGCGGATCTTGTCTTCTGGCATCATCATGCGTTCAGCCAGCTCTTCCGGTGAAGGTTCGCGTCCCATTTCCTGTAGCATTTGGCGAGAAATACGGTTCAGCTTGTTGATAGTTTCAATCATATGTACTGGAATACGGATAGTACGGGCTTGGTCCGCAATAGAGCGGGTGATAGCCTGACGGATCCACCAAGTTGCATAGGTTGAGAACTTATAACCACGGCGATATTCAAACTTATCTACCGCTTTCATCAGACCGATGTTACCTTCCTGGATCAGATCCAGGAATTGCAGACCACGGTTGGTGTATTTCTTGGCGATAGAAATAACCAGACGTAAGTTAGCTTCAACCATCTCTTTCTTCGCACGGCGAGCTTTGGCTTCACCAATGCTCATGCGGCGGTTGATGTCTTTGATTGAGGCGATAGACAAACCGGTTTCAGCTTCGATTGCCTGCAGTTTGCTCCGGCAGCGCAGTACGTCTTCCTCAACCATTTTCAGGCCTTCGGAGTAAGACTTGCCACCGTTCATTTCAGTGTTAAACCATTCGATGCTGCTTTCGTTGTTAGTGAAAATCTTAACGAAGTTTTTCTTCGGCATTTTCGCTTGTTCAACACACAGCTTCATGATCAGACGTTCCTGAACACGAACCCGATCCATCATTTCCCGCATGCTTTTAACCAGACGGTCAAATTGCTTAGGGATCAGGCGGAACTCTTTGAAAATTTCACCAATTTCGAACAGAGCACGGATAGACTCAGGGTGATCACGCCCTTTGTCATCGATGGTTTTCAGAGCACTTTCATACGCGGTGCGCAGTTGGGTGAAGCGTTCACGAGCTTCCTCAGGATCCGGTCCCTTGGCGCTGTCATCGTCATCATCGTCGTCATCGTCGTCATCATCGTCATCGTCTTCTTCATCGTTCAGATCATCGTCTGACAATTCAGAGCCAATGTGTGTGGCGCTCGGACCCATGTCTTCTTCATCAGGATTGACAAATCCAGAGATAATATCAGACAGACGCAGTTCTTCAGCTTCGAACTGATCGTATTGTTCCAGGATCATGGCAATGGCTTGTGGGTATTCAGCCACAGAGCTCTGTACCGTATTGATCCCGTCTTCGATACGTTTGGCGATTACGATTTCGCCTTCACGGGTCAGCAGCTCCACAGTGCCCATTTCGCGCATGTACATACGCACAGGGTCAGTGGTACGGCCCAGCTCACTTTCTACGGTAGCCAGGGCTGCAGCTGCCTCTTCCGCTGCATCTTCATCTGTGTTGTCTTCCGACATCATCATGTCATCGGCGTCCGGTGCTTCTTCAAACACGCGAATACCCATGTCATTTATCATCTGGATAATATCTTCGATCTGATCAGAATCGACCATATCAGCAGGTAAGTGGTCGTTCACTTCTGCATAGGTTAGATAACCTTGCTCTTTACCTTTGGCGAGCAACAGTTTGAGTTGCGACTGCGGAGTTTGATCCATAGATATCATCCAAGTTGGGTAACTGTTTACTTACAACGATAGGCAAGCAATCCGGCAGATGCCTATTCTATTTGCTGTGCAAATCGTCAATTATACCGGGGTGGGCAGCCCTGTACCAGCCCTGAAAAGGTGCTGGGGGCAAGTATTTTAATCCCGGCTTTTCATCACTGCCAGCAGCTTTTGCAGCTGGATTTTTTCTTCCCTACTGTGGTGCTGTTTCAGACTGAGCTCCTGATATCTTTGCTCGATATACTGGTTAGTTAACCATACCAGGGCTTTTCTGAACTCCAGCGCCAGATTCTCATCAGCCACCTGGTGCTCCCACTGAGCCAGTTTTTTCAGGGCAGGCCATTGGGCGTGCTCTCTGAAGTGTTCCAGAATTTGGGCTGTATTGAATCTTTGGTTTCGGGTCATTTCCAGCAGATGGTTAAGTAGGCTAATGCCATTCATCTGCAGGTGGGCTAGCGCCGGTTGTAGTGGCAGACCAAAGCCAAGGCTTGGGTGCTGCACCAGCAATGCCACCGCCAAGCGTAGTGGCGTTCCCCGTCCTTTTAGCCCTTTAGGGGCAGTATGGGGAACTCTCGCCTGGGTTTTAAAAAATTTGTGTTTCAAATCATCAATGCTGACCATTCTCAATTTGTGAGACAGTTTCTCCAGCAGCAGATCACGTAACAGAGTATCCTGAATTTTTTCAATATGAACAATAGCTTGTTGTGCAAGTTCACTGTCATTGCCCTGATGTCGCTGTGACAGGGTCTCGAAGAAAAAATCTTCCAGTTTTTTTGCCTGTTCAATCAGTTTCTCAAAGGCTTGCTGGCCGATTTTACGGATCAGGGAATCAGGATCTTCTCCCTGAGGCAAAAAGATAAAGCGCACTTGATCCTGTGGTTTTAACAGGGGTAGTGCGGTCTCTAGCGCCCGCCAAGCAGCTTCAAAGCCGGCATTATCACCGTCATAACAGCAGATGACTTCTTTGGCATTACGCAGCAGTAGCTGAAATTGTTCAGCTGTAGTGGAGGTCCCCAGTGATGCCACCGCATAATCCACCCCAAACTGGGCTAGCGCGACCACATCCATATAGCCTTCCACAATCAGTACCCGCTGGGGATCGCGATAGTTCTGTTTTAGCTCATACAGACCATAAAGCTCTGAGCCTTTGTGGAAAATGGGGGTCTCCGGTGAGTTGAGGTACTTAGGTGTGCCATCGCCGAGCACCCGGCCACCAAAGCCAACTACGCGTCCGCGTCGATCGCGGATAGGAAACATCAGCCGGTCACGGAATCTGTCGTAGCGGCTACCGCCATCTTTGGCGATCAGCATGCCGCCAGTGAGCAGTTTATCCTGGGCATCTGGGTTATTGCGGTAGCGGCTCAGCAGGCCATCCCAGCCATCTGGCGCAAAGCCAATGCCAAACTGCTTGACGATAGTGTCACTCAACCCGCGTAGGGCAAGATAATCCAACACTTTTTGTCGGTCAGCATGGCTACGCAGTTGGTTTTGGTAGAAGTTATTGGCTTCTTCCATCAACTGATACAGATCCCGGCTGAGGCCATCATCACGGCGTTTGCCACCTTGCTCTCTGGGGACGTCGAGCCCCAGTTGTCCGGCGAGATCTTCAATGGCGTCGACAAATTCTAACCTGTCATACTCCATCAAAAAATCGATAGCATTACCGTGGGCGCCACAGCCAAAACAGTGATAAAACTGCTTATCGCGGCTGACGGTGAAAGAAGGTGATTTTTCACTGTGAAACGGACAGCAAGCTGAATGGTTTTTACCGGCTTTTTTTAGCGGCACCCGGCGATCGATCAGCTCGACAATATCTGTGCGGGCTATCAATTCATTAATGAAATCGCGGGGTATGGCCATACAGGTGTGTTTTACTCGCTATCCGAAACTGTGTTTGTCACTGTGTTGCCTGTATAGCGGGGGATTCTGGATAAAACCCTCTGCTATATAAGCAATGGTGTATTAACTTGCTGGATGAAAACAAACAAGCCGCGCAATCGCACGGCTTGTTCATACACTGAGTCGCTATTATTGCAGTTTGGCGCGGATTTGGGCACCGATGGCTCCCATATCTGCCCGCCCTTGCACTTTGCTCTTCAGTGCTCCCATTACTTTGCCCATATCCGCCATGGAGGATGCACCAACTTCTGTAATTGTCGCATCAATAATGGCTGAGACTTCCTCTGCAGTGAGAGGTTTTGGCAAGAAAAATTCAATAACTTGAATCTCTTCTGCTTCTTTCTCGGCCAACTCGCTGCGTCCGGCTGCTTCATATTGAGCAATGGAATCGCGGCGCTGTTTCACCATTTTGGTTAAGACCGCTATGGCCTGGTCATCAGTCAGAGTTTCGCGGGTATCCACTTCGATCTGCTTGATAGCGGCCAGTGCCATACGAATCGTTCCTAGTCGCACTTTTTCTTTGGCGACCAGAGCCGCTTTCATCTCGGCTTTTAGCTGATCAACTAGGCTCATAATGGGATTAGTATAAACGTACGCGACGTGCGTTTTCGCGAGAAAGCTTCTTAGCCAGACGCTTTACTGCAGCAGCTTTTGCACGCTTACGAGCAGTAGTTGGTTTCTCGTAGAATTCACGAGCACGAACGTCAGCCAGAATACCAGCTTTTTCACAAGAGCGCTTGAAACGACGCAGAGCTACGTCGAATGGTTCATTTTCACGTACTTTAATAATTGGCATACGCCATCACCCCTTAGGTGTAAGTTTGTATTGGCTTGGAATTCCCCATCACCCGACAGGACCCCTTGACCAAGTGTGTTTAAAATGGTGCGAAATTTTATACTGAATTGACCATCAATGTAAACCCCCGTGACCGGGTGTAAAACAAAGCAGTAAAAGTGCATTTTTACCGGGTATAACAGTATGATTTCGGCGTGGGAGTATAGCCTCAGGCAGGGGAAAAAGCCTACTTTTTTCTTTCTTCAGCCCAAGTCTCGGGCTGGTGAAATTCACCCGTGGCAGGTAGAATTGGCGACTATTTGTAACGGTAATGATGAGACACAATGCGGGTAATTGGTATTGAAACATCCTGTGATGAAACCGGGATCGCCATTTATGACGACAAAGCGGGGCTGATGTCCCATGCGTTATACAGTCAGGTAAAACTGCACGCGGATTATGGTGGCGTAGTGCCTGAGCTGGCCTCCCGTGATCATGTCCGTAAAATTGTGCCGCTTATTCGGCAAGCACTGGCTGAAGCCGGTACTGATATCAGTGAGATCGACGGTGTGGCCTACACTAAGGGGCCGGGTCTTATCGGTGCATTATTGGTGGGGGCCTGTGTCGGCCGTTCGCTGGCTTATGCTTGGGGCGTACCTGCTGTGGGGGTACACCATATGGAAGGGCATCTGTTGGCGCCTATGTTGGAAGAGGATGTGCCAGAATTTCCTTTTATCGCCCTGTTAGTTTCAGGTGGTCATACCTTACTGGTTGATGTGCAGGGGATTGGCCAATATCAGGTGCTCGGGGAATCGATTGATGATGCCGCTGGTGAGGCGTTTGATAAAACCGCCAAACTTATGGGGCTGGATTATCCCGGTGGCCCAAGATTATCTAAGCTGGCCGCCAAGGGCTTGCCTGGACAATATAAGTTTCCGCGCCCAATGACAGACCGTCCTGGTCTGGACTTTAGTTTTTCCGGTTTGAAAACATTTGCCGCCAATACCATTGCAGCTGAGCCGGATGATGAGCAGACCCGAGCCAATATTGCCCGTGCCTTTGAAGAGGCGGTTGTGGATACGCTGGCGATTAAATGCCGTCGGGCCTTGAAGCAAACCGGTTATAAGCGCTTGGTGATTGCCGGTGGTGTTAGTGCTAACCAGCGTTTGCGAGCAGGGCTTGCTGAGCTCATGACCGGCTTGGGGGGGCAAGTTTATTATCCCCGTGGTGAATTTTGCACTGATAATGGTGCCATGATTGCTTATGCTGGTTTGCAGCGTTTAAAAGCAGGTCAAATTGAGCCGTTAGCGGTTAAAGGTCAGCCAAGATGGCCATTGGATACATTGGAACCAGTATAACCTTATGACAAAAGGTATATTTATACCGATTTGACAGCATAAAAAATCCAGCGAGTGCTGGATTTTTTTATGTCCAAGAGACTCTATTCCCAATTGATCTTCGTATTATGTTTTGGGGCTTGCTATTGGAGTTTGTTGTGAGCGTTAAGCATTATTACTGAATTATCACGTAGCCGACCTTTCATTCGTAAAGATAGATATTTATGCAGCATTTTGTGGTAAATCGCTGTATTTAACAGCAAACACATCATTGAAATGCATAATTTGTAACATTTTTATCCAGCTTTGCGGTATTCTCCCGGCCTTTTCTTGTCTATCCGTTTTCGGGTGTTTTCTGATAAAGGTTTCTATGTATTATCAGCACACTATGGGGCTTCGGTATCCCAAAGGGCCATTTTATATGGCCACTATTACTGCTCTAACTGGGGCATCAATTCTGGCCTCCATCATTTTTTCTCTTTTGTTATTTTTGTCTATTGATGATGACCTCACCATGAAATGGTTGTTTGGGGCGTTAGCGGTGATTTTTGAGGTGGGCAAATTTTATGCGTGGTATGAGTTTGGTGAACGAAAAGCCCATCGTAATTACACAGGTGCTTTATCTGCTTTGTTGTTTTATTCGATTTTGGCCTTGATCTCTATTGGGGGCAGTATCGGTGGGATCAACTGTGCGACGAATTCTGCGCAGGAACATGTTGATATCGAGCAGGCAAAAGTGAATGACTACAACCGTCAGATAGCCGCGATTGATAAGCAGATTGCCCTGAATAATCTGGCTGCACAGAAGTATATTGAGATGGAACGTATTATCTCTGGGGTGACGCGGATCCAAGCGGAAAATAAACATTTGCGTGAAGAGCAGCAAAAATTAGCCATGGAACGTGACAGTTTACCTCCTGTTGCTCAGGGCTCTGTGATTGGGTTAATTGACTCTCTGGCAAAAATTTTATCGATAAGTAGTCAGACCGCCCAGTTAGGACTGGTGGTTTTCTTGTCGGTATTATTGGATTTTCTATCAGCATTTTTTGTTGGGACTGTTGGTGAGGAGTTCCGTTTCCGTCATTGGTTTATTGTGCGCCAGGCGGAAAAAAAGGCTGAGGCGGAACAAGCTCAGCATAATGCTAACGTGGCGGAGTCACAGTTAATGTCACCTGCTGTGATGGAAATATCCATGGAACAAAAAGTGGCTCAAGCTTTGATGGATGGCCAAATTGGCTGTACTAAGAAAGCTGTTGCTAAACATTTTATGTTGCACAGCGATGAAGTTGAGCGCGCATTTTCGTTATTACTTGAGAATGGATATATTGGCCGCAAGGCGAATAATCATTATTATCTATTGGAAGATATGCCCAGTTAATTTCTTAAGTTTATCCTCCTTAGCTTAATCAATTAGGCCGATACTCTCTTAGGTATTGGTCTGATTGCTTTTGGGGTGTTTGAGTTTGCCCTTGAGGGTAAATCTCGGCTCACAGCCCCGGGCTAAACGGATAATATTATCTTTGTGACGGATGATTATCAGTGTTGAAAGCATGGCAACTGGCAAGGTAAATCTATCATCCAGATACCAAGTATATAAGGGTGCCAGCAGCGCGGTTAAAATGGCCGCCAGTGATGAGTAGCGGGTAATCACAACCAGCAATAGCCAACTGCCGATCAGCGCTAGGGCTAAATCATCGCCAATAGGCGCCATCGCGCCAAACGCAGTAGCGACGCCTTTTCCGCCTTTAAAATCAAAAAAGACTGGATAAATGTGGCCAAGACAGGCTGCAATTGCAATCACCCCGAGCCAAATAGCACTGATCCCCATCAGGTAGGCCAGATAAGCAGGCGCTGCACCTTTAAGCATGTCAAAAAATAGCACCATAAAGGCTGCAAATGGGCCGCCAATTCTAAGGACATTGGTGGCGCCAGGATTGCCGGACCCTTCGGTTCTGGGGTCTGGTAGACGGCGGATGCGGCACACCAGTACCGCACTGGAGACTGACCCGGCCAGGTAGGCCGCCATTATCATCAAAACAGTCAGTGCAGGTTCGCTCAAATTGGTTTCCTTCGTTTTTCTGGGGTATTATCGGCGCCCATAACTATTCGTGACCCTCCCAAGCTCGCGCCGATGGATAGATTGCCGATCGCGTCGCGGATCCCTGCTCAGGAACTGGTGGTAAAACAACCAAGGCGTATCCTATCAGGGATGGAATTGAACACAAAGGGGCTCTCCCGTTAAAAAGGAGTGTTTGGGCGTTAGGTCATATATGGGAAAGGCCAGAATTGTAACCTTTTTTTACCCGGTAGCTTGTCTGACCTCCCAATGGCATTTGTTTGGAGTCTTGTGATGGATAAGGTACTGATACGTGGGCTGCGTATCGACACAGTGATTGGCATTTATGAGTGGGAAAAACAGATCCACCAAACACTGGAAATTGATCTGGATATGGGCTGGGATAATCGGCTTCCTGCTGCAAATGACGATTACCGTCATGCTCTGTGCTATGAAACCGTATCAAAACGCTTGACCGCACTGGTGCAAGCGCAACCAATTGAATTGATTGAAACCGTAGCTGAGCAGATTGCTGACTGTTTGCTGAGTGAATTTGCCGTGCCATGGGTGCGGGTACAGGTGATGAAACCTGGCGCTGTGCCTCAGGCACAAGCCGTTGGGGTTGAGATTGAACGCGGACACAGGTAGCAGGGCAAACATAGTATTATGGCAACGATTTATATTTCCCTTGGCAGTAATATTGCGCCGCAGCACAATTTGTCCGCCGGACTGCAGGATCTCACTACTTGTTTTGGGCCTTTGACCCTCTCTTCTGTATATGAAAGTGAAGCGGTTGGGTTTGATGGTAGTAATTTTCTTAATATGGTGGCTGTTGCCCAAACAGATATGCCGGTTGCTGCAGTCGTCGCTGAATTGAAGCGTATTGAGCTGGCAAATGGGCGCACGCCTGCATCACGTAAATTTGCCCCACGGACCTTGGATCTGGATTTGTTGCTGTATGACGATATGGTCTGTCAGCTACCCGTAGTATTGCCGCGGGCTGAAATCACTGAAAATGCTTTTGTACTTTGGCCACTGGCAGAGGTGGCTCCTGAGCGTAAACATCCTGTGGTACAGCAGACCTATGCTCAGCTGTGGCAGCACTATAACCGGGCACAGAAACTCTGGCCTGTAGATATGACTTTACTGGAACAATACTAATAATCATTTTAAAAAAGGAACTTTTATGGACACACTGCAGGTGGTGCTGCTGGCGTTTATTCAGGGCTTGACTGAATTTTTACCCATTTCCAGCTCAGCACATCTGATTTTACCGGCGCAGCTATTTGGTTGGCAGGATCAGGGCTTGTCATTTGATGTGGCAGTACATATTGGCTCACTGCTGGCGGTAATGCTCTATTTTCGTACCGAAATTATCACCATGCTTAAAGCATGGTTGAGCCATGTGACCGGAGGCCCGGCTACCCCAGATAGCCGTTTGGCTTGGTGGATTATTCTGGCCACACTGCCCGCTGTGGTGTTTGGTTTTATGGTTAAAGATATTGTTGAGCAGTATTTGCGCGGCCCAGGGGTGATAGCCATCACCACTGTGGTGTTTGGCCTGTTGTTGTGGCTAGGGGATAAAATGGCCCGCTGTGAGCTGAATGAATATCAGGCGGGGTGGAAAAAGGCTTTGTTGATTGGGCTGGCTCAGGCGCTGGCGTTGATTCCTGGGACATCCCGCAGTGGTGTGACGATGACGGCCGCACTGATGTTGGGATTGAGTCGCCAGGCGGCAGCTCGATTTTCTTTTTTAATGTCGATTCCGGTTATTCTTGGAGCGGCGATTTTGATGGGAAAAGACATTGTGACCGAAGGGCACAGTGTTGATTGGTCGGCGATGGGGCTGGGTGTAGTGCTGTCCTTTGTTGCCGCCTATGGCTGTATCCATTTCTTTTTAAAAATTATCAGCCGGATGGGGATGATGCCATTTGTTATCTACCGTCTGGCGCTGGGTATTTTTCTGTGTGGTTTTATTTATCTGTAACCACAGCAGAATTCATTACAACCCCGGCAATGCCGGGGTTATTTTTTGGAACTGACTTATGACGATTTCTTTACAGTGTCCTATCTGCAGCCAAGCGTTGACACAGTATCAAACCAGCCGGGACTTACACTGCAGTAATAAGCATACGTTTGCTTTTGCTGCCCAAGACGGGGAGCAGGGTTACTGGGTATTTGGTCGGCAGAAAAAGGTGCAGAGTCTATCCCGGGCACAAATGCGCGCCAGAATGTTTTTACTGGCCTCTGGCGTGGTGACGCCATTGGTTGATGCCATCGCCGGACAACTGAATGACTATTTTGCTGCAGCAGAGCAATTAAACTGGTTAGATTATGAATGTGGCGATGGCTTTTATCTTAAGGCATTAACAGCGGCTATTCATCATCCTCAATTACAGCGTTATGGTTTTGATGAGGCTGAGAACGCATTGTTTGCTGCCGCTAAAGCTGGCCATGCAAATTGGTTGGGACAGAGTAGCAGCAAGCGTCTGCCTTTTGCTGATCAGCAGTTTGATTTACTGACAGTTATTGATAAGCCATTAAAAGGTAAAGAATACCTGCGGGTATTAAAAACAGATGGTTTGGCAGTATTGGTGCTACCTGGGCCGCGTCATTTGTGGCAGCTGCGGGAGCAAATTTACCCTGGGCTGACAGAAAAGCCTTTTGCGCATAATCTGCCTAAGGCATTGCAAGTCGAAACTATCAGTGAGATTACTTGGCAAAGTGCAGTCAGTGGTGAGCAAGCCCTGACATTGCTGGAAATGACCCCTTATGCTTGGCGCGCCAATGATAAGTTAAAAGCGAGTATTGCGGCCAATGATATTGTGGCCTTGGAGCTAGATTACCGTTTGGTGATTGCTAAGCGGGCGGAGTGAAGCGTATCGGCTGGCGAGTTGCAGCAACAAAGAGATGGTAGCGTCAGATAACTATTTTGAGCTTCGTTAGCCTTGCATGAGTGCTTATACCGCAGGGAGTGTATCGGCAATACCAAAGTATTGCCGATACCATCACATTACTTCTTGTAGTGAGAAGCCATGTTATCGATGCGGTCATTGGCGCGTTTGGCTTCAGCCTGTGCGTCCATTGCGGCAGCTTTAGCAGCTTGAGCATCAGCTGATACTTTGCCTTGCTCAGTTTGCAGAGAGCTAACTTGAGCAGACAGTTGATCAACTTTATTGCCCAGGTTAGTTACGCTCTGTTGCAGAGCAGTAGTGTTAGCACAACCACCCAGCATTGCAGTCATCGCGATACCAGCAACCAGCATTAATTTCTTGTTCATGAGTAATCCCTTAAAAGAGTTTGGATTAAAAGGTGCAGTCTTTATACCCGACTACATCCGGCCAATTATGTCATAGCCAGTTTATTTTGCTACGAAAAATCATTGAGTCCATGAAAACCTTAACGATTTTTCACACTGCTATAAGATAGTTGTGGATTAAAGTTGTTGATTTTTACAGTTATTTAACATTTATTGGCCGCGATGGGAGCGTAGTTGGGTTAATTTCACTGCTCGCTGTTTGTGTAATTGCTCACGGATTGCACTGCCCTGAAACCCCGCAGCAAGGATCGCTTTGACATCCACTGCCGCTGCAGCGGCCGCGCACTGACGCAAGTAATCACCTTGGGGATAGTCATGGTGCTCAAAACCTGTGCGGCCACGCATATCCGCCTCGCATACCAAAATGAGTTTTTCCAACCGCTCGGGCTTACGCCAGATATCTGCTTTATCAAATTGCTTTAAAAGTGTTTTGCTTTTCAGTTCAAACGCATTATGTAGATTCTGATGCAGATCGCTTACCAATAGCGCCAGATCGCGCATCTCGGATGGTACCCGTAGACGTTGGCAGAGTTCGCGGATCGGTTTTAGTCCCGCCTGACCGTGGCCATAATGTTTTGGCAGTAGCTCAACAGGGGTTAACGCCTTGCCTAAATCATGCAACAAAGCGGCAAAACGGACACTGTTATCATCACTAAGCCGACAGGCTTGTTGTAAAACCATCATGGTGTGGATACCGGTATCTATTTCCGGGTGCCACTGGGCTGGCTGGGGAACACCGAATAGGGCATCAATTTCGGGCAATAGTACCGCTAATGCGCCGCATTGACGTAGAACGTCAAAAAAGACCCAGGGCTGATCAGTGGCCAGTGCGCGGTCAATCTCTTGCCAGACCCGCTCTGGCGTCAGGGCGGCCAGTTCTCCACTGGCCGTGATTTGCTGCATTAAGGCTAAGGTTTGCGGTGCGATGGTAAAGCCCTGAGGCGCAAAACGGGCAGCGAAACGGGCAACTCGCAGTACTCGTAGCGGATCTTCGACAAAAGCCGAGGACACGTGGCGTAAAATACGCTGAGTCAAATCGGCTTGCCCATCATAAGGGTCATGTAAGTTCCCTTCCGAATCTTGGGCGATGGCGTTGATGGTCAGATCCCGGCGCATAAGGTCCTGCTCTAAGGTCACATCTGGCGCGGCATGACACACAAAGCCACCATAACCAGCCCCCGTTTTGCGCTCGGTGCGGGCCAGGGCATGTTCAGCCTTGGTTTTCGGGTGAAGAAATACCGGGAAATCCCGCCCCACCTGTTCATAACCCATTGCCAGCATCTGCTCCGGGGTTGCGCCTACAACCATATAATCTTTGTCTTTGATGGGCAGTCCCAGCAGTTGGTCGCGGACAGCGCCGCCGACAAGATAAATTTGCACCTGTCAGTATCCTTTAATGTATATCAATTCGCAGAAATCAAGGGTCTGCGGTTAAATTAGCAATAGCATACCATTGACCTCGCTAAAGCCTATGGTTATTGCTTGGTATTTCCTTGATGGAAGATATCGCGTTGATGTGCAGAAAAATAACGTAAATGCTGTGATTTCAGGCAGCTGGGTTTTGACATCGAGCAGCCGGCGCTATAACTTGAGCACAACTTTATCTGCCGATGATTGATGGGTATGTACAAAGCTTTTTATGGGTTGCAGGACAACCCTTTTTCCATTGTTCCTAATCCCCATTATCTGTTTCTCAGTGACAGGCACAGGGAAGCACTGGCACATCTGACTTATGGTTTAAAAGAGACCGGGGGATTTGTGTTGTTAACCGGTGAAGTGGGTACCGGTAAAACAACCATCAGCCGAGCGTTACTGGGAAGTATGTCCCAGAACACCAATACGCCTTTTATTCTTAATCCATCCCTCAGCGCCATTGAATTGATGGCCGCGATGTGTGATCAGCTAAAAATTCCCTATAGCAAAGACAGTTCACTTAAACAGTTTAATGATTTATTGACCCAGTATTTGATCAGTAGCCATCAACTGGGTCGGCGCACAGTGTTGATTATTGATGAAGCTCAGCACCTAAAGCCTGAAGTGTTGGAGCAGTTACGGCTGCTGACTAATCTAGAAACTGATACTGAAAAATTGCTGCAGATTATTCTGATTGGTCAGCCAGAGTTGCAGGAATTATTAAAGCAGCAAGAGCTGCGGCAGTTAGCTCAGCGGATTACCGCCCGTTATCACCTGTTGCCATTAAATGGTGATGAGGTGGGGTTGTATGTTGAGCATCGACTGCAAGTTGCCGGTCGCAGCGATCCTTTATTTACCACAAAAGCGATCGCACAGTTACAACAAATGTCCGGTGGGATCCCACGGGTGATAAACCTGATTTGTGAGCGTGCTTTGATGGCAGGCTATGCCCATAGCCGAGTGCCTATCGATCAGCAGATGGTGCAGGAGGCTGCAATTGAGGTATTAGGCTTGACGCCACCTCGAGGGCGGCACTGGTGGCCGCTAGCTGGCGTCGGAGGTTTGGCTTTTGTGCTGGCGTTTACGCTGGTGTGGCAATTGTTGCCTCATCCCAGCGCAACATCTGTGGCGGAAGTTGCACCGCATCAAGCTCCGAGTAATGCTCAAGTCTCGGCTGAACGCGGCATTGTCTCTGGTGCAGGAGCGCACAGTGTCGGGCACGAAACGGCATTATATTTACCCCATGAGAATGTGGCTAGGCGACAGTTGGAACAGGCTATGGCAACGGCTCAGCCACTGGACACTGCCTTTAATATTTTATTGGGCCTGTGGCACAAGTCTCCCTATGAGGGCATGACGCCGTGTCAGTCAGCGAAGGCACAGGGGTTAGCTTGCTATCAGCAGCAGGGGAATTGGCAAAGTATTATACGTTTGAATTACCCCGCGGTAGTGTATCTGGAGGGGCAGGGTGGCCGAGATGTGTATGCGGCATTAGTGGCGCTTAAGCATGATCGTGCGCTATTGCAATTTGGTGAGCAGCAGTTTTGGGTAAGCCGAGATTGGTTTGAACAGCATTTTAGCGGTGTATTTGAAATTCTCTGGCAGCCAGAGCCTGGCAATGATAGGCCGATTGGTCCTGAGTCTGCGCCAGCGCGGGTGCAGTGGCTGGAAGACGCCTTGGCACGGGTAGATAATAATGAGCCACGTCGAGTGAGTGGGTTTGACTCTCAATTGTCGCAGCGGTTAATGGCATTTCAGCGTCAGCACGGGTTGAGTCATGACGGCATTGCGGGCAAACAAACATTGCAGCAATTGGCGCTGTATTTTAGTGAGCAAGGCCCGAGGTTAACCGCGGCGGAGTATTTTTAATGTCGATTTTATTGGATGCGCTCAGCCGTAAAACACAAAGTCAGGATAAGTTGGCCGGGCAAGGTTATGCTGAGACACCAAAACGCATGGTGACAGGTCTGGATGAAGGCCGCCGTTATACCGGGTTACGGCTTGGCGCAGCCCTTGGTATGGGGGCTTTATTGGGTGCATTGGCGGCTTGGGGTATCACAGTGTGGTTTTCTGCAACGACACCACCTATTGCGGAGCGTGATGCATTTCTGGCAAATAACGTCTCGGTCTTACCGTCACAAAAACATGATGTTAAGCAAGAAAGTGCGTTTTCTCCTGATGAGATTATGTTGGCAGGTAAAGTGGCGCTGCCCGTGGCGCAACCCCGGCCGGTGATGACGTCAGAGAAGCACCGTCAGTCAGGTAATGAGCACATAACAGATAATGCCAGTCACGGAATGGATTTAGCCATTGTGCATCAGGATAAACAGGTGTCAGACGGGGAGAAAACACATCAGGCCTCAGAGCCTTTAGTGTTGGGAGCGACCAGTGATTTATCTGCCGCTCAGTTAGATACCCTGGCTAAAGCGCGAGGCACGGCTGTTGAAGGTATGCCAGTGCTGGGGGCGGATAAGCCTAAACATCAGGATCAGCGGGCATTGGTGGCTGAATTTCAAAAAGCACTGAAAGAAGTGGAATATCAGCACGCTTTGGATCAACCGGTGAGCCCTGATGGCATGGAGCCGGTTGTGATGCCCAAAGCAGATGGATTGCCGAAACTGACTCAGCTACCGCCGGTACTGCGCCGACAGGTGCCGAAGTTTACTATTATTGCTCATGTCTATGCCAGCTCACCGAAAAACCGCTGGTTGAATGTTGATGGGCAGGAAGTGCAGCAGGGCGATACCATTGCCGGTAAATTGAAAATTGTGGAGATTCGCCCCCGGGATGTGGTGCTCGCCATGGACAATACCCGGTTTACGGTTCCAGCGATTTAGTGCTTACTGGTGGCATATAGCGAGTAATCGCTGAATTGTTACAGTGCATAAAAAGAATGCATAAAAAAGGACGCCTCTAGGCGTCCTTTTTGTGTCTTGCGACAGGCAAATCGGTTGAGATTAGGCTTCAGCTGCCATGCGGGCCAGTACGCGGTCAGCGGCATCCAATGTGGCCTGCAGCTCAGCATCCCCGTGAGCCATAGACAGGAAACCTGCCTCATAGGCACTTGGTGCCAGGTAAATACCTTCATCCAGCATGCCGTGATAGAAGGCGCGGAAGTGTTCCATGTTGCACTGGGTAACCTGTTCAAAACGGGTAACTTGTGGCGCATCGGTAAAGAAGTAACCGAACATCCCACCAACATAGTTAACGGCCATTGGAATGCCATGCTTATCTGCTGCGGCTTTAAAGCCTTCGGCGATGCGGCGGGTTTTGTCTGCCAGTGCGTCGTACAGGCCGGGCTCACACAATGCTTCCATTTGTGCCAGACCTGCTGACATGGCAATTGGGTTACCAGACAGGGTACCGGCTTGATAAACCGGGCCGGTCGGGGCGATATATTGCATGATATCTTTACGGCCGCCAAATGCACCAACTGGCATTCCGCCGCCAATCACCTTACCTAACGTGGTCAGATCCGGGGTCACGCCGTAGTAGCCTTGGGCACCGCTTTGGGAAACGCGGAAACCTGTCATGACTTCATCAATGATCATCAAGGCGCCATATTGATCACACAGTGCGCGCAGTCCCTCAAGGAAACCAGGAACAGGTGGAATACAGTTCATGTTGCCAGCAACAGGCTCAAGAATGATACAGGCAATCTCTTCTGGATACTGTTCAAACATGGCTTTGACTGAGTCCAGATCGTTATACACTGCAGTCAGAGTGTGTTTAGCAAAGTCTTCAGGAATACCTGGTGAGCTTGGCTGACCAAGGGTCAGAGCGCCAGAACCGGCTTTCACCAACAGACAGTCAGCGTGGCCATGGTAGCAGCCTTCAAACTTCATGATTTTGTCACGATGAGTGAAGCCGCGAGCCAGACGAATCGCACTCATGGTCGCTTCTGTGCCAGAGCTGACCATACGAACCTGCTCAATAGATGGCACCATGGCAATGACTTTTTCAGCCATTTTCACTTCCAGCTCGGTTGGCGCGCCGAAAGACAGGCCGTTCTGAGCAGCGTCCAATACTGCCTGACGGATTTTAGGGTGGTTGTGGCCGAGGATCATCGGTCCCCAAGAACCGACATAGTCGATGTACTTTTGACCATCGGCATCAAAGATATATGCACCATCGGCTTTTTCAATAAAGCGTGGTGAACCGCCTACACCATTGAATGCACGTACCGGGGAGTTCACACCACCGGGAATAGTCTTTTTTGCCTGTTCAAACAGCGCTTCAGAACGGGTCATCTTTAGTCCTTTGTTGTCAGTTGCCGCAATGATTGCGGGCTCTTATTGGTCGGTCTCCCGCCATGGCCGGAGACCTGAAAAAACAGTGGTGCAGCAAGTTGAGATACCTTGCTGCACCCGGCAACAATTGTGCTGTGGTCAGCATTAATGTCAATGGTTTGGATCACAAGATGTTGCAAAAATCAGCCCGCGATATGAGGAAGCTTTATTGTCTGCTTAATCAAGTGCCAATGGTGGATTGGCAGGGAAAATTTATTAGGTGGTAGTTAGAAACTGCTGAGAGAAAAACTGTGTCGTGATGATATTAGCTGCAATGCTCTAGCAAGCGTTGAGATGTGCCTGGAACGGCGGGAAAAAAACCGGCCGGGTAATCACCCCGGCCGGAAAATGGCTTATTTCAGTTCCAGTTCAACAATGGCATCCAGCTCATGACGGTATGGAATTGAAGTTTGGGCACCCATGCGGGTAACGGAAATCGCACTGGCGCGGTGAGCAAATACCACAGCATCTTCCATGCTCTGGCCTTCACTTAGGGCAACCAGTAAGGCACCATTAAAAGTATCACCGGCGGCGGTGGTGTCGGTAGCATCTACCCGGAAGCCGGGGATCAAGGTACCCTGACCATTGCGGTACAGGAAGGCACCTTGGCTGCCCATGGTGATAATCACTTCTTTAACACCCTTTTCGATAAAGTGCTGACAAGCGACAGTCGCAGAAGCTTCATCTGTGACTTTAATGCCGGTTAGTACTTCTGCTTCGGTTTCATTTGGGGTAATCAGATCCAATTTCGCCAGCAAGCTATCAGGCAGTGGTCGAGCTGGTGCAGGGTTTAATACCACTTTGGCATGGTTTTCCCGGGCAATATCAACTGCACGTTCCACCCCATCGAGCGGCGTTTCCAATTGCAGCAGCAGGTAATCAGCTTTGGCGATAGTATCTTGCTTATTATCCACCACTTCAGCGGTCAGTTTATTGTTGGCATTAGGTGAAATTGCGATGCAGTTACCGCCATTATCATCCACCAAGATCAACGCAATACCGGTATTGTGGTTTTCACACAGGGTGATGTGTTCGATATTAATGCCATCGGCTTCAAATGCGATCAGAGCGTCGCGGGCAAAGCCGTCATCGCCCATGCAGGAGATAAAGTCTACCTGAGCGCCCAAACGGCCTGCGGCAACAGCTTGGTTGGCGCCTTTGCCGCCGCGCGCTAACACGTGACGGTGACCCATGACGGTTTCGCCTTTGGTTGGCAGTCGTGGTGCCTGAACGGTATGGTCCTGATTGACACTGCCAAGAACAACAATATTTTTTATGCTCATGGGAATACTCCTCAAAAATTAATGGTTGGCGGCAATAATCAGCACGATGCCCAAGATGTAAGAGGCAAATACCAGTGTCAGTAACTTATTGGTGCCTTGCGGCGCTTTAGCAAATTCGCGCCAGATAAACACACCCCAGAAGACTGCGATCATGGTTGCGCCTTGTCCCAGACCATAGGACACAGCATAACCCGCCACACCGGAAGCCAGAATGCTGAAGGACATACCCACTGACCAGATAATGCCGCCAAGAATACCTATGCCGTGCTCTTTCAGTGATCCTTTGAAATAGTCACTGCCGTTAACTTTCGGCCCAGCGATAGGTTTTTTCATTACCAGGGTGTTCCAGATAAAGTTGGACAGGAATACGCCCACGCTGAAACACACTAATGCAGAATAAGGAGACAGTTTGCCGGCAACAGGGTTGGCGAAATCATCGGCCATGGATGCAGCAACAAAGCGGAAGAACCAGCCCATGATAAGACCCGCTGCAATGGCAGTGAGCATACCTTTAATCTTGTTGGCATTTTCGCCTTGCTGAATGCGGCTGTAAGCCAGAGCCGTTAAAATGATGGCCAAAGTCACGCAGGCCACGCCACCAAACAGTATTTGAGGGTTACCTTGCGGTACTGCCACATAGTTGGTGATAACCCCCAGTACCAGCGCCAGACCTACCCCAATTGGGAAAGCAACGGCCATACCGGCTAAATCAATCGCGGCAACCAGCAGGATGTTGGATAGGTTAAAGATAATGCCGCCCAGCAATGCTGAACCGATATAACTCATGTCAGCTTGTTGCATGTCCAGCATAAAGGGACGCCCTGCGCTGCCCATACTGCCTGCGGTGAAAGCCAGTACAAGGGAGAACAACAAAATACCTATGGTGTAATCCCAGTAGAATAATTGAAACGGCCAGCGTTTACCGTCCACCAGTTTGGTGGTATTGGCCCAAGAACCCCAGCAAATCATGGTAATAAAGCACATGATGATGGCGGTAGAATAAGATTCAACTAAATACATAAATAACTCCGAAAGAACTCGGAACGGTCACGGTATTCAATCACTGCGTTTAAATTGATTGAATAGCTCGACCAGATCCTTAGTGGGCATACTTGATGCCCCTTTGCGTTCTATTTTTAATAATGCAAAGTCACAGGCGAATCGGATAGCCTGTGTCATGTTTTGCCGGTTAGCCAGACAGGCCGCCAGTGCACCGGTGAATGCATCACCGATACCTGTGGTATCTATTACTGCTGACCGGTAGCTGGGAAATACTTGGTATTCCCCTCCATCAAACCATAAATATGTTTTGTCCATCATTGGGATGATGACGTGCTTAACCCCCTTAGATGTGATGATCGCGGCGGCCTGTTTGGCACTGTCGAGATCTGTGATAGGCATGTCTGCCAAGGCTTCGGCTTCCAGTACACCCGGGGTAAGAATGTCAATAAATGACAAAATATCCCGGACCTGTGGTGTATAGGGAGACGGATGGAGCATGACGGTTTTACCGAATTGATGTGCTTTTTGTACGGCAAAACGGGTGATGTCAAAATTGTTTTCCAGTTGCGTTAGAAAAATATCGGCATCCTGGATATGGTGCAGTTCCTGCAAAATTTCAGTTTGGTTGATGTGACTATTGGCCCCGGGGTTACAGCAAATCATGCTGTCTCCATTCGGGTTGCTCAGTACCACGGCATGGCCGGTCTGATGCTGGGGATCTTCCCAAACTGTTAATGAAGCGATATCGGTACTATGAAGATATTGTTTGGCGCGTTGGCCAAATTCATCCTGGCCGACTTTGGTGCAGAAATGTACTTCGGGACAAATTTTCGCGGCGGCGGCGGCTTGATTAGCCCCTTTGCCTCCAGGACAAAAAAAAGTGTGGGAGGAATGTACTGTCTGACCAATTTGAGGAAACAGATCAATATCAAGCACGATATCGATATTAAATGATCCCAATACATATACGCTGCCATGATTTGGTATTAGTTCAGCAGTGGATGTATGAGGGAGTTCGACTGTGGTTGCAAGGTGAGAAAATAATTCTTTACCGAATAAGGTTTTTTCAGGTGATTTAGCCAATTTGGCTCCGCCGTGAAATAAAACACATTTTCCGGCATCAGCCAGTGTTTTCAGATCGCTGCGAATCGTACGGGATGACACATTAAATTGGCTGGCCAATTCTTTTACCGTCACCCGATGCTTATTCAGGATCAACAATCTGATATTTTGCTGTCGAATTGCTTTCATCATTATTGTTGCTATCCACTTTGGTCTGATAATAACGGCCGGTGGGCATAGATAATGAAATGGGCATCAGATATCAACCGTAAAAATGGAAGCGGCTTTTCCTAATTTGATCAAGATCACATAAAGCATCAGTACTACGCGCATTATTTATCATTGTGTTAACATTTGTCTCGCGGGTGAATTTTGCACTGAAAGGTTTGTTATGCTGCAATGGTTGATGTGTTGGGTAATACTACTAAATTCGGTGGATATTAAAGAGATATTTGCTGTTGCTACGCTAATAAATATATTGCTACATAAGTAAAATATGTTTAATTAGTATTTTTTGATTGGTTTATATTTCACTGAGTCATAGTTTTAACTTGTTAGTTTTAAGCTTGAATTCGCGAGTCTATAAAGATAGTTAATTATTTGAATATGACTGTTTAATCGTAAATTAATTTTATAAATGGATATAAATATCGATAGAGATAAATTCATAACACAAGATGGTAGGAGTCTTTTATCTATGAGTCACTTTCTATATTTAGTTGCCAACTAGGCAGCTAATCAACATTTGCGCGGTAAATCTGTCTTGCCTCTGGGTATTGACTATATCGTTATCAAGGGTAAGGAATATGATTATTGTTTTAGCACTAAAGCTAACTTGTGTTAGTACAATAGTACTTATTTATATTTTAAAATTGATACAGTGGATGATAGTTATTGATAATACCGACATTGGGTTGCTTTGTACCTAATATTCTGATTGTTAAAAGTGTATTGCCATCACGGCAGAGGATAAAAGCGTTATTGGCTCTACGATTTGCGTCCTCGGCATGTTGTGACGAGGTTCTTTAAGCTGCTGTATTTGTATTTTTCATCATAGTCAGAAGGGCGCTAAAAAGGGCTGAATTGATGGAGAACTTGTTGCTATCGCCTTGATGCGTTACCACGGCGCTTTACTGGCAGTCTACTGACAGTATTTGTCGTGTAAAATCGGTTTATTAAAACAGAAATGCTAGTGCGTTTCTCTGTAACACCGTAGAATCCGTTCCCCTACGTTTGTATTGTTCCCTCGGCAGTTTTTGTGGTTTTTTGCACCAGGTAAGCTGGCGCTTAAATAAAGCGAGTTGACACGATGACAGCAATTTTAGGTCGTGCCGCTTAACTTTTACTGTTTACTATGGGATAGCAGTACAAGATAGAGAAGTGTTCACTGATAAGGAAACTTGATGTTGAGAGTTAACCGTTGGCTCAGTCGACTGTACGGATCCGAGCGCCGCTACCGAGCGTCCAACACTTATCTGGTGTTATTGACCCTGGTCGCCTTTATTCTCGGGATTTTAGCGTATCATACTTGGTTAGATTGGCGCCCCATGTCACCAGATAACCAGCAGCAATTGATTGATTCATTGCAGGCTGATTTGCAGGATAGGGCTGGTGAACTGGCCAGTCGAAATTTGGAACTGGAAGTGGCTAAAAATGCCAACAGCGATATGAAAAAGCTATTTGCTGAGCAATTGCAGCGGGAGAAAAAATTGCAGCGGGAGCTGACATTTTACCGCAGTGTGATGGCGCCTGAGCATGCCGCAGCTGGCGTTGCCATTAATGGAGTTGAGTTGATGCCTGGGTTGCTGAAGGGCCAACAACGAATTGAACTGGTGTTGATGCAACTTGATAAGCGCAAAGAACCGATTAAAGGTCGAGTTGATATCCGCTTAATTGGCAGTCGACATAATAAGGTTAAGACGTTGTCCTTGGAGAAATTAACGGATCAGGAACTGAAATTCAGTTTCCGTTATTTCCAGATGCTTGACAGTGAATTTACCTTGCCAAAAGACTTTAAGTTGGCCCGGGTTGATGTCAAAGTGATTGTACCTGCCACCCGGTGGAATGAAGGCGCGGAATCACAGCAGACGTTTAGTGTGCCGGCCATAACAGCTGGTGGACAGGAACCGCGGGTAATACTTGAACAAAATGGTCAGGTAACAGATAATCCCGCACAATAAACCGATGTATAGAGGTAGCAATGACTGAACAAGCTGATGCAGCAATGCCAATCCGTTTTACCGATGCGGCTGCAGCGAAAGTAAAAAGCCTGTTGGAAGAAGAGCAAAATGATGCCCTGAAACTGCGAGTTTATGTAACAGGGGGTGGCTGCTCAGGTTTCCAGTACGGTTTTACTTTTGATGAGAAAGTAAATGAAGGCGATTTTACTGTTGAGAAACAGGGCGTACAACTGGTGGTTGATCCCATGAGCCTGCAATATCTAGTCGGTGGTGAGGTGGATTACACTTCAGGGCTGGAAGGGTCACGTTTCTTTGTGAAAAATCCTAATGCCACGACCACTTGTGGCTGCGGTGCCAGTTTCTCTGTTTAAGCTTGCATCCGCTACCAGCAATATGCAAAAAAGCCGCCCTCAGAGGCGGCTTTTTAATGAGTGTTTTTGTATGATTAATGGCGTTTTTGCGCCACTAAACGGGATTCCAATTCATGTGGTGGGATCACGACACCCAGATCGCCTTCCACAGGGAATACTGCAACAAACAGTTCATCGTCTTCCATACCTGGCACCCAGCGAGATAACCAGTCTTTAAGTGGAATAGACAGTGGTTCACAGTCTTGCCAATCATCCACAGCCCAAGCTGCAGCAGCATCTTCACTAGGCCACATTGGAATGCAGTCTTCTTCTTCGGTGGTCAGCATAACGCAACCATCGGTATCCTGCAGGGTCCAGATTTCTTCTTCCGCTTTCACGGCGGCAACCAGGTGATCATAACGGGCTTCTGGGGTCATTGCTGACAGCTCGGACAGGGATTTTTGCGTTTTACTCATGGGAATTCTCTTACCTGACAACAACAGCCCGGTAGGCTGTTTCAATTGGGGCGAGAGCATATCCTATTGCGGGGAAAACACCAAACCTCAGCAATGTTTTGTGCATCAGTTGGTTCCTGTGGATGGAAGAGCAATAAATTGTTGTGAAGTCGTTTCTGTGTATTTTTCTTCTCTATTTATTCTCTATCTATTTGTAAATTAATTGTTTATCATTTGCGCTGTTTTGTTCGAAACCATCATTGACACAGAGATGCGAGGCGGGGATATAACTTGTTGCAAGCGAAAATAATGCACAGGATGGCGTTATGGCACAAGCAGATATGAGTGTGGGATATGGCTTTAAGCTGGCAGATTGTCGGGTAGATAGGGCGGATAATACTCTGTGTTTTACCGGGGAAGATAAAATCTCGCTGCAGCCAAAGTTTATTGATGTGCTGACCGTATTAGCTGAGCGTTATCCCGAGGTTGTCACCCGCGAGGTTCTGATTGATAAAATCTGGGATGGCAATACCTATGTTGGCAGCAGAGCACTGACCAACGCCATTTGGCACTTACGTCAGCAATTAGCTCGGCTTGATGACGATACTGTGATTGATACAGTGCGTAAAACCGGGTATCGACTGCTGATTAAGCCGGAATTTGATTATCCCGTGTCGTCTGGTGCTGGGCAAACAGATACTAACCTTGTCGATAATGATCATGCTGATAGTACCGGTAATCGCTTACCCCAACGCAAATCTTTAGTGATGGTTGTTGGGATTGCCAGTGTGCTGTTAGCACTGGTGTTTATGGCCGGAATATTGATGTGGCATGCACAACATGAGGATCATGAGGGGCATACCAGTAGTCGCTATCTCACTCGGGAAGATGGCTCAGAGCGTTATCCGTCAGTGTCTCCCGATGGCCGCTATTTAGTGTATGGCGCATCGAGTCAGGGCAGAGGTTACAGCTTGTTTCTAAAACCTCTAGATAACCCTGCAGCGATTTCTCGGCGTCTTACCGGCCCGGATATTAATGCCACCCGTGCCATTTGGCATCCTGATGGTAAACGTTTGTTTTTTAGTGCTCGTCGCCCTGAAGATAATCAGCTTTTTATTCATGAAATGACGTTGGACTCAGGGCAGATAACTTATCTTCAGGCCAGTCATTCCAGCCGTACAGCCATTGATTTATCTCCTGATGGTCGTTATCTGAGCATGATTTACCGTATGCCATCAGATGATGGGGATGAAGTCTATACCTTGGACTTAACGGTTACTGATAGCGCGCCGGTAAAACTCAGTTGTATGGATGGTTGCAGCGGGAATGCCAGGGATTTGGCTTACAGTCCTGATGGGCAATATCTGGCGATTGCTAGGCGTCAGAGCAATATTACCGAAGATATTTTTTTATATGATTTGACCAGTGGTAAGCAGACCCGTCTGACCGAAGGGATGGAAGATATTCGCGGGTTAAGCTGGCATCCCGATGGCCGTTATCTGGTGTTCGGGTTAGAAAGCTCTGGGCGGCGGCGGGGTTACCGTCTGGATGTGACATCCGGTGTGTTGGTGGATCTTGCTGTGCCTGGGCTTAGCTATCCTCAATTTGTTCCGGGGACTCATCAGGTGGTTTATAACCACTATGCCCGCCAATATGATATTGCTTACCTTGATTTAGCAAGGCAAACCCCTCAAACCCCTTTCCCGCTATTGTACTCTGGCCATAGTCAACGTTTACCCGATTATTCTGCGGCCAGTGGTCGGGTGGTATATATCTCCAATGAAACCGGCGCGAACGAGGTATGGACAGCTGATCGTCATGGTCGCAATCGTATTCAGCATACCCAGATGCAAGGTCGAGCGCTTTATCCTCGTTGGTCCGCTGATGGCCGTAAAATAGCCTTTATTGCTCCGGATGAAATGGATGAAGGGAATCAAATCTATGTACTGGATTTGGATACTGGGGCTCTGGCGGTATTACCTTCCCCCTATCGTAACCATTCACGGGTTTTCTGGGGGCCAGATGACAGTTATGTTTTTTCTACGGTAGGTGATGATCTGATCGGTTTTTCTGTCACTGGTGGCCCACTGTTGCAGCTCCCTCGGATCCGGGTTGATCGTGGTCAGATGCTGGATTCACAGCAATTAGTATACAGTCGCAAAGATCGCCCCGGACTTTGGTTACTTAATCTCGCGGCATATATCATGGATGCCAATGCACGAAGGGTGGCAGCTAAAGGGGCATCCTCCGAGAGTGAGTACATACTGAAAACAATGCAGGCTGCCAGTGTGCAGTTACCGGTTGACATAACAACATCGCCCCTACCTGAGCCTAGTGCGTTACTGCGTGGCCGTAGCCGTGATAATAGTACTGACTGGGGTCATGCACCAAAAGATGTGCTGTTAGCGGATAAACGGAATTGGGTGGTTACGGATGAAGGGGTTTATTTTAAGCAGCGGGTACTGCCAGATGAGTTTATGTTGAGTCGGTTAATGTCTGATGGCACGGTGGAGCGAATTTTACGGGTGCCATCTTCATATCTCAGTACTTTTGGTACGCTGGCATATATTCCGGGGCTGCAGCGATTGCTGATGACGCAGACACAATATCCGCAGCGGGACATTCTGTTACTGGAGCATCCGCGGCTGCAATAGCACGGATGTGTGCGGACCTGGTACAGATGATTGCATTATTACGAGATGTAACCGACCTTGCGTGAAATCGGTTTCATCTCGCGATATGGCATTGTTATTCCCCCGATACTATACCGCTGGGAAGTGGGCTCCGAGTATGGCCTGACGACTCGCGCCAGTCACAGCGGGTAAATTGGCCGGTAGGCGTTGATTAAAACGCATCGCCAACCATGCAAAAGCAATCCCCTCCACCCATTTAGGGTCAACCCCCAAGGCTGCGGTAGTCGCAATATGATATTCAGGTAAACGTTGGCGCAGTCGGGCAAGTAAGGTCAAATTCATCGCGCCACCGCCACAGACATAGAGTTCCCCGGCGGGCGACAGAGCCAATACTTCTGCCGCAATGCTGGCACAGGTTAAATCCAGTAAGGTTGATTGAATATCTTCGTCACGCAATTGGCCGAAGTGCGCCAGTTGCTGCTCAAGCCAAACATGGTTGAACATCTCTTTGCCGGTACTTTTTGGGTATGCCTCGGCAAAATATGGGTGTGACAGCATCTGATCCAGTAATGCCTGATTAGTTGCACCACTGGCAGCCCAGCGTCCTTCGTGGTCGAAAGATTGCCGTTGGCATTGTTGCATCCAATAATCAATTAAGGTGTTACCTGGCCCGGTATCAAAGCCCACGACTTTGGTTTCATCTCCCGGTAGGTAAGTAATATTGCTGATCCCGCCAATATTAAGAATGATGCGCTGGTGGCCGGGCTTAGCAAAAACTTCTTGGTGGAAGGCGGGAACCAGTGGCGCACCTTGCCCGCCGAGTGCCACATCTTTACGACGAAAATCAGCAATAACATCAATGCCGGTATTCACCGCAATGGTGTTGGGATCGCCTATTTGTAGGGTAAATCCGGTATCTAAACTCGGCATATGGCGTATTGTCTGGCCGTGGCTGCCGATAGCTAATACTTGCGCGGGAGATATACCCGCTTTTGCAAGCAGCTGGTTTACCGCATCGGCAAACAGCAGACCGACGGTTCGATCTAAACGACCAAGCCGGTTGATTTCATCTGAGCCGGGCTGACATAGACGCTGTAGCCCTTTAAACAGATGGGATGGCATTGCCTGGCTATGGCTGGCAATTAAGTGAGGCTGTCCTGCGCCAAAGTCCACTAATACGGCATCGACACCATCCATGCTGGTGCCGGACATCAAACCGATATACAGTGCGGTCATTCTAGGTTAACTCTCCTGGGCATATTGCAGCTTTTTAAAGGCAGCCAGTTTGGTCATCAATGTCTGGCTCAGTTCGGTAAATGCGGCTCGCTCTTGTTTGGCAATAGGATCTGCTTTAGGCAGCTTAACCGTACGGGGGTTACGGTGAACTCCGTTGACAATAAATTCATAATGCAGGTGAGCGCCGGTCACTCGGCCGGTTTTACCCAAGGTACCAATAATCTGACCCTGTTTCACATACTGGCCGGTTTTCACTTTGCGTTTGGTCAGGTGCAGATATTTGGTGGTATAAGTGTCATTGTGTTTGATAAACACATAGTTGCCATTGTATTGGTTGTAGCTTGAGGCGATCACCCGCCCAGCCCCCGCCGCTTTAATCGGAGTACCAATGGCGGCAACATAATCCACGCCACGGTGTGCCTTTATTTGCCCTGTGACAGGATGTAGGCGGCGAGGATTAAAATTGGAGCTGACATATTTAAAATCAACCGGCGATTTCAAAAAGGCTTTGCGCATACTGCGGCCATCTTCTGAGTAGTATTGGCCATCTTTGTATCGCACTGCAGTAAAACGCTCTCCCTGATTAATAAACTCTGCTGCCAGAATATCCCCTGATTGCAGGTATTCTCCATCGGCATATTCGTCATCAAATACTAAGGCAAAACTGTCGCCTTGACGTAGATCTAAAGCAAAATCGATATCCCAACCAAAAATGGTGGCTAACTCCATAATCTGGGCTGGGGCGAGTCCTGCTTTGACTGCGGCATTCCAAAAATTGGTGTGTATGGTGGCGGCAACCAATTTTTGCCGCAGCTCAACGGTTTTACTGGTTTTGTGCTCGACCAGTCCCGCTGGAGTGGCTTTAACAATCAGGGTATCAATGGCATTGAGTTTAAATGACATACCGGCAAATTTGCCCTGAGGCGTGGTTAACAGCACCAGTGTTTGGCCGGGGCGCAGCTTTTTTGCTTGGGCGCCAGCCAGTGGTAATTGGCTGACTTGATGAACATCTTGCGGGGTAAGTCCCGCCCGTTGAAATAATGCTGCCAGGGTATCGCCGGATTTGACTGTGACTGTCTCTTGGCGTAAGTCCTGGGCTGGGGTATCGGAGCCAGAGACTGACTGACCAAATTGTACTTGACTGGCATTGGGCATGGTTGACAGCAGCGGTTTAGCACTCACTGGTGGGCGAGGGTTACCTTCTCCCGGTGCCAGAGGTGTTCTGAAAGCCAGCGGTAGTTCAATGTGGTTTTGCGGGGATTGGGGGGCATCGAGCCGGGCACTGGCTTTGATATGGCGTGATGCCTGGGCATTTTCCAGCGGGATCACTACCACTACGAGGGTAAACAGTAGGATCGCCCCGAGCAGCACTTGGTGTAATTTTGGCAATAAATTGAACAGTGTAAAAACTTTTCCCATCGACCCTGATACCGAAATGTTTAACCGACCATACTCCCTTTAGTGTACACACTTTCAATTGTGGGGGCTAACAAGTAACATAAGTCACTTTCTTTTCTTTGGGCTCTTAGGGGTAACTGCCGAGATGGCTGATTTAGACCAGGTATTAGCAGAAATTAAACGTGGTACCGACGAGATTTTACTCGAATCGGATCTGCTGGAAAAACTGAAAGAGGGACGTCCTCTGCGGGTTAAATTGGGGGCTGATCCTACCGCACCGGATATCCACTTGGGTCATACAGTTATTCTCAATAAACTGCGTGCATTTCAGGAATTGGGTCATGAAGTGATTTTCCTTATCGGTGATTTCACCGGTATGGTTGGCGACCCAAGCGGCAAAAATAGCACTCGTCCGCCACTGACACGTGAGCAGGTGCTGGCCAATGCTGAAACCTACAAAGAGCAGGTGTATAAAATTTTAGATCCGGCCAAAACCCGGATTGAGTTTAACTCCAGCTGGTTGGAGCAACTGGGCGCTGCCGGTATGATCCGCCTAGCTTCCCAGCAGACTGTGGCCCGGATGATGGAGCGTGATGACTTTAAAAAACGCTTTGGTTCAGGTCAGTCAATTGCGATTCATGAATTTATGTATCCACTGTTGCAGGGTTATGATTCTGTGGCGTTGGAAGCCGATGTTGAGCTGGGTGGTACCGATCAGAAGTTTAACCTGCTGATGGGCCGTGAGCTGCAAAAAGCTGCCGGGCAAAAACCACAAACAGTGATTATGATGCCACTGTTGGAAGGCTTGGACGGCGTGAAAAAAATGTCCAAATCTGCCCATAACTACATTGGCGTCAGTGAAGCACCAGATGAGATGTTCGGTAAAATCATGTCTATCTCTGATGAGCTGATGTGGCGTTACTATGAACTGCTGTCTTTCCGTCCGCTGGCTGAAGTTGCTCAGTTAAAAGCTGAGGTAGAAAACGGTGCGAACCCTCGGGACACCAAGATTCTGCTGGCTAAGGAAATTATTGCCCGTTTCCATGATGACGCTGCGGCTGAAAAAGCCCACCAGAACTTTATTGCCCGTTTCCAAAAAGGCGCAATCCCTGATGATATCGAGGAAGTAACCTTGGTTGCAGGTGAGGGAATGGCTATTGCTAATCTACTCAAAGAAGCGGGGTTAGTTGGATCAACCTCTGATGCGATGCGTATGATTAAGCAAGGCGCTGTGAAGATGGATAGCGAGAAGGTTGAAGATACCAAGCTAGTACTGAATGCCGGTGTATCTGCGGTATTCCAGGTTGGTAAGCGTAAGTTTGCCAAGGTAACGCTGGCTTAATTTGCCATATCACTTTATTGCTGTGGGTTAGCCTGTGGTAATGATTCACAAGGGTCAGTACTGAAGTACTGGCCCTTTTCACATCTCCAACTTAGTTTAGCGCCATTGATCTGCCACTGGCCGTTGTGTTTATTCATGGAGACAACCAGCAGCAATTGCGGGTGGTTGGCATAGGCCTGACTTTGACTATAGGTAACGACGCCATCACCTTGATGTACGACTTGGGTGACAGTAAAACTCTGTCCGGCATAACGTTGACTGATGGTATCAGGCAGTTGAGTCCATTGCCGTAACTCTTGCTGGGCGGTGAGAAGTTCATGATTAAAATGACGGATGGGCTGCTGGGCATATGACAGTACCATAGGTAGGTTGTCAGCATTGGCTAGTGGGCTCAGAGCCAGCCCCAGTAATATCATCCAAACCGCTTTTTTCATCTTATCCCCGACACAGTTTCCAGCAGAACAGATGAATGCTATTACTGCTGACAGCCTTATGCTTACCCGATTTTTGACCTATCTTGGCGGCAGTAGTTTCCTGCAGGGTAAAAAAATCTGTCAGTCTAAAAGATGAATGGCGTATGTATTTGTTTCTAATAATTTATTGCATAGCAAGTTGATCTGACATGGTTTGATAGTCAATTAAGTCAATGTGCTCTTTGACTCGCTTGCGGGCCATATCCAGTGACAAGGTCGTCACGCCCGGGACAGCAATTTCAATTATTTTGCCAGGCTTACCAAATTGTTCTCCTGGGCCTTTTAAGTGATAACTGCCAATCATGACCACAAATGAGCCGGAGTTATACATGTGCTCCAGATTAAAATCATATTCCAGCACGCCTCGATGCGCTCGGCGCATAAAGCTCAGAATATGACGTTCACCTTTGTATTTACGTCCGGCTGTACGGTCGTAAAACACAGATTCGCGGTCGTAAAATTGCTCAAGTTTCGAGTAGTCATGTTCAGTTAGCGCCTGCATATAGCGCATCGCCAATTGCTGAGGCGCTGGCATATCGCCGGGGTTAGCCCATAAGGGAAAAGCGAGGAAGGCAAGCAAAATACAGATATACCGCAACGTCAATGTCTCGTCAGTCAAGGTTCCATGGGAAAAGGGGCTGTGCCCCGATGGTCGAATAATGCCTGCTGGATGGATCAGGATCAAGCCCGAGTTATTGACTCATTTCCTGCAGGTGAATATTCAGGGCGTCGACGGAAATACGGATTTCTATCACGGATAGCACCAGAGAATAGAGCAGCAGTAACAGGCTGAGCGCAAAAATCCCTGAACCGGTCTTATTGAAGCCAAGATAAATTAGAATCATACACAACACACATAGGGCAAAGCTGATAACCCCCGCCTCCTGCATACGGCGAATAATGCTAATCCGCTGCCGCAGGTTTTTAATCTGCGCCTGTTTAATCGGACGAGTGTCACTGCTTAAATTGCGGATTAATGCGGCCAGAGCAAAAAAACGGTTGGTATAAGCCAGCAACAAAAGAGAAATGGCCGGAAATAGCAATGCCGGAGTGGTTAAAGAGATGGTTTGTTCAAACACAAGAATATCCTTTGTAATCGATTCAGGGCGCGAAGGTAATTTTAATTAGCGGTAATAGCAAAAGAAAACTGCCACAAATCAGATAGCCAGTGTGGCATAAGTGCAACATACGGTTGATATCCGCCGTAGTTGGCATCACCGCAGGCCCCGTTTTTGGCCGTTGTAACCTTTGTCTGGCATATTGCACAGGTCCACCTAATTCCCGTTGTAACAAACGACTGCCTAATTGCAGTAGGCCTAGGCGATAATGTAAGTCGCGTCTTAGGGCAAAAGGGTGATAGTAGCCTGATATCGGTCCTTGAAATGCCAACAGGCATTGCCAGATACGGCCGGGAAGCAGCATGAGCAAATTATTCACGCGATGGACGGGCGCGGCAAAATAACGGTAAGGCGGATAGTCGGTCGGCCAACTGAGAGCCAGTTGATTAATCATACGTACCAAAAGCGCCGCGGCAGGGCCAATCAGGGTATAAAACAGTAAAGGGGCAATTAAACCAGAGACAGGAATCGTGAGCAGAGATTCTATGGTGGTTTTACTGATCCCGGTAGCTGAGAGCTTATCGGTTTCGGTTAGTGACATGGGGCTGAGCTGTTGCCGAGCGCGGCTGAGATCCTGCATTTGCATGCTCAGTACTATGTTTCGGCCTCGATGTAAGACCTGCTGGTCGTTAAAGCATAGATACAGCATGACCAGATGGAAAAACCAAGGAAATTCTGCCAGCAATGGAATAAAACTGACCACGGCCCAGAAAGGTAAAATCAGGAGCAGCAATGCCAGTATACCGGCGGTGAGTTGTTGAATTGCGCTGCGTTCAGGGTGGCAAACTTTTACTGCCATACGTTTGGCGAGCCAGCTTAAGCCTTGTAGTGGGTCCCAGTGTTGCGGTAATGGCGCTAATCGTGCCAGCAACAATGCTAGTAGCACTAAGGCAAAGCCTTCCAGTAGCGGGCCGTCGCGGGTAATAAGCTGATGAAAAAATGCCGCATCCATGGGCCAAAGTTCCTATTTGCTCGGGGAAAATCTGTACCGCGATGATTTTTAAACATGGCGGTACAGCAGCGCTGAACTTAGAGTTTAGTCAGCAGAGCCATCACCATCAGGGCTGAGTGGTGACCGGCTTTAACAATATAGCTGTCAAAATCAACAGGAGAGTCATTGTTGGCATTGTCAGACAACGAGCGGATCACCACAAATGGTACGCCAAACTGATGACAGACTTGGGCAATCGCTGCCCCTTCCATTTCACAGGCGGCCATGGTTGGGAAATGCTTCAGCATGACAGCGGTACGCTCTGGATCACAGATAAAGCTGTCACCGGTGCAGATAAGCCCTTCTACTGCCTTTACTTCACCCAGATCCGCAATGGCACTGTTCGCTGCTGCAATCAACTTGGGATCAGCAATAAAAGCAGCTGGTTGTTGTGCCATTTGACCAATCTCATAACCAAACGCGGTGACATCGACATCGTGATGACGTACTTCGCTGGAAATAACGATATCACCGATGGCCAGGGTATCGACAAAGCCACCCGCACTGCCGGTGTTAATCACCGCATCAGGCTGAAACTTTTCAATCAACAATGTTGTTGCCACACTGGCGGCCACTTTACCTATACCTGAACGGGTGACAACCACATCTTTGCCATTCAGTTGTCCGCTGACAAATTCAATACCCGCAATGGTTTGTGTTTCTGGTGATGCCATCGCAGCGATCAGATGGACAACTTCCGGCTCCATGGCGCCGATAATACCGATTTTCATGACAGACCTTTGTAAAAGATAAGAAAGTAAAATTGGCGCTCACTATAGCACAGGCCAGCATGATTGCAGCGGCCGCCCCGGCTGTTTGCCAATAAATCATCCGCCTTTTTTGGGGCGTGCGCGATAGTAAAGTCGTGGCAGTGGTGATGCGCTCACGCACATCTTTTGTCCTAGTCATTTCTGGGGCAATCGTCAGGATCAAGGAGTGGGGCGGCGGTACTCTTTGTGATGCATTCCTTGCTTAGCCGCCCGGCTTATAGGGAGTTAAGTGGTCGGGCTGGTGGCCTTCTGTTGCCGTGCTGAAGTGGTGTTAGGGGGTTCACTTTGAGCCAGATAGTCCAGTATGCCGCCAGCAGCATCGCGTCCTTGCGCGATGGCGGTAACCACTAAATCTGAGCCTCTGACTATGTCTCCCCCAGCAAAGACTTTGGGATTGGTGGTTTGCAGTGTTATATCGTCAGTTGAGGCCATAACTCGACCAGCAGCATCTAACTGGATACCAAACTCTTTTAGCCAAGGCGCTGGATTAGGCTGAAAACCAAAGGCAACAATAACAGCATCGGCCTTAAGCTGTTGCTCACTGTCTGCTATTGGCTCAGGTCGACAGCGGCCTGAATTATCAGGCTTACCCAACGCCGTGCGGCAACAGGTGAGACCTATAACCTGACCCGCATTATCGCTATCAATAGCCAGTGGCTGACGGTTAAACAGAAACTGCACCCCCTCCTCTTTGGCATTAGCCACTTCTCGGCGAGAGCCGGGCATATTGGCTTCATCCCTGCGGTATACACAAGTGACGGAGGCTGCATTTTGGCGCACTGCGGTGCGAACACAGTCCATTGCCGTGTCTCCGCCGCCGAGTACCACGACGTGTTTTCCGGCCATGGACAGATAAGGCGTATCAGCACTGTTACTACCCATTAAGCGGTGGGTATTGCCAATGAGATAGGGGAGGGCTTGAATCACCCCGACAGCCGCTTCGCCGGGTAGACTGGCAGGGATGGCAGCATAAGTGCCCATGCCCAGAAAAACGGCGTCATATTCTGCCAATATGTCAGCAAAAGCGAGGTCGCGGCCAATATCGACATTCAGACGGAATTCAATTCCCATCCCTTCCAGCAGAGCTCGGCGGGTGGCGATAACATGTTTATCCAGTTTAAAGGCGGGAATGCCGTAAGTGAGCAGGCCACCAATTTGTGGGTATTTATCATATACCACGGGACGGATCCCATTACGGGCCAAAATATCTGCACATCCCAGGCCAGCGGGCCCGGCACCTATGATGGCCACTTTTTCTTTTCTTGGCGCCACAGCGGATAGATCCGGTTGCCAGCCTCGGGCGATGGCGGTATCTGTGATGTATTTTTCCACATTGCCAATGGTGACTGCGCCAAATTCATCATTTAGGGTACAGGCGCCTTCACATAACCTGTCTTGAGGGCAAACTCTGCCACAGATCTCCGGCAGCGTGTTCGTGGCATGGACCAGTTCTGCCGCTTCCATGATCCGATCCTGCTTAATCAGCTGCAGCCAGTTAGGAATATAATTGTGCAGCGGACATTTCCATTCACAGTAAGGGTTGCCGCAGTCAAGGCAACGATCAGCTTGCTGGCGTACTTGTTCGGCCTCATAGGGGCGGTAGATCTCAATAAACTGACTTTTCCGCCGTTTGGCTGGATGTTTGGCCGGATCTTCACGCTGTAAGGTAAGAAACTGAAAGTCGTTTGCCATGGCCTTATCCTCCGTTGATCGCTAATACTTGTCCACTTTGCCCGTGCTTCAGTAGATCTGCCATGGCCAGATGTTTGGGTTTGACCAATACAAAACAATCTAACCAGTTGTCAAAGTCACTGAGCAACATGGCGGCATGCTCACTGCCGGTATGGCGGGCATGGGCCTCAATCAATCCTTTAAGATGGGACTGGTGAATAGGGTTCTCTAACTGATGCGCCGCAACCAGTTCAGGATTTAGGCGTTTATGAAACTCACCAAACTGGTCAAATACATAGGCAAATCCCCCTGTCATGCCGGCGCCAAAGTTGACTCCGGTTTTACCCAACACAGTAACAATACCGCCAGTCATATATTCACAACCGTTATCTCCCACTCCCTCAACAACGGCGATAGCACCTGAATTTCGCACGGCAAAACGCTCTCCGGCTTGCCCGGCAGCAAACAAATGCCCGCCGGTAGCACCATAAAGACAGGTATTACCGATAATGGCAGAACGTTCGGTTTTAAAGTGGCTGCCAAGGGGAGGGTGTAGCACTAGTTGGCCGCCAGACATCCCTTTACCGACATAATCATTGGCATCGCCAATCAGCGTCAGCGCCATTCCTGGGCTATTCCACACACCAAAGCTTTGTCCGGCTGTTCCCTGAAAGGTGAGCGCTAAAGGTTGATGACATCCTTTGACCCCATGGTGGCGGGCAATATAACCAGCCAGCGCCGCCCCGACAGAGCGGTCGGTATTATTAATTTTAAACTGGGCACTTAGCCCGAGATCTTGCTCAATAGCTTGTTGGCAATGGCTAAGTAGCGTCTGATTTAACCGTCCAGGATCTGCTGGAGTATTACATTCTTGCCAGCGGTTGGTGCTGTGCGCGTGTACTGGCGGTGTCTCTAATAGAGCTGATAAGTCCAGTCCCTGCTGTTTATCGGTTTCTCCGGGCAGGGTATCGAGTAGATCTGTGCGGCCGATCAACTGCTCAAAATGATGGATGCCCAGCTTGGCCATCCATTCGCGCACATCTTGGGCAACAAACTCAAAGTAAGCCATCACCTGTTCTGGCTTGCCGTGAAAGTGCTGTTGGCGCAAAGTTTCATGTTGAGTGGCTACGCCGGTGGCGCAGTTATTGAGATGACAAATCCGCAGGTATTTGCAACCAAGGGCAATCATGGGCACAGTGCCAAAGCCGAAGCTCTCGGCCCCCAGTAAAGCTGCTTTAATTACATCCAAGCCGGTTTTTAATCCGCCATCAGCTTGCAAGCGAATTTTATGGCGTAGACCATTGCGGATTAGCGCCTGATGTACTTCGGCTAATCCCAGCTCCCAAGGGCTGCCGGCATATTTTACTGAAGTCAGTGGACTGGCACCGGTTCCGCCATCATAACCAGATACTGTGATCATATCGGCATAGGCTTTGGCTACCCCGGTGGCAATGGTGCCAATGCCCGGCTCAGAGACGAGTTTGACAGAAACCATTGCGGTGGGATTGATCTGCTTGAGATCGAAAATCAGCTGAGCTAAATCCTCAATGGAATAAATGTCATGGTGTGGTGGTGGCGAAATCAATGTCACCCCGGGGCGGGCATAGCGTAGCGCGGCAATATCCACACTGACTTTGTCCCCAGGTAACTGTCCGCCTTCACCGGGTTTTGCCCCTTGGGCAATTTTTATCTGCAAAACATCGGCATTAATCAGGTAGTGGGCGGTGACCCCAAAGCGGCCGGAGGCGATCTGTTTAATGGCTGAGTTACGCAGTGTATTAAAACGGCGAGGATCTTCCCCCCCTTCACCAGAGTTGGAGCGTCCACCCAGTCGATTCATGGCAATAGCCAGTGCTTCATGGGCCTCTGGACTTAATGCCCCGATACTCATGGCGGCAGTATCAAAACGCGGATAAAGGGATTGTGCCGCTTCAATACTGTCCAGCGGCAGTGGTGTATCGGCGAGGGATAGCGTTAATAAATCCCGCAGTGTGGCTACGGGGCGCTGATCAACTCGCTGAGCAAAGCGGCGGTATGCCTGATAATCATGTTGGCGCAATGCTTGTTGTAGTTCGCTGACTACATCTGGATTAAAACAGTGGTATTCACCGCGAGCGACATATTTTAGTAACCCGCCCTGGGGGAGCGGTTTATGGGGGGCAAAGGCTTGCTGATGCAGTTTGGCTTGATCCGCTGCCAGTTGGGTAAATCCGGCGCCTTGAATACGGCTGATAACCCCATTGAAGCACAGTTTAATCACATCATCGGCCAGTCCCACTGCTTCAAATTGTTGGCTGCAACGATACGAGCCGACGGTACTGATGCCCATTTTGGACATAATTTTGCGTAGTCCCTTATCAATCCCCTGACGGTAATTGAGCATCAATGTGCGGGTATCATTCAATTGTTGTTGCTGCGCCAGTGCCGCGATGGACTCATATACCAGATAGGGATAGATAGCGGTGGCACCAAATCCCAGTAATACGGCAAAGTGGTGTGGATCTCGGGCTGAGCCGGTTTCAACAATGATATTTGTGTCACAGCGTAGGCTCTTATCCACCAGACGTTGTTGGACAGCGCCAACGGCCATGGCGGCCGGGATTAACTGGGTGTTAGCGGTGATTAGTCGGTCAGACAGGATCAGCAGTGTCGTGCCGGTACGAGCCAGTTTTTCCGCTTCATCGGTGATGCGGGCAATGGCGCAGGCTAGCCCTTCATCAGGTCGGTAACTGAGTTGTAGGGTGTCGGCGCGATAGTTGGTTTTATCCAGTGTCATCAACTGACTAAAATCACTGAATAGTAACACTGGGGATTCAAACATGACCCGGTAGGCGTTACCTGTGGTTTCGTTGAACAGGTTTTGCTCACGACCGATACAGGTGGTGAGTGACATCACATGTTTTTCTCGCAGCGGATCGATGGCCGGGTTGGTGACCTGGGCAAACTTTTGCCGGAAATAATCATACAAACTGCGAGTGTGGCGAGATAACACTGCCATTGGCGTGTCATCTCCCATGGAGCCGGTTGCCTCTTCTCCCTTACTGGCTAATACCCAAATGATTTGCTCCAGTTCTTCACGGCTATAACCAAACAGCTTTTGAAATTGCAGCAGTGCTTGGGGTGAGAACTCACTGTTGCCGTGCTGCGCTGACGGTACCTGGCTTGCTGGCGTGAGGGTTTGAGAGTTTTTAGCCATCCATTGCTTATAGGGATGACGGCGCTTGAGATCATTATCAATTTCAAATGACTGATACAGTCGACCATCTAAGGTATCGAGAACCAGTAATTCACCTGGGCCAACGCGGCCTTTTTCGATCACTTCATCCGGGCCATAATCCCAGATGCCGATTTCTGAGGCGAGGGTGAGGATCCTGTCTTTAGTGATGACATAACGGGAAGGGCGCAGCCCATTGCGGTCCACCGCGCAGGCGGCATGGCGTCCATTGGTCATCACAATCCCCGCCGGGCCATCCCAAGGTTCCATATGCATGGAGTTAAAATCATAAAAGGCTTTAAGATCATCATCCATTTCTGGATTGCTTTGCCATGCTGGCGGGATCAATAGTCGCATGGCTCGGTAGAGATCCATGCCCCCAGATAACAGCATTTCTAGCATATTGTCCAAGGAAGATGAGTCTGAGCCGCTTTCGTTGACAAAGGGAGCCGCCTGCTGCAGGTCTGGCAACAGTGGGGAGTTGAATTTGTATGCTCTGGCTCTTGCCCATTGGCGGTTGCCGGTAATGGTATTAATTTCGCCATTATGGGCTAGATAACGAAATGGTTGGGCTAAAGGCCATTTGGGTGAAGTATTCGTCGAAAAACGCTGGTGAAACAGACAGATGGAACTTTGTAAACGAATATCTGCTAAGTCGAGATAAAAGGTCGGCAGGGTCGCAGGCATCATCAAGCCTTTATAGACAATCACCTGACCGGATAGGCTGGCAACATAAAAGTCCTTATCTTCAGTGAGTTGCTGCTCCAGCCGACGTCTGGCCATATATAAGCGGCGTTCTAAATCTTTTTCTCGCCAGCCAATCGGAGAGTTGATCAGTACTTGGTATATACGGGGCAGTGTGTGACGGCCAATGGGCCCAAGGGCATCGGGATTGATAGGAACTTTACGCCACCCTGCAATGCTGAGGGTTTCTTTTTCCAGTTCTTGTGCCAAGAGTTGTTGGGCATGTTCGGCTTTTGTGTCATCTTGGCTGAGAAATAACATGCCAACGGCAAATTTACGGCTCAGATGCCAGTCATTTTCTGCCGCAATGGCGGTAAAAAATTTAACTGGCAGTTGCATCAGTAGGCCACAGCCATCACCGGTTTCACCGTCAGCTGCGATACCGCCCCGGTGTTTCATTCGATCTAAACCATGGATAGCGGTACGAACAATGCGGTGACTGGGCTCACCGTCCATTTGGGCGATCAGGCCAAACCCACAGTTATCCCGTTCAAAACTAGGATGATACAGACTCATTGGACACCTCCCTGACAAAATCCCGTCCCTATGGTTCAGAGACCATGCTTTGATACCACCTGAGGGAGCCTATTGACGCTTGCTATCGTTAGCGTCCGAGCCCATCAAATTATCCATTGCTCAATAAAACGTCAATTTAAAAATGATATTAAGTCATATTTTTTCACTTTTTATATAGATTGTTGGCTGGGTTTTACTAATGGTTTTGATTTTATCTATATGATAAATATAGATTATATTACTCATGATGATAATTTTACTTTGTTTATAAAGTCATAAAATATGCATTTTTACCCAATCGTGGTATTGGTGATGTTTGTGACAAAAAGGTAAAACTTGCAGGTTGACCATGACGTATTGCGCTGCATTTTTTAAAATACCCCCCATTTTCTTCTGTCTGGCGGGATGTCGCTGTGGGACTAGATCAATACGTCAATACATTCGGGGCCGTGTGCAAAGCTAAATACGGTGCTCGGGTAAAGAAACTGACCATAGATGCCAAATTTACCTGTCCTAACCGGGATGGCACCCTAGGGCGCGGTGGTTGCACTTTTTGCAATGTGGCTTCTTTTAGTCATGAGATGGGCTCACCTTTGACCATTTCACAGCAGTTAGCCCAAGGCAAGGCTAGTTTGCAGGATAAACGTGCCCGTAAAGTCGGCAGTGCTAAAGGAATTTCAGATAAATATATTGCTTACTTTCAAGCGTATACCAGTACATATGATGAATATCAGTTGCTGAAACAACGCTATGATGAAGCCATAATGGACGCGGATATTGTCGGGTTAAGTGTAGGGACCCGACCTGATTGTGTTCCGGATACTGTGCTGGATTTACTGCTGGATTATCAGCAGCAAGGGTTGGATGTTTGGTTGGAACTGGGACTGCAGACGGCTAATGATGTAACCTTGAAACGCATTAATCGTGGCCATGATTTTGCGGTTTATTTAGATACGGTTACCCGTGCAAGGCGGCGTGGGTTGAAAGTCTGTACTCACCTTATTCTTGGCTTGCCAGGTGAAGAGCACAGCGATTATATGCACACGTTAGATAAGGTGCTGCAAGCTGGGGTTGACGGGTTGAAAATTCATCCACTTCATGTGGTAGAGGGCAGTACTATGGCAAAAGCTCTGCGGGCTGGGCGGATGTCGCTACTGACGCTGGAGGATTATGCGACCAGTGTTGGCGAGATGATTCGAACCATTCCTGCAGAGGTGATCCTCCACCGCGTAACAGCCTATGCGAAAAAACCTATGTTGCTGGGGCCGGATTGGTGCCAGTTTCGTTGGAATGGGCTGGTGGCGATTGTGGATAATTTGCGCCAGTTTGGGGGGCAGGGGTGTCATACGGCGCGGCCATTTATAACGGATTGCAACCTTGATAGTGAGATTTGTTCGCAGAAATAAACAACTGCATCTGCCTATGGCTATATGAGTAAAAAATCCCAACAGTAAAAGTTATTAAAGTGTTAAGTTTTATTAAGTTTGTCTGAGTAGGGTTGTAACCAGTTGCGCAGCAGCGTTTAGTCGGTATGATGAGCGGTATTCATCGACTATCTGTTTTTTATTGTGATATCTGAATAAGCCGTCTGATGTTTATGTGAGGGATATATTCCTAACTTACGGTTTTTATTCAGATAAGTGCATTGGCTGATTTACCGTATTTGAGGGGGCCATCAATGGCAACAACTAAACTGGACAATATTCTCGATCTGAACACCTTGGAGCAATACTGCAGTGCTATCGGTGCCGGTACCTTGCTTAAAAGTGTAGTGTTATTTGAACAGTTGATGCCGGAATATGTTGCTAATTTGGTTAAGGCAGATGCTGCAGGGGAAAAAGATACCTTGTGCGCAGAGGCACATAAATTTAAAGGTGCGGCAGGCTCTGTGGGGCTAAAACGGATCCAGCAGCATGCTCAGTTATTGCAGCATGGCGAAGCTTCTGATTGGCAAGAGATGCATGGGCGCTGGCTTAGTGTGATTGTGGAGCACGCCCAGTCTGATTTGGCCATGTTGAAAGATTACTTGGAAGCTAAGATCTAGTAACTGTCTATTTACCGTAACTGGTTTGCTGGCTGAGCAGTAAGCTGTAATAAATGGCGCTGTGCCTATTTAGGCGCAAGCGTCATTTTTTATTTGTACAGCTTGTCATGCTGGTGATGAGTTAATCTATTGGCGGCATGAGCTTGCTGTAAACCTGCAATCACTATGATGTATTAGCCACTGTGGTCATCGTCAGTGATGATGGCGGTAAAACTGGTTTTAATTTGTACAACTGTTCGGTTTTTACCATTAGGCTGACCGAATTGTCCGATAAGAGTCACATTCCTATTGCCTAGAGCGCTTTGCGGTAAAGTGAAATATGGTAGAGTGCATACAGCAAAAAATTCGGTACTAAATGAGCAAGGCAATCGAATAAATGAAACATTTACCGAGTCTGAAAAACCTTTTTTACCTGGTTAATCTGCATCAAGAACAGAATTTTAACCGGGCTGCTAAGGTTTGTCATGTCAGTCAATCAACCCTGTCCAGTGGGATTCAGAATCTGGAAGAGCAGCTGGGACACCAGCTTATTGAGCGGGATCATAAATCATTTATGTTTACTGCTATCGGCGAAGAAGTGGTACTGCGTTCACGTAAACTGCTGACCGACGTTGATGATTTGGTGGAGTTGGTACGGAACCAGGGCGAGCCGATGACAGGCGAAATCCGTTTGGGTTGTATTCCTACCATTGCGCCGTTTCTGCTAAGCCGGGTGGTGCGCCATTGTCAGAGTCATTTTCCTAATTTGACGCTGTTATTAAAAGAAGATACAACAGATCGTTTGCTTGAGGCCTTAGGTAAAGGTGAGTTGGATCTGTTGCTATTAGCACTACCTGTTGACACCCGTGGTTATCACAGTATGAAAGTTGGGCTCGATCCTTTCAAAATGGTGGTGCACAAAGATCTTCAGGGGGCATTTGTTGAGCCTGTGGATTATCAGATGTTGCCCGATGAGAGTATTTTCTTGTTGCAGAATGAGCACTGTATTACCGGGCATGCCATTAGTGCTTGTCAGTTACGTGACAGTGCGAAAGTGAATCCATTTGCTGCCACCAGTTTGCATACCTTGGTGCAGATGGTAAACAGTAAGCTGGGTACTACCTTCTTACCGCAGATGGCGATTGATGCCGGGATCTTAAAAGACACTGATCTGAAAGTGATTAACCCGCCGGGAGAAGCCCCTTATCGGGATATTGGTTTGGTCTGGCGTCAAACTACTAGCCGTATTTCCACTTTCCGTACCTTAGGGTTGGAAATTGAGAAGTTATTGCAGGAAAAATAACCTGCCACTTTGTCGTTGCTAAAAAACCTCCTGCGGGAGGTTTTTTTGTTTTTACGCACTGAAGAAGAACCGGGAACAATGTACTTTATTTTGTGTGGCATTGTTTTACATTGCATACTACTAACGTGGTTAGCGGACTTTATTTCAGGTGCGCAGGTACTCAGCTAAAACAGCTGGACAGCCAAACCGTGGACATCAAATGGCTATAAATAGTTGGGTTGAGATTGTGGGTGGATGACAGTTAGTGAGGATGCTGATGCAATCAGAGTTTGGGGGATACGCCGTAGACAATGGTGGAATGTTGTTTACCTTTGAGCTTGACCGGTCCCAAATTATGCAAATCATAACGACTGTCACTGCTATCGAGTCGAGCCGCTAGATTACCTGAGATCAGCATGCGTTGGCCGAGTGGATTACACTGGTCTTGTAGTCTTGCCAAGGTGTTGAGCACATCGGAGAAGAAACTGATTTCCTGCTTGTGTACGCCAACCACCGCAGCAACAACCTGACCACAGTGCGCCGCCGCTTTGAATTTGGGTACAAAGCCATAATGCTCTTCAAAGTATTGGCGTTGCCAATTTAATTGTTGACTGAATTCAAAGTAAATGTTCATACACCTATCATGAACAATACCTTCTTCTAGTGGCCAGTGGATCAGCACCGCATCGCCCATATAACGGTAAATTTCCGCTTCATTATTGGATACCGTATCGGCCAATAAACTAAAACTGTCTTGAATTAGGCGGCTAAAGCGGTAGTCACCTAAAGACTCAGCATGGGTCGTCGACGCCACCATATCCAGATATAGAAATAAACGCTGTTCATATCTTGGCTTGTGGTATTTCCCCATACCAATATTCATCAGTACTCTGGGGCCAACCAATAACCCCATTTGCTCAATAAACGCGAGCCCAACCCGCACTACCACCAAGTAAACGATTAACGCCTGAAATGAGGGGGTATAGAGAATGTGGACAGTGAGCATTTGCCTGAGGGTCGCCATATGATTTTCAATGGCCCACATATTCAAAAACTGGGTGATATAGGCCAGTGTTGTGGCCCCAAGCAGCAAAAACAGCCCTTTGAATATCACAGAGAAAACATAAGGAAGTCGGTTAATCGCTGAGAAGTCGGCGATAAGGTTGGATAACCAATGCAGACTGCCGAAGATGATCCCCATATAGATAGCCAGAGTGGCCAGATCTCCTGAGCCAACGGCCCATTGGGGAAGATCCGGTGTCTGCGCGTAGCGGAAAAATACAAAGGCGGCCATGGAGGCCGTCCACGCTAGGATGGCAAACACCAGTTTTTTGGCCTGACGACTCGCTCTCACTGACTACTATTTACTCTGGAGGTGAAGCTGCTGCGAAGAGCAGTTAGTGTATTAATATCCCGATGTCTTTTCCAGCCGGTATTGTGATCTGTGTCAAGGTAAAGGCAGATGAAGTGCCGATTTTTGCATAATTTACCGGATTCTATGCCCAGAGCCATCAAAATCCGATGAAAATGCCGGAATAATTGAAAAACCAACAAAAAGATCTGTTAAAGCTGTGAGTTAGCCAAAGGTTTTTGCCAAAATAGCGGCCGTAAATTGGGTTTTTAAATAAAAGCCTCTGGGGTTGGTAAGTCGGATACTGCCATCGGCAGCAATACATTCAGTCAGCACTCGGCTGTTAGCCGCTTTGGGACGAAGTTGTAAGACCTCGCCATGTCTGGCGGTGATTTTGTCTACTTGACCTGTCGCTATCATCTCCATTAATTCTTCCCAATCCTGTTGTAGTAGGGACAATTCCTGCGCATCAGGTTGCCATAAAATCCCTGTGCCGATACAACGCTGTGCAATGGGGATGTGTCGCTCTCCCTGCACTGGGATCCAGAGTACCCGTTGTAATTTGTGATACACCAAACTTTGTTGCCATTGCATGCCCTGAATATTGGTGAGTGGTGTGACGCAGACATAAGTGGTTTCTAATGGTTTTCCCCGGCTATCGATGGGGATGGTTTTTAGCTCTACGCCTAGATGTAAAAAATCCTGCTCCGGTCTGGAGCCTGCCGTCGCCCCCAGTTCCAGTTCCAACAATTGCCCTATCCAGCCTTTATCGCGCCGAAGATCCTTTGGCACCGATAGTTGATGGGATTGTGCTAATTGGCCTAATGTCACTCCGGCAATGGCATCGACCCGCTGCATCAGTTCTTCTAGGCTGGCTGGCGGTGAAATGGCCATAGTGTTTCCTTATGCTTTGTTTCTGTTTGTATGATCCGGTCAACATCATGTTTCCGGCGGTGTTTGGAATTATATCAGTTGGGCGCTGATATGGTGTTTATCCTGTTTATGGAGATAAAGTGGGAAATAGATAGGAATAAATTGCGTCAAGTTAGGCGATGAAAAAATAGCATGGTGGGTATGCTATTGCCGGTTGGTTAAAAAATAACCGCAAAATATGTATTAATCTAACGAGTGGCGTATTTTTTTTAAGTATTTGAATATAAACAATATAAATTTAAATTCATATTGATGTATCTGCAATAAAAACAGTTACGCGCTGATTTCCCCTACCTTCCGCACATAGTTATCCACAGAATTATGGGATAACTGTATGGTGTTAATCACATTTTAGCTGGCTGATTTTTCTGTGTTGTTATAGAGACCGCGGATTTTTTGTGCCATCAGGCTTGACAATGTGAATAAGTGTTGGGCAGAGACAAATAAAAAGGCATGGGTGAAAATTTATGCTTTTTGTTCTGCTTGTCGCCATATTAAGTTGAGTTTAATAAATATATTAATATAAATCAGTATCTTGCTCGTTGTTTGGCTTAAGTCACATTTTTTGCTTATCTGATTGAATGGCTGAAAAATACCATTGTTGTTGAGTTGCAAACAGAGTTATCCACAGATTTTGTGGATAATAATGACGAACATTGCCCTTTGCTTGTTGATAAGCCTAGTTTGGAAATAGCTTTATCCAAAAATCCGTTAAAAATAGAGGTTTGCTGCTATTGCTCCTTTGTGAAACAATCGGGGCATTAAAATTTGTGTACTTTGGAGTCCATGTGATTGATAGCGACGGCTTTCGCGCAAATGTGGGCATCATCATCTGTAATAAATTCGGTCAGGTCATGTGGGCCCGACGTTTCGGACAACATTCATGGCAATTCCCCCAAGGCGGAGTTGATGACGGCGAAACGCCAGAACAAGCTATGTATCGAGAGCTTTATGAGGAAGTTGGGTTGAAGCCGGAACATGTGCAGATCCTGACCTCAACCCGCTCTTGGTTGCGTTATCGTTTGCCTAAGCGTTTGGTGCGTCAGGACAGTAAACCAGTCTGCATCGGTCAGAAGCAAAAGTGGTTTTTATTACAGTTGAAAAGCCAGGATCAGGCCATTGATTTAACCCTGTCTGGACATCCGGAATTTGATGACTGGCGTTGGGTCAGTTATTGGTATCCGGTGCGTCAGGTAGTGTCATTCAAACGGGATGTGTACCGTAAAGTGATGAAAGAGTTTGCCGCCACGGCACTGCCATTTCAGGTGCGGGAAAATCACCGACGGCGAACTAAACAACGTAACTGATTTCAAAAGGGGATTGAAACAGTGTTAACTACGCTCAGGGATATTACACAGGCCGTGGCCGGTGCGGCCAGTCTAGAGGAGGCGTTAACACTGTTGGTTCGCCGGACCAACGCGGCGATGCAGACCCATTGCTGCTCTGTTTATCTGTTGGAGCAAGGGAAACTACTCCTGTCGGCTACAGATGGGTTAGCCAAATCTGCTGTAGGACAGGTGACCATATCATTAGGCGAGGGGCTGGTTGGTACAGTCGCCCAGCGCGGTGAATTACTCAATTTAGCTCAGGCGCAGTCTCACCCCCGCTTTAAAGTCTGTCCGGAAGTGGCAGAAGACGCATTTCAGGCCTTTTTGGCCGCCCCTATTATCTATCAGCAAAGATTACTTGGCGTGATCCTCGTGCAGCAGGAAGCGGCGCGCCAATTTAGTGAAGGGGAAGAAGCCTTTTTACTGACGCTAGCGGCCCAGTTAGCCATGGCGATTAATAATGTGCGCCGTAAGCGAGCACTTCCACATCCAGGGCAGCAGAGTGTGTTTCGTGGCACCTGTGCCAGTCGCGGAATTGCCATTGCTAAGGGATTGGTGCTGGGCGGGGAAATTTCGCTAGAACAAGCGCAGCAGCGTTGTGATGATATTACCGCAGAGCTGATGCGGCTCGAACAGGCGCTTAGCCGCAGTAAGGCGGCGCTAACCGCGCTATTACAGCGATTTGAACATAATGCTGATGATGAGGTCAGTAATATTGTTTCGGCGCTGATTATGCTGTTGGATGAGCAAAGTCTGGGCGGCGAGTATCTGCAAGAAGTACAGGCCGGGTGGCAAGCCGAGTCTGCGGTGAGTCGTGTTTCTATGCGTTATATCGCCCAGTTTGCGGCGATGGATGATGCGTATCTTAAAGAGCGGGCGCGGGATATTCGTGAACTGGGTCAACGGGTGCTGCGCCAGTTGATTGAACCGGGGAAAGTGCGCTTAGCACCGGATAAGCCGGTAATTTTAATTGCCAGGGAAGTGGATATTGGACTCTTAGTTGAGTTTCCGCAGCAAAAATTGGCAGGCATTGTCACTGAGTTAGGCGGCGTGAATGCTCATGTGGCGATTGTGGCTCGGGCTTTGGGGATCCCGGCACTGACAGGGGTTGAGGCGGTGCTAGACGGGCTGGAGCCTGACACGTTAGAGCAGGTCGAGCTGGTGCTAAATGCCAGCCGAGGGCAGTTACTGATCGGGCCTTCCGCGGTCGTATTGCGAGAATACCGCGCCTTATTGGAGTCGGAAAAGGCGCTGGCTCGGCGTTATGCTGCAGAATTGACCTTACCGGCAGAAACATTGGATAAGCAGCGTATTCATTTGCATCTTAATGCCGGACTGATCAGTGGTATGGAGAATACCATTGCTGACGGGGCCGATGGTATCGGACTGTACCGGACGGAAATTCCCTTTATGCTGGAGCAGCGTTTTCCCAGCGAATCTGAACAGGTCAAAGTCTATCGTCAAGTACGCCGGGCGGTCGGTAGCCGACCGGTTGTGATGCGTACTTTGGATATTGGCGGCGATAAACCCTTGCCTTACTTCCCCATCAAGGAGGAAAATCCGTTCTTGGGGTGGCGTGGGATCCGGCTGTCATTAGATCATCCGGAATTATTCCTGGTACAGCTGCGGGCGATGATGCGGGCATTTTCCAGTGGCGGTAAGCTGTCGGTGCTTTTCCCTATGGTAAGCTCGGTGGCTGAAATTGATATGGCGCTGTGTTACTTCAATCAAGCTTTTGCTGAAGTAAAAGCTGAATTGGATGGTCAGCTATCTCGTCCCCGGGTTGGAATTATGCTCGAGGTGCCGGCATTGTTATATCAACTGCGTGAAGTGGCACTGCGGGTGGACTTTGTGTCAGTCGGTACCAATGATTTGACCCAATATCTGCTGGCGGTAGATCGCAATAACCCCAGTGTCAGCAGTCTGTTTGACAGTTTTCATCCCGCATTACTACGGGCGCTCCAGCGTGCCCGGTTTGACTGTGGACAATATGGATTGGATGTCAGTGTTTGCGGTGAGCTGGCCGGGGAACCCATGGGGGCACTGTTATTAGTGGCGATGGGGTATAGCCAATTAAGTATGAACCAGGACAGTTTGGCACGCATCAACTATCTGCTGCGACGGGTTTCTTGTGGTGAGCTGAGTAACTTGCTTGATATTGCTTTAGAGCAAGATGATGCCCAGGATGTTCGTGAGATTGTGCGGGAATATCTCGACTCTCGGCACTTATTAACGCTGGTTAATCAATAAGAACTGCCACTTAGGCAGATGATGACACCCAGAGCTTCAGTGTTATTTATGGGTGTAATTAAGGGATCGCCGTGGAAAATATTATCTGGGTGTTCAGCCTATGTCTGGGCCTTGGCGCGTTTGTCGGCTTTATGGCTGGTTTGCTGGGGATTGGCGGGGGGCTGATTATTGTACCTGCGTTGCTGTACCTATTACCTAAAGCTGGTATTACGGTTGCCCAACTCCCTCATATTGCGATTGCGACCTCCTTGGCAGCAATTATTCTCACTTCTTTTTCTTCCACCCGCGCACACCACAAACGTCAAAATATTGATTGGCATATTTTGCTGCGTATGTTGCCGGGCATTTTATGCGGGGCGCTGCTGTCTGGCTTTGTTGCTGAGCTGATTCCTGCCACCAGATTACAACAGGCTTTTGCTGTATTTGTGATGTTAATGGCGGTGCAGATGACTTTCCCGTTTCGGCCTGATGCGGGGCGCGCATTGCCGGGTAATATCGTCTTGTTTGCCATTACGCTGCTTATCGCTATGATAGCCGGCCTGATGGGGATTGGTGGCGGGGTACTTTTGGTGCCGTTTCTGAGTTGGTGCGGAATGCAGATGCGTTTTGCCGTCGGGGTATCTTCTGCGGTGGGGCTGTTTATCGCCTTGAGCGGCAGTCTCGGGTATATTGTTGCCGGTTGGGCCGTTCCCGGGTTACCCGTGGGGACGTTAGGGTATGTCTATCTGCCTGCGCTGGCTGGGATTGTGATGACATCAGTGTGGGCTGCGCCTTGGGGCGTTAAGGCGGCGAGTACCTGGCCAACGCCGGTGCTGAAAAAGATTTTTGCTTTGTTGTTATTGGTGATTGGCCTGAAGCTGATGCTGGGCTGATTGTGGTGTTAAATTACCCGTTTTACGGGTTTGGTTGGAAGTTTTATGGCGTTGACATATCCCCATATTGACCCGATTATCGTGTCATTCGGGCCTTTTCATATTTTTGGTGAAAGCTTTGAGCCAGCACTACGCTGGTATGGCTTTATGTATCTGGTGGGATTTGTAGCCGCAATGTGGCTGTTAAACCGCTATGCCGACCGTTCGAAGGGGCTTTGGAATCGGGATCAGGTCTCTGATCTGCTGTTTTATGCCTTTCTTGGGGTGATCCTCGGGGGTCGTATTGGTTATGTGCTGTTTTATAACTTTGATCTTTTCTTGGCTAACCCACTGTATCTGTTCAAAATCACCGAAGGTGGCATGTCGTTCCACGGTGGTATGATTGGTGTGATTTTGGCCATGTGGTACATTGCCCGCAAACAAGGTCGTACTTTTTTCCAGGTGGCGGATATGGTCGCACCTGTGGTACCGATTGGTTTGGGTGCTGGCCGGATCGGCAACTTTATCAATGGTGAGCTGTGGGGACGCGTGACTGATGTGCCTTGGGCCATGGTGTTTCCTAGTGGTGGGCCTTATCCACGTCATCCCTCTCAATTGTATGAATTTGCATTGGAAGGTGTGGCGCTGTTCATTTTATTGAACTGGTACAAGCGTAAGCCGCATCAGGCCGGTGCCGTGTCCGGTATGTTCTTGGTCGGTTACGGAATTTTCCGTTGCTTGGTGGAGACAGTGCGCCAGCCTGATGCTCAGGTCGGTTTCTTCCTGAGCTATGTAACAATGGGACAGATTTTATCAATCCCTATGATTTTGTTTGGTTTATATTTAATTTTTCGGAAGCAGGGTAATAACTGATGCAACAATATTTGGACTTAATGCAGCACATTCTTGATAACGGCACTGAGAAATCAGACCGGACCGGGACAGGTACCCGCTCTGTGTTTGGCCATCAGATGCGGTTTGATTTGAATGAAGGCTTTCCTTTGGTGACCACCAAGAAATGCCATCTGCGTTCCATCATTCATGAGTTGCTTTGGTTTTTGAAAGGCGAGACCAATATCAAGTATCTGCATGATAACAATGTCAGTATTTGGGATGAGTGGGCTGATGAAAATGGTGATTTGGGCCCAGTATATGGCGCGCAATGGCGCAGTTGGCCAACCCAGTCTGGCGACGCTATTGACCAGATAAGCCAGGTGATCGAGCAGATAAAAACGCAGCCAGACTCCCGTCGTTTGATTGTGTCAGCCTGGAATGTGGGTGAATTGGATAAGATGGCTTTGGCACCTTGCCATGCATTTTTCCAGTTCTATGTGGCCGACGGGAAATTGTCTTGTCAGCTGTATCAGCGCAGTTGTGATGTGTTTTTAGGACTGCCATTCAATATTGCTAGTTACGCCTTACTGACCATGATGGTGGCGCAACAGTGTGATTTAGCACTGGGTGATTTTGTTTGGACTGGCGGTGATACTCATCTGTATTCCAACCATATGGAACAGACTGCGCTGCAATTGAGCCGTGAGCCTAAAGCATTACCTAAGATGACGATTCTGCGTAAACCTGAATCGATTTTTGACTATAAATTTGAAGATTTTGAGTTGACTGGATACGAGCCTCATCCCCACATTAAGGCACCAGTCGCTATCTGATCTCAGCAGGTTTCAGGGATGAACACCTCGGAAATTCCGATGTTTGAGGTAGAAACTTGCGATTTTTTAAAGAAATTGAATTTGGCTAGACTCATCACATTGTGATTTTTCGGAGTAGGTTATGGAAAGGGCGATTAGAAATTTTTTAAGTCAGGAGTCGGCGGGGGGCATTTTACTGCTGATTGCAGTAGCATTTGCCATGCTGATGGCAAACTCCCCGTTATCCGGTCTGTATGAAGGATTTCTTGATACGCCTATGCAGGTGCGCCTAGGCGCCTTGGATATTCACAAGCCCTTATTGCTGTGGATTAATGATGGTTTGATGGCGATTTTCTTCTTGCTGATTGGCCTAGAGGTGAAGCGTGAATTGCTGGAAGGGGCTCTTTCCAGTGTCGCGAAAGCCTCTTTACCTACCATCGCTGCGGTTGGTGGCATGCTGGTCCCTGCGGCGTTTTATCTGCTGTTCAATATGGATGATCCTGTGACCCGCGCGGGTTGGGCAATTCCTGCCGCAACAGATATTGCCTTTGCATTAGGGATTATGGCGCTGTTGGGAAGCCGGGTGCCGGTGGCGCTGAAAGTATTTTTGCTGGCGCTTGCCATTATTGATGACTTGGGCGTGATTGTGATTATTGCCCTGTTTTATAGCAGTGATCTTTCCATGCTCAGTTTGGCTATTGCTGCTGTTGCTGTGTCAGGTTTATTTATTATGAACCGCCGCGGTATTACCGCACTTGCCCCATACGCTGTGATTGGCACCATTCTTTGGGTTGCGGTATTGAAATCTGGGGTGCACGCCACCTTAGCCGGCGTCATTATCGCTTTTGCTATCCCGCTGCGAGGGAAAGATGGCAGCTCGCCTTCAGAGAGTCTTGAGCACAGTCTGCATCCTTGGAGCACCTTTATGATCCTGCCTATCTTTGCATTTGCCAACGCAGGGGTGCCGCTTGGGAATATGAGTCTAGATACGTTGTTTTCGCCAGTGCCACTGGGGATCGCAACAGGTTTGCTGCTGGGTAAACCTATTGGCGTAATGCTGTTTAGTTATTTAGCGGTGAAGCTTAAGTTGGCTGAGTTGCCGGCCGGGATAAGCTGGCGGCATATTTTCCCAGTGGCAGTGATGTGCGGGATTGGTTTTACTATGTCGATGTTTATTGCTTCTCTGGCATTTGAACACGGCAGTAATAGCTATGGTGATCTGTCGCGACTGGGGATCCTTATGGGGTCTATGTTGGCCGCGGTAATCGGTTACCTGTGGTTGTCAAAAGTGCTACCGGAACAAGGAGAAAAAGAATGAAAAAACAACTTTTAGCTGTCACTTGCCTGGTGGGTTTTTCAGCGTTTGCTCAGGCAGATCCTCTCGCTGAATGTATTAAGGATGCCCGTACTCCGGTTTGCCAAGCTTATCTTGATGGTGTGGTGGATGGCGCACTAATGTACAAGCCTACTGCTGCAGGGGCGCGGTTGGAGACCAATGGTTATGAATCCCGTGCATTGAAATACCGTGGTGGTAAGCGTTATCAGGAAGCTAACCGTATGTTCTGTGCTGATCGTTTACCGGATCGTGATGCGCTGGTCTTAGGTGTCACTGAGGCATTCAGTAGTGGTGAAATTCGTGATCGCGCAGCATTGGAACAAGCTGTAAAAGAGCTGTTGCACTGCCAGCGATTGAATTAATGCGAATTCGCTGTGGATTGGATAGACTGTAAACCGCTCATTTGAGCGGTTTTTTTATGGATAACCCCATGTCTCATCTCAACTATAACCACCTGTATTATTTTTGGATGGTCAAGCGTAAAGGCTCTGTCGTTAAGGCGGCTGATGCCTTGTGTCTGACGCCGCAGACAGTGACTGGCCAGATTAGGGCGTTGGAAGGGCGACTCAATGGCGAACTGTTTACCCGGGTTGGCCGTAATCTAGAGGCGACAGAGCTGGGGCAGCTGGTCTTTCGGTATGCAGATAAGATGTTTAACCTGAGTTACGAGCTAATGGATATCCTCAATTATCAGCAAGATGAATCGGTATTGTTTGAAGTGGGGATTGCTGATGCGCTGTCTAAAACCCTGTCCAGTCGTATTTTGTTGGCAGGTTTTCCCGATGATGGCAGTTTACATCTAGCATGCTATGAAGCGACCCATGAATTACTGATGAGTCGTTTACGGGAGCACAAATTGGATATGATTTTATCTGATTGTGCTGGCGGTTCGTTGCAGTATCCTGAAATCTTGTCGAAAAAATTGGGTGAATGTGGGATAGGTTTTTTTGCCGCCGGAGAAGTCCCTGGAGAGTTTCCCGCTTGCCTAGAGCAGGTGCCTTTGCTTATTCCTGGAAAGCGTACGTCTATGGGGCAGCAGTTACATCGCTGGTTTGATGATAATGGCTTAAATGTGCGGATCTTAGGAGAGTTTGATGACTCAGCCATGATGAAGGCTTTCGGTTTTTTCCGGCAGGGGATTTTTGTGGCACCATCGATTTATAAACAAGATATCTTTGATCAAAATATTTCCCTCATTGGGGAGACCCATGAGGTGCGGCAGGAATATCATGTGATGTTTGCTGAGCGTATGATCCAGCATCCCGCATTAAAGCGGTTGCTCGCGACAGATTTTAGTGATTTGTTTGCAGGTAAAGACCCGGGGATCGCCGGGCTATAGCAGAATAAATTGGCCACAGGGCCATGAAGAAAAGCAAGGAGTTGACTGTGTCTGAGCTGATGAGTTTGTCCCGGGTAAAATGGGCTTGTCGAAGAGGTATGCTCGAGTTAGATGTGTTGTTTGAGCCTTTTGTTAACCAGCACTATACAGGCTTAAATGAGCAGGATAAAGCCTGTTTTGTCCGTTTACTGTCCTGTGAGGACCCAGAATTATTTGCCTGGTTTATGGGTCATGAAACTTGTCCGGATGCGGAGCTGGCGCAGATGGTGATTAAAGTGCGTGGTCGTGACGCAGCTTAATGATATTCCGTTGGGACGATATCGCGCCTGAGTATTGGGGCAAGAGGAGTTTTTGTTGATGACATCAACGAAAACTTCATCAGGCCGGGCACTGTCGTTAAGTTCGGGGCGCTGTTTTTATCTTCGGGCATCAGCTTATCAATATAGAACGTTGGTCTTGCTGTATTTGCTGGGGGCCATGATAGTGATATTACTGTGCCCGACTGACGTTGCTTTTATCTCCTCAGAGACCCTGACCGGGATATTGTGGCTGTTTGGCTTATGTTGGACATCTGTGTTGATCTGGCAGTGGGTTGCTTTACGGCATTGGCAGCACAGTATCACTTTGCTAGCGAGGCAAAAGCACGATAGTCAACCTCGGTTTTTACTTGATGGCATTGAAATGCAGTGTCACAAAACAAGCCGAGTGCTGCCTTGGTGTTCGCTACTATATTATCAGCAATATGATTTGCCCCAAGGTGAGCACATGGACTCTGGCAGAAAAAAGGTATTGTTAGTGTTTGCGGATATGCTCAGTGAGGACGATTATCGTTATTTATGTCGGTGGTTGCTGGACTCTGCACGTTAAAACAATTGGCATAACAGTATGAATAACTGTAATGAAAAACGGCGCAATAGTGCGCCGTTTTTTTGTTGCCTGGCCTTGAGCGGCACATGAGCAAGCCGATTAGTTTGGCTGCAGAATCGTTGGCTGAGGGTTATCCAGCTTTTCAGGATAATCCAGCGTGCAATGCAACCCGCGGCTTTCTTTGCGAGCCATGGCACAGCGGATAATCAATTCGGCAACTTGTACCAAGTTACGCAGTTCCAGTAGGTTGTTGCTCACACGGAAATTAGAGTAGTACTCATCAATTTCTTGTTGCAGCATCTGTACCCGGCGCAGCGCGCGCTCCAGCCGTTTGTCAGTACGGACAATCCCTACATAGTCCCACATAAAGAGGCGCAGTTCATGCCAGTTGTGGGCAATCACCACTTCTTCATCTGAGTTACAGACCTGGCTTTCATCCCAGTGTGGTAATGGACCAGGTAGCGGGATTTTTTCCAGTTGACTGCTGATATCTTCTGCCGCAGCACGGGCAAACACCAAACACTCAAGCAGCGAATTGCTGGCCAAGCGGTTGGCGCCGTGCAAGCCGGTGTACGCCACTTCACCGATAGCATATAAGCCGTTTAAGTCGGTTTGGCCATGCAGATCTGTCATTACCCCACCACAGGTATAGTGGGCTGCCGGTACCACAGGGATAGGCTCTTTAGCCATATCAATCCCTAGGGCGAGACAACGTTGATAAATAGTGGGGAAATGTTTAACGATAAATTCTTTCGGCTTATGACTGATGTCTAAGAAGACACAGTCGGCTCCGAGGCGTTTCATTTCAAAGTCGATGGCGCGGGCAACAATATCCCGTGGTGCCAGTTCAGCACGTTCATCAAATTCAGGCATAAAACGGGTACCGTCCGGACGCTTGAGATAAGCGCCTTCACCACGCAGGGCTTCGGTCAACAGGAAGTTGCGAGCTTCAGGGTGATACAGACAGGTGGGATGAAACTGATTAAATTCCATATTGGCGACGCGACATCCTGCACGCCACGCCATGGCAATACCATCGCCGCTGGCAATATCCGGGTTGGAGGTATACTGATACACCTTAGAGCTACCGCCTGTGGCCAGCACCACAAACCGAGCGCGGATAGTTTCTACATGTTCTTGCTGTCGGTTCCAGACATAAGCACCAATAACGCGGTTACCGCTACGGCCCAGTTTACGGGTCGTAATCAGGTCGATGGCATTATAGCGCTCGAGCACGGTGATATTGGGATGGTGTAGAACGCGGTCTTGCAGGGTGAGTTGGACTTCTTTGCCGGTAGCATCTGCAGCGTGGAAAATCCGTCTGTGGCTGTGGCCACCTTCCCGGGTCAGGTGATATGGCGCATTGGCTTGATCCTGACTGTTTTCCTCTTTATCAAAGGCAACGCCGGAATCAATTAGCCACTGCATGGCTGCCCGGGCATTGGTGGCGGTAAAGGTGACGGCGGTTTCGTCACACAGTCCAGCTCCAGCGACCAAGGTATCGGCGACATGGGAAGCGATAGTATCTTCATCTTCCTTGTAAACCGAGGCGATGCCGCCTTGAGCGTAGTAAGTGGAGCCTTCTGACAAAGGTCCTTTGGAGAGAAGAATAATCTTGGCATTATCGGCCAGCTGCAGTGCCAGTGTCAGACCAGCGGCACCACCACCGATAACCAGAATATCAGATTGGTGTTCAACTGCTTGTTTCATCGGGTATCATGATTGGTCTGAAGGTTCGACCATGGTAAACCATCTTTTCTATTTCGAACGTGATCTTTTTTTTAAGAACCAGAACTTTTTCTCGGAACTTGAGTCTACATAGAGTAAGAATGATTCGAGCGACTGAAAAATCAGTAAGTTATATTGGGAGAAGTCGGCTCGGATGAGTGGACAAATAAGTGATCAGCAACTCGTTGAACGGGTTCAGCATGGCGATAAAAATGCATTTAACCTGCTGGTACATAAATATCAGGGGAAGGTGATCAACCTTATCGCGAGGTATGTCAGAAATCAGGCTGATGTAGCCGATGTCGCTCAGGAAGCGTTTATCAAAGCTTACCGGGCGTTGCCAAATTTTCGGGGTGAAAGTGCGTTTTACACTTGGCTGTATCGCATTGCGGTTAATACTGCGAAAAATTATTTGGTATCACAGGGACGTCGGGCACCGGCTAATGATATCGATGTCGATGATGCTGAGTATTACGACGGCTCAGATGCGCTAAAGGAGTTTGATTCTCCTGAGCGATTGATGCTGTCAGATGAAATTAAAGCGGTGGTGTTTGAAACCCTTGAAACATTACCGGAAGAATTACGGATGGCAATTTCCCTACGGGAACTCGATGGAATGAGCTACGAGGATATTGCTAATGTGATGGAATGCCCGGTCGGTACCGTGAGGTCTCGGATTTTTCGCGCCCGGGAAGCCATTGATAAAAAGCTCCAGCCGCTGCTGGAAAATTGATAGTGAGACAGGTGAAAAATGGATAAATTAGGTCAGGAGTGGGTCTCTGCCGCCGTCGATGGCGAGGTTGACGCTCAGGCTATGGCAGACTTGTCTGCTGATACCGGTTCCCACGATAAATGGCGCAATTACCATATGATTGGTGATGCCATGCGAGGTGAATTACCCGGTACGCTCAATTTGGATCTGTCAGCGCGTATTGCAGCAGCGATTGAAGATGAACCTGCTATTGTGGCGCCGAAGCGTCCAGTTCAAGCTAATGATATACCGCAGGTAGAGCAGCGTGTACAGAATGTTACTGCGGCAAAATCCAAAGTTGTCCCGCTGTTTAAACAGTTTGGTCAATATGCGATAGCGGCCAGTGTGGCCTTGGTTGCTGTGGTGGGGGTACAGAATTATACCCAGCCGGCAACAGGCGATACGGCGCCCATGCCGGTACTGTCAACCCGACCATTGCTGGGGACTGCATCGCCGGTGAGTTTGCAAACGGCACCATTGCAGCAGGCACAATCTCAAGGCGTGAGTAATGAGCAGGTTTATGAGCAGCGTCGTCGGCTGAATAATTATATTCAGGATCATATGCTGCAACAGAGATTGAACAGCAATACAGTTTTGGAAGACAATCAGTTGGTCAGTCCTGAAACCGGTCGCTGATTGCACGAGGAATAAGTTTGCGTCTCATCCTTCTGGCCCTGTTGGCCGTTGTTTTTCCTGCCATGGCGCAGGAGGAGTTGTCCGCAAAAGCTTGGCTTGAACATATGAGCCAAGCGTTGCAGCAAAAACAATTCAAAGTTTCTATGATCCACCTGCAGGCGGATCATATTCGTCCCTTGGTTTATCTCCATGGTAAGGTGGATGGCCAAGATGTCGCCTTTCTTGAAGATCTGAATGGCCCACCGAAAAATGCAGTACGTATCGGCCATACTGTTACTTTCCTTGAACATGATCAGCCAGCTTATAGTGTCCGTTCCGACCGGATCCAGGGCGTTTGGCCCCCGGCTCTTGCGGGGAATATCACTGCATTAGAATCCGGATATGAATTTGTTCTGGGCGGTCGCAGTCGAATTGCTGGCCGACCTGGTCAAATGGTGCGGATTATGCCTAAAGATGGCTCCCGTTATATCCATCAGGTATGGATAGATATGGAGAGCTTTTTGCCTCTGAAATATGATCTGCTGACCCAGGACAAACAGTTAATTGAGCAGGTGATGGCTGTTGAGTTAGTGGTGTTACCTGAAGCGCCCGCGCTGTTAAAAGAGGCCTTGCACCAAGATTGGCCTGCGGTAATGAATACCGCTGAGCGTGGCGATGGTCGTAATTGGCATTTCAGCTGGTTGCCTGATGGTTTTAAAGTGACGGTGCGGGATCATCATCGCCTTATCGGTAGTCATGAAGCCGTGGAGTATGTGGCGCTCAGTGATGGTTTGGCAAATGCCTCAGTGTATATTGCCCGGGCATCGGATACACCGCTGCCAGAAGAAGTGATTACTCGCAATGGGTTATCATTGGTAACAGAAATTAACGGTAACGCTGAAATTGTGGTAATGGGAAAACTGCCACCGGAAACACTGCGACGGATCGCCCGCAGTTTAAGGTTGGATTAACGCTATGATGGAGCAGGTTGCCCGAGTTATTGAGCAAGACGACAGCGGTTGGGTGATGGTTGAAGTAGAAATGAAAAGTGCCTGCAGCCACTGCGCCAGCAGTGAAACCTGTGGGAGCGGGGCTATTGCTAAGGCATTTTCACCTAAGGTTCAGCGTTTTGCGTTACCCACATCCCGCCCTTGTCAGCCTGGTGATTTACTCAAACTGGGATTGCCTGAGTCTGTGTTACTGAAGGCGGCAGCGTTAGTGTATTTGTTACCGGTAGCTGGGTTATTGCTGGGTGGTTTAATCGGCCAAATGTTGCTAAATAATTTGGGTTTATCTCAAGATTGGATGGTGATGTTAGTGGCCTTTGCCGGCGCACTTGGCTGTTGGGGTATCGGGCGGCGCCGGGCGAAATTGCTGGAGCAGGGAGCGCAGCCAGTTATCCTGTCTTACTTAGGCAGTCAATTATCCTCATCCTCTGGCGGTGCCTGACGTCGATGTCGCCAGTCTCTCCTGTTGCTTGTTCATTTAATTGTGCCTGTTGATGTGGGTTACAGCACTGTGACAAGCGGTGGCAAATGTGATTGGTATTGCCCCCCTAATCAGGTACAATTTCGCACCTTTAACGCGTATCCGTTTAATTTACCTTAGTCATTGCAGCACTGTACAACAGGTGCGAAATAGAGTGGATTACAGTCAAGGTACTGAATCACAATAGAAATCCTGTTAGATACTGTGCTTCTCAGTCAGTGAGTAAGCAATCAGTCAGAAAACCCGAGGGGTTTTAACATTGAGTGAAAAGAAGTCCATGATTAATAAAAATATTCGCAACTTTTCAGTTATTGCGCATATTGACCACGGCAAATCCACTTTGTCCGACCGTCTTATCCAGGTATGTGGCGGCCTTACCGACCGTGAAATGGCTGAACAGGTGCTGGACTCGATGGATCTGGAACGTGAGCGTGGTATTACCATTAAAGCCCAGAGTGTGACTTTGGACTATCAAGCCAAAAATGGCGAAACCTACCAGCTGAACTTTATTGATACGCCGGGACACGTGGATTTCTCCTATGAAGTATCCCGTTCTCTGGCGGCCTGTGAAGGCGCGTTGCTGGTTGTCGATGCGGGTCAAGGGGTTGAAGCCCAGACCTTGGCAAACTGCTATACCGCGCTGGATATGGATCTGGAAGTGGTGCCAGTACTGAACAAAATCGACTTGCCTCAAGCTGAGCCTGAGCGAGTTGCCACTGAAATTGAAGATATTGTTGGCATTGAAGCCCATGATGCGGTGCGCTGCTCGGCTAAAACCGGCGTGGGTATCGACGATGTGCTGGAAACTATTGTGGCTCAGATCCCGCCACCAGAAGGGGATACTGAAGCGCCATTGCAGGCACTGATCATTGACTCTTGGTTTGACTCCTACCTTGGGGTTGTGTCTTTAGTCCGGATCAAAAACGGCAGCCTGAAAAAAGGCGACAAGTTTAAAGTGATGAGCACAGGTCAAACCTACAATGCTGATCGCGTCGGTATTTTTACGCCTAAGCGTAAGGATAAAGATGAACTGAAAACTGGCGAAGTAGGTTATGTGATTGCCGGTATTAAGGAAATTCATGGAGCGCCAGTAGGGGATACCTTGACCCATGCGAAAAATGGTGCCGAGAAGCCACTGCCAGGATTCCAGAAAGCCAAACCTCAGGTATATGCCGGGGTGTTTACCATCTCAACGGATGATTATGAAAACTTCCGTGATGCGCTGAATAAACTGAGCTTGAACGATGCTTCCTTGCAGTTTGAGCCTGAAACCTCTTCAGCACTGGGTTTTGGTTTCCGTATTGGCTATTTGGGCCTGCTGCATATGGAAATTATTCAGGAGCGTCTGGAGCGGGAATATAACCTGGATCTCATCACTACTGCGCCAACGGTGGAATACGAAGTGGTGCTGACTAATGGCGAAACCGTTTATGTGGATAACCCATCGGATCTGCCGGCTCTGAATAATATTGCCGAAATGCGTGAGCCGATTGTGGAAGCCAACATTCTGGTACCAAAGGATTATCTGGGTAACGTTATCACGTTATGTGTGGAAAAACGTGGTATTCAAAAGAATATGGTGTACCACGGTAACCAAGTGGCATTGACCTATGATATTCCAGCCGCAGAAGTGGTAATGGACTTCTTTGACCGGTTGAAATCAACCAGCCGGGGTTATGCGTCATTGGAGTATAACTTTGTCCGCTTTGAGCCTGCAGATATGGTACGTTTGGATGTGTTGATCAACGGGGATCGCGTTGATGCACTGGCGATGATTATTCACCGCTCTAATATCCGTCACAAAGGTATTGCTCTGGTTGAAAAGATGAAAGAGCTTATTCCGCGGCAGATGTTTGATATTGCTATTCAGGCAGCAGTGGGCAGTCAGATTATTGCTCGCTCTACCGTAAAAGCCTTGCGTAAGGACGTTACCGCGAAATGTTATGGTGGTGACGTATCCCGTAAGAAGAAACTGCTGCAAAAGCAGAAAGAGGGTAAAAAACGTATGAAACAACTGGGTAACGTAGAGGTGCCACAAGAGGCATTCTTGGCGGTACTAAAGTTGAATGATTAAGGTTTTTTTCCAATGTCGCGCCGCTTGAAGCGGCGCTTTAGTTAGTTTGACTTATCGCGTTAAAACACCGCTTTAGGATAACTAACTAAAGCCGATTTCTATGGTCAGGGTGACCACTTTTTATCCGGATAGACGGCAGGAGTTTACAACAATATGGCAGCCTATTTTTCTCTCATTCTGGTGCTGGCGACACTGGCAACCGGGCTTATCTGGTTGTATGACATTATTTTTCTTGCTCCCAAGCGGCGTGAGAAACTGGCGCTGGCTCAGGCAAGTGGGGATCTGACGCAGGATGCCAAAGAAAGCATTATGCGGGAATCTGTTGTGGTGGAAACCGCTCACTCAGTCTTCCCTGTGATTGCTTTTGTATTGGTGCTGCGCTCATTTATTTATGAGCCATTTCAAATTCCTTCCGGTTCAATGATGCCTACTCTACTGGTGGGTGACTTTATCTTGGTGGAGAAGTTCAGTTATGGATTGCGTGACCCAGTATGGCGTCACAAATTGGTGGAAACCGGTGAGCCAGCCCGTGGTGATGTAGTGGTGTTTAAGTATCCGGAAGATCCTCGGGTCGACTATATCAAACGTGTGGTAGGCCTACCGGGCGACAAGATTATTTATCGTAATAAACAACTGTGGATCCAGCCTAAATGTACCGCGGATGAGAAAACCTGCCCAGGCCCGCAATTGGTACCGCGCACTGAAGTTAACAGTGGGGAGTTTTTCCAAGATGGCGTGCCGTTACTGCGTTATCAAGAGCAGTTAGGGAAAGTGACCCATGACATTCTTATTAACCCGGCCCGGCCAGAGATGAGCCGTTATTACTACCACGAAGGAACATTGCCTATCGGTGAGTGGATTGTGCCTCAGGGGGAATATTTTGTTATGGGTGATAACCGGGATAATAGCCGTGACAGTCGTTTCTGGGGCTTTGTGCCGGAAGCGAACCTGGTGGGTAAAGCCGTGGCAATCTGGATCAGTTTTGAATTTGACCGCAGCCCATCCGATTGGTTGCCTACCTGGATCCCAACCGGGGTGAGATTCAATCGGATCGGCGCAATACAGTAATCAGTATGGAACCAATCAAGAATTTGAAGCGGCTGTGCCGCACTCTGGGTTATGAATTCACTAAAGTGGAGTTACTGACTCAGGCGTTGACCCACAGAAGTGCGGCCAATAAACACAATGAGCGTCTGGAGTTTTTGGGAGATTCAATCCTCTCCATCGTGATTTCTGACGCCCTATATCACCAGTTTCCGAAAGCCACTGAAGGTGATTTAAGCCGGATGCGGGCGACCTTGGTGCGGGGTGATACTTTGGCGATTATCGCTCAAGAATTTAAATTGGGTGAGTATCTGCTGCTAGGGCCAGGTGAACTGAAAAGTGGCGGTCATCGTCGTGAATCAATTTTGGCCGATGCGGTAGAAGCGATTATCGGTGCTATCTATCTGGACTCTGATTTAGAGTGTTGCCGTAAACTGCTATTGCAGTGGTATGAGACCCGGTTGAAAGAAATTCAGCCCGGCATTAACCAGAAAGATGCGAAAACCCTGTTGCAGGAACACCTGCAGGGCTTCAAAAAACCACTGCCAGAGTATCAGGTAGTTAAGGTGGAAGGTGAAGCCCATGATCAAACCTTTACTGTAGAGTGCCGGGTTAAAGATCTGTCCCAGTCTGTTGTTGGTGTGGGCAGTTCCCGCCGTAAGGCTGAGCAGATGGCTGCCGCCCAGGTACTGGAGTTACTGAAGAAATGAGTGAAAAAGACTTGCCTGAGCATCCAAATGCCCCGACCCAAGTGAATGAGCCGTCGCTGGATGAATTGCTGGCAAGGATGAATCAGGGCAGCCATTCCGGGCCACAGTATGATGTTACCTACTGTGGCATGGTCGCCATTGTTGGTCGGCCGAATGTGGGTAAATCAACCCTGCTGAACCGTCTGCTGGGGCAGAAAGTCAGTATTACTTCCCGTAAGCCGCAGACTACCCGTCATCGTATTATGGGGATCCATACTGAAGGGCCTAGCCAGATTGTGTTCATTGATACACCTGGTTTGCATATTGATGAAAAGCGGGCAATCAACCGGCTGATGAACCGTGCGGCAGCCAGCTCCTTGGCTGATGTGTCTATGGTGGTATTTGTGGTTGACGGCATGAATTGGACTGCCGACGATGATATGGTGCTGACCAAGCTGAGCCGCGGTGGCGAAGAACGTAAAATTGTACTGGCTATCAATAAGGTTGATCACATTAAGGATAAAGCGGCATTGTTTCCGTATTTAGAGGAAATGGCCAAGAAGTATCCTTTTGATGAGATCCTGCCGATTTCTGCCAAGCAGGGCACGAATGTGCAGCGCATTTTAGATTTGGCGACAGAAAGCCTGCCTGAATGTCCGTTTTACTTCCCAGATGATTATGTCACTGACCGTTCGCAGCGCTTTATGGCTTCTGAAATTGTGCGTGAAAAGCTGATGCGTTTCCTCGGCGATGAACTGCCCTATGATGCAACAGTGGAAATTGAGCAGTTTAAGATGATGGAAAACGGTGTTTACCAGATCAATGCTCTGATTCTTGTTGAACGCAGTGGTCAAAAACGCATGGTGATTGGTAATAAAGGCGAACGGATCCGCACTATTGCTACTGAAGCCCGTAAAGACATGGAAAAATTGTTTGATAACAAAGTATTCCTTGAAGTCTGGGTGAAGGTGAAATCCGGCTGGGCCGATGACGAGCGCGCGTTGCGCAGTCTGGGTTACGGCGAAGATTGATCCGGCGGTACTGATGGAGCGGGGCTATGTGCTGCATCACCGGCCATACCGTGAAGCCAGTGTGATTGCCAATCTGCTGGTTGATGGTATAGGGCGGGTGGACGCTGTGGTGCGTCTTGGTAGTGGCCGCCGCTCACTTAAAAGTATCCTGCAGCCATTTCAGCCATTGATCTTTGTGGTCAGTGGACGACATGAGCTAAAAAGTCTGAGCCAGGTAGAAGCCATGGCTCCGGCTATTCCCTTAACCGGCCACAGCTTGTACGCCGGTTTCTACCTTAATGAAATCCTGATGCGTATTATCCACCATGGTGGTGATGCGTTATTTTTCCCCTATCACCAAACCTTAATGGCTTTGGCTGATACATTTGCTGAAACGCCATTGCGATATTTTGAGTTATCGTTGCTCGAAGAATTAGGGGCGATGCCGTCACTAATACAGGATGGCCATGGTAATGCTCTGACTGCTGAGCTGCGCTATCAGCTATTAGCTGAACAAGGATTTTGGCCTGTGGTTGATCATGTTTCCCGGGCATTTCATTATCCAGGGCAGAGCTTGATTAATCTCTGTCATCGTTGTTTAACCGCCGATGACCTCCCTGTGGCCAAGCGACTGATGCGACAATTGTTGCAGCCATTGCTGGGCGATAAACCGCTTCGTAGTCGCCAGCTTTTTATGGCGCAACAAGATACTCAGTGCTGATTTTTTGCACGCCTTCATACCTTTCTGCTGTATTTTCCGTACAATAATCCGGTTCTTATCTTCGCTATTACCCGATTTTCCACAAGGAGAGACTGATGACCGGGATTTTGCTGGGCGTTAACATCGATCATATTGCAACTTTACGGCAGGCCAGGGGGACGGATTATCCGGATCCGATTCATGCCGCCGCTGTTGCGGAGCACGCTGGGGCTGATGGCATTACAGTGCATTTGCGGGAAGACCGGCGTCATATTATCGACCGGGATATTTATCTGTTAGCCAAAACACTAAAAACTCGGATGAATTTTGAATGTGCTATCACAGAAGAAATGCTGACCATTGCCTGTGATATTCAGCCTGCTTATGTCTGTCTGGTGCCGGAAAAACGTCAGGAGCTGACCACAGAAGGCGGATTGGATGTTGCTGGTCAGCAGAATAAGGTGCGGGATGCTGTTAGCCGCTTATCCGCTGTTGGTATTCAGGTTTCTCTGTTTATTGATGCCGATAAAGTGCAGATTGATGCGGCACTTGCCTGCGGTGCGCCTGTCATTGAGATCCATACCGGCGGTTACGCTGATGCTAAGAGTGTTGATATTGAGGCACGCGAGTTGCGGCGGATCCAAGCTATGGCGGCATATGCTCATCAACAGGGACTCATTGTCAATGCCGGACATGGACTGCACTATCACAATGTGAAGGCAATTGCGGCAATTCCAGAGCTCTATGAACTGAATATTGGCCATGCCATTATCGCTCGGGCTGCTATCGATGGGTTAGATACAGCGGTGCGGGATATGAAAACGTTAATGCAGCAAGGGCGGCGTGGTTGTTAATGACAAGTGGCCGTTGAGTTTTTAAGCTCGTTTTGCTACCTGATAAGCCGATAACGCATTAGAAGGGAGGCATAAACGCTGGGCAAAGGATTTGGTGAAATCTGGTTTATGCTTTGTTTTGAGTAAAATTCAATCGCAAAAGGTCAACAGACTCTGGCGTATAATGATTATCTTTCTGCAATTGGTTTAGAAGTTATGGCAATCATAGGTTTAGGTACAGATATTGTTGAAATTGCCCGTATTGAACGACAGTTGGCGCATAGCGACCGATTAGCAAAACGCGTTTTGACCGATGATGAGTGGCAGCAGTTCTGTGCTACTAGCCAGCCAGCCCGTTTTTTAGCAAAACGTTTTGCCGCAAAAGAAGCTGCTGCTAAGGCACTTGGCTCTGGTATTGGCCGGGGCATTTCCTTTCAGCATTTTCATATCAGCAATAATGATTGGGGGGCACCTAAGCTGAGCTTTTCCGGTGGTGCAGCCGAGCGTTTGGAGTTGCTCGGGGGCTATCTTGGCCATATCACGATTGCTGATGAGCAGCACTATGCTGTAGCTACGGTGATTATTGAGTCTTAATTGTGTGACCTTAGTTCAAGCTTCATGGTTACAGCCATTGGTTTGGTTACTCTGATAAGGCGTTATTTTAAAAAGGTTCACCGGCACTGTCGGTGAACCTTTTTTACAAGATGACTTAACCCGCATCAATCCCATAGCAAACTTTCTTCTGCTTTTAGTTCTTTTATACCTGCGGCTTGGTTATCCGTGTCGTTCTGGTTGGGCTGATATCTGGGATAGCCATTTTGTACTTATGCGCGTCATCGTCTGACGAACACTTCATTTGCGATAATGGCCTCGTTTAAATATCAGCGGTGGCAGATTGGTAATCGCTTTGATACGGTAACACTGACGTGTCGCTGTGCATAAAGCGTGTTTCATTGCTGAACGAGTTGGAATTTACGATATGTGACCCTATTCATTTGTTCAGGCAGATTAAGGCATTACACGATAAAAATAATGGATAACAGGCAATAGCAAGAGTTTGTTTACGACGGTCGTAGCTTAAAACGAAGGATATTTGATACAGGAGGTAAAAGATGAAGTCTGTGGTGGAGCAATTGGCCCGTTATCAGAGTGTGCACTTAGACCGGCGAAATGTTATCACGCATATTATAGGTATTCCGCTGATTATCTGGTCATTGTATTTGTTATTATCCATGGTGTCTTTGCTTACGCCTTGGGGAGGGATCAATCTGGCATTACTGCTGACTATAATAGTTCAGGGGTATTATTTGCTGCTGCACCCGGGCTTGGCAATTGGCGTACTACTGTTTATTTTACCCGTGCTCTACAGTACCGCGATATTAGCGCATTGGCCGGGTGCTATTTGGCTTGCTGTTGTTATTTTTGTGCTTGGCTGGTTATTTCAACTTGTTGGCCATTTTTATGAGCAGGCTAAACCGGCTTTTATTGATGATATAAAGCAGCTGTTTATCGGGCCATTATTTTTAGTCGCAGAACTGTATTTTGCATTGGGATGGTGTACCTCTTTGCAACACGCTATACAGCCATTAGCCAGAACTTACCGTCAACAGCTTAATGCCACTGATATGTAATAAGCATTATTGATTAATTGGTTATGGCAGGCATTGAGAAAGATGTCAGCAAAGTAAGTTATTGCTTACTTCGCTTTATAAGCAGTATATATAGCTCTGAGATAATGAAATACCATTTGTTTGCTAGCTTAGTGTTAGGCAGAGGCTTCTTGCCGCACTTGACGGTAAAACGCAGGCATAATCCTAACGGTTTTGATCATATGACCACTGACTTCCACCACTTCTAGAGGATAACCGGCTAACCGCAGGCTAGTACTGGCTGAAGGAATTTCTTCCAAATATTCTAGGATAAGGCCATTAAGGGTTTTAGGGCCGTCAATGGGAAAATGCCAGTCCATTTCTTTATTGAGATCGCGGATATTGACGCTGGCCTCAACCAGATAACTGCCATCTTGCTGGGGAATAATGCCTTCACAGGCCGTGGGGAATGTGGAAGTGGTAAAGTCACCGACAATTTCTTCCAGAATATCTTCTAGAGTGACCAGTCCCTGCATATCACCATATTCATCGACTACCAGTGCGATCCGCTCTTTATTTTGTTTGAAATTACTCAATTGAACATTCAGGGGCGTACCTTCTGGCACGTAGTAAATTTCTTTTACCGCCCGTAGCAGGGAGGATTTACTGAATTGATTTTTTGATTGTAAACGTAGTGCATCACGCAGATGAATAAAACCAACGGTATCATCAATGTTATCCCGGTAAACCAGCACCCGGGTATGCGGGCTTTGGATCACCTGGCGATTGATGGTTTTAAAATCGTCATTGACGTTAATGGCATAAATATCAGCCCGAGGCACCATAATATCTTCCACTGTGACCTTTTCTAGATCCAAAACTGACAGCAGCATTTCTTGGTGATTTTGTGGGATAAGCGCCCCCGCTTCATTAACAACGGTACGTAATTCTTCTTGGCTTAGGGCATCATTGGCACTAACGGTATGGATCCCCAATAATCGCAGAAATGCAGATGTGATTAGATTGGTGATTTTCACCAGTGGGCTAAGTAATTTGAGTAATAAACGCAGTAGTAGACTGGATGGGAATGCGACTCGCTCTGGATGTAGAGCTGCGATGGTTTTGGGGGTCACCTCAGCAAATACCAGTACTAATAGGGTTAATACGCCGGTAGCGATAGCCACCCCGAGATCACCAAAGAGTCGCATGCCTAAAATAGTGGCAATGGCGGAGGCAAGGATATTAACCAAATTATTGCCGATAAGAATAAGCCCTATCAGCCGATCGGGACGTTCTAATAATTGTCTGGCGCGAATGGCGCCTTTATGTCCCTGATTAGCAAGATGTCTAAGCCGGTAGCGGTTTAGACTCATCATGGCGGTTTCAGAGCCGGAGAAGTAGGCTGAAATTAACAGCAGTATGGCGAGGATGATCAGTAAAGTGGCGGTGGAGATCTCTTCCACTAATTGTGACTCCATTCGGACTGATAAACTTAACAAATACCGGCTAAGCCAGCAGGTGTCAAGTCAGTGGGCAAAACCGGCAGGTTGCGACCTGCCGGCAGCGCTGTTAGCCGATGATCAACTCTTTGACAATGCGCGCCCCAAAATAAGCCAGTGACAGTAATACCGCCCCTGTTAAGGTGTAGATTACGGCCGTACGAATTTTGCAGCCAACGCGGTAATGCTGCCATAGCATCGCGACATAAACGGCCCAGGCAACGATGGAGAGAATCGCCTTATGGCCTTTTCCTTCACCGAACATATCTTCAAGGAAAATAAACCCTGTTGCGAGGGACAAACTGAGTAAGGCAACACCAATAATCACCAAGTGATAGAGTTGTTTTTCTACTGTCAGTAATGGCGGCATGGATGGGCTAAAAACCAATTGCTTGTTTTTCAGCCTTTTTTGGATTAATGCCAGCTGGATGGCATAGAGCGCCGCAATCATCAGTGCACTGTATGCCATCAGTGACAACACCACATGCACCAAGACTTCCGGATGGTTTTCAAAATGCAGAATAAATTTCGGCGGGACTAGCCACAGCAGTGCGACAGACAGTATCGAGCAGGCATAGACGACCGGAACGACAACGATCACCTTTAGCCGGAACATCAGCAGGGTAAAGCAGCAGGCGATAATCCAGTTTACCAGTGATATCACATTGGTAAGGCTGAAGTTTTGGCCGTAAGGGGTATAAAAGGCCTGATACAGGGCCAGGGCATGAAATACCACAGCCACCGCCGCGACAGCAGCCACCACCGGCCGGTTGGGACCATCAGCATGGAACAGGCGACTGGTCACCAGTACCAATGCGATGCAGTAGAAAATCATGGCTGAGGCAGAATAAATGACCATGGAATGTAAACCTATCTTCTCAGTTGAGTAGTGGACACAAGATGAGTAAATGACATTAATGGCGGTAGGATAACATGAGCATTTACTTTTTGGGCAGTGATACAGGTGGCAATTTTCAGCAGAATCTCGCCTGTATCAGGGTTTTATCCCAATCTATCCCGTTGAAGGTTTCCCTGTGACGGTCAGGCAGTAGCTAATTATATCCGCCTCGCTATAATACAGGCCAATTATTGAAAAGCTTACAAGGTATTGCACAGGAAGATGTTTGAGAACCTCACAGACAGGCTGTCGCGGACACTGAAAAATATCAGTGGCCGTGGCCGGTTAACTGAAGACAATATTAAGGAAACGCTGCGTGAAGTTCGGATGGCGCTGCTTGAGGCTGACGTTGCGCTTCCTGTGGTACGTGAATTTGTCAATGCCGTAAAAGAACGGGCTGTAGGGCAGGAAGTGACCAAGAGCCTCAGTCCGGGACAGGTCTTTATTAAGATTGTCCAAAGTGAGCTTGAAAAGGCCATAGGCGAGTCCAATGAAGCACTGGATTTAGCTGCGCAGCCTCCTGCGGTAATTATGATGGCGGGTCTGCAGGGTGCAGGTAAAACCACTTCTGTAGCGAAATTGGCCAAGTTCTTAACCGAACGCCAGAAAAAATCGGTACTTGTCGTGAGTGCTGACGTTTATCGTCCTGCCGCGATTAAGCAGCTGGAGACGTTGGCGCAGGAAGTCAGTGTGGAGTTTTTCCCCTCTGATGTGAGCCAAAAGCCGATTGATATTGCCACAGCCGCTATTGCGCACGCCAAGCTGAAATTTATCGATGTCGTTATTCTTGATACCGCCGGCCGTCTGCATGTTGACGAAGCCATGATGGATGAAATCAAGGATCTGCATGCAGCAGCAGCACCGGTTGAAACACTGTTTGTGGTTGATGCCATGACAGGTCAGGATGCGGCCAATACAGCGAAAGCATTCAATGAGGCTTTGCCTCTGACCGGTGTCGTACTGACCAAAGTCGATGGTGATGCCCGTGGTGGTGCGGCGCTGTCTATTCGTCATATCACCGGCAAGCCGATTAAATTTTTAGGTGTAGGTGAAAAAACTGATGCGCTGGAGCCATTCCACCCAGACCGAGTGGCTTCCCGAATTCTGGGCATGGGTGATGTACTGTCTCTGATCGAGCAAGTTGAGCGCGGCGTTGACAAAGACAAAGCCATGAAATTGGCTTCTAAAGTTAAATCCGGCGGTAATTTCGATCTGGAGGACTTTAAAGAACAGCTGCAACAGATGAAAAACATGGGCGGTATGATGGGGATGCTGGAAAAGCTACCCGGTATCGGCCAGTTGCCGCCGGATGCTATGGCGCAGATCCAAAACGGCAAAATGACTGGGCAGATGGAAGCCATTATTAATTCCATGACGCCAGCTGAGCGTCGCAACCCGGATATTATCAAAGGCTCACGTAAGCGCCGTATCGCGGCGGGTTCTGGTACTCAAATCCAAGATGTTAATCGTCTGCTGAAACAGTTTACTCAGATGCAGAAGATGATGAAGAAGATGTCTGGTAAAGGCGGCATGCAGAAGATGATGCGTGGTATGCGCGGCATGATGCCTCCTGGGATGAAATTCCCTGGCCGGTAATTTATTTTTCGCTATTTTTCACTGCAAGGTACTTGATTTTAAGGGCTTTGCAGTATGATATCGGCAAGATTGACCGAACAAGTTATCACCGGGCGCTGTAAAATTCGACAGTCTCGGTTGCATTAGCTGAAAAGTCAGGTAAAATCTTCCGGCTTTCTATGCTGGAACTCTATTGCGAACACGGGGTTCCAGTTTTTATTTTTGCTTCAATGCAAATCATTAGAGGATTGAAAACGCATGGTTACCATTCGTTTAGCTCGTGGTGGCGCTAAAAAGCGTCCTTTCTACAACATCGTAGTTGCTGACAGCCGCAACGCCCGTGACGGTCGTTTCATCGAACGCATCGGTTTCTTCAACCCACTGGCTCGTGGTCAGGAAGAGACTCTGCGTCTGGATCTGGACCGTATTGAGCACTGGGTTGCCAACGGTGCAGCAACTACTGATCGTGTAGCAAAACTGATCAAAGACGCTCGTAAAGCAGCTGCTTAATAGCGTAAAGGTATAGCTTGATGAGCAGTAACCAACAGCCTGTAGTTCTGGGCAAAATTGGCTCCAGCTACGGCGTTAAAGGTTGGATGAAGATCACCGCTTATACCGAATCATTGGAAGGTATTTTTGACTATGCTCCCTGGTTGATCAACGAACAGGGAAAATGGCGTGAAATCAACGTAAAGCAGTGGCGTTTTCATGGTAAGGCAGTGATTGCCGAGCTGGAAGGCGTGACTGACCGGGATCAGGCTCAGGCGCTTGCAAACTGTGAGATTGCCATCCTCCCCGGGCAGATGGATGCACTGCCAGCAGACGAGTTCTACTGGCGTGATCTTATTGGCTGTGCGGTGGTGAACACTAAAGGCTATAACATGGGCAGTGTTGATCAGATTCTGGAAACAGGGTCTAACGATGTGCTGATGGTTAAAGCCAATGCCAAAGATGCCTTTGGCAAAGGGGAACGTTTGATTCCCTTTGTTACCGGACAATTCATCCTTGAGGTGGATTTGCAGGCCAAACAGATTTTAGTGGATTGGGATCCGGACTTTTAAGTCGAGGTACAACATATGTGGTTAGGGGTTGTTACCCTGTTTCCCGAGATGTTTCGTGCCATTAGCGATTTCGGAGTTACGGGTCGGGCCGTGAAAAACGGTCTGCTGGAGTTGCAAACGTGGAATCCGCGTGATTTCACCTATGATCGACACAATACTGTGGATGACCGGCCTTATGGTGGTGGTCCCGGGATGTTGATGATGGTGCAACCTTTACGTGATGCTATCCATGCTGCCAAAGCGGCAGCAGGTGACGGCGCGAAAGTGATTTATCTGTCTCCTCAGGGGCGCAAGCTGACTCAGCGTGGCGCCGGTGAGCTGGCAAAATCACAGAAACTGATTTTGGTGTGTGGTCGCTACGAAGGTATTGACGAGCGCATCATTCAGACTGAAGTGGACGAAGAGTGGTCGGTAGGTGATTACGTGCTTTCGGGCGGCGAATTACCCGCAATGACCCTTATCGATGCGGTGTCCAGACTGGTTCCCGGCGTGCTGGGAAAACAGGCTAGTGCAGAGCAGGATTCCTTCTCTGATGGTTTACTGGATTGTCCCCACTACACGCGTCCGGAGTGCCTGGATGGGCATGATGTACCAGATGTGCTGCTGAGCGGCAACCACGAAGAAATTAGACGCTGGCGTCTGAAGCAGAGTCTGGGTAGGACATTGCTGCGGCGGCCAGAATTATTTGAAAATCTAGCTCTGACTGACGAACAAAAAAGACTGTTAGCTCAGTTCGTCACTGAAAGTGACGAGTCGGCCAAGTCGAAGCTCAGTTAAATCTAGAACGGAGTATTTATGAACAACATCATTAAGATGCTCAACGATGAGCAAATGAAAAAAGACGTACCAGCGTTCGGTGCTGGTGATACTGTTATCGTACAGGTACGTGTTAAAGAAGGTGAAAAAGAGCGTCTGCAGGCGTTTGAAGGTGTGGTTATCGCTAAGCGTAACCGTGGTCTGCACTCTGCTTTCACTGTTCGTAAGATCTCTAATGGCGAAGGTGTTGAGCGTTCTTTCCAGACTCACAGCCCAGCTATCGCCGGTATTGAAGTGAAGCGTCGTGGCCGCGTTCGTCGCGCCAAGCTGTACTATCTACGTGAGCGTTCAGGTAAGTCTGCACGTATCCGTGAAAAGCTGGCTAAGTAATCACTTAGTTCGCTGTACAAATAAGACGTTAAGTGTTCGCACGAAGACCCGCCCATGTGGCGGGTTTTTGTTTATCTGCTTCATGGTCAACCTGCGAACTTAAGTTCTTTGCATGTCATCTGGACTGGAGCGGCATATTATCGGGGCGACATTGGGAGGCGTCACATTATTTCAGCTAAGTTGGCTAGCACACTAAATACTTCTAGATGAATGATGGCTACATAAGGTTTCTATCATTTATCAAATTTTATGCCCTGAGGATTAACTAAGATTGTGGCATGAATGAAAAAAGGTTTGATATTGGGGTTGGTTTAATATTAATGTAATGGCGTAACGTTACAGTGGTGCGATGGTGCTGCTTATACGTTTGGGGCCGGCCGAGGAATTGCCTCGGGCGTAAAGACATCTTTAGTTAGGTTACTGTTATGGCGAAAGAAACATTAAACAACCTTCATATTTGCGCGGAAAAAGTACTGATTACCCCAGATGAGTTGAAGATCGCATTGCCCATGTCTGCAAAGGCGACAGCGTTTGTACGTCGAGCTCGCCAAACCGTTGCTGATATTGTCCATAAACGGGACCATCGCCTGTTAGTGGTCGCCGGTCCCTGCTCTATTCATGATCTTGTAGCAGCAAAGCAGTATGCGCGGCAGTTGAAACAGCTGCATGATGAATTAAACCAGTCATTTTATATTTTGATGCGGGTCTATTTTGAGAAGCCCAGAACTACCGTAGGGTGGAAAGGGATGATCAATGATCCAGATATGGATGGCTCGTTTGATGTGGAAAAAGGGTTAAAACAGGCTCGTGAGTTGATGCTGTATCTGGCTGAGCTGGAGTTGCCGGTGGCGACTGAAGCATTAGATCCTATCAGCCCTCAATATTTATCAGAGTTAGTTAGCTGGGCTGCAATTGGTGCACGCACGACTGAGTCTCAGACGCATAGGGAGATGGCTTCGGGCCTGTCGATGCCGGTAGGGTTTAAAAATGGAACGGATGGTAAATTAGCAGTGGCGATCAATGCATTGCAGGCGGCTGCCAGTGGCCACAGTTTTATGGGCATCAATACTCAGGGGCAAGTGGCATTATTGCAAACGAAGGGAAATCCGGATGGCCATGTCATTTTGCGTGGTGGGATAGAGCCTAATTATGATGCCCAAAGTATTGCTAGTGCGGAGCAACAATTACACGATGCTGGCTTGAATGCCAGATTAGTGGTGGATTGTAGTCATGGTAATTCGGCAAAAGATCATCGGCGTCAGTTGCCCGTATTTCGGGAGATGATGGCGCAGATTGCTGCTGGGAATTGCTCAGTTATCGGACTGATGTTGGAAAGTCACCTCAATGAAGGACAGCAAGGGACGGATAAACCATTAGCTTCTTTAGCCTATGGTGTATCTGTGACTGATGCTTGTATCAATTGGGTCGATACTGAACAGTTGCTGCGCGATGGAGCGGCACAATTGGCTTCAGTTTTACCTGGTCGCTTTGCTATGCTGAAAGCTGCAAATAGCTGATTTCACGGTGCCTTTATGACAGAAAAATATTCGCAAGAGCTGACGCAGTTGCGCGGCAGTATCGATAAAGTCGATCAAGCACTACTAGGGCTTATCCGTGAACGGCTGGATTTAGTCGCTCGGGTTGGCGCGGTAAAACATCAGGCCGGGTTACCCATTTATGATCCGCAGCGTGAAGCCAGTATGCTGGCTCGCCGACGGGAAGAGGCAACAGCATTAGGTATTTCCCCTCAGTTGATTGAAGATATATTGCGGCGCTTGATGCGTGAGTCTTACCTTAATGAAAAAGATGTTGGTTTTAAACAGATAAATCCAGCTTTGGGGCCGGTGGTGATTATTGGTGGGCAGGGAGCCTTAGGGCAATTATTTGCTCAGATGCTGTTATTGTCCGGGTATCAGGTTCGTCTACTGGATAAAGATGATTGGCATAATGCTGACGCCTTGTTGGCGGGGGCTGGTTTGGTGTTGATCAGTGTCCCTATCAGTATTACTTGCGATCTTATCCGGACCCGTTTGGGGAATTTGCCAGCAGATTGTATTTTAGCGGATCTTACCTCTGTGAAAGCCGAGCCATTGGCAGCCATGTTGGCAGCCCATCAAGGCCCTGTCGTAGGGTTACATCCTATGTTTGGCCCAGATGTTGGCAGTTTTGCGAAACAGGTGGTAGTGGTGTGCCATGGCCGGGAACCTGCGCAATATCAGTGGCTGTTGGATCAGATGGTGATATGGGGTGCAAGCTTAGTGGATGCTGCGGCTGACCGTCATGATAATGCGATGCAATTGGTCCAAGCCATGCGACATTTTTCGACCTTTGTTTATGGGCTTAATCTTTGTCGGGAGCAAGCTGATTTATCTCATTTGCTGACATTTAGCTCGCCAATTTACCGTTTAGAGCTCGCCATGGTAGGGCGTTTATTTGCCCAGAGTCCAGAGTTGTATGCGGATATTATTTTTGCTCAGCAGGATAGTTTGGATGTGATTAGTCGTTATCTGGATAACTATCGGCAGGCTTTAGAGCTACTTCAGCAGGGAGACCGAGCCGGCTTTATTCAGTGGTTTGAGGATGTATCGAGTTGGTTTGGCAGTTTTGCTCCTCAGTTTAGGGAAGAGAGCCGAACCATGTTGCAGTCGGTCAATGATATGAAATCATCGGCTTGAGGAGCGGACATTATTAGTTTTTGATTTGCGGTCTATTTCAGTTTTTAACCTTGGTATCGCATTGGGATATTGCACTCTGGCTGAAGCGAACGTATTGTTAATACATAAAGGGCATAACTGTCATAACATGCGGTTCTCTCCATGAGAAACAGATGAGCGGAGGAGCTATGGATTTGAGTTCCACAGGAAATATGCTGCCCGAAGATGTCAGTCCGGCACACTTGATGTATGGCATGATGTCAGCATTTGCATTAGCGTTTATTCCCGTGCTGCTAGCACTGGTGATTAATTTCTCTCAGCACGGTAGTGGCGCTGTGATGCGTAGCCATATTAAATGGCAACGTTGGTCTATGTTGGTATTTTTATCTCTCAGTATTCTGGCTTGGTTGTTACCTCAGGGGTGGATGGGGCTGGGAGTCTTTGGCGTTGCGGTAGTTTGGTTTGTTCACCGAATCATCAAAGGCTGGATGGCATTGGCTGATGGTATCTGTATGGCTTAATATTTCCGTTAAAAAAGGCGCCGATTGGCGCCTTTTTTATGTCGGTTATCCCGTCCTGAAATAGGTTGATACTTGTTTTCCCATTCAAACTGCAACGGCATTGTAACAAGCTGGTGTTGGCTCAGCGGTATAGCTTGCTGATCTGTTGTCGATGCTGTTGTTGCGGCTGACAGGGGATTATCAGCCCATTAGCGCTAAGCTCTTTTGGCAGTAATGGACTGTCTTTAGGGGCTTTGACAATGACTGGACAGGGTAATGTTGTCTGTAATCGTTGCAGTTGAATAATATCCAGCACTTTTTTACCGCTACGGGTTTCATCGCCTGCTTCACATAGGACAATACTTTGATTGCCTGCTTGCCGAAGTGTATCAAGGGATTGGGTTAATGCAGCAATACTTGCATCTGGATGACGCTCCAGTATTACTGGCAGAGTTTGAGCCCCAGCACAGTTGAGCAATTCATTATCAAACATGGCTGAGCCAGTAAGATAAAGCATTTCAGCAGGCAATGGCTGGCTAAGAGAATCCACTGAGCAAAGGGCGGCGATAGGCGCAAGTTGGCTGTCAGTTAATTGTTGTGCCAAGGTGGCGCTCAGATCGGCTGCAGGGACAATTACGCCCTGGAATCCTTGCTCTCGTAGCGTCTTGAACCAATTGAGTTGCGCATCATGCTGCTGTAGCTGATGCAATTCAGCTAAGGCAACCGGGTGATCTTGACCTAAGGTGAGATGCTGAGTTTGAATTTGAACCGGTGCCGTTGTCATTTGACCATCGGTTTTGGAGGTATCCGGCTCTATTAATAATTGCTTTTGACTTAACTGTGTTGGTGCAACAGTCTCACAAGGATAACAGCCTAATACTTTGATAAAGCGGGTTAAATTGGCCAGTTCACTGAGTACATCTCGCATATTGACCGCATCAATATTGGCATCTATATCCAAATAGAACATTTCTTCCCAAGGGGTACCGGCAATGGGGCGAGATTCTAGTTTGGTCATATTGAGTTGATATTTTTTTAATACCAGCAGCGCATCAACTAAGGCACCAGGTTTATGGCCTGTGGCCATAATCAAGGTTGTTTTAGCCGGTACCTGCTCAGGGACATGGATTGCCTTACGGGCGACGACAATAAAACGACTCTGATTAATCTGCTGATTGGCCAGATTATCTTTCAGTACCTCCAGCCCATATAACGCACCGCCTTGAGCACTGCCGATGGCCGCAATATCCATACGCTCATTTTGCATGACGGCTTCCATCGCTGCAGCACTGGAAGCGCAATAGGCTAATGCCAGCTCAGGTTGCTGGCTTAAATAACGGCTGCATTGGCTGATAGGTTGAGGATGGGCATATAACTTAGTGATATGGCTAAGTTGTGTTCCGGGTTTGCCCAATAGGCAGTGGCCAACATCAATGGTTGTTTCACCAACAATAGCCAGCCGGGTATGTTGCAATAGATCATAAACTTCATTAATCGAGCCGGATGAGGTGTTTTCTATCGGTAAAAAACCAAAGTCAGCATGGCCAGACTCTACCGAGCGGATAATATCATCAAAGCTCTTACAGCCTAGCTCCACCATAGAAAATTGGCGCCGCTGACAGTAACGGCTGGCAGCAAGATGAGAATAGGAGCCTTTAGCGCCAAGGTAGGCGATACAGTATTGCTGTTTGTCCGTATCAGGATTGGCCTGTTGCTGTAAAAATGCCTGCTGATTTAATACCGAATCTTCAATAATGGTCTGATACAGGCTAAGCACAAAATGGGCATCTAACCCTTGTTCTCGCCCCTGGCTCACCAGTCTCGCTAAAAGCTCTTTTTCCCGCTCGGTATCTCGGATAGGGCGGATATCAATCGCTTTGCTGCGGGCGACATCCAATGCCAGCGTCCGGCGCTTGGCCAGCAGTGCCAGCATATCTTTATCTACTTGGCTGATGGCGGTGCGGAGCTGGCTTAACGCCGGTGGTTTTTCCATAGTAACCTCGGGAATATCATAAAAAAGCCTCCTTAAGTGGAGGCTGGTTTTACTTTCTTCAGGATAAGCCTAAACCGCCTCAATCAACGCAGAGGCTAAAAAAGAAAGTAAATGAAAGCATGTGATCTTTATTCATAGCCTCAAAAGGTAAGGGGTGAGACTGGTAGTGTCAATGAAAATTCGGGGATGACTGCTGGTGCTTATTCTTAAAGTTAAAACCATAAAGCACGCATAATGCGTGCTTTATTACCCCGAGATAACACACTGGTATTATGCCAGGCTTTCCTGTTGCTCAATCTCTTCTGAGTCAGTTTCAGGATGCTCTGGTTTATCTGCAAAACGTTTAGCTTCATCTTTATGGGCTAAGCGGTTTAATTGCTTTTCCAGTTTCTGCCCCATGGCATTGATGGCGTTATACAGGTTTTCGTGTTTGGCTTGAGCAAATAATTCCCCCTGAGGCACTTTGACACTGGCTTCAATTTTGAACAGAGGTTTTTCTTCGCTGATAATGACGTGGGGATTAATCAGATGTATATCATAGCGTTCGAGTTTTGCCAGACGGCTTTCAACACGTTCGCGAATGGGTGCGGTAACTTCAAGGTGCTTACTGGTGATCTTTAGCATATAGAGGACCTTCTGTTGTTTCCCTGAATTCAGACTAACAAGAATTGCTCAGTAAGTCGTGATTTAGATCGCAATAATTTGCCAATGTTACACTGTGTGAAGATAATTTGGGCACTTGGCATAATTTTGCTCAAAAGGTTGTTTTTTGCTTGTTATTGTGTGAAGGCAACGTCATATTTGATGGGATGAGCTGTCGCAGCTTTAGTGTCAATTCATGTAAATTCGATTATTTTCTCGCTCCCCATCCATTAAAATTCGCAGTAATAATTTGCCTGTTATCTGTTGTAGACTCATTAAATAAGGATGATTTATGGGCCGTAACGTTAAGGTGTGGGATATCCCGACTCGCATATTTCACTGGCTAATGGTTGTGCTATTGGCATTACTTTGGTGGAGTGCTGAGCAGGGCGAAATGGAATGGCACATGATATCGGCTTATGTGTTGGCCGGTTTATTATTGTTTCGTATTATTTGGGGCGTTTGGGGCAGCCAAACCGCGCGATTTACTGATTTTGTTGTCAGTCCTGCTAATGTGTGGCGATACACTAAAACATTACCCCGTCAGGGGATTATACCGCATCATGGGCATAATCCATTGGGTGGCTATATGGTGATAGTGTTGCTGTTGGTTATGACTACGCAGTTTACGACCGGTTTATTTGCCACAGACGATATTTTTACCGAAGGGCCGTTATATGCCTGGGTGAGTTCCGATACGTCAGCAATATTAACTTGGTTGCACAAAAATAATTTCAATCTGATTTTATTCTTAGCCAGCGTGCATGTGTTAGCTGTATTGGTACATGTAGGTAAAGGCGATAAATTACTGCCTGCGATGGTAACAGGTTACCGTCGAGATGGTTGTGCAAGACAGCTATTTTTTAAATCACTTTGGCAGGCTGCTTTATTATTTGGCTTAATTGCTGTGGGTCTTGGCTATTACTTAATTTGGCCTTTGATACTTCAGTTAGTTTAAGCGGTGAAAATAATTGAATGACGTCGAGTTTGACCGATATTGATTGAGTGTGTGCGATAACACAGCATCAGGCAATCCCTGTTTGTATTGGGATTGCCTGTTGAATGACCTAACTGTGATAATCAGTCTTTTTTAAATTGGTTATGGCAACTTTTACAGTTTTTAGCGGTAGTGCCAAAGGCTTTTTTGATTGCTTTTTTATTGCCTTGAGTTGCAACTTGGGCAAGTTCAGCGCTATCAAGTTGGAATTGTTTCATTTTATTGTCAAATTCTCCACGATTTTGCCAAATATTAGCCTTGGCATCAGAGTCTTTGGCTGAATTAGGAATAAAACCTTCTAACGGCAGTTTAGATAGGGCTGCAACATTGGCGGCGCGCATAGCAAATACATTGGCATCAAAAGGTGTTTTGCCTTTCATCATATCGCCCATATCGGCGAAATTATGATAAATCAGGCTAAAAGCCGCCTGACGATAGTCAATGGCATCATCAATATCTTTAAAGTCACGAGCCTGAACCACAGGGCTTATCCCTGCCGCGATGAGTATGGATAACAGGATTTTTTTCATTGTTATTCTCACAGTGGTTGGATGATTAATGAACGCATGTATCTTACCTGTAGCGTTTTGTGAAATAACAGTCATTATTTGTCAATAAATGTATTTGCTTGCTTTATCTTTTGCTTAACCATGACACTGCATTGGCGTGTGCCGCTGAAACCGATAAAATAATGCAGTTTAATTTCGAAGTGAGATAAGTGATTATGCGGGCTGGCTGGGATTTAGTTTTGGATAAAGTGTTGAGTCATCCGCAATTGGATGAACTGGAATGCCTGTTTCAACTGTTGCTGACAGAAGATGAGCGCAGTGCTGTTGCCGGTAGATTGAAGGTGTTTCAGTTGTTGTTGGAAGGGCAGATGAGTCAGCGGCAGATCGCCAGCGAGTATGAGGTCAGTATTGCAACCATTACCCGCTGTTCTAATTACCTGAAGAATATGTCTGCTGAGCGCCGGGCTGCCATTACAGCACTTATTCTGTAACCGAGCTTTAATAATGGGTATGACGACGAAATTGCTGTCGGCTTAACCAAATACGCAGGGCATAACACAATAATGCAATGGCAGTTATTTGTAGCCAAGTTTGATGGCTGAGTTTGAGAGTAAACAGAGCGATCCCAAAATACAGATAGGGCAAGAATTCATACAGCCCTTTTGGTAGACCACAGCGACGACGCGTTAAGGGATCTGTTCGTCGATTAGCTGAGCGTAGAATCAGAATATAACTGGCAATAATGAAAATGAGTAACGCGAAAGCCAGAGCGATAGGAGCCTGTAAGCTCAGTAAACAGATGATGCTCAGCACCAGATAAGCATAGGGTAGCGTTTCATATAAAGGACGGTTGATCATAACCTCACCTATTGGCGTAGCAAAAATATTATGTTTCTTAGGGGCTGTTGACCTTTTAAGTTTGTTTTTGCAGCGATTTGAGGATGCTTTATACAAGGCAGAGGGTTTGATAGGTAGTTGCGCTACCTGATAAGCCGATAACGCAGTAGAAAGGAGCCTCAAACGCTGCCCAAAGGGTTCGGCTAAAAGCGTTTTACTCTTTGTTGAGCGGTTCTTGCTTAGAATAACTAGGCGACAAACCACTCGCCGCGATTAAAACGCTTTTATCTCGAACAAAATTTAATCATGAAAGGTCAACAGACCCTAGCATAGATAATTTTTGTACTTAAAAAGATAGGGTTAAGCCATTTCTCATGCCTTGGTTGTAATAAAAAACGCGCCGAGTGGCGCGTTTTTCTGACAAGCTTAGCTGGGATTAGTGGCAGCCACAGCCACCTTTTTCTTCCCCGCCACAGCAGCTGCCTTTTTCTTCGCCGCAGCAACCGCCTTCTTCACCTTCGCCGCCACAGCAACCGCCATGATCGCCGCAGCCACCGTGGGCATGCAGGTGACCGTGAGCAATTTCTTCTTCAGTTGCTTCACGGACGTCAACCACTTCAACGTGGAATACCAAGGCTTGGCCAGCCATTGGGTGGTTACCGTCAACGATAACAGTGTCATCTTTTACTTCAGTAACCTGAACTGGACGTTGACCCATTTCAGTTTCAGCAATAAAACGCATACCTGGAACGATATCTTCGATATCGCCAAATGCACTCAGGGGAACTTCCTGACGCAGACCGTCATGGTATGGGCCATAGGCGTCTTCAGCTTCAACGGTTACATCGATGATATCGCCGGCAGATTTGCCTTCCAGTGCGTTTTCCAGACCTGGGATCAGGTTGTTGGCACCATGCAGGTAAGCCATTGGCTGCATATCAAAAGAGCTTTCCAGCACCTCGCCTTGTTGGTTGCTCAGGCGGTAATGGATGCTTGGAACAGTGTGTTGAGAGATTTTCATTGATGTCTCCAATCTGAATTTGCGCGGCATCATACCCCGTATTGCACACCTTGGCGATGGCCATTCTCACCTTCTGTTAAATAATGCACAGCTTTTAACCTTTGCCTTGGATAGCGGTTATATATTCGCCCTTGCGATAAAAAAACAGTGCAGCACCGCAGGAAGGGAAAATAGGCATTGGTAATAGGATGTTTTGTTGGGTAAGGATAAAAACAGACCGATGAGTTTTACTGCTGAAAGTTTATATGTAATCGCACAACAATAAGTGGGAAAACGGTGTTTTTAGTGTCAGGTTAAATATTATCCATATTCCGGGTTGACAAGATTGATTGTTTCACGCGATTCTGTAGAGGTATTTTTAGTTGCTGCTCCAATTGCTGACAGTAGTTAGCTGTTGGAATAGTGAATTTGTTGTAGTAGGCAACAGTTTATACCACAGGGTTTATTATGTTCCGTCAGTCAATTTGTGTGATTACCACCATGACTACCACCACTATTACCAGAGTGGGGGCGGGCTGATTTTACCCTGAAAAACGAATTTAACAAAAAGCCCGCTCCCTCCAAGGAGCGGGCTTTTTGTTACTTGGCGTGGGGCGTAATAGGGAGATATTCAATGAAAGTGATGAAATTTGGCGGCTCTTCACTGGCCAATGCAGATCGTTTTGTCGCTGTGGCAGGATTGATAGCTAAGCAAGCAGCACAACAACCTGTGGCTGTGGTGCTGTCAGCGCCCGCAGGTGTTACCAATATTTTGATTGATCTATTACAGCAAGCCTGTGAGGGACAGGATGTCAACGCTCCACTGACGCAATTGGGCGAATTATTTATGGGGCTAGCCCAGCCGCTGACCGCTGATTTGAACGCTGTCAGCCCCGCTGACAGTCGTGGCAGAAATGCGACTGAAGACTATGTTGCAGAAAAAAGCAGTTACCTTAGTGAGGGGCGGTTAGCATTATGGCATCAGGCCGTTGCTCAGCAGGTCAGTCGCTGGCAAGCGCTGCTGACAGGTTGTGCACTGCTTAATGCATGTCCTGATGAAGTCTATGCCAAAGTGGTCACTGCCGCAGAAGGGTTGTCAGTCGCGTTGATGGCGCAGTTGTTGCTGTCTCAACAGGAATTGCAGGAGCAGACAGTGGATGGCAGTAGCAGGTTAGTCGCCGCTAACAGCACTGATGCGCAGGCATCTGACTCTCTATCAGTGGGGATTTTATCGCCCGTGCAAGTATTGCGGGCAACAGGCTCGGTCAGAGAGGCGGTGGTGGATATTCCTGCTAGTCGTCAAGCGATGGCTGATATTGCCTTAGATGATCATCAAATATGGTTAATGCCAGGATTTAGCGCGGGGAATGAATCCGCTGAAGTGATGTGTCTGGGGCGAAATGGTTCTGATTATTCTGCTGCCGTACTTGCGGCTTGCTTAGCCGCTGAACGTTGTGAAATTTGGACTGATGTTGATGGGGTATTTAATACCGATCCCCGTTTAGTGGCTGATGCCAGATTGCTCGATAGTCTGAGTTATCAGGAGGCCATGGAACTGTCTTATTTCGGTGCTAAGGTGTTGCATCCAAAAACCATTGCGCCCATTGCCCAGTACCAGATTCCCTGTGTGATAAAAAATACTTTTAATCCTGCCGCACCCGGTACGCGGATTTGTCATGCACCGATGTTGGACAGTCAAGCTGCCGCTGATCCGCAAGCATCATCTGTTCGGCGAGAAGATCGGGTCAAAGCCATTTCTAATTTGGATAACCAGACCATGTTCGCGGTATCAGGTCCTGGTATGAAGGGGATGGTAGGGATGGCCAGTCGGGTATTAGGAGCCATTGCCCGCATTGGGGTATCAGTGTCTCTTATTACTCAGAGTTCATCGGAATACAGCATTAGTTTCTGTGTCGCATCGGCTAATGCCAAGCGGGTTGCCCGTTCTTTGCAACAGGAATTTGAGCTGGAATTAAGTTCAGAATTGTTAGAGCCGCTGCAGATGCAACATCAGCTCGCCATTGTTTCTCTGATAGGTGACGGTATGAAAACCCATAAAGGGGTTGCCGCAGGCTTTTTTCAAGCGTTAGCCCAAGCTGGCGCGAATATTGTTGCCTTGGCTCAGGGCTCGTCTGAGCGCTCGATTTCCGCTGTGATCCATCAACGCCGGGTACCTCGTGCAATTCGTGCCTGTCATCAGAAATTTTTTGATGTGCAGCGTTATCTGGATATTTTTCTGGTGGGGTGTGGCAATGTTGGTGCCGGGCTGTTGGCGCAGATCCATCAGCAACAAGCGATTTTGCAGCAGGAGCATATTAGTCTGCGCGTTTGTGGCTTAGCTAATTCTAAAACCATGTTACTCGATGATGAGGGTATCGAGCTGGATAACTGGCGTGATGCCCTTGGCCACTGTCAGCAGCCGGTATGTTTAGACACATTGTTGGCATTTGTAAAATCCCGTCAATTACTTAACCCTGTACTGGTAGATTGCACTTCAGATGAACACTTGGCGGGTCGGTATGTGGATATTTTTTCCGCCGGGCTTCATGTGGTCACGCCGAATAAAAAAGCCAATACCCGCGATTATGATTATTACCAAGCGCTGCGGCGCACCGCACTGCAGCACAGACGTCGGTTTTTATATGAAACAACAGTCGGCGCTGGGCTACCAGTGATTGAAAATCTGCAAAAGCTGCTGTTATCCGGTGATCGACTACAGCGTTTCAGTGGCATTTTATCCGGCTCTCTATCCTACATTTTCGGCATGCTTGAGCAGGGCATGACCTTGTCAGCAGCAACCGCGGTAGCAAGGGAGAAATGCTTTACTGAGCCTGATCCCCGCGATGATCTCAGCGGGATGGATGTGGCAAGAAAAGTGCTGATCTTGGCCCGTGAAGCGGGGATGGCTTTGGAACTTGAAGATATTCAGGTGGATGCCGTGTTGCCGCCACAGTTTGATGCCGGTGGAAACGTGGATGAATTTATGGCTCGGCTCGCACAAGCGGATGATTGGATGGCACAAAAGGTGGCGGCCGCTGCGGCCGAAGGCAAGGTGTTACGCTATGTGGGTGAAATCGATGAGCAAGGAGGGCGAGTCACTATGGCAGCTGTCGGGCCAGATGATCCACTCTTTACTGTGCGCGGTGGGGAAAATGCGTTGGCATTTTATAGCCGTTATTATCAGCCCGTACCATTTGTGCTGCGCGGGTATGGCGCAGGGACGGCGGTAACCGCTGCGGGGACTTTTGCAGATGTACTGCGGACATTAAATTGGGAGCGGGAGGTGAGTCTGTGAGTGTAGAAGTTTATGCCCCAGCATCCATGGGCAATATCAGTGTTGGATTTGATTTGCTGGGGGCGGCTTTAGCGCCGCTTAATGGCGAGTTATTGGGCGATAAAGTGCGAGCTGAGCGTTGTGCTACCGGACTACATTTGACGGTCAGCGGCCCCTATGCTGAGCGACTACCAAGTGCTGTGGAAGACAATATTGTTTGGCAATGTGCTGCTTTTTTCCTGCAGCAACAAGGAATTCAGGCTGGCGTACGGCTACATCTGGATAAACAATTACCGGTCGGCAGTGGGCTTGGCTCTAGCGCCAGCTCTGTGGTTGCAGCATTATCGGCAATGAATCAATTGTTTGGTGAACCCTTAGCGCCACAGGCATTGTTACACTTGATGGGGCGGTTTGAGGGTCAGATCAGTGGCGCTGTCCATTACGATAATGTGGCGCCTTGTTTTCTTGGTGGCATGCAGTTAATGCTACCTCAAGCTTCCCATCATGCTCAGCCACAGCGGTTATGCGAGCCGTTACCTTTATTTAAACATTGGTACTGGGTCGTGGCTTATTCCGGACTATCACTCTCCACGGCCAAGATGCGGGCATTATTGCCGCAAGGTTATGATCGGACGACCTGTATTGAGTTTGGTCGTTATCTGGCAGGGTTTATTCATGCTTGTTACCGTGGGGATGAAGAACTGGCGTTGACTTGCCTGAAAGATGTGTTGGCTGAGCCTTATCGGGCTGATGCCATTCCTGGTTTTACTGGCGCTAAAGCCGCGTTATCTGCTTTAGGCGTTGATGTTTGCGGCATCTCAGGTAGTGGGCCGACACTTTTTGCCATATGCCGTGATGAAGCTCAGGCGGAGCAGGCGGCAGATTGGCTGGGTAAGCATTATCTGCAGTCAGAAGGCGGCTTTGTCCGTATCTGTCAATTGGATCATCAGGGCGCCAGAGTGGTGTGATGGTAATAAAAGAAGGATAAATCATGCAGTTGTATAACTTAGCACAGCCATCACAACAGGTTAGTTTTTCTCAGGCCGTAATGTTGGGATTAGGCCAAGGCCGGGGGTTGTTTTTTCCCAGTGCCATTCCGGTGGTCGCAGATATTCATGCGTTGCTGGCAATGCCGTTCGTGGCGCGAAGTCAGGAAATCATTCATCTGTGGCTTGGGGATGAAATTCCTCGACATATCACTGATGCATGGGTTGCTGAGGCATTTAACTTTCCGTTGCCGCTAGTGGCGGTTGATCCCCAGCGTTGGGCTCTGGAGCTGTTTCATGGCCCGACCTTGGCATTTAAAGATTTTGGTGCTCGCTTTATGGCGCGATGTATTGATTATTTGGCCGGGAAACAGGCGGATGGTCAAGCTCAGGCACCATTAACCATTCTGACGGCGACCTCTGGAGATACCGGTGCTGCAGTTGCTGATGCCTTTTACGGGCTGGAACAGGTACAGGTTGTGGTGCTTTATCCTCAAGGGAAAATCAGTGCGCTACAAGAGAAAATGTTCGCCACCCTTGATGGAAATATCCATGCACTGGCCGTTGACGGGGATTTTGATGCTTGTCAGGCGCTGGTGAAACAGGCTTTTGATGATGACGGGCTACGCGAAGATATTGCACTTAATTCGGCGAACTCAATTAACATTAGTCGGCTGCTGGCTCAGATTTGTTATTACTTTGAGGCCGTTGCTGCACTTCGAGCTCTGCATCCGGACCAAGAGACCGTTATTGCTGTGCCAAGCGGTAATTTTGGCAACCTGACAGCTGGTTTACTTGCCCGGGTTATGGGGTTACCGGTGACACGTTTTATTGCTGCCACCAATAGCAATGATACGGTACCGCGCTTTTTAGCCGATGGTCATTGGCAGGTGCATCCGACCCAGGCCACGATGTCAAATGCCATGGATGTTGCTGATCCCAGTAACTGGCCCCGGGCCGCCACACTTTTAGCCTCAAATGCGGGTGCAATGTTGTCAGCCTGTAGTCTGACAGAAGCAGCAACTCGCGAAGCGATGCAGCAATTGCTGAGTGTTGGATATCAGTCTGAGCCCCATGGTGCAATAGCCGCGGCGGCATTATCTCAGTCGTTGACGAAAAATGAACGCGGGATCTTTTTGGCGACGGCTCATCCAGCCAAATTTAAGGATGTGGTAGACCGTGAGCTGGCACTGAATTTACCTTTGCCGCCGGCGCTGCAGCAGGTTGCAGATAAACCGCTACTTTCAACGCCCTTAGCTGCTGATTACCCCGCGCTGAAGAAAATATTACAGAGTTTACATGGGGTTCAGTGAGGCGCACTGTTGTGGACTTTGGTGGTGATATAAGCCATTTGGCTAGGTCTGATTAATCAGTGAGCAGTTTAAGGCTTAAGATGGAGTCTGATGAAACGTAGCATTTGAGTCAGACCCATCAGAGTTTACTGTGATTAAACGGCTTGAACTGTTGTTGCCCACTGGCGTAGCGTCGCAATTTCTTCTGGCCAAATTTCCGGGCGAATAGTTTCCAGTATGAGGGGGATGCCCCGGCTCCAAGGTTGACTAACAATATAAGCGAAGCCGTGATGCCCAATCTCGCCTACACCGATACTGTCATGTCTGTCGACACGACTATTAAGGGGATTTTTACTGTCGTTAAGATGCATACCTTTTAGGTATTGCAGCCCGACTGTGCGATCAAACTGTTGAAAACTGGCCTGACAGGCTGCCTCTGAACGCAGATCATAGCCTGCTGTGAACATATGACAGGTATCTAGGCATACGCCCACCCGACTTTTATCTTCCACACCATCAATAATTTGGGCCAATTGTTCAAAGCTATGTCCCAGATTTGAGCCTTGTCCGGCGGTATTTTCTATGACTGCGGTGACGCCTTGTGTTTCAGCCAATGCCAGATTAATGGAGTCACTGATGCGTTGTAGACAGTCATCAATACTGATTTTTTTCAGATGACTACCCGGATGGAAATTTAGCAATGTCAGACCAAGTTGCTCACAACGTTGCATTTCAGCAATAAAGGCGCGACGCGACTTTTCTAACCCAGTTGTTTCTGGATGGCCAAGATTTATCAGATAGCTGTCATGGGGCAGAATTTGTGCTGCATTAAAACCATATTGATCACAGGCTTGTTGAAAAGCCGCTATTTCACTTGCTTGCAATGGCGCATGCTCCCAACGGCGCTGATTGCGGGTAAATAGCGCAAAAGCTGTGGCACCTATATTGGCTGCGTTTTTTGGCGCATTGGCAATACCGCCTGCAGCACTGACATGGGCGCCGAGATAAAGTGGCATTGTGGTGTGATTGACACTCATATAAAGATGTCTTGCTCCCTTTGACAGGTGATTGATATCTATCGCAACTACTGGGCATCGCACCGTGACTGAGTTGGACTATGCTTAAGTTCGAAGCATTGATTGACGGAACTTATGGAATGGACTCTAACGCTTTTCAGGCTGTAGCTCAATCGGCCGATTATGACCCTTTTGCCCGAGTATTAGCTGAATTGGGGCAACTACAAGCTAAATTTATTCAGGGTGAAGATGTATTACTTCCTATCTGCCGTACATTAGGGGAATTAAGTGGTGCCTCAGCTGTTGTGTTAGTGCAGGCAGGTCAAGTCGCTGATGAAGAAATGCCTGAGTCTGCGGCTTGCTGGTGTCAGGACCCTGTACGTTATATTCCTTTGTGGAAAGAGCTCAGACAGTGGCCTTTTGCCCATCAACAGCCGTTGGTGCACTGCTGGGGGGCGTATGTTGTGTGGCCTGCAGGTGAGCAGAATATGATGATTTTTTTCCGCGATGTGACCGATGGTTGGCTGGAATTTTTGATGGAGCAGTCTGCTTTGTTATCCGATATTACCATGGGCATGTTGTTACCTCAGACTCAGCAGTGGCGCCAGGTCAATACTAGTTCTCAATTGTCTGGCTACGATACTCAGATGTTTCGCTCAGTGGTGAGTAATAGTGAAGACCTGATTCTGGTATTGAGCCGAGACAGCGAATCAGATACCCGCACCAATATCATTTATGCCAATGCAGCCTCTACTGCCATTACGCTGTTTCCCCGTAGTCAACTTCTTGGTCGTTCAGTTCAGAGTCTCTTTGCCGACAGCCCAGATGCTGGAGTGGAGCAGTTGGCCTTGCTCGAGGCGATTGCCGGTAACCGGGAATATGATGGTGAGATTTGGGTTACCCGGGCGGATGGTGAACGGGCACTACTGCATATTCATATGGTGGAGTTAGAGCAGCAGGAGCAGGGGCGGTTATTTGCTTTGGTTGGGCGTGATCGAACCGAGCAGAAAAAAATGCAGTTAGTGATGGCTCGAACCCAGAAAATGCAGGCTATTGGTCAGTTGGTTGGCGGGATTGCACATGATTTCAATAATATCCTTGGTGTGCTGAAAGGCAATATGGAGCTGATGCAGCTGAAAAACCGAGATGACAAATTGGAGAAATACCTGGATACCGCATTTAAAGCTTGTCAACGCGGGACTGATTTAACTCGTCGTTTGTTGCAGTTCTCCCGTCAAGAGCAGTTCAATGCTTGCAACTGTGATGTGAATGAAATTATTGGCGGACTGGAGGATCTGTTCTCTAAGTCTCTGACGAGTAGTATTAATCTGACTGCTGATTTGGCGTCAGCGTTACCACCAATTTGGGTGGACCGGGGAGATTTTGAGGATGCGCTGTTGAACCTTGCCATTAATGCTAGGGATGCGATGGAAGGGGAAGGGGAGTTGATTATTCGTACTGGCGCGGAGCAAATGAGCGGGGTATTGCCTGGCGCTGGCGGTAATACTGTCATGGAAAAAGGGCTCTATGTGTGGATTTCCATCATTGATAATGGCAGTGGCATTCCTCCCCATTTACTGGAAAAAATCTATGAGCCTTTTTTTTCCACCAAAGACAAAAGTAAAGGCACTGGCTTGGGCTTAGCTATGGTTTATGGTTTTGTTAAGCGTTCCAATGGTTATATGAGCGTACTCAGTACGGGGCCTTGTGGTACTGAGTTTCGGCTTTGGTTTCCCGTATCCAAAAACGACCAGCCTGCAACGACCAAGGTTCACCCGCAGCGTCAGAGCCGTCAGGTTAAAGTCGCGGAGAAAAAGAAAGCCATAGTGGTGGATGATGAAATAGAGTTATTGGATGTATTGGGCGATTTTTGCGAGATATTGGGGATTGAGGTGGAAGCATATAGTGATCCCCGTGAAGTCAGTGCTCGCTATGCCAGTGGTGGCTGTGATGCCGATATTCTCATTACCGATGTACTTATGCCTGGGGGGATTAATGGCTATGAGTTAGCCAATATTTTACAGGCAAGTAATAAGGATATAAAAGTCATGCTTATTTCCGGATTTATTCACGATATTGGCATCAGTAAGCAGGAGGAGATGCCTTACCAGGTGTTGAATAAGCCGTTTGATTTACCCAGTTTTACCCAAGCACTAATGCAAACAGGGATTCAGTTTAATGAAAAAGAGGGAACGCAATGAGCCAGCAAAGTGTATGGATTGTCGATGATGATAGTGATTATTGCCAGTTGATCAGGGAGGTGTTGAGTGATGATTATGATGTCTCCGTCTATCCGGATGCCAGACAATATCAAGATGCGTTATTTGATGCTCATCCAGATGTGATTTTGATGGATATAAATCTGCCAGATGTGGATGGTATTAGCCTTTGCCAAGAGTTGATTAGTAATGGGACTAATAGCTCGGTGATGTTTGTCTCAGGGATGGATACCTTAGATGAAAGGCTACGGGCATATGAAGCCGGTGGGGTGGACTTTATTGCGAAACCATTTGAGCTTAAAGAGTTGGTGGCTAAAACCAATGCAGTAGCAGGATATCAGGCGCGAAAACGCATGTTGATGCAGTCAGAAAGTATGTCGCGGGATATGGCTTTTCAGTCGATGACGGAGTCATCCCAATATGGCAGTGTGATGCAGTTTTTTCGCCAATGTTTTCTTTGCAGCAGTTATGAGGAGTTAGCAAAAGCGTTTTTCGATCTAATGGAGCAGCTTAATCTAAATACTTGTTTGAAATTCCGTTTACAGGAACCTCTGTATTTTGTACCGGAAAATGCGGCGATTAGCCCGATTGAGTCTAATATCTTTGATTTACTCGATACCCGTGGGCGTTTGTATGATTTTGGTTCGCGGACTATTTGTAATGACAAACATGTCTCATTTCTAATTAAAAATATGCCGCTTGATGATGAGGTGCTCTATGGCCGGCTACGCGATGTGATTGCTGTTGTGGTTGAAGGGCTAGAAGCGCGAGTGCTTGATATTCAGCATCAGCAGACCTTGCAGATGGTTATTGATCGTATTCAGAATCTGCTGGAAGGAATTAAAGGGTCGATTGAAGAAAATGATAAGCGGTTTAGCTCGGCGCTGACCAATATCACTACAGATATCCGCACCAGCTTTCATGTGTTGGATATGACATTGGAGCAAGAAGAGTATTTTTCATCGCTTGTAGAGCGGCACCTTAAAGAAGCAAACTCAGCTGGGGATGCATTTGTTCGTTTGCAGCGTTCGTTGAACTCGGTTATGGCAGAGGTGAATCGAGGTAATCAATGAGCGAAATTGCGTTAGTGTGAAGCTGATACTGTGACGCACTAGGCTGTGAATAGGTGTGAGCTTTAGCCTGTATGCTTATCAATCGGTCACTAAAAAGCCCCGTTATCCTGATGGAACGGGGCCTTTATTATTTGCCTATCACCTAGTGTTATTTCTCAACCTAAGCTGGTTTGACATAGCGGACCATCGGATGATGGGGGTATGTCTGTCTGCAGCCAAAGTTAATAACGATTACACGTGGCAACTAGCGTTATGGAGGTTATAAAATACTGTCGATATCGTAATCTAAACTGCCATCAATATCCTGCAGCTCTTTAAGTAGCCGCTTTTTATCGTTGAGAGCTTCAATTTCACGCCATTTGCGTTTTTTCCCTGAGCTTCTGCTGCGGGAAGGTTTTTCGACGACCGAATCCAGTGCACTACCATAATCCAATCGATCCATGGCGACCTCCTGTGTGTTTTATGTCTTGTCAGCATTGTTGATACCATAATCCACAAAAATGATGCAATAAAAATGTTTCATAAAAGTTAAATTTTAAGGTTTTGAGCACAAAATCTTATGCTGAGCTGTATAGGAATGTCAGAGGAATATCGTGTTTCTTGGGCGTTGATGGCCAGCGGGGGGAAGTTATTTAAAATAAATTTTTATGCAAGCGCCATTAAAATGGTAATAAAAAAGCCGGCAATGCCGGCTTTTTTCGAGGAGTCGTCTAGATATTACCTTTGCGGAACAGATTAATCAGCCCATTGCTGGAGGCATCAAGTTCAGTGGCATCCTGCGGTGCAGCCAAGCGAGCTAATACATCATTACCTAGTGTCTTACCCAGCTCAACGCCCCACTGATCAAAGGAGTTGATATCCCAAATTGCACCTTGAACAAAGGTGCGGTGTTCATACAGTGCAATCAGTGCCCCTAAAGTTGCCGGGGTGAGCTTATCCATCAAAATGGTATTACTCGGTTTATTGCCAGTCATAACTTTATGTTTGGCAATCAGCTCCTTATCTTTGGCATCCAAGGTCGATGAGGATAATTCTGCCAGGGCTTCAGACAAGGTTCGACCTTGCATGAGGGCTTGAGTTTGACCAAAACAGTTGGAAGCCAGTTGGGCATGATGCTCACCCAGAGGATTATGGCTTTGCAGCGGCAGAATAAAATCTGCTGGGATCAGTGCCGTTCCTTGGTGGATCAACTGATGATAGGCATGCTGACCATTAGTGCCCTCTCCACCCCATATGACAGGTCCAGTGGCGTAATCCACATCCTCACCAGCCAAGGTGACATGTTTACCATTACTTTCCATATCCAATTGCTGGAAATAGGCTGGTAGACCACGCAAGTAGTGATCGTAAGTCAGTACCACATGGGACTGAGCCTGATGGAAGTTGCTGTACAGTACTGACAGCAGCCCCATAATAACAGGCATATTGGCATTGAGTGGAGCAGAGGCAAAGTGGTTATCCATGTTTCTGGCACCTTGCAACAAGGCGCGGAAATTATCCATGCCAATCATCACTGCAATAGGTAACCCAATGGCAGACCACAGCGAATAGCGACCACCAACCCAGTCCCACATTGGGAAAATATTAGCGGCATCAATACCAAATTCTGTTGCTTTAACCACATTAGATGTTACAGCCACAAAATGTTTGGCGATGTCTTGCTGACTGCCACCGGCACGGATAAACCAATCTTTGGCACTGAGAGTATTAGTCAGGGTTTCTTGGGTACCGAATGATTTGGATGACATGATAAACAGAGTTGTTTCATGATCCAATTTAGCCAGTTTTTCGCTAATGGCTGTGCCATCAACATTAGCCACATAATGGCAGCGCAGATGCTCTGTCCAGTATGGCTTTAATGCTTCGGAGACAATTTTGGGCCCTAAAAAAGAGCCGCCGATACCGATACTGACAACATCTGTAATGGTTTTACCGGTATATCCCTGCCAGCGCCCTTCTCGTAATGCACCAACAAATTCTGCCATTTTTGCCAAAGTTTGTTGTACTTCAGGTACCACATTAACGCCATCGACACGAATGTCTGCGCTAGCTTCGGCTCGCAGAGCGGTATGCAATACCGCTCTGTGTTCCGTAGTGTTGATAATCTCACCTTGGAACATGGCCTTTACTTTATTGCTTAAACCGGTTTCTTCAGCCAGTTGTAGCAATAGAGACCAAGTTTTGTCATCTACTCGGTTTTTAGAATAATCAAGAAATAACCCTGCGGCCTGCAGTGACATGTCATCAAAACGGCCCGGATGTTGTGCAAACAGTTCACGCATATGCGCAACCTGTTGGCTGTGTTCAGCCAAAGCTTGCCAAGCTTTGGTTTGCGTCAGTAACGGCATATTTGCTCTCCTTCAGCAATTACTTCTGCAGACGAGTTTGCAGCATAGCTTCAAGTTTGCCCTGATCAATTGCAAAGTTGCGAATACCTTCGGCCAATTTTTCAACGGCCATTGCATCTTGGTTCAGTTCCCAACGGAATTCAGCTTCGCTCATCATGGCGCCTGGTGCAGTCACAGTGTGGTTATTGACCAGTTTTGCCGTTACTGCTGTGGTGCTATTGGCTAATTCTTCCAACAAAGATGGGCCAATGGTTAAGCGATCGCAGCCGGCCAGTTCCAAGATTTCGCCGGTATTACGGAAGCTGGCTCCCATAACAACAGTTTTATAACCATGCTGTTTGTAGTAGTTATAGATTTCGGTAACTGAAATTACACCTGGATCTTGCTCCGCAGTGTAATCGGTACCTGTGTCTTTTTTATACCAGTCTAAGATACGACCAACGAAAGGTGAGATCAGGTAAACACCGGCCTCTGCACAGGCTCTGGCTTGGGCGAAGCTGAACAGCAGGGTCAGGTTACAGTTGATACCTTCTAGTTCCAGTTCTCGAGCCGCGCAGATACCTTCCCAAGTTGATGCCAGTTTGATCAGAATACGTGATTTATCAATACCAGCTTCTTGATACAGACGTACCAGTTTATGGGCCTTGGCAATGGAACCTTGCTGATCGAATGATAGACGGGCATCGACTTCGGTAGAAATGCGGCCAGGAATAGTTTTCAGAATTTCAACACCGATATTGACGGCTAATTTGTCCCCCGCATCTTCAATTTGCTGAGCCAGATCTTGGCTTTGAGATTTTGCCCAGTTAATTGCATCATCAATTAAGCCTGTATATTCGGGAATTTGGGCGGCTTTTAACACCAGAGACGGGTTGGTCGTAGCATCTTCCGGCGCATAGCGTTTGATTGCTTCAATATCACCGGTATCCGCAACAATAGTCGTCAGGGATTTCAGTTGCTCTAAGGTATTGGCCATGGAAAAATATCCTTCTCTGTTACTGCATGATTTCAAAGAAAAGCTGACCCGTGGTCAGGCGATTCCTGTCTTACTTTTCAACCACAACTGAAAGTAAACAACAAAGAGTTGATGACTCAAGCATGGCAAGATATTCAGTGTGGTCATCTGGTTAAGCCGCTAAAGGCTTATTACTCCGAGGCGTACAGTGTAAACTTTGCAATGGGAAATGGGCAGGATAATTTTGTTAATTTAATCGGCTTTTACTCGTTATGCTGAATTTGCTTTTTTTTTGGTAAAAAACTTACTAAATCATGGTGGATGTCGCACAGTAAAAACAGTTATTTCTGATGTGGTTAGCTCTAATCTAGTGGCCAGGAAATGCTGCTCATATCATGCGGGAGTGTCTGAGTTGAATTGCGCTGATTTCTGACCATAATTCGGACCACGGATATAAGACCATTAAGTTATATCGCTATTCTGTGATATAATCTGCAGCTCTATCGCATAATGCTGGAAGAATTTGCAGCTAATGCCATGATTTCATGGGTTGTTCATGAAATATCTACGATTAAGCGAGGTAAAGGCTATCCTGATTGCGTATTTGCTGAAATATTGAGGTGATTGTTGTATTTTGGCGCGCAAGGTCATTAAGTTTTACCTGAACTGCTAGTCAACTGTTACTAAATTCATGTATTTATAACGTGTGATTTTTGAAAAAATGCACCCTATGGTGTTTTTTTGTGTAACTTTTATGTCTGTTAAATGGTTAATTGCGAGATGGATCACGCGGATTTTTAAAATCCATGTGCTATTTTGCTCTACCGAATGCGGCACCCTTACCACAGTTATTGGTACGGCAGGATAAATTCGAAAAGAAAACGCCGCCATTCACGCTTTTTTAACAGGAAGGATTTCATTCATTTCAAACTTTTATCAGGTCAGTAATGATTCGCTAAAGGTTTGTGACGGGAAGAAGTAAAACGATATGTTAGAGACAACAGTTAATTTCCTGAACGCATTGCTATGGGGTAAGTTACTGGTTTATGGCCTAGTTGGGGCCGGACTGTACTTCACCATCAGATTGGCGTTCATCCAGTTAACCTATTTTAAGCATTCCATCAAAGTGATGACCATGAGTCGTCAGGGATGTGAGAGTGGCTTGTCCTCTTTCCAGGTTTTCTGTACCAGTATGGCGGCTCGAGTGGGTGCGGGTAATATGGCTGGTGTGGCCGTGGCGATTGGTGCTGGTGGCCCTGGTGCGGTGTTTTGGATGTGGCTAATCGCCATGTTAGGTATGGCGACTGCGATGGTTGAATCTACCTTAGCCCAAGTGTACAAAACGCGCGATCATGATAATCAGTTCCGTGGTGGTCCTGCTTATTACATGGAAAAAGGGTTAGGGCAGCGTTGGATGGGAATGTTGTTTTCAGTATTCCTGATCATCGCATTTGGATTGGTCTTTAACGCAGTACAAGCGAACACTATCACAGGTGCTATGGACGTTGTCTTCAGTGTTAGTCCACTGTATATGGGCATTTTCCTTGTCATTACTTCGGCATTTGTCATTGTCGGCGGTTTACGCAAAGTCGCTAAAGTCTCCGAAATCGTCGTTCCGATTATGGCTGTAGCTTATATTTTGATTGCATTTGTGATTGTTGCGTCAAATATTGAGCAGCTGCCAGGCATCTTAATGCTGATTATTAAAAGTGCATTTGGCTGGCAGGAAGTGGCTGCCGGTGGTGTGGCTTATACTGTGGCGCAGGCGATGCAGTCAGGTATTGCTCGAGGCCTATTTTCAAACGAAGCTGGTATGGGCTCTGCTGCCAACGTTGCTGCCAGTGCTTCCCCAAATCCGAATCACCCCGCATCTCAGGGTTTTGTTCAGATGATCGGCGTGTTTTCTGACACTATTGTTATCTGTACGGCCACTGCGGCGATCATTTTACTGTCTGGTGATGTGACATCTGGCAGTGATGGTATCAAGATGACGATCAGTGCTATGACTGGACATGTTGGTACTTGGGGCGGTGCATTTGTGGCAATTGCTATTCTGCTATTCTGCTTTACCTCGATTATTGCTAATTACTCGTATGCTGAAACAAACGTACTGTTTTTGTCTGGTAACAGCCGTAAAGTTTTGCCGCTGTTCCGCGTATGTGTATTGGGCATGGTGATGTTTGGCGCCGTTGCCAAGATTGATTTGGTATGGAATCTGGCCGACGTATCTATGGGGCTTATGGCAACAGTGAATATTATTGCCTTAGTGCTGTTGTCCGGTTTAGCGATTCGGGTTATCAATGATTACCGGGATCAAATTAAAGCCGGTAAGGTACCTGAGTTTGATCGCAGTAAGTTTCCTGAATTGCAGGAGCAGGTTAGTGAAGATATCTGGCCGGATTTAAGCCCTAATGAGGCTGAGCAGATTAAATCTTAATATTGGTGCATAGCCAATAACGGTTGAGACAATCTTAAAAACTACGCTATTTGGCGTGGTTTTTTTTATATCGATCAGTATGATATTTGTTATTAACACCGCGTTTATCTGCAAATGAAAAATGCTGATATAGCGTTATATCCCCAGAGATGAGTAGCTAGTGGTATAGGGATATTGACGCCGATTCATTGTATTAATATCAAGGAGATTGGAGCATGTTGATCGTGATTTCACCGGCTAAAACGTTGGATTATGAGCATCCTGCTGGAACTGAGCAGTTTTCGCTACCGACATTATTGGAACAAAGTCAGGTATTGATAGATGTTTGTCGAACTATGACTCCTGCTCAGATCGCTTCGTTGATGAAAGTTAGCGATAAAATTGCTGGATTAAATGCGGCTCGTTTTGCCCAGTGGCAAGCAGAGTTTACCCCAGAGAATGCTAAACAGGCGATATACGCTTTTCGTGGTGATGTGTACACAGGGTTAGATGCTGACTCGATGGAGGCTGTACAGTTGTCCTATGCACAGCAACATCTACGCATCCTATCCGGGCTATATGGTTTATTAAAGCCGTTGGATCTAATGCAGCCATATCGCTTGGAGATGGGGACAAGCTTGGCAAATCCAAGGGGGAAAAACTTATATATGTTCTGGGGCGATATCATTACTGATGCGATTAATGATGCCTTAGCGCAGCAGGGAGATGATATTTTAGTTAACTTGGCATCTAATGAATATTTTAAAGCAGTGAAGCCGAGCAAGATCCAGGGCCAAATTATTTCCCCTATTTTTAAAGATTATAAAAATGGGCAATATAAAGTCATCAGTTTCTATGCTAAAAAAGCGCGTGGTTTGATGAGTCGATACATCATTGATAATCATATCAAAACAGTGGATGAATTAACTCAGTTTGATGTTGATGGTTATTATTACAGCCCCGAGTTATCTACATCTGCAGCGCCATTGTTTTTGCGTGATGGGCAATAACAAGGCTTCATTGTTATGACTATGACTCACGGATGAGCAATATTGCTGAGGCGATTCTTCAATGTATGACTTGCATTTAATAGTTACAGCATGTGTGTTATGAGCTGAGTGTATTGTACATAAATTGAGATGTTTGTTGTCTTTATGCTTCATCTCAGAGCTTCTATGCCCATGCTCAAGGGGGAGGATAACCGAAATGGGACGATATAAGAACCAATCTTCTTTATAGGTTTCGTTATCTTAGCGGTTAATTTTGTTAGCAATGATCAAGCATCATCTAGATGTTTTTGACTTAACTCATAGTGAATTTGCTCAATTTTAGCCACGAGAGAGTGATTGCAACACTGACAGCATATCAATGATTTCTCTGTTTTCTTCCGTCAAGTCCTTAGGGGCTGTTGACGTTTCGTGATTAAATTTTGTTCGAGATAAAGCGTTTTAATCGCGGCGAGTGGTTTGCCGCCTAGTTATTCTAAGCAAGAACCGCTCAACAAAGCGTAAAACGCTTTTGGCCGAACCCTGCGGGCAGCGTTTGAGGCTCCTTTCTACTGCGTTATCGGCTTATCAGGTGGCGCAACTACCTATCAAAGCCTCTGCCTGGTATAAAGCATCCTCAAATCGCTGCAAAAACAAACTTGAAAGGTCAACAGACCCTAGACATTATCAAGTGAACATGTGACTTAGGTAAATACTTCTGAGCTGGCTCAGCCCCAGAGTTGGAGCAAATGTTGTTTCATTACCCTGTGCATGTCATTGAGCACAATTACGCACCTAATACTGGTGATTCTCTTTATATCAGGGTTCTAGAGCCTTTAAATGCTCAAATGCTGGTCGTAAGTCGGTATTAAGCTGTGCAAAAGCATAACAGACGCGCTGATAACGTAAGGGTTCTCTTGCTTGCCGACGGCATGCTTTAGTTTGTCGGTGATCTAGGTTGCTCAATCCTATTGCATTGAGGTTTTATGTTGGTGATGCGGCTTTTTATTTGACTGCGGTTAGAAACCATTACCATGAGCGAGTAGTAATCGCTTTGCTACATTTTGATTTTTAAAAGAGGCATTTTCTTATTAGGCAAAGGAGAGCAGGTAGGATAGCAGTCAAATTAAGCGGCTGAATATGTTAGTTTTCATCAGAATTAATGAATAGTTTTACATACATCCCATTTTTAAAAACAATCTAGTAAAAAGTGTGGTTTATGTCCCGACTCAATCTGTAAGGCGGGGCTATATTAGGTTCGGGGTTTGTATTAGGAGAAATAGCTCGTCATGAATATCGAATTAATGCAACAACGAGCAGATCACGCTGTCGTACTTTTAAAAGCGCTAGCCAATGAGCGCCGTTTATTTATTTTGTGTTACCTGCTAAATGAAGGTGAGATGTGCGTTGGAGAGATGAATAAAAAACTGGGTTTAAGCCAGTCCGCGTTATCTCAGCACTTAGCTTGGTTACGTAAAGATAATTTAGTTACGACTCGCAAGGAAGCTCAAACTGTTTACTATTCACTGAAAAGTGAAGAGGTAAAAGCTGTCATTCAATTACTGCATGATATGTACAGTCGTTAACTTTGTATATATTTGCAACTCAGAAACTTGGTCGTCATTACTGGTTTGTTTTATTGAATGGTGGGTACTGTAGCGGCAATGATTGGGCTTAAACTGTGTGGGCGAGTCTGATAAATTATCTTTTTGGTATTTGTTTAGTTTGCAGTAAGTACTGTTTGAAGCATTTATCGGTTGATATCATTTGTCGCCGGTAAATGCTTTTGTATTTAAAATAAATAGAATAGTTAAAAGACAATAATGTTACATGCCTATGCACTTTGCTCAGCATGAGTTCATAGGTGAATGAAAAATAGCTATATTTAACAGCCGCATAGGAATTTGTTTTTCTATTCTTCTGCGATTAAAACGATAAATGAACTCATTGAGGTATTCCTGTACATATTTTTTGGATATTCCGTGGAATGTGCCCTGAATAAATGTTTTCAGGTTGCTAATGGCGATATGTACCCACGGGAGCCACTCATCAACCAATTCTTTCGGCGTCACTCTGGCTTCGTGATGCTGGGTTTTATCAATGATAGTCAATGCACGTAGCCCATCTGAGCGAACATATTGATTGGGGAGAATATGCGCTTGCACAAATTGCTCGACACTTTGGTGGCTGATACGGTTAACAGCCTGCATGGCAATATAGCCGGCTCGTTCACCTTGGGTTTCAACGGCCACAATTATCGGTGTTTTCCCTGCCGCGCCTCGACCACGTTTACCTTTTTGTTTGCCGCCAACCAAGCAATCATCCAATTCTATGTTGCCAGATAACCAATACAGTCTGTCTCTGTGCCCCATTGCGATACGCAATTTTTTCAGTATCAACCTTGCCGTTCGCCAGTTAACTTCAATGAGCTTTTTGAGCCGTAATGCTGATATTCCGCCTTTGTCTGACCCTATAAAATAAATGGCCGTAAACCATTTAGACAGCGGGATATGCGTGCCGTGAAACAGCGTGTCAGATGTCACGGATGTTTGCTTATGGCACTGACAGCATTCATAAAGCTCACGGGTATGGATTTGATAGGCTTGACGATGACCACATTTAGGGCAGATAAATCCATCCGGCCATCGCTGCATTTTCAGGTAATCAAGACAGGCATTTTCTGAATGAAATTGACGTTGCCAATCTATAAAGCTCATTTCTGACATGTTCATCATAAAACCCTCCACAAGAAGCGATTTATGGTTCTATATTACGCCCAAACTGACCGAGGTGCATAGGCATGTAATGTTATTGATAACTAAGCTAATTATCCCGGTAGTTTTGTTGTTTTGACAACTATTAATATTGAACTGACTAAGTTGAAGATATAAAAAAACCGGCGAATGCCGGTTTTTTTTATCTGTCGATAAGAATTAAGCAACCAGTGCTTTGATCTTAGCGTTCAGACGAGCCTTATGACGGGCAGCCTTGTTCTTGTGGATCAGGCCTTTAGTTGCCATACGGTCAACGATTGGTTGTGCAGCAGCGAAAGCTTCAACAGCAGCAGCGTGATCGCCAGCTTTGATAGCAGCGATAACTTTTTTAACGTAGGTACGCAGCATAGAACGACGGCTTGCGTTGTGCTGACGACGCTTTTCAGATTGAAGCGCGCGCTTCTTTGCAGTCTTGCTATTAGCCAAGGTGCAACTCCTAAAAATGGGTTTAATACTTTCAAAGGCCGAGGAATATGCCTGTACTTTGCCATTTTGTCAATGGCAATGATTGAATATCCATCATAAAGACAAATTAATTCAACCTGACTTGGCTATCCCCAACCCAACTCATGTAAAATGTGGCGTAATTCTATCAGTAAAAATAGCGGTATGACAGGACTGGATTGAATTTTTGCAGCCCTGCACAAATTCTTTTCGGCCTATTTGGGGGTCTTTTGAGTAAAAAACTACTGAGGTCTGGCTTGATTGTTAGTGCCATGACCTTGATTTCACGTGTCCTCGGTTTGGTGCGGGATGTGGTGATAGCCAATTTGATGGGGGCCGGCAGCAGTGCCGATGTATTCTTTTTTGCCAATAAAATCCCCAATTTTCTTCGTCGCCTATTTGCCGAAGGTGCGTTTGCTCAAGCATTTGTACCGGTACTCACAGAATACCAAGAAAAAGAATCTCCGGATGCGACACGTGAGCTGCTATCGAAAGTGTGCGGTACGCTTGGGGTGTTGGTGACAGTCGTCACCTTAGTCGGTGTTATTGCTTCCCCTGTGCTGGCTGCGTTGTTTGGTACTGGGTGGTTTGTCGCTTGGTTACATGGTGAGCCTGCCGGCGCTAAATTTGAATTGGCGGCCATGGTATTGAAAATTACTTTTCCTTACCTGTGGTTTATTACTTTTACGGCATTGGCGGGCTCGGTACTCAATACTCGGGGACGTTTTGCGGTATCAGCCTTTACGCCAGTTTTTCTTAATGTCGCGATTATTGCTGCTGCAATTTACCTTGCGCCGGGGATGACTCAGCCTGAAATTGGCTTAGGGATTGGTGTCTTTGTTGGTGGATTGGTGCAGTTTCTGTTCCAAATCCCATTTTTACTGCGGGAGAATGCACTCGTTAAGCCCAGTTGGGGCTGGCATCATCCCGGAGTCGTTAAAATCCGAACCCTGATGTTGCCGGCTCTATTTGGGGTATCTGTTTCACAGATAAATCTTTTGCTTGATACTTTTATTGCCAGTTTTCTGATGACGGGGTCAATTAGCTGGCTGTATTATTCTGATCGTTTGCTGGAATTTCCCTTGGGATTGTTTGGTATTGCCATTGCTACGGTGATCTTACCTGCACTGTCGAAAAAGCATGTGAATGCGCACAGTGAGGGCTTTTCCCAAACGATGGACTGGGGGGTTCGGGCTATTTTGCTACTGGGACTGCCAGCGATGTTGGGCTTAATTGTATTGGCTCAACCCATGTTGATGGTGCTGTTTATGCGCGGTGCTTTCAGCCTCAATGATGTGCAAATGGCATCTTACTCTTTGATGGCTTATGGCAGCGGCCTGCTGAGTTTTATGATGGTAAAAGTCTTGGCGCCGGGCTATTACTCCAGGCAAGACACCAAAACGCCGGTAAGGTATGGCATTGTCGCGATGTTGAGCAATATGGTCTTCAACCTGATTTTTGCGATTCCGTTCGGTTATGTTGGCTTAGCGATTGCGACTTCGCTGTCTGCGTTGTTAAACGGCACTATGTTATATCGAGGTTTGAAAGCCAAAGGGGTCTATCAATTCAGCCGTTATACTTGGGTCTTTTTTGCTAAAGTCCTCGTGTCAGCCTTGGTGATGGTTGGTGTGTTGGTTTGGTTACTGCCTTCGCAACAGAGTTGGATGGCTTGGCATATTGGTGAACGGGGTTGGCATTTGGTGCGGTTGATTTGCGCCGGAACGATTAGCTATCTGTTGATGCTGTTATTGTTGGGTATCCGGCCATGGAAAATGAAAGCCAAATCTAGCGCAGTGTGACAGTGGTTTCACTCTGGGGTTGAGTTAGCCGCCAAACTCGCATCTTGGGCGGGCTTGGGTATATAATCCCACGATTTCCGTCTGGCAGTCGTTGAAAGTAAAATGGAACTCATTCGCGGTATTTATAATATTCTGCCAGCACACCATGGTTGTGTGCTGACAATCGGCAATTTTGATGGGGTTCACCGAGGTCATGCTGAGGTTATCACCAGATTGCTGGCGAAGGCCAAGCAATATAAATTGCCTGCGACTGTCATGCTGTTTGAACCCCAACCACAGGAATTGTTTCGGGGCTGTGATGCCCCGGCTAGGCTCAGCTTGCTGCGGGATAAATTGATGCTGCTTGAAGAGCTTGGCGTTGATCGCGTGGTATGTGTTAACTTTAACCACAAATTTGCTGATATTCCTGCAGATGATTTTATCAATGAGTTGCTGGTAAAGCGCTTGGGCGTCAAATATCTAGTGGTTGGGGATGATTTCTGTTTTGGCCGCGGCCGCAAAGGCAATTTTGCTATGTTGCAGCAGGCTGGTGAACGGCAGGGATTTGCGGTGGAAAATACCCGTAGTTTTCTGCTCGGCGATCACCGGGTCAGTTCCACGGCAGTACGTCAGCAGTTGGCATTGGGACATTTAGAACAGGCTCGGCGGCTCTTGGGGCATCCATACACGATTAGTGGCCGAGTAGCCCATGGACAGAAAATCGGGCGGACGATAGGATTTCCCACGGCAAATGTGGCGCTCAAGCGTAATGTTGTGCCGGTTCGGGGGGTTTTTGCTGTTCGGGTATATTGGTCGGACAGTGACATATATGAAGGGGTTGCCAATATTGGCTTTCGCCCCACAGTGCAGGGACAAATCTGCCAATTAGAGGTTCATCTGTTTGATTTTGATGGTGACCTTTATGGCAAACATGTTGAAGTGGAACTGGTGGCAAAAATCCGTGATGAGCAGCCATTCCAATCTCTGGATGCACTGAAACAACAAATCTTGAAAGATGTGAATGAAGCGAAAGCTTTGTTCAGCAACGATGCAAGCTGATCAGCAGGCTATTCCTGTTGAATTAATGGTATAGGATCAATGAGCGACTATAAATCTACTCTGAATTTGCCGGAAACTGAGTTTCCGATGCGAGGCAATCTGGCCAACCGTGAGCCGGAAATGTTGAAACGCTGGACACAGGATGGCCTGTATCAACAAATCCGTGAAAGCCGTACCGGTGCCAAGCCTTTTATCCTGCATGATGGCCCACCATACGCCAACGGCAGTATTCACATTGGTCACTCTGTAAACAAGATCCTGAAAGATATTATTATCAAGTCTAAAACCCTGTCTGGCTTTGATGCGCCATATGTACCAGGGTGGGACTGTCATGGTTTGCCAATTGAACTGAAAGTGGAACAGAAAGTTGGCAAACCGGGCCAGAAGATTTCTGCGGCGGAATTCCGTGAAGAATGCCGCAAATATGCCCGTACCCAAGTTGAAGGTCAGCGTGATGACTTTATTCGTTTAGGGGTATTGGGTGATTGGAATAAGCCTTATCTGACCATGGATTTTGGCACTGAAGCCAATATCATTCGTTCACTGTCTAAAGTGATCGAAAATGGTCACCTGCATAAAGGTGTGAAGCCAGTACATTGGTGTACTGACTGTGGCTCTGCATTGGCTGAGGCCGAAGTAGAATATGAAGATAAAACCTCTCCAGCCATTGATGTTGCATTCACTGCCGTTGATAGTGCTGCCATTGCAGCAAAATTTGGGGTAGAGAATTATACCGCGCCAGTTGCCATGGTGATTTGGACAACTACGCCATGGACACTGCCAGCGAACCGTGCGTTATCTATCGCACCTGAGTTGGATTATGTGTTGGTTGAGTACCAGCAGGATGGTCAGACCCGTGCGCTGATCTTAGCTGATGTGCTTCATGAAGCCGCCATGCAGCGTTATGGGATTGAAGCTTTCACTGTGCTGGGTCGTGTGCAAGGTCAGGCATTGGAACTGACCCGTTATCAGCATCCATTCTATGCCTTCGATGTACCGGCGATTTTGGGTGATCATGTGACCACAGATGCTGGTACTGGTGTGGTACATACTGCGCCTGGTCATGGTCAGGACGACTTTGTCGTTGGTCAGAAATATGGCATTGAAGTGGCAAACCCTGTTGGGGATAACGGCGTATATAAGCCAGATACCGAGTTTTTTGCCGGTATGCATGTCTTTAAAGCCAATGATGCCGTAGTTGAAAAACTGAAAGAAACCGGCTCGTTGATGCACTTTGAGGCATATCGTCACAGTTATCCTCACTGCTGGCGTCATAAAACCCCGATTATTTTCCGTGCCACACCACAGTGGTTTATTTCCATGGATAATAAAGGGCTACGCAGCCAAGCTCTAACTGAAATCGAGCAGACTCAGTGGATCCCTGAATGGGGCGAGAGCCGTATTGAGAAAATGGTAGCAAACCGCCCTGATTGGTGTATTTCCCGTCAGCGGACTTGGGGTGTACCAATTGCGCTGTTTGTTAACCGTGAAACTGAAGAATTGCATCCAGACAGCGTGTCTCTGATGCAACGTGTGGCTAACAAGGTTGAGCAGCACGGTATTCAGGCTTGGTGGGATCTGGATGAAAAAGAGCTGCTGGGTGACGAAGCGGATCAGTACCGTAAAGTAACCGATACCCTAGATGTGTGGTATGACTCAGGCTCTACCTTTGCCTCTGTGGTGGCTGCTCGTCCTGAATTCCACGGCGCAGATATCGATCTGTATCTGGAAGGTTCAGATCAACACCGTGGTTGGTTTATGTCATCTTTGATGATTTCTACTGCGATGAATGGCAAAGCGCCGTACAAGCAGGTACTGACCCATGGTTTCACCGTTGATGGCAAGGGCCGTAAGATGTCCAAGTCTATTGGTAATGTGATTGCACCGCAGCAGGTAACCAACAAGTTGGGTGCTGACATTCTGCGTCTGTGGGTTGCTGCTACCGATTACAGTGGTGAAATGACGGTATCTGATGAAATTCTGAACCGTAGCGCTGATGCATACCGCCGTATCCGTAACACTTGTCGTTTCCTATTGGCTAACCTCAGTGGTTTCAACCCTGAGACCGATATGATCGCTGTGGAAGACATGGTGGCGTTAGATCGCTGGGTTGTACGCCGCGCCGCTGCGCTGCAGCAAGAACTGCTGGCTGCTTACGATAAGTATCACTTCCATATTGTGACCCAGAAGCTGATGCAGTTCTGCTCCGTTGAGTTGGGTGCCTTCTATCTGGATATCATTAAAGACCGCCAGTACACCGCTAAGCGTGAAGGTCACGCTCGTCGTAGCTGTCAGTCTGCTCTGTATCTGATTTCTGAAGCTATGGTTCGTTGGATTGCGCCAATTCTGAGCTTTACTGCTGATGAAATCTGGCAGCTGTTGCCAGGCAAGCGTGATGCTTATGTCTTCACTCAAAACTGGTATGACGGTCTGCAAGCGGTAACATTGGCTGATGATCTGAGTGATGACTACTGGCAGCAACTGCTGACTGTCCGCACTGAAGTGAACAAGGTGATTGAACAAGCCCGTCGTGATAAGCGCATTGGTGGTTCTTTGGAAGCTGAAGTGACCCTGTTTGCTGATGATGCGCTGGCAGCGGAATTGGCCAAAATTGGTGATGAACTGCGCTTTGTACTGCTGACCTCAAAAGTGACTGTATTGCCATTGGCTGATGCACCTGCTGATGCGGTAGAGACTGAGCTGGCATCATTGAAACTGGCGATTGCCAAGAGCGAGGCGCAAAAGTGTGAGCGTTGCTGGCACTATCGTGAAGAAGTCGGCACCATCGAAGCCCATCCAACGCTGTGTCAGCGCTGTGTGACCAACATTGAAGGCGACGGTGAAGCCCGTCAATTTGCCTGATTAAGGAACACACCTGATGGCCGCAGAAATGGATAAAGGCCCGGTAAACTGGCGCAACAGTGGGTTGCGCTGGTATTGGGTGGTGTTGGTGGTCTTTTTTGCCGATCAGTGGTCCAAACAATGGGTCCTGACGCACTTTGACCTATATGAGTCAGTAAAACTGTTGCCGTTTTTCAGTTTTACCTATGTACGCAATTATGGGGCAGCCTTTAGCTTCCTTAGTGACGCTGGGGGCTGGCAACGCTGGTTGTTTACCGCTATTGCGGTTGGTTTCAGTGTGGTGCTGACGTTATGGCTGTACCGGCAAAAAAGCAGTGAGTGGCGCCTTAATCTGGCGTATACGCTGATTATAGGCGGTGCACTGGGCAATTTGATTGATCGGTTAATGCATGGTTTTGTGGTTGATTTTCTTGATTTTTATTGGAAAGCCAGCCACTACCCAGCATTCAATATTGCTGACTCAGCCATTTGTATTGGTGCTGCGCTGATCATTTGGGATGCGTTTCGCAGTAAAAAACACTGAACCAGCCCTTAGGACACGTGTTAAAGGAGTAACCCATGTCGATGCGTGCATTATTGTGTCATATGGATATTGTACTGTCTGACGGTTCAACCGCAGACAGTACCAGGACATCCGGTAAACCGGCTCGGCTAAATTTGGGTGATGGAAGCCTGAGTGCGGCATTTGAGGCCGAAGTCGCTGCACTGCAGCCCGGAGACAAACACAGGTTTACCTTATCAGCTGCGGATGCGTTTGGTGAGGTGAACCCAGATGCTATTCATCATTTGGATCGGACCCGCTTTGATGCGGCAATCGAGTTAACCCCCGGTGTTATCATCAGTTTTACTGCGCCCAATGGCGCAGAAGTGCCGGGGATTATTCGTGATGTTGCCGGTGATTCTGTTACGGTGGATTTAAATCATCCGTTGGCTGGACATCAGGTAACTTTTGAACTTGAAGTGATGCAGGAACTTTGATTATGCCAAACTCCTCCCCAATCCCTTCTGCTGGCAGTTTGAATATTCTGCTGGCCAACCCCCGTGGTTTTTGTGCCGGGGTGGATCGGGCTATCAGTATCGTTGAACGTGCGTTGGAATTGTTTTCACCGCCAATTTATGTCCGCCATGAAGTGGTACATAACCGCTATGTGGTGCAGAACTTAAAAGATCGTGGTGCCGTTTTTGTCGAAGAACTGGATCAGGTACCGGATAACAGTATTGTGATTTTTAGTGCTCATGGGGTGCCGCAGTCGGTACGTGCGGAAGCCAAACTGCGTGGTTTAAAGGTCTTTGATGCCACTTGTCCACTGGTGACCAAGGTACATTTGCAGGTTACCCGTGCCAGTCGCAAAGGGGTTGAGTGCATTTTGATTGGTCACGCAGGTCATCCTGAGGTCGTCGGTACCATGGGACAATATGATAACGCCGCTGGCGGTGTTTATCTGGTTGAATCCCCGGAAGATGTGGCGGCGTTGCAGGTTAAGGACCCTCAGAATCTATGCTTTGTGACCCAGACTACGCTGTCGGTGGACGATACCTTAGATGTGATTGCTGCATTGCAGGCGAAATTTCCGGATATTGAAGGGCCGCGTAAAGATGATATCTGTTATGCGACCCAAAACCGTCAGGATGCTGTGCGTAAGCTGGCCTCTCAGGTTGAACTCCTGATTGTGGTGGGCTCTAAGAATAGCTCTAATTCAAACCGTTTACGTGAGCTGGCAGAAAAAGCCGGTACTCAGGCGTATTTGGTTGATAATAAAGATGATGTGCAGTCAGCTTGGTTTAACGGCGTGACTGAGGTTGCAGTCACGGCGGGGGCCTCTGCGCCAGAAGTATTAGTGCAGCAAGTCGTTGAAGCCATTGCGGAGCGAGCACCGAGTGTGGTGACTGAAGTCGCTGGCCGCGAGGAAGATGTGGTCTTTGCTGTTCCTGCAGAACTGCGTTGATTTTGCAGTGAGTTTTGTAATGCATTAATAAAAAAGAGGCGTTAAGCCTCTTTTTTTATTTCTATCATTTTTAGTTAGGAAAATATCTGCGAGCAATAACTAGGGCGTGTTGACGTTTCGAGGATGATTTTTGAGCAACATGCAGAGGGGTTATAATCTCTTTCGCCAAAAACAAACCACAACCCCAAAGCATGCCGAGAACAATATTAACTGACATAAGATGGGAACTGCTACTACAGATAATGAAAAGTACTGGTCGTATCTACAATAAATCTGAACATAGAATGACCTTTGAAGGGATACTTTTCCGTATGAGAACGGGGATCCCTTGGCGAGATTTACCTCCGGGATTTGGTGAATGGAGCTCAGTATATAGACGATTTAACCTTTGGTCTAAAAAAGGTATTTTAAATCATCTTTTCAGTCAGTTAGCAAAAATGGCAGACTTCGAATGGGTGTTCCTCGATGGCTCAATTATTCGTGCACATCAGCACAGCACAGGCGCTGCTACAAATTTCTCTGAGCAAATAGGTAAAAGCAGAGGTGGGAATACAACAAAAATCCACTTAGCTGTCGATAGCGGAGGTTTGCCCATTTGTTTTGATTTATCAGAAGGTCAGCGAAATGACATTGTTCTTGCAGAAAGTCTCGTAGAACAACTGGGGGAGATAGATACTATTGTATGCGATAAAGGATATGACAGTGAATCTTTCCGCGTTTTTGTTCAACGCAAAGGAGGAAAAACTGTGATAGCTAGGCGTAATTACGGGCAAGATATTGGTAAGGATACAATGGATTGGTGCTTATATAGGTATCGTCATTTGGTGGAAAATGCCTTTGCTAGGATTAAGCATTATCGTGCTATTTCAAGCCGTTATGATAAGTTGGAACGGAATTATGCCAGTATGGTATCGCTGGCATTCATGCTTATGTGGCTACCGATGTATTGCTGAGTGAGAAATGAACAGCAAACGTCAACAGACCCTAGGGTCTGTTGACGTTTCAAGTTGTTTTTGCAGCGATTTGAGGATGCTTTATACAAGGCAGAGGCTTTGATAGGTAGTTGCGCTACCTGATAAGCTGATAACGCAGTAGAAAGGCGCCTCAAACGCTGCCCGCAGGGTTCGGCTAAAAGCGTTTTACTTGTAGTGGTTCAGACCTGATCTGACAGTTACCCGTTTTTTAGTGGTGCCTGTCAGATTAAATTTGGGCTAATTTCTTCTCTGCCCAAATCGATTTCCCATCAATTAATGTATCCATTGGGGTTCGACCGCAGCACATTTTTCCTTGATGAGTTCGCTCATTGTTGTAATACATGAGCCATTCGTCCAGATCTTTCTGAAGCGCCTCAAGTGAGTCGTAGAGGTTTTTACGGAATGTGACCTGATAAAACTCATTCAGTATCGTCTTGTGGAAGCGCTCGCAGATGCCATTTGTTTGCGGGTGGCGCGCTTTCGTTTTTGTATGATCGATGTCGTTGATTGCAAGGTAAAGTTGGTAATCGTGCTGCTCGACTTTACCGCAGTATTCAGTGCCTCTATCGGTCAGGATGCGGAGCATAGGTAACGATTGCTCTACGAAGAAAGGCAGTACCCTATCGTTCAGTAAATCGGCTGAAGTAATTGGCGTTTTGGTGGTATATAACTTGGCAAAAGCGACTTTACTGTAGGTATCAACAAACGTCTGCTGATAGATCCTGCCAACTCCCTTTAAACAGCCAACATAGAAGGTGTCTTGAGACCCCAGATAGCCAGGATGATGGGTTTCTATCTCGCCACAAACCTCGTCATCAAGTTTCTTTTTCTCAAGCGCTGAGACCTGCTCATCTGAGAGAATGATACCTTCTGCTTCTACCTTGGCTTCCAGTGCCCGTAAACGCTTTTTGAAGTTCTCGAGTCCATGCCGTAACCAGATTGACCTAACACCACTGGCAGAGACAAATATGCCCTTTTTACGAAGTTCATTGCTGGTGCGCGTTTGGCCGTGGGCCGGATACTCAATCGCATAATCGGTGACAGCTTTTTCCACCTGTTCATCGACACGATTCTTGTGATTAGGGACTCGCCGAGAGCGATTGATTAAGGCATCAATCCCCCTTCTTCAACGAGCTCCTGATAACGATAAAACGTATCTCGGGATACGCCCATGACCTTACAGGCTTTAGACACATTACCGAGTTCTTGAGCAAGATTGAGTAATCCAGTTTTGTGTTTAATGATTGGATTGTTAGTATCGAACATAGAGAGTTACCTTTGGTTTTGAACAAAGATTCGACACCTTTATCAAAACGGGTAACTCTCTACTTTTCAAGAAGCAGTGTCAGATCTAGTCGGAACTAATACATTTTACTCTTTGTTGAGCGGTTCTTGCTTAGAATAACTAGGCGACAAACCACTCGCCGCGATTAAAACGCTTTTATCTCGAACAAAATTTAATCACGAAACGTCAACAGACCCTAGGGGCGATTGTATGATTGAGTTGTATTGATGGGTTGCTAAAAATTCATCATGTCCGTTGTCTTTTCTCTTTGTTTCAGTATTGCTCCAAATCCCTCTCCGGTTTTATCTCTCCAATCATCTTCAGTATGAAATAGATATTGCCTGCAATATCTTGAGTGGCTCAGAAATACTTCCCTATTTTCAGTGACCAATCCTTTTGCTATTCCTCTTTATGATATATCCCCCGAGATATCAGCTGTTAATTTAATCTAACTGAAGGCGCGTAGTCGTTCATTGTCTGGGTTGTTAGCTTATATGCCTTGGCGGAGAGAGGCGTATTTGAGCGGTATGCGTTTGTCAGGCTTTTACGACACAAACTCAGTGGGATTTCATTAGTTTGTAATTGGTTGGTGACTTTTAATGACTGAATGATGCATTTTTTGCGTTTTTTAGATGTGATTGTTACTGGATGTCTTGGCATAGCTCATATACTATTTGTTCAATCTAACCTACCGAATTAAAAAGGATTTTTGTCGATAATTTCGTCAAAAAAACGGCAATGTCAGGAGAATTGACACTATGGGCCGCCAGGGAACAGGTTTTTCATTAATCGAAGTTATGGTTGCTCTGGTGATCCTGACAGTGGGCTTGATTGGCGTGTTCAATTTGCACTTAGTGGCTAAACAGGGCAGTTATGAATCATTCCAACAGACATTAGCCGCGCATTATGCTGCTGATATTGTTAGTCGTATGCGACTTAACTCCTCTGAACTGAGTCAATATGGTGGCAATTATCAGGGCGGGTTAGTTATGCCGGCTAAGTCCTGTGATGCCAATAATCGTTGCTTGAATGCAGAAACCCGAGTGTGGGATTTGTATCAGTGGGAGCAGCAATTTCGGGGGGGAGCAGAGGTGTCCGCAAGCCGTCAACTGGGCGGGCTGGACAATGCAACGGGCTGTATTCAGATTGGCACTAATGGTGACGTGTCTGTTGTGATGAGTTGGCGGGGGATCCGCTCTATCAGTGATGGTGCAGCCAATGCTAACGCGTTTGTTCGCCAATGTGGTAGTGCGGATAAACGGCGCCGGATTTATTTGCTGGAAACGGTGATCCAGTAGAATTAAGGATGATGTGTTATGTATCAGCAGTTAGCGAAAGAGCAGGGATTGTCGCTGGTCGAGCTGATGGTTGCTATGGTGATTGGCTTATTTTTGACGCTGGGTGTGTTTTCCATGTTCAGCATGTCTGCCGGCAATGTCACTACAACCAGTCAATTCAATCAACTGCAGGAAAATGGTCGGATTGCGTTAGCACTGATGGAACCTGATTTGAGTCAGTTAGGGTTCTTTGGCGATATCACTGGGACTGAATTAATTCCCGGACAAAATACCCGCATATTGAAGCTATTAACAACAAATGACTGTGTCGGTGATGGGCTGAATAATGCTTCTTTGCCCAACACTTCAGCTGCCCACTTTCGTCGACTGTGGGGGTATCAACAGGGGGATAGCATTGCGCTTAAATGCCTCACCAACGTGATCCCTGATTCTGATGTTCTGCAAATTAAACGGCTGCTGGGGCCCGAGGTTACCGGGGCGCTAGAGGCAAATCGCTATTATCTTGGTACCACTGCCAATGAAGCGGTATTTTTTACGGGTGATCAACCTTTGCCGGCTATGGTCAATGGTCGTTATTGGGAATATCAACACCATGTTTATTACCTTAGGAATGACAGTGATGGTATTCCCACTCTTAGGCGTAAAACCTTAACGGCGAATGGCATGACCAATGATGAGCAGTTGGTTTCCGGGGTTGAAGATATGCAGATCTTGTATGGCTTTGATAGTGATGGGGATGATACCGCAGACAGTTTTATGCCATCTCAAAATGTGACAACCCTAATGTGGGATAATGAATTATTCCAACGTCTGGTGGCGTTAAGGGTATTTCTGCTCATTCGGGCGTTAGAGCCGGATCCTGCCTTTACGAATAACAGTGTTTATCAACTTGGAGATAAACAGATTGCGGCGAAAAAGGATCATTACCGCCGTAAAGTAGTGAGCGGCACCATAGTGCTGGAAAACCCTGTACTGATGAGGAATTAATCATGAAAAACCTGCAAGGACAGCAGGGAATGGTACTGTTTTTTGCCTTAATCGTGCTGTTAATGATGACAGTTATCGGTGTCGCATTGGCGGTTAACTCAGGTCAGTCTCTACGAATGGCGGGGGCTGGTTCTGAGCGGGTACAGGCGTTAGCAGCAGCCCAAGGCGCGCAGAGTAAAGTTGTGAATGCTCAGCAAGGCAGTAAGTTAGCCAATATTACGGCGACCCATACGATTGCTGATAATCAGTTTAATGTGACTAATACGCTCACCCCATTGGCTGGTGATGATGTTAATTGTCAGCGCAGTGCTGATGCCAGCAGCGCTAATTTGATCAGCTGTCGCCGGGTAGAAATCAGCAGTGAAGCTGTATTTGGTCGGGAGGATATGGGCCGATTAACAGTGGTCACGGGCGTTGAACAGCAGGTTTTGACAGGAAGTTGATTATGTTGATAAAGAAATTAACCGCATGGTTACTGTCAGCCAGTGTGATGCTGATAGGCAATACCTATGCTGATGATACAGAGTTGTATGTCTTTGAGTCATCCGCTCGAGCGGGGGCTCGCCCCCAGGTGCTAATTATCTTTGATAATTCTGGCAGTATGAAAGAACGGGAAACCGGGGCCGAATCTGGTTATGATCCTACTATTGAGTACCCTGCGGTAGGAGGCACAAACGCATTTCAAAAACGTATGATTTATTTCACCAAAGGTGGAGTGGATAATACCTCAATGCCGGTACCGGATTCCTCATCAGAAGCTCGTCGATTTTTAAATGATATTAATGGCTGTGAGACGGCAAAACATTATTTAAAAACCTATGGTTTTTTTACTGGTTTTTTTCGGGAGTATCGTTTTAAAGGGCAAAATGGTGCTTGGTTAGAAGTGCCAGATAACAGTGGGGCGGATATCCAAACGATAGATTGCTTTAACGATATTGTTAATAAATATTGGCAAAATGCGCCGGGGCAGCCAACAGGGTTTCCAGTTGATGGCTTGGGTGATAAACAAAATCCACGTCCTTACAATCTTATTGATAACTCCAGCACGCAGAATGAAATAGATGCCGCGGTGGAAGCCGCAAAGCAAACTGGGTTTGGCACAGGTCAATCGCTCACGTTATACACGGATAATTATTTACGTTGGTACCATGGGCCGAAGGAGAGCGTTGAGCAAACGCGGTTGCAGATTGCTAAACAGGTGATCAGCAATACCGTTATTACTACGCCAACGGTGGATTTTGGTGTCGCAGTTTTTAATATAAATTATCCTGGAGACTCTTCTCATGGCGGGCGGATTATCTCTGGAATCAAGCAAATGACGGATGATAATAAGGCGAATCTACTTCAGACTATTAATAATTTAGACCCTAAGACAAATACGCCATTATGTGAAACACTCTATGAAGCCAAGCAATATTTTTCTGGTAGTGACTTAATTTATGGCGATAAAGATAAAAAACCTAGTGGATATGATTACAAAGCTAATCGTCCCCCAAGAGATACAACTATTGAGAATAATAAAAAATATCTCTCTCCTTTCAAGGCATGCCAGAATCAAGCCTTTGTTATTTATATTACTGATGGAGTACCAACAGAAGATAAAAATGCCAATAGCAAAGTTTTAAATTTACCAGGTGTCGATGATAGAGTGTTTGAATGGGATATCATCGTTGAAGATGATGGCGATACAGAAACACAATCCTATAAAAGTTATTTACCAAATTTAGCCGAGTGGATGTTTAAGCATGATGTTAACAGCAACTTGCCGGATAAACAGACAGTAAAAACTTTCACTATTGGCTTCAGTGCGGGGGCTAAAGATGCTGCACCTGTATTGAGTGCTGCAGCTAAGCGGGGCGGTGGACAATATTTCGCTGCCAGTGATGCAGCGCAGTTACAGTCAGCTTTGCAACAGGTCTTCAGTCAAATTCTTGAAGTCAATGCCAGTTTTACCTCCCCCTCTATTGCCAGCAATAATTTTGATCGCACTCAGACTTTTGATGCAGTTTATTACGCCATGTTTTTGCCTAATAAAGGGCCTCGCTGGATGGGAAATTTGAAAAAATTCAAGGTGACAGGCAGCGGGGATATCAGAGATAAAAAGAATAAAGATACGATTGGCATCGATGGTAATTTATCTTCTTCAGCTTGCTCTTATTGGACAGCTGATGCTGTCTGTGCTTCTGCCAGTGATGGGGGGGATGGCAATGATGTCACTATTGGTGGCGTGTCAGAAATGCTGCGGCAAACGTCGTCACGAAAGGTGCTGAGTGATTTCGCTGGAAATGGCGCGGATCTCGCTGTTTTTTCAGTTGCAAATGCAATTGCCCGGGCTGGAAATGAAACGCGGTTAGCTGAACATATGCGGGTCGATAAAACCCAGTTAGCAGGGTTATTTGATTGGGCAAAAGGCATCGATGTTGATGATGATGACGCTGATGGCAGTACAACAGATCCACGCTGGGACATTATTGGCGATCCGCTCCATTCAAAACCTTTAGCAGTCAACCTAGGTACAGTGCAATCCCCGGATATTCGAGTGTTGATGGGGACTAACCATGGTCAGTTACATATGTTTAAGGATGCTGGTAACACGGTGTCAGAATCTTGGGCCTTTTTGCCTTATGAGTTATTGCCTAATTTAACCGAGTTAAAAGCGAATGTGCCAACCGGGGTGCATTCGGTATACGGGATAGATAGCTCACCAATTGCGTATGTGGAAACCACAGCGCAACAGGTCAAAAAAGCCTGGGTTTTTGTGGGGATGCGCAGGGGAGGGAGCGCTTATTATGCACTGGATATTACCCAGCCCGATCACCCTAAGTTTATGTGGCGTATTGGTGCTGATTCACTGGGAATGGCTGAGATGGGCCAAAGTTGGGCTGAACCTGTGATTACCCGGATCCCCGGATGGCCGGTCGGTAATACTGATGCGGCATCGGCCAAACCTGTACTGATTTTTGGCGCGGGATATGTGCCAGCGACTAAAGATGGCGCTGAAGTGGGCGCTGTTGATAGTAAGGGGCGCGGCGTCTTTATTGTCGATGCTGAAACCGGGGTGCTAGTGCACAAGTTTGATCCTGATGGCGGTACTAAGGCAACACAATTGCCGCAAATCAGTGACAGTATCCCCAATGCCGTTGCCATTTTAGACAGTAATAACGACAGACTAATCGATCGCATCTATGCCACTGATACAGGCGGAAACGTGTGGCGGATAGATTTGCCGGGGGCCGATCCTGATAGCCGTGATATCCCTTGGACCGCTTATAAATTTGCGGCGCTTGGTGGTGATACTCAGCAGACGGATAGACGTTTTTTTGCCGAGCCGGTAGTGGCTCAGACCATGTTTAGTAACATCAGTATTACTGAGCACAGTGATGGCAGTACCACCAAGGCGTATCAAAATATCCCCTATGATGCGGTTGCTATTGCCAGCGGACATCGACCTCACCCGACAGACAAACTCAGGCAGGATAAGTTGTATTTACTGCAGGATAGGAATGTTGTGACACGCTCATATTCCAGCGCTGATCGCCCCACGCCTCTGACACAAGGGACGTTATACGATATCACGGCTAATTCACCTGATAGTGAAACTGACAATATTACGTTTGGCCAGCAGCGTGGCTGGTATTACCAACTTGGTGCCAAGGGGGAAAAAAGCCTTGCTAGTGCGGCTATTATCCAAGGACGGGTATATTTTACCTCTTATGTTCCAGGTGATACATCAGCAGCTAATTCCTGTTTAGTTGCCGGACAGGGGCGAATGTATGCGTTTGATTTACATAGAGGTACACGTAGCTATACCCAAGAATATCTGGAGCTTGGTGAACGAGTGCCGGATACGCCACAATTAGTCGTTCCGCCAAATGGTACAGATCCCAGTTATATGTATTTGATTGGTATTGGTAATGCGGCTAATCACATGACTCCTGTCACCCCGCCATCCGGCTGCCCGCCCGGTGACACTAAATGTGTCGGCGGTGGATTAAGGGCAAACCGTATTTTTTATCATATTGCTGAATAGATAAGGATGTTATCCCATGGCTGAGGTGAACATGTCGCGCTGCCAGCGAGGTTTTACTCTGATAGAGCTGATGATTGTTGTGGTGATTATCGGGATTTTGGCATCTATCGCTTATCCGTCATACCAAAGCTATGTTGCCCGGGCGGCCCGAGCTGACGCATTAGCCGCTATGATGAAGATAGCGAATCTGCAGGAGCAGTATTATTTAGATAACCGGCAATATAGCAGTAATATGACATTGTTAGGATTAGCAGCCGATCCCTTTATTCCTGAGCAGGGTAATTACACCATTGATGCTGTGGCTTCGGGAGCCGGCTATACCATTACTGCAACAGCGACCGGGGCTCAGGCTGGCCGAGATGCCCAGTGCTCACCCTTGACTCTCAGTGCGACAGGGACAAAAAATAAACCGGCCTGTTGGTAATCTCGTCGTTGAACTCTGTTATTTATCCTGCTGGGCAGGCACTTTGCTGGATAGGCGGATTAATGGTTCCACCAGATGTAATGGTAATAGTGGCGGCATAGTTGCTTTGCGGGGCGCAAAGAGTAAAGGTAGTATCACCGCTTTGTCCCAAGGGTTTACCTTGAGCATTAAAGCTAATTGCTGCTGGGAAAATCAGTCGGTCTTTAACATCAAAAGTTGTGATGTGTTGAATAATAGTGTCCGCTCTGCTGCCCGCACTATCCAGCTTATGGATAACACCATTGTCGGTAAAAATCGTAGCAGTATTGTGCCAATCTTTGCCACAAAGGCTGCCAGATAAAGGGCACAAAGTTACTCTGCTGTGGTAACTCATGGCCTGATTACGGGCCAAGCTGATGGCTTGGTGCAGTTGGGATGCTGCCGCATCGATTCTGCTTTGTGCTTGGTTTGACTGCATTGAGGGGAGGGTGACGGCTAACAGAATTAAAATAATGGCCGTTATAACAGCCAGCTCGACTAGGGTTAGCCCGGATTGACGAAACGACATTGGTATCCTTACCGCATAAAATTTCAGCTGAAATATGGTTGAATTATACTAAAAACAGCTTTGTGATATAGACCCTAGGGTGTTATTGGCAGGCTATCTCTTTGTCTTGTGATAGGCGTATTCTGCCAGCATTACTGATAATCACTGCACGTGAATAAGGGCTATCGGCACTGCCGGGGCAGTATCTCAAGGTGCCATTGGTTCCTGATGCGAGTCCGGTTGGTAAAAAGCGGATCGCACTGCGACTATAGCTGACAGTATCTTCATGATGAAAGGCCTCAAGCTGGAATAGTATTTTATCATCGGTCTCGAATTTGCCATATTCGCCATTATCGATAAAAACAGTTAACCCTTGCTGCCATTGATTGATACAGAGGTTATTGTTCAAAGGACAAACGGTAATACGGGCACCATAACTAATGGCATGGCTGCGGGCAAATAACAGATGCTGCTGAATTTTTTGTATATTGCTGTCGGCGCGAAAATGGCGGTAACTGTCGGCCAGGCTGGGAACGCCCACCCCCAGTAAAATAGCGGCGATCAGCAGGGTAATAATCAGCTCCACGAGGGAGAAACCTGTAGCGTGTGTCATGCGCTCATCCTTGAGGATTGTGCTTGCCCGGTAGGCGAATATTTTTAAGTTTAGTTCAGCTTCATTCCCCCGTAACACTGCGAAATTTTTCTATAAAAAGTTATCATCGTGATAAGCTTTATGCCGGTATCCCTATAAATAGACTGTCTGTGTTGAGGAGTAATTGATGAAGAAGGTCGAGGCCATTATCAAGCCATTTAAGTTGGATGATGTGCGTGAGTCACTAGCCGAAATTGGTATCACAGGCATGACCGTCTCTGAGGTAAAAGGATTTGGCCGTCAAAAAGGGCATACGGAGCTATACCGTGGGGCTGAATATATGGTGGACTTTTTACCTAAAGTAAAAATTGAGTTGGTTATTCAGGATGAATTACTGGAGCAGGCGCTAGAAGTGATAGTTGATACTGCCAGAACCGGCAAAATTGGTGATGGTAAAATTTTTGTCACCGATATTGAGCGGGTGATCCGTATTCGTACTGGGGAAGAAAACGAAGACGCGGTATAAATTTGACTGCGCCGTGATACGCTTTATAGACATATCTTGGCTAACGAAGTGTGTTGAAAATGTTTGTGAAAACAAAAATCCGATGGCGGGCCATCGGATTTTTTTATGTTGTCAGCCTCACCCTATCAATGACTAAGGGTAAGGCTGAATAGTGAAACGCAACTTAGTTTCACTTAGGCTTGAATATTGGCTTTGATAAAGTCAACAATCTGATCGAAAGGCACTTCCTGCTTTTCACCGGTGCGGCGGTTTTTGTATTCAAATACGCCAGCATCGATATTACGGTCACCGATAACGATAGTGTGTGGCAGACCAATCAGTTCCATATCAGCAAACATCACGCCTGGACGCTCTTTACGATCATCAAACAGCACTTCTACACCGGCGGCGGTCAGATCGGCATACAGCTTCTCTGCAATTTCAGTGACGCGGTGAGACTTGTGCATATTCATTGGCAGAATACCCACTTGGAATGGCGCAATAGCGGCTGGCCAGATAATACCGCGGTCATCGTGGTTTTGCTCAATTGCAGCGGCTACGATACGGCTAACACCCACACCATAACAGCCCATGATCAGAGTTTGTGCTTTGCCGTTTTCATCCAGAACAGTGGCATTCATGGCTTTGGAATAAGCTGTGCCTAACTGGAAGATATGACCCACTTCAATCCCGCGAGCAAAAGCATAGGTGCCTTTGCCATCAGGTGTGGTTTCACCTTCCACTACGTTACGAATATCAGCGGCTTGAGCCAGTGGCAGATCACGCTCCCAGTTTACGCCAAACAGGTGCTTATCATCTTCATTGGCACCAACCACAAAATCACTCATTACGGCAACGCTGTGATCGATAAATACTGGAATATTCAGACCAACAGGGCCCAGAGAGCCAGTACCTGCACCCAGTACAGCGCGGATTTCGTCTTCAGAAGCAAATTCCAGTGGTGCGGCAACCAGTTCCAGCTTATCAGCTTTGACTTCGTTCAGCTCGTGATCGCCACGGACAACCAAGGCAACCAGTGGAGCTTCTTCAGTGGCACCACGAACAATCAGAGTTTTGGCAGTTTTCTTGATATCCAGACCAAATTGCTCAACCAATTCAGCGATGGTTTTAGCATTTGGCGTATCAACTTTACGTATTTCTTCTGTTGCTGCCTGACGGGTTTCAGTCGGTAGTGGCGCTTCGGCTTTTTCAATGTTGGCGGCGTAATCACTGCCAGTAGAATAAGCAATTAAATCTTCGCCGCTGCCAGCCAGTACGTGGAACTCGTGTGACAGAGAGCCACCGATAGAGCCAGTGTCGGCCAGTACAGGGCGGAAAGCCAGACCCATACGGTTCATGATGTTGCAGTAAGCATCGTACATGGCGTGATAAGTTTCGTTCAGGGTTTCCTGATCCAGATGGAAAGAGTAAGCATCTTTCATCAGGAATTCGCGAGAGCGCATCACACCGAAGCGAGGACGAACTTCATCACGGAATTTGGTCTGAATTTGATACAGGTTCAGTGGCAGCTGCTTGTAAGAGCTAACTTCTTTACGAACCAAATCAGTAATCACTTCTTCGTGGGTTGGACCCAGTACGAAATCACGGTTGTTGCGATCGGTAAAACGCAGCAGTTCAGGGCCAAATTTGTCCCAACGGCCGGTTTCTACCCACAGATCACCTGGCTGTACCATTGGCATCAGGATTTCGCAGGCACCGGCTTTGTTCATTTCTTCGCGCACAATGGCTTCTACTTTGCGCAGTACCCGCAGACCTGTCGGCAGGTAGCTGTATAGGCCTGAAGCGTTGCGGCGGATCATGCCGGCACGCAGCATAAGCTGGTGGCTGACAACTTCTGCGTTGGCAGGGGTTTCTTTCTGTGTTGATAGCAGGTATTTGCTGACTCGCATTACCGTAAAGTCCAAAAATGAAATTGAATGGGCGCCATTTTATCACTTGGCTGACACTTGTCACCTGTGGTGGAACATCTTTATCCTGCCTGAAATAGGGCAAGTTCAGGTTTTTGGCGTCGATCACCAATAATTTTGGCCGGGTTGCCCGCTACTATGGCCCAATCAGGAACATCTTTGGTGACGATAGCGCCCATGCCAATCACGGCGTGATCGCCCACTTTGACACCATCAACAATCCCTGCCTGTGCTCCAATCCAAACATCCTTACCAATAATCACCCCTTTTGACTGTGATTTTTGTTTATAAATAGGGTGGTTAGGCGCCATACCATGGTTAAAGGCATAGATAGTGACATTATTGGCAATTCGGCTTTGATCGCCGATAACAATGCCTTTGCTGCCGCCATCTAAAGAACAATTGTGATTGATAGCCACTTCATTACCCAATGTAATGGGGCCATGCAGAAAACAACCTGCAGCAATCATGCACTGATCACCGATATGAATATCCCGCCCCGGCTCAGCAAACAATTCCGTTTCCGGGGCAATAAAACAACGCTGGCCAAATGAAACCGTTTCTAATTGACTAAACTCTGCCTGAATAGCTTCCTGCCAGGGTAGAGCCCACGTTAAGTGTTTTTCTTTTAGGGAAAAATATAACCAGGGCATCCAAGAGAGACGTTTTTTATGCTGTGTTCGGTAATCCGGTGACATGGGGGGTAATTTTATGGGGGACACAAAGCCGTTATTTTACCTGCCGGGATCCGCGGGGTAAATGTTAGGTGGGTGAGATGAAGTATCCAATTAGCGCAATTGGCTGTCTTTGCTGCCGCGCCGATTCATCAGCGCGTGGCGCATTTGATGTTGATCCGCCTCCTGCTGACAAGCAACACAGAGTTTGACTCCACCAATGGCTAGCTGTCTAGCCACCGGAATAGGCTCATCGCATTCTAGGCAATGGCTTAAACTCTCCCCCTGAGGCAATCTTGAACGAGCCTGCAGTACGGCATCATCAATATCTGAATCTATCTGCTCTTGTACCGCACCATCTTTTGCCCAACCTGATGCCATTTTCGATCTCCTTGTCCTGTCGATTACGGCCTAAATTATACTGCTAAGCGCGGTGCTGATAACGATACCCACCTGTAAAGCTGTTTTTACTTGCGGCAATAATGACCTTAGGTATATGGCGCGAGGGTGATAACCGGTAAAACAAAGATGTGACTGAATCGGGGGGCTGAAAGGGTGAATTCTCACCGTTTAGTATATTGGTGATATAGCGTTTGGAGCCGCGTTGCATGTTTGCTTAATGCGTCAGTTATCAGTTTGATCATTTTGGCGCTATCTCTATATCAAACACCCTATCTAATATAAGAAATTAGAGAGGGTGCCATATAGAGAAAACGCAGATATTAGCTCACTGGTTTTAGTTCACTTTTTTAAGTTCAATAACCTGAGCTTTACCGTCATCAATACGCCAGAAAATATCCAGATCATACAGGGCAACCTGATAGAGCTTGGGATCTTGCTTGGCTTTTTTATACGCGGGGCGTGGGTCTTGCGCCAGTACGGTACGGATCAATGATTCCAGATCGGGGCTTTGCTCTCTGGCACTAAAGTGAGCGATTTGTGCCACAGCTTGAGGGCTAAATTGTACATCAATTAGCTCAGGGGCTTCGTGGGCCATGCCGCCTTGGGCATCTGCGATAGCATCTGAAAATGGAATATAGGGTTTGATATCAATAATTGGCGTGCCATCAAGCAGATCCATACCTGAAATTTCCAGACAGACTTTGCCTTTGCGCTTCACAATGCCATGAAGCCTTACCACGCTTTGTCCAATCCCGTTGGGACGGAATGTGGAGCGTGTGGCAAATACGCCCAGTTTTTCATTCCCGCCTAGCCGAGGTGGACGCACAGTGGTTTTCCAGCCCTGGGCCAGATTTTCATGGAAACAGAACAATAGCCAAATATGGCTATATTGTGTCAGGCCACGCACGGCATCCATATGGTTAAATTCTGGGGTTAGCTCAACATAACCCCTGGCATCGGCCAGTCCGGGCTGTCTTGGAATACCGAATTTCTGTTTATAAGGAGTGCGGCAGAGCGCGACTGCTTGGATTTGGCTGGAAAAACTCATGGATTAGATCTTGTTGGTCAAAGAAAAAGAATCAGCCCCTGTCGCGATTTGCCGCATACAGGGGCGCGAAGCAGATTGGTATTAATTAGCTTGCATGACGATGGCTTGGCCAATGCAGACGGCACGGGTCAGACAGCCACCCTCAGGATCTTGATAAGTCACGCAGTTATTTAAGATAACAGCATTACCGCCTTTGTTGGCGGCAGCGAGTCGTAAACGGGTTCGGGCGTCACTCAGTGAGGCTGGTGGATTATCTGCATAGACTTGGCAAGATTCGCCATCAACCAACCCCAGTGGATTAAAAGGTCGTGGTGGGTCCTGATTTTTTTGTACTAGCAGTACTTGGCCTGCTTTAAAGTAATCGGCCACATTGTCAAGGTTAAGATTGGTATTGACACTGTAGTGACTGGCGCAGCCGGATAACATGCTGCTAAGCAACATTGTCAGGATAAGGCTCCCGACTTTTAGAGGAAAAGCATTCATAAGCACCGGTCTTACATTGAACACGGCGCAAAACAAATTGCGCCGCTGAAGATAATTGTGTTTGAAATTCTATCGCTTCAGGTACTTTTGATAAAGCTGTCTGTGGCGATTATTCAAATCCACTTGCCGGCCATCGATAAACAAGGCTGTGACCCTGTTGGTTAACGGATCGAACAAATCTCCTTCACTGACTACTAAAGATGCCCGATAACCCGGGGCGATGGCTCCCATGTCATTGATGCCAAGTAATTGCGCCGGGGTTAAGGTAAGGGCCTTGAGCGCCGCTTGATAACTCAGGCCATAAGCGATACTTTGCCCACCGGTAAAAGGCAAATTGCGACTGTTCCAATCTTCTGGTTGGGCGAGGGCAAACGGAAGCTTGGCTGCGGCCAGTTTTGCCGGGATAGAAAAGGGCAAATCAATCGGTTCATCATCCCGTCGTGGCAGGCTAAATACATGGGGATAGATAATTGTGGCCTTGATACGCTTGAGCGCTGCTGCCATTTGCCAAGCGTCATAGCCACCGACGATCACCGGGCCGAGTTCAAACTGTTTAGCAAACTGAATAATCTGCTCTAATTGCTGCTTACTATCGGCGTGGATAAAGAGTTTAGCGCTGCCATCAAATAACCCCGCCATCGCTTGCCAGCGTAAAGTTTGCGGCTCGGTGGCTGTTATTTTACCCGCTTGATTGAAATGTCTGGCTTGGATAAAGGTCTGGATAATGTCATCCACTTGCTGCTGTTGACTCGCAACCGCCTTTTTCTCCGTCTTATGCCGATGAGGTTTCGGATTATCGGGCCAGACTAAATGCAAGGCGGTTGGTGTTGCCACAATGGCATCATCAATAGTCCAGCTATCGAGATTCACTAAAATGGATTGTCCGGTCAGTCCTTTTCCCCTCGGGGTGATTTGCGCATGGCTGATGCCATTAACTCTCACGGTTGGAATAAGCTCAGAGTCTGGATTGAAGGCCGTTGCTGCAACGAGGTCTGGATTATGCCGCCCGGTTTCTGCTTTATCTACTGTTGCGCGCACCATTTCAATTTCGTTCAGCCCCAATGTGGTATTCAGTGCAATTAAACCAGGATAGAGCTGTTTGCCGCTTAAATCATGGACGATGGCATTGCGGTGCTGCAAATTGCGGCCGACCTGATCTATTACTCCGTTAATGAGCAACACGTCGGTGTCGAATTTCGTCCCTGCGATTACTGTGTGCACAGTAGCATTTTTCAATAAAATAGCCTGTTGTTGCGCAGGCGCAGGGATCATGTCGTGTGCCAGGGCCACCGGGGATATAAGCAATAGAAAGAGTTGGCAGAGTAATCGGGTCATTGCGGGTGTCTCCAGTCATTAATGCCAAGCATCATAATGGGTATCACATTGCCAACGAGGCTCTGTTGGTCGGTTATCTGTTTCTCCATCTCGGCGGTTTTGCGGGCTGGCCAGGATTTTTTGGATCAGTGCTTGCCGTTCTTTTATCAGAGCCATTGTTTCTTGTTGGTTTGCCTTGCGATCAAAATACTGCCGGCCATCGACCCAGACAGAGAGGGTTTTGCTATAAACCGACAGGGGAGATTGATCCCACAGCACTAAGTCCGCTTGTTTGCCGATTTCGATAGAGCCAACCTGCGCCTCGATACCCAGTTGCTTGGCCGGATTGATAGTGATCATCGCCAATGCATCTTGCGGCGACATATCACAATACATCATGGATTTTGCGGCTTCCTGATTTAGGCGCCGCTGCATTTCGTCATCATCAGAGTTGATGCTGGTGAGCACGCCATGTCGCTGCATGAGGCAGGTGTTTTGTGGAATGGCATCGTATACTTCAAATTTGTAAGCCCACCAATCTGAAAAGGTCGATGCGCCAGCCCCATGGGCGGCCAACTCTTGCGCTACCTTATAGCCTTCCAGTACATGGGTGAAGGTACTGACTTGGATATTGAATGATTGCGCCAGTTTTAAAAACATCAAAATTTCAGATTGCACGTATGAGTGAATATGGATATCGCGCTGGTTCTGCAAGATTTCGCCCAGTGCCTGTAGCCGGTAATTCAGTTTAGGGCTAGCCTGGAATTGTTGCTGTTGTGGGGACAGCGTTTGGTATGTTTGCCAGCGCTGAAGATAGTCCTGAGCTTGGGTAAAGGCATGGCGGAAGGTGGCTTCAACACCCATTCGGGTTTGTGGAAAGCGCCGAGTGTATTTATCTCCCCAATTACTCTGTTTGACATTTTCACCTAGGGCAAATTTGATTGTCCCCGGTGCGTTGGCAAATTTGAGCCCGGAGGCGTTTTCTCCCCAACGTAGTTTGATTAGCTGTGCTTGTCCCCCGATAGGGTTCGCACTGCCATGCAGTAATTGCGCTGTGGTCACGCCGCCCGCTAATGAGCGGTAAATGGCGATATCATCTGGGTTAATCACATCGCCGATTTTCACTTCGGCACTGATGGCATCAGAGCCTTCATTAACGCCACCATTGATTGCGATATGGCTATGCTCGTCAATGAAACCTGGGGTGAGGTGTTGCCCCTTGGCATCAATTTGTACAAAGCCGGTCGGGGTTCTGAGTTGCTGGCCTATTTGCGTAATTTTTCCTTGTTCAATAATGACATCCGTATTGGGCAGAATTCCTTTCGTACTGCTAGTCCAGACGGTGGCATTACGGATATGTAGTTGTTGCTGCATGGGTAGAGACTGGCGGCCAAAGGCCACGTTAGGCTGGGTAAGGCGTCCAGCATATACAGGTTCAAAGTTTGATATTTTGGTTGGGGTGTCAGGGATGTTTTTATGGGCACTGTGGGAGAGCCGTTTAGCGGTAATGCCTGCTTTAGTGCCATGACTTGTGATCATCTGACCATGTAAGCTGTGATTGTGATGATCAAACCAGAGTGTAAAGCGGCTTATCCCGGGATAAGCTGGTGTTGCTAATGGGGCACTGAAACTGAATTTATCGCCACTAACAGTTTGCTATGTGACCTTAATAGGCCTTGGTGACTGCGGCGTTTGAGTGTCGGTATTGTGGAATGTGAGTGTCGAGCTGATTTCGCTACGCTGTTTATTGGTTTCCAAACGGAGAAACACAGCTTTCCCGTTAGGAAGCATAAGTTGGTAATGCCGGTTTTATTGGTGATGACAGACGGGATCAGTTCGTGTTGATTACCTTGAAGCCATACTTGGTGAATTTGACCATTGGTAAAAATATCGCCTTTTACCACGATAAAATCTGCCATCATGCCGGGTTTAAGTTGGCCTGCTATATCACTAATGCCAGCAATTTTTGCCGCTTCTGTCGTGAGTGCCGCTAGGGCCGTATCTTTGGCTAAACCATGGGAAATGGCCTGGCGTAACCGGGGAATAAATTGCTTTGCGTCAATATCATGCAGTGTTAATGCAAAAGGTATCCCTGCAGCAGATAGACTGGCAGCGTTGCCTGGCGCGCGCTCCCAATGTCTCATTTTGGCCAAAGAAAGGGCATTTTCATTGGCTGAATCACTGACATTGGGTGCTTTAGGGTAATTTAAAGGAATAATAACAGGATGTTGCAATTTTTTTAGTTCAGATATTCTGGCATATTCTCTACCGTTACCTAAGAGTGCTCCCGATAATTGCAATTCATTTAGTAAATGTCCTGCCCTTAATTGATCATTAAGATTATCTGTGGCGAATAAATAGTGCTGATTGGGATTGATTAAGTTAGTCAGCGCTTGATCCATCACAGGTTTTTCTGACACTAAGTTAAAGTTTTTTTTATTTTTATTGCTTTGATACCAACGGACATCTGCAATCGTTTGTCTGATTAATGCCATACTGCCCATCAAAGAGCGGGGATATTCCATAACAGAATCGCCTTTATGGAATGAGATAAAATGCTGAGTGTGACTTTTGTATATGATTTGATTCGATGGTAAATCGGCTAATGATAATGTAACACCTCGACCTCGAAATATGCCATTGAGCCTACTACTTTGTACCGAGGTAAAGCCATTTGATAACCATTTTTTTGCTGTTTTGTTATCTTTGTTTGCGAAATTAACCCAATTTTTTCCGCATGTATGGCAGTGTTTTTAGCTTTTGCTCCGGTACGAGGATATTCATAAACGGGTTTCTCTACGGTAAATTCTTCTGCGGTAAACTTGATACCATAGTCAGTAAAAGGATCTATAAAACCTGGGTATAAGGTGTAGCCATTTAGATTGATTACTTTGGCTGAGCTAGGCAGTTTTTCTTTATCCAGAATAGCTTTAATCTTGTTTCCCTGAATTAATAACCCCGCATTGTGAATTTCTTTTCCTGGGGCAACAACTAATGTTGCACCTGTGATTGCTATTGCAGTATCGGGATGGGTATCGCGCTGGAGTGGTTCGGAAGCCATCACGGATGAACAAATAAAGCAGAACGCAGGTGATAGCGAGGATATTAAGGGATTAAGCATATAGAGTGCACTGTTTTCACGGCCTTTAATATGCCTAAATATTAATCAAATAAAATGTAAAAACCAAGTTAAAACTGTGACTTGTATATTTAAAAAGAAAAAGCCCATAGATATTAACTATGGGCTTTTTTTGAAACGAAAGTGGTTTCAGCTATTAGATCAGGAAATCGTCCATTGAACGGCCTTGATCCAATTCATGCTTGAATACTTTTGGCATACGGCCTTGACCAGTCCAAGTAACAGTTTCACCATTAACTTCAATTTGATATTTAGCTGGACGAGGAGCGCGCTTTTTAGGAGCTGCTTTTGCAGCACCAGCAACACCTAAATCATCCAGTGATAAACCTACTTCAGCCATTTGCTTACGAATTTCTTCGATTTTAGCAATACGCTCGGCCATAACAGCCTCTTCTTCTTCAACTACAGCTTCACGCTCTTCAATGATTTTTTCCAGCTTCGCTGCTAAATCACGCAGTTCTTCCAGAGACAGTTCTTTTACAGCCGCTTTAAAACGACGGGCGTGAGTCAATACTTCGAGGAATTCGCTCATAACTATTTTCGTTCCAAGTTAATTTAAAACAATCTTACGATATACGTCTGGATAAATAATAGAAACTAATATCCATTGAAGCAAATAAAAAATTCTCTTCAGAGGCTATTTTTTACAAATATTAATATTTTTTTTGTGTCAAAAAGTTCCCTGAATACAAAATTTGTTCATTTTTATGCCAATGGCACTGAGCATATTTAAACGCATTATTATGACGGTTGATTTTCACCGGGATAATTTAGGAATAATATAACCGGAGAAATCTTGGTTCTAGTTGACGTAAACGTTAACAGTAAGTAACATTCTCGTGACTTGACGCCCGCGTTATCGGGCGTTTTGCCTGAATCACATAGTAGGAAATGCACATGAAAATATTGGTGCCGGTGAAACGAGTTGTTGATGCCAATGTCAAAGTTCGAGCTAAATCCGATCATTCTGATGTGGATACTGCGAATTTAAAAATGGCATTGAACCCTTTTTGTGAAATAGCAGTAGAGGAAGCGGTTCGACTGAAAGAGGCGGGGATTGCTTCTGAAGTAGTGGTTGTGACTGTGGGCGATAAAGCGGCTCAAGAGCAATTACGTACAGCATTGGCTCTTGGTGCTGACCGAGCAATTCTGGTCGAGGCCGCTGCTAATTTAGTGCCTTTATCTATCGCGAAATTAATCAAAGCAGTTTGGGATAGCGAACAGGCTGGGTTAGTCATTCTTGGCAAACAATCAATCGATGGTGATAACAATCAGACCGGACAGATGTTGGCGGCACTGATGGATGCACCCCAAGCGACGTTTGCATCCAATCTCTTAGTTTATGGTGATACCTTAACTGCCCAACGGGAAATTGATGGTGGGTTGCAGACCCTTAAGATGCCTCTGCCTGCGGTTGTGACAGCTGATCTTCGCTTGAATGAGCCCCGTTATGCCAAACTGCCCGATATCATGAAATCCAAACGCAAACCGTTAACTGTGGTTAGCCCGGATGAACTGGGTGTCACCTTGAAGTCCCATATTGAAATATTGACAGTGACGCCTCCGGCAGAACGGCAGGCCGGGATTATGTTGGATTCTGTTGCTGCATTGGTGGATAAACTTGAGCACGAAGCAAAGGTGATTTAAATGACAGTATTAATCATTGCGGAGCACGATAACCAGCAACTGAAACCTGATACCGCCAAGGTTATCACTGCAGCTAAACAACTTGGGGATGATATTCATATTCTAGTGGCTGGTAATGACTGCCAGTCAGTAGCAACTGAGGCTGCAACCCTTGATGGTGTAACTCGGGTGCTATTAGCGGATAACCCGGCATATGGCGCACAACTGGCTGAAAATATGGCCAAACTGATAGTGGATATCAGCACTGATTACACTCATATCTTGGCTGGCGCGGGTAGTCAGGGCAAAGATATTCTTCCTCGCGTCGCAGCGTTATTGGATGTCGCGCAGCTTTCAGATGTTGTCGCCATTGATGATTTTGACACCTTTGTCCGACCTATTTATGCCGGAAATGCACTGGCAAAAGTGAAAAGCTTAGATGCTATTAAAGTCATTACGGTGCGCAGTAGTGTCTTTGATGCGGTAGGTCGCACAGGGCAAGCCGAAATTGTATCGTTAGAAACCGTTTATCCTGCTAAAACCGAATTAGTTTCCCAAACTTTGACGGTATCTGAACGGCCTGAGTTAGGCAGTGCCGCTATTGTGGTATCCGGTGGCCGCGGAATGGGTAGTGGGGAAAATTTTGCACTACTTGAAACCTTGGCAGATAAATTAGGGGCTGCGGTTGGGGCGTCTCGGGCTGCTGTCGATGCTGGATTTGTGCCTAATGATCTGCAGGTTGGGCAGACGGGAAAAATTGTTGCGCCCGATCTTTATATCGCCGTGGGTATTTCAGGTGCTATTCAACATTTAGCTGGCATGAAAGATGCAAAAGTGATTGTTGCAATTAATAAAGATCCCGATGCACCAATCTTTCAGGTTGCTGATTATGGTCTGACCATTGACCTATTTGATGCAGTGCCTGCCCTGACTGGCTTGATAAAATCTGTGAACTAGGTCACGATAAGCGGTTTTGGGGTTAGCTATTTCCCGGCCGCTTGTGATTTGATGTTACACACGCCTTAGAAAAGGCGTTCTTAGAAGTAGAGGAGCATCAAATATCAGTATCGTTCCCTGGGGTGATGCCAATGAGGGGCGGGAAAGGATTTGGTGCCGAAGTAAGGCGTTGATCAAGACCCTTTGCTGGGGCTGTTTCCGAATAGGGGCAGCACTGCCATAGTATTCTCCGTCAGGATGATGGGAAACAGTTGCTATGGAGCGCTACTGATAGGACAGGTGTTCATAAACCCCGTGCAATTCTTGCGCGGCGGCTTCTTATTCCCACCAGTTCAGTCGGCCTCCATTCGTATTTCAACACGAAGAAAATATAATAATATGACCGTTATAAGTTACGCCGATTCGGCTCTATCTTTGCTGCCACCTGTGGTAGCTATTGTGCTTGCGGTATTTACCCGAAGAGTATTGTTGTCGCTTGGTCTTGGTATTTTAGTTGGCAGTTTATTGCTAACTGATTTCTCTATTACCCATACTGCCAGTTATTTATCTGTCAAAGTTGAACATTTATTCTGGAAAGAGGGTGCGGCAAATACTTGGAATTTATATATCCTTGGCTTCTTGATTTTATTAGGAATTATCACAGCGCTCATCACTGTGAGCGGCTCAGCCAGGGCCTTTGCTGAATGGGCAAGACAGCATATCCGTAATAAGCGTGATGCGAAAATTCTGACTATTTTCTTGGGCTGTGTTGTTTTTATCGATGATTATTTTAATTCATTAGTTGTTGGTAGCATTTCTCGCCCATTGACTGATCGCTATTATATTTCACGGGCAAAGTTAGCTTATTTGCTTGATTCTACTGCGGCGCCTGTTTGTGTTATTTCTCCGGTTTCTAGTTGGGGTGCTTATATTATTGCGCTGATTGGCGGTATTTTAGCGACCCATGGGTTTTCTGATCAGGGGCACTTAAGTGTGTTTCTGGAAATGATCCCGATGAACTTCTATGCCATTTTTGCGTTGCTGTTACTGATTTGCGTGGCGTTATTTGGTCTGGATGTTGGCTCGATGCGCACCCATGAATTAAATGCTCAGCGCGGAGAATTGTGGGATGAGTCAAAAGGAAATCCGCCTGGAGCTAGCGCAGAATTACCTGAAGCTGAAACCGGTAAAATTCTGGGATTATTCCTGCCTATTGGCACCTTGGTGGTGGCCACTGTCTATTTTATGATTTCCAGTGGCGCGGCGGCGCTAGCCGAAGCGGGTCATGGGTTCAATATCATTAAAGCGTTTGAAAACACCGATGTGAGTTCATCACTGTTTTTTGGTGCCCTGATTGGTTTGGCCGTTACTTTGGTGCTGGTCATTAAGCAGCAGGTTGAACTCAGCATGATTATTAAAGCCATCACTACCGGAGCGAAATCCATGTTACCGGCCATTTGGATTTTGCTGTTTGCGTGGACGATCGCTGCGGTGATTGGTCAGATGGAAACCGGTAAATTTATGGCATCACTGGCTTCTGGCAATATCCCCTTTGCTTTATTGCCTGCGGTGATGTTTATTTTGGCGGGCTTAACGGCATTTGCTACCGGTACCAGCTGGGGAACATTTGGCATTATGTTGCCGATTGCTGCTGATATGGCGATGGGCAGCCACAGTGCTATGATGCTGCCAATGCTCGCATCTGTCTTGTCTGGTGCAGTATTTGGCGATCACTGTTCCCCCATTTCTGATACTACGATTTTGTCTTCCACTGGCGCAGGCTGTCACCATATTGACCATGTGATGACTCAGTTACCTTATGCCTTGATTGTGGCGGTGATTAGCTTGGTTGGTTACACAGTAATGGGCTATACCGAGTCCGTTGCCGCGGGCTTGATTACCTGCAGTATTTTATTTGTTCTCAGTGTGATGTATTTAAAAATTAAAGCCCGGGCTTAATCCGGTTACTGGGCGGCTTGTTTCAACTGTCACGACCGCACAGTTACAGTTATAGTTAGCGCAGCTTTGGCTGCGCTTTTTTTATCTGGCTATTAATAGGTAAACCTAATGTTATCCCCCTTAGGGCAGTGGTAGAATAGCGACATATTATTGGGCTTTGGGTGTGTATTTTGGCGCAACTTTATTTTTATTATTCGGCGATGAACGCCGGTAAATCCACCTCTTTACTGCAGTCTTCTTATAACTATCGTGAACGGGGTATGAATACCCTGGTAATGACGGCTTCGATTGATGACAGATATGGCGTGGGTAAAGTCGCCTCCCGTATCGGTATAGAATCTGATGCCCAGGTATTTTCTGCCGCCGATGATTTGAACCGGTTGATTACTGATGTGCAGGCTCAGCAGCCGCTACATTGTGTGCTGGTGGATGAGTGTCAATTCCTCAGCAAAGAGCAGGTTAAGCAGTTGGCTTATGTAGTGGATAAAATGGATATCCCGGTACTTTGTTACGGTTTACGGACGGATTTTCAGGGAGAGCTATTTTCCGGCAGCCAATACTTGTTAGCTTGGGCTGACAAACTGGTTGAATTAAAAACCATTTGTCATTGTGGTCGCAAGGCTAACATGGTGCTGCGTTTGGATGGTAATGGCAAGCCAATCAAAGAAGGTGAGCAGGTGGCTATTGGTGGTAATGAAAGTTACGAGTCGGTCTGTCGTAAACATTTTCGCGAAGCAATTTGGGAATAAGTCTCGGCGCTTTGCGTAAGTGATACCAAGATTAAAAAGAGGCTTAACGCCTCTTTTTTGTGCCATGGCGTTAAAGAAATGGGCGAGTTTTTCCCATGAGTAGGGGGATGAATTGATGCGCTTGATTAGCCTTGTATGAATTTCACTTGGCAAGCCAAATTATTTCGTTAGACTGGCGGCAAATTTTAACACTGATGGGGAAAACATGTCTGTTCTGCTGGCAATTGCACTGACCACCGGATTATTGTCCGGTATCTGGGGGTGGCTGTCTGTGATTTTTGGGCTGCTGACTTGGGCTGGATTTTTAGGTTGCACCACATATTTTGCCTCACCAATAGAAGGGCTTAAAGGACTAGGGATCAGTATCTGTACTAACTTATCCGGGGTATTTTGGGCCATGGTGATCATTAAGCTGACAGACATGGGGCATATGGCAGTACTGGGATATATCGTCACTGGTATTGTGGCGACCATGATGTGTGTTCAAGCGAAAAAAGCTTGGCTGAGTTTTATTCCCGGCACCTTTATCGGTTGTTGTGCCACTTTTGCCGCTAATGGTCATTGGCAGGCGGTGATCCCGGCGCTCATTGTGGGCGCTGTATTTGGTTATCTGATGAAAGCATCTGGGTTGTGGCTGTATCATCGCATGACACCTGCGGCATAAATTTTATATGACATAAATAAAAACCCCCGGTTTATTCTGGGGGTTTTGTTTATGTGTCGCACAGATCAGCCGTTGATACTGCTGTGCGCTAACTCGTTTAGCTAAACGCTAGGAATGGTGAGATACACAGCAGCAGACCGGTAGCGATAATAATATACAGGCCTGCACCTTTATATTTGTGCAGCATAGGTACGCGGTATACCAGGTAAGCAGGGATCAGACAGCCAACCAGACCGAAAATCGGGCTACAAATGGAGGTGAAGCTCAGTACCGGTGCGTTCAGTACAATGGCACTCCAAGACAGCAGGATAGTGAAGATCATAATGCCGTAACCTACCAGCTTGGCATTAATACGGTTTTCCGGCAGGAAACGACGTAATACGTTCATGGTGATACCTTGGCAAGCCTCACGGAAGCCCAGATAGACACCGAAGTAAGCCGTCATTACCGCGAAGATATTCAGGGTCAGACTGAGGAGTTTCAGTGTATTACCTGGTACGCCTTGGGCAACCATGGCCAGGGCGGAGATATTCTCTTCAGAAGCTTTTACCGCCTGCTCATGCCCCATCGCCAGCGTAAAGGATACGGCGTAGAAGAACACCACAACAAACAAGATACCGAAGGCGATATTCATGGCACGCATAGCTTTAAAGCGGGCCACTTCAATGGATTTCTCCCGGCTGCGATAAGAAATCACCATTGGACTTAAACTCTGAATAAACAGAATTGAGGTCAGGGTAAATGGCAGCATAACAATGGCATCTTTAATCCAATCACCAGTAGCTGGGATAGTACCAATATTGGCTGCATCCCACTTATCAATCATCATTGTCCCTAGCAAGGCAACTACCCCGAGTTTGGTCAGCACCATCAGGGTAGAAATCTTAAATAGGATGTTTTCACCACGTGATGCCAAGGCAACTAGCAGACAGATCAGTACCAAACCGTAGAAGGGGTTTTCTGACAGCAGCGTTTTAGTTACGCCGAAGCTTTGTAAGAAGGAAGCACTGTCATTGGTGATGGCGGTAGAGTATACAAATACCCAGATCACCAACATCACGAAGTACAGTAAGCCGAGGAAGATCCCCCAGTTTTTACCGAGATAGCCAGAGATCACGCTGGGGTAATCCTGACACTTTTTAGATTCTGCCAGCGTGTTAATAAACAGACGCTGGAACATATACATGGCAGGGTAGCCGATGACAGCGGACAGCAGGAAGACCCACAGTCCCATTAATCCCACCTGTACCGGCAGGAACACAATGCCGGCGCCGATGGCCATACCAATACTCATGATGATCCAGCCCCAGTCGGTACTGTCGAAGCGGGTGGCTTCTTTCCAGGCCGATTTGTCTGAGGGCGTTACACCGCTCCATTCTGTTGTCGCTATTTCGGGTTTCATGCATCAACCTTTTTATTATCGAAATAATTAATTAGGGTTAGTCGTTGTATTTTTTTGCAAATATATTTGAGGACTTAAATTGCTGCAATTAAAATCATTTTGTAGATGTAAATAGCGGGAGATGGCTCACAAATGTACAATAAATGCGAGTTTTGCGGAAATAAACAGCATTTTAACGAGACTGACATTAAAATTTAGTTGCAAAAAAAACTAGATATGCAAATAATGTTGAACATAGATATACGGTAAAACGAAAAAAAATTTGCATAAAGAGGACGATTATGAAACAGACAATCAATGCAGCTAAGGCACCAGAAGCTATTGGCCCATATTCACACGGTACCAGTTTTGGTGATCTGGTATTCACTTCCGGTCAATTACCAGTATGTCGTGAAAAAGGCGGCGTAGTGGCTGGCGGTATCGCTGAGCAGTCCCGTCAGTCTCTGCTGAACCTGCAATATGTACTGGAAGCCGGTGGCGCATCACTGGATACCGTACTGAAGACCACCTGCTTCCTGTCACAGATCGGTGATTTTGCTGCGTTTAACGAAGTGTATAAAGAGTTTTTCAAAACCGACTGCCCAGCCCGTAGCTGCTTTGCCGTGAAAGATCTGCCAATGGGCGTGCTGATTGAAGTTGAAGCGATTGCTCACAAAGCCTAATTGCAGGCAACCATCCGGGGCCTGATATCAGGCCCCACTATTTACAGGACTGTAAACCATCTACCGCTATCATCAGCCCCGCTAGGATGCCGCGGGCAATAGTGGTGTTCCTCCCTGCGACCTGTTTGTTACTCACCTTTTTTGTAGCCCGGGCCGAACAGGGGGCATTATGTACCCTACAGAGGCTAAATCCCGTGAAACAAGAATGGCAGCAGTATATTGATATCATTAACCAAGTTGTAAAACCTGCACTGGGCTGCACTGAACCTATCGCCGCCGCCTATGCTTCAGCCGTCGCCGCAGATACCTTAGGCTCTGAGCCTGAATCACTGGAAGTGCTGGTGTCGGATAACCTGTATAAGAACTCCATGGGCGTCTATGTGCCAGGCACTGGAAAAGTCGGTTTAGCGATTGCGGCTGCGGCTGGCGCTTTGGCTGGTGACAGTGATGCGGGCTTGGAAGTGTTGGCCAGTATCTCCCCTGAGCAGGTTGCTCGGGCACAACAGATGATCGATGCTGGGCAGGTTACGGTACGTCGCACAGAAACTGATGAATTTATTTATTGCTGTGTGATCGCCCGCGGCGCAGGCCATGAGGCTGTGGTGCGTATTAGTGGTGGTCATACTCTGGTGGTAGAAAAGCTGCTTGATGGAAAGCAGGTATTTGCTGCTGAGCCTAACGCAAAAGCCGCAACGGGTTCTATCTGTGATGGGGTGGATATCAGCATCGCATCTATTTATGACTTTGCCACGCAAGTGGACTTTGAGCGTATCCGTTTTATCCTCAAAGCATCTGATTTAAATACCCGCTTATCCGATGAAGGCATGGCCCGTGCTTATGGTTTGGAAGTGGGCCGCACGATGAAAAAAAGCATTGATGACGGCATGTTAGCTGAGGACTTGCTCAATAAGATTGTTATGTGTACCGCGGCGGCATCCGATGCTCGGATGGGGGGCGCGACATTACCGGCCATGAGTAATTTTGGCAGTGGTAATCAGGGGATTGCCGCGACTATTCCTGTGGTGATCACGGCCCAGCGTTATCAATGTGATGAAGAAACTCTTGCTCGCGCGCTGATTATGAGCCATTTGGGGGCAATTTATATCAAGTCCTATTACCCACCACTGTCTGCATTTTGTGGCAATACAGTGACCAGTGCCGCAGCCGCCATGGCCATGGTCTATTTGGCAGGCGGGAGTTTTGAACAGTCCTGTTTTGCGATTCAAAATGTGCTCAGTGACAGTGCCGGCATGGTGTGTGATGGGGCAAAAGCATCCTGTGCCATGAAAGTGAGTACGTCATCCTGCGCGGCGGTGCGGTCCTTTTTGATGGCACTTAATCGTCATGCTGTCTCCAATCAGGGCATTATTGCCCGGGATGTGGAGCAGACTATCCGTAATATTGGCCAAATGGTCAGCCATGGTATGACATCTACCGACAGTACCATTATCAATATTATGTCGGCTTGATAACTTACCGTATCAGCTTGTTATTTTTACCCTAGGTCAACTCCTGCACCGGTCCCACTGCCGGTGCAGACAATGGAGGTTAAGTGAAACTGCAGGAACTGAGTCAGAGCGATTTCGATATTTTAAAAGCCATGGAAAATGTGGTGGATGGGATTGCCGCCATGTACGGTGAACATACCGAGGTAGTGCTGCACAGTTTAGATGCCCGAGACCCATCAGTGATTAAAATTGCCAATGGCCATATTACGGGCCGTACGGTTGGGGCTCCGATTACCAACCTGGCCATGCTGAAGTTAAAAACCGGTCAGGATATCTCTGCCCCTTATCTGACCAAATGCGCCAATGGTAAAACCCTGCGTTCTTTAACGACGGTGATCCGCAACGCTCAAAACCGGGCGATTGCGCTTTTGTGTATCAATTGCAATATGGATGCGCCGCTGCAGGATGTGCTTCGCAGCATGTTGCCGGATAATATGATCACCGCTGAGTTGACGCAGCCGCCAGAAGTGTTTGCCCGTAATGTTGATGAAGCGCTGCACTCTAGCATTGATGGTATTGCCGCCGAAGTGCGCCGCAATGCTGATATTGCGCCATCCAAGAAAAACCGTGAGATTGTCACCCAGCTATTTGATTTAGGGGTGTTTGAACTGAAAGACAGTGCTCAGGTAGTGGCCAACCGGTTAGATATCTCGGTTCATTCGGTATACCGCTACCTGAGGGAACTGAAAACGCTTTGATTATTCAGTGCTGATGACGGTCGATATCACTGAGCCCTGTTTCAGTCGGGTATGCAGGGTATCGCCGTTATTGAGTTCAGCACTGTTATCGATAACCCGACCCTTATCATCTGTGGTGATACTGTAGCCCCGGCTTAATGTTGCCAATGGGCTGACATTTTCCAGCAGGTGGGCACAATGCCCTAAATCACCGCGGGCTTGTTTCAATTTATCATCCAGTGCCTGATGCAGCCCCGCCGCTAAATATTCTAACCGGTTTTGTGCCATAGCCAGTTTATGTGCTGGGGTTTGTTGAGTCAGCCTGGCGGCAAGCGCAGTTTGTCTATTGGCCGCCTGATGCAGCTGCCGCGCCATAGCGGCACTGAGTTTTAGTTGCATCTCGTCAAATCGCTGGGCTAATTGCTCCAAGGTTCGCACTGGATCTTGCTGGCTAAGACGATGCGCGAGCAGAGTATGGCGGCGTTGCAGTTTTAGCTGGCAATGATCCCAGCTGTGCTTGAGTCGTCCCTCTAGTGCGGTTAATTGTTGCAACCGGCCGGCTTTATCTCGGGAAAGTAACTCAGCGCCTGCCGATGGGGTCGGGGCGCGCAGATCCGCAACATAATCAGCAATGGTGGTATCAACTTCGTGGCCGACCGCGCTGACGACTGGCAGTGCACTGTTATAAATAGCATGGGCGAGAGACTCATGGTTAAAACACCAAAGATCTTCCAGTGAGCCGCCGCCTCGGGTTAGCAGCAAGACATCCACTTCTAAACGGCGATTGGCTAGCGTAATTGCTTGGATGAGGCTATCAGTTGCAGCGGTCCCTTGTACCTGAGAAGGATAAATTATCACTTCTAGGGCGGGGTCTCGCCGGGCTAAAACATGCAATACATCACGAATGGCGGCGCCGGTGGGGGAGGTGATAACCCCGATGCGGCGGATATTGTCCGGCAGTGGCCGTTTTGTTTCCAGTGCAAAGAGCCCTTCAGCGGCGAGTTTCATTTTCAGGGCTTCAAACTCTTGTGCGAGCAGACCATCACCGGCAGGCAGCATGGCATCGATTAATAGCTGATAGTCACCTCTGGGTTCATAGACACTGATGTTGCCACGTACTAACACCTGCATGCCATTGGTTGGGCGAAAGGTGACGGCTTGATTGCGGCCTTTGAACATGGCACAGCGAATTTGTGATTGTGTGTCTTTTAAGGTGAGATACCAATGGCCTGAGCCGGGGGCGGCAAAGTTAGATATTTCACCGCTAAGCCATATCCTGCTTAAATTTCCTTCAAGTAGCTGTCTGACTTCACCGTTCAGTTTTGATACAGAATAGATATTATTTTTAGGGATTTGCATGGCATTTACCGGCTAATGCAGATTTTTTTATATTTTCCATTTACCAGCACGAATGTGCAAGGTATAATCCCGCCGCAATATTTCACCTTCAAAAAATCCATGTATATGGGGAATGTTGCTATGTTACGTTTGAAAAAAGAAGCTCTTACCTTTGACGATGTGTTACTCGTCCCTGCCCACTCTACCGTTCTCCCTAATACCGCAAATCTGAAAACTCGACTGACCAAAACCATCGAGCTGAATATTCCCCTTGTTTCTGCCGCCATGGATACGGTAACTGAAGCGCGTCTGGCCATTGCAATGGCACAGGAAGGCGGCTTAGGTTTTATTCACAAGAATATGAGCATCGAAGAGCAAGCCGAACAGGTTCGCTTGGTGAAAAGCTATGAGGCCGGCATTGTTGCCCAGCCTGTAACCGTTACCCCAGAAACCACTTTGACTCAGGTGCGTGAATTGACCGCAAAAAATGGTTTTGCGGGTTATCCAGTGATTAACGCCGCCCATGAGCTGGTGGGGATTATCACCGGTCGTGATGTGCGTTTTGTGACTGACTGGAGCAAAAAAGTTGAAGAAGTGATGACGCCTAAAACCCGTCTGGTCACTGTTAACGAAGGTGCGACCCGCGAAGAAGTGCAGACCTTGATGCACGCTAATCGTATTGAAAAAATTCTGATTGTTGATGATAACTTCAAACTGAAGGGACTGATCACAGTTAAGGATTTTGAAAAGGCTGAGCGTAAGCCTAATGCATGTAAAGATGAGTTTGGTCGTCTGCGTGTTGGTGGCGCTGTGGGTGCCGGTCCTGGTAATGAAGAGCGTGTTGATGCCTTGGTAAAAGCTGGTGTTGACGTGCTGCTGATTGACTCTTCTCACGGTCATTCTGAAGGTGTACTGCAGCGCATTCGTGAAACCCGCGCTAAGTACCCAGATCTGCAAATCGTTGGCGGTAATGTGGCAACTCCTGAAGGTGCCTTGGCACTGGTGGATGCCGGTGTGAATGCCGTGAAAGTAGGTATTGGCCCTGGCTCTATCTGTACTACCCGTATTGTGACCGGTGTGGGTGTGCCACAAATTACTGCTGTCGCTGATGCAGTTGAAGCGCTGCAGGCGCTGGATGTTCCTGTGATTGCTGATGGTGGCATCCGCTACTCAGGCGATTTGGCAAAAGCTCTGGCTGCAGGTGCCGCTTGTATTATGGCAGGCTCCATGTTTGCCGGTACTGATGAAGCGCCTGGTGAAGTAGAGCTGTATCAGGGACGTGCTTACAAATCTTACCGTGGTATGGGCTCACTGGGGGCAATGTCCCAGACTCAGGGCTCTTCTGACCGTTATTTCCAAAGCGATAACGCTGCCGACAAACTGGTACCTGAGGGTATTGAAGGCCGCGTACCTTACAAAGGCAAACTGAAAGAGATCATTCACCAGCACATGGGCGGCCTGCGCTCCTGTATGGGTCTGACCGGTTGTGCCACTATCCATGAGCTGAATACTAAGGCTGAGTTTGTGAAAGTGACTGCTGCTGGCATGGGTGAGTCCCATGTTCACGATGTGACTATTACTAAAGAAGCGCCAAATTACCGCAGCCGCGGATAACAGATTTGGGGGTGGCCATGTGTCGCCCCCTTTCTTAACTAATGCAATAAAAATACCTGCCTGTACTTAGCGATGGCGTGGGTATAACACACTATTTTTGATGAAGGTTTCCCCCATGAACAATATTCATGAGCATAAGATACTCATCCTAGATTTCGGCTCTCAGTACACCCAGCTGATTGCCCGCCGGATCCGTGAAATCGGCGTTTACTGCGAACTGTGGGCTTGGGATGTGAGCGAAGCTCAGATCCGTGAGTTTGCCCCAAGCGGTATTATTCTGGCCGGTGGCCCTGAGAGTGTGACTGAAGCAAACTCTCCTCGCGCGCCAGAGTACGTCTTTACTGCTGGTGTGCCGGTACTGGGCATTTGTTACGGCATGCAGACCATGTCTGAACAGCTGGGTGGTAAAGTGATTAAAGGTGTGGGCGAAGGTGAATTTGGTTATGCCCAGGTTGAAGTGTTAACAGACTCAGCTTTGCTGCGCTGCATTGAAGATGGGCTGAGTGAAGCTGGCAACCCGCTACTGGATGTGTGGATGAGTCACGGTGATAAAGTGGCTGAAATTCCTGCAGGCTTTGTGCAAGTTGCCAAAACTGAAACCTGCCCATTTGCTGCCATGGCCAATGAAGAGAAAGGGTTTTATGGTGTGCAGTTCCATCCGGAAGTGACCCATACCCGTCAGGGCCAACGCATGCTAGAGCATTTTGTACTGGACGTATGTCAGTGTGATGCCAAGTGGCAACCTGCGTCCATTATTGAAGATGCCGTTGCCCGAATTAAGGCTCAGGTAGGGGATCAGGAAGTGATCCTAGGGCTGTCCGGCGGGGTGGATTCCTCCGTCACCGCCATGTTGCTGCACCGTGCTATCGGCGACAAACTGACTTGTGTGTTTGTGGATAACGGTCTGCTGCGCCTGAATGAAGCGGAGCAGGTGATGGACATGTTCGGTAACCATTTCGGGCTGAATATTGTGCATGTAGATGCTGAAAATCGTTTCTTGGATGCCCTGCAAGGTGAAAATGATCCTGAGGCCAAGCGTAAAATTATCGGCCGCGTCTTTGTGGAAATTTTTGATGAAGAAGCTTCCAAGCGAGTTAATGCCAAGTGGCTGGCACAAGGGACTATTTATCCTGATGTGATCGAGTCGGCGGGCTCTGCGACGGGTAAAGCCCATGTGATTAAATCACACCATAATGTTGGCGGTCTGCCAGACGATATGGAGCTGGGGCTGGTTGAGCCGCTGCGCGAGCTGTTTAAAGATGAAGTACGTAAAATTGGTTTAGAACTGGGTCTGCCATATGACATGTTGTATCGTCATCCATTTCCTGGACCGGGTTTGGGCGTACGCGTGCTGGGCGAAGTGAAAAAAGAGTATTGTGATTTGCTGCGCCGCGCCGATGCCATCTTTATTGAAGAGTTGCACAAGGCTGACTTATACCACAAGGTTTCTCAGGCATTTACAGTGTTCCTGCCAGTACGCTCTGTGGGCGTGATGGGCGATGGCCGTAAGTATGACTGGGTTGTGTCGCTGCGCGCGGTTGAAACCATCGACTTTATGACGGCTCATTGGGCGCATCTGCCTTATGATTTCCTCGGCCGGGTATCTAACCGTATCATCAATGAAATTGATGGTATTTCCCGTGTTGTTTACGATATTTCAGGTAAGCCACCTGCAACAATTGAATGGGAATAATCTTCCATTAGGAAGTGTCTGGCACTAACAGGCAATACATAGCACCTAAGTCCGCGTAATTGCGGACTTTTTTTGTTTTTAGCTTGGCAGTATTTGGCAATGTCTGGCAACGCCGAGCACGGTTTGACCGTGGTATTTTGATGGGTATGATTTATCGGTAATACCATGGATTATGCCCGATACCATGCTGAGTATTTTTAGTAGTGCATGGTATTAACTTTTCATATCTATCTGTTTATTAATGATTAATTTCTAGTTTTTGATAGGTTTTTCAGCATGGTATCAAAGAACAACTATAGGCCGAAACATGCTCACCGATACCAAGCTTCGCAATCTCAAACCGAGAGATAAACTTTATAAAGTAAATGACCGTGACGGCCTATACGTAGCCGTTACAGCAGCAGACTCTGTCTCTTTCCGATACAACTATTCAATCAATGGAAGACAAGAAACCATTACGTTTGGCAGATATGGCGTTGGAGGAATTACCTTAGCAGAAGCTCGTGAACGTCTTCATGAAGCAAAGAGAATGGTCGTAGATGGGAAATCTCCTGCCAAAGAAAAGGCTCGTGCGAAAGCCAGAACGAAAGGGGCCGAGACGTTTGGTGCATGGGCACAAAAATGGCTACGGGGCTACCAGATGGCCGACTCCACACGAGATATGCGTCGGTCTGTCTATGCACGAGAGCTGGAGGGAAAATTTGGTAATCAGAAACTCACAGAGATCACTCATGAAGATCTTAGAGCTCTGACTGACTCGATTGTGGATCGAGGCGCACCAGCCACAGCTGTACATACGCGTGAGATTGTACTCCAGGTGTATCGCTGGGCGATTGAGCGTGGCCAAAAAGTTGAGAATCCTGCTGACTTGGTCAGGCCTGCAAGCATTGCCCGATTTGAACCAAGAGATCGCACGCTAACACCTGGCGAGATTGGGCTTATGTACCGCTATATGGAAAAGGTCGGTACAAAGAAATGGCTCCAATTTTTAAGACAGTGATTAATGAATGTGCTTACATTCAAAACTCAGTCGATACATTCAAAATTTCTGTGATAAATTAGTTGGTTATATGGGTGGTAATTAGTGACTGGCTAGCTAGTCAGGTGATGGTTCAGCTAGGTGATGAGGGGATATAGACTTGTTAAAAGTTGATACTCAGCAATTTATTGAAGTGTCGGATATTGAGGAGGAAATTTCTCAACGCTCGCAAGTTACAGTTATAGATAGTGGCACTCAGGTGCTTCCTTACCAGTCTTTAAGTCCAGAGCAGTTTGAGTGCCTGCTTTGGGATCTATTTCGGAGTGGGTATGAATGTGAATTAGGGCATGATTACACACGCTTAATGTTAACTGGTGCCGATCAAGGCCGTGATGTTTGGCTTACTTACCAAGAACTTCCGGTTGGTCTAGTACAATGCAAACGCTATGCAGGTAAGTTCTCACGTAGTGAAGCATTAAAAGAGATCATAAAATTCTTACTCCACGCTGACTTGAATCATCGTTTACTCCCCGAACCCCAGAACTTCACGTTTTACCTTTCACTGAGTACTGATCCAAAAGGTGAGGTTGATGAATTTTTTAACACTCCCAAGTCATGGCTTTCAGAGAATTTAGCTGAAATCGAGAGTGTGGCCCAAGTTGTCATAGGTAGTTACGCTTCATTTCAAAACGTTGAGCTTAGCTGTGCAATGCCTTTGTTAGTCAAAAGACTGCAAGAATTGAACTACAAGCTTATTAGGCCACACGAGCTGAATAGAGCTTTAGCTATTCATTCAGATGTTAGAGACCGACATTTTCGTATTCCTCGCTCATCGTTAGATACTCTCGAATTGAGGGAAGCAAAATCAATAACCGATGCCGATCTTGCCCAAGCTAGTCGGCAGCTTATCTGCTGGCAGAAAACCATTGAAAATCGATTCATTGAACGACCGGATTTGGGGCATTTACTGAAGTTAGTTGAATCCAAAGATAGTGGTTGTTATCTGTTAACGGGGGTTGCTGGAGCTGGAAAATCGTCACTGCTATCTGCGCTTTATGAGAAGTTAAGTAATTTAGAATACTCTGTGCTCGCCATTAAAGCCGATGAACTGGATGCTAGCATCAATGACCTATCTGATTTGTCAAAGAGTTTGAAGCTAAGCGGTCATCTGACTGATGTACTTCTCAATATGTTACATACCAAGCCACTGGTGCTAATAATTGATCAGATGGATGCAATCAGCGAGGTTATGGATCAGAGTTCAAGTCGTTTCAGGGTAATTGTAGACCTTATACTTTCCCTTAAAAGTAGGTTTGAAAGTCTGAAGCTCAGTAACAAAAATCCCATACACATTATCGCCTCATCACGTCCCTTTGAAGCTAGTTTTGATACTAGATTTACCATGCTTGAAGCAAAGCATGTTGAGTTATCTTTACCAAGTAAAGAGTCAGTTGAAGAGTTTTTGGCTGACATTGGGATCAGTAGTGCATCTGTTCCTGACAGCATGTATCCGGCGATCCAAGTTCCATTTGCTCTAAATCTTTATGTTAGTTTGATCAAAGCTGGTGACTCCCCTTCGGGAATTACTTCAAGGAACTTGTTGCAGCGGTGGTTGGAAAAAAAGCTGACAGACAGAGTTCGTAGAAATGAACAAGTGGAGTTCTTAAAGCTTTTAGCCCAAGACATGGTAAAACATGAAGTTCTGAGGCGTCCTATAAACGCATATGAGTTTGATTTTGGGCACATAATTGCAGTTTTAGAAGCCGCGGGTATCTTGGTAAGGTACGAAACGAATATAGGATTCAGCCACCAAGCTTGGTTAGATGACTTTCAAGCCCAGAGCTTCAGAACTTCACTAAGTTTATGTGATTTCGTGTATCGAAAACAGAATGGGCTTTTTTCCAGAAGCACGATTTTACGTGGGATAGAGTACCTCAGAGAAAATGATCCTCATGAGTATCAGTCGGCACTCCATGAGTTATTGTTTGAAGGACGTTCACGGCGCCATATCTTACACCTGCTAGTTGACGTTATTGCTATAGCACCAAGTCCCGATTTTGATGATGTTGAACGTATCCAGCGTTTGATCAAAGAGGACTCCCATCTGGCTAAGCGTGTATTTTCAAAGATCGCAGCAAACTGGGATCACTGGCGTGATCTTTTAGTTCAAATTCTCCCTGAGCTAATGGCTGTTAGTGCTCATCGTGAAGGTGTAATGCAATGGCTTGCCAAAGAAGCACTGCATGATGAGATACATGTAGTATCTCTGATTAATAGGCTTTGGTCAGACAAAGTATTTGATGAGTTGAGTTTTTGGGTGTTGTATCGAGCTGAAGCTTCGTCTCAAGATGCTTTGGACCTCGTAGGTAATCTATTGAAAAGAATTGAGATTAACGAATCTCTTATAAGTAGATATGTTTCAGCACTATCAAAGACTGGGCGTATTGAACAAGCTTTGCCCATTCTTATTGGCTGGCTGAACTCTGTAGCTCTCGATAAAGTTTTTGATAAAAGACTATATGGTCTTAATAAACTAGCTTTACATCACTCGCTAGATTACGTCAAAGCAATCCTTCCCTGGGCCCAGAGTACTCTTGAAAAAGAAGATATTAACATGGACCCGGGTAGAGCATTTCGGCGAAGCATTCGTCAATACGATCTATCTGATAATGATTATGTGCTTGGATCTCTTTGCACAGCATTACTCACAGCCGCGAAAGAATCTCCAGCTGAGTTGCTTGTTTTCATCCGTCCCTTTTTGAATACACGTAGAGAAGATATTCAAGTCATGCTTGCAATGTCTCTGGCTGAAAATGGAGCTTTTTTTGCGCAAGAGATATACAACTTTTTGCTAGAAGATGATGACCGTCTTCAGCTTGGGCATGGTCACTTTTATGATGCGGAGAATGTTGGATACACAGTATGCGGAAGTTGCACGATGCAACTCGTTGAGTCAGCCGCTGGTTTTTGGGAGCAAGAGCAGGTTGCCAATATCAGAGATTCAATAGAAAGATTTAGTTCTCATCAACCTTATCACGGTGCATCCCCGAATGAGCGACGTCTATGCATAGGTTACAGCGATGAGTATCGACTAAAACTATTAGCCCGGTTACCTCAAGAAGTCCTATCACCAAGAAGAAGAAGGCAAGTATCGGAAAGAAATTGTCGTTTTGAACCTGCCATTGGTCAAAAGCCAAGTAGTGGAGGCATGGCCTCAATGGTTCGTTCACCAATGTCTTCTGAACAAATGATTAAAGCCAAAGATAAAGATATTCTCAATATGCTTAGTCAGGCAGCGAAGTTGGAGGAATCCAAAGATACAAGTCGCCGCTGGCGCTTTGGTGATGTTGAACTCTCAAGATCATTTGGCTCATTCGCAGCTAGTTGCCCTCAAAGGGCAATACACCTTATGTCGGACGAGTTTCAGGCAACAAAGCATGAATATGCAGCTTCTGAAGCGGTCGAGAGTCTGGTTAAATCTGGAAATATTTCACTTGTGGGGTTAAGAGAGATTATCTCCAAACTAAACCAGCGAGGTTTTAATTCTAGGGAATGGATAATGGGGATTGCGAGAGCTTTTGACGAACTCGCGATAAAGGAATCAGGGCTAGATGACCAAGACATCAAGATGCTTGTTGGATTTATAAGCTCCGCTCTTGATGTTGGGCATGACCAAGATGAGGACCTTTTGGGCGACGAACCTAAAGAACCTCTACTATTCGGAGGTTATGGCGGTGTTAGAGCAGTTCCTGGGGGGAACTACACTATCATGGCTGCAGTTCATCACGGTTTAGTTTGTAGAGACAAGCCGAATTGCAATGCCTGGGCCGATTTTTTGATATATTTCTTGGGCATATCAAAAGATCTGGCAACTTGGAAGTCGCTTTTGATTTTCCATACAAGAAGCCTCCGTTGGGCAGAAAGACATAAGTGTAATGAGCTGTTTGGTTTGCTGCTCAAAGAGAATCCCCACACGCTCTCTTCACCTTCATGTGCTGCTGCGGTATGGGAGTTATCGGATGTCTTAGAGCCGATTATCTTACTTCAGATAATACAGTTTTGGTTATCTACGGACTCTCCGGCACTTATTCAGGTTGCTGGTGAATTTACGACAGGGTTAAGGATACTTGGTAACGTAAACCAAGATATAGATGACATCTGGAATAGTCGTTTCGAGGGCGGTGACCTGAACTTCAAACGCGGCGTCGTCTACGCGGCGAGCAGTGGTTGGTATGAAGCGGGGCAAATCAGAGGTAAATCCCATAAGGTACTCATGTCTTGTTTGGAAGGGGGAGCTGACGGACTCGGCAGCGCACTAAATTCACTTTTTGGGTTTGGAAAACCGATGCCCAATGATGAACTTACTCATGAAGTCATTAATTGGCTTGCAAGAATGCCGAATGTAATAGCTGAACTTGATGGATACCGCCTAATAAGTTCTCTGACTAATTTGAACTTGCCTCCAAGCCAGCAGTTGTCGTTACTCAAAGTCGCTCGTAGCTTGGTTGATATGCAGTTATCAGATGACAAAGAGAATTCTCAGTTTGAGCAAAGTGAAGAATTGGTACAGCTGTCTGTGACACTTCAACGAAGTTCTGGTGCGGTGAAAGAAGGAGCTATGCAACTCTATGAGATATTGCTTGATATAGGTAACTATAGAGCAGAAGAGGCCGCTGATAAGTCCTTGAGGGAGTAGGGTGACGACTACCTGCATAATTTTTTATAGCTGACAAAGCTTGTGTATTGATGTGTTAACCATCGTGCTAGCGGAGTAATCGTAAGTATTTGTGTGGTTGCGTCCTACTTTTATTTCAATACGAAGCTATTCACTTTTATCCTTGTGGTTTGCAAGAGAAAACACATTTTTGCTAAGCAGTTTACCTTGGTGTTACCAACGCCAAAAGGCGGGCAAGATAGGTGAAGTAGGCCCACCAACAAGTTGATGGTTCCTACTTAACTGTCACCTTATTCGCACTTCGTGCTCAACGGAATCCTGCTCTGCGAGTCCACTCAGAAATGGCTCCAATTTTTAAGACAGTGATTAAGAGCAAATAATCTGCTTTAATTGTAAACAACAAAAGGAGCAGAGCATGAGCAAAAAAAGGAAAAATCACTCGCCGACATTCAAGGCTAAAGTTGCACTCGCTGCGGCCAAGGGAAACAAGACGCTGGCTCAACTTTCTTCTGAATTTGGTATCCATCAATCCCAGATTGGCAAATGGAAGCAGGAGCTTCTAGATAATGCCTCGACCCTGTTTGAAAGCAAGGCTGACAAGGCTAAAAAGAACGAAGTCGACTGTGAAAAACTCCATGCAAAAATCGGTCAACTGACCATGGAAAATGATTTTTTAGCCAAAGTGCTCGGTCGTTAACGAGAGCACAACGGAAAAATAAAGTCGACCGTAAGGATAAATTGCCCGTTTTACACCAGTGTCGTTTGTTGGGTATTAGCCGCTCTAGCGCCTATTACGAGCCTGCTCCGTTTTCAGCAGAGCAGCTTGAAATCATGCGCCGGATAGATCAAATTCATCTGAAACACCCGTTTTATGGCAGCCGTAAAATCACGCTGGAACTTTGTGCCAGTGGCTTTCATGTCAACCGTAAACGGGTGCAGAGACTGATGCGTTTAATGGACATTGTGCCTCTGTACCCAAAGAAGCAAACATCTCGGCCCAATCAGGCTCATACCATTTATCCGTACTTACTGCGTGAGCTGAGTATTGAGCGGGCAGATCAGGTCTGGGCCACGGATATCACCTATATTCCGATGGAAAAAGGGTTTGCTTATCTGATCGCCATCATCGACTGGCATAGCCGAAAAGTGCTGGCATGGCGCATGTCCAATACCATGGATACACAGTTTTGTCTTGATGCACTCGATGAGGCATTGGCCAAATACGGTAAGCCTGAGATTTTCAATACCGATCAGGGTAGTCAGTTTACCAGTGATGCGTTTACCGGCAGGCTGAAAGAAATGGATATCAGGATTAGCATGGATGGCAAGGGGCGTTGGGTAGATAATGTGTTTATTGAGCGACTCTGGCGGAGCTTGAAATATGAGGAGGTGTATATCAAAGCTTATGGCACTATTACAGAGGCAGAACTTGCTATTGGTGAATATTTCGTGTTCTATAACGAACAGAGATTTCATCAGGGACTGAATAATCACACACCTGATCAAGTCTATTTCGCTAAAAAGAAGTTTGCCGCTTAACCAAACAGATTATTTCTCTTAAAAGATGAAAAATCTGTCTAACCAATTGGGTTCAGCTTAGCATGAGCAGTGCGACCTTTTACAAATGGCGTGCAAAATATGGTGGCATGGATGCGTCACTCATGGCACGCATGAAAGAGCTTGAGGACGAAAACCGGCGGCTCAAGAAAATGTATGCAGAAGAACGCCTCAAAGCCGAAATCATTCAGGAAGCCATGGCAAAAAAGTGGTGAAGCCCAGTGAGCGGCGAGTGCTTGCTCAGCAGTCTGTGGCGGCTTCAGACATCAGTATTCGAATGGCGTGTCGCATTTTCAGTGTCAGTGAAAGTTGCTACCGCTACCAATCAGTCCTTCGAGATGAAAATGCGGATATTGCCGATTGGCTTATCCAGCTGACGACAGATGAAAATGACTGGGGCTTTGGTCTGTGCTTTGATTACCTGCGCAATGTGAAAGGCAAACTCTGGAACCACAAACGCGTATATCGTATTTATTGCGAGTTGGCGTTAAACCTGCGTATTCGCCCCAAACGACGGCTAAAACGCCATGCCCCAGAGCCTCTAAAAGAACCCGTGCGGCCGAATCAAGTTTGGTCTGTAGATTTCATGCATGATCAATTAGCCGATGGCCGACGCTACCGCTTATTCAACGTTATCGATGATTATCATCGTGAAGGTTTGGCGATTGAAGCGGGATTGTCATTGCCAGCATTACGAGTTATTAGGACGCTAAATCAACTCTTGGAGCAGCGGCCAAAGCCTTCAATTATCCGTTGTGATAATGGGCCTGAGTTCATTAGCGGTGAGTTTGTCAATTGGGCTAAGCGACACAACATTCGGATTGAATATATTCAGCCAGGTAAGCCCCAGCAGAACGCTTACATAGAAAGGCACAACAAAACAATTCGATACAGTTGGGTCAGCAAGCATCTTTTCGACTCAATAGACGAGGTACAAGACTACGCAACAAAGTGGCTTTGGTTTTACAATCATGAACGACCACACAAAGCAAACAATGGCAGGCCACCACTGATGGCTGCTTAGCCTCTACTTTAAACTGCGGTTAAAAAAGGGAGGACTACCATGGTACCGCAAACCAGTTCAAATCTAACTTGCTGTAATAAAAGGTGGCTTTCCTCTTATTGATGTTAGAGTGGGAATAAGCTAGGGCTGATTGCCAATATAGCTGAATGTAAAAAATGGGCCTGATGGCCCATTTTTTATGGCAGTAATTTGCCATTAAAAAACATTTATTTGATGCCCCCAGCAATTGATTGCATTGCGGCTGACTCTTGAGTCTGAACATCTTGTGCCAAACAGACCTGATTGCCGCCCTGGGCTTTTGCCTGTTTGAGGGCCCGGGTAGCTTCGCTGACGGCCTGTTGTCTACCTCCTGCTTGGCTGGCATATTGGGCAATACCAATACTCACAGTGAGTCGCAGGTGTTTACCTGCAAAATGAAAATAGTGATCAGCGATCAAAAGCCTTAAATGTTCTGCCTTCACTCTGGCGGTATTGAGGTCGGCGCCGCCCAGCTCTAGGGCAAATTCATCTCCCCCCCAGCGGATCACCCGGTCGTGTTTACGGATCACTGAGCCAATTAATTCAGCCAGTTTAACCAGCTGATAGTCACCACAAGGCAGACCTTGTGATGCCAGTAACTCGGCATAGTCATCCACCCCAATTAATAGCAGTGATACCCGATCACTGTGGGGATGCTGTTGGCGCTGTTGATAGAAGTTACGCCGATTGGCTAAACCGGCCAAAGGGGCGCCTAGGGCGAGATCACTGAGCAGTTCGGTTTGTTCAGTTAATTGCTTTAATAGTCGGTACAATCCTAGGCCGCAGGCCAGCGTACCCGCGGTTAGTAGTAAGTCTTCACTTAATTGATAGATAGGATGTTCTAAGTTGAAAAACTCATCATTGATATTAAAAACTGTGCCCAGATACAAACAGGTGGTACCCGAAAGTAACCAAGGGTAAATGGTGGGATATTTACGTAACTGTTCAACATAAATCATCAGAAACAGCCATACGGGTAGCCGGACTAATTCCACCCATAACTCGGCATAGTTGAGATACTCCAGCAATCGGGTACTACTTAGTAGCACCAGCAGATCGGCGATGGACAACAGGATAATACTGGTTTGCCATAAATAGCGGCGCATACAATTCCTTCCGGGAAACCGTGCATAAAGCTTAGTCAAACAGGGTGCGCTTGCCAGTTGAGTTCCCCTTGACGTTTCCTGATATACTGCGCGGCCGTAATAGAAAAGGAGATGACGCTTGTCACAATCAGCACAAGATCAGAAGTGGATGGCGATGGCTCTGGCGATGGCTGAGAAAGCAGAGCAGCATGGTGAGGTGCCGGTAGGCGCTGTGTTGGTGCGTGATGATGAACTGATCGCGGCCGGATTCAATTTCAGTATAGGGCTGCATGATCCCAGTGCTCATGCCGAAATGCAGTGTCTGCGTCAGGCCGGTAAAATTCTGCAAAATTATCGGATGTTAGATACTACTTTATATGTGACGTTGGAGCCTTGTGCCATGTGCGCCGGAGCCATGGTTCATAGTCGTATTAAGCGCGTGGTGTTTGGGGCTCGGGATGCTAAAACCGGCGCTGCTGGTTCTGTGGTGGATTTATTACGTCATCCTGCGTTTAATCACCAATTGGATGTCACTGAAGGGGTGTTGGAAAGCCAATGCAGTACCATGTTAAGTGATTTTTTCCGTCGGCGCCGAGCCGAAAAAAAAACAGCAAAAGCAGGTGGCTAAAGCATTGCTGGCTCAGCAGGTTAATGCGGAAAATGCACCGCTGGGTAATAAGAAAAAAAGTAAACCGTAATACCGTTGGTTTGCTGTGGCGGCGAATAAACGGGGCGAGTAACCGCTTTAATTTATTCTGGCTGTGGAAGATGTATTGTTTGCGATTGAAACCATACCGGTTATCAATGAGGTAAGGTTTTATTTAGAGTCGTTGATTAGTGCAAATTTGTCCGCTGCCATGGGTGTTGGCTGAATGGTGACATTCGATACTCGGGTTTGATGATTAGGTAAGTTGCCGCATCTGAATAAGTCGAAAAAGCGTGATAGCCGGCGGCCTTAATCATACCGCAACCGCCGGAATAGGGTGTTTTAGTTAGTCCAGAAACTGAATAAACGTGAAAAACTGCTTTTGCCGATGCAGGATCCGCCGGCGCTGTACTTTGATGGTATTGCGGCGCCGGGCTGCGGCATTGTTGTTGAGTTTCCTTTTCATCATGCTGTCCTTGTTATCCTTACATTCCTTCAGCGGGTCATAGAGACATTTACTACCAATAAGATATGCTCGCCGAGATGTGATTTCAGTATATTGTCGCTGCGATTACGCTGCGCAACGCAGGTGATGTGGTAGTGCTTGTTGACGTTAGCATAGTGGGCTGGGAAAAAAAGCGTCTGGCTGGCAGTTTTAGTCAAATTGTTGTGCTTTTGATTGTCGAGGCTCACAGAAATGCCTACAGCATTTATCTGGCTGAGTTGCTTTCAGGGGGTATCTTTCAGTCATTAGGCTGGGCCGGTTGCACTTGAATGGCATCTTGCTGCTCGGCTAACTGCGCGCCTTCTTGCTGACTACGCAGATTTTGCTCCTGCTTATCCAACCACACTAAGGTATCGTAATAACGGCGGATATTGTCTACGTAATGCACAGCTTCACTGCCACGGGCATAGCCATAACGGGTACGGCTGTAGTATTTGCGTTTTTGCAGTAAAGGCAATACTTGTTTGACATCCCCCCAGGCACTGGGGTTCATACCCGTGGACTCGGTCAGTTTACGGGCATCTTCCACATGCCCCATGCCGACATTATAGGATGCCAAGGCAAACCACATTCGTTGGCTGCTGGGGATGGAGTCTGGCAGGCGGTCTAAAATATTTTGCAGATATTTGGCCCCGCCACGGATACTTTGCTGGGCATCTAGCCGATTGCGGATCCCCATCTGTTTGGCCGTTGGGAGAGTGAGCATCATCATCCCTCTGACGCCTGTGGGCGAGCGTGCTCTGGGATTCCAGTGAGACTCTTGATAGCTGGTCGCAGCCAGTTTGCGCCAGTCCAGTTCTCCGGCATATTGTTCAAACCAGTTACGGTATTTGGGCAGGATATTTTCCACTGCGCGGATAAAGGCGCGGGTATCGACATAATCAAAGCGCTGTACATGACCGAAATATTTCTCGCTAAGCTGCGCTAGCGTACCTTCTCGCAATTGAATATTCCAAAATGCCAGTAACTGGCTCATCAGTTTGTCACTGTGTTTGGCTGGTAATAGCCAGACAACATTTTGATCTTCTGCGAGGGTTTCTCCCACCCTAAGTTCAGGTAAAAATCGCCGGTTTATTTGCAAACTGGTTGAGTCGGAAACCGTGTAGTCGAGGGTTTTAGCGGCGATCATCTCCAGCAGTTCTTCATTATCTTTATCATTGATTTGTTGCCAATGCAGGTTGGGATAACGCCGCTGCAGCGCTGCCAGGGTATCCACAAAAGCTGAGTCGGCCATAACAGCTAAGGTGCCGGGGAGCTGATTAAGATTATCAGGCGGACTGTTACCTTCTCGATAGACCAGTACTTGATCGACCTGATATAGCGGGGGGCCTAAACGATATTGTTGTCGTCTGGCCTCTGTGTCGGTAATGCCCGCAGCAATCAGGTCGATTTCATCTTGTTCAAGCGCCCGATATAGAGCCGCAATACTGTGATACGGCTGCATTTTTAGTGGTTTGTGTAGGTATTTGGCAAAGCGATCTGCCATCTCATAGTCAAACCCGCTTAATCCTTGGTCGCTGCTGACATATATTTGCGGTCCATAGAGGGTGCCGACCCGTAACACACTGTGCTCGGGTGGGGATGGTGATTCAATCTGTTTCGGTTCACATGCCGTTAACGTTGTGCTCAGTAACAGGGCAGTGAAAAAGCCGTATAAATTCATACTCTCCATAATGGGGCAGTGGCGTAAAAAAGCAATATAAGCGGATAAAACCCACGGCAGATTTTATTACCACTGTGAGGTATGATCGTTTTTTTAAAGGGAAAATGTTTTCTTGGCAGCAATGCGGCAATTGTGGTTTTATGCCGGTTTCACCCGGGGTAAGTGGATGATTTGTGCAGGCCATTTTCTTATAATACCGCCTCCTCTTACCCTGTAACCAAATTATAATAAGGTGAATACAAGTGATGGAGATTATGCGCGGTGCCCCGGCACTTTCTGCGTTTAAACTGCGGCTTTTGCAGCAGGCCTGTGAGCAGGCAGCCTTACCGGTTAAAGAGATTTATGCGCAGTACATACATCTGGCCGAATTACGGGAGGCGTTAGATGATGATGAATCTTCCCGGCTGGAAAAACTCCTCACCTATGGCCCTGCCATGGCATCCCACTCTCCCTGCGGTATCCTACTCTTCGTCACTCCCCGCCCCGGCACCATCTCTCCTTGGTCTTCTAAAGCAACTGATATCGCCCACAATTGTGGCTTGAATAAAGTACAACGTCTGGAGCGCGGCATTGCCTATTATGTGCAAGGTGATTTAACGGATAGCCAGTTATCTGGGGTTAAAGCCCTTATCCATGATCGTATGACAGAAACGGTTATGGGGTCATTACAGCAAGCCGAAGTACTGTTTTCCCATACTGAGCCGGGTCAACTTCGCAGCGTGAATATTTTGGGTGAAGGACGCCGGGCACTAGTCACTGCCAATACAGAAATGGGTTTGGCACTGGCAGAAGATGAAATCGACTATCTGGTTGAGAATTTTATCCGCCTGGGGCGTAACCCCAATGACATTGAACTGATGATGTTTGCTCAGGCCAACTCAGAGCATTGTCGCCATAAGATCTTTAACGCTGATTGGACTATTGACGGCGAAGTGCAGCCTAAGTCGCTATTCAAAATGATCAAAAATACCTTTGAAACCACACCAGATCACGTGTTGTCTGCCTATAAAGATAACGCTGCGGTGATGGAAGGTTCAATAGCGGGTCGTTTCTTCCCAGACGTCGACGGTGTTTACCGTTACCACACAGAGCCTATGCATATACTGATGAAGGTGGAAACCCATAACCACCCCACAGCCATCAGTCCATATCCTGGCGCCGCGACCGGCAGTGGCGGTGAAATTCGTGATGAAGGTGCAACCGGACGTGGCTCCAAGCCCAAAGCGGGCCTGACAGGTTTTTCAGTATCCAATCTTAAGCTCCCCGGCTTTGTGCAGCCATGGGAAGGGGATTATGGCAAGCCTGAGCGTATTGTGTCTGCGCTGGATATTATGCTGGATGGCCCGCTGGGCGGCGCAGCCTTTAACAATGAATTTGGCCGTCCTGCACTTTTGGGGTATTTCCGTACCTATGAGCAGCAGGTCGTCAGCCACAATGGCGTAGAAGTGCGTGGTTATCACAAGCCGATTATGCTGGCCGGTGGTCTGGGCAATATCCGTGAAGACCACGTACAAAAGGGCGAAATCACCATAGGTGCCAAGCTGATTGTACTGGGTGGCCCTGCCATGAACATAGGTCTGGGCGGCGGCGCGGCGTCCTCTATGGCGTCCGGCCAGTCCAGTGAAGATCTGGATTTTGCCTCAGTGCAGCGGGAAAATCCTGAGATGGAGCGCCGTTGTCAGGAAGTGATCGACCGCTGCTGGCAGATGGGCGATGACAACCCAATTCAGTTTATCCACGACGTCGGCGCCGGAGGCTTGTCCAATGCCTTGCCTGAGCTGGTAAGCGATGGCGGCCGTGGCGGTAAGTTTGAATTACGCAAGGTGCTGACAGACGAGCCGGGCATGAGCCCGTTGGAGATCTGGTGCAACGAGTCGCAGGAACGTTATGTGCTGTCAGTAGCGGCTGAAGATCTGGATACCTTTGCCGCCATCTGTGAGCGTGAGCGTGCGCCATTCGCGGTAGTGGGTGAAGCCACTGAGCAGGAGCACCTGCTGCTAAGTGATGAGAATTTTGACAATCAACCTATCGATTTGCCATTGGAAGTGCTGCTGGGCAAAGCGCCCAAGATGAGTCGTGAAGCCCAGACGCTGAAGGCTGAAGGCAAGGCGCTGGATACGGCTGCGATTAACGTGAAAGAAGCGGTCTCACGGGTACTGAGTTTGCCGACTGTGGCCGACAAAACCTTCCTTATCACCATTGGTGACCGTACGGTAACCGGTCTGGTTAACCGTGATCAGATGGTGGGGCCATGGCAGGTACCTGTAGCAGATTGTGCTGTCACTGCGGCCAGTTTTGACTCCTACGCCGGTGAAGCCATGGCCATGGGTGAGCGCACGCCGTTGGCACTGCTGGATTTTGGCGCTTCTGCCCGTATGGCGGTGGCAGAGTCCATTATGAATATTGCCGGCGCTGATATTGGCGATATGAAGCGTATCAAGCTGTCTGCCAACTGGATGGCGGCCGCTGGTCACCCGGGTGAAGATGCCGGTCTGTATGAGGCAGTTAAAGCTGTGGGTGAAGAGCTGTGTCCTGAGCTTGGTCTGACGATTCCTGTGGGCAAGGACTCCATGTCCATGAAAACCGCCTGGCAGGATAACGGTGAAGATAAGAGCGTTACCGCGCCGCTCTCTTTGGTGATCTCTGCTTTTGGTGTGGTGCGTGATATTCGCAACACTGTGACTCCTGAGCTGCGCTCAGATAAAGGTGCGACTGCACTATTGCTGGTGGATCTTGCCGATGGCAAGCAGCGGCTGGGGGGCTCTTGTTTGGCGCAAGTGTATGGAGAGCTCGGTGATTGCGCGCCGGATCTGGACCAGCCCGCCAATCTGAAAGGCTTCTTTGATGTGATCCAACAGCTGGTGGCTGATAAGCAAGTGATTGCTTACCACGATCGCAGTGATGGTGGTTTATTCACGACTTTGGTTGAGATGGCATTTGCCGGTAATACCGGTTTGAATATCAATCTGGGAGGCATTGAAGGGGATGATATTGCCCGTCTATTTAACGAAGAATTAGGCGGTGTATTGCAAATTTCTGCCCTGGATGCCCAAGAGATTATCAGTCGCTTTGAAGATGTCGGGGTTAATTGTCATCTGATTGGTAATCTAGCTGGTGATATGCAGTTGTCTGTATATGATGGCGAACGTGAAGTGCTGAGCGAATCGTTGACTGATCTACGTAAGCTGTGGTCTGAGACCACTTACCGTATGCAGGCGATGCGTGATAACCCAGAGTGCGCCAAAGAGGAACTTGCGCTTAAGCTGGATATCAATAACCTCGGTCTGACAGTGGATCTCAGCTATGACCCGGCTGAAGACGTGGCCGCACCTTATATCCTTAAGGGCGCTGCGCCGAAAATGGCGATTTTGCGCGAGCAGGGGGTGAACTCTCATCTGGAGATGGCGGCAGCATTTGACCGTGCAGGTTTTGAATCTCGCGATGTACATATGTCGGATATTCTCTCTGGTCGCGTCAGCCTGGAGGGCTTCCAGGGGCTGGTGGCCTGTGGTGGCTTCTCTTACGGTGACGTACTGGGCGCAGGTGAAGGCTGGGCCAAATCAATTCTGTTTAATGAACTGGCTCGTCAGGAGTTCAGTCGTTTCTTCGAGCGCGGCGACAGCTTTGCGCTGGGGGTATGTAACGGCTGTCAGATGCTGTCCAACCTCAAGTCCATTATTCCCGGCACTGAGCACTGGCCACACTTTGTGCGCAATCGCTCTGAGCGCTTTGAAGCCCGCTTCTCTTTGGTAGCGGTGCAGCAGAGTCCATCGCTGTTTTTCGACGGCATGGCGGGTTCACGCATGCCAATCGCCGTCTCTCATGGTGAGGGTAGGGCAGAGTTTGCCTCTCCCGAGGCGCTGGCTGCAGCAGAGGCTTCCGGCACTGTGTCGCTGCGTTATGTGGATGGGCATGGCAAAGTGGCTGAGCAGTACCCGCTGAACCCCAATGGTTCGCCAAACGGTATTACCGGTATCACTACCCTAGATGGCCGTGTCACTTTGATGATGCCGCATCCTGAGCGGGTTTTCCGTACTGTGGCTAATTCTTGGCACCCAGATGCATGGGGAGAAGACAGTCCTTGGATGCGTATGTTCCGTAATGCCAGAGTGAAGCTCAAATAAGCTTGCTGCTGGTGGCGGGTTTGTTCTCACTGATTATTGGGTAATGTTGTCACATGCCAGCGCCGCTTGATAGGTGGCTGACGCTGACCTCAAGTTGAACAGTGCAGAAGCATCAATGGTTAAGCGCTAATGCTTCCTGTCGTTAAACAGTACATGATAGAAAAAAGCAGCCTTAAGGCTGCTTTTTTTATATCAATTTAGCCTTATATGCCGCATAGCCATTATCGATAATGGCGCCTGTGGTTATGCGTTATTCATTATTCGGTAAATTAGCTGATGATTATCAATATTAAGGGTTGGGAGGGTAAAATTTTATTCAGCCATGGGATTGATGGTGATGCTATGCGGGAAAGCCAGGCTATATGGGCAATTAGTATATCAGCAAACAATAAAGTAATGTAATTGTTGTCTTGATGTGAAAATGGCGTCTTAGTAAATAAAAGTTTGCTTTGTAGCAGATTTTAACTGCGAGAAATTCATAAGAAAACGCCCCAGCCATTTTCTGGCTAGGGCGCTGTTTTGTGTTAACAAAACTGAGATCTGTTTACTGTTTAACAGGTCATTCAGAACCCTTTTGCAGCGTAAAGCTCTGCAAAAACGGGCTTGTACAGGTTAACCAGACGTTCAAATAATTTTTTCATTTCAATAATCTCCACACAAATTTAGGTATTGGTGCGCGGAGGAGGCTGACCTTATTTTTTAGGTCGACCAAAGCGTCTCCTTAACACGGGGCGCATGGTAAATCTAAGCTCCAGTCTCATCAAACGAGAAAAAATGCTTTTAATCATTAGAAAAACTAATCAACTTTTGCTGATTTTTGGCTTTTATTTGCTCTCTATTTATAATTAATTGTTATTTATTAATGGTTTAATTAGTTTAATTGAATTGGCTGAGATAAATATCACTAGTGCTTAATTGTATTTTTATCGTTAAAAAGTGTTTTTTAGTGGCTTTTTAATGAGTTTTGATTGAAATAGTCAAAATGATACATTTTATTCAGCTTTAAAAATTCCCCTATCACGATTTAGTTATGACAGCAATAGTCTTGCGGGTTGGATTGTGCGCCGGTTGGCAAAACGAGGGGTTGGTTGTCAGTGTTGATTGATTTGCATCAAATTATGATGGTATAAATTCAAGGTGAAAATAAAATTAAATTCTATACATGAGTATGATATTTAAGGATATTTTCCAATCTCTGTACAAAAAATGGTTGTTTGTGGTGTTGCTCGTCTGAAAATGTGATCCTGTTAATAAGTTACAGGATAAGGCTGGATTTTAGGCCTTATCTTTCAGTTGAAGCATCAGTGCTGATAAAAATGGTGTATTTACCCGGGTAACGGGTGAGTGCGATAAAAATATTAACCAACTTACAAAGGTCGATGGCGGTGTGAGCACGGCATCATTGCACCAAGTAAGGAGAGACTGATGATTGTTGAAGAGGTTGTAGAGCTTTCACGCTTGCAGTTTGCGCTGACAGCCATGTATCACTTCTTGTTTGTTCCTCTCACCCTAGGTATGGCATTTCTGCTGGCTATCATGGAGTCACTTTATGTGATGACGGATAAACAGATTTATAAAGATATGACCAAATTCTGGGGCAAGCTTTTTGGTATCAACTTTGCCCTGGGGGTCACCACGGGGTTGGCAATGGAATTCCAGTTCGGTACCAACTGGTCTTATTATTCCCACTATGTTGGGGATATTTTTGGTGCGCCGTTGGCCATTGAGGGCCTGATGGCATTCTTCCTTGAATCTACCATGGTGGGGATGTTCTTCTTCGGCTGGGACAGGTTCAGTAAACGTCAGCATTTGGCTGTGACTTGGCTGGTTGCGCTGGGGACAAACCTGTCCGCATTGTGGATCCTGGTTGCTAATGGCTGGATGCAAAACCCGGTGGGCAGTGTGTTTAACTATGAAACCATGCGCATGGAAATGACCAGTTTTGCTGAAGTGCTGTTTAACCCAGTGGCTCAGGTCAAATTTGTCCATACCGTGGCATCTGGTTACGTAACCGGAGCCATGTTTATTCTGGCGATCAGCTCTTACTACATTTTGAAAAAGCGTGATCTGCCCTTTGCTCGCCGTTCATTTGCGATTGCTGCGAGCTTTGGCATGGCATCGATTCTGTCTGTTATTGTGCTGGGTGATGAGTCAGGTTATGAAACCGGTGAAGTGCAGAAAGTGAAACTGGCGGCCATTGAGGCTGAGTGGCATACCGAGCCTGCGCCAGCGGCATTTACGGCTTTTGGTTTCCCGAATGATGAAACCATGGAAACCGATTACGCCATTAAAATCCCTTATGTGATGGGGATTATCGCTACGCGTTCCTTGGATGAGCAGGTCACCGGGATCCGTGATTTGATTGTGGAGCACGAAGCCCGCATCCGTAATGGTATGCAAGCTTATGGCATGTTGCAGCAACTGCGAAGTGGTAATAAAGATCCTGAGTTGATTGCTGCATTTGAGGCCGCCAAAGTGGATCTAGGTTATGGCCTGCTGCTCAAGCCTTTTACTGACAAAGTTGTGGATGCGACTGAAGCACAAATCAAAGCGGCAGCCCGTTCTTCCATTCCTTCTGTCGCTCCTGTGTTCTTCAGTTTCCGCATCATGGTGGGGCTGGGCTTTGTGATGTTGTTTGTGTTTGCTGCAGCTTTCTGGCAAAGCACTCGTCATCAAATTGATGAGAAACCTTGGGTACTGAAAGCGGCACTTTATAGTTTGCCACTGCCTTGGATTGCCATCGAATGTGGTTGGTTTGTGGCGGAATATGGCCGTCAGCCTTGGACTATCTCTGAGATGTTGCCAACTTACATGTCCGCTTCGAGCCTGACGACGACCGATATCTGGTTCAGTATTTTGACTATTACCGCGTTTTATACCGTGCTTTTGGTCATTGAAGTGTTCCTGATGCTGAAGTTTGCCCGTCTTGGGCCAAGCAGCCTGAAAACCGGGCGTTACCATTTTGAAAAATTGGAAGCTTGATAGGGGAATACCATGTTTGACTATGAAATGCTGAGATTTATCTGGTGGGCGTTAGTCGGCGTGCTGTTTATCGGCTTCGCAGTCACCGATGGTTTTGATATGGGGGTTGGGGCCTTGCTGCCAATCCTTGGTCGAGACGATACCGAGCGTCGGGTGATGATCAATACCGTCGCTCCGCACTGGGATGGTAATCAGGTCTGGTTGATCACAGCTGGTGGCGCGCTGTTTGCTGCTTGGCCTATGGTGTATGCCGTCTCTTTTTCCGGCTTCTATGTTGCAATGATGCTGGTGCTGTTTGCCCTGTTTCTGCGGCCGGTTGGGTTTGATTACCGCTCTAAAATTGAAGACCCCAAATGGCGTAGTACTTGGGACAAGGCGCTGTTTATCGGCAGTTTTGTTCCACCACTGATTATCGGGGTTGCTTTTGGTAATCTGCTACAAGGGGTGCCATTCCATTTTGATGAATACCTGCGGGCATACTATCAGGGCAACTTGTTTGGATTGCTGAACCCTTACGGTCTGTTGGCCGGATTAGTGTCGGTATCCATGTTTATGATGCAGGGCGCCTGTTGGTTGCAGATGAAAACTGAAGGTGAGTTGCGTGCTCGTGCGGCGAAAGCGGCGCAGTTTACTGCGTTGGCCCTGGTTGTATTGTTCGCCATCGCAGGCATCTGGTTGGCCAAAGGTATCGATGGTTATGTGATCACTTCGTTTATCGATACCTCCGCACCTTCTAACCCAGTGGGTAAAACGGTGGAACTGATCACAGGTGCTTGGCTGGATAATTATGACAAGTACCCGCTCACTATGCTGTTTCCCCTGTTGGGCTTGTTAATGCCGCTGTTGGTTATCCTTGCTAGCCGCTTACAGCGCTCAGGGTTTGCCTTTGCATTTAGCTCGTTGGCGATAGCTGGTGTTATTTTGACCTGTGGCGCAGCAATGTTCCCCTTTGTGATGCCATCCTCACTGGATCCGAATGTGAGCTTGACCATGTGGGATGCCACAGCAAGTAAGACCAGTCTCACAGTAATGACCTGGGCCGCCATCATATTTGTACCAATTGTGCTCAGCTACACCATCTGGACTTATATCAAAATGTATGGCCGATTGAACCGTCAGTACATTGAAGACAATAAAACGTCACTCTACTGAGATAAGGAGCCCTGAATTATGTGGTATTTCGCTTGGATCTTAGGTGTTTTGTTGGCATGTTCTTTCGGTATTATCAATGCCTTATGGTTAGAAAATACTGAAAATATGGATAGAAAACATCAAGATGTAGAATAGCTTTATATTTGATAGTCAAACCCCGCGAAATGCGGGGTTTTTTATTGGTTAAAATTTGTTTTTTGATTAACGTGATTTAACCAAATTCAAGCGCTTGCACTTATTTAAAGTGATCTTTGTCACACTTCATTTTTGTGATCAGTGTGACAATTTGTATCTGGTGATTTTCAATGATTTGCTGATGTACTGCCGGTAGCTGACTCCCCCAAAAGCCGGTACTGAAATGCTGCACGATAAGAAAACGGGAGTTTATTTGTGTTACGCGCGCGTGCGCTATGTATGTGCGTAACACAAGAAGGCTCATTTTTTCAATAGTCTGTATTTTCCATATCTGACAGTCCTGGAATCCCATCGGCGGCACCTGGCCCGCCGTTATACGTTGTTCCCCGTTTCCCCGGTTGCAAGTCCCGGATGACGGGGAATAAAGGCACTTTGAATGGAGTTGAAAATGATCCTAGATCAGGTTGTTGAGCTGTCGCGTCTGCAGTTTGCGTTGACCGCCATGTACCACTTCTTGTTTGTTCCCCTGACATTGGGACTGGTTTTTTTGCTGGCCATTATGGAATCCGTTTATGTGATGACCGGCAAGCAGATTTATAAAGATATGACCAAGTTCTGGGGCAAGCTGTTTGGTATTAACTTTGCCCTTGGCGTGACCACAGGTCTGGCCATGGAATTTCAGTTCGGGACCAACTGGTCCTATTACTCCCAATATGTGGGCGATATTTTCGGGGCGCCACTGGCGATTGAAGCGCTGATGGCCTTCTTCCTGGAATCTACCATGGTGGGGATGTTTTTCTTCGGTTGGGACAAGATGTCCAAACGTCAGCACCTTGCTGTAACTTGGTTGGTTGCTGTTGGTACTAACTTATCTGCCTTGTGGATCTTAGTCGCTAATGGTTGGATGCAAAACCCAGTGGGCGCAGTGTTCAATTTTGAAACCATGCGCATGGAAATGGCCAGCTTTGCTGATGTGGTGCTGAACCCAGTTGCCCAAGTGAAGTTTGTGCATACCGTTGCATCCGGCTATGTGACCGGTGCGGTATTTGTCTTAGCGATCAGTTCCTTCTACCTGCTGAAAAAGCGCGATGTCGAATTTGCCCGTCGCTCATTTGCCATTGCGGCTGCATTTGGTATTGCCGCGATTATCGCTACCATTGTGCTGGGTGATGAGTCCGGCTTTGAAGTGGGTAAAGTTCAGCCGGCTAAATTGGCTGCGATGGAAGCGGAATGGAATACTGAACCTGCTCCTGCTGCCATGACAGTATTTGGCTTCCCTGATGATCAAACCATGACCACCAATATGGCGGTTAAAGTGCCATATGTGATGGGTTTAATTGCAACTCGTAGCTTGGATACTCAGGTGGAAGGTATTAAACAGCTGATTGCCCAGAACGAGCAGCGTATTCGCCGCGGTATGGTGGCCTATGGTCTGCTGGAAAAACTGCGTGCGGGTAATGCGACCCCTGAACTGAAAGCTCAGTTTGATGCGGTTAAGCAGGATCTTGGTTTTGGTCTGTTGCTGAAGGCGTATACCGATAAAGTGGTTGATGCGACTGATGCGCAGATTAAAGCAGCCGCTCGTGCTTCTATCCCAAATGTTGCGCCAATGTACTGGAGTTTCCGTGTGATGGTGGGTGCCGGTATGGCGCTGCTGGTGATTCTGGCTGCCGCAATGGCTGCCAGCTTGATGCCTAAACTGCAGCGTAATCCTTGGCTGCTCAAAGCACTGATTTTCTCTCTGCCACTACCTTGGTTGGCGATTGAAGCCGGTTGGTTTGTGGCCGAATATGGCCGTCAGCCTTGGACCATCACTGATGTGCTGCCGACTGTGGTATCCGCTTCCGGCCTTAGCGTCGGCGAGTTGTGGACCAGTATCGCTGCCATTACTGCCTTCTACACAGTGTTCTTAGTGGTTGAGCTGTTCCTGATGATCAAGTTCGCCCGGATTGGCCCTAGCAGCCTGAAAACCGGTCGTTACCACTTTGAAAAACTGTCTGCCTGAGGCGTACTGAAATGATTGATTATGAAGTACTAAGATTTATCTGGTGGGTGCTGATAGGCGTCCTGTTTGTAGGTTTTGCCGTGACAGATGGCTTTGATATGGGGGTAGGTTCACTACTGCCATTTCTGGGCAAAGATGATACGGATCGCCGGGTGATGATTAACTCGATTGCCCCCCACTGGGACGGTAACCAAGTTTGGCTTATCACTGCTGGTGGTGCGCTGTTTGCGGCTTGGCCGACTGTATACGCGGTGTCTTTTTCCGGTTTTTATCTGGCGATGATCATCGTGCTGTTGGCGTTGTATTTACGGCCAGTAGGGTTTGATTACCGTTCAAAAATTGATAATCCAACTTGGCGTAAGGCTTGGGACTGGGCACTGTTCTGTGGCGGCTTTATTCCTCCGCTGATTATCGGTGTTGCTTTCGGTAACTTACTGCAAGGTGTGCCATTTGATTTTGACGCCATGTTGCGCGTCAGCTATCACGGTAACCTGTTTGGCTTGCTGAACCCATTTGGTTTGTTGTCCGGCATCATGTGTGTGGTGATGTTTATGATGCAGGGTGCGGCTTGGTTGCAGATGAAAACCGAAGATGAAATGCGTGCCAAGGCGATGAAGACAGCTCAGCTGACGTCTCTGCTGCTGTTTGCACTGTTCATTATTGCCGGTATTTGGCTGTTTAAAGGTATCGATGGCTACATGGTGACTTCTGTGATGGATCACAATGCGCTGTCTGATCCAACCCACAAAACTGTTGCGGTACATGCCGGTGCTTGGATGCATAACTTCCGGGATTATCCAGCCACGATGATTTTCCCTGTGCTGGGACTGATTATGCCGCTTTTGGTATTTATCTGTAGTCGTCTGCGTCGCTCAGGTTTTGCTTTCCTGTTTAGCTCTCTGGCGGTAGCCGGTGTGATTGTGAATGCCGGTGTGATGATGTTCCCATTTGTGATGCCATCATCCATTGCACCTAATGACAGTCTGACCATGTGGGATGCAACAGCCAGTAAGTTCACGCTAGAAGTGATGACAGTGGTTGCCGTGGTTCTAGTACCTGTTGTACTGGCTTACACTTGCTGGACTTACTACAAGATGTACGGCCGGATTAACCGCAACTTCATCAATGATAATCAGACTTCACTGTACTGATTGATAAAGGATTGACACTATGTGGTATTTACTTTGGGCTGTGGGTATTTTGTTAGCCTGCAATCTGGGCATTGTTAATGCCCTGAGAATTGATGCGGCTGAAAATAACAGCGCTGACGCTAAATAATTTTCGTTGAGGGAAGCTAAAAAGCACGCAGTTTCTGCGTGCTTTTTTTATGCCTGTGTTATTTGATAGATAGGGACGCGGCACTGGACTGATAGGCTGTTGTTTGTCTGGCGCTGTTGCGTTCTTCAGGCGGCCGGGTACACCAGAGTTTGAACATCACTGGCACCCAAATCAGGGAGATAAAAGTTGTTAACGCCGTACCGCCAGCGATGGCGATAGCAAAGGGTGGCCAGAAACCACCACCGGCGATAATAAGAGGCAAAAAGCCGCCAACAGTGGTGATGGTGGTGGAGCCGATATGGCGGCCGCAACTGCTGACCGCTGTCATAATCTCATTAATACTGCTGTGGCGGGGAGCAGGATGCTGTTGCAGCTCCGCCAAGATCACAATGGCGGCATTGATCGCCAGTCCCATCAGCCCCAACAAACCAATAATCACTGTAAAGCCAAACGGATAACCGAATAGGTAAACCACCAGGAGTCCTAATCCGGCACTTTGTAGCGCACTGAGCAGAATAATAGCTGTCAGACGAAAGGAGTTGAAAGAGAGGACTAAAGTGGCCAGTAACGCAGTGATCACCAGTACCAGATTAGAAAGCAAATTGCCCACGGCTTCATTGCGTTTAGCGCTTTCGCCTCCCAACTCGAGCTGGTATCCATCAGGTAGCGGCAGGGCCGCCAGTTGTGAGGAAACACTGGCTAGTACTGCCGCTGGCAGTACCCCGGTATTGAGATAGGCTTCAATGGTATTGACTCGCTGGCCATCACGGCGGGGGATGGCGCCTTGGCTGATACTGACTTGGCTGCTGGCCAGTGCCGATAGTGGCAGCAATTCTCCGCTGCTTGTGGTGAGCATCAAATCACTTAGCCCAGCTTCACTTCGCTGCAGCGCTTGATCCAGCCGGACTCTGACCGGCAGATTTTCTGTCTGCTCAATCACGCTGCCACCGGTAATGCCTGTGGTGGCCGCTTGTAGCTGGGCGGCAATATCCGACAGGCTCAGTCCGCTGATTAAACCGGCATCTTCATTTATCTGATACCAGAGTTTGGGGGCACCAGCGGTTAAGGTTGCCCGGGTATGTCTGACATCGGCATTGGCGTGCAGTATCCCCCGCACCGCTTCGCCTAGCCGCTTAAGCTCAGTTAAATCTGGCCCAAACAGGCGAATTTCCACCGGCGCATTAAATGGGGGACCTTGTTCCAGTTTGCGTACTAGAATCTGCGCTGCCGGGAAATCCTGATCCAATTGCTGTTGTAGTGCAGGAATAAGCTTATTGGCAGTGACAAAATCGCGGGTTTTCACCATCCCTTGCGCATAATGGCTGGCACCTTGTTGCCTTTGGATAATGTTGTAGTAAAACGATGGCGCATTACCGCCAATGACCCAGTCATTGCTGACAATACCATCTGTGTCTGCCAACTGCTGTTGCAGGCGCTGAACCAGCCTAGTGGTATGCGCCAGGCTGGACTGAGGTGGCAGGTAGACTTCAATTTGAAACATATCCCGATCTGACGGAGGAAAAAATTGCTCCGTTAATTGGCCTGCAGCGATAAAGCCGAGCAGAGGGAACAGTCCCAGCCCTAAGGCTGCGGTGACAGGTCTTTGCAGGGCAAAGGACAGGGAGCGGCGAAAAGCGAGGCTTAATGCTGGCAGGGTGATGCCACTGTGATACCAGTGGTTATCGGTTGCGGCGGTGGAAAATCGCCCCGCGAGCCCAGCGATTAAGGTATGGGAGATAAGGTAAGAGCCCAGCAGGGCAAAAATCACTGAGATGGCGATGCCGCCGACGAACTCGCCTGCTGAGCCGGGCATCAAGACGATAGGGGCAAAGGCCAGCATGGTTGTGAGGGTGGAGCCAGCCAGGGGAAGCCATAAATGTTGCAAGGTGCGGCGTACAGCACTGATGGCATCGAGCCCTTCTTTACGGCGCTGGGCAATGGCATCAACAATAACAATGGCATTATCTACCATGATGCCTAAGGCGACCACCAATCCGGTGACGGACATTTGATGAATGGGCAGCCCAGTAAATTTCATACAGGCCAACGTAAATAGCGCGGTGAGTGGTAGGGACAGGGCAACAATTAGGGCGTTTCTCAGCCCCAGCGTCAGCATCAGTACCAGTAGGATCAGCACAAAGCCAAGTAGTAGGCTGCTGATAAGCTCGGACAATCTGGTTGAGGTGTAACTTTCCTGCTCAAAGAGCCAGTTAACCCTGACTTCTGAGGGCAAGGTGCGTTGGAAGGCATCGACTTTATTGCGTACCTGCGCCAGCCAGTGATCCACCCTGACGGTATTGAGCATACGCACGCCAAGCATCACAGCATCTCGGCCGTTGACTATCGCCTTGGTATAACCTGGGGTTTTGATCTGGCGGCGGACATCGGCAATGTCCCCGAGGCGGATAAGTTGACCATGTGGGCTGACTTTTAAGGGGACAGCGCGGATGCGGTCGAGGGAGTCTAGCTCGCCAGACACCTCAACAATGGCTCGAAAAGTGGCATTATTCAGTTCTCCGGCGGAAATTTTACTGTCAGCTCGGCTAAGAATCGCAGCAATGTCTGCTGGAGACAATTGCAGTTGACTGATGGCATCCGTATTGAGTTCCACCAGAATTTCTTCTGTTGGTGCGCCAAACAGGGCGGCAAAATCGGTTCCCGGCAATTGGCGCAGCTGGCTTTGCAACTCTTTGGCATAGCGGTGAAGCACTTCAGTGGGGATCGGTGAGTCAGCCTGCCATTCCAATGCGAGGATGGCAGTATTCGCATAGCCAGACTGATCATTGAGGCTGCTATTTCGCGCCGCCTGTGGCAGCAGTGATTGACTGTCACTGATAAAGTCCCGCGCTCGGGACCAAACGGGATCCGGCTCGAGTACTTCGTCTTTGAGCTCTAGTTGGATAACTGAAATTCCTGGCCGGGAGGTGGACTGCAGCACTTTAACTTCTTCCATCCGTCTGAGTTGCTGCTCCAGCACTTCGGTCACCAGTACCTCTACCCGTTGGGCTGATGCGCCGGGATAGTGGCTAACAACCGAAGCAAAGCGGTTAGTAATATGGGGGTCTTCCATCCGAGGCAGGCTATGGATCGCACCAAGGCCGGCAACCAGTAACAGTGCGATCAGCAGGCTGGCTAAACGGCCATTTTCAACCAGTGCACGCACGGCCGTCATTGCGTGGCTCCCGGGGTATGACCTGCAATGGCTTCGGTTGCGGGCAGAACTGTTTGTCCGGCGACCAGTTTATGCAGTCCGTGGCGAACATAGCGTTGATGGTTATTGAGGTTGCCACTGATAAAGGCACGTTGTTCATCGGTATAGAGAATATCGACATCGCGCCGCTCTAGGGTATAGCCCTGTTCATCGGGGCGGAGTAACAACAGATTCCAGCGGCCGCGAATGCCGTCGGTTAGTGCAGAGACAGGAACCCAGAAGCCGGATTGTGCAACCTTCTGGCGAAAGGCGAAACGAGCGATTTCACCATTGAAAATGCCCGCATCAGTGGGCAGGCGAAGGCGTAAATTAACGGTGCGGGTAAGCGGATCGATTGCACTGCTGATCCCGGCTAAGGTGGCATTGAGTTGCTGCTGCCCCACTGTCAGTGGCAGCGTTTGCCCAGGCGTTAGTGTGCGGGCCACATCGGCCGGCACGCCGATATGGGCTTGGGGGTTGTTGTCTTGTACCAAGGTGAAGATGGCGCTACCAGCATTGATAACTTCCCCTAAACTGTGGTGCCTCTGGGCTAAGGTGCCTGCAAATGGCGCGGTCAGAACAGATTTTTCCAGTTTCAGTTCAGTGGTTCGGCGGGAAGCTTGTAGCCGTTGTTTATCGGCCAACAAACTGAGCCGGCGTCCCTGAAGCTCATCTAATTGCTGATCAGACAGGTAACTTTTTTCTCCCAATGTCTGGCTGCGGCTGAGGGTACGCATGGCCAGATCTAAATCCACTTGATTCTGGGCCAGGGCGGCTGTTATCTGGGCAAGTTCCGCTTGCAGCAGCGCGGTATCAAGGCGTGCCAGTACTTGTCCTTCGCTAACACTGTCGCCACTGTCTGCGGGCAGCTGATTTAATTTTCCCCCCAACTCAAAGCTGACCGCTGTGGTATTACCCGCTCGGACACTGCCGGAAAAATGGCGCAGTTGCTGGTAATGATCCTGTTCAGCCAAGGATGCAACACTGACGGTTTGGGGGCGGGGTGGCGTTGGCTGAGACTGACTGTCTGGCTGGCAAGCAAGCAGCAGGGGTAACAGGAGGGCTGGCAGCAATCGATGGCTGGGGGCTGGCAACATGGGTATCAGTCCTGAAGGTGTGTGTCTACGGGTGTTTTGAACAAAAAAACAGTTAAAAATCCGTTAAATAAATGTAAGCAGTTTATGTTGACTGGGCTAGACTGTCTAGTCTAATTTATAGCCACTTTCTGTAGATGGATGCCTTATGTCAGTGGATGATTCCCCTGCAGCCAGAATCGATAGCGCTGCTCATTCGACCTTAGATGCCCAGTTGGACGCAGCTGAAATGACATCCCCGCGCCCTGTGGCCACCTTGTCACCACCGACGGAGAAGGGAGCTTATTTTCAATGCCGCCATGGCTCTTTTTGCCGAACATGGTCTTGCTTGGGTCTGTTGACCTTTCAAGTTTTTTTTTGCAGCGATTTGAGGGGGCTTTATACAAGGCAGAGGCTTTGAAATGCACTACCTGATAAGCCGATAACGCAGTAGAAAGCATCCTCAAACGTTGCCCGACGGGTTCGGCTAAAAGCGTTTTACGCTTTGTTGAGCGGTTCTGGCTTAGCATAACTAGGCGGCAAACCATTCGCCGTGATTAAAACGCTTTTATCTCGAATAAAATTTAACTACTAAAGGTCAACAGACCCTAGGGCATTATCGTTTCCCCTGTTGCCATGACAGTGCCGTGCGCCTGTGCTTGATGCTGTTTGGTGAGTTGCGTCTTCGCCTTGAGCTTGGTCTGGATGACAAGGGGTTACAGCGAAAACGCGATGGCTATGTAGCAGAGACTGTGCGGCTATTTTTAACCGGGCACAAAGTCAGCAACACAGTGGCTGATTAGGTTGTATCATATTGTTTCTATTACTGACTGGGGTAATAAGTCCCCACAAGCTGGAGGCACAATGCAACAAGCATACAGGCTCTTTTCCACAGTGACTTTTGGCGGGGCGTTGATGATTATCTCTGCGCTGATGCCGGCACAGGCGGCAAAACCTGCGCATATCAAGCCCTTTTCGCTGGAGGTATCCCACATTAATACTGCCAAGGCGTCATTGCCCGGGGATAATAGTTTGAACCGGCAAAGTTGGAGTGTTAATGCGGGTATTGCGTTTCCTTTGCCCGGTGGTGCTGGTGGACGCTTGTCTCTGGAGGCGGCCAGATTGGATTATCAGTTGGGAGAGCCGATGGCCTACGGCGGGGGCTGGGATAATATCCAGCGCTATCGCGCCAGTTTAGGGGTGTTTTATCGGCTAACCCCCCATTGGATGCTGATGGTCACGCCTAAGTTGCAATATGCGTGGGCTCAGGGGGCTTCGGGTCATGATAGTCAGGGATATGGTTTATCGGCTGCGGCCATGTACCAATTTGACTCAGGCAATGTTTTGGGGCTCGGGGCGGCTTATCTTAATGATATCGGGCAAGTGAGAACCATTCCCTATTTAGCCATAAAGTGGCAGCTCAGTGACCGCTTGGCGTTAGCCAACCCGTTTCGTGCCGGGTTCAGTGGCCCGGCCGGTTTAGAGCTTAGGTATCGTTTGACGCCTGCTTGGCAGTTTGGGATTGGCAGCTCCCGTCGGGTACAGCACTTTTTAACTGCGATGGGCCCACAGCAAGAGGCAGAAATTGAAGAGTGGGTCGGTTTTGCTCGCGCCAGCTGGCAAGTGCAGCAGAATATCGCGGTGAATTTTTATGGTGGGTACTATTTTGGCTCCAGTTTGAATCTACCTGATACGAGTGTTGATATTGACGGTCATGCGGCGATGGCTGTCGCGGTGAAATTCAGTTTTTAATCTGCAGCAGAGTTACGCCCTTATGGGCATATCAATACAAAACGGCCGCAGTGGGCATACCTGCTGCGGCCGTTGTTGTTATCGCTTAAGCGGAATATGGGCTGGGCTTTAAGTCATCCAACTATTCGCCCAGCATAGCGTCTTTTAAGCTATCTTGCGCAGGGGCATGACCCAGCCAGATTTTCAACAGTGCTGCGCGAAATGCTTCGCCTTGGATAGTGCTCAGCAATTGATTGTTTTTGTAGCAGCTGACACTGTCTTTAGTGGTCATAAAGGTGAACTGATCGCCTTTATTGATTGGGGCATTAAACAGTCCCATAAATTGACTTATCTGACCGGCGATTGCTTGAATATTATCGTCGGTGGCTAATTCAAATCCCTCAGTAATGGTATCACGCATTTTCTCTGCGGTGATCAGGCCTGAGGTGATATTTAAACGCACCAGTGCTGATGGTTGCGCCAGCACTTGTTGTAGATCATGGGCCTGCTGCGGCAGATATAAACTACCAACATACAAATCCATAAAAAACTTACTGCGCACGCCAGCACCGTTCAGGGTTAGCTGTTGATGATCCATGGCAATAGAGCCGGGCAGAGTAATGCCTGCAACTTCAGTGGCCAGACTCTGGGCAGAAAACAGCAGCGCTGAGATCAGCGTAAGAGAGCGGAGGGACTTCATAAAACCTCGTTGAATTATCGTTTTTGTTGGTATGTCAGGCTCAGCGGCGTGCACCCATATTGAATTGGCCACATTGTTCAAACATCACAGCCTGTTTGCTATCAGCACTGATCAGTAGTGGACCGTCATCGAAAAACAGGAAGCATTTCCAGTTACGGACGAACACATCCCAGCGGGTTTCAATGACCTGATATTTTTCGTAGCAGAAATAGACCACGGTTTCGGCTGGCCACTGGATAAATTCACCCATCTCAGGCGGTAGCGTATTATCTTCGCTGTCCCAAGCGCCTTGCCAACATTCGCGCTTGCTCCATGCTTTGGGATTGGCGGCCCAATCACCCTTGGTGAATCTGTCCGGTGTAGTGCTTTTATCACTGATCAACCGGGTCCAGATCTGCATGGCACTTTTTTCCGTTAACGGTTTGATGGCCTGTTTGTCATCATCTGTTACCGGCAGATCTTTATGGTTGAAAATCCACTTGCGTTTGTATTGTTCAAGGGGGATATAGGTATGGCTCAAGCCAAGCTCTCCTGACAGGGGCAAAAAGTTGCCCGCATTATACTGACGGAATCTGTATTACTCCATCTCAAGATGCGTGGCCGATTTATGATGAGCGGGCTAAGGCTTGCTCTAATTGGGTCAGTTGTCTGGCGGCCAGCAGATTGTCCGGGTTAACCTCCACGGCCTGTTGGTACATTTCTTTCGCCTGTTGATAATGGCCTTGCTGTAACAAAATATCGGCCAGTTTGGTCCACCCTTGGCTATCACAGGGCACTTTTTGCAAGTATTGCTGCCAGCAATTGATCGCATCATCCAAACGTTGTTGCAAGGTATAGAGCTTGGCCAGCTGGGGGGCATATTCGTCACTGTAGGGCAACAGTGCTTCCAGTGCAGTGGTTGCTGTATCAACTTGTGCCGTTTTGAGACTAATCAATACCTGCTGGCGAATATCGGCCTCTTGTTGCAGGTGCTGGGGCATACTGTGGATTGCCTGATGGGATTCAAAATCCTTGCCTTCGAGCTGATAAAGGTAGCTCTTAGCTCTAAACCCCAGTTGTTTTGCTTTATCTGATGGTGGCAGGGCAGCGAATGCCGCCACCATCTGTGCCAGTCCTTGGGTATGGCCAATCAGGTGCAGATATTCGAGCTTTTCTTCTGCGGCCAGTAAATCCCACTGTTTTAATGGCCGGTTATTGCGGGTCATGACCGGTACTTGCATTGTTTGGCGATAGGCCTGTAATAAACGGCTGATAATCTGGGCTTCACCAAAGGTGAGACTTGTGGCTAACGTTGGGTGACGCTGCAACAGAATATCAATTCGCCCGGATTGCTGGTGACGTTGCCATTGTTTTGCCAGTAGGGACAGATTGGGATATGGGCGGTTTTCTTCCTGGCGAGATGTTATTTGCCGTAAGGTTTCATCCAACAGATTAATAAGACTATGGCATGATTCTGACATGGCCTGGTAATACTGGCGGGACATGTTACATACCTGATTTTGTTGCCAAGTATCACTCTCTCGGGTGGAAAGGAATTTGCTGAATTGGTGATAACCATAAAATTTTATCAATTTTAATTGAGCTGGAAATTGTTGATCTAGCTGCTGTTGTAAGCGTGCTAATGCGTCTGCATGACCCACAGCATCATCGGATAAATCCAATGCGATTTGTGCTTGAGTAAAGATTGTTTGTAATGCTTTTTGGCAATCTCGGCAGTGTTGAGCGAGCTGGTGTAAATGGCGGCCATGGTGCTTACCGGAGATTGCCGCAGGATATCGTTGTCTTAGTTTGCCCAGTAATTCATATTTATCTGGCAGTGATGCAAGTTTTAGTGCGGTAGGCTCTATAAAAGCAACCCCTTTTATTTTGGCGCCATGTAATGACAGACTTATCACATCCGTATCGGGTAATGCTTTGATTTGTTGTTCTAGTGAGGTAATGGCAGCAGATAACTGTACGGTTGTTTCTGCCTGTTGTGCATTATTGGTCGGGACCCAAATGCCAATTTTACTGATAAAGGGACCAAGTCGCCCCTCTAAACTGCCACTGGCATGGGATACTCCGGTGGGGGACCAACACATATCAACCCCAAGTAGCAATATCCTTCCTGCTCCGAGTGTCGCTGCTAGCTGAACGGCACTATTACTGACGGTAGGTCCAGTAATTCCCATATTATTTTCCGTGCGCCAAGGTAGCTGCTGACCGGTATAGAAATGGCTGCCTTGCCATTGACCGAGCAAAGCCGGGTGAGCATGGTCGGCATTGATTAGGATGGTTTCTAGGGGGAGGTTAAGAATTGCTTTACTCGTCGCAAAACTTACTTGTTGCGGATCGACTGTGACCACAAAATCAATGTGTATGCCAGCATGGTGTAATTGTTCTGCGGCGCGGGAAACACTGATAATGATCAACTCATCCTGATGTTGTTTCACCCAATCAATATGTTTATCTAAAGATGGTCCCCCACCAATGACTAGACAATCGGCACCTAAGGTCAGATGACGGAGTAATTCGGCCGGATAAATGTTATCGCAAGCATTAAACAATTGCTGCTGAATAAAACTATCCCCGTTAATATTGGCCTGTAGATTGAATGCTGCTTGTTCAACTTCCAGTTGTACTTGTTGTTTCAGTAGGCGGTAATTCTGGGTATAGGCGTGTTTAGCCCCAAGAGACAGATAGAGCTGATAACGGTTTTTGAGAAAAAACAGCTCATATTGGGGTTGAGTGAGTATCTGAGCCAGTTGATTAAAGGAAATGATATCCATAGCACTGGCATATGCTGGCTCAATATCAATATTTAATGCATCTAATACCTCATCCAATTCGACAAACAAATAATGACTGCCAGCCGGGAGTGGATGACTCATCACATAATTGGCCAGCAGTCCAGAATCCATTCCTACAATAATATGTAACTGATCTGTGTCGGTTAGTTTTTTATATTCAGTATCGTAATATTCAGTGGATTTTTTTTGGGTAAATTGTTCTCGATTAATAGTCGGGAAATAAGTTTCATTAAAGGAGCTAATGGCAAATTGCAGGGCAGTTGGCTGATCCTGTGACATATTCAAACTCCTTTATGATGACGCTGTAAATGATATCAATGTGACTGCTGTCAGTCGCAGAAATAACGGGCTTGGCCAGCATAGGATTATTTCTGCCTTAGTTTCTGCTTAAGTTTGCGGGTAAATTACTATCTGGTTGATGCATCCCAATCAGAACACCGTCATATATTACTGCGCAGTTTTATCATCCCTGAACTTATCCTCAACCATGCTAGATAAATAACGTTAGATAAATTAATTCCATCTATTCATAGCATTATAGGCAATGATTTTTTGCCTGTGGGGGATGTCATGCAAAAGAATTAATATCGCTTTTCCGCGCTATCAAAACCGGCTCTATGGCTTGGCACGCACTATGCTTCGATTTGTTGACCGAAACATTTTTGACAGTCAACTGATAAATGGGTGGCGCAATATGTTTGATGATAAATCGATTTTAATTACCGGCGGAACAGGATCATTTGGGCATAAATATACTCAGGTTTTGCTGCAGAAATATCATCCTAAACGGGTCATTATTTTCTCCCGTGATGAATTAAAGCAATTTGAAATGCAGCAGAAATTCAATGCGCCCTGTATGCGGTATTTTATCGGTGATGTCCGGGATGGTGAGCGGTTATTGCAGGCATTTTCCGGAGTAGATTATGTCATCCATGCGGCGGCCATCAAACAGGTGCCAGCCGCGGAATATAATCCGATGGAATGCATTAAAACCAATATTAATGGGGCGGAAAATGTGATCCGCGCAGCCATTGCCAATAAGGTGCAAAAGGTGATTGCGCTGTCCACGGATAAAGCGGCTAATCCGATTAATCTGTATGGTGCCACCAAACTGGCATCCGATAAGTTGTTTGTTGCCGCCAATAATATGGTGGGACCTGGGCAGACCCGCTTTGCCGCTGTGCGCTATGGCAATGTTGTCGGCAGCCGGGGCAGTGTGGTGCCGTTTTTCCAGTCCTTGATTGCCAATGGGGCGGAAAGCCTGCCGATTACCCATCCTGAGATGACCCGTTTTTGGATCACCTTGCAACAGGGGGTGGACTTTGTGCTGAAAAATTTTGCCAGGATGCAAGGCGGTGAGATTTTTATCCCTAAGATCCCCTCGGTCAAAATTATCGAGCTTGCCAAGGCTTATGCTCCTTCTCTTCGCCATGAGGTTATCGGGATCCGCCCCGGGGAAAAAATGCATGAGATCATGTGCCCGGCAGATGATGCTCACCACACCATTGAGTTTGATGATCATTTTGTTATTACCCCCAGTATCCGCTTTTTTGGGCGGGAAACGGATTTTTATACCAATGCGTTGGGTGAACAAGGCCGGCCAGTCGCTGAAGGCTTTGAATATCACTCCGGCACTAACCCTGAGTTTCTCAGTGACCATGAAATGCGCCAGCAGGAGTCCGGATTATGATCCCTTATGGCCGCCAGAGTATCAGCCAAGGTGATATTGATGCGGTCACCCGAGTGCTGAACTCACCCTGGTTGACGCAAGGACCTGTGGTGCCGCAATTTGAAACCAGTGTCGCCGCGGCCTGTGGCGCTGAATATGCAGTGGCTTGCAATAGTGCCACCAGCGCGTTGCATCTGGCCTGTTTAGCCCTGGGTGTTGGTCCGGGGGACTGGGTTTGGACTTCTCCTATCACCTTTGTGGCGTCAGCTAACTGTGGCCTGTATTGCGGTGCACAGGTGGATTTTGTCGATGTGGATCCGGCCAGTGGCAATCTGTGTCCCTTAGCATTAGCAGATAAGCTGGTGGAGGCGGCAAAAACCGGCACCTTGCCCAAGGTGATTATTGCGGTGCATTTGTGCGGTCATAGCTGTGATATGCAGGCGCTGGCTCACTTGACCCGACGGTACGGTATCTCCCTGATTGAAGATGCTAGTCATGGCATTGGCGGGCACTATAAGCAGCAGGCGATTGGCAGTTGTTATTACAGCGATATTACCGTGTTCAGTTTTCATCCTGTGAAAATTATCACGGCCGCGGAAGGCGGCATGGCGACCACCAATAATGCCGCGCTGGCAAAAACCATGTCACAGCTGCGCAGCCACGGTATCACAAAGCTTTCTGATGAGATGAACCGTCCAGATGAAGGGGATTGGTATTACGAGCAGCAGGCACTGGGGTTTAACTACCGCATGACTGAATTACAAGGCGCTTTAGGGCTGAGTCAGTTAGAACGGTTGACGGAATTTGTCCAGCAACGCAACGCGCTGGCTGAGGTTTACCATCAGCGTTTGTCCCAGTTACCACTGCAGTGGGTTGACCCTTTGGCAGGCAGTGTCAGTGCCCGCCATCTGCAGATGTTACGGCTTGATGATCCCACGTTGCGCCGTGCACTGTTTGACCGACTGAGGGGGCAGGATATTCAGGTTCATGTACATTATTATCCTGTCTATTTGCAACCTTACTATCAGCAACTGGGGTTTATGCCGGGCCATTGCCCCAACAGTGAAGATTTTTATCGTCGTATTCTGACCTTACCCTTGTTTCCTGATATGACAACCAGTCAACAAAACTGGGTTTGTGAAGCATTGGAGGCGGCACTGATATGACGCTTGCCATTATTCCTGCCCGCGGGGGCAGCCAACGCATTGCCAATAAAAATATCCGCGCTTTTCTGGGACGGCCGCTGCTGGCTTACAGCATTGATGCGGCTTGGAAGTGCGGCTTGTTTGAGCGAGTGATTGTCAGTACCGACAGTGACGAGATCGCTGCCATCGCTCGTGATTGGGGGGCAGAGGTGCCGTTTATGCGTCCGGCGGCATTGGCTGATGGCATGACAGGTACAACTGCGGTAATGCGCCATGCCTTGAGTGTCTTGGCCCAAACCGGGCCGTTACCATCATTAAGCTGCTGTCTATATGCCACGGCACCCTTGTTGCAAATTGCCGATTTACGGCTGGCTGGTTTACAGCTGCAGGCTGCGCCAGAGGTCGATTTTATCTTTGCTGCGACGGAATACGATTTTGCCGTACAGCGGGGATTGATCACAGATGAACAAGGAGGCGTCCAGCCAAGAGAGGCTGAGTTTATTGGTTGCCGCTCGCAGGATTTGCCACAGGTTTATCATGATGCAGGACAATTTTATTGGGGCCGCAGCCGGGCATTTTTGGCTGATGATGCTGCTGTTTTTGGCCCGGCATCCAGGCTCTACCTGCTGCCCAGGCGTCACGTGGTCGATATTGATACTGAAGCGGATTGGCAAGAGGCTGAGATCCGCGCTCAGATACTCAGACAACAGGGGGTGATGTGAATCTGGTTTTCAGGGTTGATGCCGGCATGCATACCGGGCATGGCCATGTAATGCGCTGCCTGACATTAGCTGGTGCCATGCAGCAGCGGGGTATTCCGGCGCGACATATTACCTTTTTATGCCGGGCACTGCCGGGGCATGCTGGTGACACTATTGCCGCCGCCGGTTACCGGGTGATCTGGTTAGCACAGGGCATTGATGATGAAGCGCTAGATGCCGCTGCATCCTGCCAGGCTTGGACCAATTTCAGCCAGGCAAAAATGGATTTACTGGTGGTGGATAATTATCGGCTTGGGCGAGAGTACTGTCGTGCCATGCGCCGCTGTAGCCGGTATCTGATGGTGATTGATGATTTAGCCGATCGGGATCATGACTGTGATCTGTTGCTGGATCAAAATCTGCTGCCGGGATTTCGTCAGCGTTACCTCAACCGGGTTCCCACTTCAACCCAATTACTGCTTGGGCCGGAATATCTTTTGCTGCGCCCGGAATTTGATCAGTGCCAGACGCTGCCCCGCGACAGTATTTTAGTCAGCTTTGGTGGCGGCGATACTCTGGCGTTGTCATGCCTTGCCGCGCGGGCCTTTCAGCGGCTTAATCCTCCCGATTTGACCTTGAATGTGGTTGTCGGTGGCGCGGCCGGACTGGATATCGGCAATGCCAAGCAGGTGTTTGCTCCGGACCCGCGCATTGTCTGGCATCACAACTGCCGCAATATGGCGCAGTTAATGTCCCGGGCGGTGATGGCTGTCGGTGCGGGTGGCACCAGCCATTGGGAGCGGCTCAGTATGGCGCTGCCTGCACTGGTCACTGTGGTGGCGGATAACCAGAAACAGACCACAGAATTACTGGCCAGGCAGGGTATGTGCGTCAGTCTGGGGGGCGTGGAGTCTGTTTCAGAAGCCGCCCTGGCCGATGCCATGGGGGCATTGCTGGCTGACCGGGCTAGTCGTGAAGCCATGGCCGAGCGAGCCAAGGCGATGATGCCAGCCAGACCCGGACGAGACCGGGTCGCTGGCGCCATGATGAGTTTACTGGGGGGATAAATGCAGCCATTTTCCATTGCTGGCCACCACGTCGGGCCAGAACATCCGGTACTGGTGATCGCTGAGTTGTCCGGTAATCATCATCAAAGTTTGGCGACGGCAAAAGCCATGATCAAAGCCGCGGCTGATGCCGGGGTACAGGCGATTAAGTTGCAGACTTACACCCCAGACACCATGACATTGGATATCAACCGGGATGAATTTCTTATCCGGGATGCAGATAACCTGTGGCAGGGAAAAAGCTTGTATCAACTGTATGCTGAAGCCATGACGCCCTGGGAGTGGCATCAGCCCTTATTTGATTATGCCCGCAGTTTAGGTTTACTGGCCTTCAGTACCCCTTTTGATGCTAGCGCCGTAGCGCTACTGGAGTCCCTTGAGGTGCCTTGCTACAAAATTGCTTCATTTGAAAATACCGATCATGCCCTGTTGGCGGCGGTCGCCAGTACCGGGAAGCCTGTGTTGCTGTCAACTGGCATGGCGACAGTGGCTGAGCTGGCGGACAGTGTGGCGGTATTGCGACGCCATGGGTGTGAGCAGTTGCTGCTACTAAAATGCACCAGCCATTATCCGGCAGACCCGGTTGATGCCAATTTGTTGACCTTACCCCATCTTCAATCCCTGTTTAACTGTCCGGTAGGGTTATCCGATCACACCTTAGGAATTGGGGTTGCGGTTGCCGCCGTGGCCCATGGTGCGTGTGTGGTGGAAAAACATTTTGTACTGGATCGCGCAGCTGGTGGCATCGACAGTGAGTTTTCGCTGCAACCGGATGAGTTTGCCACTTTGGTCACAGAAACAGAACGGGCACGACTGGCGTTGGGGGGCATTCGTTATGGCTGCAGTGAGCGGGAACAAGCATCGCGTAAATTCCGCCGCTCTTTGTATATCAGTGCTGATTTACAGCAGGGACAGTTGCTCAGTGCTGACAATGTGCGCGCAGTGCGACCAGGACTGGGGTTGCCGGTGAAATATTTGCCGCAGTTGCTGGGACGGCCGGTGCAGCGTGATGTCTGTGCGGGCACGCCGCTGCAATGGGAGTTGATTTGATTCGCGGGCCAATAAGCGGTCAGGCCGCAGAGAATTTACTGCCCGGACAAAGCTGCGAGGTTGGTGGCATCCGGGTACGCAGTTTTGGCACTGCAGGTGATGGCGTTGGGGGGTATGGCGTGGTGTTGTTGCCAGTCATGGCGCGGGATTTACCCCAACTGCGTCGCTGGCGCAACAGTGATGATATCCGGTTGCAAATGGTGGATACCGGGCATATTGGTGCCCATCAACAAAGGTGTTGGTTTGAACATTGCCGCGAGCAAGGCGGTCAGCGCCATTGGGTACTGCGGGCGCAGCGCCAGCGTGCTGGGTATGTCAATTTGAAATCCCCAGAGCCAGCGGTATTGACAGGTCAAAGCCGGGTGGATACCGGATTGTATGTGGCGCCTTCTGCGGTGCGCCATCCTATGCTGGCGTTATCTGCGGCCTTGTGTCAGTTAGATTATGCCTTTGAGCTGCAGGGAGTACAGTCGGTTTGCACTCAAGTGCGGCAGGATAATCATGCTGCATTGGGGCTGGATCAGTATCTGGGGTATCGGCAGGTTGGCCGCAGTGACGGTTTCATCCGCTTGGAGCTCAGTGATGAAAATTACCGGGTGGCAAGGGACAGATTGAGGAGATTTTATCGATGAAAACACTGGAGCAGATTTTTGCTGTTGCCCTCGGGCTGGATGAGCAGCAGATCCATGATGATTTGGGCTATAACACCATTGCCCAGTGGGACAGTGTGGCCCATATGGGGTTGGTGGCCATGTTGGAAGATCACTTCGGGGTACTGCTCAGTGCCAATGACATTATTGATATGAGCTCAGTGGCTCAGGCGCGGACAATTCTGCGTCGCAACGGCGCGCAACTCTAGTGTTGTTTAATCCGTCGCTGGACGGTAAACAGATCCTGCTCACCGGGGCGACAGGCGGCATTGGTCGGGCTATCGCCCGTACGCTGGCCTCGCTGGGGGCCGGGCTATGGCTCAACGGCCGGGATGAGCAAGCCCTATTGGGGGTGGCCGATGAGCTGGCTGCAGAGTTTAGTCTCAGTCCCAAAATCGTGGCGTTTGATGTTACGGATGCCAATGCGGTGCAGGTGGGGTTCAGTCAGATTTTTTCCCAAGGCGGGCTTGATGTACTGATTAATAATGCCGGCGTTATGTTGCCATCATTGCTGGGCATGGTGCGGGATGATGAGTTAGAGCAAACATTTGCCTGTAACAGTTTTGCTGTGCTGCATTGTTGTCAGTATGCCGCCAGATTAATGCAACGCCGAGGCGGTGGCTGCATTATCAATATGACCTCAGTGCTGGCCGCCAAAGGGGCTGCGGGGCAGAGTGTGTATGCGGGTAGCAAAGCGGCAGTGTGCGGTTTTACCAAGTCGCTGGCTAAGGAGCTAGCCGGCGATAATATCCGCGTTAATGCGGTAGCGCCGGGCATGATAGCAACGCCCATGTTAGAGGCGCTTTCCAGTGAAGTGTATCAACAAACCCTGGATGGGATTGCTTTGGGGCGCATTGGTCAGCCAGACGATGTGGCTGCACTGGTGGCGTTTTTGGTATCCGATCTGGCTGGTTATATCACGGGGCAGGTTATTGATATTGATGGAGGCATGTTGTGACGCAGGCGTTTATCAATAACAGGTTACTGGCCGCATTTTGCCCGGATAATCGGGCGCCTTTTTGGTGGGATAAGCAATCTGGCTGGCTCAGCTACGCCACGGCTGCGGCTGAAATCACGGCATTGCAGCAGCATTATACTAAGCCGCGACAACTGATCTATTTCCCCTTTGCCAATAGTCGGGCTCATGTGCTGCAGTATTTGGCGGCGCTGGGGACAGGCCAAGTGCTGATGTTAGCCGACCCGGCATGGTCTGTATCTCAACATCAGCAAAATTGCACCCGCTTTGCCGTGGATGCCTGGGTGGATGATACCGGCCAATTACAATATGGCCGTTATGGCTGCGAGGGAGAGTTACCGGATAAGGCGGGGGCTGAACAAGATGCGATCCATAACCAGTCCTTAGCTAGTGCTGCTATTGTAGCCGGTTCAACGCAACAAAATGTTGCTAAGCAAGCTTGTGACGAACACGCTCAGACCCATGCGCCACTACACCCGCAGTTGACCCTATTATTGCCCACCTCAGGCAGTACTGGCAGTCATAAGTGGGTGCGGTTATCGGCTGCGAATATAACCAGTAATGCTGAGGCCATTGCCGCTTATCTGACCTTAACCGCTGCGGATCGCGCCATTACTTCACTGCCTTTTTTCTATGCCTATGGCTTGTCGGTATTACACAGTCAGCTAATTGTTGGTGGGGCGATGGTGCATTGCCGGGCAACTATGCTGCAGCCAGCGTTCTGGCAATGTATGCGACAACATAATGTCTCCCATTTGGCCGGGGTACCATTTTCATTTCAAATGATGCTACGCGCCGGGTTTGAGCGGGCCGATTATCCCGCACTGCGGGTGCTGACGCAGGCTGGTGGCAGATTGGTTCCTGAATTAGTGCGTCATTTTGCCACTGAAGCACTGCAACTGCAGCAGCGCTTTTTTGTGATGTACGGTCAGACAGAGGCTGCGCCGCGTATGGCTTGGCTGGCGGAGCATGAAGCGGTGGATTACCCCGATGCCATTGGCCGCGCGCTGGCGGGTGGGGTGTTTATTTTGCGTGCTCTCGGTGCAGCTGACCATGGGGTTGATGATGTGGCCGATGATCTTAGCCGGGGGGAGCTTGTTTACCGAGGCCCTAATGTGATGATGGGCTATGCCAACGACAGAGCGATGCTGGCTCGTGGTAATGATTGTTCAGAGTTACTTACTGGGGATTTAGCGCGGCGGGATGGCCAAGGGCGTTATTACCTTTGTGGGCGAATAAGCCGTTTTATCAAACTTTACGGTCGGCGCATTAATTTGGTGGATGTGGAAGCCTTTTTACACCGGGAGGGGCACACTAGTGCATGCCTTGCCAATGACGAGTTACTGGAGGTTGCATTGGAGGCTCCGGCCGTGTTGGCCCAGGTGCAAAAAAGCCTTTGCCGTTGGTTATCTTTGCCTCCAGGTGCGGTTCGTTTACATCAACTGACCGCATTGCCTCGTACCGCCAGTATGAAGGTGGATTATCCCGCGTTAACCCGGCAGTTAAGCCGCGGTGCATCTTAGGGGAGGGCAGACAGCACTATGTCACAGTCACCCCAGAGTGTAGCGCCAATGATAACCTCAACGACGCCAGCTGATACTGACTCTACAGATGATATTGAGTCATCTTGGTCTATGCCTGATGCATTTGGGCTTGGTCAGCAGGATAAAGCTGCGCGGCTATTAGCGCGACTTAACCGCCTGACGGTACACCATGCCAACAATTGCCCTCCTTACCGGCAATTGTTGCAAGCATTTACGCTGTCACCATCCAACACGGGCTACCAGTCGAGCAATGATTACAGTCAATTGCCTTATGTGGCATCTGGACTATTTAAAGCCGTAAGGTTACTCAGTGTTGCCGAAGCCGATGTGCTGCGGGTAATGCGCTCTTCAGGTACGGGGGGGCAGGCATCACAGATAATACTCGACCGACAGACAGCTGCGGCTCAGAGCCAAGCATTGGTGACAATAATGCAGTCATTTCTAGGGCCGGATCGTTTGCCTATGCTGCTATTTGAGCCCCCGGGATATGTCCATAGTCATGGCCGTTTCAGTGCCCGTGGTGCAGGCGTGCTGGGTATGGGGCTATTGGGGCGAGATCATCATTATGCGCTTAATGAGGATATGAGTCTGAACTGGGCGGTGATCAATCGTTTTACCGATCGCTATGCCGGGCAAAGAACGCTGCTTTTTGGCCTCACTTTTGTTATCTGGCAGCAGGTTTTGCAAGTTTTAGCCAATCAACCGCGAACGTTAGCACTGGATGGCGGCATTTTAGTGCATGGCGGCGGCTGGAAAAAACTGCAGCATCAGGCGGTGGACAATCAGGCATTTAATCAGGTGTGTGCTGAACAGCTCGGTATCACCCAGGTGCATAACTATTACGGCATGATGGAGCAGGCAGGCTCAGTGTTTGTTAGCTGTGCCCAAGGGCATTTTCATGCGCCGCTGTGCAGTGATGTACTGGTGCGTCATCCCATTACTTTGATGCCACAGCCTGAGGGGGAAGCTGGGCTGCTACAGGTGCTGTCAGCCTTGCCGCTGAGCTACCCGGGACACAGTATTTTGACTGAGGACTTAGGGATATTACTGGGAGAGGATGATTGTCCCTGTGGCAGGCGCGGGCGTTATTTTACTGTGCTGGGACGGCAACAGGGTTCGGAGGTGAAAGGATGCAGCGATACATTTTCTTAGCCGCTAGCGATAGTCAACCTGTGGGGTATGGTGTGATGGCTGCTTGGGCACCAAATGATCTGCCAAATGTTGAACCGGGTGTTAAGCCTAGGAGTGAACTGGATTTTAAGCTTGAAGGCGGAGCACGCTTAGACCAAAACTTCAGTTTGCATAAGCGTCAGAGCCAGAGCCAGAAGCAGAGCCAAGATAAGCCGCTTTATGAATCTGTTGATGAAGACATTGCCGCGCCACATGATTGGCAGCAAGTCCCCGAGGTTGAACAGGTCTTGCCCGGCACAGACTGGCAAGATTTTACCCCTTCACCATTGCCTGCCTTTGCACCTGAGATCCTGAGTTTTCTGGCGCATTTGTCCCAGCGATTAATACAGGCCGGTACACAACAGCCGGATTTGGCGGCATTGGGGTTTTTATTGCGTCCAGCACAGTTAGCTGCTCAGCAGCAACGCCTTGGAAATAATCATGCTCTTGGCTTGGTATTTCACTTGGTGCCTTCCAATGTGCCGGTAGTGGCATTTTATTCTTGGGCGATTGCACTGTTGCTGGGCAATGCCAATGTGGTGCGTTTGTCCTCCAAGCGTAGTGAGACACAACAGCAGATCCTAGCCATAGTGCAGCAACTACTGACGCAGCGCCGTTGGCAGGATATTGCCCGGCGTAACCGTTTTATCCGCTATCGTCACTCAGATGATAGTGCGAATGACAGCACAACTAGTCACGATGAAGTGACCGCGTGGTTTAGTGCCCGCTGCCGCTTACGGGTGATTTGGGGCGGTGATAATACGGTTGGTGCGGTGCGGGCAGTGCCCTTAGCCCCCCGTGCAGCTGAACTGGTGTTTGCCGATCGGCAATCAATCGCTGTGTTAGATAGCCGTTGGTTACGCTTGTGTTGTTCGGCGCAGTTAGCTGCCATCGCGGCCGGTTTACAACAAGATTGCTGTCGCTTCAATCAGCAAGCTTGTTCATCCCCCACCGGATTTATCTGGTTGGGGCAGCCAGAGCCTGAGCTACGTAAACAATTATTGCAGATGATTTTTGCTCCCTTTGCTCACGATGCAGCCGCAGTGATGCAGCGTTTAGTCGGCTTGCAGCAGTATTTATGTTTATCTGCTGCACCTATTCATGTAGAGCAGTTGGCTGGGGTCAATATTGTTCAGCCGGGTAATGGGCCGTTATTACAGCATGCTGGTGGCGGGGTAATTGCCGAGTGGGTACTTGATGATGCCCAGTGCCTCTTGGATATGCCGTGGGATATACAGACTTGTGTATTAGCCGGGGATGCATCATTACGCCAATTGCTATTGGCGCAGTGTGGAAGGTTGCAGTTGGATAGGGTGGTTCGGCCGGGACAGGCGTTGGCACTGGACTGGTATTGGGATGGCATGGATTTACCCGCCCGGTTCAGCCGCAGTGCCAGACAAGGGTAAGGCTCTAGGGTCTGCTGACGTTTCGTGATTGAATTTTGTTCGAGATAAAAGCGTTTTAATCGCGGCGAGTGGTTTGCCGCCTAGTTATTCTAAGCAAGAACCGCTCAACAAAGAGTAAAACGCTTTTAGCTGAACCCATCGGGCAGCGTTTGAGGCTCCTTTCTACTGCGTTATCGGCTTATCAGGTAGCGCACTAGCAAAGCCTCTGCCTTGTATAAAGAATCCTCAAATCGCTGCAAAAACAAACTTGAAAGGTCAACAGACCCTAGCAAGAAAGAGCAGTATTTTTCATCTGGCCCAAACCGGAATGAGTGCCAAAACGACAGGAGTGAAACACAGTGCAAGGGAGTGCAAAACAGACCCGTTTGGAGAGCTTGGCCGCTGTCGGACCGGGGCAGAGTCACCCGCAACAGTATGTCCTGTTTGGATGTGGCAGTGGCGGGAAAACGGCCTTAGCTCGATTACAACGCGAAGGGGTGGCGGTCACAGCTCTATGTGATAACGATGCATCCCTGTGGGGACAGGAATATCAAGGCTTGCCGATTATGGCGCCGGCGGTATTACTTGGTAGTGAAACAGCCATTGCCAGCACCGCTGTGCCGACTTTAGTGGCAGGCCGGCACATTCACTGGCTGATTGCCAGTGGTTATTCCCCGGCGATAGTGCAGCAGTTACAGCAGGCCGGCGTGTCAACTGATGCTATCTGCGTCTTACCTCAGCATTATTTAAAGTCATTTAATTTTTCCTATGCGCCGGCACGGATGCTGGCCGAAAACTTGCTTCTGTCTTGCTGTCACTATTTTGACCGACAACAACTGATGTATTGGCTGGATTTTGGCACCTTGCTGGGATTGGTGCGAGATGGGGAGCTGATCCCTTGGGATTCAGATTTGGACTGTGCTATGCCCAAAGAGGATTTTGACCGTTTGTGTCAGCAGTTGCCTAAGTTGACAGCAGTTTTATCCCGGGCGTTAGGGCGGGAGGTTACCGCTCGACTGATTGATGGGCAATTTGTGGCTCCCAGTCGGGTGCTGTTGACGGTGACATTGGTGGAGGCTGAATTGAATATGGATATTTTTTGTCGGGTATTTCCAAAAGATAAGGATGCTTTACCTACGACAATCGCCTTAGAAGATACCGCTGATACTGATTGTGAAATCGAAATAATGTCCCGGCGGGTACCGGCTCAGGCCGCGTTTTTTCACCATGCCGAGCCGCTCTATTGGCGGGGCAGGCGTTTACACATCCCCGCCGGATTTGAACCGTACCTGAGCCATGTTTATGGACCTGATTGGCGTGTAGCGAACCGTAACTGGACCTTGCATACCCAGTAAGACAGTGGAGCCAGCTGCGAGTAGTGCTGGCATAACAAGCGCTGAGCCAAATCGCGCATTGATAATGTGAAGACGGAGACCCCTTATGACTCGATTACTGGTGGATGCACAGGACAGCCGACACAGTCTGGATAAAGCGGCAGTACGGCAGTTTTTTGATATCCGCGCCAATAAAGCCGCCACCCTGGGGTTAGACCGGGCGGTGATTTATCAGGATAAACATCCTGAGTTAGCCCAAGCGCGGGATAAGGCGGAAAAGCAGCGTCTAAGACCATATTTGGCCCTGGCCGCGGATGACAGAGTACTGGATATCGGCTGCGGTACTGGCCGCTGGGCTGATGAAGTGCTACCCCAATGCGGGACATATCTTGGGGTGGATATCTGTGATGGTTTTATCCAGTTGGCGCGGGAGCGATTTGCCCATTGTAGCCATGCCTGTTTTTGCCAACTGGGGGCGGAAGATGTCGGTTTATTACCGGCAGGGCCTGAAGAGCAATTCCAGTTAGTGCTGTCCATGGGGGTGATGATTTACCTCAATGATGCGGAGCTGCAGCGGTATTTAGATGGCTTATGTCGTTTAGTCGCGCCGGGCGGGCGGGTTATTTTCCGTGAGCCGGTCGGGCTAGATAAGAAGCTGGTACTGAGTGAGCATTATTCAGCTGAAATGGGTCAGGATTATCACGCTATTTACCGCACTGAGGCTGAATTGCAGCAGTATTTTGTCGCATCACTGGCTCGCTGCGGTTTTCGCTGCCGTGCCAGCGGCAATATGTTTGATGACAAGCTGAATAACCGTCAAGAAACCGGGCAGCAATTCTATCTGTTTGTACGGGAAGGCGCATGAAAACGGCATTTTGCTTTGACTTAGATGGCACTGTCACCACCACGGAAATTTTGCCCTGTATCGCCTCTGAGTTGGATATTGCCGAGGAGATGGCGGTACTCACCCAAGCCACCATGGATGGACTGATTGATTTTCGGGCATCATTTCGGCTGCGGGTGAGGCTGCTTGCCACAATTGCTCCGGGGCGGGTGCGGGATATTGTTGCTCAGGTGCCACTGGATCCTCATATCAGTGATTTTATCCGTCGCCGGACTGACTGTTTTGTGGTGTCGGGCAATCTGGCGCAGTGGATCAGCCCGATTATTGAGCAGTTGGATTGTGGCAGTTTTGCATCTCAAGCCGGAGATGGTGAAGGCGGACTGCAGCTTGAACATATCCTGGATAAGGGCGCAGCGCTTGATTGTTTGCGGCAACAGGGATTTGAACGCATTGTGGCGGTGGGGGATGGCATGAATGATTGCGCCATGTTTGACCGGGCTGACATCGCCATCGCCTATGGTGGCGTGCATGCTCCGGTTGCGGGGTTAACCGCGCGGGCCGATTATCTGGTAAATAACGGGAGGAAGCTGTGTCAATTGTTACAAATGCTGTAATAGCAGCCGCAGGTATGGGCTCGCGCATTGGGCTGGGAATGCCCAAGTGTATGATTGAAATCCAAGGGGTTACCTTACTGAGCCGGATGTTAGCTGCTCTGGTTGGGCAGGTCGAGCATGTTTTCCTGGTGGTGGGATATCGGGAAAATCTGGTGGCTGAATATTGTCGCCGCCATCATCCTGAGGTGATTTTGGTGCGTAATCCTGATTTTGCCACTACCAATACCGCCGCCAGTTATGGCATCGCGGCACGCTATTTACAGGGTAAGACACTGTTTATTGACGGCGATTTAATTGTTAATCCGGCATCATTGGCAGCTTTTCTACAGCAGGCTGAGGATTGCCCACTGCTGGTGGGGATCACCCCGGCCAGTTCAGATAATGCCGTGCTGGTGAGTCACCAAGGCGATACGATCACCGGCTTTACGGCGCAGCAGGGTGAGTCGGCGGCATATGAATGGGCCAATTTATTTGTTGGTGATGGGCGGGTATTTGAGTCTGCTGACGGTTTTGTTTACGAGTCGCTCAATGCCTTTTTGCCTGCGCGCTGCGCGGCGGTGGAATTATGTGAAATTGATACTCAGGCTGACTATCAGCGGGCTTGTGCTTTTGTGCAGACCCTAGATTATTGGCAGCATCAGCAAACGATTGCCAACAGTCCAGTAGCATCAAGAGAGAAAGATGGTATTACGTCAGATGTGAGTTGTATCTGAATTTTGGGGCGAGATTTGAGGAAGATAATACGCTCGTATTATAAAGCCGGACAGTATTGAGTCCGGCTTTTTTGTGGCTATAGGGCGATAGCGTTAGAACATGCCAGTTGTGGTATCGGTATAAGAAGAGATGATGTTTTTGGTATGGCGGTAAGCATTTAGCATCATCATATGGGTTTCACGACCGAATCCGGATTTTTTGTAACCGCCGAAAGAAGCATGGGCTGGGTACATATGGTAGCAGTTGACCCATACCCGGCCAGCTTCAATACCGCGGGATACACGGTGAACCTGGTGAACATCACGGGACCAGACACCGGAGCCCAGTCCGTACATGGTGTCATTGGCGATTTCCAGTGCCTCAGCCTCATCTTTAAAGGTGGTCACAGCCAGTACCGGGCCAAAGATCTCTTCTTGGAAGATACGCATCTTATTGTGGCCTTTGAAGATGGTGGGTTGGATATAGAAACCATCTGGGAAGGTCTGGTTATCATAAGCGGCGCCACCAATCAGGCACTGTGCGCCTTCTTCTTTACCAATAGCGATGTATTTCAGAATTTTTTCTTTCTGATCAATCGAGCATTGCGCGCCCATTTTGGTAGCGGGATCCAGAGGGTTTTCTTCTGTAATAGCTTTGACCCGTTCCAGCACCCGTTCCATAAAGGGCTCATAAATGGACTCTTGGATCAGCGCCCGAGATGGGCAACTGCAAACTTCACCTGAGTTAAAGGCGAACATTACTAACCCTTCGATAGCCTTGTCAAAGAAGGCATCGTCGGCAGACATAATAGATTCAAAGAAGATATTAGGGGACTTGCCACCCAATTCCATAGTTGATGGGATCAGGGTTTCAGCTGCATAACGCAAAATAGTCTGGCCAGTGGTGGTTTCACCGGTGAAGCTGACTTTGGCAATGCCAGGGTGAGTGACCAGATATTGGCCCAGTTTAGCCCCTGAGCCATTGACGATATTTACCACGCCTTTAGGCAAAATATCGGCAATGGTCTGCATCAGTAAAAGTACAGACATGGGAGTCGCACGGGCAGGTTTCAGAACCACACAGTTACCGACTGCAATGGCAGGCGCGATTTTCCATGCGGCCATTAACAGTGGGAAGTTCCAAGGAATGATCTGGGCAATTACCCCCAGTGGCTCATGGATTTCTTGGGTGACAGTATTGGCATCTAGATCGGCAATATTGCCAGATTCTGCCCGGATCACAGAGGCAAAATAGCGGAAGTGGTCAACCACTAAAGGCAGATCGGCATGCAGGGTTTCTCGGACAGCTTTACCATTATCCAAGGTTTCGGCCACCGCCAGCGCTTCAAGATTTTTTTCAATGGCATCAGCGATGTGGTTGAGCATGGCGCTTCGTTCAGCGACTGAGGTGTGTTTGAAGTTTTCAAACGCTTCCTGGGCTTTGCTGACGGCCATATCGATATCGGCTTCGCTGGAATAAGGTACACGGGTTAAGAATTTGCCATCGACCGGGGAGTAATTATCAAAATATTCATTATTTAGTGGGGCAACCCACTCTCCGCCGATAAAGTTTTCAAATTGTGTCTGATACTCGGGTCTGGTAAAAATCATTTTTACACTCCTTAACTGGTTTCAGAAAAAACACAAAAGAGACTGATAAAAAGCTTCAAGAGTGTTGCGTTTCTATTGTGGTAAAAATGTGATCTTAATCAGATTTAATCATTAAATTTTGCGATGGCAATAATTTGTAAATTCGATAAATTCTTGCTAGGAAGTGGTTCTTCTGTTCCGTATTACTCTCTATGTATAGAGGTATAACAGCAGAATAAACTGATGCGAGGTTGATTGTTACTATTTAGCTAAACATTAGTATAAATAATAAATCATTTACCCGTGAATAGTGCTGATTTGTGTAGTGGTGATGGATTTGCAGTTATCCAATAGTAGTTTAAATGTCATCTATTAAGATGGGGTAGGTATTGAGATAATAAGAGGGTTATTACCGAAGCAGGGCGGGATCGCACTTTATTAAAAAATATGATCAAATAGCGGCGTCTTTTATTATTGGTCATTGCTATGGACTTGTTTGAACACCTCTCCGTCGTTACCGAAACACGCTCTGACATTAATCGTCGGCACGATCTTATTGATGTCATCTTTCTTGTTATTAGTGCCATTGCCTCAGGAGCTGAGGGTTGGCGCGATATTCAAGAGTTTGGGGACAATAAAATTGATTGGTTAAAGCAGTACCGTTTGTATGAATCAGGTGTTCCCCGCCGGCACACGATTGCGCGCATCTTGCGCGCTATTGAAGTCGAATCACTGCTGTTAGCCCTATTAAGCTGGGCCAATGAGCATCGTTACCATTCTGGTAAGCCACTGATTGCACTGGATGGCAAGGTACTTCGAGGGGCTTATCGTAATAACCCCAAGCAAGCATTGCAGCTTGTTACTGCATACGACTGTGAGAACGGACTCGTTCTCAGCCAGCGGCCGACAGCCAATAAAAACGGTGAAATCAAAGTTGTACGACAGATGCTCAAAGTCCTTGATATCAAAGGTGCCGTCATCACTATGGATGCACTCCATTGCCAGCGTGAAACGCTTGAGTTAATCAGCAGTAAGAAAGCTCATGTCGTTGTTCAAGTTAAGAAAAATCAACCTCTACTGCATAAATTTATTCGTTCTCAATTCCAAACTCTGTGTGATGCCAATAAGGAAAAGGTCATTACTGAAGTTATTCAGCAAGCTCATGGGCGTACAGAAGCACGTTACGTCTTTCAGTTAAAGGCTAAGCTCACCCCGGAGTTAATAGAGAAATGGCCGACCATCCGCAGTTTCATTGCGGTGGAGCGCCATCGTACTCAAGATGGTAAAACCTCAATCGATACCAGCTTCTACGTCAGCTCTTTATCACCAAAACATAAGCTTTTAGGACACTATATTCGTCAACACTGGCGTATTGAAAATAGTCAACATTACATCCTTGATGTTGTTTTTAAAGAGGATGCTTCGCGCATTGCAATGGGTGATGCCGTTGAAAATATGGCGCTATTTCGCCGGTTTGTGATGAACCTGTTGCAGCAGTGCCATTGTGATGCACCAAGCCAACGAAATAAGATAAAAAAGGCGGGCTGGAATGATGATTATCGTTCAAAGGTCTTCTTTGGATAAAAAGTCATCGAAGTATGCTCTCGCCCTGATTACCGAAGCTAACTATGAATTGGCGATGGTCACAATCGTTACTTCTTATGGTCACTCCGGTAATAGAGGGGGATTAATTATAGTTCTGGCGTCATAGTCATTATGCCCAAACGTTTTTTACCCATATGAATCGTACAACGAGTTTCTAGGAACATACCAGGTTTAGCGCATTCCAAAGTGACTAATTGATCTTGATAGATCCCCTGTAATTGGCCAGATTCATCTTTATGAAGAGGTCCTTTTAAAACAATTTCATCATTGATATACAGGGTGACATCATTTTTAACCTCAGTAGAGAAAATGCCTGGGGTATAGTGTTTTTCAATGCGAGCACTGACGTGATAACTGTCCAAGACCTTGGTATTATTACCATAATCAACTTTGTAGTTATAAGCTGATGCACAGCTGGATAATAAAACTACAGAAGATAATAGTGTGATAGTTTTTTTCATTCGATCATTCTCAATGGTGCTTTGTTAGTCAATCACGGGGTGATGTGATGTTATCGATTATTTAGTGATTATCGTGTTATTAAGGTAAGGTTTAGATGCTTGCGTAACCTAATATCACAATTTGTTGGATAAATAAGCGCTATAACTAGAAGTGGGCTTGATAAGATTATATCAACAACACAAAATAATATTTTCAGTAATCTAAATAAGTTAGCATATTTTTTAATTTTCGTCAGTAGCTTAATTTATTCAGATTTGAGTTTTATGAAAATGAATAATGAGTATCAAATAGCGTCGTTATTTTCTCTCTGCATATGTTAACTATTCCTGCTAATTATTTTATTGAATATTAATCTATTAGTGTAAAAATGTTTTGACGATGGCGAAAAGGATTTTACTATCATCATGCGTCGTTGATAAAAAACGCAATTTAAAACTCGGTCTTATCAAGCTGTACTAAAGGCGATTTGTTGTAGATTAGGCTATTTTAAGCTGAATATGGGCTAATGTAGATAGGCAATAAAGCCTGAGATGTATAAAAATGCTGCTGTAAAATTAGGGATGGAAAGTATCTGGTATGTCGTCAAAAGATAGGCTTCAGTGTTCATTCTTTATTTGCTAACTTGTCGCGACTAACTAAATTAACGATGAAGAGATTATGGTCGTTGCTGTGATGATTCATTGAGGGCTGAATTGGGTATGACCAAGCTGATTATTGCTGCTTTTTTCAAAAAGCTTGGGTTCGTTTTTTTATTTGCCGTTTTTTTGCTTAGATAAGCTGACTGAATCCTTAATAGCGTATATCACTTATCTCAAATTACTTAATGTGATTTGCATTTCACCGCCTTATTCGCTAATAGCTTTGCGCGCTATTCCTACTATCAACCAAGTTAAGTTATTTCCGTTAGTATCAATCTTCAAAGATCGATAGGCATGTTTGTCTCTTGCGCGTTGCCAACAGTTGTAGACGAGTTATCTCACGTTAGCAGTCTGTTTGTTTTATGGTCAAACAGGATAAATAAAAACCGGACTAATTCTCAATTGCGACATCTGCCAGCTAGTGTGATTTTTTAATGTGATCAAGATAACGTTTTTGCGGTGAATAAATGCTTGAGTCACTAAAAACCGGAGCTGGATCAATGTTTGTTGAGCCGTCACTTATATAGTGAGCCGCGAATTGTATCAATTATTATCAATTCACCCTTGATTATTCCTTAATCGACACTGCCAACAGCATTGCTGTCGGTAGGGTTTTCTTTGTGCCGGATTATTCCGCGCTTATCAATCAGGAGATGTCATGAAAAAGCAACAGCCAGATCTGGACCGCAGATCTTTGCTTAAAGCTTTGGCCATGGGCAGTGCCGCCGGTGTTGCCATTGCAGCAGCGACAACAGGTACCGCACAGGCGGCTGAATCAAAAGCCACGGCCGAGTCCCAAGACGGCTATCACGAAACAGCGCATATCCGCGCTTATTACAATACTCTGCGTGACTAATTCAGGAATACAGCGATGAAGTTAACTCGCACATCTGAGATCGCTAAATCAAGCGATAAACCGGCGCTGGGGATCAGCCGCCGTCAATTTATGAAGCATGCTGGTCTGGCAACAGGCGGTATTGCAGCTGCATCCTTAATGGGCAGTGGCATGATGCGTCGCGCCGAAGCCGCTGAAGTACCATACGATGCCCCTGTCGAAGTTAAGCGCACCATCTGTAGTGCCTGTGCGGTAGGTTGTGGTCTGTATGCTGAAGTACAAAACGGCGTTTGGACTGGCCAAGAGCCAGCATTTGATCACCCATTCAATGCCGGTGGTCACTGTGCCAAAGGTGCAGCGTTGCGTGAACACGGCCACGGTGAAAAGCGGGTGAAATACCCAATGAAGCTGGTGAATGGCCAGTGGAAACGCTTGAGCTGGGATCAGGCCATCAATGAAGTGGGCGATAAGATGCTGGCAGTTCGTCAAGCGTCTGGTCCAGACTCTGTTTACTTTATGGGTAGTGCTAAGTTTTCTAACGAAGGCTGTTATGGCTACCGTAAATTCGCGGCAATGTGGGGCACCAACAACGTCGACCACTCTGCTCGTATTTGTCACTCTACCACTGTAGCCGGTGTGGCCAACACCTGGGGCTATGGTGCGCAAACCAACTCTTTTAACGATATTCAAAACGCTAACGCCATTTTCTTTATCGGTTCTAACCCGGCGGAAGCACACCCGGTTGCCATGCACCACATTATGCTGGCCAAAGAGCGCAACCAGGCCAAGATTATCGTGGTAGACCCACGCCGTACTCGCACAGTGGCCCATGCTGATCTGCACTGTACTATTCGTCCAGGTACTGATATTCCGTTTATTTACGGCATGCTGTGGCACATCTTTGAAAACGGCTGGGAAGATAAGACCTTTATCCAGCAGCGCGTATTCGCGATGGATGAAATCCGTGCCGAAGTGAAAAAGTATCCGCCAAAAGAAGTGGCGAATATCACAGGTTGCTCTGAAGAGTACATCTATCAGGCTGCCAAAATGATGGCAGAAAACCGCCCTGGCACTGTGGTGTGGTGTATGGGTGGTACCCAGCACCATATCGGTAACTCTAACACCCGTGCTTACTGTATCCTGCAGCTGGCACTGGGCAATATGGGTGTTTCCGGTGGTGGTACCAATATTTTCCGTGGGCACGATAACGTACAGGGTGCGACCGATATTGGTCTGCTAAACGATACGCTGCCGGGTTACTACGGCCTGACCACTGGCTCTTGGAAGCACTGGAGCAACGTGTGGCAGCTGGATTATGACTGGGTGAAGAGCCGTTTTGACCAAGGCACTTATCTGGGCCGTACGCCAATGACCACCCCGGGTATTCCTTGCTCGCGCTGGCATGATGGTGTGCTGATGGAGAAATCTGAGCTGGCACAGCGTGATAATGTGCGCATGGCGTTCTTCTGGGGTCAGTCAGTGAATACTGAAACCCGTCAGGATCACGTTCGTACTGCGTTGGATAAGATGGACACCATCGTGGTGGTTGACCCATTCCCAACCCTGGCATCTGTACTGTCTCATCGCAAAGATGGCGTGTATCTGCTGCCAGCCTGTACCCAGTTTGAATCCCGTGGTTCCCTGTCTAACTCTGGTCGCTCTATTCAGTGGCGTGAGCAGGTAATCGAGCCGCTGTTTGAGTCTAAAAATGACCTTGAGATCATGTATCTGCTGGCCAAGAAAGCCGGTTTTGCCGAGCAATGGGCGAAACGTTGGCAGGTGACTGACAATATGCCGCTGATCGAAGATGTGACCCGTGAGCTGAACCGTGGTATGTGGACCATCGGTATGACAGGTCAGAGCCCTGAGCGTCTCAAAGCCCACAATAAAAACTGGGGCACATTCAGCTTTAAGACGCTGGAAGCCGCCGGTGGCCCATGTAAGGGTGAAACCTATGGTTTGCCATGGCCATGTTGGGGTACACCGGAAGCGAAGCATCCAGGGACCCAAATTCTGTACCGTACTGACCGTGAAGTGAAAAACGGCGGCGGTAACTTCCGCGCCCGTTATGGTGTGGAATATCAGGGACACAATCTGCTGGCTGAAGGCTCTTACTCTAAGGGCTGTGAGCTGGAAGATGGTTACCCAGAATTCTCCGATAAACTGCTCAAGCAATTGGGCTGGTGGAATGAGCTGACTGCGGCTGAACAAGCTGCTGCAGAGGGCAAAAACTGGAAGACAGATTTGTCTGGTGGCATTGTGCGTGTGGCCATCAAGCACGGCTGTATTCCATTTGGTAATGCCAAGGCCCGTTGTATTGTTTGGACCTTCCCTGACAAGCTGCCAATTCACCGCGAGCCGCTATATACCCCTCGCCGTGATCTGGTTGCCAAGTACCCAACCTTTGATGATATGCGGGTGAACCGCCTGCCAACCCTGTTTAAGTCAATTCAGGAACAGGATTTGTCTGGCAAGTATCCGTTGGTGATCAGCTCCGGCCGTCTGGTGGAGTACGAAGGTGGTGGTGAAGAAGCCCGTTCCAACCCATGGCTGGCTGAACTGCAACAGGAAATGTTTGTGGAAATTAACCCGGCAGATGCCGCTGATCGCGGTCTGCAGGATGGTGAAATGGTCTGGCTGGAAGGCGCCGAAGGCGGCCGCGTGAAAGTGATGGCCATGGTAACCACCCGGGTACCGAAAGGGGTGACCTGGATGCCATTCCACTTTGCCGGTGTGATGCACGGTGAAAGTTTGGCCTCTAAGTATCCTGAAGGTACTGTGCCGTTCGTTCTGGGTGAGTCCTGTAACACAGCGCTGACCTATGGTTATGACCCAGTGACTCAGATGCAGGAAACCAAAACCTCTCTGTGTCAAATCAGCAAAGCCTAAGTGCAGTTATCAGGAGACATGCCAACATGGCAACTTTAAAATTTTTATGTGATACCAAACGCTGCATTGAATGTAACGGCTGTGTCACTGCCTGTAAAAACGAAAACGCCTCAGCCGTTCACTGGGGTATCCAGCGTCGCCGCGTGGTGACCATTAATGATGGTCAGCCCGGTGAAGCCTCAATCTCTGTGGCTTGTATGCACTGTGCGGATGCACCTTGCATGAAAGTATGTCCAGCAAATTGCTTCTACAAAACAGAAGATGGCTTGACTCTGCATAATAAGGATCTGTGTATTGGCTGTGGTTACTGCCTGTATGCCTGTCCTTTCGGTGCGCCACAGTTCCCGAAAACCGGTGCCTTCGGTACCCGCGGCAAGATGGATAAATGTACCTTCTGTGCCGGTGGTCCGGAAAAAGATCACTCTGAAGCTGAGCTGAAAAAGTACGGTGCTAACCGTCTAGCAGAAGGCAAGCTGCCAATGTGCGCTGAATTGTGTGCCACTAAGGCGCTGCTGGCAGGTGATGCTGAAGTGATCTCGACCATTTACCGTCAACGTGTGGCCTACCGTGGTGCGCCAAACGCCGGCTGGAAATAAGGTATCGAACTTAAGCACACAGTAGTGCTGAAAAGATTCTGGCTCAATAGCTACAGTGCTGTTGAGCCGGACAAGTCTGCTTTTTACTGTAAAGTGCGGCTGTCTTAACCGTATCTCGCTTGTGGCTGTTCTGATGGTGAGTTGTGGGTTGCTGACCATTGGGGGGATGCAGCGTCATGATCAGGACATTGCTCTTGGGTGGGATGTGTAAGGCACGATGAGGCAGATTTTCAGCGCTAGCCGTGTGCGGGCAAAACGCATTGATCACAGCCCGGTGGGCTGTGACAGAGGATATCCCATGAACAAATTGTTCAAACTGCTTGGTTTGACCATGGCGCTGTTTTTTGCCGCCATGAGTTTTGCCAATGCTGCTGAACCTGCGCCGACCGGTGAGCCAGGCAATGCCCAGTTATGGGCTGAGCTGCATGCCGGCGCGACAGGTTTTACTGTATCCCAGAGTGAATTTCATAAGCAGCCGATTAATGTTTATGATCTTCACGTTCTGGACTTCAGAGCACACTGGTTGGCCCCAGGGTTAGTATTGGCACTGTTTGGTATGATTACCCTGTTTATCGTCTTTATTAAGATAAACGGTATCTCCAAGGTGCATAACGGTTTTTCTGGCAAGATGGTTTACCGTTGGTCTAAGGCTGATCTGTTCAGTCACTGGCTGGGTGCGATTCCTTGCTTACTACTGATCCTGACCGGTCTGGTGATTTTGGCTGGGCGTTTCTTCGTCAAGCCTTATCTGGATCAAGGGGTATGGGGCTCACTGGTGTATGCCGCCAAGTTCACCCATAACACAGTTGCGCTGCCATTTTTCTTTGGTTGGGCGCTGATGACACTGCGCTGGGCGAAAAAACAGCTGCCAAAATCATATGATCTGAAATGGTTTATGATGGCTGGCGGTTACATTAATTTCGGGCCGTTCAAAGGTAAGCACCCAGACTCTGGCTTTGCTAATGCCGGTGAAAAACTCTGGTTCTGGACCTTTGCATTGTTTGGGCTGGTGATTGCTGTGACCGGCATGATTCTGCTGTTCCCGAACCTGCTGCACCCAAGCCGGACTGTGAGTCTGTATGCTCTGATCCTGCATGGCATCAGTGCCATTATTCTGTGTGCCTTTGCTGTGGTGCATATCTTTATGGCTACGGCTATGTCTGAAGGCGGTATGGAATGTATGTTGTCTGGCTACTGTGATGAAAACTGGGCCACGCAGCACCACAACCTGTGGTTTGATGAAATTAAAGCCAATGGTACGCTGAAATACCGAGAGTAATCAGTTTTTGTAACTTGAACGATTCATTATCTCGTTGTCAGTGTGTTGGCGAAAGCCAATGCCAGTTTGTTAACTAAGACTAGTGAATAGGCAGGATCTGCATGCAACATGCAGATCCTTTTTTATTGGCTGTGATACGTGGCGGTATAAGGCTGACTGACAAGATCACCAGCTTGAATGACGAGAAGAGGAGTTAGGTGACGAACACATTTAGTAAACTGATCCGGCTAGAAAGTTGGGTGTTTTTATCGGCTGGCTCAGCATATTTTTGTCGGGCTCTGATTTGCCACCTCCGATTGGTTTTTATCAGGTGGTATTATTAACGGCTTTATTAGCATTGGTACAGCGTCGATACTTGATGTTTTTATTGCCGCGATTAGTATAGGGCGGTTTTTTCTTACTAATACTGGACTGTTTTTAGCTGTTGGCTTATTGCTTGGTTTGATAACCGGAGTGTTAGGGCAATATGAGTCAGCTTGAATTCAGATAATAAGTGCACCACTCATGGTTAAACGGTAAGAAGAGATCAACTGCCTGTAGGTGGTACTCTATCGTCGCCAAACAAATAGAAGTCATTACCATGAGTTACAAGCAGTTGATCGAAGGGCAACGATACCAGATCGAAGCCTACCTACGCGAGGGCTTCAGCTATCGAGCAATCGGCAAACGCTTAAAAGTGAGCCACAGCACGGTGAGTAGAGAGGTTCGTCGTAACCGTATTCGTGACAATCATTATTTGCCTGAAGTTGCACAGGCCAAGACAGTTAAGCGCCGCTGCCAGGCTGCCAAAAATCGAGTGTCTGTAACGACCGTCACTTTCGTTGAGTTCGGACTGAAGCAAAAGTGGAGTCCAGAACAAATCGCGGGCGTAGGTCAACTTATCGGTTACCCTGTCAGTCATGCATGGATTTATGGCTTTGTTCAGCAGGACAAGCAGCGTGGCGGAAAGCTCTATAAAGCGCTGAGACGCGGTCATCGTAAATACCGCAAAGGCTGTCGTGCGAAACGGGTTATCATTCCAAATCGCATAGGTATTGAACACCGGCCGGCAGTTGTCGACGAAAAAGCACGATTAGGTGATTGGGAAGCCGATACGGTGTTGGGAAAACAAGGCACTGGCGCTATAGTCAGTTTGGTTGAACGCAAAAGCAAACTGTATCTAATCCGTAAAGTGCCCGCCAAAAGCGCAGCCGATGTGAGCCGAGCCATGATAGGCATGCTTTGGCGGTATCGCAGTCACGTTCACACTATCACAGCGGACAATGGCAGCGAGTTCTGTGACCATCAAAAGGTTGCACAAGCACTGAAGGTAGATATCTATTTCGCCAACCCATACTCATCATGGGAACGTGGGTTGAATGAGAATTTCAATGGTCTGTTGCGGCAGTATATCCGCAAGGGAACTGATTTACGCACGGTAACGGATAAGCAAATTGCTGACATCGAACGAGCACTTAACTCACGTCCGAGAAAGTGCCTTGGTTTCAAACAGCCTGCTGTAGTATTCGATGAATTACGAAAAGCAGCTTAATGAAGCGAGTGGTGCACTTCGGGGTTGAATGCGCGAGTATCACAATGGGTAATTTGGCTTGGGGTTATCGTATCCGTGAGTACAATTTATGGGATATTATTTGGCTTGGTTAATCAATGGTTGGTAAATCGAAATAGTAATCGTATAGATAAAGATATGTTTTAGTACGTATATGTATTATTACCACTGATGAAACACGCAATTTAGTATCTTATTTTATTGACCTTATTTTGATTATATGCATATAGGTTGTATTTTGTTCTAGCAATAAATATGTTGCTTAATAATTGTACGTATACTTGTCGTTTAGTTATCTTCAAAATGGATAAGAGTATATATAATATAATTTATGTTATAGTAACAAACTATATTATTGAAAGTTATTAATTTTCTTATTCAGGCTTATTGATGATTAAAAATACCAAGACCAGTTTGCTGATGGCTTTTCCAGCAATGCTAGCCAGTATATTAATGATTGTAATTGGAGTGTACGCTTATACTGCATTTAACAAGATGGATGCGACTACGAAGCAATTAGTGAATAATAGTGAGGTTGCAGATGTCTTCAGTCATACTCGTAAGGAATTTTTTCAGCTTAGGCTTGGTACGTTAAAACATAATGAAAAAGAAATTCAAAAACGTAAACGCGTTATCAGCAAAGCATTGTCTGAATTAAATAGTCTTGATATTAGTTTTCTTGATGATAAGCAAAGTATTATCTCCAGTTTGCTGCCGGATATTGATCGATATATTGCAATGTATCGGGAAGAAGAACGTTTAGCTCTGTCAACCAATACCATTGGAGAGGTAACTGCGGAGCGAAATTTATTCGGCAAAAAAATTAGTGGCAGAATTACGCAACTGGTATTGGCGGTAAATAATCACAGTCATCATTTAGGCAGTCAGACAACAGACTCTATTCACCAAGTAAAAATTAATATTATTACGCTTATTATCATAGCAACACTGCTGTCAGTGATGACTGCATTATGGATGAGTAAACGGTTACTGCATATTATTAATCGAGTAAAGTGTGTGATGGAAAAGCTTGCCCGGGGTGAGTTAACTGAGCAAACTAACATTGATGGCAGTAATGAACTTTATGCACTTGCGGCAGATATTGATAAAGTTATCGTATATATGCGGCGTATGATGTCAGATATCAGCAATGCAACCGCTCAGATGGCCTCACAAATTAGTCAGTTAAATAATCAGTCCAATGCCAATTCTAGAGCACTGGAAGCGCATACTGTTGAAACTGATCAAGTTGCTGCGGCAATGTCGCAGATGAATGCTGCGACTCACAATGTTGCCCGTGATGCGAATACCTCAGCGCAATATACTCAACGAGCTAATGAACAGGCCCAACGTTCAAGGGAATCCGTGGAGCAAGCAACGAATACCGTTGCCGCTTTGGTTCGAGAGGTGGATTCTGCAGCGGCAACGATTGCTCATATTAACCAAGATACCCAGCAGATCGCTTCTATTTTGGGGGTCATTGGTGATATTGCTGAACAGACTAATTTGTTGGCATTGAATGCGGCCATAGAAGCAGCAAGAGCTGGGGAACAGGGACGAGGGTTTGCTGTTGTGGCTGATGAGGTGCGGGCGCTGGCAGGCAGAACTCAGGCTTACACATCAGAAATTGATACTATGTTGTCACAACTGCGTCGAGGTGCTGATAGTGCTGTATCTGCCATGGAGAATACTCGACAGAGTTGTCAGGAGGCGGCTAAAACGACCTCAGTCGTCACAGAGACGCTGGCTGAACTGAATAACTCTGTATTTGATATAAATGGATTGAGTAATCAAATTGCGGCGGCTGTAGATGAGCAGAGTGCAGTATCTGAAGAGGTGAATTGTAATTTGTCTCGCATCCGGGAGATGGTTAATGAGTTTAGTGACAGTAGCCAGATCACATTAGCCAGTACTTGTTCATTGGCTGAGACCAGGGAGCAACTTTCTTCAATGGTTTCCCATTTTAAACTGTAAAAAATTTTTATTTATCTACCGACATTTTTGTCGGTAGATAAACGCTAACGCTATTCTTAATAAGATAATTTAATACTGGCATTATAAATAAATTCTATAGTGGTAAGGTTCATTATAAAGCGATAGTCGCGTTCTACGGTATTACAGTTTTTATTAATTTATATCTGAGTAAAAAAGTAACACGTATACTATTTATTATGAATATAGCGATTGATTTATGAATTCATTATATCTATAGAGTGAAAAACTATTAATATCTCTAATGTGTTTCAGTTCACAATTTAATCGTTGCACATAAAATATGCTTTTTTACACCAAGACATATTTTATCTACCCTCACTATGAAATTATCAGTTATTGCATCTTTGCTTTCTATTTTATATTTGCCTGCAGTATTTTCTTGCACAACTATTCTCGTTGGTGATAAAGCAACAGCGGATGGCAGTTATATTATTGCGCGTAATGCTGATCACAGTGCGTTGACTAATCAGCATTATTTCCATCATCCTCGAATTGATAATGCTTCCGGGAAATTTAAATCTAGCTTTAATGATTTCACTTATCCGGTCCCTAAAACCAGTTTGGCTTATGACAGTTTTGCTAAAGCAATGACTCATGATCATTCTTGGGGCTCTGCAGGCTTTAACGAAGCCGGCGTTGGGATGACTGCCACTGAAACTATTTTCAATAATCCAGCGGTATTGAAAATTGACCCCTATGTCGAGAATACCGGTATTAATGAAGATTCGATTATCAATGTGATTTTACCTAGAGCTAAAACAGCCAAAGAAGGTGTAGAAATTCTGGGTAAGATTATTGAAGATCGCGGTGCAGCTGAAGGGTTTGGTGTTGCTTTTGTTGATCCGGATGGGATTTGGTACTTAGAGACAGCCAGCGGACATCAGTGGATGGCCACTAAATTAAATAGTGAGGATTGTTTTGTCTCTGCAAACCAAGGGCGATTGCAGCAATATGATCCCAAAGACACGGCTCACTATTTGGCAAGTCCTGATCTTATCCGTTTTGCCGAGCAACATGGATTATATAATCCACAGCAGGATGGCGTATTTGATTTTCATAAAGTCTACTCTAAAGATGATAAAACAGATGTGAGATATAATTATCCACGAGTATTACGTCTACAGCATCAATACAATCCTCACTTAACCACAGTGTTGAGCGAACCAATGGCATTTCCGGTATTTACTAAACCGGAGAAGTTATTGACTGTGGATGATATTAAAGCAGGGTTAAGAGATCATTATCAGGGCACTAAAGATGATCCTTATGCAGAAAAAGATCCTTATGCACCTAAACGGCCTATTTCTGTATTCCGTACCTATGAATCGAATATTTTACAGGTAAGACCGGAATTACCTCAGGCGATTGGTGAGGTGACTTATATTGGTTGGGGAATGACAGCGCTGACACCTTATATTCCATTTTATGAAGGTGCGAAAATTCCACATATCTTCCGTGAGGGGGGCAATAGTGCGGATGAACACTCAGCCTTCTGGCAATTACGTACTGTGCAGACGTTGGCCATGGTAGATTACAAGCAATTTGCGCCAATTGTGCAGTCTGCTTATCAAAAAATGGAGCAAGAGCAGGCGCAGTTGATGCATAAAACTGAGCAGGAATATTTAGCACTTTATAAGAAAGATCCAAAAGCTGCCCAGAAATTGCTGGATGATTTTGAAATCACTATTGCCAACCAGACCATGGCAACAGCGAAAAAGCTACAACTGGAATTAATTACCAAGCTGACAGCAGATATTGATCATAAATATCATTTTGCCGGTGCATAGTCGGTTAGTGTAAGCAGATAAAAGCCCCGATATGATGGGGCTTTTATCTGAACTCTACGGGCAGCGTTTGAGGATGCTGTCTACTGTGTTATCGGTTTATCCGGTAGTGCGACTACCTATCAAAGACCCGGCCTTGTATAAAGCACTCTCAAATCGCGGCAAAAACAAACTCGCAAGGTCAGTAGCCCCTCGGGCTCAGGCCAGTCTGAAATTGGCCATGGCTTGCTGTAATGAGCCCGCAATCTCGGTCAGTTCATGGCAAGCTTTGACGGTTTGTTGCGAGCCTTTTGCAACAGTTTGCGATGCTGTATGAATATTACTGATATTACGATTTAATTCTTCAGCAACACAATCTTGTTGATTACAGGCACTGGCAATCTGGATACCTGTATCAGTTACCTCAGTTATCCCTTGCTGAATACTTAAAATTAAACTTTGCGCTTGGTGAGCCTGTTCAACACATTGTTGAATACTGACACGACAATGATCGGTGGCATCTTTTGTGTCTTGGCTACTTTGCTGCAGTTTTTCAATGATTGAGGTGATTTCCCCGGTTGATTCATGGGTACGTCCAGCCAGTGTCCGCACTTCATCGGCCACCACGGCAAATCCCCTGCCTGACTCGCCGGCGCGGGCCGCTTCAATGGCTGCATTTAGCGCTAGTAGGTTAGTTTGCTCAGCAATGCCGCGGATTACATCGACAACAACATCAATTTGCTTTGATTGATGTGCGAGTTCATCCACTTTATTACCTGTTTGGCTGATGACTGATGCGACCTCACCAATCGCTGCGACCATGGATTCAATGTACTTGACACCCTGATAGGATTGGCTATTGACCTGTTCAGTCTGCTCTGCTGAAGTATCTGTGTTACGGGCAACATCACTGACGGCATTTTTCATTTCGGCCATTGCAGTAGCAATGTGTTGTAATTGAGCCTGTTGTTGTTGCATATCATTAGCAGAATGTCCGGAAATATTCGCAACAGAAGAAACGGAATGGTTCAATTGCGATACTGCGCCATTAATATTATTCACCAATTTACGCAGGTTATTGCGCATAGTATCTGTGGCATCAGCGAGTTGACCTAACTCATCATCACCAATTAAATGACGGTTCAGTTGTTCTGTTAGATCGCCCTGGGAAATTGAATTGGCTTGGGATACGACTTGACGCAGTGGTTGGCAGATTAAGCGGGTCAGTACAAGGGTAATAATTACCATTAATACGAGTACTATGCCATTAAGTGAAACCGAGTAATCATCCACTTTGGTTAGTGTAGATAAGATAGTGTCACGGTTGTTATCCAGCTTAGTATTAAGTTGGTTTACTAGGACTGTAACTGTGTGTTCAATATCGTGGAAACGTTTGCGAGAGTTACTGAGATAAAGGTAGGCATCATCTGTTTGCCCCTGATGAATAGAGGAAACCACGTTTTGGCTGACAGATTTATATTTTTCCCATAAGTCAGCAAGATGGTTGTAATCGTCAAGCTCTTGCTGCCCGGTGATAATTTGACTGTAGGCCTGGAGTTTTTGACTTATATCACTGATGTAACGATCAATTTTTGTGATGCGATAATTAATATTGGCATTATTTTTTTCCACGAGTAAAACATATTGTGCCCGTCGCAGCAGGGCAATTTCGTCACGGATTGCATCGACTTGTTTTACTGCAGGCAAGGTTTGATCAGTGAAATTGATTAATTCTCCGTGGATAAAACCAAGAGATGCGTATACAAAACATCCAAAAAAAATATTGATTACAGCAATGATGCCAAATGCTGCAGCAATTTTTGTCCGGATAGACAGGTTTTTAAAAAACATGGGGAACCTAAATATAATGACAAACAGCGAGGGTATAAGGTGCGCTGCAAACCCGGCAATTATATGGAGATTATTTGGCAGGTAAATAAGATGTAGTGTTAAAATGCAACATATATATCTTTAGGGTTATATCAATCTAATTAAAAATTTATTTTTGTTTTGTTTTGATGAATTTAGCTTGGCAAATTTAAATAATAAATGACCAGATGTAATGTTGATATTGCATTTAATTGGCGTATTTCTGTTTGAAATGTGATTGATAGTATTGGCTTTAGCACTGTTGAGGGATAAATAATATACGATCAATCAAGTAATATGGGCTTTATTTGTTCGCGTTTGTTGTTTTTATATACAGATTATTTTTATCTTTGATACTAAGAATGTTGATAATAACGCATAACTAAATTAGTGAATGATTAATAAATCAAAACTATAGCACTAAAACATATAATTATGCACTTATTATGACTGGTGGCTATCGGTATTGAATATATGAAATACAACATCTGACAAATGACATATCTATTAAATTAATGCATATGCTTATATGGTGAATTGCAGGCTGGTTTTTATTTGATGTACAAAATCGCCCTTCATACTGTTTAGTCAGTTTGATTTTTCGCTGTCTAACTTCTTTTGGTCCAACCTCCCTTGACCTTGTGTCCTTGCGCATAGCTTTACTTCGGTATCGATAGTCTTAGCGAATTTTGAATAACTTGCAGCAATCTCACTTTGGTAATGTTCTAGACAAAAGGACCTATGTAACAAGTAAAACAGGTGTGTTTGTATCAATAAGCTGTTGTATTAGGCGGGGAAAAGAATTGACTAAGTGGACTTTATGGGTCGTGCCAATGTGTTTTTTAAAGATACTTCACACTTGATTTGTTATTAATTTATTGTTTTTTAAAGGTATTTAGTTAAATATTAACTAATGTCAATTTTTTATTCATCCATGATTTACACTTGTATCTTTTTTGGCTAATATCGCCGCCTTTATTTTTGAGTCAGAGTGTAATTAATGCGATTTTTATTTCTGGTATCAGCTCTTTTATTAGCAGGCTGTGGTGGCGGTGAAGGTGGAGCAGCCACTACTGGCAGCGTTGATTCACACTCTGACGCCGCAACTGGTACAAACAGACAGTTGCCAAAGCCCAATATTGTTACGCCCAAACCTGATGTGACTGAGCCTGATGGGCGTTATCCTCCGGTGGTTCCTGTCCCAGATGTTGGCATGCCTGCTGTGCCGACAAATCCTGAACAGCCACAGCCACAGCCACAGCCACAGCCACAGCCACAGCCACAGCCACAGCCTGAGCCACAGCCACAGCCTGAGCCACAGCCACAGCCTGAGCTACGGCCAGAACCACAGCCTGAGCCACAACCAGAACCTGAGCCAGAACCACAGCCTGAGCCACAACCAGAACCTGACCCTGAGCCAGAACCAGCACCTGTTCTGCCACCAGAAACCTTTGCAGCTCAGACCCCTGAAGATCTGCAATTGCTGAGCCATCCCGCGAGCAGTGTGATGCTGACCGGGAGCCTCTTTAACCACACCCGTGACGATCTTAGCCGTAGGATCCGTGGTGAGTTGGTATTAACGGATGATTATGGCCCTGGAGATTCATTAAGTTTTCGGGCGGTGTTTGATAACGACCGAGATAACTTTAATTCTCGGGTACAGTATCACTGTCAGTGGTTGCGTGAGGCGGCAAATCCAGCAGATAACCAAGTGTTATCAAATCGCTGTAATTATACCTTGCAAGGTGATGAGCATTTACAGCCATTGCTGATTAATGTTCGCTATGCCTATCAAGACAAAGGTATTGCAATACAGCAATATCGCTACAGTAAGCGGATGTTGATTGATCATAAGCATAATGAACAGGGCCGTTTAAATTTATATGCTGATCATTCTGTTACTGTCAGTCTGAATCGGGATGAAAATGGCCGGGCTTATGTTGCCCGGGAGCTGACCGCGGCGTTTTCCCATCAGATTGCCAAGATTGAAATGAATTTCCATGCTTTTGCTCAGTTAAGTCTGGATGGCAAGCTGTTTACTTGGGGACGTAAAGACTACATCGGGTCTGATGCATTTTTACAGCAGCTCAGTGACCATACATTTAGCGATGTAGTACCCAGTTTATCGGCTTTTGCCGCCTTGGATGATCAGGGACGGGTATTTGTATTGGGAGCGCTGGGAAACTTTATCGATGTGCAATTGCAGGGCGATGAAGAATATGACCAGATCGCTGGTAATCGCCATGGGATTGCACTGAAAACTGTATCGGGCAAAGTGTGTTTGGTGACGGATACCATGACATTGGCGGACTTCTCCGGTACTTGTAAGGCGCTGAAAATTGGTGATGGCAAAATCAGTAAATTTATTGGACTGGATCAGGATCATCAGAGTTTTGTGGTACTGACAGATAAGGGTGAATTATTGGAATGGGGACGAACTAGCCATGAATATTTTGTGTATCGGGATACTTTGTCACCACAAGTGAAAGCAAAGACCCGCTTTAACTGGGATATGTACCATGGCGTATTACGTGACAGTAAGGATGATTCCCCCATTGAAACCTTTAAAGATGTTATAGCCACAGAGGGTGCTTATGCGCTGCTGACTAATGACGATACAGTGATTACCTGGGGCAGTCCGGCTTATGGTGGTGATAAAACGTATAGCTATGCCGGTTTTAATGACACTCATAATCGAGTAGATAAAAACTATAAGTTAAATATTCCCCTCGAACATGTGAAAAAAATGGTGGCGGATGATGGTGCCTTTGCTGCCTTAACGGAAGGGGGAGATGTGATCACCTGGGGCAGTGTGTTCAGTGGTGGAAATACCTATTCCAATGAGCTGGCAAGTGTACGCCATGAATTAAGCGATATCTTAGATATTCAAGCCGGCGGTGATGTATTTTCTGTGATTAAAAACAATGGTAAGACATTTTCTTGGAAAGGTATTTGGCATTTGGGTATGGATACCCCAAATGGTTCAGCGCCTTCTACGCGATACTATGCTTATGACTCAGCAGATAATGCGCAAAATCATGGCTGGGTAATGGGTAATAATGTTAAATATCCTCGAAATCTTTCAGCATTCATCTCTAATGGCACAGCATTTATGGCGGCATCCAGTCATGATGATAATACCGACGTTAGCAGTTGGGGTTATCAAGTTGCAGGTGGAGGGGTAACAAGCAAGTCTAGCAATATCATGGGTAATGTTACGCAAGTATTTAAAGATACCCATGGTTTTACCATGGTGACAGACCGTGGCGATGTGTATTTGCTAGATGGCAATGAACGTGGTGCATTAGTTGAACTCACCCTAGATAAGATTGCTTCAGCAGTGGTTAAAACCCGATTACAGTAACAGCTTGCGTGTACAAGCTAACGACGACTCGCTCAGCGTTGATATCCGCTGGGCGTTTTATTATCGGCAGTTCACAGCGTGTGCCTGATGAATATCAATACCTGACGGTTTTGGCGTAGACATTAATCATCATCACGCTGGCGAGTATCAATACCGTCCCGATAATAGCGGCAAGATCCGGTAATTGGCGATAGAGTATTGCGCTGATCACGGTGACCAGAAGGATACCTATACCGGCCCATATTATGTAAGCAGCCCCTAATGACAGAAAATAAAAGGCAATGCAGTAGTCAATAATACTGACAGTACTTGGCATACTGTGACTAACAACATGTGACACTTTTAGGGGCAGTATTGCCATCACCTCGGTAGCAATGGCTATTGCCAGATACCAATATCCCATCTCTCCATCCTGTGCTGTTAAGTTCCTCATGGCGGATTGCGCTAATCAGACTGATTTGTCACATCTTTTTTGTCTTGTTGTCGCCGCTTTTATCAAAGCCTCTGCCTTGTATAAAGCATCCTCAAATCGCTGCAAAAACAAACTTGAAAGGTCAACAGACTCTAGTGAAAGGATAAAGGGACTTAAGAATGTAAGGTTGCTTAGTTAAATAAAGTGATGTTTATTTAATCAATTAATCAGTTTTAGTTAATGCTTAATTTGTCGACAAGAGAGTGAAAAATCAATAATTGAGTTTTTTGCATGAAAGGTGTTTTTTTAACCGCATTTTAGTTTGTCGGCTGACGTGTATACAATTTGTTCATTGGGTTAAGCATAAAAACCATTGTGAATTAGAGTGTTGCGGATACATTCTCAGAGAATATTAATATTTAGAAAATAAATTATTTTTCTCAGTTAGTTTAATCAAAATTAAAGTCACTGGTGTGTGGTTAAAGATTTTTAATATAACTTTGTTAATAATTGATAAATTATTATCAGTTTAATAAGGTAATAGGTAATTACCCCTAGATAGCAGATAAACTTATTCGGTATTTCATGGTCTAACGAGAAGTTTCATTTTATCTCCTTTAGATTCATTGCTTTAATTGGCTGTTGTCACAGGTTCATAAGTTAAAACAATGGGGTTGGTTTAAAGTTTTGCGATAAGGATTTTTATGTTTTTAAGACATTTGACAATAGGGAAGAAGCTGGCAATGGCTTTTTCCTTAATGGGACTGATTTTGCTGTTTATGGGTATATCGTCTTTGTATCTTTTTCATACGATGAATTACCAAGTCCTTGATATTACTGACTCTACCATCCCCAGTATGAATATGGCGAATGGCATCCGTGATGAAGTCGCGGATTTTCGTCGTTATGAACTTGGTTATTTTTTGATTAAAGATGATCCTGTGACTAAAGCAAATTACCGCAGTGTGATGGATCAAAAACAGAGTAAGTTAGAAGGCTTAATCAATAGTTATGGCAAAACGCTTTACGATCCGCAGGAAACAGAAACTTATAATGCCATCGTAAATAATTGGGGCGATTATTACAGTTTCCATAATCAGGTGTTTGATTTATTAGAGCAGGGAAAAAGAGAACAAGCACAGAAACTCTTTTTAACTGAGGGGCCTAAAAAGTTTAGTATTATTATGGCCGATGCGAAAAAACTGGTGCAGATAAATAACGGATTTGCTAATGATGGCAAACGTTTATCTGAAAACAGTTATCACACAGCTAGAGTCAGTATTGTTATTATTACGCTGATTGCATTGATGATGGTGATTATGCTGGCCAGTATTTTAACCCGCCAGATCCGTGACCCATTAATCATGTTAGTGGGGCAGGCGCGTTCAATTACCCAAGGTAAACTGGGGCGTAGCGAACTGTGCGAATGGCTGGATAATGACAAAATCAACCATGATGAGATTGGCGCCCTGGCCAAGGCTGTGCGGGATATGAAAAATGGCCTGCGGGAACTTGTGGCCGAAATTACCTCCTCGGTATCGCAGTTAAGTTCTGCTGTAGAAGAAATGAGTGCCATTTCAGAACAGTCTGCCCAGGGCATGAGTCAGCAACAGAGTGAAATTGATCAGGTTGCAACAGCGATGAACCAGATGCAGTCAACCTTGGGTGAGGTGGCTCGTAATACCACGGAAGCGGCTAATGCAGCCAACCATGCTCGTAGTGCAGCTGAACACGGTAATGATATTGTGCAAAATACCGTGACCAGTATTGATGCCGTAGCAGATAAGCTGGATATCGCTTCTGGCGTGGTACAACAATTAGAGCAGGACAGCCACAATATCAGTATGGTGCTGGATGTGATCCGTGGCATTGCGGATCAGACTAACTTGCTGGCGCTTAATGCTGCTATCGAAGCTGCCCGAGCCGGTGAGCAGGGTCGAGGGTTTGCTGTGGTCTCTGATGAAGTGCGTACATTGGCACAGCGGACGCAGGATTCAACTGAAGAGATCAGCAAAACCATTGAAATGCTGCAAAGTCGTACCGCGCAGGCCGATGAGGCAATGCAGGTCAGCCGCAATCAGATGCAGAGCTCATTAGAGTTAGCGGGTAAGGCCGGGGAAAGTATTGTCAGCATCAATACTGCTGTAAATACGATTACAGACATGAATAATCAAATTGCCAGTGCGACAGAAGAGCAAAATGTGGTTGCGGATGAGCTTAACCGCAATATTACCACTATTCAGGGTGTGGCAGATGATAATGCTCAAGGTGCGCGTCACACTGCGACTACCTGCCATGATCTAAATAGATTGGCCACTGAGTTGCTGGAAACCACTCGTAGGTTTGAACTCGATTAATTGTCACGGCAATCGACATTGTTAGGATGTCAGTGGTTAGCAAAAACCCGGCTTAGGCCGGGTTTTTGCTATGGTTAAGAAATGGGTATTTTGTTTATTAATGTTTCATTTTTGAGCAGAAAAATACGATATTATTTATGATGGATTATTAGCTAACTCAGAATATGCAAAGTATCAAATATCATTTTGAATAAAATATAAATCTGCTCTTCAAATTATAAATTGAAGTCACTTTTATTCATTATATAAATTAATAATGATTTTCATTGTTTGTAAAATTGATATCAATATCAACATAGCCGTGTTGCTACGTCCTAAGCTGGCTATAACGCCTGATTATCGCGTTGATTCACTTTTCGTAGATGGTGAAATTCATTGTCAACCGTCAGCATCTTTCCATTAAGCTTGCTGAGGCTGTAAATTGTTATATGGTAAAAACAATCAGTTATAGCTGTTCATCGTCTCAATCAACTACTGCTATTACAGATCCTAATGTGAAGCGTATTAAAACCTCGCGGTAGTGCAGTAATCCACAATAATAAACCTGTCATACATTCGTTAATATTTAGCGATCTCGTTACATTTTAACAAGCAACCTCAAATTCTGCCTAATAATTTAGCTGGTGATGCAAAATTAATCGGAAAAACTTTTTGAAGTGTAAATTTAACTTTCACTGTGGGCATCTTTATATTGTCATGTTATTTTAATTGAAAGTTAATGTGCTGTTTATTGGGCTTAAATCAAATTCCATGGCGTCAGATAATCGTATCTCCCATATTTTTTGAACAACATAGTATATTTTCTTCATTTAATAGTTAATGAAGTGTTGCTGTTATTTAAACGCTAAATGATCAATTGGTTTTAATAGTTCGCGATAAGGTTTTTTATGTTTTTACGACATTTAACGATAGGGAAAAAGTTGATATTAGCTTTTTCATTAATGGGCCTCATTTTGCTTTTTATGGGAATGTCCTCATGGTATTTATTTTATAAAGTCAATGAAGAAGTTGTTGATATAACCGATTTAACTATTCCAAGTATTAATATCGCGAATGGCATTAGAGATGATATTGCTGACTTTCGTCGTTATGAATTAGGTTATTTTTTAACTGAGAATGTGCCTTCTGCTCATGCTAATTATCAAAGTGTTTTAGTGCAGAAAGAAATAAAACTGAGAGAGCGTATCAGTAGTTATCGTCAGATGCTATATGATGCGTCAGAAGCTGATATTTATAATGCGATCATCAAGCATTGGGATATTTATTATCGCTTACATCAGCAAGTTTTTGCCTTGATAGAGCAGGGGCACAGGGATCAGGCGTTAACGCTCTTTTTAGAACAAGGTCCTCAAAAATTCAGCGTTATCATGACGGATGCGACAAAATTAGTAAAATTGAATTATGATTTTGCCAATGAGAGTAAGCAGATATCACAGGAAAGTTATGATTCTGCCAAGCTTGGTATTATCGTGATGACGTTACTGGCATTAATGATGGTTGTGTTGTTAGCCGGGATTTTAACGCGTCAAATATGTAATCCCTTAATTATGTTGGTGAATCAAGCTCAATCGATTACTCAGGGAAAATTGGGACGAAGTGAACTATGTGATTGGCTGGATAATGACAGAATCAATCACGACGAGATTGGGGCATTGGCTAAAGCGGTAAGGGACATGAAATATGGGCTGCGGGATTTAGTTGCAGAAATTGCTGCTTCAGTTGTGCAGTTAAGTGCGGCTGTTGAAGAAATGAGCGCGATATCAGAACAGTCAGCTCATGGTATTACCGAGCAACAGTGTGAAATTGAGCATGTGGCGACTGCGATGACACAAATGCAGTCAACCTTGGGTGAGGTGGCGCGTAATACAACAGAAGCCGCCACGGCGGCTAATCAGGCTAGAACGGCCGTAGAGCAGGGAACCGAGGTGGTGCAAGAGACGGTTAGCAGTATTGATGCCGTCGCAAATAAGTTGGATATTGCCTCAGATGTGGTACAGCAACTGGAACAAGACAGCACCAATATCAGTATGGTGTTGGATGTTATTCGTGGGATTGCTGATCAGACTAATCTGTTAGCGCTGAATGCGGCGATTGAGGCTGCACGTGCTGGTGAACAGGGGCGGGGATTTGCGGTGGTCTCTGATGAGGTGAGAACGCTGGCACAACGGACGCAAGATTCCACTAAAGAGATCAGTCAAACCATCGAACTGCTACAAAGTCGCACCGCCCAAGCCGATGAAGCCATGCAAAATAGTCGGCAACAGATGGAGAGTTCATTAGCATTGGCCGGTAAAGCTGGTGAAAGTATTGTCAGTATCAATACCGCGGTTAATACCATCAATGATATGAATAATCAGATTGCCAGTGCTACAGAAGAGCAGAATATGGTTGCTGATGAGTTAAATCGGAATATGACGGCCATCCAAGGGGTGGCTGATGATAATGCTCAAGGGGCAAGACACACTGCTGCGACCTGTCATGATCTAAATCGACTGGCCACTGAGTTGCTGGAAACCACCCGTAGGTTTGAACTCGATTAATTGTCACGGCAATCGACATTTTTCAGGATGCCAGCATTTGATAGAAAACCCCGGCTTAAGCCGGGTTTTTCTTAATATGTCTCATAATACTAAAACTTGGTGTTTTATTTTTTTGGGCTTCTGAACCTTCCCTAGAGAGGAATTTTCGTCGGTTGGTTCCGGCTTCATATCTGTCAATTCCCTGTCCCTGTGATGCTCACAGAAAACTAACGGAAAATAGCTGGAGAGTCCAGATTGTCACTGGAGTGGCCAAAACGCTGAATTTAAAAAAGTGCTAAAGGGTGTGGTCGTTATGATGCAGAATGGAATTTTAGCGGTGGACTATTGAAATATCACAATAAAAGCTGGTCTCCCCACAGGAGCTATTTTTGACATTAACTGAAAATAACTGAATTTTACGAATCATTATAAATCAATAGGTTGAAAGATTATTTAGTGTTTTGACTTTATTTAACCGAACTTACGCTATTTTAACTCCGGGGGCGGCACATAGGCGGCACCAGATTTGAGGCTAAGTTCATATGAATACTGAAAATACCTTCACAAAACGTGCTCTCGAAGGCAGCAAAAATCACCGAAAAAAGGTACAGAATCGCTGATTTTGGCCACAGAGAGTCAGTAAATGGCCTGATTCTGGAAGTTTTGCCCTCGGGTAAAAAAGTTTTTCGCTTTCGCGGCAAGCACTTAGGAAAAGACACCTCAGTGACCATAGGCGAGTTCCCGGCAATTACCATAGAACAAGCCCGCAGGCGGGCAAAGCAAATCGCCTCAGACTTTGCCGAAAGCACCATAACGAGACAAAAAAAGCGGCTAAACAGGAGCTTGTACGTCAGGCACTGTTGTCGATGTTGGTACAGGAGCTGTTTGATGCCTGGGTGCTGGAGTTTGAACTCAAAATCAAGATAGGTGAGCGGCGGCCTAAGTCATTACAGGATGCCCGTTCAACCTGGAGAAATCATCTACAGGCTGCAATAGGTCATTTGCAGGTGGATACCATTGATAGTGTGCAGGCTGAAACCCTGTTGAAGCGCATTTTAATCAAGACCTCAGTCTCAGTGCGTAACAAGTGCCTGACACTGCTCAAATCCATGTATGGGGAGCAGGAAGTAAATCCCTTTACCAAAGTCAAAAAGCTGGCAGAAACCAAACGTGAACGCATTCTCAGTAAAGATGAAGTCAGAAGCCTGATTGAAAGTCTGAACGAAGAGCCGCAAATCTACCAGGACATCATCACGCTGTTGCTGCTGACAGGTCAGCGCAAGTACTGTGTGTTGAGTATGGAATGGCGGGAGATAGATCATCAGCGCGGGATCTGGTTAATCCCCACAACCAAGATGAAAGCAAAGAAAGCTCATGCTGTGCCGTTAACGGTTGAGGCTATGGAGATCCTTAAACGCAGGAGCACAGAGGCTGCGGCAGGTCAGAAATTCGTGTTTCCGTCCCTGGGTAGCAAAACAGGCCATGTAACCGAGAAGTCTGCCAAGGGCAGTTTCTGGTATCGCATAACTGAAAGGGCGGGGCTTCGTGGTGAAGGCAAAGGGGAGAGCGTCACTATCCATGATCTTAGGCGAACCATTGCCAGTTGGAGTGTAATGCGCGGTGGTAACATTCAAACCACCAGTAAACTTTTGGGACACAGTGACATCAGTATCACGGCCAGTACCTATGCTCATCTGGATATCGAGCAAGTAAGGGCTGAACTAGGGATTACTACGGCAGCTTTGCTGGGTAGGAATGTAAAGGTGGAAGAAAGCAGGGTAGAGAGACTGGTCAAAGAGATAGAGCAACTCTCGCCAGAGGAGAGGCGAGAGTTGATGCTCAGTATCCTATAAATACAAGAGCCCATTTGATTATATTGTATGGCTAGTATTTTAAATGTCTCGCGAATTCAACCTCGAAGTGCACCACTCGCTTCATTAAGCTGCTTTTCGTAATTCATCGAATACTGCAGCAGGTTGTTTGAAACCAAGGCTCTTCCTTGGGCGTAAGTTAAGTGCTCGTTCAATGTCAGCAATTTGCTTATCCGTTACCGTGCGTAAATCAGTTCCCTTGCGGATATACTGCCGCAACAGACCGTTGAAATTCTCATTCAACCCACGTTCCCATGATGAATATGGGTTGGCGAAATAGATATCTGCCTTCAGTGCTTGTGCAACCTTTTGATGGTCACAGAACTCGCTGCCATTGTCTGCCGTGATGGTATGAACATGACGACGATACTGCCACAACATACCTATCATCGCCCGGCTCACATCGGCTGCGCTTTTGGCGGGCACTTTACGGATTAGGTAGAGTTTGCTTTTGCGTTCAACCAAACTGACTATGGCACCAGAGCCTTGTTTTCCCAACACCGTATCGGCTTCCCAATCACCTAATCGTGCTATTTCGTCGACAATTGCCGGACGATGCTCAATGCCTATGCGATTTGGAATGATAACCCGTTTCGCATGGCAGCCTTTGCGATACTTACGGTGACTGTGTCTCAGTGCTTTATAGAGCTTGCCGCCATGCTGCTTATCCTGCTGAATAAAACCATAAATCCATGCATGACTGACATAGCAACCGATGCGTTGACCTACACCAGCGATTTGTTCAGGACTCCACTTTTGCTTCAGTCCGAACTCAACGAAAGTGACAGTTTTTTCAGACACTCGATTTTTGGCAGCCTGGCAGCGGCGCTTAACTGTCTTGGCCTGTGCAACTTCAGGTAAATAATGATTGTCACGAATACGGTTGCGACGAACCTCTCTACTCACCGTGCTGTGGCTCACTTTTAAGCGTTTGCCGATTGCTCGATAGCTGAAGCCCTCGCGTAAGTAGGCTTCGATTTGGTATCGTTGCCCTTCGTTCAACTGCTTGTAACTCATGGTAATGACTTCTATTTGTTTGGCGACAATAGAGTACCACCTACAGGCAGTTGATCTCTTCTCACCGTTTAACCATGAGTGGTGCACTTATTATCTGAATTCAAGCTCAGTGTTAAAACAAATTAGAAGGTATCATATTCTTCTTTATTTATGCTAATTATGAATCCAGACACTGCTATTATGTTTTTTGTGTTTATAATGATATCTGTTTTTATTTTGATTCGAGATATAATCATAATGTCTAACTGCGACATTGGTTTATATTGTGATGAATAACGGTGATTATGCGCTGCCAACTATTTTTTAGAGTCTATTGGATTTGGTTGAATAAAGGTTTGCAAATTATATGCTTTTAAGGTTATTGAAAAAACTCGGTTGAGTTTTAAGTGATAACATTCAACTCTTGTCTATAACACGGCAAGAGTTGAATGTTATGTTGTGTAAATGGTGTTTCTTAATTTAACTACTGCAATAATTACTTGGAGTTATTTGATTTATATGCTCCTATGTCGGAATAATTCCTTGCATTGATTGTATCTCCTGTTTACAAAGGCTAGGGATGTTCAGCTTGCTTACATCTAGTAGTTTGATTTTAGAATAGTAATCATCGAGGTCATTTGTCTTAGGGATTATATTTCTAACTTTTAATAGATGAAGTGCTGTAAATCTAGAAAGCCCCGTCGCCATGATGTTTAATGCGTCTTTATTGCATGTTCCGAATTCTAGGTATATATGATATGGTTCAAGTTCTACATCAATGATTTTTCGTTCTATCATTACATACTTTAAAATATCATTATATGCAGAGAAGTATTTAACTAACTTGAATCTAATTTCGTTATCCAAAACATCTAAATATTCTCTGATTATTTCAGATGTCTTCATTTCTATATTTTTTGATTTGACGTAGCTAACTCTCGAATGTAATATCTCGCTAAGAGATTTACCCCATGCCCAATTATAAGCTAAGCTGTTTATCAAGTTTATATAAGGTTCGCTGAACTCTAGATTGAAACAGCTATTAAATAGTCCAATGGCTTTTTTCATCTTTATGTTTGCGCCTGATGTGTGTGGATTGATTAGTAAATAGTTATCTAGACTTGCATTTTTTGAAATGACGTCAAATAGTCGTTGTAGATAATCTGGACGAATACTTTTGTGTTTTTCAATAATAGACTGGGGGAGCTGTGTTTTAATGCTTGAAATTGCTTCTAGAGTTTTATCAAGTGACTCTGAATTTTCAGTATTTCTATATGATTCAATCTCTATACCGCTGTCAGAGTAATGATAATCCTGAAATATTTTAACAAGTGCAACTTCTGCATCATTAACAAATTTTTTAGAGATTGTATCATTGAGTAGGTCTTGTATTAATTTTCCACCATCATTCATAATGCTGCTTATTGCAGATGTGATTTCTTGGAGTTTTTCTCCCTCATATGAATTCGTATCCCATGAGCCTGGCCTAATGCACCAAATGTTACCGTGGAATTCTTTTAGTAACCTACCTGCACGCCCAGACAAGTTCAGGAAGTTGGCTCTTGACATTGGCGATGTTCCTGACATCGGGTTCTCAATGATGATGTGTTTAGCGGGTAAGTTTACCCCTTGTAATAGAGTGCTGGTACAGCAAATAAACTTAATCTGCTCACTTTTGAAGAGGTTTTCAACACCAGTTCTTACTATTGATGGCATTTTGCCATAATGAAAACCAACCCCTGACTTTAGGCAGTTAATTAATGGATAATCAGGGTGAATTTCTTTTGCAATGAAGTCAATGAAGATTTCTATATCTTTGGTTATAGTAAAATCATTGACACAGTTTCTTACCTCGGCTGCAACCTTTTCAGCATCAGCAGGGCCATTAGAAAAAATTATGACAGACTCTTTATTTTTGGAAATGGAATATGCCAATTTCGCTCTTTGGGCTGCTTTGTTATTTCTAAGTTTGAAATCTAGCTTTCGGATTCCCAGAGGCAGTTTTTTATTTTCTTCCAATAGTTCGAATTTTGCTTCTCTTGGACTTCTATGCACCTCATCTATAAGAATTATATTTTGTGCTACTGGTGATATGGTTTCAGTGAAAAACTTCCCATTGTCGAGTTTGTTAAATATGTTTAGGAAGTAACCGGGGTTTTTAATCAACGGACTTGCAAACAGAATTTCTGCATGAGGATTGCTTTTGATTAAAAAGTCAATCGCACTTTGGAGTAGTATCCCTCTGTTACCATTCTGAATTTCATGAGCCTCATCAACAATTAAAGATGTAATGGTTGGGGTATTATCTTTTTGTTCGAACAAAAAGTTCATAAGTCGCTCTTGGGTGAGGACATAAATCACACCAAGCTTTGCCTTTTCTTTTGATATCGGGAAAGGCGCTGTTCTAATTATAACATCGTCAAGATCGTATTTTCTTAACGCCTCTCTTATTCTATTTGATACTTCGCTGATAAGGGCTCTCGTAGGAACAATGTACACAATGCATTGGTTGTTATTCTTTTGTATTTTATTTACAAGGTTTAGGCTTAGTACAAAAGATTTCCCCGCAGAAGTAGGCGCAGATATGCTCAGAGTTTTTTCATTGTTTAAAGAAGAAAAGAAGTTATATTGAAAGTCTGTTAGTTTTATTGCCTCATCATTTATAAAAATCGAATTCTCAATTTCTCGGCTAAGGCATTCGAGTTTTAAGTAGCTAGATTTATTTTTGTTATTATAATCAAATCTCTGCTGAAGTAGTTGCCTGGCAGGAAAATTTCCAAGTCGTGACATAATGACTTCTGCGAAGTTGAGGAGGTTATCTTTATTAACTCCTCCTAATTCAATTAGTCTAGTTATTATTTCATACGACAATGTTTTGTCTTCGGCTGAATCTGATAGTGATAATATTGAGGCGTATCCCATCAACTGGTTTTTTTCTTTTTCGCTGAGTATTAGTTCTTCGCTTGTGGATATACCGGGAAGTTGAGTCAGGGTGCTACTAATCTTTAGCTTTTCTATGATGTTCTTCATATTTACCACTATAATCAGTCTAATGCAGCATTGAAGGCATTTCGAAATTCTACTACAGACGGGAAAGGCAGAAATATAACATCTAATACAAGATGTTTTTTATCGAAATTGTCAAGCTTCTTCTGTAGTAAATTTGTTAATTTTGGTGCGTTTGTTAAAAGCTCAGTCTCAAATGTTTCCTGGATCTCTCTATGCTGAAGTGATGCTGTATTTGCATAACCTCCATAATCATATCCAATTAAGCATGCATGATTGATCCTTACATTTGGACCAGGGTTTCCATTTATGAATAGATTAGATATTTCCTTTTTAACTTCTTCGTCTGCATATTTAAAATGCTTGGTAACCATCGTGAACTCATGTTGGTACATTTTAATATCATGGAAATCACTTATACTTTTTAGTGCTGATGTCATTGCGTCTGCAGCATTTTTATATAGTTTTGACTCGCCAAAATAGAAGTCAACCATGTCTAACTCAGAATTCCATCTTGCGTGAATACCATCTGAACCTTTTACTTCGTCCTTATGGTTTGTTTTTAACTCCATTTTAGATACCATTTGTGGAGCTTCGAGAACAGCTTCTAGTAAAAAGTAGAGTAACGTTTCTCCTGCTTCACCAGTTTTGTCCGGAGAATCATCAGTAACTTCTGGATGTCTAAATAGTTTTCTAGCTTCTTTGGTTAATATGGCTGACTGTTTATTAGATAGGTTATCTTCTCTATTCCTTGCTGATAGGCAGTAATCAATGATATACCCATAAAGAGTGTCTGCTAATGCATTAACCATTGGCATTTTGTTACCATCGAATTTCAGATGGTGAAGCCTAATTGTCGTTTCAACGCCAGTGATTGAAAGGTTATGCTCAACAATATTGATGCAGTTTGAGAAGTCAGGTCGCTCAACTGATATCTTGTTAGCGATGTCTTTTACTAATTTCATAGACTGTTGTTCTGGGTTTGTAGTTAACGATTGGGGTATTATGCAATGAACATGGATAAGGATTTGTTATTTATAATCTTTCAGTATGCTAATTGCATGATTCATCATTTTTTCTAATCCAACATCGGATTTTTTTAAGTAGTCAATATCGGTTTTATCTGGATTCTCCCAGTGTTTCCCTTTTATAAAACATTTTTCAGCAAGTTTATTGACGTTAAGCACTTCAAGGGATAGACCTAACTCCGTCCAAAGCATCGATAATTCTTCCTCTGTCCCGACGTCCCTCGTTCCCGTTTGTTCTCGTTTTTTAAGATAAAGAGCTGTTTTTCGAGAGGCTATGACTACACGTTTTAAAGCTTCAATAGATTCTTTTTTTCGTTCTTCCTTTGCTCTTTTTAGATTTGATATCCAGCTACTACAATGCTTGATTAGCTCCCATAAGGAGATTGTTGTTACTAGTTCGATCATAGAATTGCCCTTTGACTCATTGTTTTACCCGAAGACGCTACCGCCCCTGAATTATGGGTTCCAGCGTCCCTGCTGCCCTGAATGGGGTAAATTTTGGCTGTTCTTACGAAAGGTACACGGGACATTATCACGTTATAAGAGGTTGTTATGTAAGACATCTTCCACTTTTTTCACGTACAGGCTTATTCGCTCAATGATATGGTGAATCCGTGTATTGGTGGTTATAACTGCTATATCAAATTGCAGATGTTAGATAAGTCCACTCCTGTACACTTATTGACAGTACTCCAAGGAAAGGCGGTTAGAGCTTGGAGCGTGACTCATGCTTTGAACGGAAAGTGTCCATTCATGGACTCTGGTGACGATTTCGATTCCCAATCTTACGATACCCTTCAACCGGGTTAGCTGCTCATCGCCATAACGGTTGGTCTTGGCTTCCGGGATTTCCCCGGATTGATTCGGGAATTGCGGGGGCACTTCCCGGAGTGCTTGCTGGTTCATTTCTGGATTGTTGAGAGGCGCTTCCGGGATATTCTTGGAATCATGCTGAATCAGGTTGGTAGTGTTATCCTGCATTTCCGTGAGCAGATTGCCGGATTTCCCGGATAATCCTGAATCACTTTCGGGATTCTCATGTCCGGTTTCTGTCATTGTTTTTTCGCACTCTGGCGCGGCATGTGCCGGGGATTCCTGTTGTCCTCTAGTCGTATAGTCTGGTCGTTGCGTTTGCAGAATACGCCGCCCAGTTGTTGAAACTGGCGTATGCCCCAACAGGTTGCCCATGCACGAACTTGTTTGGTTAACTCTTTTGTTTCGTTGCCATAACGGTCTTCATTGTTTTCTTCGCCATCAATATGCTTGGTAATATAAACAGTCGAAGCGCCCTTGTCTGGGGCGATAAGCTTTATCGTGAACCAGTACTTTGCGGCTCTCGGTTCGTTACCATCTTCTACAAAGCAGTAGTGGCGTAAGGTATTGAACAGAGCGATTTCATTGAACGTTTGCTGGATGTGGGGAGTTTTGTAAGCACTGTCTCCAGACGTCTCCTGTAGCTTTTGCCCATTCTCTGAAGAGGAGTTTTCGTTGGTTGGTTCCGGCTTTATATCGGTCAATTCCCTGTCTCTGTGACGCTCACAGAAAACTAACGGAAAACAGCTGGATAGTCCAGATTGTCACTGGAGTGGCCAAAACGCTGACTTTAAAAAAGTGCTAAAAGGATGTGGTCGTTATGATGCAGAATGAGATTTTAGCGGTGGGCTATTGAAATATCACAATAAAAGCTGGTCTCCCCACAGGGACTCGAACCCCGATCGGCCGCTTAGGAGGCGGCTGCTCTATCCTGTTGAGCTATAGGGAGACGTGGTTGATTATACTGTTTTTCTTGCCGATGAAAAGCGTTGAAATTTAAGTGTTTAATTAATGTTCACTGCTGAATGTTTTCTCGTCTTTAAAGGCTGTTTTTTATCCATTCATATCAGGGGTGGACTCCAGCACTTGTTTTGAGCATTTGCTTTGAACATTTGTTTTGAGCATGACCATTAGGATTGCCCCGCTTCAGTGGCAGTGAGTAGCGGCGCTAATTCATATTCCAATGTGTCGGCTAATGATAACCAGTCTTGCCGCTGTTGCGCGGCCAGCATCTGCTGAAATAACACCAGCCGCTGGTTAATCTGTTGATGTTGCAGGCTGTTGGCTGTTTGGCCGTATTGCTGCGTCATCATATCTAGCAGTGTTTGATAGCCTGCATTTCCCCGTGCTTCACGACTGCAACGAAAATCACACACCACTTGCTTGAGTAAGGCGGTCAGTGCTGTTGTCTCTGAGGTTTTTCTCACGGTGCTCTTGTTGTCCACCACTTCTGAGTTTGTCAAAGTCGCTTTTGTTGTGGTGGCAGTATCAGTATGTGGGGCGCTGTTATTGCCGTTATCTGTGTTGCTATTTGGCGGGGTGAAAGCGCTGGGCTTAGGTATGGGCATGGCATACTCCGGATACAGTATTGGTGGGGTAAAGTGCATGATTAATGGTGTCATTATTGGTTACTTCATCAGTGGTTGTTCAAGCCTTGCTTGTGCGTTTTGCTGATTAGGGTGTTGCTACGCTTGGCGCCTGCATATTGTCTGCCACTAATACTTGGCTCAGGGGGCGATAATGGCTCCCTAAAATATCGGCGCCGCTAAGCTGACTGCGGAAAAATGAGACGTGTTGCTGACCGGCAATAAAATGTTCCAATGCCCGCAGATATCCCCGTAGATTTAACGCACTGTGCAGGCGAGCGCCTTTGCCGTCGGTCACACAATGGCGTGATGCCGATGGCGCGCGGCATAGTACGCCGGGCTGCCAATAGGCATGGGCTTTATTGCCGGGATAGCCAAAGTCAGCGCCGCAGAAGGTGATCTGTTTTGCCCCCAGGCGCACTGCCAGATGGGTGGCAGGGTGCAATACGCTGCCACTGGTAAATAGTCTTGGTTTTGGCAGCTTAGCGGCCAGTGGGGTATCCCGTGGTAAATCGGTATAGGCATTAAATTTGGGCCCTTGCCATTGTTGTATCACCGCAGGTTGGGTGCGGGGAAAATACACCAGCGCTTGCTGTTGGCTTTGCGCCGCATCGATAACTTGCGGAGTGATCAGTTCATCTAAAGTCACTACGATGTCCGGCATCACACCTGCCTGATGTAGCCCTTTTACTGCGGTATCTACGGCGATAAGTAAGGGGCGTTGCTGCCGGGGCTGGGCGGATAAACGTGCTAATGCGGGATAATCCTGCTCTAGACTCGGCCCGGAGGCGATAACTATGGCGCTGCGGCAAGGGTAGTGTTGCGCCATGGCTGATATATCGGCGTCTTGTTGTAATTGCGCCAGGTTTTCTTCTTGTCGCGCGGTATATTGCCCGGCTCGCTGTTGCCGTAACTGGTTTACATGGCTGCGGTTGAGTTCATAGAGCAGTAAATCCCTCACTCTGGCATAAGCCGGCCCGCATAGCGCCATATCAGCACTGAGTGCCACCCAGGGATCGACCGGATAATGAAATTGTGGCGCGCTGTGCAGTAATACTCGCTGATGGCTTAGCCATTGACGCTGATCGGTATAGTGCAGCAGCAGGGCAAACAGCGGTAAATCTAACAGATGAACATGCAGCTGCGCGGTGTGGTGGCTGAGTAGATGCAGGGGCACATCTCCCATGCCAACGCCGTAAATTTGCACATCCGGGGCAAACTCTGGCAGATGGCGGCACAGCATAGCGGCTTCTGCCTGGCGGTTATGGCGGCTGCTAAGTTGTAAGCCATTAACACTGATGGTTTGCTCATGGCCCTGCACCATACAAGCGGCTAAGTGGCGAATATCTGTGGCGGTTAATTGTGTGGCTAATGCTGGCCAGCGCTGGGCGATAACCGCAAGGTTTTGTTGCAGTAATGCGGACATAAACCATCCTGTTTATTCTTTGGTGACAATATCATTCAGTTGCAGTGCCAGTCGGCTGGCAGGCCCATTTAGGGTGGCAGAAGCGCTGGTTTCACTGAGTTGCTCTACGGTAACACTGGTGCCAGCCGCGTGGGCTTGAGTGCGAATTTGCGACAGCCGGTCACGCACACTTTGTTTTTGAATTAACGTCAGAGTATCGCCGGTTTTAAGGCCGTTTTTACGCCCCAGATTGACCACAATGTGCTGTTCGGCCATTGCGATTATTTGCCCCAGCACAGGGCGACATAGCAGTGCGGTATCAATATCTTTGGCGGCATTACCGAGCAGTTTATCGATGCTGCGACCGTAATCGGACAGCCAAAATCTGTCACTGTCTGGGGCAATGTGCTGCGTTGGGGAGAAAGGCCAGTCAGCGGTGAGTTGGTAATGTTCCTGCCACAGCATTTCGCCACTGATACCGTGATAGAGCGATAGGTGAAGGCGAAAAATTCGCTGATTGCCTGCACTAAACCAACTTAGCCAGCTGCTGGCACTGGGTTGCAGGGAGATATCTTCAATGACTGGTAATAGCAGGTATTGGCTATCCGTATTGTTCAGCAGCCAAGTGGGCAGGCGATAACTGCGCCTGTCTGTAAGGTTGATTTCAGTATCCAGATAATCTTGTGCGTGCAGGTGGCTAAAGGCGGTGCGTGATAGGGTATCCAATTGGCGTGCTAAGCGGCGGGATAAGGCTGGCCCGAGTCCTGCTAGCCGCCCTTGATTTAGCTGGCGGCGGTCTTTAATGGCAGTGGCGGGAATAAATATCGCCGCTTTTATATTTTGGTTGACGCATTGGGCAGTGCTGTTATCTGTGACCGCAATTTGCAGATGCACATTGAGGGTATTGCCGGAAATTGTCTCGCTGATAAGCTTGATATTTGATGCCGACCAGTCCCGGGTGATAGCCAGATTGTCACTGATAAGTTGGCCATTGCTGATCTGTTGCTGGCTTTGGATACTGACGCCAGTTTGTAAGGTGGCATAATTAATGGCCTGACTGATGGCTTCATTGCGGGCGCGGTCAATATCCTCATTGATGATTTCGGCGCTGCCATGGGCATCAAGCCAAGCGGCATGGGCAGGCATCAGCAGGGTTATCAGAACGAGCAACAGTAAACACAGGTAGTGGCTGCGGTTTTGCCCTTGCTCTTGCTCTTGGCTTTGGTTTGGGCGACCTAGTCGTTTAACCCTACCTAGCGCTATCCCCATTAATCGTCCGGTAGGGCTTTTGGGGGATGCAATTTGCTGATTGGCACTGTCCATGTTGATGATCCCACTGCTTGACTCTTAGCGCTATAAATTAGCGCAATAAAATGGTTGCCGCTGGCGGCAGTGGATTTGTATTCATATTCTGTGCCAGTGGCTAAGTTATGTTATCGGTGTTGTTGTGTTACCGCTGCTGTGGTCGCTACTTTCAGGGTCTGCATCATCTTCCTAAGTGTTCTTCTTTTTCTGACCTACATCTGACTTGTGCTTGGCTTGATTTAGCGCGGCGCATCAATCATCCCACTTTTTTGCTTGCTCCAACCTCTGCGGGAGGGGATAGGGCTTAGGTGATGACATTGAGGGATAGGGGGGCGTCATCTGTGTTGGTTCAGTATGTAATCGGCGTGTTTACACAAGCGGATATCAAATTACTGGGCTATTAAGCTTTGTCGTATTAAGCCGATAACAGGACATATTCGGGTTAACGCCATTTTGTGGCAGGCAAATAAGATGAAAAACACCCAAAAATGGATAGCGAGCATGGTGTTGGTCGTGGCCGCAGGTGTAACGCCGCACCTTTATGCCATAGATAAGCCCGCGCTGGTATCGGCCGCAGGATTGCCGCCAACAGCAGCGGTGAATCATCTGGCCAGTAAAATTGTGGCAGAGCTACAGCAACAAAACGATGGTATCCGCTCCGATCAGCCCTTGGTGGTGACAACGCCGGTTATGGCCGGAGATATGCACAGTACTAATGCGTTATCGGTGCAGTTACAACAGGGGTTGATTGCTGCGCTGCATGCCCGCCGCTTTAATGTGGTGGATATTAATGTGGGGCAGGGCCTGAAGATAAGTGATAGTGGTAACCGGATTTTAAGCCGGGATTGGCGGCAATTATCTGCCTCTGTGCCGGTAAAATATGCCCTAGTGGCAACCCTGAGCCAAGATCGACAAGGGGTGGTGATTAATAGCCGGATTGTACAGTTGATTAATAAGCGGGTTGTTGCCGCATCACAAGCTTTTGCTGGGTATCAGTCCCTGGGTGCCTATTTGTCTGCGGCAGAAAATGTCATATCACAGCACGGCATGTTGCACCGTTATAGTCAGGGCGGTCATGGAGCGGTAGCGGTATTGGGAGAAAGACAATGAAATGGATAGTGATAGTGTTTGGCTTCATATTGGCAGGCTGCGCCGATGGTGACAGGTATGTGCAGTGGGAAAGCAAGCCGCCGGCCGTGTTTCCTAAGTTAACCGCCATTGGTTATGCCCCGCTGACCGGACAACCGGCAGAGAGCCAGGCAGAAAAAGTCTTGATGGCGATGCAGGCATCAAAAATTGCGGCCTACCGGGAGCTGGCAGAGCAGGTTTACGGCCAACAGCTCAGTGCTGATAGCGCTGTCTCTCAATGGTTATTGCAAGATGAGCAGATCACCGCATCGGTACAGGGGATTATCCGTGGGGCTCGCGTGGTAAAAAGCTATCCAGCAGGAGAGCATTACGTGACTGAACTTGAGTTGGACTTTGCTCGAGTCTGGCATTTGTACCAGCAGCAAAACCGGCCCCAGCAGGTGCAGTCAATTACCTATTTTTGAGTCTGCCCTGACAGTGTTGTTTCTATCTGTATTGCGGTTGTTTTAATGGTAACTCCATTGTTAAGGCTGGCTTTATGTATGGTCGTGTGACCCATCTGGTCCTTATTATCCATCTCTTTTTTCCCTTTCCCGTCGGCGATATTTTTATCTGGCATATGGTATGGCATTTTATCAGTGGCAGTCGGCTGGATATCTTTGCACATTAATGAAGACGTGTTTTTCTAGGGTAACTCAGTTCACTAAAGGCATGATTACTGCCATTAACGTTGCGGCAAAATGCTGACAGTGTGTGATGTGAGTGTGTGATGTGATGGATACTCGGCAGATACAAAGATAAAACCTTTAGGCAGCAAGATGGAAAGATAATAGCCAGTACTAATAAAACTTTTCCATGCACTCAAGGGGCATTACCAAAGCCGACTTCACCCAAACAAGCCTTTTCTGCAACTGATTTAGCTGAGCTGCCTTATCAAGGTCATGCTGTTATCACGGTTGTGAATTATGGCCCTCAATACCAACACGCTTTTAAAACGCTGAATGTTGAATGGATAAGCCAGCAGTGGCAGCTTGAAGCACCTGATTACCATGCATTGGATAACCCCGATACTTATATTCTTGCCCCTGGCGGCGCCATTTTGATGGTGTTAGCTGATGATAAACCAATAGGCTGCTGTGCATTAGTCAAGATGGATAACAGCAGTTTTGAGCTGGCTAAAATGGCGGTTCAATTGGCTTATCAAGGATAAGGCATTGGTTATTTGCTGGGGCAACGCATCATTGCCCGGGCAAAATCAATGGGCGCTAAACGTCTTTATCTGGAAAGTAATACTGTGTTCGCGCATTCAACCCCGAAGTGCACCACTCGCTTCATTAAGCTGCTTTTCGTAATTCATCGAATACTACAGCAGGCTGTTTGAAACCAAGGCACTTTCTCGGACGTGAGTTAAGTGCTCGTTCGATGTCAGCAATTTGCTTATCCGTTACCGTGCGTAAATCAGTTCCCTTGCGGATATACTGCCGCAACAGACCATTGAAATTCTCATTCAACCCACGTTCCCATGATGAGTATGGGTTGGCGAAATAGATATCTACCTTCAGTGCTTGTGCAACCTTTTGATGGTCACAGAACTCGCTGCCATTGTCCGCTGTGATAGTGTGAACGTGACTGCGATACCGCCAAAGCATGCCTATCATGGCTCGGCTCACATCGGCTGCGCTTTTGGCGGGCACTTTACGGATTAGATACAGTTTGCTTTTGCGTTCAACCAAACTGACTATAGCGCCAGTGCCTTGTTTTCCCAACACCGTATCGGCTTCCCAATCACCTAATCGTGCTTTTTCGTCGACAACTGCCGGCCGGTGTTCAATACCTATGCGATTTGGAATGATAACCCGTTTCGCACGACAGCCTTTGCGGTATTTACGATGACCGCGTCTCAGCGCTTTATAGAGCTTTCCGCCACGCTGCTTGTCCTGCTGAACAAAGCCATAAATCCATGCATGACTGACAGGGTAACCGATAAGTTGACCTACGCCCGCGATTTGTTCTGGACTCCACTTTTGCTTCAGTCCGAACTCAACGAAAGTGACGGTCGTTACAGACACTCGATTTTTGGCAGCCTGGCAGCGGCGCTTAACTGTCTTGGCCTGTGCAACTTCAGGCAAATAATGATTGTCACGAATACGGTTACGACGAACCTCTCTACTCACCGTGCTGTGGCTCACTTTTAAGCGTTTGCCGATTGCTCGATAGCTGAAGCCCTCGCGTAGGTAGGCTTCGATCTGGTATCGTTGCCCTTCGATCAACTGCTTGTAACTCATGGTAATGACTTCTATTTGTTTGGCGACGATAGAGTACCACCTACAGGCAGTTGATCTCTTCTTACCGTTTAACCATGAGTGGTGCACTTATTATCTGAATTCAAGGTTGACTCCGGCAATGAAGCTGTATCAGAAATTAGGTTTTCAGCCGGTGGTAGGTAAAGCATCACCTTATGCTCGCTTCGCTGCAATATTCAAATGGCCTTGGTATTACCCTAAGGTCAACAGTCCCTTGGTTGGCTCAAGCGGTTAATTCTTAATTTGGGCTTTGGGGAGGGTAAATATGGTGTCATTGACGTGATGGGAATATGGGGCGTTTTTGCGTGGATGAGTCGTTTACTCACGATGTTTGGTGAGCGGGTTATCTGATGCTCCGGCCGCTTAGCCGTTGAAGACACTGAGCGTGCAGGGGGAGAAGTAAGATAGTGCTTGTGAGCTTCAGGCCTTGAGATTATTACCTAACGTAGCAATGCTAGAGGTATTGCCCTGCTGATCATAGGTCAGGCTATTTGCATTTCGGCTTAGCTGTAGTGCCTGTGATAGCCGATTGAGACTGGCAAGATTAAGATCGATTAGTTTGGCATTGGTATCATTGAGTTGCTGGCATTGCGCCAATTGGGATTGAATTTGCGCCACTTCATTGTGGTGTTGACTCGCGAGTAGGGCCGTATCTGGGTGCGCCGCCAATAGCTGATCAGTTTTTTGTAGTGCACTGAGCAAGGCATTTTTCTGCTCAGCCAGCGAAAGAAGTTGCTCTGCTGCTTGGGTGGTCAGCGCATCACGCTCCTGCATGATCACATCTTGCAGTGCCGTGAGATGGGTTTGCTGTTGAGTGAGCAGTTCTGTCAGGCTGTTCATCAGTCTTTATGGAGTTCCTGTAGTTCTTTTTCGAAGCTAACGATATTGGCCGCCAGTTTTTCTGGGTCGACTTTATAACGTCCTTCGGCTATCGCCAGTTTTATATCGGCCACTTTTTTCTGATCAATTTCTGGCAGGCCAGCCATTTTACCCTGCGCTGCTTTGAGCTGTTGTGCTTGAGGGGTGAAACTGACAGAGTCAGATTTTGCGGGCGCATTATTTTGCGTAGCCTGGGCCGGTTTATCTGTTTTGTGTTGGGGCGTAACTGTGACCTGTGGCCGGCTGTTTGCCGCATTGTTCAATTTAGTGCTGTCAATTGCCATAATTGGCTCCCGGATTGGTAAAATAGTTTTCGTTGCCATTCACATCGGCAGGCAATAAATAAACTTTAGAATTTTTTTACATGCCGACCTCAACTATGCCGATAGCGGTAATAGTAGCAGTAATTTTCTTGTTTGAACTCATGTTCTTAATCTCAATTTGTTCGCCAATACGGCCATTGTTTAATGCGATGCCTTGGGTTTTTATGGTTAATTGACCACTGCGGGCATAGATTGCAACCGCATCACCTTTACAGATAAAGCACAGATTATCCTGGTACAGAGGATGTCCTTGGGCGGTACGCCTTGTTGTTTTCGTCCCTATTACCTCACTGATATGCGCAAATTGTCCGCCGCGAAGTTGCGTTTGTGGCAGCCATGATTGACTGACATCTTTTTCTGTGAGGTATTCCCCATCAGTTAATTGTCTGGCGGCAACGACAACCGGCAATAATATATCGACCCGGACAGGTAAAAAACGTTGCCAGAGAATACGGTTTTGTTGGTTACGACAGCGGATTTTTACCGTATTGGTTTGTTTGATTGCTCGGTTAGTGGCTAATGAGGCTTCTAGCTTCCCCTCACATCCGGGAGGTGTATTGCCTGGCTGAAACGGTGTTACATGCAAGCGCACTTTTGCCCCATCGGCAGCATTTAATTTTGCTGCGACAGTGGACTTTGCCAGTTTGTATAGTGTGTTGTTGGCTGTTAAGTGAGTATTTTGTGCTGCGTTAGTTGAAAAAATGCTCAGATAAAATGCCAAAAGGGAAATTAGTTTCATATTCATATTGAACGGGCTAGCTTGTCACCTTGTATTCCACCTATACTTCCCCGAAAGGAATGCTGTATGCCGGGACGGATGTATTACATACCTGTCAGTTAGTTGGCGTTATCCGTGCCCGAGAAGGAGTTTTGCAAGTTTTATGCCCATGTACATTATTTGGGCAATACATAGATAAAGACTGCTAGGGCGAAGTTATGGCAAGTATTCTTGAGTCGGTTAACCAACGCACACAGCTGGTGGGTCAAAATAGACTGGAGCTGTTGTTGTTCAGGCTTAACGGACGTCAGCGTTTCGGGATTAATGTTTTTAAAGTCAAAGAAGTTCTACAGTGCCCCCCTTTGACCACCCTACCTAAACTCAGCCCTTATGTCCGCGGAATTGCCCATGTTAGGGGACAGACCATTTCAGTGATTGATTTGTCTGTCGCGACCGGTGGACCTCGGGTTGAGAACACAGATAACTGTTTTATCATTATTTCGGAATATAACCGAAGTGTGCAGGGGTTCTTGGTTAATGCTGTCGAACGTATTATCAATATGAACTGGGATGCCATTATGCCACCTCCAAAAGGGGCTGGTCGGTTCTCTTATTTAACTGCAGTAACTGAAATTGAAGGTGAACTGGTTGAAATTCTGGATGTGGAAAAAATCCTGGATGAAATTTCACCGGTGAAAACTGAACTCAGTGATGAAGCACGGGAAAAGCTTACCGTGACCGCAGAGCAATCATTCCACATTATGGTGATTGATGACTCAGCTGTGGCACGGAAACAGATTATCCGCTCGCTTGCACCGCTTGGATTAAAGATTGATACCGCCAAAGATGGTGGTGAAGCATTGCGGATGTTGAAACATTTTGCTGAAGAATATGGCAATGTGGCCGATGAGATCCCATTGATAATCTCTGATATCGAAATGCCGGAAATGGATGGTTATACCCTGACAGCGGAGATCCGTAATGATCCTCGGCTGAAGGACATCAAAGTGGTACTGCATACTTCGCTGAGCGGGGTATTTAACCAAGCCATGGTAGAAAAAGTTGGGGCGGATGACTTTATTGCTAAATTCAGTCCTGATGAATTAGCTGCCACAGTGAATAAACACTTAAGCATCTAAATTATTTGACTGGCAAAGCCATTCAGCGTTTTTACGCGGGTGTGATTAATAGGAAAGAAGCGTGCCTAATAAGACTCTTGCTGAATCTGACTACAGTCAATTCAAGCAATTCTTGGAACAACACAGTGGTATCGTTCTGGGCGACAATAAACAGTATCTTGTCCGCAGCAGATTGGCACCCTTAATGGGCAAATATGATTTGCCCAGCTTATCAGCTGTCATTCAGCAGTCGATGAAACCGATGGAGCGCCAATTACGCTCTGAGGTGATTGATGCAATGACCACTAATGAAACTCTGTGGTTCAGGGATAGATATCCTTTTGAACTGCTCGGCAGTGAATTGCTGGCAGAGTTTGCTCATCTGGGGCGACCTATCAAAATATGGTCAGCCGCCTGTTCTTCTGGCCAAGAGCCTTACTCTTTGGCAATGACAGTGTTGGAAACCCAACAGAAAAAACCGGGTAGTTTGCCCGCGGGCGTGACTATTTTAGCCACGGATTTATCCCCGACTATGTTAGAGCGGTGTCGTGCAGCTGAGTACGATAATCTGGCATTAGGACGTGGCTTATCAGAAGAGCGTAAACGACAGTTTTTTGAACCTATGCCCTCGGGCACGATGCGGGTAAGAGATAATGTCAAACGTATGGTGACTTTCCGCGCGCACAATCTACTGGAAAGTTATGCCGCGTTAGGCAAGTTTGACATTATTTTCTGCCGTAATGTGCTTATCTATTTTGCGCCTGAGGCAAAAGCAAAGATCCTGCGGCAATTTGCTGCCGCGCTCAATCCTGGCGGTATTCTGTTCCTTGGGGCCTCTGAGTCTTTGGCCGGGCTAACGGATGAGTTTGATATGGTGCGCTGTAACCCTGGTATTTATTACCGCAAGCGTAGATAAGATATTAAATTTAATGGTTTTTTAAAATGGGCTGATATAAATATCGGCCCATTTTTTTATTTTCTCCTCTCAAATTACTTAAATTGGCACACCCTTTGCCATCTTATTGTCATCACAATCAGCACAGGTCGATAATGCGACCGGCAAGGAGTGGCGATGGCATTGAGTTTTGATAAGGCATTAGGGATCCACCAATTCACCCTTGGTATCAGAGCCAAACGGGCGGAAGTGATCTCCAGCAATATTGCCAATGCTGACACTCCCCAATACCGCGCCCGCGATGTGGATTTTTCCCGGGCACTGGACAATGCCAGACATCAGCAACAGGGCATGAAAATGCACCGCACCGATGGGCAGCACTTTGATACCCGCATGCTGGCGGCTGAGCAGGTGAAATTTCGTATTCCCCACCAGCCAGATACTGGCGATGCAAATACGGTGGATATTCAGCAAGAGCAGGCCGCATTTATGGAAAATGCGCTGGAATATCAGATGTCGCTGGGGTTTCTGGACGGTAAATTCGCCGGGTTGAAAAAAGCATTAAAAGGAAATTAAGCCATGAGTCTGTTTAATATTTTCAATGTGTCTGGCAGCGGTATGTCTGCCCAGTCGGTCCGGCTCAATACCACCGCCAGTAATATTGCCAACGCTGGTGCGGTTTCCAGTAGTACCAATGACACTTACCGCGCCCGTTACCCCGTATTTGAAACGGAGCTGGCCCGCGCCGGGCTGCAGCAAAGTGCAAGTCAAGGCGTTAAGGTGAAAGGCATTGTGGCCAGTGATTCGCCGCTGACAAAGGAATATTCCCCCCAGCATCCGTTAGCGGATGAGCAAGGGTTTATTTATAAGCCTAATGTCAATGTGATGGAGCAGATGGCAGATATGATTTCAGCATCACGCTCATATCAGATGAATGTGCAGGTGACTGAAGCGGCAAAATCTATGCTGCAGCAGACCCTGAGGATCGGCAAATAATGGCCCTGTGCGGGAGGTAACCTTTGAGCCTCATTAATCCATTAACTGGTGCCGGCGCTTTGCTAAGTCGTTCAGCCAGTCAAGCGATATCTGAATCATCGTCCGGCTCGCCTTATCTTGATAGCTTGCGTGGCAGTCCCGAGGTTGCGACAGGCGCTGATCAAAATAAAGAGCTATCGCAAGAAGATTTTTTTGCTCTGCTTAGTCAGCAGCTGTCGATGCAGGATCCGTTTAAGCCGGTGGGAAATGACCAGATGATTGCCCAGATGGCATCGTTTTCCACTGTGGATGGCATTGCATCGCTCAATGATGAAATTGTTAACCTCAATAGTGTGATGACCTCAAGTCAGGCGCTACAGGCATCGGGGTTAGTGGGACAAAAAGTGTTGATCCCCTCCGGCAGTGCCAATTTGGCAGCAGAAGAGCCTTCAGTGCGAGCCGTCGTCACCACCCCTGTGCCCGCTGAGGCTATCCGGGTGCGGGTTGAGGATGAAAATGGCCAGTTGATCACGACTTTTGATGTTAATGGGCAAGCTGGCGGCAATATTGATTTCAGTTGGGATGGATTAAATAGCCGGGGGGAAGCGATGCCGCCGGGCAATTATAGTTTTAGGGCCTCGGCCCGGGTTGATGGCGAAGTACAGGAGTTACCTGTGTCCACTTATGCCCATGTCACCAGTGTGTCATTGGGGACGGCCACCAGCGGCGCGGTATTAAATCTGCGCGGTATCGGTGGGGTCAAGCTGGCTGATGTTCTGGCCGTGGCAGAGAGTTAACAGTCCCGCTTGCACCGGGAAGGGAATCGAGAGGTGAGTTATGTCGTTTAATATTGCACTCAGTGGTATTGCAGCAGCCCAGAAGGATTTGAATACCACGGCCAATAATATCGCCAATGTGAATACCGCCGGGTTTAAGGAGTCCCGGGCAGAGTTTTCTGATGTTTACGCCAATTCCATTTTTTCTAACAGCCGCACCGCTGTCGGTGGCGGGGTTACCACTAACCGGGTCGCGCAGCAGTTTCATCAGGGCAGTTTGCAATTTACCAATAATGCTTTGGATCTCGCCATTAGCGGTGGCGCATTTTTTGTCACCTCATCCGGGGTGGGCTCACAGGATTATACCTACACCCGTGCCGGTGCATTTAAAGTGGACTCTGACAGCTTGTTGGTGGACTCTTCCGGTAACTATCTACAGACTTTTCCCGTTGATCGGGATGGTAATTCCACGTCGGTTAGTTTAACGACCACAGCACCGGTTGAAGTACCGGGAACGGCAGGCAGCCCGGTGAAAACATCGGATGTGGGCATTCGCATGAATGTTAATGCGGGTGATGGCAGTAAGGTGCTGGCGGATTTTGATCCCAATAATTCTGAAACCTTTAATAACTCCACCTCAGTGACCTTTTATGATTCGTTGGGGGAACCCCATATTCTGACCACCTATTTTGTTCGTCCTCAAGATGCAGCTTATACCGGAGAAAGTAACTGGGTCGCATTTTATGCCATAGACGGGAAACAGGTGGATTTGGCCGGGCCTGCCGGCACTTATCAAACCGATACTGATGCCGATGGCACGCCGGATACCCCGGCAACCGCGACTAATGCTGGCGGTTGGACAGGCGCCGTGCTGAAATTTAATGATACCGGCGTTTATGTTGGCTCTGATCCGATAGCCATAACCACTGAGCAGTTGGGGGTGGCTGGTGCCAATGTGCTGAATCTCGGCGCAGATGGTACCCAAGAACTGACCATTAATTTTGAAAATCCCACGCAGTATTCAGCCCCATTTGAAGTGACGGTGTTATCACAAAATGGCACGACAGTGGGGCGATTGACTAATGTGGAGGTGGCACCAGATGGCTTGATTGTGGCGTCATACAGTAATGGCACTACGGCACCCTTGGCTCGGGTGGCACTGGCGATGTTTGCTAATGAACAGGGCTTGGTACAAAACGGTAATACTTCTTGGCAACCTAGCTTGGAATCGGGCCCTGCTTTAGCTGGGGAAGCGGGAACAGGCACTTTTGGTGATATCCGTTCCTCTGCATTGGAACTCTCTAACGTTGATCTCACCACTGAATTGGTGGATTTGATTTCTGCACAGCGTAATTTCCAGGCCAACTCTCGGGCGCTGGAAGTGAACAATACTTTGCAACAGACCATATTACAGATCCGTTAAGCCGGTATGGCAAAGGGCTGCAGCCAACTGGCAGCCTTTTGCCGCAGTATTCACTCTCACTTCCTCCTTTTCCCTTCCTACATACTGCTCTGACGCCTTATTGGCGCTATTTCGTGGCACAAAGCTTGCTTTTTAACCACAGGAATAAAGTTTGACGGAGTAGCTGATGGACAAGTTTCTCTATATCGCCATGTCTGGTGCTAAGCAAAATATGCATTCGCTGGCGGTGCGGGCCAATAATCTGGCCAATGCCAATACCGATGGTTTTAAAGCTGATTTAGCCCAAGCGCGCAGTATGCAGGCCTTCGGCGAAGGATTGCCTACCCGGGTCTTTGCCATGACGGAGCAACCAGGAGCCGATTTTACTCCCGGGGCGCTGAAAACCACTGGCCGGGATTTAGATATCGCCATTGATGGTAACGGGTGGCTGGCAGTGGAGGCCGCTGATGGGCAAGAGGCGTATACCCGCTCTGGCAGTTTACATCTGGATGCGGCCGGGGTGCTGCGTAATGACAGAGGCAATGCTGTTATCGGCGAGGGGGGCCCGGTGGTCCTGCCATTACCGATTCAGAAAATTGAGATTGGTCAAGATGGCACTATCTCTATCCGCCCACAAGGGGCACCTGCGGAGGTGATTGAAGTGGTCGGTCAGCTGAAACTGGTTGATCCGGGAAATGCTGAACTGATGCGGGGAGAAGATGGCCTGTTTCGGCAACTTTCCGGTCAAGATGCTGAATTTAGCGAGACGGTACGCTTGGTATCTGGGGCAGTGGAAGGCAGTAATGTTAACCCCGTGCATGAAATGGTGGCCATGATTGATTTGCAACGCCAGTTTGAAATGCAGGTCAAGATGATCAAAACCGCGGAAGAAAATGACCGCGCATCAGCATCCTTGATGCGTATCAGTTAGGAGGACAGCTCATGCATCCTGCATTATGGATAAGTAAAACCGGCCTTGATGCTCAGCAGACGGATATTTCCGTTATTTCGAATAATGTCGCTAATGCCAGTACTGTGGGGTACAAGAAAACCCGCGCGGTATTTGAAGATTTGCTGTATCAAACCGTCAATCAGGCTGGTGGCATCAGTGCTGCCAATACCAAGTTACCCAATGGTCTAAATATTGGCGCGGGGACCAAAGTGGTGGCCACCCAGAAGATGTTTACTCAAGGCAATATGGTAACCACGGATAATGCGCTGGATTTGATGATTGAAGGGAGTGGCTTTTTTGAGTTGCAGCTGCCCGATGGCAGTGCGGCTTATACCCGCAATGGTCAGTTTACGTTAGATGATACCGGCCAGATGGTGACACCGGGGGCCGGTTATGTGTTACAGCCGCCGGTGAATATTCCGGCCGATGCTGTATCCATTACCGTGTCGGCAGAAGGACAGGTGTCGGTAAAAACGGCCGGTGCGGCGGAAAATCAGGTTGTGGGTCAGTTGAGTATTGCCGACTTTATCAATCCCTCTGGTTTGGAGCCCATGGGCCAGAACCTGTATCTGGAGACGGGGGCCAGCGGTGCACCTATCCAGGGCACAGCATCATTAGATGGGTTGGGGGCTATCCGACAAGGCGCGCTGGAAACCTCTAATGTCAATGTGACTGAAGAGCTGGTTAATTTGATTGAAAGTCAGCGCATCTATGAAATGAATTCCAAAGTCATCTCAGCTGTGGATCAGATGCTGGCTTATGTGAATCAGAACCTATAAGGCGGTCATTATGGTTTCCATGTTGGTGTTTTGGCGGCGAGTTTGGCAACCTCGATGTGAGAGACGTGCAGAGCTGCGCGATTGCCTGGTTTCAGGGCATAGATTTATATCTTGGGTGTGCATCGGGCGGCATCTCTTAAAGCATTGTTGTTTGGTCGCGGGGGGGGTATTGCTGGCGGGTTGCAGCAGTACGCCGTCAAAACCTTTTGCTGATGACCCTTATTATGCCCCTGTGGTGCCCTCGCCACCTGTCACCCAGATGGATGTGACCGGCTCTATGTATCAGGCCAGTCAAGCGGGCAGTTTGTATTCCGATATCCGCGCCCATAAGGTGGGTGACATTATTACCGTGGTACTGAGTGAGTCGACTCAGGCATCCAAAAGTGCCAATAACGATATCACTAAGTCGGCTAATCTGACGCTGGACCCTATCAATGCCGGTGGGCGTAATGTCACCATCAAAGGGGTGCCGTTGGATTTGCAATATAAGGACAGTTTTAATAGCAACCGTGCTGCGGATGCGGATCAAAGTAATAGCTTGTCTGGCAGTATTTCGGCCAATGTTATGCAGGTATTGGATAACGGTAATTTGGTTATTCGCGGAGAAAAGTGGATAACCATTAACCATGGGGAGGAGTTTATTCGTCTTACCGGCATTGTACGCTCGGAAGATATCAGCCCGGATAACCGTATTCAGTCCGTTAGGGTGGCCAATGCCCGTATTCAATACAGTGGGACTGGTACCTTTGCCGATGCTCAGCAGGTGGGATGGCTAAGCCAGTTTTTCCTTGGTGATTGGTGGCCGTTTTAGGGGGCGGAGATGAAAATACTGTTACTGTCTTTGCTGGGAGCTGTGCTGTCATTAGCTTCGTTTGAGTCTCAAGCTCAGCGGATAAAAGATATTGCTGATGTCGCCGGGATCCGCGCCAATCAATTGATTGGCTATGGGCTCGTCGTGGGGCTGCCCGGCACCGGGGAAAAAACGCGTTATACCGAGCAGACCTTTAAAACCATGTTGAAAAATTTCGGTATTAATTTGCCAGAAAATTTTCGGCCGAAAATTAAAAATGTCGCTGTGGTGGCGGTGAGTAGTGAGATGCCAGCGTTTGCTAAGCCCGGACAGAGCCTGGATGTGACAGTATCCAGTCTGGGAGAAGCGAAAAGTTTGCGGGGCGGTACCCTATTACAGACTTTTTTAAAAGGGGTTGATGGCCGAGTATATGCCATTGCGCAGGGCAGTCTGGTGGTCAGTGGTTTCAGTGCCGGTGGTCTGGATGGCTCCAAGGTTATCCAAAATACGCCCACCGTGGGGCGGATCCCGAATGGCGCGCTGGTGGAGCGGGCAGTGGCAACGCCATTTTCTCGCGGCGATTATTTGACTTTCAATCTGCACCGGGCTGATTTCACCACCGCCCGTAATTTGGCCCGCAGTATTAATGATCTGCTTGGACCGGGGATCGCCAAGCCTTTGGATGCCACATCGGTTCAGGTCACTGCGCCCCGAGATGTCTCCCAGCGGGTCTCTTTTCTCGCGACCTTGGAAAACCTTGAGGTAGAGCAGGCAACGCAAGCGGCGAAGGTGATCGTTAATTCCCGCACCGGCACGATAGTGGTTGGCCAAAACGTCAAATTATTGCCAGCGGCAGTCACCCATGGTGGCTTGACAGTCACTATCGCTGAATCCATTAATGTTTCCCAGCCAAACCCCCTTGCTGGTGGGGATACCGTCGTTACGCCACAAACAGAGATCGGTGTGACGGAAGAAAATTTACGGATGTTTTTATTTAACCCTGGCACCACGCTGGATGAGTTGGTACGGGCGGTTAACCTGGTTGGTGCCGCGCCTTCTGATGTGTTGGCTATTTTAGAAGCATTAAAAGTGGCAGGCGCTTTGCACGGTGAGCTTATCATTATTTAATTGATAACAACCCGGCATGGATAAACTTTCTCATTCATCCCCGTATCTGGATTTGGCGGGGTTGGATCAACTCAGAACCAAAGCAAGACAGCAGGATGATGAAGGGTTAAGGCAAGTCGCCCAGCAATTTGAAGGCATTTTTGTGCAGATGCTGATGAGCAGTATGCGCGATGCCAATGCTGCCTTTACCGCTGACAGTCCATTTAACAGCCAATATACCCGTTTTTATGAGCAAATGCGGGATCAGCAGCTTTCTGTTGAGCTTGGCGCTAAAGGGGCATTGGGGCTGGCAGAATTGATGGTGCAGCAGTTGTCACCCAGTAGCCAAGGTATTACCCCGGCCTCTGTTTTGCGCAGCGGACTGGATAGTCAGCCATCACCATTACTGCCTGGGGGGGCGAGCAAAGCTATCCCATTAGCTACCGCTGCAACGTTAGCCCCTCAAACTGCGGGGCCATCTATTGAGATGACTGCGCTGCCAGCGGAACAGGCGGTTGTTGGGATAACGCCAACAGTTAAAACATTATCCCCCACTTTTTCAGCAGCTAAAGATCAAAGTGACCTTGTAACCTCAACTTCACCCTGGCCAGAACGGGATATAACGCTGCCGCAAGCCCCGGATGTGCGCGAGCTGAATGCCGCTGGGCAGCTTGTTGTCACTGAAAGCCAACCAATGGGTAGTGTTGCGACGTTTTCTTCCCAAGCAGAATTTGTCCTGCGGCTATATCCATTGGCACAAAAAGCGGCTCGCTCACTAGGTACCCAACCTGAAGTTTTGCTGGCGCAATCGGCGTTGGAAACCGGTTGGGGCCAGAAAATGGTGCGGCGCATCAATGGTGAGCCAAGTAATAACCTTTTCAATATCAAGGCTGATTCCCGTTGGCAGGGAGATAGAGCCAGTGTGCAAACACTGGAGTTTCAGCAAGGGGTTGCTGTGCGTCAGCGGGCAGATTTTCGGGTTTATGACTCGTTGGATCAGAGCTTTGATGACTTTGTCCGCTTTATCAGCAGTGACAGATATCAGTCCGCCCGGGAAGCGGCGCACAATCCGGAGGGATTTATCCGCGGGTTGCAGGATGCCGGTTATGCGACCGATCCCGCTTATACCGACAAGGTGATGCAGGTACTTAAATCTGTGTTGGCAACCCGGCAGCAGGAGCGCGGTGATGAATAAACCGCAGCTGATAAGTTCAGGGAGGAAGTATGGGAGTTGATCTGCTCAATATTGCCCGCAGCGGTGTAATGTCATCTCAGTCTCAGTTGGGGGTGACCGGGCACAATATTGCCAATGTGAATACCGAGGGGTATCACCGCCAAGTGGCACAGCAAAGTGCTCAGCAGTCCCAGCGCATTGCCGGCAATTTTTATGGCACTGGCACATATGTGAGTGAAGTAAAGCGAATTTACAACGATTATGCCGCCCGCGAATTGCAAATCGGCCAATCGGCCATGAGTCAGGCGCAATTGCGGCAAAATAAACTCTCAGAGCTGGATCAACTCTATGCTACCGCGGGGCAGGCAATACCAGCGGCATTGGCCGATATGTATGCGGATTTGGCCGGGCTAGCAGATCAACCCGATGATACCGGCTTGCGGACGAGTGTACTGAATGCGGCAGGACAACTGGCGGATTCGGTTAATCAGATGTATGCCGGTCTGGACGGGCATTTAGGGCAGATTAACAGTCAAATCAGCAGCATTACCGGACGCATTAATGATATTGGTGCTGAGCTAGCCAATCTTAATCGGGCGTTGAGTCAGTCCGGCGGTGAGGATATGGCATTGCTGGATGAGCAGTCGATGCTGATCCAAGAGTTAAGCCAGTATGCTGTGGTTAACGTGATTGCTGAAGCTGGTGGCAGTAAAAGTATTATGCTCGGTGGCTCGGCGATGTTGGTCTCAGCCCAGAGTGCGCAACAATTAACCGTTGCAGATGGTGAGATTTTCCCAAACCAAACTCAATTGGCTATTTCCCTTGGTGATACTCGTCAGCAAATCAATGGCCTGCATATGGGCGGCGAGTTAGGGGCATTATTTGAGCTGCGAGATCAATCCTTGCTGCCCGCTATGGCAGAGCTTGATTTATTGGCATTGGGATTAGCGGATACGTTTAACCGGCAACAGGCCCAAGGACTGGATTTAACCGGCCAGGTGGGGCAAAACCTGTTCCATGATCTCAATGATGCGGTAATGAGTGCTGGGCGCATTGCACCAATGCCACAAAATGGCGGTAATGGCGCAATATCGGTGCAGGTAAGTGATAGTCATCAACTGACCGGTGATGAGTTTATGTTGGCCTACACCGCGCCGAGCAGTTATAGCCTGACAAACAATAATACCGGGGCGGTCACACCGTTAACCCTTACCGGCTCGCGTTTAATTGGCGCTGGAGGCTTTGAGCTTAGTATTGATGCCGGTACTGTGGCTGATGGCGACCGCTTTATCATTCGTCCCAGTGCTGGCGCCGCTGCGGGGCTTGGGGTCGCACTGCAGCAGGCCAGTGGACTTGCCGCTGCCAGCGCGGTGCTCACACCCGATCCGGCCAATGGTGGGGATATCAGCCTATCACTTGCTGCCATATTGGATCGTAATGCCCCCAACTTTCCTCATCAGGGCGCGCCGTTGACCTTTGCGATTGATACCGCTGCTAACCAATACCAGGTGTTTGATGCCACAGGAACCCCTCTTGGTGGCGTTACCGGGTTTACGCCGCCTGCTATCAATGCCTATGGCATGCAGCTTGAAGTGTCTTCCGTTGCCGGGGTGACAGAGCGTTTTACGCTGGATTTAACCTTGGCAAGTGGTGATAACACCAATGCCTTAGCGATGGCCCGGCTAAATGAAGCGCGTCCCATGCTTAATGGTCGCGTGGGGTTTACCGCACTGTTTGAGCAAAGTAAGCAAGATCTCGGTAGTCAGGCCCGTGGGGCACAAATCCAAGCTGAAGCGGCAGAGGCTATTTTTCAGCAGGTCCAGACTCGATCGGACAGTTTATCCGGGGTGAACCTGGATGAAGAGGCTGCCAATCTAATGCGTTTTCAGCAGGCATATCAGGCATCTGCACGAATTATGACCACGTCGCAGCAGATTTTTGATGCGTTGATAAGCTCGCTGCGATAGGAGGCTGAATGCGGATTTCAACATCTCAGTTATTTGATCAGGGTGTCAGTGGTGTGTTGCGCAAACAAAGCAGTACAGCACAGATGCTTGAGAAACTTTCCAGTGGTAAGCAGGTGGAGACGGCGGCAGATGATCCGGTCGCGGCAATTGGGATTGATCGGCTAAAACAACAAAATGCATTGGCCGATCAGTTTTTAAAAAACATTGATTACGCTACCACTCGCCTTGGATTAGCCGAGTCAAAACTGGGGCTGGCTGAAACGGCGGCCATGGCGTTTCGGGACAAAATTTTGCAGGCAGTCAATGGCACCTTAGGGGATGCCCAGCGGCAAATGCTTGCCGATGATATGCAGGGAACTTTGGATGAGCTTACCAGTATTGCCAATAGCCAAGATGAGGCTGGTCATTTTATCTTTGCTGGGTTTAATAATGAAAATCAACCATTTGAAACTAATGCTGCTGGCACAGTGACATATCTTGGTGACAGTGGTGAACGGCAGGCAGCCATCGCGGGCGCCGTGGTACTCAGTACCAATATTCCTGGCGATAAAGCTTTTATGCTGGCACCGAATGGTCAGGGCGAATATGCCGCGACATATCATGCTGGGCAACAAGGGGATTTTTATTTACAGCGAACCGAAATTATGAATCCGGCTTTGGCTACCGGCAGTGATTACCGGTTGGATTTTCTCGATGACGGCGGCGGTGGGATTACCCTAGAAGTGCGTGATGCGAGCAATACGCTGATCAGTACTGTAACCAACTTTGACAGTGTTAACCCCATCAATTTTGCCGGTCTGGAGCTGCAGCTTAGCGGCTCTGTCGCTGCTGGTGATAGTGTGGATATCACTCCTCGCAGCCATGTCAGTATTTTTGACACCTTCTCTCAAGCCATTGCGCTGCTATCTAGCGATAACGTGAATACGGCTGCTGGTCAGGCTGAATTGGCACAGATCTTGGTTAATACCGATGCAGGGCTGAACCAACTCAGTATTGCCAGGGGGGAGGCCGGCAACAGTTTAAAGCGGCTGGAAAACTATTCTGCCCGGCATGAAGAAGAGCAGGTGGTGAACAGTGGGGCGCTGTCGATGCTGGAAGATTTGGATTATGCCGCTGCGATTTCTGAGTTTGAGAAACAGCAGCTGGCACTGAATGCCGTTGCCAATGTCTTTGGCCAAGTTGGATCGGTGTCTTTGTTTGATTATCTTCGTTAGTTGCTCGCCAACTGATAGATGCCATATGAGCCAAGTGTGATCTGGCCCGGGCAAGCAGAAAAAGGAGTTCAATATGGCGATTACCGTCAATACCAATGTGACCTCAATGAAGGCGCAGAAAAATTTGGCGCAGTCCAACAGTAATCTGGCGGTGTCGATGGAACGACTCTCCAGCGGGCTGCGGATTAACAGTGCCAAAGATGATGCTGCCGGTCTGGCCATTTCTAATCGCTTGAATAGTCAGGTACGAGGCTTAGAGGTCGGTATGCGCAATGCCAATGATGCGATATCTATTGCGCAAATTGCTGAAGGGGCGATGCAGGAGCAGACCAATATGCTGCAACGCATGCGGGATCTGTCAGTGCAAGCGAACAATGGCGCTAACAGCACTGCAGATTGGCAAGCATTGCAAAATGAGTTAGATGAATTAAAAGCAGAAATTACGGCAATTGGCCAAAGTACGGCTTTTGGTAATACCCATTTAATGCGAGGGGGTTTCTCTGCGGGTAAGGCCTTCCAAGTAGGGCATCAGGAAGGGGAAGATGTCAATATTGTGATTAATACCAATAATGCCAGTTCTCTGGCCGTTAGTGCCTTATCTGTGACCACAGTATCAGGACGGGATGCGGCCATTGGGTTAGTGGATGCGGCAATTAACAATATTGATGGGCAGCGAGCAAAGCTCGGGGCGGTACAGAATCGCTTGGCACACAATATCAGTAACAGTGCCAATACTCAGGCAAATGTTGCCGATGCTAAAAGCCGAATTGTGGATGTGGACTTTGCCAAAGCTACGGCTGAAATGACCAAACAACAGGTATTATCCCAAACTGGCTCAGCGATGTTAGCACAGGCCAATCAGTTACCCCAGATAGCCCTTTCATTGCTGGGGTAGGGATAAAATTAGTGTTTATTGAGTTGGTTTTTGTTTGCTATTTAATGTTTATAGTATTGATTTCATGTGCTTTTTGTTTTTGAAGGCCGCAGTTTAAAAAAGCGCTAAAGTTCATTGTGATAAGGCCGTTAAAGTTACTGTAACGAGAAAGACCCGCCTGGCTTACCCGAAAGACAGGCAAGTGTTTAAGCCAGGTTTGTAATGAGGACATAATTATGGCGATTACAGTAAATACTAACGTGACGTCACTGAAGGCGCAGAAGAATCTGACCATGTCGAATAATCATTTGGCAACCTCTATGGAGCGTCTGTCCAGTGGTTTAAGAATTAACAGTGCTAAGGATGATGTTGCTGGTCTGTCAATTTCTAACCGTCTTAACAGTCAGGTGCGGGGGTTGGAAGTTGGCATGCGAAATGCCAATGATGCGATCTCTATCGCGCAGATTTCTGAAGGGGCGATGCAGGAACAGACCAGTATGTTGCAGCGGATGCGGGATTTGGCGGTGCAGGCCGAAAATGGCTCTAATAGCAGCGCGGATCTCTCAGCATTGAAAGCTGAGATGGATCAGTTGGCGCTAGAGATTACTGCTATTGGGAATACCACCGCATTTGGTAACACCAAATTGCTTAATGGTGATTTTGCCTCCGGTAAACAATTTCAGGTGGGGCACCAGGAAGGTGAAGATGTCACCATTACCGTTGCAAAAACTGACTCAAGTGCATTAGCCGTGAATACGCTAGATATTACTGGAGCATCAGGCCGTAACACAGCTATTGCTGCCATTGATAACGCGATTAAGACAATTGATACCCAGCGAGCAGCGCTTGGTGCCATGCAGAATCGTCTTGGTCACAACATCAGCAATAGTGCTAATACCCAAGCTAATGTTGCTGATGCTAAGAGCCGGATTGTGGATGTGGACTTTGCCAAAGAGACCTCGGCAATGACTAAGATGCAGGTACTGCAACAGACGGGTTCAGCCATGTTAGCCCAGGCTAATCAGTTGCCTCAGATTGCTTTGTCACTGCTGTAATGGTTCATACCGGAATATTGCCGGCTGATGGACGCTGACATGTTATGTCACACAATCAGCATGGCAATCTGGTGATGAGTACAATCATAACCGGTTGAGGTGAAAAACAGTTATGGATATGAATGTGACGGCATCTTCCGCAGTGGTGAAACTGGACTTGAATAACGCCAGTCATAAAAGTGGCGCGGAACGAAACAGTGAGCTAGCAAAAAATCAGTTGATTAACGCACCTGAAGAGGCAAAAGAAGCCCCTGAAACAGAGCGGCAGCCAACACCAGAGAAAATGCAGGAGTTGGCTTCCAAGATGTCAGATATGATGTCGATGATGCGCAAGGGATTGGCTTTTCGGGTGGATGATACATCAGGAAAATCCGTTGTTAGCGTGATGGATGTCGAGTCTGGTGAGCTTATTCGTCAGATCCCCAGTGAAGAGGCGCTTGAGTTAGCGACCAAGCTAACCGAAGTCACTGGGCTGCTGATGAAAACAGAAGCCTGACAATTACTGAGGTTGATATGGCACTAACGGCAACAGGCATTGGCTCCGGTCTTGATATTACCAACATTGTGAATGTGTTGGTGGATGCTGAAAAACTGCCTAAAGAGGCGGCGTTTAATAAGGCCGAAGACAGTATTAAGGCCAAAGTCTCTGCCATTGGCTCGTTAAAAAGTGACCTATCAGCTTTTCAGACTGCACTGGCTAAGCTGGCTGATGGTACTGGATTGGAATCCCGTAAAGTGGAAACGGGGGATAGTCAGTATTTCACCGCTACGGCAGATAAAAAAGCGCAGTCGGGTACCTACAATATCCAAGTGACACAGTTGGCCCAAGCTCATAAAGTGGCCGGCAGTGCTGTTGCGGATCAGACGCTGGCGGTAGGGGAAGGGACACTGGCATTTACCGTGACAGGAAGCAGCTTTAATGTCGCAGTGGCTGGCACTGATAATCTCGTTGATATTGCAGCCAAAATTAATGAGGCACCTGATAATAGTGGCGTTACAGCTACTGTGATTACTAGTGATGCCGGCAGCCGTTTGGTATTCAGTGCGGATAATACTGGGGTGGATAACCAGATTAGTGTGACCGCGACAGATACGACAGGTGCCGGACTTGGCAATATGTTCAATGGGGGGGCGTTAACCCAGTTAACTGCACCGGCCAATGCCATTGTGTCTATCGATAATCAGCAGGTGACGTCTCAGAGCAATCGGGTCTCTGGTGCGATTACCGGGGTGACATTGGATTTAACACAAGCGGGTAGTAATCAGACCGGGATGCTGAAGATTAGCCGGGATACTGAGACGGTTAAAAACAATCTTACCGAGTTTGTTGATGCCTATAACAAGCTGATGACCTCGGTAGAAACGTTATCAGGTTATAAACCTGACAGTGACCGGCCATTGCAGGGAGATGCCATGGTAAGGTCATTAGCATCTCAAGTGCGCAATATGGTCAGCGATCGGGTTGATCAAGCTGGTGGCGGCAGTATCGGCTTGTTTGATATTGGCATCAGCGTTGATCGCTTTGGCACTATGACGGTCAATAACAGCACCTTAGATACGGCGCTGGCAGATAATATGACTGGGGTAGAGCAGCTATTTTCTACTCCTGTGACGGGACTGGGCAATCGACTGGATGCGTTGGCTGAAGAGTATGTTAAAACCGGTGGTGTATTAGATAGCCGCGATTCTATTTTAAGCGGAGAGCAGCGACGGTTGGATGATCAAAAGTTAGTTTTTTCACGCAAAATGGAGCAGTTAGAAGCAAGATTGCTTAAACAATTCAATGCGATGGACTTGGTGGTGGCGAGCCTAAATCAACAAAGTACCGGCCTTGCTGAGCGGCTCAATTCTTTGCCTGGCGTATTGGGCCGGTGAGTTATCGGTATTGGCAGGCAACAGTTTGGCATATTTTTAAAGGATTATTCCGATTTATCTTTGTGTGGAGGCCATCAATATGTCTGCGATGACTGAGCTTACTGAGACTATGTTAGGAGAGACTCAGCACGTTGAAATTAAGATTGAAGGCGGTTTTGCTCAGGCAGATAAATTGCTCGAGCTTGTTAATCGATTAGCCGATTTACCGGCAGAAGATCCTTGTGCTGATGGTTTAGTTGAGGAGATTGCTGAGCTGATTGTACAGCGGCAAATGTTTATTGATTCCATTCTGGCAGATGATTGCGCCGGACAAAATGCTGAGCTTATTCGCGCATTATTGGATGAAACCCAGGCATTAACGTATCAGTGTCAACCATTACTGGCACACCGTCAGGCATTACTCCATCTCGGTCACAGGCATAAACAACAAGTCTCCATTTATAAAACCATAGATGCTAACAGGTAGGTACAATATGAGAGGATCACTGCGTTCATACCGCAAAGTATCACTGGACAGTGAAATTGCAATTGCTTCCCCCCATCGGATTATCCAGTTGATGTTTTCCGGTGCATTAGAACGATTGGCACAAAGCCGCTATGCCATTGAGCAGGGCGATGTTGTTAACAAGGGCATTTTTATCGGCAAGGCTATCGGCATAATCAACGGTTTGAATAATAGTTTAAACATGGAAGATGGCGGGGAAATCGCTATAAATCTCAATGCACTATATGATTTTTTGCTGCGTCGTATTTCAGAGGCGAATATGAATAATGATGCACGTGCCATTGATGATGTGATGGATATTTTACGAACCTTAAAAGAAGGATGGGATGCCATTCCTGCCGATAAACATTATTTAACTACCCAAAATGAGGCAGTTTGATGCATCTTAGGCGCAAGGATTTAAAAGGCGCAGTTGTTGCGCCTTTTTGACATCTGACGGGTAATTGACACGGAATGTACAATAGCTTGGTTAAATTCAACTATCCTTAGTTAGGATTGCATAAAAATGCTCTGACACTTGCTTCCGGGGCCTTGATAATTCAATATGCCCACTGGTAAAAAACCAGAACAGGATGCATAACCTGACTGTCTGGGGTGACAGAGTAAATAAAGATGACAATCAATGCTTTTTTACCCGATAACAACGCTTCACGGCCTACTGAATGATGCACACAGAACAACGAATTTTACTTGTCTCCAAGGCGTCAGAGCGTATTACTCGCTTGTCATGTATTTTTGAGTTTTTGGGTGAGGATTTTGAGATTATCCCACCTGAGACCCTAACTTCACATCTTGCCCATACCCGATTTCGGGCAGTGGTACTCTCTTTGGCGTTTATTGAGATGGAGCAGGCCAAATCACTGGCGGCTCAATATCCTTGGCAACCCTTTTTAATTTTAGGGGAGCCTCACTCCGTACTCGCGGCCAATATTATTGGTCGTATTGATGAGCCATTTAATTATCCGCAATTAACCGAATTACTTCATTTTTGTCAGGTGTTTGGTCAGGCCAAACGAGCAGATATCCCAACGAGTGGTAACCAGACTAAGTTATTTCGCAGTTTGGTTGGCCGCAGTCAAGGTATTGCCAATGTTCGCCATTTAATCAGCCAGGTTGCTAGCTCAGATGCTACCGTCTTAGTGCTTGGGCAGTCTGGTACCGGCAAAGAGGTCGTCGCTCGCAATATTCATTATCTTTCTTCACGCCGGGAAGGCCCCTTTATTCCAGTTAACTGTGGCGCGATCCCCCCTGAGTTACTGGAAAGTGAGCTGTTTGGTCATGAAAAAGGTTCATTTACAGGAGCCATTAGTGCTCGTAAAGGCCGTTTTGAATTGGCTGAGGGTGGCACTTTATTTCTGGATGAAATTGGCGATATGCCATTGCAGATGCAGGTGAAATTACTGCGAGTGTTGCAGGAGCGGGTCTTCGAGCGGGTGGGCGGCACCAAAACCTTGCAGGCAGATGTCCGCGTTGTCGCTGCGACGCATCGGGATTTGGAGCAGATGATTGCGCAAAACCTGTTCCGGGAAGATCTGTATTACCGTTTGAATGTGTTTCCCATTGAAATGCCGTCATTATGTGAACGTAGTGAAGATATTCCTTTGCTGCTGCAAGAGTTGGTCAGCCGAGTCTATAACGAAGGGCGTGGCAAAGTGCGGTTTACCCAGCGTGCGATTGATTCTCTTAAAGAGCACCGTTGGACTGGCAATGTTCGTGAACTGTCTAACCTGATAGAGCGACTCAGTATTCTTTATCCGGGTGGCTTGGTCGATGTGAACGATCTGCCGATGAAATACCGACATATTGATGTACCGGAATATCAGGTGGAGATCAGTGAAGCGCAACAGGAACGAGATGCGCTGGCGGCCGTATTCAGTGATGAAAATCCGGTAGAGTTACCTGAGGGGCGCTACCCCAATGAATTGCCTCCGGAAGGATTGAACCTGAAAGATTTGCTGGCGGAAATGGAGATAGACATGATCCGTCAAGCCCTAGAGCAGCAAGATAATGTGGTGGCTAGGGCGGCAGAAATGTTGGGGATCCGACGTACAACCCTAGTGGAGAAAATGCGTAAGTACGGGATGAGTAAAGAATAAATCTGTCATAGCTAGCTTAACTAGTCATTGGCACAGTCAATGCATCACTCAGTTACAGGTATTTTTTTGACGAGGTGATGATGTTGGCAGAACCACTGCAATCACCGACCGGGGGCTATCTCCCCGGTTCGGTTTCCCATCGCGCCAATCAGGCGGCGACTCTTAGCTGCCAGGTTGATGACCTGCTTCAGGCGATGCCATCCGGTATTGTGCTTATCGATGAAACTGGCTTGGTGACCCATGCTAATCCTGTTGCCCTTGACTTGCTTGGCGAGCCTTTAACCGGTCAGCGCTGGCGCGATATTATTACCCGTGCTTTTGCGCCTCAGGATGATGATGGTCATGAGGTCTCACTGCAAAATGGGCGTCGAGTAAAATTGGCGATGACCCCATTAACGGCAAATCAAGGGCAGATGATTGTGTTAACGGATCTGACTGAGACGCGGTTACTGCAGAAAAATCTGGCCCATCTGCAACGTTTGTCAGCATTGGGAAAAATGGTGGCATCTCTAGCACACCAGGTGCGCACCCCATTGTCTGCCGCGCTATTGTACGCATCAAACCTTGCCAGTCCGGCGTTATCTCAACATGCCCGGGATAAATTTCAGCACAAATTAATTGATCGACTCAATGACCTAGAGCAACAGGTCAATGACATGCTATTGATGGCCAGAGGTCGTCAGGATGCGATGGCTGAGCCATTAACCTTAGGGGATATTTGTACCCGGGTGCAGGAAAACTGTGAAGCCATACTTAATCGCCGTAACGTCGTATTAACCCTAGATAATACCAGTCAGGGGTATTTGCTGGGCAATAGCTCTGCACTGAGCTCTGCGGTGGGCAATCTGGTGATAAATAGCCTGGAAGCCGGCGCTGATCAGATAGCGTTGGTGGGGCGGCAATCGGAAAATCAATTACAACTGTCGGTACGGGATAATGGCAGTGGTCTGTCAGCGCAATTACAGCAAAAAGTTCTCGAGCCTTTTTTTACCACGAAATCTCAAGGGACTGGATTGGGGTTAGCTGTGGTGCAGTCTGTGGTGCACCAGCATGGCGGCAGTTTGACACTGAACTGTGAGGCTGATGTTGGTTGTGTTGTTACGGTAGCACTGCCGTGTCAGGGCGCCTATATGCCCTCTGAGGTGCAACACAGTGATTTGATGGAGGATGCATGATGGCTGAAGCACGGATTTTATTAGTAGAAGACGATAATGCTCTACGGGAAGCACTGCTTGATACGCTGCAATTGGCTCAGTATGAATGTATGCAGGTCAGCTGCGCTGAAGATGCGGTGGTGGCGCTGAAAAATGCCGCATTTGATATGGTGATAAGTGATGTGCAGATGCCGGGTATTGGTGGCATCGCGCTGCTGGAGCATATGCAACAGTATTACCCCAAAATCCCAGTATTGCTGATGACCGCCTATGCCACGGTACATAAAGCGGTTAGTGCCATTAAACTCGGCGCGGTGGATTATCTTGCCAAACCCTTTGCTCCTGAAGTGCTGCTGAATCAGGTGAGCCGTTACCTGTTGCCGGTACAGGATACCTGTCAGCCTGTGGTGGCTGATGAAAAAAGTCAGGCTTTATTGACGCTGGCTCAACGGGTTGCCAACTCGGACGCCTCTGTGATGATCACAGGTCCCAGTGGCAGTGGTAAAGAGGTACTGGCTCGTTTTATCCATCAGCACAGTTGTCGAAATCAGGCTCCGTTTGTAGCCATTAATTGTGCTGCTATTCCGGAAAATATGCTCGAAGCAACCTTGTTTGGTTATGAAAAAGGAGCATTTACCGGTGCTTACCAAGCCTGTCCGGGAAAATTTGAACAAGCTCAGGGGGGGACGCTGCTGCTAGATGAAATCTCGGAAATGGATTTAGCGTTACAGGCAAAATTATTGCGGGTACTGCAGGAGCGTGAAGTCGAGCGGCTGGGTGGGCGTAAAACCATCAAATTGGATGTGCGGGTTTTGGCTACCTCTAACAGGGACTTAAAAGCCATGGCGGAGGCGGGTAAATTCCGTGAGGATCTTTATTACCGTATCAATGTGTTTCCGTTGGCTTGGCCTGCATTACATCAGCGGCCTAAGGATATTTTACCTCTGGCAGAGTTTTTACTGCAGCGTCATGGTCATCATTCCGGCGTGACACCAGTACCACAGCTTGATGATACAGCCCGGCGCCGTTTACTGAGTCACAGGTGGCCGGGTAATGTGCGTGAGCTAGATAATGTGATGCATCGCGCCATGATTTTAGCTACAGCTGGGGTCATTACTGCTGATGATATTATCCTTGACTCAACTGCCGCGGGCATACCTAATGAACCAGAACAAAGCCAGATAATGGATGAGCCTGAAGGGCTGGGACGAGAGTTACAAGCTCAGGAGCATGTGATTATTTTGGAAACTCTGGCTCAGTGTCAGGGGAGCCGTAAACTGGTGGCAGAAAAACTGGGAATAAGCGCTCGAACCCTGAGATATAAGATGGCTAAAATGCGGGATATGGGGATTGCTATTCCCGGTTGAAGCTTGCTGGCGGGTATATCCTGCGAGATGGTTCGGGCTAATTAGCTTCTCTTCTCTGGTCTGAATATTACTTCAACCAAACAGCAGCTTAGGGCTGCTGTTTTACTGTTAACTCAAGTAGCCCGGTTTCTGCTCTGTTCGCTGTACTGTCACTAATTACGTGATAAATCTTATTTTTATTCCTTCTGTTTATCTCTCTTCATTCGTCTTCATCTGCTATTTCCTCTGTCGGTGGCCGGGAGTGGCAGACTCTTTGCATTGTTAAGCTTAAATGGCCTGTTATAGGTCAAGATTCTGACTACAGGAGGTTGCAATGCAATTGGGAACGAATCCATTGCTGGCAGAGATGCAGGTGTTGAAAGGAGAAGTGGCTCCCAGTGCCGGTATTGCCGCGAATCCCATACAGCAGATCAATAATCACAGTGGTGAAGATTTCGGTGCCCTGTTAGCCCAAGCCGTTGGCCAAGTCAGCCAGTTGCAGTCTCACTCCGCGCAAATGGCGACTGCATTAGAGCTGGGGGATCCTACCGTGACATTATCCGATACCGTGATTGCGCGGGAAAAAGCCAGTGTTGCTTTTGAAGCCACAGTGCAGGTCCGCAATAAGCTGGTGGAAGCCTACAAAGAAATTATGAGTATGCCGGTATAACTGGCTGTCATAACTGAGTTAACGGAGTAGCACGGTGAGCACAGAGATGGTAGTGGGCGAAAGTGGTGTGGTCACCACTGATGAGGGTGGGACTGTCCAGGAAAATAAATCCGGTTTGGCAGGGCTTGGCAGTGTGGATGTTTTGCGCCAGCTCGCAATGGTTCTGGCGTTAGCAATCTGTCTGGCGGTGGCGGTATTTATTATGTTTTGGGCTCAGGAGCCGGATTATCGGCCACTGGGGAAAATGAATACCGAGCAGATGGTGTCGGTGCTCGATGTGCTGGATAAACACCGTATTGATTATCAGCTGGATCTTGATGTGGTGAAGGTGCCGGATGATAAATATCAGGATGTGAAAATGTTGCTATCCCGTGAGGGAGTCGAAGCAACTGATAATCAGGAAGATTACCTTAGTAAAGATTCTGGGTTTGGGGTTAGCCAGCGGATGGAGCAGGCCCGGCTGAAAGCCAGTCAGGAGATGAATCTTGCCCGGGCGATTGCCGAGCTGAACAGTGTTAACCGGGCCAAGGTGATTTTAGCACTACCAAAAGAAAATGTGTTTTCCCGTCACCGTTCTAAACCCAGTGCCACCGTGGTGTTGACGACCCGTCGAGCCGGGTTAGAGCAGGGGGAAGTGGATGCTGTGGTCGACATTGTCGCTTCTGCTGTTGATGGTATGGAACCCAGTCGAGTGACGGTGACTGATGCCCATGGTCGGCTGTTAAATTCCGGTTCCCAAAGTGGGGTCTCTGCCCGCGCTCGGCGAGAGCAGGAACTCGTTCAGCAAAAAGAAGCGGAATATCGCGCCAAGATTGAATCGATTTTGATCCCGATTCTGGGCCCAGAAAATTTTACCTCCCAAGTGGATGTTAATCTGGATTTTACTGCGGTTGAGCAAACGGCCAAACGTTATAACCCAGATTTGCCAGCACTGCGCAGTGAGATGACGGTGGAAAACAGCTCCAGTACCGGCTCAGCGGGGGGCATTCCCGGTGCATTAACCAATCAACCGCCAATGGCGTCCACTATACCTGAACAGGTCGACGAAAAGGAAACCGCTGCGAATAGCAGTGGCTCGCGCCATAAAGAAGCCACGCGCAATTATGAATTGGATACGGTTATTAGTCATACCCGACAGCAGGTTGGCACATTACGCCGGGTTAGTGTGTCTGTTGCTGTGGATTTTAAACCTGGACCAGAAGGTGAAAATGGTGAAATTACCCGGGTACCACGTACTGCAGAAGAGATGGCAAATATCCGCCGTTTGCTGGAAGGGGCGATTGGTTTTAGTGCGGAGCGGGGGGATGCCATTGAGGTGGTAACAGTGCCTTTTATGGATCAACTGATCGAAGCCGCCCCTGAGCCACCATTATGGGAGCAACCCTGGTTTTGGCGCACAGTAAAATTAGCGATAGGCACATTAGTTATTTTGGTCCTGATCCTGACGGTGATCCGTCCTATGTTGCGTCGATTGATGAGTCCTCAGTCAGCCGAATTGCCGCCAGAGCCGGCTTTGGGTAATGAGTTGGCGGAGATAGAAGATCAATATGCTGCGGATACGCTTGGTATGCTGAAACAGGCTGAGGCGGAATACTCTTACGCTGATGATGGCTCGATTCAAATTCCAGATTTGCATAAAGATGATGACATGATCAAATCCATCAGAGCTTTGGTGGCGAATGAACCCGAACTGTCCACTCAGGTGGTAAAAGGATGGCTGGCAGAAAATGGCTGAGGCAAATAAAGATGGGGGCAACCCCAAAGAGAAATTTAAGGTTAGTGATCTATCCGGGGTGGAAAAAACGGCCATTTTGCTGCTGAGTCTCAGTGAGTCTGATGCTGCATCCATAATGAAATATCTGGAGCCTAAGCAGGTGCAGAAAGTTGGGATGGCCATGGCCGGAATGAAGGACTTTGGGCAGGAAAAGCTGATTGCTGTTCATCGTTTGTTTCTGGATGAAATTCAAAAATATTCCAATATCGGGTTTAACAGTGAGGAGTTTGTCCGCAAGGCGCTGACGGTGGCGCTGGGTGAGGATAAAGCCGGAAACTTAATCGAGCAGATTGTGATGGGCGGTGGAGCTAGAGGGTTAGAGTCATTGAAGTGGATGGATGCCCGGCAGGTTACCACCATTATTCAAAATGAACACCCTCAGATCCAAACTATTGTGCTGTCATATTTAGAGCCAGATCAGGCCGCGGAGATTTTCTCTCAGTTCCCGGAAAACACTCGCTTGGATTTGCTGATGCGGATTGCCAATCTGGAAGAGGTACAACCGGCGGCGCTGCAGGAGCTGAACGATATTATGGAGAAACAGTTTGCCGGTCAGGGAGGCGCGCAGGCCGCTAAGATGGGCGGCATGCAGTCGGCCGCCAGCATTATGAATTATCTTGATACGGCATTGGAAAATCAGCTGATGGAAAATATGCGTGAAGCTGATGAGGATATGGCGCAGCAAATCCAGGATTTGATGTTTGTATTTGATAATTTGATTGATGTAGATGACAGAGGCATTCAAGCGCTACTGCGGGATGTGCAGCAAGAAGTATTGATGAAGGCTCTGAAAGGGGCTGATGATGCGCTGCAGGATAAGATCCTCAGTAATATGTCGAAACGAGCGGCTGATATGTTGCGTGACGATTTGGCGGCGATGGGGCCTATCCGGATCAGCGATGTGGAGGTGGCACAAAAAGATATTCTGGCGGTTGCCCGGCGTCTGTCTGAGTCCGGCGAAATCATGTTAGGTGGAGGCGGCGGTGACAAGTTCTTGTGATCAAACCTCTGATAGTGAAAATGGTGTGGAACATGATGTCAACACAGCGATAGCGGCAACTGACACGTCAAGTGAAACTACTGATTTCAGCCATTGGCAATTACCGGATATTTCTGCTGAGAGGCCACATAGTAGCAGTGATGTTTTTGGTCGCCGGGGAGAGGATTGTAGCGTAAATCGAGATGGCGGACAGGTGATGCCGCCGACCTTAGCCGAGATTGAGCAGATCCGTCAGGCCGCGGAGCAGGAAGGTTTTAGCCAGGGGCAAGAACAAGGCTACCAAGCGGGCTTTGCTCAGGGGCAAGAAACTGGTCAGTCAGAAGGTTTTAATGTTGGTCAAGCGCAGGGACAACAGGCCGGTTATGACGCGGGGTTTGCCCAAGGCCAGGCAGCTGCTCAGACGTTGTCAGCAATAGCGGCGCAGTTAGCTGAGCCGTTGGCACTTTTGGATAGTGAAATCGAGGTTGAGCTACTACAGCTGACCCAAGCATTGACTCGCGCTGTGGTTGGTCATGAGTTGACCACTCATCCTAAGCATATATTAGCTGTATTGCGCCAAGGTATCGCAGCTTTGCCATTGCAACGGCGGGACATTCATTTGCGATTACATCCGGATGACGCGGCATTAGTGCGCGGTGCATATTCTGCCGAGCAGTTATCTCGCTTGCAGTGGGATATTGAGCCAGCGCCTGAGTTAACCCGTGGTGGCTGTGAAATCAGGGCTCAGCGCGCTTGCGTTGATGTCACCCTGCAGACGCGATTAAGTCAGGCCCTTGCTGATGTTACGGCAAAAACGGACGTTTTAAACCAACAGGCACCATTAGCTGAGGAAGATGACACGGCCTCTGAAACAGGTGATAGCGCTGCTGAAAATCATGGTTCTGATGATTCGGTTGTGGGCGATATCAGCAGTGCACCTGAAACAACTGATAAACGACAAGACAATATCACTATGTCTGATAGTGATGAAAATGTGTCAATGACTGCAGAAGCAGAAGCAGAAGCAGAAGCAGAAGCAGAAGCAGAAGCAGAAGCAGAAGCAGAAGCAGAAGACATGGGGCATGGGGCTGATGAGTCTACTGAAGATGACAATTCAGCGAAGCCGGAGGGCGGCGATGAGTGAGCATCAGGCCCCGAATCATGATGCTGTTACGGCGGCACTGGTGACAGATATCTCAGATTCAGCAGATAGCGAGCAGCAACCTACAGCAGCATCAGTATTACCACAGTCGTCAGATGGCACATTATGTCTGGATATCGAGCAGAGGCGGCAACAGCTAAAACAACTGTTACACCGATTATATCCAGATAGCGCAGCTATGCGGCCAGTTGCCAGTGGGCAACTGCTGCGGGTGGTTGGGTTAACGCTGGAAGCCAGTGGTTGCCGCGCGGCGGTAGGCACTTTGTGCGCGATTGAAACCGATCATGGCGAGTTGATTGCTGAGGTGGTTGGTTTTGATGATGAACTGTTATATCTGATGCCGGTTGAGGAGTTGCGTGGCGTACAGCCCGGTGCAAGAGTAACGCCGCTTGGTGAACGAAATGGGCTTGCAGTTGGTGATGCGTTGCTTGGGCGGGTGTTGGATGGCAATGGTCAACCATTGGATGGTCTTGGCCCTTTATTGACCCGTGAAACGGTGGCGCGTCAGGTTGAGGCGATTAATCCGCTAGCCAGACGGGCAATTTGCCAACCGCTGGATGTCGGGGTGCGGGCAATCAATACCATGCTGACGGTTGGTCAGGGTCAGCGTATGGGGCTGTTTGCCGGCTCCGGGGTGGGTAAAAGTGTGCTGCTAGGCATGATGACTCGGGGAACCCAGGCTGACATTGTTGTGGTGGGGCTCGTGGGTGAACGGGGGCGGGAAGTAAAAGAATTCATCGATGAAATCTTAGGTGAGCAGGGGCGAAGTCGCGCTGTCGTTGTGGCGGCTCCTGCCGATACCTCCCCTCTGATGCGGCTGCGCGCCTGTGAAACGGCTACTCGGATTGCGGAATACTTTCGTGACTGTGGTTACAGCGTGCTGTTATTGATGGATAGTTTGACCCGTTATGCTCAAGCACAGCGGGAAATTGCGTTAGCTGTTGGGGAGCCGCCAGCAACCAAAGGCTACCCACCCTCAGTATTTGCCCGGCTTCCAAAACTCGTGGAGCGTGCCGGTAATGGCAGTAATACTCAGGGGGCCATTACCGCTTTTTATACAGTGCTGACAGAGGGGGATGATTTACAGGACCCTATTGCCGATGCTGCGCGGGCCATTTTAGATGGTCATATTGTCTTGTCTCGCGCTTTGGCCGATGCCGGGCATTATCCAGCGATTGATATTGAGGCTTCAATAAGCCGGGTTGCCCCTATGGTGGTACCGGCTGGTCATCTTGAGGCGATGCGACAGGTTAAGCAGCTCTATTCTCGCTATCAACAGAATCGTGAATTAATTGCCATTGGTGCTTATGCCCAGGGCAGTGATCCTCGGTTAGATAATGCCATCAGATTACAACCGGCTATGGAGGCATTTTTATGTCAGCAGTTTGGGGAGTCGGTTTCTTTTGAACTCAGTCAGCAGATGTTACTGCAGCTGGCGGCACAATGTGCCAGTTAGGCGAACTTACTAAAGAAAACGACAGAGCGTTATGTAACCACGACATAGAGTGGAAAATCGACAATCGAATAAGACAGGATTTTGTCTATGGGGTACGAGAATGAAAGATCCCCTTAACACTGTGCTCAATCTGATAAATGATGCTGAGCAACAAGCCGCATTGCAATTGCAGGCGGTGCGATTGCGTCATCAGCAAGCGGAGCAGCAACTGGCATCATTGAATCAATATCGGCTTGATTACCTTAAGCAATTAGATGCACGCAGTCAGCAACAGATAAGTGCAACCTTTTACCATCAGCTGCATAAATTTATTCGTCAACTAGACGAGGCAATCGCTCGCCAGTGTCAGGCATTACAGCAGACAGCGCAGCAGGTTGAACAGGCTCGGCAGCATTGGCTAGCCCAGCAACAAAAACGTCAGGCAATCGAAACGCTACTTGAACAAAAAGCGCTAAAACGGTCGCAACAGGTGCAGCGTCAAGAGCAGCGCTTAGCGGATGAACTGGCGCTGCGACAGCGTTATCTGCGCCGTTGATAATGGTACTGAGCATGCTAATGCGTTGATGCCTTGTTTTTTCCCTGTCCGCATAATTTCTGGGGTAACAGTTCTGGTAACTATGTGTCAACTTCCCACTTATCAATCAAGCTGCAGTATTGGATTGCGGCTTTAAATACGGACGGTCATTACAACTGGCAATATCTGCCTGCAGGGGAAAAGTCTTGCCGTATTTGTCCGGTAACATACAGAAGATGAAGAGCCGCTAAGTCTGCTTTTTGATGAGCGTCTATTTAAACTGCATATTTTTAGCGCTCACTAGCACGTTTGCTGTACCCCCCTATCGTAGCGGCATAAGTGAACAGCCTACAGCGGATACTGCGTTGCTCAATGCTTTATTCCTACCCTCCTTGAATCATCAGTTAATCAGCTTTCTTATGTTTGGCACTGTTATTGCTGTCTGTTATTGCCGTGGAGTGCTGCAATCTTGCGGTAATGCAAATGTTAATTGGTGGAGAGTGACTGTGTGCTAGCGCTCGGTCTGTGTTTTAGCTCCCGGCGATCAGCACTAAGTTGTGATAGGCAATAACACAGTCGTTTTTCATCTGCATTGGATGTCATCCAGAGATCGCAATAGTCATTGATTGCAGGTCATTAAAGCAATTTTTCTGATTAAATTATCAGCGCAGGGAGAGCCGCGAATGCAACAAGTGGGGCCGCTTCTATCCGGAGCTAAACCGGAGCCAGCACAGGATATTCAGGCCGGAATGCTAACCGGTCAGCATGCAGCTGAAGGGGATGATTTTGCCCAGACCCTATCAGCGCAGCATGATGAGCAAATGCTGACATCAACGCCGCAGCAAAAGGTGCGGGAGCAACATCATCGTGGGCCGCAAGGAGAGGACAGTCATTCCGTTGCTCAACAGGACGATGATATGGCTGCCGATGACGAGCACTTAACGGTTTTGGAGCAGATCCAGTATTCACGTTATCTCGATGGGCCGGATAAGGGAGAGCGTTTGCCCCAAGGAGTCATGCTCAGTGATGAGGCGTTATCAGCGCAATTACTCGCGGGCCAAGAGCGAGCTGCCCAGTCAGGTAACGAATTGGGGGCGGGCGAAAACATCACTGTGGATGAAGCCTTGTTAGCTTACCACGCGTTGCGTGGTATGGAAGGCAATGCCACTGACAGTAATGACGTAAATAGCCGTAATGTGGCGGGGGGGCTGCAGGTGGATCATGTGCTGTTGACCGATACCAATATGGAAAAACTCATCATACTGCCGGGCAATGGGCAGCTTAACGGCGGTGATCAGGTCGCCCAGATAGATGGGGTGCAGGCTTTGCCAGCGGGCACTGTGCAGCGTAATGGCCGTTGGTATGATGCTTTACCGGTTAAAGGCGAACAGTCTGTTAATACAGATGAATTAGCTCCACTAGACCAAAAGCTGAGTGCGCAGACGGAAATCGTTTTAGGAGAGATTGAGACTGACGAGAGACTTGCTGAGAAGGGGAATAAATTGAATCCACCATCGGCAGAGTTACAGCAGTTACTCGCAGGATTACCGGGCAGGCAGTTGGCTGGAAAGGGACAAGATAATGCCAATGCTCTGCATTTGGGAGCTCGACAGGGTGAATTATCAGGCGTTGATGAATCAGGATTGCTATCAACTTTTGATGGTGAAGATGCACCATTAGCTAAAGGCTTGTTTCCGACATTAGGGGCAAAACCTCATATTTTGGCCTCTGAGCTAACAAATGGCCGATTAACGTCAGTTGATGGGCTGAAAACCGAGCAATTTACCTCAGAGTCCGCTTCCCTTGATATGGCGTTTAAGTTGAATGCGATTGATGGGGTGAAAACTGAAAAAGTGCTGTTGTCTGAGGCTGCATTAACCTTGCAGGATGCCAAATTCACCATCAGTGATATAGCCCCAGCAGGCAGTGATAGCGGGGTAAAAGAGTCGATAGGAGTGTCGCCATTACTGACAGCTAATCAGATGGGGAAAGCTGACACGCCGCAATTACAACTCTCTGTGCGTCAAGGGAATGAAGTAATTTCTGCTCAGGAATTGGTACAGCGGTTTGCCCCTGTGATGAAGCAACAACTGGTCACCATGGTTAGTCAGAATATGACCCAAGCTGAGATTCAGCTTGACCCTCCAGAGTTAGGGCAGATGTTGGTCCGGATCCAAGTTCAGGGTGAGCAGACTCAGGTGCAGTTCCATGTGGCGCAAAATAATACTAAGGAACTATTGGAACAGGCTGTGCCCAGGTTGCGGGAACTGTTGCAAGAACAGGGGATGGATCTGGCGCGTAGTAGTGTCTCATCACAGCATTCTGGTGAACAAGGGCAGGGTTCTGGGACGAATACATCATCTGCAGATAGAGGCCAAGCAATGGAGTCGTCTGATGATGGTGCTACGCAGGAGTCCGGGGCCGAATTTCAGCGCAGTGATGATGGTAGCATAGATTATTACGCTTGAAGTTAATTTTCATCACCTATACTCAATCTGGATGCTTTTGATAACGCTGACTTTCTTAGCTGGGTTTGGCTTGGAAAGTTAGCCGAGTGATGGCTGAGATGTCCGATTAATGGTGGCAGGGGCAAAAATATGGCAGATGAGCCTGACAGCGGGGAAAAGCCCAAAGGTAAAGGCAAACTTATCATCATTATTGCTGCGGTTGTGGTGTTGGTATTGGGCGGCGCGGGTGCATTTTTGATGATGGGCGGTGATCCGCCCCCGGAAGCTGAGATGGCGGAAGGGGAGATGGAAGAAGCGATTAATCCGGATGAGTTGGAAGAGGCGGTTTATGTGGCGCTACCAAGACCATTTTTATTTAACCTGACCGGGCCACAACGGACCCGATTGGTGGAAATAAAAGTGCAGCTTTTGGTTCGGGGCAGTGATGCCCAAGTGATGACGCAAAAACATATTCCGCTGATTGAGGATGCGTTGTTGACGACATTTAGTGGCGCGGATGTGAATAAGTTGAAAACCCAAGAAGGTAAAGATGATTTGCGGCTTAAGGCCTTGGCGAATGTGCAGAGTACGTTAAAGCAGGTACTTGGTCAGAAAACCGTGGAAAAAGTTTTATTTACCGGATTTGTGATGCAGTGATCCGGTCTGATTTAAGGCAGCAATGTGACTGATTTACTGAGCCAAGATGAAATTGATGCGCTATTGCATGGCGCTGATGAGGTAGAAGAAGAAACCGTTGATGAGGCGGCTAGCTCTGATGCCCGTAGTTTTGATTTCTCCTCCCAGGACAGAATTGTACGTGGGCGGATGCCCACTCTGGAAATGGTTAATGAACGTTTTGCTCGCCATTTACGCATCAGTATGTTCAACATGATGCGCCGGGCGGCGGAGGTCTCCATCAATGGCGTACAGATGATGAAGTTTGGCGAGTATATTCATACGCTGTTTGTGCCGACGAGTTTGAATATGGTGCGTTTTAGTCCACTTAAAGGGACAGCGTTGATTACCATGGAAGCTCGATTGGTGTTTATTTTGGTGGATAATTTTTTCGGTGGGGATGGGCGTTTTCACGCCAAAATTGAGGGGCGGGAGTTTACCCCGACAGAACGCCGGATTGTGCAGCTGCTACTGAAAATTATTTTCGAAGATTATAAAAATGCTTGGGCACCAGTGATGGATACTGAGTTTGAATACTTGGATTCAGAGGTGAATCCGGCTATGGCTAATATTGTCAGCCCGACAGAAGTTGCCGTGATCAGTTCTTTTCATATTGAAGTGGACGGCGGCGGGGGCGATTTCCATATCACTATGCCTTATTCCATGATTGAACCTATCCGTGAATTGCTGGATGCCGGGGTGCAGAGCGATAAACAGGATACCGATGTGCGTTGGTATAAAGCCCTGAAAGAAGAAATTATGGGTATAGATGTGGGATTTGAGTCTAAACTTGTTGAAAAACAAATGTCTTTGCAGCAAGTCTTGGGCCTCAAGCCCGGGGATATTATTCCCGTGGAGATCCCTGAATATATCACCATGGATGTGGAAGAGTTACCCAGTTTCCGCTGTAAGTTGGGTAAGTCGCGGGATAATTTGGCTCTGAAGGTTTATGAAAAAATTCCCCGACCAGAGACTATGAAATCAGAATTACAGTTGATTACTCGTAAAGGGAAATCACGTGATATCAGCGAGCTATAGGATGATGGCATGAGTGAAGAAGATGTCGGTGATGATTGGGCTGCGGCCATGGCCGAGCAGGCAGAGGAAGAAGCCAAAACGGTGGAGTTGGATGAACTGCAGGATGAAACATCAGCACTTTCTGATGAAGAGCAGTCAAAACTGGATGGAATTTTGGATATTCCGGTTACTATCTCCATGGAAGTGGGGCGTAGCTTTATTTCCATCCGTAATCTGCTGCAGCTTAACCAAGGCTCTGTGGTGGAGTTAGACAGAGTTGCAGGTGAGCCTTTAGATGTAATGGTTAATGGCACCTTAATTGCCCACGGTGAGGTCGTGGTGGTAAACGATAAATTTGGGATCAGACTGACGGATGTCATCAGTCAGACAGAACGTATTAAACAATTGAAATAAGAGAATGTAATGAGTATTGCAATGTCGTCACTTGCACCGAGCCAGGCTGTTGCCGCCACCCCGTCAAATCTTGGCTCTGTTGCCAGTATGGCAGGTGGCTTGGTGTTAGTGTTATTGCTGATTTTTGTATTGGCCTATGTGGTGAGGCGCTTTAATCTGGTGCCTGCTAGTCACGGTACGTTGAAAACAGTGGCGGTAGCATCATTGGGGCAAAAAGAAAAATTGGTGCTGGTTCAAGTAGGAGAGCAACAGTATTTGCTGGGTGTTACTCCTAATCAGGTTAATTTGATTGATAAGTTAGCTGAACCTGTGACGGTGGAGACGGCTTCATTTGCTGATCGTCTGAAGCAAGTCAGGAAGCAACAACCATGAAGTGGCTGGCCGGTGTGCTGACTGGGCTCCTATTATGTGGGAGTCCATTGGCGCTGGCGGATGCTGGCATTTTACCGGCCGTTACTGTCACCCAAACACCGGAAGGTGGCACACAGTATTCGGTGACACTGCAGATCTTACTTTTAATGACTGCGCTGAGTTTCCTACCGGCCGCAGTCATTATGTTAACCTCCTTTACCCGTATCATTGTGGTGTTATCCATTTTGCGGCAGGCCATTGGCCTGCAGCAAACCCCATCTAACCAAGTCTTAATCGGTCTGAGTTTATTTTTAACCCTGTTTATTATGGCGCCGGTATTTGAACGAATTTATGCTGCCGGAGTAAAGCCCTATATGGATGAACAAGTGACTCTGCAGCAGGGGTATGAGCAAGGGAAAGTACCACTGAAAGATTTTATGCTGGCGCAGACTCGGTTGACTGATTTGAGTACTTTTATTGATATTGCGGGTTATCAGGATATTGCCGAGCCAGCAGATACACCTATGTCTGTTCTGGTGCCAGCATTCGTGACCAGTGAGCTAAAAACAGCATTCCAAATTGGCTTTATGTTGTTTATTCCTTTTTTGGTGATTGATTTAGTGGTGGCCAGTATTTTGATGGCCATGGGGATGATGATGTTGTCTCCGATGATAGTGTCGCTGCCATTTAAAATTATGCTGTTTGTACTGGTTGATGGCTGGTCGCTGGTGATGGGCACGCTGGCCAATAGTTTCGGCATTTAGGAGGTGAGGTGACCCCGGAGGCCTTGGTTGATATTTTCCGTGAAGCCTTATCGGTGATCGTGCTGATTGTTTCTGTGATCATTGTTCCCGGTCTGTTGGTGGGGTTAGTAGTCGCTGTGTTCCAAGCGGCGACATCCATCAATGAACAGACCCTGAGTTTTCTCCCCCGCCTATTGGTTACCCTGTTTGCCTTGATGTTTATGGGCCATTGGATGGTACAGACGTTGATGGATTTTTTTATGCTGATGATCCAGCAAATTCCCCAGATAATTGGATAACCGATGCAACTGTTGATGGAGACCTTGAATGGGGCTATCAGCGGTTATCTTTGGCCTTTGTGCAGGGTCGCGGCTTTGCTGATGGTGATGGCCGTATTCGGTGCAACCACGACGCCGATGCGGGTAAGGTTATTGCTGTCTTTGGCTCTGACAGTTGCGATAGCGCCCGTGCTTCCCCCCATGCCAGATATTGCCCCTTTCTCTCTGCAAGCTGTATTTGTGATTGCTCAGCAAATTCTGATTGGCGCTGCAATGGGATTAGTGACTGTACTGTTGGTGCAAACATTTGTGCTGACAGGGCAGATTATTGGTATGCAGACCAGTTTAGGTTTTGCATCTATGGTGGATCCTGCCTCTGGGCAACAGACACCTGTGGTGGGAAACCTGTTTTTATTGCTAACAACCATGATTTTTTTGGCCGTAGATGGGCATTTGGTTATGATCCGCATGCTGGTGGCCAGTTTTGATACCTTGCCTGTTTCAACGTCCGGCATTGTGGTTGGGCGATATCGAGAGTTGGCTGACTGGGGCAGTTATCTGTTTGGTGCCGCATTAACTATGTCTATGTCAGCAATTGTGGCACTGCTGCTGATTAACCTCGCATTCGGTGTGATGACGCGGGCAGCCCCACAGTTGAATATTTTTGCCATCGGTTTTCCTATTACGATGCTGAGTGGGTTATTTGTGCTTTGGCTGACGCTATCCCCGGTTATGGCACATTTTTTTGAAGTATGGCGCTCAGCTCAGTTGTTGCTGTGCGATTTGGTTAATTTGCAGTGTCGTACTGATGGGCGGTTTTAATGGCAGAGCATGATTCTGGTCAGGAGCGGACTGAAGAAGCCACACCCAAACGCAGACAGGAGGCGAGGGATAAAGGTCAGATAGCCCGCTCAAAAGAGTTAGGCACTGCAGCGGTATTGCTGGCGGCAGCTGGCGGCTTTATGTTGACCGGCCCGTCATTGGCGCAGGCTTTGGACAATATTATGAGCCGGGTTTTTACCTTGTCCAGAGAACAGGTTTTTGACGTTAATCAGATGTTTCTGGTCTGGCATTGGATTGGCGAGGTGCTTGCTTGGCCATTGTTGTCTTTTATTGTGTTACTGGCTTTATTGGCATTTGCCGGCAATGTCCTGTTGGGCGGCATGAATTTTTCCGCTCAAGCCATGCTTCCCAAAGGTAATCGAATGGATCCGCTGAAAGGATTTAAGCGCATGTTTGGGGTGCAGGCATTGGTTGAGCTGGGTAAAGGGCTGGCGAAATTCTCTGTAGTGGCATTAGCCGCTTTTTTCCTACTCCGACTGTATTTTGACGAGATTTTATCTTTGTCTCAAGAGCATCTGCCTGGGAATATTTATCATGCATTGGATTTATTGATGTGGCTATTTTTGCTGCTCTGTAGTTCGGTAATTGTCATTGTGGTGATCGATGTGCCTTTTCAGTTATGGAACCACAATAAGCAGTTACGGATGACACAGCAGGAAGTGAAAGATGAATTTAAAGATACTGAGGGAAAACCAGAAGTCAAAAGTCGGGTTCGACAATTACAGCGAGAATTAGCTCAGCGGCGCATGATGTCAGATGTGCCTAGCGCGGATGTGATTGTGGTGAATCCGGAACATTATGCTGTAGCGATTAAATACGACCCGGTTAAATCTCCAGCGCCATATGTTGTTGCAAAAGGGATTGATTCAGTTGCATTTCAAATTCGGGCCATTGGCCGGGATTATAATATTGCCATTGTGTCAGCCCCGCCGTTGGCGCGCGCTATTTACCATACCACTAAGTTATCCCAGCAGATCCCGGATGGCCTTTTTACTGCTGTTGCTCAAGTGTTGGCCTATGTGTTTCAGCTTAAGCAATATCAGCAAGGTCGGGGAGCTAAACCCAAGCCAATCCCCCTGAAGCAGCCCATACCTGATGAGCTGCAATATTAACCTCGTCACAAGAAACTCACCAATCGCTTCAGTCCTGCGGTTTTGGGTCGTCTTTATTAGTAAAGCTAGGTGAATTGAGAGCGGTGAATATCCTGCCATTGGTATGGGATTTGCTTTTGTCATCAGGTCTGTCAAATATCGGACCGAGGCATCAATTTGAAACTGTCACTGACACAAATTCGGCAATTAGCACCGGTTAATATTACCGGGTTGGGGACGCCAGCGTTGGTGCTGGCCGCACTGGCGATGGTTGTACTGCCAATGCCCGCTTTTTTGTTGGATATTTTATTTTCCTTCAATATCGCGCTGGCATTAGTGGTGTTGTTGGTGGCGATTTATACCAATCGACCGTTGGATTTTGCCGCGTTCCCAACGGTATTGCTGGTTGCAACTCTGCTGCGGTTAGCGCTGAACGTGGCGTCAACGCGGGTGGTGTTGCTTGATGGACACAATGGCAGTGATGCTGCCGGTAATGTGATTGAAGCATTTGGCTCTGTGGTGATCGGGGGTAATTACGCGGTTGGCCTAGTGGTTTTTTTGATCCTGATCATCATTAATTTTGCCGTCGTGACTAAAGGCGCCGGGCGCATTTCTGAGGTAAGTGCCAGATTTACCTTAGATGCGATGCCGGGGAAACAGATGGCGATTGATGCCGATCTGAATGCTGGATTGATTAATCAGGAGCAGGCTAGAACCCGGCGGGATGAAGTGACCCGTGAAGCAGACTTTTATGGTGCGATGGATGGTGCGTCAAAGTTTGTTAAAGGGGATGCCGTTGCAGGCATTATGATCCTGATTATCAATATGCTGGGTGGCTTTATTATTGGCATGGCACAGCATGATCTTGATTTTGGCAGTGCGGCAGAAATTTATACCTTGCTGACTATAGGTGATGGTTTGGTGGCACAAATTCCCGGATTGCTGCTGTCTATTGCCGCGGCATTAATGGTCACGCGGCAAAATGAATCCGGTGATATGGGACAAATGGTGATTGGTCAGATGTTTGACAGTCCCAAAGCATTAGGTATTGCCGCCGCGGTATTGTTTGTGATGGGCATTGTTCCTGGTATGCCGCATTTAGCGTTTTTGTTATTTGCTTTACTGGCCGCAGCGGGAGCTTATTGGATTGTCAGACGTAATAAGGCTGAAGTCGATGCGGCTAATCAGGCTCAGTTACAACCGTTAGGGGCTGGCGATGCGCAACCTAAAGAGCTGTCTTGGGATGATGTGCAACATGTTGACACCATAGGATTAGAAGTCGGATATCGGTTGATCCCTTTGGTAGATAAAGGTCAGGGTGGAGAGTTACTTAGCCGGATAAAAGGGGTGCGAAAAAAGTTATCCCAAGAGCTTGGTTTCTTAGTCCCTGCTGTGCATATCCGGGATAATTTGGATTTAGCACCGAGTGCTTACCGGATTGCTTTGATGGGGGTGGTTGTTGGTGAGGCTGAAATTACCCCTGATTGTGAATTAGCGATTAATCCTGGACAGGTATACGGCAAGCTTGAAGGTGTCGAGACCCGGGATCCGGCATTTGGTTTGGAGGCGGTGTGGATTACCCCAAATTTGCGTGAGCATGCTCAGACGCTGGGGTATACGGTTGTGGATACGGCTACGGTAATTGCTACCCATATTAGCCAGTTATTGACAAATAATGCCGCTAAATTGCTGGGCTATGAAGAGGTGCAACAGCTACTGGATATTTTGGCTAAGCAGGCACCGAAATTAGTTGATGGCTTTATTCCTGATGTGATGACACTCGGCACTGTGGTGAAGGTGATGCAAAACCTGCTCAATGAAGGTGTCTCTATTCGGGATCAGCGCACGATTGTGCAGACATTACTGGAATATGGCCCTAAGAGTACCGACACCGAAGTGTTAACCGCCGCGGTGCGTATAGCATTGAAACGTATGATCGTTCAAGAGATTGCGGGGCCAGAGTTAGAAATTCCCGTCATAACCTTGGCGCCAGAGTTGGAACAGGTATTGCATCAGTCTATGCAGGCATCTGCTGGGGAAGGGCCAAATATTGAGCCTGGCTTGGCAGAGCGAATGCAACAGTCACTGGTTGATGCAACACAGCGGCAAGAAATGATAGGTCAGCCGGCGATTTTACTGACATCCGGTATGCTACGGGCAACATTGTCACGTTTTGTCAAATACACCATACCGAATATGCGGGTTATCTCTTATCAAGAGGTCCCGGATGAGAAGCAGATAAGGATTGTGTCTGCTGTGGGTCAATAGGAGGTTAATAAATGAAGATAAAACGTTTTTTAGCCAAAGATATGCGTGGTGCTCTTGCTCAGGTAAAAGAGTGCTTGGGTGATGATGCCGTCATTATGTCTAATAAAACGGTTGCAGGTGGCATTGAAATTGTCGCAGCAGTGGATTTCGACGCGGATGCTGTCAGTCATAGTGATGCTGGTGGGGTGAAAACCAAGCGGACAATTGCAACTAACAATGTTGCGCAAGCATCCCATAAACGGCAGACAAACAATACTGAAGCCGATTCGTTAGAGGCGTTATTGGCAAGGCAGCAAAAGCAGCTCGATAAACAGTTACAACAAAATAGTCGCTCAGGTAATAAAGTGCCGGACTGGGCGCAACCACAACCGGAACATAACGCTGCATCACAACGAAGAGCACCTAGTTATGCTGGCGTCGGGAAAGTGGATAAAGATAGCCAAAAACAGATAGGTAAAATCCAATCGGAATTGGCGGCACTGCGTAATTTATTGACTCATCAAGTTGCTGGATTAATGTCAGCACAGAAGCAACAACGAGATCCTGTTGGTGCCATGTTGGAGCAGTCATTATCTGCGGCAGGTTTTGCTTCAAATGTTGCAATTAAGTTGGGATATGGTCTTAAAGGGATAACCGAGACGGAAATTAAGTCAGCTTTGCAGCACAGATTAGCCGGTATGTTACACAGTCATGGTGATGAAATAATCGTCAACGGTGGAGTAGTTGCACTGGTCGGACCGACCGGAGTGGGTAAAACTACAACGATTGCGAAATTAGCTGCACGTTTTATCGCCCGTCATGGGGCGCAACAGGTTGCGCTGGTTACAACAGATCATTATCGTATCGGGGCTTATGAACAGCTGGCCACATACGGCAAAATTATGGGCTGTCCGGTAAAGCAAGCGAATGATTTATTTGAGTTAGAACGAGTATTAAAACAGTTAAGTAATCGTAAGCTAGTGTTAATTGATACGGCTGGTATGGGACAGCGAGATACACGTTTGTATCAACAGTTAGAAAACTTGGCTGTGAATCATGCTTTGCCGATACAAAGCTATTTGGTTATGTCTACAACTTCTCAACGCAGTGTTTTGGAAGATGCATTAAGCCATTTCCAGCAGATCCCGTTATCGGGGGTGATTTTGACCAAAATAGATGAGTCGGTTTCCCTTGCTGCTGCGTTGAGCGTTGTGATTGAAACCGAGTTGCCGCTAAGTTATGTGACCCATGGTCAGCGGGTACCGGAAGATTTAGCGCTGGCAGATGAAGCATGGTTGGCAGAGTCGGCATTATCTTGTCTGCACAGGGAAGAATTTAAATTTGCACCTGATTTAACCGGGTTAAATGACGTGTCCTATGCTTTTGAGTAGTGCTTATAAAAGGGATCAAGCAAGCGGCTTACGAATGATGAATCATATATATAACGAAAAAGTAAAAGTCATGGCTGTCACCGGGGGTAAAGGTGGCGTAGGTAAAACCAGTGTTTCGATTAATACTGCCGCAGCATTAGCAGAAAAAGGCCAGCGAGTGTTGGTATTGGATGCTGATTTGGGATTGGCAAATGTCGATGTCATGTTGGGGTTGCGGGCAGAACGTAACTTGTCCCATGTGTTGTCCGGGGAAGCTGAATTGGACGATATTATCGTCCGAGGCCCAAATGGGATTGGCATTGTGCCAGCCACATCTGGAACCCAAGGCATGGTGGAGTTGTCTTCTGCTCAGCATGCGGGACTCATTCGGGCGTTCAGTGAAATGAAAACCCAATTTGATGTGCTAATTGTGGATACCGCTGCTGGTATCTCCGATATGGTACTGAGTTTTGCGCGGGCCTCTCAGGATGTTGTCGTGGTGGTGTGTGATGAACCTACATCTATTACGGATGCGTATGCTCTCATCAAGATCCTCAGTCGTGAGCATGGTGTTTTTCGTTTTAAAATAGTCGCTAACATGGTTCGCAGCCTCCGTGAAGGAATGGAGTTGTTTGCTAAACTTAGCAAGGTTACGGATCGATTCTTAGATGTCGCGCTGGAATTGGTGGCGACGATTCCCTTTGATGAAAACCTGAGGAAATCGGTGCGTAAACAAAAATTGATTGTTGAAGCATTCCCCAAATCACCTGCATCAATCGCTTATCAGGGATTAGCGAATAAGGTGAATAGTTGGCCTGTCCCCCAACAGCCTGGTGGACACCTTGAGTTTTTTGTGGAGCGTTTGATTCAGCGTCCGGAATATAAAAAGGATGAAGTGAGTGAATAAAGCCGCAGCGTATACTCGTTTAGACCCTAAAGCTTCAATCGTCGAACAGTATGCTCCGTTGGTTAAAAGGATCGCACACCATTTACTGGCTAGGCTACCAGCTTCAGTTCAGTTAGATGATTTGTTGCAAGCAGGGATGATTGGATTATTGGAAGCTGCGGCTAAATTTGATGGCAGTAAAGGGGCTAAATTTGAAACCTTTGCTGGTATCAGGATCCGTGGTGCCATGCTGGATGAAATCCGGCGCGGGGATTGGGTGCCCCGTTCGGTACATAAAAATCAGCGTCGTGTTGCTCAAGCAATTGATGAACTTGAGCAAGAGCTAGGCAGAGATGCAAAGGATGCAGAAATTGCCTGTCATCTGGACATGACGCTGGATGAGTACCATCAAGTTCTCAACGATGTGTCGGTTGGGAAAGTTATAGGGATTGAGGATTTAAGTGGTTCTGTTGAAGCATTTTCAAATAGCCAGAGTCATTATGATTCACCTTTTGAAACTCTTTCAGATTCACAGTTTCAGTTGGCATTAACAGAAGCTATTAATCAGTTGCAGGAGCGAGACGCATTGGTTTTATCGCTTTATTACAGTGAAGCGCTGAACCTGAAAGAAATCGGAGCCATTCTTGAAGTAAGCGAGTCCAGAGTCAGCCAGATATTAAGTCAGGCGATGCTGCGACTGAAAGCGAAACTCAGACACTGGACCCAAGTATAAAATGATAATCGAGCGTAATTAACTGAGCTCACCGGAGGATACCTTGGACAAGAATATGAAAATTCTCATCGTTGATGACTTCTCAACTATGAGACGAATCATTAAGAACTTGTTACGAGATCTTGGGTTTAATAATACCCAAGAAGCAGATGACGGCTCAACTGCACTGCCTATGCTGCAAAAGGGCGATTTTGATTTCGTAGTAACAGATTGGAATATGCCTGGTATGCAGGGTATCGATCTGTTGAAAGCGATTCGTGCAGATGAAAAATTGAAGAATATTCCAGTGCTGATGGTAACTGCTGAAGCTAAGCGTGAGCAGATTATTGCTGCAGCACAAGCAGGTGTTAATGGCTATGTGGTTAAGCCATTTACTGCTGCAACGTTGAAAGAAAAACTGGATAAGATTTTCGAAAGACTCGGCTAATTAAATGGTGGCAGCGATGCAACAAGCAGAGATGTCAGGATTGATTAGTCTTGAAGATGCGACGCAATTGGTTGAATTATTGCGTGCAGGCCAACAGGAGTTGGCTGATGAGCTTTTTAAAAATATGGCTATTCCACTTCAAAAAGATCTTTTTGATGAGGTTGGTCGATTAACACGTCAATTACATAGTGCGCTGGTTGATTTTCAATTTGACAGCCGGCTACAGGAACTGACCGAAACAGAACTGCCTGATGCTCAGGAACGACTGAATTTTGTCATTGATATGACAGAGCAGGCTGCCAACAAGACCATGGATGCCGTCGAGGAGTGCCTGCCATTAGCGCAGGCGCTTACCGATAATGTCAAAGAGGTTCAGCCCAAGTGGGATAAATTAATGCGTCGTAATATTGAGCTCGGTGAATTTAAGAGCTTGTGTCACGAAGTACACTTGTTTATGAACCGCAGTGAAATGGATACCAATCGTGTTAAAGAGTTACTGAATGAAGTGCTGATGGCGCAGGACTTTCAGGATTTAACCGGGCAGATGATTCGCAGAGTGATTCAGTTAGTTCAACAGGTCGAATCGAATTTAGTGTCGATGTTAACCGTGTTTGGTGATCAGCCATTGGTTGATATTCCGGTTGAAGCACTTAAAGGCATTGAAGCAGAAGGACCGATACTGCATGCAGAACAGCGGCAGGATGTGGTTGCCGGGCAAGATGAAGTAGACGATTTGTTATCTAGTCTGGGTTTCTGATGAGGAGTTATACAAATGGCTTTTGATGTTGATGAAGAGATTTTGCAGGACTTCTTAATTGAAGCCGGCGAGATCTTGGAATTGTTACAGGAGCAATTAGTTTCGCTGGAGAATAATCCGGATGATACTGAATTACTCAATGCCATTTTCCGTGGGTTTCATACCGTCAAAGGTGGTGCTGGTTTTCTTGGGTTAGAGCCCATGGTTGCTGTCTGTCATCAATCAGAGAATACCTTTGATTTGTTAAGAAATGGTAAGCGTCAGGTCAATCCTGAACTGATGGATATTATTCTGCAGGCGATTGATGCAATTAATACCATGTACGAACAGACTCAGGCCGGTGAGGAGCAGCAGCCAGCATCTCCTGAACTATTGGAAAAGCTGAAGATGCTAGCCAGTGGTGCACCTTTGCCATCAGAATCCGAAAATACCGCTGCTCCGGCAGTTGTATCCTCGAATACTGATACTCCAGCGGAACAAGCTGTAGTGGCTGAAGAGCCGGCTCATGATCATGTTGAAGCAGCTACCGATGGTAGTATCGATGATATTGATGAGGGTGAGTTTGAAGCCCTGCTTGATGCTTTACATGGTAACGGCAAGGGACCTGGGAATAAAGATAACGCTGATGCTAGTGTTGTCGCTGTTTCTTCTCCTACAGCTGTGGCCAGAGAAAGCGGTGATGATATCACTGATGATGAGTTTGAAGCCTTGTTGGATGAGCTGCATGGCAGTGGCAAATTCAGTAAGGAAACTGCTGAGCCTAAAGCGGATTCTGAAGATATTACCGATGACGAATTCGAAGCTCTGTTGGATGAATTACACAGTAAAGGCACTGGGCCAGGAATTGATACTTCAATTTCAACACCAACGAGTGCTGTAGCCAGTCCTGTGACATTATCGGCGGCAACAACTCAGCCTGAAGTGGCTAAGCAACCTGTTGCTGCGCCAGTTGCTAAGAAGACAGAGCCAGCCACTCAAGCACCGGCTAAATCTGTCACCGCGAAAGATAAAACGCCATCAAAAGCGGTGACGCAAGGTGAAACAACTGTTCGGGTTGATACCGCCAGACTTGACCAGATCATGAATATGGTTGGTGAGTTAGTATTAGTGCGCAATCGTCTTGTTAGTCTTGGTATCACTCGAGAAGATGAGGAAATGAGTAAGGCCCTGGCAAATTTAGATTTAGTTACCGGGGATTTACAAGGCGCAGTAATGAAAACCCGGATGCAGCCAATTAAGAAAGTGTTTGGCCGTTTCCCTCGTGTGGTACGAGATCTTGCTCGGAGCCTGAAAAAAGAGATTGAATTGGTCATGGTCGGGGAGGAAACTGACCTAGACAAAAATTTGGTTGAGGCATTAGCCGATCCTTTGGTTCACTTAGTGCGTAACTCTGTAGACCATGGTATTGAAATGCCAGATGTGCGTGAATCCATTGGTAAGCCGAGAACCGGTATTATCACCCTATCTGCCAGTCAGGAAGGTGACCATATTCTGCTGAAAATCGAAGATGATGGCGGCGGGATGGATCCGGAAAAACTGAAGGAAATTGCAATTGGGCGTGGGGTCTTGGATCAAGATGCAGCGTCGAGAATGTCCGACAGTGAAGCTTATAATCTGATTTTTGCCCCGGGCTTTTCAACTAAAACTGAAATTTCAGATATTTCTGGTCGAGGCGTGGGTATGGATGTGGTTAAAACCCGCATTACCCAGCTTAATGGTACGGTCAATATTGATTCAGCCAAGGGAAAAGGTACGACGCTTGAGATTAAAGTACCTTTGACGTTGGCGATTATGCCAACCTTGATGGTTGAAGTATCTGATCAGGTATTTGCGCTGCCTCTGTCCAATGTGAATGAGATTTTCCATCTGGACTTGACCAAAACAAATATTGTTGATGGTCAATTGACCGTTGTGGTTAGAAATAAAGCAATTCCATTGTTTTATTTAGAAAACTGGTTGTGCCGCAACAGTAAATTTAAGCATGGCGATAAGAAATTTGGGCATGTTGTCATTGTGCAGCTGGCTAATATTGTCATTGGTTTTGTCGTGGACTCATTAATTGGTCAGGAAGAAGTGGTAATTAAACCTTTGGGGAAATTACTACAAGGAACGCCTGGTATGGCAGGTGCAACGATTACTTCTGATGGTGGTATTGCGCTGATCCTTGATGTGCCTAGTCTGTTAAAGCATTACGCAAAAAGAAATTAAAATTCCAGCTTAAGGATTTAAATGGCTATTAAAGTCTTAGTTGTCGATGACTCTAGCTTTTTTCGGCGCAGAGTCAGTGAGATAGTCAATCAGGATCCGGAGTTGGAAGTTATAGGTACTGCTGTCAATGGGGCTGAAGCTGTGCAGCTTGCTAAAGAGCTTCGCCCTAATGTCATTACCATGGATGTAGAGATGCCGGTTATGGACGGCATCTCTGCTGTCCGGGAGATTATGGCGAAAACACCGGTGCCTATTCTAATGTTCTCCTCCCTGACCCATGATGGTGCCAGAGCTACCTTATCAGCCCTCGAAGCTGGTGCGGTGGATTTTCTTCCTAAACGTTTTGAAGATATTGCAACAAATAAAGAACAGGCGATTGCGCTGTTGCAAAATCGGATTAAAACTATCGGTAGAAAAGGGGTGAGTCGACCAGCTGTTCGGAGTTATTCCCACCAACATGAATCGGCAGTAAAGCCGATGACGCAGATAAAGCCGATGACGCAGATAAAGCCGATATCGTCTTCTACTCAGCCAGTGACCAGAACTGCTGGTATACCGGCAAAGGCTTCCGGAAAACGTTATAAAGTATTGCTTATTGGCACTTCTACCGGAGGGCCGGTTGCATTACAGAAAATTCTGACAGAGTTCCCGGCCAATTATCCTCATCCGATCTTATTAATTCAGCATATGCCTGCTGCTTTTACCCCCGCTTTTGCCACAAGGCTCAATGGGTTGTGTAAAATTAAGGTTAAGGAAGCGGAAAATGGTGATCTGTTACAACCTGGTTGTGCTTATCTTGCACCGGGTGGATTACAGATGATGCTGGAACGTGCTGGAGCATCAGCCCGGATCAAAATTTTGGCTGGGACGGCAGAGGTAAATTATAAGCCCTGCGTCGATATTACATTCGCTTCAGCTTCTAAGGTATATGGTGGCGATGTATTAGCTGTGGTGCTTACCGGTATGGGGGCTGATGGCAGAGATGGTGCCCGTATGTTGAAGCTGGTTGGGGCAACCATTTGGGCGCAAGATGAAGCCAGTTGTGTTGTGTATGGCATGCCTCAAGCCGTAACGGCTGCCGGTATTTCTAGTCGTTCTATCGGTCTTGACCATATGGCCGAGGCTATTTTAAAAGAGTCATGTCCTGTTTAATTTCGGTTTATTGGGAATAGGACGGATATACAGCCATAACACCGGCTTTGGTCGGTTAGCGGGGGGGATGTGAACGTTTGGGCTGTGGCGAATCAGAAAGGGGGCGTTGGTAAGACGACTTCTGTGGTGACATTAGCCGGACTTATGGCCAAAGAGGGGTTACGGGTATTGGTTGTGGATACCGACCCTCATGCCTCATTGGGATACTATCTTGGGATTGACTCCGAAGAAGTACCGTCCTCTTTGTATGACATTTTTATGGCTAAAGATGCGCTTAACCGGGAGTTGGTTTTGCAGACGGTGATCCCGACATCGGTTGTTGGCTTGGATTTATTACCAGCAACCATGTCGTTAGCGACGTTGGATCAGGTGCTTGGACACCAGGATGGCATGGGATTAATCCTGAGAAAAGCCTTAGTATGTGTTGAACATGACTATGACTATGTGTTGATTGATTGTTCGCCGGTATTAGGTGTTTTGATGGTGAATGCGTTAGCCGCCAGTCAACATATCATTGTGCCGGTACAAACAGAGTCGCTGGCCATAAAAGGGTTAACCCGCATGCTTAAGACGATGGAGCTGATGGGACGGGCAAATGGCATTCAGTACAGTTTTAGTATTTTGCCAACCATGTTTGATAAACGGGTTAAAGCATCGCCATTGGCGCTGAAGTTGCTTGAGCAGCAGTACAGTCAGCATTTATGGTCAGGTGTGATCCCTGTTGATACTAAATTTCGTGATTCAAGCTTGCAAAATATCCCGGCTCCGCAGCTCTCACCATCTTGTCGGGGAGTAAAAGCTTATGACAAGTTTTTATCCTACATAATGGAAAAGGAATATAGGCATGAGAAAGTCTGTTGATGAGACTGTGACTGATTATTTTTCATCGTTGTTGACGGAATCATCAACGGCTCTGCCGTATAAAGAGTTATTGCCAAGACAAGGTAATTCAAAAGACGTATTGGCGTTTGCTGAGCCTAATCAGTCCGTAGCTGAACCAAAGCCATCTCCTGTTGAAAAGGAAGCGCTGACCCGTTTATTGTCACCGTTATTGGGTGCGCAAGAAACAGTACAGCAACCAGTGCCTAGTGTGGCAGAAACATCTTCAGTTGATGCGATACCTGTACCTCAGATAACCGAAGTAAAGGCTACTGAGCTTGAAGGGATAAACAGTGACAGTACTGATGAGTTGCCTAAATTACAGTCATTGCTGCCCGCAGAGTTTCAAAGTCTATGTTTTGATATAGCAGGATTAACTCTAGCGGTGCCATTACAAAGTCTAAGTGGCATAGTTCGACTGGGAATGTTGAATAAGATAGTTGGCCGGCCGTCATGGTATTTGGGCATGCAGGAACATAGAGGAAAACAGCTAAATATCGTGGATCCCGAAGCATGGATGCAGTCAGAACATATTGGTGTTAATGAGGGGAAGGCCAAAAACTATCAATATGTCTTACAATTGGGAGACAGTCAGTGGGGATTGGCATGTGAATCCCTGGTCGAGACAGTAAGGATGGATCAGTCTCAAGTTTCGTGGCGCATACAGCCACAAAAACGTCCCTGGCTTGCGGGCGTTGTGAAAGAAAAAATGTGTGGCATGTTAAATGTGCAGGTATTGGTTGCAATGCTTGATGCAGGTTTAGGATGTCAGGATCAGATTGGTTGAGGTAACTATGAATGACTCTAGAAACGTCGCTGCCGTAGCAGCTAAAGATGATGCAGTACTGCAATGGGTGACGTTCCGATTGGATAATGAAACCTATGGCATTAATGTAATGCAGGTTCAGGAGGTATTGCGTTATACCGAAATCGCCCCTGTACCGGGAGCACCACATTATGTACTGGGGATTATTAACCTGCGTGGTAACGTGGTCACTGTAATTGATACTCGTTCACGATTTGGTCTGCCATCAGCTGAAATTGATGATTCTACTCGAATTGTGATTATTGAAGCGGAAAAACAGGTCATTGGTATTCTGGTCGACAGTGTGGCTGAAGTGGTATATCTGCGTCGCAGCGAAATAGATAATGCCCCTAATGTCGGCACTGAAGAAAGTGCTAAGTTTATCCAAGGTGTCAGTAATCGTGACGGCGAGTTACTCATTCTGGTTGATTTGGATAAGTTGCTGTCTGACGAAGAATGGGCTGAATTGCAGGATATGTAATTTGAGATAAAGTGTCCTGATGACAGATTGAAATACCACATTGATGCAATGTGGTATTTTTTTTGCCTATCGATCATTACGCCAGTTTTTCGGCGCTTAGCCTAGGAGTAATGACGACATATGACCAATGACATCATACTATTTATTGCACTGGTACTGTGCTCAGTCGCTATCGCTAGCACAATGGGATTTAGTTTGTATCGTATGTGGCAACAGCTTAGAGCATTGAAAGTATTAATCAGGGAATTTGATCGTCAACGGGAATTATTGCAGCAGGAGTTGACAGAGTTGCGTAGTGGAACAGTCGGTATCGGTCGCAGAGTATTAACGATGGAGAAATCATTGCAGCAACAACAGGAGAGAATTGAAGAGCAAGTGGAGCAAGATAGTGGTTCAAAACTCTATTCACGGGCTAATAAAATGATTGAGCTAGGCGCAGATATGGAAGAGCTGATACGAGAGTGCGAGTTGCCTCGCGCTGAAGCTGAATTATTGATGCGATTGCGACAAAAAGGATAATTGTGACCTTGTATTTGTCGTGACTTAAGATTGTTATAAAAAAATTTGTCAGATAACCAAATTAATTTCTAATGTCAGTCACTCTACATCCAATATTGGCATCACTGTTAATATATTTTATTTTTTACAGTTTACGTAAAGGTAAGATTCAAACGTTTGTTTAAATGGACGTTGTGACCAATCAACTCTATTACATTGATTTTATATATTTTATTTTAATTGCGCTCATGTTGTAATTAAACGTTTCCGTAATGCTAGCATTTTGCCTATTAATATTTTTCTTGTAAATGAAACCGTACACAATGAATTAAATTTACGTAAATAACATCCACAATCATGCATTGGTCAAGTTGTTAGACAAATTGTAAATACCCGATATTTCTCAATTTAAACGTTCGTTTAAATCTATATAAAACAGATGTATATCATTATATCTTTAGGTTGGTATGACCAATTTCATCACCAATTTCCCCTCCTGTTCTTATGCTCTCACTTGGTTGCTTTAACAAAATTTTACCAGTAGGTTCGAACTCATGGATGAACACATAGGTGTTTTTAATCTATCGCCTTATAAGTTGACAAATTACGTCTGTCGATTTTGCAGACAGCTGACGACTTGTAGTCGAAATGCTATTTGGTCAGTGCCCAGCAGTGCCCAGCAAAGTTTTCAAGTGAGGGAGAGACATTATGGTAACACTTGAGGTAGCGCCTTCAGTTGCGAGTACGGTAAAGGGGCTCACAATCACAGGGCCTTCAGTTGCCGGTCAGTCAGATATTTTGACACCTGGGGCGGTTAATCTTTTGGCATCGCTGTGTGAGCAGTTTATGTCACCATTGCAGTCGTTACTGAAAGCAAGGCAGCAAAAGCAGGTTCAGATTGATGCTGGTCAATTACCAGGATTTTTACCTCATACGGCAAAAGTTCGACAAAGCGAATGGCAGATTAGAGGGATCCCACAGGATCTGCAAAATCGGCGGGTCGAAATTACCGGTCCGGTAGATCGGAAAATGATCATTAATGCTCTGAATGCCAATGTGAATGTTTTTATGGCAGATTTCGAGGATTCATTGGCTCCGGCATGGGATAAGGTCATTCAAGGGCAAGTGAATCTACGAGATGCTGTGCAGGGAAATATCAGTTTTTCGCAACCTGAAAGTGGTAAGCAATACCAGTTGAATGATGATCCTGCGGTACTTATTTGTCGGGTGCGAGGCTTACATCTGCAAGAGAAGCATATTGCATTTAATAGTGAGCCTATTCCTGGCGCTCTGTGCGATTTTGCCCTGTATTTTTACCATAACTACCGACAGTTATTAGAAAAAGGTTCTGGTCCTTATTTTTATATTCCCAAATTAGAGAGTCATGAAGAGGCGAGATGGTGGGCCGAGGTTTTTCGAACGGTCGAAGAAAGGTTTTGTTTGGCTCCTGGCACCATCAAGTGCACTTGCCTGATTGAAACTCTGCCTGCTGTATTTGAGATGGATGAAATTCTCTATGAGCTGAGAAGTAACATTGTCGCCCTTAATTGCGGTCGTTGGGATTATATCTTCAGTTATATCAAAACATTAAAAAATCATCCGGATCGAATTTTACCCGACAGGCAGCAAGTGACGATGGATACCCCATTTCTCAGTGCCTACTCCCGGCTACTAGTTAAAACCTGTCATCGGCGTGGTGCATTGGCCATGGGGGGGATGGCGGCGTTTATTCCAGCTAAAAATGAGCAGGATAATCAAGCGGTATTGGCCAAGGTAAGGAAAGATAAAGAGCTTGAAGCCCGCAATGGTCATGATGGTACTTGGGTGGCGCATCCTGGGTTAGCAGATACAGCTATGGCCATTTTTAACCAATATATCGGCGAGGGTGAATTAAACCAATTACACATTAGCCGGGATGTGGATGCGCCGATTCAGGCGGCGGAATTACTCGCCCCTTGTGATGGTGAGCGGACCGAAGCTGGAATGCGACTGAATATTCGCATCGCCCTTCGGTACATCGAGGCATGGATCAATGGCAATGGCTGTGTGCCTATTTACGGATTGATGGAGGATGCAGCAACAGCGGAAATATCCCGCACCTCTATTTGGCAGTGGATACAGCATCAGCAGTGTCTTTCTAATGGCAAATTAGTGACTAAATCTTTGTTCAGGGACATGTTGGCTGAAGAAATGGCAACGGTGGCGCAGGAAGTCGGAGAGCAGATTTTTGAGCAGGGCAAATATGCTCAGGCGGCGCAACTGCTGGAGCAAATTACAACCAGTGATGAATTGGTGGATTTTCTTACGCTCCCTGGTTATCAACTGCTAACAGAGCAGGATTGAATAGGGCAAAGAACGGGCACAGGCCTGGCAATTGAAACAAGGAGTAACACAATGACTGATAAGATACAGACCCCTTCACGGGTAGAGCAGATTGCCGACCTGAAACGAGATTGGGCTGAAAATCCGAGATGGGCTGGCGTCACCCGACCATTTAGCGCCGAAGATGTGGTTGCACTGCGGGGCTCAGTTGTGCCGGAGAACACGTTAGCCAAACGTGGTGCAGCGAAATTATGGCAGTTGGTTAATGGCGCGGCGAAGAAAGGTTATGTCAATTCCCTTGGTGCGCTAACTGGTGGTCAGGCGGTGCAGCAGGCAAAAGCAGGTATTGAAGCCATTTATCTTTCTGGTTGGCAGGTAGCTGCTGATGCCAATTTAGCCGGGACCATGTATCCGGATCAGTCACTATACCCGGCCAATTCAGTTCCATCTGTGGTTGCCAAAATTAACAATGCATTTCGTCGGGCGGATCAGATCCAATGGGGCAATGGTGTGGATGCGGACAATGATGCTTTTACCGATTATTTTCTGCCGATTGTTGCCGATGCTGAAGCCGGGTTTGGCGGGGTACTGAATGCTTTTGAATTAATGAAAAGTATGATTGAAGCCGGCGCTGCAGGGGTGCACTTTGAAGATCAGCTTGCTTCAGTGAAAAAGTGCGGGCATATGGGCGGCAAGGTGTTAGTGCCAACCCAAGAGGCAGTTCAAAAATTGGTTGCCGCCAGACTGGCCGCAGATGTCAGCGGTGTAGATACCTTGGTGATTGCTCGAACCGATGCTAATGCGGCTGATTTGCTGACATCGGACTGCGATCCTTATGACAGAGACTTTCTGACTGGTGAGCGCACTGCTGAAGGATTTTATCGGGTGAATGCGGGCTTGGATCAAGCGATTTCCCGTGGGTTAGCTTATGCGCCTTACGCAGATCTTATCTGGTGTGAAACAGCTAAACCGGATTTGGAAGAAGCCCGCCGTTTTGCTGAGGCAATACATGCTCAGTATCCCGATCAACTATTGGCTTACAATTGTTCCCCTTCATTTAATTGGAAGAAAAACCTTGATGATGACACCATTGCGCGTTTCCAGCAGGCGCTGTCGGACATGGGATATAAATACCAATTTATTACCTTAGCTGGGATCCACAATATGTGGTTCAACATGTTTGATTTGGCTTATGACTATGCTCGTGGTGAAGGGATGAAACATTATGTGGAGAAGGTACAGCAACCTGAATTTGCCGCGGCAGAAAAAGGCTATACCTTTGTCGCCCATCAGCAGGAGGTTGGTACAGGTTATTTTGATCAGGTAACCAATGTTATTCAGGGTGGGCAATCTTCCGTGACTGCGCTGACCGGCTCTACAGAAGAGGAGCAATTTTAGTCAATTAGCAACAGAATTTGCCGTTGGGAAGGATGTGCTGTTCGATGCTTCCTGATAGCAAATAGCGGGGTATCCCTATTTCCCCGTTTTCACCGGATATTGTGTTGTTTTCCGGTGATGGACGGCCTGAGTTTGTATTATCAGGCTTTCCCTTCCAGTGATTGTATTGCTTGTGTTTGGCGGCCTTATAGGCCGTCCTTTTTTTGCCTCGTCTTAGGGCATATTCATCGTAGGATGAATGACTGCTTATTAAGAGGTTCGCGGTAACCACTTATTGTCTTATTTGGTGGTTATCTGTTTTATTGTCGCATGGGATAGCAATGAATTTCGTTTCGCATCATTTTACCTCAGTTTCACGCTGACGGCTGACTATACTCATTTGATGTTTCTCGATAAAAGGCATCATGTATGACCGCTAAGAGGCCGAGCAACAAAGGGTTGGCGTATTGGGTTAAGCGGATTAGTGATGAAGACATGCCTGCGCTGTGCTCGACTTTAGGACAGTTAGAGCAATTAGCCGCTGATGATGTGTCCTCTCTATCTCAGTTGGGGCGCAGTGTGATGCATGATAATGTGCTGACATCGCGCATACTCCGAGTTGCCAATAGTGTGACTTATAATAAGGGGCGTCATCAGATTGCCACTGTCTCACGAGCGGCGGTCGTGTTGGGTTTTGATACCCTGCGTAATATCTGTTTGACGGCCAGACTTATCAGTAGTCTATTGGAAAGTAAGCACTTATCTTCAACTGTTTATCCTATTTTAGTGAAGCGAATGGCAACATCATTTCAGGCCGCTATGTTAGCCAGAATGATGCAACATGGCCAGGACGAGCAGCTAGAGGAAGAGGTTTTTGTGGCAGCTTTGTTGCACCATTTAGGAGAAAGTGCTTTCTGGAGTATAGGGGGGGATGATGCCAATGAACTTCAATGTCGTTTACGCTGTGAACCTCAAGCAGAATCAAGGCTAATCCGGAGTGTTTTAGGGGGGAGTTTTGCACAATTGACCCAATTACTAGCCAGTCATTGGGGACTTGGAGAGTTATTGGTAAAGTCTCTGGCTCAACCTCCCGTGGCTGATATTGCCATTCGGAGTATCTGTTTGGCCAATATGCTCAGTGATGCTTTGGCTGATGGTGATATTGAGCAGATCTCTGCGCTGAGTAAGCAGGCGGCACAAATGCTAGGGATGCCAGTATCAGAGTTTCAACATCGGGTACAGCGGTGTACCAAAGCAACAGTTAAATTAGCTCAAGCCTATGATGCTCCCCAGCTATGTGATGTCCTTGTAGCACAGTCTGAGATGATTCAAGCTACCCAGCCCCAGCCCCAGCCCCAGCCCCAGCCCCAGCCCCAGCAATCTGCAGTGAAAATATCGGGCACCGAACGGGATGAGTCTATTCAATTACGGCAACTACGACTTTTAACCACTCTTGCTGAGCAACAGGCCGATTTTATTCAGGTTGTTCAGGCCACATTAGTGGGGTTAAAACAAGGGGTGGGTTTAGATCGTTGTGGGGTATTTGTGATCAGTCAAGATAGACAATCTCTTTCCGTACGTATGATGCAGGGAGATGATAACCCCTTTCCCGGTCAGTTTGAGTTACAGCACTTTCCGCTATTAGCTACGGCAATCCGGCAGCAGCAGATTATTAATATAATGCCTGGTGAAATGATGTTACCGCCATTTTCTAGGGTTGCGGCCGGAGGTTTTATGCTGGCTCCTTTGGTGGTAGAAGAGCAAGTTATTGGGTTGTTTTATGCAGATAGGCAGGATGCAGATAGGCCATTGACTGAACAGCAACAAAATGACTTTATTCATTTTGCTCGTCAGGCCAATCAGTGTTTCGCTTTAGCGGCTCGTCAGTCAATATCCTCTTGTGTGGCAAATAAATTTTAGTATCTGTGTCGGTCGTAAATAGGCCGGTTTAGGTTTCAGAAAACCACAATGCTGGATCAAGGCAATAGTAAAGGCTTAATTGCTGATAGAGTACTGGATGGTGCGTTTTAAACTCGATGGGCTGCTCAAAAAAAACTTCACTGATGACAGCGAAAAACTCTGCCGGATTGGTTGCACCGTAATAACTAAATAGGGAAGGTAGTCCTTGCTCAGCACATTGCACTAATTGTAGGTATTCCTGTCCGAGAATTTTTGACCAATGAGAATAATCTGTTCTGGCTTCGAGTAGTGGTGCACCATTAGCACTCCCGTCCTCTTGATCTAACTGGTGGGCGAACTCATGAATCACAACATTACTGCCATCATAAGGATCCGCCGCACCAGCTAAGGTGTCTTGCCAGCTGAGGATGACTTGTCCTTCCTCCCATGATTCCCCTAACAATACTGCCTTATGTTGAAAGTGTAGGCCAAGTTCATTTTGCTGCTCTTTTTCAACAATAAATGCTGCTGGATAAACTAAAATTTGCCGTAGTTTAGGGTAGTAATCAGTGTGGCGATTTAGTAGCAATAAACATGCTTGCGCTGCTATTGTGATCCTGATTTCATCAGTTATCTGTAGATTTTGGCAGCCGATAAACTGTTTTTCTGCTAGAAAAACTTTCATATGTTTTTTTAGCTGTAGTTGTAGATCAACGGGCAGTATCTGAAAATATGGGACATTGTGTTTAATAATACTTCGCCACTGATGTGCAAAGGGTTGTTTGGCGAGTTTGGCTCGCCTTAATCTGGCTCTAAAGGGAACTGTTGCTAACCAAAAGATAGCGAATATGCCCAATAAACTCACAATGAGAATCGTTGTCATTGTATCCTCCTGCTATAGCTATTAAATTTATGATGTTGAGAGTCTGACATAACAGCACGATATATCACAAGAGCTTAAATATACTGAATAACAGAGTATTATCCAAACCAACATACTTATTTAATGAGTGGGGTATTGTTAAATTAACTTGATAGCAATGGCTTTAAATTACATAAACAATAAACTAGTTGTTTTGGTTCTAGGTATTTTATTTATATTCAAATTCCTTTATTAAAATAATTTTTAGAATAAAAACTCGATATGCATTTAAATGAATGCGTTTTAATATTTTTTTTATTTACATTTATAGCGTTTTAGCTTCAAATTTGCCAATTGTGTTTTAAATGTTTTGTTGCATCTATGCTAACTAAAAACAATAAACCATCTCTATTGACCTTATCTTTGCTGACAATGGGGATCGTCTATGGTGATATTGGAACGAGTCCGTTGTATGCGTTTAGAGCTGCATTTAGTGGTGAGCATCCATTGTTAATTAATCAGGTGAATGTTTATGGTGTACTTTCACTTATTTTTTGGCTTTTTGTGTTAGTAGTCTCATTGAAATATCTTAATTTTGTGACTCACGTCAATAATAAAGGTGAGGGAGGGATATTAACGCTAACAGCAATGGCCATGCATCAACAGTCGAAAAAAATAAAAGTGTTTATTTTGATTGCAGGGTTGTTAGCGACAGGTTTTTTCTTTGGCGAGGCGATTATTACACCAGCAATGTCTGTACTTTCAGCAATTGAAGGGATCAAGGTGATTACACCAAAGCTGAATCATTTTATTGAGCCGATTACTATCACTATTATTTGTTTTTTATTTGCTATTCAATCTTATGGAACGCATAAAATTGGCCGGCTTTTTGCTCCAGTCATGGTGACTTGGTTTGTGGTTTTAATGTTGCTGGGCGGGCTCAGTATCAGTCATCACCCTCAGGTCCTTACTGCGCTCAACCCTCTGTGGGCATTGCATTTTATTGTATTGCATCAGTGGATGACAATTTTTACATTGGCAGTAGTTGTGTTAGCTGTTACTGGTGTTGAAGCATTGTACGCTGATATGGGGCATTTTGGTATTAAGCCTATTCGATATGCATGGTTTAGTTTAGTGTTTCCATCGCTTGTGATTAATTATTTTGGACAGGGAGCGCTAATTTTAGCTGATCCTAGCGCTGTGACTAATCCATTTTTTAATCTGGCTCCTACCAATATGATTATTCCTTTAGTCATTTTAGCTACCTTAGCAACGATTATTGCCTCACAGGCCGTTATTTCAAGTGTATTTTCAATTACAAGACAAGCTGTTAACTTAGGGTATTTGCCACCAGTTAGAATTACCCATACCTCTGTAGAGGAGCAAGGGCAAATCTATGTTCCGCTTGCAAATTTATTTTTATTTGTGGCGGTGATATTAGTTATTTTAGGGTTTAAACACTCTGAGAATCTGGCTGCTGCTTATGGTATTGCAGTAACTATGACTATGACTATTACTTCATTACTTTCATGTATTGTTGCATGGCGCCAATGGCACTGGTCTGGGGTTTTTACTACGCTGCTTGCAGTTATTTTACTTTCCATCGATTTACCTCTATTTATCTCAACAACGCTAAAATTTGTTCATGGTGGTTGGCTTCCTTTGACGATTGGTTTGTCAGTATTCAGTGTGATGATGGTCTGGTATACGGAGCGCAGAAAACTGGTGCAAAACAGTTCAAATAATTGTGTTGAGGCTTTGGTTAACTCATTAGAAGAGAGTGATTTACCGAGAGTTAAAGGTAATGCGATTTATCTAACGAGAGAAATTGATCATGTTCCGTTATCACTTTTGAATAATTTGAAACTTAATAAAGTATTACATGAACGGATTATTTTATTGACCTGTCAATACGAAGAAGAACCTTATGTTCATCCGCTAAAACGTGTTGAGGTTAAGCCACTATCTGATACGTTCTTTTCTGTTACGGCTAATTATGGTTATAAAGAAACGCCTGATATTGAGCAGGCTCTATACTCGTGCTCTTTAAATGGACTTTATTGTCAGCTTGAAGAAACAATATTTTTTATGTCATCAGAGCGATTGAAAGTTAAACACTCAAATATTTTACATGATGCTAAAGCGGGGGCTTTTATATTTTTAAGCCGTAATGCACTCAGAACATCTGAAAAACTAAAAATTCCAGAAGATAAATTGGTTGAGTTAGGAACGCAATTATATATTTAGAGATAAGAATGAAATTTTGATAGAGTTATACATTATCTTAATAAATAAGCACTAATTTCATTGTTAGTTTTTATTGATAATGTATAAGTAAGTTATGGTATATAAAAAAACCGACAGATTCCAAGTTGGGAGGGAGAATCTGTCGGTATTGGGAAACCGTTAAAGTTTTAATTATTAATTATTAATTATTAATTATTAATTATCCATTACATCATTATAATGAACAGCAATTAATATTCTCAGTAGCTTTGATTTTGGTAATTTCTGGTATTGAGCCAAGTTAGCTAATTTAATAATACTTGCCTCGTCCAGTGAAAATGTTGCATTACGTGTTTTTCCTTTTTTTGAGTCGGATTTAAAGGTGCTAAAAGCTTTTAGGCTAGCCTGTTTTTGTACGTGAAGTCGTTGGCTTATCTGTTTGTAGTTGCTGAAGAAAATTTGCTCTCCTTCATGGTAATTCGACTCGTCTATGTTATTTATGCCATTGGCATAATGTTGAGCTTGGTTGATGAAGGTATCTGCAGAGATGACAGTCATTACGGGCTTAGCCGACGCGGCGTTTTTCTTCAGATCGGCCATCCCCATAGGGTGCTCCTTGGTTGTTATCTTGCATTGATGATTGAAAATTATTTATCGATTGCTCTGGTTGTACTGCTAGCAGTTCGCGAGCGATGCCGCGTATTTCTGTGGCGGCTTTGCCATCTGGTTCTAATTCCAGTACAGACATTCCAGATTCTTCGCTATCATCATAGATGTTGCGGCTGTGGGTGATCGCATCCAAAACATGGATATCGTACGTGCGGCATACTTCTTTTGCTTCGAGTATGCGTTTGGCTTGATTCGGGAGATTGGGGCATTGGGTGAAGACAAATGCAGCCTTCATTGTTGGATTTATCATCATACAGGTAGCGACAACATCATCCATATGATTCACGGTTTTTAAGTCCCGTCGTTTAGGTCTCAGGGGCATAAGTACATGGGTTGCCACAGACATGCTGGCACGTAGTGCTAAATTATCCTGTCCACCGCAGTCAACTAAGATACAGTCATAATGTTGCGCTAGACTAAGCAAATCATTACGTATTTTGCCGTAGAGTTGTACGCAGTTGATCCCTTGTAGATTAGGGTTATTGTTGCGGGCTTGGATCCAGTCTGAAGTGGTCCTTTGCGGATCACAATCTACCATAATGACGGATAGCTTTTGTTCTGTCGCAAAATAGACAGCAAGATTCTGTGCCAAACAACTTTTACCGCTGCCGCCTTTTTCTCCGCCGACTAGCACTATCATCGCTTATCTCCCTGCCATACAATTTTTTGTGTTTTATCTGCTGCAAACAGAATGTAGTTGGCTTTTGTTCAGGCCGCAAAAGCCGAATTATTGGCAGATGTCGGGATATTAACGTCGAGCCGAAAATGTTATTTTCTAAAGAGTATGTAAATTTTTTGACGTTATTTAAATCACAGCTAATCGTATTAAAAATCAGGCTATTACATCTGTTGGTGTCAATAGTGTTAGCACAGAGATATAAAAGAGTCAGTTGAAGCTGATGATTTTCATATCCTACTATGAGAGGTAGGAATAAATCTTAGATTTTCATGATAAATTGTTCTTAAAAAGAACATCAATAAGATGCTGAACTAGAACTGCATAGGTGACCCAGTAAACAATAAATAGGTATTATTGTTTTATAACCATTGAGTTTTTTATTTCAATATACGTTGAGAGTGAAATTATGCACGAGCAGCAGATAGTTGCAGCAGTTAATTCCATTATGCCCTTTGGTAAATATGCTGGGCGTCCTTTATTATTATTGCCTGAGCCTTATTTAGTCTGGTTTCATAAGCAGGGGTTTCCAGATGGAAAACTGGGGGAGCAATTAGCTCTTATCTATGAGATAAAACTGAACGGTTTAGAAGCGACATTTATGCCGTTATTGCAGAGATGAAAATGACCTAATGAACGTGAGGGTTTCTAGAGCCTGTTGACCTTTCAAGTTTGTTTTTGCAGCGATTTGAGGGGTCTTTATACAAGGCAGAAGCTTTGATAGGTAGTTGCGTTACCTGATAAGGCGATAACGCAGTAGAAATAAGGCTCAAACGCTGGCCAAAGGGTTCGGCTAAAAGTGGTTTACGCTTTGTTGAGCGATTCTTGCTTAGAATAGCTAGGCCGTAAACCACTCGCCGCGATTAAAACGTTTTTGCTTTGAACAAAATTCACTCGCGAAAGGTCAACAAACCTTAGTCTATGCAGTGTCTAATCTATTATTTAGATAGCATATTTTGTCGGATGGGTAGCGGAAATGTGATTGCATTCATGCTTAAATACCGCTTCTTTTGTTGTTACCACGGGTAATGTAATGAAATCAAAAATTCTGACGTTGGCAGCTGCCGCATTGTTTTCTCTCGGTTCTATGTCGGCCTGGGCTACTGGTACACTGCATGAAGGTAAAATCTTGGATACCATGAACAGTGGTGGTTATACCTATGTTCAAATTCAAGATGGCGATAAAACCATTTGGGCTGCGGGACCTCAAGTTGAAGTCAAAAAAGGGGAAAAGGTCTCTATGACAGGGGCTGGCTGGATGAAAAACTTCCACAGTAAAACCTTGAACCGTACGTTTAAAGATCTGTTGTTCGTCGGTAAAATCAATAAGCTGTAATATACTGATAGTTGATGACAGACCCCGGCTTGTCCGGGGTTTGTTTTTTCTGTTGTTTGGGACCTTAATATGGAAATGCAGTGTAACTTACCATCTGACAGTATTTTGCCCCGTTTTCGGGTCGTGCCTTACCAAAAGCAATATGCGGCGCAAATTAGTTTATTGTTTCATTTAGCGGTACAAGGGATCAGTTCACGACATTATTCTGATGCGCAACTTAAAGCTTGGTCCTATCAGCCTCGTTCAAGTCGTTATTGGCATTTGCGGCTGAGCCGTAGTCAAACTTGGGTTGTGCTGGATTTTGCGCCCATAAAACCATTGGCCGCTCCTTTATGTTGTGGTTTTATCAATGTTGAAACCCATTATTTCAGTCGGGGTTATATTGATAGTCTTTACCTTCATCCGGCATATCAAGGAAAAGGGTTGGCTCTGGCATTGTTTGCTACAGCGAAGAAATGGGCTAAACAGCAGGGCTATCTAGAGCTCACCGTGGATGCATCATATTTGTCCCGCCCATTATTCGAATCGGGTGGCTTTGAACTTTGCTATAAAAGTTACCAGCCAAAATCCGGTCAGATGCTGCCAGGCTTTTTTATGCGCTGTCAGTTACAGTCGGCGAGTGAGTGATAGTCAGTGCCGGTTATGTTAAAGCGCTTTTTTAGTTGTTATTGCTGAAACTAATTATCAATTATTTTACTCGATATCTAGGCTTTATCATTGCCTGCAGCGGCTAGAAATTAGGTTCTCGCTCATAATCCTCGATAGCAATATTTTTCATCGTAGATATAAGTTTTTCTCCCCCGTCTCTGGTGAGCGTAAGCCTCCATCACATCGATAAAGTGCAAAGTGAGTAGGGAAACGATGTGATAGAGTGGCGCTCAGACTGTAGAGCGGCGTACCATTGCCATCATTTTTCTGTTAACTGCGCCGTTGGCTCTGTTGTGGTCATATGGCTAGTGTAATGCACATTGGGTGGCAGCGGCTCTTGCCACGCATCTGCGTCTGTGACGAAATGAGCAAAAGCACCTGGCAGGGTTGTACAGGACATAATTTGGCTCCATTCCATCTGCAGTAGTGGCTGATAGCCTTCTTTTCCCGCCGCAGTATAAGTGGTGGATACGCCGGTATAGAGGCTGTCAGGCTGCAGCGGTCGCCACTGTTTTTGCTGCATCACTTCTAACTTTGTGATCCGCTGCCCTATGGGTTTACGTCCGTCATAGCTGTATCTTAGTCCGTAGGTATAAGGGAAACTACCGGTGCCAGTGCCTACTACACTGTTATTGGTAGCGGCATTGATTGCTGACTCTAAAACTTCGTAGAGAAAACGGCCGCGGATCTGATAGGTGACCAAGGGGAGTTCGAAGGGCAGCATGCGGCCAAGCACATCGGCCATGGATAATGCGCCGGAAGAAAGCGATTGCCTAACTCCCCCGGCATTATGTAGCGCAAAATCGATTCTGTTGTCTTGTTGTTTGGCCGCTTTGTACATAGCGCGCCCAACCCAAGGTGCAAGCTGACTGCCATTGGGCAGCAGTTTGCTCGGTAGGCGACTGTGTACTAATTCATTTGGAACCAGAGCGATAATCTGGTTTTCCAAGGCATCAATACTCGGGCGGTAACGGGTCTGGATCAGTTGGGCTATAGTCGCGTCTTCATCATCCCAAAGGATCCCATTTTGTTGCTGTAGCTGCTTGACGATAGCCTCATGTTCACTTTGGCTGAATGGCTGGCCATTTTTGCGGCTAAATTCTCGGCTGAGCATAAAATAGTTATTGCCAGTCAGATGTGTTACTCGACCAAGGTGATCAAAGGTAATATCAGCCAGCCCTAGGGTTTCTGAATATTTCCCTGCATGGACGATAGGTGTGCCATTGACCATAGCACCATAAGGGATATTTGATAGCCCTAGGGCGGAAAAGTCACCTTGTAAGGTATGACTGTGGCCACCAACAATCAAACTGATGCCATCTACTTGTTCGGCTAGCATTTTATCGGCAGGTAAACCAAGGTGGCTCAGCACGATGATGTGCACAATGCCTTGCTGGTGCAATTTAGCCATCGTATTTTGAGTGACTTGCTGGGCATTAATGAATTCTGTACCAGGATCTGGGCGGGCAATATCTCGCATCATATCCAATGTAATACCGAAAATGGCGACTTGTGTGCCTTGATATTCCCGGATGATCACATCTGCGCATTGATCTTCTGGCTGAAAATATTTCAAATTTTTATGGCCTTTTAATGCCATAGCTGAATCAGGTTCAGCAGTGAGATCCATATTACCGGCTAGCAAAGGAAAGTTGATCCGATCAAGAAACTCCCTTACTGGGCCATTACCGCCGTCGATTTCATGGTTGCCTAGTACCATGGCAACCGGTTGCAATTGATTTAGCAGTGTCGCATTAGCTTCTCCCTGAAACTCTCGAAAATACAGAGTACCTTGGAAGCTGTCGCCACCGTGCAAAAAAATAAATTCCTGTCCACTTTGTTCTGCTTGGTTGCGAGCTTTATCTAGCTGGGCTTTGATTCTGGCGCAGCCGCCAGTATGAACATAAATTGGTTGCGGCTCATGTTGATGATTTAGGGTAAATTGGATGCGACTTGGCTCAAAATGGGAATGGGTATCGTTAATATGAGCCAATTTTAGGGTCAGTGTATCGGGCATAATCTTCCTCTCTCAGGCTGAGGATTGTAGCATTATTTCAGCGGGCACCGCAGAGATCAAAAAAGGAGCCTCAGCTCCTTTTTTTAGTATTGCTTAACGGTTATTCCGTTACAGTTTCAAAATCCCCGTTATCGGATAAGCGAATACCTTTATCTTTCATGCGGCGTTTCCACAATTTTCTGGCCAACTGCTGCATATCTGTTGCGGGATCATTTAAGTCAACAATTTCCAAACCCAGCATAGATTCGATAATGTCTTCTTGGGTCACAATACCCAACCCGGAACCATATTCATCAACCACCATAGCAATTTGGGTATTGCGTTTAATCATCAGCTCAAACAATGGCAGAATTTTTGCGGTTTCCGGTACGGCCAGCAAACTCTTTTTCAGTGAGTTTAGCGTCGCTTGTGGTGTATCTCGCTCTGCAAGCAGAATATCGGTGCGGTTAACATAACCGACAATATCATCATGATCTTTGGCAAAGACCGGAATACGGGTAAAAGGTTTACTCATATAACGGCTAACAAAATCATGTTGTGTCATATTAACTGGCAGAGAAAACATCACTGTGCGAGGTGTCATAATCGCGGTGACTGGCATATCTCGCACGGTTAGCATCTGTGTCAAAATTTTAGACTCTTGAGCATCCAGCTCGCCGGACTCTTCACCGATTCGAGCCATGGCACTCATTTCCTGACGAATATATTGGCCTTCATCGCCTTTACCCATCAGTTTAGTTACCTGCTGAGACATCCAGATTAACGGTAGCGTTAGTCGCTCCATCCACACCAGAGCATGGGTGACACTGGGCGCCAGTGCACGCCAGTAGTTAGCCCCTATGGTTTTAGGAATAATTTCTGAGAAGAACAGAATGATAAAGGTTAACACCCCGGAAAAGACCCCCAGCATGTCATCGCCAAATACTTTAGCGGCCTGGGCACCCGCCACAGCAGCACCAACAGTATGGGCAATGGTATTTAGGGTCAGAATAGACACCAGTGGTGATTCAACGTTTTCTTTTTGTTTTCTCAGGCGTGCTGCCGCCTTGGGATTATGTTGCTCAAGGTTGGCAATATAACTTGGGGTAACAGACAACAGAACCGCTTCGAACACACTGCACAGGAATGACACACCGACAGCGACGATGACGATAAGTATGAGGGTTAACATAGGGGGTGGAATTACAACTCCGTACTCTAGGCCGACAGTGACCCAAACCGATTCTATCACAGTCTTTTGCTGCTGCTGATAAATTACTGAGAAATATCTGAATCAAGTTCACATCTGTGAAAATTTTTATAAAAAGCTAATAAATTCAATATGCTGATAATTATTGTTACAGCCGTTATTGGCACAATGCGGTGGTGGTGATAGCGAAAAGGGAGATTATTCTGGCGCAGTGGGGCTGAGATTAAGTCTTATGCTTTTGATTCAATAGGGGGAGTCAATATGCATTGAAGATGCCATGAGGACTGCGCATTGGGTTAAGAATCAGATGATAGGGTTATCAGCTGCCAGTAACACTGACAACTGATTGGCCAAATTGCCCGTATAACGCCCTTAGTTACTCAACGTTGGGGTTAAAATGGATGCGAACTGGTAAACACCATCAATTGTTGGGTTTTAGGGTGACGAATACTTAGCTGTTGGGCATGGAGACATAATCTTGGCCGCGCCTGAATACAGTTGGCATCGCCATAGAAATCATCGCCTAAAATGACATGACCCATTGCTAACATATGGACTCTGAGTTGATGGGTCCGGCCGGTATGGGGGGTCAGTTGCATCAGGGTTGAGTCTGGACGATGCGCTAATACGCGAAAGTCTGTAATCGCACTTTTCCCTTTCTCATCAATCTTTTGTAGTGGTCTTTTGTCAGGATCTGGCAGTAAAGGAAGATTGATCGTGCCTTTTGCTTGCGGGAAGTGACCACTGACTTCAGCAATATACACTTTTTCACTTAACCGATCTTGAAATTGGGTTTTTAGCCAAGATTCGGCTTGCTTATGACGGGCAAAGACCATGATGCCAGATGTGGCGCAGTCAAGGCGATGTACCAAAATGGCTTCGGGATAGCGTTGCTGCAGACGGGTCAGGGCGCAATCATGGGTGACTGCTGCCCGTCCTGGATTGGATAGCAGCCCGGAGGGTTTAGATATCACGATCATATCATCATCCACATATCGAATATCCAGCCAGGGTATGGCGGGTGGATGATAGTCAAAGATCTGCATAGGTGCTCCGGAGTTATCTGGGATAAAAACCGCGGAATTTTAAACGTAAGCCGGGGTTGATTGCCAGATTTTACCGCTTAGCTATATAACAATTGCGTTAGCCATAGTCGAAATGACAGTCCCCAACTGCTGGTCACGCCCATCGTTTTGAAGCGAATTTTACCATTACTGATAATAAAGATCGCCGGAAGGCGATCTGCCCCCCATTGTGCGGTTATCTCCGGGGTCGCTTCTAACACAGGAAAAGCATAATGGTGCTTACGCATATATTGCATCTGCTCAGCTCGCGTTCCGGACTCAATAGCAACTGAGATGACATTGTATTGCCGGCTAAGGTCATTAATCGCAGCTGTCGTCACTTTACACGATGGGCACCAACTGCCCCAGAAATACACCAAATAAGTGCCTTCTTCAGCGAGGTGCACATAATTGCGCTGGATAGTTTCGCCCCCTAGTGGCGGCGCTTCGCCGGAAGCCATATCCCGCTGCAGGAACATAAATACCAGATAAATGCCGATGATGATGATAATCGCATCACGCAGGTGCTTGCGCCAAAAGGCCCCGATATTTTCTTGTCGAGTGTAGGGATTACTCACTTACAGATACTCCGACGGGGTTTTGCGCGACAGAATACGGCTATAGGCCATCAATTGGGGATATAAGGTTCGAAAGGCAATTTCAATATCGATATCCATTTGCTTTAGCGTTTTATCTGCTCCGGTGAAAAGCTCAGGTTTGGAAAAACGTTTACTGACCCGGTATATCGCTTCATTGAGTCCGGCCCGTTTTTGGTAACTTTGCAGTAATTGATGTTTGGCCATCAGTGGCACCATTTCTGCCAATTTATCCGGTAAGCCTGTGTTTTGGGCTAAATCTGTATAAGCCTGGCGGCAAAAAGCATCCAGGGTGAGATGATGATACTCATCCCAATAACGAGCCAGCATATGGTCAAAGGCTAAATCTGCCAAAATTGGTGCAATGCGCTGGTATTTCTTCGGAAACTGACGGATAAGCTCCCGCGTGATTTCATGATCATCCGTTAATTGATCTATTTGACGGTGAAGCCAGATCCCTTGCTGCAGGGGTTTGGCGTAAGCGGCAATATCACCTTTGGCAAAATCACCGGCAAGGTTGCCGGCCAAGCTAGTCTGACTATTATCTGCCAGATGAAGATGAGCAAGAAAATTCATAATAGGGTATCAGTGAAATCGTGGCACAAAGGTAGCATAACCGCGCATTCTGGCATAGAGGCGGTTAATTATCTATTTGGTTTTGCGCATATGAGGGTGTTGGCGCTAGCCACTTAATATGTGTCGTTTGATTGTGTTTAGCCAGTATACTCAGGCATTAGCTTAGCGCGGGTTGTACGAGTGGTGCTGATGGGACAATGTTGGATGTGACAGCGCATAAATCATTAATCATTGCTCATCTTTATGCGTGATAAATGATCATCTCGGCAGGGTGAATCTAAGCCTATGGGCGGAAAATTCGTGTGTATTGGCATCAAATTGCGCTTTGATTGGTAATTTTCTAGTGGTTCGGTACAGGTCCTTGCTTGTCAGGTTCTTGATCTTAATCGACGGTGCTAATAGACTGGCCGCCGTTTCAAGCCAAGCTGAGATTTTCGATGCGCGTAGCAGATTTTTCTTTTGAGCTCCCTGATGAGCTGATTGCCCGTTATCCCATGGCCGAGCGGACAGCGTCCAGATTGCTGACCCTGGATGGCAACAGTGGGGCGGTAGCTGATAAACATTTCACTGATTTGCTGGCGATGATCGAGCCTGGCGATTTAATGGTGTTCAATAATACTCGAGTGATCCCCGCGCGTTTATTCGGGCAGAAAGCTACCGGCGGCAAGCTGGAGATTTTGGTTGAGCGGATGTTGGATGATAAGCGTATTTTGGCGCATGTCCGTAGCTCAAAATCCCCTAAAGAAGGGGCTGAAATCCACTTAGATGGCGGTTACCACATGGTGATGTTGGCCCGCCATGATGCACTGTTTGAATTGGAGCTCCAATCCGAACTGACGATTTTGGAAGTTTTGGAAGCGGTAGGGCATATGCCTCTGCCACCATACATTGATCGGCCAGATGATGATGCGGACAAAGAGCGTTATCAGACCGTTTATAACCAAAATCCCGGCGCTGTCGCTGCGCCAACGGCGGGGCTGCACTTTGATGATGCCATGCTCGCGGCACTGAAAGACAAAGGCGTGAATATGGCTTTTGTGACATTGCACGTTGGTGCTGGTACCTTCCAACCTGTGCGGGTTGATGATGTTCTTGAGCACAAGATGCACTCTGAGTGGGTGAATGTCCCTGCCGATGTGGTTGAACAAATTCATGCCACTAAAGCGGCAGGTAAACGAGTGATTGCGGTGGGTACCACATCTGTACGCTCATTGGAAAGTGCTGCTCGAGCCAGCCAAGGACCATTAGCGGCCTTTAGTGGCGATACGGATATTTTTATTTACCCTGGGTATCAATTTCAGGTCGTGGATGCCATGGTGACCAACTTCCACTTACCAGAGTCAACATTGATCATGTTGGTGAGTGCATTTGCCGGATTTGATCATGTGATGCATGCCTACCGCCACGCGATTGAGCAAAAATACCGCTTCTTCAGCTATGGCGATGCAATGTTTGTGACTAAAAAGACCCAATAGACGGCGATTTTGATTTAAAATGCCCGTCCGGAAATGCCATATTACCGGCATCCGGATGGGCTTTTTGCTATTACAGCACTTGAAGCGGCAATTTTTGCCCTTATTTCTTTATTATTCAACAATGTTGTCAGACTGTTTCTCTGGCGAGGTAAGCAATGAAATTTGAACTGGATAAAACTTGTGGCCGAGCGCGACGTGGACGCCTGGTATTTGAACGTGGCACGGTAGAAACCCCGGCATTTATGCCTGTGGGGACTTACGGTACTGTTAAAGGTATGACCCCGGAAGAGGTTCGCGCTACTGGTGCGGATATCCTGCTGGGTAACACATTCCACCTGTGGTTGCGTCCAGGTGAAGAGATCATGCGTAAACATGGTGATTTGCATGACTTTATGAATTGGCCTCGTCCTATTCTGACCGATTCGGGCGGCTTTCAGGTATTCAGTCTGGGTGATATCCGTAAAATCACTGAAGAAGGGGTGCATTTCCGCTCGCCAATCAATGGTGAAAAAATCTTTATGGATGCGGAAAAATCCATGCAGATCCAGCACTCACTGGGTTCTGATGTGGTGATGATTTTCGATGAATGTACACCATACCCAGCGACAGAAGATGAAGCGCGTAAATCCATGCAGATGTCTCTGCGTTGGGCAAAGCGCTCTCGTGATGAGTTTGATCGCTTGGAAAACCCTAATTCACTGTTCGGGATTATTCAGGGCAGTGTATATGAAGACTTGCGTGATGAGAGTCTGAAAGGGCTGCTGGAAATTGGCTTTGATGGCTATGCTATCGGTGGTTTGGCTGTGGGTGAACCAAAAGCGGATATGCACCGAATTTTGGAGCATGTCTGTCCACAAATCCCAGCTGAGAAGCCACGTTATTTGATGGGAGTCGGTAAACCGGAAGATTTGGTTGAAGGCGTACGTCGCGGTGTTGATATGTTTGACTGTGTCATGCCGACCCGTAATGCCCGTAACGGTCACCTGTTTACCACTGAAGGGGTTATCAAGATCCGCAATGCGCGTCACCGTGATGACACTTCACCTTTAGATGCCAAGTGCGATTGCTACACCTGTAAAAACTATTCACGGGCGTACCTGTACCATTTGGATCGCTGTAATGAAATTCTGGGCGCGCGTCTCAATACCATTCATAACCTGCGTTATTATCAGCGTCTTATGGAAGGTTTGCGCGGTGCGATCGATGCAGGTACATTAGATGCCTTCGTAGAAGACTTCTATACCAGTCAAGGCCGCGAAGTTCCTGAATTAGTTGATTAATTATTTACCAATAAGAAGAGAAGACCTATGTTCATTTCAAATGCATACGCCAACGCTGCAGCCGGTACACCACAAAGTGGCGGCACCATGGAACTGATTTTCATGCTGGTGATTTTCGGCCTGATTTTTTATTTCATGATCTACCGTCCACAGGCCAAGCGCGTTAAAGAACACAAGAACCTGATGTCTGCACTGGGTAAAGGCGATGAAGTACTGACCAGTGGTGGTATTCTGGGCAAGATTGCCAAGTTCGGTGCTGATAGCGATTATGTTGTGCTGAGTCTGAATGACAGCACTCAGATCACCATTAAGAAGGATTATATCACAGCGGTATTGCCTAAAGGCTCTATTCAATCTCTGTAATAAGCCAAGAGGGCAAAGGTGTGTTAAATAAATACCCAATGTGGAAAAACATTATGGTGGTGTTGATCATCGCCGTAGGTTTTTTCTATGCATTGCCAAACCTCTTTGGTGAGGATCATGCAGTGCAGGTAGTGGGCACCCGCGGCGCCGCGGTGACTACTGCAACTCAGGGCAAGATCAGTGAACTGTTGGCAAAAGATGGCATTACAGTCAAACGTTCTGAGCTGGAGAATGGTCAATTACTGGTGCGGGTAAAAAATGCCGATCAGCAATTGGCGGCCAAAGAAGCCATCGCTAAAGCGCTGGGTGACAAATATACCGTTGCCCTCAACCTAGCTCCAGCCACGCCTCGTTGGTTGGAAGATATGGGTGGTAGCCCAATGAAGCTGGGTCTGGATCTTCGCGGCGGTGTGCACTTCCTGATGGAAGTGGATATGGGCGAAGCTATCCGCAAAATGGAAGAAGCTAAGATTGCTGATTTCCGTAGCCAATTGCGTGAAGAGCGTATCCGTTACGCCGGGATCCATCGTACTGCTCATGGTATTGAGATCCGTTTCCGTGATGCCGATACCATGGATAAAGCAGAGAGCTTCCTGACTTCCCGTAATGGTCATGAAATGGGGTTTTCTGAGCAGGATGCTGATGGTAAGTTCCTGCTGCAGGCAACCATGAGTGAAGCTTATCTCAAGCAGGTGAAAGAAGAAGCACTGCAACAGAACATCACCACTATCCGTAACCGGGTAAATGAGCTAGGTGTCGCTGAGCCTGTGGTACAGCGTCAGGGCTCTGATCGGATCATTGTTGAGCTGCCAGGGGTGCAGGATACTGCCCGAGCCAAGGAAATTCTCGGTGCGACCGCATCGATTGAATTCCATATGGTTGATGAGCGAGCTGATCTGCAAGCAGCAGCGAATGGCCGAGTACCGGCCGGCAGTGAATTGTATCAACGCCGTAGTGGCGGTCCTGTGGTCTTGAAAAAAGAAGTGATGCTGACCGGTGATCATATCACCAGTGCCCAGCCAACTTTTGATCAGTACAGCCGTCCTCAAGTTGCTATTGGTCTGGATGCTAAAGGTGGGACTATTTTCTCCAATGTGACTAAAGACAATATCGGTAAGCCGATGGCGACTTTGTTCATTGAATATAAAGACACTGGTGAAAAGAATCCTGATGGCAGCATCAAGATGAAGAAAATCGAAGAAGTGATTTCAGTCGCAACCATTCAGGCTCGACTGGGACGTAACTTCGTGATTACCGGCCTGTCTCATCCTGAATCACAGAATTTAGCTCTACTATTACGTGCCGGTGCGCTGATTGCCCCCGTCTCCATTGTAGAAGAACGTACCATTGGTCCAAGTTTGGGTGCCCACAATATCGAATCCGGAATGCAGGCCATGATTTGGGGTATGGCAATTGTGCTGATTTTTATGGTGGTGTACTACCGTGCTTTCGGTTTGATTGCTAATTTGGCATTGGTTGCTAACTTGGTGATGATTGTTGGCATCATGTCTATGATCCCAGGGGCGGTGCTCACCTTGCCGGGGATTGCAGGTATGGTATTGACGGTGGGGATGGCTGTGGATGGTAACGTGCTGATTTACGAGCGTATTCGTGAAGAGTTACGCGCGGGACGCAGCGTGCAACAGGCCATCAATGAAGGTTATAAGAATGCGTTTTCCACTATTATGGATGCCAACATTACCACCTTTATCACAGCATTGATCCTGTTTGCTGTGGGCACCGGGGCGATTAAAGGCTTTGCGGTGACCTTGATGATTGGTATTGCCACCTCCATGTTTACTGCCATTGTGGGAACACGTGCTATCGTGAACGCCATTTGGGGTGGTAAGCGCGTGAAGAAACTGTCTATCTAAGGGAGACGAATGAGATGATGCAATTAACCGCATTTAAAAATACCATCGACTTCCTTAAACATGCTCGGGTAATCAGTATTATGTCTGCCGTGTTGGTGGTACTTTCGCTGGTTTGCCTTGGTGTGCGAGGGATTAATTGGGGCTTGGATTTTACCGGCGGTACTGTGGTGGAGTTGGCTTTTTCCAAGCCTGCTGATCTGCCTGCACTGCGGGCAGATCTGACCCAGGACAGTGTCAGTGGTGCTGTAGTACAGAACTTTGGTTCAACTCGCGATGTGTTGGTGCGTTTGCAGGCTAAGACTGGTATTAAGAGTGAGTTGCAGGTGGCTGATGTGATGGCCGCAGCACAGAAACTTGATCGGTCCGTGGTGCAAAAGCGAGTTGAGTTTGTCGGGCCTCAAGTTGGTAAGGAGCTGGCAGAGCAGGGCGGTTTAGCGGTATTAGTCGCACTAATCTGTATTTTGATTTACGTTTCTTTCCGTTTTGAATGGCGCTTAGCAGCAGGTGCTGTTGCTTCGTTGGCTCACGACGTGGTACTGACTTTAGGGGTGTTTTCCCTATTGCAATTGGAATTTGACCTCACTGTGTTGGCTGGTGTGTTAACCGTAGTTGGTTACTCGCTGAACGATACCATTGTGGTATATGACCGTATCCGGGAAAACTTTCTGAAGATGCGTAAAGCGACACCTTATGATGTGATTAACGCCTCTATTACTCAGACCATGAGCCGGACCATCATTACTACAGGTACAACGCTGATCACCGTTGTGGCGCTGTTCATGAAAGGCGGCACCATGATCCACGGTTTCGCAACAGCATTGTTGTTGGGGATTATGTTTGGTACTTATTCTTCTATCTATGTGGCCAGTTATTTGGCGATGAAGTTAGGGGTAAATCGTGAACATATGATGCCGGTTGAGATTGAAAAAGAAGGTGCTGATCAGCCTTCAATCATGCCTTAAGCCTTGCATATCCCAAATGAGTTAATAAAACGCCCGCCATTGCGGGCGTTTTTGTAGGTATTAAAGGTATTTTAGGGTAGAGTTATATATAAATTTTTTCTAATTTCGTGATGAACAAATATTTACATATGTATGAATGCTGATACTATTGCACGTCTTTTGAACATGTTTAGAGTGTTATGCGCGTATATTTGATTTTATTTCTTTTTTTGACAGGTTGTGGCGGTAGTGAATCAGAAACTTTCTTACCTTCTAGAGAAACTAAACAAACTATTCATGATGGTTCAGTTAGTAATAGGGAATTAGCTCCTATTGTACCAGTAGCACCTGAGTCTCAAATAAAAACAACAATTCATGATGATTCAGTTAGTAAAGGGGAATTAGCTCCTATTGTGCCAGCGGCGCCTGAAACTCAAACTAAAACTAAAACAACTATTCATAATGATTCAGTTAGCAACAGGGAATTAATTCCTACTGTGCCAGTGGCACCTGATACTCAAACTAATTCTGCGGGCGGTCAAGATTTACCAGCAGCCCAATTTCCTCCCTCTAATATTAAACAATCCGCAGCGTCACTTGAAATCGATGGAATTAATCTTTCTCCCGCTAATTACGCAGCTGGAGAAACGGTAAAAGTTTATGTCTCGGTCAAGCAATCAGTTACTCTTGAACGTCAGAATTTTTGTCAGTGGATAATTGATGGACAGGTGGTTTCTGATCAATGTAGTTATACCCTGAAACCTGGTGAAGAGCTTAAACCAATTACGATTATGGCTCGGGTTGAAGATGGTAAACTATATTCTAATACTGTGAGTAATACGTTTATTAAACGTTTTCCGATAAATCATATATCTAATAATATTGGGATGTTAACGCTATTTAGTGATGGCACTATTGAGGAGTATTACTGGAGCAAGGTTAAAGAAAAGACTAAAAATGTTTCTTATTTAAGGGCGTTTAAATCAGAATGGAACCATAATATTCGTAATATTTATACAAATGACTATGGTTTTGCTGTAATTGATAGTGCAGGACATTTTTATTCGTGGGGAGAAACTAGAGCTGCAGGAAATCAATATATTTTTGACGCATTGCAAAATGCTGATATAGCAATGGTTGCAAATAGTAAAACTGCTTTTGCTAGTTTAGACAAAAATGGTGATGTATATATTAGCGGAAAATTTGGTCATCTAGATAATAGCAAACTTCAAACAGCAGATAAGTATAATGCAGTTTATGGTAGCAAAAATGGATTTTTATTAGAAACTATTGATAATAAAGTCTGTGTAATTGATAAAAATACTCAAAAAAATAAGGTTAATAATTGTAAGTTAATATCTGGAGTAGTAAAACAATTTTCATCAATAGGAAATGAAGACGATTTTGCAATATTAACTGATCTTGGTAATGTTTATGTTTGGGGTCAGCAGTCTCTAGCGCAATGGAATAAACTGGATAAACAGCAATTAGAGAATATACAGCAATTAGTGTCAACTACTGGGACATTTGCAGCCTTAACTGATACAGGGAAAGTGATATTATGGGGGGCATTAGATAAATTTAAGTATAATTATCAGTTTATCAAAGATGATGCTCAGATTATGACTTGGCATGAAATTGATATTAATCGTTATAAATTTAAGGCTTTATTTGCTACTGATGGGGCTTTTGCTGGATTAACGCATGACGGACAAGTATGGACTTGGGGCAGTGTGTTTTCCGGAGGAAATATTTACTCAGAAAACATAAATCACCAAAAACTATTACAGAATGATGGGATAAATAATTTTGACCCTATCGTTGACTTGTTAGCTAGTAGCCATAATTTTACTGCTATTACTAGTACTGGTCATCGAATCGTATGGCGAGGAATATGGGATATTAATGGTGAAACTCGGGATGGTATTGATATCAAATTTTTGGTGACTGATAAAGATATTGAAAATGGTAGACATTTGCTTGAAGGTTGGTTTGATTATGGTAGTGGTAAAACAATTCCAGCATCTAACCATTTATTAAAGGCGAATGAGAATGCTTTTGTCAGTTTTTCAAAAAATAAATGCTGGGTAAAAACAAGAACGGTTAGAAATCGTGAAGTAGACTGCTTTAAGATTTATTCTTGGGGATTTATGCAAACTGGTGCAGGTATTGATAGTGATGATTTATCACCTTCATCAATATTAGGTAAGGTTCAGTATATTTATGCAGATAAAATGGGTTTCACTATACATACAGATCGGGGCGATGTTTACACGTGGTCAGGTCATAATGAGGCAATGACTCCCGCTATAGAAAAATTATATCCTGCAAAAAGTGCAGTGACTATCTCAGAATAGAATTATTTGAATTTCAGGATATTGAGTATTTTTACTATTTAATTGTTATTTATTTGTTTTGGTTCTTGACTCTGCAGCCGGTTTACGGATGATGAAGCCTGTTGTAGTCGTAGCAGTCAGGAATACCATGGAAGCACGTAAATGTTTAGTCGCCGGTGGCAATCTGTTGCAGGCACATACCTGGAAAGGCTTATTGGAGGCCGGGGGAATTGTGGTAGAACTCAGAGGTGAAGCGCTAATGGGCGGTGTCGGAGAGTTACCGGTAGATTTGCAGACCGTTGAGCTTTGGGTTGATGAGCAGCAATTGGATGCGGCCAGACAGCAGTTAGCGCAATTGGAAGCGCAACAACCGCAATGGCAATGTGTGCAGTGTCAGGAGTTTAATGAAGCGAGTTTTGAGCTTTGTTGGCAGTGCAGTGCTGAACGCTGTGAACAGCATAATGAATAAAGAAACAACCATCACAACGGTGACGATTACGCTCAGGATTGCCCGGTTAGGGCGTCACGATTACACTGGTGCTCCAATACATTAGATTAAGGAGCCGGATGTGCAACATCATCCTGGATTTCTGGCGTTGGTTGAATCCTTCCGCCCGCAGGTGACTGAGTTAACAATTGAAGATTATCAGGACGATAATAGCTGGCAATTGGTGGACGTAAGGGAAGACCGAGAATGGTTACATAACCATTTGCCTGAGGCTGTCCATCTGGGGCGGGGCATTATTGAACGGGATATTGAGGCCCGCTTCCCGGATAAAAATACACCTCTACTGCTTTATTGTGGGGGTGGGTATCGTAGTGTGATGTCAGCTCATCATCTGCAGTTGATGGGGTATACCCGGGTTGCATCTCTGGTTGGTGGCTATAAAGCTTGGGTGCAACGGTTGTTGCCATTAGTTACGGATTAACCATTGGCTAGGGTGAGTTTCGGCGTTAGATCTAACGTTTCGTTTGATCGATTTGAGATGAGATCAAGGCTGCTTATCCGTACTGGCATCCTCCCTTATTAAAGATAAACTCATCCCTATGTGAATATTGGGGTGATAAATAGCAGAGGGATTATGCGTTATTTACCACTATTTGTTGATAGTTCAACCTTACAGGTGCTGGTTGTCGGTGGTGGTAATGTCGCTGCCCGTAAGTTGGCGATGTTGAGTAAAACTAAGGCGCAATTGACTGTTATTGCGCCTTTTTTAGTGCCTGAACTTGAGCGGTTAAAGCAGCGGCAAGGCTTTGTTTGGCATCAGCGGATGGCTGATGTGGCTGATATTGCTACGTGCTGGGATCTTATTTACTTAGCCACCGATGATGACGTTATACAGCAGACCTTAGCTCAAGAAGCGATGGCACGGGGAATATGGGTTAATGCGGTTGATAGGCCAGAATTATGCCGCTTTATCACGCCAGCCGTACTTGAACGGGGTCGGTTCCAGTTGGCGATTACGACTGCCGGCTGCGCGCCGGTGCTCTCAGGGCAACTTCGAAGCCAATTAGAGGTACTACTTCCTCATTCTCTGACGCCATTATTGGATTTTGTTGCGGATAAACGCAGTGATATCCAGCAGCAATTTCCAGACCCGCGTCAGCGGCGGTTGTTTTGGCAGTATTTTTTCCAACTTAATGGCAGTCGGTTTGATGATGTAACTGCGGCCTATTTTCAACAATCCCTGAATTTTCAGCGTTGTCAGACTTCAGACAATACTTGTCCGCTTATTAACCCGAGCACACCATATCAGTTACCTGTGGAGCCCAAAACACAGATAAAACAGCAGGTGGATCTCGCTGGGCAGGTGTTTTTGTTGGATTGTACTATTGATTATCAGCTGTTACCGCTGGGGTTAATCAGCCAATGGCAGCATTTAGATACCGTTTGCTGTGATGGTGTGTTACCCGCTGCGCTTGATGATTTGTTACGACGCGATGCTGACCGTCAGCCGTTACCGGATATCGCTGCACTGCAGAGCGCAGTAGAAAATGGGCGGTATTATTTGCTGTATGCTGACAAAGATAAACTTTTGCAATACCAGCACCATTTGCCTGATGCCCGGTTTATTTTACCCGGTAGTTACTGAGGCGACACTTGTCAGAGGCGTGACAGAATAGACTAAACTGTAACCATTATTCGGTTGTCAGGACAGGGATTATGGCCAAAGGCAAGCACCCGGAAGGTGGCGCATCACTTAAATGCATTGAATTACCGCCATTTTCGATGCCAGGAGAGTTGGAGCTATTACGTCAGGCAAAAGCTAATTTTGAGCTTTTTTTGGCGACAACGCCGGATTTTGTTTACTTCAAAGACAGATTACATCGTTTTACCTATGCCAGTAATGCCTTTGCGCAACTCACCGGATTTGACAATTGGCATCAATTGATCGGGAAAACAGATTTTGACATTTTCGCTGAAGATCATGCCAAGTTGTATTTTGATTCAGAACGGGAAGTGATCCAGCAGGGAAAAACGTTAACTGAGTTGGAAGAGCCTTACTATGACACAGAGCAGCAATTATGCTGGGTCTCCTCCAGTAAACGCCCGTTACGAGATGAGGATGGTGAGGTCATTGGACTGTTCGGTATTAGCCGAGATATTACCCGAGTCAAAAAGCTGGAAGCTGAAATCAAATACCGAGATTTACATGATAGATTAACGGATCTGCCTAATCGTTATTTTTATGAACAACATGCTGCGGCATTTATTAAGCAGTATGATGATGCAGAGCGGATCCCGGCGGTAATGTGTATTAATCTGGATAATTTTCGTGAGCTTAATGATGAGCATGGCACCGATGTTGGTAATGCTGTGTTGAAAATTTTGGCTCGACGATTGCGGGCTACGCTACGTAATCGTGATCTGTTGTGTCGTTTTGATAGTGATGAATTTGTTGCACTGGTCAGTCCGTTTCGCAAACGGGTAGGGTTGGATTTGATTGCGCAGCGGTTTCTATTGGCTTGCAGTAAGCCTGTGGTATTTCGACACCATATTGTTCGGGTGACTTGTAGTGTTGGTATCGCGTTATGCCATCGCGATGCCTTAACAGCTGAAGGGTTACTCTCAAGTGCAAGTACCGCATTAACTCAGGCAAAACAGCAGGGCAAAAATAGCTATGTTGGCGACTGAATTGTTAATTCGTGCGTCCTGCCGGTAAAGCGCTTGACTCATATTGCAACCTTAGTCAGACTCGGCGCTTTATTTAATGGGATATCTGATTTATGGCGCTTAAGGCCACTGTTTTTAAAGCAAACCTGCAAATTGCAGACATGGATAGGCACTATTATCAGGATCACAGTCTGACTTTAGCGCAGCATCCTTCAGAAACGGATGAGCGCATGATGGTGCGGTTACTCGCTTTTGCGCTTAATGCCTGTGATGGCTTGGCGTTTTCCCGTGGCTTATGTGTTGATGATGAAGCTGAGCTATGGCAAAAAGATTTGTCAGGTGATATCCAGTTATGGATTGAATTTGGTGAGCCGGATGAGAAGTGGCTTCGTAAAGCTGCTGGGCGGGCAAAATCAGTGGTACTTTATGCTTATGGTGGCCGTAGCGTACCCGTATGGTGGCAAAAGAGCCAAGCAGCGTTTAACCGTTATCAGAATTTAGCGGTTTGGGAGATCCCGGCGGAGCAGGTGATGGCAATGGGACAAATGGTTAGCCGTACCATGCAGCTTAACTACAGTATCAGTGATGGTGAAGTGTATATTTCAAACGGGGACGATTCTGTTTTAGTTACCCCAATAAAACTAAAAGGTTAAGTGAGTTATTCAGGCTCTGTTACTTATCTTAAAGGCGCCATTGGGCGCCTTTTTTGTATTATGCTGGATATTAATGACTCTGTTGCCAGTGTATTAATGGCTTATAGCCGCCAGCATTATAGGTTTGGGTATATCCTGCTTTAATTAAGCTTTGCTGGGCCATTCCACTGCGCTGTCCGCTGCGGCAATAAAGCACTACCGGTCGATCTTTACTGATCATACCTTGCTTAAAGGCTTGAATAATATACTGATAGGGGATGTTTACCGCATCAGGTAAGTGGCCGGAAGCAAATTCAGCTGGGGTTCTGACATCAATCACTAGGTCACCACGATGGATTTTTTGCCAAGCAGTGGCGGGATCTTGACCACTGGCCCAAGCTGATTGGCACAAGGTCAATAGTAGGGTAAGTAGTGATAAAGGTAACAATGAAAACCTGGAAATAGACATACGGACAATCCTTGAGCTGTCTTGATCTGCGGCGGGATTTTATCTATTCCGTTGGAAGGCGACTAGCTTCTATGGCTTAGTTTGTGTTGCTAGTTACAAAAATAGCTAAATTTGCTAAGAGTGTTTTTATAGCGGGTGGTGTTCGAAAAATAGTTGACTAAAAAGCCGCAACTTAATGCGGCTTTTTAGCTGAAATCATTTAAAACTTGTAGCTGTATTGGATGCCGTATAACCAAGCATTTGCGCGAGTGATACCAGTTACTTTTGCGGCTTGTACAGGGCCAATATTGAGTGTTTCGGTAACATTAACATCTTTACCCATCAGATAAGTCATACCAAAATCAATGGCACTATGCTTACTTAAATTGTAGGTGAAACCACTAGAGAACCACTGGCGGTCTGAATCAGGAATAGCGATAGACTTGAGTTGATCAACTGCGCCCATATCGTACATATAGCCAGCTCGGATAGTCCATTGATCGTTTAAGTCGTAAGTTCCACCGACAGAGAAGTGCCAAGTATCACGCCATTGGTATTCTTTGATTGTCCCCAAAGCGTCAGTATCGAGCGTATCGAATTTACTCCATTCAATAAATTGTGCTGAATATGATAGAGCAAATTGTCGTGTTAATTGGTGATATCCGGAAAACTCTGCCATTGATGGTAATGGTAAGTGAAGAGTGTCATTTTTTCCTTTTTGAGGATTTCCTAGATGTATGAAATCTCCATCAGCTTTGATAGTTGGGCTATAACGGTAACTTAAACCAAAACGATTATTAGCATCCAGTTCAAATACGGTGCCTAGGTGCCAGCCAAAACCAATACCATCAGCTTTGACATCCAGAGCAGCTTTGTCACCGATCATACCAAGTGCCTTGAAATTACGTTTTAGTTCACCTGTACCGGAAATAATATCTACGCCAGCCCCTAGACTCCACTGTTCATTGAGGCGATAGGAGACACTCCCTTGGAAGTTAACACTGCGCACTTTTGTTAAACCGCCGAAGATATCGGCTGCAAACTCACTGGGATATTCTGTTGTAGTACCAAAATTAGAATAAGCTCCAAAGCCAATAGCCCATTGTTGGTTAATGGGATGAACAATAAATGCGTTTGGCACCACGCTTATACCACCAATATCACTGACATCTTCCATTGGCGCATTGTTATAGGCTGCATTTTTAAGCGTGACATCAGTATCAATAACAAGGGAACCAATGCTGATAGCGGTAGTATCAAATAATGCCATTGTGGCGGGGTTTCGAGCCATGGCTGAGGCATTATCTGCAATAACCGCATCCCCGGCATAGGCTCGGCCAAGACCAGTGGCGGATTGGCTGTTAAGTTGGAAACCGGCCGCCATGGTTTGGGAGCTAGCAGCAGTGATGGCCATGGCCAGAATCGTCTTGTTGAAGTACTTCATATTATCTTCTCGTTATAGTCTTTGGATTCTGCCACTTAGGTGGCGACCCTGATGTAATGGCGGCCATGGTATGGATAGCATGGGCTGGCCACAACTCCGACCAGAGGTTAAAAAGTGTTAAATAACAGTTAATTCAAAATATTATTTTGAATTTATATCAGTCTTGATGATTATACTGCGATATTGGAGGGCTGATGATGTGGGCAATACAGGGTGTGAGATTAATTGTCACTCATGTTGTTGATTTGTTTGTAATGAAAATGGGCACAGCAACAAAAAAATACAAAAACAGCGTACATCTGTACGCTGTTTTTAGACAATTCGCTTATGATCAGTTTTTCAAGCTAGCATCAAATCGGTCAAATCCGGCGGTAACCGTAGCAGGTGGCTGTCTAAATGTACTGACGATGATCCCGGCTAGCATAGCAAATAAGAAGCCTGGCACAATTTCATACAGATCAAAGATGCTGCCAGTGAGCTGTTTCCATACCACCACGGTAATAGCGCCGACCAGGATAGTGGCAATGGCGCCATCACGGCTATAGCCTCGCCAGAATAGCGACAGCAGTACTACCGGTCCAAATGCGGCACCAAAGCCTGCCCAAGCATAGCTCACCAGACTTAAGACACTGCTTTTAGGGTTTAATGCTAGGAAACCGGCGATAATGGAAATGCTCAGAACGCCAATACGCCCCACCCATAACAGCTCAGCATTTCCGGCTTGAGGACGAACCCACTTACGGTAAAAATCTTCAGTTATCACACTAGAGCAAACCAATAGCTGGGAGTCGATAGTACTCATAATGGCTGACATAATCGCGGCGATCAGCAGACCGGCAACCCAAGGGTTAAATGCGACCTGGACCAAGTGGATAAAAATGGTCTCTGGATTGTCCAAAGGCGTTTTGCTGAAATACAACTGCCCAGCAAAGCCCACGCCTAATGCGCCTAGTAGTGCTAAAAGCATCCATGTCATAGCGATATTACGTGATGTGGGAATAGCTTTATCGGACTCAATGGCCATAAAGCGTGTCAGAATATGTGGTTGACCGAAATATCCCAATCCCCAAGCCAGTAACGAGATAAAACTGATAACCGTGGTTTTATCTGAAATCAGTGACAGTCTCGCCGGATCCATACCACCAATAGCGGCTTGAGTCTGTGGCTCACAAAAGACGCTGACAGGTACGATGATCAGGGCGATCAGCATCAACATCCCTTGGAAAAAATCGGTCCAGCTGACAGCAAAAAAACCACCGAGGAAGGTATAAGAGACAATGATGGCAGAGCCCAACACCAATGCGGTGACATAATCCAGTCCAAATACCTTTTCAAATAAAATGGCGCCACCAACCATACCGGATGCGGAGTAGAAGGTGAAAAATAGTAAAATGGTGGTTGCGGACACCAGCTTTAAAATGCCGTGTTTATCTTGGAATCTGTGTTCAAAAAACTCTGGCAGTGTCAGAGCGTTATCAGCCATTTCGGTATAAATCCGCAGGCGTTTTGCCACCAAAACCCAGTTGAATAGGGCTCCGATCATCAGTCCAACGCCGATCCAGACTTCCCCCAGACCACTTAAATATACCGCGCCCGGCAGGCCCAGTAATACCCAGCCAGACATGTCCGAAGCGCCAACGCTTAATGCGGTTACCGCCGGCCCCATTTTCCGGCCGCCGAGAATATAATCGTCTACCGAATCAGTTGCCCGGTAGGCCCAGTAACCAATTGCCAGCATTAAAATCAGGTAGCCGGCAAAGGTGATCAGGATGGGAGTTTCAACAGTCATTCTTTCCCCAAGGTTTAGGTTTACTTGTACTCTTTGGTGTTACCTGATGGGTCACTTGCCAGGTGGCCGAGGGTAAACCGGTTTTGGTGTAGCGCGCGATGGTAACAGATTTGTGATGATTATCCCAAATATGTGATTTGATGTGAGCTGGAAAAAGCAGCAGTGAATATCTGAAATTGCGAAGTCTGTGTGGTATTAGTGGGGAAAACCGATTATTTCTGCTGTTTGAGGCGAAATTTCAGCAGTGTTATTTTGTCGTGGTCACCGTGCCATTATGCGTTTTTTAATATGATTGGCACAAGATTTGGCGGACGAGATGACATCAAATAGTGGAAGATGATGTTGAGTTTTAGTCGGGATAGGATTTTTAAATGATAAACCGGAACACTGCCCGGTTTATCATTGGTGATTATTAGCGCAAGTCAGCTGAGAGTTGTTTTACTGCCTAGGGTCTGTTGACCTTTCAAGTTTGTTTTTGCAGCGATTTGAGGATCATTTATACAAGGCAGAGGCTTTAATAGGTAGTTGCGCTACCTGATAAGCCGATAACGCAGTAGAAAGGAGCCTCAAACGCTGCCCGCAGGGTTCGGCTAAAAGCGTTTTACGCTTTGTTGAGCGGTTCTTGCTTAGAATAACTAGGCGACAAACCACTCGCCGCGATTAAAACGCTTTTATCTCGAACAAAATTTAATCACGAAACGGCAACAGACCCTAGATAAAGCTTTGCTCTATTTCAGACTTAATGGCCGAAAGGTCTTGATGTTTGTCACCCAGCAGCACCATATAAGCATGACCACTGGCAAAGGTAATGCCATTGTATTGGCTGTCATGAAAGTGTTCAGCTAATTGCAGGCGTTTTTCCTGTGGGACAATAAATAGGGTGACTTTGCCACCGAGTCCCTGCATCACCAGATGTAAACTGCGCACACCTTGAAAATCACAATACTTACTGAAAGAGACCTTGCCGGGCAGTTGAGTAAAATGATCCGTGCCCAGTTCAGTGATACTGGCCAATTGCGCGTTAATCTGGCTGGGGCTGAAATCCTGCTCACTGTGCCATGCCTGGGGCTCATGATGGACATGTTCTAATGCGTGGGCCGACAGATCTATCGGGGCAAGGCGCAGCATGACAAACCCCATACTGATAACCAAAACAGCAGAGGCGGCAATCGCCAATAGACTACCCAGTTGGGCACGTTGTCTACGGTGGTTGTGCAGTTGTTGGTTCAATAGTAGTTTTTCCGCCAGTCCTTCTGGAGGCGTGATTTTTAACGCTTGCTCCAGTTTGTTTTCCAGTGATTTCAATTCACGGACAAAGTGTTTTCTGGCCGGATCTTCGTCACAGGCCGCTAAAAAGTCAGCTTGTTGATCTCTGGGATGGGCATATGCCCGACGACGGAATTCTAATTCATCCATTGGACTGCTCTTTGGATTCTGGATGCTCCAAAGCCTCTTTTAACTGGTTACGGGCCCTAAACAGGCGGGTCATGACTGTGTTACGGTTTAAATTCAATAAATCGGCAATTTCATCGCCACTGAAGCCGGCAATGACTTGTAGTAGTAGCGGATCCCGGTATTCCGGCTCCAGCTGCGAAATTTGTCGTCGGATAAGATGCTGCTCAGCATGCTCCTCTTTACTCATGCTGGTGTTATCTTCCAGATATTCTTGATCGATATCAGAATAATCAAATCGTTTACGCTCAAACCGACGGGCATTTTCCCGCCGCAGAATGGTAATCAGCCAAGCTTTAGCCGCATGCTCATCTTTCAGCGTATCGAGGGAGCGCCAGGCCCGCAGAAAGGTTTCCTGGGTAATATCTTCTGCGACCTGCCGATCTCCGCACAGCCAGAAGGCGTAACGGAAGATATCTGCATGCAGTGCCCTGACCAGGCTGTCGTATCGTCGTTGTTTATTCAGCATGTCAGAAGAGACCGCTGAGGTAGATGATTTATTACGCAGGCTGTTGGTCATTTTCAATACATTAATTGAATGTTGTCTTAATCCTATCAAATGTTTTCTAAATGTATCCAACTTGTGTGGATAAAAGCCCAATAAAAAATGCCCACTTCATGTGGGCATTTTTACAGTAGAAGAAAAATATCTTTTATTACGATGAGTTATCTTAGCTTGGTTATGTTTTTTTAAGCTGTGCTATTGCACAATTAATCTGGATTAAGAGGCGATAATTCATGTTGTTTAACCGCAGTACGCTTTAATTGGCAGGCGGTGACCTTGGCTGGAATGGCGCTGTAATTGACTGTGCCGGGATCGCGGCTGTAATTCGCCTGTTGCAGTGTATCCACTAAAGTTTTCATATCAGGTGATAATGCACTGATTTTATCCAATGTCATATTGTCATTGCAGCGTTGGGAGAAATACTGTTGTAATGCCATCAGCACCCGCCCTGGCATAGCACTGTTACAAGCCTCAACCAATAGTTTGTCGCTATTTGCTGTCGATGGCTGATGTTGCTGCAGCTTGCCTGTTAACTGATGTCGTGCTGACACAACCGACCGGCGCCATAGTAGTAAGGTGATTAGCCAAAGTAGCGCGAATCCTGCCGCAACCCAAGGCCAGTAACCGGCGTGGATAATGGTTTGAGTCTGTGGCTGGGGTTGCGCAGCGCCTGCCGTTGTCACTGCTGGCATTTGCGGCGCTGCCGTACTGGCCGGCGCTGGATTCATCTTAATGGTTTTGGCCGGTAGTTTGGCATACTCTTGCTTTTTCAGTTGTGGGTTCCACCAGGGAATTTTCACCTCTGGTAGGGTAAATGTCCCTGCATGGGTGGGAACCATGGCAATAGTTTGAGTCAGCTTGGCGATCAATTGGCCGTTGCGGACGATATTTTCCCGCTGCGGTTTTTCGGGATAAATTTTAAACCCTGCTGGTTCCGGAATGGTCATATCTGCCAAGGCGGTATCTTCAGCATTGGATGCCAGCATAGTGATGGTACGAGTGATAGGGTTTCCCACCTGATAGCTTTGCTCGTCACCCCAAATATCATGTAGAGAGACCAGATCTGCCACCAGCCACTGTCCCTGATAATGTGCCGGCTTTGGCAACACTTCAATCAAATGGGATTTGGATGCGGTTTGTACCATTCGGCTGTCGCTCATGCCGAACCCAAACATATCGCGACCCCCTTGGCCACTGATAACCACATCTCCCTGGAAGGTTGCAGGTGAAATTTTCAGTTCACCTGGCTTATCTGGGATAATGCTGTAAGTCCGTTCGATTACTCGGTAACGCTTACCGTTAACGATTTCTTGGGTATCTTTATCTTCACCCAGCTGTTTGATTTGCGCATGATTGATAGTCGGTGCATTTAAGACGCCACGTTGCAGATCCGCCCCCAGATATAATTTTACCTGGTACAGCACTAATTGGCCGGGATAAGCCTGTTCGGTAGACAAACTACTGGTCATAAACAGGGTTTTACTTTGCCCTTGAGGGCTGCTGGCCGCGACCACCTTAAGGTTAATTGGCGCAGAGCTCACCCCGTCGATGGTAAACGGCGGAATGGTAAACTGTCCTACGTGTTTCGCCGCTAGCAGGATCTGCCACGTGGTGGTTTTACTGGTATCAAAATTAATGATCTGAGTACTGCGTCCGACACTGGTGCGGCCGATAATAAAATCCCGCTGTAACGCGGAGGTGTTGAGTGCTCCGGCATCCAGATTGTCATTCGCAGTCACAGTGAGGACAAAATACTCTCCGTTCATCACCGGGTTTTTGTCGACTGTGGCATCCACCTGAGTCACCGCCAAGGCAGAAAAAGGTGCCAGTAGCAGTAGAATAAAAAGAAATATATGCCGTTTTACCACTGTTCATTGTCCTTTGGTTGTTCGCCCTGCATACGGCGTTTTTGGTACTCAAGTAACATCTTATTGCGCAGCAGTACTTGCGGATCATCAACGACAGCCCTGAGTGCGCGCGCCATATCCTCCGGCAAAGGTTCACCCTGTTGCTGAGTCAGCTGGCTGCTGGCCGCGATGGCCTGTTGTTTGGTTTTATCCCCACTGTGTTGTTGCTCAGGAGATACTTTGGCAGACGCTGACTGAGGCTGCTTGTTTTTGCTTTCAGGTTGCGGTTGTTGGCCTTGATGGCTGGCATCGGCCTGCATACTGGCATCATTGGCCGGTTTATCGGCTGCTGATTTATCCTGGCGCTGCGCTGCCTGTTTTGTCTTCTCAGTTTGTGACGGTTGCTGTTGCGCCTGCGCTGATTTGTTAGCTTTGCGCTGTTGCTCAGCAGTCTGTTTGGATTGCTCCTGTTGCGCTTTATCCTGTTGCCCCGATTTTTGGGCTGATGAGGATGCTTGTTTTTGCTGTTGACCGGCTTTACCCTGCTGATTCTGCTGATTCTGCTGATTCTGCTGATTCTGCTGATTCTGCTGATTCTGCTGATTCTGCTGATTCTGCTGATTCTGCTGATTCTGCTGATTCTGCTGATTCTGCTGATTCTGCTGATTCTGCTGATTCTGCTGATTCTGCTGATTCTGCTGATTCTGCTGATTCTGCTGATTCTGCTGATTCTGCTGATTCTGCTGATTCTGCTGATTCTGCTGATTCTGCTGATTCTGCTGATTCTGCTGATTCTGCTGATCCTGCTGATCCTGCTGATTCTGCTGGTTCTGTTGGTTCTGTTGGTTCTGCTGGTTCTGCTGATTCTGTTGTTTCTTCTGCTCCTGCTGCAGCAATTTTTCAGCTAGGGCTAAATTGGCTTTGGCATGTGGAAAGTCCGGCTGTTGCTGCAGGGCTGTTTGATAAGCCGTTTTGGCTTTTTGATATTGGCCTAACTGCATCAGCGCATTACCTTGGTTATAGTGTCCAGTGGCGGAGTTATCCTTGCTAAACCCATCCAGTGCTTGCTGATATTTACCCGCTCGGTAATCAGCACTGGCGCGCCAATTTTGCTGCTTAAATAGTGCAGCAGCTTGGCTATAATCTTTATTATCAAAGGCTTGTTGCGCTTGCTGATCTTGGGTTTGCCACAGATCTTGCCATTGCGCGGCCTCAGCTGGCTTAGGCAGATAAAGAGCGGTCAGGAGCACTCCGGCCAAGATACCACTGCGAAAACTCAGAAGTGCCGGCAGTAATAGAATCAATGCTAAGTAAGGGCCAAGATCCTGCCAGACTTCGCCTTTAATATCTGTAGCCTTAGCACCACCGGTTTGATTATTCAGCCAATGGGTCAGAGCCGAGATATCAGAGCCATCATTGCTGATAGGCACCAGCATGCCATGACCTGCTTTAGCTAGTTGCTGCAGTAAGGGATAGTCTGTTTTAGCGACCACCACATCTCCGGCGCGATCCCGCTGCAATTGACCATCAGGCAAGCGGATAGGGGCACCCTGAGCTGTGCCAATAGCCATTACTGCCAAACGATAATCACTGTGCTGTAGCAATGCTTTGCTGTCAGCATACTGCGTTGCACTGGCGCCATCGGTAAGCAGAATAATATCGCCTTTATGATGTCCGCCTTGAGCCAGCAGCTTTTGCGCCAGTTTTATGGCCGCTGTAAGGTTGGAGCCTTGCACTGGCATAATATCCGGAGTCAGCGTGGGCAAAAGATTCAGTAGGGTGTGGCGGTCATTGGTCATGGGACTGATGGTAAAGGCATCACCGGCATAAGCTATCAAACCGGTATCACCATCTTTCAGCGCATTGATGAGATCAGTGGCGCGAAATTTTTCCTGTGTCAGTCGGTTTGGGGTCAGATCTGTGGCGTACATAGAAGCTGACATATCCAGAATAATCACCCGCCCTTGCTGGCTGGAAAATACGGGAAGCGATTGTTTATTGATGGCCGGTCCCGCCAGCGCCAGCGTCCCAATCAGCCACAAACTGGTCAGGATAGCCAGACTATGACGGGCGGGCTTGCCTCCGGGGGTTAGCAATACGGCTGTCAAATGGGGTGCAATATAGCTTTGCCAAGCGGAGCGGGCACCATGACTGCGCCAGAGTAAGACCAGCAGGATCGCCAGTGGCAGCAATGCCCATAGCCATTCGGGTCGAATAAAATGTAAGGTCATTTTATACTCCTGTGGCCAAGGCCGGCTGCCAGACCGGATTGAAATAATGCCAGTCCGATACTGCAAAGCAGTGCCAGCCCCAGCGGCCAGTAAAACAATTCACTGCGGGGACGGTAACTTTGTTGATCTCGGCTAACCGGCTGCAGTTTATTAATCTCTTCATAGATCTGTTGCAATTCCTGCGGATTGCGGGCGCGGAAATAACGGCCATGGGTCAGTTTGGCGATAGCTGACAATGTCTGTTCATCCAGATCCGCCGATGGGTTGACCTGCTGGGTACCGAAAAAGCCTTGCGGCTGCATGACATCGGCTCCGACACCTATGGTGTAAATGGTGACATGGCGTTTAGCGGCAATGCGTGCGGCCTCCATTGGCTCAATATTGCCGGCATTGTTACTGCCGTCGGTCAATAGCACTAATATCCGGTTACTGTTTTTTACTTTATCAAAGCGTTTCACGGCCAATGCGATGGCTTCACCGATGGCGGTTTGTTTACCGACTAAACCAATCTGGGCTTCGCGCATATATTGCGCCACAGAACGGCGATCTGGCGTCAGTGGAGTTTGTAGATAGGCGTGATCGGCAAAGAGGATAAGGCCTAGCCGATCGCCTTTTCGTTTCGCAATAAAATCACTGACGACTTGGCGGATAACTGAAAAACGATCCACCGCGCGGCCATTGAGCACCATATCTTCAATTTGCATACTGCCAGACAGATCCACGGCGACCATCAGATCCCGCCCTTTGGTGGGAATATCGATGGGTTGGCCGACCCATTGTGGTCGGGCAACGGCCAGTACCAGTAGTGCCCACATCAGATAATAAAATAGCCGCGAGGTATTTCGCCCTTGGCTGACGGTCACTTCCCGGGTATGGGCGATGCCGGGCATATTTAATTCGCCACCGGTAAGTTGTTTGGTATTTTTCTGCCGTATCAGTAATGGCAGGGGCAGTAACAACAGCAGCCAGGGCCAGGCGAGGGTTAACATAATGCCTCCTTGGCCAATTTTTGTTGTTCAGCAGCGGAGAAAGGAATTGCCCGTTTTAACCAGATTCTGGCTAAGGTATCCAGTTCGCTGGCCTGTTGTGGGCTTAAGGGTTTGCCACTGAACCTGAGTTGCAGCAAGGCGGCGAGTTTTCCCTGCTGGGCTGATGGCATGGCACTATCGAGTAAGTGATACCAAGGCTCACCTTCCAGCGCGGCAACCTGAGTACGAGGGAGATAACTGAGTGCGGCCCGTTTCATCAGGGTGTTGACCTCAGTGGCATAATCAATTTGGTTGGGCTGCAGGCGATCAAGCAGCGCCAGAGCCATGCGACGGGCTGCCAGTCGTTTGTGGCGGCGCACGGTGAAAAATATCAGCCCCAGCACGATAACAAGCAGTAGCGCCAGTAAGATCCAGTAGCCCGGCGCTAGGGGCCATAGCCCCACCGGCTCGGGCAGGTGGATATCTTGCAAGGCGGCCAGCGCCGGATTGGCCGCTGGGCTGCTGTGGGAGGCTATTAATGGAGTAGCTGTCATTAACGCAATTGTTCCAGTTGTTGCTCCAATGGGAGACCGGCATCAATAAAGCGGGTCTGGACCCGGAGCTTGTCCATCATGGAGATAAAGATCTGTTGTTGCTTCAGCTGGGTGTCAAGCCAAGTCTGGTATTGCTGACGGTTTAGCACTCGCTCAACTTCACCATCCCGTACCGGCAGATTAAATTGCCGAGGTAGGGGCAAGGTGCCCTGACGTAAAGGATCAGTGATCAGAAACGCGCCAATATCGCAATGGCGTTTTAAGTCGGTCAGTGGCCCGACGCAGCGGCCGGTAAAGTCGGCTCCATCTGTGATAATCCACACTAATGAGCCGGGTTTGGCAATGCGGCTAAGCCGTTGGCAGGCTCGCAGCATATGTTCCGGTGCAGTGCGGCCGGTTTTAAAGCTGTCTAGCTGTTGGCTGTGAATATCGCAGATCCCGGCGATAAGCTGCAGTATACCGGTTTGGCGGTTTTTCGGTTTGAGCTCAAGGTGATGGCTTTCACCAGCAATCAAGGCACCAATACGGTCACCGTGTTGAATTGCGTTCCAGCCCAATGTAGCAGCCAGATGAGCGGCTTGGACTGATTGCAGTAACAAACTGGAACCGAAGTACATGCTGTTGCTCAAATCCAGCAGCAGGATCACGGGGCGTTCCCGCTCTTCAATAAAGAGTTTGGTGTGGGCTTTGCCGGTTCTGGCGGTTACCCGCCAGTCGATGGTGCGCACATCATCACCATTTTGATAATGGCGCACCTCGGCAAACTCCATACCACGGCCTTTGATATTACTGGCTCTGTGTCCAGCCATTGCTGCCCGGGCACGGCTACGCCGCTCCGGCATTGCTCTGGCAAGGGATTGACAGGCCAGCAGCTCCTGTTGATTCAGGTGCCAGCCATCAGCAAACAGTGGTAATTGGGGTGTGCTCATTTAAGGTACCGCTACCAGGCTGAGAATATGATTGATCACCTGATCCCGGCTGATACCTTGGGCTTGCGCCTGATAACTGAGCAGCAAACGGTGGCGCAGGACATTGGGTGCGACAGCCTGGATATCTTCCGGGGTGACAAAGTCCCGTTCATGCAGCCAAGCTCTTGCCCGGGCGCAGCGTTCCAGCGATTGGGTTGCCCTTGGGCTGACACCATAATCCAGCCAACTGGCCAATTCATCACTGTATTTTTGTGGCTGACGGGTGGCCATCACCAGCTCGACAATATAGCGCTCCAGTGGTTGTGCCAGGTAGATTTCCAGTGCCGCTTTACGGGCAGCAAAAATCTCTTCCTGGGTAATGGGCTCGACGGTCACCGGCTCAGTATGTAGCGCCTCATTACGTGATAGTCGCAGGATGGCTAACTCCGTTTCAGCGCTCGGGTAATCCAGATTCAAGTGCATCAAAAAACGATCCAGCTGAGCTTCTGGTAGTGGGTAAGTTCCTTCATTTTCCAGCGGGTTTTGGGTTGCCATCACCAAAAAAAGTTCTGGCAGACGATAACTGCTCTTGCCTACCGTGACCTGTCCTTCAGCCATTGCTTCCAGTAGTGCTGATTGCACTTTAGCTGGGGCGCGGTTGATTTCATCAGCCAAAATGAGGTTATGAAAAATTGGGCCGGCTTCAAATTCGAAGTTACCGGTCTGAGCTCGATAAATATCGGTACCGGTTAAATCGGCCGGTAATAGATCCGGCGTAAACTGGATCCGATGAAAATCCCCCTGAACCCCATCACATAGGGCTTTTACCGCCCGTGTTTTAGCCAGTCCCGGTGGGCCTTCTACTAACAGGTGGCCATCGGCGATAAGGGCGGTCAGCAGACTTTCGGTCAGCAGTGGCTGACCCAAAATCAACTGGTCCAAATAAGTGCGAAGGGAATGAAATCGACTTAAGGGCATGTTGTCACTCACATTGTTCTTTGTGGTGGATTAGACTGCCATGCTTTACAGAAGTTGCAATACCTGCAAGGTAGATTAAGCAACTTTCACTGCTAATTGAAAAATGCAAACAAGTGTTTAAAACTCCGTAACAAGAAGTTAGAATCAGATCACATTTCTAAAGGTCTGACCTGTTAATGGTCAGATTTATCAGGGAATTATTCCATTGATGGAATATAGCCCCACACAGGATGAGGGTAACAGATGAGTAACAGACAGGTGTTAACCCGGGGAAATGGTGAGCGGATTGCCATTGTGGCCGGACTGAGAACGCCCTTTGCCAGGCAGGCGACAGATTTTCACGGCGTCAGTGCGCTGGAGCTGGGCGCCATGGTGGTGAATGAATTGATTTCCCGCACTGAGCTGGATAGCAAATTGGTTGAACAGCTGGTTTATGGGCAGGTGATTCAGATGCCTGCTGCGCCCAATATTGCCCGGGAAATTGTGCTGACGACCGGGATGTCAGTGCATACCGATGCTTATAGTGTTACCCGTGCCTGTGCCACAGGATTTCAAAGCGCAGTTAATGTTGCTGAGTCTATTTTGGCCGGCAATATTGATATCGGTATTGCCGGGGGAGCGGATTCTGCCTCGGTATTGCCTATTGGTGTGTCGAAAAAATTGGCTCGGGCGCTGTTGGATTTGACCAAAGCGAAAACCTTAGGACAAAAACTGGGGATTGCCCGGCGACTGGGGCTTAAAGATTTACTGCCGGTACCGCCAGCGGTGGCGGAATACACTACAGGCCTGACCATGGGGCAAACGGCAGAGCAAATGGCAAAAAGCCATGGTATCAGCCGGGAAAGTCAGGATGAATTGGCGCTGCGCTCCCACCGACTGGCAATGGATACCTGGGAGTCCGGAGTGTTAGCTGAGGAAGTGATGACGGCCCATGTGCCGCCTTATCAGGGCTATATTGACCGGGATAACACACTGCGGCCGGATGCCACACTGGCATCCTATGCCAAACTGCGGCCAGTCTTTGACCGTCAGCATGGCAGTGTCACCGCGGGGAACAGTACACCATTGACTGATGGTGCATCCGCATTGTTATTGATGAGTGAAGGGCGAGCTAAGGCGCTGGGGTACCAGCCGTTGGGGTATCTGCGCAGTTATGCTTTTACTGCCATTGATGTGCATGAAGATATGCTGATGGGGCCTTCTTATGCCACACCGCTGGCGTTAGATCGCGCCGGGATGACACTGTCTGATCTGACCTTGATTGAAATGCATGAAGCGTTTGCGGCCCAAGCGCTGGCAAATATGAAGATGTTTGCCTCCAGAACATTTGCCCAAGAAAAACTGGGGCGGGATCAGGCCATTGGAGAGATCGATATGGATAAGTTCAATGTACAGGGGGGCTCGCTGGCTTATGGACATCCATTTGCGGCCACCGGTGGGCGACTGATCACTCAGCTCTGCCGGGAGCTCAAACGCCGTGGTGGTGGCACTGGCCTGGCAACGGCCTGTGCTGCTGGTGGTTTGGGGACAGCCATGATTGTGGAGGTGGAGTAATGACAGTCACAGCGCTTGATCTTAATCAACAACAGCAGCCTGAAGTGCCACAAAGTACCTTTAATTTGCTTCGGCGAGATGATGGCATTGCTGTTTTAACCATTGATGTTCCTGGCGAAAGTATCAATAGCCTTAGGGATGAATTTATTCCTGAAGTGAACCTGATGCTGGATGATATTGCTGCCGACAGCAGGATTACCGGTTTAGTGATGATTTCTGGCAAGCCAGATTCCTTTATTGCCGGCGCGGATATCAGTATGTTGGACCGCTGTGACACTGTCGCGGATGCGAAAGTCTTATCACAGCAATGTCACCAAGTTTTTGCCCGGCTCCAAGGGTTAGGGATCCCTGTGGTGGCGGCCATTCACGGTGCCTGTTTGGGTGGCGGGTTAGAGTTGGCGCTGGCCTGTGATCAGCGTATCTGCAGTGACGACAGTAAAACCTTGCTGGGACTACCGGAAGTACAGTTAGGCTTACTGCCCGGTGGAGGAGGTACTCAACGCTTACCTCGACTTATCGGCGTGATGTCAGCACTGGATATGATGTTGACTGGCAAACAGGTGCGGGCCAAGGCCGCTAAAAAAATGGGGCTGGTGGATGATATAGTGCCTAAGTCAATTTTGCTGCAAAGTGCTGTTGCTATGGCTAAACGCGGGATCAGCCCTCGGTCGGGTCGTCCGTTGAAGCAGCCTTTGCCTGCAAAGTTACTCGAAGCAACAGCCATGGGGCGCAATATTATTTATCAGCGCGCAGCCGCTCAGGTCATGGCGCAAACCCAAGGGAATTATCCGGCGCCCGAGAAGATTATTGATTGTGTCAGACAAGGCATGAATAGCGGCATGGAGCAGGGATTAGCACTGGAAACAGAATCTTTTGCCTCGCTAGTGATGACGCCTGAGTCCCGCGCTATGCGGGCGGTCTTTTTTGCCATGAACGAAATGAAAAAAGAGACGGGGGCTGGCGAGGTGCAACCAAAAGCTGTCCGTAAAGCTGTGGTGCTTGGCGGTGGCTTGATGGGGGGCGGTATTGCTTCTGTCACTAGCACTAAAGCTAAAGTGCCAGTGCGGGTGAAAGATATTAATGAAACCGGCCTGTCTCATGCCTTGGCTTATGCTTACCGTTTGCTGGACAAAAAGGTACGTCGGCGACATATGCGCGCAGCCGAGCGGGACAGCTTGATGGCATTAATGACCACGACCACGGAATATCAAGGGGTGAAAGATGCCGATATTGTGGTGGAAGCGGTATTTGAAGATTTAGCATTGAAACATCAAATGGTGCGGGACATTGAGCGGGAATGTCATCCAGAAACTATTTTTGCCTCCAATACATCATCACTGCCGATCACTCAGATTGCTCAAGCGGCCAGCCGCCCTGAAAACGTGATTGGTCTGCACTACTTTTCACCGGTTGATAAGATGCCGTTGGTGGAAGTGATTGCCCACCAACACACATCCCCACAAACGATTGCCACTACAGTGGCATTTGCCCGCAAGCAGGGGAAAACGCCCATTGTGGTCCAGGATTGTGCCGGGTTTTATGTCAATCGTATTTTGGCGCTGTATATGAATGAGGCGGCACAATGGTTGTTGGAAGGTCAGAGTGTTGAAAGTCTTGACCGGGCACTGGTTAAATTTGGTTTTCCCGTGGGGCCGATTACCTTGCTCGATGAAGTGGGGATTGATGTGGGGGCCAAAATTGCGCCGATTCTAGAGCAGGAGCTGGGTAGTCGCTTTGCTGCGCCTAAGGCTTTTGATGCGCTATTGGCAGATGATCGCCGCGGTCGAAAAAATAGTAAAGGCTTTTATCTGTATGGCAAAGGCGCCCCGAAAAAAGGCAAGAAAGTGGATGGATCTGTCTACCGGGTACTGGGTATTATGCCCCGGGACAGTGTTGATGAATCGTTGATTGCGCGACGTTGTATGGTGCAGATGCTCAATGAGGCTGCCCGATGTCTGGAAGAGGGCATTATTGCAAGCCCACGGGATGGTGATATTGGCGCGCTGTTTGGTATCGGGTTCCCGCCATTTCGGGGCGGGCCGTTCCGCTATATGGACAGTTTAGGAGCTAAAGCATTGGTCGAAGAGTTGGAGCTGTACCGGCAAACATTAGGTGAGCGTTTTGCGTCTTGTGAGCTTTTACAACAGATGGCGACTGATCAAACTCAGTTTTATCCAAGGTAAGCATTAGCTCAATTAGCCGATGATTCAGCCCTCGGAAATATTTCCAAGGGCTGATGGTTGGCCTTATTAGATGGCAATAATTTAAAGCAGGAACTGATTGGCCTGCTGTTTAAACTGGCGTAAATCAGTGATCATATTGTCGGATTGCAATGGCTCAAGCTGTTGGTGTTGTTCTCCTTGGCTGAACAGCACGAGACGATCAGCATGTTTGGTGCGCAGGTGAGTCATCATAAACTGCAGTAATTCAGCCCGCTCAATGGTGGCAATTTCTGCGACCACTTTTTCCCGTTGATCAAACTGATAATCCTTATTGCCAATACTGGCCCAGTAGCGCTGGCTGCGGGTCTTTAAGTTGGCGTCATGCTCGGTAACTTGTTGAATCAGTCCTTTTTTGGTGCTGTCCCACTGCTCTTTGGTGATTTGCATCACCGCATAATTAAAGTCGGCAATAAATTCATCAATCGCCTGCAGTAATTGCAATGGTCCTGTGGTGGGCGACTGGATATAAAAAATCATTCCCGGGTGCCGATGCAGTGGCAGGTAACCTGTGCCAACCATGTAACCCAGTTGCTGTTGCGTTCTGAGCTGGTGGAAAAAACTGGATGACATGGTGTGGTTCAGCAGGCTGAACAGCGCCATATCTTTAGGTGAGGTTGTGGCGCACTGGTAATAGACAATAATGGCGCTATCTGGATGTTGAATGTCTAGCTCCCGCAGCAAGGTGCCTTTACCACGCATATCTACCAGTTGCCTTGCTGATTCATCACTGGGAGATGATACCAGTGCCAGAATCTGATCCAGCCGGTGAGCCAGATGGCGTGCTTCTTCTGCTAAGCAATCGCCGTAGATTAAACCTTCTAAGTGCACTTTTTCGTAAAAACCCCGCACATGATCGTGCAGTTCATCTAAGGTGACATTGCTCAGGCATTCGGCCATCCGCATCGGTTCATAACTGCGTTTTTGCAGCGTGACACTTAAACTGGTGAACAGTTGAGAGATAGGTTTTGCTTTAGCGACATTGCCCCAGCTTTGTAGCATTTGCTGTTTGATATCGTCAAAGCGCTCTTGGGTAAATTGTCGCTCGCGGGCTTTTTCAATAATTAGCGCCAGCAATTTTTCTTGATTGCCGGTAAAGCCAGCCAGATGTAGAGTCAGTCCGCCCTGATGCGGATAAATATTGTAATTTAGCCCCGCTACTTCTGCCGGATAGGTAAATTCCGTTAAGTAATCCAGCAGCAGCTCGACATATAGCCGGGTCAGTGCTGCGTCCTTTGCTGTGGCAGCGGCTTTGGCCGAATCCAGTGACAGGAACATATGGCCTTTGGGTACCCGAAACTCTTTATCCTGTTTATGCCAGATGCGATAGCCTTTACCTTCAGCAACAACAACAGGTTTATGCTGATCATCTGTGATATCTCGCACGCAGGCATCAGCAATAATAAAGGGGTTGGCGGCTGGAAGTTGCTGGTTTGGCAGTGGTTGGGCGTTGCGCCACAAGGTTAGCTGCTCTGTGGTTAATGGTGCTACTGCATACGGCGTGTGATACCAAGGTGCTTGCTGCTCTGTTGCTAGGCCGGGGGCAACCAATTGCAGGCGCATATTATCTGGATTCATTAGTGCCAGCAGTTGTTGGCACTGGGCTTTATCCAGTCCATCCATACGGTAATCACCCAGCAGCAGATCGTTATCGGGGTAATGTTGCATATTGATACTAAGGTGGCTGGCCAGATCTAACGTTTTGATTTGTTCCTGGAATTTAAAGGCCAGTTTCAGCAAATTGGCCCGCTCTTGATAGCGCCAGTTTTCAAGGCCTTGTGTTTCGATTAAGCGGATATAGCGGAAAATGTCCGCCACGATATTGTCAGTTTGTGACAGTCCGGCATCGGTAAGCTGCACACTGATGCAATATTCTTTGAAGTTATAGCCATTAATACCTCCACCGGCTGAGAGTCCGGATGCAAGGCCGGCATCTTTAAGCTGCGCCAGTAAGCTGCCTTTACCTTCATCTCCCAGTAAATGGCTGATAAAGGTCAGGGGTTTATTATGATAGAACTGATCGACGGGTGGCAGTAAGAAACTGACGGTAAGGCGTTTTTGTGTTTTCAGTGGCGTAATGGTGATAAAGCGTGTTAGCTCACTGTCCCGGTATAGCGGCGTGTCCGGATAACATTTACTGAGCTGATGATTGCGGATAGGCGCAAAATAGGTCTGGGCTAATTGCGCCATTTCATCTAATGACAGCGGGGCGACCAAACACAAGGTCATAAGGTTGGCGCTGTAATGGCTTTGGTAAAATGCGATCAGCTCATCGCGCAGGGTGGCTTTATCTCCGCCTAAGGTTTGCAGGTTGCCCACGGAAAATTTGGCAAACGGATGGTTGGGATTCACCGTTTCTTTCTGCACTTGATAGATACGGCGGATATCATCTTTTAGCTTGAGGCTGAACTCGGACTCAATGGCTTGTCGCTCCCGGTCAACTAACTCCAGATTAAATCGAGGGGCGATAAAAAATTGACTGAATCTGTCCAGTGACTCGGCAAATACTTCAGCGTCTATAGCATAGAAGAAATTGGTATGCTCAGTACCAGTCCAAGCATTATTGCTACCGCCATGGCGATTGATAAAGGCATGATATTCCCCTGAATCTGGAAATTTATCTGTGCCAAGAAACAGCATATGTTCAAGAAAATGCGCCATGCCGGGGCGCTGCTGCGGATCATCAAAATGGCCAACATTGACGGCCATAGATGCGGCGGCTTGTGTGGCTTGGGGATCGCTCACCAGTAATACCCGCAGGGCATTTGGCAGGGTTAGGCAGCGATATTGGCGTGGATCATTAGGGCTGGTTACTGGGCAGGACAAAGGCCGACTCCATTCATTAGGTATGGCTATATATTGAGGCGGCAAAACCGCTTTGGCAAACATACTCTGTGCTGTTGATGAAAGATTCACCTTACGATAGTTTGTTCCCTACCGCTTTGGCGATACAATCGAAGTGGAATGAATAACAATAACATCGCGAGTAAAGTATGCAGCTGTTTTTAATGAGGCACGGTGAAGCAAGCTATGAGGCTGCATCGGATCGGGAGCGGGTGTTGACGGCCGTTGGGCGGCAACAGACCAGTCAAATGAGTCATTGGTTGGCTGAGCGGGTGAGCGGATTTGATTTAGTTCTGGTCAGCCCTTATCTGCGGGTGCAGCAGACTTGGCAACAATTGAGTTGTGAATTTGCCGAGCCGGGAAAATGGTTAGTCTTGGATGAACTAGTGCCATCCGCCGATGCAGAAGTCGCCGCTCAGCTGATCTTAGCTTATGCTGCCCAGTGTCAAGCACAACGGGTACTGGTGATTTCCCATATGCCGCTATTGGGTTACCTAGTAAGTGAATTAACCCCTGGGATTGAACCGCCGCTATTTGCTACCTCTGCCATAGCGCAGCTTTGCGTGACCGATGATAAAATATCGCTAGAGTCATTGCAGTCCCCTCACACTTTATTGACCCATGCTTGAGGGATGCAGAGCTTGGCGACAAGGGTAAAATAGGATTGGACGAGTTAGCGAGATAAATTAAGGCAAGCATTACAGGCTTGCCTTTTTATTGCTTGGCGTTTAATGGCGATATGAAGTATCGCCATTGTGTTTATGCCTATACCGGTGTTGGAGACCGCTTAACGGCGATGGGGATGCTCACCAATATCCACCAGCACAAGTAATGCGGCATCACTACCCCATTCTCTGGATGCCTGATGGAAGGCTTTGACCTGAGGGTGTTGTGCCAACCACATGGGCACTTGTTGCTTTAAGATGCCGGTGCCATAACCGTGCATAATGCAGCAACATTGACTGTGCTGTTTGATACAGGCATGGAGCAGGGCGGCAATTTCGAGCTTGGCTTCGCTTTGACGGTAGCCGTGCAGATCCAGCAGTAAATCAGGCACATAGTCACCCCGCCGCAGACGTTTTAACTCCAGGCTGTTGATATCTGCTCTTAGCCAGCGCATGGGCCCATCACTGGGCAATAATGGCTGGTAAGTGTCCGAAAAATAGCTATCTGACTCTACCTGAACGGCTTTTTCAACCATTTCAACTTTGGTTTTCAGCGGTGTACCAAAATGCCGGCGGTCTTGCTGTAATGGCTTGATATCACCAACCAGCTCGGCAAAGGTTTCAGGTATGTCTTTGGTGTTTTTGGCATTCATAGCAGCATTTTATCGCAAAAAAGCTGTTAGTGTGAGTTATCCGTGATGAAATTCCGCGGAAAGTCTCACCGTTGGGCAGTGGATCATGGCCTGAGTTCAGTTACAATAGCTCGGGTAATTTTTGCTGGAGCCTATTTTGGACAAGATCTTTGTAGATGAAGCCGTTACTGAGCTGAAAACCATCGGCGATATGCTGCGTTGGGCAGTGAGCCGTTTTAATGATGCCGGTATTTATTATGGCCATGGGACAGATAATGCGTGGGATGAAGCTGTCGCGCTGGTACTGCACGCCCTGCATCTGCCTGATGAGCTGGGACAGCAGGTGGTCAATGCCAACCTGACCAGCAGTGAAAAACATAAGATTGTTGACCTGATTATCCGTCGGGTACGTGAACGTTTGCCTGTGCCATATTTGACCAATGTCGCGCGTTTTGCGGGATTGGACTTTTATGTCGATGAGCGGGTATTGGTACCACGCTCACCTATCGGTGAAATGATTGGCAATGGGTTTGCGCCTTGGTTGTATAACCGCCAGGTTAACCGGGTGTTGGATCTGTGTACCGGTAGCGGCTGTATCGCCATTGCTTGTGCTTATGAATTTGAAGATGCCGAAGTCGATGCGCTGGATATCAGTGATGATGCGCTGGAAGTGGCCCAAATCAACGTGGAAAATCTTGGGGTGATGGATCGGGTCTTCCCGATGCAGTCTGATTTATTCAGCGCCATTCCTAAAGGCCCGCAGTATGATCTGATTGTTTCCAATCCACCTTATGTGGATCAGGAAGACATTGATGATATGCCACAGGAATATCACCATGAACCTGCGTTGGGGCTTGCCTCAGGCCGTGATGGATTGGATATTACCAAGCGTATTTTGGCCAACGCGGCGGACTACCTGACCGAAGAAGGTGTGCTGGTGGTGGAAGTGGGTAACTCCATGGTGCATCTGATGGAGCAATTCCCCGAAGTACCTTTCACTTGGGTTAGCTTCGAAAATGGTGGTGACGGCGTCTTTGTTTTGACCCGTGATCAGTTGCTGGAAAATGAATCCTTGTTTGCCATTTACAAGGACAGAGATTAACAGCATCAACCGGCGGCTTAGGCCGCCGGTTTTGTATTGGTCATAGACAAGCACAGCTAATGGTATGGGCAATACAAAACCGACAGGGTGATAACATATTGATAGGGCTGTGTCTAGCGGCATTGTACTGCTTTACCTTACGCCATTGCTGCGTATTGGCTCTAATTACAATATTGCGCGGTAGCGCGTCAGAAAACACTTGGCCAGATAATGGCTGTCGGAATAATATTTAGCCGAATAACAAGAGGATAGACACTGGAATGTCAGGAAATAGTATCGGACAGAATTTTGTTGTGACCACCTTTGGGGAAAGTCATGGTGTGGCACTGGGGTGTATTATTGATGGCTGTCCGCCGGGGCTGGCATTGACTGCAGAAGATATGCAGCATGATTTAGACCGGCGCAGACCGGGCACTTCGCGCTACACCACCGCCCGGCGGGAAGCAGATGCTGTGCGTATTCTTTCCGGAGTCTTTGACGGTAAAACCACAGGCACAGCGATAGGCTTGCTGATTGAAAACACAGATCAGCGCAGTCAGGATTATTCCAATATTAAAGACGTGTTCCGTCCGGGGCATGCCGATTATACCTACCAGCAAAAATATGGCCTGCGGGATTACCGTGGCGGCGGGCGGGCTTCTGCCCGGGAAACGGCCATGCGTGTGGCCGCAGGCGCTGTGGCTAAAAAATACCTGCAGCAAATCCATGGTATTGAGATCCGCGCTTATTTGTCCCAATTGGGGCCCATTTGTGCCGAGCAAGTGGATTGGGATGAGATTGAACGCAATGCATTTTTCTTTCCTGATGCCAGTAAACTCGAGGCGCTGGATGAATATATGCGCGCGCTGAAAAAGTCCGGTGACTCTGTTGGGGCTAAAGTCTCTGTGGTCGCCACGAATGTGCCAGTTGGCTTGGGCGAGCCGGTATTTGATCGGCTGGATGCTGATATTGCCCATGCCTTGATGGGCATTAATGCGGTCAAAGGTGTGGAAATCGGTGATGGTTTTGACGTGGTAACGCAAACCGGCTCACAACATCGAGATCTGATGACACCCGCTGGGTTTAGCTCTAATCATGCTGGTGGGGTGCTGGGCGGTATTTCATCCGGTCAGCCGATTGTGGCACATATGGCGCTAAAACCGACATCCAGTATCAGTGTGCCCGGCGACAGTATAGATGTAACCGGCCAGCAGACAGAAGTGGTGACTAAGGGGAGACATGATCCCTGTGTCGGGATCCGGGCGGTGCCAATTGCTGAAGCCATGCTGGCGATTGTACTGATGGATCACCTGTTGCGCCATCGGGCACAAAATCAGCAAGTACAATGCACGACCCCGATATTAGGTATGGCTGAGTGAGCCGGTAAGTGAGCAAATAATCATGGATGATGTCATTTCTGACAGCAGTATTGCCCCGGCGGCGCAGCAACTTAACTGGCTGCGGGCCTGTTATTTCTTTTTCTTTGCTATTTTGGGCATCATGGTGCCCTATCTTGGGGTGTTTTTTCAAAGCCGAGGGTTTAACCCGCAAGAAATTGGCCTATTACTGGCGATTTTAATGGGCACGCGCATTATCGCCCCGAATGTCTGGGCCCGGGTGGCCGACCGAACCGGGATGCGAGTTGAGTTGGTCAAGCTTGGCGCCGCAGCTGCCATGCTCAGTTACACCAGTTTTTTTGTTGACGGCAGTTTTGTTTATCTGGCTGTCAGCCTGATGATTTATACCTTCTTTTGGAATGCCATTTTAGCCCAGCTGGAAGTGATCACCTTAGATACCTTAGGGGAGAATGCGACCCGCTATGGGGCTATCCGCAGTTGGGGTAGCGTTGGCTATATCTGCTTGGTCGTGGGCGGTGGCGTTGCGGTGCAATATATTGGCCCTCAGGTAGTGCCTTATCTAGGCATGTTACTGTTTATCGGCATGTTGTTGTCCTCTCTGCCATTGAAAGCGGCGCGGCGGCCGGCTGCGGCACCGGCGGGGCAGAAGTTATGGCAACCTGCCATTATCTGGTTTTTTATTTCAGCCATGTTACTGCAGATGAGCGCCGGGCCGTTTTACGGTTTTTTTGTGCTGTACCTTAAGCAATATGGTTACAGCGAGTCCTTGGCCGGGGTTTTGGTCGCGCTGGGGGTGGTGGCTGAAATTATTATGTTTATGTTCGCTCCTCGGCTTTTGCAACGCTTTGGTGCAATGCCATTGATGGTGCTCAGTTTATGCTTGACCGTAGTACGCTGGTTGATGATGGCCTACGGCGTAGAACATCTGCTGCTTATCGGTATCAGTCAGCTATTACATGCCTTTACCTTTGGCTTAGTGCATGCCGCTTCAATTCAGTTTGTTCATCAACATTTTGACCGGGATCATCAAAGTCAGGGACAGGCGTTGTATGCCAGCTTGGGGTTTGGGTTGGGCGGTGCGCTGGGGATCTGGATTTGCGGTTATCTGTGGGGAGATGGCAGTGGTGCGGTTTGGACCTGGGTGTTTGCCGCCGGTTGCGCCATGCTGTCCATGTTCGCTGTGCTGGCGATTCCAGGCAGTGCTGCGCAATGCCGCCGTTTGTTTAGGCGCCAAGCTGTTGCGCCGTTGTAAGCAGAAATGCCATAGGGCGATTTACCCCAACATCATGCTTGATAGCACCGGCAAAGGTAAGTTTTCAGCTCAAGAGCGAGATTAAAGATGAACGCTTATTCAAGATGGGTTAAGTCATCGATGCTATTACATGGTGGCCTAGCAACATCATACTAAACGTGGATCAGGGAAGCAGATGCAGCAATTTCGTTTGGCAGTATTGATTAACCCCATGGCAGGCCTGGGAGGCAGTGTTGCACTGAAGGGCAGTGATGGAATGGCACAAAAGGCATTATCCCTTGGGGCTGAGCCGATGGCAACCATCAGGATGCAGCAGGCGCTGACGCAGCTACAACCACTGGCAGCGCGTTTATGTATTGTGACTGGCAGTGGCGCGCTGGGGGCGCATCTGGCTCGGGAGATGGGATTTGAGACTCAGGTTATCCATCAGAGTGAAACGCCCAGCAGCGCTGATGATACGCGGTCGTTTATCCAAGCCATTAATCAATTGCCTGATGCGGAGCGGGTCGATTTACTGCTGTTTGCTGGCGGGGATGGAACTGCGAGGGATATTTGCGCCGAATTGGATGAGACGATTCCTGTGCTGGGGGTGCCGGCCGGGGTAAAAATTCACTCCGGTGTGTATGCTGTGACGCCTGTTGCCGCTGGGCAGGTCGTCAAGATGTTGTTAAGTCGAGAATTGGTCAGTTTAATGACCGCCGATGTGATGGATATTGATGAAGAGGCATTTCGCCGCGGTGAAGTGCGGGCAAGGCGTTATGGTGAGATGACGGTACCGGCCGCACCGGCTTATGTTCAAGCGGTAAAAATGGGTGGTCGGGAAGTGGATGAGCTGGTGCTGGCTGACATTGCGGCTGAGGTGGTCAGTCAGATGGAAGATGAGCTGTATATTATGGGCTCTGGCAGCACTGTGGCCGCAGTGATGGCAGAGCTTAGATTGGATAACACCCTGTTGGGGGTTGATCTGGTGCAGCACCATAGCTTAGTTGGCCGCGATATGACGGCCACTGAACTGTTAGCGGCAACAGCGGGACAGACGGTAAAGTTGGTGATCACGCTTATCGGCGGTCAGGGGCATGTTTTCGGTCGTGGGAATCAGCAGTTGTCTGCCGAGCTTATTCACCGTATTGGTCGAGAAAATATTCTGATTGTTGCCACCAAAACCAAGTTGAAAGCCTTGGGTGGACGGCCTCTTATCAGTGACAGTGGCGACCCGGCGCTTGACCAGGCTTTGAGCGGTTATTACCGCATAATCACTGGATACCGTGATTATGTTATGTATCAGGTTGCTAATCCTGATATGGTGTCGAGCCAGAATGATGCCTGCACGGCAGAATAAACGGAGAGATCATGTTAGAGAAGTACGAACAGACACTGGATCAATGGATTAGCACCATAGTGGCCGATGGGGATGATGATGCCCTGTTTGCCAGTGGTTATCTGCAGGGGCATTTCGCGGTCGTGTTGAGCGAAATGGAGCATGATGGCCAGACGGATATGGCAGCGCTGGATCAACGTATGCAGGCTTGTCTGGGGCAAGCCACCCGTGAGTTGGAAGACCATGACTACCGTTTGGTAGAGCAGGCTTGGCATACTCTGCGTAGTGCTATTATTGCTTGATTATTACGATAATCTCATTATTGCGAGTGAGAGATTGCGTGCTCAATATTAGCGCGAAAATATGACCTCCCGTCTATGCGTGAGCCGCAAGCGGTCGCAGTAAGCGGTTGCAGATAATGGCGGTATAAACAATACGCGGGGCTATATGGCACCGCGTGTTGTTTGATGCAGATAGTGCTTGTTTTCTCCTGTCAGATCACCGCCATCATGCGACGCAAACTTGCCTACGTTCCTTGTTTCTTATTCCCTATTTTATCACTGGTGATAGTACGCTAAAGGCTTAATCACAACGCAATGCCGGGCAAATTGGGTCTGGTGATTCTTGCTTATTTGTCTCAGTATCCGTAACGCGCTGTTAAAGGACTATATTCCCTCAGGGCTTAGCTGAATCGGACGGCCTTTAATCAGTTTTCTGAGCCACATTCTTCCAGGACTGAGTCGCGCCAATATATCCTGATTAACAGGCGCGGGTTGCTGCAGTATTTGCGCGGCAAGAATATCCGCTGTAAGCGGCGCTGAGCAGATGCCGCGGCTACCAAGCCCACCGAGTAGGTAAAGTCCGCCATAACTTGGGATCCCATTGTGCTGCCAATATGCCGCATCGTGTTGATAATGGGCGGCCAGCTCAGCCAGACGCTCTGTGTCTGGTGCATTGCCCGCCATCGGGAAATGATCCCGGCTAACCATGCGTACCCCGACTCTGGCATCATTAGCGCTGATATCAATATCGGCCAGCCAAGGCTGCGCCGGATAGTCACGTATGAAACGTGCGGCATTATCTTGTTGCTCCTGCACGCTAAAGCTTAGTTCTTTACAGCCTTTCACATAACTGGCTCCGAGACAGTGATTGCCAGATTGTGCCGGGGTTAAATAACCTTCAGCGCACAATACACAATTGAGCTCAGCCAGTGCCCCTTGAGCAGGAATATGGCTGACTTGACCTCGAAATGGACTCAAAGGCAGGGCTTGGGTTTGGGGAAATGCGGTCAGCTCACTGCCATTAGCCAAAATCACTTGCGCAAATGGGCCAAATTGCTGCCCTTGTTGATCCTGCAGCCACCAATGCCCGTCTTGCTGTTGCAAAGTAACAATGCGTTTTTGCATATGGGGGGTGATTGTCAACTGTTTGGCCGCTTGGGCCAACATGGCATCGGCGTATTGCGCAGGGCTAACCCAAGCGCCCCGGGGATAAAAAATTCCTCCGGTATCTAAAGTGAGTGCTGCCCGTTTTTGGGCACATTCAATATCAGCCCAGTTTAGGACGGTTGCAGGCCAGGGGCGCTCTGCCAGTCGAGTCAGTTTGTCTAGGCTTTGGGCATCATAAGGAGTTTGTAGTACACCACAAAAATCATGGGCAATATGGTGGCCTTGGGTTGCCAGTGAATGTAATCGCATGGCGCTGAAGGCAAACGCTTGCAGATAAAATTGACTTAATGGATTGTGATCGGCACTGAGTAGTGGATACAACGCCCCTTGACGGTTGCCCGATGCGCCCATGGCAAATTGGGCATCCTGACAAAAAATCGTTACCTGTCGATGAGCTTCGCTGAGACTTCGCTCAGCCAGTGACAGGCATAGCGCGGCAGTGGCAATACCGCCGCCAATAATAGCAATAGGGTGCGTATTGTCATTGATATCGCGAGATGGGGTACTGGGTAGGCATTGCGACGATAAGGTCGCCCGGGAATCTTCTGCGTTAGTGGTATTAGCCAGTGCCTGTTGTAATTGTGCATCGAGTGTTGGGTGCCAACACTGCGGCATTTGTTGGGCTGATTCAATATCTGTGGTGGACAATGTATTCAGACGCGGCTTATTCGACAATGATCCATTAAAACCAGCCTTAGAGATAGTGCTCATATTGCCTTGGCGCAGCGTATTTATGGCCTTAAAGACAGGTTGAGCAGTATCTTGGTGAGCATGTAGCAGCCAATCACAGCAGTCCGGTGCTAACCAGATAAAATCGGGTGGCGTAGGTTGCTCAAATGCCCTGATGGCCATCAGAGTACTATCAATCGTGAGGGTCAGGTTGAAGCCCTGTTCGATCACCAAGTGTTGACTGGCCCCTTGGGCAATGTCGCCATCGAGGGGAAAGAAATCAAATCCCTCTTGGCGCAACCATGACCAGTTGGGTTGGGATTGGCAGAAGCAGTGCAGGTGAATTTTTCGCTTTGCCGTGGCCAAATGGCGCAATTGCGTTAGCAGGATAAAATCGCTGCGGCAGAGTAGGATGCAGGATAAAATGTTACCTGTTGCCGGGTAATTGGCGACAGAATGTAACAGCTTTGCTGGAATTTGAGACTGAATCGTCGACATTTTGGCTGAGTTTCCCTGCTGGCGGGGTAAAGTCATTTACTCCGGTGTCTTCAGTGGGCATTATTTTACCCCTGTTTATGGAAAGCTGACCACTTGGCCTCAATTAAAGGGGTAGTATTGGGTCAGTTGATTTTTTGGTCCTGACAATTACGGAATGGATAGTAAACAATGAAAAGAGTCGTAATCACCGGAATGGGTATTGTTTCGAGCATCGGTAATAACAAAAACGAAGTGATTGAATCACTGAAAGCCGGGCGCAGTGGTGTGACTCACTCTGAGCAGTTTGAAGAGATGAAACTGCGCAGTCAGGTGTGGGGTGATATCAAACTTAATCCTGCCGATTTAATTGACCGTAAAGCGCTGCGCTTTATGGGTGATGCCGCAGCCTATGCTTATCTGGCGATGCAAGAAGCAATTGCTGATGCTGAGCTGGAAGAGAGCCAATATTCTGATCCTCGGGTTGGTTTGGTTGTCGGTTCAGGCGGTGCATCTTCTTCTAACCAGGTACAGGCTGCCGATACGCTGCGCGCTAAAGGTGTGAAACGGGTTGGCCCTTATATTGTGCCACGCATTATGGCCAGTACCACCAGTGCCTGTTTGGCAACACCGTTTAAAATCAAAGGTGTTAACTATTCCATCAGTTCTGCTTGTGCGACCAGTGCCCACTGTATTGGTCACGCCGCTGAATTAATTCAGCTGGGTAAGCAAGACATGGTGTTTGCCGGTGGTGCAGAAGAGCTAGATTGGACTTTGGCCATGGGCTTTGATGCTATGGGCGCATTGTCTACCAAGTACAACGACACCCCACAGCAAGCCTCTCGTCCTTATGATGCTAACCGTGATGGTTTTGTGATGTCAGCAGGTGGTGGCATTGTTGTCGTCGAAGAGTTGGAACATGCTTTGGCTCGCGGCGCGAAAATTTATGCAGAAATTATTGGTTATGGCGCATCATCTGATGGTTATGACATGGTTGCACCTTCTGGAGAAGGCGCAGTGCGTTGTATGCAACAGGCTCTGGCGGATGTTGAAGGTGAGATTGATTATGTCAACACGCATGGTACCTCAACACCTGTGGGTGATGTGCGTGAGCTGGAAGCGCTGAAAGAAGTTTTCGGTGACAAGATGCCAGCCATTGCCTCAACTAAGTCTATGACTGGTCATGCCTTAGGCGCTGCTGGCGTGCATGAAGCAATTTATTCAACCTTGATGCTGACCAATAACTTCATTGCTCCAAGTATCAATATTGAAACGCTAGATGAAAATGCGCAAGGATTGCCAATTGTGACTGAGTTTGAAGAAAAAGAATTAAACACAGTCATGAGTAACAGTTTTGGTTTCGGTGGTACTAATGCCACGTTAGTGCTGAAAAAATACCGTTAAGCATATTTGGCTGTCTGATACGACAACACTTGTATTTATTTTAAAAGGGAAGCTTAGCTTCCCTTTTTTACTGTGTGAAAAGTAGAGGTTTAACTGCTATCAGTGATGGTCAGCCGTTATTGGCTTTGAAGGGGATTTATGATTGTAAAACCAAAGCCATTATACTGCGTTAATCGGTACTGAGATTTTGAGAACATAAAAGCGGTATTAATTTTGGCGATGAAAGTAAAGGTTTGCAACAATACGCGCGTTAATAGATGTAGTAGCTGTTAGATACGGTATTTATTTTCAGGTTTTAATTGAAAGTAGTCTTATCACATCTTCAAAATTTATATCCCCGACATGTGTTGATTTATAAAAAATGTTGACAACAATATTTAGTTGTTACCTATTTTCGTTAAGTAAGTTGCTCGCATTTTAGGTTGGAATTGTTATTAATGAAATTAATCAAGTCAAATGTCACATCAATAAAGATTCCATTATCTGATTTCAACTCCTCATTTAGTAAAAAATTTAAAACTTTGGAGTTATATTGCTTATACGTTTCTAAATCAATTGGGGATTTAGTCTTCATGCTGAAACAAAAAAAGTTGGCATTTTCAATTTCGTCATACACTTCATATACGTCATCTGGGGGGCCCATTAAGATAAGTTCTATTCCATCAAGAATCGCAACAAATGCTGGCGCTTCATCAAATCTTTCACCATTATCATTTTCAAAAATAAACCCACGAAATAAACTCTCTAACACATTAGCAACTTCGTTTAATTTATAAATAGTTTGACTTAAATCGAAGTCTACATTTATCTGAATTTCAGCATTATATCTGTATTTCATTAGCAATTAATCACTATATAATATTAAATTGGAAAACACTTTTATTTATTTTTCTATCTATTTAGTGTCAAAACTTGTTTATCCATACTTCATTTCTTTTAACTAAACGTTTCAAAATGCTTTTCTTATATTGAGAAACACTATCGTTACGATCGATGAAAATATCGATAGCCTCTTTGTTTTCAGTTTATAATAAGCATTCTTTCTTCAAATAGATAGCTACGTATTTGGCAGAGACAATAAACAAAAAAAGACATCAAATGTTTGTGGTGATATATTGCTCACTTCGATCAGTTTCTAATGAGCAACACATTAATCTAAAAAATCTATTAGGAGCTTGAATTCGCGAGGATAGGTTTTACGCTATAATATCTAGAATATTACTTTTACATTTGATGAATGTTATATTTCATTAGTTGTCGGATATAATTTTCCCATCTTTATTCACATGGAATGCTGATGGAAGAGTCTTAACTCCAGTTGTCATGACAAGGTTATGTAGATAATCAGAAAAATTATCATATAGTTTGGTTTGTGAAATGCCTGAATCTGTATGTAAGTCTATACGATATACAACGGGATCTTTCTTATTAACATTGCAAATAATATAGTCAAAAGTTGACTCAAAATTAAAAACTAATAATGATGCAGGGGGAAGTGTTAAGTCTATTTCATCGTCATTTAGCATTTCATCAAACAGTGTTTTTATGTACATTAGGTCTTGAAATAAAAATATTTGTTTACGAGCTAAAACACCACCGCAGCGCCCTAATGTGATCAAAAATTCTTTATAAAAATCTGGAATATGAATACAAAACTTAGATTCTAAAAAATCAATGTCAGAAAGATCAACCCCTTGTATTTCCGATTCATTAGCAAGTTTTCTATCAATTATAAGTTGTTTAATTTTTTTTATAGAATAAGACGCGCATTCAACCCCGAAGTGCACCACTCGCTTCATTAAGCTGCTTTTCGTAATTCATCGAATACTACAGCAGGCTGTTTGAAACCAAGGCACTTTCTCGGACGTGAGTTAAGTGCTCGTTCGATGTCAGCAATTTGCTTATCCGTTACCGTGCGTAAATCAGTTCCCTTGCGGATATACTGCCGCAACAGACCATTGAAATTCTCATTCAACCCACGTTCCCATGATGAGTATGGGTTGGCGAAATAGATATCTACCTTCAGTGCTTGTGCAACCTTTTGATGGTCACAGAACTCGCTGCCATTGTCCGCTGTGATAGTGTGAACGTGACTGCGATACCGCCAAAGCATGCCTATCATGGCTCGGCTCACATCGGCTGCGCTTTTGGCGGGCACTTTACGGATTAGATACAGTTTGCTTTTGCGTTCAACCAAACTGACTATAGCGCCAGTGCCTTGTTTTCCCAACACCGTATCGGCTTCCCAATCACCTAATCGTGCTTTTTCGTCGACAACTGCCGGCCGGTGTTCAATACCTATGCGATTTGGAATGATAACCCGTTTCGCACGACAGCCTTTGCGGTATTTACGATGACCGCGTCTCAGCGCTTTATAGAGCTTTCCGCCACGCTGCTTGTCCTGCTGAACAAAGCCATAAATCCATGCATGACTGACAGGGTAACCGATAAGTTGACCTACGCCCGCGATTTGTTCTGGACTCCACTTTTGCTTCAGTCCGAACTCAACGAAAGTGACGGTCGTTACAGACACTCGATTTTTGGCAGCCTGGCAGCGGCGCTTAACTGTCTTGGCCTGTGCAACTTCAGGCAAATAATGATTGTCACGAATACGGTTACGACGAACCTCTCTACTCACCGTGCTGTGGCTCACTTTTAAGCGTTTGCCGATTGCTCGATAGCTGAAGCCCTCGCGTAGGTAGGCTTCGATCTGGTATCGTTGCCCTTCGATCAACTGCTTGTAACTCATGGTAATGACTTCTATTTGTTTGGCGACGATAGAGTACCACCTACAGGCAGTTGATCTCTTCTTACCGTTTAACCATGAGTGGTGCACTTATTATCTGAATTCAAGAACAATTCAATTTCCTACCTTTACGTGCATCTTTTCATTACCTTGTTATTTTATATCGATATTTGAGTGCGTTTATCGGCGTTGTAGCCTAAATATATGCGGAACTTTTTTGTCTCTCCATTATCTGATCTTGCAAAGTAGGTTTTCGGTCAATGTCATAGGTAAGTCAAAGCGCAAAATCACCAATTGGAAGCAATACAATCAGACATTGATTAACCGTGAAACGGTCACTTGTTGGTTGAACGAAGCAGTCATCAACACTTGCCATTGCACGCAGCATCTCGGCAGACATGGCCGAATATCTCAATTCAGCGACACTGCTATTAAAACAGCTTTGATGCCCACAGGGATTTTAAGCTGTCTTTGCCTGCGACAGAAGGGTTTATCAATTCCCTGTTTTAACTGATGAAGATATCGTTAACTGACCCTGATTACAGCTGTATCAGTAAACGCGCTTAGCCGGTGAACATCAAGTATCGCAATCCTGTAGAGGTGCAGTTGCGTATGCTGTTGTCGATGCTACGGGTCTCAAAGTGTATGGTGAATGGAAAATGCGTAAGCACGGCAAAGAAAAACGTCGGATTTGGCGCAAGCTTCATTTGGCAATGGATGCCGCTACATATGAAATCATTGGTGCTTAAGTAAGCCTTGTGTGGAAGATGTAAAGATATTGCACTGTCGTCATGGGGGAGAGACTGCAGCCAAGATGATAACGGCATCGAAAAACACTAAATCGTGAGCTAAATCGCTGCGATGAGGTGTGGCGCTTGGGTTACAATTTGTACAAACAATACTATAACAATGACCCTACAAGATTATGATGAGAATCATTGCCGATGAAAATATGCCCTTTGTATCGCAACTGTTTGAACCACTGGGTGAGGTTAGTTTAGTTGATGGGCGCAGCCTTTCTCCCTCGCACTTGATTGATGCTGATGTACTGTTAGTCCGCTCAGTGACCCAGGTTAATGCTGCCTTGCTGTCGCAGGCGAATCGATTAAGTTTTATTGGCAGTGCCACAATAGGAACTGATCATATTGATCAGCAATTGCTGATTTCCCGCAGCATTGAGTTTGCCCATGCCCCTGGCTGCAATGCCACAGCTGTTGGGGAGTTTGCTTTTATGGCCATGCTTGAACTGGCCGGGATAACCCGTGAGCCGTTAGCAGGTAAAAAAGTGGGGATTGTCGGCGCGGGTAATACTGGCTCTGCGTTGGCGCGTTGTCTTGCGGCTTATCATGTTGAATATTTATTGTGCGACCCCTTGCTTGCAGAAGCTGACACTCATTCGACTACGTCAACAAGACGCCAATATACACAGCTGGATGAGCTAATCCATGAGTGTGATGTTATCAGTTTACATGTGCCGTTAACTCGGGAAGGGCCTTATCCAACCTGGCATCTGTTTGATCATCAGCGGTTGGCTCAATTGCGGCCTGGGTGTTGGTTAATTAATACCAGTCGAGGTGATGTGATTGATAATCCGGCATTGTTACAGTTGGCATTGACACGTCCGGACATCAAATTGGCACTGGATGTCTGGGCTGGGGAGCCGACACCTATCAGCGCTTTGATTGAGCGAGCAGATATTGCCACGCCACATATTGCTGGTTATAGCCTTGAAGGACGAGCGCGGGGGACATTGATGTTACGGCAGCAACTTGCCAGATTACAACAATGTGAGGTTGACATCGAATTGTCAGACTTGTTGCCAGAAGCGATATTTAATCAGTTAACCCTATCGGCGTCTCCTGATGAAGCTGGGCTGAGGCAATTGTGCCGATTGGTCTATGATTTGCGCGATGATGATAAATTGTTCCGCTTTTATGCCGGTCAGTCCGGTGGTTTTGACCAAATGCGGCGAAATCACCGCCACCGTAGGGAATTGAGTGTTCTGACGCTGGTCAATGAGGGGGCGTTTGAGGTAGATTGGTTGACCAAATTAGGATTTTCAGGAGTCAATCTGTAATTATGTCGCAGGAATATAATGTTGTCGTATTAGGCGCATCCGGCGCAGTCGGTCAAACCATGATCGAAATTCTCGAAGAGCGCAATTTCCCTGTTGCCAATCTTTATCCGCTGGCCAGCAGCCGCAGTGCCGGAGATACGGTCAGCTTCCATGGTAAACAGATTGAAATTCTGGATGTAGACTCATTTGATTGGTCTCAAGCGCAGATTGGTTTCTTCTCTGCTGGTGGTGATGTTTCTGCTAAATGGGCGCCAATTGCCGCTGAGCATGGTTGTGTGGTGATCGATAACACCTCACATTTCCGTTATGACTATGATGTACCTTTAGTGGTACCGGAAGTGAATCCTCAGGCTATTGCGGATTTTCGTAATCGCAATATCATTGCTAACCCAAACTGTTCCACCATCCAAATGCTGGTAGCACTGAAGCCGATTTATGATGCCTTTGGTATCAGTCGTATTAATGTGGCGACTTATCAGTCGGTATCCGGTACGGGTAAGCGAGCAATTGAAGAGTTGGCAAAGCAGTGTGCCAAGTTGCTACAGGGCCTGCCGGCAGAGTCTGAGGTTTATCCGCAGCAGATTGCCTTTAATGCGCTGCCACAGATCGATAAGTTTATGGATAATGGCTACACCAAAGAAGAAATGAAAATGGTGTGGGAAACCCAGAAAATTTTTGGTGATACCAGCATTACAGTGAATCCGACAGCAGTGCGTATTCCAGTATTTTATGGGCATTCTGAAGCGATCCATATTGAAACTCTGCAGCCGGTTGAAGCTGAGGATGTTAAAGCGGTACTGCGCCATGCGGAAGGTATCGAATTATTCGAGTCTGATGAAGAATATCCAACTGCGGTAACCCATGCTGCGGGTACAGATCCGGTTTATGTTGGCCGGGTGCGTAAGGATATTTCCCACCCTAATGGAATCAACCTTTGGGTTGTTGCCGATAATATTCGTAAAGGCGCTGCATTAAACAGTGTGCAAATAGCCGAAATTCTGATCCGGGATTACTATTAATTCGCCAGTTTTATGCCTAGTTAATTGTAGGCTTATAAAATAAAGGCTCATTTTATGAGCCTTTATTTTTGGATGACTTAGTACGTTTTTATTTATCTTAACTTGTCTTTATTTAGAACCGCATTAAATTAAGTACCCGAACAGGATTTATTGTTTGATTAATTATTCTTACTATTTTGTTTGGATGGTTACTCAAAGTAGTCGGGCATATTCCTGAATATGCATTTCCTTTTTAACCATGACTTGTTGCGTAACATTGGGTAACAGGCGTTATCCAATGCGCGGTAATGTGATTGGGGTATGCTAGCAGGGATAGCATTTCTGGTTTATAGTGATCTCAATAAATACAATTGCCTAACGCCACCTTTGCGTGGCGTTTTCCATGCGATGGAAAGGGAAGGACGATGATTTTTCGCATTTTACCTCTGCTGCGGATAAGCCGCTTTCTGCCGCTTGTTTTATTCATGTTATCCAGCCCATTGTCTGTAGCCGATTCTTTGACACTGTCAGGTCCTCAGGGTGAAGTGAACCAATCTGTCACTCAATATGGGCCAACTTCTCCGAATGATACTTTTTGGAGTATTGCCCAGCAGGTTCGTCCGGATAATGGTGTTACTGTTTACCAAGTGATGGCGGCAATTTTTGATGCTAACCCCCATGCTTTTGCTTCTGATAATTACAACAGCTTAGAAAAGGGCATGATTTTGGCTATTCCGTCACGGGCCGAGATCGCAGCGGTTCCAGCGTCATTGGCTCGGGCTCGGGCTAGTCAAGATGACAAAAGTTGGCAACAGCAGGCAATACAGCAAGAGGCTAAGCCATTAGCTGAAGCGCTGGCCGCCCAGCAGCAGGCGGAGCAATCTGAGCAAGCTGCTTTAGGACAATTACAAACCTTATCCGCTTCTGTTGATGCGTTGCAGGAAAAAAACCTGGCGCTGACGGATGAATTAGGCCGGGCATTGGATCAGATTGTTGTCAGTCGTAATGATATTGAAAACCTGAAAGGAAAAATTAAATCTGCCAATAATGAATTGGGCATAGTGACCCAAGAGTTGTTGACGACTAAAGAAGAAAATCAGGCACTGAAAACCCAATTGACGTTATTGGAGCAAGAAGCTGAGTTAGCACAAAGTGAACCGCAGGACACAGGTGTTATGGCCAGCCCAGTAATGCTTGGGATCGCTATTTCATTATTAACACTCATTCTCTTGTTGGGGTTATGGGTAGTGCTACGACCGAAAAAACAGCCTGATGCAACCGTTCGCACTGACCCTGAGATAAGTTCAGAATCTGCGAGTGCATCTATAGTGGCTGGCGGTGCAGCTGTTGCTGCAGTAGCAACAGCTGCTGTGGCCGATGATATAGGAGGTGATGACGATCTCTCCGTACATCTTGATGATCATGATGATCATGATGATCATTTGGATAAATTGCTGGCTGAGGATGATGGCATCGCTGCGGCAGATCATTTACTGGATGATGCTGAATTACAGCAGTCGAATGATGATACACCTCAATCTTTAGATGATTTGTGGGCAGATGCGCTAGGTGAGCAGGAAGAAGGCGAGGCGAGGCGAGAGAATGATGAAACTGATTTAGACAGTTTATTGGCTGAAGATGGGGAATTGTCATCAGGTGCATCTACTGAGCCAAGCCAGGATTTGGATGCATTACTGGATGAAGAAATAGAGGGCGACACCCAAGAAGATATCACTGAGGAGATTGCAACCGAAGTCGATCCCCATATAGCCGAGCAAGAAACAGATGACATAGATACCATGCTATCGGCGTTAGATGAACCCACTGAGGAGAATGCTTCTGCCCCCCTTGATAACAGTCAGGCAGAAACGACTGATGCCGGGCAGGATGATATTGATGCACTGTTAGCCGGTGTGGATGGGGAACCTGATGCTGATATCGACACGACTACTGATGTTGAGCCTGAGGTAAGCACTGACACAGTCGATGCTGGGCAGGATGATATCGATGCACTGTTAGCCGGTGTTGATGTTGAGCCTGATGCTGATATTGACACGACTACTGATATTGAGCCTGAGGTAAGCACTGATACAGTAGATGCCGGGCAGGATGATATCGATGCACTGTTAGCCGGTGTTGATGCGGAGCCTGATGCTGATATCGACACGATTACTGATATTGAGGCTGAGGTAAGCACTGACTCGGTTGATGCTGACCAGGATGATATTGATGCGCTATTAGCCAATGTGGATGCGGAGCCTGATGTTGATATCGACACGACTACTGATATTGAGCCTGAGGTAAGCACTGACTCGGTGGATGCTGGTCAGGATGATATCGATGCACTGTTAGCCGGTGTTGATGCGGAGCCTGATGTTGATATCGACACGACTACTGATATTGAGCCAGAGGTAAGTACTGACACAGTAGATGCTGGGCAAGATGATATCGATGCGCTGTTAGCCGGTGTTGATGCGGAGCCTGATGTTGATATCGACACGACTACTGATATTGAGCCAGAGGTAGGCTCTGACACAGTCGATGCGGGCCTAGATGATATTGATGCGCTGTTAGCCGGTGTCGATGCGGAATCTGATGCTGATATCGACACGACTACTGATATTGAGCCAGAGGTAAGCACTGACACAGTCGATGCTGGGCAGGATGATATTGATGCATTGTTAGCTGAAGTTGAGGTTGAACCTGAGCAGACTCAGGAAGAGTCAAGTGCGCAGGCCGTTGCCGCAGATGATGATAGTGCCGCATTACTTGATGCAGGATCTGATGATGAAGACGTTGAAGATGCAAGGGTTGGATCGACTCCGAGCAATAACGAAGATTTGGCAGCGCAGCTTGCAGATGTAGCACCCGATGCTGCATTGATGGCAGAGCCTTTAGATGAGTTAGCGCATGATAATGCCTCATCTGACAATGATGCTGCTGAATTAATCTCAAATGAATTAGTTGCGCATATTGAGGCAGATGAGCGACAAGAGGACAGGGTTCTTGCTCCGGAAATTGCAGCCAATCATATACTGGGAGATGAGGTTGATACTTCTGCATTGACGGCATTAGATGCCATGTTAGCGGATATTGAACGAGAAGAGGTTGCATCGCAGCTTGATAACAGCATCCTGCCAGAGCCAGAGCCAGAGCCAGAGCCAGAGCCAGAGCCAGAGCCAGAGCCAGAGCCAGAGCCAGAGCCAGAGCCAGAGCCAGAGCCAGAGCCAGAGCCAGAGCCAGAGCCAGAGCCAGAGCCAGAGCCAGATAATGAATTAGTGGAGGGTGTTGCTGATAGTGCTCCTGTAGAGCCCCTGACAGAAGATGCCGTTCCATCAATGATGGGCTCCGCCTCTGAGGAGGTAAATACTGCTGAGACAGAGCCAGAAATTGAACTGGCAGATGTGGTCACCACCGGATTAGATACGAATGTTGACTCAGAGCCGGATGAGAGTGATTTTTCGGAAGATAATAATTTTCCAGAAAATAGCGCCGATGTTGATGCCATGATGGCGGAATTTGAGGCTGAACTAGAAGGTTGGGTGGCCGATAGTCAGGCTGATAACGCGAATGCCGATGACACATCAGATGTAAACCTTAGCTCAGAGGTTGAGCCTGACGCAGCTGATGTGGATGTACAGGCTGAGATTGAAGATGGCGAGCACCATGTGAATCATCAATTATCTGCAGAGTTAGATGACGCGTTGGCCGATATGGGGGTTGTGGCGGATGATGACGCAGATCTTGATTCACTGCTGGCTACGCTCAGTGATGATCATGCCGTTGAGGGTGAGGCAGCTCATCTTGCGGAGGTAGAAGCAGGTGATGACACTGAGCGTGAAGACAGCTCTAGCGATGATGACTTATCCGCAGATCCCGAACTTATTTCAGATATCGAGCTTTCCCAAGCTATATCGCCAGCAGAGCCCGTGGCTGGGGTTGATACGGACGTTGATCTCAACACTGATATTGATACTGGGGATGGGACGCAATCCTCTGAGACAAACTCTACGCTCGCTGATGCTGAGATAACTGCTTCTGAGTCAGATGAAGATGATGCCATCTTGACTGATGCTGATTTAGCCGCGGCTTATCAGACAGTTGAATCTCATGGGGAAGTTGACCATGAGCCTCTGGCACCAGCGACTCCTGAGATTGATATCACTGGGACTGCAGCATCAAATATGCCCTCTAGCGATGATGCGGATCTGAGTGATGAGCAGGTGCTGGCTGCGATGGCGCAAAGTGCATTGGATGAAGCTGTTGATATGGCTTCTGATAGCGATGTGAACAGCGTTGAAGCACCCGCGTTGCAGGCAGTGGTGGGGGCGGAAGCGCATGAAGAAGCGCTAGCAAAGTTTGAACAGGATCATGATTTTATTGATATTGAACGCCTGCTCAATGATGCTGATGCCAGTGAGACAGTTGATAACTACCAAGGCCCGGCTCAAGTGGCAATGGATGATATTAAGGAGATTATTGGCGACAGTGCCATGGTGGATGTAGATGATGCAGAAAATGCCATTAATGCCAAATTAGATCTGGCCAGAGCTTATATGGAAATTGATGATAAAGACAGCGCTATTGTCTTGTTGCAGGAAGTCGGCGTTGATGGCAATGTCCGGCAGCAGGAAGAGGCGGGTCAACTGCTGAAAAAAATGCGATAAACGAACCGATACTGAGCGGCGCTTTATGCGCCGTTTTTTTTACCTTGCTTATGGTAGACTTGGCGGCAATTTTTAACGCAGCCAATGGGCTGTGATATCCGTAGAGAGAGTGACAGCATGCGAATCGCATTGGGAGTCGAATATGACGGTAGCGCCTTTTATGGCTGGCAGCGTCAGGCCGAAGTCGACTCGGTTCAGGCCCAGTTAGAACGGGCGTTATCTATTGTGGCTAATGAGCCGATTGAATTGCAGTGTGCTGGTCGCACCGATGCCGGTGTGCATGCCACAGGTCAAGTGGTGCATTTTGATACCAATGCTAGCCGAAAAGAAGGGGCTTGGACATTGGGTGTGAATGCCCACTTGCCTGATGGCATCGCCGTTCGCTGGGCTCGAACAGTGGATGATGAATTTCATGCTCGCTTTTCAGCCACCGCCCGCCGCTACCGCTATGTGATTTATAACCACAACTTCCGCCCTGGGATTTTACGGCAAGGTGTCAGCCATTATCATGGTGATATTGATGAGGGCAAAATGCACATGGCCGCACAGGCATTGCTGGGCGAGCAGGACTTTACCAGCTTTCGGGCCATTCAATGTCAGTCCCGTACGCCATTTCGCAATGTGCACCGGGTCAGTGTGACCCGTCAGGGCATGTATGTCATTGTGGATATTCAGGCCAATGCTTTTTTACACCATATGGTGCGTAATATCGTCGGCTCTTTGCTGGAGATTGGGTTGGGGCGGCAACCATTAGATTGGATCCGCACATTATTGGCTTTGAAGGATAGAACTAAAGCCGCCGCGACAGCAAAACCTCACGGGTTATATTTGGTAGATGTCACTTATCCAGAAGACTATCAATTGCCAAAATTGGCACTTGGTCCGCTGTTTATGCCTGATTGATTGTTCAGGATCTATCTCTGTCGATTGCTATTTAGGATTTGTAAAAAATGCATACTGCACCATCAAGTGAAGCATCGCTGCAACAGTGGCTCGATTATTTGTTAGCGATCCACCTCAGTGAAATTGATATGGGGCTGGCTCGGGTCAGCGAAGTGGCCCGGCGTATGTCGTTGCTGACATTAGGCGCGGCCAAGGTTATCACTGTAGGTGGCACCAATGGTAAGGGAACAACCTGTGTCATGTTAGAAAGCATGTTGGCTCAGGCGGGTAAGCGGGTTGGCGTTTATAGCTCTCCCCATTTACTGCGCTATAACGAGCGGGTGCGGATTTGCGGCCAAGATGCTTCCGATGCGGCGCTGATAGCAGCCTTTTGCGAAATCGAGGCCGCCCGGGGATCCATCTCGCTGACCTTTTTTGAGTTTGCAACATTGGCGGCATTGCAGCTATTTAAGGCTGCCCAGTTGGATGTGGTGATCTTAGAAGTGGGCTTGGGCGGGCGTTTGGATGCCACCAATATTATTGATGCCGATGTGGCTGTAGTGACAGCGATTGATCTGGATCATCAGGATTATCTAGGCAACACCCGGGATGCGGTAGGGTATGAAAAAGCTGGTATTTTTAAAGCCGGTAGCCCTGCGGTTGTTGGCGAGCCGGATTTACCGCAGACAGTGGTGCAAGTTGCTAAAGAAAAAGGCGCGCAATTGCTGGCAGTGGGACAGGCATTCAATTATCAGCGCACAGGCGAGCTATGGCAGTTTCATGGCCGATTTATTCAAGTGGATAATCTTCCTGTGCCTAATTTACCCTTACCCAATGCGGCCACGGCATTAGCGGCACTGGAATGTCTGTATCCGGCCTTTGATCAAGACTGTATCCGCAACGGGTTATCGTTAGCCAGATTAACCGGCCGATTTGAGCGTGTTAGTGAGCATCCGGCTATTTATTTGGATGTGGCTCATAATCCCCATGCCGCCCGTTACTTGGCCAGTCAGATGGCGGCATTTGCAGGTCGGCGGGTGTTGGCGCTATGTGGCATGCTTAAAGATAAGGATATTGAAGGGGTTATCCAAGTGATGAGTCCTGTGGTGGATCATTGGTATATTACGGGGTTAGATACTGAGCGGGGGGCTGATGCTGACAGATTGTCTGCTGCAATGCCAGCGGGGGCAGATGTGCATAGTTTTGCGCATATTGATGCGGCCTGGCGGGCATTATCCGCCGTTATGCAGCCCGACGATGTGGTAATTGTATTTGGCTCCTTTTACACTGTATCTGGTGTTAAGTCTTTAATGAACGGGGAATAATGTTAGTGAGTCAGTTTCAGAACCGTCTGGTGGGTACCATAGTGCTGGTGGCACTGGGGGTCATATTTCTGCCAGATATTCTTGATGGCAAAAAAGAGCGGGTGCAGGAGGAGTTTACCGAAATTCCGCTGCGGCCGACTGCCGCCAGTGTGCAGCAGGAGCCGGTGAACCTGAAAGTGATTAATGTTGCTGACACTATGGCACCGGTTAATCCCCAAACTAAGCATGAAATCAAACATGCTGCTGTTGAGTTGAAACCCGCAACAAATGGCGGCTGGAGCATTGAAAAAACTGCACAAAACTCCCATGCCGTGGCGGAGAAATCCAGTGTGACGGATAAGGTGCAAAAAGGCTGGACACTGCAACTGGGGAGTTTTAAAAACAGCACTAATGTGACCGCGTTAGTCGAGCAACTACGCCACTCTGGTTTTGATGCGTACACCATTCCATCAACGCCTCAAGCAGGTAAGATCACCAAGGTTTTTGTGGGGCCGGATATTACTAAACAGCGTATTGAACAGCTCAAACCTCGGGTTGAGAAATTGACGCATCTGAAAGGCCGGATCATTCCGTTTGACCCTTTGGCACAGTAGCACGGTACAGCCCTGGTTGGGCGATAGAAATGACGTTAAATCTGATATTTATTAGGCCCGCTTGCGGGCCTTTTTACTGCCTAAAAGAATCGGCGTGGGACTGTTCGCTACAGGAAATTGATAATTGTCAATAATTTCAGCAAGGATGGTGAGATAAACTCCGGTCTCTGTTAGAATCCGCCCGTCTTAAACCGTTATCCAGGATAGATTTTTCATGGTTTGGATTGATTACGTCATTATCGCCATTATCGGCCTGTCTACTGTTATTAGTTTAGTCCGCGGCTTTGCTAAAGAAGCCATGTCTCTTGTCGTCTGGTTTGCCGCTTTTTTTATTGCTAGTCAGTTTTACCAAGAATTAGCAGCCCATCTCACCGAGTTTTCTGATGAAATTGTGCGTAATGGCATCGCCATTGCTATCTTGTTCATCACGACGTTGATCCTCGGGGCCTTGGTTAATTACCTCTTGGGACAATTGGTGAGTAAAACCGGGTTATCCGGCACGGATAGAGTATTGGGGGTGGTCTTTGGCGCTGTACGTGGTGCGCTGATTATTAGTGCTGTACTGTTCTTTATGGATGCCTTTACCGGCGCACCGAAAACGGACTGGTGGCAACACTCAGTACTGGTGCCTGAATTCGGTGTAGTGATCCAGTGGTTTTTCCACTATTTAGAAAATACCTCAAGCTTTGTACCTAAATAATAAAAAGTCTGAAATAGAACATCTTACAATGAGGAAGCTCAACCATGTGTGGTATTGTCGGAATTGTTGGCCGCAGTGCGGTTAACCAGACTATCTATGACGCATTAACGGTATTGCAGCACCGTGGCCAGGATGCCGCAGGCATTGTCACCATCGATGGCAATGCGTTTCGGCTGCGTAAAGCCAATGGATTGGTACGGGATGTTTTCCAAACCAAGCATATGCAGCGTTTGCAGGGCAGTGCTGGTATCGGCCATGTGCGTTACCCTACTGCGGGTAGCTCCAGTTCATCGGAAGCTCAGCCTTTTTATGTTAATTCTCCTTTCGGTATCTCCCTTGCTCACAACGGTAATTTAACCAACACTACGGATTTGTTGGCGCGTCTGGCCCGTCAGCGCCGTCATGTGAATACCGGTTCAGACTCTGAGGTATTGCTCAATTTGCTCGCTGATGAGCTGCAGCATACCAGTGCTGAGCAGTTAAGCGAGGATCAGGTGTTTGATGCTGTGGCGGCGGTTCACCGCTTGGCTCGAGGAGCATATGCAGTTACAGCAATGATTATCGGCCAGGGCTTGGTGGCATTTCGCGATCCATTCGGCATCCGCCCATTGGTATTAGGTCAGAAAGAGAGTGCCGCGGGTACCGAGTATATGGTGGCATCTGAAAGTGTCGCGCTTGACGCCGTTGGCTTCACTGTTATGCGGGATGTGGCACCGGGGGAAGCGGTTTATATTACACAGGACGGTGAGTTGTTCACCCGTCAGTGTGCCAGTGAACCGGATTATGTGCCTTGTATATTTGAATATGTCTATTTTGCGCGTCCAGATTCCTGTATTGATAAAGTCTCTGTGTATGCCAGCCGGGTCAATATGGGGCGACGGTTGGGAGAGAAAATTAAGCGGGAGTGGTTTGAGCACGATATTGATGTGGTTATCCCGATTCCTGAGACATCCTGTGATATCGCGTTGGAAATTGCTCGCTGCATGGATCTGCCATATCGACAAGGATTTGTGAAAAACCGCTATATTGGCCGCACATTTATTATGCCCGGGCAGCAAGAACGGAAAAAATCGGTTCGCCGTAAACTCAATGCCATTAGTGCTGAGTTTAAAGGGAAAAATGTGTTGCTGGTGGATGACTCCATTGTACGAGGAACCACCTCTGAGCAGATTATCGAAATGGCTCGTGAGGCTGGGGCAAACAAGGTGTATTTTGCATCAGCGGCGCCGGAAATCCGTTTCCCTAATGTTTATGGCATCGATATGCCAACATCTAATGAACTTATCGCCCATGGCCGGGATGCTGAAGAAGTGGGACGCATCATAGGGGCTGATGGGATTATTTTTCAAGATTTATGTGATTTAGTCGAAGCCGTTCGGGAAGAAAACTTGGATATCCGTCGTTTTGAAACATCCGTTTTTGATGGTGAATATATTACCCGGGATGTGGATCAGGCCTATTTAGATCATTTAACCCAACTACGTAATGATGATGCCAAGGCTAACCGCAACCGGGAAGCCGGCACTAATCTTGAGTTACATAATGTCTGTCATCCTTAAGAGGATGGCATTTATTGCTCGAGATAAAGCGCTTTAATTGCAATGAAAGGTTTGCCGCTTACTTATGCTAAGCAAGAACCTTTCAATAAAGCGTAAAGCGCTTGTTGCCGCTCCTTTTGGGTGTTGCTTCTTTTCCCGGCACTATCTGCTTAAAAGTATCAATTGATACCTAACTTCTGATATCTGTGATGGGTTATATAACCCGATGACATATTGTCATCGGGTCTTTTAAGCAAGTTTAAATTTATCTACTTCAGTTTGTAGTAGTGTCGATAATTCAGCTAAATCCTGGCAAGCGTTTGCGGTATGGTGGGTACCACGGGATATTTCATCACCAGAGATGTTAATCGCATTAATGCTATTGTCCAATGCTAAAGTGACATCATTTTGTTGATGACAAGCTGTGGCAATATGTTGACTCATTTGATTAATTTGACTGATCTGTTGTTCTATCGCTTGTATATTACTACCAGTGAGTTGACTTTGATTAACACAGGTTTTAATGAGCTCATTACTTTCTTGTGTTACTTGCTGAACGACTGTTGCGCTGTGTTGTAGCCGATTAATAATTGCAATTATTTCTTCTGTTGAGTCCTGTGTTCTACCAGCTAATGTTCTCACTTCAGCGGCAACAACAGCAAAACCTCTGCCATTATTGCCCGCTCTTGCAGCTTCAATAGCAGCATTTAATGCCAACAGATTTGTTTGTTCAGCAATATTGCGAATGACATCAACAACGAGATTTATATTGGTTGAAGCTTGCTCAAGATCGCTAGCCAGTATTCCAGCTTGCTCTATTTTTTCCGATGCTTGCTGAATTTGATTTAAGGTTAATGAAATATTCCGGCTACCTTCTTGTGCATCTAGGTTTACTTGATTAGCTTGTTGCGTCGATGTTTCAGTACTGGTAACAATATCAGCAACACTGGTGCGCATTTGCTCAATCGCTGTGACTATCTGAGTGACTTTATCTTGTTGTTGTGCCATTCCAGCTGAAGATTGTCCTACCACAGCACTGACTTCTTCTACAGCTGATTGTAAACGGGAAACACTGCGAACGATGCTAGTGATTAACTGTGTTAGGTGTTGTTGCATCATAATACTGGTATCAGCCAATTGTCCAAATTCGTCGTTAGCAATCTTATTACGATCAATATGATAACTAAGATCACCATTGGCGATGGCACGGTTTAAACGAATAATTAGACTGACCGGATAGGTAATTTGGCGAACCAGTCCCCAATTGACACCTAGCAGCATAATAGCAAGCGTGCTGATACAGAGAACTGTACCGTCAAGACTATTTTTCATTGCTGCACGGATCATATCGCTTTCTTGGTTCACATTATTTAAATTCAGCTGGTATAGTTTGGTTGTTAATGAATCTAATTCGGTGAATTTTTTGTGGCTATAATCAAACTGTTTGGCTGCTGCTGCAGTTTGCCCATCGGTGATGAGACGATGAACCTTTAATCCTTCATGTTTGTAGTCTTGCCAAGTTTGTTTGAATTGTAGGTAAATTGTTTGCTCTTTTTCACTATCAACATAGAAATGGTACTTCTCTAATAGTGCATCTATTTCCCGATAATAATTTTCAACTTTAATAATTTTATTAGCAATCAAGGTTGGGTTATCAGATTTAGCCAGAAAGAACAGTTGTACTCGACGTGAATCTGAAATACGGCTATACATAGAGTCAATGGCACTCAGACCCGGCACTGCCTTATTGGTTAAACTGTCTAGTTTTTTATCAACATCAATTGAGTTAGCATAAATATATATTCCCAAACCGATTAGCAAAAGGATAATAATAAAAAAGGGTAGGGATATTTTTTTACTGATTGATATATTTTTTATCCAATTCAAAATAGAAAACCTTAGTTGATATCAGTACTTTGACATTAAGAATGTTAACTTACAATTTCTGGCATAATCTAATGGTTATGCATGCGTAAATAATTCGATTATTTCCGAAATATGGTTAGGTACAGCAAAATAAAATACGGCTGTCTCAATACCAGCTTTGGCAGAAACATCGCTTCATATGGTCTGATAGTGATTTAATGAAAATGAGAAGTATTCATAATGGCTATTGCTGTAGAATCCAATAGTTTATTGTGCTTGTCCAGTGGAAATTTATGGCTAGATGTAAAAATAATCGAAACTATTATCATTTGATTAAATATCCAGCTTAAATGACATAAATTTGCTTTGGGATGCTCCCTATTTGCAGCTTACCAATGGATAAGCTAAATTATACTGTAATTTTATCCAGTACCATACTCATTATCATGATTCTCTATATTGCTGAAAAGCCAAGTTTAGGTAGGGCGATTGCTGATGTTCTGCCTAAACCCCATAAAAAACACGATGGCTATATTGAAGTCGGCAATGGTGACTTGGTGTCATGGTGTATTGGTCACTTGTTAGAGCAGGCTCCGCCAGATGCCTATGATGAGAAATTCAAAGCTTGGCGGGCGGAGCATTTACCCATTATTCCCGAGCAATGGCAACTGCAGCCTAAGTCATCGAGCCGCAGCCAGCTTAGCGTGCTGCGCAAGCTGGTGAAAAGGGCTGATACCTTGGTGCATGCGGGCGATCCTGATAGAGAGGGGCAGTTATTGGTGGATGAGGTTCTGGCTTATTTGAAAGTGAGTCAGGCCAAGTTAAAACAGGCCAAACGATTACTCATTAGTGACCTTAATCCTCAGGCAGTAAAACGGGCGTTAGCCGGGTTGCGGGATAATCAGGAATTTGTTCCTCTATCGACTTCTGCATTGGCTCGGAGCCGGGCTGATTGGCTCTATGGCATGAATATGACCCGGGCCTTTACGCTGCAAGGCCGACGGGTTGGTTATCAGGGCGTATTGTCTGTGGGGCGGGTACAAACACCGCTGTTGGGTCTTGTCGTGCGGCGAGATGAAACCATCGCGGCGTTTGAGCCTAAGCCTTTTTATCTGGTGGATGCACACCTACAAACGCTGGCTGGAGAAACCTTTACCGCGCGATGGCAGCCAAGTGAAGCCTGTCAGCGGTTTATGGATGAGGAGGGGCGGGTGTTGTCTGCGCGGTTAGCGGATAATGTGGTTAGCCGCATCACCGGACAGTGCGCAGAAGTGACGGCACTTGAGTGTAAAGACCGGCGTCAGGCACCGCCACTACCGTATTCCTTGTCAGCACTACAAATTGACGCAGCCAAACGATTTGGTTTTTCAGCAAAAACAGTGCTGGATATCTGCCAGAGTTTGTATGAAAAACATAAATTGATTACTTATCCTCGCTCTGATAGCCGATATTTACCGCAAGAGCAGCACCATTTAGCACCTAGTGTAATCACCGCTATTCAGGCCAATATACCGGCTCTGACGGAAGGCATTGATTTTCCTAACTCATCATTGCGCTCTGCTGCTTGGAATGATGCAAAAGTTGATGCGCACCATGCGATTGTACCAACCGACAGACAGTTGGCTTTGGATAAGCTTAGTCGGGATGAAGCCAAGCTCTACGGTCATATTGCCAGACAGTATTTGGCACAGTTCTACCCCCATCACTTGTATCAGGAAACCAAAGTCACTTTAACCATTGCTGGCGGTATCTTTACGGCTAAAGCGAAAGTGACACAAAAGCTGGGGTGGAAGCAGTTGTTTGAGATTGGGCGGAGTGATAAATCTGTATCGGGTAACGGTGAGCCAAAGGTGTCCGGTGAGTCTGAAAAAGGGGCAGAAGAGACTGAAAGTCCATTGTTAAGTCATCTGCCTATATTGCAAAAAGGGGATATGCTCGACTGTCTGCGAGGTGAGCGACTTGACAGGTTAACCCAGCCACCGAAAACATTCACCGATGCTTCATTGTTGTCGGCTATGACTGGGATTGGGCGTTTTGTTAAGGATGACGCTATCCGTAAAACATTAAAAGAGACTGATGGTTTAGGGACGGAAGCGACCCGGGCAGGGATTATAGAGCTGTTATTTAAACGTGGATTTTTAATCCGTCAGGGCAAAAGCATTGTTTCGACGCCTGCTGGTCGGGGATTGATCAATAGTTTACCTGAGCCTGCGACGACGCCGGATATGACGGCGCTGTGGGAGCAAAGCTTGAATGCCATTAGTCGCCGAGAAATGAAATATCAGCATTTTATGATGCCGCTATTGGATAATTTACAGCAGTTGCTTCAGATAGCTGCTGATACTCTTCCTCAAGCTTTAGTCGGGGTCAAGACGATTGCTACAGTGAAAAAAGGTCGACGCTCCGGGGGCTCGAAATCCCGAAAAGCCGCCAGTGGAACGAAAAAGCGTCAGCCTAGTAGCCGAAGTAAAAAAGTGCAGCCCCAGAGTTAACAATTGGGTAGGTTTTTTTTGATTTTTCAAGTTTGTTTTTGTAGCGATTTGAGGATGCGTTATACAAGACAGAGGCTTTGCTATGTAGTTGCGCTACCGGATAAGCCGATAGCGCAGTAGAAAGGCGCCTCAAACGCTGCTGAAGGGGTCGGCCTTATGCTTTGTTGAGCGGTGCTTGCTTAGAATGACTAGATGGCAAACCACTCGGTGTGATTAAAACGCTTTATCTCAGATAACATTTAACCATGAAAAAGTTAGCAGCCCACTAATTAGTGGCATATTCCCAATTTTTTCATTTTACTGCGTAGGGTGTTAGGGTTGATTTCCAGTAATTGTGCCGCGCCACCAGGACCATAAATTTTACCGCCACATTGACACAGGGCATGGCGGATATAGTGACTCATCATGGTATTTAATGGCACCAGCTGATGATTGGCATGACTAGGGTCAATGATGATATTCGGCTGATGACTGACATTGATTGTGTGCTGTATAGGGTTAAGAAAATCAAAATTAAGGGGGCCATTGGGGGATTGGATCACTGCTCGTTCAAGTACATTGAGTAATTCTCGAACATTACCCGGCCAATGGTATTGACTAAGTGAGTCAAGCTGCTCTGGGGCAATGCAAGGTAATTGGGATAAATTGAATTTGGTGCTTAATTGCTCTAATGCGTGACATACTAATAAGGGAATATCACTTTTCCGTTGTCGTAATGGTGGAATGCAAATCGGGAAAATCGCCAATCGATACCAGAGATCTTGCCGGAATTCACCTTGCTGTACCATGACTTGCAGATCCCTATGGGTGGCAGCAATAACCCGAATATTAAGTTGGATACTTTCATGTCCGCCCACCCGTGTAATAGTGCCATTTTGTAATACCCGCAGTAATCTCACCTGAGCATATAAAGGCAGCTCGCCAATTTCATCTAGAAAGATTGTTCCACCATTTGCTTGTTCAAAATAGCCTTTTTTACGTTGCTCTGCACCGGTGAATGCCCCTTTTTCATAACCAAATAATTCTGAATCCAACAGTGAGTCAGGAATTGCACCACAGTTGACTTTGATAAAGGGCTGGCTGGCTTGGTTTGACAATGCGTGTATAGCATTGGCGATCACTTCTTTACCTACACCGGTTTCACCCAGGAGCAATACTGATGTCTCGAGGTGGGCAATGGTATGAACCTGCTGCATGACCTGTTTTAATCCAGCATGAGCACCTATTACGCCATGTTGACTATCCAGTGTCCGTTTTAGTGAGTCATTTTGTTGGGACAGCTGATAGTTCGCATTTAACCAGTTACGACCGCGTAGGTTTAACGCAGTAATTAATGCTAATGGTTGGCGGTGTGGTTCAATAAAATCAGCATGTCGTGGTCGGAACATACGTGGCTGTTTACTATAAAACCCAACTACTCCTAAGTGAGTATTTTCGCAGAGCATTCTTAACAAAATCACAGATTGGATTTTAGGTAAAATTTTAGGGGCGACATGTTCTGTGACCGGATCCAATGATATTTCATTAATGATATGGATAACTGGTCGATCAGGGGTATTTAGGGTGGCACACATCTCATCTGTGAGGAAAACACACTGATCCAGTGTCGATGACTGCTGATGATTAACGTGGGCAATAAATTGGATTTGCTTTCTTTCTGGTTGAAAAATATTGATAAAAATCCCGTCCACGGGTAAATGCAGCTGAATATATTCAAAATAACTAGCCAAGGATTGTTCTAATTGCAAGCTGGTACACAGACGCTGGGTCGCTTCAAAATAGCTGTGTTTCTCCATTGATATATCACTCTGCTCACGAAATATCGTGATTTTAAACCGTTACATTTCGCACTAGTGTGTTGCTAATCATAAATTTTGGTTAATACCTCTATTTTTAGGTAGTTGGCACGGTATTCGCTCCATTGTGCCAAACAAAATGCTCCCTATAGAAAGGAATGTCACTGATGACAGAGAAACAACAGATCAGTCAAAGCCGCCGAGCCCTGCTTAAGGGTAGTGTGGCAATGGCTGCAACGGGTTTCGGTATTACCTCTGTATCGGCGGTAGCTGCAGAAAAGGCAGCGCCGCAGGTATTTGATGAAGTAGCCGATGTAATCGTTGTGGGCAGCGGCTTTGCTGGTATGTCAGCAGCGCTTCAGGCCCGGGAAGCCGGTGCCAATGTGATGGTAATTGACAAAATGCCGGTATTTGGCGGTAACTCCACCATTAATGGTGGCGCAATGGCGGTGGCTGGCAGTCCGCTGCAAAAAGAGGCTGGAATTAAAGACAACGTAGATGTCATGGTCAGCGATATGCTTAAAGCGGGTCGCGGCATGAATGATGTTGAGATGCTTAAGCTGGTCTGTAATGGCACTGCTGAGTCCTGTGCTTGGCTGATGGATTATGGTGTGAAGTGGAAGCCGTTTGTGCAGCATTTCGGTGGTCACTCTATTCAGCGTGTACTGCAGACAGTGGAAAGTTCTGGTGCCGGCATTATTCGGCCTTTGATCAAAGCCGCCCGCGGCAAAGGCATTGATATGCGTAATCAGGTCAAAATGGAGTCATTTATTCAGGATGACAATGGCCGGGTTATTGGGCTTCAGGTGCGGGAAAACTACTATTTCCCCAGAGAAAAAACTGGGCAGTTACGCACTTATGGTGCCCGTAAAGGGATCATTATGGCGACCGGTGGCTTTAGTCGGGATATTGAATATCGCATGATGCAATTGCCTCAGCTTAATTCAGATCTGGATTCCACTAACCATCCTGGTGCGACTTCCGAAGCGCTAAAGCAGATGATGCTGATTGGTGCTAACCCTATCCATCTTGATCAAATTCAGCTCGGCCCTTGGGCATCGCCCGATGAGAAGGGATTTGGCACCGCATCCCAATTTAACACCATTGCCACCTATCCCCATGGCATCGTAGTGGATGTGCGCACTGGTGAGCGTTTCTTCAATGAGTTAGCCGACCGAAAAGCCCGTGCTGACGCCATTATGACCCGCCGAGATGAACAGCATCACCCCGTATATCCCGTTGGTTTTACCAATGCCGAAGGCGCAGCCAAAGCCCAGACATTGGCTTGGGGAATGAAGTACAACGTGATTAAGAAGGCTGACACCTTAGAGCAACTTGCCAAACTTTACGGCATGCCGGCTGACAAGCTTCAAGCCCAGGTGGCGCGTTGGAATGATGCGGTTAAATCTGGTGAAGATAAAGAGTTTGGACGTCCTATGCAGGAAGCCATTGTACTTGAACAAGGCCCTTGGTATGCCGTGCGTATGTGGCCAAAAGTGCACTATTGCATGGGGGGAGTAAAAGTGAATACCCGGTCGGAAGTATTGCATCTGGTGACTAATGAGCCGATTCCAGGTCTTTATGCCGCAGGTGAAGCAACGGGGGGGGTACATGGTGCCAGCCGCCTTGGCGCCTGTGCTGTGGCTGAAGGTGTGGTGACAGGCCGTAATGCCGGGCGGGTTTGTGCCGCCAGTGAAAGTATCCGATTGATTTTAGCTTAATAACTCCGTCAGAAAGAGAATAAAGAATGATGAATAATAACTCAAAAATTGTGTTTGCTGGCCTGGCTTTGGCAATGATGTCTGGTAGTGCGCTGGCGATGGAATCTGTCATGCTTGATGGTCGTCATATGACACAGGATCAGGCCTGGGCCATTGCTGATGGCGCTGAAGTCAAAATTGCAGATAAAGCAATGACTCGCTTAGAAAAAGCACATGAGCTGCTGATGGAGTCGGCTAAATTTGGTAAGCCGGTTTACGGCTTGACGGTTGGGGTGGGGCTCAATAAAGACCACAAATTGTTTGATGCTGATGGCAAACTCAGTGATGCAGTACTCAAAGCTTCTCGCAGCTTTAACTACAGCACGTTGCGTGCGCATAGCGCCGGGGTGGGTGAGCCCATGCCCGTACGTCTGACTCGTCTGGCGCTCGCGGTTCGCCTTAATACTATTTTGTCCGGTCAGACCGGGGTACAACCGGTTGTTGCCGAGCTTTATAGGGAATATCTGAATAAAGGTCTGACGCCGGTGATTCCATCATTGGGCACTGTCGGTGAAGCGGATATTTTGCTGTCATCCCATGTCGGTTTAGCTATGATCGGTGAATGGGATGTGTTCTACAAAGGCAAGCGGGTAAGCAGTACCAAGGCGATGAAAGAGGCTGGCATTATGCCATTGCACCCTATTGGTAAAGATGCTTTATCTATTTTATCGAATAACTCGGTTGCTGTGGCGTACGCTATGCAGGGATATCGCGGCGCTAAACACCTGTTGTCTGTGTCACCAACCGTATTTGGTTTAAGTTTGGAAGGGTTGAACGGTAACGTTGCGCCATTTTTACCACAAACCAATGATATCCGCCCATTCCCATATATCGGTGAAGTTGCCGGTGATATCCGTCATGTGTTGTCGGGCAGTTATTTATGGAAGGCCAATAAAGACCGTCCATTACAGGATCCGCTGAGCTACCGGACTACCGGCTACACCCTGGCTGGGGCAGAAAAAGCACTGGTTGATTTGGGGCAGATGATTGATATCCAGATTAACCATTCAGATGATAACCCTGCAGTAGTATTAGGTGCGTCTAAAGATTACACCCAATACTCCCAGGTGGCTCAGTATATGGTTGAAGGCAAAGGTGGCGTATTCCCAACCACGAACTTTGAACCTTTGCCTGTGGCATTGGCGGTTCAAAGCCTGAATATTGCTCTGACGCAGGTATCTCATAACGCAGTGCAGCGGACTATCCACTTGTCTGATAGCCATTTCACTAAGCTGTCTCGTTTCCTCGCTGGCCCTGAAAACCATGGTCATGCGTTTGGTGCGATTCAGAAAGTATTTGTGGATATGCAGGTGCGTAACAAGATGCTGGCGCAGCCTGTTTCTTTCGATGGTATTGCTATTGCTGGCAACATTGAAGACACCTTCACTAACTTGAAGCTGGCTGCTGATAACCTGAATCAAATCGTTGCTAACACCAATACCATTTATGGTTTGGAGTTGATGCACTCTACTCAAGCGATTGATCTTCGTCTGCTGGCTGATCCAAAACTGAAACTGGGTAAAACCACTCAGGCCATGTATCAGTCCTTCCGCAAGCAGGTGCCATTTGTGAAGCTGGATCGTCCATATACACCAGATATCCAGGCTGCGACTCAATTTATTGAGCAGTATTAATTCAGTTGGGGCAGGTGGCTGCCCCATTTCGGAACGCAATCATTATGTTAAAAAAAATAACGGCAGTATTACTGGTATTGGTGTTGTTGCCTGTTGCGGCTAATGCCATGAATATCAAGGATTATCACAAAGAAGTTATGACAGGGGACAATGGCAAGGTCGAGTGCAGTGTTTGCCATGGTAATGCCAAGCGTAAAACGATTCCTGATGCCGCTGCCTGTGAGTCTTGTCATGGTACGCCAGCAGATGTGGCAGCCTTGACGGTTCGCCCAGCTAATGCCGGACATACGGTAGAGCCAAATCCGCACGACAGTTTACATTATGGTACCGATTTACCTTGCACTTACTGCCACCAAGAGCATAAGAAGAGCAAGGTGTATTGTAACCAGTGCCATGAATTTACTTACCCGGATATGAAGCGCTAACGTTATTTGAGTGCTTGATGGAGGAATTTTAAGGCTGCAGCCAGTCTGCGGCTTTTTATATCTGTTTGGCCGTGAGAGCCGTATTCTCCGTTTCGGTAATGCTGGTTGCTGAGTTATTCTAGTTATTGGCCTCTTCACTGGCAAATACCCAGTTGCTCCCGCCTTTGGCTTTGGCTTGGTACATGGCATCATCGGCATTGAGCAGTAGCTCTTCAGCACTGTGGCCGTCTTGCGGATACAAGCTAATCCCTAGACTCAAGTGTAATGTCAAAGAGAGTCCTTTATAATTGACTGGTTGCTCAGCACATTGCAGTAGCTTTTGCGCGATGATGTTGAGTTTGCTACGGCTTGTCACCGGCTCTAGCAACAACACAAATTCATCACCACCAAAGCGAGCGATAATGTCAGATTTGCGCAGTAACTGACGCAATCGTTCGCTGAACTCAACGAGTACAGCATCGCCGGCACCGTGCCCATAGCTGTCATTAATCTGTTTAAATTTATCCAAATCAATGAAGATTACCGCTAACTGAGCGTGTTGCCGCTCGCTACGTTTGAGTGCTGTATCCAGCAGCCGATTAAAAGCACTGCGGCTATACAGGCCAGTAAGGTCATCATGTTCTGCCAGATACCTGAGTTTGTCCTGCTGTTGTTGTAGTTGCTGGGTTTGTTGCGCAACAGCAAACGAGAGTTGATCCTTTTGTATGGTGGTGTGTTCAAGTGAGTGTTTCATTTGATTAAAGGCTCCTGCCAGATGCCAGAGTTCATCTTTGTGGGGCAGGGTAAGCTTGCTGCTGAGATCGCCCTTTCCTAGAGCCGTAATGCCGTGATTGAGCAGGGTCAGATTGCGCTTAAATCTGTGGTAGGTGAATGCCGCAGACCCTAACAGCAGCAAGGTAAAGGTCAACAGTGCCGCCCCTTTAAAATACAGATAGCCTTGTTGCTGATTGCGACTGGCGGCAATTTGTCTGTGTTGCAATTGAAACAGGGTTTCAGTCATGGTTTGAAATGCCATGCTGTAGTGAGAGAGCTGCATACTGATCCCCGTGGCTGCATCGTGGCGATCACGGCTGATGGTGCTGTCGGTAAGATCCAGTAGTCGGCCCAGCCCTGCATTGGTTTGCAGTAATATACGTAATAATTGCACTTGTCTGGCGGTATCGGTACGGGTTTGGGTGAGGAGATGATTAAAACTGCGCTGTTCAGTCCGCATATTTTCGAGCGCCTGATGATCGCTATATTGCTGCAGACGCCAGAGCTGAGCGCGGAGCATATCGAGTTGCTGCTCTAATCGGGTAATATGGGCAAGCCGCTCTAATGCATAGTGTTGTCTGCTATTTAAGGCTTGCAGGGCAAACACCAAGCTTAATGTCAGCAGTAATCCGAGAAAAACTTGTAGTAACAAGTGATGGGCAAGTTTCATAGCTTAATTCATCTGTTGCTGGCGGCGAAACCGGCGCAGGGGTCTGGGGTCGACAATTTCTCGATAATCAGGCACTTCATTCTGGGGGAGTACACCGGCTTTGACAGCCCACTGTGCTTGATGATGTAAGCTAGAAAGCAGTGGGTTGCCAAGGGATAAAGCAAAGCGGTAATCATGCCAAATCCATTCTAACTGTGCCGGGGGGATGGCTAGAGTCTGTGCTACGCGAGATTTCGCATCTTCCGGCTTGGTAACAATATAGTGGTTGGCTTTATCTAGTGCGGAGATAACGGCCTGAATATCATCTAATTGCCTGGCGTGACTGACAGGCAGTCCGATCAGATTGACTGTGGCAAAAAATAGTCCTCGGGTATCAAACTGGCGACTGCCAGTAACTTCACTGAGCAGGGTATAGCCACCAGGCTCAGGGAGTGCCACTAACTCGACTTCGTGTTGCAGTAATGCTTGTTTTAACGCTTGTGGTGAATAATAACGTTTGGTTATCTGGCTGGCCGGATTACCGCTTAACTGCATCAAGGTATCAAAAAAGTATTCGCTGGCACTGTGGCGGGTTAATCCAACAATTTGCTTTTGCAGTTGTGCCGGACGGTAAAGCGGTTGGCGGGTGATCAGCTTAATATCATTATCTGACTGGGCAAAGCTGGCAAAGATGGTCACATTATCTAAGTGCTGACGGTGCATAACTAAGGCCGTGGTGGTGGCCGTGGTCAAGTCTGCTTGCTTGTTTTGCAGTACATCAAAACATTGTTCGCTGTGTTGACAGAAGTTCAGTTCTACGGCAAGCCCCAGTTGGTCAAAATATCCCAGTTGTTTGGCAAGTAAAACCGGGCTGGATAATGGACTGGGCGCAACGGCAATCACCAGTGGTCGAGGGGGACGATAAGGGCGCAGAATCATCACTAATAGCAGGGCAAGTGTCGTTAGGATAGCAATAACTGCCAATAGCGCTGAGTGGCGTGCCAGCGGAAAATGTCGTTTAAACAGGTGCATAATCAGAGCCGGTGATATGCTCAAGAATATATAAAGCCTAGACGCTGGTGGTGGAAATTTCTAATTTTTGCTTTATATCCAACAATTTACATTTTATCGTCGGTGATTTGTCACCTAGCGCTTCGAATGGGTAGATAAATTAGCTGTAAATTTACACTTGGCTGGCGGTTTATGCTTAATTAGTGAGTGGTTTTAATGCGGTATAATTTATCTGTTTTGACACTGGCTCCATAGCCGCAAAATAGCGTAATCTTGGCTCCAGTGTTAGCTAAGAGTCAGAAAGCATGAAATACGTAATTATTCCGGTAACACCCTATCAGCAAAACTGCACCCTAATGTGGTGTGAAAATACCAATAAAGCCGCGGTGGTGGATCCCGGTGGCAATCTTGAGCGCATTATTGAAGCGGTTGAGCGTCATGGGGTGACAGTGGATAAGGTGTTGTTGACCCATGGCCATTTGGATCATGTTGGTGCCGCGAAGCAGCTGGCTCACCATTATGGTGTTGAGATTATTGGTCCCCATGAAGGCGATCAGTTCTTGCTCGATGATTTGCCGCATCAATGCCAAAGCTTTGGCTTCCCCCCTTGTGAGGCCTTTGTGCCAGATCATTATCTACAGGATGGTGATGAAGTGGCTGTCGGGGATATCCGTTTGCAAGTACTGCATTGTCCAGGTCATACCCCCGGGCACATTGTGTTTTTTAACCAAGATGCCAATATGGCTTGGGTAGGCGATGTGTTGTTCCGCGGCTCTATCGGCCGGACTGATTTTCCTGGCTCTAACCATGGGCAGTTACTTAATGCGATTACGACTAAGCTATGGCCACTAGGCACTGATGTTGCCTTTATTCCGGGTCATGGTCCGGGCTCGACTTTTGGCGAGGAGCGTAAGCACAACCCATTTGTGGCGGATCAGTTATTTGAATAACGGTTTATACGCATCTGGCACAGTATCTGGATAATAAAAAAGCGCCAACTGGCGCTTTTTTATTATCCAATGTAATCGGTGATGATTATCTATCGGTAGTTATTTAAACTGGGTCCATATTGGCGCGTGGTCGGAGGGTTTTTCAATGCCGCGCAGGGCATAGTCAATCCCGGCATCCTGAGTGCGCTCTGCTAAAGCCTTGGTCGCTAGGATCACATCGATGCGCAGGCCGCGATTATCATCAAAGCCTTTACTGCGGTAGTCAAACCAAGAGAAACGGTCACTGACAGTTGGATAAATCTGACGGAAAGTATCGGTAAATCCCCATTGCATCAGGGTTGCAAGCCACTGACGTTCTTCTGGTTGGAAACTGCATTTGCCGGTTTTTAACCAACGTTTGGCATTGGTTTCACCGATACCAATATCCAAATCCAGTGGTGAAATATTGATATCTCCCATCACCACAATATCTTCATCGGCTTGGTGATGCTGATTAAGATATTGCATCAAATCCTGATAAAAACGGCGCTTGGCTGGGTATTTGGTTTCATGGCTGATATTTTCCCCTTGTGGGAAATAACCGTTGAACACGGTTAGGCGTCGGCCATTTTCCTGAGTGAACTGGCCGATAATCATGCGGCGCTGAGCATCTTCAGCGTCGGTAGGAAACCCTTTTTGGATACTCAGGGGCGACATTTTTGACAGCATGGCCACACCATAGTGAGCTTTGCCGCCATGATAATGTACCTGATATCCCATGGCCTCGACTTCGGCCAATGGAAAGGCTTCATCGTGCACTTTGGTTTCTTGCAGGCCAATAATGTCGGGATCCAGTGTATCGATAAGGGCTTGCAGCTGGTGCAGACGAGCACGCAGGCCATTAATATTAAATGAAACGATTTTCAAATTAGCCTCCGATTATGGCAGTACCCGTTTAAAGGGTTTAACACAAACTTGCTGATAAACCCCTGCTGCGACATACGGGTCGGCATCCGCCCACTGTTGGGCAGCTGTGAGTGATTCAAACTCTGCGACCACCAAAGAACCACTAAAACCAGCTTCACCGGGATCTTCACTGTCAATGGCTGGATGTGGACCTGCCAGTAACAAACGGCCTTCATCTGCCAGTTGTTGCAAGCGGGCTAAATGGGCGGGACGGGCGGCAAGACGTTGGCTTAGGCTGTTTTCAACATCTTGTGATGAGATCATATACCACATTATTTCAATTCCTTACGCTGTTCTTCCGGTAAATGTTTATACAGATAAAATACCGTTGCAATAGTATTGATTAAGGTCAGAGCGGTCAGACCGAACACCTTGAAATTGACCCAGGTTTCCTGGGACAGGCTAAATGCGATGTAAATATTGGCTAGACCACAGGCGATAAAGAAAGCAGCCCAATACCAAGTGACCCTAGCCCAGATGGTATCGCTGACTTTCATCTCTTTACCGAGCATATTTTTTAAAATCGGCTTATTGAACCATTGTCCTGCTGCTAGCGCTGCGGCAAATAGAGCGTAGACAATGGTCACTTTCCACTTAATAAACGCATCATCGTGGAACACTAGTGTCAGGGTGCTAAATACTGCTACTAGGGCAAAGGTGATCAGGTGCATTTTTTCTACGGTACGATACAGGGCATAGAGCACGATAAGTTGCAGGGCGGTAGCGGCAATTAACGCTCCACTGGCAACATAGATATCAAAGAATTTATACACGGCAAAAAAGATAACCAGGGGCAGGAAATCCAGCAGTTGTTTCATAGCAGTTTTGTTAGACCGGGGAAAATAAAGGAGCCTGAGTGTAGCATGCCCTATCAGCCGGAAAAAAGTCGTCGAGAAACCAATAGCAATGAAGTGCATTAATGTGCAGCCTAGGAGGCCATAGGCCGCTGCGTGGTATTTGCTCCCGTGTTACTCAGCGTTATTTGCGCCCTTTTCTCCAGCCTGTATGGGATGAAACCCGGTTATCGTCAGGCTATTTGATATCGCTGATGCGCTTCTATCAGACTGATTTTGCCTGCTTGTCTGCATAAGGACTCGTGCTTGGGATATAGCAATGGATGAACTGAATCCGGGTTAGGCTTTACGGCAACAGTTTTGTGCTAAACCATGGATGATGGGACAGTGGCTGGACTCATCTCCTTGGCATTCATCCACCCATGTTTTCAGCTCTTGATGCAATGCCCGCAACCGCGCAATTTTAGCTTCAATTTCTTGTAAATGTTCACTGGCCAGCCGTTTGACCTCAGCGGCACTTCTGGCGCTGTCGTGTTTAAGTGATAGTAGCGCCTGACAATCATCCAGTGAAAATCCCAGCTCCCGACAATGGTGCACAAATAGCAGAGCTTCCACGTCTTGCTCCCGATAAACCCGGTAACCACTGTGACTGCGGTGCGCAACGACTAGGCCAATATCATGGTAATAGCGAATACTTTTTACTGTTAAACCTGTGCGGCGGGCCACTTCTCCAATTTTCATCACACTTTCCTCTTTCATTGTGACAACTGGCTTGACTCTCCAGTAACTGGAGACTTTACCCTGATGACTAAATCAACTCAATGGCCGATTTCCGCTGTCGTGGAAAGTGTGCACATGGCCATGTTGGTATTCCTTTTGATGCTTTTTTATGGGGAGCAAATTTATGGCCAAGCTAAACTTTGCGGTTGCCAATATGAACTGTGGCAAGTGTGTGCGCAAAATAACGGCGCTGTTGAGTGATAACCCCGCTAGCAAATTAGATTTTTCCCTGGCTGATAAAGCGTTTAGTTATCAGGGCGAGTTATCCGCAGAGCAGGTGCTGGCATTATTGGCGCAAGCCGGGTTTGATGCGCAACAATTGCCCGAATTAGCGACTGAGACAATGGGGAAAGGAGAGGCTCATGCTGTTGTGGGGGAGAGTGTCTTTCCACCTGATGCACCATTATGCCGAGTCAATGCACCGCTGCATTTTGTGATTGCCAATATGCGTTGTGGCAGTTGTGCGAAAAAAATTCGCGCTTTATTTGAGTCACTTGATGATGTGACGGCAACCACGGATGTGGCCGGTAAACAGTTGTGGCTCAGCGGCAACATCAGCCGGGGTGAGGCTAAAATCCGTTTGTTGTTGGACGGCTTTGATGTCGCTGATGGCCTACATAATGGTGATGATGCTTTTGAGTCGCAGCAGCAATATCTGTTTTCGGTACCGGATATGTCCTGTGGTCACTGTAAAGCCAAAATTGAGCAGGCGTTTGCTGGCATGGCGGATACAGCGATCCAAGTGGATTTAGTTAACCGTCAGGTACGTGTTCGCTCAGATCAAGCCGTGACTGATTTACTGGGAGTATTTGCTGGCGCAGCCTTTCCCGCATCTTTGCTTGGACATGAAGGTCTTAGTGAGGCGCAAGCAGAGCCGGCGTGTGAACAAACACGGGAAACTTATTGGTTTAATGTACCTGATATGAGTTGCGGTCACTGCCAAACTAGTATTGAAGCGGCATTTGCGGATGTCGCCGCGACCGAGGTCAGTGTGTTGCTGGAGCAAAAGCAGGTTAAAGTGGTTTCAGCTCAGCCGTTATCAGCGTTATTGAGTATTTTCCGTGATGCAGGCTACCCGGCGGAACTGTTTGGTGATGGAGATAATGATTTGGCTCCTCCAACGGTAATTAAGCCTGCTGCTGACGGGAAATTAGCATCGCAAGTGCAATCTGTGGGGGCTGATGATGCTGGGCTGATGACATTTTATGTGCCGGATATGAGCTGTGCTTCTTGCGTGGCAAAAATTGAACGCGCATTTACTGGCGGAGCAACTCAAGCAGTCGTGAATCTGGCGGATAAGCAGGTGCAGGTCAGTGGTGGTATTGATGCTGCAACGGCGATTAATTTAATCGCCCAGGCCGGCTATCAGGCTGAGTTGGTGGAAGATGCTAAGGCGGCAGCGCAGCAAAAGCGGCTCAATGATCAACATGAATATCGTCAGCGTATGGCGCAAGCCGCATTGGGGCTAGGGCTGGGAGTGCCTTTAATGATTTGGGGGCTGGCCGGTGGCGATATGATGGTCAGTTCTGTGTCACAGCAGTTGGGGTGGGGCGTTGTTGGCGTATTGACGGCATTGGTTATGCTGACAACCGGGCGACACTTCTATCAGGGAATGTGGCGGGCATTGAAGGTTGGCAGTTCGAATATGGATACCCTGATTGTACTCGGGACATCTGCAGCTTGGCTGTATTCCATGGTAGTCGTTTTGCTGCCGCAGTGGTTTCCCGCCGGTACTCGCCATGTGTATTTTGAAGCCAGTGTGATGATTCTTGGCTTGATTAATCTGGGGCATGCCCTTGAACTGCGGGCGCGGGGAAAAACCAGTGAAGCGGTGCAAAAATTAATTGGGATGCAATCCAGTACCGCTATTCGGATAACGTCCCATGGGGATGAAGAGGTGGAGATCAGCATGTTGCAGCTGGGCGATAAGCTCAGACTGAGACCTGGGGACAGAGTTGCTCTGGATGGTATTGTTGTTAACGGGAGTTCTACTCTCGATGAAGCCATGCTAACCGGTGAGCCGCTGCCAGTGCATAAACAAAGCGGAGATCCCCTTAGCGCCGGTACAGTTAACGGCAATGGTGCGTTGGTGTATCAGGTTACCGCTCTGGCGCGGGATACGCGTTTGGCGAAGATTATTCAACTGGTGCAGCAGGCGCAAACGTCCAAAATGCCCATTGGCCGTCTGACGGATAAAATTGCCGCTTACTTTGTTCCTGTGGTGGTGCTGATCGCGCTGATTGCAGCATTGATTTGGTATTTGGCCGGGCCAGCGCCACAGTTATCCCACGCCTTAGTCGTGTTAACCAGTGTGCTGATTATTGCCTGTCCTTGTGCTTTGGGGCTGGCAACGCCGATGTCAATTATGGTGGCGGTGGGACGAGCAGCACAATTGGGGATCTTAGTGAAAAATGGTGAGGCGCTGCAAACCGCGGCTGCGGTAGATACTGTCGTGCTGGATAAAACCGGCACTGTGACCGAGGGTAAACCCCAGGTGACAGATATTTTATTGCTTGATGATGAAATAAGTGAAATGACACTGCTCAGTGCGCTGGGCTCTTTAGAGCAGCACTCTGAACATCCATTGGCTGCCGCGATGGTTGCGCGAGCTAAAACTGTGCATGCTGTGTTTACTGAGCCGGAGTTTTTTCAGAATCATCAGGGGATGGGGATAACCGGGCGCATAAATGGTCAAGGTTGGGTTGCGGGTAATCGCGCGCTGATGGCGCAGCAACAAATCACTGGTTTAGCAGCGATGACCCGTGCTGATGACTGGGCTGATGCGGGCAAAACACCGGTATTTTTAGCTTGTGATGGACAACTTGTGGCCATGGTCGCCATCAGTGATCCAGTAAAAATCGATGCGAAAGCTGCCATTGCCCGGCTGCGTAAGCGTAATATCCGGGTTGTGATGTTAACCGGTGACAATAACCAGACCGCAGCTGCGGTGGCGAAACAGGTTGGCATTGATGAGGTGATCGCAAATGTATTGCCGCATCAGAAACAAGCGCAGATTTTGGCGTTGCAGCAACAGGGACGGATTGTTGCCATGGTGGGCGATGGAATAAATGATACCCCGGCATTGGTCAGTGCTAATGTGGGGATTGCCATGGGGACAGGGACTGAAGTGGCGATAGAAAGTGCGGATATGACACTGCTTTCCCACCAGTTAACTGTGCTGGGAGATGCCTTAGCTTTGTCTCGTGCGACAATGGGCAACATCAAACAGAATTTGTTTGGTGCCTTTATTTATAACTCATTAGGGATCCCCGTTGCTGCCGGGATACTATTCCCTTTGACTGGGATGTTACTCAGCCCCGTTGTTGCTGGGGCTGCGATGGCATTATCGTCTCTGACTGTGGTGAGCAATGCTAATCGCTTGAAAGTAGTTAAACTACACTGATAAACAAGCCGGTCTGAAGGTGAATTCAGGCCGGCTTGTTACTTCTCGTTGAGTGATACAGATATCTGTTCTTACTTGTTTTGGCTGAGTTTGCATATCAGTGGTCGGAGCAAAGTTTCATTGAGCACCATCGCGTAGAGAAATGGCAGCAAGAGTACTGGCATGGATTGACTTAATAATGTACGCCATTGATCTTGCTGGGTGAAAGCTGACGCATCTATGCTAACGGCAATCAGGCCGATGAGCGCAATAATCGCTGCACTGGCGTAGGTATAGCGAATCAGATGTTGACTGCGACGGCATATCTGAGTGGCTTGGTTGACGCTGGGATGATGAGAATTAAATAGATATTTGATTGCGGTGAGGGTATCGAGGGCGCCCTGTCGACCATAACTTAATATCATGGTGAGGGTAATCAATACCCCCATAAACATCAGTACCGGCAAATCGATATAGTGACGCAGATCTGATGCTAAATAAACCAACAATAGCAAGCTGGCGGCCAGTAAGATAAGCATGGCACTGGAGGTGCGAAGTCGGCTATTAGCCCATTGAAATAGCTGTTGTTCATGTTTGCTTTCGACTGCTGCCGGCTGGAGTTGTTCCGGCATTATCTGCAATGCGGCTGCGATAGCTTGCATTGATTCATTTGAAGCTTTGTCACTGACTTCAACACGTTGAATTGTGCGCAGTGACAGACCTGATTCTTGTGCCAGCAGGTCTTGTGACCAGCCTTTTTGTTCCCTCAGTTGTTTAATTTTTTGTCCGGTTAATTGCATATTTTTTCCCTGTGCTTTAGCTATCACTGACTAGAGCCTTGTGCGGGAATGACATTTTTGCAAGTTTTTCCTATGGGTTTATGAGCCTATAGTTGTTATCACGTAGTTTTACGCGATTGATGAGGTTGTTGTGAAGAAGTTAAGATGATAGTTCAAGTAACTATACAGACAAACAGATAATTTTAGTAATGACTCTGATGTAGCTATAGATTTGATTCTCATTTTTATCATAGTTTTTATTGTTTATTTTATATGGAAATAATAAAATAACATGCCTATGCACCTCGGTCAGTTTGGGCGTAATATAGAACCATAAATCGCTTCTTGTGGAGGGTTTTATGATGAACATGTCAGAAATGAGCTTTATAGATTGGCAACGTCAATTTCATTCAGAAAATGCCTGTCTTGATTACCTGAAAATGCAGCGATGGCCGGATGGATTTATCTGCCCTAAATGTGGTCATCGTCAAGCCTATCAAATCCATACCCGTGAGCTTTATGAATGCTGTCAGTGCCATAAGCAAACATCCGTGACATCTGACACGCTGTTTCACGGCACGCATATCCCGCTGTCTAAATGGTTTACGGCCATTTATTTTATAGGGTCAGACAAAGGCGGAATATCAGCATTACGGCTCAAAAAGCTCATTGAAGTTAACTGGCGAACGGCAAGGTTGATACTGAAAAAATTGCGTATCGCAATGGGGCACAGAGACAGACTGTATTGGTTATCTGGCAACATAGAATTGGATGATTGCTTGGTTGGCGGCAAACAAAAAGGTAAACGTGGTCGAGGCGCGGCAGGGAAAACACCGATAATTGTGGCCGTTGAAACCCAAGGTGAACGAGCCGGCTATATTGCCATGCAGGCTGTTAACCGTATCAGCCACCAAAGTGTCGAGCAATTTGTGCAAGCGCATATTCTCCCCAATCAATATGTTCGCTCAGATGGGCTACGTGCATTGACTATCATTGATAAAACCCAGCATCACGAAGCCAGAGTGACGCCGAAAGAATTGGTTGATGAGTGGCTCCCGTGGGTACATATCGCCATTAGCAACCTGAAAACATTTATTCAGGGCACATTCCACGGAATATCCAAAAAATATGTACAGGAATACCTCAATGAGTTCATTTATCGTTTTAATCGCAGAAGAATAGAAAAACAAATTCCTATGCGGTTGTTAAATATAGCTATTTTTCATTCACCTATGAACTCATGCTGAGCAAAGTGCATAGGCATGTAAAATAATTGTTACTATAATTATTTTCTTGCTTGGAATATATGTGTTTAAATTCTAACAAGTATTGATATTATATAAATGATTAAATCATAAAATGTTATTACTTAAAAGTGAACCCATAATCTAAACGATATAGGTTTGATATTTAAATTATAACTAGTTAAGAATTCAAATTGTTTGACTAGTGTACTGTTTATCATTAACTACACTTGTTATTGGTTTTTCGTTGTTTTAGTAAAGAAAACATAAGGCTTCCACTTATATTAAGTTGTTATCTGTTGATGATAAATAAAAACGTTATCTAATGATGATTTTATCGTGATGGTCGTGGTTGAGTTGTAATGATTGAGTATAGGATTGGGATACATTACGTGTCGTAATACATTCTTGTGGAGATATTATTATTTGGGGCCAAGCACCTTGGCATCTAATGCAACAACGATAATAACAGATAATAATGTGCCGAAAAATTTGGCTGACTATACCAGTAAGACAGTCCGATGTGATTATTAAACTTTCCGATAATTTCAACCGTCAGAGAATATCAATAAAACGTGATTATCCATTATTTGATATACCATCCTCACGAGAAGATAGAAAATATTTTAATGATAAACATTATTTCAAAATTACGGTAACAAAAGATTTAGGAATTATTTGAGAGACAATTAACCAGTTGCAGCACTCAGATATGGTACAGCACGCATATTTGAAACCGGTGCTTTATCCTGCGGGCAGTGGGGTTAGGAGTCGGTTTAAATTCCTATTTTTCAACGTAATGCTAAAAATTCAGTAAGTTATGCTGTATTGCAGGAATCAGGCGTATTGGTTGGTGCTAAAGGGAGCAATGCTAACACCATGTGGCAAGCGCCCGGAGGGTAGGGCGAAGGCGTCGATATTGTTGCATTGGGATGTGGACAGTATTTCTTTAATCATGTCGATTTATCTTATCCTTTTTTGATATTAAGGCCGTGTGGCAGGATGGCACCACTAAAAGCGTTGGTGTAATGACTACGTTCTCGGCGGTATTGCAAATCAATCACGACTAAGGATGGGGGGCAGGGTGAGATCGCGAACGTTTTGTAATCAATTCACATATCTTGATTGACCAGCGGATTAATCTGTGATCATATACTGCTTTTTAGCGATAGCGCCATGATCACAGATGCATTTTCAGAGTACTTCTCAAACATTACAGATCCTCGCCAGAAAGCAAAAATCAGTTATTTGCTGTTCGATGTTTTGTTTCTGACAGTCTGTGCAATCATTGCTGGAGCTAACGGGTGGGAAGATATTGAAGATTTTGGTGAAGCTCATTTTGATTGGCTCCAGTCTAAAGGGTTATTTAAGTCAGGACTGCCGGTTCATGACACCATAGCTCGGATCATTTCTTGCCTTGACCCTACTCAGTTTCAACAGTGTTTCATCAAATGGATGGCACAAGTTTCAGCCGTCAGTGACGGGCAACTGATCGCGATTGACGGTAAAACATTGCGCGGTTCCTATCATCGGGAAGACCGACAGTCCACCATTCATATGGTCAGCGCCTTTGCAACAGCAAATGGTGTCGTCATGGGACAATTAAAAACCGATGATAAATCCAATGAAATCAATGCGTTACCAGCATTACTGCAGGTATTAGAGCTTAAAGGATGTTTGGTATCTATTGATGCCATGGGGTGTCAGACAGAGATCGCCGAAACCATTGTAAATCGAGGTGGTGACTACCTTTTGGCTGTTAAAGGTAATCAAAAAACACTGCATGAAACCGTGAGTTCAGCGCTAAAACCTCATATCAAAACAGCAATAACTTGCTTGGAAAACAGCCATAGTCGCAGTGAAGCGCGTGCTTATGCCGTTATCACTGCTGATGAGTTAGCGAAGCAATTTCCCAAATGGCCCAAACTTTCAAGTATTGGTGCAACCATGAGCTATCGACGTACAAAAAATGGCAAAGAATCATTGGAATATCGCTACTACATCAGTTCAGCGTCTTTGACCACAACACAGTTTGCCAACGCCGTTCGGGGCCATTGGGGCATCGAAAATAGTCTGCATTGGGTGCTGGATGCTTCACTGTCAGAAGATAGTTGTCAAATTTATCGAGATAACGCTGCCGAGGTTTTAGCCGTCGTACGGCATATGGCCGTGAATATGCTACGAAGCGAAACCACAAAGAAAGCAAGTATTCGCCGCAAGCAAAACATTGCTGCAATGAAGCCAAACTATCTTGAAAAGGTACTTGCTTCAGGGTTTACAACAGAGTTGGATAAAAACTAAGCATTCATGCTCTCACCCTGGGATGGGGGGTCTGTTAGGCTAATTATAAAATTATCTTGGCAGAGTCTCTTTTATACAAGTAATGGCTAGATACCCGTGGAAGATCTGTTTCACCAATTGGATTGTGAAAGATTTTTATCCAAAGTGGTAATCAACAAAAAAGCAGTAATGATATTGCAACGGCACCAAATCTAATTATTGCATTGAATATGCTCATGGAAGGGCTGTATAGCTTCTACGAACTTGGTAACTTTGGTGGCGTAGCATGATAATTTGCGGTGATGTCAATGCAGAACGGTTAGGGGCTTTTTATAACGACATCTCATCTATTGTGGTGCTAGAAGCATTATTTACCACTGTTTATTCTCATAGGACTTTTCCCGATAACTCAAAAGTATTTACTGGAAACGTGGTTTTGGGTAAGGATTTTTCAATGATAAGGTGTCTTCAGTAATAATTTTATATGATTGATTTGTAATAACTCTTGAATTCAGATAATAAGTGCACCACTCATGGTTAAACGGTAAGAAGAGATCAACTGCCTGTAGGTGGTACTCTATCGTCGCCAAACAAATAGAAGTCATTACCATGAGTTACAAGCAGTTGATCGAAGGGCAACGATACCAGATCGAAGCCTACCTACGCGAGGGCTTCAGCTATCGAGCAATCGGCAAACGCTTAAAAGTGAGCCACAGCACGGTGAGTAGAGAGGTTCGTCGTAACCGTATTCGTGACAATCATTATTTGCCTGAAGTTGCACAGGCCAAGACAGTTAAGCGCCGCTGCCAGGCTGCCAAAAATCGAGTGTCTGTAACGACCGTCACTTTCGTTGAGTTCGGACTGAAGCAAAAGTGGAGTCCAGAACAAATCGCGGGCGTAGGTCAACTTATCGGTTACCCTGTCAGTCATGCATGGATTTATGGCTTTGTTCAGCAGGACAAGCAGCGTGGCGGAAAGCTCTATAAAGCGCTGAGACGCGGTCATCGTAAATACCGCAAAGGCTGTCGTGCGAAACGGGTTATCATTCCAAATCGCATAGGTATTGAACACCGGCCGGCAGTTGTCGACGAAAAAGCACGATTAGGTGATTGGGAAGCCGATACGGTGTTGGGAAAACAAGGCACTGGCGCTATAGTCAGTTTGGTTGAACGCAAAAGCAAACTGTATCTAATCCGTAAAGTGCCCGCCAAAAGCGCAGCCGATGTGAGCCGAGCCATGATAGGCATGCTTTGGCGGTATCGCAGTCACGTTCACACTATCACAGCGGACAATGGCAGCGAGTTCTGTGACCATCAAAAGGTTGCACAAGCACTGAAGGTAGATATCTATTTCGCCAACCCATACTCATCATGGGAACGTGGGTTGAATGAGAATTTCAATGGTCTGTTGCGGCAGTATATCCGCAAGGGAACTGATTTACGCACGGTAACGGATAAGCAAATTGCTGACATCGAACGAGCACTTAACTCACGTCCGAGAAAGTGCCTTGGTTTCAAACAGCCTGCTGTAGTATTCGATGAATTACGAAAAGCAGCTTAATGAAGCGAGTGGTGCACTTCGGGGTTGAATGCGCGCTTTGTCATGTTTAGAAAAATATGAGGGAAGTCACTTGATATCAATCAAGTGACTTTTTGATATTAATCATTGGAATTTATTAGATCTTTTATTGATGCTGTATGCACAGTTAGTTGTCCATTATTGTTATTGTTATAATCGAGATATGAATATTGAAAGTGGTATTGCTAAATAGGTAACGTTGGTATTGTTTTTAATGTAGGGAAGTTTTATTTAATCTACCGTAAAACAGGTATAAGTAACGATTATTCTAAAATATTTATTTTATATCAACTAGTTAATCTATTGATTAATGCATATATCAAAAAGTTATAGTTTTTACATAAATCTTATTTTGTTAGTGAATACAAAGAGCAATTATCAAATGGTTAGCCTTGTGATAATTTAAAAATAAGCAAGGAGTAATAAAAATATAAATAAAAACATATGTTTTTCTGTCAACAAAAATATATAAGTTTTCGGTTATCGACCATGTTATTTAGTTATAACTTTATCATTAACAAGTCATATACAATGATGTATCAATTAACTTGTGTATGACCAATTTGACAGAGAAAGAGGTATATATGCTGAATGATAAGCTACCGGGATTAATGTTGGCGCTTTTAACAACTGCCGGTGTAGTAACCAGTGTTTCTGCCGCTCAGGGACTGCCGGAAGATTTATCTGATTACCATGGTGACAAGGTTAAGGTCATATACAAACTTAAGGATAATCAAACTCGTGCAACGGTTGCGGGTAGCCCGCTGTTTCCTCAGGCGAATCGGCGCCACCGTGATCCCGATTTTGAGCGTGCTGGGTTACAGCATTACTTTGTGGTCGAGGTGGAGAAAAATCTTGCCACGGTTCGGGCAACTATTCATCAGTTAGAACAATTGGCTAATGTGGAATTAGCGTATTTAGAACCCGTTTCTATCCCTTCCGGGATGTCACAAAGTGATGGTGTAAATAGCCGTAATACTGATTTCACTCAATATCAAACTTATCTTAATGGTGAAAATAGCGATGGTACCAAAGGGCTAAATATTCGTGCTATTTGGGAATTGCCAGGCGGTAAAGGCCAAGGCGTTGATATTGTGACCATGGAGTGTGCATCCTACTTCTTTGATCATGATGATTTGCCCTATCCATTTATGACGATGGGTGATACAGGTTACTCGTTTACTTGGGGAGACCATACGACGAAGAGTGTTGGGATTATGACTTCACTCGATAATGGTTATGGTACAACCGGGATTGCAAATCAAGCCCGACAAGGGTGGGCAGATTGTTCTGCGGCAAATATTGTTTCAGTCGCTGATACGGTCAAAGCGGGCTCTGTGCTGCAAATCGGTATGCAGCACTTCGCATTTGGTGATAAAGATTCTTACTGTGGTACATCTTGTTTAGTGCCTGTGGAGTGGACACCGGCTTGGCGCGATGCGATAAGTTACGCCACAGCAAAAGGCATTAATGTTGTGATTCCAGCAGGCGATGGCCGTATGGATTTGGATAATGCCTTCTTTAATGGTGTGTTTGATCGAAGCCAAAATGATACCGGAGCCATTTATGTTGCGGCAAATGATCAGCGCGGTGGTCGAAATGCATTTTCTAACTATGGTAGTCGAATAGATACTTCTGGTTGGGGGGAAAATGTCACAACCACTGCCGGAGGACCGGACAACAATTTGTCTACCTATACCAGAAATTATGCTGGTACATCTGCAGCGGGGCCTATGGTAGCAGGTGCTGTCGCGGCATTGCAGGGGGTTGCTGATGCAAATGGTATCAGTGTAACACCACAAGATATTCGGGATATGCTGTCCAGTACCGGAGATCCTCAAGAAGGGAATGCTGGGATTGGTACTCAGGTTAACTTGGGGAATGCTGCAGATATGTTGCTGGAGGATAATCTGCAGGTTGTATTGTTCTCAAATGGTAATTTTGGTGGCAATAAATTAGTAATTACTAATGATACGGCAAATTTGGGTGACTTCAATGATGTTCTGTCATCTTTGAAAGTACCAGATGGTTTAACGGCTGTGTTATACGAGAATAGTAATTATTCAGGTCGTTCTAAAGCTGTTACAGGGGAATTATCATGGATTGGTAACGATTTTAATGATATTACCTCATCAGTTCGGCTTGTCAGTAACGTATTGCGGCTCTATGAAGATAATAATTTTGAAGGTAGAGAGTTAATTGTAGAGCAGAATATGCCAACGTTAGGAGATTTTGATAATTTATTAACATCCCTACGAATCCCAGATGGTGATACAGTTATTCTGTACGATGGTGCAAATTATCAGGGCGAATCTAAAGTTTTGACTGGAAATGTGGCCACCGTGGGTGACTTTAATGATAAGGCCTCTTCATTGCGAATTGTGTCAGATCCAATATTGTTATATCAACATAGTTCGTTTGGTGGTCAGGTCGTGCCTGTAGTCGAGAGTATGCCATCTTTAGGGGACTTTAATGATCAGTTGTCGTCACTGAAAGTGCCTGATGGTCAAACGGTCGTTTTATTTGAGCACAATAACTATCAAGGGGCATCATTAGCGGTGCAGGGCGATAGGAGTTATGTCGGTAATGGCTTTAATGACAAGGCATCTTCGCTGCGCATTGTGACTGAACCTGTTAAATTGTTTCAGAATGCTAATTATGGTGGAACTGAGGTGGAAGTTTATGCAGATGTACCGCAATTAAGTAACTTCAATGATGAACTGTCATCACTACAAGTCCCTGATGGTGTGACTGTTATTTTGTATGAGCATTACAACTATCAAGGGGAGTCTGTTGAGGTTACGAATGATACTAGCTGGATAGGTGCGTCATTTAATGATAAGGCTTCATCACTGAAGGTTATTTATGCTCAATAATGACTCTATTGTTATTTATTATGTGAATAGATGAAAAAAAGCCGACGCAATTGCGTCGGCTTTGGCTTGGGTACAGCGTGGTACAGAGTAATCACAGGGCATTAAATATATAGTTGTAGGCTGCCTCAGTGACTGATGTTACTCATTCTCTTTCTGTGACAACGTCTCGGGAAAAGACTTTCTCACAATATTTACATTTCAGTCGGACATCGCCACCTTGCACTTGAACACCAAATAGCGTGTCAACAGCCGGTTCTACATGGGTGATACAGTTAGAGTTCGGGCAACTGAACACTCCGGTGATGGAGTCCGGAAGGGTGACCGGAAGCTTGGCAACCACTTGGTAATTTTCAATTTTATTAACCGTCGCTCGAGGAGCATACAGTGCAAGTCGTTGCGCTTGAGCTTCATCAAACAGCACATTTTCAATCTTAATTAAATCTTTTTTACCCAGGGCTGAGGATGGCAGGTTCAGACCAATCGTTACCCGCTCTAAGGTGTCATCCAACTGAAATAATTTCAGCACTTTAAAACCGATGTTCGCGGGAATGTGGTCAATTACAGTACCGTTTTTAATCGCTTCGACTTGCAGTTGATTATCTTTGGTCATCTTGGCGTGTCCTTAAATCTCTTCGTTTAAAACCAGTGCCAGCAGTGCTTGGCGGGCATACACTCCATTTTCAGCCTGTTGAAAGTAATAGGCATATGGAGTGTTATCCACATCAACAGTAATTTCATCAACTCGGGGCAGGGGATGAAGTACTTTCAGGTTATCTTTAGCGCCTTGTAGACTGTGACCAGATAGGATATAGGCAGACTTGATGTGAGCATATTCTGATTCATCGAATCGCTCTTTTTGTACCCGAGTCATGTAAAGGATATCCAGTTGCCCTACAACTTCTTCAATGCTGGTATGGATACTGTATTCCATTCCGGCATCTTTCACTTGTTGTAGAATATAATCCGGCATGGCTAGAACATCTGGAGCAATAAAGTAGAAACGGTTGTTGCTGAATTTTGTCAGTGCTTGAGTTAGCGAGTGCACCGTGCGGCCGTATTTTAAATCACCCACCATGGCAATATGCAGATTATCTAACCGTCCTTGTGTCTCATAAATACTGAATAAATCCAGCAAGGTTTGGGTGGGATGTTGGTTTGCCCCATCACCACCATTAATGATGGGCACGCCGCCGGAAAATTCTGATGCCAGTCGGGCTGCTCCTTCTCTGGGGTGGCGCATGATAAATGCATCAACATAAGAAGAAATAACTCTGACTGAGTCTGCTAGCGTTTCCCCTTTTTTGCCCGCAGAGGTATTGCCAGCATCTGGGAAGCCGATAATGCGGCCTCCAAGGCGTTGAACAGCTGTTTCAAATGATAGGCGGGTACGGGTTGATGCTTCAAAAAAGCAGCTGGCGATGACTTTATGTTGCAGTAGGGTCGGGCGCGGAGTGGCTTTGATGTCACCTGCTGTGGCGACAACCAGTTCCAATTCCTCGCGAGATAATTCAGGAATAGACAGGATGTGTTTGTTGTAGAGCGGATTAGGCATTTTTATTGTCCTTTTTCTGTTTCACCCATTGTGATGGGCTAGTGGAGTTGGCCCAGTACAATCAATAAAGCAAAAAAAAGCCTCCAATAGAGGAGGCTTAATTTAATGTAAATAAATCAATGGAAAAACCAACGCGCTGGCGATATGACAGCCTGATAGTTCGTGTAATGTAGCCGAAAACAGCCATGATTTTTCCGCAAGTAGACAAAATTCCGGTGAATATACCCTCATTTTTTTGAAAATCAAGCTAATTTTTTATAAATCATTGATGAAAATCGGGCGAGATCATCTGGTTGTGACGGCAGGATACGTTAAGGGTGTGTATCGAACTTCATACTTGGGCTTATTGTCGACATCTTCAAGTTGTTTGTCGAAGATGTCGGCTGTGCATACCATGATATCTGTGAGTTTGTTGGGAAATGGTTAGGTCAACAAGTGCATGCTTATAACCTCATGTTCGAGATGTTAGGTAACACTCGAACATGAGGCTTGAACCGTATTTTACTGGACGCATATTGAAGCGACTAGAGCTACTAGGCTGTCCGCCGATGGTTTTCTGGTGCAGTTGGTTGGGATAGTATCGGGCTGGCTCCAAGCAAAAAATCCAGTTTACCGCTAAGTAGCATTTGTCGGCCTAACTCTTTCCCGGCCAGATAATCTCTATCCAGCTCTAGTTCACCACTGCCAATAATTTTGCTGGCCAGAGGCGCGCTTGGGTAGATTTGGATGAGCTCCAGATCTGCCGGCGGATTAGCTAAAAACGCTAAAGTGCGACGGTATACTTTTTCATGGTGGGCATAGTAGTCCACCATTTTCACATTACGGTGATGCTGTTTCAGCCAGCCTCTTAAACGATGTAACCAAGGCGTCATCTGACTACTGTTTTTGGGAACTGTACGGATAACAACAATTCTCCGTGCGCCACGGCGGTAGGCTTCTTCAACGGGCACAGGATCCGATAACCCGCCATCAAGATGATACTCCCCATTGATTTCCACCCCTTGTTTATACAAAAAGGGCAAGGCACTGGATGCTTTAAGTAAGGTTAACCAGTTATCACTGTTGGGGCTGAAATAAACTGGTCGGTAATCTGATACCCGTGTTGCCGTAAACAGAATTTGCCGCTGAGCTAAAGCAGACACAGCCTTGGTGACATTAAGTTGGTATTTCCCTTGGCTGGCTTGGGCAAAAAACCAGTCTAAATCTACGGTATTGCCACCAAGTAGCGGGCGCTTTAGATCAAAAAAGTGTTTATCTCGGGAGAGCTCAACGATAGAGCGTTGGGCAAATCCCCGCTGCTTAGCCAAGTAGCTGGAGATATTTTGAGCACCAGCAGACGTGCCAATCATCAGTGAAAATGGGGTAAACTCCATATCTAACCAAGCATCTAATACACCAGCGGTAAAAATGCCTCGCTGTCCACCGCCTTCTGCAATCAGCGCTGTTCCTTCAATTGGCATGGATAAACGTGGATCAGAAAAATGGCGGATGAACTGGCTCATAAAGCAATAAAGGTTGACAAATTATAGAGGAAATTTTACGGAAATATGCGCTTTCACCCAAGTTAAAGACTGTTTACCTTATATTAGTTGTCAGCGTGTCAAAAAATAATTAAATCTTTATTTTTCAGATGGATATGATTTTATGAGGATTAACTAAATAATATATTTTCATATTTGGAAAATAGAGATTTGGTATTTTTATGAGGGAGTTAAAATAGTATATTGTTTAATTAGATAATGAGTAAAAACATAATACTTATTTATTGATGTTATAAATAATATATTTGTATAGAAATAAAATATGGTCATATCATTATGATTGTAATTATCTCATTGATATTTTTTCATTCACCTATGAACTCATGCTGAGCAAAGTGCATAAGCATGTAAACTTTTTGTTGTGGGAGATTCCCGTCGTGGACCAGCCACAGCTGTTGCTGCAATTGCTGATGGACGTCGAGCGGCTCAAGCGATTGATCGCCAGTTAACCAGCGGATTAACTTGTGCATTGACTCGTTCACAATTTAATTCCCGTAAGGCTTTGAAAACCAGTTTATTGGATGCATCGCTTTATCCGGCTAATCAGGTTGAACCGCGCATCAAGATGCCAGCCCTATCTGCTGAGCAAAGGCAGGGAAATTTTGATGAGGTTGAAACTGGCTTTACTTTAGAGCAGGCATTGCAGGAAGCATCCCGATGTTTGGAATGCGCCTGTCAATCTAACAAAGAGTGTCAGTTACGAGGTTATGCGACTGAATATAGGGTGACAGAAACTCAATTGGATATCAGCCAAGCTCGTCGGTTTGCAATTGACCGTTCAGCGCCATTGATCAGTTTTGATGCTAACCGTTGTATCAGTTGTGGGGCATGTGTTTCGGCCTGTGAGCGGCACGGACATAATGTGATTAGTTTTGCCAAGGATAATTACAGTGCACTTCCACTTGGCGAAGCACCATTGCGACATGCTCCTCGGGCAGGTTTTAGTGTTTCAATGGCGGATAGTGAATGTGTGCAATGTGGTAATTGCGTGAGGGCGTGCCCAACTGGCGCACTGGTGTTCAAATTAGATAAGCGTTTTAATCAAGTTAAGAAGCGTGCAATGGGGCTCTATCGTGATGATATGTTGTCAGAAATTCGTGTTAGTCACTTAAACCCGGCTGTTGCAGCATTTTATCGAGATATGGGTACAAATCCGGCTGGAGAATTAGCGCATCAATTACTTCATACTCAATATGTAGATAGAACTTAAGAGAAACGATTAAAGCTTTAGTGAATTGATAGGTGGGTTAAATTGAAGCCGCAGATACTGAATATCTGCGGTTTCGTCATTTTAACATCCGCTAGTTGCTACAGTAACAATCGGACCATTTTGATTATTTTCATAACGGACAAAACATTGGATTGACCCTTTTGAGTCATACAAGTCACTGAAAAAGATAAAAATTTGTCCTGCTCCAGAGGCGCGATCAGAAAACAGCACACTGGCTTTTCTATTTGTATTTGCAGTATCTCTGTCGACGATGTCCACATCTACCCAAGCTTTGATTTGAGCATTAATTTGCGGAAATGATGCTGAAGCGTCAACCGCCGGGTAACCATCTTTTAATGGAACATTTACCCCATCAATTGTAATGCTGGAATTGCCTTTATCTTTATCTTGCAGTAATGCCAAGGCATGTATTTCTGTCAAACTTGATTTCATCGCCCCGCCGACAGCTTTAAGGACGGATTGTCTTGCATCAGATTGAAAATCGATAAATTTCGCCGATGCGACCACAGCGAGAATGGCAAGGATAATCATAGTGACAACTAATTCTATCAGGGTGAATCCTTGAGTTTTTTTGGATGTATGAAATTCGGTGAGTTTCATAAACAGTTTCCGTCGTTTTAAGTTTTTTGCCGCGACCTGAATATTTATGTCAATTCAAATCAAACTACCACTTGAATGGAGCCTTACTCTGTAGGGCTCCATGATTAGCAGGGAATAAATGTGGTTAGCACTGAGAGGTTTCAACTGTCACAACTGGACCGTTGGTACCATTTTCATATTGTACAAAACACTGAGTAGAGTTTTTGGTGTCATAAAAGTCACTGAAAAAGACATAAATAAAGCCGTTTCCGGTGGACTTATCAGAAAATAATACGCTGGCTTTACGGTTATCTCTTGCGGTGTTTCTATCGACCGTATCGATATCTACCCAAGCACGTAATTGCGCATTAATTTGAGGAAAATCTACGCTACTGTCCACTGCAGGGTAACCATCTTTTAATGGCACGTTGACGCCATCGATAGTGATACTTGATGTACCTTGGTCCTTATCCTGTAGTAGAGCAAGGGTGTGAATTTCTGTCAGGCTGGATCGCATGGCACCACCAACAGCTTTCATTACTGCTATTCTGGCATCTGATTGAAAATCAATAAATTTTGCTGAGGCTACTACAGCAAGGATAGCCAGAATAATCATGGTTACTACTAGCTCGATGAGTGTAAAACCACGAGATAATTTAAGGTTTGTTGATTGCTTGTAGAACATACAGATCCCCGCCTTTGTTAATTGTTTGTACAGTGTCAGTATATATACATCATGGATTTGCGCAAATATTTAACATATGTATCTATAAAAAAGTATTTTACTGGTATAAAACATTGAAAGTTGAGTTAATTAAACAAGTTGTTTCAATTAGTTAAGCTGATTTTTGTAACTGGTTAGGTAGGAAAGAGGGCTATCCCATTGAGGTGATGGGATAGCGACATGGTTCAAATAATGAATTTGTAAGTAAAATAATAGGGTATTGTTTAGCATTCATTAGTAACTATCTCGACAATAGGGCCATTTTCTTTATTTTCATACTTCACGTAACAGTCAATAGCGCCTTTCTGGTCGTAATGATCGGTAAAGAAAACGAATAACATTTCCCCACCGGTTGATTTGTCTGAAAAGAGGACGCCGGCGTTTCTATTGGTGTTTGCAGTGTCTTTATCGACAATATCCAGATCGACCCAAGCTTTAAGTTGGGCATTGATTTGTGGGAATCCTACGCTGCTGTCTACTGCGGGGTAGCCATCTTTGAGGGGGACATTTACGCCTTCGATGGTGATGCTGTTATTGCCCTGTTCTTTACCTTTTAAAATTGCTAGTGCATATATTTCATCAAGGCTAGAATTCATCGCCCCCCCAACGGCTTTCATTACTGACTTTCTAGCATCATTTTGAAAATCAATAAATTTTGAGGATGCTACAACGGATAAAATCGCCAGTAATATCATGGTTACAACCAATTCAATCAACGTAAATCCTTGTTGTCCTCGGTACTGAGCGATTTTCGACTGAGTCATATCTTTACCCTTAGGTAATGAATTTATATGCTTAATTGAGTATATGTCAGCTTGTGCATTGTGCAATTTTGGTAGCGATGAAAATAAAAAACATAAATATCATATAGATATGATTTGTATTGGAGTTGGTTACTGGAAGTGTTTTTAAGGTCGAGCTAATTAATTTGAGAGGGGCTTTAGTGTAATTTTCGTATTTTAACTTTAGCGGGAATACCATATTGTATTTTTTTCACTATGATTTTATGAGGTTATCATTGCGCTGAAAATTAACAATTTAATGAAAATTAATCGATTAATGACTCAACCGGTTGTCACTGTTGAAATGGACACCAGTCTATCTTTGATTAAAGAAATTTTTGATAATACCCACTTTCACCATTTATTAGTTGAGTTCGAAAATAAATTGGTTGGTGTTATTTCTGACCGGGATTTGCTTCGGGCGATCAGTCATAGAGTTGATACTGTTGCGGCGACAGCAACGGATATGGCTTCACTGAATAAGCGTGCTCATCAAATAATGACACGAAATTTGGTTACGCTATTTGACTCCGATAGCGTAAAAGATGCAGTCCGATTATTTAATCAGCATCGCGTATCTTGTTTGCCTGTGGTGGACAATACATATAAGCCGGTAGGTATTGTGTCATGGCGGGATATCCTCTATGAAATGGGCAAGCGGTTTGATTGAGTTTTGTATATGAGCTTTAACTGTATGTGGGCTTGAGTGGAAGCAGATTGCTTCGCTAAATGAGGCACTTTACTGCTTATTTGTTATCACATCCCTTATTTTGTTTTCCATTAACCTATTAAATGAACAATTGCTTCGTGACGTGGAAAGAGCACTGTATTCAGTGCTCTTTCTGTACCAAGTTTTAATCGACTGAGGCATCTTCAGTCATATTATCCATGGTTTTATTTTTGGATTTTATGGTAATCAAGGCGGTGATGATGATAGTTGCAATTATTGCTGCAATAGTGGATAGCATCATGGGTAATCCAGCGCCTAACGTGTTGGAACTTAACAAAAAACTTATTACCACTGTGGTCATAAACATGGCCGGAATTGTGCAAATCCAGTGCAGTTTATTATGAATTTGCAGGTAGGCTGATGCAGTCCATAGCATCAATACTGCCGTGGCTTGGTTGGCGACACCAAAGTAGCGCCAGATGATACCGAAATCAATTTGTGTCAGTACTCCACCGATGATAAACAGTGGAATAGCCAGTATTAAACGTTTAGGCAGTTGATTTTGTGGCATATGGAAGAACTCTGACAAAATCAAACGAGCAGAGCGAAATGCGGTATCTCCTGAGGTAATAGGCAGAATAATAACCCCCAGTACTGCCATAAAGCCACCAACGACACCGAGTAATCCGGTTGATGCTTCATAGACAACGTTGGCAGGGTTACCAGCCAGGCCTTGGTTTAGACCGTCAACACCACCAAAGAAAGATAGCGCGATAGCACACCAAATGAGGGCAATCACCCCTTCACCTATCATGGCGCCGTAAAAGACAAAGCGGCCATTGGATTCATTTTCCATACAACGTGCCATTAATGGCGACTGAGTGGCGTGGAAACCTGAAATTGCACCACAGGCGATGGTAATAAACAGGGCCGGCCATAGTGGCATGTCATTAGGGTTTAGGTTAGAGAGAAAATCAGTTGCCTGCACACCTGGTAATAAAGTGTGTTCGTTTGAGACAATCAAGGCAATGGTCAGTCCTACAGACATAAATACCAGTAGGGCGCCGAAGAAGGGGTACAGACGGCCGATGATCTTATCTACCGGCACAATGGTTGCCAGCAGGTAATAGCAGAAAATAATGCCGACAAACAGCGTCATGCTCATGCCGGTCAGTTTAGCCAGCAATCCGGCGGGGGCCGAAATAAATACCACACCAACCAGTAGCAGCAAAATAATGGCAAAGCCATTCATAAAGTGTTTCGCGCCTTGGCCGAGATATTTTCCTGTGAGGTTCGGAATTGATTGACCGCCGTTACGCACTGAAAGCATACCGGAGAAGTAATCATGTACAGCGCCTGCAAAAATACAGCCAATAACAATCCATAGCATGGCTGCCGGGCCGTAAAGTGCTCCTAGAATCGGGCCAAAAATTGGGCCAACCCCAGCAATATTTAGCAACTGGATCAGATACACCCGTCCTTTGGACATGGGAACATAGTCTACGCCATCGGTTTGGGTTAATGCCGGTGTTTTTCGGGCAGGATTAATACCGAAAATCTTTTCAATAAAGACGCCATAAATAAAGTATCCGGCCACCAATAGGCCGACGCAAAGGAAAAACCAACTCATGCTCATCACTCTCGCGTTAGGTTAACTGGCGCTGATTTTACTGATTTGCAATAGCTAATTAAGTGCTGTTTATCTAAGCGGTCTGATGGCAAGATTAAGCGGTTTAAATACTGTGTTAAGCGGATTTGCATTGGCTTTGCTGCCTATTTAACGCTCTGGGTCATAGGGAGGATCTTATGCACCAGATAGATACTAGTTGGCTAACACTTAAGTCTTTTTGCGTTATGTTTTCACCATTGTCACCTCAATCATTTTCAGTCATGTTGGCAGCAATGATGTGTTTGTTTAATAAGCAGTGATTAGTGGGTATAAAAGGGGAAATGTTGTCACGTTTTCCCCTTTGTTGTGTGATGGCGAATACTCTATGATTTTGCTCTGCTTACCTCTACTGATAACCAAATAGTTGTTTCAGGCTTTTAAGATACCGGCGTGAAACGGGCACTTTGGCGCCTGAGAGGGTTATTACTTCTGCGCCTGCATCCAAAAGCACTATTTCCGATATGGCTGATGGGGCGAGGAGATATTGCCGATGACACCGTATAAGTGAGGTTTTTTCTTCTAACACTTTTAGTGTCATTTGGGTATGGGTCTGGCCTTGTACTGTGGCGACATGGATGCCGCTTAAATCAGAGAACACAAACTCGACATCTTTAATGGATATGACTTTTAGACGGTTCCCGGTATAACAGGGAAGGTGCTTAAGCTTTGCCGGAGTGATAGGGTCGATGTTTTGGGGCCGATGATCTCTACGTACCTTGGTTAAGGTTTGCGCTAATCGCTGTTCATCGATGGGTTTAAGTAAATAATCAAAGGCATGGTTGTCAAAAGCCTTAATGGCGAACTCATCATAAGCGGTAACAAACACTACTTTTGGCAGCGTATCCGGGTCTAACATGGCGAGTAGTTCCATACCGCTTATTCTGGGCATTTGAATATCTAGAAACACCAGCTGGGGCTTATGACGGTTAATCAATTGCAGCGCTTCAATCGCGTTACTGCACTGGCCAATAATGTCAATGTCCGGTGATTTCGCCAACATCTCGGCTAATTCGTCGCGGGCAAAAGGCTCGTCATCAACAATTACACAACTGATCATCTCGTATGCTCCTGACGTGGAAAATGAATATGCACCTGGGTGTATTGTTCAGGAATACAATCAATGTTTAAGCCATACTGACTACCAAACTGATTTTGAAGGCGTTTATTTACCAAATTCATCCCTAAACCACTGCTGAGATTTTCTGCAGTTGGTGTGGTTGAGGTGTTATACAGCCCAGCATTATCAGCGACTGTTAGGTGGATCTCATCGTTTTCAGCCCACCCTTTTATCTTAATTTGGCCGGGGTCTAACAGGTGTGAGGTGCCGTGTTTAACAGCATTTTCGATAATCGGTTGGAGAGTAAATGCGGGTAGCATGACCCCATGCAGGGCCGCAGGAATATCAATATTGACCTCAAGACGGTCGATAAAGCGGGCTTTTTCGATGGTTAAATAAGCATCAATGTGTTCCAGTTCATCGGCAAGCGTCACCAGTCCTGCTGTGCGTTTAAGGTTGATACGTAGAAATTGCGATAATTGCAGCAGTAATTTTCTCGCCATATCCGGATTACGACGGACAATGGCACTAATGGTATTGAGGGTGTTGAACAGAAAGTGGGGGTTGACTTGGGCTTGCAATAATTTGAGTTCGGTTTGCAGTAACAAATTTTGTTGTTGCTCAATGCGACCATAGAGGATCTGGTTGGACAGCAGTTTGGCAATGCCTTCGCCTAAGGTGCGGTTAATGTTCAAAAATAGCTTATGTTTGGGCTCGTATAATTTTATGGTACCAATGACTTCAGTGTCATTACGCAGCGGGATCACCAGACTGGAACCTAATCGACATTGACGAGAGACTGAGCAAGCGTAGGGCGTATCCACACCATCGGCAAACATCACTTTGTTTTCAGTCATTGCGGTTTTGGTGATATCCGACGAAATGGCTGAGCCGGGAATATGGTGATCAGCGCCAACGCCGATAAAAGCCAATAGCTTTTCTCTATCTGTAATGGCAACGGCACCAACCTTGGTTTCTTCAATCACAATTTGCGCAACTTGGGCACTGGTGGTTTGGTTAAACCCGCTCGACAGTAAGCCAACGCTACGCTCGGCAATTTTGAGAGCTTGGGCGGAAAAAGCCGATGACAGTTTATCAAACATGGTTTTTTGATCTCGGACGATACTGATAAATAACGCAGCGCCCAAGGCATTGACCAATAGCATTGGTAAGGCAATTTGCTGTACCAACCGCCAGGCATCGGCGAAGGGACTGGCGATGAGGAGGATCAATGCCATTTGTAGTGTTTCTGCGGCTAAGGTTACGGCTACGGCTAACGTTGGGCGGTAAATGTGCTCTCTTTTACCGGTTTGTCTTAGCCGCCAGCTAATGAGGCCAGCTAATAAGCCTTCCAAGGTGGTGGAAATGGCGCAAGCCAGATCGGTAAATCCACCTAAACTGTAACGGTGCAGTCCTCCGGTAAGCCCTACAAATAGCCCTGTTACTGGGCCACCTAATAATCCGCCCAAAACCGCTCCCATAGCGCGGGTATTGGCAATGGCGTCTTGGGTTTGTTCACCAAAATAGGTCGCGAGGATGCAAAATCCAGAAAAAATAAGATAGATAAAGAACTTATGGGGGGCTCTAGGGGTGATTTCTGTAAAGAGTTTAAATAATGGCGTTTTACTGACCAGATAGACTATGACCAGATAAACACACATCTGTTGGGTAAGCAGCAGGATCAGTGACATGGCCGATATCAGTTATCAAAATACTGAGCCTGCCATTTTTATCGTATTAATGCTGTGTACTTTTTGGCAATTTATGGTTGAAAACTGATATGGATGAAAAAATTGAGATGTTCAACATAAAAAAGGCTGTCATTTGACAGCCTCTTATTAGTTATAAATCTTCATCCTGACACTTAGGATATGGCAGTTTTAACTGACCCCAGCGGATAATAATCACTGTGGCAGCAAGTACCAGGGTAGAGACGGCAATACTTAAAATACGCCAGTCTTCCATGCCTTTCATATCTAAAATCAGATAACGGGCCAATGCCACAATAGCGATATACAGCGGCATACGTACCGGCAATTTACCGGATTCAGCGTAGTTGGCTACCATGGCAAAGACTTCAAGATAGATAAATAGTAAAAGCAAGTCTGCCAGTGCAACTGTGCCAACACTGATAACATGGGCTATCTCCTGCCCGATAGCGACAATTGTCGCCAGAGCAATCATAATCAGCACCATATTTTCGACAATTTTGACGCTCTTCAATCCGGCTCTGCGATACATTCCCATAAAAATTAGCCTCTTGAACTAAACCAGATAGCATTTTATCAGCATTTCATGGTGAACAAGCCATAATCATCGTGATAAATATCACGTCTTATCGTGTTACTGTGATTAATAACAGTACAAAATATTGTCTGTGTCGATGGGGTGTGGGGTATCAGGCTAAATCTAAGTAGTCTTATTTAAAAGACTTTGTGGTCAGTGCGGGGCGTTGAGTTGGCTATGGATTTTACGACGTTCGCGCTATTTGTCTTGGGAAGCGAAAAGATTTGAACATAGGGGGCTAAACAGAGATAAAAAAACCGCCATAAGGGCGGTCTTTTTTATCTCATATTACTGGCGATTAACGCTTCAGGGCTTCGCTCAGCAATGGGCGCAGTGTTTTCACCAGCGCAGAGGTGGTTTTTGGGTTGCCAGCAACGATGTTGCCAGACATCAGGTAGCTGTGGCCACCAGTAAAGTCGGTTACAGTACCACCGGCTTCACGGCAGATCAGATCGCCAGCAGCAATATCCCAAGGCTTCAGGCCGATTTCGAAGAAACCTTCCATGCGACCAGCGGCAACATAAGCCAGATCCAGTGCGGCAGAACCGGCACGGCGCAGATCAGCACATTGAGCGAATACTTCACCCAGAATCTTCATATAAGTTTCAGAGTGTTGACGGGCTTTGAATGGGAAGCCTGTAGCAATGATACCTGTGTGGATATCAGTGTTGTTGGATACACGCAGACGGAAGTCGTTCATCTTGGCACCTTGGCCACGTACTGCGCTGAACAGTTCGTTACGCACTGGATCAAACACAACGGCAACTTCAGTCTTGCCTTTGTGTTGCAGAGCGATAGATACAGCGAAGTGTGGGATACCTTTGATGAAGTTAGTGGTACCATCCAGAGGATCGACTATCCAGATATAATCTTTGTTGCTACCACGGTTTTCACCGCTTTCTTCCCCAACGATAGTGTGGTCAGGGTAAGATTTACGAATGTGGTAAACGATAGCTGCTTCTGCTTCCTTGTCTACACTAGTTACAAAGTCATTGATTCCCTTTGCACTTACTTCAACACGGTCAAAGTCAGTGTAGGCACGCATAATTGTTTGGCCGGCGGCGCGAGCAGCGCGAACGGCAATAGTCAGCATTGGATGCATTGCAATCCCCTGGATGTTAAAGAACGAAAAATAGCGGCGGGATTATACCCAAAACCTGTCATATAGCAAATGCCGATTTTAGGTTAAGTTAACCCTGTCGGCGTGATAATATCTCGAACCAGTGTTTACGAATTGAAATTAAGACATTTCATGCTCAGCAATATCCGCGTTGTGTTGGTGGGAACTTCTCACCCGGGAAATATCGGTTCTGTGGCCCGTGCCATGAAAACCATGGGGTTATCCAATCTGTATCTGGCCGAGCCAAGGTGTGAGCCAGATGGTCAGTCAGTGGCATTGGCGGCAGGGGCCTGCGACATTCTTCAGTCCCTGAAAACCGTTGATTCAATGGCTGAAGCGATTGAGGGCTGTAGTTTGGTCATTGGTACCTCTGCTCGAAATCGGACGTTAGATTGGCCAATGTTAGAACCTCGGCAGGCTGGAGAAAAATTAGCAGCTGAAGGTAGCCATGGCCCGGTAGCGATTGTTTTTGGCCGTGAAAATCATGGTTTAAGTAATGAAGAGCTACAGCGCTGTCATTATCATGTATCGATACCGGCCAATCCGGAATACAGCTCATTGAATTTGGCTCAGGCGGTGCAGCTTATCTGTTACGAAACCCGGGTGGCATATCTTGCTCAGCAAGATGTGGAGCCTGAAACAGAAGCCTATCCGCTGGTTGAAGATCAGGAGCGTTTCTTTGTTCATTTAGAGCAAACCTTAACCCGTACGGGCTTTATTATTAAAAACCATCCGGGGCAGGTGATGACAAAACTGCGTCGGTTGTTCACTCGGGCCAGAATTGAAAGCCATGAAATGAACATCTTGCGCGGCATTTTGACCTCTATTGATAAAAAAGTCGGTAAAAGCGAGTAATAGGACGCGACTATGGGTGTGATCGCAAGACTGAAAGAAGATATTGCCTCGATTTATCACCGGGACCCGGCTGCCCGCAGTACACTGGAAATTCTGCTGAATTACCCGGGAATGCAGGCGATTTGGCTGCATCGGGTTAGTCATAGAATGTGGAAGGCTAATTGGTGTTTGACGGCTCGTTTGCTGTCAACCTTTTCCCGTTGGCTTACTGGGGTTGAGATCCATCCTGGTGCCACCATTGGGCGACGATTTTTTATTGATCACGGTATGGGCGTTGTGATAGGCGAAACGGCTGAGATTGGTGACGATTGCACCCTTTATCATGGTGTGACACTGGGGGGAACTAGCTGGAATGCTGGTAAACGTCACCCGACATTGGAAAATCATGTGGTTGTGGGTGCTGGGGCAAAAATTCTTGGTCCAATTACTATGCATGAAGGCAGTCGGGTAGGTTCGAACTCTGTGGTGGTCAAAGATGTGCCCGCCAATACCACGGTAGTGGGGATCCCCGGTCGGGCAGTGGCGCAGCCTAGTGAAGCGAATAAGGAAAAATCTGCGCGCCGCAGTGCAATGGCCAAAAAATATGGCTTTGATGCCTATGCTGTTTCTCCTGATAATCCAGACCCTGTAGCTAATGCTATCGGGCAGATGCTGGATCATATGCATCTGATGGATGCTAATTTGCAAGCGCTCAGTAAAGAGGTGCAGGCAATGGGGGGCGATATCGCTATTGAAAAATTACCGCAGCTCGATGTCGGTGAATTCAGTGAAGCTGAAATGGAAGCAGCAGAGAAGCGGCAAAAGGCGATGGAGGAGTTTGATCCCATTATCTGAGCCAAAGGTTCACAAAATGTGCCAGAGCCATTGAATATTCGTGGTGAAAAAGGTTAAATACTCCCGCTAATTGGCGGGGTATTTAACCGGCCGGCAGAATTAATACCTGAGTAATTTACCGGGTCTAATAGTTGACTAAATTACTCAGGTATGTTTTACTCCTCCCATATCAACTTGGGAGCAGCATGAGTTATGAAACTGACATCTAAAGGTCGCTACGCCGTAACAGCCATGTTGGATGTGGCTATTCATTCCGCTTCCGGTCCTGTCCCATTGGCAGATATCTCAGAACGACAAGGGATATCCCTGTCCTATCTTGAACAACTCTTTGCAAAATTACGTAAGCAGGGGCTGGTTGCCAGCGTCCGTGGTCCTGGTGGTGGTTACCGCTTGGGGTTAGCTGCAGACAGTATTTCTGTTGGCATGGTCGTCAGCGCTGTTGATGAGTCTGTTGATGCAACCCGTTGTCAGGGGAAAGGTAATTGCCAAGGAGGCAACCGGTGTTTGACCCATTCCTTGTGGGGTGATCTTAGCAAACAGATTTCTGAGTTTTTGAATGGTATCAGCCTTGCGGGGCTAATGCAGAAGCGGGATGTGCAGTTTATCTCGGTTAAGCAAGACAAAATGCAGCAAGATCAACGGGTTCCAGTTTAATGCTGGGCTATTGAATAGAATTTTAATGAGTACGTTGTCGGCATTACCAATAATGCGGTATTGCCAAGTACGGAGTGTGTGATGAAGCTTCCTATTTATTTAGATTATTCAGCAACAACTCCTGTTGACCCTCGGGTCGCAGAGAAAATGGTTCAGTATCTGACAATGGACGGCGTTTTCGGTAACCCCGCTTCCCGTTCTCATCGTTATGGCTGGCAGGCTGAAGAGGCCGTTGATAATGCCCGCGCTCAGGTGGCTGATCTGATCAATGCTGATCATCGTGAAATTGTGTTCACCTCTGGTGCAACTGAATCAGATAACCTGGCAATTAAAGGTGTGGCGCATTTCTATCAGAAGAAAGGTAAGCACATTATTACCAGTAAGACTGAGCACAAAGCTGTGCTTGATACCTGCCGTCAATTGGAGCGGGAAGGATTTGAAGTCACTTATCTGGAGCCTGCAGAAAATGGCATTATTCCGATGGAACGCCTTGAGGCGGCTATGCGGGATGACACCATTTTGTTGACCCTGATGCATGTGAACAATGAAATCGGTGTGGTTCATGATATCGATGCTATCGGTGAGCTGTGCCGTAGTAAAGGCATTGTTTTCCATGTGGACGCTGCTCAAAGTGCCGGTAAACTGCCAATCGATGTACAGAAAACAAAAGTGGATCTGATCTCGATTTCTGGTCACAAAATGTATGGTCCAAAAGGTATTGGTGCCCTGTACGTTCGCCGTAAACCACGTATTCGTCTGGAAGCACAGATGCACGGTGGTGGGCATGAGCGTGGTATGCGCAGCGGTACTTTACCGACCCACCAAATTGTTGGCTTGGGTGAGGCTGCAGCTTTGGCTAAGGCCGAAATGGAATCTGATAATGAACGTATCCGTTTCCTGCGTGACAAGCTGTGGAATGGTATTAAGAGTATTGAAGAGACTTACGTCAACGGTGATATGGAACAGCGTTACTGCGGTAACCTGAACGTCAGCTTCAACTATGTTGAAGGTGAGTCACTGATGATGGCATTAAAAGACTTGGCAGTATCTTCCGGTTCTGCCTGTACTTCAGCCAGCTTAGAGCCCAGCTATGTGCTGCGTGCACTGGGGCTGAATGATGAAATGGCACACAGTTCAATCCGCTTCTCTATTGGTCGTTTTACCACAGAAGAAGAGATTGATTACGCCGTTGAGACCATCAAGGATTCGATTGGCAAGCTCAGAGAAATGTCTCCTTTGTGGGAGATGTTCAAAGATGGTGTGGATCTGAGCAAAGTGCAGTGGGCACATCACTAATCCCGAGCACATAACGAGAATTGGAGCAGTATCATGGCTTACAGTGAAAAAGTAATTGACCATTATGAGAACCCTCGCAATGTGGGTTCTTTCGACAAAAATGATCCATCCGTTGTGACCGGTATGGTTGGGGCACCAGCTTGTGGTGACGTGATGAAATTGCAATTGAAAATCAATGATTCCGGTATCATTGAAGATGCAAAATTCAAAACGTATGGTTGTGGCAGTGCTATCGCATCAAGCTCTTTGGTGACTGAGTGGGTCAAAGGTAAGAGCATTGAGGAAGCGGCTGCAATTAAAAATACTGATATCGCGGAAGAATTGGCTTTGCCTCCAGTGAAAATTCACTGTTCAATTCTGGCAGAAGATGCGATTAAGGCCGCATTGGACGACTATAAGTCCAAGCAGGCGGAGTAACGGAGTCCCTATGGCAATTACAATGACACCGGCAGCAGTAGAGCGGGTGAAGTCATTTTTAGCCAATCGGGGAAAAGGTCTGGGCTTACGCCTAGGCCTTAAAACATCCGGTTGTAGCGGTATGGCTTATGTGCTTGAGTTTGTAGATGAGCTCAATGAGGATGACGAAATCTATGAAATCGATGGTGTAAATATCATCATTGATGCCAAAAGTTTTATTTACCTGCAGGGAATAGAGCTGGATTTTGTCAAAGAAGGCCTCAATGAAGGCTTTAAATTTAACAACCCTAACGCAAAAGGCGAATGTGGTTGCGGTGAAAGTTTCACCGTATAAACCTGCGTGGATGTATGAACTACTTCGAGTTATTTGATTTACCCCTTTCCTTTAAACTCGATACAGGCCTGTTGTCAGACCGTTATCGGGAACTGCAACGTGCAGTACATCCAGATAAATTTGCCGGTGGTAGCGAGCAGGAAGTCTTGCTCGCTGTGCAAAAAGCCGCGCAGATTAATGACGGCTATCAAACGTTGAAACAGCCATTACGTCGGGCTGAGCATATGTTAGCTCTGCGTGGGCTCGATATCAGCGGTGAAACTGCCACGGTAAAAGACACTGCATTTTTAATGCAGCAAATGGAGTGGCGGGAGGCATTGGAAGATATTGGCCATAGCCAGCAGCCTGAAGTGTTGATTGATGAACTTCACAGCTCTTTTTCTGCTTATGAGAAAGTGATGTTTGCTAATTTGGCTGAATTATTACTTTCTACCTCAGAGCCGGATGCATTAAAGGCTGCAGATGATATCCGTAAGCTCAAGTTTATGGCAAAGTTACAGGACGAACTGGCCCGGGCAGAAGATGCCCTGTTTGAATAGGCCGGTGTAACGGTATTTTATTTTCTTTGGCTCAATTTTTATTGGGCCAAATTTTTAAGAGTTAATCATTATGGCCCTATTGCAGATTGCTGAGCCCGGACAGAGTGCCGCGCCGCATCAACACCGACTGGCCGTAGGTATCGATTTGGGCACTACCAATTCGTTGGTAGCTGCTGTGCGTAGTGGTGAAGCTAGCACACTTGCCGATACTCAGGGTCGCCATTCCTTACCTTCTATCGTGTTTTATGGTGATGACACTATTGAAACCGGTTATCAAGCCGCCGCGCATTCAGCGCAGGATCCTGCCAATACCATTATTTCTGTAAAACGCTTTATGGGGCGCAGCTTAGCGGATATTCAATCTGGCAGTCAGCAACATGCTTATCACTTTACTGCCAGTGAGAATGGATTACCCCTGTTTAATACCCGTCAAGGTCCAGTAAACCCTGTGCAGGTGAGCAGTGAAATTTTGCGGCCGTTGATCCAGCGAGCTGAAGCCACTTTGGGCGGTCAGTTGGAAGGCGTGGTTATCACGGTACCAGCATATTTTGATGATGCTCAGCGGCAAGGCACCAAAGATGCGGCCAGTTTGTTGGGACTGAAAGTGTTACGTCTACTCAACGAACCGACTGCCGCGGCCATTGCCTACGGGTTGGATTCTCAACAGGAAGGGGTCATTGCGGTTTATGATCTCGGTGGCGGGACATTTGATATCTCTATTTTGCGTTTGAATAAAGGCGTATTTGAGGTATTGGCTACGGGCGGTGACTCTGCACTGGGCGGTGATGATTTTGACCATCTGCTGCAGCAATTTTTCATTGCGCAGTGGCAATTAAAAGAGCTAACGCCACAACTCAGTCGTCAATTGCTGATCGAAGCGCGGCGAGTGAAAGAGGCGTTAACCCAGGCAAGCTCTACCCAAGCGACTATCACTCTGGCTGATGGTCAAATGCTGGAGATTGAGGTTAGTAAAAGTCAGTTTGATCAATTGATCCAGCCTTTAGTGCGCAAAACGATTGCGGCTTGCCGTCGTTCACTGCGGGATGCTGGAATTGATACCGATGAAGTACTTCAGACTGTGATGGTCGGTGGTTCTACCCGGGTACCGCTGGTGCGTGAGCAAGTGGCACAATTCTTTGGTAAAGCCCCACTGACGGATATTGATCCGGATAAAGTGGTTGCGATTGGTGCCGCGATTCAGGCTGATATTTTGGTTGGTAATAAACCAGAATCAGATTTGCTGCTGTTGGATGTATTGCCATTATCACTGGGTATTGAAACCATGGGGGGACTCGTTGAGAAAATTGTGTCCCGCAATACGACCATTCCCGTGGCCAGAGCACAAGAGTTTACCACTTTTAAAGATGGGCAAACGGCAATGGCATTTCATGTGGTACAGGGCGAACGTGAGTTAGTTGACGATTGCCGTTCGCTGGCGCGTTTTATTCTAAAAGATATTCCGCCTATGGCTGCGGGAGCTGCACATATCCGTGTGACATTCCAAGTTGATGCTGATGGCCTGTTGAGTGTTGAAGCCATGGAAAAATCTTCCGGGGTGAAAGCCAGTATTCAGGTTAAGCCATCTTTTGGCCTGTCTGAAACTGAGATTGCCACCATGCTAAAAGACTCCATGAAGAATGCGAAGGATGATATCAGTCGTCGGATGCTGGCTGAGCAGCAGGTTGAAGCTGCCCGGGTCTTGGAGTCGCTACACTCTGCATTGGCGAAAGACGGAGCGTTATTAACCTCTCAAGAACGTGATGACATTCAATCGGCGATGGAACAACTTAGCCAATTAGCTGGTGCAGATGATGCCGATGCGATAACCAAAGCGATTGAAGCGCTTGATAGTCAAACTCAAGCATTTGCCGAAAAACGTATGGATAACTCTATTCGTCAGGCCCTGACCGGCCAGTCGGTAGATCAGATATAGGTGTGAAGTTATGCCAAAATTAGTTTTTTTACCCAATGAAGAGCTGTGTCCTGAAGGGGCAGTGGTAGAAGCGGAAGTGGGTGAAACCATTCTGGATGTTGCCCTGCGTAACGGGATTAATATTGAACATGCCTGTGAAAAATCTTGCGCGTGTACCACTTGTCATTGCATTGTACGTGAAGGTTTTGATGAGCTTGAGCCCAGTGATGAACTGGAAGATGACATGCTGGATAAGGCTTGGGGATTAGAGCCGGAAAGTCGTTTGTCCTGTCAGGCTAAAGTCGTTGACTGTGATTTGGTTATTGATATTCCAAAATATACTGTGAATATGGTTAGCGAAGGCTAACTCTTATTTCGCTGGCAAAGCCCCGGTAAGGTATCTTGCCGGGGCTTTTTTTATCTTTTGAAATGCCAACTGGGCGCAGAGTAAAACGCCGAAGTTATAATTAGGCAGGCATTTGACAGATGTTGTTATTAGGAAATTGTGATTGATATCGTAGTTTAGATGAGGCTAATATTTGTGATCTATCTCATTTTTGGCTCAGGCAGCCATGTGACACTGGTCACATAAAATTGAGTTATAAGGATGGGCTTTGATGAGTAAATTTCGTATAATTCGCGCGAAATTTTTACTCGCTGACAAAGGAAGCTTGTTACTATGGCGATCGAACGTACTTTTTCCATTATTAAGCCAGACGCAGTTGCTAAGAACCACATTGGTGCTATCTACAACCGTTTTGAAACTGCTGGTCTGAAAATCATTGCATCCAAGATGGTTCATCTGTCAAAAGAGCAGGCTGAAGGCTTCTATGCAGAGCATAGTGAACGCCCATTCTTTGGTGCTCTGGTTGCCTTTATGACTTCTGGCCCAATCATGGTACAGGTGTTGGAAGGCGAAAATGCAGTCATGGCTAACCGTGAAATTATGGGGGCGACTAACCCTGCAGAAGCCGCTCGCGGTACTATCCGTTCTGATTTTGCGAACAGCATTGATGAAAATGCGGTACATGGTTCTGATGCTTTGGCTTCAGCTGAGCGTGAGATTGCTTACTTCTTCAGTACTGAAGAGCTGTGTCCTCGTACCCGTTAAGATAAAATCGGATACGTAGAAGAAATAAACCCGACGTAAGTCGGGTTTATTGTTTTTATTGACAGATTGTGAGTGTTATCGCTTAGTCATCAAGGTAATTTGACAGAAATGCCAGCATCTCTCTATACATTTCAGAGATATTGTCTTCATCATAGAAACCATGCCCTTCATTTTGTTTCCACAGCCATTTAGGGGGATTACCTGATTTTATCAGTGCATCTCGCATCAGATTGGCATGTTCATAATGTGCTTGTAGATCACGACTACCATGAATAAGAAAGACACCAGTTTTGATTTTATCGGCCTGATGTGCTGGGGAAATGGCATGTAATTTACGAGTATCGTTGCTAATGGCATTTTTCAGAAATTCTTTGCCCCAATCTATCCGCTCTGCCACATTCCCAGTATCGAACATTAACGGCATATCGTATACACCGACATAGCCAATAGCGCATTGGTATAAATCAGACTATTCGACGATATTTATTAATAATATAAATAAGTGATTTATTAAATAAATGGCGTTATTACGGGTCAGATGTGACTTTTTGAGGTGTCAATTAGTGAATACGGAGGAGTAACTCCGCAAATTGCCATTGTATATTTTTAGCTACAGTATGCTGTGCTGTTTTTGATTATTGATGAGTTTTTAATGTTAACTCTATCGACAACTTGCCTTTACAGTGATCATTATCACAATTACGCGAAAGAGATTGAACTGATTGAATAAATTTTAATGCTGTTTTGTTGCAATTTTGTATTGATACAATCTGAATCAATAATGGTACTAGGGTGCATTATTGGATAATTGTTATTTTTTGAAAAATTAAAAATTCTATTTATGTAAACAAAAAATAAACAACGACGCTTAAATGACAACAAAAAGGGATATTGATATTGTCCATGTTACTGATAAGTTTCTTTCTAAGAGGTTTGATTACTAAAAATAAGCTTGTGTGAATGCCTCTTTCTCATGCAGGCAAATTATAAAGGAAAGATATTATGTCAAAGCAGACTGCAGTTGCTAAAGCCGTGCGTTTTAGCTTGTTTGCATTCGTTTCATCAGCCGTATCCGGCACTGTTATTGCCGAAGATACAGCGGTTGCTGGAGAGAAGGTTGAGCGCATTGAAGTAACAGGGTCACGTATTCAGCGTACAGACATGGAGACCTCTTCTCCTGTTACGGTTATTGATCGGGCTGAAATTGATGCTTCGGGGGTTGCGACATTATCAGATTTTGTTCGTAATCTGGCCTCAAACAGTTTTGGTTCATTTCGTGATGCTTCCGGTTTTGGTTCTGGTCAGTCTTCACAGTCTACTGTGAGTCTGCGTGGTCTTGGGGCAAACCGTACTCTGGTATTGATTGACGGCCGTCGGATGGGTACGTCCGTAGCCTTTGGTGGCGGTACTCAAAACCTGAACGTAATACCAATGGCGGCGGTAGAGCGCGTTGAAGTACTGCGTGACGGCGCGTCAGCAGTGTACGGCTCGGATGCCGTTGCGGGTGTAATCAACATCATCACTAAAAAAGAGTATGAAGGCGTAGATATCGAAGCTGAACAGGGCATAACCCAGCACGGCGGCGGTGATAATACCAACGTCCGCATGACTTTTGGTAGCGTAGGTGAGAGGACCAACATTGTTGCATCAGTAGAGTATTTCAATCGTGGTGCACTGTATGACGAGCAGCGTGATTTCAGCAACTACTTACCAAGTTCTTATGGTTGGCCAGGCTCTGGCACATACAATGAAGTGACTCTGGATGACAAAGGTGAGAAAGTTTACACCGCCAAAGCCTTTGCCAACGAGAAGATGTGTGTTGATGCCAATGGTATTTGGCAGGAAGATCCAAAAACCGGTAATGCTTTCTGTAAATACAATGCAGCTGGTGACTCTGCTACCATGGCTGCTCAAGAGCGCTTCTCCAGCTTCGTTAAAGTTGACCATGAGTTTAACGACGATTTGAAGTGGACCAACCGTTTGATGATGACTCGTGTATGGACTGAGGGTCAGTATGCGGGTACACCAAACAGTGCAGATCCTGTGTTGCGTAGAACTGATGCTAACAAAGACGTCTACGATGCTACTATCGCGGCATTGGGCAGTGAGCATCAGTGGATCAAAGAGCAGGCCGCAGATGGTAAGTACACAAATATCGACCTGTTAATGCGTACCACGCCTCTAGGGCCTCGTGTAACGTCAGTGGAAGATACAGACATCAACTTCCTGACTGCTCTGGAAGGTTATTCTGAATTGATGGGTGGTATGACTTGGGATGTCGGTGCTCAGTGGATCCGTTCAGATGTATCTACTGTTCAAACCGGTACTGCCAACTCGGCCATTATACAGGATCTGTTGGACAGTGGTGAGTTGGACTTTTTCGGTGCAGGCCCTAACTATAAACCGGGTCAGAATGAAACTGCCATTCAGAAAGCGGCACACACAGCCGTATTTACCGGTCGTGTTCAAACCTATGGTATTGACGGTGGTGTGAGCTTCGATATGTTCGATGTGCCAGCTGGCACAGTGCCTATCGCGCTGGGTATGGAGTGGAATCGCACTGAATATGAAAAGCTGAGCGATGCTGCGTCCAATCTGGGTGATGTAATTGGTAGTTCAGGTGGTGATATCATCCAGGGCAAGAGCCGCGAGGTATTCTCCGCTTCTGCTGAAACTCTGATCCCGATTTTTGACGGTCTGGATTTTGAAGCTTCTGCACGTTTTGATGATTACAGCGACTTTGGCTCGACCTTTAACCCTAAGTTAGGTCTGAGCTACCGTCCGGTTGATTCTCTGTTAGTTCGTGTATCTTGGGGAACTGGCTTCCGTGCACCAACCTTCGATGATCTGTACGCTCAAGGCTCACTGACTAACCTGTGGGCAATTGACAAGGTAAGCGGTAACACCACTCAAGAGCAGTATCCTGCATATTACATGGGTAACGAAAATCTGGAGCCAGAGGAGTCTGAATCTCTCTCTATCGGTGCCGTATGGAATGTGACGGATGCATTCGATTTGGAATTGTCTTACTACGATATTCAGATTGATGACGTGATCACTACCATGACAAGCCAGGACATCTTCGATATGGAACTGGAACTGGGCGCTGACGCGGTGAAAGATTGGTTGTTCCGTAAAGAAGATGGGTCTGTAGATTACCTGTTGCTGCCAAAGATGAACCTGGGTGAAATGAATACCTCCGGTATCGACTTGAATGCTAATTACTTGTTAGAAACTGGTGTTGGTGAGTTCCGTTTCCGCGTTGAAACTAACTATGTGATTACTTGGGAAGAGAAGAAGGGGCCTGATTCTCCAATGGAAGATATCGTAGGCGAACTGGGTAGCCCACAATATCGTATCAATCTGAGCACAACTTGGACTCAGGACGAGTGGGATGCTTCTTTGTTTGCCCGTTATACAGCAAGTCAGGAAGAGACTTATCTGGATAAGGATAAGAACGAACAAATCGCCCGTACTGATGGTCAGTGGATCCTTGATGCACAGGTCGGTTATCATTTAGCATGGAATGCAAAAATTGATTTTGGTATCAGAAACTTACTAGATGAAGAGCCGCCATTAAATGATTATTTAGGATTCCCTGGATATGATACATATCTGTATGATCCAATCGGACGCGAATATTACCTGCGTTACAATCAAAAGTTCTAAATTGAGTATATATTGAATTAAAGCTGGTCATATTATGTGGCCAGCTTTTTTTATACATGTAATAAATCACGAAATCGCAGAAATAGTGATGAGTTTCGAAGATATTACCGATACAAACTACATAGAATGTTATTGATTAATTAAGAAAGTGTGTAAGTAAATTTATTCTTATAACTTATCTGTTGTTGTTAATATTCGTATCTAACTGAAAAATATAAATATATTTTGATTCTAATATTTAAGCTGGCTTGCTGTGTAAATTGGATTGACTGTTTGTACCGCTATTAACAATATGTTAATGACATCGCTAACCCGTTGTTTATAAAAATATAACAATATTTCCAAGTTAATAGGTTGGAATGGGAGAATGGAATGAGTTCATTAACAAAAATATCACAAGCAATTCGATTATCACTCTGTGCTACTGCTGGTATGGCAATTGTTTTTTCTGATGTCAGCGTTGCAGAAGAAGTCGGTGATAAGGTAGAGCGAATTGAAGTAACAGGTTCTCGTATTGTGCGAGAGGGCGCTATAGCGCCAACACCTGTAACCGTCATTACTGGAGATGATTTATTAAAAACGGGTGCTGTGAATATTGCGGAAGCACTTAATGAATTACCTCAATTAGCTAATACAGATACTTTAGGAAATTCTGGCACCAGCATAGGGACAGCAGGATTAAATCGACTTGATTTGCGTGGTATGGGGACAAATAGAACCTTAGTATTGGTCGATGGTAAGCGGCATGTTGCTGCGGTACCTGGTTCTGCCGCGATGGATATCAATACGATTCCAACAGAGTGGGTTGAAAGTGTTGAAATTATTACTGGTGGCGCATCTGCTATTTATGGTGCTGACGCTGTAACTGGGGTTGTGAACTTTAAATTAAAGCAGAGAATTAATGGTTTTAATGCTTCAGCTAGTAGCGGCTGGGCTGAAGACAGTGGATATAATAATCAGCGCGCAAGCTTGTCCTATGGTAGCGATTTTGATGATGGCCGTGGTAATGCGGCAGTTTCTGTTGAGTATGCTAAGCAATCTAATTTAGGCATGATGGAACGGGAGCAGACAGCAACATCTTGGACGCGATTTAGAAATCCCACTGGTGAAACAATTTATGAATATGTTCCTAATGGTGGCCATTACCGGATCAGTAATGGTGGGACAACTAATATCGGTGGTACTTGGTATACCTTTAATGACAATGGTAGCGTGCGGGAAGTGAACAAAGGCGATAAGTATAATGGAGCTTATTGCGCTGGTGATTGTGATTATATTAATTTAAAGCAATGGGAAGAGTTGCAACCAGAATTTGATCGACTCACTGTTAATTTTAAAGCTAATTATGATTTGACTGATGACCTTAATGGTTATTTTGAAGCAAAATATTCTCAAACTGATGCGACTACATCAGGTCAGCCTGCATTTTTCTTCTTTAATGGTAAGAGTACTCTTAAACGGGATAATGCTTTTATCAGTGATGAATTGGGCGCAATAATGGATGCGGCTGGTGAAGATACGATTCAAGTTAATCGATTTATGACGGATATGGGGCCCAGAATTGAGGATGATACCCGTAAAACACAACGTTATGTTTTTGGCATAAAAGGGGATGTTTTTGATGGTTGGGATCTAGATGGTTATGCGTTATGGGGGCAGACCAAACATGAACGAACAAATCATAACAATCTGATCTTCAAAAACTTTATGCAATCTATTGATGCCATTAAAGATGATAATGGTAATATCGTTTGTCGCGATGAAGACGCAAGAGCTAATGGATGTGTAGCGACTAATTTATTTGGTAATGGTAGCGTCTCTGCTGCAGCCAGAGATTATATTAGTAAGACCACTTATGGTGAGTCGACAATAGAACAATTTGTCTCTGGTTTTTCAATGGCTAACTCTAGTTTAATTGAATTACCTGCAGGTTATATTGGTGTTGCAACAGGGATTGAATATCGGCATGAAAAAAGTGATACCTATGAGGACCCCAGTTTAGTGGATGAAAATGGGGATAGAACAACATTTTTTAATGCTCTATCGAGTGAAGGTGGAAAGTTTAATGTAAAAGAGGTATTTGCAGAAGTATCTGTTCCATTATTAGCTGATTTGCCTTTGATTCAACAATTGAATATCGATGGTGCAGTACGTTATGCCGATTATTCTTCTGTCGGTGATGCGACCAGTTGGAAGCTTGGATTGGATTGGGCGATGTTTGATGACTTACGCATTCGCTCTACTGTTGCAACAGCTATTCGAGCGCCAAATATTGGTGAATTATATGATGCGCAATCACAAAACTTTTTTAGAGTAAAAGACAGCTGTAAAGCTAGTCGGTTGGCAGATTTAGAACCTGGTCAGCGGGCAATTAGGGCCGCTAATTGTGCCGCTTTGGGTATCCCAGTTGATTTTGATGATGCTTACGATTCAGCGACGCTAGAGGGAACCTCTGGTGGTAATCCAGATTTGGAGTCTGAAAAGTCTAAATCCGTGACTGCTGGTTTTGTATATGAGCCTGGTTATCTAGATAATTTTGTGGTGATGCTGGACTATTGGAAAATAGAAATTGATGATGCTATCGGTAGTATTGCTGCGCAAGATATTATCGATAAGTGTGTTGACTCACCAACAGGAATTAATAATCAATATTGTGCTTTGATTACTCGTGATAAAGATAGTCACCAGATAACAGATATTACTCAGATTGTTCAGAATGTTGCAAAATCTGAAACATCCGGTATTGACTTACAAGTTGGCTATGATTTTCCAATAGCTTCTGGCGAGTTTAAAACAAATATTTTGGCCACTTATTTACTTGAAAGTAAGCGTTATCCATTTCAAGATGAGACATCTGTTTATGAAGAATATGCAGGTGTCGTTGGCGACGCAAAGTGGCAGGCTCAATTAAGAATAGCGTATGCAATTGATAATTGGAATTTTAACTGGAAAACAACGTATTTAGATCGGGTTGACTTATATACAGAGCAATTCCGTGATAATTATGATATCCCTTACTCTAATATTATGCAGTATGGTTCGTATGCTGTTACTGATATTTTAGGTACTTATACATTTAATAATGGCTTAGCTGTTGGGCTTGGTCTCGATAATGTCTTTGACCGAGATTTGCCAGCATTCGCGACCGGAAACGATAGCGGTGAAGGTGGTTATGATAATATTGGCCGTTTCTACTATATCACGCTTGACTTTAAAATGTAGTTAGTAATTTAATTGAAAATGCCGCTTTAGTAAGCGGCATTTTATTTAATTAATACTTTAAATTTTAACTCAGATTGTAATTCAACGATCAATTTTATTTTTATGAGTTAATTAATATTTGTTTTTAGGGCTATTGTTGGTATGTAAAGATTCCATGGCTTGATTAAGGCACTGAACAATACTGTCAGTATCTTTAAATACCCGCAGTTCACGGAATAACTGATCAGCTTGTGGATATTGCCGGTTTAAATAACTGAACCATTGCTTAATTCGTGCTGGGTAATAGCAACTTTTGCGGCTACTTAATTCCCGTTGGCTGTAATTAAGCATCAGCTGTAGTGTTTGTTCCCAACTGTAGGGGACCTCACCGGTTTTAATACTGGCGGCTAGATTAGGCAGCGAAATGGCGCCGCGACCAATCATTACCGTGTCACAGCCGGTAACGTCAATACAGCGCTGGGCATCCTCAGCTGACCATATTTCGCCATTAGCAATGACAGGGATCGACAGCCGTTGGCGAATATGTGCAATATATTCCCAGTATGCTGGGGGTTTATAGCCGTCGACTTTGCTGCGAGCGTGAACGGCGATTTCATTAGCTCCGCCCTGAGCGACTGCATCAGCAATTTCCAAATAAGCGGATTTATCCTCATAACCCAAGCGTACTTTAGCCGTGACTGGGTGCTGTGGGCTGACAGCCTCACGCATAGCTTTAACGATTTTATAAATTTGCTCAGGATACTGCAGTAATGCGGCGCCGCCTTTACTGCGATTAACTAACTTGGCAGGACAGCCAAAGTTAATGTCAATTCCATGGGAACCGAGTTCTACAGCTCTGTGGGCATTGATCGCCAGCATGTCGGGATCCTGACCCAATAACTGCACTCTGACAGGAGTGCCAGATGGTGTATATCCAGCATTAGCCAGTTCAGGACAGAGTCGGTAAAACACTTTATCTGGCAGGGGCATATCCACGACCCGGACAAATTCGGTCACCAGTAAATCAAAGTCATTGATGCTGGAGAGAATATCTCGCATTAAATCATCAACAACGCCTTCCATCGGCGCCAGTATTACCTTGGGAGTCATAGAGCGGTTCAGTTTCCTGCAGTTAAAGGGCGAGCATTCTACCTTATCGACTCGAGCGGACAAAGTGCTGTCGGGCTTTCTGCATTTTTCGCAGCGTTGTTTTGACTGTTATTTTTCCTTATACGGTGATTGTTATTTAAAAGTGTTATTTGTGAAATTTATTTTGTGCGCTATGGGTCTGTTATGGGGAAGTCGGCCTGTCTCACATGTCGGCCATAAGAAGATCAAATCACCTTAATGAAGGAAAAACCTATGAGTTCAGTAAAGAAAACGGCTGTAGCAGCAGCCCTAGGTGCTGTAGTAGCAGGCTCTGTTTATGCCGGTGAAGTCCAGGCCAATCCTTTCGGTTTTGAACAGCTTTCGGCCGGGTATCAACTAGCAGCTGCAGAAGGTAAGTGTGGTGAGGGGAAATGCGGCGAAGGTAAGTGTGGCGGCAAAAAATCCCATCAGGAAGGTAAATGCGGTGAAGGGAAATGTGGTGGCAGTAAAGCCATGTCCGAAGGTAAATGTGGTGAGGGTAAATGTGGTGGCCACAGTAAAGCAAAAGAAGGTAAGTGTGGTGAAGGGAAATGCGGCGGCAGCAGCAAAGCGAAAGAAGGCAAATGCGGTGAGGGTAAGTGCGGCGGTATGAAAAAATCCCGTGAAGGTAAGTGTGGTGAAGGTAAGTGCGGTGGCGATCACTAGTTGCTTGCCCATAAGCAAGATGCCGCTGACAGCTGATGCTGTCACGGCACTAGGCGGTTGCATTGTTTGTGCTAGCAATCTAAGTAGATGGTGTTATCCGGTGCTCTGTTGCAGAGCTGTGATGGGGTTAATGCCTAGCTCCAGAGCATTTAAGTTTTAAGTTGTCACTATCTGTGGTGATGCCGTTATGCCGCAATAAGGATCTTTTATGTCGACACAGACACTGTCAGTCCAAAGATTGTCAGAGCAAGAATTACCACAACAAGCGTTGGCGGGATTAGGTCTTAGGCGGGATATGCTCGATGGTTTGTTGCAGCAGGTTCCGGATGAAATCGATTTTTTTGAAATTGCCCCGGAAAATTGGATGACATTGGGAGGACGTTACGCTCGTCAGTTAAAGCAATTATCTGACGTTCACGCGTTTTTTGCCCATGGGTTATCTCTGTCAATCGGCGGACCCGCTCCGTTGGATATCAAGTTTGTGCAGCAGGTGAAAGATTTTTTGCAACGACACGGTATTCGTTATTACTCGGAACATTTAAGTTACTGCTCAGGCAAGGGGCATCTGTATGATTTGATGCCGATTCCGTTTACTGCAGAAGCAGTACACTATGTTTCACAGCGCGTAAAACAGGTGCAAGACATTCTTGAACAGCCTCTGATTTTGGAGAATGTTTCAGCTTACGCTATGCCCGGTGCTGAAATGAGTGAAGCGGAATTTATTCGAGCTGTATTGGCTGAATCAGGTAGTGAATTGCTGCTCGATATCAATAATATTTATGTTAACTCTGTTAATCATGGTTATGACGCGAGTGCTTTTTTACGCAGTATGCCGACGGATAAAATCCGTTATTTGCACATTGCGGGGCATTATGTTGAAGCTGAAGATTTGATTGTTGATACTCATGGTGCGGCGGTTGTTGATCCTGTTTGGCAGCTACTGGCGGAATGTTATCAATATCATGGTGTCTTCCCAACGTTGCTTGAGCGGGATTTTAATATTCCTCCCATGGCTGAACTCGTTGTTGAGCTGGAACAAATTCACGGCCTTCAACGTAATGCAATACCGATGAGTAGGAGGGCTTGATGGGGCTGGCGCAGTTACAACAGCAATTTATTGACCGGATTAAAGACCCAAACCAGCCTTTGCCGGCAGATACGGATGCTCGGCATATGCAGATTTATCAAGATCTGTTTTTTAATAATATGGAAGGTTTTGTTGCCTCAGCATTTCCAGTATTGAAAACTCTGTATCGAGAGGCGGAGTGGTTGGCGCTTATTCGGGATTTTTTTATTCACCACGATTGTTCTTCTCCTATTTTTGCGGATATAGCCGCAGAATTTCTCTCTTACCTCAATTCGCGAGGTGCCACATTACAGCAACAGCGACCATTTATTTTGGAATTGGCACATTATGAACATCTGGAATTGGTTGTATCTATTGCTCAAGACGATGAGGGTTTATCAGTTACCCCATTATTGCAAGATAGCGATAATTTGGTGTTGGCACCCAGTGCAAAATTGGCGCAATACCATTTTGAAGTGCAGCGTATTTGTGTGGATTTCCAACCCCAAGAGGCGGCTCAATCCCCTCAGTTTTTTTGTGTTTATCGTGACTTAGCAGATGATGTGCAGTTTTTAGCTCTGGTACCTATGACTGCTATGGTGTTGGCGTATCTGGCTGATCATCCAGGGATGACATTGTCACAGATCCAACAATGGGCACTGACGCAGTTTGATTCGCTGCCTGATACAGTCATTAACCAAGGCATTGTGGATTTGCTCACTCAGTTGGCTCAAAAAGGCATTGTGCGTTGTCAAGGATAACGGGTTATTTATGTTGAGTTTTCCTGACATTTTTTGATTGTCATGTTAAAGTTGGATAAGAATAACAATAATTATCATGTGCAAAGGATGTCGCAATGAAAAATACTGAGTTCAAAGATCCCTTTAATTTTGTTTATTTGGGGCTGTTTTTGTTATCTCTCGTTATCCCTACTTTGCCCGCAAGTCTGACATGGTTAAAACTTTCAGGATTAATCTAATTAGCGTTGGCTTATTTATGTTTATACTGATAATCATTACGTTATCGACTTGGTTATCAGTTTAGGAATATGGATAGGAAGGCATGATCATTAAGCGCGGTTTGTTTTTATGCATCGGGTTGTTAAGTCTGTTTTTGGGGCTGTTGGGAATTGTGTTGCCGGTACTGCCGACTGTGCCTTTTATTCTGTTAGCCGCATTTTGTTTCGCGCGTTCTAGCCAGCGTCTTTATGATTGGTTGCATCAACATCCTTGGTTTGCTGACGGACTGAAAAACTGGGAAGAACAGCGCGCTTTGCGCCCTGGGTTAAAACGCCGAGCGATGCTGGTGAGTTTGGCCAGTTTCAGTTTGAGTATCATCGTGGTGCCGCTGTTTTGGGTGAAAGTGTTATTGCTGATTTGCTGTTGTTGCTTAATGCTGTATTTATGGCGTTTACCCGTGATCAATGAGTAAGTCGAGAGACAATTAATTTTCATGCCTATGCACTTTGCTCAGCATGAGTTCATAGGTGAATGAAAAATAGCTATATTTAACAGCCGCATAGGAATTTGTTTTTCTATTCTTCTGCGATTAAAACGATAAATGAACTCATTGAGGTATTCCTGTACATATTTTTTGGATATTCCGTGGAATGTGCCCTGAATAAATGTTTTCAGGTTGCTAATGGCGATATGTACCCACGGGAGCCACTCATCAACCAATTCTTTCGGCGTCACTCTGGCTTCGTGATGCTGGGTTTTATCAATGATAGTCAATGCACGTAGCCCATCTGAGCGAACATATTGATTGGGGAGAATATGCGCTTGCACAAATTGCTCGACACTTTGGTGGCTGATACGGTTAACAGCCTGCATGGCAATATAGCCGGCTCGTTCACCTTGGGTTTCAACGGCCACAATTATCGGTGTTTTCCCTGCCGCGCCTCGACCACGTTTACCTTTTTGTTTGCCGCCAACCAAGCAATCATCCAATTCTATGTTGCCAGATAACCAATACAGTCTGTCTCTGTGCCCCATTGCGATACGCAATTTTTTCAGTATCAACCTTGCCGTTCGCCAGTTAACTTCAATGAGCTTTTTGAGCCGTAATGCTGATATTCCGCCTTTGTCTGACCCTATAAAATAAATGGCCGTAAACCATTTAGACAGCGGGATATGCGTGCCGTGAAACAGCGTGTCAGATGTCACGGATGTTTGCTTATGGCACTGACAGCATTCATAAAGCTCACGGGTATGGATTTGATAGGCTTGACGATGACCACATTTAGGGCAGATAAATCCATCCGGCCATCGCTGCATTTTCAGGTAATCAAGACAGGCATTTTCTGAATGAAATTGACGTTGCCAATCTATAAAGCTCATTTCTGACATGTTCATCATAAAACCCTCCACAAGAAGCGATTTATGGTTCTATATTACGCCCAAACTGACCGAGGTGCATAGGCATGTTAATTTTTGTTAAATCCTTTTCATATCAATGGATTAAATTTGATGTTTACACTTGGTTAAACATCTCATTCTATTATCCCCATGAAATTGTGGTTCATTTCGTTTAGGATCGCCGCGCAATTTGGCAAGAGGCAAGGAAATGACCCACAGCATCCTTATCGTTGATGATAATTCCATCAGTCGTGAGAACCTTCAGCTTTTATTGAACCCGAGTGAATGGCAGGTCACATTGGCTGAAAATGGTATTCAAGCGCTGCAGCTGTGTGAACAACATCAGTATTCCGCTATCATTACTGGCTTTTTTATGCCGATTATTGACGGTCCGCATCTGGTTGGTTTACTGAGAGATAAACCCCAATACCAACACACCCCCATCATTATGCTCAGTACCCGGAGTGAACAAGAAGTGTCTGCTTCAATGGATATGACGCAATTGGCATTTTTTATGCGAAAGCCTCTTAGTGATGAGTTAAAGCGACAATTGTTAGCGGATCTGACAGCGGTTGTTGTTGCAACGGAAGGCAAAGCGGCTTAAGCTTGAGCCGGATTAAGATCCTCCCTCTGGAACTGTTTGATTAAATAGTCTTCAGTGAGCAGAGAATATAAGCAGTCCACCTTGGGTGGACTTTTTTGTTGTTTACGACCGGTTATTCCTTCACAGGTTGGACCGTAACTGGCGAATAAAGTATTTGATTATGGCTATGAACAGTGAAAGCTTAACCTTTATCAAGCAAAGCATTAAAACCATTCCGGATTACCCTAAAAAGGGCATTATGTTCCGTGATGTCACCAGCCTGTTAGAGGACGCCAAAGCTTATCAGGCAACGATTGCAGCCTTGGTTGCGCAATACAAAGATATGGGCTTTACCAAAGTGGTGGGTACTGAAGCCCGCGGCTTTTTATTCGGCGCGCCACTGGCATTAGAACTGGGTGTTGGATTTGTGCCTGTACGCAAGCCAGGCAAACTGCCTCGTGAAACCATCGCAGAAAGCTATGAGCTGGAATATGGACACGACACGCTGGAAATCCACAAAGATGCGATTTCTGCTGGTGACAAAGTGTTGGTAGTTGATGATCTGCTGGCTACCGGTGGCACCATTGAAGCAACCGTTAAATTGATCCGTGCTCTGGGCGGTGAAGTGAGTCACGGTGCATTTGTTATCTCTCTGCCTGAGCTGGGTGGCGAAGTCCGTCTGCAGCAACTGGGTCTAGAACTGTTCAAACTTTGCGAGTTTGACGGCGAATAATTCAGCGCCCCGAAAGCTCCCCGTAGTCGTGTTATAGCATGTGTTTTCATTGCATGTTATTGTGCCCTGATTACGAGGAGCTTGCTCCCGAAACTGATTAACTTTTGGGGAGTTTCATGTCATATCAGGTGTTAGCCAGAAAATGGCGCCCTGCCACTTTTGATCAGGTTGTTGGTCAATCCCATGTACTGCACGCACTGACCAATGCCCTCAGTCAGCAGCGTCTGCATCATGCTTACCTGTTTACCGGCACCCGCGGGGTGGGGAAAACCAGTCTTGCCCGTTTGTTTGCTAAGGGGCTTAATTGTGAGACTGGTGTTACGGCTCATCCCTGTGGCCAATGTGCCAGCTGTAAAGAGATCGCCCAAGGGCGATTTGTTGATCTTATTGAAGTGGATGCGGCATCACGTACCAAGGTAGATGATACCCGTGAACTGCTCGATAATGTGCAATATCGGCCGACTCGTGGACGCTTTAAAGTCTATTTGATCGATGAAGTGCATATGCTGTCCCGCTCCAGTTTTAATGCACTGCTCAAAACCCTCGAAGAGCCACCTGAACATGTGAAGTTCTTGCTGGCAACCACAGACCCGCAGAAATTACCCGTTACTGTGTTATCACGCTGTCTGCAGTTCAATTTGAAAAGCTTGAGTTTGGATGATATCAGTGGTCAGCTAGATCATGTTCTCAGTGCTGAGCAAGTCCCTTTTGAGGCATCAGCGCTAACGTTATTGGCCAAGGCAGCTAATGGGTCGATGCGTGATGCGCTGAGTTTAACCGATCAGGCCATTGCATTCGGAGCTGGTCAGGTTATGCATGAGCAAGTGCAGACAATGCTGGGCAGTATCGATGAACAACAGGTTTTGGTATTGCTGAATGCGCTGTTAACCGGGGATATTGCTAATCTCATGCAGTTAACGGCTCAGGCGCTCAGTTTTGGGGCGGATGCCGATGAGGTGTTACGCAGTTTGTTGGAGTTATTGCATCAAATAACCCTGACACAGTTCGCGCCAGCGGCGGCGCAGTTGTCATTGTACAGTGAGCAGATCACTGGTTTGGCACAGCAGCTAAAACCAGAACAGGTGCAATTGTATTACCAAATTTTGTTGACTGGCCGCAAAGATTTACCCCATGCAGCAGATCCTAAATCCGGTTTGGAAATGGCACTATTACGGGCGGTGGCATTTCTGCCTGAGCCGCCAGCGACACATTGGGATGGCAAGGGGGCTGCTTCGCCGGGAAAGGCTGAGCCTGCCGGTGGGACAACCGGTACTGCGATGCATACTGTTGCTAAAATGGCACCATCAGCATCACATCCTCAGCTAAGTAACACTATAGCGTCAGTCGATACTGAGCCAGTTAAGCCATCATCTACCGCTAGGAACATTGACACTGCGATACCAGAAGATGTGGCGATTGATGACGGTGTCACAGTTATGCCCGACACTTCATCTCCTGATGCTTTGACGCCCGAGCTTGCCTGTACTGATGCATTAGCATCAGCGGCATTGAATGTATCGGTACCCTCTGTGGAAGTTGCTTCAGTCGTGGCGAATACCGTTACAGATGAAGCCCGCGATACGACATATGGTGAAGTGCCTGAAGCAGTTAGCAGTGAAGCAATATCATCTGATAGTGCGGTATCTGTTGATGTGGCTGATGAGTTGGATGTGGATGCGATGGCTGCTGAGCAAGCGTTACTGCTCAGCCAAGCGCAGTCGATGGGCTATCAAAGTACCATAGCAGCCTTGCCCGATGAGTGTATTCCTGCGCAGCAAGAATATCAGTCCCAGATAACAGATAATCTGGTTGAGCAAGCAACGTCTTTCACATCTAGCTCGGATATTGCTGACACTACCGCTATACCTGCGACGAATATGCATCAGTTAAGTGGTGATAACAGTAAGTCTGAGTTGTCGGATAATCATCAGGCTGAACCGTCAGCGCAATTAGAGCAAGTTCAAGCGTCTGATGCTGTTTCCTCAGACGTTGCAGGCAATGAGCTGACCGATGAGTTGGTAATGTACCAGCAGTATGCTGATAGCCAAGTGGTTGATGAGTCTAGCTTACCGGATTTAAGTGGGCTGCAATTTGAGCCAACATCTCAGCCTCAGGCTGCTGTACCTTGGCAACATCAAGCCGAGGTTGCGCCTTTTGATGATGATTTGTTGGATGCTGTTTTGGCTGCGCGCAGTTCGCTACTAGCCGGTATTAGCAGTAATGAACCTGCTGAAGAGGAGCTGGTATTTAAGGCACCTGCCAGTAGGATTCAAGAGCAGAACACATCGGTTACACAAAAGGATGTTTGTGATGCTGAAGCATCAACTGCAACTGAGTCAGAAACTGTCGTGCCAGGTGTGCCTTTATCTACCGAAGATGTTGAGGTTAGTTCGGTTGATTTAGTCAATACTGCCGAAAATACATTAGACAAAATTGTGTCTGAAGAAGCTGCGTCACAACAAACGTCTATACCAGTTGATAATAATCAGTCAGCTAATCAGAGTGACATTGCCTCGTCAGCGTCAATGGATTTTTCTGATGGGGACGATGATGGTTACTTGGATTATTTGGCCGCCACATCAGCACCATCGTCGATGGATATGTCGGCAGATGATTATGCCGCTTATACCGCGCAGAGTGACTTAACCAGTAGCAATGATGCCATAAGTGAACAGCGTGCTGCCGCATCAGAGCGTGATGGTTCTGATGCTGACCGACCACCGTGGGAAGCGCCTTCTCAGGCAGTCATGGTTGAAAAGGCATCAAAATCTGCCAATGTTAGCTCAGTCTTGAAGCAGCAAAGCAAGCCGATAGACAGCGTAAAATCTGCACCAGTTGCTAATCTTGAACTTGGCAGTAATGCCCCCGGTGAACCCCGAGCTTTGCAACAAAGCGATAAAGTGGAAGTCAATGCAGAGGCCTTCCCAACGTTGGCATCATCAGTGGCTATCACGGGACACAGCTTAGATTTGCACTGGTATAAGCTGATGGCAGCCTTGAAAATTGGCGGGCGGGTGCGGCAATTAGCCGTGAATTCTGTCTGTCAGCAGTGGGGCGATGAAATAGTTTTATTGTTAAAACCAGATCAGAAACACTTAGCCGCGGCGGCTGCAGTTGCGCAGTTGCAGGATGCTTTAGTCGAAGCATTAGGACATGCTATTCGTGTTGAGATGGCTGTGGGTATGGACTCACAGCGAGAAACACCCCGGGAAGTGCGTACTCGCTTCCATCATGAATTACTGCAGCAAGCTAAGGCTCAGCTGTATAACGATGACAATATCCGGTGGCTGCACCAAGTGATGGGTGCCCAGTTAGATGACGATACCATTGCCTATCCGCCGGAGCTGCTAAGTCAACGTAGTCAACAAATTCCGGCGTTGCCAGCCGTGGATGAGATGAAAACGGAATCGGGCTCGGAAGGGTAAACTCGTAACATTGCTAATCTGGTTCAATTGAGTAAGATTAGCCAACTTTTAACGGTTGTCAGCAACCTGAAATATATAGAGAAGTGACATTATGTTTGGAAAAGGCGGAATGGGTAACCTGATGAAGCAGGCCCAGATGATGCAAGAAAAAATGGCCCGGATGCAGGAAGAAATTGCCCGCATGGAAATGACCGGTGAAGCCGGTGCTGGTCTGGTGAAAGTGACCATGACAGGTACACATAATGTACGTAAAGTGGAAATCGATCCTAGCCTGCTAGAAGACGATAAAGAGATGCTTGAAGATTTGATCGCCGCAGCCTGTAATGATGCTGCGCGTCGTATTGAAGAAAACCAGAAAACTAAAATGGCTGAAGTAACCGGCGGCATGCAATTGCCACCTGGTATGAAAATGCCATTCTAAGCAGGCGGATAGATGAAGTTTTCTCCGCTGGTTGATGAGCTGATCCAATCATTGCGAGTCTTGCCTGGCGTCGGGCCTAAATCGGCTCAGCGCATGGCGTTTCAATTGTTGGAGCGTGGTCGTCCTGCTGGTAAAGCCTTGGCCGATGTAATGGCCCGAGCGATGAGCGAGGTTGGGCATTGTCAGCGTTGTCGTACCTTTACCGAGCAGAGTCTTTGTCCTATCTGTGCCAGTGCTAAACGGGGTCACTCTGATGTGATCTGTGTGGTGGAAACACCGGCAGATGTTTTGGCTATTGAGGCTGGAGGGCATTTCTTCGGCCGATATTTTGTGTTGCTTGGTCATCTGTCACCGCTCGATGGTGTTGGGCCTGATGAGTTAGGGCTGGCGCTATTGGAAGAGCAATTAGCTGGCGGGGATGTCAGTGAATTGATTCTGGCAACGAATCCGACTGTGGAAGGTGATGCGACTGCTCACTATATTGCTGATATTGCGCGGCGGTACCAAGTTAACATTAGCCGTATTGCCCATGGGGTGCCTGTGGGTGGTGAGCTGGAATATGTAGACAGCACCACGCTGGCGCTGGCGTTTAATGGTCGACAGTCCCTTTGATATAAAAAACCCAGGCTTAGCCTGGTTTTTTTTATGCAATTGATACGCAAAATAAAAATTCCCCCTTGAAAAACCCATCCTTGTCCCCATCTTTGTTAGCAAGCTAGATTCATTGTGTCAAAACAAGGAAAAAATTCATGTCACATCAGGAAACTCATGGTTTTCAAACCGAAGTTAAGCAACTGCTGCATTTGATGATCCACTCTTTGTATTCCAACAAAGAAATCTTCCTGCGCGAGCTGGTCTCTAACGCGGCAGATGCGGCCGATAAACTGCGTTATATGGCGCTGACCAATGATGCCCTGTATGAAGGTGATGGCGAGCTGCGGGTTCGTATCACCACAGATAAAGAAAAAGGCACCATCACCATCAGTGATAACGGCATTGGTATGACCCGTGAAGGGGTGATTGAGCACTTGGGGACCATTGCTAAATCCGGTACCGCTGAATTTTTCAAAAATTTATCCGGCGACGCATCAAAAGACTCTCAGTTGATCGGTCAGTTTGGGGTTGGCTTTTATTCTGCATTTATTGTCGCGGATAAGGTGACTGTTCGTACCCGTGCTGCCGGCCATGCGCCTGATGAAGGGGTTAAATGGGAATCTGAAGGTGAAGGTAACTTCACGGTGGAAGATATCACCAAAACCAGCCGTGGTACTGAAATTACCCTGCATCTGCGGGATGATGAAAAAGAATTTGCCGATGATTGGCGTCTGCGCTCCATTATCACTAAATACTCAGACCATATCTCGATTCCGGTTGAAATGTGGGAAGAAGGCGCTGAAGAGCAGGATGGCCCAGATGGCGAGAAAATCCCTGCCACTGAAGGTCACTGGCAGGTGATGAACAAGGCGACAGCCCTGTGGATGCGGGCTAAATCAGAGGTCAGTGATGAAGAATACCAAGAATTCTACAAGCATATTTCCCATGATTTTGCTGATCCGCTGATCTGGAGCCATAACAAGGTAGAAGGTAAGCAGGAATATACCAGCTTGCTGTATATCCCAGCCAAAGCGCCATGGGATATGTGGAACCGTGACCGTAAACATGGTCTGAAGCTCTTTGTGCAGCGCGTGTTTATCATGGATGACGCAGAGCAGTTTATGCCTTCTTATCTGCGATTTGTCCAAGGACTTATCGATTCCAATGATCTGCCACTGAACGTGTCCCGTGAAATTTTGCAGGACAACAAGGTTACCCGTAATCTGCGTAGCGCACTGACCAAGCGGGTACTGGGTATGTTGGAAAAATTGGCTAAAGATGATGCGGAAAAATATCAGCAGTTCTGGACTGAATTCGGTTTGGTGCTGAAAGAAGGCCCTGCGGAGGATTTTGCCAATAAAGAACGGGTTGCCGGTTTGCTGCGCTTTGCCTCCACCCATAATGATTCTGCGGTGGAAAATGTTTCTCTGGATGATTACATCAGCCGGATGAAAGAAGGCCAGAAACATATCTATTATCTGGTTGCCGACAGCTATGCTGCTGCGGTTAACAGTCCATACCTTGAATTACTGCGCAAGAAAGGTGTGGAAGTGCTGCTGATGAGCGAGCGGATTGATGAATGGCTGGTTAATCACCTGACTGAATACCAAGGTAAACAGCTGCACAGTGTTAACCAGGGCGATCTGGATCTGGGTGAGTTGGAAGATGCTGCTGAGAAAGAAGAGCAGGAAAAACTGGCTAAAGATTCAGCATCACTGGTTGAGCGTTTCCAAGCTGCATTAGGCGATAAGGTAAAAGAAGTCAAAGTGACAACGCGTTTGACTGATACTCCAGCTTGTGTGGTGACGCAGGAAGGTGAAATGTCCGCTCAGATGATCAAACTGATGCAGGCAGCCGGTCAGGTAGTACCTGAGTCTAAACCGGTATTTGAGGTTAATCCACATCATCCGCTGGTGCAGCGATTGAATGATGAGCAGGATGAGCAAGCCTTTGCCGATTGGGCTAATTTGATCCTGCAGCAGGCGTTGTTGTCGGAAAAAGGCAGTCTGACCGATCCATCCAGCTTCATTAAATTGATGAACCAAATGTTGGTTGCTGGACTGAAATAATCAGGAAAAAGCGGGGCTGATAGTCCCGCTTTTTATATAAAGGGTTGTTATGGAAAATATTCTGGATTTAACCAAGCAAAATATTCAGGACGTGGTCAATGCCAGCATGGAGCAAGTCGTGGTACTGGCATTTTGGGCACAGCAGCAAGCTGACAGTCTGGATACGGTTCGTCAACTAGAACAGTTAAATCAGGGCCGTTTTATTCTGGCTCGAGTCAATTGTGAAACGGAGATGGAGATTGCCTCTTATTTCCGTATTCAGGCATTGCCAACGATTTTAGTGTTGAGCAAAGGTCAGCCAGTTGATGGGTTAGCCGGTCCTCAGGAAGCTGCTGCCTTATCCGCCATGCTGGAAAAGCATTTGCCTCCGGCTTGGCAGTTGAAATTGGATGCAGCCCGGGAAATTTTAGCCGCGGAGCCGGATCAGGCGGCACTGGCTGAAGCGATCAGTTTGTTGCTGCAGGCTCAGGCTGAGCACCACAGCGATGATATTGCGCTGGCATTGGCTGATGCCTATTTGCAAAGTCATGATTTGCCTGCGGCTAAAGCCATGCTGGCGACGGTTGGTTTGGCCGGACAAGATAGTTTTTATCAAAATCTGATGGCCAAATTGCATTTGGCTGAAGAAGCGGCGGATACGCCGGAGATCCGTGATCTACAGGAAAAATTTGCAGCAAATCCCGATGATATAGCGGTGCGCATTGCGTTGGCAAAAGCCCTCAATCAGGCCCATCGCGATGAAGAAGCCCTTGAGCTACTGTTTGAATTGCTACGTCGGGATTTGAGTGCTGGTAATGGTGATGTGAAACAAGCTTTTCTTGAATTGCTGACCGCCATGGGGCAAGGCAGTGTATTGGCTAATCAATTCCGCCGTCGGCTCTATTCTCTGTTGTATTGAGTTTATGCTTAAGTTGAGGTTATCAGGTGGTGACATGCGACGAGAGGCTTATGGCTGATGGAAAAAACCTTCTCTAACTCGGCCAGATATGCGAAGATCGCCGACCTGATGACAAAGCAATGCGAAACAAGAGGATTTCTGAAATGCGCATTATCCTATTGGGCGCCCCGGGTGCCGGTAAAGGTACTCAGGCTCAATTTATTATGGAGCACTTTGGTATTCCACAGATCTCAACCGGCGATATGCTGCGTGCCGCAGTAAAAGCGGGTACTGAGTTAGGTCTGGAAGCCAAAAAAGTGATGGACGCCGGTCAACTGGTTTCCGATGATCTGATCATCGGTCTGGTAAAAGAGCGTATTGCCCAGGACGATTGCGCCAAAGGTTTCCTGCTGGATGGTTTCCCACGCACCATTCCTCAGGCTGATGCTATGGTTGCTAACGGTATCGATATCGATCACGTGATTGAAATCGATGTACCGGATGAAGAGATCGTGAAGCGCATGAGCGGCCGCCGGGTTCACCCAGGTTCAGGTCGTACTTATCATGTGGTATTCAATCCACCAAAAACTGAAGGTGTGGATGATGTAACCGGTGAAGAGCTGGTGATCCGCCCTGATGATGAAGAAACCACTGTGCGTAAGCGTCTGGATATCTACCATGAGCAGACTAAGCCACTGGTTGATTACTATGGCAAGATGGCTGATAAGGGTACTACCCGTTACAGCAAGTTCGATGGTACACAATCTGTTGCCGATGTGACTGCTGCCGTGGTTGAAGCGCTGAAATAATTCGCGCCGACATGTAAAAGGCCTGCTAATGCAGGCTTTTTTTGTATCTGTTTTAGCGGTAATTGCGTTATCGAATATCAAGCATAGAGAAAATTGTTCCTATAAGAGCCATGTCAGCCCGTCGAGTACAGATGCAATTGATGATGATATTGCGGCGCTATAACAACACAATCTGGGGGCGAAAGAGTGTTATTTAACATTCTTGTTGTGCTCTCGGGATTGATATGATCAAGGTGTTTTGTTGAATTTGTGGGCAAACACGCTGTTTATCGGTAGGTTAGCCCCATGGCGGGACTTGATGACTGGTGCCGCATCATTTTTGTGGTAGAATCTTCCGCCACTTCGCCAGAGTAAAATGTCGGCAGTTTTAGGGCTGTCACGTGTGCATCTCTGGCCTAAACTAACAGTTTCAGGTGGCGGCAGGGGCTTGTCGCTATCCGCTATGCAGGGATGCCAGCAATAGAGAACCATTTATGAAGTTTCCCGGTCAGCGCAAATCAAAGCATTATTTCCCCGTTAAAAAACGTGATCCCCTGTTGGCTCAGCTGACCCAGCTGCCAGAGCCTTTTTCTACTTATATCAGTGGTATTGATCAAACTCTGGTTGATATTGAAGCCAAAGTTGAAGATGAGTTGCTGGCGCGTTACGGCCTGCCCAAAGGTAACTCGACATTGATCGATGATAAACAGGCCCATGCCCTGTATCAGGAATTGCAGCAACGAGAGCTTATCAGTGATGAGTTTGCCGGTGGTACCATTGGTAACACAGTGCACAACTATTCCATTCTGGCTGATGACAGATCGGTATTGTTTGGCGTGATGTCCAAAAATATTGAAGTTGGTAGCTATTCATACCGTTATCTGTGTCACACCTCATCCAAGGTGGATTTGAACTTCCTGCAGCCAGTCGATGGCCCGATTGGTCGTTGTTTTACCTTGATTTCTGACTGTGGTGAACGCACCTTTGCCATCAGTAAAGGCTTTATGGATAAGCTGACTCCGGAATACATTGATCGGGATGTGGTCCAAGGTGGCTCAGCGTTGGTGTTGACCGCTTATCTGATGCGCGCCAGCGATGGCGATGGTATTACTGATGCGGCCATGACGGCTATCAATTATGCCAAAGAAGCAGAAGTGCCTGTGGTACTGACCTTGGGAACTCGCTTCCTGATCGCGGAAGATCCTATCTGGTGGCAAGACTTTATTCGTGAGCATGTGACGATTCTGGCCATGAACGAAGATGAAGCCGAAGCCTTGACTGGTCATAAAGATCCATTGTTAGCTTGTCAGGCTGCGTTGGAGTGGTGCGATATGATCCTGTTAACGGCAGGTCCTGTTGGGCTATACACTGCAGGTTATACTGATGAGAGCGAAAAACGCACTACAGTTCATCCGTTGCTGCCTGGTGCTATTCCAGAATTTAATCGTTACGAATTCTCCCGTCCGAAGCTGAAGATTGACTGTGAGCAGCCCATTAAGGTGTATGCCCATATTTCTCCTTATATGGGGGGCCCAGAGCGGATCCGTAATACCAATGGTGCTGGTGATGGTGCGCTGTCTGCGCTGCTGCATGATTTGTCGGCCAATACTTTCCATAAGGCCAATGTGCCAGGGTCAAGTAAACATAAGCGTGATGGCCTGTGTTACTCCTCATTTTCACAGATTTGTAAATATGCTAACCGGGTTGCTTATGCGGTGCTAGCTCAGCACAGTCCGCGTTTGTCCCGTGGGCTGCCTGAGCGTGAAGACAGCTTGGAAGAGAGCTACTGGGAAAGATAATCCCATGTTTGCTGGATATTAAGATTGCAATACAAAAGGCGCCGATGGGCGCCTTTTTACTGATACCGCATCAGATTAGGCTATTGCCCTCTGTGCACCTCTTTATCAAAGCTGCCGCTGGTTTTCCCCGCTTTAGGATCAGTAAAGACATTTTCGTTAAACTCTCCTTCCGACTTGGCAATCACCAGGGTTGCAACTGTGTCACCTGTGACATTGACAGCCGTGCGCACCATATCCAGTAATCTGTCGACGCCAATGATCAGTGCAATGCCTTCTACCGGCAGACCGACTTGATTTAGCACCATTGCCAGCATAATCAGACCAACCCCAGGGACACCAGCTGTCCCGATAGAGGCTAAGGTGGCGGTGATGACCACGGTAATAAAATCAGTAATTGACAGCTCGATACCAAAGACTTGGGCGATAAATACCGTCGCAACCCCCTGCATAATAGCCGTACCGTCCATATTGATGGTGGCTCCCAATGGCAGCGTAAAGGAGGCAATCTTATTATCCGCTCCCAGTCTATGCTCAGCGGTTTCAATGGTGACAGGTAAGGTTGCATTGGAGCTGGCAGTACTAAAGGCAAATAGCTGCACATCACGCATTTTGCGAATAAAGGTGAAAGGGCTAAGGCCGGAAAATAGCTTTAACAGGGTGGGATACACAATAAAGGCATGCAGTAACAGTACGGCGAGCACCAAGAAGAAGTATTTTACGACGCTGCCGAAGGTTTCTAGCCCTAGCGTCAAAGCAAGCTTGGCCATTAGGGCAAAGACCCCGTAAGGAGCTAGCTGCATCACTAGGGTGACGACTCGCATAATGACTTCGTTGAGATCTTCAAACAGGGCAGCAACCCGCTTACCGCGATCGCCAATGTGAGCGATGGCAAAACCGAAGATAACTGCGAAAATAATGATTTGCAGCATATTGCCTTCCGTCATCGCCTGCAGTGGGTTGGTTGGCACAATATTGATTAGCACACTGGCAAGACTCGGTGCCTCTTTGGCACTGAAGCTCATATTTTCCGCCACTAAGGTGGCATTACCAGGATGGACAATCACGGCAGCTAAAATCGCGACCGTCAAGGCGATGGCTGTAGTAAATAGATAAAATGCCAGGGTTTTTCCGCCCAGCCGCCCCAGTTTTGTCGGCTCGCTTAAGGAGCAGGTACCGCAAACTAAAGAGACAAAGACTAATGGCACGACCAGCATTTTTAAGCTGGCAATAAAAATGGTGCCAATAACATGTAATACCCCTTCAGTGATGTATTCCTGGATAAATTCACTGGCGGGAAAGAGATTTCGTAGCAGTAAGCCAAGAATAATTCCGCCAGCCATTCCGGCCAGAATTTTGCTGGTCAGGCCAAACTTGCTTTGTTCAGACGTCTTCATAGTACATCCTGTTCAATATTTTTATTTTGTAGACAATTAGAGACTAACAAGAAAGCCGTTATATGAAAATGGCTTAATATATATGTGACGTTTTGAGTCTGTTACTGCTACAAAATCGCCTATGGGGGGATGAAAAATTTATTTACATTGACTAATGTGGTCATTATTTTAGCAATTGTGAAATGTTAAGCATTAAAAATGAATTTAAATTTCGTTATATATCAATTAGGTGTTTCAAAAGTAAATATCTAACTGATATTGCTGGTTCGTCAAACTAATAGATAATAATATTTTTAACTTAATTATCTATGATGCAGTTTGCATTAAATAAGATTAAGGCTAGATAAGGGCTACTAAAAATTGCATTCAATTCTTGGTAACCCTTCGAATGTGTGGGACTAGCTTAACTGTGTGCCATTGGGACAATATATACCGTATAAATCACGTATTCTGTTTTGTTGGTACTAGAAGACGATTCAGTTTTGCTGGAATGGGTAGATATTACCCAGTTGCATAATTTGGCTGAGCTCATCCAGAGCGGTGCGGGATTCGATAAGCAATTGGGGATCGGCAAGATCTGCAACCGTTAAACGGTCACGGTAGTGGCGGTCAATCCATTGCATCAGAGTGTGATAACGCTCTGTGGTTAACAGTGCTCCAGGATTTACCGCCGCTAGCTCTTGTTCACTCAGCTCTACTCTTAAACGTAGACAAGCCGGTCCACCACCATTTTGCATGCTTTGTTTCACATCCACATACTGTACAGCCCGAATAGGGGTATCGAGTTGCAATAGATGATCGAGATAGGCTTTTACCCCAGCATGTTGCTCGCAGTTGGTCGGTGCTATCAGCACCATGTTGTTATCGCTGAGGGTGAGTAGTTGGGTATTGAACAAATAAGTACTGATGGCATCGTTGACTGATATTGCATCTTGGGGAACTTCGATTAAATGCAGCTGTCCGTGCATTTTTTCTTGTAGTTTTTGCAAATCTGCCTGTTGATTTGCAAAGGCTTGTTGGTGATAAAACAGCACATTTTGGTTGCCCACGGCAATCACATCATTGTGAAAGACTCCTTGATCAATCACCGTTGGATTTTGCTGCATAAACAAAGTGTTATCTTGTGTTAGGCCGTGCAATCTGGCGACAGCTTGGCAAGCCTCCAATGTTTGTCTCGCCGGGTAGTGGCTGGGCACAGTATGGCTTTGGTTAGCTTGTTTGCCGTAGACAAAGAGTTCTACCCCAGTTTCACCGTAATGGTGGCACAGGCGGGTATGGTTTGCCGCGCCTTCATCACCAAAAAAGCTGTGTTCTGGTAGATGTTGATGATGAGTAAAAAATTGCTTATCGGCAAAAATGGCTTTAAGGATCCTACCGGTCTGGGCTGGTTCAATACTGCGGTGTAATCGATCGACCAAGTTAGCGGGTGTAAAGTGAACTTTACCATCGAGTGTGTCGGCACTGGGGGAAACGGTTGCGGCATTAGCCGTCCACATACAGGATGCGCTGCTGCAGCTGTTAAGTAATGTGGGAGCATCATGGGCAACTTGTTGTAGCACCATATTGTCGCTACCACTGAAACCAATACGACGCAGGGTGGTTATATCTGGGCGGTCGTGGGGGGGGAGTATGCCTTGGGTGAATCCCATATCAGCCAGTAGTTTGGCTTTTGCCAGTCCTTGCTGAGCGGCGGCTTTAGGATTTGATGGTTGGGCCGCATGTTGCTGTGAAGCAACATTGCCGAATGATAACCCGGCATAGTTGTGGGTCGGGCCGACTAAACCATCAAAATTGGCTTCTCTATATGTCATTGTCTTTCCTTAAACTGCGACATGAAAATTGTGCGTTAAACCCATTTAGACTAGGGGTTAATTTTCGCCAGTATACTGCAGGTGCCGCTTGGTACAAATCAGGCATGGGGATAACAGGGTTGCACTTTTGACCGTAATTGCATAACTATTATTCAATCTGTGGTAAATCCTGAAATAATAGTTTTTAATTACGCAAGATTATTTTTTACATTTTTTTCATCATTGATTAAAAAGTGACTCGCTGGTGCACATAAACAGGGGATGGACTTGAAAGTCTTGGGACAACCCTCTATATATGGTGCCAATTTCCACCTTCTAGAGACTTTTTGGCGCAAATCAAACTATGGGTAAATCGCTAGTTATTGTCGAATCGCCGGCCAAAGCCAAGACAATCAATAAATACCTTGGCAAAGATTTTATTGTTAAATCCAGTGTGGGTCACATCCGTGATCTGCCAACCTCCTCTTCCTCAGAAGGTAAAACGCCCGCTAAATCTGCAGCAGAAGTTCGTAAGATGTCTGCTGAAGAGAAAGCTGAATATAAAAAGCAAAAAGACAAGCAGGCGCTTGTTGCCCGGATGGGAGTTGATCCCGAACATGGTTGGCAAGCCAACTATCAAATTCTCCCCGGGAAAGAGAAGGTGGTAAAAGAATTACAAACCCTGGCTGACTCTGCTGATCAGATTTATCTGGCAACGGATTTGGACCGTGAGGGGGAAGCCATTGCCTGGCATTTGCAGCAGGTTATTGGTGGCGATCCTTCACGGTATCAGCGCGTGGTGTTTAATGAGATCACCAAAACCGCTATTCAGGAAGCTTTTAGCCATCCGTCTCAGCTAGATACCAATATGGTGAATGCTCAGCAGGCTCGTCGTTTTCTCGATCGGGTGGTGGGCTTTATGGTTTCACCTCTATTGTGGAAAAAGGTAGCGCGTGGCCTTTCTGCCGGCCGGGTACAGTCTGTGGCTGTGCGTTTGGTTGTGGAGCGCGAAGGGGAAATTAAGGCTTTTATTCCAGAAGAATTTTGGGATGTGCATGCTGATCTGCTGACCGGAACTCAGGCTCCACTGCGAATGGAAGTGACCAAATTCGCAGGTAAGGCGTTTGAGCCAAAAAATGAAGCTGAAGCGCAGGTTGCTGTTTCGGCTCTGAGCAGTGCCAGCTTTAAGGTACTGGACCGGGAAGATAAAGCGACCCAGAGTAAACCCAGCGCTCCTTTTATTACCTCAACACTGCAGCAGGCTGCTAGTACTCGTCTTGGCTTTGGGGTGAAAAAGACCATGATGTTGGCTCAGCGACTGTATGAGGCGGGTCATATCACTTACATGCGTACTGACTCTACCAATTTAAGTCAAGAAGCTTTAGACAGTGTTCGGGAACTGATTGGTAAAGATTTTGGTGATGCTTATCTGCCCAAAGATGCAGTGCGCTATGGCAGTAAGGAAGGTGCACAGGAAGCGCACGAGGCTATCCGTCCTTCCAATGTCAAACTGGAAGCTGCATTCCTGAATGATATGGAGCGCGATGCTCAGCGGCTGTATGAGTTGATCTGGCGTCAGTTTGTGGCTTGTCAGATGACGCCTGCTCGGTATGATGCCACCAGACTGACTGTGGCGGCAGGGGACTATACCCTGAAAGCCAGTGGCCGCACTCTGAGATTTGATGGTTGGACCCGAGTGCAGCCAGCCCTGAAAAAGAAAAATGAAGAAGATAATACTCTGCCTGTGGTTGAGGCCGGAGATAGTCTGAGCCTGAAAGGCCTTGATCCAAAACAGCACTTTACTAAGCCACCGGCTCGCTACAGTGAAGCTTCTTTGGTAAAAGAGTTGGAAAAACGTGGAATTGGGCGCCCATCCACTTACGCCACTATTATCTCTACCATTCAGGATCGGGGATATGTGAAAGTGGAAAACCGCCGCTTCTATGCCGAGAAGATGGGGGAAATTGTGAGTGAGCGGCTGGTGGGATCTTTCCATGAGCTGATGAGTTATGATTTTACCGCCGGTATGGAACAAACACTGGATGATGTTGCCAAGGGGAATAAGGCTTGGCAGAAAGTGTTGGATGGCTTCTATGAAGATTTTGTTGGGCAACTGGCAAAAGCGGAAGCTGCACCAGATGAAGGCGGTATGCAACCAAACGAAATGGTGCTGACAGATATTCCATGCCCGACCTGCGGTCGCCCGATGGGGATCCGTACCGGTACCACTGGGGTATTCTTAGGGTGTAGTGGTTATGCGCTACCACCTAAAGAGCGCTGTAAAACCACCATGAATCTGACGCCGGGTGAAGAGGCTGTTAGCCAGCTTAGCGAAGATGCTGAAATGGAGGCTCTGCGGGCGAAACACCGCTGTGCTATCTGTGGTACCGCAATGGATTCTTATCTGATTGATGAGAGTCGTAAATTGCACGTCTGCGGTAACAACCCTAGCTGCCCGGGTTATGAGGTTGAACAGGGACACTTCAAGATCAAGGGCTATGAGGGCCCAGTGATTGAATGTGACCGCTGTGGAGCAGATATGGAGCTGAAAAATGGCCGTTTTGGTAAATATTTCGGCTGTACTAACAGCGAGTGTAAAAATACCCGCAAATTGCTGAAAAATGGTGAGGTTGCACCACCAAAAGAAGACCCAATCCATCTGCCAGAGCTTAAGTGTACTAAATCAGATGCCTACTTTGTGTTGCGTGATGGGGCAGCGGGTATTTTCTTAGCGGCGAGCACTTTCCCTAAATCTCGGGAAACCCGTGCACCATTGATTGAAGAGCTCGTGACATATCGAGAGTTGCTGTGGCCTAAGTATCAGTATTTGGCAGATGCACCAGCTCGAGATAATGAAGGCAACTCGACTGTAGTTAAATTCAGCCGTAAAACCAAAGAGCAATATGTTGCTAGTGAAGTCAATGGTAAGGCGACCGGTTGGGTTGCAAAATTTGTTGACGGTAAATGGCAGGTTGAAGAGCCAGCGAAAAAGAAAACTGCCGTCAAGAAAGCAGCGGCTAAGTAAGTACTGCTGTTCAGTTTTGATATTAAACTGATACGCTTGTCGTTGTAATACGCATAAAAAAACCCGCTAAGGCGGGTTTTTTTATTAACTCAATCGGGTCGGCTTACCACTTACGTTTTTGTTGGAATAATATATCTAACTCATCATTTTGTTTTTCTGGCTCAGGCATAGGCTGTGGTGGCGCTTGGGTTTTCTGATCCCCCATAATGATATCCAGCAGCTTTTTGGCATCATCAACTTTTTTGACGATAAAAGGATCTTTTGGGGTTTGACGCTTGATGGCATTGAGGGTGGCTAATGCCTTGGTAACCATTTGTTTAGCGCTGCCATATTGTTTCATTTCACACGCACTGCGTGCGCGGCTGAGCATAGATTCAACATTGATCCTCAATTGCAGATTATCAATGCGTTTTTCTTCTTCATTGAATACCCCAGGTTCAATACGTCCTTTATTACTTTCGATACGTAAAATCGCTTTCATTTTTTTCAGGCATTGCACTAATTGTAAGATTTGTTTGTCATTATCTGGCAGGCGGAAACTTTCGATTGCTGGAGGCGGGGTATCATTTTGAGCCAGTGTGGTAATTTGCTGGGCGATATTTATTTGTCGGCGTTGGTATTCGCTTTTTTGATTATCTGCTGCGACTTGAGATGCATTGATGAGGGCATCATTCATGCGCTGATACAGTACCAAAATTAACCGATTAGAACAGGGGATAGCCGTCAGGTTGGCAAGAATACTTTCCGTTTCGTCCATAATGGCCCGCTGTTTGAGCAGCTCGTTGCGGCGCAAAGTTTCGGTGCGCTCTTTTTGTTGCTGAATAATATTGATACCGATGACCAACATCAGCAAGACACCGATTAAAAACAGCACCACATAAAAAATCATAATTTTTGCATCATCCTTGCCGGCCGAATTAATCGATCGTTAAATCAATAAACTAGCATAGTTATTATGATTCTGCCTTTTTCCACTGATAGGCAGTAACATGCATTAACCTCGTTATTCCTGTTTGCTTTCATTTAGTCCATGTACTATAACCGGTGATTATAGATGATGATCAATGTATCAGCCTCTGTCCGAAAGGTCTGTGGCAGATATGTTCAGTGAAAGGACAGAGCATGAAGCTGCAACAGTTAAGGTATATTGCCGAGGTAGTGAATCATAATCTCAATGTATCGGCCACGGCGGAAAACCTCTACACCTCCCAGCCTGGGATTAGTAAGCAGGTTCGCATGCTGGAAGATGAGCTCGGTATCCAGATTTTTGGCCGCAGCGGTAAACATTTAACCCATGTTACTCCGGCTGGAGAGAAGGTAATTGCCATTGCCAATGATATTCTTGGTAAAGTCGATAGCATTAAAAAAGTGGCTGAAGAATATACCAAACCGGATCAAGGGGAATTGAATATTGCCACGACGGATACTCAGGCCCGTTATGCGTTACCTCCGATTATCCGCAGTTTTATTGACCGTTATCCGAAAGTGAATCTGCATATGCATCAAGGTACACCGTCGCAGATCAGTGAGTTGGCAGCGCGAGGGGATGCAGATTTTGCTATCGCTACCGAAGCGATGCACCTGTACAGTGATTTAATTATGCTTCCTTGTTACCACTGGAATCGCAGTATTGTGGTGCCTAGAGAGCACCCACTGGCCAGTCGCAGCCAAATTAGTATTGAGGATTTGGCCCGCTTCCCTCTGGTCACTTATGTGTTTGGCTTTGACCGGGCCTCGGAAATTGAACGGGCGTTTAATCGGGCAGGGTTAGAGCCTAGGGTGGTTTTCAGTGCCACGAGTGCTGAAGTGCTTAAAACGTATGTTCGTTTAGGGTTAGGTGTAGGGGTTATCGCAACCATGGCACTGGATAGCACACTTGATCGGGATCTGGTGGTTATTGATGCCAGTCATTTGTTTGCTAATAGCACCACGAAAATAGGTTTCCGTAAAGGCAGCTTTTTGCGCAGTTATATGTATGATTTTATGGAGCGTTTTGCCCCGCACTTGACCCGTGATGTGGTTGAAAAGACCATTGCTCTGCGGGATCCGCAGTTAATTGAGGCTATGTTTGCCGATTTTACCCTGCCGGTGCGCTGAGTCCCGGCAGGGCTAAATGCCTAATGGTGTTTGGGCGAGTTAACACTCAACAATATTGACCGCCAGGCCTCCCTTGGCGGTTTCTTTGTATTTAGAGCGCATATCTTTGCCGGTATCCATCATGGTTTTAATGACTTTATCTAAAGAAACTTTATGCTGGCCATCACCTCTTAGCGCCATTCTGGAGGCGTTGATTGCTTTTACGGCGCCCATGGCATTACGTTCGATACAAGGTACTTGCACCAGTCCACCCACCGGGTCGCAGGTTAATCCCAGATTATGTTCCATACCAATTTCTGCAGCATTTTCTACCTGAACCACAGTGCCGCCCATAATTTCAGTTAATGCTGCTGCGGCCATGGAGCAGGCAACGCCTACCTCGCCTTGACAACCCACCTCTGCACCAGAGATAGAGGCATTTTTTTTGTATAAAATGCCAATTGCCGCGGCGGTGAGCAAAAAGCGGCTGCAAATTGCTTTATCGACCGGTTGGACAAAGGTATCGAAGTAGCACAATACCGCAGGAATTATGCCAGCGGCACCATTTGTTGGTGCTGTCACGACTCGATCGCCTGCTGCATTTTGCTCATTGACTGAAAGTGCGAAGAGATCGACCCAGTCCATGGCGTTAAGCGGGTCAACATTGTTTTTACCTTCGGCTTTTAGGCGGCGATACAACCCCGGGGCTCTGCGGCGTAGTTTTAGCCCGCCTGGTAACAGCCCTTCCCGTTCATACCCTCGCTCAACACAACGCTTCATGGTTTGCCAGATTTGCCATAACCCATCGAGGATGGTGTCATCATCGGCGACGGTGCGTTCATTGGCTAACATCAGTGCAGAAATACTCAGCCCATGCTCATTGCAAAGGTGAAGTAATTCTGCAGCACTGTTGAAGTCATAGGGGACAGCTTTAATCGGGGTTGCTGGGGAGGCATCTCGAGCCTGAATTTCATCCTCATCCAGGATGAATCCGCCCCCGACAGAATAATAGGTACGCTGATAGAGCAATTGACCCTGTTGGTATGCATATAGCGTCATGGCATTCGCGTGGGCGGGTAAGCTTTTGCGACGGTGAAATGTTAAGCCATGCTCTCGGGTGAAACGAACTGTGTGTCCACCGGGTAGCGTAAGTGTTTGTTGCTGCTCAACCTGAGCTAAAATCTCATCAACACTGTCAGTATCGACCGTATCCGGCATTTCTCCCATTAAGCCAAGAATAACGGCTTTACCTGTGCCATGGCCTTTACCTGTTTGCCCTAAAGAACCAAATAATTTAGCTCGGAACTCATCGGCTTGGGGAAGTAATTGCAGCGTTGTTAAGGTAGTAATAAATGCATTGCCGGCTTTCATTGGGCCGACAGTATGGGAGCTGGAAGGCCCAATCCCAATTTTGAACATATCAAACACACTGATCATAGTGATAGCCTTGTGTCATGAAGGGGGGATCTCGCACATCATCAGGTAACAGATTAGTCTTGAACGGCGCTGATGAAAATGGATAACGTTACTTGGATGGTGCGACTGCGCGTTTGAGTATCCCATAGAATAGCGCTTGGGTGGGAATGAGATTTTTTATTGATTTCCAATCGGATAAACGGAGTTAATCCACTTTGTTTTCACTTGACGCCACGGGGATGACGTGCGACATATTATCTGGTTTTTATCGGTTTAAGGCGCAGCATGATACCTAATTGCGCTTTCGCAGGAGCAGAGCACATAGCATGAGTTATCTGATGATGGATTTAGCGTCTACCGCGCTATCCCCCTTGGAACAACAACAGTTAGCCCATCCAGCAGTAGGTGGGGTCATTTTATTTAGTCGCAATTTTACTACCCGATCACAGTTATGTTCGTTGGTTGCCGATATCAGGGCGGTGAGGCCGGAGATGCTGATTGCCGTCGATCATGAAGGGGGGCGAGTGCAGCGTTTTCGAGAGGGGTTTACTGAGATCCCGGCGGTGGGTGATCTGCTGCCGCTAGCTGGTGGGAATCGTCAGCAGGCGGCGGATTGGGCGCGGGAATTGGGCTTTGTGATGGCTCTGGAACTGCTGGCTTGTGATATTGATTTGAGTTTTGCGCCTGTGTTGGATCTTAACCGGATTAGCCGGGTGATAGGTCGACGCAGTTTCAGCGCCAGTCCCGAGGATGTTGCGGTATTAGCAAGCGCATGGATCGAGGGCATGACCGATGCGGGCATGCGTAGCGTTGGGAAACATTTCCCCGGTCATGGCAGTGTGGCAGCCGATTCCCATATTGATATTCCGGTGGATTCTCGCTTGCTGGCGGATATTCGTGCTGATGATATGCAGCCGTTTGCGGATTTGATCGCCGCAGGGTTGCTGGACGGTATGATGCCGGCCCATGTGGTTTATAAGCAGGTGGATGCCCATCCAGCTGGTTTTTCGCGTTTCTGGTTACAGCAGATTTTGCGCGGCGAGTTGGGTTTTGAGGGGGTAATTTTTTCTGATGATTTGGGCATGCAAGGCGCCAGTGTCGCTGGCGATTACCCTCAGCGGGTGAATGCTGCGCTTAATGCGGGTTGTGATATGGTGCTGGTTTGTAATGCTCCTGATGGTGTGGCCGCGCTGTTAGATGATAGTTTTTGTTGGCCGGATACCCCACCGCTTCATCCCGGCACGAAGCTGCGGGCAGATAAAGCTCGTTTAATGAATGTTTTGGAGCAGGATGCCAGTTCAACGGATAGCCGCTGGCTACGAGGACGAGCGTTGGCGCAACGACTCAACTGCCATCCTGAGGCAACTGATTGGAGAAGAACATGATTTTATATTTGCATGGTTTTGATGCTACAAGTCCAGGAAATGCAGAAAAAATAAGGCAGTTGGGCTTTATTGACGAAGACGTTCGCTTAGTCAGTTACAGCACGCGGCATCCCCGGCATGATATGCAGCATTTACTCAAAGAAGTGGAAAAACAATGTCGTCTCAGTGATGATCCTGCGCCATTAATGATAGGCGTTGGACTCGGAGGTTATTGGTGTGAACGGATAGCGTTTCTTTCTGGACTGCGGGCGGTGATGATTAACCCCAATTTGCATCCGGCGCAGACCATGGAAGGGAAAATTGATCGGCCTGAGGAGTATGTGGATATTGCGGCCAAATGTGTTAGTCATTTCCGGGAAAAAAACCGTGATAATGCCTTGGTGATTTTATGTCGTCAGGACACGGATTTGGATAATTTGGCCAGCGAAGCCTTATTGTCGCCATATTATCAGGTGCTCTGGGATGAAGACCAGGGGCATAAACTGCCTTCTCTTGGCCCTCATCTTATGGCAATTAAAGCTTTCAGAGCAGAAACACCACACAGCAAGTAATGTAGGTTTGCCCTGACCTTTTGCTAAGGTTTTTTGATGCACCGCAAAGGAGACTCGGTTAGGAGGGGGTCAACTGAGCCTCAGCTTGTTAGCTGCAAAATCAGTTTGAAAGATGATCTGTTTTTAGAGGGTGCTGACTTCTTGCGGTTGAATTTTGTTCGATGTGAAAGTGTTTTAATGACGGCCAGAGGTTTGTAGCCTCGTTATGTGTAAGCAAGAACCACGCAATAAAGCGTGAAACGTTTTTAGCCGAACCCTTCGGGCAGCGTTTGATGCTTCTAGCTATGTGTTATCGGTTTATCAGATAGCGCAACTACCTATCAAAAGCTTTGGTCTTGTATAAAGTTTCCTTAAGTCGTTGCATAAACAAACTAGACAGGTTAATAGCCTCCAATGCATTGCTACTTTTTATGATGATCAGTTTTGTCTTACTGCTAGCGATTTTTCTCTGACAGGCGGGGAACACTGTGTTTTCTTTGTTTTAACTGTATCCATGATTTTTGGGATCGTCAATCGCTGTTGTGTTCTTTCAATGCTGTCCTTCTGTGTATTTGGGCTCGCAAGCAAGCTTCATTACTTAGCCTCAAATTGCTGAGCAAATCTTCGAAATATGCTCTGGCTTATTGTTGTTATTGCCTTTTGTGAATGGTGGCCGCTTTAAGATAGTTTCTATTCTGCCGGGTAATTTTGCGAAAAAGGTTAGTTGAAATAGTGTCAAGTATCGGTATTTCATCGGGATTAGCAAGCTATCATGAACCCAGTCTTATCACTGTTTAAATAGAGCAAGAATGTTTGTTGTTTTTTTATAACAAGCTGCAAACAAAGCGTTAAATTGGTGATATATGTTGATTTAATGAGAATAGGCCAATTTTCACCCTAAAAACTTGTTGCACTTATTTCTATTCCCTGTAGAGTGACGGTCATTCAGATGGGTTACATGTTGATACATGTAATGTTTTCATCTGGATGCATTTTATTTGCGTATGTCGCCCGATAGCAGCTAACAGCGGTTTCGTTAGCTGTTTTTTTTGCCTTAAATTTCCCTTTCGTTGTATGTTTTAACTCTGGTCGGAATCTGTTCCAGGGTCGCTAGATAACGGAGTTAAAGGATGAAACGGGTAGTGATATATATAACAGGTCATGTTCAAGGTGTTGGTTTTCGACGGGCAACACAGGCTAAAGCTAACGCATTGCGATTAACGGGTTATGTGATCAATCGGGCAGATGGGCAGGTTGAGATCTTGGCTCAGGGTGGATTCCCCGCTGTTGATGAATTAATTAACTGGTGCTGGAATGGGGTTGCTGGGGCTCAAGTCAGCAATGTGCTGGTGGAAGATGACGAGGCAGATGATATCTACCTCGACTTCTCTATTGTGGCATTATGATGCTGCTATTTAGGATTATTGGAGCTTGATTGGAGCTTGATTGGAGCTTGATTGGAGCTTGATTGGAGCTTGGGTATGCTGTGGCATATCCTTAGGTTGCACCATTTTACGGATTTGGATCAGCATGCCCAATTTCGGGTGATCAAAATAGTTGATCTCATCACTGCGAACTCGGCGATTCTGCCTCATATGAATAGCATACAGAAAAGGTACTTTTTCCATTTCTGAAGCTATTGGCGTAGGTGATACATGCATTGTTTTGATTGTATCACTATCGTTTTCCTGTGGTGCTGTTAAGGTTTTCTCTCCCTCTTCTCTTAGTACTAAATTAGTTTCAATATAGAGCCAGTGGTTGAGGTATATATTCAGCGTGCCATCCAGTTGCCACACTGGTTTATCATTCTGGGGCTGCAGATAGTCATTTAACACATCGAAGTGTTTTATCAACTGATCATCGGTTTCAATTTTTATCCCATCAGCAGTGTATTGATCAGTGAAGTTTTTTCCACCATATAAACGTATAGGCTTGGCTAAATTACGTGGCAACATATTTTCTTGCCAAGTCATATGTAGCAGACCTTGTACACCAGGTTCTTTGTTTATCTTACTGATCAAGTTATTAAATTGACTCTGGCTGTTTGCTAACAGAATGGCTTTTTCTCCCCGTTTTGCATGTTGTGCTGTTGCTGCAGCAACCGTCAATGGAACCGTTGTTAAGGGAGTAGTGGTGTCTAACTGCAATTGCTGATTACACCAGTCTGGGCGGGTAGCCCAATCTGCTGCGGTGCAACTATGTAATGCTTTTGCTGTATGATTGAGCTGTTTTGATATTACAGGAGTGATTAAGTCAATTGCGCCTTTGGTATCAGCCGGAATGGCAGTTTCAGGCCATTGCTCGGTATCGGCTGACTGGCGAGCAAAAATATAGACTTCCACCTCAAACCAGCTGGCGTCAGCAGCTTGTGCTGAGCTGCTTAGCCCCCAAGTGATAAGTGCCAGGGTTATCCCAATTAAGCGAAACACATTTATTCTCCAAAACTATGTTGTGACAGCTGTTCCAACAAGGTGTTAAGTAAATCCAGTCTGTCTTTGGCGTTTTCGGCCGGGATCAGGAACTTTAACTTATTCGGGCCTTCCATTCGATACATTTGTGGTTGGCTCTGCAGTAAGCTGATGATAAATCCCGGATCAATTTGATGGTGTTCGGTAAATTCGATACTGCCGCCTTTGGCATGCATTTCAATTTTTCCGGCTCCTAACTCGGTGGCTCTGTGTTTATATAAGGTGAGCGTGAGTAGATTTTTTGCCGCATCAGGCAATAAACCAAAGCGGTCGATTAGCTCAACCCGAATTTCATCCAGTGCCGCTTCGCTATGGCAACTGGCGATACGTTTGTAGAGTGACAAACGCATATTGACGTCTGCGACATAATCTTCTGGTAACAGTGCGGGGATCCGTAAATCAATTTCACATTGCTGTTTCAGCATTTGCGCTAAAGAGGGTTCCTTACCAGCTTTCAACGCACTGACCGCACCTTCCAGCATATCCATATACAGGGTAAAGCCGATTTTCGAAATATGCCCGCTTTGCTCATCCCCCAGCAATTCTCCTGCGCCACGGATTTCCAAATCTTGAGTGGCCAACATAAAGCCAGCACCCAGATCTTCCAGTGCCTCCAGAGCCTCTAGCCGTTTTCTGGCATCCACTGTCATGCGCTTGGGATGGGGCGTCATCAGGTAGGCATATGCCTGATGATGAGAGCGTCCCACTCGTCCACGCAGCTGGTGCAGTTGCGCAAGACCAAAATGATCGGCTCGGTCAATAATAATTGTATTGGCACTAGGAACATCGATACCGGTTTCAATAATGGTGGTGCAGACCAGTACGTTAAAGCGTTGGTGATAAAAATCGGACATCACCTGTTCCAGCTCACGTTCACGCATCTGACCGTGGGCGGTGACAACCCGGGCTTCTGGGATGAGATCGCGGATATCGGCTGCACACTTTTCAATGGTTTCAACCGAATTGTGCAGTAAGTAGACCTGACCACCACGCAAAATTTCCCTGAGAATAGCCTCTTTTACTGTGGCTTGATCATATTCTCTAACGAAGGTTTTTACCGCCAAACGTTTTGCTGGTGGCGTGGCAATAATTGACAGGTCCCGCATACCAGACATGGCCATATTCAGTGTGCGAGGGATAGGGGTTGCTGTTAGCGTGAGAATATCAACATTTGCCCGCAACGCTTTGATTTTTTCTTTTTGCCGAACGCCGAATCGGTGTTCTTCATCAATTACCAGTAGCCCAAGGCGTTCAAACTTCACTTCAGACTGCAGCAATTTATGGGTACCGATGACAATATCCACTTTGCCTTGAGCAAGATCGGTTAATACGCCTTGCTGCTCTTTGGCGGTACGAAAGCGGCTCATCACTTCGATGGTGACCGGCCAATCGGCAAATCTGTCTTTGAAATTTTCATAATGTTGTTGCGCCAGCAGTGTGGTCGGCACCAGTACCACAACCTGTTTACCCGCATTAACGGCAACAAATGCTGCTCGCATGGCCACTTCAGTTTTACCAAAGCCCACATCACCGCACACGAGTCTGTCCATGGCAACGGCGGCCTGCATATCAGTTAACACTGCCTGAATAGCGGTTTCCTGATCCACGGTTTCTTCAAAGGGAAACCCTTGGGCAAATAATGCATATTCTTCTTCATCCAGTGGGCAGGCTTCTCCTGGTCTGGCTTGGCGCCGAGCATAGACATCCAGTAATTCTGCGGCGACATCACGAATTTTTTCAATAGCTCTGCGCTTGGCTTTGGCCCAGGTTTCATTCCCCAGTTTGTTAAGCTGCAAGCTTTGTTCAGCGCCGGTGGCATAGCGGCTGATCAGATGCAATGACGCCACAGGCACATACAGGCGATCACCGCCAGCGTATTCTAGCTTCAGATACTCGGCCACTAATCCGCCGGTATCTAAGGTTTCTAACCCCTGATACAGGGCTACACCATGCTCTAAATGCACAATCGGCTGACCAACTTTGAGTTCGGCCAGATTTTTAATCAGCAGATCTTGGCTTATCTGTTTTTGTTTATCTCGCCGACGTTGCTGGGCGATCCGTTGCCCGAACAGTTCAGTCTCACAGATAACAGCCAGATTGAGATCGGTCAGACGACACCCCTTGGACAGAGGGGCAACAATCAGTCCAAGGGGCTGCTTTGAGGCGAGAAAGGCATCCAGATGGGAAACTACGGCAGGGCGAATATCAATTTTAGCCAGCAGCTCCAGCAGGGCTTCTCGCCGGCCTTCAGACTCAGCACAAAACAGCAGTCGTAATTGCGGATGAGCAGTATGAAAGTGTGCCAGGCCTTGTAGTGGCTGTTTTAATTTATGGTTGGCCGTAATATCGGGTAGGGCTGTCGCCTTGGCCTGTTTTACGCCCTTAACATCGCTTGCTTGCGTAACTAGTTGATAGCGAGGCAGAGGCTTGATGGCGGCAAACAGTTGCTCTGTCAGCAGATAAAGCTCTTGGGGTGCTAACAAAGGACGCAGGGGATCAACCCGGCGGTCTTCATAGCGACGTTCGATTTCGCTTAGATGACTGTGGGCGGCAGCTTCAATATCACCACAGGTGACCACTTGGGTGTTCCCCGGCAGGTAGTCAAACAAGGTGGCGGTGGTATCAAAAAATAGCGGCAAGTAGTTTTCAATCCCAGCGGGCATCAGCCGATGACTGACCTGTTGATAAATTGATTCAGGTGCATTAGATGCGGTTTCAAACCGGCGCCGGTAGCGCTGTCGAAAACCTTCAATGGCGCTGTTATCAGTAGGAAATTCCTTGGCTGGTAGCATGCGCAGTTGTGTCAGTGGTGTTTCAGAGCGCTGAGTTTCAGGATCAAAATAACGCAGAGACTCCACTTCATCGTCAAACAGCTCAATCCGTACCGGCCGATTGGAACCACTGGGGAAGATATCTAAAATTGCACCGCGGATAGCAAACTCGCCGTGTTCAAAGACCTGATCGACGAGGTGGTATCCGGTGTCCGTCAATAGTTGCCGCATTGTTTGCAGATTGTAGTGATCTCCGGGTTTTAGGAGCAACACGTGGGCGGCTAAAAATGTTGGCGGTGGTAGGCGCACCATCAAGGTAGTGACAGGGACGATCAATATTCCACAATTGTCACTGCCAAGATAAGACAGGGTCTCCAGTCTGGCGGAAATCAAATCCTGATGGGGGGAGAAGCTATCGTATGGCAGAGTTTCCCGATCCGGAAACAGGCGCACTGTGACATCAGAATCCTGTAACAGGTAGCCTAATTCAGACTCAAGTGTTAGCGCAGTGGGCGTATCATGGGTAATTACCAGTGTCGTCCCACTATGGTGTTTGGCAGCGCTGGCAAGGGTGATAGCACTGGCCACGCCCGGGAGGACGGCCAGTGACTGGATCCGGGCATTTTTCAATGGTGCCGGTGGCGTCAGTACGGAAAAGTCGGTCATTGAGGTGTCTGAAAAGATGTTGTCACGTCAGTTTGCCTGACATTGTAGAGACTTGCCGGCGCTGGTGCCAGTCCCAGCCGATGACAGCTTAGGTTTCAAGCTGCTGTTTACGCGCGCGAAGTTGTTTTTGCTGAATGCGCAGGCTGGCTTGTACCAATTGCTCAACATCAGCATCACTGATGGCGATGAAATCTAATTCGCTGAGGTGACCGTCATCGCAGGGAACACAGTGTTTGACTTGGGCAATACACAAGACGCACAGCAGTTCCTCTTGTACATACAGTGTGGTTTGCCAGCGGGTATCTGGCTGCAGTGGCTCGGCGGTGATAACCGTCATACCACTGCCACCGAAACTATCACCTTGGGCTTTTTGCCCCTGATGCGCTTGCTGTTCGAGCAGATAATGCAGCACTAAATCGACTTTGCGGGATTGGAGTTTCATAAAATCCACCACTGCTTTGGCATCATTATCTAGATTTCGCAGGTAGTGTAAGCACTGGGCTTCGAGCAGTTTGACTTCCCCCACCAACTTCAGGCCGGGGGATTTTAGCGCCTCCAGTTGTTCATCACTGGGCAGGGCGTTATTTGGCCATGGAGAGAGAAAGGCACTGAACTGGTATGGTACGGTAAAATAGCTGCTGTCCCTGCTTATCAAACCCTGCCTCTTTATTTATGCCGGTAATGTCCCTATTATCGTGCCCATTCCTTTGATTTAGCAAGTTTAGCCTGTGGAGCGCGACCCCTGCTGATGAACTTTTTCACTCCTTTTTTTATCGGTTACCGCTACTGGCGCGCCAGAAAAGCCAATGCTTTCGCTTCTTTTATTACCTTTTTTGCCGTCAGTGGGATTTTTCTCGGTGTGGCAGCTTTGATTATTGTCTCCAGTGTGATGAATGGACTGGAGGGGCAACTGAAACAGCGTATTCTCGGTGCTGTGCCCCAACTGACGGTGCATAGTGATACCGCTTTTACGGGGCTGCCAGCATTTAAAACCGCGCTGCGAGCTTTACCCGGCGTTGATGGTGTGGTCGATAGTGCCGATACCCAGGCGATGATCCAGTCGCCGGCCAATATTGCCGCTGTGCAGCTATATGGTGTTAACCCTGGTCAAGTTAACGGCTTGTCCAATGTGGCTGCCCATATGGTGTATGGTGCGTTTAGCAGTTTGCGCCCGGGGCAGTTCAATGTCGTGCTAGGTCAGCAGTTGGCCGCCAAGCTTGGGGTTCAGCCTGGGGATAAGGTTCGTATTTTGTCTGGTAATGGTGTGGTTTACTCGCCAATCGGGCCGGTACCGAGTCAACGCAAATTTACTGTGAGTGGACTCTTTGCGATGGGCTCTCAGGTGGATGGCGCAGTGGCTTATATCGATTATCAAGATGCCAGACGGCTGATGCGTGAGTCGCCCAAAGGGGTGAATGATTTGCGTCTGTATTTAGCGGATCCCTTCACCGCCCCGGCATTGGCTGCTAGTGTCGGGCAGTTGGCGGCAAAAGCTGATTTAACCGTCAGTGTGCATGATTGGCGTAGTCGTTATGGCCATCTGTTTGGCGCCGTCAAAATGGAAAAAAATATGATGTCTTTAATGCTGAGCCTGATCATCGCTGTGGCGGCGTTCAATATTGTGTCGGCTTTGGTGATGATGGTGGTGGATAAAACCGCCGATGTGGCCGTCCTAAAAACCCAGGGGATGACCACTGGGCAGGTGATGGGCATTTTTGTGGTGCAAGGCAGTTTAAATGCAGTGACCGGGTTGCTGCTGGGGCTGGCCCTTGGGGTGGCCGTGACCCTGAATATCAATACGGTGCTGGGCTATGTCGGCATCAGTGTCCTTGGGGCTGGCACTGTGCTGCCAGTGGCTATTGAGCCTGCTCAGTTAGGCTGGATTGTTTGCGGCACCTTGTTGCTCAGTTTGCTCGCTGCGCTGTATCCAGCGATGCGGGCTGCTCGAGTTCAACCGGCTTGCGCCCTGAGGTATGAGTAATGTCTGTAACCAAACTCGGCCCGGTCAACGGGGCCGAACAATCTGATAATACGCGAGTGACTGATAGAGAGAGTGTGATGCACCAGCCCCTGCTGAAATGTGAAAATATTACCAAGTCTTACCATGATGGTGCGGTGGAAACCCAAGTGCTGCGCGGGGTGGATTTTAGTGTTTATGCCGGTGAACGACTGGCCATTGTTGGTAGCTCGGGTTCGGGGAAAAGTACATTGCTGCATATTCTTGGCACTTTGGATATGCCTACCTCTGGCAAGGTCCAGCTTAACGGGGAAGATTTATATCGGGCTGACAGCCATCGGCAGGCCCAAATCCGTAATCGGGAGTTGGGCTTTATTTATCAGTTTCATCATCTGCTGCCGGAATTTAGCGCGTTGGAAAATGTGGTGATGCCAGCCTTGATTGCCGGTGAGAAGCGCCAGCAGGCGTTGCCAAGGGCACAAGCGTTGTTGGAAAAGGTTGGATTGGGTCACCGTGGTCACCATATGCCACCTGAATTATCGGGTGGGGAGCGTCAGCGGGTGGCCATTGCCCGGGCGCTGATTAACCACCCCAAAGTGGTGTTGGCTGATGAACCCACAGGTAATTTAGATGCGGCCAGTGGTGAGGCGGTATATCAACTTATCTGCCAGTTGGCCGAACAGCTGGGGATTGCTTTTGTGGTGGTCACCCATGATTTTGCCTTGGCGAAACGGATGGATCGCCAAGTCATGATGAAAGATGGTTTGATTGTGCCTGCCGGAGAGCTGTTATGAGAGCCATGATGGGCTGGTGGATTGGCTGGCGCTTTTACCGCGCCAGACAGGCCAATGGATTTATCGGCTTTATCTCTTTTGCATCGACTGCAGGTATTGCCTTGGGCGTGGCGGTGTTGATTATTGTGTTGTCGGCCATGAATGGTTTTGAACAGCAGTTAGAGCAGCGTTTTTTAGGGGTTGTGGCCCACGGGGAATTAATTGGGGCATCCGGGCCGGTACAGGACTGGCCAAAAATGGTGCAGGATGCTGAGCGGATTGCCGGGATCAGCGGCGCCGCGCCATTTATCAGTGTTGAAGGGTTAGTTCAAAAGCCAGGTGGTTTTCAAGGATTAGTGGTTACAGGTATTGATACCCAGTTTGAGCCTAAGGTATCAGTGATTGAGCAATATATGTCGGCTGACGCGTGGCAGTCACTCAGTAGCGATAAAAATCATATTGTGCTTGGCCGCAGTTTGATGCAGAAACTGGGACTAAAACTCGGGGATGTGTTGTCTCTATATGTGCCATCGACAGTCTCCGGTGCAAGCCACAGATTGGGGCGGGCACAGAGCCACAGATTTATTGTCTCCGGCAGTTATCATGTTGGCGGTGAGCTGGAGCAGAACAACGCTTATATTCCGATGGCCTACGCTGCGCAAATGTTGGGGATGGGTGACAGGGTAACGGGCGTGCGCATCAAAGTGGCAGATGTATTTCGCGCCCCTGCGCTGATCCGTCAGTTGGGGTTTGAGCAGAATCAATATTTGTATATGAATGATTGGACTCGAACCCAAGGACATTTATATCAAGATATCCAGCTGGTGCGAACTGTGATGTACCTGGTATTGGCATTGGTGATTGCTGTGGCTTGTTTTAATATCGTCTCCACGTTGGTGATGGCGGTACGCGATAAGGCGGCAGAAATTGCCATTTTGATGACCATGGGGATGCGTCGCATCGGCATTATGAGCATTTTTATGGTGCAGGGGGCTCTTAACGGGGTGCTAGGCTGTCTTATCGGCGCGGGTCTTGGGGTGATTACTGCTCTTAATCTCAGCGCGATTGCCCGTGGGATTGAACATCTGTTTGGTATCAAGCTGCTGGCAGCGGATATTTACTTTATTGATTTTCTGCCATCGAAATTAACGTGGTCAGATGTGGTGTTAGTGTTACTGATGGCATTGGTGATGAGTTTAGCCGCAACCCTATATCCGGCGTATAAGGCCAGTTGTACTCAGCCAGCAAGAGCGTTAGCTGGGCATTAACCCTGACTAGATGATGATTGTGATTGCTGTTAATAATGCCGGGGTTGATGCCTGGCATTATTCTTTATGGCGCCGTTGCCATTTGAACAGAGTTGAATACTTCCACAAATTGCTAATAACTAGATAACCGAGCAGTGCCCACCCCAGCGCCATAATGAGACAGCCGAGTAAAAAGCTTGGCCCGATGGTTCCTAATGACTGGCTTAGCCAATGCCAGGATACTTCAAATTGTACCTCTGCAGTGGGCTGCCCCAGTAGGCCTGCGCCTAACAGATAAGCGCAATAAAACATAAACGGCATTGTCAGAGGATTCGTTATCCATACCAGTGCGACGGATAAGGGTAAATTGACATGGAATGTGATGGCTAACGCCGCTGCAACGACCATTTGAAAGGGGATTGGCAGCCAGGCACAGAACAACCCAACGGCAAATGCGCCCGGGGCTGAGCGGCGATTAAGCAGCCACAAGTTGGGCTTATGCAGTAATTGTCCGAACATTTTCAGATGCTTGTGCTTTTTTATTTGCTCGGGATTAGGAATAAAACGCTGTAGCAGTTTCTTAGGCATAGCTTGGGCTTATTGGCTAACTTTCTGGTATGAATTATTTTCTGTCCGGATTTAGTCTGGCGCTGATTTCCACGCTTATTTGGCCCGGAGTACCGGGTATTGAATGGGCCGGGTGCGCGCTGCTTAGCCTAGTATTTCTTCGCCGTAGGCTTTTCTTTGCGGGAATGGCCGCTGGCTCAGGGTATTTTATTGTTTTTGTTGCAGCTTTGTTTCATACATCAGGCAGCGTTACTCTGCCTGATCGTGACGGCAGGATCAAGGTGCGTGGCGAAATCATAACATCTGTCCCGGGATACGGCGACTGGCATCGTGTTGTATTGCGTTTACAACCCAGCCCTCAGGCTCCGTTTTATGTAGCAGGATTTCAATCACCTTGGGCCAAATATTTGCAGCTTAGCTGGCCTGCTGAGATGACCTCTGAGTTTGATAAGCTACCTGAGTCGGGACAATATTGGCGGGTGACCCTGAAACCTAAAGCGATAACATCGGTACTCAATCAAGGTGGTTTTAACCGCCAACGTTATCTGCTTAGTCGCCATATTATTGGTCAGGGCAAGGTTGTTGCCGCCCAGTTACTTGCCGAGCGGCCATCTTGGCGTCAGCAATTATTACAGCAGTTTGCGGGGCAGTCGGCAGCGTTGCCATTTCGGGACATACTTGCTGCATTATTACTTGGTGATAAACGGTATCTTAGTGCCGAGCGCTGGCAGCAGCTGCGCAGTAGTGGGTTAGGGCATCTGGTGGCCATTTCCGGGTTGCACCTTTCTGTTGTCAGTGGCTGGTTGTATTGGCTTAGTTTTATGGTGTTCAGTCGCATAACACCTTGCCAAGGCAGTCGTAATTTGGTGTTGGCCATGCTTTGTGCATGCGGTGGCGCGGTGGCTTATGCTTGGCTTGCGGGGTTTGCGCTGCCAACCCAGCGGGCGCTGATCATGCTATTAATGGTGTTACTGCTGTTATTGCTCCGTCGGTTTGCCTCCCCGTGGGAGCGACTGTTGTATGCGTTGAGCCTAGTGCTGTTGATTGATCCCTTGTCGGTGCTCAGCGGAGGCTTTTGGCTGTCCTTTTCTGCTTTGGCCATTATTTTATTAGTATTACAGTCATTTGAGCACAGTAATCCCACCTCGTTACTGGCTGACGCGGCTAAGGATAAAGGCTACCCCACAATAACCTATCCAAAATCCGAAGGTGTAGGCTTAGAACCTCTTGGTATAGAACCTCCTGATTCAGCGCCTCTTAATCCAAGGCCACTAAACGCAACGCTTTTTTCTCGCATCAGGGCATTGTGTCATCGACTTGTGCAGACTGGACTGTGGCAGCGTATTGGCCAATTTATCCGGTTGCAGTGTTATTTGGCCCTCGGACTTGGCGTAGTGCAGGCGTTGTTATTTGGTGCGCTAACCTTGCATGGCATTTGGATGAATTTACTGATGGTGCCTTGGTTGAGTTTGGTCACTATTCCTTTGACATTAGCTGGTGGCGCATTGTGGTTTCTTGGCATGATGTTTGGGCACAGTTGGATAGTGGCATTGATGCCCGCGGCATGGAGTCTGCAACCCTTTATGGCATTGTTATCTTTGACCGATGTTATGCCGGGAGGACAGTTTTTCTTGGCGCAATCGACTCTGATCCTGGTTATCACTGTATTGCTGATAGTTGGCATTTGGCGCTGGGTACCCACTGGCGTTTGGCGCGTTATTTGCCTATTACCGGTTATGCTTGTCGCTATATTGCAAATAGCAGCCAAATTATCACATTATGCGACGGCTTGGATGGCAACACCGATAGTTTCAGAGCCGATTATTGCGCATGTTAATGAATATGCTTTATCAGATTGGATGGCTAATAAAAGTTGGTATATCCATGTATTGGATGTCGGGCAGGGGCTGGCTGTGGTGATAGAACGCCATGGTCGCGCTGTGTTGTATGATACTGGTGCCGCTTATGGTCGAGATTTTAGCTATGCGGCCAGAACCATTATCCCTTTTTTGTCTGCCCGAGGTTTGTCAACAATTGACATGATTATTGTGAGTCATGGTGATAATGATCATGCAGGTGGTTTGTCGGTATTAGTTGATGCTTTCCCTACGGCGAAATTGGTTGCTGATAATCAGGCCGATGCTTGGGATAATTGCCGGCCCGGTACGTATGTTTGGCAGGGCTTGGTTATTCGTAAGTTAGCGCCTTCTGCGCCGCGAGTCGGTAATAATGGCTCATGTGTGATACAGGTGTCAGATGGCACAACTCGGTTGCTGTTACCTGGGGATATTGAGATAGCAGCTGAAACACGCTTACTTGCCCATTATCCCGTTATTCCATCGCAATTATTGCTAGCTCCCCATCATGGCAGTAGCACCTCTTCATCGGCGGCATTTATTGAGGCGGTAGCCCCTGAATTAGTGATCTTTGCAGCCGGGTTTGCCAATCAATATGGTTTTCCCAAAACAGAAGTTGTCAGTCGTTATCTGACTGCTGGGAGTGAGGTGGTACAAACTGGTATCTCGGGGCAGATAAGTTTGCAGATTGAGCCCGGTTTTGGCTGGAAAATGCGCAGTTATCGAGAGGCGATAGCGCCATTTTGGTATAACAAGGTGTTTGCGTTTGGTTGGCGGCACAATCCAGAGTAGAATGCAGCCTTTGTTACCAACATATGATTGATACATGACCCCAGCTGAGAAAAATGAAGTCTGGACAGTATTTAAACGCCTGATGGGATATTTAAAACCCATGAAAGGCATGTTTGTACTGTCTGTACTCGGTCTGATTACCTATGGTTTGGTGGATGCCGCTTTTATCGCGTTTATTAAGCCGTTTATTGATGAAGGCTTTGCCGGCGCCAGTCAACATGCCAGCCAGATACAGTCAATCGGGGGCATTTCGCTGCCGGAAAATAAAGGTTTTTCTGCCAACAATGACGTGCTGGCCATCGCACCGCTGGTGGTCATTGGTCTGTTTACTCTGCGCGGATTAGCTAACTTTGTGTCGACTTACGGCATCTCTTATATGAGTGCTCAACTAATTATGCACATGCGTCAGCAGGTGTTTGAGCATTATCTGACGATGCCGGTTAGCTATGTCGATAATGAAAACTCCGGTACGTTAATTTCCCGCGTTACTTATGATACTGAGCAGATCGCCCGGGCTTCAGGTAGTGCCCTGATTTCCATTGTCCGAGACAGTATCACTGTTCTTGGCATGTTAGTGTTGATGTTCTGGTATTCTTGGAAATTATCACTGTGCATTTTGGTGATAGCGCCGTTGATGGGGTTGGTGATGACCCTGGTGAGTCGTCGATTCCGTAAGGTATCCCGTCAGTTGCAATCTGCCATGGGTGGTGTAACGACTACAACGGAACAGATGGTTAAAGGGCATAAAAATGTACTGGCATTTGGTGGCCAAAAAACAGAATCTGAGCGATTTGCCAAAATTAATAACCATAATCGTCAGCAGAATATGAAACTGGCGGTGGCTCAAGCCATCAGCCAACCGACGATCATGATTATTGGCTCATTTGCATTGGCATTTGTGTTGTACGCCGCCAGTTTAGACAGTATGAAGGCTGAGCTGACAGCGGGTACGTTTGCAACCATCTTGGGTGCCATGATGGCTATGTTGCAACCCATTAAAAGTCTGACCCGAGTGAATGCGGAATTTCAACGTGGTATTGCGGCCAGTACGACTATTTTTGAGCTGTTAGATACCGAGCCTGAACCGGATCCGGGTAAACATACTGTTGAGCGAGCCAAAGGGCATTTAACCTTTGATGATGTCACCTTCCGCTATCCGGGGCAGGAGCGTTTGGCGCTGGAGCACATCAGTTTTGATGTACCTGCGGGTAAGACGTTGGCCTTGGTGGGGCGCTCAGGCTCTGGTAAGTCAACCATAGCCAGTTTGATCACCCGTTTTTATATTGGGTTGGAACAGGGCAGTATTGCGTTGGATGGCACCAATATTTATGACTACGAACTGAAAAATTTGCGTAGTCAGGTCGCCTTGGTCTCCCAACAGGTGACTCTGTTTAATGACACCATTGCCAATAATATTGCTTATGCCTATCCCGGCGAAGTCACCCGAGAGCAAATCGTGGAAGCGGCTAAGCTTGCCCATGCCATGGAGTTTATTGAGCAATTACCTGAAGGGCTGGATACTGAAATCGGTGAAAACGGCGTGTTATTGTCTGGTGGCCAGCGGCAGCGGATTGCGATTGCACGAGCCATGCTGCGTGATGCGCCGGTACTGATTTTGGATGAAGCTACCTCTGCCTTGGATACTGAGTCTGAAAAGGCCATTCAAAAAGGGTTAGATAATCTGCGTCATAACCGAACCTCTGTGGTGATTGCTCACCGTCTGTCCACCATTGAAAGTGCGGATCAGATTCTGGTTGTGGATCAGGGCCGGATTGTGGAGTCAGGCACCCACAGTTCATTGATTGAGCATGGCGGCATGTACGCCAAACTCTACCAAATGCAGTTTGGAAGCTAAATGCAGCAATTTGTTCATAGGCTTTGGTATCAGCGCAACCACCCGTTGCGCTGGGTGTTATTGCCACTGACTTTGTTATTTTATGTCATCAGTGCCATTCGTCGGCAGTTGTTTCGCTGGGGGATCAAACCGGTTTATCACAGCCCTGTGCCTGTGATTGTGGTTGGCAATTTGACGGCAGGTGGCAGTGGCAAAACGCCCATGGTGCTATACCTGATTGGTTTGTGTCGCGCCAATGGGTATCGCCCAGGGGTGATCAGTCGGGGGTATGGCGTCAATATTACCGGTAGTGTATTGGTGAGTGACAGCCATACCTGCGCCGATGTTGGCGATGAGCCCGCTATGATTTTTGCTCGAACCCATGTGCCTATGGTCGTGGGGGCAAACCGGGTTGATGCGGTTAAAACCTTACTGGCGCACTGTGATGTTGATGTGATTATCTGTGATGATGGTTTGCAACATTATGCGCTTGGTCGAGATATTGAATTGGCGATCATCGATGGTGAGCGCCGTCTGGGTAATGGCCTACTATTGCCAGCCGGCCCGTTGCGGGAAGGTGCATGGCGACTCGATACGGTTGATTTTAAAATCTGTAATGGGCTTGAAGGCGCACAAGCAGGTGAGTTTGCCATGCAATTGGCGCCTGCTGGTTTGCATGGATTGACTCCGCATCTTGCAGATAACATTCAACAGGCGCCCCAGCCGGGTGATACTGTTGTGGCAATGGCTGGAATAGGCAATCCGGGGCGTTTTTTTACTAGCCTGACTGCGCTGGGATTTGTATTAGCTCAAACGCGTGAATTTGCTGATCATCAGCCCTATATCCCCGCCGATTTGGCTTCATTAGCTGCTCAGTATCCATTGTTGATGACTGAAAAGGATGCAGTAAAGTGCCGACATTTTGCTACCGATAATTGGTGGTACCTGGCCGTGGATGCCAAGTTACCAGCAGAATTTGATCAGGGTTTGTTGCAGCGATTAGCAAAAATCCAGTCAGAGAAATCCAGTCGGGATAGTATTGCGAATAACATGGCATCGGCCAATCAGAAGGAATAACCCCTCTGCATATTTAAAGCTCCCTGTGGGGAGCTTTTTTGTTGCAATGTCAACTGAGTTGCTCAGTGGCTAAAGTAAGCAACTCGTATACAAACTGAGAAATAAGCGTCGTAACAGACCCTAGGTTACGAGCGTATCATTCGGGTATGTCGCTGCAAATAGGTTGTCTTATCGGTTGGGGAAAAGGCAATTAGATGCAAAAGTCAGGGGAAATGTCGCGCTTTTAAAAAAGAGTACTGGCACTCCACGCTAACTGGTGACAAGCTAGCGACAATAAGATAAAACAAATCGCAGAGAGTCTGTGATATTTGTGTGAGTGAACAAGGAATTATCGATGGCATTTGATAAGAAGCTGTTGGACATAGTGGCTTGCCCGGTATGCAAGGGTAAATTGGAATATCAAAAAGACGCGCATCAGCTTATTTGTAAAGCCGATAAAGTAGCGTATCCCATTGAAGATGGTATCCCGGTGCTGCTGGCAAATCGAGCACAGGATTATCAGCCAGATAATCAATAAATCAGGTCTTTGTAAGGGACTGATTTGTTGATAAAAAACGCTCCGTTTAGGAGCGTTTTTTATTAGTGCAGTAAGTTGCAGAAAAAACTGCAACCTTAAGTTCAAAACCAAAGGTAACTTTCTATGTTCGATACTAACAATCCAATCATCAAACACAAAACCGGAGGTAGTCCTCCCGAAAAATAACAGCAGCCAAAAGTAGAATTTTCTCGTCAGGTAAACGCAGGAGATTCGACATGAAAACATCGCGATACACGGACAGTCAGATAATCAACATCCTCAAGCAAGCTGAAGCAGGAGCGCCCGTTCCAGAACTTTGTCGTGAGCATGGCATGAGTAGTGCGACCTTTTACAAATGGCGGGCAAAATACGGTGGGATGGATGCGTCACTCATGGCGCGAATGAAAGAGCTTGAAGACGAAAACCGACGGCTCAAGAAAATGTATGCTGAAGAACGCCTCAAAGCCGAAATCATTCAGGAAGCCATGGCAAAAAAGTGGTGAAGCCCAATGAGCGACGCGTGCTTTCTCAGCAGTCTGTGGCGGCTTCAGCTATCAGTATTCGAATGGCATGTCGCATTTTCAGCGTCAGTGAGACTTGCTACCGCTACCAATCAGTCCTGCGAGACGAAAATGCAGACATTGCCAATTGGCTTATCCAGCTAACGACAGATGAAAATGACTGGGGCTTTGGTCTGTGCTTTGATTACCTGCGCAATGTGAAGGGTAAGACATGGAACCACAAACGTGTATACCGTATTTATTGCGAGCTAGCGTTAAACCTGCGTATTCGTCCTAAACGACGGCTAAAACGCCATGCTCCAGAGCCGTTAAAAGAACCCGTGCGGCCGAATCAAGTATGGTCCGTCGATTTCATGCATGACCAGTTGGCTGATGGTCGCAGCTACCGTTTATTTAATGTGATTGATGATTATCATCGTGAAGGCTTGGCGATTGAAGCGGGACTGTCACTGCCAGCACTAAGGGTTATCCGAACTCTTAATCAACTCTTGGAACAACGCCCTAAACCTTCCATTATCCGTTGTGATAATGGGCCTGAATTCATTAGCGGTGAGTTTGTTAATTGGGCCAAGCAACATAACATTCGGATTGAATATATTCAGCCAGGTAAACCTCAGCAGAACGCCTATATCGAGCGACACAACAAAACGATTCGATACAGTTGGGTGAGCAAGCATCTATTCGATTCAATTGAGGAGGTACAAGACTATGCGACAAAGTGGCTATGGTTTTACAATCATGAACGACCACACAAAGCCAATAGTGGCAGGCCATCACTGATGGCGGCTTAACCTCTACTTTTAACAGCGGTTAAAAAAGGGAGGACTACCCCATGATGAGTATGGGTTGGCGAAATAGATATCTACCTTCAGTTGTGTGATTCATAGAGATCGTTTCAATCTTCTCAGCTCCAATTCAAGCCTGTAGTTTTGTTCTTGAAGGGGTTCTTTTGCTGGTTCATAAAGCTCCTGAACCTCTTCAGAATAAGGCGTTTGCTCAGCCATTTCGAAGTATCGCTCCATGGGTGTTTTCCCATGGTGTGCGCTATGAGGCCTCTCCCAGTTGTAGTAATGCTGCCACTCAGCAAGCAGGTTATCTAAATCGTCTGATGCTAACTCTACCGTTGCATAAAACTCAGCTTTATCCGTTTTCTGCGAGCGCTCTACTTTGCCATTTAGGTGAGGTGAAGCAGGTTTATTTGGTCTGAATTTGATTCCATGGATCTTCAATTTCTCTTGGACTTTAAAGGCAAAGAACTCGCGGCCACGATCTGTTTGAATACGCTGAATTGGAAATGGCATTTCATCAATAACGCAATCAATGAAATCCAGTGTGTTAGCAGCAGTTCTGCGGCTATACAGCCTTAAAACCCTATAGCGGGTGCAATCGTCAATCGAGGTGTATTGATAGAGATTCGGCCCTATCTTGCAGGTATCCATTTGTATTCTATCGCCAGGAACTGGGCGAACATACCTGATGTAATCTGGTTTCTTACGATAGGTAACAACAGGCTTTACCTCATTCCGCGTCAAAATCTTATGAATAGTTGCAATTCCAAGAGAGAGCCCATGTAGGCGGCCAAGTTCACTTTGAATACGCCTAGCTCCAAGGTTTCGAGAGCATCGCAAAGATAAAATTAACTGCTCTTCTGTCTCACCAACCTTGGTTGAAGGTGAACTCTTAGGACGTCTGCTTTGACTGACCAGACCATCTACACTGTCTTTCTGATAACGCTGCCACCATTTTCTTAAGGTAGGTCTGGATATGCCACAACGACGACAGACCAAGCCCGCATCACGGGTCTCTTCGTATAGCTTAATCCACTGTAAACGCTGTTGTATTTCTCTGTTCATAGACACTCATTATATTGAAATGATGTCTATGAATCACACACTTCAGTGCTTGTGCAACCTTTTGATGGTCACAGAACTCGCTGCCATTGTCCGCTGTGATAGTGTGAACGTGACTGCGATACCGCCAAAGCATGCCTATCATGGCTCGGCTCACATCGGCTGCGCTTTTGGCGGGCACTTTACGGATTAGATACAGTTTGCTTTTGCGTTCAACCAAACTGACTATAGCGCCAGTGCCTTGTTTTCCCAACACCGTATCGGCTTCCCAATCACCTAATCGTGCTTTTTCGTCGACAACTGCCGGCCGGTGTTCAATACCTATGCGATTTGGAATGATAACCCGTTTCGCACGACAGCCTTTGCGGTATTTACGATGACCGCGTCTCAGCGCTTTATAGAGCTTTCCGCCACGCTGCTTGTCCTGCTGAACAAAGCCATAAATCCATGCATGACTGACAGGGTAACCGATAAGTTGACCTACGCCCGCGATTTGTTCTGGACTCCACTTTTGCTTCAGTCCGAACTCAACGAAAGTGACGGTCGTTACAGACACTCGATTTTTGGCAGCCTGGCAGCGGCGCTTAACTGTCTTGGCCTGTGCAACTTCAGGCAAATAATGATTGTCACGAATACGGTTACGACGAACCTCTCTACTCACCGTGCTGTGGCTCACTTTTAAGCGTTTGCCGATTGCTCGATAGCTGAAGCCCTCGCGTAGGTAGGCTTCGATCTGGTATCGTTGCCCTTCGATCAACTGCTTGTAACTCATGGTAATGACTTCTATTTGTTTGGCGACGATAGAGTACCACCTACAGGCAGTTGATCTCTTCTTACCGTTTAACCATGAGTGGTGCACTTATTATCTGAATTCAAGCCTGATAGCTGGTTCCTAAAGAGAACAGCGCAATGATTTTCCGCTCCATCTCATCAGTGAGATAAGTCTGATAGTTTTTCACTCACTGAGGCTCAAAACTGCCATCGCGGTCACGGGGCGTGTGCAGCTGAAAACGGCCAGTCCCCGTTTTAACCTGCTTGGTAGTCGTTCCATTTTTGCGATTATCGGGCTGTTTATCTTGAAGATGCTGGTCTAATTCTACGTTAAGAGCAGCTTCAGTAAGTTGTTTGATAAGCGGGGTTAAAATACCGTCTTTACCGTTCAAATCTTTCCCCGCACGTAATGCCTCAATAGCAGCGTCCATATCAAAAGTAGGTTTGGTCATTTGAATATCCTTTTGGATTAATTTTAATCAAATGACATAGAATTATGAACACTACCAGCGTTTCCAATTGGCGTTTAAGTTCCTCTTCAGCATAAGTGCGCAAGCGTTTCAGGGCTGCGGTATCTGCTTGGAGCTGGGATAATGGGATCCAGGTTGGGGTTAAAGCGCAGTAAGAGTGGTGGCTCAATATCTAATGGCAGCATGAGGATATCTAATTTCTCCCGCACATCCAGTGCGGCCATATCCATATCGGTTCCCCATTCAAACTCCAGCATGACATCCGACATCCCGGCGCGGGATATAGAGGATAGTTTGCGCAAGCCTTTGACAATGCCGACTGCTTCTTCCACAGGTTTAGAGACTAACTGTTCGATTTCAATTGGTGCCGCGCCCGAGTAAAGGGTGCGGATGGTGAGGGTCGGGTAGCTGAGATCCGGCAGTAATTTGATGGCCAGACGGGAAAAGCTGACCATACCGAATAACATAATGGCCAGCATCATCATCCAGACGGCAACGGGGCGTTTTACCGCAGTGTTAATCAATGTCATCGCAGCCCCCTATTGTGCTTCAGGGCGGGGAGCTGCCGCGGTGCGGCTTTGATCCGGGTGATTAATAATATCAACCAGAGCATCATCTTTGAGATTTTGCTGCCCCCGGATCACCAGGTTTTCTCCGGCGCTGAGTCCTGAAACAATTTCCACCTGATCGCCGTCGCGAAAGCCCAGTTTGACATCGCGCCTTGCCGCGCTGCTGTTATCCACCACAAAGAGGCTCTGGCGATCATCCCGACTCAGTACCGCACTGTAAGGGACAGTAATAACGTCTGTGCGTGTGCCATAGCGCAAAGAGACGTTGGCAAACATGCCTGCTTTAAGTGTCTGTTGTGGGTTTGGGATGGATAAGGTGACTTTAAATGTGCCGCTATCAGGCTCAACCACTGGGCTGATGCGCAGGACTTTCGCTTTGACGGCCAGTTGGGGATTAAGACTGGTGTAAATAGTGGCATATTGCCCTTGGGTCAGATGTGATAATTGTTGCTCTGGGAGGTGTACAATGCCGTGTAGTTCACTTTGATCGACAATATCAAATAAGGGATCAAAAGGTTGGGCCATATTGCCGGCTTTAACATGACGTGTTGCTAAGGTGCCACTAATGGGCGCGATAATACGGCTTTCCTTCACTTTCAGTGCACTGAGATCCCGCTTCGCTTTGGCCGCTTTGAGTCGAAACTCCAGTTTGGCCAGTTGTTCGGCGCTGACAAAATCCCGGTTGGTGATGTTTTTTAACCGCTCAAGCTCCTGCTCGATAATAGCGACTTCCGCTTTGGCGGCCGTGAGCGTCAGTTGCTCTTGGCGAGCATCAATGTCTGCCAGTAGATCGCCTTTTTCTACCCGCATGCCTTCTTCGACATAGATGTGATTAATCAGTCCTGCGGTGCGACTGACAACGCTTGCTTCTGTTGGGGCTTCTAAGGTTGCGGTTGTATGGTAGTAGGATGAAATATCTCCCCGTTGCACTTTTGCTGTTTCAACGGCAATGGCGTAGGGCGCCTCAGGTGCAGCAGTTTGCTCTTGCTGGCAGGCGGCTAATAACGTTAATGAACACACTGGCAGTAAGCGTTTAGCGAAGCGGTGATAACATCCTGTTAAAAACATAAATTTCCCTATTAAGTCACGATAACTTTTTATTTGTTGCTTTAGTAAGCAGAAAGTGTGCCAAATAAAAAATGCTTTAAATACAAACTATTACTTTAGTCGTGGTGGTGATTACTATTTCGATTGTTGGTAACTTGCTAAATTTTAACAAAATTAACAATAAAATGGTCATAAACCTAATGGGGAAAACATCTAAAGGTGGATGAATAGTGTTTCGGTTAGGGGGAATTGCCAGTTGGCTTGTGTTATGGATAAACCAAGGTAATGAAAAAGCGCCATTTGGCGCTTTTTCATTTAGTGGGGAGTGAAATCAGCAGGTTATTCCCGTTCGTTCAGGGGGATAAAATCCCGGGTATCTTTACCGGTATATAACTGACGAGGGCGACTGATTTTATGATCGGGTTGATCCAGCATCTCTTTCCAGTGAGCAATCCAGCCTGATGTGCGCGCTAAGGCGAAAATGACGGTGAACATGCTGGTCGGGATACCGATAGCTTTCATGATGATGCCAGAGTAAAAATCGACATTAGGGTAGAGTTTTTTGTCGATAAAGTAGGGATCTTCCAGTGCGATGCGTTCCAGCTCCATCGCCACATCCAGCAGAGGATCATTGATTTTCAGTTCATCGAGCACTTCATGACAGGTTTCGCGCATCACTTTAGCTCTTGGGTCAAAATTCTTGTAAACCCGGTGGCCAAAGCCCATCAGTCGGAATGGATCATCTTTGTCTTTGGCGCGGTCGATAAATTCCGGGATCCGGTCAACAGAACCGATTTGTTCCAGCATATTCAGGCAGGCTTCATTCGCGCCGCCGTGGGCCGGTCCCCACAATGAAGCGATCCCTGCTGCAATGCAGGCAAAGGGGTTGGCACCAGATGAACCTGCTAGCCGAACAGTTGAGGTGGAGGCATTTTGTTCGTGATCTGCATGCAGTACAAAAATCCGATCCATTGCCCGCTCAATAATTGGATTGAGCTGATAGTCTTCGCTAGGCACTGCAAACATCATTTGCAGGAAATTACCGGCATAGCTCAGTTCATTGCGGGGATAGACGAAAGGCTGACCAATTGAGTACTTGTAACACATCGCAGCAATGGTCGGCATTTTAGAGACCAAGCGAAAGGCTGCAGTTCGGCGATGTTTGGGATCTTTTACATCCAGCGAGTCCTGATAAAAAGCAGACAAAGCACCGGTTACGCCACAGAGCATGGCCATCGGATGAGCATCACGGCGGAATCCACGGAAGAAAAATGCCAGTTGCTCGTGCACCATGGTATGGTTTTTAACAGTTTGCACAAATTCCCGGTACTGGGACTGATTCGGCAACTCGCCATAAAACAGTAGATAGCATAAATCCAGGTAGCTGGATGACTCAGCAAGCTGATCAATCGGGTAACCCCGGTGTAACAACACCCCTTGATCACCGTCGATGTAGGTGATGGCAGACTCACAGGATGCTGTTGCCAGGAAGCCAGGGTCAAAGGTGAAGTACCCTTTTTGACCTAACTTGCTGATATCAATCACATCATGACCTGCAGTTCCTTGTAGTACAGGAAGTTCAATTGCATCGTTTTCAGGCAATTCCAATTTGGCTTTTCTGTCAGCCATACCCAGTTCTCCTTACTTCATTCTCATGTGAGTGCGGCATATCAAACCCGCCATACTTTACAGGTAACGCAGATCACATTTCAATTTAAATGAGTGTTTAAATTTGTTATACCTTTTAATGTAATTTTTGAATTAGATTGCAAGTTTCTTGTTGTGATACACATATTTTCAAAATAAAACAAAATTTCGATAATGTGATGTTTGTATTTGACATTTACGCTCTGTATACTTTTCTCGCCTATTTACGGCCGCAAACAGCATCATTTGAATATCATTTTTTTTACAATCAAATAAGTGAGTTTTTAACTGGTAAACCGTTTGTTTAATATTGTCGTATATAGAGTCTGTGTAAGTGACTTGTGTCATGAAACAGCGTTTTAGTAACGATTCATATAACAAAAACAGTGCTCAATGGAGCTGAGTGAGCAGAAACGTGAAAAAGCAAAGACCTGTCCATCTCGATTTGCAGACAATTCGTTTCCCCGCGACTGCAATCGCTTCCATCCTTCACCGAATTTCCGGCGTTATCATGCTTTTTGCCATTGGCATTCTGCTCTGGTTGCTCAACACTTCGTTGTCATCCAGTGACGGGTTTGCTGAGGTAATCGCTATGATGCAGGCCCCCATCGTTAAATTGATGCTGTGGGGTATTTTGACTGCGCTGGGTTATCACTTGCTGGCAGGAATACGCCATTTAGTGATGGAGTTAGGGGAAGGTGAAGAATTGTCCGCCGGTTTGATGTCCGCCAAGTTGACATTTGTGCTGGCCATTCTGTTATCCATCATTGCGGGGTTCTGGCTATGGTAACCAATGCAGCAAGTTTCGGACGCAGTGGTGTCCATGATTTTATTCTTATCCGTGCCAGTGCTGTGGTTCTGGCTTCCTATGTGATTTTCCTCGTGGCTTATATCGCGCTGAATGCTCCATTGAGCTTTGTCTCTTGGCAGGGGTTATTTGCTGCGCTGCCGATGAAAATTTATACCCTGGTGACCCTGATTGCACTGCTTATCCATACATGGATTGGTGTGTGGCAGGTGCTAACCGATTACATCAAGCACACTGCCTTGCGTGGTCTGCTGCAATTTGCCTTTGTTGTTGCGGCGTTTAGCTATCTTGCCGCCGGTTTAATTATTGTATGGGGTGTTTAAGTGACTATTCCAGTTCGCGAATTTGATGCCGTGGTGATCGGTGCCGGTGGTGCTGGTATGCGTGCGGCGCTACAGATCTCTAAAGAGGGCAAAAGCTGTGCCCTGTTGTCTAAAGTGTTTCCCACTCGTTCCCATACTGTGTCAGCCCAGGGGGGGATCACGGTTGCGCTGGGTAATGCCCATGAGGATAACTGGGAATACCATATGTACGACACGGTGAAAGGTTCTGATTTTATTGGCGACCAAGACGCTATTGAATATATGTGTCAAACCGGTCCGGAAGCCATTATTGAGTTGGAGCGCATGGGGTTGCCATTTTCTCGTTTTGACAATGGCACTATTTATCAGCGTCCCTTTGGGGGACAGTCGAAAAATTTTGGTGGCGAGCAGGCAGCTCGCACGGCAGCAGCTGCGGATCGAACCGGGCATGCGCTATTGCACTGCCTGTATCAGCAAAATGTTAAAAATAAGACTCAGGTGTTTTCTGAGTGGTATGCCCTGGATTTGGTGAAAAATGCTGATGGCGCCATTGTCGGTTGTACTGCTATCGATATTGAAAGTGGTGAGATTGTTTATTTCAAAGCTAAGGCTACTGTGCTGGCGACTGGTGGGGCTGGGCGAATTTATGCTTCCACTACCAATGCCCATATTAATACCGGTGACGGTGTTGGCATGGCAGCCCGGGCTGGCGTGCAACTACAAGATATGGAAATGTGGCAGTTTCACCCAACAGGTATTGCCGGTGCCGGAGTATTGGTAACCGAAGGGTGCCGTGGTGAAGGTGGCTACTTGCTGAACAAGGATGGTGAGCGCTTTATGGAGCGTTATGCCCCTAATGCCAAGGATTTAGCTTCTCGCGATGTGGTAGCTCGCTCAATGATGACGGAAATCCGTGAAGGGCGAGGTTGTGAAGGCCCCATGGGACCGCATCTTAAACTTAAGTTGGATCACCTCGGCAAGGAAACCCTAGAAGCTAGGCTGCCCGGGGTGTGTGAGTTATCACGTACTTTTGCCCATATTGATCCGGCAGATGGGCCGATTCCGGTTATTCCAACCTGCCATTATATGATGGGAGGTCTACCGGCGAAGATTAGCGGTCAGGTGATCCACCGTAATGAGGATGGCAGTGAAACCGATATCATCGGCTTGTTTGCTGTTGGTGAAATTGCCTGTGTGTCGGTGCACGGCGCTAACCGATTAGGCGGTAACTCCTTGCTGGACTTAGTGGTATTTGGTCGTGCAGCTGGTCAGCATCTTGGACAGGCGTTGGATGAAACGCCGGATCCTCAGCCTGCCAGTGAGGCGGAGATTGAGCAGTCTCTGTCCCGACTCAAACGATGGGAAAGTAATCAAGACGGTGAAGACCCCGCCGTGATTCGAAAAGATTTGCAGATGTGTATGCAATTGAATTTCTCGGTATTTCGCAGTGGTGAGCCAATGAAAGAGGGCCTTGCTGAACTGCAGCAAATTCGTGAGCGGTTACATAATGCAAAATTGTCTGATAATTCGCGAGAATTTAATACGCAGCGGATTGAATGCTTGGAGCTGGATAATCTGATGGCTACCGCTATTGCCACTGCTTACGCGGCTAACTTCCGCACAGAAAGTCGCGGCGCCCACTCCCGAGAAGATTTCCCCGAGCGGGATGATGAACAGTGGTTATGTCACTCGTTATTTGACCCGGTTACCGAGCAGATGAGCCGCCGTGAAGTGAATATGGCGCCAAAAACTCGGGAAGCATTCCCGCCCAAGAAACGGACTTACTAAGGAGGAGACGATAATGAAACTGCAATTTTCTCTCTATCGTTATAATCCCGATGTGGATACTAAGCCCAGAATGCAGGATTACAGTCTGGATGTGGCTGATGGCACAGACATGATGGTACTTGATGCGCTGTTATTGCTAAAAGAGCAAGATCCCACCTTAGCGTTCCGCCGTTCCTGCCGTGAAGGTGTATGTGGCAGTGATGGCATGAATATCAATGGTAAAAATGGTTTAGCCTGTATCACCCCAATCTCTGCACTCAAGGGCAATAAGGTGGTGATTCGTCCCCTGCCGGGGATGCCGGTGGTACGAGATTTAGTGGTCGATCTGTCACAATTTTATCAGCAATACGAAAAAATTAAGCCTTACCTGATTAACGATGGAAAAACCCCTGCGCGGGAAAATCTGCAGTCACCGGAAGAGCGGGCTCATTTAGACGGGTTATATGAGTGCATTATGTGCGCCTGTTGCTCCACTGCTTGCCCGTCATTTTGGTGGAATCCGGATAAATTCATCGGCCCAAGTGGGCTGTTGCATGCTTATCGCTTTTTGATTGATAGCCGGGATACGGCAACTGAGCAGCGGCTTGATGAGTTAGATGATGCCTACAGTGTGTTCCGCTGTCACAGTATCATGAACTGTGTGGATGTTTGCCCCAAAGGGCTTAATCCGACTAAGGCGATTGGCCACATCAGATCCATGTTGCTAAACCGGGCGGTGTAGATGCAAGATACTGAACAACAACTTATAATTGATTAGCTCGTCGGGAGTCACTTTCCACTTCGGTGGATGGTGACTCTTTTGTGTCAGGGATGATGGCAGGCCGCAATGCTGGAGTTGAGGCGCGGCACCAATTTAGTAGTACGCGGGACATCAGTCCGGCGTGTGTATCAAGTTTGAAAGGAATAACAATGCAGCAAGGCACAATGAAAGCCTGGCTCGAATCATCTCACCTCAGCGGTGCAAATTCGACCTATGTGGAAGAGATGTATGAGGCCTATCAGGACGATCCCGCATCAGTCACTGATGACTGGCGGGCAGTGTTTGATAATCTTCCTGCCGTTAATGGGACTCCGGCGGACGTGCCGGAAGCGGCCCATTCCAAAATCCGTGATTATTTTCGCAGCTTAGCATTGGATGGGCGCCGTGGCGGCCACAGTCGGGTGTCTGATCCCGATCTTGATGCTAAACAGGTGAAAGTTCTGCAGTTGATTAATGCCTACCGTTTCCGCGGGCACCAAAATGCTAATTTGGATCCGCTTGGGCTGTGGAAACGTGAGCCGGTTAAAGAGTTAGATCCGGCTTTTCACGGTTTAGACAGCGAAGATTTGGATCAAGAGTTTAATACCGGTTCTTTTGCCCACGGTGGTGAGACCATGAAGTTGGCCAATTTGGTCAGTGCACTTCAGTCCACTTATTGCGGTTCTATTGGTGCGGAATATATGCATATTACCGACACTGAAGAGAAACGTTGGATCCAGCAACAACTGGAGCCGTCATTAGGGCATCAAGGTTTATCCGGTGCGGAAAAGACCCGGATTTTAGAAGGGCTGAATGCCGCTGAGGGGATGGAAAAGTATCTAGGGGCTAAGTTCCCAGGGGCAAAGCGCTTTTCTCTTGAAGGCGGTGACTCTTTGGTGCCTATGTTGCGCGAGATCCTCTATCGCGCCGGTGAAGCGGGCACCAAGGAAATTGTGGTTGGTATGGCGCACCGAGGCCGGCTGAATGTCTTGGTGAATATTCTCGGTAAGCGTCCTGCTGAACTGTTTGCTGAATTTGCCGGTAAGCATAAAGGTGAGTTGGGCTCCGGGGATGTGAAATATCATCAGGGCTTCTCTTCTGATTTTGAAACGCCAGGTGGCAATATCCATCTGGCGTTAGCATTTAACCCCTCCCACTTAGAGATTGTTAATCCTGTGGTGATGGGGTCGGTTCGTGCCCGTCAAGACCGTCGCCAGTGTGATTCGCTGCAAGTGATGCCAATCACCATCCATGGTGATTCAGCCATTGCTGGTCAGGGCATAGTGCAAGAGACATTTAATATGTCGCAGACCCGAGGGTTTAAGGTTGGCGGCAGTATCCGGATTGTGGTGAACAATCAAGTGGGCTTTACCACCTCTCTGCATCAAGATGTCCGTTCGACCGAGTACTGTACTGATATTGCCAAAATGGTGCAGGCACCGATTTTCCACGTCAATGCTGATGATCCTGAAGCGGTTGCTTTTGTGTCGCGTCTGGCGGTTGATTACCGCAATACCTTCCGCCGAGATGTGGTGATTGAGTTGGTTTGTTACCGCCGGCATGGCCATAACGAAGCCGATGAGCCTAGTGCAACTCAGCCGTTGATGTACGCCAAAATCAAAAAGCATCCAACGCCGCGCAAACTCTATGCTGACAAGCTGATTGCTGAGCAAACTCTGGGGCAGGATGATGTGACCGCCATGGTGAATGGTTATCGGGATGCATTGGATAAGGGCGACTGTGTCGTGAAAGAATGGCGGCCAATGACCCTGCATACTGTGGATTGGAGCCCATACCTAGGACATGACTGGGATGTCGCTTATCAGGCAGAGATGCCATTAAGCCGCCTGCTTAATCTGGCTAAAAAGCTGACTGATATTCCAGAAGGGCACAAATTACAGTCCCGGGTTGCGAAAATTTATAAAGACCGTCTGGCGATGGCTAATGGTGAGAAGCCGCTGGATTGGGGGTTTGCCGAAACCCTGGCTTATGCCTCTATTTTGGAAGACCGTCGCCGGGTACGTCTGACAGGACAAGACTCCGGCCGGGGGACGTTCTTCCACCGCCACTCGGTACTGCATAACCAAAATGATGCCACGACTTATCTGCCGCTGCGCCATGTAGCTGACAATCAGGGTGAGATAGACATTATTGACTCTGTGTTGTCAGAAGCTTCCGTGTTGGCTTTTGAATACGGTTATGCCACTGCCGAGCCGGGCGGGCTGACCATTTGGGAAGCTCAGTTTGGTGATTTTGCCAACTGTGCTCAGGTGGTTATTGATCAGTTTGTCTCTTCCGGTGAGCAGAAGTGGGGACGTTTATGTGGTTTAACCCTGTTGTTACCTCATGGTTATGAGGGGCAGGGGCCGGAGCATTCCAGCGCTCGTTTAGAGCGTTTCTTGCAACTGTGTGCAAACCACAATATGCAGGTATGTGTGCCCTCGACTCCAGCTCAGGTTTATCACATGCTGCGCCGTCAAGTGGTTCGCCCTATGCGCCGACCACTGATAGTCATGTCTCCTAAGTCATTGTTGCGTCACCCTATGGCAGTATCCAGTTTGGAAGACTTAGCGCTGGGGCAATTCCAGAATGTGATTGGTGAAGTGGATGAGCTGGACTGCAGTCAGGTCGATAGAGTCGTGCTCTGTAGTGGTAAAGTGTACTTTGAACTGCTGGAAAAGCGGCGGGCTGAGGAATTGCATAATGTTGCCATTATCCGGGTGGAGCAGCTCTATCCTTTCCCCCATGATGAGATGCAAAAACATTTGGCTAAATTCCAGCATGTGACTGATTTTGTCTGGTGCCAAGAAGAGCCTCAGAATCAAGGGGCCTGGTATTGTAGTCAGCACCATTTCTGGGCGGCTATTCCCGCCGGTGCCAGACTGCATTATGCCGGACGTGAAGCCTCTGCGGCTCCTGCCTGTGGTTACCCTGAGCTGCATGCTTTGCAGCAGCAGGAACTGATTAATACTGCGCTGAATATTAAGTAATAGATAATTTATAAAAAGGATAATTATCCATGAGTATCGAAATTAAGGTGCCGGTTCTGCCTGAATCCGTTGCAGATGCGACCATTGCCACTTGGCATGTTCAAGCCGGAGAGGCGGTGTCCCGGGATCAGAACCTGGTCGATATTGAAACCGATAAAGTTGTATTAGAAGTGGTTGCGCCTGAAGATGGTCATATCAGCGAGTTTCTGGCGCAAGAAGGGGATACTGTGCTGGCTGAACAGGTGATTGCGGCTTTTGTTCCTGGTGCTGTTGCGGGTCAAGAGGTCACTAAAGCTGAGGCTGAAGCGGCGACAGCTGTTGCCGTCGAAAGCAATGATGCCTTGAGCCCTTCAGTACGTCGCTTGATCGCTGAGCATAGCCTTGATGCGGCCAAGATCACGGGGACTGGGATTGGCGGTCGAATCACCAAGGAAGATGTTGAAGCCTTTATCCGTCAGGCTGATAGCACCGTACCCGCGGCTGAAGCAAAAGTGCCACAGTCTGCTGTGGCGCCTTTAGGGGAGCGCAGTGAAAAACGGGTACCCATGACCCGTTTACGCAAAACAGTTGCTAACCGTTTGCTTGAGGCGAAACACTCTACCGCCATGTTGACCACATTTAATGAAGTCAATATGAAGCCGATTATGGAAATCCGTAAGCGCTATCAAGAAGTGTTTGAGAAGAAACATGGTATCCGTCTGGGCTTTATGTCTTTTTATGTTAAAGCCGTGACAGAAGCGCTGAAACGCTATCCTGAGGTCAATGCGTCGATTGATGGTGATGACATTGTTTATCACAACTATTTTGATGTCAGTATTGCGGTTTCGACCCCGCGAGGGCTGGTCACACCAGTATTGCGTGATACCGATACCATGAGCTTGGCTGATATTGAAAAAGCAGTACGGGATCTGGCGATTAAAGGCCGAGATGGCAAACTGACGGTTGAAGATATGACCGGCGGTAATTTTACTGTAACGAATGGTGGGGTATTTGGCTCGTTAATGTCCACGCCGATTTTGAATCTGCCCCAAAGTGCGATCCTTGGCATGCATGCCATTAAGGATCGGCCGATGGCGGTAAATGGCCAGGTAGAGATTCTGCCGATGATGTACCTGGCACTGTCTTATGACCACCGCATTATCGATGGTCGTGAGTCAGTGGGTTTTCTGGTAACCATTAAAGATTTACTGGAAGATCCGACTCGTCTGTTGCTTGATTTGTAAGCAGTAGACTCAGCCTGCCTCTGACGGGGTGGGCTGTACCTTCGTGATTGGTCGAGGCGGCCAGTTGGAACTGATAAGTAGTATAGGGATATATCATCATGAATTTGCATGAATATCAGGCAAAGTCCCTGTTTGCCGAGTATGGTTTGCCCGTGTCAGAAGGCTACGCCTGTGATACCCCGCAGGAAGCTGTAGAGGCTGCAGGCCGGATTGGCGGTAACATGTGGGTGGTAAAATGCCAGGTCCATGCCGGTGGTCGGGGAAAGGCCGGTGGCGTTAAAGTGACGGGCGACAAGGAAGAGATCAGAGCCTTTGCTGAGCATTGGTTAGGAAGAAATCTCGTAACGTATCAAACAGATGAAGCTGGTCAGCCGGTGGCAAAAATTTTAGTGGAAAGTTGCACTGATATTGCCAGCGAGTTGTATCTGGGCGCCGTGGTTGATCGCGGCAGCCGCCGAGTGGTGTTTATGGCATCCACAGAGGGTGGCGTCGAAATTGAAAAGGTGGCCGAAGAAACACCAGAGCTTATCCATAAAGCCATGATTGATCCCCTGACAGGGCCTCAGCCTTATCAGGCGCGAGATCTTGGTTTTAAATTGGGGCTTACTCCAACACAAATTAAACAGTTCACCAAGATTTTTATGGGGCTGGCTAATATGTTTATCCAGCATGATTTTGCCCTACTGGAAATTAATCCATTAGTGATCACAGAGAAAGGCGAGCTGCACTGTTTGGATGGCAAAATCAATGTCGACAGCAATGCGCTGTTCCGTCAGCCTAAAATCAAAAATATGCATGATCCATCTCAGGATGATCCCCGTGAAGCCCATGCCGCCCGTTTTGAACTGAACTATGTTGCGCTTGATGGCAATGTGGGCTGTATGGTTAATGGTGCCGGTCTGGCGATGGGCACCATGGATATTGTTAATTTGCATGGCGGTCGTCCGGCAAATTTCCTTGATGTTGGCGGTGGTGCGACGAAAGAGCGGGTGGCAGAAGCCTTTAAGATTATTCTGTCCGATGACAATGTTAAAGCCGTATTGGTAAACATTTTTGGCGGTATTGTTCGCTGTGACATGATTGCGGAAGGCATCATTGGCGCAGTTAAAGAGGTCGGCGTCAATGTGCCGGTAGTCGTGCGTTTGGAAGGCACCAATGCGGAGTTGGGCCGTGAGGTCTTGGCCACGTCCGGGCTGGATATTATTGCTGCGACCAGTCTGACTGATGCAGCACAGCAAGTTGTAAACGCTGCGGAGGGAAAATAATGTCCGTTTTAGTCAATAAAGAGACCAAGGTGATCTGTCAGGGCTTTACCGGCGGACAGGGAACATTTCACTCCGAGCAGGCAATTGCCTATGGTACGCGCATGGTCGGTGGGGTATCTCCGGGCAAAGGTGGCCAGATGCACCTAGGGTTGCCGGTATTTAACACAGTAAAAGATGCCGTGGACGTGACTGGCGCGACCGCCAGTGTGATTTATGTGCCAGCGCCTTTTTGCAAAGATGCCATTTTGGAAGCCATTGATGCTGGTATTGAACTGATTGTGTGTATCACTGAAGGCATTCCGACTTTGGATATGCTTGAAGTGAAAGTTAAACTGGAGCAAACCGGTGTACGGATGATTGGTCCAAATTGTCCTGGGGTGATTACGCCTGGAGAGTGCAAAATCGGTATTATGCCGGGTCATATCCACCGGCCGGGTAAAGTGGGCATTGTGTCTCGTTCCGGGACTTTGACTTATGAAGCGGTTAAACAAACCACAGATGAAGGTTTTGGACAGTCAACCTGTGTCGGCATTGGTGGCGATCCTATCCCGGGGACTAACTTCATTGATGTGTTGGCGATGTTCCAACAGGATCCGGGCACTGAAGCCATTGTGATGATTGGTGAGATTGGTGGCACGGCGGAAGAAGAAGCTGCTGAATACATTAAGCAGCATGTGACTAAGCCGGTTGTGTCTTATATCGCCGGAGTGACAGCGCCAGCCGGTAAGCGAATGGGACATGCTGGTGCCATTATTGCTGGTGGTAAGGGGACTGCGGAAGAGAAGTTTGCTGCCTTGGAGGCTGCTGGCGTCACGACTGTGCGCTCGTTGGCTGATATTGGTCAGGCACTGCGGCAAAAAACAGGCTGGTAATATTCAGCTAATAGCGATAAAGGCGCCGCAGGGCGCCTTTTTTGTGGGGAAATAATGTCGGTTTTTACCCTTATAGCACCATTGCTGCTGGTGGCGTGCTGTGGTTTTGGTTGTAGCCGAAGTGGCTGGTTTTCCCGTGAGCAAATAGATGGGATCAGTCGGTTTGCATTTTCTGTCTCGATTCCACTACTGCTGTTTTCCACTATGTTAACGGTGCCTCTTAAAGAAAGTTTGCGCCTGGAAGTCTTGTTTGCATTTTACCTGCCGGTGATTTCCTTATTTTGGCTGATGGCATTTGCAGCAGCTTGGTGGCTGAAACGCCCCGTGTCTGAATGTGCCGCACTAGGTTTGGGGAGCTGTTATTCCAATACCTTGCTGGTGGGGTTACCCTTGATTATGGCGGCTTTTGGCCCAGAAAAGCTGGTGACGGTGTTTTTAATTTTGCCGTTTCACAGTGCCGTGTTATTTGGCATGACCTTCGCCCTAAGTGGTGGGCAACGTTGGCAAGGTGTTGCGGTCAGTTTGCTCCGTAATCCGGTGGTTGCCAGTTTGACGTTGGGCATAATAGGTAACCTTATCGGCTTTAAGTTACCAGCATTGTTTGCTCAAGCCGTGGAGATGCTGGCCCAGCCAGCAATTGTTTGCGCGCTATTTGTGCTTGGTGCCAATATGCATTATTACAAGCTGCGGAGCAGTGTTACACCGACATTGGTATTGTCGGTGATTAAACTGTTTCTGTTACCGGCTACGGTTTGTGGTTTGGGCATCGTGCTGGGATTGACGCGAGAAGAGCTGGCGATTACCACCTTGCTAGCAGCCTCCCCCCTGGGGGTGAATGCTTACTTGATCGCTTGTCAGTTAGAGCGGGATATGGCGACCATTGCAGCCACTGTGTTGGTGTCGAGTTGTTTGTCAGTTATCTCATCTGGGATCTGGTTGATGCTTTTGGTTGGTGATTGATTTTTGTTCGGTTTGTGATGTGGCGCAATGTGCAAACTGGCTATTTAAAATGCAGGCGATATGCTGTTTTACTTTGAGCTATATGTTGATTAATTTGTCGCTGTAGCCCCTTGATGAGCATAAGGGGACAGTGCTTAAGGAGGCAGGATGCAGCCTGATATTGTGATATCCAGTCAGGACTTAGCGCGATTAGAGGCATTACTTGAGACCTTGCCACCAGATGGGGCGGGGACATTGGCATTGGAAAATGAACTGGCCCGGGCAGAAGTACTGCCGGTGCAAGCTATGCCTGATAATGTGGTGACCATGAACTCTACTGTCAGTTTCCGCGTATCCGGTAGCGATGAACTCCATACGCTGACATTGGTGTACCCGGGTGATGGGCATGATGGCCATAAAACGGTATCGGTTTTGGCGCCAGTGGGCTCTGCTCTGTTAGGGGTTAAAATTGGCGATCAAATTGCCTGGCCGATGCCGAATAATGCCACTCGACAAGTCACCATTGAAGCTATTCATTACCAGCCTGAGCGGGAAGGCGATTATCATCTGTGAATTTGCAAAGGAGTCATTGCAGGGCAAAATTGGTTGCAGATAAATGCCAGTGTTTATTGTGGTGATAAAAAAACCGGGATAATCCCGGTTTTTTTAGTTAGTCACGCTATCGTGATTCATCAAGTGATTAGTCATCACCGTGAGCGCATTCGTCATTGGTGCAGACACCATACAAATACAGACTATGGTTGGTCAGTTTAATGTTGTGCTTCATTGCAATTTCTTGCTGGCGGCGCTCGATGACTTCGTCACTGAACTCAATTACCTTACCGCAGTTAAGACAAACTAGGTGGTCATGATGGTGTTGGGTAGACAGTTCAAATACGGCTTTACCGCTTTCAAAATGATGACGAGATACAATGCCTGCATCATCAAACTGGTTTAATACCCGGTATACGGTGGCGAGGCCAATTTCTTCACCAATATCCAACAGCTTCTTGTACAGATCTTCTGCACTGATATGTTGGTTTTCCGGTTCCTGCATCAGTTCCAGGATCTTGACTCGTGGCAAGGTAATTTTCAGTCCCGCTTTTTTTAGCGCTTGATTTCCATCTGTCATTGTAAATCTCTTGATAGCAGAACCCGTCGGTTCATTCATATATAGTGCAAATCATTATAGGGGGTCGGTTATAAAACTTAAACCTTTGTGTTTTGTTTGGCTGAGAAATTGTCGGCTATTGGTGAAAATTTGAAAAAATCTAGCAAGATCAAGCACACTTTTAGTAAGGTTATAGCTTCTTTATTGGCCTTTACACCGGACCGAGCCATATTGGCAGATTTGGGTATTGGAACAGGACAAAATCTATGTATCGTCGAATAGTAGTGTTAACCGGTGCTGGTATTTCTGCAGAATCCGGTATTCAGACTTTCAGGGATCAGGATGGTTTGTGGGAACAGCATCATATTGAGGATGTGGCAACCCCGGAAGGGTATGAGCGTAATCCCGAATTGGTGGAAACTTTTTATAACGATAGGCGGGCTCAGTTAGCGCTTGATACCGTGCAGCCTAATGCTGCCCACTTGGCATTAGCCCGTCTGGAGCGGGAGTTTAACGGTGATTGTTTAGTGGTGACTCAAAATATTGATAATCTGCATGAGCGAGCCGGTTCTCATCAACTTATCCATATGCATGGGGAGTTAGCCAAAGGGCGTTGCCCTGGCAGTGGACAAACATTTATGTTGCAAGCGCCTTTTGGACCGGACAATGTTTGTACTTGCTGTTTGCCGGCAGAGCGTTTGCGACCCCATGTGGTGTGGTTTGGCGAAATGCCGTTAGAAATGGAACGAATTTATGATGCGTTGGAGCGCTGCGATCTGTTTTTAGCCATTGGAACTTCGGGCACGGTTTATCCGGCTGCGGGCTTTGTCGAGGTTGCCAATCATTATTCAGCCCATTCCGTGGAAGTGAATTTGGCACCAGCAAGCGGTCAGAGTCAATTTCAATATCATATGACAGGCCGAGCCGGTGAGTTGCTGCCTAAATTGGTGGATAATATTTTGGCCGGTGCTCCGCTGTGGTAAAGCGTGCGTTATTGAAAGAAGCCATTATTTTGCGAGGTTTGCCCGGCAGTGGTAAGTCCCATTGGGCGCAACATTATCTGGCGCAATTACCATCGGAACTGGCAGAACAGATTAAACAATATGGCTATTGCTCGACTGATAATTATTTTATGGCAAATGGGCAATACCGTTTTGATAAACGTCGGTTGAGTGAATATCACCAACGCAATTTAGCCGCGTTTATTCAGGCTATGGCTGATGGGCTCCCACGGGTGATTTGTGATAATACTAATCTTGCGTTGTGGGAGTTTATTGCTTATGAAACAGCCGCTAAGGCGATGGGATATCAGGTTCGGATTGTATTGATTGGCGAGCCTCAGAACCGCGAACACCAAGTCTTATGCGCCAAACGTAATCGCCATGGGGTGTCTTTAACGCAAATCAGCGCTATGGCGCGGCAGTTTGAACCTGGCTGATATTCAAATAAGACAAGTGGTGCGACAAGGCTAAGAGCTGACGTTTTTGTGCGTTAGCTCTTATTTTTGGTATTTTCATGATCGTCATATTAGAGGCCTTTCTGGACGCTGGTATCATTGGCCCGCTTTATAACCTGTTGAAGCAGAATAAAAAATAAACGGAGATATGATGAAACTGAACATACTGACTGGATTGGTTGCCCTTGCTATGAGCTCGGGCGCAGCTGCGGCTGGGCACATTGATGCCCGCAGTGCAGGTATGGCCGGGGTTGGGATCGCCAGTGGTGATTATACCCGAGCAAATCTGAACCCCGCTTTGCTCACTCGTTTTCAAGATAATGATGATTTTTATGTGAAATTAGCAGCGGGTGTCCATGCACGTGATTATCAGGATGCTATTGACCATGTTGATGATGTGCAAAAGCAATTAGATGACTTTCAACATCTTGTTAATAATAGTATCGCGCGGCAGCAGTTTAATCAGACAGAATTAGAAAATGCGGCAGATAATCTGACTCGTAGCCTGAAAAAACTGGACGATATTAAACTTAATGGTGATGCGGGATTAGATCTGGCATTTTATCTGCCCTCTAATACATTAGCTGCAGGATTGAGTATTGGTACGCAAATTTGGGCTAATGGTAATTTTGAATATGATCCAAATGATGAACATCTGATTGAGAATGCGTTGGCGACGGGGCAATTTAACCAAAATGCTATCAAATCTGATGGATTAGTCCGCTCGGTGGCCGTGACTGAAATTGCGCTGAGTTTAGCGACTAAGTTGTCAATTCCAGTTATTGGGCATCTGGCATTGGGCGTCACACCAAAAGCTCAGCGGATGGATAGTTATGCTTATATTGCCACTATGAGTAATTATGAAAATGACGATTTTTTTGAAGATCGTTATATGAGTAATGAAACTGCGTTTAACCTGGATATCGGGCTACATGGTGAGGTGGGACCAGTACAACTAGGGTTGGTTGCCCGTAACTTGATTGAACATGAAATTGTCAATGTCGCTGGGGAGCATTTATCATTAAAGCCGACCGTGACAGCAGGAGCCTCGGTACAATGGCTAGGGATGACCTTGGCTGCGGATGTTGATTTGATTGAAGACAAATCTTTTGTGCTAGAAAACACAAAAGAGATCTTTATGCTACCACGACAGTGGGCCAGAATCGGCGCAGAAGTGGATATCTTTGAACAGGCACAATTGCGGGCTGGCTTTAAAACCGATATGACGGGTAATTATGAAAATCTGTTTACTGTTGGCTTAGGTTTATCGCCTTTCGACTTGTTGACACTGGATCTGGCAGGGCAGTTTGGCCGTAATGATGAACGGGGCGCTGCATTACAGTTGGGCTTTAAGTTCTAACCCTCATGGCTAACGGTTTACCGCAGATGGTGAGTTTGCGGTATATCGATAAAGTAAAGGGAGCAATTGTGCTCCCTTTGTTGATCTTGCTTAAAGCGCTCTTATTTAAAGCGGTTTGGCTTGGTGATTATTCATCATCAAACTGATCTAAGAACGCTTGTGATGGCATAAAGAACAAACAACCGGTTTTGGCTTCGACAAAGTCCAGCAGTCTGTCATAGTGGCCATTTTCATCGGCGGTAATCATCTGCCCCATAGACGTTTCAATCACAGAAGGTGTGGCGGCAAAACCCACAAACATGGTGCCGTGTTCCATGGCATTACCATATGGACGGTTTTGACGCAGCATCTTAATTTCTTCGCCATCAATTTCCACTTTACTTTTGGCATTGTGGGCCCAAGCCGGTTTAACATCATCGCTCAGTTCAATGTTGTCCATTTTGGTACGGCCAACAACTTGTTCCTGATAAATCGTGGTTTGTTGATCCCATAATCCTTGACGGTCAACATAACGTTGTACGTGCAGGTAACTGCCGCCTTGGTGCAGTTCAATATCATTGTTAACCAATACAGCTTCAGTACGCTCATCGCCCTTAGGGTTTTCAGTACCGTCAACAAAATCAATCATGTCACGGTTATCTAAGTATTTATAGCCTTGGATATCTTCAGTTAACTCGGCAAACTCTAAAAAGGCACCGCGAATGTATTTGGCCGCTTGAAAGTTCAAATCCATGCGCTCAGATTTGATCATGACAAAGATATCACCGGCAGTCGAAGGGAATAGCCGATCACCATTACGCATTTCTGGGAAGGTGTGTAGCTCCATTGGTACGGGCTGTGTCGGGAATAATATTGGCCAAGCGTGAGCAGAAAAGCCGATGGAGACAGATAAATTGGCATCCAGATCTTTTTGATTGATGGATTTTTCAATACCGCCCAGATCGCCGAGTGCATCACCGATATCGTCGGCACAGTCACTGTCTGCTTTGAGGCAGAAAGTCAGATATTCGACATGGGAGGTTGGATTGGATAGCACACCAGGCTGTGCTAGCACTGCAAGTTCACTCATAGATGTATCTCCATCAAATACATAAATTGATTCGATAATGCCCGCCACAGAAAAACTCCGCATCGAGCTCAAAAAGAAGCTTAACTCACTATACGCCTTCAGAAAAGAAAGTGGAATCAGCTGCTTGTCAACTTATAGTAAGTGGTGAACAAACCATCTTTTCCATTGTCACCCGCCAGTATAGTGTTGTGGCTAGTGATATTTTATGCCTCTTTCCATGTTTATTTTGCCAGTGCGGTTGGTTGAGCAGGTTTAAGCGACATGTCATAAATGCCCATCTGGGTTATCCGGAGATGGGCGACAGGGACTGGACCAAACTATCTTAGCCGTGACAGAAACTCCCAGGGGCCATTGGCGCGATAGAAAGCATCTCGGTTACCTTGAGCATGGCATCAGTAAGGGTTGTCAGTTGTGTCTGACTGATTATATAAGGCGGCATAATGTAAATCACATGGCCAAATGGGCGGATCCAAACGCCAAGTTCGACAAATGCCTGCTGCAATTTGGCGGTATTGACGGCCTGATGCAGTTCTATCACGCCAACAGCGCCTAATACTCGGACATCTTTGACGGCAGCAAGCTTCCTTGCGGGTGCCAGATGTTGCTGTAGATGCGCCTCAATAGCATCTACCTGAGCTTGCCAGTCAGTGTCTGCCAGCAGTGACAGGCTGGCATTGGCTGCGGCGCAAGCCAATGGGTTCCCCATAAACGTGGGGCCATGCATAAAGACGCCGGCTGGTGATGCGCTGATGCCATTAGCTACCTCATCACTGCACAGGGTTGCGGCCAAGCTGATATGGCCGCCGGTGAGCGCTTTGCCCAGACACATAATATCCGGCTCAACCTCGGCATGCTCACAGGCAAATAATTTACCTGTGCGCCCAAAGCCGGTGGCGATTTCATCGGCGATCAGCAACACATCAAACTGATCGCACAGTTGCCGGATTAACTGCAGATATGCCGGTGGGTAAAAGTTCATCGCCCCGGCGCCTTGCATAATCGGCTCGAGAATAATGGCGGCCAGTTGCTGGTGATGCTCAGCAAATATTTGGGTGATTTTATCCCGCTCACTGTCAGTTAATGGCTGGGTAAATCCATAGTGTGGTGCTGGGGCAAACAACCTGGGGGTAACCGCATCACCAAACATAGTATGCATGCCGCCTTCGGGATCGCAGACACTCATAGCGGCAAAGGTATCACCGTGATAACCATGTTTAATGGTCAGTATCTGTTGTTTACCCGGTTGCTGTCGCCCTTGCCAATATTGCAGAGCCATTTTCATCGCCACTTCCACTGCTACTGAACCGGAGTCGGCAAAAAACACCTTGGTCAGTCGTGGACAGGTCATCTCGACCAGTTTACGGGCCAGCTCTACAGCGGGTCTGTGGGTGATGCCGCCGAACATAACATGACTGACTTGCTGCAGCTGCTTTTCCATCGCCTGCAGGATCTTTGGCTGACTGTAGCCATGGACACATGCCCACCAAGAGCTGGTGCCGTCAATCAGTACCCGCCCATCATTCAGGGTCAGTTCACAGCCACTGGCACTGCTTACACCAAAGACGGGTAATGCCTCGGTCATTGAGGTGTAGGGGTGCCAGATATGCTGACGGTCAAACTCAAAATCGATATAGTTGCTGTTCATTATTTCACCATTAGTCAACCATTAACCTTGACTCACGTTGACAGTTTACGGCCTGCCGTTATGCTAGCCAAGATAAAAACCAGCATACCAAGCCAGAGATAAGCTGATGTCTGCCAACGGCATTATGATATTTCAGATGTCGTTATGGTGTCAGCAAATCGTGATAGCAGGCCGCTCGCGGCAGAAAATTTTTGGTATATAACAGTCAGGAAAGTATTGTCATGTTACAAATTGAAGTGCGTCATGATTGGCGCCGGGAAGAAATTGAAGCGCTGTTTGCCCTGCCGATGAATGATTTATTGTTCCAAGCCCAGACCATCCATCGCCAGAGTTTTGATCCCAATGAAGTGCAGATAAGCCGCCTGCTGTCGATTAAAACCGGGGCCTGCCCAGAAGATTGTAAATATTGCCCACAAAGTGCCCGTTATGATACTGGACTGGAGAAAGAGCGTCTGATGGAAATGGAGCTGGTGCTGACGGAAGCGCGCAGTGCCAAGGCCGCCGGGGCCAGTCGTTTTTGTATGGGAGCTGCTTGGCGTAACCCAAAAGCGAAAGATATGCCTTATCTGACCCAGATGGTGCGGGAAGTCAAAGCATTGGGAATGGAAACTTGCATGACGCTGGGGATGCTTAGCCCGCAGCAGGCTGGAGAGTTGGCTGAGGCCGGGCTTGATTATTACAACCATAATCTCGATACCTCTCCGGAGTTTTATGGCGATATTATTACTACGCGCACCTATCAGGACCGACTCGATACCTTGTCCAATGTTCGCGCAGCAGGGATGAAAGTTTGCTCCGGGGGTATTGTTGGTATGGGGGAGCAGCAAACCGATCGCGCCGGCTTGATCCAGCAGTTGGCCAATATGGAAAAACACCCAGATTCTGTGCCCATCAATATGCTGGTTAAAGTGGCCGGTACCCCGCTGGCAACTCAAGACGATTTAGATCCGCTGGAGTTTGTTCGCACTATCGCGGTTGCCCGTATTGTGATGCCGAAATCCCGGGTACGCTTATCCGCTGGGCGAGAAAGCATGTCAGATGAAATGCAGGCTATGTGTTTTTTTGCTGGCGCAAATTCAATTTTTTATGGCTGTAAGCTGCTGACGACGCCTAATCCGGAAGAGAATACCGATATGCAGTTGTTTGCCAAACTGGGGCTGAAGCCTGAGCAAGGGAGCGCGGCGCAATTGGAGCAGGACGAAACCCTGTTGGAGCAGGCTGCGGCGCGTCGAGATAAAGCCGATAACCTGTTTTATGATGCCGCAGCACTGTAATGACAGATAAGATGTTGCCTATTCAAGATGACGCTGCTGCACCTGATGTACTGCAGCAGCGAATGGCTGAGCGAATGGCCCAACTGCAAGAACAGGGCTTACTGCGTCAGCGGACGGTATATCGCGCTCCGGTTAACTTTGCCGCCAATGATTATCTGGCCTTGGCTTCGTCTCCCGCATTGGCCGATGCCGCGATGCAGGCTTTGCAACGCGGCGTGGGGTGCGGCAGTGGCGCATCTGCACTGGTCAGTGGCTATCAGAGTGAACATCTTGCGTTGGAGCAGGCGCTGTGTCAGCACACCGGCCATGAAGCCGCATTACTGTTTTGCTCTGGTTTCAGTGCCAATCAGGCGCTGTTAAAAACCCTGTTTCAGCCGGGCGATACGGTACTGAGTGATAAATTAATTCATGCCTCTGTGATCGATGGCGCGAAAGATGCCGGCGTCACGTTGCGCCGTTTTTTGCACAATGATGCGGACAGCGCGACCAGGTTAGCTGCGAAGCATCGGCCGCTGGCACTGATCACTGAAAGTGTTTTTAGTATGGATGGTGATTGTGCACCGCTGATGGCACTGCGACAGATTGCAGATCAGCAAGGCGCTTGGCTGATTGTCGATGATGCCCACGGTTTTGGCACTCCCGTCACGTTTCCTGACATCGGCTCACAGCCCTGTGATGCCCGCTATGCGGATATACAGCTAATTACATTTGGTAAGGCTATGGGCTGCCAAGGGGCCGCTTTACTGGGAAGTCAGGCATTGATTGATTTTATGGTGGCAAACTGCCGCCATTATATCTATTCCACTGCCTTGTCTCCTTTGGCTGCCGCGACCGCTTTGGCCGCGTTGACCTTAATGCAAGATCACCGCCTTTGTCAGCAACTGGCAGAGAATATTACCTATTTTCGCCAGCGTTGTGCCCATGTTGGCATAGCGCTTACTGCATCGGTAACGGCGATTCAGCCCGTGATTATCGGCGACAGCCACCGTACCTTGGCCATTGCGCAGCAATTGCGTGGCGCGGGGTTTGCTGTCGGGGCGATTCGCCCCCCCACGGTTCCCCGTGGCAGTGCCAGACTACGTATCACACTCAATGCGGGTCACAGCCAAGCTCAGATAGATGCCTTTATTACGGCGCTACAACAGGCGTTGGCAGCTCACCGCTAATCCAATTTGTCATTAACAGTAAAAACAATTTATAGGCTTATCAGCGGTAACCGATGAAGAATAAGCGACAGACTCTCCCTGCTGACCCGCAGGTCAATCAGGTTTTAACGCAACCTTGCCATACTCAGCAAGCAAAACAGGCCGATAGCGATAATCAATCGGCGCTGCAGCGGCGTATTGCTCGGCAGTTTTCTCAGGCGGCTGATGTATATGCCAAACACAATGTCTTGCAGCTGCGCACTGCGAGCATGTTGCAATCCAATGCTGATTTATCCGGTATCGTTCTGGATATTGGTGCTGGGCCGGGTACGGCCTTTCCCGCTGCGCAGCAGGTTATTGCTGTGGATATTGCCGTAGGTATGCTGCTGAAACTTGGCTGCAATTTTCCGGACTATACCGCTTTATGTGCTGATGCGATGGCGTTGCCATTAGCTGATAACAGTATCCAGACTGTGTATTCCAACCTCGCTCTACAGTGGTGTAGTGATTTTCCCCAGGCATTAGCGGAGATTTATCGGGTATTACAGCCCGGTGGCCATTGTTATGTGTCGCTGATCACCGCAGGCAGTTTGCCTCAACTTGAGTATCTGGGGCTAAGGTGTAACGCCTTTGCGACGGCAAATGACATTGATGCGCAGATAAACAGCTTGCCTTGGCAGCAAAGTCAAATACAGCAACAGACAGTCACTGTGCACTTTGCGCAATTAACGGCGTTGCTGCAGTCTCTTAAAGGGATAGGCGCTTCTGCTCCAGGGCCACGGGAAGCTGCAGTTGGGCAGGTTACTGATGAGAAAAGCAATTCAAATAATGACGGTCACACTGTGGCGACGACAGCGGCTGGGTTAAAAGGGCGAGGCTTTTTACACCAATTACAGCGGCGGGCAGAAACATTACGCACTGATGCTGGATTGCCACTTGATTACCAAGTATTGACCTTTTGCTGCCAGAAGTAATGTCACCGTAAGTGGGCAAAATAACTGCGTTTAAATAGGAATAATCCATGATTTATTTTGTGACTGGTACTGATACCGACAGTGGTAAAACGTTAGTGTCATCAGCGTTGCTGCATCTAGCATCTCAGCTGCGACATCAGGATGACTCGCCTTGGCAGACCTTGGGTATTAAGCCTGTTGCATCCGGTTGTGAGCAGACTGCCGAGGGGCTACGTAATAGTGATGCACTGGCTTTGCAGGCTCAGTCGAGTGTTCAACTGGATTATCGACAGGTTAATCCCTTCAGTTTTACGCCAGCGATTGCTCCACATATTGTGGCTGCGCAGGAGGGGGTGGATATCAGTCCAGAAGCGCTTCACGCCGCGCTGGATATACCGCGTTATCAAGAGACAGATTTTACTTTGATTGAAGGTGCGGGAGGCTGGCGCTTACCATTAGGTAACCAGCGTATGATGCCTGAGTTGGTTCAGACTCTGCAGTTACCGGTGATCTTGGTGGTGGGGATGAAGCTTGGTTGCTTGAACCATGCAGTGCTGACCCAGGAAGCAATTTTGGCTGATGGGTTGCAAATTACCGGTTGGGTAGCTAATCAGGTTGATGGTGAGATGCAGTATGTCGCAGAAAATCTGGCTGAATTAACTGAATTGATGTCTGCCCCCTGTTTAGGGGTGATCCCCCATTTAGCCTCGCCTCAAGTAGATGTTGCCAGTGAATATCTGACGTTACCTCATTTGTTGCGCCATAACGGCAAATAAAATGGGCAAGGGCGCTCCTGTCAGAGCGCCCTAAAAAAGGTTGTTATTTTTGTGGTGTCAGCATATGGCTTAAATCACTGCCTGGTGGGATCGGCATTTCCTGTTGGGCGCCGCAGAACAGATAGGCTTCTTTATCGCCAAGCAGTGTTAGCTTGTTATCTTGTCGCCATAGTGCAGAACCTTCCTGAATTCCGATGACGGGCATAGCGGGGTCAACACAGGTAAACTCTTTCAGCCGTTGGGCTCGGGTTTCACCATTGTGGCCACTTTGCACTTGGTTGATATAGTGGGGGTTAATCTGGAAAGGCAATAACCCCAGAGCCTCAAAGGCTGGTGGCGCAATAATGGGCATATCATTGGTGGTACGGATACTTTGGCCAGTAATATTGGCGCCAGCACTCCAACCAATATAAGGCTTACCTTCTAATACAGACTCCCGGATAAGGCCGAGTAAATCATATTGGTACAGCTTACTCAGTAACATAAATGTATTGCCGCCCCCGACAATAATGCCTTCGGCATCGCGAATGGCTGTTTTTGCATCGTCATAATTGTGAATGCTGCGCAGATCCAGCGTGAGTGGCGTTAAGGCTTCCGCGACGCGGTGCAGATAATCATCGTAACTCAGGCTGACGCCAGCATAAGGAATAAAGACCCATTTTTTGGCACGTTGCGTTAGGGGCGCAATTAAGGGCAGGGCATGCTGCAGGTAGGGAGTATTGCCTTCTCTTGAGGCACTGAGCATCAGGGCATTAATAGTCATTACAGCTTCCAAAACAATATGTAAGGAGCTAGACGTTAACAAATTTTGCCCGTTTGGGGTAGAGATTGTCCATTTGAGCTAAAAGTGGGTTGGTTTTAATTTTGACTTAAGCAAGTCTGCCTAGACTGCCGCATAATAATAAGCAGACAAAGTGTTTTGCTTTCTGACCTTGAAAATAAGGCGTTGGCATAGATAATGTCGCAATACCTATCTTATTTTTATTTTTATCCTTATCAGGAGCGCGAATGACACGTATTTTTTTATTGATCATCACTAACCTTGCTGTGCTGTTGGTGGCATCAATTGTAATGAGCCTGTTGGGGGTGAACACCAAGTCTATGGGTGGACTGCTGGTCTTTGCTGCGATCTTCGGATTCTCCGGCTCTTTTATCTCCCTGTTTATGTCCAAATGGATGGCCAAACGCGCCATGGGCTGTCAGGTTATTGATGTGCCACAAAATGGTCAGGAACGCTGGCTAGTAGATACTGTTGCCCGTCAGGCGCAACAGGCTGGCATTGCCATGCCAGAAGTGGCTGTATATGACTCACCCGAAATGAATGCTTTTGCCACTGGCCCAAGTAAAAATAACTCTTTGGTGGCAGTGAGTACCGGTCTGTTGTACGGCATGAGCCCAGATGAAGTGGAAGCTGTACTGGCGCACGAAGTGAGCCACGTTGCCAACGGTGATATGGTGACCCTAACGTTAATCCAAGGTGTAGTTAATACCTTCGTGATTTTTGCTGCTCGACTGGTTGCTCAGGCAATTAATACTTTTGTCTCCAGTAATGATGAAGACGGTGAAGGGTTAGGCACTATTGCTTATATGGCCGTGGTATTTGTACTGGATATTATCTTCGGTATTCTGGCTTCCTTTGTGGTGGCTTATTTCTCTCGTATTCGTGAATACCGCGCCGATGAAGGCGGTGCACGTCTGGCCGGTAAAGAAAAGATGATTGCAGCACTGGAACGCCTGCGTATGGGACCAGAAGCTGGCAGTATGCCTGCTAGCATGTCAGCGTTCGGGATTAACGGTAAGCGCTCTATTGCTGAGTTAATGATGAGTCACCCGCCGCTGGAAAAGCGTATTGAAGCGCTGCGTCACCAATAATCAATGATGTGTTGGTTTGATCGAAAAGGAAGACTCAGGTCTTCCTTTTTTATGGTTATCTAAAAACTAAATATGACGATAATTACTGGGATTAAGTGATGAAAGTAAAAGTAGATTTAGATTTTTATAACCAGCTTCGAGTCGCTATTCATAAAGAATGGGATCATATTGGTGTGTATTCTTATTCAGAAGAAATGGGAGAATATGATGGCTATTTACCCAAATTATATGAACTTTTGAAAGATGAAGGCTCGGAAGAAGAAGTTTTCAATTATTTATGAGCGGTTGAAACTGAAGCGATAGGCTTGCCGGGAGATAAACAAATAACGCGAAACTTTAGCAAGCTTGAATTCAGATAATAAGTGCACCACTCATGGTTAAACGGTAAGAAGAGATCAACTGCCTGTAGGTGGTACTCTATCGTCGCCAAACAAATAGAAGTCATTACCATGAGTTACAAGCAGTTGATCGAAGGGCAACGATACCAGATCGAAGCCTACCTTCGCGAGGGCTTCAGCTATCGAGCAATCGGCAAACGCTTAAAAGTGAGCCACAGCACGGTGAGTAGCGAGGTTCGTCGTAACCGTATTCGTGACAATCATTATTTGCCTGAAGTTGCACAGGCCAAGACAGTTAAGCGCCGCTGCCAGGCTGCCAAAAATCGAGTGTCTGTAACGACCGTCACTTTCGTTGAGTTCGGACTGAAGCAAAAGTGGAGTCCAGAACAAATCGCGGGCGTAGGTCAACTTATCGGTTACCCTGTCAGTCATGCATGGATTTATGGCTTTGTTCAGCAGGACAAGCAGCGTGGCGGAAAGCTCTATAAAGCGCTGAGCCGCGTCATCGTAAATACCGCAAAGGCTGTCGTGCGAAACGGGTTATCATTCCAAATCGCATAGGTATTGAACACCGGCCGGCAGTTGTCGACGAAAAAGCACGATTAGGTGATTGGGAAGCCGATACGGTATTGGGAAAACAAGGCACTGGCGCCATAGTCAGTTTGGTTGAACGCAAAAGCAAACTGTATCTAATCCGTAAAGTGCCCGCCAAAAGCGCAGCCGATGTGAGCCGAGCCATGATAGGCATGCTTTGGCGGTATCGTAGTCACGTTCACACTATCACAGCGGACAATGGCAGCGAGTTCTGTGACCATCAAAAGGTTGCACAAGCACTGAAGGTAGATATCTATTTCGCCAACCCATACTCATCATGGGAACGTGGGTTGAATGAGAATTTCAATGGTCTGTTGCGGCAGTATATCCGCAAGGGAACTGATTTACGCACGGTAACGGATAAGCAAATTGCTGACATCGAACGAGCACTTAACTCACGTCCGAGAAAGTGCCTTGGTTTGGTAGTCCTCCCTTTTTTAACCGCCATTAAAAGTAGAGATTAAGCAGCCATCAGTGGTGGCCTGCCGTTATTGGCTTTGTGTGGTCGTTCATGATTGTAAAACCATAGCCACTTTGTCGCATAGTCTTGTACCTCCTCAATTGAATCGAATAGATGCTTGCTCACCCAACTGTATCGAATCGTTTTGTTGTGTCGCTCGATATAGGCGTTCTGCTGAGGTTTACCTGGCTGAATATATTCAATCCGAATGTTATGTTGCTTGGCCCAATTAACAAACTCACCGCTAATGAATTCAGGCCCATTATCACAACGGATAATGGAAGGTTTAGGGCGTTGTTCCAAGAGTTGATTAAGAGTTCGGATAACCCTTAGTGCTGGCAGTGACAGTCCCGCTTCAATCGCCAAGCCTTCACGATGATAATCATCAATCACATTAAATAAACGGTAGCTGCGACCATCAGCCAACTGGTCATGCATGAAATCGACGGACCATACTTGATTCGGCCGCACGGGTTCTTTTAACGGCTCTGGAGCATGGCGTTTTAGCCGTCGTTTAGGACGAATACGCAGGTTTAACGCTAGCTCGCAATAAATACGATACACACGTTTGTGGTTCCATGTTTTGTCCTTCACATTGCGCAGGTAATCAAAGCACAGACCAAAGCCCCAGTCATTTTCATCTGTCGTCAGCTGAATAAGCCAATTGGCAATGTCTGCATTTTCGTCTCGCAGGACTGATTGGTAGCGGTAGCAAGTCTCACTGACGCTGAAAATGCGACATGCCATTCGAATACTGATGTCTGAAGCCGCCACAGACTGCTGAGCAAGCACGCGTCGCTCACTGGGCTTCACCACTTTTTTGCCATGGCTTCCTGAATAATTTCGGCTTTGAGACGTTCTTCAGCATACATTTTCTTGAGCCGTCGGTTTTCGTCTTCAAGTTCTTTCATACGCGCCATGAGTGACGCATCCATCCCACTGTATTTTGCCCGCTATTTGTAAAAGGTCGCACTGCTCATGCCATGCTCACGACAAAGCTCTGGAACGGGTGCTCCTGCTTCAGCTTGCTTGAGGATGTTGATTATCTGACTGTCCGTGTATCGCGATGTTTTCATGTCGAATCTCCTGCGTTTACCTTACGAGAAAATTCTACTTTTGGCTGCTGTTATTTTTAGGGGGACTACCGTTTCAAACAGCCTGCTGTAGTATTCGATGAATTACGAAAAGCAGCTTAATGAAGCGAGTGGTGCACTTCGGGGTTGAATGCGCGGTAACTGGCTTGTGATTTTGTAATGAATGAATTAAGTAAAAATGTTGCAGTAAAAATCTATAAAGATACCAGTGGGTACAGCTTTCCCCTCATTATTAGATCAGGCGTGTTTCCCGCTTGCTTGTACCTTAACGCTTATCTTAACGGAAACCATAACTCCCCACTTTCGGCAGGAAAGAATAAAGCAAGCTCTCAAGCCCCAGCTTTTCATACACTAAAAAAATATGCCTACGAACTAAAATTTTTATACTGTTATTTTATCGAGCAAGATATCGATCTTGTTGAGCGTGTCAGCTCTGGTGAGTTTCTTTCAAGGCAGGAGGTCGATGATTTTGTTAGAACATGCAAGCTTTATGCTGATGAAGGCACTATTGATGAAAGTAATGTTGTAGCAATTTCTGACAAGCGCATAAGAGATGCGATCCATGCAACTTCACATAGCCAACCACAAGTTTCCGCACACACATTACGTCAGCGCTTAATTCGACTGAGGGCTTATATCGAATACTTGTTCGTTTGCCACCACTATGATCAAGAGCCAACTAATACTCAAGCCAGAGTGGATGACCAATTCAATAAGTTTAAGTTATACATCAACACGTTTATTGGCGGCACACGTAAAAATAACACCATCGTTAAGGATGCATTTGAGTCGGTAATACCTTCAGATAAGTTCTTTTATTTGCTTGAAATCATCAAAGAGAGTTCACCTGCGAACCCATTTAAATCCAGCAAATTAAGAAACCAACTCATCATGCAAATCCTAATTAACACAGGGGTTCGCGTTGGTGCAGTTTTAAAGCTAAAAGTCAACACATAAATCTAACATAGTTTCGAATGGTGATTTTGTAAAGCCAAAAAAAGACTCATTTAAGAGTCTTCATGGATTTAAACGTATTTATTTCTTCTTTTTCTTTACGTTTTCTTTTGGTGGAGAGTACTCACAAAGATCTTCAATGATACAGCTGCCACAACGGGGTTTTCTAGCCACGCAAGTGTAGCGACCATGTAAGATCAGCCAGTGATGCACATCCACTTTAAATTCGGCAGGTACTACTTTTTCCAGCTTTTGCTCCACGGCCACCACATCTTTGCCTACGGCAAATTTAGTGCGGTTGGATACCCGAAAGATATGGGTATCCACGGCGATGGTGGGCCAACCGAATGCGGTATTGAGGACCACATTAGCCGTTTTTCGCCCGACACCAGGCAGGGCTTCCAGCGCTTCGCGGTTTTCCGGCACTTCACCATGATGCAGATCCAGCAGCATACGGCAGGCTTTAATGATATTTTCCGCTTTGGAGTTATACAGCCCGATGGTTTTGATATAGGGTTTAAGCCCCTCAACTCCCAGGTCATAAATGGCCTGGGGGGTATTGGCTACCGGGAACAGCTTATCCGTGGCTTTATTGACACTGACATCCGTCGCCTGAGCAGATAAGGCCACTGCGACCAGTAGCTCAAACGGAGAGGAAAAATGCAATTCCGTCTGCGGATGGGGATTATTCGCCCTTAGCCGCTCCAATATTTGGCGTCGTTTGTCAGCGTTCATTAATTTACCTTAGTTATTCTTGCCCGAGTGACTGTTTCGGAAGGTGTTGGCTGTTTTTGCTGAATTCTTTTATCAATGATATTTTTCAGGGCAATCAACAGCCCCATCCCCAAGAAGGCACCAGGTGGCAGCATAGCCAGCAAAAACGGGGTGTTAACCTGCCATACATGCAGAGTTAGCGCAGAAGCCCAACTGCCGAGCAGTTGATCTGCCCCGCTAAAGAGGGTGCCTTGACTGATAACTTCCCGAATAGCCCCCAGAACGCACAGCACTAGGGTAAAGCCCAGCCCCATCATCAGGCCGTCAAATGCGGACTTGAGGGGATTATTGCGTGAGGCAAAGGCTTCTGCCCGACCGATAATGACGCAGTTGGTCACAATCAATGGCAAAAAGATACCTAGCGACAGATACAAACCATAGGCATACGCATTAACTAGCAGCTGTACCGTGGTAACCAGTGCGGCAATAATCATGACAAAGACTGGGATACGGATCTCTTTCGGTACCAGATTTCTTACCAATGAAATGAGCACGTTAGAGCAAATTAATACCAGCATGGTGGCAACGCCAAGTCCCATGGCATTGGTCACCGTGGTGGTGACAGCCAAGAGTGGGCACAACCCGAGTAATTGGGCCAGCCCCGGGTTACTCTTCCACAGCCCCTGATAGGCAATTTCGCGGTAGTTACTCATGCTTTGCTCCACAGTTCAGTTGCTGGGCGAAAATTTGCTGCTTGTTGTGTTTAAAGTACAACAAGGTCTTACGCACGGCTTTGACATACGCTCTTGGGGTGATAGTTGCACCGGTAAATTGATCAAACTCACCGCCGTCTTTCTTCACATTCCAGCGTTTATCATGATCACCATTGATGGTTTTATGGTTAAAGCCCAGCACCCAGTTGGATTTTTTCAGCTCGATTTTATCGCCAAGGCCGGGGGTTTCATTTTGAGCCAGCGTCCGCACCCCAAGAACCTCGCCTTGGGCATTAATGCCGACAATCAATTTAATCGCACCGCTATAACCATCGGGGGCAATGGTTTCCATGGCAATGGCTACAGGCTCACCCTTGTGGGTGGCGATATAAGCAGGCATGGCATCATCTGTACCCAGTGCCGCTTTATTGTGCAGCATAATGCAGTTATTGGTCAGCAGATTATCGTGGATATTGTCAGGAATAATCTGGTGCAGAATTTGGAGTAATTGTGCCTGTTCCTGCTGTTTAATTTTGCTGGCAGTAACATGGTTAACAACTGCCACTAGGGCTGTGCAGATCAGGGCGAAGATGGCCAGCACCAGCCCGTTGCGGATCATGGATTTTTGCATTCTAGCTCTCTCCCTCAGTGACTGGCCCGGTGGCCATACGTGCGGGGACGGACATAATAGTCAATAAATGGGGCACACAGGTTTGCCAGCAGCACGGCAAAGGCAACGGCATCAGGGTAGCCGCCGAAACTGCGGATCACATACATCAGTACCCCGATAAGTGCACCAAATAGCAGTCTGCCCCGGTTACTGGTTGCAGCGGTAACCGGATCTGTGGCGATAAAGAAGGCGGCTAGCATAGTGGCACCGGAAAACAGATGCAGCAGTGGGGAGGCATGGGTATCTGGGTTCATTAAAAAGCCGATACCTGAGCAGATAAACAGTGCGCCAAGCAGCCCGGCGCTGATCTGCCAGCGGATTGCTTTGAGTTTAAGTAACACCAACCCGCCAAGCAAATAGGCTAAGTTGACCCAAAACCAGCCAACACCAACCCCACCGGTGAAGATGGACTTATTCAGAATTTCTGTGGTGGTCAATCCCATGGTCAAGCTGGTTTTCATGGTATCGAGCGGTGTGGCCATGGTAGTGCCATCAATACCGAGCCGGAAATAGCTGGTATCCCAACTGCCGGGCTGGAAAATCTGTTTCAGGCTCATCACAAACTCTGGTGAGTGCTGCGCTACGGTAGCCGGGGCAACCCAAGATGTCATTTGCACTGGATAAGCAATCAGTAGCAGAACGTATGCGGCCATTGCGGGATTAAACAGGTTATTGCCCAGTCCACCATAGAGGTGTTTTACCACCACAATGGCAAATAAGGTACCGATGATCACCAACCACCAAGGCGCTAGCGGAGGAATCGCGATCCCCAGCAGTAAGGCCGTGAGGATGGCACTGTAATCGCCCAGTGCTGTTTTGACGCTGCGTTTACGCAGTTTCATTACCCCAGCTTCCGCCAGCAGGGCGGTAGCCACTGCCAAGAGTACCTGGATTAAACTGCCCCAGCCAAAAAAGTAACATTGGGCAATCAGCCCCGGCAAAACGCAGAGAATGACCCGGCGCATCACTTTGGCCGTTTGATTACTGTTGGTCACATGGGGTGATGAAGTTATTTTAAACGCCATCAGGGTTATTCCTTATCTTGTTGAAGCTGAGCGGCTTTTTTCGCCTTAGCTTTGGCTACGGCGGCAGCAATACGGGCCTTTTTTGCCGCTTCCGGTGTTATCTCGGTAGCTTGACTGTTATCAGTCGCCGCAGTTGCGGTATTCGGCGCTGAAGTCTCAGTTTCTGCCAAGCCTGAGGCCGGAATATCAGCGATGGATTGCGTGGTTTCAGCACTGGCTGCGGCTGCTTTTTTCGCCTTGGCTTTCGCTACGGCGGCAGCAATACGAGCTTTTTTTGCTGCCTCTGGTGATATCTCGATAGCTTGGCTGCTATCAGCAGTTGCAGTACTCGGCGCAGAAGTCTCAGTTTCTGCCAAATCGGTCGATGCTATATCTGCTTGCACTGCTGCCGGAATATCAGTGATGGATTGCGTGGCTTCAGCACTGGCTGCGGCGGCTTTTTTCGCCTTGGCTTTAGCAACGGCTGCGGCAATGCGAGCTTTTTTTGCTGCCTCTGCTGACATCTCGGTAGCTTGACTGTTATCAGCCGCCGCAGTTGCGGCATTCGGCGCTGAAGTCTCAGTTTCTGCCAAGTTGGTCGATGCTATATCTGTTGGCGCTGCTGCCGGAATATCAGTGATAGATTCCGCGGTTTCAGCATTGGCTGCGGTAGCTTTTTTCGCTTTGGCTTTCGCAACGGCGGCAGCAATGCGAGCCTTTTTTTGCTCTTCGGCAGACAATGTCGTCGCTTGCGCGGCGGCGGTCTGACTGGCTACGTTATTACCTGCCTCGCTATCAGCGCTGACGTTATCGGTTGCATTATCCGCTGCTGCATTTAATGCGGCTTTAGCGGCAGCTTTTTTGGCTTTTGCCCTTGCTACGGCGGCAGCAATTTTATCTTGCTGGCTGACGTCACCCTGTGGAGCTGTGACATTTGATGTCGGCGTTGAGGCTGACTGAGCGGCTTTTTTCGCTTTGGCACGGGCAATGGCGGCGGCCACTTTGTCCTGTTGTGATGTCGCTGCATTGTCTGCGCTAGAGACGGGCGTTGCAGCTCCTGCCTGTGCCGCTTTTTTTGCTTTGGCTCTGGCAATGGCGGCAGCAACCTTATCTTGAGCATTAGCCGCGCTATTGGCTGATGCCTCCGGTGCATTAACGGTTGAAGATTGCGGTGTCGTGCCTGCTGCAGCTGCGGCTTTTTTCGCCTGAATACGCGCCATGGCTTCAGCGATAGCATCTTTTTCTGCGCTGCCCATACTGGCCTGACGACGGGCTGCTGCCTGTTTAGCTTTGGCTTCCCGTGCCTGTTTTTCCGCTTCAATACGCTGTTGTTTGGCCTCAAAGCGCTGTTTGGCGCGCTCAGATTTTAATTTCTCTTCGGCATCGTGGCGCAGTGCGGATTTGGCTACCCGGAAATATTCTACCAACGGAATATCACTGGGGCAGACATAGCTGCAGCAGCCGCATTCGATACAGTCTCGTAGGTTATAACCTGCCGCTTTCTCGTAATCACCGGATTTGGCGTGCCAGTAAAGTTGTTGTGGCAGCAAATTAGCCGGACATGCTTGGGCGCATTCTGAGCAGCGGATACAGGCTTGCTCTTTTGGCGCTAAAGCCATCTCATGGCGGGATGGCACTAAAATGCAGTTGGTGCCTTTTAATACGGGAACTTGGAGTTGTGGCAGGGTATGCCCCATCATGGGGCCACCGATAATCACTTTTTGCTCAGGATCTGGGGTAAAGCCACACTGTTGCAGCACATGATCAATACGGCTACCAATGGGCAGTAGATAATTACCCGGGCGCTGCACATTTTCACCTGTGACGGTAACTACCCGTTCGATTAAGGGCTTGCCCAAATAGACTGCATCACTGATGGCCGCACAAGTACCGACATTGTGTACCAGAATACCTAGCTGCGCCGGAATAGCGCCGGAGGGCACTTCTTTACCGGTAATAATTTGAATAAGTTGTTTTTCGCCGCCGGATGGGTATTTAGTCGGAATAACGGTAACCCGAGCGATACCATCGGGCAGAGCACTGTTGCGCAGGGCATCACCCAATGCTGCAGCCGCTTCAGGTTTATTATCTTCCACCGCAATGACAATGCGCTGTGGCGACAGTAGGCGATGAATAATTTCAATGCCGCTGATGATGCGATTGCTGTGCTCCCGCATCAGGCGGTCATCTGAGGTGATGTAAGGTTCGCACTCGACGCCGTTGATGATGACCAGATCAATTTCACTGGTGGGGGACAGTTTAATATGGGTTGGAAATGCAGCGCCGCCCATACCGGCTACGCCAGCAGCATGAACCCGGGCAACAATCTCACTGTCGCTTAACTCGGTAGGATTCGCCGCTTGCAGTGGCAGCCAAGTGTCTTGGCCATCGGCCTTGATGACACACGTTAGCACAGGCAGGCCAGAAGCATGGTTACTGGCCATAGGGGCAATGGCAGTGACTGTCCCTGAGGTGGGAGCATGTACGGGCAGATGTTGAGGACTGACGCCCCGGGTCAGTGGCTGGCCTTTTAGTACGTGATCGCCAATTTGTACGGCCGCAGCAGCTTGCTCGCCGATTTGCGGTACGGGCACCCAATATTCATTATCCAGCGGTAATTGCGCGATAGCCGAGGTATTGGAGAGGCACTTTTGCTCTGGTGGATGGATGCCGCCCGGAATACGCCACAGTACGCCGTTATCCAATTGTTCCAGTAATGTCAGCACAGCTTGTCCTCTTCCACAAATCTGACCGGAATGGTATTGAGTTTCCAATCCCAGTTTTTGATGTCGGTGGCCACCGGCACCATATCAATACAATCAACAGGGCAGGGTTCTACACACAGATCGCAGCCAGTACAATCTGCACTGATCACTGTGTGCATCATTTTGCCTGAGCCAATAATGGCATCGACCGGGCAGGCCTGAATGCATTTAGTGCAGCCAATACATTCCTGCTCACGGATATGGGCAACTTTCTTAATGTTGCTTTGTTCACCTTCGGCGACCGGCTCAGGGTCAACGCCCATGAGCTCAGCTAACTTTTCCATGGTGGCGGTGCCACCCGGTGGGCAACGGTTAATTTTTTCGCCATTGGCAATGGCTTCGGCATAAGGGCGACAGCCGGGATAACCACACTGGCCGCATTGGCTCTGGGGGAGCGCCGCTTCCAGTTGATCAACAATAGGATTACCTTCGACTTTGAATTTCTGTGCTGCATAACCGAGCAGGACGCCAAACACCAGCGCCAAAATGGTGAGCAGCACGACAGCTGTAATAATGGTGGTCATTGTTATTTTACCAGCCCCGCAAATCCCATAAATGCTAGGGACATCAGGCCTGCAGTGATCATCGCGATGGCACCGCCTTTAAAAGGGGCTGGCACATCGGCCGCCGCCAGGCGTTCACGCATTGCAGAGAATAGAATGAGAACCAGAGAAAAACCCAGTGCAGCAGCAAACCCGTAGATAGCAGATTGCATAAAGTTGTGATTTTCATTGATATTGAGTAAGGCCACACCCAGCACGGCACAGTTAGTGGTGATCAGGGGCAAATAGATCCCCAGTGCCCGGTATAGAGTGGCACTGGTTTTTTGTACCACCATTTCCGTAAACTGTACCACTACGGCGATAACCAGAATGAACGCCATGGTTCTGAGGTAGCCCAACTCAAAGGGAACCAGCAGGTAGACGTTGACCAGATAGCTTAAAATCGAGGCCAGCGTCATAACAAAGGTGGTGGCCATAGACATGCCGATGGCGGATTCCAGTTTGCTGGAGACCCCCATAAATGGACATAAACCAAGGAATTTTACCAATACGAAATTGTTGACCAGTACAGTACCGATCAACAACAGGAGATATTCGCTCATCTCATTACATGTTTAGTCTGTGCTTAATCACATTATCAGCTTTTTGCTGAGCAGAAACAACACGCGAAATGCAGGGTTACTGGACTTCGAATCAAATTTGAGCAGTGTCTCTTTGGTGGTTTGGCGTCTCTGCCTGAGCAGATAATGGCTGCGGGCGGGCGATATAATAGCCCTGCAACCCATCAAGCAGCAGTTTTTCCAGCATCATTTTTTCATGCTGCTGTTCTACGGCCGTGGCGATAACCCTGATGCCCATACGCCGGGCAATATCGACGATCATACGAATAAAGAACTGGTTATTGCTATCTTCGGCGATATTGCGGCTGTAGTTACTGTCTAATTTTATAAAGTCCGGTTTTACCTCACGGAAAAACTTAAACGCGGTATAACTGTTACCGAAGCGTTCGATAGCAACGCGGGCCCCAAGGCTGTGGATCAGTCGAACAAAACGGTAGGCTGCCGGGAGGTTGGTTTGCATGCCATTTTCAGGCAATTCAAATACTAATCTGGATGCCAAACTGGTATGGCGACTGAGGAGCTGCTTTAACCAAGCGAGAAAATCATTGCTGATAATACTGGTGGGACTGATATTGATGCCAAAGCTGCCCCTTAATGCGGCATTTTGGCTTAGGCTGTGAACCGCTGTTGCAATAATGAGTTTATCCAACTCAGTCCCAAGGGCATAGCGCTCCGCCATCGCAATTACGGTGCGTGTGGGAAGGGCGCTGTGCTGCGGATTATAAAATGTCGCCAGTAATTCGGTGTAACAATCGCCTTTTTGTTGTCCGGCGCTGATAGGTTGTTGCTGTAGTTTGATGCGCCGTTCACGGATTAAATTGCGCAGCTCGTTTTGCCATTGCTCGGCGTCTGGAGCATGCTCATCCGATGATTGCAATATATATATGGCATTGGGGCCCTGGGTCTGGGCAATGGATACTGCAATATCGGCTCGGGTTAATACGTGTAGTGCAGCCGGGCCACTCTGGCAGGGGACCAGTCCCGTGTGGGCAATGGTATTAAGTTGTGTATTTTGCTGGTAATGGTTAAGGCTTGTTTGCAGTTTTGCGCTGATAAGCGGGGTATTACTGAGGGTGAGCTCTGGTAAATAGAGAATAAAATCGCCACTGGCAATGCGAAAATACTGCGCCGCAGGGACAGTTTGCCCAACTTGACGCAGACAATGGGCAATATGAGTGAGGTAATCATCACCGGCATCCCGGCCATTGGCTTGATTGATACTGGAAAGCTCCGTTGCTTTTATCAGTGCCAGCATTCCTGAGATGTGCTCTTTATTTTTTGCCAGCTTATCAAGTAACTGGGTGAATTTTTGTTGACTACCAAACCCCGTCATCGGGTCAATAAATGCGACTTGATTAAGTTTGGCATTTTCAGATTCAAATTGACTGATCTTATGTTGCAACGTTTTACGGCATTGCTCCAAAGCAACGGCGACAGGCCGATATGCCCCTTTTAGCCGAGATGCTTGTACTGGCGTAAATGTTAGTGAGGCTAATTGACTGATATAAGAAGATAAATAGCTGATTTTTTTTCGCTGCCCAATGCCAAGTATCAATAAGTACAACACAAAGAGAAGCCAAGTGCTGCCCAGCAGCCCGGCCAAGCCGAGGGTGCGCTGATAAAGCACATTTGGCGACAGAATAACTTTAACGGTAATGTCCGTCGGGACGCCATTAATGGTCAGGTGATAATGTGTTGTGCTTGGTGCTGGAAACAGCAAGGTGCTTAATTCGCGTTGCCTAGGCAGATTTTGCCCATGGGTAAGCGTGACCCCAGTTTGCAATTGTCTGAATTGATAAAACTCGATTGCGAATAGCTCTGAAAGCTGAGTGTAGATTTTCCTTGCAGGATTATCGTTTGGTGTATCGATAACGCTTTGCAGCGTATTCGTGATCTGTTGCTGATTACGCTGAACATGGGCGTGCCAGTGTTTGCTATTTTGCCAGTAGTCGAGTGTCGCGATAGTGCAGAAAATCAGCAGTAAAAAAAAAGCAGTTCGCTTGGTGTAACCCATGTGGCATCCATTCCCATTAAGTCATTGTTAGTCATTCCATTGCATAACATCGCGAATATACAGGGAATTGTGCCTGTTGGCGATATCTTGCTGCAAAATATGATAGGTGGTGTGATGTGGTGCTTTAGCAGGATGTCACAATGCTCAAATGACTAGCTGTAATGAGTAATGGGTATCAGTTAGAGGATGTGGGGGATGAGAATGTTGTGGTAACGCAAAACCGGCGGCTAAAGCATATTTTGTCGAAACTGAATTAGAGTGTCTATCGATTGATCGTGGGTGTTGTTTGTTGAGGTACAAATAAAACAGGGGGAAAGGTGACGATAAGGTATGAGCTCAAGTGGCTCCCCTGACTGGACTTGAACCAGTGACATACGGATTAACAGTCCGCCGTTCTACCGACTGAACTACAGGGGAATCATGGATACTTGATTGCGCAAAGTGGCTCCCCCGACTGGACTTGAACCAGTGACATACGGATTAACAGTCCGCCGTTCTACCGACTGAACTACGGGGGAATTGAATTTGCTATTTGACCAAAGTGGCTCCCCTGACTGGACTTGAACCAGTGACATACGGATTAACAGTCCGCCGTTCTACCGACTGAACTACAGGGGAATCGATGGTTAAGTATTAAATTGATAAAACACGGTAAGGTGGCTCCCCCGACTGGACTTGAACCAGTGACATACGGATTAACAGTCCGCCGTTCTACCGACTGAACTACGGGGGAATCGATCTAATACATAAAACAGTACAACATTATTGGCAAAGTGGCTCCCCCGACTGGACTTGAACCAGTGACATACGGATTAACAGTCCGCCGTTCTACCGACTGAACTACGGGGGAATTGAATTTGCTATTTGACCAAAGTGGCTCCCCTGACTGGACTTGAACCAGTGACATACGGATTAACAGTCCGCCGTTCTACCGACTGAACTACAGGGGAATCGATGGTTAAGTATTAAATTGATAAAACACGGTAAGGTGGCTCCCCCGACTGGACTTGAACCAGTGACATACGGATTAACAGTCCGCCGTTCTACCGACTGAACTACGGGGGAATCGATCTAATACATAAAACAGTACAACATTATTGGCAAAGTGGCTCCCCCGACTGGACTTGAACCAGTGACATACGGATTAACAGTCCGCCGTTCTACCGACTGAACTACGGGGGAATTGAATTTGCTATTTGACCAAAGTGGCTCCCCTGACTGGACTTGAACCAGTGACATACGGATTAACAGTCCGCCGTTCTACCGACTGAACTACAGGGGAATCGATGGTCAGCATTAAATCATTACACTAATAAAGTGGCTCCCCTGACTGGACTTGAACCAGTGACATACGGATTAACAGTCCGCCGTTCTACCGACTGAACTACAGGGGAATTGTGATTTAACTCTGTGTAAATAAGTGGCTCCCCCGACTGGACTTGAACCAGTGACATACGGATTAACAGTCCGCCGTTCTACCGACTGAACTACGGGGGAATTATCTTATTTACTGATGATTACTCATCATGTTTCAGCGTGGCTCCCCTGACTGGACTTGAACCAGTGACATACGGATTAACAGTCCGCCGTTCTACCGACTGAACTACAGGGGAATATCATTGTGCAGTAAGTGGCTCCCCCGACTGGACTTGAACCAGTGACATACGGATTAACAGTCCGCCGTTCTACCGACTGAACTACGGGGGAATCGCTTTTCTGCAGCGTCTCGCTGAGAACGGAGCGCATAGTAAATCGCTCTGTCAGATGAGTCAACTCGCGTTATAAAAAAAAGTGGAATTATAGCGTTAAGTGCTCATCTAATGTGCATAAGCGGCGGGTTAATCAACAGATTGTTGAATAAATACGCCTAAATGCCAAAGTGAATATTAACTGCGTTATCTGCCGCGGCCAAATATTATTCAATCTATCTTTGATAATAAGCGGTGGGTTAACAATATCACGAACAAATTTCTCTTATGCAATAGGGCTGATAGGGGGGGATCGGCAAGGTGGGGAGTTTGTGCTGGTCATAAAACGAGCGGCTCATCAGAGATAGAGGTGAATAATAGAGAGTGTTAAATTTTGACTCTGTGATGTCACGGATCGCCGGAGTCGCAGTTGATATCCTATATGCTGAAGAATTTTTCGAAGTACCTAAGCGATAAGCTATTTGGTTTGGTTTCGCTGGCGAGGTAGTTGAGATTAAGATTAAGATTAAGACTAAGTTTCCATACTAGCATCAGTGAATGGCACTCGTGCGATTGTGCTATTGATACTCATAGCGGCACTACATCTTCGTAGTTAACAGTGCCTATTATTAACAGCCACCCATTATTAATCACTCCCATTTAATAAACCGTACCTATAATTAGCCAGACTTATCATTGGCAAGGCCTGTAAGTGAGTGGATGCTATCATTACCTGTGTTGCCGGTATTTTCAGTTACAAAGATGGGGTTTTCAAACATGCGGTGGTGCCAGTAAAAGCGGTATCTTGTTGGTGTGATGACCATTAGCCCAACCTGGGTGTCAATGAAATGTGTTTTATTTTGCGATGACAATATTGTGAAGTTGCCACCCACATTGCAAATGTAATTAAATTTCATCTATTGGCCATGGCTGTATCAATTGGTCATGATAGCCGTAACCCCCATTATTTCTGGCCTAGATTCAGTTATCCACTGTTTCTGTGGATAACCCTGTTAGTTACACGTTTGAAATGCTTGCAAAGCCAGATGGAATGCGGGTTGGACTTAAAATGCACAGTTTTACAGTTTTAAAATAAAAACCTTTAAATACAATGATTTAATAAAATCAAGTCGTCGTAAGGTTGTATTTAAGATGGTTATCAATTTTGTAATTATGCTGCAACATTGTCTTGTGTATTAAATTAACGCGTTTATGCCGTTTTAATGGATTTTGATAAACTTTGCGGTGTTTTTTGCTGCTGAAATCAGTTTCCAGCTCGGTTTTTATCCAGTTGCCGATTTGATATACCAATGGCGTATTGAAAATCATACTGGAGCTTGTCAGGAGGTGGGATTAAAATAACCGCTCAATGACAGAGGAAGCTTATTTGTGTCTGACACTGTGTTTCGATTGGAATCCCAATACCAGCCTGCTGGAGATCAGCCTAGCGCCATTGCTCAATTAGTTGACGGCATTGAATCCGGATTAGCCCGGCAAACATTGCTCGGCGTGACCGGCTCAGGTAAAACCTTTACCGTCGCTAATGTAATTAAGTCCCTTGGCCGTCCAACCATTATTATGGCGCCAAATAAAACCTTGGCCGCCCAGCTATACGGCGAGATGAAAGAGTTTTTCCCCCATAATGCGGTGGAATATTTTGTCTCTTATTATGATTATTATCAGCCGGAAGCTTATGTCCCCGCGTCTAACACTTTTATTGAAAAAGACGCTTCGGTAAATGCTCATATTGAGCAGATGCGGTTATCTGCTACCAAAGCACTGTTAGAGCGCAAAGATGTCGTACTTATCGCTTCTGTCTCTGCCATTTATGGTTTGGGTGACCCCGACTCGTATCTAAAGATGCTGTTGCATTTGCGTCAGGGAGACTTGATGGGGCAGCGGGATATATTGCAGCGGCTTAGTGAGCTGCAATATACCCGCAATGATATGGATTTTCAGCGTGGTACTTTTCGAGTACGCGGCGAGGTGATTGATATTTTCCCCGCTGACTCAGATCGGGATGCGATTCGGGTTGAGCTATTTGATGATGAAATTGAGCGGCTCAGTGAATTTGATCCTTTAACTGGGCAGATAGTGAAACGGATTGCCCGAACAACGGTGTATCCAAAAACTCACTATGTGACCCCCAGAGAAAAAATTCTAGCAGCAACAGAGCAGATAAAAGAAGAGCTGGTACTGCGTAAACAGCAGTTGTTAGATAATCATAAATTGATCGAAGCTCAGCGCATTACTGAGCGGGTACAGTATGACTTGGAGATGATGATTGAGCTGGGGTATTGCTCTGGTATCGAGAATTACTCCCGTTATCTGTCTGGCCGGGCAGAAGGTGAAGGCCCACCAACATTATTGGATTATCTGCCAGCAGATGGCCTGTTGGTTATCGATGAATCCCATGTCACTGTGCCACAGATTGGCGCAATGTATAAAGGGGATCGTTCTCGCAAAGAGACACTGGTGGAATATGGTTTTCGTCTGCCGTCGGCACTGGATAACCGGCCGCTGAAATTTGAAGAGTTTGAGTCATTGATGCCTCAGACGATCTTTGTTTCCGCCACCCCTGGTAATTATGAGCTGGATAAAAGTGACGGCGAAATCGCAGAGCAGGTGGTCCGGCCAACCGGGTTACTTGATCCTGAAATTGAAGTGCGTCCAGTTGGCACCCAGGTGGATGACTTACTCTCAGAAGTTGGTAAACGTACTGCGGTGAACGAGCGGATACTGGTGACGACGCTGACCAAACGTATGGCAGAGGATTTAACCGAGTATCTTGATGAGCATGGCGTACGAGTGCGTTATCTGCATTCGGATATCGATACTGTTGAGCGGGTAGAAATTATCCGCGATCTGCGCTTGGGCATGTTTGATGTATTGGTTGGCATCAACCTACTACGGGAAGGGTTGGATATGCCTGAAGTGTCACTGGTGTGTGTGCTGGATGCGGACAAAGAAGGCTTTTTGCGTTCAGAACGTTCTTTGATCCAGACCATTGGCCGCGCGGCCCGCAATATCAATGGCAAGGTCATTCTCTATGCTGATCGTATTACCGATTCCATGGGCAAAGCTATGGGGGAAACAGCCCGTCGACGGGAAAAGCAGCATGAATTTAACTTGGCCCACGGCATTGTGCCAAAAGGTGTATCAAAGAAAGTTACAGATGTGATGGATCTTGGGGATAGTGAGAAAGATAAACGATATCATTCTCCTAAGTCGTCCTCATCCAGTCTGCGCCGGGTTGCTGAGTCAGGTGAGTCTTACCAAGGACAGAGTATGGCTGAACTGAGTCATGAAATTGACCGACTAGAGAAACAAATGCAGGAGCATGCCAGAAATCTGGAGTTTGAGCAGGCTGTGGTGTTAAGGGATAAGGTTCGCGAATTAAGGTCGCGACTGGTTTCCAATTAACTTGCGTTTGTTCATCTTTTAGGCTGATTTGACGAGCGCTTTTGATGGCTTTAGCTCTTTAGACTAGGCATTAAACCTCTTATCGCGATTAAAGCACTGTTGCCTTGACGATATTCATCGTGAAAGGCCAGATGGTGCTTGTTTTCAGGGCATATCACAGAACTGGTGTGCTCAGCGTTGCGCGTTGGAGTGGGTGGTATGGGCAAGGTTATTGCGCTGTTTTCCGCTTCGGCGCGCTCGCGGTATCTCAATGCGGTGTTACTCGCAGCTATCCGGCCATGACTCATGAGGGGAGTGACGACGTCCTTGCCTGTCACTGTGAAGCTGACAGGCTGCGCGCGATAACGCGGTACTCACTGCGTTAACGTTAAGTATTTCATCATCAAAGAGGAACATCCCTTGAAACCCTTATCGACCTGGCAAGTAATGCTACTGATAATACTCTTGCCTTTCACAGCCATCGTACAGGCCGCAGAGCCTCAGGCGCTTTCCTTGTGGCGTAACCCACAACAAAAAGAGCGGATTGTGGCTTTTGTCACCAAAGTTACCGATAGCCATTCACCAGAATATGTTGCACCAGCAGATCGTATTGCCGTATTCGATAATGACGGTACGCTTTGGTCAGAAAAGCCAACTTATACTCAGCTGACCTTTTCTTTTGATCAGGTTCGGCAACAAGCGCCCGCGCATCCAGCGTGGCAGACTACACCGCCTTATCAGTGGTTGCTTGATGGCAAGCTAACATCATTATTTGAGCATGGCTGGAAAGCGCTGATCCCCATTATGGCTCAGGCTCAAGCCGATATTACCCCGGCTCAATATCGTCAGCGGGTATTGGACTGGTTAGCACAAGCCCGCTCACCACGCTTTAATCGTCCTTATACTGAGCTGGTTTACCAGCCTATGATTGAGTTGCTAGATTATCTACAGGCCCATGACTTTACGGTCTATATCGTGACAGGTGCAGGCAGTGCCTTTGTGCAGCCTTGGAGTCAGGCGATTTATCATATCCCGCCACAGCAGGTAATCGGCACCACATTTGGCTATGAGTATCAAGTTATTGATGGTGAGGCTGTGCTGCATAAAACTGCAAAACTAGTTTCAGTGAATGATGGCAAGCAAAAACCGATCAATATCGCCATGCAAATAGGCAAAAGACCGATTATGGCGGTAGGGAACTCTACTGGGGATTTACCCATGTTGGCATGGACGGCAGCCCAGCCGCGGCCATATCTTAATATCTTGGTTCATCATACTGATGCCAAAAGGGAGTGGGCTTATGATAGTCAGACTTTTGAAGGCAAATTTACCCCAGAATTGATGCAGCAAGCTAAAGCACGAAACTGGATGGTGGTGGATATGCAGCAGGACTGGCAGCGGATTTTCCCAACCGCAGCAGAAGTGCGACCATTGCAATAAATAACCTTGCCATAGTTTTGCTACGGCAAGCTAATTGCAGCAGACAGCGTTATTAATCTAGCGACTGTCTGCTGTATTTGATTGTGATAATAATATTGGCAGTACGATTAAGCAGTACTCAGACTAATTAATCATATAAGCCTGCCACAGAACGGGGTGATTTTGCGCCGGGTGACAGACTGTGATTGAAGTTGTGGGCAGGCTACCTAAGGCGACTTATCACTAGAATGACGCCACCGGTGATAAATGCTATAGCCCCCCGCAAGTATAACGCCAGCGATAACTCCCGCGAGATGGGCATCTATCGCCACCTTGGCGTTAATCATGGTGGTCATGGTCTCACTGGCACCTGCAAGCTGTTCATAGATGACTTTAGCTATGATGCCACCGAGCAGTAGCCAGCCCAGACGTATCCCAAGCAGACCTTCACGCAGCGCTGCAAAGGCAAACAGACCGTGCAGCAGACCACTCAGGCCAACATAGCCGGTAATTGCCGGGAAAAACCAGATGATTTCTAGTCCTATCATCCCACTGAGCAGCAAAAGCAACAATAGCGTGCTGAAAAAGGTAAAGGGCAAATTAAACACAGCCAGAATAATCCACAGCCCGGCCAAGTTCATCAGCAGATGCCATAAGTTGGTATGCAGATAATGTCCGCTCAGCAGTCGATAAAACTCATCTTGCTGGATAAGATGGGGACGTAGAGCCAGCTGATCAGCTAGCCCCAGGGTAAACAGTAGCGGGCACAGCAGAGTTAAAAGCAGTGCTACGCCCCAAGGAGAGTTAAGTGCGTGGCTTAAGCGTGGTTGCATTTTTGCTCAAGAGCTTGCATAACAGTCTCTTTATCAGCGAGATAATCATGGAGACCCCGGGCCCGCAGTTTACAGGCCGGACATTCATGGCAGCCTTCGCCGATAATACCGTTATAACAAGTCAGAGTATGATTGCGGACCAAATCTAATTGACCGTACTTGTCTGCCAGCGCCCAGGTTTCAGCTTTATTGAGCCACATCAAGGGCGTGATCAGCGCCAAAGGACGATCCATTCCCTGCACCAGTGCCTGTTCCATCGCTTTGATAAAATCATTACGACAATCAGGATAGCCGGAAAAGTCAGTCTCACAGACGCCGGTAATGACTGCATCTGCGCCTAGCTGATAAGCGTATATTCCCGCCAGTGTTAAAAACAGAATATTGCGACCCGGTACAAAGGTATTGGGCAGCCCGTTGTCCATCAAGGTATTGGATACCGGAATATTGTCCCGGGTCAGGGCGCTGATGGCCAACTCATTTAATAGACCAACATCCAGTACTTTATGGCTGGTTAACCCCAGTTGCTTGGCCAATTGCTGTGCAACTTCAATTTCTTGGCGGTGACGTTGGCCGTAATCGAAGGTGATCCCGTGAACTTCATCATATTGGGAAAGCGCCTGGATCACACAGGTGGTGGAGTCCTGGCCGCCGCTGAAAACAACAATGGCTTTTGACATGGTAGTGCCCTGAAATTAAAAACCTCTATTCTACCTGCCATGGTGGGGGTTGAACATCTATCGGCTTGCGATTCGCGGGAAAATCTTTTATAACACCGGGCTGCGCATTGAAGGGCGCAAGGTTTTTGGAGGGGAAATGCAGTATCCGGTAAATGAAGTATTTGAAACGATTCAGGGCGAAGGTGTGTACACTGGCGTCCCGGCGATTTTTGTCCGGCTGCAAGGGTGCCCGGTAGGCTGTGCCTGGTGTGATACCCGCCATACTTGGACCTTGGATGAGGCCAATAAGGTGCCAGTCGCGCAAGTGATTACCGTTGATGGCGAGCAGGGGCGCTGGGCTTACTTGGATGCGGCTGGATTGTTGGCCGCCTTTGCAGAAAAAGGATTTAAGGCCAAGCATGTGGTGATCACCGGTGGTGAGCCTTGTATGCACGACTTAATACCGCTCACTGATGCGCTTGAGCAGGCTGGTTACCAATGCCAGATTGAGACCAGTGGTACCTTTAATGTCAGTTGCTCTCAAGACACCTGGGTGACAGTATCCCCTAAGATTAATATGAAAGGTGGATTAGCGGTGCAGCCCCAAGCATTAGTGCGGGCAAATGAGATCAAGCATCCGGTAGCGACTCAAGCCCATATTGATGAGCTGGATCAATTGCTGCGCAATGTGGATATCAGTGACAAAACCATTTGTCTGCAACCCATCAGTCAAAAACATCGGGCGACCGAGTTGGCAATGGCCACCTGTATTGCCCGTAACTGGCGTTTATCCGTACAGACTCATAAATATATTAATATCGACTGAGGTTTAAGCTCGCAACCTCAAGATTGAGCTCTGTATGGTATCCAGTGATAAAAAATGCCCCTATCTGTTCGATACAGTTGGGGCATTTTTTATGGAACACTACAGATAATTTATCCGTTAATTTCCCTTGTCGTTAGCCGTTATTGGTCATTTAGTACTGGTACTAAACCGAGCGATTATAGCGTCAGTTCGCCACTGTGATTGAACGCAGTTAATTTATCTGTCATGGCCTGACAGCAGCCAATATGCTCAGTAATCCAGTCAGGGTTGTAATAGGTATCGAGGTATCGCTCGCCAGGATCACAGATCAAGGTGACAATAGAGCCGGTGTCACCAGCTTGTTTCATCTTTGCCGCCAATAATAGTGCACCAAACAGATTGGTTCCGGTGGATGCGCCAGTTTTACGGCCAATCTGCTGCTCTAACCAATGTATGGCTGCAATAGCGGCGGTATCGGGGATCTTTATCATGGTATCGATCACGCCGGGAATAAATGATGGTTCCACCCGGGGGCGGCCAATACCTTCTATTCGGCTGCTACTTTGGCTTTGCAGGCTGTTATCCCTGTGTTGGAAATAGTCATAAAACACCGAATTTTCCGGATCTACCACACAGAGTTTGCTGGGCAGGCACTGGTATTTCAGGTAACGGCCAATGGTTGCTGAAGTGCCGCCGGTGCCGGGGCTCATCACAATCCAGCGCGGAATGGGGTGGGGCTCTTTCTGCATCTGCTCAAAAATAGCATTGGCAATATTATTATTGCCGCGCCAATCCGTTGCTCGCTCAGCGTAAGTAAACTGATCCATATAGTGTCCCCCAAGTTCAGCGGCTAATCTGGTTGACTCGGCGTAGATCTCACTGCTGTGGGCGACAAAATGACAGCGACCACCATAGAACTCAATCTGTTCGATTTTGCGGCGAGCTGTACTGCGGGGCATCACAGCGATAAAGGGTAATCCCAGCAAGCGAGCAAAATAGGCTTCTGATACCGCAGTACTGCCTGATGAAGCTTCAATAATCGGGGTATCTTTATCAATCCAACCGTTACAGAGGGCATACAAAAAGAGTGAGCGGGCCAGGCGATGCTTCAGGCTACCCGTGGGGTGGGTACTTTCATCTTTAAGATATATATCAATGCCAGCAATGGCCGGCAGATCCAGCTTGATCAAGTGAGTATCGGCGCTGCGTTGAAAATCGGCCTCGATTTTGCCAATGGCTTGATGCACCCAAGATTGAGTCATAGCGATTCCATTTGCTCAAAAGTTGAAAGCAAATAGTAAATAATTTCGATAAGGAACAACAGCGTATAGGAATAAATTGCGGAAAAACAATAAAGAGAAATGGTGGAGGGAGAAGGATTCGAACCTTCGAAGGCGGAGCCGTCAGATTTACAGTCTGATCCCTTTGGCCACTCGGGAACCCCTCCACATATGGAGATTTTACAGCCAGAACAACAAAGATGATGGTGGAGGGAGAAGGATTCGAACCTTCGAAGGCGGAGCCGTCAGATTTACAGTCTGATCCCTTTGGCCACTCGGGAACCCCTCCATCATGGAGATTGTACATTAAATTGAAAGTGGTGGAGGGAGAAGGATTCGAACCTTCGAAGGCGGAGCCGTCAGATTTACAGTCTGATCCCTTTGGCCACTCGGGAACCCCTCCACGAATTCAATTTCGTACTTTCAAATTGTTGTGCTGAAATGGTGGAGGGAGAAGGATTCGAACCTTCGAAGGCGGAGCCGTCAGATTTACAGTCTGATCCCTTTGGCCACTCGGGAACCCCTCCTCACTCAGCGGCGGCAATAGTATGCATAATGGTTTTGCATGTAAAGCCCCATTTTGAAAAAAGTACTTAAGTTAGGGCTTGTTTGGTCGATAAATTAGCAACAAATTGTTTTTCGATGTTTTTTTATGCTAAAAATCGATAGCCCCATTAATGAACGCCTACTTGGCTCCCGCCTGAACCAAGCGTTGGGGCAGCAACGGCGCGGCGAATTTGCGCTGTTATTGGCGATGTTGTCACAGGATGTTTGTCAGCAAAGTCAGTTTAGTGGCATGACACCATCGCCGGATACCTCTTCTTTATTATATCAGCAGCTAGATGTGCCTGCCCCTGCGCCTTATCTGAGGGAAATTACCCCAGATAGACCATTGATAAATCATGCCCAGCAGTTTTATGTCGGTGGAATGCCCTGTTTTCGCTTGCAGCAGTGTCTGACGCCAGAGCCTGTGCTTAGCCGAGGCCAACAGCCTGCTTATATGTTGGATGCCCTACTGAATACGGATCTACATACTCAACGACAGGCGAGAGGTGAGTCAATTCCGTCGGCTGAAATAGAGATGGATTTTTTACAAAATCTGTCATTGCAGAAAAAATTAGTCATTTAACAGTATCAGAGCCTGCTAAACCATAGCTCTAATGGAATGGCTTACATATAATGGATTTTTATTCCGGAGAGAACATTATGAAATCCATTCGTGAAGCCCAATCAGATACTGTAAATGATACCTGTACTTACTGTGGCAGTTTTGTTGATATCGGCGCTGTGATTGATGTTGATGATACCCAGTTGGTGATGAATTTTGCCGGAGAGCAGGCGATGGCGGATGCTAAGCAGATCGCACAACGCGCGGTACAACGTTTTACCCATACGGAAGTGAATTACACTGAAACTGAAACTGGCGTGACTTTGACCCTGAAATTTGATGTCAGTGCTGAAAAAATGATTTTCCAACTGGAAAATCGTATCTAATTCTCTATTTATCGAACAGATATCTGCATTTTTGCAAGATAATTGGGAGCTGCCCTGATTTCCTAATAAAGCAGGGCAGTTAAAATAATAAGAAAAAGATAACCGGCTTATTTATCGGCCCATTATTTAGGTATTTGTGTGACCAGACGAAAACATCAACACGTTGTTGAGGTGATTGTAAACTCTGCGGGAAAGATGCAGGGTAATTTTAATGCCACTGCAAAATTAGTTGTTCATTTATTATGCCGACATCTGGTGATTAATAGTGCCAGTGTCTGGTTGTTTTCCCGTGATTTATCTTGTCAGCATCAGGTAGCAAGTTTAGCGATATCGGAAACGACATCTACCTTCAGACCAGCAGATTTGGCATCTTGTCCAAGATATCTTAAGCAACTTACGTCTGAGCGGTATATTGATGCCAGTGATGCGAAAAGTGATCCCCGAATTGCTGAATTTTATCTTACCGCATTTGCTCCGCGGAAAATAAACTCTGTTTTGGATGTTGCAATTCGTATTAATGGCCAATTAGAAGGGGTAATTTGCCTTGAGAGGCAATATGCGCGAGGTATTTGGCAAGACAGCGATATTTACCTTGCTTGTCAGGCTGCAGATCAACTGGCTTTAGCACTAGCAACGCAATTTTCCCATCAGCAGCAAGAAGTTTTATCACTATTTCGAAGTGCTGTAGAACAGTCTGAGCAAGTGACCATGCTAGTCAATTTGCAAACAGAATTTATTGCTTATGTTAACCCAGCCCACTATCAGATGTCAGGAATACCAAGGCGTTATATCAGTGGCGCCAGCATCCGTCAGTTAGATTTATTTAAGCAGTATCCCCAGTTAGCCGAGCGTTCCCTACAACAGTTAAAGCGTGGCGAAACAATTCGGGGAGAAGTGTTGCTGACCCGGGAAGATAATCGTCAATATTACCTGAAGTACCACGCAACACCGTTTAATACTGACCTTGGCAATCATTTTGCCTTAATTTACTGTGAAGATAATACTGACCCCCACTTATACCAGAATAAGCTAGAACGCTTAGCTTGGCGCTGTCAGTTGACGGAATTGTATAATCGCACGCATTTTAACCAAGCATTACGTCAGTTTAATGACGGTTTCCTGATCCTTATCGATCTTATTGGTTTTAAACGTTTTAATGATACTTATGGCCATCGGCAAGGGGATGCTCTGCTAACTGAGATAGCCCGGCGATCACGTTGTTTTGCTGGATTTCCTCGGGTAAATGAAATTGCTCGGGTTGGCAGTGATGAGTTTGCCATGTTATTACCATGGGGAGGAGAGCTGGGTGAGCTTGAGCGGCAAATTATAAATTTATATCGTTGTTTGACGATGCCGCTACAGGTCGGTCGCGAGCGGTTTGATCCGCGAGTGGCGCTGGCAGTGGTGAATTTAGCAGATTTGAAGCAGGATATTTCACCATTAGCCAGTGCCGATATTGCGTTGCAACGTGCTAAAACAATGCCTGCGCCCCATATCCAGTATTTTAATCAACAACTATTAACGTCGTTTTATCAGCATGCTGAAATTGAGCGGGAATTGCATTTGGCTGTCCGTGGCCGACAGTTTGAACTTCATTATCAGCCATTGCGTGATTTACAAACTCAGGAATATGTTGGTGCAGAAGCACTGATCCGTTGGCACCATCCTATAAAAGGGATGCTGTATCCAGGGGCATTTATCGATATTGCCGAACAGACAGGTATGATTTGCTTAATTGGTGCTTGGGTACTTGAAGCTGCTTGTAATCAGTTGAAGTTATGGCAACACCAGCAACCAAGCTTTGTTATGCATGTGAATGTCTCTGCCCGGCAGTTTTTGGGGGGAAACTTATATGAGCAAGTATGGCAATTACTTAGCCGTTACCGTTTAACACCGAACACCTTGATTTTAGAAATCACGGAAACCGAATTAATGACGGATATACGTCATGCAGCACAGTTGTGTAATGAGTTAGCTGAATTGGGCGTGAGTTTGGCGATTGATGACTTTGGCACGGGCTACAGTTCAATGCGTTATCTGAAACAATTTCCTATCAGTAAGCTGAAGATTGATCGCTCCTTTATTGCTGATCTCAGTGTCAGTCGGGAGAGTCGAGAGATTGTAAGCGCCATTATTGCCATGGCAAAAGCGCTGAATATATCGCTTACTGCAGAAGGGGTTGAAACCCCTGAGCAAGAGTCTTTTCTAGCGGGGTGCCAGTGTCATCAGGCGCAAGGCTTTTTGTACAGTCAGGCACTTAGAGGGCCTGACTTTTGTGATTTTATGGCAATAGAGCCAGCAAAATCGCTGCAAACAGGAATGTGTTCAGCGTGTTAAACAGCACTGTTTGAATTTTTTACCGCTGTGGCAAATACAGGGATCATTACGCCCAGGAAGGGCAGTATCAAACTGCTGCCCTTGAGTGTAGTACCAGCGGCCATCTCGCAGAATAAAATCCGAGCATTCAAAAATCGCATCAATCTGACCATCAAGACGATACCAGGCTTTAAAGGTCACCTGTCCCTTCTCGCCTTGACTACTGTGGCTGATGATATCCAGTCCTAGCCAGTGGGGATGTGGCGGCTTGGCTAAATCAGCTGCGGTCAAATCATGCCTATGGTTGGTATCATGGGTGTCAATCAAATAGTCAAATAATGCTAAGACAAAAGCACTATAGCGCGAGCGCATCAGGGCCCGCGGGCTATTAGCTTGTTGCTGCTGCATATGCAGAGGCTCACAACATTGTGCATAGGGCAAGGATGAGCAGCAAGGACAGAGTTTAACGGCTAGATTCATGATTGGCGTAATCACTTAACGGGGTAAATTTGTCGCCATAATACAATTTGTCATGCTGTTTTGCTGAGAAAAACAGATTGGGCTCTGCCTTATGGCTACTGTCTACAGTGAGGTACCATTGCTTATCGGCATGTTTTTCCAATACGGTAACAAATTTTCCCGCAAACTCACTGATGGCCTCGCCGGTTTCTGCTGCCGGGTGAAATCGTACCAAGAAGTATCCGACATCCGTGGCTTTATCTGTTCCCAGTTGACGCTCTACTACTCTGAAATCCATATCAATATGGGCATTTTTCTGTTTAATACGGTGAAAAAACTGCTGGTGTAATGCCAAAATATCAGATTTACCCAGTATTATTTTTTCATTTTCGCCTTCGGGGAGGTAGCAGGCATTGTCGGCATAGAGTTTATCGATCAGTTGAGCATCGAGTTGCGTAAAGGCAGTGATAAATTGTTGATAGTGGCGATTGAGGGCCTGATGTTCATCAGCCCAAGCTAGCTGACTAAGAACGAGGCTGGTCAGCAGCAGGCTGATACGGAAGAAAAAAGTCATGAAAAATCGCTGTGTCCACGGGCCATAGGACCAATATAATAGCAGTCTGAGACTGACTGAAGTATTAGATCTTTACAAAGTGTGTTGTAGGCTGGCAGGAGATGGGGAGACTGAGTAAATGACAGACAATGATTCAGCACTGTTTTTGGCTGAGATGGCCGATGTGACGCCGCTACAACAAAACCATGTGATGCAATCTACCCGCAATACTGTTGATCCTAAAATACAATTACAACGGCGGGTCGCTGCGCAGGCTAGTGCATACCTTGATACCTTGGTGATGGATAGCGCTTTGTTTCCGGTTATCGCGCCCGATGAACTGGTAAGTTACAAACGAGAAGGTGTTCAACAACAGGTATTTAAACGCTTGCGGCAAGGGAAATATTCTTACGATACCGGGTTCGACTTACGGGGCCGAAAATTGCGCGAAGTTCGTAGGTTACTGATTGATACTATTTTAGGAGCATGTTGCCGTGAAGAGCGCTGCATCTTGCTGATACACGGTACCGGTAAAACCAGCCAGCCTTACCCAGGTGTGATCAAATCAGCAGTGTGCTTTTGGCTGAGCCAAATGGCAGAAGTGATGGCTTATCATACAGCGAGTCGAGACGATGGTGGTTATGGTGCGGTGTATGTGATGCTGGAAAAGTCTGATAGGCAAAAAAGCATTGCTAAAGAAACACTGCGCAAAGGAGCTATGCGTCGATAAATTTAACACCATTTATCGCAGCTTTTGTTGTTTGATTATGGAATATCAAAACGGGCGTCTTAGACGCCCGTTTCATTATACTGATTTTACCAACGGCTTATTTGGCAGTCATCAGAGCAACAGCATTATCTAACATACGGTTGCTGAAGCCCCATTCGTTGTCATACCAAGCCATAACTTTCACCAAACGGCCTTTAACACGGGTTTGAGTCGCATCAAAGTTGGATGAATAGGCATTATGGTTGAAGTCAATAGACACCAGTGGCTCTTTATTGATCGCCAGTACTTCACCCAGTGGTGAGGTCTTAGCCGCTGCTTCCATAATGTTGTTGATCTCTTCAACAGAGGTATCACGAGCAGCAATAAATGACAGGTCAACCAGAGAGACGTTTACTGTTGGTACACGTACAGCCAGACCGTCGAATTTACCCTGCAGTTCAGGTACAACCAGACCTACAGCCGCTGCGGCACCAGTTTTGGTTGGGATCATGGACATGGCCGCTGCACGAGCACGACGCAGATCACTGTGGTACACATCAGACAGACGCTGGTCATTGGTGTAAGCGTGAATTGTGGTCATCAGGCCTGATTCAATACCGATGGCATCATTCAGAGGCTTAGCAAAAGGAGCCAGACAGTTGGTGGTGCAAGATGCATTGGAAATTACTGTCATATCTTTGGTCAGGATATCGTTGTTCACACCGTAAACTACGGTAGCATCAACGTTTTTACCTGGCGCAGAGATAATTACTTTCTTGGCACCTGCATTCAGGTGTGGTTGTACGGCTTCTTTGGAAGTAAAGATACCGGTACATTCAAACACCACATCTACTTTCAGGTCGGCCCATGGCAATTTTGCTGGGTCACGTTCTTGGAAAGTCAGAATTTTATCGCCATTAACATAAATGGCTTCGTCATCATGTTCTACAGTGGCATTAAAGCGACCGTGAACAGAATCATATTTAGTGAGATGGGCATTAATAGCGGCATCACCCAAATCGTTAATAGCAACAATTTCAATTGGGTAATCTTTTTCGCTTTCGTACAGTGCACGCAGCACATTGCGACCGATGCGGCCATAACCGTTAATAGCAACGCGGATAGTCATCTCGTATCCCTCTGGTGATAATTAATACTTGTCTGGTAGTAAAATTACCAAACTGACAGGTCTCGTCAAGCAAATTCCGGACGTTTGCCGTGTTATGTCAACTAATTATGTTATTTTCTTACAAGTGCGAGATGTAACACAAAACCAGCCTGATTATCTGTTACTATCGTATGTTTGAGCTTGTTGAAACCTGCCTACAGCTTACTGCAATTTTCCGCTTTCGCCAGCTAACGCTCTGTGTTTGGGGTGATGGTAACATGGCGTGAGTTATCGACGATTATGATACTGCTCCGAAATTTTTAACTCTGCTACAGATGTAGATACGCTTATCTTTGCTAAGTGTACCTTTCAGTCAGGCCGATAAATCTATAAAGGCTATTGCTAGCGCCTATAGTCGCCATATTATTGTCCGTATTGCCCGTATTGTCCGTATTGTCCGTATTGTCCGTATTGTCCGTATTGTCCGTATTGTCCGTAGTGATGGTAATGATTTCTAACAAGTGGATTGGTAGTGACATTAAAGGGGGCTTACAGCATTCAATGAGGCGATTTCATCAGCAGACTAGCCTTCTGTTATCCGTTATTAGACGTATATATTAGAGCCCTGAAATTTGATACACAAAAAGCTTGCAGTGTTGATATAAGCACCTCTATAAAAGGGATAACAAGCACCGATGTTATTAAGCGTTCTTTTTCTTTTCTTCCTTACTTTTTCCTTTATATACGATATCTAGCTCTTTTGAGCATGTGATTATGTTGCAAATAAAACGCTTTAAGACATCGCAAGTTGTATACCGATTACGGCGATGCTATCGCTGATATAGATAAAGGGTTTATCGATGATCGCGACTGGGTATATCAGTTTATGTCTGAGATGATGGCAGTATCGAGTAGCAGAATTGATTGACTCAAGCCTAAATGCAGAAAAAATGGCCGGTTAGTTGATTATTTTTTTACAGAAATTATTTTCATCTATGTGCTGTTATGCCGAAATGAGCACTGCTATAGATAAAATGGTGTAAACATTACAAAACCTTAAAGGTAATTCGTTAATTCAAGCTAATTTATATAATAAAATTACATAGTTAGTGAAAATATGTGACTGGCCTGCATTAATGGATTTATTTACAATACCGCCGGCATCAGGGCAGGGAAATTTACCTTGTCTGTGACACACTGAGCGGACATTTAGCCTAATACAATAACACGGCTCAGTGATTTTTATTCGATACACTTGCTGTCTGTACCCTGAGGTAAGTGAAATAAAGGATCTGTAAATGAGCGCTGATAAACACCTGCAAAGTTGGCAAGAACGTTTTGAAATGGCAGAAGCTATGCAACCTCTGCTCGGTAAACTGTACCGTAATCAGGGCGTTGAAGTGGTGGTTTATGGAAAACCTCTGTTAATTGCCTCAACCATTGAAATTATTAAAGCCCATCGTTTGGTGCGTCGTCACGTTGGCAATAAACTGCGCCTGCGTGAGAGTTTTCCTTTTATCGAGGCACTGAGTAAGCTGCCGATTAAACAGTGTAAAGTTGATATCGGAAAGTTAGCGGTCAATTATTGGCGCAATCATACAGACGCATCTGAAATTGAATCCTACATGGCTCGTGAATTAGCGCCAGCTATGAACCATGCTGACGACGTCCCCGCAAAAGATGTGGTGTTGTATGGTTTTGGCCGTATTGGCCGGCTGTTAGCCCGTTTATTGATAGAACGCACTGGTCGCAGCAATAAATTGCGTTTGCGGGCAATTGTATTGCGGGGTGGTAAAGCCGGAGATTTGGAAAAGCGGGCGAGTTTGTTGCGTCGCGATTCTGTGCATGGACCATTTAATGGCTCTGTTTCCATCGATGAAGAAAATAATGCCATTATCGCTAATGGAACTTATATCCAGGTGATTTATGCAAACTCGCCAGAAGAGGTTGATTATACCCAATACGGTATCAACGATGCCTTAGTGGTGGATAATACCGGAATTTGGAAAGATGAGGCAGGGTTAGGTAAGCATCTAGCCTGCCCAGGCGCCGCGAAGGTATTGTTAACCGCACCAGCTAAAGGGGACATTAAGAATATTGTGTATGGTGTCAACCAGCAGGATATTCTGGATGAAGATACGATTGTGTCAGCGGCGTCTTGTACCACCAATGCCATTACGCCTGTGCTAAAAGCAGTGAATGATAAGTACGGTATTGAAAATGGTCATGTGGAAACTATCCATTCTTATACCAATGATCAAAATTTGATTGATAATTACCATAAAGCGGATCGCCGCGGCCGCAGTGCACCATTAAATATGGTTATCACTGAAACCGGTGCAGCAAAAGCGGTCGCCAAAGCCTTACCTGTTTTGAAAGGAAAATTAACCGGTAATGCTATTCGGGTGCCAACACCGAATGTTTCTATGGCAATTATTAGCCTAAATTTGCAGGGCGAAACCAATAAAGAGGACATGAATGAGTTCCTGCGTGATGCGGCGCTGCATTCTGATTTGCAAAATCAAATTGACTTTACCGAGTCAACTGAAATTGTTTCCAGTGATTTAGTTGGTTCTCGTTTTGCTGGTGTTGTTGATTCCCAAGCGACGATTGCTGAAGGGAAGCGCACAATTCTCTATGTTTGGTATGACAATGAATTTGGTTACAGCTGCCAGGTCATCGGTGTGATGCAAAAAATGTTGGGGTTGGAGTATTTGACTCTGCCAGCTTGATAACCAGCTTAGGTTGCGCGTAAGTCATTTGAGGTTGAAGAGTCTGTCCGCGCAACCGACATAAACATTCCCGGTTTTCAGATCGGGGATGTTTATATTGTTTCTATCGCGCCAAATCTAATTATTAGATGTATTAGGTATGGCGTGATAATAGGCAATAAACTGTTTAAGCGCGTTTGATTATAAGAACAATGATAGTTTTTGCTGTTACTTTCAGCATCTTGCCGGTTAAATAGACAGTCAGGATAAAAATGGCAAATAATTCAATATTCCTGATTGACAGTGATCGTCAAATCAGTAGAATGCGTCTCGCAGTCAGGGGGAACGCTCCTTAAGCTTGAGTCACTAAGTGATTCAAGTGTGACAGCAAATGCGACATTAGCTCAGTTGGTAGAGCGATACCTTGCCAAGGTATAGGTCATCGGTTCGAACCCGATATGTCGCTCCAACCTCAAATAGAGGTTGAGTAACAAAGTGGCGCGATGGCAGAATGGCTATGCTGCGGATTGCAAATCCGTCGATCTCGGTTCGACTCCGGGTCGCGCCTCCACTTTCTAATCTGTGGCTTATATGGCGGCAGAGCATGAAATGCCCGAGTGGTGGAATCGGTAGACACAAGGGATTTAAAATCCCTCGCTGGTAACAGCGTGCCAGTTCAAGTCTGGCCTCGGGTACCATCTCCTTGCTAAGTGCATGAGAGAACAAAACAACCAGCCTCGTGCTGGTTTTTTTGTTTTTACTTTTATCTCGTTATAATTTCAATTATAGAGAATTGTTGCTTGCCTCGTCTTTTTATCCAGTGATTTATTGCGTTTCTAAATTCGACGAGTGTTATTTATTTCTTCACCTTGGCAAATCTTGTCGGTTTAACTTGTTTTGTCTTAAAGGGTAAATGCGGCAGCTAAAAAACTACCGCATATCGTTTTTGCTGCTTCTTAGCGTGATCACTTGGGTGCTTGTAATGCCTGTTTTAACGCTGGGGCGGGTTTAAAGCTGGGCTGATTAAAGCCGGGGATCTCTATTACTTCACCGCTACGGGGATGACGTCCTGTCTTGCTTAGGTGATACCTTAATTCAAAAGTGCCAAATTGTGGCAGATACACTTTTTCGCCCTCAGTTAGTGCCTTACGCAGCTGTAGCAGAATCATATCAAGCTGCTTTTTTACCTCAGTTTGGCTGCTGTTTAGCCTGTTCGACATATTTTCGATAAGCTGTTTTTTGTTCATATAACATCCTGAACAGATCAAAAGACTGTGTTATATCAGGATTATATTGATATGAAAATGCTGCGGAAACACACTGACTCTTATTTGATCAACTACTTAATTTTACCGCTGTGACGTTTTGTGCTTTATATCCCGCTAATAACACAAGGCATTAGTTATATTGCCAACATTTGTTACCTAGAGGCTGTAAGTTATGAAGCGTTTTAGGGGATTTACCCTGATCGAATTGGTCATTGTAATTGTTATTCTCGGCATTTTAGCTGCGGTGGCAATGCCAAAGTTTGTCTCATTAACTCATGATGCCCATAACAGCCGAGCAAAATCAGCATTTGCAGCCTTTACCAGTGGTGTGAATTTATATCATGCCTGTTGGTTGGCCAATGGTGCGCAGGGTTTTACTAAACAACTGGCTTGTTTTCCTCAGGCCGCTGTTTTTTCAACTGATACCGGTTTTCCTCTAGGGGCTGATGATAAAAGCAATCCTGATAGCAGCACTCAAAGTAAAAATGGCACTTGGTTAGAAGGGGATTTTTGTCGTTCTGTTTGGCAGGGGTTATTGGCTGATGATTATCATCTTCAGCCCCATGTTGATAGCCAAGCAGTGAAAAAGAATACTGATATTATCTATTGGTATACCGGAAATGACTTAACCGCGAACCCATATTGTTATTTTACTTATGTTTCTGAAAACCATGATAAAACAGCGAAAAACTTAAAGCTGCGCTATTATCCTTATACTGGTAAAACCGAAATGGTCAAAGAAACCACAGGGTCATCTCAATAGCGGTAATAGGTAGCTTGAACTATCAGTCGAATTGCCTCGCCAGCATTTTATTGACTGATGTTAGCCTATGAATTGATAACGTTTAGGATGGAAATATTGATATCTATCCTAAACGCATGAAACCTGAGTTGGATTGTATTTATCTTGCTAACCTACTAGTTTTGGTTGTAATAACAATATATTAGAGTCGCGCTTTGTTGTGTTGTTTTATGCGCTTGAACAGACACCGCTTTTCATTATGGGAATTTTGCTGCAGGGAGTTGCATTATGGTTCGGAGCGGTTTGTTAGCCTGCTGTGTTTTTTTCTTATTCAGTAGTAATAGTGTCTCTGCTGCAGCAGATGATGATCTGGCGCTTGTTTATTTTTCTCGGCATTTGCAATTGTTGGCTATCGCAAAACCGGAGAGTAAATTTGGGCGTTATGCGCAGTTATTGGCACAAAGTGACCGCCAGCAGGCTTTATCGCATCTGGATTATATGGTGTTAGATGTCGGCTTGTATTGGGCTAAGTTGGGTGTCAATATGCCGGATGTTCACTCAGGTCAGAGTCGTTTGAGTCGCGTGTTGTCATTGCGACCCTCTTCACGGGAATTCTATTGGCAAACAGCGCACATTGCTAAATTGCTCTCTTTAGCTGCTCGACCATGGCCAAAAATTGTGGCTCCGGAATTAACGCCTGGCCTTTCTTATTCAGTTATTCCGCAGTTGGCTGAGCGACTTTTTCAATTGGGCGATCTTGAAATTAGCCCATCTTTAACAATGACACATTATGATGACCATTTACGCGCTGCTGTGCTGCGTTTTCAGCGCCGGCATGGATTATTGGCAGATGGTATTGTGAATTCTGCAACTTGGCATTGGCTTAACGTACCACCGGCTGAGCGGGCACGGTTACTGGCGACTTACTACCTTCAGCGCAGCCAATATTTATCATCGCTGGGTTCCAGTTATATTTTGGTAAATATTCCGGCATTTTCCTTAGAATTAGTTGATCAAGGACGTCGACGTTTGCGCAGCCGGGTCATTGTGGGCCAACCGGAGCAGCCTACCCCGGTAATGCGCACAGAAATAACCAGCGCTGTGTTGCACCCAAGTTGGTTGGTTCCTCGCAGTTATGCAGAGCAGGTACTCTTGCCACATTTTCGTCGCGATGCTGCTTTTGCCCAAATGTTGGGGTTTTATGCCGAAGATAGCCGCGGGCAGGCGTTATCTGTTGCAACTCACCAATGGCAGCAGCGTCAGGGAAAATTTCCTTATCGTTTGGTACAGCGACCAGGAAAGCGTAATGCCTTGGGGAGTGCTAAATTTTTGTTCCCCAATAAACGAGATATCGCGCTGCATGGGACAACCCAGCGAGGGGATTTTTCTCGTAGTGATCGTGCCTTATCGGCAGGGTGTATTCGTATGGAACAAGAAGGCGAGTTGGCTGATTGGTTAACCACAACGCACTCGGCGGCGAAACGACCATTGTTGTCTGAGTTAGCGACAGGACAGACTCAATCCGTGTGGTTGAACTCATCTTTACCTCTGCACACTGTGTATTGGACCGCTTGGATGGATGGGCCAAATCTTGCGCAGTTTCGCAATGATATTTATCATCTGCAACCTTTGCCTTAGCTTATCGGTTTAAAGTCGGTTTGAAAGATAAACTGACTTTAAAGTTGTTGCTACTGTTGGATGATGAGTTTGGTCAATCATCGTTAATGAGTGGAGGGGGGGAGAGTAATTGATATCAGCAAGCTGTTTGGGGTCGGCTATTTGGGCATTTTGCTCTATTTCGCGACTATGAAATAATATGGCTTTGCGTTCGGTTACGACAGGCCGCACGATAGCTTAAATCCAGTAAGGCGATTTGTTGCTATTGCTGCTTGTGCCACCACATCCCCTATGTTAGTATTCGCGCGCTTTATTTGCGTCGGTATTGGTCGAAAATACTGACACGTTAATTTTTTTATATTTAAGTGAGAAACAACATGTCTTACACTATTGAAGCACAAACCCGCACTGACTTGGGGAAAGGTTCGAGCCGCCGCCTGCGTCGTGAAGGTAAAGTACCAGCTGTAATTTACGGTGCTGGTAAAGAAGCCGTTTCTATTGTTTTTGATCACAAAGCTATCATCAACATTCAGACCAACGAAGACTTCTACACTTCTGAACTGACCATCGTTGTAGATGGCAAAGAAGTTAAAGTACGCGCTCAGGCTATGCAACGTCACGTATTCAAGCCAGTTATCGAGCACGTTGACTTCGTATACGCTTAATACGATTTCTCGAAAAAAGCGCCTTTATGGCGCTTTTTTTGTATCTGCTCGTTGAGCTATCGGTGAGGAAGTCGCGACTTCCTAGGGGCTGTTGACCTTTCGAGTTTGTTTTTGCAGCGATTTGAGGGTTCTTTATACAAGGCAGAGGCTTTGATAGGTAGTTGCGCTACCTGATAAGCCGATAACGCAGTAGAAAGGAACCTCAAACGCTGCCCGAAGGGTTCGGCTAAAAGCGTTTTACTCTTTGTTGAGCGGTTCTTGCTTAGAATCACTAGGCGACAAACCACTCGCCGCGATTAAAATGCTTTTATCTCGAAAAAAATTTAATCACGAAACGTCAACAGCCCCTAGCAATTTAATGCCAAAGGCGCGTTACTCCTTGTACTTTACACCAATATCATATCGGCAGTGGACGCTATCAACCCATTTTTTGGGGCACTGCAAGTATCAAAGATCGAAGCTGTAGTAGATATCCAGAGATTGTTCCAAACTGCCGGAGACGGTTTCCAGATACAATCGACTCATCAAATAATACCGCACAGTGAGTTCATAACCCGGATTAAATACCCCAATACCGTATTTCACCATCAAACGTTTCCCCAGATACCCACTGATCGCTACCCGCCCATCATCGTTAGCATCCAACTGAATATTGGAAATGCCGACTTTTTCCATCAAATTGGTAGCGGTATCTCCTAGATTGCCAATGGCTCCTTTACCCAATTGAGCACTCAAGCTCAACGCCGCGCTCATCATCAGCGCATCATTTTGTTCTTTATTGTTAAAACCGCTACCTTTGATGATATAAGACAGAATTTCTGCCTGCTCCATTGCCGGGTTAGAAAACAGTGTCACAGAGGGCTTTCTTGGCGTACCCGTGATACGTATCCCGGCAGTGACTTCACCTGAGTCTTCTTTTACATGGCGGACGGCTTCAATGTTGAGGTTTGGCATTGCCGGAGGGCCAACAAATTGCAGCTCACCGGTATTGATATCTAATTTTTGTCCAAGGAAACGATAACTGCCGTTAAATACCTGAATTTCACCAAACAGCATAGGGGGACGCAGTGGTTGTTGCTGTAAGGTTAATGTTCCACCTAGGTTGGCGGTTAACCCCATGCCTTCGATGCTGACTTTATTCGCCACCTGTATATTTAAATCCATGCTAATAGGGTAGGGCTTTTGTTTAATTGCTGCGGCAGAAATGGAATCTTTGTAGACTAAATCTGATGATACTGGAACGCCGCCCGCTGCCATTTGTACAATCTTTATTTGCCCAGCCGGAATATTAATATTACCACTGATATTTGTCCCTTTAGGGGAAAAGCGGATATGTAAATCCGGTGAAACTTGCACAATCGCCAGTGGTGGAAAGATAACTCCCAGAGATTGTCCTTTTAATGACACATTTCCCCGTGGGTTGCCATCTTGCCAATTCAGATCCCCTTTGAGCTGACCTTCACCTGCTCCCATATGCCAGTTGCCGTGGATATGAGCTTGTTTGCCAGCAAAACCGAGCTCCAGATTGATTTTATCGGCCAGAGTCGGGTTAGCACTGGCGGAAAATGCCCCATCGTTAAGCTGAACTTTGCCACTGAGCAGTGGGTCGGATAGCGTGCCGCCCAAAGTCAGATGGCTGGCGATTTGGCCTTTTAGGGTTGCTAACTGGGGTAAGAAGGCCAACAGGCCATCAAGCTTGACTTTGTCAATATTGATTTGGCCCTTGAGTTGGCGATCTGGCGTAACATTGACTGCAACATGGGCATTAAGCTGCGCCAGCTCACCTGCATTGATATCGGCATCGATACTAAATTGTTGGGCATCTAATTGCGCGGTGATATGCGCGCCGCGATAGGGAATAAGGGCTGCGGGTTGCTCAGTGCGCGACACGGTAATATTGCCGGGTTCAAAATCCAGTATCATGCTGGCACTGGGCTTTTGCTGGGGAGCCCAATTTAAGGTTGATAACAGCTTGGCAGGGCCATTCCAGCGTACTCTTGGTGGCATAAATGGGGTTAGAATGTGGCCGGGGTTACCGGAGAAGCTAATTTGCGCATCCCCTTGTGGCGCTATGGCTACCGGGTTATCCAAACACAATTGATTTCCGTCATTTGTTAGGCAAAAAGCACTGAGCGAGCCTTGATTTTTACGTGCTGACCATTGTCCTATCACTGGCTTATCCAGTTTCCATCGCCCCAGTTTGGATTGGAGATCTAAGGTGTCTAACACTAAATCTAGCTGTTTTTTCTTTTCATCATATGTACTGTTAAGGTGAGTTCTGATACCAAGATCACCTTGGCTACGCAATATCAGCTGCTGTTTGTCTCTGTTACCGTTAGTGTGTAATTCCACCTGTGTTAAACGGTATTGTTGTAGCTGAAGTTTATTGCCATGCACAACCAGTTCAAATGCATTTTGCCCAAGTAGATCCATCCAGCCAATAATACGGGCTTTAGCCAGTTGTACCCCATTAATAACAAGGTGATCCGCTTTGGCTGTAAATCTGGCTTTGGGGTGATGTTGATCGCCGCTAATATCAATATCGGCTTCTAATTTACCTGCCGCATTTTTCAGCCAGGGCGACAATGTCGGCACCGATAATTTTCCTTGCAAGCGCCAGTTATCATTAACTTGGCCGCTGGCCTGAAATTCAGCGCCCAGTGCTTTGGCGATTAGGGAGTCGGTTTTGATATGCCAGCTGTTATCTAAGGTTAAATCGCCGCTTAAATCTAATGGATAACCCGCTAGTTGCCCATAGATGGCCATCTGGCTAAGACCCACTTGCCAGTTATGGGCATCATAATGCCCCATGGTGGTAAAGCTGGCGTCGATATGGCCTCTGGGTAAAGTGGTGTGATCTGGTAAGGTGACCATTTCCGGGCGCAGTTTTTGGCTTTGTACTTTGCCCTGCCAGTCCAGTGCCAATGGTTGCTGTTGGGTGGGGAAAATATAATCCAGCAGTCCGCTGATATGCAAAGAGCTGTCTTTTGCAAGTAAGGATAAATGGGTGATATCCAGTTTACCGCCAGAAGAGGAAATATGATTTTTCAGCTCTGTTGCCAGTTTAGTCGCAGGGAAATACGGGGTGGTAAATTCCCCCGAGGTGACTAATTGCTGGTGGGATAATGATCCAGACGAGATGATTTGCACCTCTTTACCCACATACTGAGGACGGGTTAGCGGCCAGCGCAATTTATTCGCCGAGGCGAATATTTGATATGGCATCTCCGGGTTAGCTAAATTGACATTGCCTTTCAGACTAAGCCGAGTGTCACCATTTCCCCGGACTGTCAGCGCTAGATGGCTAAAATCACCGGATGCTAGTAGCGCAAGGTTTTGCTTTTTTAATCCCTTAATCAAATTGTTAGCATTAAGGCGGGTGTTGGCATTGACATAGAGTGGGTAGTGACCGCTAAGATCAATTCGGCCTTTAATGTCAGCCCTTCCCAGAGGGTGCTTGACGTGGAGCTTGCCGATTTCAACCAAGGTACCTAAATATTGGCCAATAAGATCAAGCTGAGCGAAATGGTCTTCACGATGACCAAGACGCAACAGACTATCTGTTAAGGCTGCATGGTCAACGATCACGGGCACAGGGTTAAAAACTCTGGGCAGGTGGGCCATCGCCCATTTCTCTACTGAGGCCGTGTGTTTATCCTGCGGGCTTGTTGGTTGGTTATGGCCTGAGCCTGACAAGGGAATATCCACTAATAGCCCTTGGCTGGTCAGATTGTGCACTCGTATCCCTTCTCGGGGCCAGTCAGCGGCTAAGGTCAGTTGCTTTGCATTAAAATGCATATCATCGACCCTGACTTTGACTTGGTTGAGTTTGGCGTGTTCTAAGCTGATGGCAAAGGGGAGCGTGACAACCTCATCTTTGCGGGGCTGGGATGTTGGCTTTTTGGGGGTACCACTGGTAAATGCATTCGTATCCACAGCAACATTAACGCTGCTGGCTTGCAGTTGGGAGACGCATAGCTGGCCATTGAGCAGACAAGATGCCTGCCAGCCCAATTTAAAGTCAGTAACAGCAACATGCACCCCATCCATAAACCAGCTGGCATCACTGAGTTCAATATCCCGGTTGAGACTGCCAGATTTGTAATGCACGCTAACATTAGGCACAAAAGCATTGGCCAGCATCACTGTGATCCTGCTGCCAAAAGGGGTGCCAATTAGCAATGCGGCGGTGACCAGCAGTAATAGGGGGATATAAATGACCACCCGGATGGTATTTTTAAGGACAGCGCGCATCACAGACCAGGCTGATATCACCATCAGAGGACGCTCCCCATGGTTAGGTGAATACGCCACTGTCTATTTTGGGTATCGGTTTTGTTGAGGCCAAAACCAACATCCAATTTGATAGGGCCAACTGGCGAGAGCCAGTGCAATCCGGGACCCACAGCGATAACTGGTTTAAACTGGCCTTTATCATAGGCGTTACCAGCATCGACAAATGCGGCAATACGCCAAGTTGGGGTAATGTAATACTGATATTCGATGCTGCCAACAGCCAGATAGCGGCCACCAACGACTTCGCGTAGTACATCATCGCCTGTTTTTGTATCCAGATAAGGCCCCAGTTCTTGATAACTGTAACCACGGATACTGCTGTCACCACCGGCAAAATAACGTAGTGATGGTGGGATTTTAGCTAAGTCACTATCACTGGCAATATTGATCCCTAAATCAAGCCGAGTAACAAAGCGATGTTTTTTGAAAAAAGTGTCCACCCATAGATAACGAGCCTGTAGTTTGATTAATTGTGTTGCAGAGCCTAAATTCGGGTCGCCATATTCCACGCTGTAAGAGGTTCGGTACCCCGACATGGGATCCAAGGTATTATCGCCCCGGACTGTTTTCTGCAGCCCAACACCAAATAGCACAAATTGAGGGTCATATTCTGTGCCAGATTGTTTGTAACTTTCCTGCAATGCCTGGATGGAATAGCCTAATAACCAGTTACTGTGCAGTTTTTGCTGACGGATAATTTCAACCAGCCCTTTGGTCGACTCCAGTTGACCTGTATTAGTAAAGTCCCGCGCTTTGGCATCATAAATTTGTGTCACACCATATTTATCCCGTAATAACCCCAGTTTAATTTGCAATTTGTCATCCAGTGGATGCGACAAAGGGATGGTATAGGTTGTGAGAAATTTGGGTCGTTGGCGTGACCACTCGATACTGGTCTCTTGGCTGTGTCCCCAGCGGTTTAATCTTGGGGTTCGCCAAGTCAGACTGACTCTGGGCTGGAAATTATTGTCTGCGGTGTTGCCCAAGTCGACCCCAAAACCAAGATCTATGGTGTCATGGGGTTTTGGCGTCAGTTGTACCCGGACTGGCACCTTATCGTTGCGAATGGCTTCAATTTCCGGGATAACTTTAATATTGGCAAAATAGCCGGTCTCGATAAGTGCACTATTCAGGGCACTTAGCTTACCGGTGGAGTACGGCGCATCGGGTTGAAAAGGAATTAAACGTTGCAGAAACTCTGGTGCCAACTTGCTGCCATCGAAACTCACGCGACCTATATGGTAGCGCTGCCCAGAACTGAAATGCAGCGTGATGGTGGCAGAATTGATATCGCGATTAACCGTAATACGCGACGTAATATATTTGCCATCAAAATACCCCTGAGCAAGGGCCAAGCTCAATAACTGACTTTTGACTTCTTCATAAGTACCCTGATCCAGCACATCACCGGGGCGCATATTGACGCTTACAAGCCACTGGTTAAAGGCAGGATCATTGCGCATTTCACCATCCACGCGAATATCCACATAGCGAATATGCACGGCAGGTCCTGGGGTGACTTGAATATTCAGTAGCCAGGGCCCGTCACCATCCCGGGTGACCTTTTGCTCGTTTTTACCATGAAAATAGCCCAGTGACTGCAATGCTGCAGTGACATTATCACTGACATTAAACAGATAGGCTCGGCGCTGCACATCAGAATCAGGCAGGGGACCTAGGTGAGCAAAAACATTGTTCGTCAGTGCTTTATTCAGTCCATGTACTTCAACCCGTAACCAGTCATTTTTATCACTGCCATCAGCCCGTGCTGTAGCGGAAAATATCAGAAACATGAGTAACAGGCAGGACAGAATAACACGTGACTTTAACATTATGGGGGTAATGGCCCGGGTAGGATGTTACAGGTTTTGTATATTGTCGCTGTAATGCTGGTTAGAGGCAAGCAAGCATTGAATTTAGTCGCGCAAATGGCTACAAAGAAACCTCTTATGAAAGAGGAACATAATAATGAAAAAAACCATCTTATCTGTACTTACCCTGCTGGCACTGTCTCAAGCAAGCTTTGCGGCCGATGAAAAGCCCTTTGCCATAGCCATTCATGGTGGCGCCGGTACGATTTCTAAGGCCAATTTAACCGAATCACAAATTCAACAATATAAAGATAAATTGACTGAGGCGGTGAATGCGGGCCATCGTATTTTGGCCAAAGGTGGTGACAGTACCCGGGCGGTACAGGCAGCGATTAATGTTCTAGAAGACAGCCCATTGTTTAATGCTGGTAAAGGGGCGGTTTATACCTATGATGGTGGACATGAGTTAGATGCCTCTTTTATGGACGGACGCACCATGAATGCTGGCGCTGTAGCTGGCGTGCGTCATATTAAAAATCCCATTGATTTAGCCATTGATGTTATGAAACATTCCCCCCATGTCATGCTGTCTGGCAGTGGGGCTGAGGAGTTTGCCTTGTCTCGTGGCTATCAACTGGTAGCACAAGAGTATTTTGATACCGATCACCGTTACCGCCAGTTAGTTAAGGCCAAACAGAAACTGATGGATGCCCAAGTTGCGACCAAGGACTATCAGGCAAGCATTTATCGACTGGATTTGGAATATAAATTTGGCACTGTGGGCGCTGTAGCGCTGGATAAACAGGGCAATTTGGCCGCCGGGACGTCAACGGGGGGGATGACAGTAAAACGGTTTGGCCGTATTGGTGACTCACCTGTGATTGGTGCTGGCACCTATGCGGAAAATGGTGTGTGCGCAGTATCTGCTACTGGGCATGGTGAATATTTTATTCGTTACCATGTGGCTGGGGATATCTGTGCCCGGGTGAAATACCAACAAAAATCTATTATTCAGGCGGCAGATGAGGTGATCAATCAACGTTTAATTACTGCTGGAGGTACCGGGGGGGTGATCGCTATTGATCAACGCGGCAATATCGCTACCCCATTTAATACCGAAGGCATGTATCGTGCTAGCCGCAGCAATAATGATGTCGCTACTGTGATGATTTGGCGGGAACAATAATTTCTTGTGTTTATGCACGGGGTTTAAATCGCCGTTATAAGGCTTATCTGGCAGCAGTAAAGGACGCCATCTGCCAGATGGCGTCTGATTGCGATAAGTCTTGCTGTGGTGAATTTTTCACCTGTAAGGCTACAAAAGTGTCACAGGTGTGAATCTGTCATACCAATTAAAGGGTTAAGTTGCTAGGATCGGCTCTCTTTGTTCCCGGTATTGGTATTTGGATTTTGAAATCGGACAATCATCCCCTGTCACCTGCCTTTCTCTCCCAGTGTTTTCAGCAGGATGCGGCTTATATCCGCCGCCGTCTGTACAGGTTAAATAAAGACGCGGATTCCCCGGAAAAAACAGCTGCACTGGAGGCGTTGGTTTCGCGGGCTGAGCAAGCCCGGGAAAAGGTGCATGAGCGATTAGCCAATCGGCCGGAAATCCAGTACCCGGACAACTTGCCGGTATCGCAAAAACGCGATGATATTGCCAGTGCCATTATCAATCACCAGGTGGTGATTGTGGCCGGTGAAACAGGCTCAGGTAAAACCACCCAGTTGCCCAAAATCTGCCTTGATCTGGGTCTTGGCTCCCGTGGTTTGATTGGCCATACCCAGCCCCGTCGATTGGCTGCCAGAAGTGTGGCAACCCGGGTGGCAGAAGAGTTGGCAACGCCACTGGGTGAGGCGGTGGGCTTTAAAGTTCGTTTCGCCGATGCTATCAAGCCTGAATCATATATCAAGCTGATGACTGACGGTATTTTGCTGGCAGAGCTGACATCAGACAAATGGCTGGATCAGTACGACACCATCATTATTGATGAAGCCCACGAGCGTAGCCTTAATATTGATTTTATTCTTGGTTATCTCAAAAAGATGCTGCCGAAACGGCCGGATCTAAAGGTGATCATCACTTCGGCAACCATTGATGTAGAGCGTTTTTCCAAACATTTCAATGATGCGCCTGTGATTGAAGTTTCGGGCCGTACCTACCCGGTGGAAACCCGTTATCGGCCACTTTTGCAGGAAAATGATGCCGATTTAGATTTGATGGACGGCATTTTTGCCGCCGTCGATGAGCTGGTGGCTGAAGGGCCTGGCGATATTCTGATTTTTATGAACGGTGAACGGGAAATCCGTGATACTGCTGAGCAGTTGAATCGGCGTAATTATCGCGATACGGAAGTGCTGCCCCTGTATGCCCGCTTGTCCTACGGTGAGCAGTCTAAAGTGTTTAGCAGCCATACGGGTCGACGTATCGTGTTGGCGACTAACGTGGCAGAAACCTCATTGACCGTGCCCGGGATCCGTTATGTGATTGATCCGGGAACCGCGCGGATCAGTCGCTACAGTTATCGCACCAAGGTGCAGCGTTTGCCTATTGAGCCTGTCTCTCAGGCCAGTGCGAACCAACGCCAGGGGCGTTGTGGCCGGGTCGGGCCTGGTATTTGTATTCGTTTATATGATGAACAAGATTTTTTAAACCGCCCGGAATTTACCGATCCTGAGATCCTGCGTACTAACCTCGCATCGGTTATTTTGCAGATGTTGGCTATCGGTCTTGGTGATATTGCCGCATTTCCATTTATTCAGCCGCCAGATTCGCGCCATATTAAAGATGGCTTCTTACTGCTGGAAGAGTTACAAGCAGTACAGTTACGTCAGGGGCGGTTACAGCTGAGCCAGTTGGGACGGCAATTGTCCCAGATCCCATTAGATCCCCGCTTGGCTCGTATGGTGGTGGAAGCTGCTAAAGAAGGCTGTTTGCAGGAAGCCTTGGTGATCACTGCCGGTTTGTCGATTCAGGATCCCCGTGAGCGACCACTGGATAAAAAGCAGGCATCTGACGAGGCGCATCGCCGATTTGCTGATAAGGATTCAGATTTTGTCAGCTGGGTGAAACTGTGGGATCACTTGAAAAGCCAGCGCCATGCCCTATCTGCCAGTCAGTTCCGCCGTACGTGTAAACAGGAATATCTGGCCTATCTGCGGGTACGGGAATGGCAGGATCTCTATACCCAATTGCGTCAGGCAGTGCATGATCTGAAATGGAAGCTCAATGATACGCCAGCAGACTATGACAATCTGCACCGGGCATTGCTATCGGGTTTGCTTAGCCATATTGGCTTTAAGCAGGAAAATAATGAGTATCTGGGGGCGCGAAACCGAAAGTTTTTTGTCTTCCCCGGCTCGCCACTGGCGAAAAAAGGGCCGAAATGGATTATGGCGGCAGAGCTGACGGAAACCTCGCGTCTGTTTGCCCGCTGCTGCGCCAAAATCAATCCCGAGTGGCTGGAAACCTTGGCGGCACATTTGGTGAAAAAACAGCATGTGGAGCCACACTTTGAGGCGAAACAAGGCAGTGTGGTGGCATTTGAAAATCAAGTGCTCTACGGCCTGACCATTGTAAACCGTCGCCGAGTGCAGTTTGGTCCGATTGATCCGGTTGAGGCGCGAGCCATCTTTATTCGCAGTGCGCTGGCTGAAGGACAATTGAAAACCAATGAAGCCTTTTTCCGTCACAACCGTGCACTGGTGGAAGATGTCGAGGCATTGGAGCATAAATCCCGCCGCCGGGATATCCTGGTGGATGAAGAGGTATTGGTTGAGTTTTATGATCAGCGTCTGCCCCAAGGCATTTATAATGCGCCTAAGTTGATGCGCTGGTGGAAACAGGAAAAGCGTACCCAGCCTGAGTTGCTCAATTTCGATCCTGAACTCTTGATGAAACGCAGTGGCGATCATGTCTCAGCACTGGATTTCCCTGATACTTGGCATACCGGCAATCTGACCTTGCAGCTCAGTTACCATTTTGAACCGTCAGCAGAGGATGACGGGGTCTCTGTACATGTGCCGGTAGCACTGCTGAATCAGATTGATGATGATGGCTTTGACTGGCAGGTTCCGGGGTTACGGGAAGAAAAGTGTATTGCGCTGATAAAATCGCTGCCGAAAAATTTGCGGCGCAATTTTGTCCCTGCGCCAGATTATGCCCGGGCCAGTGTGCAGGCAATGACGCCATTTAATACCAGTTTGACTGAAGCGCTGTGTAAGCAGTTATTGCGCATGACGGGTACCCGTATCAGTCCGGAGGATTTCGATACAGCCCAGCTAGATAAACATCTGCTGATTAACTTTAAGGTCGAGGATGATCAGGGCAAATTAGTCGAGCAGGGGCGGGATATCAATGCGCTGCGGGATAAGCTGCAAGGTGTGGTCGCCAAGGCCATTCGCAATGTGGCACAAAAAGGCATTGAACAGCAGGAAATCACCCAGTGGAGTTTCGGTCAGCTGCCTAAGCAGTATCAGCAGCGCCGTGGCAGCTATGAAGTGAAAGCCTTCCCTGCGCTGGTGGACAACCAGTCTTCAGTGGAAATTAAATTATTTGATGATGAGTTTGAGGCAGAAAAAGTACACCGTCAGGGGCTGCGTCGTCTCTTGCTACTCAATATGCCATCTCCGGTGAAGCACCTGCAGCAGGCGCTGCCCAATAAAGCCAAACTGTCGATGTACTTTAACCCCTTTGGGCAGGTGCAGTGGTTGATTGATGATATTATTGATGCCGCCGTGCAGCAGTTACTGGATGAAAAACAGCTGGATATCCGCAGCAGCGATGAATTTGATGCCGGTAAAGATTATGTCCGTGCCAGCTTAAATGAAACCGCCGAGGGGATTGCCCTGAAAGTGGAGCAGGTGCTGACGCTGTACAACCGCATTAAAAAGCGGCTGAAAGGTAAAATCAGTTTGGATATCGCCTTTGCCATGAGTGATATTCAATCTCAGCTCGATGCGTTGGTGTTTAAAGGTTTTGTTGCGGCCACTGGCTGGCAACGGATGGCAGATTTAGTGCGTTATCTGAAAGCCATTGAGAACCGGTTGGAAAAATTACCAGTAGACCCGACCCGTGATCGCTTGCATATGCAAACGATTCATCGAGTACAGGATGAGCTGAAAGCCCAATTGGCCAAGGTACCTCGGTTGCAGCCGGTACCAGATAATTTACAAGAAGCCCGTTGGTTGATAGAGGAACTCAGAGTGTCTTTCTTTGCTCAGATGTTAGGCACCAGTGTTCCGGTATCAGAAAAGCGGGTGATGCAGGCCATCGCTCAGTAATTCTGATATTTGATCAATCAGTGCAGGCTAAAACCGGTGGCAACAAGCAATGTTGCCACCGGTTTGTTTTATTAGGGGCAGCAGACTGTTTATGGTTGAATTTTGTTCGATATAACAGCGTTTTAATCGCAGGGAGAGGTGTGCCGCCTAGTCATACTAAGCAAAATCTCTCGTAAGAAAAGGTGACAAATTATGTATGCAGACAATGTGGCGCAAACCTTGGCAGGCGTCTTTGGTTTTGCCCAATTACGGCCGGGACAGCAGCAGGTGGTGGATACGGTATTAGCTGGCCGCTCTGCCGCCGCGATTTTTCCGACAGGTTCGGGTAAATCTCTGTGTTATCAGCTGCCAGCTCTGCATTTACCCCATCTGACGTTAGTGATTTCGCCACTGATTGCACTTATGCAGGATCAATTAGCATTTTTACGCAGTAAAGGCATTGCCGCAGCGGCACTGGACTCTAGTTTGGAGCAGCACGAGCGGCAGCAGGTGATGCAACAGCTGCGCAATAATGAGTTAAAGATTCTGATGATTTCTGTCGAAAGGCTAAAAAATGAGCGATTTCGGCAGTTTCTCAGCGGGATCCCTATCAGCTTGTTGGTGATTGATGAGGCCCACTGTATTTCTGAATGGGGGCATAATTTCCGCCCAGACTATCTTAAGTTGCCGCACTATTGTCAGCAGTTCAATATTCCTCAAGTGTTGCTGCTGACTGCGACCGCTACAGCAAAAGTCATTGCCGATATGCAGCAAAAATTTACGATTGCTCCGGATGACGTGGTGGTGACCGGATTTTACCGGTCGAATTTGACGTTAGCGGTGCAGCCTTGTGCTGAAGCTGATAAACACGAGCAATTATTGGCACAACTAACGACTTTGCCGCAACCTGCCATCGTTTATGTGACGTTGCAGCATACCGCTGACACAGTTGCAGACTTTTTGTGCCGTCAGGGGATGAATGCCAAGGCGTATCATGCCGGTATGGACAGTGAACTGCGCCGGACGATACAGCAGGGATTTATGGCCGGCGAATATGACTGTATTGTGGCCACCATTGCATTTGGCATGGGGGTTGATAAGGCCGATATTCGCACAGTGATCCATTACGATTTGCCTAAATCCATTGAGAATTACAGTCAGGAAATTGGTCGCGCTGGTCGTGATGGTAACACTGCTTATTGCACCGTATTAGCTAACCGTGAAACCTTGCCGGTGTTGGAAAACTTTATTTATGGTGATACGCCGGAGCCGGAGGCCATTGCAGCCGTCATTGCCCAAATCGCCACTCACAATGAACAAGGGCTGTGGGAGGTGATGATTAATCGCTTATCTCAGCAGTGTAATATTCGCCAATTGCCCCTGAAAACCCTGTTGGTGTATCTAGAGTTGCAGGGCATTATTTCGCCACAATACAGTTATTTTGCTGATTACCGCTTTAAATGTTTGCGCCCAGAGGCGCAGATCATCGCCGCATTTCAAGGCGAGCGCCAACAGTTTGTGTCGGCGCTATTTAGTGCATCAGCAAAATCACGGATTTGGCATACGGTAGATTTCACTACCCTGTGGCAAGCTTATGGTGCGGAACGTAAACGGGCGGTGGCTGCATTGGATTATTTTGCTGAGCAGGGCTGGATTGAATTAGAAAGCAAACAGATGACCGAGGTTTTTCAGGTGACGGCGCCACAGCAGCTTAACGGGGCGGCAGGGCAGCAATTGACGGCTGAGTTGGCCGGGCTGTTTGCTGCCAAAGAGCAAGGGGATATTGCACGAATACACCAGATGTTGTCGTTATTTGAAAGCCGGCAGTGTTTAAGCCATGGATTAGCGGCTTATTTTTCGGATCATCAAGCCCCTCATATCTGTGGGCATTGCTCTGTTTGTCAGGGACATGGTGCGATTCTTCCTGCGCCGACTGATAGCCCGCTGCCACCATTAAATACCTTGCAGACTTGGTGTCAGCCGTTGCAGGCAGCAGGGCAGGCACAAGGGCTGGCCATCTCAGCCGGTACTTTAGCGCGTTTTCTATGCGGTATTTCCTCGCCACTGAGTGGTCGGCTAAAGGCCGGTAAAATGCCAGGATTTGGGCAGTTGAGCCGCTATCCCTTTGCCCGGGTACTTGAAGCGGTGAATGCTTGCCTTTGAATGGCTGCGTGCAAACAGTACTTAATACAGCACTTGATACAGTATTGAAAAACACGCTGCCGAGCGAATGGGCTCGGCAGTGTGGTTAAGGGCTAAGGCTTTGAATATGCACTATTAGAGATTGCTGGGAATCAATAGTGCAACGAGTAAAGAGTGCCGTAACTTAAGAGCACAGTGACTTAAGAGTGCACGGAATTTTATCTTCAGTACAGCTGACGGGCTAAATGCCCACCTTGATTGAGCTTGTTGATTGACATTAAGCCTTAATACGTCAGTGTGATAGTCGTTTATAAGCTAGCTTTTGCCTCGTTAATCGGCAGGGTTTGCATCACATATTGCCCCGGCGCGGGCCGCTGATTGGGGTATTGCCCGTGATTATCTGCGGGTGGCTTGATGCGTTTTTTCGGGCTATGACCACATAGCCATTGGTGCCAGCTTGGCCACCAGGAGCCACTTTGATGATGGGCTTGACTGAGCCATTGTTCAGCTTGCAACTCACTGTCGTTACTGTCATCCCCAGCGGTGAGCGCTGAGCCTTGCCAGAAACCGTATTTCTGTTGTGCTGGGGGGTTGATAATACCGGCAATATGACCTGATTCTCCCAGAATAAAGGTTTTCTCACCGCCTAATTGCATGGCGCCGCGCAAGGTACCCTGCCAAAGAGCAATATGATCATCCCGCGTTGAGACAAAGCAGCTAGGCTGACTGATTTTGGCCAGATCCAGATAGACGCCACCAATTTTGATGCCGCGCTTATTAACCAGTTGATTGTCAAGATAGAGCTGGCGTAGTAAGAAATTATGTACCTGCGCGGCCACATTGGTGCTGTCACTGTTCCAGAACAATAGGTCAAAATCCACCGGACTTTCACCCTTTAAATAATGCTTGATGTAATAGTGCCAATAAAGGCTGTTTTCTCGCAATAAACTGAACGTGGCACTGAGACTGCGACCATCAAAATATCCCCGCTCATTGTTTTGTACCGTCAAGGCTTGGATCAGCGTGTCATTAATATATGCGCTAAGTTCACCGGGTTGGGAAAAGTCCAACAAGGTAGTAAAAAAGCTGGCAGATTTAATCCTCGGCTTCATCCGTTTAGCGGCGAGATAGGCCTGTGTCATGGCCAGTAACGTACCGCCAATACAGTAACCGGCTGCATTACATTGTGATTGGCCACTGATGCTGAGCACGGCATCAATGGCGCGATTTACCCCCTCAAGAACATAGTCATCAATACACAAATGCTGTTGGGCTTTGCCCGGGTTACGCCAGGAGATCAAAAATACACTGTGTCCCTGCTTAACTAGCCAGTCCACCATGGAATTTTTGGCACTTAAATCGAGGATGTAATATTTATTGATAAATGGCGGCACAAACAACAACGGGGTCTGCAAAACGGTCTCTGTTTGCGGGCTGTAACGGATAAGCTCAAATAATTCATTGGTAAACACCACTTGTCCTGGTGTTGCCGCCACGTCTTTACCCGGCGTAAATGCCTGTTTACCTGTCATGGCAATATTTAGAATATCATTGCTGGCATCAATATCTTGCTGCAACTGTGCCATCCCTTTAAATAGATTTTGCCCTTGCTGTGCCAAGGTTAATTGCAGTAATTCAGGATTGCTCATGATGTAATTGCTGGGTGACATAGCATTGAGCATTTGGCGAGTAAAAAATAACAAGCGTTCCTTACTCTTGGGTTCTAGATCTTTTAAGCTATCAATTGTTTTAATGAGGCTGGCGGCATAAAGCAAATAGGATTGTTTGATAAAATTAAACCAAGGTTGTTGCCATTGCTGTGCCTGAAAGCGTTTATCATCTTTAGCTGGCTGGACAATGTCGTGATCAGTATTGCCTGCCATTAACTGTTGCCAAATTTGTAACTGTGTTTCCCACCATTGTTGTTGTATCTGCATGGTGCTTTCAGGCTGCGCTGATGCTGCAGAAAAAAGATTCATATTATCGGCAAGATTAAGCTGTTGCATCGCATAGTTCACCCCATTACTCTGAGGTGTTTCTGTCTGATAATTCTGCCACCATGTTTGTTGGGCTTGCTGCATATCTTTGAGATAGTCAACAAAGAAAGGGGGAAACATAATCACATCCTTGTTAAGATAAATGCCCCTAGTACAGCACTAGGGGCGGAACAACATTATGCTTTAGTTGCTGTTTTAATATTGTCTGATGTTAATTTGTCGATATCTTCTTTAAAAGATTTAGCAATAGTTTGCATTTGATTACTATCATCAATTAACTGTTGAGATAGCTTATTGAGATTGGCAAGTTGTTGACCATTAAACGCTACCATAGAATTAATATCTTTAATTTCACTAGCCGCTTTAAACTGTGATAACCCCAGTTCGCCATATGATTTCATTGCATTGAGTTGCAATTGAGTCATTTGCTCTACGTGTTTAGCTAATAAACAATTGAATTTATTCAGTGGTGCTAAGGTTTTTTCTGTTTGTTCAGAAAAGAGTTTGAACATTTCTGTATACATAGTATTTCCTCTTATTATCGCCATTACATCTCTTCTGGCTAAGCTAATGGCTTAACGTATTTTGAGTTCAGAAGAGAAGATCCATTAAAAGCCGTTATTAGTGCATATAAAGGCCACCATTAAGCGAGAGGGTTTCTCCAGTTATATATGCTCCCCCTTCACCAGCCAGATAACTGACTGCTGTGGCGATTTCTTCTGGTGTTGCGAGACGCTTTAAGGGAATACTCTCAACGATATTGTCTAACACCTCTTGACGAATTGCTTGCACCATGGGGGTTGCTGTATAACCTGGGGCGACGACATTTACCGTTACACCACTTCGAGCGCCTTCCAATGCCAGCGCTTTACTGAAACCAATCATTCCCGCTTTAGCTGCACTGTAATTAGTTTGACCAAATTGGCCTTTTAGCCCATTGACAGAGGAAATATTGATGATTCGGCCACCTCCTTTTTCACACATAGCGGCGAACAGAGGCTGGGTAACATTGAAGAGGCTGTTGAGATTGGTATTGATGACCTGGTGCCATTGTTCGGCTGACATTTTTTTAAATGCACAATCCCGAGTTATACCTGCATTATTGATTAAAATATCAATCACCCCGTATTGCTCTGTAATAGCAAATAATTGCTCCCGGCAATGTTGACTGTCGGTGATATCCATTTCAAATAAAATAACCTGGGTAGAAGTGAAACCTGCTTCATCAAACCAAGCTTGTGCTGTTTCACGCTGTCCTTTACTGTAAGTTGCGATGATTTTGATACCATCCTTTACAAGTTGTTTGGTTATAGCGGAACCGATTCCACCTTTGGCACCGGTAATGAGGGCAAGTTTTTGCATAGATAGACCTGTTGTTAGAACAATATTGATTAAAAAACCGAAAGATTCGGCAATTGTCTTAGATACAATTCCCTGTGCATAACAACAGCACAGCCACTATGTCATTACTGATATGCATTTTTAATGACAGCTAATGATTTCAAACTATTAGGAGTAAAAGAAGCAGTCATTAGCATGATTTTTATCCTCATATTAACATCGTCCATTTAAAGGATATCGGTGTGATTTAACGCCATTGAGATGTGAAAAGTTGATTTTCTCGGGGTTCTATTATTGATATAGGTATTCCGTGGTAGAATGCCGCCCCATTTTTAGTGGCACCGTTTTCTGGGTGCATTTGTGCGGAATTACTATGTTATTTGCCAAGCTTGGATTATCCCCGGCCCTGGTATCAGCCGTTGCTGAGCTGGGTTATCAATCACCAACACCGATCCAGCAGCGAGCGATTCCAGCCGTTATGCAGGGAAGGGATTTATTGGCCGCTGCCCAAACGGGTACCGGAAAAACGGCCGCATTCGGTTTGCCGTTACTGCAGGTTTTGGCTGGCGGCCAGACCCAACGCAAAAAGCGGGTTCGGGCGTTGGTGTTGGCGCCTACCCGGGAGCTAGTGGCGCAAGTGGCGAGTAATCTGCAGCAGTTTGCTGTAGGGTTGCCACTGAAAATTATGGCAATGTATGGTGGTACAGGGATCGCGGCGCAAAAACAGCAGTTAATCGATGGGGTTGATGTCTTGGTGGCAACGCCAGGTCGGTTGCTGGATATGTATTCTCAGCGGGCGGTGTATTTTGAAGAAGTGACCATGTTGGTGCTGGATGAAGCCGATCGTATGTTGGATATGGGCTTTATTGATGATATCAACCGTATTCTCGAGCGGTTACCATCTGAGCGTCAGAATCTCCTTTTTTCTGCAACCTTATCTCCTCGTGTGCGTGCATTGGCGAAAACGGCGATTGCTAATCCGGTGGAAATAGCGATGGCGATGCCAAGTAAAACCGAGATTGAGCAATGGCTCGTCACAGTAGATAAAGATAAGAAATCTGCCCTGTTAGCCCACCTGATCCAGACTCGGGGCTGGCAGCAGAGCTTAATTTTTATTGAAACCAAACATGGCGCCGCCAAATTGGTAGAGCAATTAGCCAAGCGTGGCATTGTTGCTGAGAGCTTTCACAGTGGTCGCAGTCAGGCGGTGCGGGAACAGTTACTGGCAGATTTTAAATCCGGCGCCATTCAATATTTGGTGGCGACAGGGGTTGCCGCCCGAGGGATCGATATTGATAATCTGCCCAGAGTGGTGAATTACGATTTACCATTCCCTCCAGATGAGTATATCCACCGTATTGGCCGAACAGGCCGGGCCGGTCAACAGGGGGAGGCGGTGTCATTATTGTCCAAGGATGATTTTAAAAATCTGTGCATGATTGAATCGCGTCTAGGGCATTTGCTTACTCGTGTTGAGGTAGAGGGGTTTGCGCCGCGTAAGCCTGTGCCGGTATCGATATTAAACTATGTGCCTAAATCACGTCGTCAAGATGCCCAGGGGACAGATACGCCGTCTCGACCACAGCCTAAACCCCAACCCCGATTGGGTAGCGGATCAGTATCTTCTCGAAATAATCATGGTCATACCGGTAATTCAGGTGCTCGCGACCAAGCCCCTAAGTCGCAGAGGTCGCAGGGGGGAGCTGCTGATGCATCACCTTGGCAATCTGCGACTGACAGCACAGACAGTGCAGATCTTGCTAAGACGAAATATCAAAACCGCCAGATTGAGGCAAAAGCGGGAAGCCGGCAGCGTACGGATAAGCAAAATCAACGTCGGTCTAATGAACCGCGAGATAGCCGGGGAAAGGCTCTCGGTTTTACGGGGTCAAGCGATACCAAGATAGATAATCGCGCGGGCCAGAGCCGCACAACACCGCGAAGTGCTAGTTTGCGGGAGGATAAGCATCAAGTTGAAGGTCAGCCATTTAATCCTTGGGGTAAAGGTCGGCAAGATTGATGCGGTTGAGTGTATTGCTAATACCAAGTGGTTATTGAAAAAGCAGTACAATAAAGTGATTGGCTAAAAACTAAAAGCTGCAGAGGATGTCCTCTGCAGCTTTTTATTAGTGGCAATCTTTATTACTGATATCGATTGAGTCCTAGCAGGGGATTTACTGCCGTAAGGGCACCATTGATTATGATGCCACTTGTTTGGTTGATAACAGCACTAGAAGGTGTAACGTATTCCGATGGCGACGCCATTATTTCGTTCAGCTTTAACGCCGTCGACAACATAGTTACTGAAATCCAGCTGAGTTTCGACATAGGTCAATAAGGTAGGATCCCACACATAGACACTGCCGAAGATCAAATACTGCGCTTGTGATTGGCTGACTGTCGACATGTTAATGACCCCATTGTTATTAACCGGAAAACTATACGGATCACTAGCATCTAGATTGTTATAGGCCGCATAGGTTTGCAGTCCTGAGTCAAAGCTGTAAGCGACAAATGCCTCTATACCATACGCTTCAGGGAGCAGATGCCCATTAGCATCGGTATCATGGAATTTGTTCATATTATAATTGGCGGCTAGGTACCAACCGTCAGAGAGGTTACCCCAGGTCACGCCAATACCGTAGATTTCATCATTAGCATTAATGGGTAGCTTACTGGCACCATTATAGCCACTGAATTCACCATGGTTACCGCCAATTGCTACGCTAAGGTTGTCATTGATTTGATAACTTAAAGAGGCGCCGAAAGTGTCGTCATAATTTAACGTGCTATCAGCACTATTAAATGCGGAGACATCAATGCTGTTTTGCTGTAGCTGTGTTTGCAGACCCAGGCTTAGTTTGCCCCATTGCTGACGATACTGTAATGCGCGATCGGCTCGGCCGGTACCGTCTATCCCTCCAGAACCATCCAAGGTATAGACCCCAGAAGCTGCACCACCCCAGACATAGGCATTATCCGTATTGCCGGTCACGTCATACCAGACGCTCCATTGCTTACCGAAACTTAATTGGCCATATGTTTGATGGCTGAGGCTGACATAAGCCAGACGATTATTGAAAACTTGATCGTTTTGCGCAGTAAATTGGCTTTCTTTGTTATAAACCAGGCCGACATCCCCAAAGGGATTGACTCCCCACTCCATACTGGCTGCAGTTTGCCAGTTGTGATCGATTTTATGGGCAAAATTAAGACTAATGCGAGAGGTACCATTGACCACCTCTGTGGTGCTGTCTGTATTTAACAGGCGGATATCGGCGTACCCTCCAAGGCTAATACTCCTGTCAGCATCTTTAAACAGTAGGGTTTCTGCCTGAGATGGGGCGGAAAAACAGAGCGCGATTGCAGCGCAGAGTGTTTTGTTCATCAATGGCCTTCCTGTTTGTTGTGAGGTTAAATACGACACACCCAGTTGTTCAATCTTGGTATTTCTTTTATATCAACCTTTTATTTCAATAAGTTGGTAGTGATAATCATCAAAAACAAGACGTTATGATTGTTCGCTCGATATAAAAAACTATTGAGTGCGATTTGTCCAGTTGAATATGTTGCTTTGGTACAGAATATATCTTGTTATCGGCAAAGTTAACAAATTTTTAACCTTTAGTTGGGTTAAAAGTAAGATAAAATCTCTAACCAATTATTTTTAAATGTTTTTTAATCAGCCATTTTTTCGCTTTGCCATCAATATAGGTTCAACATGCAACAGAACTGACTTACTGGTGCAATACAGCTTGCTTGGGAATCGTTTGTGATTAAGGCATTTCTGTGGGCGAACACAGGGTTATCGGTACTGATTGTTATTCTATTCAGTCATTGATAATGTGTTTCAGATGATAAGACTTAACTTTAACTTTAACTTTAACTTTAACTTTAACTTTAACTTCAACGTTAAATTAACCCTGATAACTAGCACGTTATGTCATGAGTATTAGACGGATTTCATAGCATAACCTAAACAGCAAGCGTGTTATATCAATACAGAGAGCAGCATTATATTGATGGCTAAATATAACAGTCATTTCAATTTACTATTATGTAATTAATTAAGCTTGGTTGGTCATTATATACGCTATGATGTTGATTCAACTTTGCAGCATATTGTTAATGCAGTAGCATAGTGAGGCGAATTTTATTTTTAGAACTGTAAAAAACACGCTATATCAGTATCAAAGTGTATCTATAGTTATAGATAATATCAGGATATTGTATTTATACCAGCCCCAATGCAAGCCCAGAAAATCTTAGTGTTAGCGCACAGATTTGATATTTTTTGATAAGTTTTTAGCTTTGTTAATGTGATTCTGCACGGTAATTCAAGCTGTTTTGTGAGTTGCATCAAGCAATGAAATGCGTAAGCTGACGATAAATAAAATTACTGGCGATTAATTATTATTGATTAACTGCTCGCAATATATTAGCAATATAACAATCATCAGGTGTAATTATTTACTGCAGTGCAGTATATAAAAGTAACGTATTGAACGTATTGATTGAATACTGTAAATCAGTAATGATGAAGTAGAGTTTGGGATATATGTGATTTGAATATTTATCAGTAGTTTGTATTGGATATATAAATTCATTATTTAGTTATCTTCAATGATAAGGTTTTTATATCTATTGCTGCTGTAGTTACTATTCATATGAATTTTATTACTTGGTAATTGTTTTATCCTGTTAATATAAAGTAAATCATATGGTTTTCTGTATTTAATGGATTAATTCAATTGTCTATTTGAATTAATCTTTAAGTACATATAAAAATAGATGTATATAGTAATGAGCATTAAATTGCGGTGGGAAATATAGAGACAAGTATTAGCTAGGTAGAAAATAAGGTTGGATATGTTCAGTAAATATAATAATAACAGCAGGTACAGACTGCTTATTTGCAGCTTGTTATTAAGCTCTTCCTATGCAGTGGCTGGCGCTGATGCGAAACCAGACACTGAGCAATATAACAAATTGCTGGATATGTGTCAGGCCTGCCATGGTGAAACGGGTGTTAGTGCATTTAGCAGTATTCCTCACTTAGCGGGGCAAAATAGTGATTATCTGGCGGTGCAGTTACAAGCCTTTAAATCTGGTGCACGCCCGGATCCGACCATGACTAAAGTTGCACGGTTATTATCCGAGCAGGATATTGATCATCTCTCCCGTTATTTTGCGCGGGCAATAGCTGATAATAAGGACAAATAAAATGGCTATCGACAGACGTTATTTTTTAAAAGGGGCCGTTGCCAGCTCTGTGGCCGCAATGCTCCCGGTTAATTGGGTATTTGCTGCTAACCGTCCACTGGGATTTGTGCCATTGGATATCAGTTCACTGACTTGGCAAAGTGCCTCGCAGTTGCCAGATTATTTTCATGTACTCAATACCAACCCTGTTAATGCCCAGCCAGCTGAACATATGCTGGATCCTGTTACCACCCCAGCAGATGTAGCCTTTATTCGCTGGAATGGTAAATTGCCTGATTTTGCCAATATTGATCCGCAGAAATGGACGTTTACTGTTGACGGCGAGTCTTGCAAAAATCCGAAAACTTACACGCTAGCAGAGTTGAAAAGCCGTTTTACCCATCATACCCGCAAACTTACCATTGAATGTGGCGGCAATAGCCGCAGTGAATTTTACCCCAATGCTAAAGGTAATCAGTGGAGTAATGCCGCGGTGTTTTGCGCAGAATGGACCGGGGTGCTGGTACGGGATGTGTTGAAGGACTGTGGTGTAAAAGATGATGCCGTGTATACCGGCCATCATGGTGTGGATAAACATCTGAGCGGCAAAGGTCCGGCAATCTCCCGCGGGGTTCCAATTGCGGCCGCGCTGGAAGATGATGCCTTGATCGCTTGGGCCATGAATGGTGAGGATATTCCCTATATGCACGGTTATCCGCTGCGTATTGTGTTTGGTGGACGGCCAGGCTCTGTTTCCCATAAATCAGCAACCGGGATCAGTATTCGTAACCAAGTGCATGATGGTAAGAAGATGGCGGCTCCGGCTTACAGCGTGCCAGATTATCCGGTGGCACCGGGTGAAAAAGTCGCCAATAAAGATTTTGACATCATCGAGGAGATGATAGTGAAATCCTTAATCACTTACCCTCAAACCGGAACAGAAATTAAATTAGGTCAGCCGCTGGAAGTGCGCGGGCATGCCTGGGCGGGGATGCGTGATGTGAAGAAGATGGAGCTGAGTTTTGATTATGGTGCGACTTGGCATCAGACCAGTTTGACGCGCCCGGCGAATAAAACGGCTTGGCAGCAGTGGCGTCTGTCACTGGATCTGCCTAAAGCTGGTTATTATGAAATTTGGGCTCGGGCGACGGATGATCAGGGGGTGACACAACCGGTTGTTCAACCTCAGTGGAATCCCAAAGGTTATCTGTTTAATGGCTGTCACCGCATCGCGGTGAGGGTGGTGTGATGATGACTCTGACACGATCTTTATGGCGGACTTGGCATCAAGGTAGGCGACTTTATGGCGCATATAGGGCGAGATATCTTGGCATTTGTGCAGTATTGCTATTACCGCTGACAACTCCCGTTGCCCTAGCAACCGAAGCCCAGTATCCGGTTGATCCCACTTCTCAACTGATCATGGCGCCAGGATGGGAATTGGTGCGAGGGCAGTGTAATGCTTGCCATACCAGTGCCATTATTGCGCAAAATCCAGGTAATCGTAAGGTGTGGCGTGAGACGCTGCAATGGATGATTGATACCCAGGGGTTATGGCAGTTATCTGATACTTGGGAGCCAGTGCTGGATTACTTGGTTGCTAATTATGGCGAAAAACAGGTTGATATGAGTCGCTTCCGGCGCATGCCATTGCGCCCTGAGCAGCAACCCCCAATGCCACAGGCCGAGGAGTAGCCATGATAAAACAATTTACCAAGGGATCACGCCAAGCATGGCTGAGTAAACTAGCTGTTTGTGGGTTGCTCTTGTGGCTGGGGAATGTATTGCCCGCTGTTGCTGCGCCATTGGCTCACAATCAGTTTAATCAGGCATTGATCAAACTGGATCTTACACTGCCAGAGACGCTACTGTCGCATCAGGCTGATGTCGCTAAGGGTAAGATTTTGGCTCAGACTCGCTGTGAAGCTTGTCATGGCAGCGCCATGCTCAAGTTGATGCCGCAATATCCGGCCTTGGCAGGGCAGCAGCCGGCGTATTTGGTCAAACAGCTGTTGTCCTTTCAAACTGCCGCTCGGGTAAACCCGATTATGCAGGCCCAAGCAACCGGGTTAACCATGGCACAGATCAAAGATGTGGCGTTATGGTATGCAAGCCAGCCTAGAGTAGCGTTACAGCCATGAGTCACTTTGCTTATTTCACTGCAAGGATAGGTATGTATCCAGAAAACTCACAATGGTGATGTGCTAGGGTAATAGGCTAAATCCCCGGCAGAGCCATGCTCTGTCGGGGATTAACGTTACTAGAGTTAAAGATAACGGGCGCGATTGTAATATGGTTATCTTTTGGGCTTTGCGCTTATCTCTTTTAGTCTCTTAATCTCTTAGTTTTTTAGCTTCCGCTGAGATTTATTGGCAGTGTATCCCTGCTGATAACAGAGGGTATAGCTGTCTTTAGCCATTTTTATCAATGAGTATTTCAGTTTGTCTCTTCAGCTTCAGAATCCTCCCAATTTTATTACTAGTTTTTTGTTTATTGACAACAATTATGTAAATAGTGTTGCTAATGTACTGATAAATATTTGATTTTATGCGGGCGCTCACAAAGTGCTGACTTGGAGGGAAAACGCGGCTTGTTAACATCAAGGCTGTCACAGTTTGATGGAGCAGTCAGTGAATACCTTATTATCCCCTACCGTATTGGTTTTTATCTCAGGTTTGGGGCTGTTAACCGCCTGTGGCGGTGATGAGTCAGTCAAATCTCAGCAAGGCGCGGTAAAGTCCACTGCACTGCAAGCCGCGCCGGCCGCCCGACCAGCCATGGTTGAAACCCTTAGCGGGGATGACATGCATGGGCTGAGTTTCAGTGGCGTCGTGCAGCCAGCGCAGCGCGCCGAGTTAGCCTTTAGGTTAAATGGCAATTTGATGCGGCTAAATGTACAGGAAGGGGATAAGGTCACAGCAGGTCAAGTACTGGCGCAGTTGGATCAACAGGAATTTAAGTTGGCATTGGATTCTGACGCAGCCCAGTACCGTAAGGCTCAGGCGGATCATCAGCGTGGTGCAGAGCTATTCCGTCAGTCCGGGGTCATTTCTCAAGCAGAACTGGAACAGCTGGAAACTGCTAAAGCGCTGAGCCATAACCAATATCAGGATGCAAAGCGCAATCTAGCTAATGCAACCTTAACGGCCCCGTTTTCCGGTGTTGTGGCCCGGCGTCTGACCGATAACTACACCCAGGTGCAGGCGAATCAACCGGTATTAGTGCTGCACAATCTGGATGAATTAGACGTTGTACTGCATGTGCCAGCGCAATTATTCTTGCAATCTGGGCAACGTCACAAAACCGCGTTGGCGAAATTGGAAGGGATTACCCATCCACCGCTACCGCTGACCTTCAAATATTTTTCCAGCGATGCAGATCCCCAGACTCAGACCTATGAGGTAGTAATGACTTTTACCGATCGTCAAGGTGTGAACGTGTTGCCGGGGATGAGTGTGCAAGTGCTGCCTGGAACCTCGACCACGGCATCATTACTGACAGTGCCCTTGTCTGCAGTGCAATCTGACAATATTGGTGGTCAGTTTGTTTGGTTAGTGGGAAAAGACGCCAGAGTGCAGCAACAGCAGGTGACAGTGGGTCAATTACTGGGTGAGCGGGTGGTGATTGATTCCGGTTTATCACTCGGGGATAAGGTGGTGATTGCCGGTGTTGCAGCCCTGCGCAGTGGCTTGCAGATCCGGCCTGTGGATATTAAAGGGGCTAGCTGATGAATATTGCCCGTTATGCCATCGCAAAACGCACCAGTCTGTGGGTCATTATTGTGCTCCTGTTGTTGGGTGGCTATCTGAGTTATCAAAAGCTCGGTCGCTTTGAAGATCCGGAATTTATTATCCGTCAGGCGGTCATCACGACGCCTTACCCTGGCGCTACCGCGCAGGAGGTGGCTGATGAAGTGACGGATGTGATTGAAAGTGCTGTGCAGTCGTTGCAGGAATTAAAGGAGGTCACCTCGGTTTCTAAACCCGGTATGTCGGAGGTCACCGTTGAAATGGCGTTGGCTTTCTCCGGCACAAAAGCCGAGCTGGATCAGATTTGGGATAAGCTCAGGCGCAAGATCACCGATGCGCAGCGGGCTTTACCACCCGGCGCAGGGCCTGCAATAGTGAACGATGATTTTGCTGATGTGTATGCGCTGTTTTATGCCGTTACCGCTGATGGTTACAGTGACCGACAATTGCAGCAGTATGTTGATATGTTGCGGCGGGAATTAGCACTGGTTCCCGGTGTGGCAAAAACCCAAACCTTAGCAGAAAAACAGGTGCAGATTTTTGTCGAGATTTCAGCCCAGAAACTGGAACGTTTCGGTGTCTCGGCCAATCAGGTTTATCAGGTGCTGCAAAAGCAAAATCTGGTGGCCACAGCCGGTGATTTTACCGCGGGCAGCATGCGCATTGCCGTAATGCCTCAGCGCAGTGTGGCTGATTTTGATCGCCTTAAACAGATGCCGATTGCATTGGGTAATCATGGCAAAGTGGTGCATTTGGCGGATATTGCCGAGGTGTATCAGGATTATCAGCAGCCAGCGCGATTACTGATGAGCTATAACGGCCAGCGGGCAATCGGGCTGGGGATCTCTAATATTAGCGGCGGTAATGTGGTGGAAATGGGGGATGCCGTTAAGGCGCGGTTGGCCGAGTTGGACAGCTTGCGTCCCATCGGCATGGAGCTGCACCCCATTTCACTGCAATCAGATTCTGTGCGTAGCTCAGTGGCCGATTTTGTTGATAATCTGATTGCGGCGGTCGTGATTGTATTTCTGGTTTTGCTGATTTTTATGGGGGTACGCAGCGGCATTATTATCGGCTTTGTGTTGCTGCTAACCGTAGCCGGTACCCTGATTATTATGTTGATTGATGATATTGCCATGCAGCGGATTTCGCTTGGCGCGCTGATTATTGCGCTGGGCATGCTGGTGGACAATGCCATTGTGGTCACTGACGGTGTGCTGGTGCGTTTGCAGCAAGGTCAAGCGCGAGAGCAGGCCATTGAAGAGGTTGTGCAATCTACTATTTGGCCGCTGCTGGGTGGTACCATCGTAGGTATTTTAGCTTTCAGTGCCATTGGGCTGTCACCCAGTGATATGGGGGAATATGCCGGTTCGCTATTTTGGGTAATTTGTTACTCCATGCTGCTGAGCTGGTTGTTTGCCATTACGGTCACGCCCATGCTATGTCAGCGGTTTTTAACGGTGAGCCCACAAGCTAAGCCGCAATCTGGGCGGATCCTGGCTGGCTATCGTCGATTACTTTTGTTGGCGTTGCAGTATCGAAAAACCATCGCAGTACTCTTAATCGGTCTGTTATTGGCTGGCATCAGTGGCATGGGACAAATTCCGCCCGGGTTTATGCCAGATTCTCAACGGCCACAGTTTGTGGTGGATATGTACTTGCCTCAAGGAACGGATATCCAGCATACGGCGAAGGTATTGGCGGAGATGGAACAGCATGTTGCCCGGCAAGAGGGTGTGGGCAATATTACCGCCTTTGCCGGCGGCGGTGGTTTACGTTTTATGTTGACCTATGCCCCAGAATACCCTAATTCCGCGTATGGCCAATTGTTGGTTGATGTGGCTGATTACCGACAAATTAGTGGCTTGCTAGAAACATTGCAGCATGAATTGAGTGATGCTTTTCCCGATGCTTCGGTAAAAGTGTGGAAGTTTATGTTAGGCCGAGGCGGAGGCAAAAAAATCGAAGCCGGGTTTAGCGGCCCGGATGCGCGGGTACTGCGGCAATTAGCTGAGCAGGCGAAAGCCTTGATGCGTGAAGAGCCAATGCTGATTGCTGTGCAAGATGACTGGCGACAACAGGTGCCGGTGGCAAGACCGGATTATATTGACAGTCGCTTGCAGCAATTAGGATTGACTTCCTTTGAGGTCAATCAGGCATTAGCTCAGACATTAACTGGCCGACAGGTCGGCGTCTATCGGGAACATGATGAATTGATCCCCATTGTGGTCAGGGCGCCGGCTACAGAACGCAGCCATCAGCGAGCCATTGAAAATACCGCGGTATTCAGCCCACAGTCTGGGCAGATGATCCCGGTATCTCAACTGGTGAGCTCGGTTGATGTTATCTGGCAAGATGCCATGTTACGGCGTATCGACCGTATCCTGACCATTTTGGTGCAAGCCGATCCGGCTCCCGGGGTACTGACTAATGATGCGTTTGCGGCGATACGGGATAAAATTGACGCTATGGCGTTGCCTCCCGGTTACCAGTTGACTTGGCATGGTGAATATAAGGCATCCCGCGAGGCCAATCAGGGCTTGGTTATTTCCGCGCCTTATGGCTTTACTGCCATGATCCTTGCCGTGGTCTTTATGTTTAATGCGCTGCGCCAGCCTTTGGTGATCTGGCTGACTGTGCCACTTGCTGTTATCGGGGTTGTGGTTGGATTGGTGTTATTCCAGACACCATTTGAATTTATGGCAACACTGGGCTTTCTTAGCTTGATAGGTATGATGGTGAAAAATGCCATTGTACTGGTGGATCAGGCAGATAATGAGATTGCGGCAGGGCGAGATAGGTTTGACGCCGTGGTCAGTGCGGCCCTTAGCCGGGCAAGACCTGTGGTATTGGGCGCACTGACAACCATTATGGGCGTTGCGCCTTTACTGTTTGATCCGTTCTTTAAAAGTATGGCGGTAACCATTATGTTCGGTTTGCTGTTTGCTACAGGGTTGACCTTGATCGTGATCCCGCTGTTATACGTTGCGGTAATGGGAATAAAAACACCCGCTGCGGACAGTTGAATCTCTTGTTAAACAATTTGCGAGTAATAAAAAAGCGCCGTTAAGGCGCTTTTTTATTACTTCAGCAGATTATTGTACGAAGGTTGCTTTTACCGTATCGACAGCAATACCGTAACGTCTATAGACCCCACTGACTTCTAGCGTATATTTATGACCTGCGATGAGTTGACTGTCAAAATTGGCTCTAGGCATATCATAACTATAATAGTTGTAGTAAAGATCTAGTGTAGTGTTGCCTACAATGCTGTGATCTGTTTGATCAATCAGGTTGTAAACCGTTTTGTCTGAGCCGTAACCATCTCTGTTATAAAATCCACCCGGGCTGTTGATTTGGAAATGATATTTACCGCTTTCCGTTACCTCAATAGTCCAGTCTGCTGTAGTGCCAGCTGTACCATAGTACATATAGCTTTTCCCTAACTGATGATAAGGCTTGGATTTCAATTCACCTTTATTACTGGCTTTATATCCGACACTGCTGTAATTCATAAGTGTGCCATCGGGGGATGTTGTTACACAAACGAGGGTTTTATCACTGCAAGTTTTAGCAACAAAGGTCGTTTTAAAGTGCTCAACAACGTTATTGATAGCAGAGATAAATTGAGTTACCTCAGCCTTATCTAGCGTTGATTGATGCACTTTACTGCGGATGTTGCCTAATGCCAATGCGGCCTGAGAAATGGCATTAGCAGGATAACTTCCGCCAATTGGGTGGATAGCCAATTGGGTTATCGTCGCTTTTGCTTGTTGTAGCACTTGTTCTACATCTAGGGCTTGATTATAGACATTACCAATCTGTTCAAGCTGCTGTTTCATTTGGTTGATCTCAGTTGGATTGAGATCCCCTGACGCTGCAGCCTGTTGAATTGCATTAATTTGACTCAATGCTCGCTGACGATAAAAGTCGGCTTCTTTGATATCAGATGGTGCTGAGATGCGTGTTTTTTCAGCAGTGATATTATTGTTCAGAGAGACTTGCAGATACTTTCCTGCATTATCTTCAACATGCAGTTTCGATGTTCCTACATCAGCAGAAATAAACTCGATTTTGACGGCATCGACAATCAGCGGTCCTTTGAGCATTTTTTCAGCGCTGCGGTTGTGAACCGTGACCTTGTAAGACTGATTGGTATCCTTGAAGACATAGGTCCCCAAAGAAATATATTCGCCATCCGGCATTAATGGATAGTCGAATGGTGCAGGGTTATTGACCCCTTTTACCATATTAAACAGGTGATTTGGTGATTCTCCTAATGTTGAATACACATGGTACAGCGCACCGGTTGTTGCATCATTAGCAGAGAAATAGCTGCTGGATTGGGCAAAATCAGACGGAGCTCTGACACTGATATGGTATGTGCCCGGCTGTTTTACCTTAAACCACCAAGCGGCTGAGTCACTGGCATCTTTAGCAAACGCATAATTATTGTTCAGCGCAGTGCTGCGATCAGTTTTTTCTATCCAGCTGCTGCCATATTTGGCAAATGCAGCATCACTATCATCGATAATACAGCTCGTGCCTGCCTCACAGGTTCTGACTGCATGTTCATCTGAACTGATTTTGGTCGCTGGCTTAACGTTTTGATAAGGCTCTTTGGTGCTCAGATAACCGGCCTTTTGTACCTGCATCGATTCACCGTTATGGGAAAAGAAGTCACTGACTTCGCCACTCATTTCAATGAAGAGTCCGGCTGAGCGTTCCAATGAATCTTTTGCCTGAGGCAAGTATGGCGCCAGCGTCATAATATCTGACATGCCTAAGCCATTCTTCATTGCATAGTCAATCAGTCCTTTATTATCGGCATACAAACGCTTGTAATTATCCAGTGCGATTACCGGCATAATATGGCTGCCTTGATTAAAGCGTGAGACAACTCGCAGCGGCGTATCTGCCTGTTGTGGGGTTACGGTAAAGCGTTGTCCGGTATCTCCGTCTCGCCCTTGAACACCTGTCATACCCAGTAAATGGATGATAGGTTCAGTCCCTGCCAGCGGCGCAGCCAGTCCATGATCCAATGGCGCTGTTGGTTTGTTGTCAGCACTGTTTGGGATAGTTTGATCCCCTGGCGTGAATTGCGGTTCACCATTGTCAGAATACACTTGATAGCCATCAGTATCAGTGACCGGCGCGCCACCAACCACTTCCGCCATATACAGAGGAGTATTGGATTGCTTCAGCAGTGAGGCAAAGTTAATTGAGTCTGCACCATCAATCACATTCTGCATACGATACAGGTATTGCTCTAATGCAGCGCTGCCAAATTCCAGATTCATTGACGCAAATGCTTTGGCAATGGTTGGCCGGAAACTAGGGGAATTTTCCAATAACTTAGGAATTGCCGCGCCGGTAGTCAGCAGACCTGCTGCGCGGATTTTTGGTAATTCGGTATTGAATTTCTGCACTTGTGGGTTGTTGTTCACCGCCACAAATGGCATACCTAAAATACCGCCGAGAGAATGGCCGACAAAATACACCTGGCTGGTATCAAAGTCAGGCTGTCCATCGCCGTCAATATCAATATTTTTCAGACTAGCATTCAGATTCAGTAAGTCGGAGACAGCTTGACGCATACGATCACGCTGACTGATAAAGTTACCAAAGTTCATGAAGGTTGAACCTGAGTTACCTACCGGGCCGTTAAGACCATCCCATTGCATTGGGATAACGTTGCCTTGATCGTCTCGGGTAACATTAAAATGACGTTCACCGATGGTGTTGACCTGTGCCAACTCTTTTTCTAATTCTTTGCGCTGAGCATCATCTTTATTGGTCTTGATCTGTTCTGCTAATTGTTCACGCAGGGAATGCATACCAAAGCCAATAAAAGGTGATGGAACTTTAAAGCCCATGGCATCAAGGGTGGGGGCAATACCGTGCAGAGGCAGATCCATGGCAATCGTGGCAAAACACTTATTTCCTTGTCTGTGCGTTTTACACAGGGAAGCTAGGGCAATGCCGGTGGAAATACTGTTACTGCGATCACCAAAAATACCGTGCTGAAAAATCACTACAGGCCAGCCATTTGCAGGCTTATCTGTTGATGGGACTGTCACTAAGAAAGGCACTCGCTCAGTGGTTTTTTGCGCGGGGTAGGGCGAGGTATTGCGGGTATTAAGGTTATTATTCGTACCTGGCTCCGCCGCCCACTGATCCTGATCAAACTGGTTCAGTGATGCTTGAGTGACGTGCCCCTGCTCATCTTTTTTTGGGGCTTGGAGGTAATAAGGCAGGTCAATATAGCCCTGACTAAAGGTTACCGCTGGAAACCCCATGCCTTTATTAAATAACAAACCTACATATTTACTCGCGCCCAATGCGGATTTCACACTGGCTAATTTCCCTTTAACTTCATCTTCCGGCACATTTAAAACATAGGCGACAGTACTGGGATCTAAATTATCCAGTAATTGCCCAACTTGCTTAATAAAAGGGGCAAATAAATCCATAAACTGCAAATTGTGACGGATCAGCCCCACAGTGCGTGGTTGCGGCAGTTCATCCGCGGGCAGTGGTGTGCGGGCTTGTGCGTTATCAGCTTGAGTTGCAGAGTAGCCTTCTGCCATTAATGCTGCTTTGGGGCTGGCTAATGCCAATAAATCCAATGGGCTGCGAGTGGTGGTAAAGGTATAGGCATACGCGATGTGCTTAGTCTGCTGCGTAAATTCACCCTTATTTAAGGTCGGCAGTACGTGCTTGGCAAAAGCCTGCCAGGTATGTACAACCTTGTTGAGCGGATCGGCATTATCAGTGGCTTGTTCTGCTGCCAGATATTCGGCTGATGGCGTCAGCGCAGCTCCCTCAGTATCTTTGATACTGTCGAGCATAATGACCAGATATTTGGTATTGGGTGCCAGCGGGGCCAATGGACTGATACGGATCACATTCGCTTTGCCATCAAGTGAAATGACATTGGCGCGGAAAGATTGTTGCTGCAATTTAGCCGCATCAATAACGTTATGATTTTGGATAGAGAAATTGGCTAATGCCATATTATCAATATCGGGTTGGTCTGCAGTACCAGGGATATTTTTCAGTGGGATCAGGAAAATATTCTGTGACTTACCACTATCGTGCACTGAGGCAGGATCAGGAGCCTGATTAAAAGTAATATCAAACTGGGCGCTGGTGGAAAAGCCATCCATATCGGCTAGGGTGGTATTGGCTTGGGCATTGACCATACCGTCAGTTGAGACGGAAACCCTAGGCGCAAATTTGTCACCAAAGCGCAAATCATTTACCAAATCTAACTGTTGTGCCTGAGGGGCAAACTGGGCGTGAAATTCAGATGTTTCTGGCTTAACGCCTTCATCGCCACAGGCATTTAATAAGCCCAGCATCATTAAAGGCACAATTGATTTTATATTTTTATTAAATTTAAGCGTGTTGTTAACATCTTTGAAAAACACGTAACCACCTTGATAGGTAAAATAACCAGCGCGGTAAGATACTCTGAAAAATGTCACGCCGCTATATTCTGCTGCACATATCAGACCAGTCAGAATATAAAGTTGTCTTTTATGTAATGAGTATGACAATTTATTTTGTATTATCCGGTTCCTTTGTTTAACTATTGGCTTGATATTGTTTCTTGCTTGTGTGTGTTCGGTGAAACATCCATCCGAAATCTTAATTTTGGTATTAGCGATGGCTGGTAAATCTCAGATGAGTCACATAAACGCTGTAACCCTGTGTTACATTTTAAATAATTCATATTTAATAAATTACTTTTAATCTGAATTTAATTTAGTGAGATAAATGGTGATACGCCATCTAGCCATATTATTGATGTTATTGGCATTGACGGGTTGTTTACAGCAAGAGCAGGAGGTAAATACTCCTATTCGTGAAACAGATGCCGCATCGGTTGTCACAGTGACCCCTCAGCACACACCAGCCGTAGTTGAGAAAAAAATACCACTGAGGTTGTTCATACTAAGGCATCGACTGAAAATGTGGGTCAATCGCCGTTAATCTCCCAGGTTACAAATAATGTGGCTGCGAGTGAGCATAATACTGACTCGTCAACGTTACCTCTGCATTCTTTGCCTCCCCAGATCCTTACCTGGGAGTCGATTCCGGCATTACAGCTATGGGCTGGAGAGACACGTACAATCACATTGCCTCTGCAACAAACACAAGTATTACCAGTACAATTTTCGATGAGTCCAGCTTCAAACTGGATAACATTGGACGCCCACCATGGTCAATTGATCCTAAATCCGGCATTAGCTGATATTGGTTCTTATGAATTTGAGCTAACAGCTTCATCTGCTCAGGCTGTAGCTGTCACCAGGCTGTTGGTGGAGGTCGTTGATAAATCGCCCCATATACAATTTTTATCACCTCTGTGGCTACAGGCTCGTGGGGGGGAGTTAACGCAATTCAAGTTAATAGCCAGCCATAATCATCATCACACGTTGACGTATCAGCTGATATCTCCCCAGCCTTGGATGAGCTTTGAGCCAGATAGTGCAACGCTAACAGTTCAGGCTGATAACACTCAAACCGGTGATTATCCGGTGAAAGTTCAGATAACTGATGGCGAAATTACGACTCAGGTTGATTTACATGTTCAAGTATTGCGAAATTATCGTGATGCCAAATTGACGTTCAGGTTTGATAATAAAGAAGCTAATCAGTTAGTTTATCTTGGCATTAATGTTAATAATGGCGCTGTTACTATAAAAGAAACTGTTTCTGAGAATAAATCAGCGCTAAAACATAATCGCTTATCAGTGGGAGATAGGCTTGAGCTGGCTATTGAAAAAACCAGTAATCATCAGGTGTGTACCCTGGAATATGATGAATTGATATTAACGGATATCCCTCAATCCGTACGAATCTCCTGCTTGACTCCTGTCAGCCAGTCCTTTGCCCATGCAGAGCGTAGTTTTTACCTGCAAGAAGGGGCTTTTGATCCCGATCCTTATGATCTAAAAAATGCACTAGGACAAGAGATTCGTGAGCGTCCGACAGTAAAATTTAGCGTTGATAATCCCCAAATCGCTACGGTTGAATATTTAGGGAAGGAAAAAGCACTGAAAATTGTGCCCCATAATACAGGGACTGTCACAATAACGGCAGAGCCCGCTGGTGAGTTTTATGATGTACATAATAATGCCAGCTATACCGTGCATATTCTGGATAAAACCCACGCCATTCGAACGGAGTTTTGTCAAATCAACTGTGTTGATGGTTATGGAAAATATCAGGCGTTGGTTGCTGGGCGATCTGTCACAGTAAGGATGTATGATATCAAAGGTGATTTTACCTTTCAGGCGTTAGATGATGCCGGTCGGGTCTTGTTCAATTCCGCATTACATTGTGACAGCATTAAAGGTCCACAGGTATCTTATCAGCTTGATCAAACCTGTAATGTTGAACTGCCTAGCGAGGCGGTTGTTGTTAATGGCAGATATCAACTTATCCCAGAGGGTAGTGTTACCCCTGTTATTGATATTGCCCCTAATATCTTTTCAGCCAAAGAGTTAATCGTGACCCTGGTTCGGGTAAAGGTAAACACTAAAAATGACGGTCAGTCTTATTTGGGCAGCTATAACCTGTTTCCTGATCGTCGAAGTGATGATGAAGCTTTAGAAGATATTCGCACATTGTTACAGGATAAATTTGCCTTTACCAAGGTATCTGTTCGGGTACATCCCACAATCATAGAATTTACTTCTGACTCGTGGAAATATTCAGTATTGGATAAAGCCATTTCTCGAATAGATGCGATGCGTGCAAGTGATTTGGGACGAGGATTTGCTAACCGTAATGTGTATTACGGGTTGGTGCCATTGCAGCCTAAAGCCAGAACCTTAGGGGTAGGATTTGTGGGGAGCTCTGCTGGTATTGATGCCTCAACCGGAAATCTACCTCCCCGGGATATAGCCCAATGCCGGGGTAAAGCTTGTCTATATCGATTTTATGGCACTTTAGTGCATGAATTGGGTCATACCTTAGGTATTGGTCACGCGCCTTGTGGCTCAACGGCATTCCCTTCATTAGGTTGGAAATATACCGATTGGAAACGAGGTTATAAAGGCGTTTTAAATAACAGCCCCATTTGGCAGCAAAGTAGTAAAACCTTGATGTCACCTTATTATGATTCAGATGTGAACCCCGGGGATCGTTATCCCGTGTTTGATATCATGGGGTACTGCCATGGTTTTCAATTTTCTGAATATAATGTTTTTACGCTACTGAATAACTTACGACGTTATAACAAGTTTGAGTACAACGGCCCCTTGGCCATGGTAGAGCCTGCGGTGAATACTGTGTCATGGTTAATTTCTGATACAGATATTGAGTTGCAACCTTTGCATTCTGGACAGAACAATCTTCTACCAAACAGTGATTATCGGGTTGAGGTACAGACGGATAAAGGCATACATCAACTTATGGCAACGCAACGCCCCTTGTTTGATCAGCATCAAAGCCTATATCAAGTTAATGTACCGGCTGATGAAATCATTCTGCAGCTTACGTTAGTTGATAACAAAGGGCAGGTGCTATTCCATCGAACATTCTCACCTGCCGGTTTTTTACCTGAATAGTTGATTTAGCTCTACCCTGGATTAATTCGCTGGTACCACTCTGGCACTGCCATTAAGGCTGAAAATATTTACCCGCTCACCGACCCTAAAAATCATTTTAGGGTCGACTTGTTGCACAATGGCGATAGTTTCACCATTATCCAGTCGAATAATCATATTTACGCCTTGGCGGGTGTCGATGGCCTGCCCGGCCTGGCTGCCTGCCGCCGCACCAAGTACGCCGCCCCCAATTGCCGCAATCTCTGCACCTGTGCCACCGCCGATATCAGATCCTAGCAAGGCTCCGATGGCACCACCTGCAAGGGTTCCCAATGCATTACCATTTTGTCCCTGCAACTTTACCGCATTCAGTTTTAAAATTGTGCCTGTTTGCACGGTTTGAATTTGTTGCGCGTCAGCAACTGTGTAGGCATCGCCATATGGATTAGTGGCGCAACCGCCCAGTCCGAACAGAGCTGTTAGCACCAGAGCGCCTAATACTGTGTGTTTCAAAATGCCTCCACTTCAGCGAGTTCTGACTCAGCATAAGAGCAGAACATGATATTCAGCTGACATTATAAAAATGAAGTCCGGGGAAGGTTCAAGTATGCGGATAGAAATGAACAGATTTTCATCAACAGGATCGCTCTGATTAATGTCATAACGGATGATGAATTCCCGTTGTGGTGCGTATACATGCTGTGATCTGTGTCAGAGGCAATTGGCTATGCTGGGTAATTGCGGGCTTGCAAAGTCTCTTTCCCTTAAATGAATGAAGTATTGATTTAGGGATTACGGATGTTCTATGGTGAGTATGTTACTTAAACGTTAATCACGGGAGCATAAATATGAAACGTGTCTTGAGATTCTCGGGTCACCGCTTATTGGGTCAGGCAATGTTGGTTGGTGCGGCGCTATTGGCAAGCACTGCTGCTGTGGCTGCGAACTATAGTCTGGACAGTGCTAATTCGAGTGTGAGTTTTGCCACCATCAAAAAACAGTATGTTGTTGAGCCTGCAACCCTGACAGGGATGAGCGGCAGTTACAAGGGTGGGCAATTTGAGTTTAGTATTCCGCTATCCAGTGTCAGTACCGGGGTACAAATTCGTGATATGCGTCTTAATCAGCTATTTTTTGAGTCGCAGAAGTTTCCTGCGGTAAAAGTCAGTGGCCAGTTCAACACCAAAACCATGGCCAAAGATGGCGTGCTCAGTGCCAAAATACCCGCTAAAGTGACCTTGTTTGGCCAAACTAAGCAGATTATGTTTCCGGTAACAGTGCTGAAAGCCGGTCAGTTTATGCAAGTCAGCTCATCGGCGCCTGTGATTATCAACGCTGCGGACTTTGGTATTCCGGCAGAGAATCTGAAACGTTTGTCTGCCACAGTCGGGGGCATTCCCTTATCTGACAAAGTGCCGGTAGATATTAATCTGATTTTCCGTCAACGCTGATAAGCTGTTGTGAGTTGTCAGTCCGTGTAAACCTTTTTGCAGAGATAAAAAATCCAGCCTAGGCTGGATTTTTTATCTCATAACTTGTGGTTAGAGACGAACCACAACTGCGCGGTTATTTGGATGCGAGTTGCGCCAGGATGTTATCGCGCAACATCACAGTAAAATCATCGCCATGGGCTTTGAGCATTTTCGGGAACATGGAAATCGGCGTCATACCTGGGAAGGTATTAATTTCATTGAGCAGGATCTCATTGTCCTGAGTGAGGAAAAAATCAATCCGGGACAGATGACGCAGTTTCATGCCCTTAAAGGCTTTGATGGCATAGTGGCGGATTGCATCAATAGTTTCTTGACTGAGATCCTCTGCCTGTACCTTAGTAACCGCCTGGCTCTGAGCGTTATATTTTTCATCAAAGCTGTAAAAGGTGTTGCTGGCACAGATGATTTCACCTGGTACAGTGGCGACTACCTCGCCCTGATATTCATACACAGCCACTTCCAGCTCTCTAGCAATAATGGTTTTTTCCACAATCACATAAGGGCTGAAGCTGAATGCTTCATTGAGCACAGTTTCAATTTGCTCAGCGTCGTCAACTTTATAGCAGCCTACAGATGAGCCTTGGCTTGCGGCCTTAACAAATACTGAGCCCCATTGGGCTAGCGCCTCTGCAGTACGATTAACGGCCTGTTCACCGGGCTCATCGAGAAACAGATATGGGGTATTGGGGATACCTAGCGCTGAAAACCACATTTTGGCGGTGATTTTATTGAAACAATTGACACTGGCTTCACCGCGGCAACCAAAATAAGGTAGGCCAATCAGTTCGAACCAAGACTGAATATCCCCTGTTTCGCCGGGATAGCCATGAATACAGGGCACGACATAGTCTACTGGCCAAGGGCTGCGATTATTATCTGCAAAAATAACTTCCCGGTCACAGGTCAGTTGGGCAAAACTGTCATCTTCACAGCGGTAACGGCCATCTTCCAGCAGTTCCAGCCATAACAGATTAAACTGTGGCAAGGTGGCCAAGTTGGTTTTTAGATAGCCAGCTGATAGCAGGGAAATCGCATGTTCACTGCCACCGCCACCGCACAGCAACAGTAGGTTATATTGGTTCATTGTTTCTCCGGGAGCCCGTTTTGTGTCGTCAGTGTAAGGAGCCGTTAGCTAACGGGCAAGCTATGAGTGTTGTTAAACTGGTCAGTTAGACCAGGTGTTTGATATATAGCAAATTTATTCGTTTTGTGACCATAGGCGCTGCGCCAGTCCTGATGCCCGTACTGTCGGATGCAAACAGGCAGCTTCAAATACCTTCTGACTGCCAAGACAGATAAAGTGCGTTTTGGCTCGGGTGATAGCGGTATAGATCAGTTCTTTGGTCAGCAGTTGCCGCTGAGCCGGGCTGGGTCTAGGGGGAAGTACTAACGCCACCGTCGCAAATTCACTGCCCTGGGACTTGTGCACTGTCATGGCAAAACAGGTCTCATGGCCAGGTAAACGGGCCGGTAATACTTTAAGGACACTGCCATCAGCCTGAATAAAATGGGCCATTAGACGCTGACTATCATTGCAGGGCAGAATAATACCAATATCCCCGTTAAACAGCCCAAGATTGTAATCATTACTGTGAATAATAATGGGCCTGCCGGGGTAAAACTCCTGTCCCGGCTGGATAAATCCCGCCTGTTTCAATGCGGCAGTCATATGGGCATTGATGCCGTCAACCCCAAATTCGCCTGCCCGTGTGGCACACAGGATCCGAAAGGCGTTATATCGGTCAATAATCTGTTCGGCAGTGAAATCTGGCCGGTGGATCACTTCCAGATAGTGGCGGTAATACTCACAAGCTTGGGTTAATAATGGCGTAAGTCCGCGGCTTTTATCTCCGTTACCATGATCCAACCAAGTCAGCTCATGGTGCCCCTGTTGCCAGGTCTGCTGAATGTCAGCTTTATCACTGCGATTGACGGCATTAGCCAAAATGCCGATCCCCGCATCGGTGGCAAATCTGTGGCTGTGTCTGAGCATGCACAGGTTATTACCAATACCGGGGTTGGAACTTATCAGCCCGGCCATATCGGTATGGCACAGTTGGGACAGCTGGGTGGCAAAATCAGCGCTGTAGCGCATTTGCCAATTATCTCCGCTGCGAAGACCCGCACAGATATCGGCTAATACTGCTCCGGCCTCCACTGAGGCCAATTGATCCTGATCCCCCAGTAAGATTAATCTGGCATGGGGCGGCAGCGCATCAAGTAGCCGATCCATCATAGGTAAATCAACCATGGAGGCTTCATCCACAATCAATAAATCCAGATGCAGCGGGTTATCTTTATGATGGCGGAATTTATGCGAACCGGGGATCACCCCTAGCAGTCGGTGCAAAGTCGCAGCGTCTTCCGGAATACGGGCAATCACTTCAGCATTAAGATCGCTGGCCTCGGCTTTATCGGGAGAGGCTTTACTGAGCTGTTCCAGTAGACGCCGTTTAGACGCTTTGATGGATTCCGTCAGTCGGGCGGCCGCTTTCCCTGTAGGGGCAACCAAGCGGATGGTCATCTCTTTGTTAAGGCAAAGTAGCATCAGCAGTTTGGTGACCGTGGTGGTTTTGCCGGTTCCAGGTCCACCGGTAATCACGGCAAAACGCTGACAAATTGCTGTGGCGGTCGCTACTTTTTGCCAGTCAGTGTCCTTACTGTCTGCCATTGGTGGAAATAATTGCGCTAGGGCAGCAGCTGTGCCCGCCGGGACAGGTAATATCTGGGCCGCCATTTGCTTTAGCCGTTTCGCTACTCGCAGTTCAAAATCATAATACTGTTTCAGATACAGCCGGGAGCCATCAAGGACCATAGGCGTATTATCCTTGCCATCTCCCACGGCAGGCAGCGCGGCAATGGCATTGAGCAGCGTAGTAAGTGGCGCATTAATTTGAATTTGGCTGCTGCGCTCCAGCATAGGGTTAGCTAAATTAAGCTGCGCCAACGGTAGACAGGCATGCTGGGCTGACAATTGTCGGCTGAGTAGGGCACAAATCAATATAAACAGGGGTGAATCATCCCGATGAATCGCGGCCATCTGCAGAGCAAAGTGGCGATCCAGCGGCGTGAGTAGGCGCTCTTGCTCCCACTGTTGCAGTAACTGGCCGATGGGCTGGGTAGTTTCAATCATAATGTCAGTTCCCATTGACTGGTAGCAGCTTGCTGACCGCTGAGTAAGGCATCCAGCGCATCTATCAGGGCAAAATCAGGTTTATCAAAAAAGACGCCACAACCAGGTTGCGATGCGGACATGCCCCGCAAAAACAGGTAATAGCAGCCGCCAAAGTGCTGCTGGTAATCGTAATCTGGTAATTTCAAACGCAGATAACGGTGCAGGGCAAGGGTATAGATAATGTACTGCAGATCATATCTGTGGCTGTGAATGGCTTGGGCCATATTCTCTTGATTGTAAGCGGGATAATCATCCCCCAAGTAGTTGGATTTATAGTCGGCAATGTAATAGCGGCCTTGATATTCAAAGGTCAGATCGATAAACCCTTTGAGCATGCCTTTAAATTCATCAAATTTCAGCTCACCACCATAACCAAAGCGCGCTAACAGTTGTGATAAGGCGATATCTTTCAGCCCACGATCCTGCAGCCAGCTGGCGTCATCGCCAAGAGGCAAATAAAACTCAAGTTCAACCAGCTTATGTGCTTGGTCAAGCTGGGCCAGTTGAATTGGATTACCTTTGTGCCCTGTCAAAGGTGCATGGAGCAGATCCAGATACCAGTCGGTTAAGATCTCTTGCCACTGCGCATCAATACCGTATTGCTCCATCGCCCCGGGTAAGCAGGTCGGGAGGCCGGTCTCTGCCCGGGTGAAATCAATCAGCTCCAGCACCAAGTGCATAAAGGTACCGGCATTAGCGCCTCGCTCAAAGGTAAAGCGACTGGGTTGAGGTTCAGTGTCTGCTTGCTGCAAAATGGCATCATCACTGAGTTCCTCATCCCCGGCACCGGGCTGAATATATTCATGGGGCAGGTGCTTAACCAACCCAGAATAGCTGCCAACTCGCCAAGGCACTTGTGGCCGCTTGGCTGGCACTGCCGGAGAGCAGGGGAGTTGCTGTTGCTCACTAGCCCCCTTAAGTTGCGTCACTTGGGTTGTCGGTATTATCTGACTGACACTGATGGCCTCACAGGCCAAGGTTTGGGCGGAGGCAGTCATGGTGTCGGCATCACATTTGTTATCTTGGATCCCCAGTAAATAGCCAATCGCGGTATTGGCAAGATAACTGTTGATACCGGATTTATTCATGCGGCAATGGTTGGCTATATAGAGATAGCAGCGGTACACCGGCCGAGTCAGGGCAACATAGAGTAGACGTAAATCTTCCGCCATCACCTCTAGCTTGCATTGCTCCCAGCCATCGTCACTGCCATTTAAATCCCAGATTAATTGGTCATCTCTGTGGTAAAGCATGGGGGCAGGGCGACGATTGCTGTCCCGCGCCAGACTGACAAAGGGAATAAAGCAGATGGGGTATTCCAGCCCTTTACTTTTGTGGATGGTCACGATTTGTACCAAGTTCTGCTCACTGGCCAGTCGCAATTGTTGCTCCTCACCACTTTGACCTGTGCCCAACTCCTGTTCAAACCACCCCAGTAATGCCGCGATACCATCAAGCTCTGCGGATTTTTGTTGCAGAAGTTCGGCCAGATGACGAAAATCAGTCAGCCGTCGCTCGGCATCGGGTTCGCGAGAGAGTCGCTCCAGTAATTGACATTCATCGGCCAACAGTAATAGGGCGGGCATAATACCGCGCCGACTCCAGAGTTCGTGCAGGCGCATAAACTGCTCTAAGATCTTACTGCGCAGGTTTTCTGACTGATTGAATTCATGGATGGTGTTGGCATCATAACCCAATAGACGACTGGCCATAGCAGAGCGGATCGCCGTTTCATCGCGGGGATTGGCCAAAGCTTGCAGGATGAGGGCGATCTCTCTGGCCTCAGTCGTTTGCATCACACTGTCCCGGCTTAAAAATACCGCGCCCACCCCCCGGCTGCGCAGTGCCTGCTCCATTACCGCTGCTTCATTGCGATCGCGCACCAAAATAGCAATATCCCGGGCCTTAACTGGTTCGGTATGGTCTTTATTTTGTAGTAGACATAAAGGCTCAGGCGCCGATGCACCATTGAGCAGTTGGGTAATTTCTTCCGCAGCATCGGCAGCCAACTGGCGTCTAGCCGTCGTTTTATTCAGGCCATCTTTACTATGCTCCGGCAGCAGGCGTAATTGCAGCGCGGCTAGATTGTTATCCGGGCCGATAAGTTGTTTGCTGCCATCATCTTTAGCATTGACACTATCAAATGGAATAGCGTCATTAAGAAATGGCTGCGCATGATGGGTAAATACACGGTTTACCGCAGTCACCATCGCTTGGGATGAGCGGTAATTCGTGGCCAGATTATATCTGTCCGGCGTGGCGTTACGGGCCTGAATATAGGTGAAAATATCTGCGCCACGAAAGGCATAAATTGCTTGTTTGGGATCCCCGATCATCAACAGGGTGTTGCCACTTTCATGGCACTGCTGTGTGGGATAAATCCCAGAAAAAATCCCGTATTGCAGTGGGTCGGTATCTTGGAACTCATCGATCAGCGCTACCGGAAAGCGACTGGCAATACACTGACGCAACCGCTGGGCAATCCGCGCCTGATGGTCATCGGTGTTTAACGCTGTGTCCTGGGAATGAATCTGGTCTTGCTCGCTACCATTTTCCTGATGTGAATTTTCGCTTGAGTTTGAGTCTGAGCCTGAGCTTGAATTTGAACTTAGGTTTGACGTTTGGTTTGTGTGGCTATCGGGATTGGCTCGGCTGTGCTGTCCCAGCGCTAAGGCCAAGGTTAACAGCAAATCATCTGGACTAAGTACATTACGCTCTGCTTTGAGCGCCATAAATCGGTTTTCAATTTGCTCCCGGGCGGCGTACAAAAATGCTGGCAGTAGGGCGGCAATAGCCTCGCTAACCAGTTCAATTTGCACCAGCGCCTTAGCTTGCTCGGCCTCAGGTAGAATGCCACCTTTTTTCAGTTTCAGCTGAGACAAGGACAGGGAGGTTAATAGTTTGCTGTCGGGCAATCCTGCTTGATATTTTGCCCAATTGTCCATTCTGGCAAGCATAGTCGCCAGTTTTGGATAGCCATCACTTTCTTTACCGTAACTGGTGCCATTAAGTGGCAGACTATGGAGCAGTATTTCGGTTGTTTGACGCTCCTGTAGCCAAAGCTCCCGCAACATTTCAAGCTTGCTGGTCAGTTGCTCACACACTTGGCTAAAGGGCGGTGGCGTGGTGTCAGCACTGGCTTGGCTGGCACCAAACAATGGCCGTAATTGTCGGCCTAAATCGTCTGGAGTATCAAATTTTGCGGCAATGGCGCCGGCCAGATATTCTGGTAGTTGATAGCAGGTATAACGCCAGTAATCACGTACACTTTGGCTGAGATACTGACTGTCATCCAGGACAAATGTGGACTCAAACAGCAGGGCAGATTCAAAGGCCATATCGGACAAAATCCGCTGGCAAAATCCATGAATGGTAAAAATGGCCGCTTCATCCAGAGATTTAAGGGCCAGATCCAACCGTCTGCGGGCAATGGGTAGTTCAGCGGCCTCCGTTGCTGCAAAGAGCGTGTCAATAAATGCATCTTCGACTGGCAGACCAATAAAGCGCTGATAACAGAGTTTGATCCGTTTGCGTATTCTGTCTCTGAGTTCTTCCGTGGCGGCGTTGGTAAAGGTCACCACTAAAATCTGTTCACAGGTCAGCGGCGCGGTATCACCATGTCCTAGTAGCAGGCGCAGATACAGGCCGGAGATAGTGTAGGTTTTGCCGGTACCCGCACTGGCTTCGATAAGCCGCCGACCTTTTAATGGCAAGGTCAGTGGATCTAGGGTATGCAACATAGCGTCAGCGTGACTCATGGGCGGGTCGCTCCTTCAACATAATTGGCCAATTCTGACAGTTTGTCATGGTGATACAGGCTGAGCATGGGACCTAAAATGGTATCGGCTAATGTAGCAAAACCGTGTGGGCCGTCATCGAGTAAATCGTCGGGAAAGCGAAATAGCCGTGCTTGGAAGGGATCTGCACCATCACCGTAGCCAGCGTCATCGAGCCAGCTGGGAGCCAGCGCATCAAAGATCTCAGAGTCTGAAACACTGTTGTCATAACTTAATTCCAGATAAGCCAGTGATGTTTTGGCCATAAATGGTAGCGGTGTTGCCTGACCGACAAAAAATAGCTCAACCAGCTGTTGCAGCAATGTCTGGGCCTGTTCTTGGGTCAGTGCCGCGAAACTGTGGAAATGACCCATATCCAGTAAATAAGCGCCCTGATGGCGACCACTGGCATTTAAACACAAGTGACGCAGATAGACCCTGAGCAGATCTTTCGGTTTGGTCGTCCCGGGGCGGATATTGACCAGCCCTTTGGCGTAAAGATCATCAATGCGTCCGACAAGTGTCAATGTTGAGTCTCCCCGTGGCAGGGTGAGCGCAATATCCACCGGCGGTGCTTTGGGGCAAACCTGCCCTTCTTGTGCGCCTCGCAGATAACGGGTTCGCTCAATGACCGGACCGATATCCCGGCGGTATTGCGCCAGTAATAAATCATCAAAGGGCGCCATCGGCAATTGACCATCAGCTTTGAGTCGGCTCAGCAGTGCCTGACTGACTTCCCCATCGGGCTGTTGCAGCGCGTCTTCCATCATCATCAACTGCAACTGGTAGCGCTGCAGTGCATTGAGGCTAAAGGGTTCATCATCTTCCCGCACGTCCAGAGCCAGATTGAGCTCCACCTTTAAACTACGTTGGCAGAAATATTGCGCTGGCGAGCGGTAAAAGCGGATAAGGGCTGACAGCTCTAATTCCTGTGCGGGCAACTGAGCCAGACTGATTCCCTGCGGTGTTGCCAGAGGCGCGGTAATAAAAGCGGGCAACGGTTGGATTTCTGTGTTGTCTGGAGGGCACCACTGACTGGCAAAACTGCGGGTCAGACCGGATGTGGTACTACGGTATAATCTGGCATCAAAAGGTTGAAGCGGTTGAGTGATTAACAATTGCTCGCTGAGTTTCTCTGAGGCCGCATCACTTTGAGCCAGTTGTAATGCTGGCGCTGATTGGAGGGTAAAGCCTGCCGGCCGATAACACAGTTGGCAATACTCCAGCAATTCGCTAACTAGCATAGAGGGATTGCGTTCACGGTTATCCCGTTCACTGTGGCCAATAAAACTGATATACAGCTGGTGGCGGGCAGATAATAGCGCCTCAAGAAACAGATATCTGTCATCCAGTCGGCGGGAACGGTCACCGCGCCGCGGCCCGAAATGCGCCATTAAATCAAATCCTACCGGGTACTGGATTCTGGGGTAGATACCGTCATTCATCCCCAGCAGACACACCAGTTTAAATGGAATTGAGCGCATCGGCATCAGGGTACAAAAGTTGACACTGCCCGCCAGATAACGCTGACCCACTCGGGATTCCGTTAGCGAGGAGGTAAACCATTGGTTCAGAACCCGGATAGATAAATCGCCACCAAAACCCGATTGGTCGGCTTCATTACGGAATTTTTCAATGGCCTGCCGGATTTCATTTAAGTCACTGCGGACACTATCATCCAACGGCTCGGCACAGTAGAAAGCATCGAGCAGATGAAGTAGCTGACTGACCCGAGTGGTGATATCAGCCTGTTGACTAAGCAGCGTTCGGGCAATATCCAGTGCTTCAATAAAATTAAGCAGTTTTCCCAGTGCTTGAGATGCCTGGCCTTCAATGCCTGCAAGCGGCAGATCGCCATGATACAACAAAGTATCATCTCCCAAGGCGTAGCCTAGAATCATTCGTCTGATGCCAAAAGCCCAAGAATATTTATCAAATGCAGGCAACCCTTGTTGTTCACTGGCTTGTTTGTCCCGCCCCCAACGAATACCTGCGTGTTGCAACCATTGTTTCAGTTGCTCTAATTCATCGGCACAGATATCAAATCTGGCTAATACGGCAGGAACTTCTAACATGCCGAGGACTTCAGTGAGACCAAAACGGCTGCGATCTAACATAAGTAGCGTCAGAAAACTGTTGATTAACGGGGATTCCTGCGCGGCGCCGCGATCGGCAATCGCATAGGGAATATAATGATCTCCCCGTTTGGCGGAGAATACCGCATCAATATAAGGGGCATAAGCTGAAACATCCGGCAGCATCACCACAATATCTCTGGGTTGCAGTGTCGGGTGACGGCGAAACATTTGCAACAGGTGATCGTGCAGGGTTTCAACTTCCCGCAAGCCACTGTGGCAGCTGCGGAGGGTGATGGAATCATCATCTTCCGCCAGTATCCGGCGTTTGGCGGTATTGAGATAAAACTCAGGTTCAGGCCGCAAACTCTCTCCTAGGGTTTCCATATCCAAAATATCTTGTTGCACACCGCTGAGCAGGGTTTGCGTGCCTGGGTCGACATAGCATTCATGTTGGGCAAGATGGTCAGGATCAAGCTCTAGCAGCATATCCAGCATTTCCCGTCCCATTTTGCCATTATTCGCCAGCAGGGGATTTCCCACCTCCAGACTCTCTTCCCAATGTTCCGGTAATTGCTTTTTCTCACTGTAGGCCAATGACATTCTGGCTCGGGCTTTGGCATCAACAATATCGCCCCAGTAATGCTGGCAGGGGCTGAGGCTAAGCATAAAAACATCCATGCGCCGCGCCACCGCGGCCAGAACATCCAATGTTTGTGGTGCCATCGAGCTTATGCCGAACACAAACAGGCGAGGTGGCAGTGCTGCAAGGGATTGCGCCGGATCAGTTAGTGCACTGATAAGCGCTTGATGCAGGTTAGCCCTGTGGTAATGGCTCTGTCCCAGTTTATCACAGTTGTAATGGATAAGTGCCCGCCACAATTCTGGTTGCCAGCTTTGCTCAATCGGGAGGGGGATTGGTTCTTCCTGTTGTTCCCAAGCCAAGATCCAATCCGGGCGATATACCAAGTATTGGTCAAAGATATCGGCGATACGTCCTGCTAGCTGAAATAGCTTAAGGGCCAGCTCTTCACTGTTTTCTCGCTCACCAAGGTATTGACGCAATGGCGCAAAATTTTCCCGGGTGATGATCCCCGGTAAAATGGCCATGAGTTTCCAAGTCATTGCTGGCTTGGTAAAAGGGTTTTCTTTGGGAACGCCCTCTAGTAGCAAATAACACAACTGCCAGATAAAGCTCGAGGGTAGAGGAAAGTTTTGCGCCGCAGATACACCATTATGGCGGGCAATTTCCAATCGTAGCCAAGTCGACATGCCGGGACTTTGAACCAGAATTTGTTCGGGTTGCAGCAGTGGACCGCCATGGGGAACATTGATTAAGTTAGCAAGTTGCTCTGACAGCACTTCCATTTGATTTGACTGAATATAATGCAGCATGGCGGACAGGGTTGTGGGAACAGGAAGCCATTTTATGTCTTTGATTTGTTGGCATCAACTTTGGCTTGTTTCATCGCCATATCACTCAGCGCGCATCGTGATGAAGCGAATAGCAAACGATATTTAAATCAATGGGAAATACAAACGTGATGCGAGATGACAGCGTAACAATCTGCTGATTGAGCCTCTTGCCAAATCGGGGTAAGAGGCGTTTATTTTAGTTTGTGCTTGGGGTGTGATGACCTTTATGCCAAGTCGGGGCGGGCAGGGTAAATTTTAGTGCCAGCCGGAGTTGTCTCAGTTTGCGGATAGTATGGCGCTTCAACTTTGGCTCTGGGGATGGAGCATATAATACGGTTTCCAACATTTGGCAAACATCACTGACAGCGCTGTGGTAAGTGGGTAAATACTTGGCCGTTTTGACCGCAACTTGGGCTGGGGTATCGGCAATTTGTAATGGTACGCCTTGACGTTGTAGCTGGTGGCACAGACTGGCATAAGCATAATACAAGGCATTACGTTTTCTCGGGCGTAATAGACCTGCATACCAAGCCAGTAATAGGCTGATCAGGGCAAAGGCTCCCAGCATAAATAGGATCAGGCGACTGTTGTCTGTGCCGCCAAGCATTTTTTGCCACAGTTGCTGCTGTCGTTCGGGATTAAAGCCTAGCACCCAGACTGTCCAGTAATAATCGAATCCGGCAAAGCGCATTCGTAATTGATTGAGCCAGGGAACAGTTTTGAGTTGCATACTGGAAAGGGGATGGTCTTCCAAGTAACTTTCTTCAGGGCTAAAAACAGCATCAAAACCACTCAAGACTCGCTCTGGGGCAACCATGGCGGTGGGATCATATCTGACCCAGCCTCTATTGGGATGCCATATTTCTGCCCAAGCATGGGCCATATACTGGTAAACACTGACATAGCCAGCAGTGGGGTTGAATTCGCCCCCCTGATAACCGGTTACCATTCTGGCCGGTAGCCCGCTTGCGCGGGCGATAATCACCATTGCACCAGCATAATGCACGCAGAAGCCAGCTTGGTTGTGAAACATAAAATCATCAATTTGATTGCGCCCTAGCGGTGGCGGGCTAAGGGTATAGAAAAACGGTTGCTGATAAAAATATTGCATCAGCGCTTGTATTCTGGCTTCTGGCTCGGGGTATTGCTCCGCCAGTTGCTGAGCAAAAGCTTTAGTTTGCGGATTAACATCATGGGGCAGGGTGAGGTTATTGCGCCATTGTCGCTGGGATAACTGCTTATCCAAGGGCGCACTGGTAAATGACGCCACATCATATGCCATTTTCTTATGTATCGGATTGAGTGCCAGCAGGCGGTAGTCTTCTAGGTTGGCCACTTTATCTGACCGGCTGTAAGCCAAATCCAGCCCAAATAGCCATTGGTTGCCGGATGGCTCAGCAATAACCTGATAACGCAAAGGGTTACCTTGGGGAATATTACGCCCTTGTTTAGTTAGTAATACTTGTTGCTGATGGGTTTTTAGCCCACTACTTTGCTGCCATTCACTGCCGTTGTAGCTATCCAGTACGAGTGCGCGCCAGTAAAGTTGCTCATTGGGTGGTTGTTCGCCTTCAAAGGTGGCTCGAAACGCCAGTTCTGGTGAGCGGGTCAATCGTTGAATATCGCCCGGGCGGATTACTTCTGACAGGCCCGTTGGCGTAGTTTGTGGCTGAGGTACCATCCATAGTGGCGGAAAGCGCGGCAGCATAATAAATAATAATCCAGCTAAAGGCAGACTAATGAACATCAATTTGGCGCTGTCTAACAGGGTGTCCAAGGCTCGGTTTTTTCCTTGATACAGGCTGATAAGAGCACAGGCATTAATTAGTGCGATTGAAAAGAGATGGAGGGTATTACTGACAGATTGATTATCAATAAATGTAAGAGCAATAAGGAAATAACCGACCAACACAACCGCTTTTACATCCCGTTGCTGGCGCATTTCAATAAATTTAAGGGCATACCCCAGAATTAACAGATTTATGAGTGCGTTGAGTGCGCCAAGCTGCGAGGTGATCATCACCAGTGTAACTGCCGCGGCAAGCGCCAAGATACTCACCAACATTTTTGGTGGTTTGGCAACTCGCCCAAGGAAAATGCCGGTTCGCCAGATAAAACAGATGGCGCAGATAGCCAGTGTCCAAGGTGTTATTTTACTGTAGAGGGGGATCAGTACCGCAATGTTGATGATCAATAGCCAAAAAAGGGTTCTGCGGGGAATATTGTGATTAACCGTGGCAGTGCCCTTTGAGGGCGCGCTTTGGTTTGAGGTATTTATTGACCTATGGTGCCCTAACACCCGGAAAAGTTCTTTGGTTAGCTGCATCTATCAGTCTCCTGATGAGCGGCTGTAAATGAAACCTTATCCGTGTGTTTTGGGGAAAATTCTGGAGCACTATGATGATTGGGGGCGTCAGCATACTTTCCGGCGGGTGGGTACATGGCTAAGGCGTGTTGGCAACTTTGCCGATGAGTTTCATCACAGCCTGGTGCGATAACCGTTTCTGCTAAACGCAATCCGAACGATTGCTGACGCTGGCAGTAAAACTCCACTAAATAACTCAGCGCGCTGAGATGTCGCTCAAGATCGTCAGCCTGTGACTGCGGCAATGTAAGCCAAATACAGTGGTGTTGAGGTTGCTGAAATTCTTTGACCAGCATCCCTCTACCTTGAGCCCATTGTTTCCAAGCGACCTGTTTGAGTGATTCACCACTGACGTAGGCTCTTAAACCGCTAAATTCATCAACGCCATTGACCGGTGCGCTATTGGTTTGTTGTGATGCTTGTTGGTGTTGCCGGTAAATTGTTGCGGAGTCAGGTTCAATTGGCTTGGCAAAAACCAGGTGTTCGATAGCCATATCTTGTAGTGACCATACGCGACACAACCCCATAGGATATTGAGAACTAATACATAAGCGCCCTGGTGATAATTTGCCTCGGCGGGTTTGACGATAAGCAATGGCTGTTGGTGCTGCTTTTGCTGTCACCCGAGCGAGCTGCTCCGGGATATTGTCTGCAAACCCCAATTGGATTTGCCAACTGAGGTGCTGACTGCTGAGATTGATTGGAACTGCGAGGGTTTCATCTGCGTAGACTTGAGGTAAATTCCCCAGCCTGAGTTCAAGCCCTGCCAGATTGCGATATCCTAGTACAGCGCAACTGGTAAAGAGACTGGCCATCAACAATGCGAGGGCAATAATCAAGTTGTTTTGATAGTTAATCCCGAATAGATATAGCATCATGGCCAGTGTCAGCCAGCATAGACCAAAAGCCGTGGGCAAAATAAAAATCCCTTTATGGGATAAAGTTTGCTGTTTGGCCGCAGGCAACCGGTGAGCTAACCACCGCTGCCAACGGGGATATAAACGACTTTGTCTAAATAAAGCAATAATCGTCATTGGATGGGATTCACTCCGGCTAGGATCCTGCTGCTGACGGTTTCGCCTTGTAACTGACTGCTAGAGCGGATCCTATGCTGGGCAACAGCGGTAAATACGGCTTGCACATCGTCCGGTAACAGATAGTGACGATCATGGATGACGGCCCAGGCTTTAGCAGCCTGTAGCAAGGCTTTACTGGCACGAGGCGAGAGCCCGTAACCTTCAGTTTGATTCCGAGATGCCTCAACCAGCGCCAGAATGTAATTGAGCAGAGCATCGGATACACTGACATCATCCACACAGTGTTGTAATTGAACCAAATCGCTTGGGGTCATACATTGTGGCAAGGTGTCTTGGTAGGGGAGCATGCCTTCGCCTTTTAACATGGCTAACTCAGTCATACTGTCTGGATAACCAATGGACAGTCGCATCAGAAATCTATCCAGTTGGGACTCTGGTAGTGGAAATGTGCCGGATTGCTCTGTGGGATTTTGGGTGGCGATAACAAAAAAAGGTGATGGCAGTGGGTGGGTTGTGCCATCTAAGGTGATTTGCTGTTCAGCCATGGCTTCCAACAGCGCACTTTGGGTTTTGGGACTGGCACGGTTTATTTCATCGGCCAGTACCATCTGACGGAAAATAGGGCCAGGATGAAAGATAAACTGATTTTGATGTTTATCAAAAATGGTCACGCCGAGAATATCTGCCGGCAACATATCGCTGGTGAATTGAACTCGCTGGTAGCTAAATCCTAAGCTTTGGGCCACGGCTTGAGCCAAGCTGGTTTTTCCCATACCGGGTAAATCTTCAATCAGCAGATGGCCTCTTGCCAAAATACAGGCTAATGCGAGCTTAATTTGCTCAGGTTTGCCTAAAAGTACTTGTTCAAGCTGCTGAAGAAGATTATGTACCTGCTCTGTCATCTTACCTCCTTGTCGGCCAATTGGGGAACAGTCGGTGATGATGACAGCCCCAGCTAATCAGCTTAGCAGCTGCTGGGGCATCATGAGGCAGTCTGGTTCAGAAAATAAAGCTTGATCGAACAGTAAAGGAATGGTTTTCGGTGGAGTAATAAATCTGTCTTTGAATAAAAAACCTTGCACTAAATCAATACCAAGTTGCTGGGCCAATTGGAATTGCGTTTCGTGTTCTACACCTTCCAAAATAGTGGTTTTACCGCTAAGTTTGGCAAATTGGATAAGCGACTGCAGCATATGCCTATGATGGGGTACATGAGTACGGGACAACCAAGAGAGGTCAAACTTGATACTGTTGACCTGTCCGAGCAACTCAAGAGACAACATAGTATTAGGCGCCCCGACATCATCCAGTGCTGTCGGGATACCCAGTTGGTTGAGTTCTTTTACCAGTGCGATCGCTTCGTTAGCGTCATTGACACAGATGTTTTCGATGATTTCAACAGTGACTAATGGATTAGCAGACAACATATTGAACAGTTGCTGTTTGTTTTCAGGTGTAACTGCATGGGGATCAAGGTTAATAAACAGCATATGGCCCATAGGTGCCCAGTTTAGCTGAAACTCTTTTGCTTGTTGTTCTATTTGTCCCAGTAATGCATGCGTTACATGGATATGTTCGAAAACGATATCTGGGGCAATTTTTTCGCCATTTTCATCGGTAAATCGGGCGAGGGCTTCATAACCAACAGTTTCCCGTGTGTCTGCTTTCACCAGCGACTGGTATTCACAGCCCAGGCGGAGTGATCGTATGTCTATCATTTGAGGGATAATTTTGATTTAAGCGAGAACGGGATATTTACCTATCATGCTCATTGATACAATCTTGTTTACCAAAGTATTAGTTTGTTTCAGTGTTTTTGTGCGGCACATCAGATTTATACATAGTGAACTAATACTGATATTGACTTTCATTATCAGATAATAATGGGTAAGTTGCTTTATGTTGTAGGAACTCGTAAATCATCCGATAGCTAAATACGGCTTTGACATAATCTCGGGTTTCCTGAAATGGCATTGACTCGATAAAGGCGATAGCATCTAGCCGCCCTTGACTACGGCGTAACCATCGTTTGACGTTGCCTGGGCCGGCATTGTAAGCCGCGGTGGCGAGAATACGGTTATCGTTGAATCGCTGTAATAGCTCACTGTAATAAGCTGTGCCAAGATTAATATTTAAATCAACTTGATAAAGTTGCCGAGTGCCGGAGTAAGGTAATCGATTGGCTCTTGCGGTGGCTCGGGCCGTCGCAGGCATGAGTTGCATCAATCCCCTGGCGCCAACAGGCGAGGTGGCTAGGGGATTGAATGTACTTTCCCGTCGGGCAATGGCTCGGATTTCATCACTATTGACCTCAAAATGGGCTGCGGCCTGATGGAATTGATTGGCATAAGCCAATGGAAAGCGCAGACGAACATAGTTCCAACTGTTAGCCAGAATGCTGCCTTGAACCCCGAGGGCATGCCAACGGCGCTGTTCTGCCATGAGTAGTAATTGGCCCTGGTGTGTGGCCGGAGTATTTTTTAGCAACCAACGCCATTCCGCTCTTGCTGCTGCGGTTTTATTGAGTGATTGCAACTGTTCTAATCTTTGCCAGCTGGGGTGCTGTTTTAGTTTACGTTGTAAATCAGTGATGGTTTTAGGTACAGCTTCATTGAGTGATATGGGAATACCGAGCTGATGGGCAGCGACAAAACCATAAAAATTACGTTCAGAGGCGATGGCGGTCAGTAATTGTTTTTGTTGGCTTGGCTGTTTCGCGATTCTGGCCTGCCAATAACGCCAACGGGCTTTATTAGCACTGTAATTACTTAGCAGAGGTAATGTCGCCGCAACCTGAGTCATATTTTGCTCGCGGATAGCCCAGCGCAAGCGCATTTCAATTAGCTCATCAGAGTTCAGTAATGGCAGCATCATATCAACATACTGGGCTAAGGACGTTTCCTGACGAATGAGCACCCGCCTGACCAGATAGTGGTTAAGTTGCTGACTTTGAAATGTACTGAAACGCGACTGTTTTTGATACTGCTGGTAAAGTTTCACCGCTTGATTGATATCTCGCCGGGCTAACCGTCGTAGGCCTGCATCAACAATATCCCCCACAATAGTGGCTTTACCTTGATATTGCCGGATATGTCTGAGTTGTTTGGGATCGCGATATACCGCCAATAGTACTTTAGCTTGGGGCTGATGAGCCGTAATTTTCCGGCTCAGCCAACTCAGGAGCCCATATTGGCGGGCATCAAATGCAAGCAGCATCCGTTGCCAAATGAGAGCTTGAGTACGATGCCCGGCTTTTTGCCATTCTCGAAATAAAATATCGCAGGCTTTGGGCTGAGAATAACCGTGTAGCCACAGATTTTTGGCACCAGCAAAGGCTAATTGCTGATTACCTTGCTGTAATTGGGCGCGAAAATAATAGCACTGTAACTCGGTATCTCGCGGTAAGGTAGGGCTAATACGAAGAAAATCCTGCCAACGTTTTTGTTTCCCAGCGCGTTTCAAATAACGATGACGAAGTGGATCATAAAAGGGGGTCTGGCTGAAACGTTCAATTGCCACTTGGGCTTTATTCCCCTTGAGTTTGGGTATGTTGGCCTGATGCAATTGGTAATCGAGATAGACGGCCAACGGATAATTATCTAATTGTTTGCGTAGGGTACGGTATGTATTCATATGCCCTTTGCGAAGGGCATTTTGTGCATCAAGGTATTGCTGTTGTGCTGCCGTGAATGCGTGCTGTGCTGCTGTTGCTATTGATGGGAGTAAGAGACTGGCAAACAGCAGAATAAATACGCGTTTTAGCATAGTGTCGGCTTCCTTTCTAACTTTTTGATGACAATGTCCGGCATATCCGGATCCCCTGTCAGGTTAAGCGGTCACTGTGTTACTTGAGTATCATCCAGTGACTCGTTCAACGCACTTTCCAGCAAGATATTATCCAACTGTTTACTAGAGTCTACTCCAAGTTGCTTCATCTGGTGAGCTTGGCGGATAAGATTTCCTTTCCCGGTGCTAAGTTTGCCCATAGCGGCTTGATAACTACGGCTGGCGGTATCAAGATTACGCCCCAGTTTTTCCATATCGTCCAGGTAACCGCAAAGCTTATCGTAAATTCGGCCGGCCTGTTTAGCGATAAGTTGCGCATTACGATTTTGATATTCATAACGCCAGATATTATTGATGGTTCGCAGCGCCACGAGCAAATTAGTGGGACTGACGAGCATGATATTGTGTTCCAAAGCAAAATTCACCAGACTCGGGTCTTGCTCTAGCGCCAGTAAAAATGCCGGTTCAATGGGAATAAACATCAGCACGTAATCCAGACTTTTTAATCCATGGAGTTTTTGGTAGTCCTTCTGCCCCAAGCCACGGATATGGTTGCGCAATGATAAAATATGATCCCGTAGTGCTTGAGCCTGCTCTATCTCATTGGTTGCAGTGTAATAACGCTCATAAGCAATTAATGACATTTTGGCATCGATTACCACATCTTTGCCTTCCGGCAGATGGACAATAACATCAGGTTTAAACTGTTTGCCGTTATCATCTTTTAAATTCTGTTGCGTGTCATATTCATGACCTTCTCGCAGGCCGCTCTCTTGCAATACACGATCGAGGATGACTTCCCCCCAGTTACCTTGCTGTTTATTATCACCTTTGAGTGCTTTAGTTAGATTGATAGCATCTTGACTCATTTTTTGGTTCAAATGTTGCAGTTGCAGCAAGTGGTGTTTCAGTGAGTTGCGTTCGTTTTGCTCCTGATTATAGGAGTCCAGAATTTGCTGTCTGAATCCTTCCAGTTGCTGTTTAAGGGGGCCAAGTACCCCATCAAGCTGTGTAGCATTCTGGCGCTGAAAATTGGCGCTTCGTTCTTCAAAAATTTTTTGGGCCAGATGTTCAAATTGAGTTGTTAGCCGATTTTCAGCGGTTTCTAAAAGGGTGATTTTATCTTGCAGGGCTTTTTCATTTGCGGTAAAGGTGGTCGATAGCGTTTGCTGCATGGCGTTAGATTTGGACAATGCCAGTTGCAGTTCCATGATTTTGTGTTCTTTGGTTTTTATATTGTCTTCAAGTTCGGGGATACGATCAGCCTGAGATTGCGCCCGTCCAAATTCAGCGGAGCGCTGTTCCAACCGTTGCCGAAAAAAATTAACTTCGTCACGATACTCATCAAGCTGTAGTTGAGTATGTTCCAGTATGGCATTGGCTTCTGTAAGTTGCAGTTGATGCTGTTCCTGCAGTTCATCACGTATTGCCTGCCAGCGTTGCCGGGTAAGGCGTTGATTGCAAAGTGCGCCAACGAGTAAGGTTAATATGATGATAGCTGCGAGAGCAAAGAAATGGGCTGGGGTTAATCCGATTAAAAAAGAAGCCATGAAATCATCCGGGAAAGGCCATAAAAACAATGACACAAGAGTGTCACGGCAACTATTGTGCTTCAAGTGGTGATAGGGAAATAGTGTTATTTTGTTTATTCAATCAAGCTTTTAAACTCAGTTGCAAGATTTTAATCACAACACCTGTCTTATATTCGGTTACCTATTTCCGCAAACGAAAACTTAGGCAGTCTTAATGAGCAGACATTTTATCCGTGGTATTAGACGTTCAGCCCGCTGGCAACTGGATGAAAATCAAGCAACATCGGAATCAGTATTTCGGGCTCGACGACAGATCTTACAAAGTATCGGTCTTGGAACCATTGCTGCCAGTTTGCCAGGGGCGGTACAAGCGGGTCTGTTTGATTTGTTTGGGGAACAAAGTGGTTCGGAATTTAAAACGCAGCCACTTAGTTATACCCAGCCCCCCAAGTTTGCTGTTGGTGATCAATCGTTGACGCCTTATCAGAAGGTAACGACCCATAATAATTTTTATGAATTTGGCACAGATAAAGACGACCCCGCCAAAAACGCTCAAAAAATGCAGGTTGACCCCTGGCATTTATCCATCAGTGGTGAGGTTGAGCGGCCTGTGACCTTGGATTATGACGATTTATTTAATTTTGCACTGGAAGAACGGGTATATCGGCTCAGGTGTGTGGAAGCCTGGTCTATGGTAATCCCTTGGGTGGGGTTTCCCCTGAGCCGCTTATTACATCATGTTGGGGTGAAGTCCAACGCTAAATTTGTAGCATTTGAGACGGTATTTGATCCGACTCAAATGCCGGGTCAGCGTAATGCTCTGTTTGGAGGAGGTATTCACTACCCTTATGTTGAAGGGTTAACACTACCGGAAGCGATGAATGAATTAACTTTTATTGCCGTGGGGCTGTACGGTAAAACGTTGCCACCACAAAATGGTGCGCCGGTACGCTTGGTTGTACCGTGGAAATATGGGTTTAAAAGTATCAAATCTATCGTGTCTATCAAACTGACTCACACCCAACCTCCGACAAGTTGGCAGCAAATTGCCCCCCATGAGTACGGTTTTTATGCCAATGTTAATCCTAGTGTTGATCACCCCCGCTGGTCACAAGCATCTGAGCGGCGTATTGGTCCAGGTGGATTATTTTCCGCAACGAGGATCCCGACGCAGCTATTTAATGGGTATGGGCCGGAAGTCGCCTACCTATATAAAAACTTAGATCTAAAAAAAGCATTTTAATAATAGGTATAGGGCTAAATTTGTGCAGGATTAAGTCTCCGCGCATTCAACCCCGAAGTGCACCACAAATATCTTTAGCAGCATATGTAACAGGAATTATATGGCTCGAGTATTCGCTTTAAAGTTGGTGATTCATCTAGGGGGGCTATTACCACTGTTGTGGCTGACATTGGCTGTTTTTACTGGCGAGTTAGGTGCTGATCCTGTGCAGAGAATCATCCATTTCACTGGATTGGGGGCGTTAAATCTGTTGGCGGTCACGCTATCTGTTTCACCACTTACCAAATTGTTGGGTAAAGGTTGGTTACTGCAGGTTAGACGTTTGTTAGGGCTTTATTGTTTCAGTTACGCGACTTTGCATATCTTGTCTTATTTTGCACTTGATTTATTGTTTGCTTTCCCCATGCTATTTGAGGAGATAGTAAAACGGCCCTATATCATCCTAGGCGCAACGGGATATGTATTGTTGCTACTTCTGGCAATCACTTCAATCAATAGTTTGAGGCGTATAATGGGTCGCCGTTGGCAGGCTTTACACAATACAATTTACCTTTGTGCGATTATATTACCGATCCATTTTTATTGGTCGTTAAAGTCAGGCTGGATTGAACCTGTATTTTACGGGGTATTATTTGGTGCTTTGTTATTGTTTCGCTCATCAAAGATAAAGCGGATAATTAAACTAAAATAAAGCAATAAACCGAAACAAATATTTACAAATAAACCCTCCCGGTTAGTTAAATACCAGGAGGTAAATAAAATTTAATTTATTTTTTATTTTGTTCCAAGTCAGCCATGATAGTCACTACATCTTGGTAGGACATATTCAATTCCCGTGACAGGTTAATAATTTTGGTTTTATAAGTTTGTACGCTTTCTCGTTGAACAAGTGCTTTCTTTTTCTCGTCAACCAGTTCATTCACAACTTCCTGAAGTAGCTCTAAACGGCGTAGGCTGTAATCCAGAGAGTTTATATACTTAGCCATTTGAGGTTTATTTCTTGCTTGTTCAAGATCGGCAGAATGCTTTTTATCGTACCCATACTGATCTAGTGCGGCTAACGCACTTTGTAAATCGAGTTCTTTGGTCATAAACATTATCACTTAACATTGCGAAGGTGCCACGGCTGTGGCTGTGAGATTAATCACAAACATATTTTTAAATTATAAGCAGATATTTAGCAGACTCAAAGAAATTTATTTTATTCTGTAATCGGCTTAGCATATCTGCCGTAATGTTGAGCCAAATAATCCGTTTAATAATATTGTATTACCTCTTAAAGTGCAGGCTCTGTACTCTCATGTCTACACCACTTTATCTTAACCAACATTAATCAGTTAGCCTATCTCATGGTCGTTTTGCCTTTTATTTTGTGTAGGCGATAACATCGACATGACCAAAGCTGATGTAAGCCTGACTTGAGGTGTCATCACGATAAGAGTAATCTAAACGCTTATACTGCAAGGAGGCTGAATATGTTAGATCTTTTGCCTGATTTATGTGATTCCTTCCCTGATAAACTGTCTGTATTCCCTTCAATATTTAACCAGTTTGGCGGTCGACGTATTTTTTGTGGTCAAGTTGTTACGGTTAAATGCTTTGAAGATAACTCGCAAGTCAAAAAACTACTGGCTCAGCCCGGAGATGGAAAGATATTGCTTGTGGATGGTGGCGGTAGTCTGCGATTTGCACTCTTAGGCGATATGATTGCCCAGTCGGCAGTTGATAATCAATGGGAAGGCATTGTTATTTATGGTGCTGTGAGAGATGTTGGCGCTCTGGCGCAGATGGATATTGGCATTCAAGCACTCGGTACTGCTCCGCGAAAAACGGTTAAGCGAGGACTTGGGGATGTGAATATCCCCGTTGAAATTGCGCAACACACTGTGCTTCCAGATATGTATTTGTATGCTGATGATAATGGTATTGCGATAAGTCATCAGGCATTAGACCTAGTGAATCCAGCCTGATTGTAATTGGTATTTTTCCATAATAGGAATAGGTTATGAAACTTTTGAAGTGGTTTGGGATAACGCTGCTTGTGGCAGTGATTGCGTTAGTGTTGTACTTAACACTGATTTTTAATCCCAACGATTTCAAGCCTGAGATTATTGCTCAGGTAAATAAACTGACCGGTCGAGAGTTGGTGATCAAAGATGATTTGAATTGGACTTTTTATCCCACGCTGGGCATCAAGTTGGGTGGGGTGAGTTTTTCTAACCCGGATGGTTTTACCCCTGTACAGATGTTGACAGTAAAATCAGTGGTTGCAGAGGTAGCATTGATGCCACTATTGACAAAAGATGTCAAAATTGATGCGTTAAAGCTCGATGGCCTAACATTGAATTTAGTGACGAATAAGCAGGGAAAAACCAGTTTTGATGGTCTAAGTGCAACGGGTAAAAGTAAAAATGCGACGACTAACTCTTCGTCGGAAGGTATAGCGACAAACCAAGCTGCAGCGACACAATCTAATGTGGTTCTTGCCGAGTTAAGTATTGGTGGTGTCGATATTTCCAATACGAGAGTTAATATCATCAATCAGCAGACCGGTACTGAGCAGCATTTCATTTTAGATTCTTTCACTCTCGGTCAATTTTCGCTGGGACAATCTGCAACCTTGGCATATGAGGCACATATTGTTATGCCCGATCTTCAGGTGAATACACAGGGAGATGGTCAAATTTTGCTTGCAGCAAATTTAGGCAGTATTGAGTTGTCTAATCTAACGGTAAAGACACAAGTAATGGGTAAAAGCATCCCAAATGGAAATATCTCAACAGTACTGAAATCTGATATTGCAGTTGATTTACATCATAAACTAGCCAATGTTAACTTAGTTGCACTGAATATCGGTGATATTAATATTAAGGGGAAAGTTGCAGCAGAATACGGTCACGTTACTCCGTCAATCAACCTTGCATTGAATATTGGTGACATTAATCTCAATGACTGGTTACCGCCTAAGTCTGATGCGGCATCTGCAGAAAAGCATGAGCAGAGTAAAAGTACGCCGCCCCGCACAACCAAGGCTACTGAGCCTGATTTAACGGGGATGTCTGCAGTTAATTTGAATGCCGATATTAAGGTTAAATCTATTAATCTTGATAAATTGCATACTGAAAATTGGTTACTACAACTTTCACTACACCAAGGTATTCTACAGCTGAAAAAGCTCAGCAGTCAGATGTATGATGGCCAATTAGATTTATCTGCTACATTGAATGGGCAGCACGATGTTGCTCGTTATGAGTTTAAACAGTCACTTACAGGGGTACAGATCCAGCCGTTATTGCATGATGTTGCTGGGGTTAATTTTCTTTCGGGTAATGCGAATTTCTCTGTCAGTGGTTCTGGTCATAGCTTGATCCCGGAAAACCTACAACGCAACTTATTAGCACAGGGGCAATTCGCTATTAAAGACGGCTCTCTGTATGGGGTGAATATCCCCCAGATGATCAGAAGTGCTGAGGCGAAATTAAAAGGTGATTTTAAGCAAGGCGATCAGGAAGCTTTGAAAACCGATTTTACCAGTTTGACTGGCAGTTTCAGTCTGAAACAGGGTATTGTGAATAACCCGGATCTGGATATGCAGTCTCCACTTATCCGTTTATCCGGTCATGGCGATGCAGATATCATTAATCGTTCTATTGATTACTCCCTTATCACCAAAGTCGTGGCTAGCTTGAAAGGGCAGGGGGGAGAGCATCGTCATAAAGGGTTAAAAATTCCTTTCCGTATTACAGGCACGTTTACGCAGCCTAAATTTGCTTTAGATACCGATGCACTGTTAAAACACAAGGTGCAGGATGAAGTGAAGAAAGTTGAGGATAAGTTAAAACAGCGTTTACTGGATAAACTGGGATTAGGAGGTTTCTAATGAAGAAGGTGACGGTGGCACTCTTGTCTGGAACGTGTTTTATGATGTTGGCTACAGGTTGCCAGAGTAGTGTGGCTGAGCAGACAAAAATTGATGCACCCAAACAGACATTGGCAGTGACGTCGTCATTGATGCCTGACACTGTCATTACTAATTTAAGGGATAAGCGTAAGCCTATGGGGCATGTCGTTCTCAGCGGTACCTTGAGTCAGGAGACAGTAGCTGGACAAGCTGCAAAATTGACATTAACCGTGACTAATCCTACATCAAAGCGCATTGCACTTGAGTTTCATTCTGGCATGGTGGCGGATATTTGGTTATTGGATCCTAACGGGCATCGGATTTGGGCTTGGTCTGAAGGCATGATGTTCACTCAGGCTGTGATGCAGCAAGTTTGGCAACCCGGTCAAACGATGACAGATCATTTTCAGGTTCCAGCTAAAGTGATGGCAGAAGTGAATGCCCCTGGATTTAAATGGGAAGCTAGATTTATGGGGCGAGTGTTACAAGGTAATGAACCAGCGATGACACCGATTTCACTGGATGTTGTAAGACCTTAATTTTGAATGTCTTATTTTTCTAAATAAAAAAAAGCAGCTTTGGAGCTGCTTTTTTTTATTTATTTTCTCTGTGGGTTAAACGCTGATTTTAGTTACATCAACAAACAGTTTCAGCATTTGTCCAGGTTGCAGGTACTTTTCATGCTCCAAACTGTTCCAGCGGATAAGATCATTAACAGTGACATGGAATTTACCGGCAATTCGTGCCAGTGAATCACCAGAACGTACTTTGTAATTAACCGTACGCATCACAGAAGACTGAGTTTGGTTATCGCTGACTTTATTGGTCCAAATGACTAATTTTTGGCCGATATGCAGCGGATCTTTCGGTGCCATACCATTCCACTTAGCCAACTGAGAAACTTTGACATCATTTTCTCGCGCGATTCCCCATAAAGAGTCACCACTTTCAACGGTATGTTCAAATTTATATCGAGCACGTTTTACCCGTTGTTGACGCAATAGGCGCTGATCTTCCGACAGGGAATACAGCTCAGGATCTTTTGCGGCTACCGGAATTAACAGATGTTTACCGGCAATAATCGTATTGTCGCTTAACCCATTTACGGCCCGAATAACTTCAGGGGTCGTGTGGTACGTCTGCGCGATAATACCGATACTATCCCCGGACTTAATTTTATATCTTAACCAATGTAGACGTTCACTGGAGTCAGTATCAGCTAATGCACGTTTAAATCCAGAGGCTTTATCTACCGGAACAACCAGTGTATGCGGCCCTTCAGGGGCGGTAGACCAGCGGTTATAGCCAGGATTGAGTCGATGTAAATCCGACAATGTCATATCCGCTAAATCGGCAGCAAATGAGAGATCAATTTGACTACCAACATTGATCACATCAATGGCGGGTTTATTAGGAATATGCGCCAGTTTTATCCCGTATTTATCTGCATGCTTAATCACATCGGCTAGCGCCAGCAATTGAGGCACATAACGTTCTGTCTCTCGAGGTAAATCTAAAGACCAGAAGTCGATCGGCAGGCCACGACGTTTATTTTGCTTTACAGCATTAAGCACCCGTCCTTCGCCGGTGTTATAAGCTGCAATGGCATACAGCCAGTTCCCATCAGTTTTGTCATGTAAATACTGCAGCATATCTAATGCCGCGTGGGTTGCTGCTGGTACATCACGTCGCCCGTCATACCACCAGTTCATTTTCAAACCGAAATATTTGGCCATCGGAGAGGTAAATTGCCATAAACCAGAAGCTGACCCGTGTGAATAGGCAAAAGGGTCAAAGGCACTTTCGACAATCGGTAACAGCGCTAGCTCAATTGGCATATTGCGCTTTTCCAGCTCTTCAGTAATCAAATACATGAAGGGTGCTGCTCGCTCAGAAACCCGGGCGAGATGTGCTGGATGTTTGATATACCATTCACGGTATTGTTTAACCAGTTTTTTGTCAGGTACCGGCATGTTCATTTCCAACCGGATACGTTGCCATACATCAGTAATGATGATGGGAGGCGGTAATGGGGCTTCTGGAACTGGTGCCGGCGGGACAACTACCTGCGGAGCAGGCTGATGAGCCTGTGTGCTGTCAAGTGTTTGGCAGCCGGAGAGCAGGGCAAATCCCCCCGCCATAAAATAGAACGATAGGCGCATTACGTGGAGCTATCCTCTGTTACTCATGGATTTGGGTACGGTGTTGTTGGTTCTCTAAGCCGAAAAACAACATAGCTTAGTTGAGATATCCGACCATTTTATCCGATTTCTCAAAAGTTGTCTTTCCATTGTCTTAGTTGAGTAAATACTTGAGTGCTGTTGCTAGTTTTTTGACCGCAATGATTTGCAACTTGGGCTTGAACTGAATGTTCGTTGCAGCGCAGAAATGGATTAATCCGTTTTTCCAGACCAATACTGGATGGCAGGGTGGGTAAATGATGTTGTCTTTGCTGTTGGCACCAATCTAGGTACTGGCGGATATCACTGTTATTGGGTTCTACCGTTTGGGCAAACGCTAGGTTAGCCAAGGTGTATTCATGGGCGCAATACACCTTCACATTATCATCGAGCGTGGCAAATTGCGCCAGTGAACGATACATTTGCTCGGCAGTACCTTCAAACAATCGGCCGCAACCGCCAGAAAACAGAGTATCACCACAAAATAGGTTGTTTTGCAGCAAATAAGCAATATGCCCAGAAGTATGACCGGGTACAGACAGTACTTTAGCGCTGCAGTTTAACTCAGGCAGAAAAATCTCTTCGTTACCCTGAAGGGCGCTCGTTATGCTCGAGATAGACTCCTGTGCTGGACCATAGATTTTGACATCAGGAAAGGCAGCTTTGAGCCTAGCAATACCGCCTGTATGATCACTATGGTGGTGGGTGAGTAGTATGCCGGACAAATGGCTGTTATTTGCGGCGAGATAATGTAGCACTGGCGTGGCATCTCCGGGATCAACCACATAGGCATCTGAGTGTTCAGCCCGATGAATCAGCCAAATATAATTATCATTAAAGGCGGGGAGTGGGATAATCGTCAGTGTGGCAGCCATATTATCTGTTGCAGCAGGTGTCGACATGATGAGTTGGCCTGTAAAATGAGAGATACGGGCAGTTTACCTCCGCAATGACTTGCCTGTATACCCGAGTTACTTCAAGATGTTGACTAAACACTACTGAGTCGGCTTGTTAGTGGAATATGTGTCTGACTTAGTGTCGATTTTTCTGATGTGATGGAGTGTCAATTGCCTCATTTTCAGCGCAGCCCACTGCCAATCAGTCCTGCTCATTGGCAAGATTTTCCGAATGGCGAGCATATTAAGCAGCAGGTGGAACTGGCGATGGCGCCTTGGTGGCCTCGTATTTTCGGCTATCACCTACTCAAGCTAGGGCCGCTTAGTGCTGAAGTGGATAGCCAAGCTTGCACTATTTTGCATCAATTTAGTGTCTTTGACACTCAAGGGGCTGCACTGCGGGGGGATATTGCTCAGTTGCCGTTGCAACATGCCAGTGTTGATGCCGTATTAGCCAATTTTGTACTGGAATTTGAAGCCAACCCTTATCAGGTGCTACGTGAAGTTGATCGGGTGTTAATTAGTGGCGGACAACTGATATTAACCGGCTTTAATCCCCTGAGTATGGCATTTGCCGGTAAGCTTTTACCTCGATATCAAGGTTGCCTGCCTTGGTGCGGACATTTCTTTTTGCCATCTCGGGTCAAGGATTGGTTGGCGCTGTTGGGATATCAGGTGATTTGTGATGAACGCCTGCTGTATCATCCCCTGTTTGGTGCAATGGATAACGCAACGCGCTGGCAACAGGCGCTTGCCTCTTGGCTACCGGGGGCTGGCAGCCTCTATCTAATTATTGCCCGCAAGTTAGAGAGTCCATTAACCCCTATTCGTGAAAAGCACAAAGTGCGACGACCACGCTGGCAAACTGTTCCTAGCGCAGGTCGGGTTCAGAGTGACACGCCATCCGGGGCAGAGTTAAAACGTCAATGAGAATTACCCTGAAACAACTGATGGTCTTTGATGCCATCGCTCGAACCGGGCAGGTTGCCCGGGCTGCTGAGCAGTTAAATTTATCATCTCCTGCAACCTCTATGGCGCTGGCTGAGTTAGAAAAACAGCTTGGGGCGCGATTATTTGAACGGCGGAGTAATAAACTGCAGCTCAATGCTCAGGGCAGTTTGCTGTTGCCGCTGGCGGCAGATGTGTTAGAACGTGTGGATCAGATTGAGCATGCTTTTAGTCAGCAAGGTAGTGGTTTACGCGGCACTTTAACCGTGAGTGCCAGTTCCACCATAGGCAATTATTTGCTGGCGCCTGCCGCCGTGGCATTTAGCCGCACATACCCAGATGCCCAGGTACAGCTGGACATTTGCAACACTAGGGAAGTGATTGATGCTGTGGCTCAGGGGCGAAGCGAATTGGGCTTTATTGAAGGGCATTGCCTAGATCGACGCTTAACCGTGGAAGGGTGGTTCGGTGACACCTTGTCCGTATTTGCTGCGCCTGATCACCCGTTGGCGGGCCAAGAGGTGACCATCAGTAGTTTAGGCGCTGCGCGGTGGATCCTACGGGAAGAAGGCTCTGGTACCCGAGAGATTTTTATCAGTGCGGCCATGGGGCAGGGATTATACCCGGATGTGGCATTCAGTTTCACCGGCCAAGAAGCGGTAAAACAGGCTGTACGGCAAGGCGGAAGCTTGGGAGTACTGTCATCTCTGACGTTGGAGCAAGCATTTGCCCGGGGGGAATTGGTCCCTGTATCCGTGCCGTCTTTACAGCTTAAACGGCCTTTTTATATTATCAGCCATAAAGGTCGGCGCGGCTCTGCTTTGGGGCGGGCATATCGCAGTTTTTGTGACGGTTGGGCTGAGCAGCACCTGGGGCAGCATTTGATCTCTCACTAAATCCAAGTCCCTCGAAGTAGCAGTGTCTCTGGCTATAGCGCATGGCTACTCTTAAGCCTTTACCGTATTTCCTTGGCCGAGAGTGAAAGAATCGCCATAGTAATTTAGCTGTTTAATTCATTAGCTTGCCCATCTAGTCATTGCGAGCTTACTCACTTTGGCTCTTATGGGGTTAATTACGTAAATAGTGCCGCTCAGGCCGGCCAACCGCGCCATAGTGTTGATTAGCTTTTAGCTCGCTGCTTTCAACCATATATTCCAGATAACGTCTGGCGGTGGAGCGGCTAACACCAATTTGCTCACCGACCTTGACGGCCGTGATGCTGCTGCCAGCCTCTGTGTTATTAAATAGCTGGCGGATTTTCGCCAGCGTCAGAGGATCGACCCCTTTGGGCAGTCGTGGGGAAGGGGGAGCATTAACCGGGCAGTCCAACATGGTATCGACCATGGATTGCGTCAGCTCAGCGCGGACATTAAGGGTCTGCTGTTTGTGTTCATAGCGATTTAGCGCTTGGGCTAGGCGGGACAGCATGACAGGTTTCACCAGAAAGTCAGAAATGCCCAGCAGCATAGCCTGCTGTAGTACATCCACTTCCCGCGCGGCAGTCATCAATATCACTTCACAGCGAATATCCTGTTGTCTCAGTTCTGATAGCATGGTCAGACTGTCACCATCTGGCAGATAAACATCCAGCAGCAATAAATCTGGCACGACAGCATTGATCAGACTGCGGGCGGTGTGAAGGTCATTGGCGATCCCCACCACCTGATATTGTTGGGTAGAAAGTAAATACTGGGTCAGAAATTGCGCGACTTCGATTTCATCTTCAACAATCATGACACTGTGCATTGGGTTTGGCTCCTTATGCAATGGGGTGATGTTTGGGCAAATAAACGGTCAGGCGTGCACCGCCAAGTTCGGCATCTGCCCATTCCAGTGACCCATTGCAGGCATCTAAATTACTACGGACAATCAACATACCCACCCCATGACGGGGATCGGTTTTGCTGCTGTAATTCGGGCTGCACATACGTGCAAAGGCGGCGTCATCCAGTCCAGGCCCTGTATCCTCCACATCAAAAATCCAGTCAGTGGCGGTTTCATCTAAGGTAATAAGCACCTGTGGAGGTGTGTTGTGACTGTGCTGGCTGGCCGCGTCGATGGCGTTATCGATAAGGTTGCCAAAAATGGCAATCATCTGTTCATGTACCTCAGGCTCGGCTATCTGAGATAAACGGCTATCAGGGCTGAGTATCAGAGCAACATTCATCTCTCTGGCTTTATGGTACTTACCCATTAATAGTCCGGCGATGGTGACATCCTTAATCTGGGCTAACAATTGACCTATTTGCTCTTGCCAGCCTTGGCTTTCCCGGCCGATAAAGTCAATCGCCTTATCATAAGCGCCAAGCTGCAGCATTGCTCCCAGCGTATTGAGTTTATTGGCGTAATCGTGGGTTTGCACCCGTAGTAATTCAGCAAAACGCTGCACATTTGCTAATTGCCGGCTGAGTTTTTCCACGTCATTAAGTGGGCTGAAGGTAAGTAATAGCCCCGGCGCTTCATGGTTGATCTGAAATGGTTGGCGGGAGATAACCAGAGCGTGGTTATGCTCGTACATTTCAAAGGCATCCAGTGGAATTTGTGGATCAGACAGTAATAATCCTGCCCCTTTGGGCAGCAGTTGCTGTAACTGCAGAGGTTGAGAGGTGACTGCCGGGTGGGGCAGTTGCAATAGCGTCGCTGCTTTGCGGTTATATTTACGGATCTCCCCATTGGCCTCAAGGACCATCACCCCGACGTTAACGGTATTAAGAATGGCATTTTGCTCGGAAAATAGCCGGGCGATTTCTCTGGGCTGCAAGCCATGGAGTAATGTTTTCAGCCGCCGGGCCAGCCAAAGTGCCGCCGTGCTGGCCAAGATAAGTGCCAGCAGCAGGGTAAAAAGGATCACCAGCCACTGCTGGTTAATCCGTGAGCCCAGAGACTGATGTAAAAAGCCCACTGAGACCAAGCCAATTATCTGGCCGCTGGGGTGGTAAACCGGTACTTTGCCGCGGATAGAGCGCCCTAAAGTACCGGTGGCGTGGGATATATATGCCTGACCTGCCAATGCTTGCTGGCTGTCCCCGCCAACCATGGTTTTACCGATTTTCCCAGCCTGAGGATGGGCAAGTCGCGTCAGTTGCGTATCCCCAATAACAATAAAATCAGCCCCAGCAGCCTGTTGCAGGGCGTTAATGGTTGCCAAAAATTCGTTATCGCTTTTCCCTTGGTTTAAAGCGTGTATCACATCTTGTCGACTAGCGATCAGGTGAGCAAGACTTAAGGCTTTAGAGCCGGTTTGACTGGTAATGTTATGGCTAATCAGCTGGTAACTGACAACGCCAAACAGCAGCGACAGCAGCAGACATAAGCTGATAACAGAGATCACCAACCAGCTCTCAATGCGCCGCGGCGAAGATAGGCTGAGTAATGACATGGGAAATCATCTTTTTATTATTGTTTTAACTGAATTATCCCCATTTCCGCTGAAAAGGAAATGGGGATCACCTTAGGGTAACAAATTGATTAATTTGAAGATGAAGTGTAAGCCGTTAAGCTGTCACCGGTGTGGCTCTGCGCTGACGAATAAAATCAATCAGTGGAATCGCCAGTACCGCAATAGCCAGCAGCAAAATGCCGAGTGTGAGTGGTCGCTCCCATAAAAATGCGATTGAACCGTCTGATGCCAGCATGGCGCGGCGGAAATTTTGCTCTATCATGCCGCCGAGAATAAATCCCAGTAACAGGGGGGCCATGGGAAATGCCAGCAGGCGTAATACCAGCGCGATAGCAGAAAAGCCTACCATCAGGTACAAATCAAAAATATTGAATGACACCAAGTAGACCCCAATCAGGCTGAAAAACAGGATCATGACCGTCAAAATGGTTTTGGGTAGCGCCAGCGCTTTGGCAAAGTAGGGGATCAGCGGCAGATTCAAGATCAGCAGCACAATATTGCCAAAGTACATGGATACAATCACTGACCAGAATACCGCCGGGTTATCCTGCATCAGCGTTGGTCCGGGTTGAATCCCATAGGCCACTAGAGCCCCCAGCATAATAGCTGTCGTGCCAGAGCCGGGGATCCCCAATGTCAATAAGGGCACAAATGAGCCGGTACAGGCGGCGTTATTGGCGGATTCTGGTGCCGCGACGCCCCGAATAGAGCCTTTACCGAAGGCGCTGCGCTGCTTGCCCTTGGCCAGATTTCGCTCAGTGCCATAGGCCATAAAGCTGGCAATGGTGGCACCGGCGCCGGGCAGTACACCAATAATAAAGCCCAGTAAGGAGGAGCGGCCGACAACAGGCGCCATCTCTTTGACTTCAGCGCGGGACAGCTTGGTACTACCAATATCGCCGGTTGAGGTTTGCTCAGTTCCTGTTTTGCCGCTGGGTTTTATCACATTAATCAGCGCCTCAGACAGGGCAAAGGTGGACATGGCGATAAGCAGGAAACTGATACCATCCAGTAAATCCGGTTGATTGAAGGTAAAGCGCTCTGAGCCAGAGAAGGGATCGATGCCCACTGTGGCCAGACACAGGCCAAACAGAGTCATCATCATGGCTTTGAGAAAATCGCCACGGTTGGAAAAGGCGGCAATGGCTGTGAGCCCCAGTAGCATTAACACCACATAATCCCCAGACTGAAAACTCAGTGACAGTTTTGCCAGTGTGGGTGCTGCGACCATTAGCATCAATGCGCCTATGGTACCACCAGTAAAGGAGGCATAAGCCGCAATCGCCAGCGCTTTGCCCGCATAGCCTTGCTGCGCCATCGGATAGCCGTCAAAAGAGGTGGCAACCGTACCGGCCACACCGGGAGCATTGATTAAAATGGAGGAGGTAGAGCCACCGAAAATGGCCCCATAGTAAACCCCGGCCATCAGTATTAGCCCAGAGCTTGGGCCGATACTGTAGGTCACTGGGATCATCAGGGCGATAGCGGTCATGGGCCCGAGCCCTGGTAACATACCGATAAAGGTACCGATAAAGCAGCCCAGCACTACATAGAGCAGATTATGCAGCTCAAAGGCGGTGGACAGCCCGACAAACAGTGCATCAAACATAAATTATTCCCACATGGTTCCGGTTGCTAGATAGATATCCAGCACCTGGGTCATCAGTAACCAGAAAAGCAGTACAACGGGAATGGTTGCGAGCAGCAGCACTTTGCTGCGCCGCTCTCCCATGATGTAAAACCCACCCGCCAGAAACCCGAGCGTAGCAAGAATAAAACCAGCGGGTTCCAGCAGCAGGGCATACAGCAGCATCAAGGCAAACAGCAGGGCAGTGCGCCGGATATTGCCGGTGTTTTCCTGCTTGCTGTCAGCTTTGACAGTAGGCGATGTATCACGGTTGGCCGCATCTGCTCCAGTTTGCTTTAGTAGACAAACCACCAGCGAGATAAGGCAGATCACCATGCCGGCAATGCCATAGATTTTCGGCATAGTGGCGCTGGTGACCACTTCATATTCCTCAAATGGCAGCAGGGGAATATGCCAAGCCATGGCGCTGTAAGCGGTGAACAGCATTAAAAACAACAGACTGCCAAGCAGATCGCGGCTTATCATCTATCAGCCCTCCCGGATAAATCCAAGCTGCAACATAATGGTTTTCAGCTGCTGCTCTTGTGCCTCAAGTGAGGCAACAAACGCCTCCTTGGTGAGAAAGAGATTACGCCAGCCATTTCGGCTACGAACCTGTTCCCATTGGGGGGTTGTGAGCAGTTTTTCCAGGGTGGCAATATAGCCATCTACTTTTTGCGCGCTGATGCCGGGGGCGGCAAAAAAGCCTCGCCAGTTAACAAAAGACATGTCATAGCCAAGAGACATAATCGTTGGGATATCCGGGTAATCACTGACCGGTTGATCTGCTGTGATCGCTAAAATGCGTCCCTGACCACTGTTGTGGATTTCTAAAGCCTCACTAAACCCGGTAGACAGGATATCTGCTTCACCGGATAACAAGCCCGCTTTGGCCTGACCGCCGCCATCATAGGGGATATAACGCATTTTGGCGCCATTGAGCCCGGCTGCGCTCACGGCCTGAGCCGCGACTAAGTGATCCATACTGCCCCGGGCGCTGCCGCCGCCCACTTTAAATTTATGAGGGTTGGCTTTAAAGCGGACCAGCACATCTTGCCAGCTTTGCAGGGGAGAATCATTGCGCACAACAAAAGCACCAAAATCGGCAATCATGCCGGCCACCGGGGTTAAATCCCTATAGCTGAAAGGAATACGGCCATTAAGGGCGCGCAGGACAATCGGCGTGGAGTTGACCATCAAAATATCGCCGGGTTTATTCTTGGCTTCAATCAGATGGGCAATGGCGCGGCCACCGCCACCGCCAGACATATTCTCAAATGAGGCATTGTCAACTAGCTCAGCTTTGACCAGTGCCTCACCCACGCCGCGGGCTGTGGTATCCCAGCCGCCACCTGGGCCACCTGGAATAAGGAAATGGATTTCAGCCTGGGCTAAGCCAGATGCCGTCGCCAGCAGTGCGCCGGCTAACAGGGATGTCAGTCGTTTCATAACAAAATTCCTTTTAATGGGATAAGGCTGAGTTAGAACAGATATTGCAAGCGTGCGCTCATGGCATTGCCATCTGTTTCCGTGCCGATAAGTGCTTTAGCGCCCGGGCCGTCAACCTTGCTGTGAATAAGGTTGAGCATCACTTTTGTTTTGGGGCTGAAATAATAGGAAGTGCCCAAGGTGTAAGTTTGTACTTCAGTTCCCTGCTGGGCGGATGTGGCATCCATGCTCGATACCCTAGCGGCGAGCTCCCAAGCATTACTCACTCCTTTGGGCTGTTTAAATACGGCGCTGCCTTTGGAGTAACTGCGTTGCTCTCCGGTGAGGAAATAACTGGCCTGCACATAGTAACCACCATAGGTTTCACCATCGAGGGGGGAGGTTGGGTCGCTGGTATCCAGCGTTCGCTGGCCATATTCGGCTTGTAATAGCAGTGCATCATGCTGCCAAGCTAATTCAATTCCACTTTGTTGCATGCTGTTTAGCGCAACAGTTTCACCACCACTGGCATAATTTAGTAGGCGTACATTGGTATCCCTAAGCTCGCCCCGGGCGAATTTACTGCTCAGGTCGCTGTCTCCCATGGCGCGATGTGAATACCATACCCCGGCATGTTTAACCTTTCCGGGCGTGGCATCAGCCCAAGTCAACCTGCCACTAAGTGCCAGCTCCAGCGCGCCATCAGCGTTTTCACCACTGGCGCCGAAGGCATCATTTTTATAGGCACCTACGGCATAGCGCAGCCCGCTATCAGCAAAGTACTGACTGGCAGCAACGCCCCAACGGAAATAGGGGGACAGGGTATTGGCCAGCATACTGCGCTCAATTAGGGCAATATGTTTACTGCTGGTCAGGGCATCTAAGCTGATATCTTCCCGCAATTTACCCGCCGCCAGTTTTAGACCATTACCAAACCCGGAGTAACGTAGTCGAGCCATGACAATTTCAGCTTCTTCAGCAAAGTCCAGCAGCAATTTGTAATCCCAGTCAGTGTGCTCACTTTCGACATAGACTCGCGCTCGACGGGGAAACAGTGACTGGGCATTTTCCCCTTGATTATCTGCGTTGTAAGCACCATTGAAATAGTTGTAATCCAACTGGATCCGGCCACCGAATTCTAAATGACCGAATTTTTTACTCAGTTTACTGACTTCCTGCTCCAGTGCGGCGATTTTATCATCCTGTGACTCAGCAATAACCTGAGGGGCAAAGACAGCAGTATTTAAGGCAATGAGGCTGGCCAATATGCGAGGTTTGCTCATAGCGTTCTCCATTTTATTGATTTTATATTCCGTTGAATGCGCATTGTTTAAAACTGTGCTGCAGGAGCCTGCCTTTGCAGACCCTCATCAGCCATAAAAGCTGAATAATTGCGAATATATTGAAAATAAAATGTTAATTAAATTTTTGTTCGTAAACTCTATACCTGATAATAAAAATTAATCTGTGTATAAAGTGCATGAACAAAATGAATTTAATGATTACTGTCATATGACAGCGCGCCTATAAAAGAGATAGGCGGGCTAATGGCAACGGGGATATCAATTTTAGATTGTGCTGATTTTCAAGGCTAAATTAGTTAAAATTTACGCTCTTAATGATTTTGACTGATGTTTTATAATGAATAAACGACGGATGACTTTCCTTGCTTTATGGCTTTTGCTGGGGTTGGCGGGGTGTGATAATAATCTCAATACTCAATCGAATTTAGCCGATAAGCTACAAACAAAGCAGGATACCCATACTGTGACAGTATCTCCTGGAATAAATAACGCGGTGAATTCTGCCCTTTGGCAGGGCAGTTATTATGGTACGTTGCCCTGCGCTGATTGTAGTGGCATTAAAACCGAACTGACACTGACTGATAGCCGTTTCACATTAACATCCGTCTATCTGGATACTGATACTCAGCCTGATATTGAATCCGGTTTATTCAGTATAAATAAAACCAATAATCATATTAAGCTATCCAATGGTTACCTTTATCTGTGGCAGCAGGATAAATTATATATGCTGGATGCTGACGGCAATCGGGCGACAGGGTCATTGGCGTCTTTTTATACGCTAAGTCGAAAATGATGGCTTGTGGGTGAGAGGTCATTCACCTATGGATATTATTTGTGCTGTGAATAAAAGCAAAAGGGAATAAAGCATGCTTTATTCCCTTGCGTAACGTTCAGATAAGTCACTTTTGCCGCTTATTCGGTATCCAGCTCAAGCTGCATCAGATACATATCTTCGCCATCGGTTACCTTGGTATTAAAACTGCCGCACTGAGGGCACACCACAGTGCGCTCTTCTGGCGTACTGTCTTTCCCACAGTCATGGCAGTGCAGCACCAGGGGCTGGATTTGCATCTCCAACGGTGCTTCCGAGCACAGGGAGTCGAGCTTGAAGGTATCGTAAGCCGTTTGCAGCAGCCCAGGTTCAATCCCGCTAAGTACTCCCACCTTAATAGCAACGCGAGTCACTTTATTGGCTTGGTTTTCCCGGGCAATATTGTCGCACTGTTCTAACAGGGCATTAACGATGGAATATTCGTGCATGCTTACTCCTTTCTCTGATGCGACATATCAGCAAATTCTTGGCAGTAGTTCACCTTGAGGGACATCCAGATAACGGCTGGACCCCCAAGGGGAGTTGAGGATCACCTTGCCATTGTGCTCCCGGCAGGCATGGCCGATAACACTGGCATTGGCACTGCAATTGATGCTGCGCAGCAGCGATACCGCTTGGCTAGCTTGCGCAGCAGGCAGCGCGAGAATAAAGGTGCCTTCGTTTGCCAAATCATAAGGCTCGAAACCAAACAGTTCACATAGCCCGCGCACCTCATCGGCAACCGGGATATCGGCTTCATTGATAGCGATGCCCATTTCAGATGCCCGGCTCCACTCATTGAGTACGGCAGACAATCCTCCCCGGGTGGCATCGCGCAGAGCATGGATATCCAGCCCGGCATCAATGAGCGTTTTAACCGCTGGCCATAGGGTGGCGCAATCAGAGGTTAACTCTGACTCCAGCGTTAGCCCTTCGCGCCCCATTAAAATAGCCGCACCATGGCGTCCGATATCCCGGGATACAATAATGGCATCACCATCAGCAACATGGTGGGCAGAGATGCCGGCATGTTGAATATGGCCCACCCCAGTGGTGGTAATAAAGATGCCATCTGCGCAGCCCCGAGGCACCACTTTGGTATCGCCACAGACAATTTTGGCGCCGCTTTTAGCCAGCTCATCGGCCATGGTTTGCACAATTACGCTGAGATCGCGGTAAGCAAAGCCTTCTTCAATAATAAAACTGGCAGACAGATATTCCGGTTTTGCTCCCATCATTGCCAGATCGTTGACCGTACCGGCAATGGCCAGCTTACCGATATTGCCGCCGGCAAAAAACAGCGGTGAGACGGTAAAGGCATCTGTGGTAAAGGCGCACTGACCAGTTAATTGCAGTGCGGCGGCATCTTCTTCTCGGCACAAAAGTGGATTGTCAAAAGCTTTGAAGAACAAGGATTTAATCAGGTGATTCATCTCCTGTCCACCGCCGCCATGACTTAGCTGAATGGATTTTTCCAAACGGATATCATTGCTCATCAACGGCTCCTTGACTGGCATGTTGGGATGACGCTGCCGGGGTCGCCACTGGCGTCATGGAATAACGGAAATAGGCGTTACAGGCGCCTTCTGAGCTGACCATGCAGCTACCTAGTGGTGTCTGTGGGGTACAGCCGCGGCCAAAGACCCGGCAATCTTTTGGCTTTGCATGGCCTCGAAGAATATCGCCACACTGACAGGCCTTATGATCCTGAATTTCTGCGGTGGGCAGAATGTCGGCAAAGCACTTTTCTGCATCCCGATAAGCAAACGCGGCTTTTAGCTGCAAAGCGGAATGGGCAATTGGCCCCAGCCCTCGCCAGCGGAACTCTGGCCGCACTTCAAAATAACGCTCAACCAGCGCCTGAGCGGTCAGGTTGCCGTCCATGGTGACGGCGCGGCTGTATTGGATTTCCAGCTCGGCCTTGCCTGCAGCCTTTTGCCGCACAATTTGCAAAATGGACTCCATCACATCCACCGGCTCAAACCCAGCTACCACCACTGGGGTGTGGTAGGTATCTACGGCGTGTTGATAGATTTTTGCACCGGTGATCACACTGACATGGGACGGACCGATAAAGGCATTCACCCGCACCGGCTCATCCGCCATCACAGCATCAATGGCCGGTGGCACCAGCACATGGTTGATATGAAACTGCAGATTGTTAATCCCCATCGCCTCTGCTTGCGCCAGTAATACTGCCGTCATCGGGGTAGAGGTTTCAAAGCCAATCGCGAAAAACACCACGGTTTTGTCTGGGTTTTCCTGGGCAATTTTCAAGGTGTCTAGAGGATCATAAATCGGGCGGATATCACAGCCCTTGGCTCTAAACTGAGCCAAGCTGCCGTGGGAGCCGGGCACCCGGATCATATCTCCCAGTGTTACCAGGATAACATTGGGCTGGCTGGCAAGCGCGGCAGCATGGTCAATACGCTCTTTGGGCATAATGCATACCGGGCAGCCGGGGCCATGGATAAATTCAATATTATCCGGCAGTAACTGGGGTAGGCCATATTTCATAATGGTGTGGGTATGACCCCCACACACTTCCATGATGCAGATTTGCTCATCCAGCGCGGCCGCTTCTGTGCGAATATCTGCTGCTAACTGCCGGATAGTCTGGGGATCCCGGAAACCCTCATAAAGGGATTTGAGTTCCAGCATCAGTACTGCTCCTGCTGTTCCAGCGTGTCAACGATTTCACGGTACAGTGCCAAGCTCTCCATGGCGGCTTGCTCATCGATTTTGTTCATCACAAAACCGATATGGATCAGCACATAATCGCCGATGGCCAGCGGCTCAGCCATCAGGTGGCTGCTGACTTTACGGCGCACGCCCATGGTATCGACAGTGACTGACATTTCTTCAGGATGCAGTTCAACCACCTGGGATGGAATAGACAGACACATTAGTTGTTGCTCCGGTTATCAGCCAGCCATTGGGCAACTGCCTGCATGGAGGCCGCATCCTTGGTAGACACTTCCAGTACAGTGGCATTGGGGTTGAGTTTTTTTACTGCTTCACGAGCTTCTTCGATACTGAAATCGAAGTAAGGCAGCAGGTCACATTTGGTGATCAACACCAGATCGGCACGACGGAACATGACCGGATATTTTTCAATCTTGTCATCACCTTCAGGTACTGATACCAGCACGATATTTTTGTGGGTACCGACATCATAGCTTGCAGGACACACTAGGTTACCGACGTTTTCCACAAAGCAGATGTCCAGTCCATCCAGCGACACATGATGCAGGGCGCCATGCACCATAAAGGCATCCAGGTGGCAGGCACTGCCGGTTTGAATTTGATAAGCATCAATGCCTTTGGCTTTTAACCGGTCGGCATCACGGGAGGTTTCCAAGTCCCCTTCCACCACGGCATATTTGAGCTGGGTATAATCAATCAGGTGCTCCAGCAGGGTGGTTTTACCACTACCAGGGCTGCTCATCAGGTTAAAGCCGGTAACACCATGGGCTTCTAGGTGTTCACGGTTATGGACCGCTTCCATATCATTTTTGTCGAGGATCTTGTGGATCACTGACAGGGTCTTTTTGTCATTCAGCTGTGGATTAGTCATCAGGGTCTCATCATGGCTGTGCTCATGATGGTGCCCGTGCTCATGACTATGCTCATGGCTGTGATCGTGATGATGACTATGCCCATGGCTATGATCGTGCTCATGGCGTGTCAGGGAGCAACCGCAATCTTTACACATAAGAGTACCTTGTCTTTAATTTACCGCTTTGACTGTTATCCGCAGATAACCGCAATTGTTCATCTAGATCCGGCGAAATTGCCTGCCGGACCGCTATCAAATTTTTTCACTGCCATGCTTTATTGCAGACATGAGTTTTGAGCCGATGCGGCTCAGTGGTGTAACCCATACCAAAGTTGCCCCAGCGCAATACCGGCGTCATTGACTGGCACTTGGCCTGACGATAATACGCTGTGACCCGCCTGTTGCAGCCCTTGACGGCACAATGACAGTAATAATCGGTTCTGAAATACGCCGCCGCATAAAACCACGGGTAATGCAGGATGGGCACGTGCTTGGCCGATCACCAATTTGGCTAATGCCTGAATAAACCCTAAGGCGATTTGCTGCTGCCGGTTTTGTGTCAGTGGGGCGGCTTGCACGGCGCTGAGCATCTGGGCAAACAGCCCATGACTGTCCCATTGTTGTGGGTGCTGGCCAACAGCGACTAGGGTAAAGCAGCAGTCGGCATCAGCGGGGTGTTGATGCTGAGGGTGATCCGCCAGATAAGCACTCGCCAGTTGTTCCAGCTTCATTCCGGCTTCGCCTTCAAAACCGGTATCGCCCAGGAGGCCAAGCAGGGCTGCAGCAGCATCAAAAAGTCTGCCGGTGCTGGAGCTGGCAATACAGCGCTGCTGTTTACGCCACAGTGTATGAATATTATTCATCATTGTAGCCGATACATGGGTCAGTACCGGAAGATTGAGCGCCATAATTTGCGTCGGAGAATAGTGGTCAAACAGCAGCGCCAGCAGCACCCGCCAAGGTTGTTTGACCGCTTGCTCCATCCCGATCAAGCTGACAGGACGCCAGTGTGCCAGCCGTTGAAAGCCCTGCAAATCACAGCGCAGCATCTCGCCGCCCCATAGGGTGTTATCATCCCCAAGCCCTGTGCCATCAAAACAAAATCCCAATACCTCACCACGATATTGATTCGCTGCCATCACCGCCAGCACATGGGCATAGTGGTGTTGCAGCGATAGTAACCTGATGGCCGGATCGGCTTTGGCGGTTTCAATTGCCCAGCGGCTAGAGAGATAATCCGGATGCAGATCATGTACTAGCATCTTTGGTTGGGTTTGATATAGATGCTCCAACGCCTCACGGCTTTGCTGAAAATAGTGCCCAGCAGCAAGGGAAAACAGATCGCCAATATGGGGGCTGAGTAGCATTTTACCCGCAGTTGCTAAAGCCAGGGTATTTTTTTGTTGTGGCCCGACGGCTAAGATGCTGTGCCCGGTAGTTGATGTGGCGGCGGGGGCATCTGTAGATTGAGATAATGCTAATGTGAGCGGCGCATAGCCCCGCGCCAAGCGCATAATTTGTAGCTCACCATCAATTACCTGTACCACGCTGTCATCACAAGGGTGAATAATCGGCCGATTATGATCCAGTACCAGATCGACCACATTCCCCAGTTTGCTCAGTATGGTGTTGGCATCGCTAATAATGGGCTCACCGGAAATATTGGCGCTGGTGGCGACAATCGGTCGCTTAAGCCGGGAGAGCATTAAATGGTGCAGTGGGGTATAAGGCAGAAAAATGCCCAGACGCTCAAGCCCCGGGGCAATGGCATCACATAATGCGATATCTACATACTGTGCTGTGGAGGCTTTTTTGGGGGCAGACTGTTTTTGGCCGAACGATTGCTGTTTGGCGGCCAGTTGCATTAATACAATTGGCCGTTCGCGGCTGGTTAATTGTTGCCATTCGGCATCATTGCCGCGGACGAGGTGTTGCGCCATCTCAATATCAGCTGCCATTACCGCCAGCGGTTTTGCCGGGCGGTGCTTACGCTGCCGCAGTGCTGCCACAGCTGTTTGATTGGTGGCATCACAGATAAGATGAAATCCCCCCAACCCTTTTACCGCCACAATCTGCCCGGCCAGAATGGCGGCAATGGTTTGCTCCAGTGCATCATTACGTTTAGCTAAGACCTGCCCCTGGTTATCAAGCAGGGTTAACTGTGGGCCGCAATGGGGGCAACTCACCGGCTGAGCATGATAGCGCCGGTTGCATGGATCATGATATTCCCGCGCGCAATCCGGGCACATGGCAAAATCAGCCATCGCAGTATTGGGCCTGTCATAGGGAAGGGCGCGGATGATGGTGTAACGTGGCCCGCAATTGGTGCAATTGGTAAAGGGATATTGATAAAAACGGCTGTGGGGATCGCCCATCTCGGTGAGACAATCTTCACAGCAGCTCTTGTCTGGCGAGACAGACACACTGATGGCGCAGTCATCCTGACTGTCCAGAATAACAAATTCCTCTTGATCATCTTGGCAGGCAAGGGAGGTGACACTAATGGCATCAATCTGAGCTAGTGGCGGAGGCGTTGTGTGCAGCAACTGACAAAATTGTGCCAGTGTATTGCGCTCGCCCTGCAGTTCAATGGTGACACCGGCAGCATTGTTTAATACCGAGCCGCTAAGCTGCAATTGGGTTGCCAGTCGATATACCCAGGGACGAAATCCGACCCCCTGAACAATGCCGGTAACCTTAATTTGTTGTCGTATCACGCTTGCCATGGGCGCCTATTCCTCTTGTCTGCAATGCGCTGGATGCAGGATGGTAACAGCCGGGATCTTGCCGGGCAATTTGAGCTAATGAGCTTGGTGCTCTCTTGGGCCAACAGCGAAAAACTGAAGGCCCTGTTTGGGCTAAATTAACGACGGCGGCGCTGTTTTAAATACAGGGCGCCCGCAGCGCAATTTGCCCCATCTAATGGCAAACGACGGTTAATCAGTAGCTCAAAGTTCTTGCCGATACGTAATGCCAGACATTGAGCCAGCAGTGAATTAGCCATCTCATCACCAGACAGGGCTACGCGGTCGATACCCCATTTCTGATCCAGATGTTCTATCCAGTTGGCAAAATAGTCGGCCATGGAGTCGTGCACGCCAAAAGCGATATGGGGCGCACTGTCAGGATCGGCAAGACGAAATGCCATCACGGAACCTAGGGTGCGCAGCCAGTCGATAGAGAGACCTTGATCTTCAGCCAGTGTCACCAGCGGATAATCAATGCGTGGGGCATTTTTACCCTGGTGCTGTTGCCCAGTAAATTGCAGTGCTAATGCCAGCGAGCTAACAGTGTCCTGAGGGCGGGCATCTGTTGTGGTATCAGCCGCCTCAAGCTGCCCAAGGTCGAGCAAAATAGCCGCGCAGGCAGATAAGGCAGATAAACTGGCACGGCTTTGTGGCTCGGCGGCAAAATCATAACGTGCCAGACGGGCTAACGTGGCCGGGAATTTTTCCGCAAATCGGGCAGTGACAGCAGCCTGTTTACCCTGTTGCAGCGCGGCCAGAATATGGGCACCGTGCTGGGGCAATGTTGGCAACGTCAGGAAGGTTTGCACATTGGTATCATTATCTGTGTAGACCAGCTTGCCGTCATGGGCGGCAGAGAAATATAGCCCTGCGGTTTTCGCCACATTGAGTGGCTGTTTCGCCGTGTTGCCTGCAGCAATCTGGCGCTCTAATAAAGCGCCGAGTAGGGCACTTTTAGCCAGCTCATCGCTGTTATGTATTTCCCCTGTGTGGGTATCAAGAGGGGTTAAGCTGAGCTGTTGTTTGCGCCAATTGGCCTGCCAATGGGCTAATGTCGCATCGTCGTGCAGTGGCTCTGGTGCTGGCGTTAGCGTTAAGGCGTTGTGAGCGGTGATTTCTGCCCAGCCAGCATCATGGTGACTGCCCGGCATCCAAGTGAGCTCAGTGCGAGGCGCGCCGGGGCGGATAAAGACAAAATTGACCCCGCGTTGACGCAGTATTTCAGCCAGTACAATCAGTTGGCGCTGATAACTGAAACAGAGACGGTAACCGGCATCTGTCAGGCGAGTATCGCTAAAGTTATCGCTGGTTTTGCATCTGGCGCGGATAAAAGGCTTTTCCAGTGCAGATAAAGCCAATACTTGATCGGTATCCAGTGCAAAAAATTGATTCAGGGTATTGGGATTGCACACCAATAGATCGGCCAGCCCATCCCGGTGGGCAAAAGGCTGGTTTAGCTGCAGCGCAGTACCATCCGCCAAGGTAAGGGTTTCGCCTTCAAGCAGCTTATTGGCGAATGCGGTCAGTGCAGCACGGTTGTTTGCTTCCACTTGCTGCCATGGTTTTTCTCCCTGACAGACTGGGCAAGTGTGCAGAAGGTTGCCAAATTCTGGGGATTGATTGTCCCCAAATGCCGTGAAACAGTGTTGGCAGTAATCCTGCCATTGGGCACTGGATAACGAGATGGGCGTTTGGGTACCCAGGCGGGTCTCAACCGGCCGGATTTGGCTGCCGGTCAGCCAGACAGACATCAGGAAATCAGCCGCGATCTGTTCAGCCAATTGCTCTAGGGCGGTTTGTTCACCTTCGGCTTCAATGATATAGCTGCCCTGCTGGTAGGCAATGGTGATGTCCAGTGTCGGATGCTGCAAATAACGGTTGCACAGCTGGGCGTAAAAAGGCACCTCACGGGCACATTGGAGTTCAAAACGGACTAATTTCATCGGAAAAATCTTCGTGTGTATCGGTTGTCGCTGTGGCCTAGGGCTATTGCCGCTGACCTGTCTGCCGCCGGGAATTAACTGCGCTTATAGGCATCCGGGATCAGGCTGTTGATATCCACGTCAGCGACTTTATCGCAGCGGATCCCCAGACTGTCAAAATGTTTCAGCAGCACTTTTTCCATGGTAGGAATCGCCGCATGAACGTTTTCGGTTAAGCCAAGGTACATAGGCTCAAGTACAGTTGGTGTTACGCCGAGCACAAAAGTTTTTGGCCGATCGCCGACAATTTCCATCATGCACAGGGTTTGCAGCATCTCGACTTCATGGGCGCTGCCTTGCCAGTCCACTTCTGGCGGTGCATTGTCAAAATCGAAGAAGTACACTTGACCCGCTTCCACGCCAGCGGCATTGACCGTATCAACCACCACCAAGTAATCATATTGCGCCAGAATCGGGGTTAACCCCTGAGCCAGGGTACCGCCATCCATGGTGTCGATTTGGTGCTCATCATGGTGAAACTGGTATTTTTCAGACATGTAGTTAACAAAATGTACCCCGACGCCTTCGTCAGCAAACAGTACATTGCCAATGCCCATTAATAAGATTTTCATCAAAAGCCTTATAACAGCGTCGCCGGGAGTAAAGACCCCCGGCGACGTTTCAGATCAGAACAAGATTAGTGATGGCCATTTTCAGGGTGATAATCATACCCGGAAACAATGGAATCCACTGAGTTGTGCTTGAAGCGGATACCCATCCACACTGCCATGTAGACATGGATCACCACGAAGATGATAAATGCCCAGGTAATGTAGTGGTGCCATACCCGTACTTCAGCCAGACCGCCCATTAATTGGGTGATCCACATGGCAGGTTCCCACAGGGCGCCGCCAATACCTAAGTGGTATACGTTGGCATACAGCACCAGACCTGTGATGCACATAAAGACGGCAGCCAGGGTGATCCCCAGATAAGTCACAAATTGCAGCGGGCCATACACACCAGCGTGTGGCAGATGTCCCATCCACAAATAGGATTTTAACTGGGTGATCCAGGATTTTACGCTCATCACGTCTTTCAATGACTTACGTTCAATATCGTCCTTGCTAAAGAAGAACAGATATGCCCGAGTCAACGTCACGGCGATCAGCACAAAACCGAAGATCTCATGGGCCAGACGGATCCAACCCTGTACCAGCACATCGCTGCTTTGCGGCGCGACCAAAAATGGCCAAGCGATGTAAAAGCCGGTGATCACCAGAGCAACAATCGACATTGCCCGAAGCCAGTGGCAGATCCGGATAACACCGGAGAAAATGTGCTGTCTGACGTACAGCACTTTATTCGTGCTTACATTGGTACTTGACATAAAGCCCCCTTATCACAGAGCGCTGGGATCAACACGGAACTCGCTCAGTGATTTACCCTTGTAGTCCATCACATGTACAGAACAGGCCATACATGGGTCGAAGGAGTGGATCACACGCACAACTTCCAGTGGTTTTTCCGGCTCGGAAATCTGCAGACCAACCAGTGATGCCTCATATGGACCCACTTTGCCGTTGCTGTCGATAGGACCAGCGTTCCAAGTGGTTGGTACCACAGCCTGATAGTTTTCAACCAGCGCACCCTTGATGCGGATCCAGTGGCTCAGCAGACCACGTGGCGCTTCAATCATGCCAAAGCCTTTGTATTCCTTGTCAGGATCGATACTTGGCTGGATATAGGTGGTTTCATCAGAGTTGATGTTTTTCACCAAGGCATTGAAGGTACGGTCACAGTTGCGGGCATTGATCAGACAGTGCAGCATGCGGGCAGCGGTACGACCCAGAGTAGAGAACAGTGCCTCAGTTGGCAGACCGGTTTGACGCAGGAACTCATCAACCACTTCAACCACTTCTTTAGTGCCGCGGGCATAGTTCACCAAAATGGCAGATAGCGGGCCTACTTCTACAGGTTCACCGGCATAACGTGGTGATTTCACCCAAGAGTACTTACCGGCTTCATCCACAGTTGGCAGTTTGCCATAGATGGTATCACGCTCGATAAATGGCGTGTGGTCAGGGATGGTAGTACCATTCCATGGGTGTTGTGGGCCTTTAGCGCTATACCAAGCATGGGCAACGTCTTCTTCGATCTTCATAGGATCAACGTCTTCAACCTTGCTCAGATCGCCATTGCGGATAATGCCTTGCTTGAACAGGTGATTATTTTCACCCAACAGCAGTTCATTGGTCGCCATAAAGTTACGCACATTGGCGCCGCCCAGTACGCTGTTTTCATTTTTGTAGGCTTCAGCCGCCATCAACAGATCTGGGTAGTAGCAACGCTCAATAAACTCTTTTACATGGGCCGTTTTCTGTGCAAATTCTTGCAGACGAGCAGGGCTCAGCATATCCCGTACAGAGGTGATACCACCCACCACAATGGATTGTGGGTGAGGGTTTTTACCGCCCCAGATAGCCATGGTTTCAGCAGCGATACGCTGCACTTCCAATGCCTTCAGATAGTGGCTCAGACCAATCAGGTTCTGCTCAGGGCTGAACTTGTAAGTCTTATTACCCCAGTATGCATTGGCGAATGGGCCCAGTTTACCGCTGGCAACCAGTCCTTTCACTTTTTCCTGTACTGCGCGCAGCTCACCTTCACCGGCAGCCATTGGCGTAGCTGAGTACTTCATCGCCACTTGTGCGGCTTTAGCAGGATCGGCACTCAGGGCTGATACCACGTCAATCCAGTCCATTCCGGCCAGAATGTAGAAATGCACAATGTGGTCGTGCATATGCAGGGAATCCAGCATCAAAGAACGCAGGTATTGTGCGTTCAGTGGCACTTTTGCGCCGATGGCGTTTTCAACGGCCATGGTACCGCACAGGTAGTGGGAGAAAGTACACACACCACAAATACGTTGAACCAGCAGACCCACATCATAAGGGGTACGGCCTTTCAGAATGATTTCCAGACCACGGAACAGGGTGGAAGATGCCCAGGCTTTCTTCACCACATTGTTTTGATCCAGTTCAACCTCAATGCGCAGGTGACCCTCGATACGGGTGATTGGGTCAATAACGACACGTTTACTCATGGATTATTTTTCCTCGTAGGTTCCTGCAAAAATGCTGCCGATGGCATGGGCACCAATGCCCACAGCGGTTACGCCTAAGATCACGGCGCCCACGGTATCCGCGGTAGCATCCAGGCCATGAAGTAATTGACGGCCTAGTGGTTTTTCGAAATCGGCCATGGTGTCCCAGAAGTCTGGTTCTGAACAGCCGATACAACCGTGACCGGCCAGCACTGGCCAGCTGGTGTGAGAGTTGAAGCGCTCGGTTGGGCAGTTGTTGTAGGTGTAAGGTCCTTTACAGCCCACTTTATACAGGCAATAGCCATCTTTTGCGGCTTGATCGCCAAAGACTTCTACGAACTCACCGGCATCGAAGTGACCACGGCGTTCACAGTTGTCGTGTACCCGAGCACCGTAAGCCCATTTTGGCCGGTTGAACATATCCAGCGCTGGCAGCTTGCCGAACATGATGTAGTACATCAAGGTACCAGTGATGTTGGTTTCGCTTGGTGGACAGCCACCTAAGTTGATCACTGGCTGATCGATCACAGCTTGTACGCCTTTAGCCCCCGTTGGGTTTGGCGCAGCAGCTTGCACACCGCCGAAGGAAGAACAGGTACCCACGGAGATAATCGCGGCGGCACCGGCAGCGGCTTCTTTAATCAATTGCATGCCGGTTTTGGCATGGGGGCCAATGGTCAGGAATGAACCATTGTTGGCAGTTGGTACCGCACCTTCGACTGCCAGCAGATAACGACCATGATATTGCTTCATGGCGTGTTCCAGATTCTGCTCTGCCTGCATGCCGGCAGCAGCCATCAACACTTCCTGATATTCCAATGACACATAATCAAAAATCAGCGTGCTGACATCTGGGGTAGTCGCACGCAGTAATGATTCACTGCAACCGGTACATTCGGCCAAGTTGAGCCAGATTAGCGGAACTCGGTCAGCCAGCTCAGCGGCTTCGGCAACCAGATTGCTGAAAGGCAGTGGCAGGGCCAGCATGGCCGTCATGGCCGCACTCCATTTCATGAAGTCGCGGCGGGTAATGCCACTTTGCTCCAGCTTTTCCCGCAGGGAAACCGACTGACGTGCTGGTAGCTGACGCAGGCTCTCCAGACGTTTTTTTCCCAGCTCATAAAGGGCAGCATGTGTATCCATGGGTTAACCTTATGTTTCTGTTTAGTTAATGTACGAGAACAAGTACTCACGAGGTAATTATTTTACGGTTTCTGTAAAAAACCTAAGGTGATATAAATCAAACTTTCATAAAGCATTGTGACCTTGGTTGCGCTTTGTTCGAGGTCGGAATTTCAAGGGTTTAGGGGGAATATTAACGGCGCTTAAATCGGATTATTCCTGCCGATTTTATGTGCTTTAATGGGGGAAAATAACATACCACTCCTCGTCGGCATTGGGAGGAGTGGAAATGAACAATTGGGGGTAAATTTAGACGGTGCCAGCTCGGCTTAGCCGGGCCAATGTCACCCCTTTCAGTGCTGAAATGGTATTGACTAATTGGTTTAATTCACAGGCTTGTCCCTTGATAATAATGGTCTCTAAACAGTGGTGGTGATCAATATGAACATGGGTGGAACAGAGGATGTGAACTAGAGCATCGTGTTGAATAGTAACTAATTTTTCTGTTAATCCCCGTTGGTGGTGATCAAACACGAGTGTTAACACACCGACCACATCTTCACAGCTGGTATTCCATTTTTTATCGACAATCCGGTCGCGGAATAGATCCCGGATATATTCAGAGCGTGACTGGTATCCGCGCTCCTGCTGATCATTGTCAATTTCATCCAACAAGGACTTGGGCAGGGATACGGTAAAGCGTATGGTTTCGTCATTCATGGCTATGAAGTCCGGATCAAAGAGTGATGGCAGATGGTAACGTAATTTGCCCCTGCTGGGGCACTGGGATTTATCTGATATAAGTCAAAGATTAACGAAAATTCAGATAAAAGCCCGTGTGAAAATGACAAAACTGGTGCAGTATTACGATTATTAAATTCGTAATACTGTTTACAGCAACGGTTCTTTCCCATGAAATGGCTGCCTTCTTTGACACTGGCCTGTTCACTGGCCGTAATTCCCGCAATTTGTAATGCAATGCCCCAAACGCTGACAATTTCCCTTGGCGCTGAACCTGACTCGGGCTTTGACCCTGTACAAGGATGGGGTAAATACAACAACCCACTATTTCAATCGACCTTGGTACACCGTAGCGCCGATCTGAGCCTAAAGCCGGAACTGGCTGATAAGTGGCAGTTATCACCTGATCGCATGAGTTGGACGGTTCAGTTAAAACCTGGGCTGAAATTCTCTGATGGCAGTGTGTTAGATGCCAATGACGTTAAATACACCTTTGATACCGCAGCAAAATCGACGTCAGAGCAAGATCTCACTATGGTGAAATCCGTTGAAGTGAAGACCCCATTGGAATTGGTTTTTCACTTAAAACATCCGGATATCAGTTTTGTGGATCTGCTGGCGACCTTGGGGATTGTCCCTTCTGACAGTTATGGTCCAGGTTATGGCAATCACCCAGTGGGTTCTGGTCCCTATGAGATGGTGCGCTGGGATAAAGGTCAACAACTCGTCGCAAAAACCAACCCTTATTACATCGGGCACAAACCTGAATTTAACCGTTTGGTGATCCTGTTTGGTACTGAAGACAGCCGCTTTACCCAATTGCAAGCCGGTCAGTTAGATGTAGCTGCTGTGGTACCGCGCTATGCGCACCATATTCCAGCCGGGTACAAACTGTGGCGTATTACCAGTGTTGACAGTCGTGGCGTGGTATGGCCGATGACACCACCTGAGCCTCGGCCGGGCCATCCGGGCGAAATGATTGGTAATGCGGTCAGTAGCGATCCGGCTATCCGTGATGCCGCCAATTTAGCTGTTGATCGCAATGTTCTCGTTAATCAACTGCTTGATGGTTATGCCCGCCCGGCTTTTTCCATTGCCGATGGTTTGCCATGGGGTATTAAACTGACGGCTCCCAAGGGAACAATGACAGAACGTCTGGCGCGCGCCAGAGCCTTATTGGCCAAAGCTGGCTGGCAGATGAAAGACGGGGTGCTGCAAAAACAGATTAACGGTAAAACTGTGCAGGCCAAAATGACGCTTTACTATTTGGCCGGGGACAGTATCCGTGAGCAGCTGAGCTTAGCCGTGGCCCAAATGCTGAAACCTCTGGGGATTATTTTGCAGCCTCGGGGGAACAGTTGGGAAGTGATTGCCACCAAGATGTTCCGTGAGCCAGTCATGATGGGATATGGCAGCCACAGTGCCAATGAGGTGTATTTTACCCACCATAGCCGTTATGCCGGAGAAGATTTCTATAACTCAGGCTATTACCAGAACCCTAAAGTTGATGCTGAGCTTGATAAAGCTCGTCAGGCAGACTCTTGGGCAGCATCATTGCCTTACTGGCGTGATGCAGAGCGTTTAATTGCTAAAGATCAACCTTGGACTTGGCTGGTGAACCTTGAACATCTCTACGCGGCTAAGACCTGTATTGATTTAGGTAACCCAGGTATTGAACCCCACGGTCATGGCTGGCCTCTTATCAACAATATTACTGACTGGCGCTGGACCTGCCGATGAGTGAGCGAGGCAAGCGCTTGTTACAGGCGCTAAGCCGGTTGATACTGCAGTTATGTTTGGTGGTATTGCTGGCTTGGGCTCTGCTGGCCATGTCCCCCCTGGATCCCATTAACGGATATCTGGGGGGGAATCTTTTTGGCTTGTCAGTTGAGCAAAGAGCACAACTGGTACACCGACTCGGGTTAGATCAGAGTGTTGCCACCCGCTTGTGGCAGTGGTTCAGTGCACTGTTGCAGGGTAATTGGGGCTTTTCCAATTTATACCGTCAGCCGGTGGCTGAGGTGATCCGTCAGCGTCTGCCCGTGTCTTTATTGCTGCTGGGGCTGAGCTGGCTAGTCAGCTTATTGTTGGGATATTTGTTGGGGCTGTATGCCGCGTTGAAGCAACACCGTTGGCAGGATAGGTTACTGCGGCGCTTAGCGTGGATGTTGGCTGCGATTCCTTCATTTTGGCTAGGGATGATTTTTATCAGTGTGTTTGCTGTTGGCCTGCATTGGTTGCCAGTGTGCTGCGCTGCGCCCATCGGTGTGATGTTTTCGGAACAAACCTTCTGGCAGTTTATCCGCCACTTTACTTTACCGGTTCTAACCCTGTCATTGGTGCATATGGCGCCAGTACTGTTGCACACCCGAGAAAAGGTACTGGATGTACTGGCCAGTGATTATGTGGCTTATTCCCGTCAGCACGGCGATAGCGATGGCACCATTATTCGTTTTCACGTGATTAAAAATTCTTTGCTCCCCGCGGTGGTGTTGCAATTTGGCTCAGTTGCTGAGCTGTTCGGTGGCTCTTTACTGGCGGAAACCCTGTTTGCTTTTCCTGGATTGGGGCAGGCATTGGTTAAGGCCGCGTTGGCTCAGGATACGGCATTATTGATGGGCGGCACGCTGATTTCGGCATTACTGGTCTTTGCTGGCAATGCCATGGCCAATATTCTGTCAGAAACCTTGATGCCGGGGCGGAGGAGTCAGCAATGAAACAGGGAAATCAAGATATTGCTGCTCATAGGGATCTTAATGCTGCAGCTGCTACGGCGTCATTGACCGGCAGCGTTTGGCAATGGCTGGCTTGGGGCGCAGTGGTGTTATTGATATTAGTGTCTTGGTTTTGGCCCACAAGCGGGCTGGATATCAATATCTTGGCGAAAAATCTGCCACCTTCTGTCAGCCACCCCTTTGGCACCGATTGGTTAGGCCGAGATATGTTAACTCGCACGCTAAAATCCTTACTGACCAGTATCTGGGTTGGTGGGTTGGCTGTGGCGCTGAGTGGCTTACTGGCGATGGGGTTAGCCATGCTGGCAATGTTCAGTCGCATCAGCCGCATCTTGGTCGACACTGTGGTGGATGTGTTTATGTCCATTCCCCATCTACTGTTATTAATCTTATTGTCACTGGCCTTCGGTGGTGGAGAGGCTGGGTTGATTGTTGCGGTGGCGCTGAGTCACTGGCCGCGGCTGACACGATTGATGCGGTTTGAGATGTTGTCTGTGACTCGTATGCCTTTTTATCAGTTAGCCAGACAATTTGGCCAAGGTCGCTTTGCGGTGATGCGTCGCCATATGCTGCCACATATTTTACCCCAGTGGCTGGTTGGGACCTTGCTGTTATTTCCCCATGCGTTAGTCCATATGGCGGCGTTAACTTTTCTGGGGTTTGGTATGGACCCCTTGGCACCGACCATAGGTGGGATTTTATCCCAGTCCAGTAACTATCTGCTCAGTGGTCAGTGGTGGTTAGGTGTTTTCCCGGGCGCTTGTCTGCTTATCCTGTTATTACTTTTTGCTTATATTGCTGATCGGGCTAACCGTTATGTCCGGCTAGGGGCACATATATGAGTTATCGTCATCGTTTAGTGCAATTGCTATTGGCAGCGTTTCCTCGGCAAGGGTTTGTCAGTGAGCCGTTTAGCCAGGTTTACTCTGCTAACCCAACCCCAAACTCAGAACCCGAGCCAACACCGGCGTTTGTATCAACTGCGACCTTGCCTTCTTGCGCAGCACATTCTGCTTCTGCATTAGCTAGGCCTGTTAGTCGGGAAAGTGCCATGGCACATGTCGGGTTAAATGTGACTGATTTAGGGGTTCAGGCCGTATCGGGACAATGGCTGCTGCAGCCGTTGAGCTTTTCGCTGCAGCCGGGACAGATCATGGGGGTGATCGGTGGCAGTGGTAGTGGTAAAAGTATTCTTGCCGATGCCATGATGGGCGTAGTTCCCCGGGGTTTTAGGCGGCAGGGGGAAATGTCGTTACCCCACACTGATATGGCGTTGGCGGCTCAAAGCGCTGCGGTGCTGGATCCTTTACGCCGGGTCGCGACACAGATCCGGCGGCGATTGGCATCTGATGCTTATGGCCAAAACTCAAGTATGATGGCGTTGGCACGCTTACCGCAACAGGTTGGTCACTGCTATCCCCTTGAATTATCAGGCGGAATGGCAAAACAAGCGTTATTGACACTGGCAGAGGTGCAGCAACGTCCTTACTTGATCGCTGATGAGCCTTGCTGTGGCTTAGATTCAGCCGCAACGACACATTTATACCAGCACCTAAGACAGTTAGCGGATGAGGGGCGGGGCATTATTGTCATTAGCCATAATCTGCGGGCTTTATGTCAGGTTGCCGATCATTTGCTGGTTCTACGTGATGGCGAATTAGTCGAGCAAACTACACCGATGGCGTTGGCCTCTGGGCAGGTTTCGGATTACAGTCGGGCATTGTGGCAATCATTGCCGGAGAATTGGCTGCTTGATACGGCAAAGGATGTTTTATGCTGTCGTTAACCGGTGGCATGATTGCCCATCAGCGGCAGATTATCTGCTCGGACTTAACCTTATTTCCAGGTGAGCGAGTGGGGTTAGCTGGGCCTAGTGGGGTCGGTAAATCATCTTTGGCGCGAATATTGGCTGGGATGGATAAACCGTATCAAGGACAACTTGTGCTTCCTCCTGTATCTGTTGGACAAGCGAATCCTGTGCAGTGGGTGATACAGCAGCCGGAATATGCATTTAACCCTAGATTAACCTTGGCTCAAAGTCTGGATGAAGCTTGGCAAGGTGAGGATTACACCGTCTGGTTTAAGGCGCTGGATATCGATCCTCAATGGTTGTTACGTCGCCCTGGTGCGCTGTCGGGGGGGCAATTGCAGCGCTTGAACTTATTGCGGGCATTGCTGCCCACCACTGAGTATCTTATTTGTGATGAAATGACGGCTCATTTAGATATGCTGACCCAACAAAAAATTTGGCAGGCATTACTCGAAATTGCGCGCAATCGACAATTAGGTTTGTTGATCATTTCCCATGATGAGCATTTGTTGAGTCGGGTATGTCAACGCATTGTTCATTGGCCAATAGTATAAAAAACGCTACGTCATGAACATGCTGTTTGCTGTGAAGATAGCGAGCTAACATCATCGCTTATGATACTAACGTTATTGCGCCCAAGACTGACCATGACAAAGTGTTGGGCGTGGTGGCGTGTTATTCCTAAGTGGTTGAGTAAACTAAATGACCGCCAAATAGACACACAAAAAGTGACTCAATGCACCGAGTAGAACAAATACATGCCAGATAGCATGGTTGAATGGGATTTTTTTCGCTACGTAGAAGATGACCCCCACACTGTAAAATAACCCGCCAGCTAACAATAAATTGAAACCGGTATCGGATAGGTTGGCAATCAGCTCAGAAATCACCGTCAGGCACAGCCAGCCCATCAATAGATATATTCCAACGCTAAGCTTTTCAAATCTGTGTATAAACAGAGTCTTAAATACAATGCCGCCAATGGCCAGCGCCCAGATAGCTGCCAGAATAATATCGGCTTTGACACTGTGCAGCGTGATTAGCATCAATGGGGTATAGGTACCGGCAATTAGCAGGTAAATGGCCAGATGATCGGCCAGTTTCAACCCGTGTTTCCAACTCGGGATTTGTATACTGTGGTATAGGGTGGAGCAGAGAAACAGAATAATGATACTGGCGCCGTACACAGCTACGCCGAATAATTGGACGCCATCCAAGGTTGACCAGCCCTTCATCAACATCATGACCAGACCGATAATGCCTAAGATGACGCCAACGCCATGACTGATGGCATTGGCTAACTCCTCACCGAAGGAGTAAAGATTAGAATGGAGCGGAAGTTCTGCTGAAATGGCGCTTGAAGTACTGCTGGGCATGCCGAATACCGGATAACGGATAATGAATTCAGTCTAACAGCCCTCATTAAGCACGACAATGGTTTAGCGTACATGTGTTCGCTAAGTGAAAGGGAATTAACCTTACTATATAAGTAACCGTTTAAGTTGCGATCATTCAGAGGATATGGTCGTTAGCTGTAGCAGGAAATAAATCTTAAATGGTTATATTGATAAAGCCTTTAAGTACAAGCTGCTTTGGCAATTTAGCTCACCAGTATTGACTTTTTGGGCGTAAATTAGGGTGTTGAAGTTAAACATTGTGAATAAATATAAAAAATTTTTAGAACGTCATGGTTGGACAGAAAAACGACAAATCAGTCTGCCTCAGGAATATTACCGTTACGATATGGGTAATGTTGCAAAGACAATAATCGCTAATCTTTATGGTTTAACGTTCAAAGAAAAAGCCCCAAATAGCAATTTTTTCTATGAGCGAACTTTTTTAATGCAGCATGAAAGTTTTGATTTCTTTGATGAATATTTACAAGAGGCAATTGACGATTACGAATTAAAGTTAAAACTCTATCCATTAGGTAAAATGTCTGAATTTAGTGGTTATGTTGCGATCGATGATTATGGCAACTTTTTCTTTTGTGATGGCGGATTATGGTTTTACGGTAAAAATTTGCATGAATTATTGGATGTGATTGTTTTTAGTACACATCCGGCAATAGCAATTGACTACCCAGACTCGCCAGATAATCAATATAAATTGGGGAGTCAAAAATATTTATCAGGTGGATTGAGAAGAACATATTATGGCAATAATGGTATCGCCACCCAGTGGTTATACGATAAAAATGTGGGGTTAGTGCCTTATCCAGAAGAGTAGAACTGTAAAAATGAAGCAGATTTATTTATGCTCTTAAACGATTAGGTTGCTATTTGCTTTTATCTACCGCCTTACCCTCCCAGTCAAACTGCGTAATGATACTGTACAGAGGTGGATTTATGTCCAATACTCAATCTATATGCATTGCTTATGGTGATTATGTGTGTAGGAGGTAGATTATGCAGATTAATTCACTTATGTCAGCGGGTGTGGCGGGGATCCAATATGGTCGCACTGATGTGACTCGCGCTACGATAGATGTCGCGATGTCAACACATCCCAATAATACCCCTAATTCAGCAGTGTCATCACAGGCAGCCGAAGTCAATGGCGAAAATGGTCAACAGCTTGCCCATAATAGCAATGAAACCATGATAATTGATTCGACGCAGTCTGTTCCTGGTGCGTTAATCAGTGCTGGCGAGGCCGCACAGCAGGTACAGGCATCTGCGGGTGTTGTCAGTACGGGGTCTGAAAATCTCGGTACTTTGGTGGATATTCAGGTGTAACCATGGTTGGCGCTGCAGCGCTTTTTACCGTTACTCAAATTGGTACGACTTCTACCAATCACACTCCTAGTGCGCAAGATAAGTCCCGCTTATCATCAACTTTCCCGTTATCCCATCGGGCGCTTAAGCAAAATAATCTTATTGTTAATGCAACCGCCCCTGATGCGGCTAACCATAGTGACAGTGCTAACCGCATCAGTACAGGCATTGATAAGAGTCGTAATCTTGCTGTAGAATCAAAGCAATACTTTAATGCCTCTTTGTCCGCGCACCATGCATCGGTACCGCATTTATCATCATTGGTTTCGAGTCACTATCCGACTTCTGGTCGGTTATCGAATCATGCTCTGCGTAGTGAGATGACTGGCCATAGTACTGCTATGTTGCCTACTAGCATAAGCAGAATAAATGAACAAGTTAGCCTCCCTAAAGTTCAGATTGTTCACTCGGCTCAACCATTACTGACTCGGTCGGCGACTAATGGTGATGCTGGTGTCGACACTGATACCGGTTATCAATTAGGCCGCGGCGTGATGCATGCTCAGGGAATAAGTACCGTGTTGTCATCATCGACAACGGTGGCGAGGCAGCCTACTAACAGCGTGTCTGAGCCTGTTCAATCTCAAGTTAATACCGCAAAATCGCAGTTTGTGTCTTCACAACCATCCCAATTAAACATTCCTGCATATATGCAGGTACCACTGTCCCATTCTGGAACGAGTCATGCGTCAGTGATGGCTATACCTCACAACACATTCTCTCCAGTTGCTGATATGGGGGGGGCCCACTTAAGTAAAAACTCAATTGCAACTGTAGTAGGCGATACTATCTCATTAGATGGCTCAGGTATGCATTGGGATAATGATGCTGTTCCCCATGCTGATGGTAAGATGTTACCGCGGCAGAGTGTTGCGCATCATAACGCGACTCAATCTGGGCGTGGATCTCCAAGTTTTGGGGATATAGCAAATCATGCTGATGGCCCTGATATCGCTGGGCAGAATAGTTATCCGCCGGATAATCATCAATCTGATCCTGCTATCGACGAGCAACCACAGTCTATTAGTGCGGCAGCAGAGCTTGCGGCGCTGCAGATTCGGGATAAAGCTGTGCGGGCCCATGAGCATGCACATTTAATGATAGCGGGGCATTTAGCTCAGAGTCCGCACTATAGTTATCAACGGGGCAGTGATGGTCAGCGTTATGCGGTAGATGGCGAAGTCAGTATTGATATTGCGCCCATACCAGGCGATCCCGAGGCCACCATCATTAAAATGCGTAAAGTTTATGCTGCGGCCTTGGCTCCGGTGGATCCTTCCCTTGCTGATTTGCAGGTCGCTCAGCAGGCTATGGCACAAATACATGATGCTCGGCGCGAATTAATGGTTGAGTCGGGCAAATTTAGCTTGCTTGCTCCCCCAACCCGTTACAAAGCAGCGATTCCTGAAGCTGTGTTGACATCTTTGGCGGCAAATGAAAAGTCATTTTGATATGCATTTACCGCCAGTTATGGTCCGTTACTTGCTATTTAGCGGAAGTATCATCAATTTTTTTGGCGTTTACCATGGCTGGCAGATGTTTACGGGTGACCTTCAGCTTGGCTAGCAGCGGGCCTTGATGCAGTTTCTCAGGCCAATTAAGCAGCATCAGTGCTAATACATTACGATGTTCTCCCAGTGTGAGGGACGGATTGCCCTTGGGAGAAGGGATAATATTCTCTTTGGGATCAAATGCTGCCATGACTGCTGATTTGGTTTTTTGCACCACACTATGGTCGGCTTGATCAGTTAACAGAAAACTGATCCCCACCTCAGCAATAATATCCGGGGTACCATCGGCAATAATTTTATCAATATGACGATTGAAATAATCAAGGATCCAGCCAAATTCAGCAGCACTGACTGGCTGTTGGTAATAACCGCTAGCAGCAAAAATAAAATGGGTCATACCGTAAATTTTATTGCGAAATTGGGCTTGGCTCAGTTTACCGTCTTTGCTTTCTGGGTAGGTTGCCAAAAATGCCTTTTTATAAGCATCACGGTAATCCCCCACACCGATTTGTTTGGCCCAATATACATAGTTAGCTAACTGTGCCGCCCAAGCTCGGATCATGGTTTTATCTGTCAGGGCAGGGCGTAGATCCTGCTGCTTTAAAATTCGGATTAATTTGTGATGACAGGGGCCGGTGACGCCTAACTCGTTCATCCGGCTGGCAGGTCGCAGCAGTTTGTCAGCATAGAATAAAAAATCAGGAAAAGATTTCAGCGCTTTTTTTCTGGCTTTGGCCCTAGGACCATTGCCCAGTTTACTGATGGCTAACTGCGCTGCTTGGCGGATAAAGGCAGGAGCATCAGCTTGACAGGCGTTCCATGCCTGAGATGTGGTCACCGCATATAAATCCACTAAAGCGCTGTTGGCGTATTTGTCATCCCCTGTCATGCGGTAAAGCCGGATACCATAATGCCCCTGCACCCTTGGGGGAAGTTGATATAAATGATTTTCCAGATTTTGTTGGATACGGGCAGAGACTTGTTGCTGTGATAATGTGCTAGCACTAGCCAGTAATGGTGTTATCAATGCGATAAGTAACAGAGCAGGTCGGGCTAGGGGTAACATATTAGAGTCTCCGGATCAGTTGTTCTGGGGTGACAGACTTACCCAATAACAATTGCAATTGCTGTGACAGCGTCAGATCACCTTCGTTAATCAGCAAGGTGCGGTATATCACCAGAGGATCAGCCTTTGCCTGTTGGGCTATCAGTGTGGCCATTGCCTGCTGCCATAAAGGGAGATATAGCTGAGGACCACTATCTACCATGGCTGAAAAGCTGTAGCGATAACTGGCAGCCTGAGGCCAATGGGCACCAAACCCTGCTGTAAAATCCTGAGATAATAACTGCTTATCTTTTCTTGTCAGTGACTTCGATCTATTTTCATATCCCAATAATGCGACTTTTGCGCGAAAAATATCTAACTGATGACGGTAAGTTTTTGCCAGTACCAATCTGGCATCTTCTGGTTGGGGATGGCTGATTGTAAGTTGACGGCTGAGATAGTCTGTTAACCATAACCGGCCAATATCCCGGCTGGGTGAGCGCAGATTATTAAGATAAAATCGACTGCCCGCCTGACTGAGGCTAATGGCCGTTGCAAGATTGGCGATCAATTGTTGCTGTTGCCCCATGGTGCGGATTTGCTCCGGATAGCTCAATATACCTGCACTAAATTGATGTCCAATCGTTGGACGCTGCAACAATTGAAAGCCACTGTGCACCGTGGGGTGCAAATACCAATCACCTAATAAATGCCCATTTTGCCATAGCCGCCAGATGTGCGGTTCAGGCTGCTCAACGGTGATCCCCAAAGGCGCTAGTTGTGCTAACAAGGTTTGCATTAATGCCAAGCTGGATTGTGCTTGATATTTAGCTCTTGGTAACTGTTTTAATTGTCTGCCAATATCCCAAGGGGCAACCTGAATGTTCTGAGTTTGCTGCTGCAAGAATTGCCACACGAGTTGTGGCGTATTGAGATAATCGCTGCGCAAGGTAAAAGTGGCATAGTTGTCATAACCTTGGGCTTTAGCCTGTTGCTGCCTTAGCGAGATAATACGCTGCAATGGTGCAGTATTTCGTTGTTGCGCTCGCCCCTGATACGCCTGCCAGACCGATTGGCGACATACCGCATCTGGCTGCAGGAGCAGATAATGCGCAACCGTATCATCAATGTGGCGGGCTTTGACCTCAGCTGATGGGGTTTGGCTATCAGGTATGGTGTGGGGATGGTGATCAATCTGAACGGAGGCGGTGGGTTGCGGGGTTGCCTGCTGAATAAGTGGCGGCGGTAAGCGGCACTCTGGGCTGATAATATTCAGACTTAACGCTTGATCCGCCAGGTTAGTGATAAAACTAGCCTGTGCAGTATGCAGTTTAGCTTTATCTTCTTTATTTAACTGCCTGCTGATAAGTTGCTGTAAATGCTCGCCCAGTTGCTGTAACTCAGCTTTATTGCTGTGGTGTAGCTGCTGAGTTAATGGTGGCAGGTCTGGTGACTGGCTGAGGTTTTGTACCAGATCAGCCAAGTGAAGTTGGCAGTTAAGCAGTGCGTCCCGGTCATCCCGTGACTGAGGCAATTGGCGTAATAATGCTAACCTGTCATTAAGGTTATTGAGCCCGATAAATTGTCGCTCCAGTATCATGGCCGCCGACTCGGGTGGCAGAGCGAGCAGTGATGAGAGCTGTAAGGGCAAATAGTGCCGGCATTGTTGTATAAACGCTGGCACTGTCTGCAAATATGGGGACTCTGCACCTTGACGAAAGCTGCCGGAAGATACCGGTTGCACTGGCGCCGCGAGTGCAACCGTAGCGTTAGTGATCAGTAGTGCTGCTAAAATGGGCTTTCGCATAGGCGACCCGTTCTTCCACTGACATCGGTTTCCCCCGCAGAGATTCGACATGCTGTAACATGGGGAGGATCCCTCGGCCATTAGCGATTTGGATCGCAAGGCCTGGACGGGCATTAAGCTCCAGCATTAATGGTCCTTTGCTTTGGTCCAGCACCATATCGGTCCCTAGGTATCCCAATTCACACATTTCATAGGCACTGGCGGCCGTGTGCAGTAGGGTATCCCAATGGGGCACCTGAATATTGGTCAGTTTTAACCCGGTATCAGGATGAAATTCAATGGGTTTATTGAACTGCACCGCATGCAGTCCTTTCCCAGTGCCCAGATCAACGCCAACCCCGACCGCGCCTTGGTGCAAGTTCGCTTTTCCATCTGAGGCACTGGTGGATAAACGCAGCATGCCCATCACAGGAAAACCTTTAAATACAATCAAGCGAATATCGGGTACGCCTTCATAGCTATAACCATCAAACACAGGATCAAACTCAATCAGCCCTTCGACAATGGCCACATCAGCTTTGCCACCAAGGGAAAATAACCCACTGAGTGTATTGGAAATATGGCGATCCATTTCCGCCGGTGACACCTCAGTGCCACTGGGTTTGAAAAAGCGGCCATTTTCCACATGGGTAATCACCATAATACCTTTGCCACCAGAGCCTTTGGAGGGCTTGATAACAAAACCGGTACGCCCTTGCACCATTTTGGGCAACTGGCTGATTTCATGCTGGGCCCGGATCACGCCGATCAGATCCGGCACTGCAATATGGTTAGCCAGTGCCAGCTGTTTGGTGGTCAGTTTATCATCTACCCGCTTATAAAATTTTCGCGGGTTATAGCGGGAAATATAATCAATATTGCGTTTATTCATGCTCAGCACGCCCGCTTTACGCAGCTGCCATGGCCAGGCGAAGTTCATATTACTCTCCCGCCAGTGGTTTAAAACGCTTCAGTTCCATCAGCTTGTAGCCGGTGTATTGCCCCATCACCAACACCATAGCGAGAATGACTAAGTGGATACCTAAAAAGTTAAATACCCAGTGCTGTACCCAGGTGGCACTCATGGCGAGGTAAGCCAATGTGGCCACTAACAGGCTACCGCCGCCCTGAACAACCACTTCTTTGGCACCTTCTTCTTCCCACAGAATGGACATACGCTCGATAGTCCAAGCCAGAATGATCATCGGGAAGAAGGTGATGGTCAGTCCTTCACTGAGGCCGAATTTATAAGACAGTACGGTAAAGAGGCCAATAATGCCTATCACCACAATAATGACCGCTGATATCCTCGATATCAGCAATAAATTCAATTTCGACAGATAGGAGCGGATCATCAGGCCAAAAGCGACAATCAGTAAAAAGCCGACTAAACCTGTTAGCAATGTGGTTTGGATAAAGGCCAGCGCAATCAGTACAGGCATAAAAGTACCTGAGGTTTTAATGCCGATAATCACCCGCAGAAAAACCACCATCAGCACGCCAACCGGGATCAGCAAGATGCCTTTGAACAGACTCTGTTCTTCCAATGGCAACTGATACAGGGAAAAGTCCAAGGCACCTTCTTGATTTTTCATCATATCGATGGAAGTGGCCAAAGCACTGCGGGTATCTTTCAGCATGGAGAAAGTGACTTGAGATTTATACCCTCCGACCACATCTAATACCGAGTTGCCATCTCGCTCCCACAACAGCACGCTGTCAGGCCGGCCAGCTTTACCGTTAACCACATCAAATAGATACCATTGGCCATCATCATAAACTTCCGCCAGCGGTACTAATTGTTGGCGACGGCGCAGGTCTTCCAGATACAGGCCATTGACTTCATGGGCAGGAATACCTTTGTCATGCAGCATATTGACAAATAAACGGGTCGGGTTATTACTGCTAAGCAGTAATTCCACGTTTTGACTGCGATCCCGGGCACTGAGGGTTTGCATTAATTGCCGGGCAAACGTGAGATTATTGGCACTACGGGACCAAGCCTCGTTAATCACTTGCTCTGCCGCGGTTTTTTCTGTTGCTGGCCAGATGTACAGTTCAGGTGTGTTAGGCGTTTTGCTTGCGATGAGCTTGTCTTGTCCCGATGGCACTAAGGTCAGTTTATAGTAGAGATCTTGCTGCCCCACAGCCTGGCGCGTAGACCAGATTGCTCGGCGATTACCATCAATTTTGGTGACGCTCAGTCCGTAGCCAGGCGAACTGGCATTTTCACTGAGGATCTCAAACGCAGGATCTTGTGGTAGGGAGAAAGACACCTCAGCGGGCTCTCCGGTACCGATAAAGCTCACTTTGGCATCTACTGCCCAGCTTTGTACCTGTTTACCCGGTAGGAAAGGCACGTTGTGCTCGATACCGCGGTAGATACTGCTACCTAATCCTAGAATAAACAGCAGAGCTACCAGAATATAAAAGGGTTTGCGAGACTGCATTACTTCTCCTTGGTCTCGTGTTTGATCGTGTCAGGTTGAGGTTTGCCATGAATATAGCTTTGGCCGACATCCACCACTGCGATGTCTTTCATAAATTTGCGCCCCAGTAGCAAGGGGTATTCTAAATGACGTCTGTCGGTAAGGTTGAGATCGGTTTCGGCAGCATAACGGCCAATTTTCAGGTGGGCTCGGATCACGGGTCGCCGATCATCTTGAGTATCGGCATCCTGTTTGATACGCACAAAGCGCTCGACTCGAGATTCAAAAGTCTGAGCCGGTGCTTTGTCCCCATGGGTGTGAACATCAAAGCGTACCCATTGATTGCCATCTCGTTCGAACAACACAATATTGCGAGCATCGAGGGAGGAAGATTCTGCACCGGTATCAATGCGAGTATTAAAACTGGCTTTTAATTCATCAACATAGATATATTCTACTTGGCCAAGCAGGAACTTATCTCCCAGCGTTTCCGGGCACTTTGCTGGCACTTCGACGATTTTGGTCTCTTCTGGTTGTTTTAGCCCATCAATGGCGAGCTGTAACGCAGACACTTGCCCTTGCAGTGCGGCCAAGGTTTTACTTTGCTGAGCATCAACCTTATCCAGCTCAGACTTGAGTTGAGCAGTATTTTGACTCAGTGACTGGTTGAGTGTCTCAGCATCAACCGGGATCGGGCCCTTGGGCTGTTTCGCCGTCATGGCACAGCCGGAGAGTAAGGAGGCCACTAAGGCCAAGGAGAATGTCTGCTTAAGCATGTTAGGTCCCGTTTATTATTTTACAGGGTGAGTTCTTGGTTGGGTTGTACTTTCCTAGCAACGATAGTGGCGCGCTTGGGCGCGGAATGTCCTTCTACCGTCCGGCTGATATCTTGAGGATCGAGATAATCCACCAAAGATTCATTCCGCATCCAAGGGGTACTGCGTTGTTCTGCCAAAGAGGTGACATCCAGGTTGACACAGCGCACATCGGCAAAGTCACACTTTTCCAACCAAAGGGTCAATGCCGCTACCGATGGCAGGAACCAGACGTTGTTCATTTTGCCATAACGCCCTGGTGGCACCAGGACAGTATTTTCATCACCGTCCACCACCAGGGTTTCTAATACCAATTCGCCACCATCTTTAAGCAAATCACGCAATTGCAGCAAGTGATCAATCGGTGAGCGGCGGTGATAAAGCACCCCCATGGAGAATACAGTATCAAATTCATCCAATGGCGGTAGCTGTTCAATGCCCAGTGGCAGCAGATGAATCGGTAGGTTCTGACCAGTGAGCTTTTTTACTGCTTCAAATTGGCATAAAAATAGTGCTGATGGATCAATACCGACCACCCGCTCAGCACCATCTCCGAGCATGCGCCACATGTGGTAACCGCTACCGCAGCCCACATCGAGCACAGTACGGTATTTCATTGGTGAGATATGAGGTTGTACCCGATCCCATTTCCAGTCACTGCGCCATTCAGTATCAATATGCACGCCATGCAGATGAAACGGCCCTTTGCGCCAAGGATGCAGTAATTGCAGCAGATTGGTCAGTTTTTCTTGCTCGCCACGGCTGAGTTGCTCTCCGGAGCCGACAGTCACACTGGTACTAAGATCCAACATATCCGGTGCCGGATAATTGAGTTTATTGATGACCTTTTCCCATTTTGGCAGATTGCCATGGTTATTTTCCCGTTGCCAATTACCTAAGATGGCAGGCAGTGTCTCTAGCCAAGGCTGCAGGGTTGAGTCGGCGATTTGTTGGTAAAAAGAGCTGAAGCTGATCACTTGATGGCCACCATGGAGGTAAAATTAAAACACTGGAACCAAGGGCTGAAATGGCTAAATCCGATATTACGTAGCCGAGCTTCGTGCACGGGCAGGGTATCGGGTTTCATGACATTTTCTAACGCACTGCGTTTTTGGCTGATCTCCAGCTCGCTGTAACCATTGGCGCGCTTGAAATCCAGGTGCTGGGCATCAAGCAGGTCTTGAATCGTGTTGTCTTCAAAGCGCACCTTTTCTGATAACACTAAAATCCCTCCGGGGTTTAGCCCGTCATATATCTGTTGTAATAGCGCTTGTCTGTCAGCGGGAGGGAGAAACTGCAGCGTAAAATTCAGAATGACCATAGAGGCATTATTGATGTCGATATTACGGATATCGCCCAAGATCAAATCAACTTGGGTATCGCTGACATACGCGGCCAGATTTTCCCGGCAACGGCCGATCATGGATTCACTGTTATCGACAGCAACAATATGACAGGCGCGTCCTTCAATTTGACGCCGGACACTGAGTGTGGCAGCGCCAAGGGAGCAACCTAAGTCATATACCTTGGTCTGAGGTTTGACAAATCTGTGGGCAAAATCGCCCAGTGTATTAATAATTTGGGCGTAACCTGGCACAGAGCGGCGGATCATATCGCCAAATACTCCGGCTACCCGGTTATCAAACTGAAAATCGCTTATCTGCTCGGAAGGAAGCGCATAGATAGTATCTTGAGAAGATGTCATCGAAACATGGTTTACAGAATTTAATAGGGCATTTTAGCGTTTTGCCAAAGCCAGCAGCAAGTCCGGCTCTGGCTATTTGTTGCTTTATTTCTACTTAAAGGCTGTTGATACATATTATTAACATAAACCTAGGGTGCAGATGAGGTTATTTTGTAGCTTAATTTACAAACCGATAGGTTAGTTAATATCGATATATCAAGTCACCTATTATTGGCATTTAATCATAAGAATGTGTGCTGAATGTTTCGTGTTATATCGAGAGTCATAAGAATTTACTGTCACTATGTCAATAAAGCGAAGATTGATGGGGGATCCAATATAGGGTGTTTCTGTTTATATCCATATAAGGATATAGAATACCATTATGTCCATAGATGGGGAGGTTATGTCAGCGCAGCCTTTTAGCGATTGCTTGGACATATTCGTCGAATAACGAGCTGACAACTTCAGTGCTATATCGCGATTGGAGACAAGACGAGACCTTATTCACTTTCGTCGTTCAGGGAGATAGCTGAACGATAAAATAGAGAGTGTCAATATTTGCGATGAAATGATTAAAAATCGGTCATTTATGCAGATGAGGGAGCAAGGTCACTGTTAAGGCGCGGCAAACTGACGGATACTTCACCGACTGAGCTTGAATCATTTTGGTAATCGACATTATTTCTCTATAATGCCGCTTTTACTTGTGTTGAATATTTCTCCAGTACCGGTGACCGGAAAAGGATAGAGCTAGATGCGCACTCATTATTGTGGAGACGTGAATAAGTCTCACGTTGGACAAGAAGTTACCCTGGTCGGTTGGGTTAACCGCAGCCGCGACCTGGGTGGCGTGGTATTTTTAGATTTACGTGACCGTGAAGGTCTTATTCAGGTGGTTTACGATCCGGATCTGCCGGATGTATTTGCTGTAGCCAGCAGTCTGCGCAGTGAGTTCTGTGTTCAGGTTAAAGGTGTGGTTCGTGCCCGTCCTGATAGCCAGGTTAACGCTCAGATGCGTACCGGTGAGATTGAAGTGCTGGGTAAGGCTCTGACTATTATCAATGAAGCCGCGCCTCTGCCACTGAGCATGGATAATTTCCAGAATAACAGTGAAGAGCAACGCTTGAAGTACCGTTATCTGGATCTGCGTCGTCCAGAAATGGCCCAGCGGTTGATTTTCCGCGCGAAGGTGACCAGCGCAGTACGTCATTTTATGGATAGCAATGGCTTTTTGGATATCGAAACTCCAATTCTGACCAAAGCAACACCAGAAGGTGCCCGCGATTACTTGGTACCAAGCCGGACTTACAAAGGCCAGTTCTTTGCCCTGCCACAATCACCTCAGCTGTTTAAGCAGTTGCTGATGATGTCAGGTTTTGATCGTTACTATCAAATCGTAAAATGTTTCCGCGATGAAGATTTACGTGCTGACCGTCAGCCTGAATTTACCCAAATCGATATTGAAACTTCATTTATGAGTTCTGAGCAGGTCATGGCGAAAACCGAAGAAATGGTTCGCGGCCTGTTTATGGAACTGCTGAATGTCGACCTGGGTGAATTCCCGCGTATGACTTGGGATGAAGCGATGCGCCGTTTTGGCTCTGATAAGCCTGATCTGCGTAATCCGCTGGAACTGGTTGATGTGGCTGATCTGCTCAGCGGTATCGAATTTGCAGTATTTAAAGGTCCATCGGAAGATCTTGAGGGTCGCGTAGCCGCCATTTGTGTTCCTGGTGGTGCCTCACTGAGCCGTAAGCAAATTGATGATTACACTAAGTATGTCAGTGTCTACGGTGCTAAAGGTCTGGCTTGGATGAAGGTCAATGATCTGGCAGCTGGCATGGAAGGTATCCAGTCTCCAGTACTGAAATTCCTGTCTGAAGAGATGGTTAAGGGAATTTTGGCTCGCACTAATGCTAAAGATGGCGACATCCTGCTGTTTGGCGCTGATAAAGCTAATGTGGTTGCTGAAGCCATGGGCGCGCTGCGTCTGAAGCTGGGTGAAGATTTTGAACTGCTTGAGGGACAGTGGCGTCCGCTGTGGGTTGTCGACTTCCCAATGTTTGAAAAGGCCGATGGCCGTTTCTATGCGGTACACCATCCATTTACAGCTCCTCGAGGCGTGAGCCCTGCTGAGCTGGAAGCTGATCCTGGTCATGCGGTATCAGATGCCTACGATATGGTGCTGAATGGTTGCGAATTGGGCGGTGGTTCAGTGCGTATTCACCACTCAGATATGCAGAGCGCAGTATTCCGCATTCTGGGGATCTCTGATGACGAAGCTAAAGAGAAATTTGGCTTCCTGCTTGAAGCATTGCGCTACGGTACGCCACCACACGCAGGTTTAGCATTCGGTTTGGACCGTCTGGTGATGCTGATGACAGGCTCTCAGTCTATTCGTGATGTGATGGCATTCCCGAAAACCACCACAGCAGCTTGTCCGCTGACCAATGCGCCAGGTCATGCTAATCCAGCCCAACTGGCTGAATTGGGTATTGCCGTTGTGGCAAAGCCTGTATCTGACGAAGCATAATTGTTTGTCATCAGCCGGGACTGGTGTCTCGGCTAATATATTATTGGCACTGTGTATTAGCCTGTTATTTCAGCAGACTAACGCAGTGCCTTATTCATCTCAGCTTTGGATAAGAAACAGCGTAATCTTCTGATTGAAATACAGTCTTTACTTGGACCCTCTTTCCAGTCGGAGATTTTTGCTGATAACAAGGCGAATTGGCGCGTCAATAGCTTGCCTATTGCAAGTCAATTCAACACAGTTACCGGTAAAAATAGGCACTGGAAAGGCGTTATGTTATCCGCAGCTGAGGTTTATTAATGCCGACGTTATCTTATCCACGGCGACTGACTGCAGGACGGAGGACGAAAGAAGCAAATCCAACACGACATAATATTACCTACAACCGTGGGTGATATGTGGTGGAACCATAGATGTCGGCAGGCGGATGTTAGCCGGGGAACAGGGATGACAGCGGCCAGAAGGAGAGAGATATGGCAGGTCACAGTAAATGGGCCAATATTAAACACCGTAAAGCGGCACAGGATGCCAAACGCGGTAAATTGTTTACCAAATTTATCCGGGAATTAACCGTAGCAGCCCGTGAAGGCGGCTCGGATCCTGACTCTAACCCACGTTTGCGTGCGGCCATTGATAAAGCATTATCCAATAATATGACCCGTGATACGGTCGATCGTGCTATTAAGCGCGGCGCCGGTGAAATGGATGGTCAGGTATTGGAAACTATCATTTATGAAGGTTATGGCCCAGGTGGGACTGCTGTGCTGGTGGAATGTATGACAGACAACCGTAACCGGACTGTGAGTGGGGTACGTAATGCTTTTTCCAAGTCCGGTGGCAGTTTGGGTACCGATGGCTGTGTGGCTTATATGTTTACCAAACGCGGTGTAATCTCTTTTGAAGCTGGCATTGATGAAGACACCATTATGGAAGCGGCACTTGAGGCTGGTGCCGATGATGTGATCAGCAATGATGACGGTTCGATCGATGTTTATACCACGCCTGTAGATTTCGGCGCAGTAAAAGATGCTTTGGATGCCGCTGGCTTTAATGCTGAAAATGCTGAGGTCACTATGGTTCCAGATAATAAAGCTGAGTTGGATGCTGATACTGCACCAAAATTTATTCGTCTGATCGATAATCTGGAAGATCATGATGATGTACAAGAGGTTTATCACAACGCTGAGATTTCAGATGAGATAATGGAAAATCTGGAATAAATTACAGTAATAAGTAAGCTTAACATGCCAATTATTATGAAATAATAATTGGCATTATTTTTTTAAATGAATACAACTTTAGAAGTTTTGCAGATGGCTTTGCCTGACTTAAAAGGCTATCCTTCCTAAAATTAATTACTGTCAGAGGCGGTATTTATCTGCAAAAGTTAACTGAAAATTGTATTGTCACATTCTCAATATCTGCTTATTAATGTGATTTCATTATCAATGAAAAATATTTGTTGTTCGTGTAGTGAAATTTAAGCAGCAATTTGTATGAATTTAATAAATACGAAAAAGATTTAACGCCTATTGATATAGGAAGTGATGAGTTATGGAATAGGTAATTATGAGCTATACGTTACACGCTTATTTTTTGACAGATAATGAGCAAAATGAAGGCTCAGTCTTTGACAGTATCAAGGGTTTGTTTGCTAACTCTAAAGATGCAGTGTTTAGTGAAGATAGAAATCCATTCACTAAGCAGAATATTTTAAGATTAACAATTGATAATTTTTATACAATTACTTTTTTATTTGAAAAAAGTAACCATGTTCTTGAAGATTTTAAGGAAATTAAAAAAGGAAAAAGAGCTAAATCAAGAATTAGAATATTGTTTGGAGCTGATCCAGATAATAACTTCGACCATATTGCTGTAATGATTTACGACTTTTTAACTAAACTTGATAATGTTTTAATATACAATGTTACCAATAGAAAGATCTTATACGAGACACCTTGTTAATTAATGAAAGCTACCATTCATCCGTGTGTTATTCAGTAGAACAAATTGTATGAGGCTGTAATGGCATAACTGATAAAACTAATTTCGTTTGGCGCATTAGATGTGATTGATTTTTGTTCACACCTCTAAAGGTTGAGATCATGCATATATACATCAAGGCGGCTTCAGCCGCTTTTTTTACAGCTCAATACCTGTATAATTAAACAGTGGTTTACTGGCGAATGTATTATAAAGTCAGTTCAAGGAAGATTTTGATTCGCCTATCAGGAAAGCTAACAATGATGCTTTACCAACATACAATCAGTTTATTGGGTTATGCAGTATGACGATTATTCTGGGGGTTGACCCAGGCTCGCGGATCACCGGTTATGGTGTGATCCAATGTCAAGGCCGACATCAACTTTATCTTGGCAGTGGCTGTATTCGTACGTCCTCCACTGAACTGCCTGCCCGGCTTAAACAAATTTTTGATGGTATATCAGAGATTATCCGCCAATATCAGCCAGAACAATTCGCCATTGAGAAGGTGTTTATGGCGAAAAATGCTGATTCTGCCCTGAAATTAGGGCAGGCCCGGGGGGCGGCGATTGTGGCAGCAACAGTGGCAGGACTACCGGTGGCCGAATATAGTCCTACCCAGATCAAAAATGCCGTAGTGGGCACGGGTAGAGCAGAAAAGGCCCAGGTGCAGCATATGATCACCCACCTGCTGAAACTTCCTGCCTCACCTCAGGCTGATGCGGCGGATGCACTCAGTATCGCTCTATGTCATTATCATACTTGCCAAAGTTTGGCTGCCATGGGTGGTCGGGCAACACGGCAAACTTACGGTAGATACAAATAACGGAACATAAGAAATTATGATTGGAAGATTGACAGGCACTGTTGTGGAAAAACAGGCGCCGGATGTGGTCATTGATGTCAACGGTGTTGGCTACGAAGTGCAGATGCCTCTGACCTGTTTTTACGAACTCCCCGAATTAAATCAACAGGCGTTGATCTATACCCATTTTGTCGTTAGGGAAGATGCTCAACTGCTGTATGGCTTTATCAGCAAACAGGAACGCTCGCTATTCCGTATGTTGATTAAAGCCAATGGTGTTGGGCCAAAGTTGGCTTTGACAATCCTTTCTGGCATGACAGCTGCGGAGTTTGTTACCTGTGTCGAGCGGGATGATATTGCCACCTTGGTTAAATTACCTGGTGTGGGCAAAAAAACGGCAGAGCGCTTATTGGTCGAGATGCGCGATAAGCTGAAAACCTTGATGGATGCAGCCGGTGCCGCTGGTGAATTCCAGTTACAGAGTAACTTTACCCCAGCGCCTGTAGTGAATACGGCAGAGGAAGATGCGATAGCGGCGCTACTGGCATTAGGTTATAAACCTGCCCAAGCGAGCCGAGCTGTCAGCGCGGTGATTTCACCAGAGATGGACTCAGAAACCTTGATTAAAGCTGCGCTTAAGTCAATGCTGTAAGGAAAAATAATGATTGAGGCTGACAGGCTGATACAACCCCAGATAATGGGCGCGGATGAAAACGTTGACCGGGCGATGCGCCCTAAACTGCTGGATGAGTACACAGGTCAGGATGATGCTCGGGCTCAGTTAAAAGTCTTTATTGCTGCGGCAAAGCGTCGTGGTGAGGCGCTGGATCATATGCTGATTTATGGCCCGCCAGGATTAGGTAAAACCACCTTGGCCATGATTGTGGCCAATGAAATGGATGTCAGCATTAAGTCTACCTCAGGACCCGTATTAGAAAAGGCGGGTGATTTAGCTGCATTGCTCACCAACTTGGAAGAAGGCGATGTATTGTTTATCGATGAAATTCATCGGCTAAGTCCTGTGGTGGAAGAGATTTTGTATCCGGCAATGGAAGACTACCAATTGGATATTATGATTGGTGAAGGGCCGGCAGCCCGCTCTATCAAGTTAGATTTACCGCCTTTTACCTTGATTGGTGCCACGACTAAAGCTGGTTCACTGACTTCACCACTTCGGGCCCGATTTGGTATTCCGCTGCGACTGGAATTTTATAATGTTGATGATCTTGCCTGCATTGTAAAACGTTCCGCGGGTGTAATGGATATCGCTATGGATGAAGATGGCGCGCGGGAAATTGCCAAACGCTCTCGCGGAACGCCACGGATCGCCAATCGACTGCTGCGTCGGGTACGGGATTATGCCGAAGTGAAACATGATGGGGTGATCACCTCTGCTGTGGCGCAGTCAGCATTGGATCTGCTGGATGTTGATGGTGAAGGTTTCGATTTTATGGATCGCAAATTACTGCTGGCCATTATTGATAAATTTATGGGTGGGCCTGTTGGGCTGGATAACCTAGCAGCAGCGATCGGTGAAGAGCGAGACACGATTGAAGATGTGCTAGAGCCGTTTTTAATCCAGCAAGGTTTTGTGCAGCGAACCCCAAGGGGGCGGATTGCAACCCATAGAGCTTATCTGCATTTTGGACTGGATAAACCGGATTAAGGATCAATGATTCTCAACAAAGGAGCCTGAATGGCTCCTTTTTACTATGTTTTCATTTAGCTGCGATGAAGTGATGTTTTACTGTGACTAGAAAGTGCTGTTAGCGGTTTAAGCCAATATGGGTTAAACAGCCCGACTAAAGCACGTCGTTCTGCAATTAAGGCTACTTTTTTATTAAGTACATTTCAGTTGTGGGCTTGGATCAATATTCGTTAAAAAGATCTGGCAAATTTTTGTGATCTAATAATAAACATGGCTTTTATATTTCGTTGTTAAACACAACTGTTATTTCTGCTTTGGGGGTGATATAAAATTAATCCCCCTACCGATAGTAATAATAAAAGCAGGATAAAAATCAATGATATTTTCCGAGGTACCCCAAGCATTAGCTGATCCGATCCTAGGCCTAAATGATGCCTTCCGTGCCGATCCCCGTAGTGACAAAGTTAACCTCGGGGTGGGGATTTATAAAACTGAAGCCGGTGACACTCCTGTGCTTGATTGTGTTAAACAGGCTGAAGCGTTATTACTTCAGCAGGAAAGCAGTAAAAACTACCTCGGTATCGATGGAGTACCCGCTTATAATCAAGCCGTGTTGGCACTGTTGTTTGGCGCAGAACACACATTATGTGTAAATGGTCGGGCGAGGGCGGCTCAGGCGCCAGGTGGTACTGGTGCTCTTCGCGTTGCTGCAGAGTTTATCCGCAATCACACCGCATCCCGTACGGTATGGATCAGTAATCCAACATGGGCAAACCATAAAAATGTATTTGAAACCGCTGGATTGACGGTGCAAGAGTATCGCTATTATCAGGCAAAAGATCACAGTATGGATTTTGCTGCCATGCAAGCTGATCTGGCCCAGGCCCAGCCTGGTGATATTGTGCTGTTACACGGTTGCTGTCATAACCCGACGGGAATTGACCCGACACAGACGCAATGGCAACAAATTGCGCAGCAGTGTTTGCAACAACAATTAGTGCCACTGTTTGATTTTGCTTATCAAGGATTTGGCGCTGGTATTGAAGAAGATGCCGCTGGATTACGTTTAATGGCTGAGACTGTGCCAGAGATGCTGATAGCCAGTTCATTTTCGAAGAACTTTGGGCTCTATAATGAACGGGTGGGAGCGGTGACTCTGGTTGCGGAAAATCGTGATACCTGTGAACGTGGGTTTAGCCAAATTAAACATACTATTCGAGCGAACTATTCCAATCCTCCGGCACATGGTGCGTTGATTGTCAGTACGATATTGCATGATGAGACTCTACGGGCTCTTTGGCACAGTGAAGTCACCCAGATGCGGGAGCGGATTGCAGCGATGCGGGAATTATTTGTCGCCAGTTTATCTGCGGCAGGTGTTAATCAGGATTTTAGTTTTATTGCCCGGCAAAATGGCATGTTCAGTTTCTCCGGTCTGACTACAGCACAAGTCGCGCGTTTGCGCGATGAGTTTGGTATTTATATTGTTGGTTCAGGCCGGATCAGTGTTGCCGGGATGACGCGAGAAAATATGCCGGTGATTTGCCGAGCTATCGCTGCAGTGTTGTAATACTAGAGCTACAGCATCCACTTTAGTGGAATATGGCTCTGACGCGAGAACATCGAGTCCGCAGTCAAAATAGTGAATGATAAGCATTAAAAGGCAGCATGGCTGCCTTTTAATTTGCCCAAAATATGAAAATTGGATTTAGCCCTTAAAGCTCTGGAATCCGTTCTGGTAGCAGTATTTCGCCAAGTGCCTTGGCCAGAGCCAGTTTGTCATGACGCCCTGGTTGTAATTCACTGTCCAATTGCCGGTAATGGAATATGCCATTATCCTGCTCAGCTAAACCATGGCACAGTACATGATCAATAATAGTTTTACCAATGACAGTCTGGCAGAAGTCTAGGCGCTGCTGGAGAGACTGTTCACCAGCGGCTGAATGCTCTGCGGTAATATTATCAATAAATATGATTTTGGCTTGGCTTTGTTGCAGTGCATTACCAATTCCATCTGCCAGTAATACCGGCATTAAGCTGGTGTAAAAACTGCCCGGACCCAATAAAATGACTTGGGCTTGACGAATAGCATCACAAGCTTCACAGGTTGCTTGGACTTTGGGTTGCAAATCCAGTGCTAACGGCGCAGAAGTCATCGCATCGACGGCTAATTCGCCCCGCACCGTATTTCCTTGAGAGTCAAGCGCCACTAAATGGGTCGGCTGTTCTGACATCGGGATGATGTTAGCCTCAATATTGAGTAGATTTCGGATGAGGTTAACGGCTTCAAGTGGCCGCACACAGAGCTGATCCAATGCGAGTAGCATTAAATTGCCTAGATTATGTCCACTAAGGGCGTTATCACCATCAAAGCGATGCTCAAATAGTAAAGAGCCGATAGAGGGGCGCGGAGCAACTTGAGATAAGCAGTTACGTAAGTCTCCCCAGGCGATACAATGCTCGGTTTCCCGTAATCTTCCGGTAGAGCCACCATTATCTGTTGTGGCAACAATTCCGGTTAAATCATTGCCTAGAAAAGATAAGCTGGATAATACACGGCCGAGTCCATGGCCGCCCCCAAGCGCAACAACACGGGAACACGCGGTTAGCTTGCGGTCATAAAAGAGTGAAAACATACCTCATCCTGATGCATGAAAAAAACATTCACAGAAGCTAATTAATCCTGATAGTTTAACCGATAAACTCATCTGACCAAGTACGAAATTGGTTAAATGGGATAGATAACTTATAATGCAGAAAAAACATTAGCGTTATCTGTTGATTTAAAAGGTAATAAATTGAAAACAGGTCGTTTGGGTATTCTCACTATTTCGCTGTCGCTGGTGCTGGTCGTGGTTTATGGACTGCGAGTATACCTGCTGCCGGTTAAGGAACATCGGTTGCAGGCTTCTTCTTGGCTGATTAAAACGCCATTATCTGATGAGTCACACTTACCTGATTTTTCAGCCATTAAAGATGTGAAGCAAAAAAAACAGGCATTCTTCGATTATCTTCGTCCTGCGGTTCAGGCCCAAAATGCCATTATTGCCAAAGAGCGAGATTTTTTGGAATCGGTTTACCATAACTTGCAGGCTGAGCATGTATTAACTGCAGCTGAGAAATATCGGGTCATGCAGTTGGCTGAAAAATATGAGTTAACGATACCTGAGGTTAATGAACAGACCTTGCGGCAATTATTAACTAGGGTGGACTTGGTACCCGAAAATATGGTGCTGATCCAAGCGGCGAATGAAACCGGGTGGGGTAGTTCTAGGTTTGCTCAGGAAGGGCTGAACTTTTTTGGCCAATGGTGTTTTAAATCCGGCTGTGGGTTAGTGCCATTATCTCGTAATGATGGTATGCATCACGAAGTCGCTAAGTTTGATTCTGTCGATGATTCTGTCGCATCTTATCTGCGTAACCTTAACTCTAATAATGCTTATCGACTATTTCGCCAATTGCGGGCAAAAGCTCGTGAGCAGGGGCATTTACCTTCGGCTGAGGAGTTAATCCCAGGGCTAAAACATTATTCCGAGCGCAAAGGGGATTATGTAACAGAGTTGCTGCAGATGCTGAAACATAATCAGGTTTATTTAACCGATGATAGCGGGCAAAAAGCGCGGCCGCTGGAAACCTTGATTGCACCTCTGCCATCAGAGACATCTCTGACTAACACGCCGAATAAAATAGCATCGCCTGAACTTGATATCATCGAGTCTGAGTCGACCCCTGATAAGGCATCACCTAGCTCAGCACTGCCAGAGGTCAAGTCGCCGCAAGCTAAGATGAAAGAGACAGATGGTATCGGCATTACTGAGGCGGGTGAGATAGATAATCCTGTTAACACTCGTCAAGGTAACACTGGATTGCAGGAGAATAAACTAAGTACAAAACCGGCACCGGTAACATCAAACATTGAGTCTCAGCGTCAATCTAAGCCTCAACCTCAATTTGAACAGCAAAGTGGCACGCCACCGGCCTCTTATGCCGTGCCAGCATCCCCCCCATCTAGCCTTAAACATGGTGAGCGTTCTGGGAAAACTGAGCGGCCATCAAAGCCTCAAAGTCAGCCAGTAACAGATATTGCCCCAGCTGCGAGTTTAGCTAACACCAGCCAGTTTAAGGTTGGTTGAATATCTGTGCCGTGGTTGACATCACTCCGGTATGCTAGGCATTTAACTCCTGCTTAGCATTTTAGTTTGCTGCTATGTCGTTTAATGAAAACAAAAGGATAAATTATGGCCCGGATACTAGGTCGTCGCAGTATTAGCCTGTTGTTATTGTGTGGTACCAGTATGTCAGTGATGGGCACAGAAATATCTCTGCGGTATGAAGATTTTTATGCTCGGCTAAAAGTATTTCATCAGGCAGACAGCCAATTACTGGCGTTGACATTCTCTGTGCCAGATAGAGCGGGTTGCCAGTTGCAGCGTGCTGAAATTGTCACAGAGCAGGCGAGTTTTCCTTTGAATTACACGGTCAAGCAGCGATTATTTCTACCTTATGATGAAAATCTTAAACAACAGCGGGCACAGGTGAGGTTAAGGGTTGACGGTAATGCTGAGCAATGCGGCTTAGCGGTGCAGCTCAGAGCCAAAGAGGTTAAGTCGAGCTATCAACAAGGAGAGTTACAGCAGTTATACCGGGAGATGAATCAGGTTCAGGCCGATTTGAAAGGATTTCCGATGAAATATTTTCACCATGATATCGGCGGTATACAATTTTATTTTCCTCAGCAGGTGACGGTGACTGAAACCGGCGCGCAATTCCAACGTCATTTTGATATTAGTGGTTATTGGCCCTTGGGCTATAAAGAGCTTAATCAATTGCAACAGCTGGATTTTTCCCAGCGTCCAGAAGTGCTCAGTCCCTGGATGGCACCTTAATTAAGCTAATAACAAAAAAAGCCTGCAATCTGCAGGCTTTTTTTGTTGTTAAGAGGAGCTTTAGCAATAAGAAGGTTATGGCTGGTAGGTATTAACGACATCAATGCGGGTCGCCGCATCCAAATCGATATGGCCTGAGTTGGCGACATCCATAAAATCAAATGCTGGCAATTCCGCTTCTGCCACTTCACCGGATGGCTTGGCATTGGGGTCGCGTTGCAGATTGATAAAATCGTACTGGCTGCGATCAACGCCCTGAGATGGCGCGGTATTTTGCATTGCTGTAAAAATGGTTTCAATCCGGCCTGGGAATTGTTTATCCCAGCTAACCAGCATCTCTTTTACCGCTTTACGCTTAAGGTTTTCCTGAGAGCCACACAGGTTACACGGGATAATCGGGAACTGCTTCAATGCGGCGTATTCAGCAATATCTTTTTCCCGACTATAAGCCAGCGGGCGGATCACCAAGTTAGCACCGTCATCGGACAGCAGTTTAGGTGGCATGGCTTTCATCTTGCCGCCAAAGAACATATTCAGGAACAGGGTTTCGATAATATCGTCTCTGTGATGTCCTAAAGCGATTTTAGTTGCCCCGATTTTTTGAGCAAAGCCATACAGGGTGCCCCGACGCAGACGAGAGCACAGTGAGCAGGTGGTTTTGCCTTCCGGAATTTTATCCTTCACGATGGAATAGGTATCTTTTTCCAGAATATGATAAGCCACCCCGAGAGAGTCCAGGTAAGCTGGCAAAATATCAGCCGGAAAACCAGGCTGTTTCTGATCCAGATTGACAGCAACCAGCTCAAAGTTTACCGGTGCCCGCTGCTGAAGATTCAGCAGAATATCCAGCATGGCATAACTGTCTTTACCGCCAGACAGACAGCACATCACTCGATCGCCTTCTTCGATCATATTGTAGTCGGCGATAGCACTGCCCACTTCACGACGTAGCCGCTTTTGCAGCTTGTTCATGCGGGTGATTTGTTTTTTGGTGAGGCCGTTTTCTAACGGCTCCTGAGTAGCTTGTTGCAGCTGTTCAACTGACATAAATAAACGCGCCCGGTCACACTAAGTTACAGGGCGCGTATTATTCCAGCTAAAGCCGGTGGGGTAAAGGGCAAGCGATGGGAATCTAGCTGTTTTGCAGCGGAGAAACATAACCTGTCGGTTTGACCGCCAGCAAATCACAGTTCAGTCGGTCAATCACATGCTCTGCTGTATTACCGATGAGTGCAGCTGATAGCGCAGTACGACCAATTGTGCCTAAAATAACCAACTCAGCATCAATTTGTTCTGCCAACTCTGGAATAACATCTTCCGGCAACCCTTCTTTGACATGACAATGCTCTGGATCGATGCCATAGGTCTCTGCCAAATAATCAACCCGCTGCTCATGCTGCATTCGTACAGATGCGGTAAAGTTATTGGCGTCAAAGTCTGGCAGTTCAATGGCTAAATTTACCGGTGTGCCGGGATAGCCATTGACTAGATGGATTTCTGCATTGAACTTTTTCGCCAGATCGAGCCCATGTTTGATGATTTTTTCATTTAGGGAATCATGCTCAGGATCTTCGGTGGCGACATTGACAGCACAAAGAATTTTGCCTTGGCGAGACCAGTCATGCTCTTTGACCAGTAGCACTGGCATAGGGGCTTTACGCAATAAATGCCAGTCGGTCGGGGTAAAAATCACCGCTTTAAGTTTGTCATGCTCATGGGTTGCTTTCACGATCAAATGGTAATCGCCGGCAATAGCAGCATTGATAATGCTTTCAAAAGGCCGGTTATGCCATATCACCTGGGTATCCATGGTCAGCCCTCGACTACGGTATGGTGCAATCATATCGTTGAGCCAAGCTGTCCGTTGATCGATCACGCCTTGACGCATTGCTTCTCGTTCATGGCTGGAGAGAATGGAGGTCATTTCATAGGAGAGATCAAAAATGGAGAGAAAAACCGTGATGGCGGCATTACTGTGGCTGGCCAATTCGACTGCCCGTGCCAGCGCGGCCTGATTTTCTGAGGTTGGATCGACAACAACGAGAAGCTTTTGGTATTCCCTCATAGTGTTTTCCTTCTTTCAAAGTACTCATGTCTATCATGGACGCACAATAGACACGAGCATATTGCTTTGGATCAAGTATGGCGCCGATTTTCAGCGGGCGATACGGGTATTTCCGGCCAGTTGATTTAATTGATCAAAATCCAGAATGGTAATGTACTTGCCTTTAACCTCGATCAGTTCGGCTTTTTGGAAGCGGCCCAGCAAACGGCTAATGGTTTCTACCGTCAGGCCGAGATAATTGCCAATATCGCCCCGGGTCATGGTCAGACGGAATTCCTTTGCTGAAAAACCGCGATTAGCATAACGATTAGCCAAGTTACTGATAAAAGCCGCCAGTCGCTCCTCAGCATTTTTCTTGCTTAGCAGCAGGATCATTTCCTGATCACTGATAATCTCAGTACTCATCAATCGCATAATCTGCTGGCGCAGTTTTGGCATAGTACCGGATAATTCATCCAAGGTATGGAAGGGGATCTCACAGATCATTGCTGTTTCCAAGGCTTGAGCAAAACTTTGGTGTGCTTGATTGTGAATGCCGTCAAAGCCAATCACATCGCCGGCTAAATGGAAACCGGTTATCTGTTCATCACCTTGCTCAGTAATGGTATAGCTTTTGATTGTCCCTGAGCGGATAGCAAACAGGGATTTGAGGGGATCACCGGATTTGAAAATCTGTTCACCTTTTTGAATGGGTTTTTTACGCTCGATAATATCATCAAGCAAATCTAACTCACTGTTATTTAGCGTAAACGGGATACACAAAGCCCCCATGCTGCAGTCATGGCAATGAATGGCACAGCCACCGGTTGCGAGGCGGCGATTCTTGCTTTGTTCTACTGTCATACTGTGTCTCAAACTAATCCGGTCGGCATATGTTAAACCAAATAGCAAAAGTGGACTAGATAAGCTGATGCAGACCCACATATAAAGTCTGGCCACCTAGGGCAATCAGCACTAATCCACTGATAATTCTTACGGCTTTTTTCTGCAGCCATAGTGCCAAATTCTTTGCGGCAACGCCAGCAATCAGCAGCGCTGGCAGCGTGCCTGCGCCAAAAAACAGCATGATCAGCGCGCCATTGAGCGCACTGCCGCTAGCCATGGCCCAACTGAGCATACTGTAAACCAATCCGCAGGGCAGCCAACCCCAGAGAAAACCAGCAGTAATTGCTTGTCGGCGACGGGTGACAGGTAAGACGCGTTTGGCCAGCGGAGCAATAGGTCGCCAAATAATATTACCTAGCTGTTCAAGCCGGGCGAGTAAGCCCCAAATCTGGGCGATATACAGCCCGGTGAGGATCATCAGTGTGCCAGCTAACAGGCGCAGAACAATCAGATAACTGTCGAGGGAGAATAACAGTCCCAGTCCACCACTGATGCCACCGCACAGTGCGCCAGCTAAGGTGTAACCGCCAATGCGCCCGGCACTGTAACATAGTTGAAATTGTAAAATTTGCCCCAGTGCATGTTGATCTGGCTTCAGGGGAATTTGACCGGATAATGCGCCAACTAATGCGCCGCACATGGCAAAGCAGTGTCCGGCGCCTAATAGCCCCACTAATGCTGCGCCAGCCAATGAATAATCCAATCTGGGCTCCTTGGTTAATATTGCTGCTGTGAGTGATGAGGCGCTTGTCTGGGTCTGTTTATCGATATTTGCACAGGCCAAAAGAGCATTAAGTCAATACAGACATAACGAATTAGCGCGATTTATCTAGCTGTGTCTGTGTCTGTGTCTGTATCTGAGAGTCTCTATCTGGTGACACACTTAAGGCTAGGTCCGGGTTGGATATTGACTCCGGGCGTGATGTTAGGCTTGAGTCTGACTCATCCGTCACATCCCTGTGATGAGTGCCCGTCTCCCGGTTCGTCACTGGCGTGACAGGCTGCTCATCAAAGAGAATCGACATGCCATGGCGCTCCAGATCATCGAACTGATCATGTTTCACCGCCCAGAAAAAAATGCCAAAAGCAATCAGTACAAATAGCATGGCGATAGGGATAAGCACATAGATAATACTCATGGCTGTTGCCTCAATAATCGTAAACTGTTGCACACCACAATCAGGGAACTGGCAGACATGCCCAGCGCGGCAATATAGGGATACACATGGCCGGTGACCGCTAAGGGTAAAATAAGCAGGTTATAGGCAACTGCCCAGTAAAAGTTCTGTTTGATGATGCTTTGAGTGCGCTTGGCAATACGGATTGCCCGGGTAAAGCGGCTGAGATGATCCCCCAGTAAAATGGCATCGGCGCTGCTGTGTGCCAAAGAGGTGCCACTGCCCATGGCAATGGAAATATCCGCGCCGGCCAGTACTGGACTATCGTTGATGCCATCGCCAAACATGGCAACCCGTTTGCCCTCGTGTTGTAGCTGGCGTACCAGTGCTAATTTATCTTCTGGCAGCAGGGCACTGTAATATTGCTGCACCCCTAACTCTTCAGCTAATGCTGACACTTGCTCAGAGTGATCCCCACTGGCAATTAATACGTTGATGCCCATCTGTTGCAAACGGGTGACCGTCTGTGCTGCATCCGGGCGCAGAGTATCACTCAAGCACAGTTGGCACAGCGCTTCACCATCGCGGGACAGCCAAATATCTTGCTGCATGGCTGTCAGTGGCTGACGCCATGCGGGTAGCTGCTGGGTCGGACAAGCAAAGCTGAAATGCCCCACCCGGTAGTGATGCTGATCCAAGCTTGCTGCTAAGCCTTGGCCGATATACTGAGTGAGCCCCTCAAAGGGCACATGATGGGTGAAATAGCCTTCACAGGCTTTAGCGATCGGGTGCAGTGAGCCGGCCTCTAAATTGGCAATCAGGTTTAGCAGGGCAATATGCGCTTTATGCTGCGGGTTCAGTTGTCCGGCACTGCGAATATGGCTATCGGGCGTGGCCAGTGAATCTATCTCCAATTGGCCGCAGGTCAAGGTCCCGGTTTTATCCAATACCACGTGGGTCAGCTTCGGCAGTTGTTCAAATACACTGGCATTGCGGATCAGCAGTCCCATTCGGGTGAACTGGGCAGTGGCGCAGGTAATGGCCGTCGGTGTGGCCAAGGCCAATGCGCAGGGACAGGTGGCGACCAGTACTGACAGGCTGATCCAAAAGGCATCGCTTGGTGAGAGAAAAAACCAGATAAGATAAGTTAGCCCTGCCAACAGGATAATCGCACCTGACAGTAGTCCTGACAAACGATTTGCCCTGTCTGCCAGTTTGGGACGGGTATGAGAAGCACTTTCCTGCAAGCGGATAATCCCGGCGACTAACTGGGCTTGTCCCAGTGCCGTGACTTCAACCTCTAGGCGCTGATCCAGATTGATGGTACCAGCATACACAGTATCACCGGTTTGCTTGGTTACCGGTTGCTGCTCACCGGTCAACATGGCTTCATTGACACTGGAATGGCCACGAATAATCACCCCGTCTGCCGCTAATGCTTCACCTGGCCGGGTATGAATAATATCGCCCAGTTGCAGTTGGCCGGCAGGAATTTCACTGAGTTTGCCTTTACGCATCACTCTGGCTGTGAGGGGCACCAGTTTGTGCAAATTACTGGCACTGACTGATGCGGTTTGCAGGGCTTGTTGTTCAAAATAACGTCCCAGCAGCAAAAAGAAGGTAAACATGGTGACGGATTCAAAATAGACCTCTCCTGTGCCTTGTATTGTGGCAAACACACTGGCCAGATAGGCACCACAGATAGCCAGTGATACGGCCAGATCCATATTCACCCGCCCCAGCAGCAAAGCCCGCAACGCACTGAAATAAAAAGGCACTGCGGAGTAAAACACCACAGGAGCGGCGAAGATCAGACTGACCCAGCGAAAGTAGTCCCGGTACTCCTGCTCCAAATCGCTGAAGTAACCCGAATAGAGCGCCAAAGCAAACATCATCACTTGCATGGTGGCAAAACCGGCCAGAGCTAACCGGATCAGAAAACGGCGACTTTGCCGTTTGCTGAGTAGCTCTTCTTGGTTGGCTTGGTAAGGCGCGGCTTGATAGCCAATTTGGCTCAGTTGCTGGAGTATGGCGCTTAAAGGGAGGGTTTCTGCGTGATAATGCACTAGCGCCCGGCGGGTGGCGGTGTTAACGGAAATACGTTCAATTCCGGCAAGGCCACTGAGATGATGTTCAATCAGCCAAGCACAGGCGGCGCAGGTAATCCCCTCAATGGTCAGGGAGACACTGCTAAAGGCCTGCTCTTGGTGGACAAAATCCTGCTGAATTTCGCTAAGATCATAGGCGCTGAAGCGGTTAAGCTCCGCGGGGATCAGCGCCGCTTGTTTCTGACCCGGTTGGGTGCGAAAACGGTAATAATGGCTTAGCCCTGCTGCAATAATCGCTGCTGATACCGCCTGACAGCCGGGACAGCACATGACTTCATCTCGGCCATCTATTTTGGTGGTGAATCTGTCTTGACATAACACGGGCTCATTGCAGTGATAACAGACCTGACCCATAACTTCTCACTCTACATGTGTCTCATGGTGCCACTGTAACGGCAAGGACGATAAGGAATTAATTAACCCAGCGTAGGGTGGACTGACTAAAATCAATCCGTTGCTGCAGACGCCAACTATCATCAAAGCTTTGCAGCCGAAGTTCCCACTCGCCAGTTAACGGTTGCTCAAGGTGAATGCTAAAGCGACCGGATGGATCACTGGTGGCCATAAACTCTTGGTCCTGTTGTGCCAGCGTTGGGTGATAAAGCTCAACACTGAGCCCGGCGCGATATGCAGGACCGCCGTGCTGGGTGAGGATCAACTGGTAGGGCATTTGGGTTGTTTGCGAGACGGAAAATTGCATACCCAATTGACGGGCATAAGTGATTTTACTTAAGTCCATATTGATGGCTTTACCCCGTTTGTAATAATCCTCTGCGACGAGGGCATCGGCATTATCCAGGGCAATTTTCATGGTGATCAGACTGGCAATGACCACGCAGGTAGGCAGGATAATCAAAAACCAGGGCCAGAACTGTTTGTACCAAGGCAGAGTAGGGGTCATGGTAGTAAACCTTGTATATTCAGCGTGTTAATATTTTTCTTTAAATTTAACCAGAGTTTATCACTGAAAGAAAAGGCCCCGGTAGTGAACGGGGCCTGTTTATGGCGAGTTGTGATTATTTGTTACTTTTTTCCTGTGACAAGCTGTACACGTAGGCCGTGATCACATGCACCTTATCTTCGCCGAGAATATCCTTCCAGGCCGGCATCATGCCGGTGCGGCCCTGTTGAATACTTTCTGCAATGGCTCCGCGGCTTCCACCGTACAGCCAAGCGGTATCGGTCAGATTAGGCGCACCCATTAGCTTGTTACCTGTGCCATCCATACCATGACAGGCAAAGCAGCCTTTCATAAAGGACGCCTGTCCCTGAGCTGCGAGTGCTTCATCATGCTTACGGCCGGACAGCTTAACCACATATTCGGTTAAGCCCGGAATTTCAGCATCGTCAATGGGCAGGCCGCCTTTGGGCATCATCATGCCATTCCTACCGTTGAGCAGGGTGGTTTTGATGGTGGCTAAATCGCCGCCATACAGCCAAGCATTGTCGGCCAGATTGGGAAAGCCGGTACTACCACGGGCATCAGAGCCATGACACTGGGCGCAGTTTTGTAAAAACAGTCTGCCACCCACTTTTAGGGCTTCTTCATTATGTACCAGCTGCTCCAGCGGGGTGTCAGCAAAGGCTTTAAAGATGGGCCCGTACTGTTTTTCCGCTTGCGCCATTTCCCGGTCATATTGCACCCGAACATGGTTGTTGGCCGCATCAGCGACGGCCTGCTTGCTTTGCTCAAGACTGGTAATGCCTTGGTGCGAGCTGGTCCAGCTCATTAGCCCCTTGAAATTACCAAGCCCTGGGTAGAGCAGCAGATACACGACACCAAAGACAATGGTGATATAGAACATATAACTCCACCATTTGGGCAATGGGTTATTTAGCTCTTCAATTCCATCAAAGCTGTGGCCCATGGACTCGCCTTCGCTGACATCTGTGTTGTTCTTATTGCAAGCCCACAACAGGTAGATACAGCCCAGAATCACCGCGATAGTGAGCACGGTGATCCAGATACTCCAGAAACTACTCATGACGTCTGTTCCCCCGCGCGCTTGAGTGCCTGTTTTTCCTCTTCAGTGAAAATAAGGTGGGCAGCTTCATCAAATTGCTTGTGGCGCCGGGCACTGTATGCCCAGGCAAAGATGCCGACAAAGCTGACCATTACCAGCAGGGTCATTACGCCCTGAAATGTGCCATAGTCCATTATTCTGCCTCCTTATTTCAATGCATGACCCAGTGACTGCAGATAGGCAATCATGGCCTGCATTTCGGTCTTGCCCGCGACAGCTTGCTGAGCGCCATCTATGTCTTCTTGGGTGTAGGGAACACCGAAATCACGGAAAATTTCCATTTTTGCAGCGGTCTCTTTGCCATCCAGAACATTGTCCATCAACCAGGGGAACCCAGGCATATTGGACTGGGGCACCACGGCGCGAGGATCGATCAGATGCACCTCATGCCATTTATCACTGTAACGGCCTCCGACGCGGGCTAAATCCGGCCCGGTACGCTTGGAGCCCCACTGGAAGGGATGATCCCACACAGACTCACCGGCGACAGAATAGTGGCCGTAGCGCTCAGTTTCCGCTCTGAGTGGCCGGATCATCTGGCTATGACAGTTGTAACAACCTTCACGGATATAAATATCCCGGCCTTCCAGCTCTAACGCGGTATAGGGTCTGAGTCCTGCTACCGGCTCAGTGGTTTCTTTTTGAAACAGCAGCGGGGTGATTTGCACTAATCCGCCGATACTGATCACCAATACGATTAAAATCCCCAGTAGGCCGATGTTTTTTTCGACGATTTCATGATTGAACTTCATCGTAACTCTCCTTAGGCCGGGGTGGCGTCGTTAATGGCGGCTAACGAGGCTTTCGGTGCCCGCACAGTGCGCAGCACGTTGTAAGCCATCACCAGCATGCCTGTGACAAAGAAACAGCCGCCGATAAAGCGCACAAAGTAGAAGGGGTAAGAGGCTTCTAAGCTTTCAACAAAGCTGTAGGTCAAGGTGCCATCAGCATTGACTGCGCGCCACATCATTCCCTGCATCACGCCGGATATCCACATGGAGACGATATAGAGTACGGTGCCAACCGTTGCCAGCCAGAAATGGACGTTAACCAGGGCGGTGGAGTACATCCGGCCTTGATTGAACAGTACTGGGATCAAATGGTAGAGCGAGCCAATAGAAACCATGGCGACCCAGCCCAGTGCGCCGGAGTGAACATGGCCCACGGTCCAGTCGGTGTAGTGTGATAAGGCGTTAACTGTCTTAATCGCCATCATGGGGCCTTCAAAGGTGGACATGCCGTAGAAAGACAGTGAGACCACCAAAAAGCGCAATACAGGATCGGTTCTCAGCTTATGCCAAGCACCTGACAGGGTCATAATACCGTTGATCATTCCCCCCCAAGATGGGGCGAATAAAATCAGTGACATCACCATTCCCAGCGACTGGGTCCAGTCAGGCAGGGCGGTATAGTGCAAATGGTGTGGGCCAGCCCAGATATACAGCGCGATAAGTGCCCAGAAATGCACAATGGAGAGTCGGTAGGAATAGACAGGTCTGCCCGCTTGTTTGGGCACAAAGTAGTACATCATGCCAAGGAAGCCTGCCGTCAACAAAAAGCCCACCGCATTATGGCCATACCACCACTGCACCATGGCATCAACGGCACCGGCATAGACGGAGTAAGATTTCCACATGCTAACCGGCATCGCCAGTGAGTTCACGATATGCAGTACCGCAACCGTGATAATAAAAGCGCCGAAGAACCAGTTAGCAACATAAATATGCGAGGTGCGCCGTTTGACGATAGTGCCAAAGAACACCACGGCGTAGGCAACCCACACAAGGGTAATGGCGATATCTATCGGCCATTCTAACTCGGCATATTCTTTACCACTGGTGATGCCTAACGGCAGGGTAATCGCGGCTGAGAGGATAATGGCTTGCCAGCCCCAAAAGGTAAATGCAGCCAATTTGGGGGCAAATAACCGGGTTTGACAGGTACGCTGTACCACATAATAGGAGGTGGCAAACAGCGCCGACGTGCCGAACGCAAAAATGACCGCATTAGTATGCAGGGGGCGTAAACGGCTATAGGTTAACCAAGGGGTATCGAAGTTCAGCTGGGGCCAGATTAACTGGGCTGCAATCAATACACCGACACTCATACCAACAATACCCCAAAGCACAGTAGTCAGGGCAAATTGGCGAACGACAGTGTAATTGTAATCAGCGCCGACTGGCTGGGAATGGTTCATCATAATGCTTCCACTGCTTATTACTTTTACTTATTGATGGCAAAGGCGGACCTTTACATGTGTAGGGACAAAATCCACATCTCCGGCAGAAGATGTTGCTTTACTGTCAATACGCCTGTCTAAAAAATACTGATTAATCAACAGGCAGCGCAATGATACTTGAGCTATGTCAAAAAAGATACTCAATATAATCTGGTATGTTTGATCTCGATCAATATTGAATGGAAAATGTTAATAAAATGATTTTGCGGGTTAATGTTGTGGGTTGGTTTAAATCTATCTATATGATTTATATTGTGTTGTTTTTAGTAGGGTGGGGAGTGGTTTCTGGCTGTGATAATAACAGCATACCCCAAACGGGGCATGACAATGCCAGCCAAACTTTGTGTCAATTTGCTACGGGGCAATGTCAGGCTCAAAGGGCTGAATTTACCGCTTTACTTGGTGTATCACCTGTATCTGCCCCTAGTGGTGAACCACTCACCTTTACACTGACCCTGCCTGCTATGGCAAAAGAGGTAAAGCTACAACTACAGGGGCGGGATATGTTTATGGGGCGCATTCCTGTGCCGCTTACATTATCAGGAACGGGGCAGTACCAGGGGCAAGCTATCTATGGTGCCTGTGCTTCTGGTTATATGGTCTGGCGCGCGATGGTGACCTTTTCCCTTGATGGTAAACCCCGTACCGTTTGGTTCGATTTTCTGGCTGATGCGCCTTTGTCTGATAAGTCAGTATCATAAGGCAAGTGTTGATGTTTTATGGGCGACTCGTCGCGAGTATAAAAGCCCTATCTTGCAATAGGGCTTTAATCTCGGCAGCCAATAAGTACACTGGCTGCCAGATGCTCAATAACCGGCGTGCGTTACCAGCCGCACTGGCGTCCGGCTTGGCTATTTTGCTTATCCAGCCAGACCTTGAGTGGGGCAAAGTAATCAAGTACTGCTGAGGCATCCATGGTGCGGGTGCCGGTCACTTCCTCTAGCGCATCCGGCCAAGGGCGACTCATGCCCATTTCTAATAGGCGGTTAAGCTTGTCTCCGGCCGCTTTACTGTTGTAAATACTGCATCTGTGCACCGGGCCGGTATTCCCGGCCAGTTCACATAGCGCTTGATGGAACTGGAATTGCAAAATATGCGCGAGGAAATAACGGGTATAGGGCACATTACCGGGCACATGATATTTGGCACCGGGGTCAAAGTCCGTTTCATCCCGGGCTACAGGGGCTTTTACCCCCTGATATTGCTCCCGCAGTTGCCACCAAGCTTGGTTATAGTGTTCCGGTGAGATTTCCCCGGAGAAAACCTGCCAGCGCCATTGATCTATCATCAGACCAAAGGGCAGAAATGCCACTTTATCCAGCGCTTGTTTTAGCAGTAAGCCAATATCTTTACTTTCATCTGGAATGGTATCAAGCAGACCAATCTGCTGAAGATAAGCCGGGGTAATGGAGAGGGCAACAGTATCTCCGATAGCTTCGTGGAAGCCGTCATTGGCACTGTTTTTAAATAGATGGGGCTGGTGGCGATATGCGCGCTGATAAATGTTGTGGCCTAATTCATGGTGGATCACCACAAACTCTTCGCCAGTTTTCTGGATACACATTTTGATACGGATATCATCTTCATTATCCAGATCCCAGGCTGAAGCGTGGCAGACGACATCGCGATCTTCTGGTTGGGTGAATAAAGAGCGTTGCCAGAAGGTGTCCGGCAGCGGGGCAAATCCCAGAGAGGTAAAAAACTGCTCAGCCTGTTTGACCATTTGTTTTTCATCATACTTGGCGTTATGTAGCAGCTCTGTCACATCATAACCCGGATCAGCATTATCCGGCGCGACAAGATCGTAAATATTGCCCCATTGCTGGGCCCACATATTACCGAGTAAATGGGCCGGAATTGGCCCGTGTTGCGACACGACATCATCACCATAAGTTTGATTTAACTCACCGCGTACATAGCAATGTAATGATTCATACAGGGGTTTTACCTGCAGCCACAGTCGGTCCAGTTCCTGACTGAATGCTTGGGGGGACATATCGTACTGACTGCGCCACAGCTGCGACAGATCGTTAAAGCCCAGATCCCGCGCCCCTTCATTGGTCAGGGCGACTTCTTGTGCAAACAGCGGTCGCATTGGTTTAGCAATCTCCCGCCAGCCCGTCCAGATGGCTTCTAGCTGTTTTGGGTCCCGTGAACTGGCCATGGTGGCAGACAGTTCAGGCAATGTCTGGCACGGCTGCCCCTCTGGACAGTATTTCCCTTTGCCATAAAGGCCATTGAGCTCGGCGGCGATGTCGGCTAAGGCTTTATTTTTTGCCGGATCCAACGGGGCAGGTAAGACTAACATGCTACGGAGTAAATGCAGTTTACGGTGGTTTTCTGCATCCAGTTTTACCTGGCTGTATTGCGCCGCTTCGGTGGCAAATTTTACTTGGGCGGCAGTGACTTTTTCCGCCACTGATGCTGCTAAAGCCGCGGTATCTTCAGTGATAAAGTTGCTGTAAATCCACTCAGCGCGGTTTTGCTCCAGCGACAGGTGTGCCAGTTCAGCTTCCGCCCGGGCGATAAATGCCTTGGCCTGTGCCGCTGTGGCCTGAACTTGAGGTGTTTGGACTGTGTTTGCTTGCGCTGATAACTGTGTCGGTTGCTGCGTTTGGCTGCAGCTGGGCAGCAGTAATGCCGCCGTAATAGCTATTGTCAAAGGTAAGCGGGTAGGGGAGGCCTGTGTCATAGTATCTTCCATGTTGTTTTTATGTTTCGCAGTTTATCCAACTCATTTGCATCTGTGTAGCATCTCGGTTGACTTTGTTTGCAACTTAGTTGGGTTTATACGTAATTACCGCAAGTTAGCGAATGGTTGTGCGTTGCACTTGTTTGACATTTCATTAACCAATGTTTAATTTAAACAGGCGTTTAAAATGTACGGGGGAGCAGTTATGGCCAATCGAAGCGATACCAAAATCCGGATTTTGGATGCAGCAGAGAAGCTGTTTGCCGAGCGGGGATTTTCAGATACCTCACTGCGCTTGATCACCGGGCGGGCGGAGGTGAATCTGGCCTCGGTCAATTACCATTTCGGCTCAAAAAAGGAACTTATCCGCGCCGTACTGGCCCGCTATCTGGATGTGTTTATGCCCGCTGCAGCAGGACAAATTCAGCAATTGCAGCAACGCCAACAGCAGGTACCACTGGAGCAGGTATTTGCCGCGCTGGTGGAACCATTACTGCAACTTAATCAGGTGCGCCATGGTGGTACTACGGTATTTTTGCAGTTATTGGGGCGGGGTTATATCGAAAGTCAGGGACACTTGCGCTGGTTTATCACCACCCATTACCGTGATGCATTGCAACAGTTTGTCTCGGCGGTATCAGATAGTGCGCCACAGGTGCCTGCTGCTGAAATGTTTTGGCGATTGCACTTTACCTTAGGCACCATTGTTTTCACCATGGCCAGTGCTGATGCACTGATGGAAATCGCTGCCGCCGATTTTGACGAACATAATGATATTGAAGCGGTGATCCGCAAAGTGATCCCCTATATGGCCGCAGGGGTGACTGCACCCTGGCATACTGCTGAAATCAGTGCCGCGGGCTAATATGAACCCTTGTGTTTAGCCAGTTAAAGCTAATTAGCTGGTCGTTGAACAAGAGTATTGAGGCATAAAAAACCGCCGGTAAATCGGCGGTTTTGGCTTTTTGCTAATGTGGGTTCCAGTTATAGCCTGCTCCCCATTGCGATATTGGCTATCGCGGTGTGAGAGAGTAATAAAGTTTCATGCTAACAATCTAACCACCCGTGAATTTAAGCCCCATAAACCATCCTGCCTATTTATCAATATCAGCACGCGGCTAAATAAACTAGTGACTTCTTCAGCAGTTGAACTTCCAGTTGATCGCACTAAGATGTTTCGGACAAAAAGCAGTTAGATTTTTTGCTCTATTTGAGTCTTTAGTCATTAGAAAAAATAATGGTAACGCCGCGCTCAGTCGCAGACAAAATGGCACTTGTTTTGCTGGGGTTATGGCAAAAAAGTGACAGTTTTAGCTGTCGGTTGCAGTGCCTTGTTATGAGTTTTACCATTCACTTTTGATATCTGCCGACAATTTATCAAAATTTTCTATATTTAAATCTGCTAACAACAACTTTACAGCGGAAATTGTTTCTTCTAAATATAAGAGACTTAATTAACTAGTTCCATGTATATCGGCTTGATGCATCACCAAAAGAATAAATAAAAAGAAGGTCTCATTTATAGTGGATGCTTCACTTCCCGATTTGGAAAGTACAGACTTAGCCGCAAGGTCGCGATTTAATTTTTCTTATCTAAACGAGTTACAAGATGGAGCTCAATCCATAGCCGAATGGAATCAAGATGGCAAAAAAGATGCATCCTTGGAAAAGTTGCTATTAAATCTTAAGGTTTATAGTACTTATCCTCTTTCTCATTGGATTAATGAGAGACGCTTAACTATTTATGGTCGATTTCCTAAAGAAAAATCAGAATTTAAGCATCCTGTGAACGTTCCTCACGAAGTTTTTTGGGGGAGATTTCGGTTGGCTGGTAAAGTACACCTAGCGGGATTTGTAATCCCGTCAGAATTTGAAGATACGGAATTTACTACTAAAGAGTTGCACACCCAAAGTAAATGCTTAAGGGAAAATCAAGCTTTCCATCTATTATATCGATAAAAAATTTAGAACCTCCAATCTCTCGGTAGTCCTCCCTTTTTTAACCGCAGTTTAAAGTAGAGGCTAAGCAGCCATCAGTGGTGGCCTGCCATTGTTTGCTTTGTGTGGTCGTTCATGATTGTAAAACCAAAGCCACTTTGTTGCGTAGTCTTGTACCTCGTCTATTGAGTCGAAAAGATGCTTGCTGACCCAACTGTATCGAATTGTTTTGTTGTGCCTTTCTATGTAAGCGTTCTGCTGGGGCTTACCTGGCTGAATATATTCAATCCGAATGTTGTGTCGCTTAGCCCAATTGACAAACTCACCGCTAATGAACTCAGGCCCATTATCACAACGGATAATTGAAGGCTTTGGCCGCTGCTCCAAGAGTTGATTTAGCGTCCTAATAACTCGTAATGCTGGCAATGACAATCCCGCTTCAATCGCCAAACCTTCACGATGATAATCATCGATAACGTTGAATAAGCGGTAGCGTCGGCCATCGGCTAATTGATCATGCATGAAATCTACAGACCAAACTTGATTCGGCCGCACGGGTTCTTTTAGAGGCTCTGGGGCATGGCGTTTTAGCCGTCGTTTGGGGCGAATACGCAGGTTTAACGCCAACTCGCAATAAATACGATATACGCGTTTGTGGTTCCAGAGTTTGCCTTTCACATTGCGCAGGTAATCAAAGCACAGACCAAAGCCCCAGTCATTTTCATCTGTCGTCAGCTGGATAAGCCAATCGGCAATATCCGCATTTTCATCTCGAAGGACTGATTGGTAGCGGTAGCAACTTTCACTGACACTGAAAATGCGACACGCCATTCGAATACTGATGTCTGAAGCCGCCACAGACTGCTGAGCAAGCACTCGCCGCTCACTGGGCTTCACCACTTTTTTGCCATGGCTTCCTGAATGATTTCGGCTTTGAGGCGTTCTTCTGCATACATTTTCTTGAGCCGCCGGTTTTCGTCCTCAAGCTCTTTCATGCGTGCCATGAGTGACGCATCCATGCCACCATATTTTGCACGCCATTTGTAAAAGGTCGCACTGCTCATGCCATGCTCACGACAAAGCTCTGGAACGGGCGTTCCTGCTTCAGCTTGCTTGAGGATGTTAATTATCTGACTGTCTGTGTATCGCGATGTTTTCATGTCGAATCTCCTACGTTTTACCTTACGAGAAAATTCTACTTTTGGCTGCTGTTATTTTTCGGGGGGACTACCGCCTGTCGTTGGAAGCAACACTGGTACATCGAATTTGATTCTGGTCACAGAGCTGTTTTGCGAGTTATTAGTTGAATCCGGTGATACAGAAATTGAGCCAACTTGGCCACCACCATCAGATGATGTTTGCTCTTGAGTGACTGTTACAGCGACATCGAAAGAAACATGTTGAAGGGGAACTCCTGTCTCTTGGCAAAAGGCTTGACCCTCAGTTGAGCTATGAAACCTTGCTGATATGGGGTTCACCTTGGCATTTTTTGTAGCTCCGTATTCTTGAGCAACAGATACACCGTTGATTATTTGCTTTAGAGTTTCAGAAACAAAATCGTCTAGTTTCATTGTCTATACCAAAAGAGATAGAATAAAAGAACCTATAGAGGCAATACTGCCCGCATATGGCAAGCTATTCAGAAGTGTTTTTACAACAACTTTGCTTGGTGACTCTGAAAGAACTTGTGATTCTATTGCATCAATAACTTCAAATGATTCTTTCTCTTGCTCTGGGCTTAAATCAAGCTTTGTAATTTCAGCTTTCAAGGCTTCTAGATGTTCCTGAAGGTCTTGATTCTGAACATTTATATTGACTGAATTGTCTGTGGAGTTTTGATTTACTCTATTGTTTGTTCCAGAAATATTATATGTAATGCTCTGTACCGCTTTCTCAGCCTCAGGAAGACCTAAATTTTTAACATTCATTTGGTATCCAGCTGGAATGCCATGAAATTGCTCGTGAAAACCGGGATCAATTACCTCATAGGTTTCAGTCGCACCATTAGACATGGTCCGCCTTATTAGGTCGCCACTCTCAATAAGAATGTCTGAACGCTGAATGAAGATTTTCCCTTTTTGAACGCTGGCCTTTATAGACTCAATATTCTCGCCAGTTTTCTTCAAGACACTAATAGTGTCAGTTAATAAACTATCGAATGACACGATTCTCTCCTTGGTGATTTAATAGTGTATTACCCGGACTTCTCGTTAAACCCTGAACAAAATCAAGGCGTACAATCATAGAGTGGGTGAGTTAATTCAATTGATACAGTAACTTACTAACAAGCATTACCACAAGTTATGGGAATATCTTCAAAACAAAGCAAAACTTGTATTACCTGAGCCACCCAATGACGCGGTACGTAAATCAGTGAATCTTGGATATGCCATTTATTCAATAAGTTATAGAAATGATAAATAACAAACTGAGAATGAATTCACAATTTTAGCGCTCGTTTTTTGACTTTTTTCAAACACCTTATAATTACTGTGTATAAGTACAGTATTTGATCTTTCTTATGCAACCATCCCCATTTATCGATTCAATCCGAACAGAATTAAGGGGTTGGCGTTGTAACTTACAAATGGAACAGGTTTACCTTTATTGGAGCTGACAATTTATTTCCATCACAAAAGCATCTCGCAGACATGGGTAATCAAGACATTGAGCAATTTCTTTCCAGTCTTTCCAACATCAGACGCGTGAGTAGTGTCACTCAAAACTAAGCTTTATGTGCTTTGGTTTCTCACATTAGTTCGTGTATGGCAAATATAAATTGAAGAGTAAGCATGACGCTCAGTTTGTAACTGGCTCAGGAACATGTGACATAAACGGTTTAGAAAAGGCAGCGTCAAGATGAGAACACTGCCTTTAAGTTTGATACTTTAATACTCAGTATGAAGCTTTATTACTATCTCACATGCACTAGGTTTGATGACCATTTAGCCAAAGTTACCGCTAGGGTTACTCATCTTGATATGGCTTGCCGTAGAAGCTTGCCAGTAGCAGAGTTTTTAGCTCACTGATCAGTGGGTAGCGAGGGTTTGCCCCTGTGCACTGATCATCAAAGGCATCTTCTGCCAGTTCATCCAGTTTGGCGATAAAGTCAGCTTCATTGACCCCAGCTTCCTGAATAGAGGCTGGAATGCCCAGTGAAGCTTTCAGCGCTTCAATTTTAGCAATTAGCGCTTCGACTTTATCGGTATCGGTTTTACCTGGCAGGCGCAAGAAGTCAGCAATTTCAGCATAGCGGCATTTTGCTTTCGGTCTGTCGTATTGGCTAAATGCGGTTTGCTTAGTGGGCAAGTCAGTGGCATTAAAGCGGATCACATTACTGATCAGCAGGGCATTGGCCAGACCGTGAGCGAGGTGGAACTCGGCCCCCAGTTTATGGGCCAGAGAGTGACAGACCCCTAAGAAGGCATTAGCAAAGGCAATACCGGCAATGGTGGCACCATTGTGCACTTTTTCCCGCGCAACCGGCGCTGCCGCGCCTTTGTGATAAGCATCTTCTAGGTTATCAAACAGCAGTTTAAGTGACTGCAGTGCTTGACCATCACTGTACTCATTAGCCATTACACTGACATAGGCTTCCAAGGCGTGAGTGACCGCATCCACGCCGCCAAAGGCAGTGAGGGATTTAGGCAAATTCATCACCAGATTAGGGTCAACAATGGCCATATCTGGGGTGAGCTCATAATCGGCGATAGGATATTTCATGCCGCTGGTTTCATCTGTGACCACTGCAAATGGTGTCACTTCTGAGCCGGTACCTGAGGTGGTTGGAATGGCCACCATCATGGCTTTTTGCCCCATTTTCGGGAAAGTGTAAATCCGTTTGCGGATATCCATAAAACGCAGAGCTAAATCGGCAAAATCGACCTGAGGGTGTTCATACATTACCCAGATAATTTTCGCCGCATCCATCGGGCTACCACCACCAAGTGCCAGGATCACATCCGGCTGGAATACCTGCGCCAGTTTTGCCCCTTCGCGTACCACACTCAGGGTTGGGTCGGCTTCTACTTGATAAAAGACTTCGGTTTCCAGTCCCTGAGCCTTGAGGATGCGCAGTGTTTCATCACAGTAGCCATTGTTGAACAGGAATCTGTCGGTCACAATCAGTGCCCGTTTTTTATCTTTCAATTCTTCCAGTGCCACCGGCAGACTGCCACGGCGGAAATAGATGGAGTTTGGCAGTTTATGCCACAGCATATTTTCAGCCCTCTTGGCCACGGTTTTCTTGTTTAGCAGATGGCTGGGGCCGACGTTTTCAGAAATAGAGTTACCGCCCCAAGAGCCGCAGCCTAGAGTGAGGGATGGCGCCAGTTTGAAGTTATACAAATCACCGATACCACCTTGAGAGGCTGGGGTGTTGATCAGAATTCGAGCGGTTTTCATTCGCTGTCCAAACAACTTGATGCGCGCTTCTTGGGAGTCTTGATCAGTATAAAGGGCTGAGGTGTGCCCAATGCCACCCAGAGCCACTAGGGCTTCAGCTTTATCAATTGCCTGCTCAAAATTGTCCGCCCGGTACATGCCCAGTAACGGTGACAGTTTTTCATGGGCAAAGGCTTCGGCATCATTGATATCTTTGGCTTCGCCGATTAACACTTTGGTGCCCTTAGGTACCTTAATATCAGCCATGGCGGCGATGGTTGCCGCACTTTGTCCCACGATATCAGCATTCAGCGCGCCATTTTTCAGGATCACTTTCTGCATGGCTTTGTTTTCTTTCGCTGACAGCACATAGGCGCCATAGCTGGCAAACCGCTCTTTTACCTGTTTGTAGATGCTGTCAACCACCACCACGGCTTGCTCAGAGGCGCAGACTACGCCGTTATCGAAGGTTTTTGACATCAAAATAGAGCTGACCGCCCGCTTGATATCAGCCGTTTCATCAATCACAACCGGGGTATTACCTGCACCCACCCCAATGGCTGGTTTTCCAGATGAATAGGCTGCTTTCACCATGCCAGGGCCACCGGTAGCAAGGATAAGGTTGATATTATTGTGGGTCATTAACTGGTTGGACAGCGCCACGCTGGGCTCATCAATCCAGCCGATAATATGCTCTGGCGCGCCCGCGGCAACTGCGGCATCCAATACCAGTTTGGCTGCAAAGGTGGTTGATGCTTTAGCACGAGGGTGGGGCGAGAAAATAATGCCGTTACGGGTTTTAAGGCTGATTAAGGCTTTAAAAATCGCGGTGGATGTTGGGTTGGTTGTGGGCACGATGCCACAGATGATGCCAACCGGCTCAGCAATAGTGATAGTGCCGAAAGTGGCGTCTTCACTTAAAATGCCGCAAGTTTTTTCATCCTTGTATTTGTTGTAGATGTACTCAGAGGCAAAGTGGTTTTTAATCACTTTATCTTCAATTACACCCATGCCTGTTTCAGCCGCCGCCATTTTGGCCAGCGAAATACGGGCATCGGCAGCGGCTAAGGCGGCTGCTCGGAAAATCCGGTCTACCTGTTGCTGGGAAAAAGTTGCAAACTGCGCTTGTGCGGCAGCGACTTTTTCGACCAGCAGATCCAGTTCCTGTTGGTTGGTGACTTTCATATTAATTCTCCAAAAAAAGACTTGGCCAAGTTAACCTTGGCGAAACCTTTTCCTGAATTATGTCATCAAATTACATGGAAACCGCGGGGGCTTCCGTGAGCTTAGCCACAATCTGCGCTGCAAACTGTAATTTTGTTACACTTGCCCAGTACAATAGGTAACAGGTGTTTGTTTTCACTCGACACTATTACCAAAACTTGTGAGTGGCGGTAAAAAAACTCATGCTGCCATTATTGCGCAGTTGCGGTAGAGTTGCTTTCCGGCCGCCTTGTGTGCGTTTTTGTCTGCGGCCCTGTTATGGTTTTTACAAGGATACCCATCTTGGATTTCACCCTGTATATAAAGTTTTTCCTTGGTCTGATGGCCATTATTAACCCGGTGGGGTTGTTGCCAGTATTTGTCAGCCTGACCAGTCATCAGACGGAAGAGGAACGTAATCAAACCGCTAAGGTTGCCAACTTTGCTGTGATTATTATTTTGCTGGTGACGATTTTTGCCGGTCAATATATTCTGGATATGTTCAGTATCAGTATTTCGGCATTTAGGATCGCCGGGGGTAGCCTGATTGCGATTATTGCCATGTCGATGCTCCAGGGTAAACTGGGTGAGGTGAAGCGCAATAAGGAAGAAGGATTAGAAGCCTCGGCCATGGAGTCTGTTGCTGTTGTTCCTTTGGCGTTGCCATTGATGGCGGGGCCCGGCGCAATCAGCTCGGTGATCGTCACCGCCGCAGAGCACCATACCTTGGTGAATTTGCTTGGGATGTCTGTTGCTGTGGTGCTGTTTGGCCTGATCAGCTTTTTACTCCTCCGGATGGCGTCGGTAATTTATCGCTTGCTGGGGAAAACCGGTATTAACGTTATCACCCGTTTGATGGGCTTGATCATGATGTCTATCGGGATTGAAATTGTGGCTGCCGGCATTAAAGGTATGTTCCCGTCATTGATGGGATAACTGCCTGATTAGCTTTTATTGTTATGCAGTTATGCAGTTATGCAGTAAAGCGAACAGATAATATAAAACGCGCCAACTGGCGCGTTTTTTTGTCTAATGATGATACTTAAAAGGGCAACAGACCCTAGCCTTAATCGTGGGCGCGTAGATCCATCACTGTGCCAATTGCTGGGGTAAAGAGCTGCTGATAGGTTCGGGTGGCAAAATCATCTGTCATCCCCGCCAGATAATCAGCAATCACTCGTTGGGCATTGCGGCCATTGGCTAATGCCTCTTGGTAGCGAGTTTGGGTATTGCGTGGCAACAGGCGCAATGGATCGGAGGCAAACGCTTCAAATAGCTGCATCAGCATTTGTTGCCCCTTATATTCCAGCATTTGCACTTCTGGTTTACGGATCACTTGGCGAAAGACAAATGCTTTTAAAATCGCGAGCGCCTGGGCAAACGCAGGTTGCAAGCGAGCTTGATAAGCCAACAATGCTGAGTCAAATTCCGCTTGTTTCTCTACCCCGATGGCGGTGACAAACCCATTGACCATGGTGCCAATGGCATCTTTGCGTAAATAATGCGCCGGTGAAAACAGGGCTGAGCCGATATTACACAGTTCAAGCTGGATCCATGGGTCATCAATATCCGCGAGGGGGGCAGCGACTTCTTCCTGCCACTGAGCTTGAGTCACAATGCCCATAACGATGGCATCCTCCAGATCGTGTACCGCATAGGCGATATCATCCGCCAGCTCCATAATGGTAGCGTCAAATGATTTACAGCAGCTACGACCGGGCAGCTTACCCTTGGCCGGTGTAAATGCACAGAATCGAGTTTTGTCATTATCACTCAGGGGCGATAGCACCCATTGCAGAATGTCGCTGTCATCCGGGTAAATGGCTTTAACGGGGGGCCAGTCTGCGGGACGAATACTGTGTTGCGTCGCGTGATCATCATCCGTGGGATAAGTGGGTGAGATCATCGAGTTTAACAGTGGATATTTCAGTACCCCTAACAGGGTGCGACGGCACAGATTCATGCCATGCTGTTCGGTATAGGGTTCCAGCCGGGTAAGAATGCGGAAGGTTTGGCCATTGCCTTCGAAACCACAGTGGTGGCGCATCATATAGTTCAGGGCGATTTCCCCGCCGTGGCCAAAGGGGGGATGGCCAATATCATGGGCAAGGCAGAGGGATTCAATCAAACTTGAGGGGCCGATAATATCAGCCACCTGTGGGCATTTTGCTTTTAATTGGGCGCGGATCCCAGTGCCAATTTGGGCTGTTTCCAGTGAGTGGGTCAGTCGGGTGCGGTAAAAATCATTCAGTCCAACACCTAATACTTGGGTTTTTGCTTGCAGTCGGCGAAAAGCGGCACTGTGGAGAATACGGGCCCGGTCGCGCTGAAAGGGACTGCGCTGATCATCCCGCCGATGCTTATCTTCGAGCAGTCGCCGGGCAGCCCAAGGGGAATTTTGCATATAAAACACCTGACTGGGTTAAATTCATTCGGTTTATGAGCATAACCCAAGCCGGTGATCGCTTCATGGTAAATTTACTGCTCAACTCGCAAGGACAATCTCTGCTGCGATGTTGAGGGGCTCTATAGGCATATTCCTGACGGTTAACCTAACCCGCGCTGAGTTTATCCACAGAGACAAAACAGTGCTCGCTAAAGGTGTCGAGAAAGTAATTTACCTCTGGCATAGTGGCGCGGTAGTGTTCCAGCATCTCCCCGAGCCGTTCTTTGACATTATCAAATTCATTATTACCGAAACGGATTTCATCCATGGCTTTAAAGTAGGCGGAGATTAAGTCTGCCGCTTTGACGAGATCTTTATATTCCGGATCCACCTGGGATTGAATAATCAAATTTTCAAAGGTGGCTTGCAGGGGTTCGGGCAGGCTGCGGACACAGTCAATTTCTGCCAGTTTTTCCAGTTTTTTGAATTCTTTGGTTAGCTCAGGGTTATGGTATTTGGTGACATGGTTAATGTCTTGCAGCTTGGTTTCTGAGCATTCGTGGTATAGCGCCAGCGTTGCCGCTTTTTCCGGGTTCAGCTGCCCTTGAAAGAAGGTGTTGCGGATCACCGCCAGCATATGGGCAATTACGGCCACCTGATGAGAATGCTCTGCAATATTTTCTTTTTTAACGCAATGCATCAATGCCCAACGCTTGATTAGCGGCATGCGTAGTATCCAGGCCAGAAAGGTACTTTTCATAATAATTCCTGCTGTACGGGAGATAATGGCTTACACCACAGATTTGCTCAGGTTAGCGCGTCTGCCAATCTGATACCAGCGCAATGCTATACAGCCGGGCAAGCCCAACCTGTGTCAGCTAAAGCGCGCGGTTGAATAAGCGCGTGATGCATTAATGCTGCGAGAATTTTTGGGGAAAAGTAGATTTCGGCAAGGTGATAATCAGGTGGCGATTGAGGGTATTACGAATTACCGGATACCGCTGAGTGACAGCGTGGGTATCCGGTAATGTATCCGGTAATGTAAGGAGCGGTGGCTTACTGGTGATAAGTGTCCAAGAAGGAACCAAATTCTGTCAGTGCCTTTTGCAAATCTTCTTTCCACGGCAGGAATACAACCCGTAGGTGATCCGGCTCTGGCCAGTTAAATGCAGTACCCTGTACCAGCAAAATTTTGCGATCGCGTAATAAATCCAAAACCAGCTTTTCATCATCGCGGAGGTTGAATTTCTTCGCATCCAGTTTGGGGAAGGCATACATAGCGCCTTTCGGCTTTTTACAGCTGACACCGGGAATGCTGTTGAGCAGTTCATAACAGGTATCGCGCTGTTGAGCGAGGCGGCCTGTTGGCAGGATCAGCTCATTAATGCTCTGGTATCCCCCCAATGCGGTCTGAATTGCATGTTGGTTGGGCACATTGGCACATAGACGCATTGAGGCCAGCATATCCAAGCCTTCGATATAGCTTTTGGCCCCTTTTAGGTTGCCGGTTAGCATCATCCACCCCACCCGGAATCCAGCTGCGCGGTAGGCTTTTGACAGGCCATTAAAGGTAACGGTGAGAATATCATCAGACAGCCCGGCCGCTGGCACGTGTTTGGCATCGTCGTAAAGGATTTTGTCATAGATCTCATCGGCAAACAGGATCAGATCATGCTGGCGACAGATTTCAATTAATTCCAGTATTAATGCTTCACTGTATACCGCACCTGTGGGGTTATTGGGGTTGATCATCACCAATGCCCGGGTGCGAGGGGTGATTTTACTGCGGATATCATCCAGATCAGGGAACCAATCAGACTCCTCATCACAGCGATAATGGATAGCTTTACCGCCAGCTAAATGTGCCGCAGCGGTCCACAGCGGATAATCCGGCGAGGGGATCAGCACTTCATCGTCGGCATTGAGCAGTCCTTGCAGCGCCATCACAATCAGCTCAGAAACACCATTGCCGATATAAATATCATCAATGTCCGCCCCCATAATGCCTTGGGACTGGTAGTGTTGCACAATGGCTTTGCGGGCAGAAAACAGCCCTTTGGATTCACAATATCCCTGAGCGCTAGGCAGGTTAAGGATAACATCGCGCACGATTTCTTCAGGCGCTTCAAAACCGAACGGCGCAGGGTTGCCGATATTCAGCTTCATGATCCTGTGGCCTTCGTCTTCTAAACGGCGGGCTTCCTTATGTACTGGACCGCGGATATCGTAACAAACACTGTCCAGCTTATGGGATTTTATAATAGGGCGCATCAATACCTCTAAAGACGCAAAAAAACCGGATAACACAGCGCAAGATATCTGAAAAACCGGCACTTAGAAAGAGGGGAAATCAAGCAAATTTCAACTTAGCTGATTTTATTTGTGCAGCATAATGTTTTGCCGCAACGTGATATTTATACCTATGTCAGTATGCTGTTTTTGTTGAAAGGGGAATGTCAGCATAATGTCATGGTAATGATATTTATGGCCGCAGATATCAATGGTGGCTTAGTTCGTTTTGCTGAGCATGAGGAAAAATCGATGTCATTAATATGTGGTTTAAGTAACTTTTTGTGATTATTTATAATGATGATTTACTGGTTTTTAATGATTTTTTGTTGACTCATTATTGCTGGCGTTTTACTTTCTGCGCGATGTTTGACTGCGACATTGTTGGTTAGCAGTAAAGGTAGAATTGCCCATTGCTGGCCGACGAGTTAAATGCCGTTATTTTTTAATGCAGATAATTATCCGGTTGGAGTCAAACAGCTGTATTAGTGCAGTGATGTATCTATGTAACTGTGCTGTGTTGTTTTTGTCATTGATGACCTGAAACTAGAAGGACCTAAGTGCATGTCAGAGCCGACAGCGTTAAGTCTTATTCCTCCTGCAGTGGTATTGACGTTAGCCATCTGGTTACGTCGTCCTATTTTATCCCTGATTATTGGTGCTTTGGTGGGCCTGTTACTGTATCGGCCTGGCGAGGTGTTACCACAATTTGCCGCTATTTCTCTTAATGTGATGGCTGATGACACGATTGGCTGGCTGATTTTAGTGTGTGGCAGTTTCGGTGCGCTGATCGCTTTATTAGTCCGCACCGGTGGGGCGATGGCCTTTGGGCGCAATGCCTTGAAATTGGCTAAGGGCCCCAGATCCTCTCTGTTAATGACTTTTTTGCTGGGGATTGTCATTTTTGTAGATGACTACTTAAATGCCTTGACCGTTGGCTCGACCATGAAACGGGTGACGGATAAGTTCAATGTATCCAGAGAAATGCTTGCCTATGTTGTGGATTCCACCGCAGCACCCGTGTGTGTGTTGGTGCCGTTATCGACGTGGGCGGTCTTTTTTGGTGGTTTGCTGGTGGATAATGGTGTCGCGCCCCCTGGCCAAGCCATTGCTGTTTATATGCAGGCGATTCCTTATATGTTGTATGCCTGGTTGGCAATTGTGGTGGTGGTTCTGGTGATTGCTGGGGTGATCCCCACAGTCGGGCCGATGAAAAAAGCTCAGCAAATGGCCGCGAAAGGGGCGCCGGCACTGAAACAGGTTGATTTGGATGAGGTGCAGACATCGGATGAATATGCGGTAAAGGCGATGGAAGAAGAGTTTGCCAATGCTGATAGACAGGGAAAATTGCATAATTTTCTGGTTCCTATCATTTTGCTGGTGGCCTTTACTGTTTATTTTGATATTGATGTCTGGCTGGGATTATTGGCCACTCTTGCTGTCACCCTGCCTTACTACGCAGTGCAACGTTTGATGCCATTAGCGGAAATGATGGAGCAGATGATTGATGGTTTTAAAAGTATGCTGCCAGCCATCGGCACTGTTATTGCCGCATTTGTCTTTAAAGATGTGTGCGATAAATTGATGTTGCCGCAGTATGTGATTGAAAGCTTGAGTCCGTTTATGACAGCTAATTTACTGCCGGCAGTTGTTTTTATCGCGATGGCATTACTGGCATTTGCCACTGGCTCCAGTTGGGGCATTTTTGCGGTATCTATTCCGATTGTCATGCCATTGGCACAATCTGTTGGCGCGGATATCCCCTTGGTTATCGGTGCGTTATTGTCAGCATCCTCCTTTGGCAGTCAAGCCTGCTTTTATTCTGACTCCACCGTTTTAGCGGCACAGGGTTCAGGTTGTAATTTGGTGAGCCATGGTTTAACTCAGTTACCTTATGCTCTGTTTGCTGCGGTATTGGCTGTGATTGGCTTTCTATTATTGGCATAGGTATGAGATGGATATCGGCATGAAAAAGCGTGTGTTCTATTGAGTATCAATTACCAACATTCATCATGCTGATCTTTTTCAATTGTGATCAATGTCAATAAAAAAGCTGCCGTTAGGCGGCTTTTTACTTTATCGGTAAATGGTTTTTACATTATTTCCATATTGTTGTGGCCGGTTTAACCTTATATTCCAGGGTGGGATGGTCAATATGGTTATCATTTTGCCAGACAACACAGGCGCTGAAGTGCTGGAATACGGTTTTCGCATTGGGAATATGCGCTAAAGTCCGTTATTGAATTGAATAATGTGATCCAGGTCTCAATAGGATCTTTGTGGATTCATTTTTGATATTTTTTATTTACATTAAATTGATGTTTACATATGATTTAACGCGTTAGCATCTATATTAACTTTTTGTATTTAATAAAAGAAAATCCAATTAATTCAGTAGCATAAACTCTATTTTCTCATTTTATTGCAATAATCTGATACTTTAATTTCATTTTTGTGGTGAGTGTTGCTAGAATCGCCAGCCTAATTTAGAGCCGCCTTATCAATGTTGTCGTTAACCTGACTGTAATAATTATAATCCATACAGCGGTGGCACATTTCCCGGGGTGGACCACTTAAATGAGACGCAATGAAACTATTTGACCGAGCAAAGCAAATCCTTATCGCAGGATTCTGCATCAACCTGTGTATTGGTATTCTGTTTACCTGGAGCGTATTTAAAAAAGCGCTGGTAACGGATCTGGGCTGGAGTAACGCTGAAGCCTCCATGCCATACACTATCGCCATTATTACTTTTTCTATCTCCCTGTTACTTGCCGGAATTATCCAAGATAAATTTGGTCCTCGCCGGGTGTTAATCACGGGCACTATCATTTCTGGATTGGGCCTGATCGCTTCAGGTTATGCAACGACCCCAACCCAATTGCTGATTAGCTTTGGTGTGTTAGCTGGTGCGGGTATCGGTTTTGCCTATGCTTGTTTGGCTCCAGCGGCAATGAAATGGTTCCACCCATCTCACCGTGGTGTGGTAAATGGACTGATTGCAGCCGGTTTTGGCTTAGCCGGTGTGTATCTGGCACCGCTGATCACCCGCTTGATTTCTGCTTACGGTATTGGTTACTCATTTGTACTGCTGGGCGCAGCATTATTAGCGATTGCCGTCCCACTGGCATTCACCATTAATAACCCTCCGGTAGATTATCAGCCGGAAGGTGATGACAGTAAAACCGTGAAGCAGGTTACGGTTGCTAACGAAATTAACTGGCGCGGAATGCTGCGTACCCCACAGTTTTATGCCATTTGGTTTATGTACCTGTGTGCATCTTCAACAGGTTTGATGATCATCGGTAATATCACCTCGATCGCCTCTGTGCAGACAGATATGAACGGTGCGGCACATTTGGTGGTGATTCTGGCATTGTTTAACACCTTTGGTCGTGTTGGTGCCGGTATGCTGAATGATAAAATCGGTGGTATGCGCACATTGGCACTGTCCTTTGTTTTGCAAATTGCCAATATGGTGATGTTCCCGCACTATCATGGTGAAATGGGGATGATGGTAGGTGCGGCATTAGCCGGGGTAAGTTACGGTACCCTCCCTGCGGTATTCCCATCACTGACCGCTAATTTCTATGGCCTGAAAAACTACGGCACTAACTATGGTGTGGTTTATACCTCTTGGGGTGTGAGTGGCTTTATCGGCCCTGTGATTGCTGCTTTTGCAGTTGACTCCACCGGAACTTATGAGCTGGCTTATATTGCATCTGTCGTGATCATGTCTGCGGCATTAATCGTCTCTTTCCTGACGAAGCCGATTTCAGGTGTTGAAGACAAAGATGAAGATAAGGATGACGATATTGACACTGATATGCAGTGGCAAGCGGCTAACTGATTAAGTTAATCGTGCTGGCATAATATTACACGGCAGGTGACAACGGACTTGCAATGAATCAATACCGGCAAGATAACTAACCGGCGCTTAAAGCGCCGGTTTTTTTATGCCTGAAATAAGGTCGAACATATGCAAGATACTGATTGCGCCTTGTTGATAATGTTCTTATCAGAGTGACTCACAATCTTGTAGGGATAAAGCTGAGGATATTGGCCATTTAGGTTAGGGCTTCCAACAAATATATCTATTAGGCGGGTAAGGATTTTATTCGGTACTACAGATAGACTTGGGGCAAGGCATGATGTTTGTCATCACCTTCATTAGGGCTTGCAGTAACGATTTTTAAAGCCGCCGCATAAGAGGGTGAGGGTGAGTGTTACCGAGGGCTTAGCTTTCCACACCATAACACATGGAGCTAAATTTGGCGTTATGATGAGAGCCTATTCAGAGATTGAATGGGTGGATTGAATAGTACTGAAGGTTAGAAAGTATTCATCGCCAAAGATGCGATCTCTCAGCAGAAAAGATTTAGCCGAGACATATTCAGATGAGTGTGATTAATGTTAATACAGAAGGCAATTATAGGCCTATTCGCGCTCATATGATTTTTACCCATGGGGTTAATTGTCGATATATTACTTATAACAATTTAATGGGATTCAATTGACTGTTGCTATGGGCTTTAAAATAAACTGTCAGAAATTAGACACTCAAATTGAGTTAACCATTAATGATATAGCGCGAGTTGATAAAGACGTTTTAGTAAATAATAGCTACAAAAAAACCAGCCCGTAGGCTGGCTTTGTATCGGATACCGAAATTACACGCGCTTTTTGAATTCGCCGGTACGGGTATCGATTTCGATTTTGTCGCCTTCTTTAACGAAGTCAGCAACCATAACTTCCAGATCAGAACCTACGATCTTAGCAGGCTTCATCACTTTACCAGAAGTATCGCCACGGGCAGCAGGTTCAGTGTAACCTACTTCACGAACGATAGTGGTTGGCAGTTCAACAGAGATAGCTTTGCCTTCGTAGAAGGTAACCTGGCACTGCTCTTCCATGCCATCAACGATGTACTTGGCAGCATCGCCCATATTGTCAGCTTCAACGTCATACTGGTTGTATTCTGCATCCATGAATACATACATAGGATCAGCAAAATAAGAATAGGTACAATCCAGACGCTCTAATACGATAACGTCCATCTTGTCTTCACCTTTGAAGGTGGTTTCAGTACTGGAATCGATCAGTACGTGCTTCAGCTTCATCTTAACGATAGCTGCGTTACGGCCAGAACGGGTAGTTTCAGTCTTCTGTACAACCCATGGGCTGCCATTGAACATGATCATGTTACCTGGACGGATTTCATGAGCAGTTTTCATTGCTAAATTTCCTATATTTTTGACTTTGCACTTCAGCGCAGTATTTTAGCTATTTTCTGACGAATTGCACTAGGCGACTTGCCAGATCTGCGGGATTAATTGCATCGATTGGCCATTGTTTGGCATGTTGCTGCAGTGCAGTTGTTGTTTTTTCCAACTGTTGCCAGTTTAAGGCCACTTCAACCGGATGCCCCTGGTTAAATGCCATATTCAATGCTTGCCAGTAACGACCAATCTCTGGAGCGAGATTATGGCAGTAAAGTGCCATAAAAGCTTGTAATTTTATCAGGTGGTAATCTTCATCCTGCGGATAAATATGCCAGATAAACGGCTTTGCTGCCCATTGTGCTCGAAGGAATGAATCCTCTCCGCGCACAATATTCATATCACAGCTCCACAGTAATCTGTCATACCCCTCTTGGTCTGTCATTGGCAGAATATGCAAACTGACATTGCCTTGGGTAAAGGTTTGGCCGGGTTTAACCGTTTCAGGTGGGCAGGGTAGCCAATCGGTAAGCGAGTTTAAACTGCGGCCTTTGGGCAATAATACATGGACTGGCCGGTCAGTTTGCTGCCATTGTTGGCACAGTGCCGGTAAAGCCGGGGTTTCATAACTGAATACGCTAATCACGCGATCATCGTCTGCGATGCCGGTTAAGCCCAATTGTTGAAACAACGCGCGGCGATTGCTGATATCCGCCTGCCAGCGGTCACGCTCGGCAAACAGGTTTTTCTCACAAATAAGGCCACCGGTTTTGGGGGTAAAGCCAGGGAAAAAGAAATACTTGTCTATGCCGCTGGCCTGCATTGATGGCAGACCGTGACAGCCATCAACCCAAGTTTCCGCGCAGAGATATTCAAGATTAAGCCAGCAGGGAAGGGCACCATTTTGTTGTTTTCGCTGCTGCAGAGTGTGCTTAACACTATTTGGCAGTTCACAGGCAAATGCTTCAATCAGCACTGCACCGGGTTGCCAGGCCTGAGGCAGCGGCTCTCGCCAAGGCAAAATGGTAACACCGGAAAAGCATTGCTCTGTCAGTGCTGGATTGAGTTGCGGCAAAATATGGGCAAAGCTGTGCAGATCATCAACCCAGAGACGAATATCTAATTGATACTCTTTGGCTAATTGGCGCGCCAGACGCCAGGTGACACCAATATCGCCATAGTTATCAACCACAGCGCAGAAAATATCCCAATGGGGAGAAACAGTATGGGTAGACATGGGATCCCTCGGTCATATTAAGACCATCTGTCAGTAAGGCTCGGGTCTGTTGACGTTTCATGGTTAAATTTTGTTCGAGATAAAAGCGTGTTTATCGTGGCGAGGGGTTTGCTGCCTAGTTATTCTAAGCAAGAACCGCTCAACAAAGAGTAAAACGCTTTTAGCCGAACCATTCGGGTAGCGTTTGAGGTTCCTTTCTACTGCGTTATCGGCTTATTATCAGGTAGCGCAACTACATATCAAAGCCTCTGCCTTGTATAAAAGGTCAACAGACACGCACTTTTGAAACATTAATAAAAAAAGCGGCCATCGGCCGCTTTTTGCTGTCAGAAGGAAGATTAGTCTTCCAGCTCTGCCAGACACATTTCTTCATAAATCTGCTTAACCCAAGCATCAACACGCTGATCGGTCAATTCTGGTTGACGGTCTTCGTCAATGCCCAGACCGATAAAGTGCTTATCATCAATTTGTGCTTTAGATGCTTCGAATTCATAGCCTTCAGTTGGCCAATTACCGATAATGATGCCACCGCGGGACTGAACAATATCACCCACCATACCCATGGCATCGAGGAAGTACTCTGCGTAATCTTCCTGATCGCCACAACCGAAGATGGCGACTAATTTATCGTTAAAGTCAATTTGTTCCAGCTCTGGGAAAAAGTCATCCCAGTCGCACTGGGCTTCACCGTAATACCAGGTTGGAATACCGAAAATCAGCAGATCAAAATCAGCGATTTCTTCTTTGGTGCTCTTGGCGATGTCTTTAACGTCAACCATTTGCTTACCCAGTTTTTTCTGGATCATTTTGGCTACAGCTTCGGTGTTACCTGTGTCACTACCGAAAAAAAGACCTACAGTTGCCATTGTCTTTCCTTTATGTTGAGTTCGCGATGTCACTTATCGTGGTACAAAAACTGTCAGCAGTCGATTTGCTTGAGCAGGATTAATTCGATTAATTGGCTGCGGCTGATGTTACTGGCCAGAGCTTCGCGGTTCAAGGCGTCATATAACTCTTGTGACACTTTTAATTCAATCCGCTTTAATCCTTTCGCTTTATCCCGCTGGATCTGATTGCGCTTATTGACCTTGAGTTGCTGCTCGCGTGACAGTGGATTGGTTCTCGGCCGTCCGCGACGTTTCTCGTTGGCAAACAGGTCAATAGTGGTTCTGTCTGTTGTTTCTTTAGCCATCTTGCTGTCGTTTAACCAATACCTGAGGATTCCCAGGAAAACTGGATAATACCTTTTGCCACAAACCCGGCGCAGCCGAGAAAGAGCACTAACCAAACAATATATTGACCGAATTTCGGGACCTTACCCTGTCTGAGCACATCCCTGATCGCCATGCCGATAAAAAAAAATATCGCGGCAAAAAACAGGTTGAGGCCAAGGGTTTCAATCTGCTCCATATATTGATCCAGCATTGTCTTGTTATCCTTTTCATGCTGCCCGGGTCAAAAGAGGCGGGAATATACCATATCAACCCGCCTGCGGCTATACACAGTGATAACAGAAGCCAGTTAAAGGGCATTGTCATCAATAAAGCGGCCAACAATCCGGTTAAATTGTGCAGGCTTTTCCGCATGTAACCAGTGGCCTGTTCCCACGATGGTTTTCACTCTGGCGTGGGGAAATTGCTTTAATACCGCTTCTCTACTGTCAGCGGTGAGATAATCAGATCGATCACCACGGACAAACAGCACAGCTCCGGTAAAGGGCGTTTGCTGTTGACCAGCATAAGGCCAATCAATTAAGCGAGCATAATTGCGCTTTAACGCCGCCAGATCCATTTTCCAGCGAAAGCCCTGCTCAGACTTGGTTAAATTTTTTAACAAAAATTGTACTGTTGCACTGTCAATACCGGCGCTGAGCAATTGTGTCAGGGCTGACTGGCGGGTGTCCAGCATTGTTAGGTTAATCTTCTCTAATGCGGCAAAAACAGCGAGGTGACGTGGTGGATAACTGACGGGCGCAATATCGGCCACCGTAAGGCTCAAAACGCGATCTGGGTATGATAGTGCAAATGCCATCGCCAGTTTGCCACCCAGCGAGTGGCCGACCAAATGGGTTTTAGGAATTTGTAACGTATCCAGTAGCTTGGCCAACTGGGCTGCCATACTCGGATAATCCATTTCTTCAGTGTGTGAGCTTTGCCCGTGGCTGGGTAAATCGATCCTGATTGTACGGTAACGATCGCAAAGGGTTTTACTTAGCCCTTTGAGGTTATCCAAACTGCCAAAAAGGCCATGGATAAAGACAATAGCCTGTCCTTCTCCGGTGGATTCAAAATGCATGGTCGGCTCCTTAATTCTGCTGGAATTTTGCCGCGTTTTGATCGCAAATAATAGTCAAGGCCGGATTAACGTTATTTATTGATGATTAATTAAACGATTTAATCCCGCCTGTAATTAATAAGAATGATCCTGGTAAGAGTATTGTGATGCTTAGGCGATGGAATATTGCTCGAAGGATCGCAAATAGGATATTTTTCATGGCACTGATGCTTATCAATCATCTTAATCTGGCATAAACTGGGATTTTTTGTGGCACGGGATCTTTAGGGATCTGAGATTGTCATTGCAATTTAACGTAACAAAGGAAAACTGCTCATGAAATATATCGAGGTTGATGAAGAGCTTTATCGCTATATTGCCGGTAAGACGGAACGGATTGGTGAAAGTGCCTCGGATATTCTGCGTCGTTTATTAGGGCTGAGTGTTGAGGAAGTGTCCCATGAGACACCAGAGGCTATCAGTCAGCCTAGCATGGAAGTCAGCAATGCCCCTAAAGCCGAGCCGGTGGCGGTAGATGCACCACTGTGTTTTGATACTTTGATCAATGAAGAGGAACTGGAGCAGCAAAAAGGTGCTGTTGGCCGTTTTCTGTTGATTTTGGAAAGTCTTTATCGCGCCTGTGGCCGTGATTTTGATCAAGTGCTGCAGATCCAGGGGCGCGATCGCCTCTATTTTGCGACCTCTAAAGATGCACTGCTTAACGCCAGTCAGTCTGCCAACCCAAAAGAAATTGGTAACAGCGGTTTTTGGGTAACCACCAATAATAACACTGCGAAAAAGCGCACTATTTTGTCTGAAGTGCTGGTGCAGTTTGGTTGTGACAGCCATCAGGCAGCTCTTATCGCTGAACGTGTTTAATTTGTTGTTTTAGGAGTTACAGGTGGCATTGCACCCTCGCGCCGGTAAACCGGCCACACAAGATGATCTGGTTAATATTCCCAAACTGATGAGCCATTATTACCGGCGAGTACCGGATCAGAATAATCCGGCACAAAAAGTCACGTTTGGCACATCTGGGCACCGTGGCTGTGCCTTTGATGCCAGTTTCAATGAACAGCATATTCTGGCGATTACACAAGCGGTAGTTGATTACCGTAAGCAGCAAGGCATTGGCGGTGCGCTGGTGCTGGGCATGGATACCCATGCTTTATCACAAGCGGCATATATTACAGCCATTGAAGTGCTGGTCGCCAATGGCGTAGAGGTTATCGCTCAGCTTGATGATGCTTTTACACCGACGCCTGTGGTTAGTCAGTATTTGGTGGCGGCGAACCGGAATAAGGCCAAAGGCGATCCTATGATGATCGATGGCCTGATTATTACCCCATCCCATAATCCACCAAAAGATGGTGGCATTAAATATAATCCGCCCCATGGTGGGCCGGCTGAAGCTGAGATCACCGCTTGGATTGAACAGCGGGCGAATGATTATCTGGCGGCCCAATTAGAGGGTATTCGCCGGGTTAATATTGAGATTGCCTTAACGACTGGCCGGGTGAAATATACCGATCTGTATCTGCCTTATATTGCAGCATTAGACCAAGTAGTGGATATGCAGGCTATCCGTGAGGCTAATATCCGTATCGGTGTGGATCCTTTAGGTGGCTCCGGCATTTATTACTGGCAACGTATTGCGGCACATTATGGGCTGGATATTACTGTGGTTAATAACACAGTCGATCCAGCTTTTGCTTTTATGCCGCTTGATAAAGACGGCAAGATCCGCATGGATTGCTCCTCTCCTTATGCGATGGCAGGCTTGCTGACCCGTCAGCAGGAATTTGATCTGTGCCTAGGGAATGATCCTGACTATGACCGTCATGGTATTGTTTGTCCTGAGCGTGGTCAGGGTGGTGGCGGGTTGATGAATCCCAACCACTATCTGGCGGTCGCCATTGATTATCTGCTTACCCATCGGCCTCAGTGGCAAGAGAGCTTAGCGGTTGGTAAGACGCTAGTGTCCAGTGCCATGATTGATCGTATCTGTCAGCATCGGGCGCGGCAGTTATTAGAAGTGCCAGTCGGGTTTAAATGGTTTGTTGATGGTTTAGCTAATCAGACGATTGCCTTTGGTGGTGAAGAGAGTGCTGGCGCGGCATTTTTGCAGCGAGATGGTCAAACCTGGTGTACAGATAAAGATGGTTTTATCTTAGGTTTGCTCGCGGCAGAGATCCTGGCCGTTACCGGCATGACCCCCGGAGAATATTATCAGCAACTGACAGCTCAGTTTGGTACCAGTTATTATGGCCGAATTGATAGCCCTATCAGCGCCAAGAAAAAAGCCAAGTTTGCAGCCTTAAGCGCAGAGAGCTTAGGTGCCGATCTGCTGGCTGGCGATAAAGTGACAGCTGTGCTGACGAAGGCGCCGGGTAATGGCGCGGCAATTGGTGGGATTAAAGTGTGCACCGATAATGGTTGGTTTGCTGCTCGCCCGTCCGGTACCGAGGCGCTGTTTAAGTTGTACGCTGAAAGCTTTGTCAGTGAACAACATCTGAAACAGATTTTTGCTGATGCGCGCATATTGATCGATACGGCACTAAAAGCCCTGTAATCGGGTTTAGATTGGGTTAATGTATCCTGCGAATCGCAACTTTGTTATTGAGCGCCTGTAAGGCCAGTTAAGCTCAATCAAAACAAGTTAGATCAAACCAGATTGTAATTAAAAAGCCGCTGTTATCAGCGGCTTTTTCTGTTTTTGGGCTAAACGGAACTAGACGGACGGTGCTTGCCAAATATTGTCCAGTAAATGGTTGGGAAAATCTGCCGGCGTTTCGCAGCAGCATTGCTCCATCACTTGTTGCAGCTCTTTTTTCAGCATATTGATAGTGTGATAGCCACCGTGATGACCTAACGCGCCAACCCCGTACATAAAGGTGCGGCCAAGGAAGGTAAAGTCCACGCCAACTGACAGGGTGCGGGCAATGTCAGGGCCATTACGGATACCGCTATCCATCATAATGGTTATATTTTGCTTATGTTTAGCAATAATTTCCGGCGCGACACTGATGGTGGAGGGGCCGGCATCCAATTGTCGGCCACCGTGGTTGGAAATAATAATGCCATCCAGTCCTAAGGCCACTGCTTTGTCACTGTCTTCCACGGTAGACAGTCCTTTCATCACTAAGTTGCCATCCCACTTATCCCGTAATCGCTGCACTTTCTCCATACTCAGACGACCATTAAAGGTTTTGTCCATAAACAGCGCTAAATGGTGCATGTTCATATTACCGGACATGTATTTCTTCAAGGTCGCAAATTGTGGTTTGCCTTTGAGTAAGGTTGTCAGCGCCCATTGTGGCGATTTAAAGATTTCATAAATATTGTGGGCTGTCATTTTCGGTGGCATTGCCAGCCCGTTTTTGATTTCTTTTGGACGGTAGGCAAATGTGGGAACATCGGATAACAATACCAAGGTTTTGATGCCTGCACGCTTGCAGCGCGCCAGCAAATCATCTGTGATGTTGTCGTCCACTGGATGATATAACTGGAACCAAGCTTTGCCTTCAGTAATTTCCGCAATTTTTTCAATTGGGGAGGTGGTTACCGTACTCAATACAAAAGGAATATTATGATCAAATGCCGCCTTAGCGAGAATTTCCGGCGCTTCAGGCCAGATTAATCCTTGCAGTCCTACCGGACTGATACCAAAAGGGGCGTCGTAGGTTTCACCAAATAGCGTCGTTTTCATCGAAATATGATCATATTGACGCAGGTAGTAGGGCAGTAATTCCAGCTTGCGGATATCGTCAGTATTTTTGTGTAACCCCTGCTCGACGTTACAGCCACCATCGACATATTCAAAGGCAAATTGGGGTAGGCGCTGCTGGGCGCGTAACCGCAGTAAATCCACTGAAGGATAATTGGTATTGAAGTAATCAATCATAATAAGCGACCCCTAAAGTATTTGTTTCCAACATACTCACTTTAGATGAAGCCAATACTCGTCGTTACATGAAACAAAATTAACCAAATGACTTGTTTATGTCAGCGTAATATTTTTATGTAATTAAAGGGAAAATTACCCAATATAACCTACTAATTTACTTGGTTATTAGCAATTATTGTAGCAAAAGATTAACCCGTATAAATATTGTGGGTTAGCGGTTCGTCGCAGCAAAATTATTTTTATGCATTTCTCCTAAAGAGCGTAGATGGTCATTAGCTAGGGGTTAGCTTTGCCATTTGATTGGCAAAACTGTTATGACAAAGGCATGTCGATTTGTCAGTTGATTGGGTGTTGGTTGGGGCTAGCGTTATATGTGATTTTCGCGGTTGGTTGTTGTGCAAGTTGTGCCAATAGCATACTTAGTGGGGAGCGCTTAGGAGAGTGAGTTAAGCAGGCTGTATGCGACATACGGATTGCGACCAGTACATCGCATAGGCTGCATAACGCATATCTGAAAAAGAACACAGAGCACCAATACCAGATTGATATCGGTGCTCTCCAGCGGTTGATAGTCGTTATTTAGCTTCGTTATATGTCTGTTATATGCAAGATTAAGCCTGCATAGGGACCAGCAATACAGTCCCGATAATCACGGTCACCAGACCACATAATACGGGAACGAGCGCACGTTTAACCACATCAAAAGGACTGATCCCCGCCATACCTGAGGTTGCCACAATCACGCCGGAAACCGGTGAAATCGTGCGCCCAAGGTTGGATGCCTGCAGCATAGGGATAATTAAGAATGCTGGATTGAGCCCCAGCTTAATGGCCAGTTTGGGCGCTAACTCGACAAAAGCATAAAATGGCGCATTGCCTGAGCCCGTTGCAATCGCAGCAGCGACAGTTAATACAGTGAGCAGCAGCATTAATGCCATACCACCGGCTCCGGCTTCATCAGCCAGATGCAGCAGGTTATCAATGGCGCCGATAGACATCAGGCCTTGGGCAAATACCCCAGCTGCGACCAATAACATCACGACGCCTTTAAACGCATCGCCCATACCCGCGAAACAGGCTTCTAAATTATCCAAGGTCAATTTACCGTTAAAGCGGTTAGTGAATAAATCGACCACAGCGCTCAGAGCAATAGAGAGAACCACTATGGTATAGATGTCGAGCTGCATACCGGGAATGGCTTCTCCATTGAACAGAAATACGCCAATGATAGGTAGAAAAGGCAAAATTGAATAATAAGCCGGGGACTTTACTTCAATATGAGCAATATCCAATTTCTCCATCGGCGCATTATCTTTTTTATCGAGATAGCGGTTCCAGAAAAAGGTTGCAATGGCCATGACGACAATGGCGCTGATAGAGACGGGTAGCACGGTTTCTACGGAAAACACATGCAGGGGTAAGCCAGATTTTTCTGCCGCGATAATCACATCCCCTGAAGTGGGTGACAGAATAATCGCCGCAGGTGACGCACACACAGCCGCCGCCGCAGGACGGGAAATGCCCATAGCAGTCATCATGGGGAATAAGGTGGCCATCAGCAGTACGCCCAATCCGGTGGCCGAGCTCACCGCCAGTGACATTAGGCAACTGACAATATAGGCTGCGACTAATAACACGTAAGGGGATTTAATGAATGACAGTGGTTTAGAAAATTGTTTAACCACCACATTATTCGCACCAATATGGGTCATATAAGTTGCAAATCCGCACAGCAGCATAATTTGTAAGCCGAGCCCTGCATTGCGGTTTTGTAGCATATATTTAATATACTCAAATGCATCGGTGAGAATATTACCAGTAGAGGTGACATTAGCAGGCAGAACTTTATGGCCTAATATACCTGCCAGCAGTAATAGAATAACGCCGGCTGTCAGTAATATTCCGGCAGCTTTATAACCTTTGATAATATAATAACCAACGGCAATAGTGACGACTAAGCCGATCAACAACTCTGTCATTTAAGACCTCTTATTTTAATGACATGGATAGGGATGAGTTATTACTGTACATAGAAAAATGTAAATAAACGATAATTCACTCTAAAAATGACTATCTCATTATTGAAATCATAAAATATTGTCATATTTGCGAGTTAAATATCATTTTTATCAATTATTGGCGTAGCGCTGTAGAATTAATGCTGCGAAGTTTTTACTGAAATAAAATATAAAAATTGCAAGTTTGTGTATACAACATTGGTTGTTGATAAAGTGAATGCTGTATATTCTGCTAATTCATTATGGATGCATGCTGATAAATTAATCCCTATGCTATGCTATTTTGTGGGAATGATTACTATTCACAACTCTCTATTTAGTTGTTACATGATAGGCAATGACAACATCAAACACTCTCTTACTTATCTATTCTATGCTTGCGATTAAAATATTGTGATAAAGCAGCTTATCTTTCATAAAACAAATAGGGAATTTTGTCAGAGGATAATATTGTTATTTAGTGTTTAGGGCGTAAATATTTAGCTATTGATAGCTCGGGCTTAAGTACAGCTAAAATATTTTTATCTTGATGGTGGAACTATATCACTGTTACGGTCACTTCAAAACTACTTAAATCCATGTTGGCGCTATTTGCTCTGCTTACTCGCCCTCTCTTTGCGACTGCACGAAATGATACATTTCAGCGATATTTTTTTGAGATAAGGTATTGAGTTAATGTAAAAAATACTGTGCTATGATGGCGCAATCCGTTTTACCACCAGATTGAGCACCGCGGGCATTGGTCAGCATTTATGTGTGTAACAAGTTGGTGTAACAAGGAGTTTTACATGCTCAAGACCTTGATGGCGTCAAAAGACTTTCTGGCCCTGACGCTGGCCTGTCCCGATGGCTTTGAACAGCCAGAATCGATGATCTTAGCGGGACATACCCGCATCAGTATTGAGGCAACCGGTATCTTACGTATCGAACCATTAGCTGAGGATAATGGTAAAGATATTATTTTATCATCCGGGGTTCACGGGAATGAAACCGCTCCCATCGAATTATGCAATAGTCTTATCCGCCGCATTCTTAATGAAGACATCCGGGTCAAACACCGGGTACTGTTTTTATTTGGCAACCCGCCCGCCATATTTAATGGCACCCGGATTGTGGATGAAAACCTCAATCGGCTATTTAGTGGCGAACACTCTCAGGCACCGGGGCTGATAAATCCAGAGCGTCATCGGGCTAAATTATTAGAGCAGCATGTCGAGGCATTTTATCTCTCCGCGCCCGGTGGGGATGCTACCGATAGTCCAATAGCGCGCCAGCGGTTGCATTATGACTTGCATACAGCCATTCGCGGCGCAACCTATGATAAGTTTGCGATTTACCCTTTCCGTCACGGTCGCCCTTACCGTCGTGACCAGTTGTGCTTCTTACATTCTGCCGGTGTGAATTGTGTGCTGTTCCATCACGAGCCGACCACCACCTTCAGTTACTTCTCGGCCAATGAATTTGGAGCTGATGCTTTTACCATTGAATTAGGCAAGGTTTTCCCGATGGGGCAGAATGATATGAGTCGTTTTGCTGCAATGGACAGGCAGTTAACCCGGTTGATCACGGATGACGCTCTGCATCTGCCTGAGTATGACCCCTCTCAATTTCATCTGTTCCGTGTCAGCCGCTCGGTGGTGAAACAACATGATGAATTCAGCTTTACTTTTGCCAATGATGTGAAGAACTTTACCGCCTTTGCTCGAGGCAGTGTGCTGGGGTATGACGGTGAGAATCCGATTGTGGTGGAAGCGGAACAGGAGGCGATTGTATTCCCCAACGCTAAAGTGCCGATAGGTCAGCGCACCTTGTTATGTCTGGTACCTGAGCCAGCCCCTGAGGTGATGTAAAGCAATATATACATTCAGAAAAGCGCCAACATTTGTGACGTGAAAGTAGAATTGTTGCCAGTAAGTTTACGTTAACGTAATGTTCCCGGTGCGGAGTAAACCGACCATAGCAGTGAATGGCATAGCGCATAGTGTGTGCCTGCCGCTGCAAGATAAAAAGAGCATAATATGACTGACGCAACACGGAGTAAGCAGAGTCAACGGGTTGAGCATCGAGTCAATTTTATTGATGGCAATGCATTAGATATCCCGATTCTTAAGATATTGCAGGCAGATGGAACCACGTATGATGGCGCAGTAGAGCCGATTATCGATAAAACGCTTGCTTTGAAAATTTATGATACCTGTGTATTTACTCGGGTATTGGATGACAGGATGCTGGGTGCCCAGCGCCAAGGCCGGATCAGCTTTTATATGACCTGTACCGGCGAAGAAGCCTCGGTGATCGGCAGTGCTGCGGCGCTGGACGATGGCGATGTGATTCTGGCGCAATACCGAGAACATGCTGCACTGCGTTATCGTGGTTTTACCACAGAGCAGTTTATGAACCAGATGTTCAGCAATGAGCTGGACTTGGGTAAAGGGCGGCAGATGCCGATCCACTATGGCTGCAACGCCCTTAATTACCAGACAATATCCTCCCCACTGGCAACCCAGATCCCCCAGGCAACCGGTGTCGGTTACGCGCTAAAAATGCAAGGTAAACGCAATCTGGCCATCTGTTATTTCGGTGAAGGTGCCGCGTCGGAAGGGGACTTTCACGCCGGGTTGAATATGGCTGCTGTCAGCGGCGCGCCGGTGATCTTTTTCTGTCGTAACAATGGTTATGCCATTTCAACCCCAACAGAAGAGCAATATGCCGGTGATGGTATTGCCAGTCGAGGGGTCGGGTATGGCATGCATACCATACGGATTGATGGCAACGATATGCTGGCGGTGCTGGCCGCAACACAGCAGGCTCGTGCTTATGCCATTGAACATCATGCGCCGGTACTGATTGAGGCCATGACCTATCGACTGGGGGCGCATTCATCTTCCGATGATCCATCCGGTTATCGTTCCCGTGAGGAAGAAGGCCAATGGCGTGAACATGATCCTGTGCAGCGCTTTAAGCTTTGGCTAGTGAATAAAGGCTGGCTGACTGAAGCGGAAGATACGCAATTGTATCAAGACTATCGAGAAGAGATCCTGGCACAGGTGAAGGTGGCGGAAAAAATTCCTGCCCCGGCTCTGGAGCAATTGATTGAAGATGTGTTGGATACACCAACCCCGGCGCTCAAGCAGCAACTGGCGCAATTGAAACAGCATATCAGCCAGTATCCCAAGTCGTATCCAAAGCTGTCAGGGAGGGGATAAGCGATGGCAAAAATGAATATGTTGCAGGCCATTAATGATGCACTGCGAATTGCCATGCAGGCCGATCCGAATATGCTGGTGTTTGGTGAAGATGTTGGCCATTTTGGCGGGGTATTTCGGGCAACCTCTGGGCTGCAGGAAACCTTTGGCCGGGAACGCTGCTTTAATACGCCTTTGACAGAGCAGGGTATTGCTGGCTTTGCCAATGGTTTAGCATCTGCGGGGATGACGCCGGTCGCGGAAATCCAGTTTGCCGATTACATCTTTCCCGCGTTTGATCAGATAGTGAATGAGTCGGCCAAATTTCGTTATCGCAGTGGTAACGAGTTTAATGTCGGCGGGCTGACATTCCGTACCCCTTATGGTGGCGGCATTGCCGGTGGCCATTACCATTCTCAGTCGCCGGAAGCCTATTTTACCGGTACGCCTGGGCTGAAAGTGGTTGTTCCCCGCAATCCTGAGCAAGCCAAAGGATTGCTGCTAGCGGCTATTCGCGATCCTAACCCGGTGATTTTCTTTGAGCCGAAAAAGCTCTATCGCGCCTCTGTTGGTGAGGTTCCAGAAGGGGATTATCAAACCCCCTTAAGCCGTGCTGAAATCGTTAAGTCTGGTGAGCACATTACGGTGCTGGCGTGGGGCGCTCAGGTCGATGTGCTGATGGATGCTGCCAAAATGGCGGAAAAAGAGGGTATTAGCTGCGAAGTGATTGATTTGCGTACCCTAGCACCTTGGGATGTGGAAACTGTGGCTGAGTCAGTGCGTAAAACCGGTCGGTTGCTTATCAACCATGAAGCACCGCTCACCGGTGGTTTTGCCGGGGAGGTCGCAGCCACCATTCAGCAAGAGTGTTTCCTTTATCTGGAGTCACCCATTAGCCGGGTTTGTGGACTGGATACGCCGTACCCTCTGTGCCATGAGAAGGAATATATGCCAGATGCGCTGAAAACCTTCGAAGCCATTAAAGCCAGTATCAATTATTAGGAGAGCCTTCCATGATAAAGGATTTTATTCTGCCGGATATCGGTGAAGGTGTAGTGGAATGCGAGCTGGTTGAGTGGCTGGTGGCCGAAGGCGACAGTGTCAGTGAAGATCAGCCTATTGCTGATGTGATGACTGATAAAGCCTTGGTGCAGATCCCGGCGCCTTATAATGGCGTGATCACCAAATTGCACTATGCCAAGGGGGATATTGCCAAAGTGCATGCGCCGCTCTATTCCATTGAAATTGAAGAAGCTGCTGAGGCTGGACATGATACTCCCTCTGCGCCTGAGGACGATTCAGCGTCAGTTACCCAACAGCATAAACCGGGCTCCGCGCCTGCGACGGGTGGATTTGTGGTAGAAGATTTTCTGCTGCCCGATATCGGCGAGGGCATTGTTGAATGCGAGCTGGTGGAGTGGCTGGTGGAAGAAGGCGAGTTTGTGGTTGAAGATCAGCCGATTGCCGATGTCATGACAGATAAGGCGCTAGTGCAAATTCCGGCCATCAAACCGGGGAAAATTGCCAAACTGCATTACCGTAAAGGGCAGTTAGCGATTGTGCATCAGCCGCTGTATGCCATTGAGGTTGCGGCCTCTGGTGCAACGGCGGATAACAGCGTGGCCACGCCATCGGTCAGCTCTGACAATCAAAAGATCGGCAACCAAGGCAGCCATAGTTATGGGGCCGATAACCACAATATTACATTGGGGGCAGGGCAGACGGTGGCTTCGCCATTGGCGCCCAGTCGCCAGCCGGGTAAGGCGTTGGCCAGCCCCGCAGTGCGGCGTATGGCTCGCAGCCATGATGTGGACTTGAGTCAGGTCCCGGGCTCAGGCAAAAATGGTCGGGTCTATAAAGACGATCTTCGTCGTTATCTGTCCCAGTCTAGTGCCACCCCGGAGTCGGGTGCTGATCTAAATCACGCCAGCACTCAGCCCCCAATGCCGGCAATTGCCGCCTTGTCAGCCGAAACGGGCGATCGCACCGAGCCGATTCGTGGCATAAAAGCGGTGATGGCAAAAGCGATGCAGGAGTCCGTCTCAACTATTCCTCACTTTACCTATTGTGAAGAACTGGATGTGACCGAGCTGATGGTGCTGCGCGCTGAGATGAAAGCCAAATATGCCAGCGATGAGCTGAGTATTTCATTGATGCCTTTTATGATGAAGGCGATGTCCTTGGCACTGAAGGAATTCCCGGTACTAAATAGCCAGGTAAACGCCGATTGTACCGAATTGACCTATAAGGCCGATCATAATATTGGCATGGCGGTGGATGCCAAAGTCGGCTTGCTGGTACCCAATATTAAACAGGTGCAGCATAAGTCGATTTTAGATATTGCCGCTGAGATCACCCGCTTAACTCGTGATGCCCGGGCCGGACGCGTTGCCCCGGCAGATTTAAAGGGGGGGACAATCTCCATCTCTAATATTGGTGCACTGGGTGGTACTGTCGCCACGCCGATTATCAATAAGCCCGAAGTGGCGATTGTCGCGCTGGGTAAAGTTCAGTTACTGCCACGTTTTGATGACAATGGTGAGGTTACCGCCCGGCGCTTGATGCAGATCAGTTGGTCCGGCGATCATCGGGTGATTGACGGCGGCACCATTGCCCGTTTCTGTAATCTGTGGAAGCAGTATATTGAAGCGCCAGAGCAGATGCTGATGCAATTGCGCTGATAGTGATTTTAAGTTTATTGATATGCTGTCCAGCTATCGCCAGTTAGTGCTGTGGCATTAACTGGCGGCGGTTGCTGTATTGCTATCTGATATTAGATATCTGTTATTTGATCTGGATGACAGTATTAGCGACTTGGAATTAGCGACTTGGAGCAGGCTTTAATCACGGGTTTTATTTATGCCACAGGCTTAATTGCGCATGGCTGGGATAATATCGGCAGGGGCACTAGTTATTTACTCAAGCCATATACCTAAGTCGTGTACTGCGCAATGTGATGAGGCGCAAGAGACAGAGATGTTTTAATACTTCGCGCAGAATGTAACAGTCTTCACAGATGTAGCGGAATTTACCCGGTGACGCATTGCAGCAATTGTTCCTGTTAGGACTATTTCGTATAATTCGCAAACATTTTGATCCATTTGACATAATCATGGAAACTCAGGTTCCGGGCTATATCCCCGTAGAATACCCTTTTCCACCAAAGCCAGCGGTGCTGAGCGAGGTGGAAAAGGCAGAATATAAGTCCCGCATCAAGGCGTTGCTCAAGCAACGTGATGCTGTGTTGGTGGCCCACTATTACACTGATCCAGAAATTCAGGCGCTGGCAGAAGAAACCGGCGGTTGTGTGGCTGACTCTTTGGAAATGGCCCGTTTTGGCCGTGATCATCCAGCCAAAACCCTGATTGTGGCTGGTGTGCGCTTTATGGGTGAAACTGCAAAAATTCTCAGCCCAGAAAAGACAGTATTGATGCCGACACTGGATGCGACCTGTTCATTAGATGTGGGCTGCCCGGTTGACACCTTCAGCCAGTTCTGTGATGCCCATCCGGATCATACTGTTGTGGTATATGCCAATACCTCCGCAGCGGTCAAAGCCCGTGCCGATTGGGTAGTGACCTCCAGTATTGCGTTGGAAATTGTTGAGCATCTGGACAGCGAAGGTAAAAAAATCATCTGGGGGCCGGATCGTCATTTGGGCAGCTATATTGCTAAACAAACTGGCGCTGAAATGCTGTTGTGGCAAGGTGAGTGCATTGTTCACGATGAATTTAAAGCCAAGGCGCTGCGTGAGCTGAAAGCTCAATACCCTGATGCGGCGATTTTGGTGCATCCTGAATCGCCTGCCAGCGTGGTGGAAATGGCCGATGCAGTAGGGTCAACCTCGCAACTGATTAAAGCGGCGCAGACCATGGACAATCAGACTTTTATCGTGGCTACCGATCGCGGCATTTTCTATAAAATGCAGCAAGCGGCACCGGGTAAAACCTTGATTGAAGCCCCTACCGGCGGTAATGGTGCGACTTGTCGTAGTTGTGCGCACTGTCCTTGGATGGCGATGAATGGATTAAAGGCCATTGAATCTGCATTGTCTGATAGTGATGGCGAGCAGCATGAGATTTTTGTCGATGAATCATTACGCCAAGGCGCGCTAATCCCATTGGATCGCATGCTAAGCTTTGCTGCCAACCTCAATATGCAGGTAAAAGGTAACGCTTAAGCTGTTTTCCGCTTTAAAGCAGAAGCAGTTTGCAAATATAAAGTCCGCAGTTCGCTGCGGACTTTTTGGTTTTATCTGGTTATTGTTTTCTGGGCATTATTTATGGCGTAGAACGAAGGTTGGTTGGCCTTTGGTGGTTGAATTTTAGTCGAGGTGAAAGCGTTTTAATCGCGGCGAATGGTTTGCCGCCCAGTCCTAGTTATGCTTAGCAAGAACCGATCAACAAAGCGTAAAATGCTTTTAACCCTTCGGGCATCGTGTGAGACTCTGCGTTATCGGCTTATCAGGTAGCATAACTATCTATCAACGCCTCTGCCTTGTATAAAGCCCCCTCAAATTGCTGTAGAAACAAGCTTGAAAGGCCAACACGCCCTAGAATTGTTCGGTTTTTATTAGCCGATTAGCTACTTTTTTTGCATTTTGTTCAAACTCCGCGCATACGCATCAGGTTGTTGTTTTTTCCCTTGATTACCCTGACGCTTTTGCGTAAAGTAGCGCTCCGTTGACGGGCAGCAGACGCTGACTGTACAGCAAAAAATTGGTGAGGTGTCCGAGTGGCCGAAGGAGCACGCCTGGAAAGTGTGTATACGGAAACGTATCGAGGGTTCGACTCCCTCCCTCACCGCCAATTTCTACCAGTGGTACTGATAACATTGATTAATAATGATATTAGGTACGATTGGCAATCTGATTGCATTGCTTAGGTAATTAGTCAGCGACTGAAAACAATAGGCGTTATACACGCTGCGTTTGGGTCGTAAAACACAATTTGGTGAGGTGTCCGAGTGGCCGAAGGAGCACGCCTGGAAAGTGTGTATACGGAAACGTATCGAGGGTTCGACTCCCTCCCTCACCGCCAATTTCTACCAGTGGTACTGATAGCATTGATTAATAATGGTATTAGGTACGATTGGCAATCTGATTGCATTGCTTAAGCAGTGAGTCAGCGACTGAAAACAATAGGCGTTATACACGCTGCGTTTGGGTCGTAAAACACAATTTGGTGAGGTGTCCGAGTGGCCGAAGGAGCACGCCTGGAAAGTGTGTATACGGAAACGTATCGAGGGTTCGACTCCCTCCCTCACCGCCAATTTCTACCAGTGGTACTGATAGCATTGATTAATAATGGTATTAGGTACGATTGGCAATCTGATTGCATTGCTTAAGCAGTGAGTCAGCGACTGAAAACAATAGGCGTTATACACGCTGCGTTTGGGTCGTAAAACACAATTTGGTGAGGTGTCCGAGTGGCCGAAGGAGCACGCCTGGAAAGTGTGTATACGGAAACGTATCGAGGGTTCGACTCCCTCCCTCACCGCCATATTGCAAAGCCCGCTCAACAGAGCGGGCTTTTTGCTGTCTACGAATCGGTAGTTTATATCGTGATGCTAAATAAGAAAAAAGATTAAGCGGCCTGTTTAAGTTTGAACCAGTATAACTTGCTGAATTTTACTCATCTGCTACTGAGAATGAGTGATGACTGTGTTGCTATTCTGAGTTTTCAATAGAATAAATTCAATCTACATCTCATTAAGCTTGTGACTAATCGCTAAGTAATCTCTGTCTTCGGTTTCAAATAACAAATGGACTCGATAGTTCTTCGAATTATTATTGACACCTGAAAGGATAATCCCTAAGACGGAGAATATTTTCTCATGTTTTAGAGCTGAGTTATAAATTTAGTGCAGGAGAGATTAGATTACTGGGAGGGCTTACGAATGGAATTATAATCGTACCAAAGGTTGATATTTGCGCAATTATATTGGCTATTTATGAATAAGCTTAACTCCGGATATATCGTAGTTTTATCGTGTTCAATGGGAAATTATATATAGCTAAAAGCTCGAAATAGAAAGCCGTACCGGATCTCATCAAATAGGCGTACAAGCCTTAATTTACCGCGCTAAACCAACAATTTCTTGGTGCATTATTATTGTCGATAAACAATAAATAACTTTGAAAACAAGTGAAAAAATGCGGTACAGCTTGTGGCATTAATGAGAGCCTTGAAAGCTCTTTATAAGTGAATTTTAAGTAATAGTTTGATAGAAACATTACTTGATTATTATTTTCCCCCCTGTTACTCCTTATTTGTTGTTGCAAAAATGTTAAATTAAATAATGGCTTCAGGTAGAGATCTGTTTTGGATGAATAACAGATGAAGTACTGCCTCATAAGGAGAACAATATGCAGTTTAGTGTTAAACCTGTTGCATTGGCTATCGCATTGGGGACGTGTTTTGGAGCTTATGCAGGCGACTCAGAACGCTATATTATTAAATTCAAGGATGGCAAAGAAAAGGCTGTTAAAGCACAAATGATATCAAGCGGAGCAAAGCTTGAGTTGGATCTTCGACGACATGGCGCTGCGGCATTCAGCGTGCCTGTTCAAGCTTTAACTGGGCTGGCGAACAATCCAAATATTGAATACATTGAACCAGATGTAAAACGATTTCCGTTATCACAAACTGTTCCATATGGTATTTCAATGGTACAGGCCAATCTGGTTAGTGATGCGACAACTTCCAATATGACCGTTTGTATTATTGATTCTGGTTACGAGTTGAACCATGAAGATTTATCTGGAAATATAGTTTCTGGTACTAATGATGAGGGGACGGGGGATTGGCACACTGATGAAAATGGTCATGGAACGCATGTTGCTGGCACTATTGCGGCATTAAATAATGATGTAGGGGTCGTAGGTGTTAATCCTAATGGTAATTTGAATCTACATATTATTAAGGTATTTAATGCCGATGGCTGGGGGTATTCCTCATCTTTGGTCTCAGCACTGGATCGTTGTGAAGATGCCGGAGCAAAGGTTATTAATATGAGTTTGGGCGGTAGTGTGAAGAGTCGCACTGAAGATCGCGCGTTTGCGGCGGCCGAAGACCGAGGGATATTAAGCATTGCTGCTGCTGGAAATGACGGTAATACCCGTCACTCTTATCCTGCATCGTACAACTCAGTTGTCTCTGTTGCCGCGATAGACAACAATAAACTTCATGCTGACTTTTCTCAGCAAACCAATCAGGTTGAATTAGCCGCCCCAGGAGTGGGTGTGTTGTCTTCAGTTCCAATGGAGACGGCGCTGGTTGCTAATGCAACAGTTGCTAATATGGAATACCAAGCGATAGGGATGGATGGTTCTCCTACAGGAGATACATCGGGTATTTTGATGGACTGTGGTATGGGTGAAAATCCGTGTGATGCGAATGGCAAGGTATGCCTTATTCAGCGAGGAAATATTGCTTTCTCTGATAAAGTTCTAGCCTGTGAAACTGGCGGTGGTGTTGCAGCAATTATTTATAATAATGAAGCTGGCGCATTGAATGGAACCTTAGGAGATATTGTCACTACGATACCTTCTGTAGGAGTCACTGACCAAGATGGGGTTGCCATGCTTGCTGCCGTAGGCGCCAATGCGAATGTTAGTATTGCTACTGGAAATTATGCTTATTTTGATGGTACATCAATGGCTTCTCCTCATGTAGCCGGGGTCGCTGCTTTGGTATGGAGTCATCATCCCCAATGCAGCAATACTGAAATCCGTAATATTCTGAGAGTAACGGCAGAAGATCTAGGCGCTGTTGGGCGGGATGATCTGTACGGTTATGGATTAGTAAAGGCCAAAGACGCTGTTGATTATATTGCGGCCAATGGTTGTACCGGTGGCGATGGAGGGGGGGGCAATAGTGACAAACCCTGTAAAGGCCGCAATTGTCGCTAAATTACTGGTATTAGTTCCGACTAGAGCTGACACTGTTTCTTGAAAAGTAGAGAGTTACCCGTTTTGATAAAGGTGCTGAATCTTTGTTCAAAACCAAAGGTAACTCTCTATGTTCGATACTAACAATCCAATCATCAAACACAAAACTGGATTACTCAATCTTGCGCAAGCGTTTGGTAATATGTCTAAAGCCTATAAGGTCATGGGCGTATCCCGAGATACGTTTTATCGTTATCAGGAACTCGTTGAACAAGGGGGGACTACCCCCGACCAGTACTGTGTCATGGCTATGTTGCGCGATATGTTGTCACTGTTTGTTAATTGATTCTCTGCGCTCTGATTATATATCTTTATCCATTTTGTCCCGCTAGGTGTAATTAACACTAAGCTGGACCCAATTGGTTAGACAGATTTTTCATCTTTTAAGAGAAATAATCTGTTTGGTTAAGCGGCAAACTTCTTTTTAGCGAAATAGACTTGATCAGGTGTGTGATTATTCAGTCCCTGATGAAATCTCTGTTCGTTATAGAACACGAAATATTCACCAATAGCAAGTTCTGCCTCTGTAATAGTGCCATAAGCTTTGATATACACCTCCTCATATTTCAAGCTCCGCCAGAGTCGCTCAATAAACACATTATCTACCCAACGCCCCTTGCCATCCATGCTAATCCTGATATCCATTTCTTTCAGCCTGCCGGTAAACGCATCACTGGTAAACTGACTACCCTGATCGGTATTGAAAATCTCAGGCTTACCGTATTTGGCCAATGCCTCATCGAGTGCATCAAGACAAAACTGTGTATCCATGGTATTGGACATGCGCCATGCCAGCACTTTTCGGCTATGCCAGTCGATGATGGCGATCAGATAAGCAAACCCTTTTTCCATCGGAATATAGGTGATATCCGTGGCCCAGACCTGATCTGCCCGCTCAATACTCAGCTCACGCAGTAAGTACGGATAAATGGTATGAGCCTGATTGGGCCGAGATGTTTGCTTCTTTGGGTACAGAGGCACAATGTCCATTAAACGCATCAGTCTCTGCACCCGTTTACGGTTGACATGAAAGCCACTGGCACAAAGTTCCAGCGTGATTTTACGGCTGCCATAAAACGGGTGTTTCAGATGAATTTGATCTATCCGGCGCATGATTTCAAGCTGCTCTGCTGAAAACGGAGCAGGCTCGTAATAGGCGCTAGAGCGGCTAATACCCAACAAACGACACTGGTGTAAAACGGGCAATTTATCCTTACGGTCGACTTTATTTTTCCGTTGTGCTCTCGTTAACGACCGAGCACTTTGGCTAAAAAATCATTTTCCATGGTCAGTTGACCGATTTTTGCATGGAGTTTTTCACAGTCGACTTCGTTCTTTTTAGCCTTGTCAGCCTTGCTTTCAAACAGGGTCGAGGCATTATCTAGAAGCTCCTGCTTCCATTTGCCAATCTGGGATTGATGGATACCAAATTCAGAAGAAAGTTGAGCCAGCGTCTTGTTTCCCTTGGCCGCAGCGAGTGCAACTTTAGCCTTGAATGTCGGCGAGTGATTTTTCCTTTTTTTGCTCATGCTCTGCTCCTTTTGTTGTTTACAATTAAAGCAGATTATTTGCTCTTAATCACTGTCTTAAAAATTGGAGCCATTTCTCACCGAGTTCTCTGCATTCAAAATTAGCATCTTCGTTGATATGGCTCTTTAACGCAGGGTTACTTCTGTTGATAAAATGACGCTCCTCACTGGCTAAATACTTTACATATATATATGCTAGGCAGGTACGATAAAATTGAAATATCTAACATCCTGCAACCGTCAGGTGCCCGTGCTACTAGTTAGCAAATGTTGCCTAGCAGCGCCATAGGGCTGGTGCAGTCATAAGGTAAAATACAACACAAAAATAAGGCTAGGTTGTGGTAGAGATACGAAATGCCACACGTTATTAGGAGCTGTTGACTTGTTGTGGTTAAATTTTGTTTGAGACAAAAGCGTTTTAATCACGGCGAGAAGTTTGCCATTTAGCATGCTAAACAAGATGCTAGGGGTGAAGCGTAACATGCTTTTAGCCGAGCTCTTAGGGCTGTGTTTGAGACGCCTTCCTACAGCGTTATTGACGTATCAGCTAGCCTAACGACATGTTAAACCCTCTAGCTTGTATAACCTCCCCAAGTCGCCACAAAAACAATCTTGAAAGGTTAACAGACCCTAAGGTTCGATAATAAAAATACCGGTTATGGCCATAACCGGTATCAATAAAGTCAGTTAACCGTTAGCACGGAGGGGGAATGATTAAAGCAGTGGGCTGAACCAATAAAAAAATTGCTCGATAAAGCGTTGATGGAATTTTCGCTTCATCCAGACATTCACATCAATTGCGCTGGAGTCAGCCAGATACTGTTGCTGCAGTTGGTTGAGCTGTTGGGTAAATTGTTGATCATCTACTGCGAGTGTGACTTCAAAATTCAGCCATAGGCTGCGCATATCCAGATTCACGGTACCGATAAGACAATGTCGCTCATCAATGACCACGGATTTAGTATGCAATAACCCGCCTTTAAAACGGTGAATATTGACACCGGCTCGCAGCAGCTCACCAAAAAATGAGCGACTGGCCCATTCCACCATCATGGAATCATTTTTATCCGGAATAATAATGTCCACTTCAACCCCGCGCTGCGCTGCGGACACCAAGGCAAACATCAGATTTTCACTGGGAACAAAATAAGGCGTGGTAATAACAATGCGCTGTCTGGCTTGGTAAATACTTTGTAGTAATACTTGCTGGATCATTGCTTCCGGCATTCCCGGGCCGGATGGAATAACCTGAACAATATCCTTAATATCAATTTGGGTATGGGGATCAAGCACAGGCGGCGAGGGTAGTTGCCGTTCACTGGTTTCAGCTTCCCAATCCCACGCATGGATACAGTTTAATACCGGTACATTAGCGCCAGTGAGCCGGATCATCACATCAATCCATTGCCCCACTCCGGCATCTTGTTTGAAATAGCTTGGGTCTACCAAATTCATTGAGCCGGTATAGGCGACTTCATTATCAACGACAACAATTTTGCGATGCAAGCGTAAATCAATCCGTTGGAACAGGATCCGAAAAGGAGAAACTGGCAGGGCTTTAGCAACTTGAATACCACTATGGCGTAAGGTTTCCGGCCAGTGACTATTAAAGAACGTCCGGCTACCAGCAGTGTCTAATAAAATCCGTACTGTAACCCCACGCTTGGCCGCTTGAATCAAGGCATTGGCAACATCATCAGCCATGCCGCCCGGATACCAGATATAAAACTCCATATGAATTTGATGCTGTGCTGCATGAATATCACGGATAAGGGCATCCATAATGCTTTGAGGAGTATCGAGCAGTTGCAGCATATTGTCTGCGAGTGCCGGGATCCCCATGCGCTGCTCACATAATGAGGTAATGGTTTCACTGTAGCGACTTAGTAATTGTGGATGGTATTGACGCCAATGATGAAGGCGTTTAAACCATTGTGAATAGGGTTCAAACATCTGTCTGGCTCTGGCTGCACGTTGGCGACCTAAGTTCAGTTCCCCGAACATCAGATAGGCGACCACACCGACAAAGGGCAGGACAAATATCAACATCATCCAAGCAAGAGAGACACCGATAGCCCGGCGTTTAGTAATAATCCGGATGGTAATGGCAGCTGTTGTCGTCCAGTAAATGATCAGCGTCAGCAGCGTCAGAAATTGATATATTTTTTCCATTATTGAAACAGCTAGAACAATTCAGCCTTAAATTCTGCGCTTTTTTAGCGGTAAAAAATAGATATGTGAGCTAATACAGTATAAATGTAACATCAAGCGGATACCCTCTGGGCAGTTTATTGTATACTGAAAGCCATTTTGTATCGCTGGTCCGTTATCCGTGTTACGCAAATCCCGCATTTTTATTCTGGCAGCAATGGCTTCGGTAGCATCTGCTGTTTCATTAAGTGTTATTTTTGACCGTTATCCCGCTGGCGTCACCGACAATGTCATTACCCCTGATTTCAACCATCAATGTTCCCGGCACACATCCCGACAGTTTCTCGATCATGATGGTCAGCTAAATCTGGCGGTATGGAATATTTACAAGCAGCAAAAGACGCAATGGGATGCCCAATTGCAGCAATTGCTGGACAACAATCAGCTGGTGTTATTGCAAGAGGCAAGCCTGACCAAGGGGCTGCAACATTTTTTGCATGATCAGCAGCGGCATATCAGTATGGCCAGAGCTTTCAGTGGCTTTGATACTGTGAATGGGGTGATGAACTTGGCTGGGGTGCCGTCTATTGAAGTGTGCGCCGAATTAGCGATGGAGCCTATCATCCGTTTGGCAAAATCTGCTTTGGTTGCCACTTATCCATTATCTAATGGCCAGGAGTTGATGGTCGTCAATGTGCACAGCATCAATTTTTCTTGGGAGTTGACCGCCTACCACCAGCAATTACATGTGTTGGCTAAAGCCATTGCTGCCCACAAGGGCCCAGTGATCTTAGCGGGTGATTTCAATACCTGGCGTAAGCGGCGGTTGGACTTACTGACGGCGGTGACGCAAAAATTAGGGTTGCGTGAAGCTGCCATTACTCCCGACGATCGCACCCGTTTCTTTGGTCATCCACTGGATCATATCTATTACCGTGGGCTTACCTTGGAATGGGCTAAATCTCCAGCGACTAAGGCATCAGATCACAGCCCTATGTTGGCACAATTCAGTCTTAAGACTCAGCACTGATCTCCCCTGCATGGATATTTATTTGGTAGTTTCATTGGGTAATGAAACTACCAATTTAGCCATTGCCAATGCATTCGCGCTATGTTCACAGTGTGGCGATCATTAAGGCTTAAGCCGCCTCTTGCTATTATTTAGTGCCATTATTTAGCGCCTTCCTTGCTGTTTTTATGACAGCGATATTTCGGCATTCCAGTCTTTTTATAACAGCACACTGCAACGGTTATCACGGCTTCCTTATTAAGCAACTTTTCGCTAGTTCAGTAAACTCATTAGCAAATCAGTATTACAGGCATTATCACAGACATTAATACAGACAGAGTTTTCGTATCCCTGATGCGTTGTACATTGCGCAGATGTTGAATAAACCGGAGATTTTATAAATACACTGTTGTTTTTCCAGCCTTTTCGGTATCTTCAGCAATGATAAATCTTCTCGTAGCATGGGAAGATGAGGATATCAGAATAATAATAAGGATGGATGACATGCTGAAAAAAGCGCCGTTGGCTGGATTACTGTCGCTGATGATGGGGTCGCTTGCATTAAGCGGCTGTCACAGCTCGAATACGTCAATTGAGAAAACTACTGGTCACGGGCAAAACTCGCAGGCGCAGGGCGGGGAGGCCGTTGGAATGCTATCGGTCAATCAGCATAACCGAAGTATTCATGCCGACACCCGCGCAACCGCAGATATTGCCGAGCAATTTGCAGCTTTCAGTGACAGTTTTGTACTTGCCCTGTGGCAGGTTGCTCCTACGTGGGCCTTGTATTCCGGTTTTCATCAGTATGATGGCGTATTACAAATTCCCGATGCCATCAGTCGCCAGCAGACGTTAGATTTTGTCCACCAGCAGCGCCAGCTGTTGGCTGATTTTGCACCTGAAAGTTTATCAGCATCTGCGCAGACAGATCAGCGCCTGATAACTAATCTGCTGGATAAACTGGAGTGGCAGATCAAGGTATTTAAATCCTGGCAGTGGGACCCATCGCAATACAATGTGGCCGGGGGTTTTGCTCGGATTATTAATGAAGATTTTGCGCCGCTTGATACCCGGCTGCGCAGTGTATTGGCAAGGCTTGCCCATGTTCCAGCTTATTATCAGGCTGCCCGCATGAATATTACCGATCCCACCTTGCCCCATACCCAGTTAGCCATTGCTCAAAATCAGGGGGCATTTAGCGTCTTGTCTGATGAACTGGCCGACAAAGTGCAGGCATCTGGGCTCAGTGATGATGAAAAAGCACTGTTTCAGCGCCGTTTAACGGCGGCCCGTGAGGCAATTACCACCCATATTGACTGGTTATCAGCACGCTACCAAGCATTACAACTCACCGGTGCGCGGGATTTTCGTATTGGTGCAGCGCTGTATGAGCAAAAGTTTGCCTTAGATATTCAGGCGGGTATGACTGCCGAGCAGTTATATCAGCGGGCGATGGCTGAAAAAACACAAGTACAGCAGTCAATGGCTGAGCTGACAGCCAAGCTGTGGCCGAAATATTTTACCGAGCCGATGCCCAAGGATAGCAAGCTTGCTATTCGGCAGATGATTGATCACCTGTCTGAACGGCATGTTGCCCCGCAAAATTTTGTGAGCGAAGTGCGCGCCCAAATTCCGCAGCTAGAGCAATTTGTGCAGCAACATCAGCTACTGACACTGGATAAAGACAAGCCGTTAGTGGTGCGGGAAACGCCGGCCTATATGCGCGGCTTTGCAGGCGCTTCCATCAGTGCTCCCGGCCCCTACGAAGCTGGGGGCAATACCTATTACAATGTCACCCCCTTGGATAATATGACCCCGGCTCAAGCTGAAAGCTATTTGCGGGAATATAACCATTGGGTGCTGCAAATTCTCAATATCCATGAAGCCATCCCCGGCCATTATGCCCAACTTGTTTACTCCAATCAGGCGCCTAGCCGGATAAAAAGCCTGTTTGGTAATGGCGCTATGGTGGAGGGCTGGGCGGTGTATACCGAGCGCATGATGCTGGAGCAGGGCTATGGTGATTTTGAGCCTGAACTTTGGCTGATGTATTACAAATGGAATTTGCGGGTGATTTGTAACACCATTTTAGATTATTCAGTGCAGGTACTGGGTATGGAGGAGGCGGAAGCCATGGCATTGCTGACTCAAGAAGCCTTTCAGCAACAGGCCGAAGCCAGCGGAAAGTGGCGCCGGGCTAAGCTTAGCCAAGTTCAGTTGACCAGTTATTATGCCGGATACCGAGCTATTTATGATTTCCGCGAAGAGTACCGTCACCTGATCGGCGCTGCGTTTCAGCTGAAGGATTTCCACGAAACCTTCTTAAGTTTCGGCAGTGCGCCGGTCAATGCCGTGCGCGGACTAATGCTGGAGAAACTGCCTGCTAATGCGACGAGCCAGAGCATCACTCAGGGGATAAGTGCTAAATAGAGTAGGGACAATGGGGACTGGGCGTTAAGCGGTAGCGCCCAAGTGAAGAAAAGATTGCCAGACAGCGCAAACCGTTGCCACTTGGTGAATATAACCAAGAGTTAATATACCCCGTGGTTTTCTGGGGCAGATATTTTGGTTTATGCTAGGCCAACTTATCGCGATTTTATTTATACAAGAATCACATAACGATTTTTCACGCCAAGGATTTTATTTATGCGTATCAGTGCTAATTTTGATGCCGGTAATATTCAGGTCATCAGCCTGGATGATAAAGACAATATTCAGCTGGCCATCCGTCCTGATGAGGGCGGTGAGTTCTTCCAGTGGTTTAATTTCCGCTTTGAAGGTCAAGCCGGTTCAATCTATCGGTTAAATATCACCAACGCCGGAGAGTCCTCCTACACCAAAGGCTGGGAAAATTATCAAGCCGTTGCCAGTTATGACCGCCAAAGCTGGTTCCGCCTGCCAACCCGTTATGAAAATGGCCAACTCTTGATTGAAGTGGCGCTGGATTGTGAAGCGATTCAAATCGCCTATTTTGCCCCATACAGTTATGAGCGGCATTTGGACCTGCTCAGTGCCGTACAGTTACACCCAGAAGTGAGCTTAGAGCATCTGGGGTTGACACTGGATGGCCGTGATATGACCTTGGTTAAGGTGGGAGATGGTAATCCGGATAAGAAAAATATCTGGATCACGGCGCGTCAACACCCAGGGGAAACCATGGCTGAGTGGCTGATAGAAGGGCTACTGAACCGCCTGCTGGACAGTGAATGTGCTACCGCTAAGGCGCTGTTGGATAAAGCAAACTTCTATATCGTCCCGAATATGAACCCAGATGGCAGCGCCCGTGGTCATCTGCGTACCAACGCAATCGGGGTTAACCTGAACCGTGAGTGGCAAACCCCAAGCTTAGAAAAAAGCCCCGAGGTGTATTACGTTACCCAAAAAATGCAGCAAACCGGCGTGGATCTTTTTTATGACGTGCACGGTGATGAAGGGCTGCCTTATGTCTTTTTGGCCGGTTGTGAAGGCATTCCAGCATGGGGTGAGCGTTTGGCCTCACTGCAGCAGGACTTTATCAGTGCATTAACCTTGGCCAGCGCTGACTTCCAGTCCCAATATGGTTATGACAAAGATGCACCGGGACAAGCCAATATGACAGTGGCGTCCCACTGGGTCGGTGAGACCTTTAACTGTCTGTCCAACACGCTGGAAATGCCATTTAAGGATAATGACAATCTGCCTGATCCATTTGTTGGTTGGTCACCTGAGCGCTGCGTTTACCTTGGCGAAGCGTCCCTGATCGCCATGTTGGCGGTAGTGGATAAACTGAGATAAGGCGAGATTATGGCGTTGATAACCTGCCCGGTTTGCGGGAAACGGATTTCCAGTCTGGCGACCAGTTGTAGTCACTGCCAGGCTAGGCTGGATGGCGATTTAACGTCTACACGGCGTATTAACCATATCAAGCAGTCCAATCGTTTGATGAACCAGAGCTTTGTCGCCATGACCTTGTTTATTGCCGGCATGGTACTCTGGTTCTGGGGTGGCGAACCCGCCACCGGTAATCGGGCGCTGCTGGCACTGATTTGCTTTGTTACCGGCTTTGTTGGCTACCTGTTCTGCCGCGTCAGAATGGTATTACATAAAAGGAAAGATGTATGAAGGATATCGAGCAGGCGATTGCCCAGATGACCGAGGAGGTTTACCTCCGCTTGGTTTCGGCAGTGGAGTTAGGCCGTTGGCAAGATGGTCAGCCACTGACGCAAGAGCAAAAAGCATCAACCTTGCAGTTGGTTATGCTGTATCAGGCCAAACGGCAAAATTTGGATGAGCATCTCACCGTCGGGGCCGATGGCCGCATCAATGAGTGGTCGAAAGCCAAATTTAAGCAGGCATTTAAAGGTGACACCATCGCCAGTTTTGATGAAAAATCCCTTTAACGAGGGCGCTTTTTCGTGCGATATCGCTCTTATCTATAGCCGCAGCGGTAATTAAAACAATCGTAGCAGGCCGGTAATATGCTTTTGCGTATTACCGGCCTGTTTTTTATTTGCGAGAAGAGATTGGAGAAGAGAGTGATTAGCGTGTGATTTTTACGACATAAAGCAGGGAAATCACCCTCTGTACAAGCGCAGATAACAAGAACTACATAGATACACAGTATGACAATGTCATCGGTCGCTTCGGGTACGCGCTTATGGCTTTGCTGTCGTGACATACTTAGCTGGCTATTGCGCCATCTACTGCTGAACTCACACTAAAACTCGCACTAAGCGCGACACCACTTATCTTCGGTGGATTTGCTATTGGCTGAAGCCCACTTATTGGCTGAAGCCCGCTTATTCGCTAAGTTCCCCGGCTAAATCCACTTGCATTAGGCGCTTAATTTCCACAGGTGGCAATTCTTTCCCCAGCAAATAATGCAGTTTGGCCAGCGCCGCTTCAATGGTCATATCACCGCCGCTGATCACACCATTGCGGGCTAAACCACAGCCGGTGGCGTAGCCAGACATATTCACTTTACCCTGAAAACACTGGGTTAAATTAACCAGTACAATTCCCCGTTCATTGGCGGCGCGTAAGGTATTGAGTAAATCCGGTGACTCAGGGGCATTACCGACGCCAAAGGTAAGAATAATCAGTGCCTTGACCGGTTGCTGCAGCAGGTTTTTAAAAATATCGGTCGAAATACCTGGGTAAAGGGTCACGACACCAATGGGTTGAGGTTTAACACTAGCAACCACTAATGGCGCATTGGTTGGTGTGGCGATTTTGCCTTTTTTCAGTGAGATTTTAATTCCAGCCTCAGCCAGTAACGGAAAATTTGGCGAAGCAAAAGCATTAAAACCATCGGCATGGGCTTTGGTCGAGCGGTTACCGCGGAACAACTTATTATTGAAATACAGTCCTACCTCGGCAATAGGGTAGTTGGCAGCCAGATACAGGGAATTGAGTAGATTGGTCTGGCCATCGGAGCGTAATTCACTTAATGGGATTTGCGAGCCAGTCACAATCACAGGCTTGGAAAGCCCTTGCAACATAAAGGACAGGGCTGAAGCAGTATAGGCCATGGTATCTGTGCCGTGCAGGATCACAAAGCCATCGTATTTGTCATAGTTGGCGTGAATATCATCGGCAATCATCTGCCAGTCTGTGGGCGCCATATTGGACGAGTCAATCAGCGGGCAGTACTCATGTATAACGAAATCCGGCATCTCCTCATGAAAAAATTCCGGCATGGCCTGGATACAATCAGTCAGAAACCCGGCCGCAGGGGCAAAGCCGTCCGCCGTTTTTTTCATCCCGATGGTGCCGCCGGTATAGGCAATATAAATGGAGCGTTTTGTCATGGAACTTCCGGTTTTTCTAGTTGCAGCAACATGATGCCACTGCATGTAAGGTTTTGGAGTGCAAGTATAGCGAATTCGACCGACAGGATAAATGTGTCAATCTGTTGAAGTGGCAAAACAAAAGTGGGTCAAGCACAGCGGTGCTGTATTGAAAAGTAGATTACAGCGTATGCGCGATATCCATGTTCGATACGAATAGGTAATGGCGTGAGTTGTACCGGCTCATACCCGCGCTTACACATTAACTTGCTAAGTTACGATTAGAACGTACTAACAAATTGCTGGTTATGGAAATCTCAATTGGACAGGAGTAAATTAGATTATTTGCTCTAATGTTATCGTTTGACATTAGAGAAATGAACGCCCAATTAAGGTGTGAAGCACGTGACCACGAAACTTAATTGACCACTGTAAACACTGACCCCAAATTAACTCCCGAATGCCAAGCGTGCTGAATCACTCTTAAATTGTTTGTTATAAAGCTATTTATTAAGGTTATATTTTGGTTTGATAGCTTCTATGACAAAAGCTTCTATTAAATTTATCGATACATCCCAATTATCAGAATGCAACACCCTTAACCTATAACTTGATAAATACCTAAACCACTCTTCTTTACTATTGAAAAAAATCCTATCAATACTCTGAATATTTTTACAAATAGTTCCACCATTATCGCCTTTTTCCGTTTTTTTATACAGTCGCAGTTCTTGGAGTATTCTGGCGTTTAACGACGTAGATTTTTTCTACCTCCTTGTCCGACATAAACAAGCTCTCCTAAAGGGGACTCTAGAACATATATACCTGTTGAACACAAAGATATTCCTAAAGACAACGTCCCAGTTTTGGGACTACTATCTTCTTTGAGAAGAACCAATGACAAATCAATAATACTGATACGACTACCTATTTGTAATAATACTTCCTCTAAAGCTAGACCACATGAATTATTTAACTTTTTTGCAATTTCCACTAAATCTCCTTTGCTTTATAACGCCCTGTTAAGGTGTGAGTAACGCAATACAAAAGTCATCTCACACCACCTTAATCACTAAAATCAACGCATAGCAAAAAAGCCACGTGTTGCTAATTCCTCTTAAAAAGTTTGTTATAGACCGGAGCCGAGATTGTCGATGGTATCATCAATTTCGTTTGCTAGGTCTGTGACGTTTCCCAAAAGCTCTAAAATTGATTCAACAGAGATATCTATCATTTGCCCATCTTTGTCATACCCCGCTCGATGTACACAATGGTGACGCAGCTCTACGGCTTTGAACAACCAAGACAGGTTTTCAAACTTGTGACCTAGAACATCCTTATACATTGGCTTGATCTTTTTGATATCATGAAATATTAAATCTTTCAAGTAAGTTGCTACTGTCACTTTAAGCGCATCTTGTTCTTGATAGATCTCTTTGAGAGTAAACTTACGTTTAGCAAATTCAGGATCTGTTTCTACCAACTTTCGAGTCAGTTCATCTGAATTACAAACATGATGAATGAACACCCCCGCTAAATACCCTTCAAAGGAAGAAACAACATGGGCATGAACCATAACTAAGAAGCTAAATTTTGCTTTTTCTGGTACTTCCAAATCGAGCATAATATCGACACTTTCGAGTTGATCCATTAACAATTGATAGTGTGGCTTATTTTCATTTTCTAAGTACCATTCACGCTCTTCATATTCATCATATGGATAGACATTCTCTTCTAACCATCTATCCATAAACTCTGGATCACCAGCACTTCCACCATAACTTTCGCAAAAATCTGCGTAATCACCCATTAATTTGTTTCTCTAATCTAATTGTTATGCGTAGCTTATAACGCCTTGTTAAGACGCTAAAATGTGTAGCGAAGCGGAACTGAGCCAAACTTTAGCTGTCTCGCTTGAACAGCTAGTTATGTGACTAACGCTCAAATAATTGCTGGGGACTTATTGTTGACCAGTTTATGGATTTTAATGATTTTAACGGCTTTAACGATTTTAGTCTTTTGAGTGGTTTTAAAGACTTTAACCCTTTTAAAGGTTTTAATGCTTGTAAAGGTTTTAATGCTTGTAAAGGTTTCACTGGGCCTGCGGAAGAGCTTGGAGTAAATAATATGACATTACCATGATGATCCCAAATATTACCATCTTCGAAAAAACCAAGGTGCGCTCCAGAAAAAGAATAAATAGAATCGCCGTCGATATAGGCTATAGGGGAACCACTAAAAGTAAATATTGTATCTCCATCATCACAATACGCATATGGCTGACCTGATGAATCAAAGAAATCTAATGACATGACTTAACTCCATGTTGAATTGGCACATAACAACTTATTACTCGGACTTCTCGTTAAACTCCAAGCAAGAACAGGGTGCAAAACCATAGGTTTAGTAAATTAAATCAATAAATATATAATCTGACAAGTAACTATTACCACAATCTATGGGGGTATCTTTAAAACAAAGCGAGACTTGTATTACCTGCAGGGCGAGAGCATACTTCGATGACTTTTTATCCAAAGAAGACCTTTGAACGATAATCATCATTCCAGCCCGCCTTTTTTATCTTATTTCGTTGGCTTGGTGCATCACAATGGCACTGCTGCAACAGGTTCATCACAAACCGGCGAAATAGCGCCATATTTTCAACGGCATCACCCATTGCAATGCGCGAAGCATCCTCTTTAAAAACAACATCAAGGATGTAATGTTGACTATTTTCAATACGCCAGTGTTGACGAATATAGTGTCCTAAAAGCTTATGTTTTGGTGATAAAGAGCTGACGTAGAAGCTGGTATCGATTGAGGTTTTACCATCTTGAGTACGATGGCGCTCCACCGCAATGAAACTGCGGATGGTCGGCCATTTCTCTATTAACTCCGGGGTGAGCTTAGCCTTTAACTGAAAGACGTAACGTGCTTCTGTACGCCCATGAGCTTGCTGAATAACTTCAGTAATGACCTTTTCCTTATTGGCATCACACAGAGTTTGGAATTGAGAACGAATAAATTTATGCAGTAGAGGTTGATTTTTCTTAACTTGAACAACGACATGAGCTTTCTTACTGCTGATTAACTCAAGCGTTTCACGCTGGCAATGGAGTGCATCCATAGTGATGACGGCACCTTTGATATCAAGGACTTTGAGCATCTGTCGTACAACTTTGATTTCACCGTTTTTATTGGCTGTCGGCCGCTGGCTGAGAACGAGTCCGTTCTCACAGTCGTATGCAGTAACAAGCTGCAATGCTTGCTTGGGGTTATTACGATAAGCCCCTCGAAGTACCTTGCCATCCAGTGCAATCAGTGGCTTACCAGAATGGTAACGATGCTCATTGGCCCAGCTTAATAGGGCTAACAGCAGTGATTCGACTTCAATAGCGCGCAAGATGCGCGCAATCGTGTGCCGGCGGGGAACACCTGATTCATACAAACGGTACTGCTTTAACCAATCAATTTTATTGTCCCCAAACTCTTGAATATCGCGCCAACCCTCAGCTCCTGAGGCAATGGCACTAATAACAAGAAAGATGACATCAATAAGATCGTGCCGACGATTAATGTCAGAGCGTGTTTCGGTAACGACGGAGAGGTGTTCAAACAAGTCCATAGCAATGACCAATAATAAAAGACGCCGCTATTTGATCATATTTTTTAATAAAGTGCGATCCCGCCCTGGTATTACCTGAGCCATGAGATAGCACCGTAAGTAAATCAGTAAATTTTTAATATATATGTTATTCAACATGTTATAGGGTTTTTAAAAACAAACCGAGAATGAGTTCACAATTTTGTGGTTCGCTTTTTGGCATTTATACGTACACTCAATTATGGCTGCATATTAATACAGTGTTTAATTGTTTTTATGCACTATCTCCATTTATATGGTCAATCCGAACATAATTAAAGGATTGGCGTTATAGCTTACAAGCGGGAAGATTTCACCTTTAATGAAACCGATAATTTAGTGATTAAAATCATAAAAAATTAATTTTTATGTACTTTGGTTTTTCCATGAGTTTATCTACGGTGAATATTAGTTAAAAATCAAAAGAGGGATTTGACTGTAACTGATAATAGGGCAGATGTGTTTTAGTAAGCTGTCAGTTCAGATGAACCCTTGAATTGACAATATGACAGAAGGCTTCTAGACGAATTCACGTTAGTGTTAGTGACTATCCCTGATAGAGCTTCTTTCTTTGCAGGCACTAAAGTTAAAAATTTTACTGGTGAACAACATTTCAATGTTTGTTTTTCTCACTAGATTTACTCAGCGGCTAGCAATAATAAAGCACCAAGATAATCATATTATCGGGACGCTTTATTATTGGGGGCGTGCGCTTATTGTATCGAGCTTCGCAAAGCGGCCGGTAATGCTGCTCAATATGAATTTTAACCATTTGCCAGACTGCTTTAGTAATTAAAAGCAGTCTGACTTTTTATGATAAATAACAGGTGGCAGGTTAGAACTGGCAGCTGTCGCAGTAGAGGTAGACGCCGTTTGGATCGTTAAAGCTAGCTAGGGTTTGTGCTTCGCTGCGCACTTTGCCCAGTAGCTGATCCAGTTGGGTTGCTGTTACTGCTGATGGCGGCAGATAGCTGACCATGGTGGAGAACATCTGTTGGATAATCTCCTGCTCCGGGGATAACTGCTGCTCAATCACCCGGGTGTCATACTGTTTCAGTTTTGCCAGCGCTGCGGCTTTAGCAACCGCTTGCGGCATATCTCCTAGGGCATCAACCAAGCCTAGCTCTAATGCCTTTTTCCCTGTCCAGATCCGCCCTTGGGCAATACTGTCGACTTTGGCTGTTGTCATATGGCGGGCATTGGCCACCAGCGAGATAAATTGTTGATAACCACGGTCAATATACCGCTGAATGACTTGACCTACCTCGGGTGACAGGGGACGGGTAACAGACAGCCCCGCCCAGTCTGTAGTGGCGACACCGTCGGTATGAATCCCCAGTTTGGCCAAGGTTTTCTCAAAGGTGGTGAACATGCCAAAGATCCCGATAGAGCCGGTGATGGTGGTCGGGGTGGCATAAATATAATCGGCGCTGGCAGAAATCCAGTAGCCGCCAGAGGCCGCTAAACTGCCCATGCTGACAACAACCGGTTTACCCGCAGCTTTCAGTGCCAGTACTTCTTGGCGGATCTGTTCCGAGGCAAATGCACTGCCACCAGGACTGTCAACCCGCAAGACGACGGCTTTAATGTCATCATCAAATCTGGCTTTGCGCAGCAGGGCAGAGGTGCTTTCTCCCCCAATTTCACCGGCAGGCTGTTTACCATTTAAAATTTTGCCTTTCGCAACAACAATGGCGATGTTTTCTTTCGCCAGTGGCAAGTCAGTGCTGGGCAACTGGGACAGATATTGCTCAAAGTTAACCTGATTAAATACCGGCTTACCTTTTGCTTTGCCAACTTTATCTTGCATCAGGGTATTGAAGGCATCCTCTGTCAGCAGGCCGTCGACCCATTTCATCTGCATTGCCAGCTCAGCTGGGCTGCCGTTGGCTTTATCCAAGGCGGTTAAGTAATGGCTGGCACTCAGGGCTAAATTGGTGGGGGCAATATTACGATTGGCCGCCACTTGCTCGGAGTAGGATTGCCATAACCCCTGCATCAGTTCTCTGTTTGCCTGTTTAGCGGCTTCAGACATAGAGTCGCGCATATAAGGCTCAACGGCTGATTTAAATGTGCCGACCCGGAAGATATGGGTGCTGACATCTAACTTATCCAGCGCACTTTTGAAGTACAGCCGGTAGCGCGCCAGTCCATCTATGACCACAGCGCCTTCTGGGTTGAGGTAAATCTGATTTGCAAAGCTGGCAAGATAATATTGCTGCTGGGTGAAAAAGTTACCGTCGGCAATGACCTGCTTACCGGCCAGTTTAAAGCGGTTGAGGGCATCACCCACAGCCTGCAGCTTACTGATCCCGGCTTGTCCCATATTGCCGACATCCAGCACGATCAGTTTAATGCGGCTGTCATCGGCAGCATTGTCGATAACCCGGATCACGTCACTGAGCAGAATTTCCTGCCCCTGTTTTTCCGGGCCACTTTGTGACAACGCGGCGGAGAGGGGATCAACATAACGTTTTTGATCGACGATATTGCCGTTTAAATTCAGCACCAGAGCAGAGTGATCGGCAATCTGCACCGGCTCTTCATCGCTCAGCGCTACCACGATACCAACCAGTAGCGCTAAGAACAGCAGGTTGAGAAAGAGTTTTCGGGTGCCATTAATGGTGTGCCACAGCACCTGCAAGATACGCTTGAAAAAAGAAAGCGTTTTCGACATAAAAGTCGCTCCTTTACAAAAGTTTACCCTTAATGCTAACCCAGAATGTGCCATGAGTACGCCACAATGTTACCTAGATTTGTAACTGAGGGTGTTTCGCCACGTTTTATGCCCGCTTACGTTAGCCCTGTGTTGGCGCTTTGCTGCGGTTAAAGGGGCTGGATGAACGGGACAGATGAAATGTGTTACGGATATAACTCTTGGTTATCAATGTGATCAGTTGCTTGGTTGAGCTAAGCGATAGCACAGGGTATGCTCAATTCAATTACTTGTTTAAAAAGGATGTTTACATGTCGGCATTTCCCCATTTACTTGCGCCATTGGATTTGGGCTTTACCCGGCTGAAAAATCGGGTGTTGATGGGTTCCATGCATACTGGGCTGGAGGAGGAAAAAGGCGGGTTTGAGAAATTGGCAGCATTTTACCGCGAGCGGGCAGCAGGCGGGGTTGGCCTGATTGTGACGGGCGGTATCGCGCCCAATTTTCGCGGGCGTTTGGCTCCCCATGCAGCTCAGCTGAGCTTTCCTTGGCAGGTTAAACGCCACCGTATCGTGACAGATGCAGTGCATCAGGCTGACGGGAAAATCTGTATGCAGATCCTGCATGCCGGCCGCTATGGTTATCATCCTTTCAGTCAGGCACCCAGTGCCATTAAAGCGCCGATCAGTCCTTTTAAACCCAGTGCCATGTCCGATGGTCAGGTGCGCCGGACTATCTCTGCTTATTGCCGCAGTGCCCGCTTAGCGCGGCGAGCCGGTTATGACGGGGTAGAGATTATGGGCTCAGAAGGCTATCTGATTAATCAGTTTATTTGCCGCCGGACCAATGAACGCACCGACAGTTGGGGCGGCAGCTTTGAAAACCGCTGCCGTTTTGCCTTAGACATAGTGAAAGGGATCCGTGAAACGGTCGGTGAAGACTTTATTATTATTTTCCGCTTGTCGATGCTGGATCTGGTGGATAACGGTTCTAGCTGGGATGAAGTGGTGACGTTAGCCAAATGGTTGGAGCAGGCTGGCGTTACGATTATCAATACCGGCATTGGCTGGCATGAAGCCAGAATTCCCACCATTGTCACTTCTGTACCACGGGGCGCTTTTACCTGGGTGACGCAAAAGCTGAAACAACAGGTTTCTGTGCCGCTGGTGGCCACCAACCGCATTAATACCCCGGAGCTTGCTGAGCAGATCTTGGCATCCGGGCAGGCCGATATGGTGTCGATGGCGCGGCCGTTTCTGGCTGATCCTGAACTCGTCAATAAAGCTGCGGCCGGGCAGAGTGACCTTATCAATACCTGTATCGGCTGTAATCAGGCCTGTTTAGACCATACCTTTGCTATGAAGCGCGCCAGTTGCCTGGTCAACCCCCGCGCTTGTTATGAAACTGAAATGCCGATTACCGCGACGGAGCAACCAAAACGGATAGCGGTGATGGGCGCAGGCCCGGCCGGAATGTCATTTGCCCTGTATGCCGCCCAGCGTGGTCACAAAGTGGTACTGTTTGAAGCCAGTAGCGAAGTGGGGGGGCAGTTTAATCTGGCCCGTAAAATTCCCGGCAAAGAAGAGTTTAATGAAACTATTCGTTACTTTATCAATCAGCTAGCGCGCCATGGGGTGACAATGCGGCTTAAGACCCGGTTAACGCCAGCGCTATTACAGCAAGAAACCTTTGATGAGCTGGTGGTCGCCAGTGGGGTGGTGCCGCGCCATCTGGCGTTGCCGGGCTTTGATCATCCCGCAGTGGTGACTTACCAGCAGGTATTGCGTGGAGAAGTGAGTGTCGGGGATAAGGTTGCCCTGATTGGCGCTGGCGGGATCGGGTTTGATATGGCTCATTATCTGTGTGAGCGGCAATCCAGTACTCTTAATCCGGAAATTTGGTACCAGCAATGGGGCATTGATACTCAATATCGTCAGGCGGGTGGGTTAGCGGTCGCCGGAGAAGTGCACCAAAATCCGGCGCGGCAAGTGTATTTGCTACAACGTAAAACCACTAAAGCCGGTAAAGGATTGGGGAAAACCAGTGGCTGGGTACACCGCAGTGTGATTAAACAACATGGGGTGAAGGTACTCACAGGTGTCCGATATGACAAATTTGATGAGCAGGGGCTGCATATTATTATTGATGACCGGGAAGAAGTGTTGCCGGTAGATAACGTAGTGCTGTGTGCCGGGCAGGAGTCAAATCTAGCGATGGTTGATGAGTTGCAAGCCCTTGGCTTGCCGGTGCATGTGATTGGCGGCGCTGATGTGGCAGCAGAAGTGGATGCCAAGCGGGCTATTCGTCAGGGCGTCGAATTGGCACTGCAGTTGTAAGCCGTAATAAGCGCGGTACGTTTTTTTCTCTACTCACTATCAACAATATCACGCCCGGCAGCATTGCTGTTCGGGCGTGATATGTTAATGCTATCGCTGTGATGAAATATGCTGGGCGGGCGCAAAATGGTGGCAAACAACATTTGGTTAAACATGTAGAGGAATGCGGTTAAACAGGTAGTGGGATGCGTTTGCGTGGGTTCAGCTGGTTTCCAGTGCCTGTTTAACCGGATTGTAAGCTTGGCGTTTGGCGATTTCGGCGCCTTCACAGCTAAGATCTAAGCTGATATCAGTGACAGGAACGCAGCAGCAGGGCAGACATTCATTCTCCCCCAACGCAGCCAGCGGCGGCGTAAGATAACGCACTTCTCCTTGCAGTAGCCGGGTTTTGCAAGCGCCGCAAAATCCACTGCGGCATTCAGAAAAGATACGGACTTTTTTGGCTTCTAGAGCACTGAGTAGTGTGCGGTGCGGCTCTTGGAACAGTAACACAGGTTGGTTACCGCAACTGACGATAGGCGCTTTTTTAAATACCATCTTACTTACCCAAAATAACGCAAAATTATCTTAAAACTCTTGCCTTAAAGCGATGACGTTAACCTTGTATCCCAGCCCCAAGGGTTCGCCATATTTTGCTCTTTATGTGTGTTGGCTTTCTGTGCTTGCTTGAGCAGCCGGATTGTGACTGACAATACCGGGGGAAATTACGCCCCAGCTGAGTTGAAGTCAGTGGGGCGAATATCAGCGAATTGCGCGCTGGCGTCAAGCTTAGAGATCGAAATCCAAAAATTCGTTTTCATCAATGGCCGAATCAATCTGGCCTACTAAATAAGAGGAGACTTCCACTTCCTGTGGTGCCACCTGTACTGAATCACTCTCCAGCCAGTTTTTCATCCAAGGCAGTGGATTGTTGATTTCGGCATAGGGCAGTGGCAGATGAACCGCCTTCATGCGCTGGTTAGTAATGTATTCCACATACTGACACAGGATCTGCTCATTAAGACCGATCATGGAGCCATCTTTAAACAGGTAGTGAGCCCAAGCTTTTTCCTGCTCGGCTGCCCGCACAAACAGCTCATAGGCTTCTTGGTGACATTCCCGGGCAATTTCAGCCATTTCAGGATCATCTTTACCCGCTTGCATCAGGTTGATCATATGCTGGGTGCCATTAAGGTGCAGTGCTTCATCCCGAGCGATCAGACGGATAATTTTGGCGTTACCTTCCATGACTTTGCGCTCAGCAAAGGCAAAAGAGCAGGCAAAGCTGACATAAAAGCGAATGGCTTCCAAGGCATTCACAGACATCATGCACAGGTAAAGCCGCTTTTTCAGCTCACGCAGTGAAACAGTGACTTCACCTGTGGTTGTGGTGTGGGTGCCTTCGCCGTGCAGTTCATATACCTGGGTGAGGCGGATCAGCTCGTCATAGTAAACGGAAATATCTTCTGCCCGCTTCAGGATCTCTTTGTTAACCACGATATCGTCGAACACTTTACCCGGGTCATTGACGATATTACGGATGATATGGGTATAAGAGCGGGAGTGAATGGTTTCTGAAAATGACCAGGTCTCAATCCAGGTTTCTAATTCCGGCAACGAGACCAGTGGCAAAAATGCTACATTGGGGCTGCGGCCCTGAATGGAGTCCAGCAGAGTCTGGTACTTCAGGTTGGAGATAAAGATATGCTGTTCGTGATCCGGCAGTTTGCCGTAATCAATTTTGTCACGGCTGACATCCACCTCTTCTGGCCGCCAGAAAAAAGACAGCTGCTTTTCAATCAGCTTTTCAAAAACTTCGTATTTTTGTTGATCATAGCGGGCAACGTTGACCGGCTGACCGAAAAACATCGGCTCTTTAGTCGGGTCATTAGGGGTGTGACAAAAGGTTGAATAAGCCATATTGCTCTGTTCCTGACAAAGGGGCCTGTTCGGCCCCAGGGTATAACACTAAAACGGTTTAGATCTTACAGGCCCCGCCTGCGCAGCCATCGTCTTCCTGCTCTATGGCCGTCAGTTCATCATAGTGATCTGATGCGCCATCCCGGGTGTTATGGTAGTAAAGGGTCTTAACCCCTAATTTATACGCCGTCAGCAGATCTTTAAGCAACTGCTGCATAGGCACTTTATGTCCGGGGAAGCGGGCTGGATCATAATTGGTATTTGCTGAAATCGCCTGATCGATAAATTTCTGCATAATTCCCACCAGCTGCAGATAGCCTTCATTATTCGGCATCTGCCACAGCAGCTCATAATTGTGTTTCAGCTCGTCAAAATCCGGTACCACCTGTTTCAGTTGGCCATCTTTACTGGCTTTCACACTGATAAGCCCGCGTGGTGGCTCAATACCATTGGTGGCATTGGAGATCTGCGATGAGGTCTCTGATGGCATCAGTGCTGACAGAGTTGAATTACGCAGGCCGTGACGCACGATATCCTGGCGTAGCCCTTCCCAATCCAGATGCAGCGGCTCATTGGTGATCTTGTCCAGTTCACGCTTATAGGTATCAATGGGCAAGATCCCTTTGGCATAGTTGGTATCAGCAAAGGATGGGCAGGCACCTTGCTCCCGGGCCAGCTTCATTGACGCTTGCAGCAGGTAATACTGCATGGCTTCAAAGGTTTTATGGGTCAGGTTGTTAGCGCTGCCATCTGAGTACTTCACGCCGTGTTTGGCCAGATAATTGGCAAAGTTGATCACGCCAATACCTAAGGTGCGACGATTCATCGATGCATTTTGCGCCGCTTTAATCGGGTAGTCCTGATAATCCAGCAGGCTATCTAATGCCCGTACGGCGAGGTCGGCTAAATGCTCAAGCTCAGCTAAGTTATCAATTGCGCCCAGGTTCAGCGCCGACAGTGTACAAAGGGCAATTTCCCCTTCAGCGTCATCCACGGCATTGAGTGGTTTGGTTGGCAATGCAATTTCCAAGCACAGGTTAGACTGGCGGATTGGCGCAACCTTGGCATCAAACGGGCTATGGGTATTACAGTGATCCACATTCTGGATATAAATACGACCGGTGGAGGCGCGCTCCTGCATCAGCAGTGAAAAGAGCTCTGATGCTCTCACTGCCTTTTTACGGATACTGTCATCTTGCTCGTACTGTAGGTACAGGCGTTCAAATTCATCCTGATCTTCAAAGAAGGCATCATAGAGACCGGGTACATCCGATGGGCTGAACAGGGTAATATTGCCACCTTTGATCAGTCGGGTGTACATCAGCTTGTTGAGCTGTACGCCGTAATCCAAATGGCGGATACGGTTATCTTCCACCCCGCGGTTATTTTTCAGTACCAGCAGGGATTCCACTTCTAAATGCCAAATAGGGTAGAACAGTGTAGCGGCCCCACCGCGCACGCCACCTTGGGAGCATGACTTCACTGCGGTCTGGAAATATTTATAAAACGGCAAGCAACCAGTATGGAAGGCTTCACCGCCACGGATTGGGCTGCCCAGCGCGCGAATACGGCCAGCATTGATACCAATGCCTGCACGCTGGCTGACATATTTAACGATGGAGGAGGCGGTCGCATTGATGGAGTCTAAGCTGTCACCGCACTCGATCAGCACGCAGGAGCTGAACTGACGGGTAGGCGTCCGCACACCCGACATAATGGGAGTGGGCAGCGAAATCTTAAAGGTAGACACCGCATCATAGAAATCTTTGATGTATTGCAGCCGGGTTTCACGTGGGTAACGGGCAAATAGGCAAGCTGCAACCAGAATGTAGAGGAACTGCGCGCTCTCATACACTTCTCCGCTCACCCGGTTCTGCACCAAGTATTTGCCTTCCAGCTGTTTTACCGCCGCATATGAGAACGTCATATCGCGCCAGTGATCCACATAGCTGTCGAGAATATCTAACTCTTCTTTGCTGTAATCTTCCAGCAGGTGGCGGTCATATTTGCCCAGATCCACCAGGCGAGTGATATGGTCATACAGTGCTGGTGGCTCAAAACGGCCATAGGCTTTTTTACGCAGGTGGAATACTGCCAGTCGGGCGGCCAAGAACTGATAGTCCGGTGACTCTGGCGAGATCAGATCTGCGGCGGCTTTGATAATGGTTTCATGAATCGCTTCAGTGGGAATGCCATCATAGAATTGCAGGTGAGAGCGCAGCTCCACTTCCGAGACGGAAACCTTGTCCAACCCCTCGGCTGCCCAAGTAATGACACGGTGGATTTTGTCCAGGTCAATGTTTTCCCGTTCACCACTACGTTTGGTCACTGTCATATTGCTATTCATTGAAGATTGGCCTTGAAAATATCTGTAAAAATGGCGGTTTACCCTATATTTTTCTGTTTTAGCCCGGCGCTGTTGTAAAATCTGCTGCAACAGGGGTATTTCAGATCACTTTTAGCTGATTTTTATCTGTTGTCCGTGAGGCTGAAATTTGTGCTTATTTAGGCTGAAACACAATATATGGTGTGTTTTTGGATTTCAGATACAAGATAGTGAGGTATTGGCTGATTTGCAAGATGCGTTTGTGGGGATAATCTGTGAGTATCATGAGGATAATCAGCGCAGTTAGCGGCAGCTAACCCCCAGAGCTGAATTTGCAAAGCACTTCAGCCATTAGGCTGATTTTTCAGCTGCCGCATTTTGTCAGTTCGATTGCAAAAATAACAACCAACCGGATTAATCGGACGATTTACTGCTTTACATTTGCTTTAAAGCAGTAAAGTCAGTTGCGCTGGATTAGCCAACATGATGGTTGATGGCCAGTTTTCGGGGTGATCCTGCGGGCCGATATAGCCCCAGTGTGCCACGCCGCCTTGCATGCCCACCGCCTGAGCGGCCAGCAGATCACGCTCGGCATCCCCCAGATACAGCACTGACTGCGGGGCCATATTACACTGCTGCGCCGCCAATAACATCGGGGCGCGGTCCGGTTTATTGCGGGTGCAGCTATCACCACTTATTACGCACTGCATCAATGGCAATAGCCCCATCCGTTGTAAGAGGGGGCGGGTAAAGCGGGCCGGCTTATTGGTAATCACCCCAATAGGGATCTGACGAGAGCGCAAAAACGTCAGTAATGTCTCCATGCCTGCAAACAACTGCGCATGTTGGCCATTGACCGTGTTATACCAGTGCAGCATCCGTTGTTGTAACGCCTGTTGAGTCGCCGCTGGCATATCCGGGCAGGCAGCTTGCACCATGGCCAAGCTGCCATGGGAGGCTGCTGGTCGCATGAGCTTGGCATTACAGCAAGGGAGTCCCGCTTCTTGCAGGGCACAATCAAGCGCGGCAATTAAATCCGGCGCGGTGTCTACTAAAGTGCCGTCTAAATCAAAGAGGACGGCCTGAATCGGCAGCGTTAAGGATGACGGTGAGGGCTGGGGCGCTGACGCTGTTTTAGATGTCTGGTGTTGGGTCACTGATTTATCCCGCTTGGTATATGACAGATATGCCTGTAGTCACAGTATTAGCAACAATCACTTTGTGCCTCGATGCTCTTACACATGCACTGCATGAATGACGCGCAATGAATGGTGAGCATTCGTGTGTCAACAGGCATATCCAATTCCAATATCTAGGCTTTGTTAAGCTTACTCGGCTCTTTGGGTGGCAATCATATAATTGACATCCACGCAGGCGGTATATTTAAACAAACCCGTGAGGGGGTTGTAGGTGATCCCCGCCGCATCTCGATTTAACAGTTCAGTATTGTCCACCATCGCCATCAGCTCAGAGGGCCTGATAAATTTACCGTGATCATGGGTCCCGATCGGGAGCATCTTTAATAGATATTCAGCTCCGATAATGGTTTCCACATAAGAGCGCAGATTACGGTTGATGGTAGAGAAAAATACCCAACCGCCGGGCTTGACCATCTCACAGCAGGCTTGGATGACTGATTGAGGATCTGGGACATGCTCAAGCATTTCCATACAGGTGACAACGTCATAGTGCGCCTGATGGTCATGGCTATGCTGCTCTGCGGTATCGCGGCAGTAATCAATCAATACGCCGGTTTCCAGTGCATGGAGCTTGGCCACTTCCAAGGGCTCTTGTCCCATATCTAAACCGGTTACCCTGGCCCCAAGACGCGCCATACTCTCAGATAAAATACCGCCGCCGCAGCCGACATCCAACACGGCTTTACCGAAGATGCCACCGGCATGATCGTCAATATAATTGAGCCGCAGCGGGTTGAGTTGATGCAGGGGCTTGAATTCACCGTTGGGATCCCACCAGCTGGCAGCCATTTTTTCAAATTTGGCGATTTCACTGGGGTCGACATTTTGATGCTGTTCCATGGATTAACCTGTTATTGATTTTAATTTAGCTAAACCCGGACATTATGCGGCAGAGGCGAAATATAAAACAATAAAGGGATCACTGGAAAACAGATTGGCATCAGATTTTTATTTATCGATAACGCTTAAATAGTAAACAGGGAAAATAGCCATTATCCGGTTTTGTGTTTATTTCAGTGATCTATTCCGGACTTTTTACACACTAATGCTGGCTTTTTATGCTGGTATGCCGAGCTTGCTTATTTGATTCAGGGTAAGGTCTGGCGACAATAAATAACTGTGTTAGAATGCCAAATCACGTTTGTTAGCTGAGTATTGATCGCCTTTACAGGTCGTCAGCTAAATTTTCAGGGGATCGAGCAGTTTATGACTGATCTGGCTTCATCAATTTCGCCAATTAATATTGAAGACGAACTCAAGAATTCGTACCTCGATTACGCCATGAGTGTGATTGTAGGGCGGGCATTGCCTGACGTGCGGGACGGTTTGAAACCGGTTCACCGTCGTGTGCTGTTCGCAATGAATGAACTAAAAAATGACTGGAATAAGCCCTACAAAAAATCAGCCCGTGTTGTCGGTGATGTAATCGGTAAATATCACCCTCACGGTGACAGTGCAGTTTATGACACGATTGTGCGTATGGCACAGCCTTTCTCCCTGCGCTACACACTGGTAGACGGTCAGGGTAACTTTGGTTCCATCGACGGTGACGCTGCTGCGGCAATGCGTTATACCGAGATCCGGATGCAAAAGCTGGCGCATCAGCTGCTGGCTGATCTGGATAAGGAAACTGTTGATTTCGTACCAAACTATGACGGTACCGAGCAGATCCCCGCTGTTCTGCCAACTAAGATCCCGAACCTGCTGGTAAACGGTGCATCCGGTATCGCCGTTGGTATGGCAACTAATATTCCGCCACACAACCTCAATGAAGTGATTCAGGGCTGTCTGGCATTGATTGATGCTCCTGAGCTGTCCATTGAACAGCTGATGGATTACATTCCTGGCCCAGATTTCCCAACGGCTGCCTTTATTAATGGTCGCAAAGGGATTATCGACGCCTACCATACCGGTCGGGGTAAAGCCATTATGCGCGCCCGAGCCGAAGTGGAAACGGAACACAATGGCCGCGAGCGTATTATCGTCACCGAAATTCCTTATCAGGTTAACAAGGCTCGTTTGATCGAAAAGATTGCTGAGCTGGTTAAAGATAAGAAGATTGAAGGTATCAGTGGCCTGCGCGACGAGTCTGATAAAGACGGTATGCGTATCGTGATTGAGATCAAGCGCGGTGAAGTGGGTGAGGTGGTACTGAATAACCTGTACTCCCAGACTCAGATGCAGACCTCGTTTGGTATCAACATGGTGGCTCTGGCTAATGGTCAGCCTAAACTGTTCAACCTTAAGGAGATGCTGGAAGCCTTTATTCTGCACCGCCGTGAGGTTGTGACCCGCCGTACCGTATTTGAACTGCGTAAAGCCCGTGACCGTGCCCATATTCTGGAAGCATTGGCGGTGGCGCTGGCCAATATTGACCCGATTATTGCACTGATCAAAGCCTCGCCAAGTCCTAGCGACGCCAAAGTTAAGCTGGTGGAACAAGGCTGGGCACTGGGCAATGTTCAGGGCATGCTGGAAAAAGCCGGTGATGATGCTGCCCGCCCTGAATGGCTGGAGCCTCAATTCGGTATCCGCGATGGTCTGTATTTCCTCACTGAGCAACAAGCTCAGGCGATTTTGGACCTGCGTCTGCACAAGCTGACCGGTCTGGAACATGAAAAGATCCTGGCTGAGTATGAAGAGCTGCTGGAAGTTATCGCCGCGCTGCTGTTTATTCTGCGCAGTCCAGAGCGTCTGATGGAAGTGATCAAAGAAGAGCTGGAAGAAGTGTTGGCGCAATTCGGTGATGCCCGCCGCACTGAAATCAATGCCAATGAAATTGATATCAGCTTGGAAGATCTGATCAATGAAGAAGACGTGGTAGTTACCCTGTCTCATACCGGTTATGCCAAATATCAGCCGCTGACTGATTATCAGGCACAACGCCGTGGTGGTAAGGGTAAAGCTGCAACCAAGGTGAAAGACGAAGATTTCGTTGAAAAACTGCTGGTAGCCAATACCCACGATACCATTTTGTGTTTCTCTGACTTCGGTAAGATGTACTGGCTGAAGGTTTACCAGCTGCCGCTGGCCAGCCGTCAAGCAAGAGGTAAGCCGATTGTTAACCTGCTGCCATTGTCTGACGGTGAGCGTATCACCGCGATTCTGCCAGTACGGGAATACGAAGCGGATAAGTATATTGTGATGGCAACCTCTCACGGTACCGTGAAGAAGACTGCACTGACAGAATACAGCCGTCCACGTGCTAACGGCATTATTGCTGTGAACCTGAAAGATGGCGATCAGCTGATCGGTGTAGATATCACCAATGGTGATGATGACATCATGCTGTTCTCCAACGAAGGTAAAGTGGTTCGCTTTAAAGAAGGTGAAGAAATTGCCCAGTTGGATGACAACGGCAATCCTGTACTGGATGAAAATGGCCAGCCAGTAATCCAGTTTAAAGGGGTACGCCCAATGGGCCGTACAGCCACAGGTGTTCGTGGTATCAAACTGGAAGACGGTCAGGAAGTCGTTTCTTTGATTGTACCTAAAGGTGATGGCGCTATTTTGACTGTGACTGAAAACGGTTACGGTAAGCGTACTGAATTGCATGAATACCCAGCGAAGAGCCGTGGCACTAAAGGTGTGGTATCCATCAAGGTCAGTGAGCGTAATGGCGCGGTTGTGGGTGCAGTCCAAGTCGGTGAAAATGATGAAATGATGCTGATCAGCAATAAGGGTACCTTGGTGCGTACTCCGGCTGACGGCGTGTCCATTATTGGCCGTAACACTCAGGGTGTTCGTATTATCCGGGTGGCAGACGATGAAACTGTCGTAGGTCTGCAGCGTATCGATGAAATCGAAGCCGACGAGTTGCCAGAGGCACTGGAAGGTGAGGTTGCCGCAGCTCAGGATGATACCCGTCCAGCAGATGATCCGGTGCAACCGGCTGACGAGTAATTGTGACATTAACGGGCATCTTTTGATGCCCGTTTTTTATATCGCCAACATGCAGTGAAGGAGTAAGGAGTTGAGCGCGATTTATAATTTTTGTGCCGGACCGGCCATGTTGCCAACGGCAGTGATGCATAAAGCGCAAAAGGAATTTGTAGATTGGCAAGGACATGGCGTGTCCGTAATGGAAATCAGCCACCGCAGTAAAGACTATATGGCTGTGGCGGCAAAAGCGGAACAGCGACTGCGTGAGTTAATGGCTATTCCGGATAATTACCATGTGCTGTTTATGCATGGTGGCGGTCGCGGACAGTTTTCTGCGGTCGCAAGCAACCTGCTTGGTAGCCATGGTCGGGCCTTGTATCTGGTGAGTGGCCAATGGTCGAAAGCCGCGGCAGAAGAAGCCCAAAAAATTGCCGGGCATGCGCAAATTGATGTGGTCGATATTTGTGTTGAAGATGACGGTATCCGTCATGTTGAACTTTCACCACTGTCCGGGGCGGCCGAGGATTACCGTTATCTGCATTATTGCCCTAATGAAACAGTTGATGGCATTGAGATTTTTGAAAATATCGACTGCCCATGGCCGGTTGTGGCCGATATGTCCTCTAATATTCTTTCCCGTGAAATCGATGTGAGTCGCTTTGGTTTGATTTATGCTGGCGCACAGAAAAATATCGGGCCAAGTGGGCTGGCTATTGTGATTGTGCGGCAGGACTTGCTATCACTTCCTAGTCTGACTCAAGCATCTATTTTAGATTACCGCCTGGCGCGGGATAATGACTCCATGTTTAACACGCCGCCAACTTTTGCCTGGTATCTGGCCGGGGAAGTGTTTGCTTGGTTGCAGGAACATGGCGGCGTCAGTGCCATGGATTTGAATAATATCCATAAGGCTAAACTCCTTTATCATTGTATCGACTCTCATCCTTTCTATCGCAATAATGTGGCCAAAGAAAATCGCTCCCGGATGAATGTGACCTTCCATCTGGCTGATGAATCCTTAAATGGCGAATTTCTGGCTCAGGCGGAAGCTCGAGGTCTGTTAGCATTGAAGGGGCACCGTATTGTCGGTGGCATGCGCGCCAGTATTTATAATGCTATGCCCTATGAAGGGGTGCAGGCGCTGGTTAACTTTATGACCGAATTTGCCGAGCAGCATGCCTAAGTGGAGTAACCATTTGGTTAGTCACTCAGTTCATGGTTTAGGTGATAGCAGCATTAAGCGCTAATTGGGTTATTGGAGCCAGTCTTTCCACCAGTACTTTTCCCTACAGTGAGGTGGCATAGGCAGTTGTATTTGTTATCTTAGGGCAATAACCAGATTGTTGAAAAGTGCTCGCAGTGTGAACAAATATTGCGTTATAAAAAAGCGGATGCCATAACATCCGCTTTTTATTTATATCGTTGTTTATTTTTATGAAAGGCTACAATATGGCAGCAATAGCACGTGCCAGATAATCCACATTCTGATGGCTGATCCCCGCGATACTGATCCGGCTGGAGTCAACCATATAGATGCCATATTGCTGTTTTAACTGTTGCACTTGTTGCTCGTTAATCCCCAAAAAGCTAAACATGCCTTTTTCTTTAGCAATAAAACTAAAATCCTTGGCAACCTTTTGCTCATGTAAATGCGTAACCAACATAGTACGGTTGTGGTTTATCCGCTCACGCATCAGGGCTAATTCCTCTAGCCACAGATTTTTCAGTTCAGCGTTGGCAAGAATCGTGGCAACAATAGCGGCACCATGGGCCGGTGGCATTGAATAATTACAGCGGATGGCATACAGCATAACGGATAATGCCGTGTCAGCTTGTTGTGGATCACTGGCCACTAGGCTGCAAGCCCCAATACGTTCACGATAAAGCCCGAAATTTTTTGAGCAGGAACTGCACAGCAGCATATTGTTGACGCTGGCTGCCATCACCCTGACTCCATAGGCATCTTCATCAACACCATGGCCAAATCCCTGATAGGCCATATCAATCAATGGCAGACTGCCGGTTTGACTAATAAGCGTGGCTAATTTGTCCCATTGCGTTGGGGATAAATCCGCGCCACAGGGGTTATGACAGCAAGCATGCAGTAAAATTACATCCTTCTCTGTCGCCTGCGCCAGCGTTTGGCACATGGCATCAAACTTGATGCACTGGTTGTCATAGTCGTAATAAGGGTAGGTTTTGACCGTGAGGCCAGCTGTTTTAAATAAGCCGCTGTGGTTGGCCCAAGTCGGATCGCTGACCCAGATAACAGCGCCAGGCTGACAGCGCTGAATAAAATCGGCTGCAACTTTGAGTGCCCCGGTTCCCCCCGGAGTGGAGACAGTTCTGATCCTATCGGCCAGTAATGCGGGATGATTATGGCCAAATGCGAGCTCAGTCATCAATTTATTAAATGGCATCGCGCCGGCCGGGCCGATATAAACCTTGGACGTTTCTTCTGTTAATCGTTGCTGCTCGGCTTGCTTGACGCAAGATAGGATTGGGGTATGTCCGGTTTCATCCTTATAGACGCCTACGCCTAAATCCACTTTCGCGGGGTTGGTGTCATCTCGGTATTGGTTCAGTAGGCCCAGAATGGGGTCCGTGGGTAGTCGGGTCAGGATTTCAAACATGGTGCTGTTTACCTTTATTATTTTTGCGGCCACATACTGTCAGACAGCTTAACGGTAAATCTTCTGTTGCGGCAAAAAATTACCGGCCGGGTAGAGCGATCTCATGTTTGTATTGCTGTTATGTCTGATTGCCACTTTGCGCTTAATAAGCAATTGGGCTCAGGTATGATGGTATGGGGATGGAAACAGAGCGTGTCAATAAAGGTGGCAAGTCAGTGCTTAGACTGAAAAAAAGCTTGTATCCCGCGTGATGTTCAGTAACGTAGGGCGCAAATAAATATAACTCTGTGTCCATCTTTGTCAGTTGCACTCGTCAGTGAAAAGTGTCAGTACAGATGGCTGCGATGATTTTTTGACTGAGGATAGGCTTTTTAATGAAGCAGTTAACTCTTAACCATATTGAACATGTTAATGGTACGGTCAATATTCCCGGCTCTAAAAGTATTTCTAACCGGGCACTGTTGTTGGCGGCGATGGCCAGTGGCACCACAAGGCTGACTAACTTATTGGACTCAGATGATATCAGGCATATGCTTGATGCCCTGAAACAGCTCGGAGTGAACTATCAACTGTCAGCGGATAAATCTATCTGTACTGTCACCGGGCTCGGTGGTCCATTGTGTAGTATGCAGCCCCTTAGTCTGTTTCTTGGCAATGCTGGTACGGCGATGCGGCCGTTATGTGCAGCACTGACATTGGGGCAGGGGGAGTTTACTCTGACCGGTGAACCGCGAATGGAGCAGCGCCCCATTGGTGATCTGGTCGATGCTTTACATCAACTAGGCGCGCAAATTGATTATCTTAAGCAAGCTGGTTTCCCACCGGTTAAGGTCAATGCTACAGGTCTGCAGGGTGGCGATGTCTCAATTGCAGGCAGTTTATCCAGTCAATATTTAACGGCATTACTGATGGTGGCACCATTAGCCCAAGGCGCTGTGACGATCCACATTGATGGCGAGCTGGTGTCTAAACCTTATATTGAATTGACGCTGCAGATGATGGCGCGTTTTGGCGTTACCGTAACCCATGATAATTACCGCCTCTTTGAGATTGCTGCTGGGCAGCATTACCGCTCTCCAGGACAATTTTTAGTTGAAGGGGATGCCTCATCGGCATCGTACTTTTTGGCTGCAGGGGCAATTGCTGGCGGACAGGTCACCGTAACCGGGGTCGGACGGCAATCAATTCAAGGAGATATCCGTTTTGCTGATGCCTTAGCGCAAATGGGGGCAAAAATTGATTGGCAAGATGATGCGATAACTGTGTCACCCGGTGCGTTATCCGGCATTGATATGGATATGAACCATATTCCGGATGCCGCCATGACATTGGCAGTCGTTGCGTTATTTGCTAAAGGAGAAACCTGTTTACGCAATATTTATAACTGGCGCATCAAAGAGACTGATCGCTTAGCCGCCATGGCCACTGAATTGCGCAAAGTCGGGGCTCAGGTTGAGGAAGGTCAGGATTATATTCGCATTGTGCCACCACAGATACCGCATCACGCCGATATCGATACTTACAATGATCACCGCATGGCGATGTGTTTTTCACTGCTGGCATTAGCCGATTGCGGTGTGACCATCAATGATCCCGATTGTACCTCAAAAACTTTCCCCGGATATTTTGCGGCATTTACGCAATTGGCGGAGAAAAGTCGCTGATGTAATTATCAGCAAAATCGGATATTTATCGTCCAGACCGGAAAAATCCACGGATCTTTCCGGTTTCTTGTTATATAATGCCGCGCGCTCAATCCGGTGATATCACGGACGGGAGTTATTTTTTGCGGAGGAATTTATGTCAGAACTGGCTCCAGTAGTCACGATTGATGGCCCAAGTGGCGCCGGTAAAGGCACCATCAGCCAATTACTGGCTCAGCGTTTTGGCTGGCAATTACTGGACAGCGGCGCAATTTATCGGGTGTTAGCCTTGGCGGCGATTCACCACAATGTGGCGTTGGACAATGAAGAAGCTATCACCCTGTTGGCGGCGCACCTTGATGTGCAGTTCACCACAGAAGCAGGACGTGATGGTGTTAAAGTGGTATTGGAAGGGGAAGATGTCTCTTCTGCTATCCGAACCCAAGAATGCTCAAATGCAGCCTCTAAGATCGCTGCATTTCCCCGGGTGCGTGAAGCCTTGCTGCGCCGTCAGCGTGCATTTCGCGCCGCGCCCGGATTGATTGCCGATGGTCGTGATATGGGTACCGTGGTGTTCCCTGAAGCGCCGGCCAAACTGTTTTTAACGGCCAGTGCCGAAGAAAGAGCGCAACGGCGTTATAATCAGTTGCAGGACAAGGGCTTCGATGTTAATATCGAGCGCCTTTTAGCCGAGATCAAAGAGCGAGATGACCGGGATATGAACCGGGCAGTAGCGCCATTGGTACCGGCAAGTGATGCCAAAGTGATCGACACAACCGGCATCGGCATTGAACAAGTGCTTGATCAAGCGATTAAGTACATCATTGACAAATTATCCGACACTGGCCTGTAAGGGCGGGTGCGATAGGTATCTGTATCAAGGATGATGCGGATAAGTTGACTGACTCCACGTTCAGGAACGACGCGTGGTTTAATTAAATAAGTTAATTAACATGACTGAATCTTTTGCTGATCTGTTTGAACAATCCCTTCAACAACTGGAATTCCGTCCAGGTTCTATCGTTCGCGGTACTGTAGTAGCTATCGAAAACGGTGTAGTACTGGTTGACGCCGGTCTGAAATCTGAGAGCCCAATCCCAGCTGACCAATTCAAAAACGCTCAAGGTGAACTGGAAATCGCTGTAGGCGACGAAGTTGACGTAGCTCTGGACAGCGTTGAAGACGGTTTCGGTGAGACTCAACTGTCTCGCGAAAAAGCTAAGCGCCACGAAGCTTGGATCGTTCTGGAAAAAGCTTACGAAGACGCTGAAACTGTTATCGGTGTTATCAACGGTAAAGTTAAAGGCGGTTTCACTGTTGAGCTGAATGGTATCCGCGCATTCCTGCCAGGTTCTCTGGTTGACGTTCGTCCAGTACGTGACACTGCTCACCTGGAAAACAAAGAACTGGAATTCAAAGTTATCAAGCTGGACCAGAAGCGCAACAACGTTGTTGTTTCACGTCGTGCTGTTATTGAATCTGAAAGCAGCGCTGAGCGTGATGCTCTGCTGGAAAACCTGCAAGAAGGTCAAGCAGTTAAGGGTATCGTTAAGAACCTGACCGACTACGGTGCATTCGTAGATCTGGGCGGTGTTGACGGTCTGCTGCACATCACCGATATGGCTTGGAAGCGTGTTAAGCACCCATCTGAGATCGTAAACGTTGGTGATGAAATCACTGTTAAAGTATTGAAGTACGATCGTGAGCGTACTCGTGTATCTCTGGGTCTGAAGCAACTGGGTGAAGACCCATGGCTGGAAATCAGCAAGCGCTACCCAGAAAACACTCGTCTGACTGGCCGCGTAACTAACCTGACTGACTACGGTTGCTTCGTTGAAATCGAAGAAGGCGTTGAAGGTCTGGTACACGTTTCTGAAATGGATTGGACCAACAAGAACATCCACCCATCTAAGGTTGTTAACCTGGGTGACGAAGTAGAAGTTCTGGTTCTGGACATCGATGAAGAGCGTCGTCGTATTTCTCTGGGTCTGAAGCAATGTAAGACCAACCCATGGGATGATTTCGCTACTCGTTACGCTAAAGGCGACAAAGTTTCCGGTAAGATCAAGTCTATCACTGACTTCGGTATCTTCATCGGTCTGGACGGCGGCATCGACGGTCTGGTTCACCTGTCTGACATCTCTTGGAACGGTACCGGCGAAGAAGCTGTATCTGAGTACAAGAAAGGCGACGAAATCAGTGCAGTTGTTCTGTCTGTAGATCCTGAGCGTGAGCGTATCAGCCTGGGCGTTAAGCAGACTGAAGACGATCCATTCAGCGCATACCTGGCTGACAAGAAGAAAGGTGCTATTGTTGTAGGTACTGTTTCTGCTGTTGATGCTAAAGGTGTTACCGTTGAACTGGCTGACACTGTTGAAGGTTACATCCGTGTAGCTGACATCAGCCGTGACCGCGTTGAAGATGCATCTACTGTATTCGCAGTAGGTGAAAGCGTTGAAGCTAAGTTCATGGGCGTGGATCGTAAGAACCGCACCATCAGCCTGTCTATCCGTGCGAAAGACGAAGCTGAAGAGAAAGAAGTAATGGCTAACCTGAACAAGCAAGAAGACGCTGTGATCAGTAACGCTATGGCTGAAGCATTCAAAGCAGCTCGCAAGTAATCGCCTTGTAGTATAGGAGCATGGCAACATGCACCTGTTTAGGCGACTGTTATTGGCTTGATAATAGGGGATAAGTAGGATGACAAAATCCGAACTGATCGAAAAACTCGCCACCAGGCAGTCGCAACTGTCGGCGAAAGAGGTGGAAAGCGCTATCAAGGAAATGTTGGAGCAAATGGCAACAACCCTTGAAACTGGAGACCGTATTGAGATACGTGGCTTTGGTAGCTTCTCCCTGCACTATCGTGCGCCTCGCACGGGTCGTAACCCGAAAACAGGCTCCTCTGTTGAGCTGGACGGCAAGTACGTTCCGCACTTTAAGCCTGGCAAGGAACTTCGCGAACGCGTTGATATGCTAAACCATTAAAGAATTAATGGTTAAAAAGCCTCCGAAAGGAGGCTTTTTTGTATCTGAATGCAGCCAATACTGGTCAGTCAGTAGGAATTCTTGGATAATCAGCTTATTGAATCGCGTTTATGGAGCATAACGTGAAGTCGTTTATTGCAACCTTAGTGGTGGCAGCTCTCTTTTTTCTGGCATTGTTATTCGGTGCCCGTAATGATCAGATGGTGACCATCAGTTATTTCATTGCCCAAGGTGAGTTCCGTTTGCCTGTGGTTTTGGCCATCGTATTTTTGGCCGGCTTTATCATCAGTTGGCTGATGGCGTTTTATCATTTAACCCGGATGCGGATACAACTGCGGCGTAAGACTCGTCAGTTGGAGCAATTGCAGGGACAGTTAAAACAGCAGTCAGCACCACAACCGGAAGTTAACGCCTGATATGCTTGAACTGCTTTTTCTGTTGTTACCGATAGCGGCAGGCTATGGCTGGTATATGGGACGTCGCAGTGTCAGACAGAACCAGTCCAACCAACGCAAAAAAATGAGCCGGGATTATTTCACCGGTCTGAATTTCTTACTGTCCAATGAATCTGATAAAGCAGTGGATCTGTTTATCAGTTTGTTGGATGTCGATGATGAAACCATAGACACTCACTTATCTCTGGGGTCATTATTTCGTAAACGTGGTGAAGTCGACCGCGCCATCCGTATCCATCAGAATTTAATCGCCCGGCCAAGTCTGCCTGATGAGCAGCGGGATATGGCGATGATGGAATTAGGAAAAGATTATCTTGCCGCCGGCTTTTATGATCGCGCGGAAGAGATTTTTGTCACCCTAGTCCGCCAAGATGATCACAGTGAAGAAGCCGAAACCCTGCTGATCGATATTTACCAAGTGACCAAAGAGTGGCAAAAAGCACTGGATATTATCCGCAAAATCAGCCGTAAACGGCAACAGACCCTGAAGCCTGTGAGCGCTCATTTTTACTGCCAGCTTGCTGATGAAGCGACAGAGAATAGCGATAAGATTAAATTATTACTCCAAGCACTTAAGCAAGACCCTCTCTGTGGCCGAGCATTGTTGACCTTGGCACAAATTTACCTGTTAACCGGCGAATTACGTCAGTGTTTGAAACAACTCAGTGCGCTACTGGATGCTGATATTCAATTGGTGCCAGATGCATTAGCCACAGCGCGTCAGGCATACCTGACATTACCAGATGAAGCAGGCTACCAAAGCTATTTAAGTCGCGCCATTGAAAAAGGGGCCGGGGCCTCAGTGATTAATGCACTGGCTGAGCGTCTAGAGCAACAAGGGGAGCAGCAGCAGGCTGAAACCATGGTGCTTGATGCGTTGTACCGACATCCAACCATGAAGGGATTCCAGCACCTGATGCAGTTACATATCGCACAGGCTGAAGATGGTCAGGCAAAAAAGAGTCTGTCTATGCTGGAGCATTTGGTTGAACAGCAGATTAAATATCGTCCCGCCTTTCGCTGTAATGAGTGTGGTTTTCCGTCCCATGCGCTTTACTGGCACTGTCCATCATGTAAAAACTGGGGCAGTATCAAGCGGATTCGGGGCTTAGACGGAGAATAATAATTCGATACCCTGGAGAAGTAATGACAGATAAACTCATAGTTGTAGCCCTGGATTTTGACAGCCGGAATGCGGCTTTGAATCTAATTGATAAGCTTGATCCGACCATGTGTCGACTCAAAGTGGGTAAAGAGATGTTTACCCTGTTTGGTCCTCAGTTGGTTCGGGAAATTCATGCCCGGGGATTTGATCTGTTTTTGGACTTAAAATTTCATGATATCCCTAATACGGTTGCGAAAGCAGTAGCTGCAGCTGCTGAGCTTGGGGTGTGGATGACCAATGTGCATGCATCTGGTGGCCTGGCCATGATGCAGGCTGCTCGTAAGGCATTATTGCCGTATGGGGAAAATGCGCCAATATTGATCGCTGTGACTGTACTGACATCCATGAGTGATGAAGAATTGCGACTGATTGGCATTGAGGCGACCGCAGAGCAGCAGGTGAAACGTCTCGCCGCATTAACTCAACAAGCGGGTTTGGATGGTGTGGTGTGTTCAGCGCGTGAAGCTCAGATGCTGAAAGCTGAATTTGGCCGAGATTTTAACTTGGTTACCCCGGGGATCCGTCCGCTAGGCAGTGAACAGGGTGATCAGCACCGGGTGATGACGCCAGCAATGGCTATCGAGGCAGGCTCAGACTATCTGGTTATTGGTCGGCCAATCACTCAAGCGGCCGATCCATTAGCAGCCTTGCAGGCGATTCATCAGTCACTATTGTCGTGAGATTATGTTGTAAATAAAAGGGGCGCTCAGCGCTCCTTTTTGCTATCAGGGGCAAGAGTATAATATCTTGGTTTATGAGCACTAAGTTATCGCTACGATAGCTTTATCTTTTTAGATAGCGGCATAGTTTTGCCGGAGAGATAGCAACCTAGACTGTGATCAGAGCGGAGCGCTGTAATATTGTGCACACGCAGCCACAGGATTGCGATGTTAACGTTTCTCCCTTGATGCACTGGGCAAGACTTCTTATTATGCCAGCTATAGATAATGGGTCGTTAAATGACGACTGAGGGTGATTGTCATCGGATGATTACCTAAAATAGTGATAACACCGCCGCCGGCATGGGTCGGGGAGAAAAGGTAGGGAAAAGCATGGCTAATGCATTACAGGAGCAGTTGCTCAAAGCGGGTTTAACCAGTAAGCAGAAAGTACGGGATGTTAAAACCCAAAAACGTCGCAACCGTAAAGCCAATGTTGATGACGGTAGCAGCGATTTTATACAGCAGATTGCTGAGCAGAAAAAAGCCCAAGCAGAAAAAGATAAGGCGCTAAATGAAGAGCGTTTTGCTCAGGCGCAAGAGAAAGGTCAGGTGCGCTCGCTGATCACCGAAGTGAAAAAGCTGGCCGTGAGCCTGCCAACTGACGCTGATGTGAAGTTTAACTACACACTGGAGAATAAAATCTTCTCTGTATACCTGAATGATCGCTTACAACAGCAACTCCTTAAGGGGCAGTTGGGTATTGTTCGTTTAGATGATAGTAGTTACCTGGTACCCCATAAGCTTGCTGAGCGGGTGAATCTGCTGGTGCCACAATGGTGTGGTTATCTCTGGTCTCAGGAAGATAACGCGCCGGCAGTGGAAGAAGATGATCCGTATGCAGATTATGTTATCCCTGATGATTTGATGTGGTAATCAGAGACTATATCGCTCAGCATTTATTGCTGTGATTGCATATGACGAAAGTGCCTGATATTTATCAGGCACTTTTTGTTTTTTATCGCGCTTGTTGTATTTGAACCTGTGCTTTTCACAGGTACTGTCTATTGCATTATCGGCTTATCAGATAGCGCAAGGACATGGTAACTACTGTCTTGCTTAATCTTTATATAAAGTAAAGCCCCCCTAAGTCGCTTTAAAATAAGCTTGAAAGGGTTAAGCATTCCTAATGCAAAGCTGCTAATGGTTTTGTCTCAAGCCTATGAAATTTCCGCTAAACGATAAAATGCACTGAGTATGACGGCGTGATGGTTAGCGCGTATTAATCGACTAATCGGCCTTGTTCAAAATGAAAATGCAGATCGGCCAGTTTTTTACTTTGCGCCACACTGTGGGACACCATCACTATGGTATAGCGGCGGCGCAGGGACAGGAGTAAATCTTCAATGATCGCTGTGGTGTCAGGATCAAGTGACGCAGTTGGTTCATCCAGTAGCAAAATTTCGGGGGATAGTGCTAACGCCCGAGCCAGGCATAAGCGCTGTTGCTGCCCACCAGAAAGCATTTGAGCCGGTTTATCCAGCCGCTGGCACACTTCCTGCCACAGTGCAGCTTGCTCTAAGGCCGATTGTAGCTGTATTAGCGCTTGGGCTTTACCCATACCCGCCACCACTTTTAACGGCAGCATAATATTATCAGCGATACTGCCAGGTAGTAGCTGTGGATGTTGAAATACCATCCCGACTTTTTGTCTCAGATAGGCTAGCTGATGATGACTGAGCTGATTGACCGCCACATTTTCCCCGGCCAATGTTAGCTGAATATCTCCCCGGGTTTGGCAATAAGGGTAACAATCATTGAGTCGGTTAAGACAGCGCAACAGACTGGTTTTGCCTGAGCCAGAGCTGCCACTTAACACATGGATTTGATGGCGTTGCAAACTGAGATTGATGTCCGTTAATGCAGCTTCCCCGTGGTAGCTTAGATGTAGGTGTGAAATTTGGCCTATTTCGCCAGCAATCATAGTGTGTTTCCTGTTGTGCGGTGTAGCAGGGCACTGGCAAGACTAAAGAGCCCGGCGGTGATAAATAGCAGTGTCAGAGCCGCGCCAAATGCCAATTGCAGCTCATCTTCGCTTTGATATTGGGCACTGTAATAAAAAATAGTGAATGGCAACGCTTCATAGCGCTCAAATAACCCGCCAGGTAACCCCGCGTTGGCGACGGCTCCGGTCAGCATAATCACTGCAGTGTCTTCTGCCGCGCGGCCAAAAGCCAGCATAATACCCCCGCTGATACCCCGTATAGCTTGAGGCAGTAGGACATAACCTAATGTTTGACTACGGCTCATCCCTAATGCTTGTGCGGTGATCATCAGTGATGGGGGCAGTGCCAGTAGTGCGGTGCGAGTGGTTACTGCCAGATAAGGCAAGATCAGCAATGCAAGGCAGGTGGCAGATAACAACAGGCTGGTGTTGGCATTGGGGAGGAGATATTGGCGCAGCAGCAGGATCAGGGTAAATCCGAACAGCCCCATTAATATTGAGGGAAATCCGGCAAGAATATCGACAGCTAGCGTTAACAATTCGCGGCATCTGGAAGGGGCGCTTTGAGCCAGCCAGATCCCACAGCCGATACCGGGAAATAGCGCCAGCAATAATGCCAGACTGACAACACTGAGTGTACCGACACAAGCAGGCCAGATCCCGTCCCAGATTGGCGCTAAACCCAATAAGCCATCAAGTGGCGCTGTTTGGCCAAAATAGAGTGTGACCCCCATGGCTGGATAGCCTTTAACCACAATAAAGCCAAGCAGTAGGCCTACAACACTGAGCAGTAATAACGCGCTAAACAGGCACCAGAGATGGAATAGCCGGGAACTTATCACGATTGCGGGCTCCTGGCACCTGACCTTGTGGTAATGGTTCGGATCAGAATTGTAGTGACAGTACTGACACTTAATAACAATAAACCGGCCGCAAATAGTGAGTTATATTCGGCGCTATGGCTGTCGGTGGCCAGTACCAGGGCAATATGTGCTGTGAGCGTCCGCATACTGTCCAATAGATTGGCACTCAGCTGTGGGGCATTACCTGCCAACATCAGAGGCAGCAAGGTATCGCCAATTGCTCGGCTTAGCCCCAGTAGAGTACTGGCAGCCAACACAGGTCGACTGCTGGGCAGGATCAGGTGCAAAATAATCTGACTTGAGGTCATTCCTAGCGCAGAGGCTGTTGGATAGAGCTGCTGCATCAATACACGGCAGTGGCTATCGAGTAACATGATCATCACCGGCAAGATAAGGATCACCACCATCAGGATGGCAGCGAGCAGACAAAAACCGCTGCCGTAATGCAAAGTATCGCGTAACCATGGCACTAATAAAAATACGGCAGCGATACCGTATACCACGGTGGGAACCCCGGCCATTAACCGCATTAGCGCCCGAAGTAAGGCTGCGATGCGGCGGTATTGGGGAAAGAGGCATAAACCACAGATCCCCACAGCCAGCGGCAGCGCAATCAAACTGGCAAGGATGGCCAGCATAACGGAGGCCATAACCATTGCCATAATGCCGTATTGGCCCTGTTCGGGTCGCCAAATAGGGCTAAAAAGCGTGATATTGCCATCAAATAGCACTGGCAGGGCGAAATAACCGAGTAGCAGAAATACGGCGACAATAGTGCCAAATACGCCGCCAGCGAGCCAAGGCAGCAGGGCGGCAAGCCTGTCTGAACCGGTTACATTGCCTCTGTTAAGGGGGGGCCGTTTATCAGCAATCACATTAATGCCGATTTATTGCTGAGCGAGGGGAATATAGCCACTGCTGCGGATATACCCAGCGCCTTGTGGACTGTAGATAAAGTCGATAAAAGCGCGAGTTAGCCCCTGTGGCTCACCTTTGGTATTCATATAGAGTTTACGGACCACAGGGTAGTGCCCATTGGCACAAGCTTCATTACTGGGGTGAATACCGTCAAGTGTCGGCGCGACGACGGTATTGTCAATATATCCCACACTGCTATAGCCGATAGCTGCCGGATCCCGCGCCACCGCTGTTTTCATTGCACCATTGGAGGGAACCACATTGGCTTTTGTCACCACACTGCCATTGTGTAGCAGCTTTTTCACAAATACTGCCCGGGTGCCACTGGCCTCATCCCGTGTAAAGAGATTGATTGTTTTATCTGCCCCGCCCAGTGTTTGCCAGTTAGTGATTTTCCCGGCATAAATATCCGCTACCTGTTGGCTGCTCAGTGCTTTTACTGGGTTTGTCGGATTAAGGATCACCGCGACACCATCAATGGCAAATGGAAAACTCACCAACCCCTGCGCCGCTTCGGCAGGCTTCAATGCTCGGCCGGTATTGCCGATCTCTGCCAATCCCTTTGCTGCTTGCTGGGCACCAACGCCAGAGCCGCCTCCAGCAATAGTAATTCGAATGTCTGGGTTAGCTGTCATAATGGCTCTAGCCGCTTGTTTCATCACCGGAATATGCGCAGTGCCTCCGGCGATATTCAATTGTCCATGTAGATGGGCAAAGCGGTCAGTATCCGTGGCCGATGCAGAGATACTCAATAATGCGGCCGGGATAAATAACATTGAGCACAGTAAGTTGCGCAAAAAAGTAGGGGACAGCATGGTATTTCCTTTGTTATAGGGTGTTGTTGTGAGGCGATAAGCAGAATAAAAAAAGCCAACTAACTGAGTATTATATCCAGTGTTCGTTACATAACTGATTGATGATGTTCACATTTAATGCTTTTTCTGCGGTGTTTGTTGTAAGAGTACTATCGTGAATAGTCCGCCGGTCTTGGGATCGGTGAGTTTTTGCATCAGGGCGGCGTGTTACAGCAGGCGATTGTCAGCGTGCTGTTAGTTTTTATTATGGAAACAGGTCAATTTCCGACACAAAATAATCCATAACGAATAGTAAAACGGCAGTACAGAGGGAAGTAGGGCAATAAGGATATAAGGAGAAAACGCGATAGGGTTATTGGTTGATGGTAAATGGCATGAGACTTGGTATGAAACCGGCAAAAATCATAGCCACTTCCAACGTGAGGCGGCAAAATTGCGCCATTTTATCACCCAAGATGGTCGTGCCGGTCCAAGCGGCGAGAGTGGCTTTTGACCATATCAAAACCCATTACTATGTTAGCCACCCCATGATCAATCCTACCCAGATAGTGCCAATCGGGCCGGATATTGACTATCAGCAACCGCATAATCGTCCTAACGTGGAGCTACCCGCTAAATAGCTTAAATTACAGATTCACAGGTTAGGGGAGTGTGGTTGAAAATAAAAAAGTGCACTATATCAATATGGCAAGCTGTGCTCAGCATAAAAAACGGACAAGGTGATGATGCCTGTCCGTTTGAAAGCCGTTATGTTACTTACAGTTTATTTCTGTATGGTGTATTTAAAGCTGGTTTATTTAAGCGCTATTTATTCAATATTGGCTCATTTTAGTACACATGTAAGAGTGCAGTCTGAGGTTCCATTCAGTGACGCTAGACCAGTGTGATGCCTGATAAGTGTTACGTTAGCTCAGCATTATTCCAAATCAGCGTTGTTACTGCGCACTGTAGTAAGTTTTGAGATTACAAAATAAATACCAGAAAACGTAGCTTGATTAATTTTGTATCTATTTGAGGATTTAAAGCCGCATTATCTAATTAGGCTGATACCCTGTGTCTTCTGCTTCTGGGTGAGCTTCTGCCGCAGTTCTGGCTAATTCATCACAACGCTCATTTTCGGGATGACCGGCATGGCCTTTAACCCATTGCCAATCCATTTGGTGCATTTCTCTGGCTTTATCCAATCGTTGCCATAAATCGACGTTTTTCACCGGCGTTTTACTGGCGGTTTTCCAGCCTTTTGCTTTCCAGCCATGTATCCATTGGGTAATGCCTTGCCGCATATATTGGCTGTCCGAAGTGAGCGTCACCCGACAAGGCTCTTTTAAGGCTTCCAACGCTAGGATTGGTGCCAGCAACTCCATACGGTTATTTGTGGTCAGGGCAAACCCGCCGGATAGTTCTTTGACATGGGACTTGTATTTCATCACCACGCCATAGCCGCCAGGGCCGGGATTACCTAGGCAGGAGCCATCAGTAAAAATAGAGATGTGTTTCAGTTCGGTCATCCGCTTGCTACTATTAGCTTTTGATTGACCACGAGTATAACCAAATCCTTGGGCAGAGGCTGCAAGTTATTATGAACATCATTTCCAGTGCCAGCCGGCAGATTATTCTAGATACCGAAACCACGGGTATGAATCAGGGTGCAGGCCCGGTCTATCAGGGACATAGGATCATTGAAATTGGCTGTGTTGAAGTTATCAACCGTAAGCTGACAGGCCGGCATTACCATGAGTACATCAATCCAGACCAACTGATTGATGAAGAAGCCATCCAAGTACACGGCATCACCAATGAATATGTGGCCGATAAGCCCAGATTCCATCAGATAGCCCAAAGTTTTTTAGAGTTTGTCGACGGCGCAGAAATTGTCGCACACAACGCATCGTTTGACGTTAGCTTCCTTGATTATGAGTTGTCACGGCTACAGCCTAAAGGGCCTAAACTGGCAGATATCTGTCAGCTGCTTGACTCCTTAGCGATTGCTAAGTTTTTGCATCCAGGTCAGAAAAATAATCTGGATGCGTTATGTAAGCGTTATCACATCGATAACTCCCGACGAGAGCTGCACGGCGCATTGCTCGATGCCGAGATCTTAGCGGATGTGTATTTAATTATGACCGGGGGGCAGACCAAATTTAATTTGAGTCTTGGTGCCCAAGGGGGTCAGGAGGCAGGCGGTATTATCCGTTTGCCTGCGGATCGTCCTGCCCTTAAAGTTATTACCGCTTCAGCCGATGAACTTTCTACACATGAACAGCGGTTGGATTTGGTTGCCAAATCCGGGAAATGTCTCTGGCGAGGATAAGTTATCAGTATGAGCCCACAGCATCAGGCCGGCAGATTTTATTTACTTCTGATAATGATGCTGCTGATACCGCTGCAATTGGGTGCTGTTGGGCACAGCACCACCCCTTCTATGACTGCCGACCGGGCAGAGATACTGCAAAACCGTTTCCGTATTGACCATTTTACCGAGCAAGTTACCTTGCTGATCGCGCGGGAGTATGGCTCAGCGCCTGTGATTGTGATTACCCCGGATGGCAGTAAATGGTATTCCGACCGCTACCCTGACAATGTGAAATGGGAAGATGGCATGCCGGGGGATATGATCACCATCGTCAAGCCGACTCCCGGCCCTTATCAACTGATTGGCACAGTTGCACCTGGTTCTAAGGTCCAGAAAGTCTCAAAGTTGCAGTTACAAATGGCGGCATTGCCTCAGCCTTTGTATCAGGGTGAACGCTTAAAAGTAACGGCTGGGTTCGAGGATGAAGGCCAATTGGTGCGGATGCCGGGACTGAATTTTATGGTCAAATGGCGGGCTAAATTAGAGCCAGTCATTACCGCTGAAGATGAAATTTCCGTGTCAGCCGTGCTGCCGGTGGGTAAATTTGCCGATAATGGCCAAATGCAGGATGAACGGCCCGATGACGGTATTTTTACGGCAACATTGAATTTTCGTCATAAGTTAGGGCCTTACACTTTTACCGTTACTGCCAGTAATAAAATTTTTACTCGAGAACTGACATTACCCCTCACGTTATCAGCATCTCCTATCCAGATCAGCCTGATTGAGCCGGATAACCATGAAATTGGCCGGTGGAAACTATTGATTGATGTAGACGGCAGTAAGATCACCCCGGCGGATACCATATTGGATATTGAGATGTTTGGGCCGGGCAGTTTAGGGGCGCCGATACAGATTAAGGAGCTGACCAGTGGCAGTAATGAATATATTTTGCCGGAAATGACAGAATATGGTGGTTACCGTTTAACCGGGCTAATTGTGTCCACGACGGTCTCTGGTCGGGAAATTCTATTAGATATGCCGGAGCAGTTTTTCCAGCGTGTCGAGCCACCACCACCACCGCCTGATCCTCGTATCCTTGCCGCAGAGCAGGCCAGACAAGAAGCCCTACGGGAACAGGCCCGTCGTAAAGGGATTATCACCAATATTATTGTTGCGAATGTGACTTTGTTCTTGCTGGGTATCGGCGGCATGTTTTTCTGGCGCTGGCGGCAAAAGGCGAAACAGCAGGCAGAAAATAATGAGGATGTCGATGCCTTGCTGACGGAAGGGCCAACGGCTGATGAGCCAACAGATGAAGGCGATACAGCGGCTTTGGATGAGATTGATTTAAATGAGCCGGATGATGCAAGCGCGCAAGAAGCTAAAAGTTAACTTATCTGCGAAAGGGTGAGGGCTATGTGCCATTTAGGTCTGATTTTGTTGATTAATTGCGCAGGTAATCATTTTTTGTCATAAAGCACTTGACCACATAAATGGCTGACAGTATTATGCGCCCATCTCAACGGAGCGGTAGTTCAGTTGGTTAGAATACCGGCCTGTCACGCCGGGGGTCGCGGGTTCGAGTCCCGTCCGCTCCGCCAATGAGATATCACTTTAAAAGTCAGCTTATGCTGGCTTTTTTTGTATCTCCTGTCCGCACTTTTCTTTTACTTTATTACCTATCCACTTACCTATCTATATTATTTAGGCGAATTTAACGCATGGTTTTATTTGTCGCTCACGATCTGAGCTTTTGATTTTAGCCAAGTGCGCTGGCCGAGCGATTGATACTGTGAAAATCACACCTATTGCTATTTACTCCTTTAACCATATTTTCTAAGACCTGCTGACCTTTCAAGTTTATTTTTGCGGTAATTTGGGGGGGCTTTATACAAAGCAGAGGCTTTGATATGTCGTTGCGCTATCTGATAAGCCGATAACGTGGAGCAAGGTGCCGCAAATGCCGCCTAAAGGTTTAACTAAAAGGGCTTTATACGTTGTTGCGCAATTCTTGCTTAGCATGACGAAACCACAAACTGCTCATCGCGCTCAAAACAGTTTTGTCTTGAACGAAATTTAATCATTAAAAGTTAATAGCCTTAGAGCCTTGTTATGGCAATGGCAAAACTATCAGATTGATAGGGTATGTTTTTGGCTTGTTAGGCATTTTTTGCTCATTTGCGCATAAAATCTATCTGTATGAATTTAAACAAGATTTATCTGTTAAATAGGGGGCGTAAAAAATTTTTTGGATTTTACGTTTTTTATTACTTGTCAAGGGGATAGTGTGGGTGCACAATTCGCCGCCGCTGCAATGAATAGAAAGGTTTTGCGGCAAAACTTTCACCAAAACAAGAGGCCGGATTACCCCCGGAAATGATAGCGAGATTGGCAGCAATCTCATGACAACCAGTTTAATGAGGAACACAATGAAGCATGTTCGTGCTTTAGTGCCGGCTCTATCCGGCGTGCGCCAGCTAGGCGTAATTTGTTCACAGGGTGTTCACCCAATTTTCCCTATTGCCATGGTATCTCCGGCGTTACTACAGGAGATCGCTTAATGTCTGCGCAACCTGTTGGTTTGAAACGTAGCCTGAAATTATGGCAAGTGGTGGTAATGGGTCTGGCATATCTTACGCCCATGGCGGTATTTGATACGTTCGGCATTGTCACGGACATTACTGATGGACATGTTCCCACGGCCTATTTGTTTGCCCTGCTGGGGATGCTATTTACGGCATTCAGCTATGGTCATTTAGTCCGTAAGTTTCCGGTAGCCGGTTCGGCATATACCTATGCGCAGAAGGTTTTTCATCCCTATATCGGTTTTATGGTCGGCTGGACATCGCTGCTCGACTATATGTTTATGCCGATGATTAACCTGTTGCTGGCAAAAATTTATTTAAGTGCCATGTTCCCGGAGCTGGCACCATGGACTTATATCCTTGGCCTTGCTGTGGTGATGACGGTGCTGAATTTGAAAGGCATTAATCTGGTCGCGAACTTTAATGGCCTGATTGTGGGTATTCAGTTCAGTATTATCCTAGTGTTTATCGCGCTGATCGCATGGGGCGTATACCATGGTGAAGGTCTGGGGACCGTCGCTAGCAGCCGGCCGTTGTTCTCCGAGCATATGCATATGGGGGCACTATTTACCGGGGCTTCGATTTTATGTCTGTCGTTCCTTGGTTTTGATGCCATCAGTACGCTGAGCGAAGAAACCAAGGACGCCCAGCGAGTGATCCCTCGCGCCATTGTGCTGACAGCATTAATCGGTGGTATTTTGTTTATCACCGTATCTTATTTCCTGCAGCTGTATTTCCCTGATGCATCACGGTTCCAGCATCCTGATGCGGTACTACCGGAAATAGCCCTGTATGTGGGAGGTAAATTCTTCCAAGCTGTTGTACTGGTATGTACTACTGTGGCGGTATTAGCGTCAGGTCTGGCATCCCATGCAGGGGTATCACGTTTGTTGTATGTGATGGGACGGGATAAGGCTCTGCCAAAGCGCTTTTTCTCCTATGTACATCCTAAGTGGCAGACGCCAGCACTGAATGTGCTGCTGATTGGCCTGTTGGCATTGTCGGCGATTTTCTTTGATTTGGAGATGGCATTGGCACTGATTAACTTTGGTGCGCTGGTGGCCTTTACTTTCGTCAACTTGGCTGTGATTGCACATTTCTACCTGAAATTAGGACATCATAAGACACTGAAGGATCACCTAGTGTATTTGATCCTGCCAATGTGTGGTGCTGCTTGTATCGGGGTGCTATGGATTAATCTGGAGCCATCGTCTTTTGAATTGGGTCTGATTTGGATGGCGCTGGGTGGCTTGTATTTACTACTGCGTAAGACCGTCTTTAAGACTTCATTCGGTAATAAAGAAGAAACAGTGATTGCTTCTTAATCTTGGATCTTAATGATAAAAAATCCGGCCTAGCGCCGGATTTTTTATGTCTGTGATTTGTCGCTGATGGCAACGGCCAAGGCCATATTAAGCTGTTACAGCACATGCCATAGCATTGCTAGCCGGTATGTACACTGTTGCAATTTAGCCACGGAATTTTGCTTGTCTATCTGCTAATGGTTTAACTTGTTAAAAAAGCAATAAGCTTGCGGTTTTTCTTAATTTATTTTCATGGGTGTTTACTTTGTTTAATGTTTAAGATCAATGGATTAAAAACATTTGTCGGTTATTTTTCACGCGTTGATTAAAAATAACTCAGATCGTAAACAAGGATTTATTTCATGGTAGAGCAGTTAACTGCGATGCTGGCCCTGGTGGGGGTGTTGTCAATATTCTGTCAATGGTTGGGGTGGAAAACGCACCTACCAGCCATTTTGCCCTTATTAGTCTGCGGCTTGGCTGTAGGGCCTGGACTTGGGTTATTAAACCCGGATGCGTTGTTTGGGGAATTATTATTTCCCATTATTTCGCTTGGGGTTGCCATCATCTTATTTGAAGGGGCTTTAACCCTGAATTTCAAAGAGATCCGCGATCATGGCCAGATGGTGGTGCACCTAGTCACCATCGGAATGTTGGTCACTTGGGTCACCATATCATTGGCATGTTATCTGTTAATGGGGTTTGCGCCGGGGCTCGCAATGCTATTTGGTGCCTTGGTCGTGGTCACCGGTCCGACGGTTATTGTGCCCATGGTGCGCAGTATCCGCCCTGCGGCCAATCTTGGCAGTATTTTACGTTGGGAAGGGATAGTGATTGATCCCATTGGGGCGCTGCTGGCGGTACTGGTATATGAGTATTGGGTGGCAGTGAATGATCCCGCTACCCATGTGTTGCAAGCATTGGGGTTAACCCTATTAGTTGGATTAGGGCTGGGATGTTTAGCCGGGTGGCTGATGGGGCAGGTATTGCATCGCCGGCTGATCCCCCATTATTTGCGCAATACCGCAGTGCTGACATTGATGCTGGGCGTATTTGTCTTTTCTAATGCCGTAGAGGAAGAGTCAGGTTTGCTGACTGTGACAGTGATGGGTATTTGGTTGGCGAATATGCGCGGACTGGATATTTCCGACATTATTGAATTTAAAGAAACGCTGACAGTGCTGATGATTTCGGCTCTGTTTATTTTGCTGGCGGCCCGTCTGGATTCCCATGCCTTGCTAAGTTTGGGGTGGGGCGGTATCGGGGTACTGCTGGTGGTACTATTTATTGCCCGGCCTCTGAGTGTTTGGATAAGCGGTATTGGTACCCGGTTAAGTTGTAAAGAAAAATGGTTTCTCAGTTGGATGTCACCAAGGGGGATTGTTGCCGCCGCCGTGTCATCACTGTTTGCCATTAAATTGCAGGATAAAGGCGTGCCGGGTGCCGATCTTATTGTACCTTTGGTGTTTGCCGTGATTATCGGCACAGTGGTTATTCAGAGCTTAACGGCATCACGCTGGGCTAAATTTTTGGGGGTGCAGATGAACTCACCCCAAGGGTTATTAATTTTTGGCGCATCAGCTTTTCCCCGGGCGTTAGCAAAATTGCTTAATCAGCGTGGTATTCGGGTGCTATTGGCCGATACTAACTGGAATAATATCCGTTTAGCACGCATGGAAAATATTCCTGTCTATTTCGGTAATCCGGCTTCCGAGCATGCGGAAAACCATTTGGATTTAACTGATATTGGTCGAGTATTGGTGATGTCTCCTTACCGTAAACTTAACCCACTGGTAAATTTCTATTATCAGGAAGTGTTTGGTGATGACAAAGTTTATGGTTTAAATAATATTGATGTACGTAGTGCAAGATTACAGCTGTCAGAGGCGTATTTGCGGAGTTTGTGCCTATTTGCGCCGGGTATTTCTTATGCAAAACTGGCCAGTTTAATGGCTAAGGGCGCCGCGGTAAAAAGTACCCAGATCACCACAAGCTTTAGCATGCAAGACTTTAGACAACGCTATGGTGATGATGCCTTAATACTGGCGGTGATACAGGAAGGCAAGTTAAGCGTGATGACGTCTGGAGCTTCATTACCTGCAGGTGAATATGACTTGATTAGCTTGATCCCGGCCACAGATGCCGACAGGGAAGCGAGTGTATCAGACGAACCCTTAGGTTCAGTAATATCCGATGACATAGCTAATTAATAGCACAGTTAATCGATAGCATAGTTAATGAATAACCAGCCTCTGGCCTGTGACAGCGCTCGCGTTGATACTATTTCAAGCTGAGTATCTCGATGTTATCCGTTAGCTTTAAAACCGGGGAATTTAATGTCTCCGGTTTTTTGTTGCTGCGACGACACTATTTCTATGTGGTGGTGATTTCCTCGTCTTTTGATAGACTGCCCTTGAGCATGATGGTGATAGCTCAAGGGCTGCGACATTCAGTGCTTAAATACTGCCTTACCTGATGGGAGAGAAATTAATTTGCGCTTTTAGCGAGTTATTCGTTAACACATGTAAAAAGGATTTTTATGAAAATAATCCATCACGGTGCTGTCCAAGGGGTTACGGGCTCCTGTCATCAGTTATTTATCAATGCCAATAACAGTATTTTGGTTGATTGCGGGCTGTTTCAAGGCGATGAAGCGGGTAATAACGACAATAATCCACTGCCAATAAAATTTGAAATTGACACGGTTCAGGCGCTCATTATTACTCACTGCTATATTGATCATGTTGGTCGCCTCCCTTATCTACTTGCCGCGGGATTTAACAAGCCAATTTATGCGACAACGGCTACAGTCGCGCTGTTGCCAATGGTGATCGAAGATGCACTTAAAGTTGGTGTTACTCGCAATAAAAGCCTTATTGCTGGCGTGATGACCAAGTTAAAACAGCTTTTGATACCGATAGCATATGGGCAATGGTTTTCGTTATCTTTAGTCAACGAGAGAAATGGAGAATATCCTGAATTGTCTGCAGATGAATATGCTCAAGCGCGGGTAAAATTCAAACCTGCAGGGCATATTCTAGGTTCAGCTTATGTTGAAATAGATTTAGGTAAACGCCCCAATAACCATAGGGTTGTATTTTCAGGAGATCTTGGAGCCAGTTATACTCCCTTGCTGGCATCTCCTAAGAGTCCCTATAGCGCAGATACGTTAGTTATTGAGTCCACTTATGGGGATAAAATTCATCAAGGGCGTCGGCAAAGAAGTAAACAGCTTCAACAGGTAATTGAAAAGGCTGTCAGTGATAATGGGGTTGTATTGATCCCAGCATTTAGCATTGGGCGAACACAGGAATTACTCTATGAGCTAGAAAATATTATCTATAAAAATCAGTATGATAATATATGGAAACAGATTGAAATTATTGTTGACTCTCCGATGGCCGCTAACTTTACTAAGTACTATCAACAGTTTAAAAAACTGTGGGATAGTGAGGCACGCCAAAAGATAACCCAACAACGTCATCCTCTGGATTTTGATCAGCTTTTTACCATAGACACCCATCAACAGCACTTGTCTGTGGTTAATTATTTGTCTAATAGAAATAAACCCGCCATAGTGATAGCAGCCAGTGGAATGTGTGCCGGTGGTCGCATTGTTAATTATTTAAAACAATTTTTATCTGATAAATCAGCTGATGTTATTTTTGTTGGTTATCAGGCACAAGGGACACTTGGCCGTGACATACAATTTTATGGCCCTCAAGGTGGGTATGTGTATCTGGATGATAAAAGAATTGATATTAAAGCTGGGATACATAGTATTAGTGGATATTCAGCCCATGCTGATCAGAAGGATTTATTAAGTTTTGTTAAAGGGATACGTCATAAGCCAAGTAGTATTATTATTGTTCATGGCGATAGTGAGGCGAAACAAGCACTCAAAAATAAATTTCGCCAATTATTACCCGAGACAAATGTGACAATAGGTAATAATGAGTAATGTTTGAACTGACTTATTTAAAATATACATCTTAGAATAGATTGTTATGATTAAAATAAGAATTAATAATGAATTTAAAATTTAGGGTTTTTATTGTTAAAGATAGAGCGCATGAAAGAAGTATTTAAGTTATTTGGTAGAGTAAAAGTAATAATAAGATGGGTAATCATATATTGAAAAAATATACTTGTGTCTAAAATGGTATACAACCCAATCGATTTTTTAAGGTATGTTCCTTAGCACGACATAAAAATCATGGGAGAGCGCATGACAACAAAAGTAAAGTATTTTACGAATACTATTATTTTTCTACTCTATTTAGCCGGAATGTCTTCTTCAAATGTGATGGCCGTTGAATTACCTTTGCTTGCGGATGAAGCCAGAGAGCAAGGTTATATTGTCCCTAAACCTTTTGGTATCAGTATTGGCAGTATGCGGATTGAGCAAGATATCATAATAGATAAAGTGGGTTTTTCTAATTTGGCACTGGGGCCGCAACCACTTGAAAATGATGCCTTTAAAATACATGCCGCACCGGGTAGCCAGAAAAATTGGCTCAATACGTTTCGGGCTGATGTGTGGTTACTGCCTTTTTTAAATTTGTATGCCTTAGGGGGCAAAGTGACCGGAGATTCTGACACGCTAGTTACTATCCAAAAGATTCATATTCCTCCTATGCCACCAATTGAATCACCTATGGCACCGTTTGATTTCAAACTTGATTTGGATGGTTATCTCTATGGTGGTGGATTGGTATTGGTTGGCAGTCGAGGTAATTGGTTTGCCATGATTGATGCCAGTATTACCCGTACCAATTTGACCGTGCTCGACGGTAATATTGATGCGTTTGTAGTGTCTCCTAAGTTAGGGTATGACTTTGCTGATCAAGGTTTACCTCTTAAGATTTGGCTAGGGGGAATGTACCAACACGTGGATCAGAATTTAACTGGCTATATCCATAAATTAGCTTTACCGCCGCAATTGGATGCGATATTAAAAATGGTTGATGGTGAAGGAGAGGGACGTTTTAATGTTGAGCAGCAACTATCTAGCCCCTGGAATACACTTGTCGGGCTCCAATATCAAATGTTTGATAGTTTTTCTATCATTGGCGAGATGGGGTTTAGCGGGCGGAAAAACGCCATGTTGTCATTAGAATACCGTTTTTGAGGGATTTATTTAGCTTGTTGTATATAGGGAGAGTGTGAAGCTGAGTAATTTGATACTGACCGTTGAGTTTCAGATGATGAAAGCTAATCTCCTAGATAAGAGCTAATCAATTGAAATACAGCAAATAATTTTTAAGTATCAAGGGAAAGCTGTTTTCTTGTTGCGAAAAGTGATTATTTGTTTTACCTTTGTCGTTATTAAGTGTAAATATGGTGTTATTTATGAGAATAGCATATAGCTGCAGCTGATCATAACAGCTGCTTTTCTATTCTCAATAGAGCAAGTGTGAATAATGATAAAGTTTACCCATCTATTGAGTATTGCCATTTTAGCTGGGAATATGCATCTTGCTCTGGCAATTGAACCCCCTACTGGGATAAGACCTTGTTGCGCATTCGGGGTCGATCTGACAGTTGCAATCGGGCGGTTGCCGGTTCCTTTCTTCTCTTTGAATAATGTGTTGTCTATCGATGAGCTCGGGCATCATCGATATAATAACGGCGACTTAGGTGTGATTGGCCATTTATTGGGTATGTCAGATGAAAATAATGGTTTGCTCTATACCCGACTCGGTGGCTTTATTGATTCAGCCCATGTTAGAGATACCGCGGATTATACCTATTACCTTTATCAGAAACTTTGGCCTTATATTGGAGAAGATCACAGCCTGATGCTGTCAGATGAATTGAGGCAGCGCCAAGTCGTCCTGTATGGCACTAACAAAGTTTTAGATGACGTTAGCAAACAACAGCAAGGTATTAAAATTGCTGGATTGATAGCGTTTAAACTGGCGCAGTGGCATGAAATTGCACAGTGGTTTGGTTTGATATCCGTAGCCGGTTGGTCTGAATTTTCCTCAGCTTTTTCACCAGAAGATCTTTACTCCAATATGTTAGGCGCTAGATTAGCGATGCAGGTGTTGGCATTGGAACCATCTTTGGATGTACAGGCGTTTAGCCAAGTTTTTGAGCAGCATTTTGCTCAAACCTTGATATTGTTGGAAGTACAAAGTAAAGCGATAACAAGACAGTACATTAAATCTCTAGATGGACACTGGTGGGACAGTAAAAAACGCCTGCCGGATAAATGGATATTACATAAGCGAGATTATGATTTATCTTTGAGCTTGTCTCCCCATAGTGCAGCGATCCCTTTACAGATGCGGTTAGATAACAGTCAACAGGCTGAATTACGATTATTACCTGCTGATAATGAAAAGGCATTTAACCTGTTACCTGATAGTTTGAAAAAACGTCCCTATTGGCGCGATAAAGATTTTCAGGACTTGGCTGATTTTGCTCGTGATCAAGATACTTTTCAGCGAGTTAATATAGACAGTAAGTGATAATAATTGATCCTGTAAGGTTTAATTAAGATGCGATGGACACTGACGAATTAGACCATGAGTGTTTCACTTTTTATCTGAATTATCGCTTAGGTAATTATCTATATTTTCTAATAAATTATTAGGACTAATGCGATCCCATAAAAGCATGATATTCAATTTTATCAACGGGCAGTCATGCAGTGATACTCGCTAGTATGAGAAATCTAGATAAAATATAGCAATATTTTGTGACGTTTGCGCAATGTTTTGTCTAGTGTCTTATTGAATATATAAAAGTCAATATCCTTGTAATTTATTGTAAATTATCAATAAAATAGATTCTATTGCTGTGTTAATTTGACTCAATAAATGTTTTTTAGCTTTATCTTTGCAAAATATGCAAAAGTAATGTGATAAATAACGTCTTCTCATTAAATCATCAGTGATTAAACTTCTAGTACTGTTTTTAACTAGGACAATAGAATGGAAGTTGCATTTTTAGGTTATATTGCTTCTGGGCTAATTATAATTTCATTAATAATGAAAGATATAAAAACTCTTAGATACGTTAATTTACTTGGTTGTTCGTTATATGCAATCTATGGTTTGATTATTATTTCATGGCCAGTATTTGTAATGAATTTTATCTGTATAGGTATCAATATCTATAGAATTATCACGTTAAATAAATCAATTAAATTATAAATTTAGGAATTAATATGATTTTTGTTACTGGTGCAAGTGGAGATGTTGGGCAAAAGATTATCAAAATTTTATCAAATGAAAATAAACTATTTGCTGCGGGTGTTCGTTATCCTGATAAGTATCAAGGGATACCTTGTGAGAATATAAAATACTTTGATTATAATAATATTCAAGTTATGGTCAAAGCACTTGTAGATGTGGATACATTGATTTTTATTTCAGGGAACTGTGATACAACAGAACGTATTCTGCAACATCGAAATATCATTGATGCTGCCAACATTGCCGGTGTATCTCATATCATTTATTTAAGTTTTGTCACTGTCCTTGCACTCGAATCTCGTTTTTCCTTTACAAGACAACACATTGATACTGAATCATATTTGCTGCAATCAGGTATCAGTCATACGATTGCTAGATGTAATTGGTATTTAGATAATTTATCAAGTGCTTTAATCAATAGTCTACAGACAGGGATTTATATTGATGCGGCAAAGAAAGGGAAGATCAGTTTCATTACTAAAGATGATGTTGCCGCTGGCCTTGCCAAGATTGCACTTAACCCTCAATGGCAGCAGAGGTCTTATTTGTTTTCATCTGATAAGAGTTATTCATTGCAAGATATTGTAAATTGTATTTCTCATAAATCAGGAAAAGTTATCATTTATAGACCAATTACTGAACAAGATTATGAGGTGGCACTATCTCAATCTGGAATGCCAAATTACTTATCTAATGCCATAGCCGCGAATACCTTTGATATCGAAAATGATAATTATGACATTAATAGCAATGATTTAAAAAATATACTCGGAAGAGACTTGAACACGATTGAGAATTATATAGAAAATTTGTGCAACAGTAACTTAGTATATTAAGGATGTTTTATGGAAACATTAGATTTATACACATTTGGCTCGCCAAATGGTATTAAAATAACAGTGGCATTAGCAGAAATGGATGTTGCATATAATCTTAATACAGTGGATATTACTATTGGAGAACAATATGATGATAAGTTTTCTAAGTTAAATGAGAGACATAAAATACCGCTATTAGCGGATTATTCAGTTAAACCAGAAATTGTATTAAGTGAGTCTTGCGCTATCTTATTATATCTTGCCGATAAATATCACAGCCTAATCTCCAGTGATTATCATCTAAGGCAAAAAACAATTGAATGGTTATTTTATCAAGCCGCTACCATCGGTCCTATGTTTGGTGCTTATGGTCATTTTTCCACATATGCGAAACATAAAGTGCAGGACCCATATCCTGTAAATCGGTATCTTAATGAAATAACAACAATATTAAATTATATAGAGCAGCAATTGAACGGGAAAACATTCCTTATTGATGAACAATATTCTATTGCGGATATTGCAATCTTTCCCTGGGTCATTTGGATAATTAACTTTTATCATGTAGATAAAGTGATTGATATGAATAATTATCCAGCTATTAATGGTTGGGTTGACCGTTGTTGTAATAGACCTAAGACCCGTGTTGGACTAGATGTATATAATTATCTTAATATAAAAAATCATAGTTAAGGCGTTTATGTCGAGTGCTGGAGAGGCAAGATGAAAATATCATTATGTTTACATACAGAAAAAAATCAGCATAACACGTCTTATGAACAGGCTTATCATCAATTTATTGAGTTATGTGTTATGGCTGATCGAGCCGGATTTCATCAAATATGGACTGGTGAGCATCATGCTATGAACTTTGCAATCACCCCCAATCCGCTGTTGAGTTTGATGGATATTGCCCATCGAACGACATCGATACGGTTGGGCACTGCAACGTTGATAGCACCTCTGTGGCATCCGCTCAGATTAGCGGAAGAAATTGCTTATGTTGATTTAGCCTGTAATGGTAGGTTGGATATCGGATTATCGAAAGGTGCTTTTACCTATGAATACCAGAGGCTAATGTCTGGATTAACGAGTGATATTGCTGGCGAAATGTTGCGTGAGAGTGTGGAGGTGATAAAAGGTTTATGGCGAGGGAACTATGCTCATCAAGGCAAGTATTGGCAATTTCCTGAAACCTCGGCGATTCCTCACCGTCAATTAAATCATCCGCCGCTATGGATAGCTGCACAGAGTCCTGCAACAGTAGATTTTGCCATTGCAAATGATTGTCATGTGCAAATGACTCCTTTGTGGTTTGGAGAAGAAAAGGTAAATGAGTGTATTGATATATTTCATAAAGCAAAGCATCAATATAGAAAACCAGCTAAATTATTACTCTTACGACATGTATTTATCACTCGGGATAGACGACATAAAGAAACCGTTTTAAAGCAATTTAGTCAATTTTATCATGAGTTTTTCGCATGGTTTAATCAAAGTAATCCGGTTTCTTATGGTAATTTGCAAGGGGAAATTATAAAAAATGAAATGTTTTCACCTGAGCAATTAGAAAAAAACTTATTGATAGGCAGTGCTACTGAAGTTGTTGAACAGTTACAACAATATAATGATCAAGGTGTTAGTGAGTTTGCTTTATGGTTAGCCAATGGTATGTCATATCAAGATAATTATCAGTGTTTAAAACAATTTAGCGAAGAGGTATTACCTCATTTTAAATGACGATTATGATAAGTTAGCTACTCATGAAATAATGAATTAAGAGCAGATAAGAAAATAAATTTGGCTGATGCAAGATTGTATAAAAATGATCTGACAGAAACCATGCTAAAGTGATAACTGTCAGATCAGATTTTAACTATTGAATTTATTTATTATGATCTAGCCAAGTGTGATAAAAAGCTTGCGCCTGATCTTGGTTTTTCAATAATAATGATGGCAAGTTTTCAGTTACGCTTTTAATAACGTAGAATTCAGGGGTAGATTGCATAATTTGATAATCAATACCGCCTATGTTAATCATACCTGTATTTTCATTAACAACAGTGACAGCCACATTCTGTAATTTTGGTGTACTTTTCCATTTCGAAACCTGATCTTTTCGATTAGTATCCACTAGCTGATAAAAGGGTTTTCCAGCAAACACATTTGTCTTTAGCTGAATGACTGGGAACCATTTAGATTAGCATCTATTTTATATTTGGAATATGGATGAATATCGCCATCAACTGACTATGCAAACCCTAAACCTTCTGACATATAAAATAAATCATCATGCGGTATACCACCATTTTTTAATCGTGATTAAAAGCAACTTAGTAGCGCCAAACTGAGTATATATGACATGACGTCACCGGCGCACTAACTGACGTAAAAGTATTAAATAAAGTCATCAAACTTGGTGTGACTGTTTGCGAGATAATCTTATAAAGTAGCTGAAGTCCTTGTTACAACTAAGTTTCATAGCGTGATTTGTTCTACAACGCAATATAGAAATAAAAACACAATTGTAGTATTTTTAATTGATAAATATGCAGCAGTAAAATGGCAAGATAAAGATGAGATTATTAAAAAAAATAATGTTTTTTCAAAAAATTTTCATACTGGCATTAATCTCAAGCTACGCTAATGCGGGTAATGTTGATAATAATGAAGGGCTTATTAACTCCTATGCCATCAGTGCGCAACAAGGCGATGTTAAGGCGCAAAGTAAATTAGCATTTTTATATTATAAAAACTCTAATTATGAAAAGGCAAAAAAATGGGCTTTGATTGCATCCAACAATAATGACTCTCATAGTCAATTTCTTTTAGGCATGATGTACAATCATGCACAAGGGGTAACATTAAATCACGAAAAGGGAGTTGAGTTATATCAAAAAGCAGCTGATAACGGTAGTGATGATGCTCAGAATATTATAGCGAACTTTTATTTATATGGATCTGAAGAATATGGCTACCATAAAAATTTTACTAAAGGTATTTCTTATCTAAAGAAATCAGCAAAACAAGACAATAGTGATTCTCAGTATTTACTTTACAAAATATATATAACAGGGGATTATGGTCAAAAAATCAATGAAAAAAAAGCATTGAAATGGCAAATTTTAGCTGCTAAAAACGGCAATTCTGATGCTCAAAATAATATGGGAGATATGTATTTTTCTGGAATAAATGTACCTGTAAATTATAGTTTAGCCGCAAAATGGTACTACAAATCAGCTATACAAGAAAATAATTACGCCATTAGAAAACTTGCTTACTTATATCGAGAAGGTAAAGGAGTAAAACAAAGTTATATATACTCATATATGTGGTATAAAATTGGTGGTTATATTGTAGAGGATATCAAGAATAAATTATCATCTGAACAGATAAAGAGAGCGGATAATTTAGTTCAACAGTGTTATGACACTGATTACAAAAATTGTTGTGAAAATCTTCTTAATGATGAAAAATAAATTACAGTAGTTCAGATCTGACAGTTACCCGATTTTTAATCGTGACTGTAAGATTGCTTTTTGGGTAAAATTTTAGTCTAAATCAATCTTCCATTATGCATACTTTCACCAACGTTATTATTAATACTACTGCACTAAACGATTTCAAAAGGCTGATGTTCATACTATAACGGTGAAAACAAAACATTGGGACATTGGCGTGATGCTATTATTTTGGGGTGTAAACATCGAAATATAATTGAATGCAGCTATTTTCGTCATTTGGTAGTGAATTTCAATTTTATTAATTACCCTATATTTAGTGAATGATTTTATCCATAAAGTAGATAGCCAATTTTATCATGAGTTTTTCGCATGGTTTAATCAAAGTAATCCGGTTTCTTATGGCAATTTGCAAGGGGAAATTATAAAAAATGAAATGTTTTCACCTGAGCAATTAGAAAAAAACTTATTGATAGGCAGCGCCACTGAAGTTATTGAACAGTTACAACAATATAATGATCAAGGTGTTAGTGAGTTTGCTTTATGGTTAGCCAATGGTATGTCATATCAAGATAATTATCAGTGTTTAAAAAAATTAGCGAAGAAGTATTACCTCATTTTAAATGACGATTATGATAAGTTAGCTATTTATGCAATAATGAATTAAGAGCGGATAAGAAAATAAATTTGACTGATGCAAGATTGTATAAAAATGATCTGACAGAAACCACGTTAAAGTGATAACTGTCAGATCAGATTTTAACTATTGAATTTATTTATTATGATCTAGCCAAGTGTGATAAAAATCTTGCGCCTGATCTTGGTTTTTCAATAATAATGATGGCAAGTTTTCAGTTACGCTTTTAATAACGTAGAGTTCAGGGGTAGATTGCATAATTTGATAATCAATACCGCCTATGTTGATCATACCTATATGTTCATTAACTACAGTGACAGCCACATTTTGTAGTTTAGGGGCACTTTGGGGAATAATCGCTATCGAGGTAAAATCAGTTTAACCCCGTCCTCCCCTGCCGTTTAACCGGCAGGGGAGGGTAAATACCCAATCAAAATTGATGTTAATGTCCCGCTTGGCCTGAGGTATTCGCCGTTGATATAGTCGGTGCTGTTGACTCAGCGGCATTTGTTGCCGGTGGGCTGAGTTTGACTGCGCCTGCGCCTAGTAAGCAGGCTAATGCAGGTAGCAAGAAGATGGCACCAAGCACATTGACCAAGAACATAAAGGCCAACAAAATGCCCATATCGGCCTGAAACTTCAGCGCAGAAAAGGCCCAGGTCCCGACACCAATGGACATAGTCACTGCCGTAAATACCGCAGCAGTGCCCCGGCTACGCATGGCATCATAGAAGGCTTCACGTAGGGGCGTGTGTCGGTTAAGCGCATGCTGCATCCGTTCATAGATATAAATACCATAATCCACCCCGACGCCAACTCCCAGAGCGATAACCGGCAGGGTAGCTACTTTCAAGCCAATGCCGAGCAATGCCATTAAGGCATTACATAAAATACAAACTAACATCAGAGGTAAAATCACGCACAGCACTGCTTTCATCGAGCGGAAAGTAAGCCAGCATAATAAACTGATGGCGCCAAAAATAGAGATCAACATCTGGGCTTCGGCTTTTTCTACGGCCTGATTTGTGGCCGCGGCGACGCCAGCATTGCCACCCAGCAAACGGAACTGGGCATCAGGCAGAGATTCATTATCGATAAAGCGGCGGATTTGCTGCTCCACATGCTTGAGGGTGGCATCTTGATGATCCTCTAAGTACACCATCATATTAATGGTCTGGCAGCCATTGTCATTCAGCCCCAATGATGGCTGCGCCGCATGGGAACCCGCCAGCAGGGCACTTTCACTGCGCTGCAGGGTGCGCCAGTTAGGGTTGCCTTCATTATTGCCAGAGACATACAGCTTGGCGGTGCCCGCTGTGGTAGTGATGGAACGCACACCGTCCACGCCGCGCATATAAAAATCAAACCTATCCACAGCGTTCATTATTTGCCAATCAAGGCAGGCTTCCTCCCGGTTACGGGTTTCCAGATAGACCGCCAGCACATCCATACCGATGGAGTAATTAGCCACAATCGTGTCATTATCGCGGTTATAACGCGAATCATCCCTGAGCTCAGGCACCCCGGTTCCCACATCTCCGGTCAGCAATGAACGGGACTGCCAAGTGCCCAGTCCCAGTAGCACTATCATCACCAGTACACTGATCTTGGCCGGTTTGGGTGTTGCCAGCGCCGACACGGCCCACCAGAGTGAATGACGTTTCTCACGGCCGCCGCCTTCATCCTCGCTATGCTCATCCCGCCGCAGCGCCATTTTTTCCAGCTTCAGGTGAGAGAGAATAATGGGCATAAACATCTTATTGGTGATGATCATCAAAGCGACCCCAAGACAGGCCGTCACCCCCAATTCATGCACAATGGGAATATCGATCACCATAATCACCATAAAGCCCAGCGCATTGGCCAGCAGGGCGACTGTACCGGGGATCGCCAGGCGACGAAAGGCGTTGGCCGCAGCCAGCTCAGGGCCGTTACCTGCCAGGACATCAAGCTTCCAAGCATTGGTCATCTGCACCGCATGGGATACGCCAATGGAGAAAATCAAAAAGGGTACCAGCACCGACATAGGGTCAATGCCATAGCCTATCAGGGGCAATATACCCAGCAGCCAAATAACGGGCAGCAACGCAACCGTAATGGCTAACAATGTCAGTTTAATCGACAGGCTGTAATGCCACAGCAGTAGCAGAGTGATGACAAATGCCACCACAAAAAACAGCAGCACTGTCATCAGGCCATCCATCACATCGCCCATTACTTTGGCAAAGCCGATAATCTGGATCTCAATCCCGGCGCCAGATAGCTCTGCGCGGATTTTTTCTAGGTGGGCTGCAACCTTGGCATAATCCGTTTTTTCGCCGGTGCGAGGGTCAGTATCAAGCAGCTCTGCCTGCACCATGGCGGATTTCAGATCATTGGCCACCAGATTTCCCACCTGACCAGATTTGGCCACATTACTGCGGACTTTATCCAGCCCAGCTTTATCGGCGGTAAAGCGTGATGGGATCACCACATCACCCATAAAGCCAAATTCGGTCACTTCCAGATAGCGCACTTCAGGGGAGAATAGGGAGCGCACTGTGGTGCGGTTAACTCCGGGGGTAAAAAACACTTCATCGGTGGCACTGCGCAGTCTGGCGAGAAATTCCGGATTATAAATATCGCCTTCGCCGTTCCATTGCAGGCTGACCATAATGCGGTTTGCACCGGTAAATTTGGCACTGTGCTCCATAAATGCCTGCATATATTCATGCTTCATGGGGATAAGCTTGGTAAACCCCGGATCAAAGCGGGTTTGCAATGCGGTATAGCTAAATAACAGTGTCAGTAGAAAAAACAGGGCGCCAAGGGGGCGACGCCATTGGATCAATAGCCGGGCAATATGGTCAACCAAGACTTGGGTACGGCTGGGATGAAATTGTGACATAAGAACTCCGGGCGCGTTATTCAGTGGTGGCATTGGCCATTGAGGTTGCTGGTGTTGTTGTTATCTTTGTGGCGGTTTGCGCCCTGGTTGCTGAGCTTGGCAGTGTGGCCTGTAATAGGCCGCGATCACTGGCTAGCAGCAAGGTGCCATCCGGGTTCACCAGCATATCTGTCACTGCCAGTCGTCCCCCGCGGCGTACTATGGTAAAACTGTCGCCATTGTCATGACTTTGCAGCACAAATCCCCCTTGTCCGGCCAGCAGCAAACTGCCATCAGCCAGTTGCTGGTGGGTAAAGAGCGATACCGGAATATGAAAATCCAGTTTCTGCCAGCTCAATCCATCATCCTGGCTGCGGAAAATATTGCCGCGCATCCCATAGATCAACCATTGGCTGCCGCCTAGATGCAGCCCGCCATAAAATGAGCCGTCATAAAAAGGGGCGATTTCCAGCCAGCTGGTGGCACTGTCATCGGAGCGAAACAGGGTGCCGGCTTCACCGGCAATCAGCCAACGCTGCCGATCAGCTGAGGGGATCACCGCATTAAGGTGCCAGTCAGTTTGGCCCGGTGGGGTGAGATCTTGCCATTGTTGGCCATTGTCATTGGAGTGTTTCGTCATCCCAAATGCGCCGGTCGCCAGCCAGTGACCGGGAGAGATTTGTGCCAACGCCAGCAGAGGGGTACTGCCTTGACTGCCAAAACTGACCTCTTGCCAGTGCCGGCCGCCATCTTGAGTGGTTAGGAGCCAACCTTCATGGCCGATAGCCAGTCCGCGCTCGGCATCGCTAAAGTGAATATCCGTGATTAAGGCATAGCGCTGTTTATCTATTTTCGCCGGTTGCCAACTTTGCCCTTGATCTTGCGATAGCAGAATATGGCCCAGCTCTCCGCCGGCAACCAGCCCTTGGCTACTTTCTGCCAAGCTGGTGATATTCATGTTATCGACAGGAATTCGGTTAGGTGCCAGCGGCGCGCTGTGGCGGGGCGAAAAAGCATATATGCCGGCCAATGCCACAAGCAGTGAAATTCCGACAGCCAGTATAGTGCGCATAACACCTCCCCTGTGTTGTCCGGCAGTACCGGAGCGTGGCAGTCAATGACAAATAGGCCGAGCAATCAGCTGAAGCGGTTACGTGCTTGAGCCCATTACCCTGCGTAATCGATCTGGTTGTTAGCCACGGAAATGGTGTTTGTCCATGGCAGCCTTGTTGCTGATAATCGCCGAGGATATCGGCAATTTATTGTTATTTTTTATCCGCATAGCGGACTTTCGCCATTATTCCGCCCTCACTTTGACTCACATCGTCCAAATGGACAGGTCGACCAAAGTCTAAGGCAATAATCTCGCGTCAAATCAAGCTATCACAGCACTTAACAACATCAGGGTTTAGTCCATATTAACGATGAGTGGCGCTGGGGGCTGTGAAATTCTCGGGACAGCAAACCACATCGGCCGTTGGCCTAAGGTGCAAGGAGATTTCACATGGCAATACAGTTGGATAATGTCGCCCTGTCGGCAACAGAAGATTACCTGACCGAAGAGGCGCTGGGGCTGATCGCTGCCGCTCAGGCCTTGATCCCAGCGTTGAAAGCCCGGGCGGAACAGACTGAGCGTGATGGTCGCGTACCTGATATCTCGGTACAGGAAATTGCCGCTGCTGGCCTGTTTCGTGTGCTGCAACCCAAGCGTTGGGGCGGGTATGAGTTAGATCCTAGAGTGTTTTATCGTATCCAGATGACCTTGGCGCGGGGCTGTATGTCGACGGCTTGGATCTATGGGGTGATCGGGGTGCATAACTGGCAATTGCCCCTGTTTCCGGAGCAGGCTCAACAGGATGTCTGGAGCGATGATAACGCCACCTTGATTGCGTCCACTTATATGCCGGTGGGCCGGGCAGAAAAAGTGGATGGTGGTTATCGTTTTTCGGGGCGCTGGGGATTTTCCAGTGGTTGTGAGCATTGCCAATGGGTCTTTTTAGGCGGCATGTTGCCGAAAGAGGCTGATGGCGATGAGCTGGAGCATGTCACTTTCTTGCTGCCAAAATCGGATTTTACCATTGAACATAACTGGGATGTTCATGGCCTGCGGGGGACCGGCAGTCACGATATTGTGGTGAATAATGCATTTGTACCGGAACATCGCACCCAGCGTACCAATAATCATTCAGATATCGGCTGTCCTGGGCGAGCGACTAATCCAGGTTGGTTGTACCGCATTCCTTTTACTCAGGTATTCCAGCGGGCGGTATCATCGGCCTGTATTGGCGCGTTGGACGGTGCCATTGATGCTTTTCGAGAACGAGCCGGCGCCCATGTGGGAAAACATGGCAGTAAAACGGCTGAGGATGTGAATGCCCAGATGGCGGTGACAGAAGCCATGATGGCTGCCGATCAGCTGAAATTGGTGTTGATCCGCAATTATGCCCGCATTGTTGATTCGATCCGCAATAACGACCCAATGACAGTGGAAGAGCGCTTACTGCAGCGTGCCCAGTCGGCTCAGGTGCCGAAGGTCTGTGCCCAGCGTATGGATGATCTACTGCGGGCTTGCGCAGCATCCGGGCTGTATCGGGGGAACCCCATTGAGCGGATTTTCCGTGATATTAATCAGGCTCGCGGTCATATTGCCAATAATACCGATGCTTATCTGCGCGCCCATGGTGCGGTGATGTTGGGGCTACCCAATATGGATCCATTTGTTTAATCACTGAAAAGGAGATGGCATGTCATCCAGATATCATGCCCTGGTTGTCAGTCAGGTGATCCCGGAGACCCATGATGCCACGTCATTGGTCTTGACCGTGCCCCCTGAACTTGCAGAGCGGTATCAATATAAAAGCGGGCAGTTTTTAACCTTTAAACTGCCTGGCCAAGATGGTGAATTGCTGCGCTGTTACTCTATGTCCTCTAGCCCTGCGCTTGAGCAGGGGCTAAGGGTAACCATCAAACGGGTCGCTGGTGGTCGGGCATCTAATTATCTGTGTGATCATATCGGCCCCGGCGATCGCTTGCAGGTAATGCAACCTGCGGGGTTATTTGTGGTGCGTGATAGCAGTGAACATCTGTTGCTCTGCGCCGGTGGCAGTGGTATTACGCCGGTGTTTTCCATTTTGCAAACGGTACTACATACAGGCACGGGCAAGATCCGCTTGTTATATGCTAACCGGGATGAAAGTTCCGTCATTTTTGCCGCGGAGCTTAAAGCTTTGGTGCAAGCATTCCCCGAGCGGTTGGAAGTGATCCACCTGTTAGACAGTTTGAGCGGCGTCCCCAGTGCTGCATTATTAAGTTCACTGTCTGACTGGCAACAGCAAAGGGCCTATATCTGTGGTCCAGGCGCCTTTATGGATGCAATGGAGACTGTGCTGTACCAACTCGGGATGGATAAAAGCCACATCTATATTGAGCGCTTTATCTCCCCGGCAGCACCAACAGCTAAAAACAGTATTGATGCTTGTGATATCGAGTCTCGCGCTGACCCCGCCGTTGCGCCGGCGAGTGAACTTGCACCTGATAAACAAGTGAATACTGAGATTACCCAGGCCATTGCTGAGGTGGAGTTGGATGGCACTGTCCATCATATTGTCTGGCGCGGTGATGAAACCTTACTGGATGCGGCTGAAAAAGCCGGGGTTGAGTTACCCTATTCTTGCCGCAGTGGCATGTGCGCATCTTGCATGTGTGAGGTAACAGAAGGGCAGGTAGCATTACAGTATAATGATGTGCTGGATGAGCGGGACTTGCAGCAAAATCTGACTTTAAGCTGCCAAGCATTGCCACGCACTGAAAAAGTAAAATTGCGTTATACCTGAAGCTTATGCCTTGATACGGCATGATGGCTGTGGTTATAAGGATAAAAAGCCGGAGATGACTTGTATGGGTCATCTCCGGCTTTGTTTTTACAGCAGATGTCAGTAATCGCCCGCTGCTATCTGGTAACCGGTGGGATTAACGGAAATCTTCGGTCCAGTTACTGCGTACCGGGCTACCCTCTTGTGGCAGCCAGGTGACTGCAAAACTGTGCATTCTTGGGGACATGACATTTTGACAATGACCGGCATGCCCGGTCCAGCTGTTGGCTCCGGCATTATTGATATGACCATCGGCACGGGGATGGGTGTAACCAAAGATCGGGTCAATGGCGTTATTTAACCGAATGCGGAAGGCATTTTGCGCCCAGTTTTCTACGACAAAATGCCCTTGTTTATGTCGGTCTTCCATCGCCTGAGAGTTACGCTGCGCGCCAACGGTGAGTGCATCATTCCAAGCCAGAGTATGGGTAGCGGGGGAGATCCCGGCAGCAAACATATCGCCAGCCGCATCACACCAACGAGGGGTGGAGCGGGCACAGTTCATGGCGATCACGGCCTGATATTTTTGCGAGTCCGCAGTATCGTGGGGAATATTCACAATGCGGCACCAGTTAGTTGATGCAATGCCGCTATCAGTAGAACCATCAAATGCTTGACCTGCCAGTAGAGTGTCCTTATTTAGACAGCTATAAGGGATCACGGCATCTGTTGTGGTAGTGGCTTTTACTGTGACCACATTAGTTGCAGGATTAAAATCAAATAGATCTGCATCATCGTGCATCGCTTGGGCCAGATATGGCGCTTGCAACTCTGCCCAAGCTGGGCCAAAGAGGGCAGTATTTTGATTGTTAAATCGACTCTGCAATAAGGCCTGTTGTAGTAACAGGTGGCTGCGACCTTGCTCGGAAACACTGATTGTGCCACTTGCAATCTGCAGTTGATCATTGATTAATGCATTATCAAACGTGTATTTAGCCAGTTGTGGACCACCACAATCACTGTGACTGAAACGGTAAGCATATTCCTGCACCTCACCATTTACGGTCATGCCGTTGACATCCCGAGTGATTTGGGTCTCATGGGTTACCGCGTAACAATGCCAGTTATTGGCTAGACGGGTATCGTTCAGCCATACAGTAACCGGGCCACGGCGAGGTATAGTTTGCTCACTGTAATCGCCGGAAAGTGGATAAAGTTGCTCCGGATGTAATGGAATCGCATTTTGGTTTCCACGATTAAAATTGGCGCCATTTGCCACCCCTTTGAATGCCATCAATAGATGTTCTAGATGATTCTGAGTTGGCTTAACAGTTTCTATTTTAGTTTGATGGTTTTCTGTTGTAGATGATTGATCACAACCTGCGAGAGAAATACAGCACAATATTAAAGCAATTTTTTTCATAAATTCTCAAGGAATAATTATTTTGTTAAATTTTATCTGAATATTCAGAATGTTTTGCTCTATCTAAATACGACATAATTATTGCGATATTTAACTTTTTGCCTATAAAAAAATAGCTTGAAGAATAAAACACCAAGTAAATCGTGAGAGGCATTTATTCCCTTGCAATTATTGTGTGATTTTTATGCTGAAAAGTGTTGATCAAAATTGCATAAATCCATGAAGGTTTTTTCAATATATTGTTTTTACGTTGTTTTTTTATAGTGTTTTATTGTGTTGTTGTTGATTTATATGGTGAAAGTGTAGTTTTTTCTTAATGTTGCTAATGGGTTACTTTGCTAACAAATTAACAAGGTATCAATTTATCCCAATATTGCTGGAAAATATTTATTCCTATGATGTCTTTTTAGTATATTCGCTATGGTTGATTTATTAACTGGTCTAATATGCAAAATCATATTGTTAAAGTTTTAAAGTTAAGACGTTGGGTGATGCTTCATCATCACATTCCGGGTCGAATACGTTTGAAATATAAGTTAGGTATTTTGACCCAATTAGTATCATTTAATACTGATAAAATTGAGCAAGCCATTGCGGCAATTCCAGCGTTTAAAAATTACAAAATCAATAATACTACACACAGTATTTTAATTGAGTATGACATCGGCGTTATTCGTCCAGAATGGATTGATAGTTTATTTTCTGGTTCGGAAAAAGATGCAGAATTGGCATGTTATGCCATTGCTCAACAATTAAATTTAGATGGAGAGAAGAATGTATAATCATCCACCTCATGGCTATTATGCCCCCTACACACAAGATGACAGCATGCAGCAGGAATCCGGTCAACAAGTGCCGAATTATCCGCCTCAGTATGCGCATTGTGGTTCATACCCTTACGCGCCACAGTCATATCCGCCTGGTATGGGAACCCCTGCATGGAGCCATCCGGCAGCGATGCCAGATCCTCGGGCGATTCACCATATGCATCATCATGGCGCTTACCCTCATATGCCGGTGTATCCCGCGATTGCGATGCCGCCATATTATTATCCTCAGATGCCACATCCTGCGGGATATCCACAGGGTATCCCACCTATGGGCCAATCTGCGCAGACAGAGGGTTGCCAGCCATCTGACACTATGATGCAGCAGGCTCAAAGCCTCTTTGACGGTGTATTAGGTGAAGATGCTGGCGCATTTAAAGCAATGCTAGGGAAATTTGGCATCAATGATAAAGAGTTCTGGAAAGGCGCCATGGTTGGCGCAGCGGCAGCCATGCTACTTAATAATGATACCGTTCGTAGCAAGTTAATGGGGTTGATTACTGGTGCCAGTGATTTGTTGAAAACGGGGGAGCAGGCAGGTGCGGAACAGGTGGCTGAAAACGCCCAACAGATGATGCATAGCGCCCAGCCTCAGAGTGAAATATTCCGAGAGCACCATACTGAAGGTGTTGCTGAAACAGTATCAGAATCAGACCATGGTCAGCCCTATGGCAACTAATTCGAACTCTGGTCGATTGGTCAGTCGAGCACTATTGGTAGGTGCGATGGCAGGGGCTGGTGCGGCATTAGTTAATCAGAAAAAAGCCCTGCAGCAAGGGCAAGTTGCTAATCAGACGATGGTGTTGGATATGGCTAAAATGGCAGTAAAAACTGCCGCTATCAGCGGGGCCTCGACCTATGCCGCTGAGAAAATGGCCGATAAACCCGGATTATCCCTACTGACCATTTTATCTGTCGGCGCTGCCGGTATTTATTTACTCGATCATTATTTGGACACTAAAAATGAAAAATAAACCTGTATATCCAAATTCTTACTATGTTCCTTATGCATGTCCAGTACCCCACCCAGGACATTACCATGGGCATAGTCATGTTCATCCTTATTACCCAACCGCGACACCACAACAAACATTGACCACAGAAAAGTCGCACAAAAGTAAAACCCATTTTGCGATGGGGATTGCTGCTGGTGCTGCGGTGATGTTTTTATTGGGGAATAACAAAGTGCGTCAGGGCGTGACAGCTACCGGTGGTCAGGCAATTCATGCTGTTAATAGTCAAATAGAAGAACTGAAAGAAAAACTGGAAGATACCCAGGCAGAACTTGAGTATTACCGTAATCTGCACAGGGATGAAGCATGATAGGGCTGCAGGTTAAGCACCATTTCCCCGGGCGAATTCGCTTCAAGGTTGTGGCGCTAAAACAGTATCGGGATATCGGTGACTGGATCAAGCAAAGTTTAATGGCGATTCAGGGGATCCGAGATGTGCGGGTCAATGATGGGGCCTACTCGATTGTCATTGAATATGATAAAAATTTGCTAAACAGCAAAACGGTGGAAGCGCGTTTAGCACAGTTAGATCTGACCTTGTCCCAAGCGACTGATAAGGACGAACACCAATTTACCCGTGGTGATATTGCCATGAATATTATTGGTACTTTGTCAGCAGCAATGTTGCCGCAAAAATGGGGGGCATTGAGTACCGCGACGTTAATTGCTCCTACTTTGCTTGACGGTCTTAATGAACTGAAACACAAAAAAGTATCCGTTGAAGTACTCGATGCCATCGCGATTGGTCTGTCTGCCTGGCGGGGTGATTATCAGACAGCCATGATGACCCAGAGCTTGATCAGTCTTGGCGAATATCTGGAGCAGCAAACCTGTCGCAATAGTGATCAATTGCTGGCTGATTTGATGCATCCGACGGACTGTATGGTATGGCAGATACTGCCAGAGGGAGAGAAACGCCAGGTTAGCTCAACTCAACTCCAAGAAGGTGATGTGATTGAGTTGACTCCGGGGAGCGCCATTCCTGTTGATGGTATTGTGATTGATGGTACTGCACTGGTAAATCAATCCTCTCTGACGGGGGAGAATTTACCTGTACGTAGAGAGTTGGATGCCCTCGTATACGCCGGAACCTCTATTCATGAAGGCAGTATTAAAGTGCGGGTGGAAAAAGTCGGGAGTGAGGCCACGACAGCCCAGATCGCGAAGTTGATTTATGATTCGCTGGGAGAAAAAAGCGAGATCCAACAAGTTACTCAAGATATGGCCAATCGACGGGTAAAAATTACCTTAGGGATTGGGGCGGCAGTGTTTGCATTAACGCAGGATATTAACCGAGTTGCTTCAGTGTTTTTGGTTGATTATTCCTGTGCGCTTAAGCTCAGTACGCCAGTAACTTTTAAATCAATAATGTACCGTGCAGCACAACAGGGAATTCTCATTAAAGGTGGGAGTGCCATTGAAAAGCTGGCAGCAATTGACACCTGTGTATTTGATAAGACAGGTACCCTGACTTACGGTGATATGGAAGTGACGGATGTGGTGCCTTTGTGTCACAGCAATAGTGCTCGGGATTTGCTCGCTATTACTGCATCAGTAGAAGAGCATAGTAATCATCCATTATCTCAATCCATTGTTAATGCCGCGAAACATCATGAATTGCCGCACATTGAACATGGCGAAGTGGAATATGTGATTGCTCATGGTCTAAAAAGCACGCTTAACGGCCACTGCTTGGTGATGGGCAGTCGTCATTTCCTTGAGCGACATGAGGCCGTTGATTTTACAGAATTTGAAGCTGAAATTGATGCGTATGAGCAAAAAGGTCGCCATCTTATTTTTATCTCCCATCAAGGACGGCTTATTGGCATGATTGGTCTGCGCGATCATCTGCGTGAAGATGTTGTCCAAACATTAACCAGTTTGCGTGAGCAGGGGATTAAACAATTGGTAATGATCTCCGGGGATAGGGCATATAAAGCCAATATGTTGGGGGATGAGCTTAAGTTAGACCGCGTTTACGCAGAAGCAACACCAAAAAGTAAATCCAGTATTATTGCTTCATTGCAACAACAGGGCCATAAGGTCATGTTTGTTGGTGATGGTCTAAATGATGCGCCTGCATTGACTAAAGCTGATGTCGGTATTGCCATGTGTCGAGGAACTGAGCTGGCCAGACAGGCTGCGGATGTTGTGCTACTGAAAGATAAACTCTATGGTGTGGCACAGACTCACCAACTTGCTCAGATTGCTATGAATATGATTCACAGCAATATTAAAATTACTGAGTATGTTAATAGCGGGATTATGCTGGCTGCCGCGTTGGGCTGGCTCAGCCCTTCGGTCAGTGCTCTGCTACACAATGGGACGACTCTTGCTATCTTAGGGCGCTCTGTTGCCATTAAAAATCCAGCCTAACAGGTGCAACTTACTGTTGTTATCGGGCTTTCCCATACAATAGCGAGTGTTGACTAAATTGAACGCCCTGAGGTGAAAATCACAGGGCGTTTTTATAATGAAATGCTTTGCTCTTGCCTTACCACCGCACTTATTTTCAAATATATATTTTCGAAATGGCGCCGCATAATACTTATAGCGATGCTGACCATCCCTCGTTAGTCTCAATGGACGATGGCGCTGTCCAGCGGCTTTTTTACTCTCAATGTACATAAAAATCAGTGGATTTTTCTACCTATATCTTAGTGCCTTTGATCCCATTCCTAATAGGGCATGTTCAGATAGAACATAAGTGACACTAATCTGTGGAGTAGCACTTTAGTCATAGTGGGGTATCTACTGATAATCAAAATGGGTCACACAGTGGAGAGTAATGATGGATAAGCACATAGCACAGCGTCTAACAGGGAAAACCGCTTTTGTGACCGGAGGCGGGACAGGTATTGGTGAAGCAACTGCCCGCCGCTTAGCGATGGAAGGCGCTTGTGTGGTGATTTGTGGTCGCCGTCAGCAAGTGTTGGATGAGGCGGTGGCAAATATTCGCACGCTGGGCGGAAATGCCCACGCTGTCGTGGCTGATGTCAGTGATGAAGCAGCATTGGTGCAAGCTATGCTGGGGGCATCTGAGCAATATGGTGGGTTAGATATTGTCGTTAATAACGCCATGGCCTTTACCTGGGGTGCCATTACTGAAATGAGTACTGAAGACTGGCATGCCAATTTCGCCACATCAGTGGATGGCACCTTTTGGGGAACCCGCACGGCGATGAAGCTGATGCAGGGACGCGGTGGCAGTATTATCAATGTCTCGTCGATTTGCGGCGAGCTTGGTACGGCTTGGATGGCGGGGTACTCTGCGGCAAAGGCGGCAGTGAATAACTTTTCCCGCGCGGCTGCAGCAGAAGGCGCTGCGGAGAATATTCGTGTGAATGTTGTGGTTCCAGCTGTGGTGGAAACCCCAGCCACAGCGGGCATGCTTGCCGATGAAGCTGCCCGCCATAATACGGAGAAATTGATCCCGATGGGCCGAGTCGGGCAGCCCGATGAGCTGGCGGCAGCGATTGCGTTTCTAGCCAGCGATGATGCCGCTTATATTACCGGTGTCAGTTTACCGGTTGATGGTGGTCGCTCGGCCGTGTTGGTTACCGCATTAGATTAAGGATGCCATGATGACCACTAATACCCCATCGCCTCACGACGTTAACAGTCATGTGCATGAAAAGTGCAACCCATTACTCACGCCGGTTACCTTAGGCACATTGGCTTTGTCTAATCGGGTCATTATGGCTCCCATGACCCGGAACCGGGCATCAGCCGATGGCGTACCAACGCCAGAGATGGTGACACATTACCAGGATCGCGCCAGTGCCGGGCTGATTGTGGCTGAAGGAACTTGGCCGGTCAAAGCCGGTCAGGCATATAATCGTCAGCCGGGTATTGAAACCCCGGCGCAAATTGCAGCCTGGCGCGATGTTACCGATGCGGTGCACAATCAGGGCGGTAAAATTGTATTGCAAATTATGCATGCCGGTCGTATTGGTAGCCACCATATTAAAGGGGAGACCACCGACCATATTGCCCCCAGTGCTGTGCAGGCTCGGGGTGAAGTGTATACAGATGCTGCCGGTATGCAGCCGTTTGATAGCCCTCGGGCGTTAACGCTGGATGAGATTAGTGAGGTTGTCGAGCAGCACCGTCAGGCTGCGGTGAATGCCAGTGCTGCCGGGTTTGATGGGGTAGAGCTGCATTGCACCAGTGGTTATCTGCCGATGCAGTTTTTGTGTCACAGCACTAATCAGCGTGAGGATGAATATGGCGGTAGTCCGCAGCAGCGTTGTCGCTTTGCCTTAGAATGTCTCGCCGCCATGGTTGAGGTGTTTGGCCCGGGGAGGGTCGGACTGAGGGTCAATCCTGGTAATCGTTTTAATGATACGGACGATCCTTGCCCCAAAACCTTGCATGACACCTTGCTGCGTCAGGCACTTAAACTGGATTTAGCTTATCTGCATATTATGCGCTCGCCCCTTGAAGAGATAGACGCCTTTGCGCTCGCGAAAGCGGCCTGTCTTGATACGGGACGGGATTGCGCCCTGATCCTTAACGACAGTTTTTCCCCCACCAGTGGTGCTGACGCCATTGCTGCTGGCCGTGGCGCTGCGGTGTCCTTTGCCCGCCACTTTATTGCTAACCCGGATTTAGTTGCCCGCATTGCTGCAGGTCAGCCGTTAGCAAAATTTGACCGCCGTACCCTGTATACCCCTGGGGCACAGGGCTATAACGATTATCCCACCATGGATTTGGCAGTTGAGGCCTGAGTAGTCGGGCCGAAAGTAAGAGGAACAGACGATGAAAGTATTGGTCCCGGTTAAGCGGGTTGTGGATTATAACGTAAAAGTCAGGGTGAAATCCGATGGCTCAGGGGTGGATCTGGACAATGTCAAAATGTCTATGAATCCTTTTGATGAGATTGCCGTGGAGGAGGCGGTACGACTCAAAGAAGCGGGTACTGCCTCAGAGGTAATCGTGGTCAGCATCGGCAGTAAAGGTTGTCAGGAAACCTTGCGCACAGCATTGGCGGTCGGCGCTGATCGGGCCATTCATATTGAGGCGCCGGACGGACTGGAGCCACTGGCTGTTGCCAAGTGCCTGAAAAAAATCGTGCAGCAGCAGTCGCCAGAACTGGTGATCCTAGGCAAGCAGGCCATTGATGACGACTGTAATCAGACTGGGCAGATGCTGGCTGCTCTGTTGGGTTGGTCTCAGGGGACATTCGCCTCAGCATTGGTTCCGGGTGAGGGCATAGCGACAGTTACCCGTGAAGTTGATGGGGGCTTAGAGACCCTGCAACTGAATTTGCCTGCCATCGTTACCTGTGATCTGCGCTTGAATGAACCCAGATATGCCTCTTTGCTCAATATTATGAAAGCCAAGCGTAAACCAATGGATACAGTGCCGGTAGATGAGCTGGGGGTGGATATCTCACCTCGTCTGACGGCGGTGAATTATGCCGCGCCAAAAGGGCGTAGCGGTGGGGTAAAAGTTTCGGATGTTGCTGAACTGCTTGAAAAATTACGCAGTGAAGCCCGGGTACTTTAATTCGCCAGAGTGCAGATTGTAAGGAGAAACGAAATGAGAATTCTGGTGATAGCCGAGCAGGAAAATGGCCAACTGGTTGATGCCACCCTCAGTGCGGTGGCGGCAGCACAAAAACTGGCCGAAGGGCAGGATGGCGCCACAATAGACTTACTGGCAGCAGGGTTTAATTGCAGTGAATTTGCCACACAATGCACCATGGTGTCGCAGGTGGCTCAAGTGATCCATGTGGATGCTCCACAGTTTGAAGCCAATCTGGCAGAAAATATGTCTGCGCTGGTGGTATCACTGGTACAACAACAGGGGTATCAGGCAGTCATTTGTGCCAATACCAGCTTTGGTAAGAATGTGTCCCCCCGGGTTGCGGCACTGCTGGATGTTGCGCAGGTTTCTGATGTTATTGCAATTAATGGGGTTGGCAGCTATGTCAGACCCATATATGCTGGTAACGTCATGTTAACCTGTTCGTCACAGGAACCGATTCAGGTGCTGACAGTCCGCCCCACGGCTTTTGATAAAGTCGCATTGGAAGGCAGTGCTGCCAGTATCGGGGGAGAAGCCCCGGCCGATCTGGCGTTGTCCCGCCTTGTCAGCCGGGAAATAACTGAATCAGATCGTCCTGTGTTGAACTCGGCAGCTATCGTGGTATCCGGTGGTCGCGGTATGGGCAGTGGTGAAAATTATCATCAACTGCTTGAGCCGTTGGCGGATAAACTGGGTGCTGCGCTGGGGGCATCTCGCGCTGCGGTGGATGCCGGTTATGTACCCAATGATTATCAGGTTGGGCAAACGGGTAAGATCGTTGCGCCTGAACTGTATATTGCTGTGGGTATTTCCGGTGCCATTCAGCATCTGGCGGGTATGAGTGACGCCAAAGTCATTGTGGCCATTAATAAAGATCCGGATGCGCCGATTTTTCAAGTGGCGGATTACGGCTTAGAAGGTGACCTTAATGAGCTGGTACCTGAACTGACCGGGAGCCTTGCCTAACATGATGATCCCCGCAGCAGCTGGATGGCTGTTGCGGTTGCCTATCCTTGATGAAAATAAAAACAGGAGGATGCTTTGGCGGACATCAACATGGATTTAGAACGTTACAACGGTCTGGTTGAAACCATTTATGACGCAGCCCAAAATAAAACCTGCTGGGCTGCTCCCTTAGAGCAGTTACGCCAACTGTTTAATGCCAATTTTGTTACTCTGATACTAAAACTACCCTCCCACGAAGATGAAGATGATCTGGGCTTGATGATTGCCGTTGGCGGCAATTTGAATGGCAAAGGGCAGGTGCAATATCTGCCTTACCGGCACAATCTGACTCCGTTTGCTAATCAACGCCCGGATAGGGTGTTTACCGTTGATGATCTGATGGATGACGACGATTGGCGCAATAGCTCTTACCGCAAGCACTGGTGTGAAGAAAATGATGTCTACCATGTGATGGCGGTGGATATTACTGCTGCGGAGGTAGGCAGTCTGCGTTTTCGTATTACCCGGCCTCAGGCGGCGGAAAACTTTAATGCCGAGGAAAAAGCGCTGTGTCAGTTTTTGGTACCCCATTTGCGCCGGGCGCTGAGCATCAACCTAGAGTTAGATCGTAGTCAGTCCATCGGGTCAATGTTCTCGCAGGCGATTGGCCGTTTATCGATTGCGACCATTCAAATCGATGAGAGCGGGCGCATTTTAGAGCAGAATGTGTTTGCCAAGGAGATCTTAGACAGTGCTGATGGGCTTAAGGTGGTGGCGGGTAAACTCACCGCGATTTATCCCAGTGATAACCGTGAGCTCAAGTACCTGATCAAAGGGGCATTTGAGCGGGCCCGTAACCATGAAAAGCCTTCATTGCCTGAGGCGATGTCAGTTAACCGTCCCTCCGGTGAGGTGAACCTTGGGGTGGTGATTGAAGTGGTGCCGACCCCCAGCTGGGCAGAAAATCGCGGCCACAATAAAGCCGTGGTATATATCCGTGATTCAGTGGCTAAGTCACAGGCGTCCAGTGAAATTGCTAAAAAACTGTTTGGGCTGACCCCGGCAGAAACGGCATTGTCACTACAATTGGCCAATGGCTTGTCATTGGAAGAGGCGGCTGAAGCGCTTAATATCCGCCGCAATACGGCCAGAGCACACTTAAGGGCAATTTTTTCTAAAACCGGCGTTAGACGTCAAACAGAGCTTGTTCGTATCTTCCTTAACAGTGTTGCCCCTTTGGGATATACCGAAAGCTAAGTGTTACGATCAGGTCGTGGCGATTTTTACTATGTGCGCTTGTTGTGAGTGGCAATCATGCTGGCAGAGGTACTAAAACTGGGGGTAACAGAGGATAACAGGAATAAATCCGCGTAAGCGATAGATAGAATAAGCCGTGACACACTGGCTGGCGATCATTGGATGGAGATAATCATCCATCCAGCCCCTCGCGGCTTATTCCGTTTACTCACTTAACGAATGCGTTGATACTGCAACTATTTCACTGTCGCAATCACACTGCCCAGTGGAATTGGGTGAGCATCAGTACGATGATTGATGGCATTGACGGCCCAATCTTCCAGTACGGCTTTGTCTTTTTGGAAAATCATCATGTGGGTTGAACCACCGAATTCAAAGTGTCCGATTTCGGTGCCCCGAGTGATTTCAACCGCTTCAGCGCCTTCATTCACAATAAAGTAGCTTGGCTCAATCATACAGGTGGAAACTTCTACCATGCCGATACAAATCAGTGCCACATAACCAAATTGTGGGTGTTCAAAAATGAAAATAGCCCGAGTGGCAACCTGACCTAAATAGGGCTGTGACTCAGTTCCTTCCCAAGTACCGATATTTTCACCTTGACCTGGACGTTGGGCAAAATAGGTGCCCGCTTGTACCCAAGAACGGACAATTTTACCGCTCATTGGTGCATTCCAGCGGTGGTAATGGGTGGCAGACAAGAAGCCTTGATAAATTTGACCACCTTCAAACAGTTTTGCCCACTGCTGTTTACCACCGAACAGATCCAGCAGGGAATAGTTGACGTCTTTTACCCAGAAATCGCTTTCCAGTGCGACATCAGTGGCATATTGCCAAGGCGTTGTTTCACAGCCAATATTGATTTGAGTTTGCTCATCACCCTGAAATGGTCTTGCGCCAGCTACAAATGGACGCAGGAAGAAATCATTCCAAGAGGCATAACCGTATCCGGGTTTGGTTTTATCATGCACCATTTGATCCCATACCCCAGCATTCCATGCGGCTTTTGAAATCCATGAACCGGTTTTTTCTGGATCACTGATATCCAGTTTATCCAGTGATTTACCACTTTTTAGGAAAGTATTCCAAGCATTTAAAATCCGTTTAAAGTGCTTATTAAAGGTTGCGTCATGGAACAGTGCCAGACCTGATTCAGTGGCCATGGCGACGGCTAGAAAGCCGTTCATCGGTGTGCCAACCATGGCAGAGGTATTGAAGCTTGGTGATGTGCAAATAATTTCATTCAAAATCTCGAAAAAGCTATCGAAACTATCAATCCAAATAGCATCACCATCATGTTTAATTTGCTCTTTGGTTTGACGGTCAAGGCTTTGAATAAAATTATTGGATTCTTCAATCATGGCTGCAATGCGCATTCTATAAATGCTATGACCAATAACCCATGATTTAAAATGTTGGATTTCAGGATGCAATGGCTCTAATGCGCCAGACAGTTTTTTTTGTTCAATATGGTGACGTAGTGGAACCAAGAAGTTTGCTGTTGCCCACACCCGGTTAGGCAACCAGAATCCCATTTGTACCGGACCTGAACTCTCAATATCAAGGATATTGAGGTTCTCACCTTCAATGGCAGGTAAATTGGTATCAGAACGGGAATCACTATTATGTAAAGCCATATCACTCTCCAATGATGAGTACAGTAAAAACGACTTAAAAATTAGAATAATGTGACTTGATAATAAAGGGGTTTTCGGTTTGATGGCGTCGAATTCATTATTGGTTCACTGTGCTTCATTAAGTGTAAAATGGGTTTCGTTAATAATAGTGTCACAATGACACAGGGCTAATTTAAATCAAACAGGTTGTGCTGATATTTTGACTGATGAATAATTATTTAAATCAGATGTAAGAGAGTGCTTAAATAAAACTATATATAAGTTTGTAATAAACAGTAGAGATGAAACTGCTGACTAAAATGTAACTTGTCGATATATGTTAATTGCTTATTGACCTAGTCAATTAAGTCATGCTATGTGATATCATCCAATCATATTAATAAGGCTAATAGTAGAAAATAATCAATATGCAATCATTATCTGTTTGGGCATTTCATGGTCAGGGCGGCCGTTTTTCCTCAGGTATATTTATGGACAAGCGTGAAGCCATTTCCTGGATAGCGCAGCATAAGCTAACTGGCGTATTAACCCAGTATCCTTTAAATCAAGGGGTATATGATTGGGCAATTGAAAATACATTGTTTGAAGTTACTAAAGCCCATGAAAGTAGAGCAGAGTTTATTCAGCAATTCACTTGTGCAGGGCAGCAACATTACCATTTTGAAAATGGTGTTTTGGACTAAAACAAGCGAAGCGTTAATTTATCAAAGCGCTTTAAGTTCTCATCACCGTACTGTTGTTTGGCATGCTTAATCTCGTATGGGCAATCAAGTGTGATAAAATCCCGTAACCAAGTTTGATGCTATATCAACATTGTTTTAGATGGATTAAAAGATCGATGCAAATTATCTGTGAAACAGAGCGCCTGGTTGTACGCCATTTTGAGTTGAAAGATGCGCCATTTATTATTGAGTTGCTTAATCAGGATGCCTTTATTCGTTATATCGCAGACAAACAGGTACGTACCTTAAATGATGCGCTGCGTTATTTAACTCAGGGGCCGATGCTAAGTTATCGTGAACAGGGATTTGGCCTAAATTTGCTATTAACGCAGGGCAGTATGACACCTATCGGCATGTGTGGGTTACTAAAACGCCCTGAGTTAACGTGTCCTGACATAGGTTATGCCTTACTCAGTGACTACTGGGGACAAGGATACGGAGAAGAAGCGGCTCGAGCTGTGTTGGCCCATGGCTTTAGTTCACTGGGTTTACCCGCCATTCAAGGGGTGACATTGCCGGAAAATCAACGTTCTAATCAGCTATTGCAAAAACTGGGGTTTAATTTGGTAGAGCAGATTTCCCTGTACGGTAAAATGAACAATCTGTATCAGTTAGAGCGCAAGCCATAAAATAATGTGCTGACGATACAGTCGGGGAGAAGCATCAGACTTCTCCCCCCGCAAAAAGTATATATCACCGTTATACATTGCAGCAAAAGAGCGCCATAAAACCACGGCGCTAATCCCCTGCGATTATGTCTTGGGTAAGATAACCCTGTTGAGAAAGTGCACTGTTGAGACTCACTTGTTGTTAATCTCTGGCTATAAAGTTCTTGCCGTAACTTTTCCCGAAGAACGTCGCCTGCAACAGACCCTAGCTCTAATGGCCGAGCAAGCATATAAGAGACTATGGCGAGAACAACGTTAGTCTCCGGTGAAATCAGGATAGCGCTTTTGTAAAAACGCACTCATGCCTTCGGTTTTATCCCGGGTCGCAAACAGCAGGGCATTGGCCTTGCGCTCCAGCGCCATGGCCGCATCCAGTGGCGCTTCCATGCCAGCTAAAATCACTTCTTTAATCTGCTCTACCGCCAATGGTGGCATACGGGCAATACGTCGCGCCATCGTTAAAGCGGTGTGTTGTACCTGATCATCGGCGCAAAGTTCACTGACCAAACCCGCGACCCAAGCATCATGGGCGCTAATTGGACGGCCTGTCAGCGCCATCTGCATGGCTTTAACTTTACCCAACGCCCGTACTAGGCGTTGGGTGCCACCAATTCCCGGCATAATGCCGATAGCGATTTCCGGTTGGCAGAAACTGGCATGTTCCCCGGCAATAATAATGTCGCAGTGCATCATTAACTCACAGCCGCCCCCGAAGGCATAGCCACATACCGCGGCAATCACAGGCTTAGGGCATTGCTCAATGGGGGCCCAAACCCGCTCGGTATGGCGCTTATAAATTTCGATAGGATCGGCATCCACCAGACCTGTGATATCGCCGCCCGCCGCAAAGACCTCATCTCCGCCGGTCAGAATAATACAACGTACTGATTCATCATGGCTTAACTGCTGAAAGTGCGCCGATAAACACTGTTGCAGTTCCAGACTCAATGCATTGGTGGCATCGGGTCGGTTCAGCACCAGTTTCGCGACTCCAGGCTCGGGCCATTGCAGGAGCACGGTATCACTGTTAAGGGCATCGGCAGAAAAAGGCAGCTGTGTGGTCATTGTGATTGCTCATCCCATCGGCAGTTATCGGGTGCGGTAGGGTGATATACCGCGCTATGTCAGCCATTGTCTGTTAGCTGCAAAAACCATCATCGTCCATTCAGACGAAGATGCCCCGGGGGACGGGGATGAGAATGTTAGCCAACAAATTGATATCCGGCATATTTGTCCGGCATGGAGAGGACAGGTTGCGATTTCCTATCAATGGCAACCACAGCGACAGGGAAGCATGTCATGTACTCAGAGATAAAAGATAAGCGGGTGCTGATCACAGGTGGCACCAAGGGCATAGGTGCTGGCATTGCTACCGGTTTTCTTGCTGCTGGCGCCAAGGTGATTGTCTGTGGCCGTAAAGCGCCGGATGTGTTGCCCGAGGCAGCAGGGCAACAAGCCGTATTTATGCCCTGTGATGTGCGTGATATTGACAGTGTGCAGACACTGTTTCACTCCATTGCTGAGCAATTTGGTCAGCTAGATGTGCTTATCAACAATGCTGGTGGTAGCCCCTTTGCTTTGGCTGATACGGCGTCACCCCGTTTTCATGAAAGCATTCTTCGCCTTAATTTGATTGCCCCGCTGAATATGGCCCAGCAGGCCAATACCATGATGCAGCAACAGCAAAATGGCGGGGTCATTTTATTTATCAGTAGCATCAGTGCAATGCGGGCATCCCCCGGCACGGCGGCCTATGGTGCGGCGAAAGCGGGCATCTTGTCTTTGGTGCAATCGCTGGCAGTGGAGTGGGCACCGAAAGTACGGGTTGCCGCGGTCAGCCCCGGCTTGGTGAAAACTGAGCAGTCGTATCTGCATTACGGTGATGATGACGGCATTGCTGCAGTGAGCGCCACCATCCCCGCCGGGCGCATGGCGTTGCCCCAGGATATCGCCAATGCCTGTTTATTTCTGGCGTCATCACAAGCCGCCTATGCCAGTGGCAGCAATTTGTTACTCAATGGCGGCGGCGAAATGCCGGCATTTTTGGCCGCGGCGAAGGCTCAGGAACAGGAACAGGAATAGAAACAGGTGTAATCAGCGGCTAAATAGCCCAGATCAAATGGTGATTAACACAGTTTGTACTTCAACCAACATCATGGGCAAACAGCATAGTGCGCATAACACAGTGCGAACATCAGTACATTAACTCGAGGGAGAAGGACCTTGGCAGAATATGAATGGTTAAAGCCGATACGGGAGATGGTGGGTCGGGAATACGGCCGCATCTATGCCTGGGATGAGGTGAACCCCGCCATGGTGCGGCAGTGGTGTGAGGTAATGGGCATTGAAAATCCACTTTATACCGATGCCGATTATGCCGCGGGCAGTGAATTTGAATCCATGGTTGCGCCGCCGTCCATGTTGCAAAGCTGGTGTGAGGCCGGTTTTTTCCGCGACAGTTACGCGCCGGGCTCGACGGAAGAAAATCCCTATACCGTGCTGAAATTAATTGAAGCTCAGGGGTATCCCTCTGTGGTTGCAGTGAACTCTGAGCTGAGTTTTGCCCGCTACGTCAAAATGGGCGAAAAGCTCTATTACACCACACGTTTTGATGCCATCAGCGAAGAGAAGGTCACCGCGCTTGGCACTGGCTTTTTTGTCACTCTGATCATGAGTTATTTCGCTCAATCTGCGCTGGGCGAAGATGAAAAAGTCGGGGAATTGCTGTTTCGGGTATTTAAGTTCAAACCGGCCAATCCGGTCAGTCAAAAAACCGCAAACGAAGCAGGCATACCCAAAATCAGTCGTCCTAAGCCGGGGATCAGTGATGATACCGCCTTTTTCTGGCAGGGGTGCGAGCAAGGCGAGCTAAGAATTCAGCACTGTCAGACCTGCGACAAACTCCAGCATCCACCTGGGCCTGTCTGTATGCATTGTCAGAGCTTTGCGCTGGATTACCAAGTCGTCAGTGGCCGCGGCAAGCTGTATAGCTTTGTGGTGATGCATTATCCCGAAGTGCCGCCTTTTGAACACCCCAATCCCATTGGGCTGATCGCCTTAGATGAAGGCGTGCGCATCCCGGCTGGGCTGGTGGATGTCGCCCCTGATGAGCTGCAGATTGGTATGCCAGTGACAGTGAAATTTACCCAGGTAGAAACGGATTTAATTCTGCCATTGTTTGCCCCGGTCACCCCGGAAGAAGCTGGTGGTGAGACACACAGCGAGCAGATGAGCTAGGAGGCCAGATGGACTTTTCATTAACCGAAGAGCAGCGGGCCATTGCCGATATGGCGGGATCTCTGTTTCGGGACAGTTGCAGCGATGATGTGCTGCGGGAATTGAGTGACAGCGGCCAGACCCGAATGGAAGGGTTATGGCAGGCCAGCATTGAAACCGGGCTACATTCGCTTTATATCCCAGAGGCTGCTGGGGGTAGTGGGCTGGGGATCACCGAATTGATGCTGGTGTTGATGGCTCAGGGAAGCGCGCTGGCTCAGGTGCCCTTGTGGCGGCATCAGTTGGCTGCTGCGGCGATTTGGCAATCAGGCGTGGCGGCTGAATCTAACGCCTTACACGCTGTGGTACTGGCTGCGGCAGAAGGAGCTAATGTCCTCACGCTGGCCGATACCCTGCAATCTGGGCCGACATTAACCCGCTCGGATAAGCAACTGACATTAAATGGCACATGTCATGCCGTGGCTGAAGCGCCGGATGCGACCTTGGCGCTGATCCCAGTCAGTGATGGCGACAAGCTTAAGCTGGTGGCATTACCTTTGGATACCCCGGGGGTGAGCTGTGTATCCGGGGTGATGACGCACGGTGAAGCGGTTGCCGATATTCATTGTCAGCAAGTGACATTGGATAGCGATTATTTGCTAGATGACAGCACAGTGGCTTGGTTACAGCCTAGGATCACCGCAGCCCTGAGTGCGCTGCAGCTGGGATTATCGTCCCAACAGTTGACCCGCACGGTGGAGTATATCTCCCAGCGGCGACAGTTTGACCGGCAAATCGGTACTTTTCAAGCGGTCCAAATGACCATGGCAGATTGTCAGGTGGCGCTGGAAGCGTTGCAGTCCTGTCTGTGGCAGCTGTGTTATCGCATTGATAATGCGCTGGCCTGTGAGCCGGAAATGCTGGCCACCGCCTGGCATGCCTGTGAAGCTGGCCACCTGATAGGCCATAAAGCCCAACATGTCCACGGCGGCTTTGGCGTCGATATCAGTTATCCCATTCACCGCTTTTTATATTGGAGCCGGGCAATTCGTCTGGCACTGGGGGGCAGTGGTGCCACCTTAACGGCACTGGGTGACTGGCTCAATAACAACAATAGCTTGGGATGGAAGTATGACCTCGATGAAAACGCTTGATTTTGCTGATATCAGTCAGGGGGATAATCTGCCTGAGTTGGTGATCCCCGTGACCGTTGCCCTGATCACTGGCGGCGCGATTGCCACCCGGGATTATTTCCCCGGCCACCATGATAAAGATGCCGCCCAAGCACTGGGCTCTCCCCATGTGTTTATGAATATTCTGACCACCAATGCCTTGGTGCAGCGTTTTGTTGAACGCTGGGCGGGGCCGCAAGCCAGATTTTTGGATTTGAAAATCAAACTCGGCGTGCCCAATTATCCCGGCGATACCATGACATTGAAAGGCGCTGTGAGCGAAACCGATCCGGCCAATGGTCGGGTGACGGTAACGCTGGCGGGTAAGAACAGCATGGGCACCCATGTCAGCGGCAGTGTTTCGCTGATCCTGCCCCAGCGGGCCGCGTAAGGAGAGCAACATGACAGAAATGGATAACAATATCAGCGGCAAAGCGGCCATTATCGGACTGGGTGCCACCGAGTTTTCCAAAAACTCCGGCCGCACCGAACTGCGCCTGGCAATGGAAGCGACCTTGGCGGCGCTGGAAGATGCCGGTATCGATCCCGCTGAGGTAGATGGTTTTTGTAGCTACTCGGTGGACAAGGTACCTGAGTATGAAATTGCCCGGCTGCTGGGTTGCCGTGAAGTGAATTTTTTCTCGCAAATTCCCCATGGCGGCGGCGCGGCTTGTGCCCCGGTGATGCATGCGGCGATGGCGGTGGCAACTGGCGTGGCCAATACCGTGGTGGTGTATCGGGCCATGAATGAGCGTTCTTGGTATCGCTTTGGCGCGGGCAGTTATGGCTTTGCCTCTACGCCGATTTTTGAAAACGTGAATTACGGCTGGTATATGCCCCATGGTTTTCATACCCCAGCGGCGTGGGTGGGCATGTTTGCCCAGCGCTATATGCATGAATTTGGCGCAACATCCGCCGATTTTGGCCGCGTGGCGGTGGCTGCGCGGGATTTTGCCGCCACTAACCCCAATGCCTTTTTCTACCAGCGCCCCATTACGCTCGAAGAGCATCAGGCATCACGCTGGATTTGTGAGCCGCTGCATTTGCTGGACTGCTGTCAGGAGTCCGATGGCGCTGTGGCCATGGTGATCACCCGGGCTGATCGGGCAAAGGATCTCAGTGATCATCCTGTGGTGATCAAAGCCGGTGCCCAGGGGATTGCATCAGGGCAACAGATCATGACCTCTTACTATCGGGATGAGATTACCGGCTTACCGGAGATGGGGGTGGTGGCTAAAACACTCTATCGCCAGTCCGGTTTGGCCCCGGAGGATTTTCAGACCGCGGTGATTTATGACCACTTTACCCCCTTTGTGTTGCCGCAACTGGAAGAGTTCGGTTTTGCCAAGCGGGGGCAGGCGGCCGAGTTTATTCGCGCCGGGGAACATGCTCGCGGCGGCCGCTTACCGATCAATACCCACGGAGGCCAGCTGGGTGAAGCCTATATCCACGGTATGAATGGCGTGGCTGAAGCGGTGCGTCAGGTGCGCGGCAGCGCAGTGAATCAGGTGGATGATGTACACAATGTACTGGTGACAGCCGGTACCGGGGTGCCGACCAGCGGCTTAATCCTCGGGCGCTGATAGACAGGGAGAAATGTCATGTTTGTTGATTTAACCCCTGAGCAGCATAAGCTCAGGCTGACAGTGCGGGATTACTTTACCGCACTGATGACCCCGGAGCTGAAAAGTCGTTTGCGTGGTAAAGAGGGGGGCGATGAGTTTCGCGCCGTGATCCGCCAGATGGGGCGCGATGGTTGGCTGGCAGTAGGCTGGCCTAAAGAATTTGGCGGTCAGGGCTATAGGGCCACGGAGCAGCTGATCTTTTTTGAAGAGGCCAATATAGCAGGCGCGCCGCTGCCGTTTGTCACCATCAGTACCGTAGGCCCTTCGTTGATGAGTTTTGGGACCGAGCTGCAAAAAGAGCAGTTTCTGCCTGGGATTGCCCGGGGAGAGATCAATTTTGCCATCGGCTATTCCGAGCCAGATGCCGGCTCTGATTTGGCCACGCTGAAAACCCAAGCCCGGGATGCCGGCGATCATTTTGTGGTTAACGGCAACAAACTGTGGACCTCGGGCGCGGAAAGCGCAGATTACATCTGGCTGGCCGCGAGAACCTCACAGGATCTGCCCCGTCATAAAGGGGTTTCCATTATGATTTTGGATACCCAAAGTCCTGGCTTTTCCCATACGGTGATCCCCACCTGTTCAAACCCGACGTCTGCAACCTATTACGATGACGTGAAAGTGCCGAAAACCATGCTGGTGGGTGAGTTACATGGTGGCTGGAAGCTGATCACCGCCCAGCTTAACCATGAGCGACTGGGGCTGGGGTCTTGGTCCGATAAAGTGGCCGGGCTGTACCGTAAAGTCTTGCTGTGGGCCAAAGCCGCCGATGAGCATGGCAATCGGGCAATGGATAAGCCTTGGGTGCAAAGTGCCATGGCGGAATGTTACGCCCGCCTTGAAGCCATGCGGCTGATTAACTTTCGTATTGCGGCGGATTTAGAGCAGGGGCAGATGGATGTGGCGCTGGCCTCAATTACCAAGGTCTATGGCTCAGAATCGGCAATTGAAATTTTGCGCAAGCTGCAGGATGTTACCGGAGCGAACGGCATGATCCATGAAGGCAGCGCTGCTTCACTGCTGGCTGGTGAGTTGGAATACGAAGTGCGGGCCTCTGTCACGTTAACCTTTGGTGGCGGCACCAATGAAATTCAGCGTGAGTTGATCGCCCAGTTCGGGTTGGGATTGCCCCGGGCCAGATAAACGGCCGGAATATCATGTAAGGAGAGCAGGATGTCAGCAATGGATGCCTTCCGGCAGGAAGTGCGACAGTGGCTAGAGCAGAACTGTCCGCCCTCACTGCGTACCCCGATGCGGGACGATGAAATGGTGTGGGGCGGCAGTCAAGTCAGTTTCAGCAGTGAAGATCAGCGTCTTTGGTTTGAGTGTATGCGAGAGCGGGGCTGGTTTGCGCCCAGTTGGCCGAAGGCGGTTGGCGGTGGCGGGCTTAGCGCGGCTGAAGAAGCTGTGCTGGAAAAAGAGATGATGCGTATTGGTGCGCGTCCGCCACAGATTAATTTGGGGATCTGGATGTTAGGCCCCGTGGTGCTGGAATATGGCACGCCGGAGCAACAGCTGCGATTGCTCGGCCCTATGTGCCGGGGTGAAATTCGCTGGTGTCAGGGCTTTAGTGAGCCCAATGCCGGTTCCGATCTGGCCTCCATTCGCACATCAGCTGTGGATATGGGGGATCACTTTTTGGTTAATGGTGCCAAAATCTGGACCTCTTACGGGGATAAATCTGACTGGATGTATGCCCTGGTGCGAACCGCCCCTGATGCGCCTAAGCATGAGGGGATCTCCTTACTGGTGCTGGATATGCGCAGTGACGGGGTGACAGTGGCACCGATAGATCTTATCAGTGGTAAATCCACCTTTTGTGAAGTGTTTTTCGATAACGTTAACGTGCCGAAAGAGAATCTTATCGGGGAGCGTAACGCAGGCTGGGCGCAGGCGAAAAAGCTGCTGCAACATGAGCGCAGCGCCATGTCTAAATTCGGCCAGTTTTGTCTGCCGACCCATTTTGATCTGATGGCGCATATTCGTGATTATCTGCCACTTGATGGTGGCGCATCGACCAATGCAGATATTGCCCTGCATCAACGGGCGATAGCCGCGCAGATGGAAGAGGATGCTTATAGCCTGACGGTGCAACGGATGGGTGAGGAAGCCCGCGCCGGGCAAAATGTGAGTGGTACCATGGCCATAATGAAGCTGGTGCATACCGAGCAGGAAAAAAACAAGTTTGAACTGCTGCTTGATGCTATGGGGTTCCGGGCTTTGGGTATGGATATGGATGGGTTTCCTGAGCGGGAGCGGGCATTAACGAAAGCCTGGCTGAACAGTTTTACCCAGACCATTGCCGGTGGTTCATCGGAAGTGCAGCTTAATGTAATTGCCAAACGTATTTTGGGGCTACCGGAGCTAAAACCGGCTGCGCCAAAACCCAAACAAACACCGACAGCGGCGGATATTAACGCAGGAGGTCAGCAATGAGCCTGATTTATTCCCAAGATGAACAGATGCTGGCAGATACTGCGCGGGAGTTTCTTGCCGAGCACAGTCCTGTGTCAGCCCAGCGGGAATTGCGTGATGCTGCGGCTAAGGTGACGGCTCAAGAGAGTGACACAGCAGATAATCCTTTGGCCTTGCGATATTCGCCTCAATTGTGGCAAAACATGATGGAGCTTGGTTGGGGCGCGGTGGCATTTGCCGAAGAGCAGGGCGGGCTGGCATTTGGCTATAAAGGCATGGGCGCTGTATTTCAGGAGTTAGGCCGCCATTTATCGCCATCGCCCATGCTGTCTTCCATTGTGCTGTGTGGCAGTGTACTTGAAGCCTTGGGCAGCCCATCGCAACAGGTTAAGTGGCTGCCAGCATTGATGCAGGGAGAGCAGCGTTTAGTCTTGGCCGTGGAAGAACACCACAGGCACAATCCAAGCAATATTGCTGCGACGGCCAACCGTTGTGAACAGGGTTATCGCTTAAGTGGTGCAAAAGTCTTAGTGTTTGATGGTATTGGCGCTGATGGGTATTTGGTGTCGGCAAAATTAGATGGCAATTTGGCATTGTTTATTGTCCCTGCCAATAGTGCCGGGCTGACAGTCTCGCCCCAAACGCTGGTGGATGCCCGTAACTGCGCCGCCCTCGTGCTGCGCGATGTCACTGTTACACCAGATGCGCTGCTGGGGGATAGCCAGGCGCAAAGTGGCGAGATAGACCCAACCTGTGCGCAGCGGGCATTAGACCGGGCGCTGGATCATGGTCGGGTATGTTTGGCGGCAGAGGTTTTCGGGGCTTGTGAGGCGCTATTTGCACTCACCTGTGATTACCTAAAAACCCGGGTGCAGTTTGATGTGCCTATTGGCGCATTTCAGGCATTACAGCACAGAGCAGCGTGGTGCTTTGTTGAGTTAGAGCTGGCAAAAAGCACCTTGATGGCGGCCTTGGCTTCACTGGATGATGCGACGCAAACGGATTGTCCTGTATCGTCGTCATTGTCTGATTCTCAGGCCGCAGCCATTGCCTTGGCAAAGTGGAAAGTCGGGCAGATGGCCGATCGTATCACCGCAGAAGCGGTACAGATGCATGGCGGTATCGGTGTTACCGATGAGCTGGATGTCGGACTATACCTTAAACGCATCCGCGTTGCCCAGATGGCCCTTGGCGACAGTGATTTTCTGGCGCAGCGATATCAGGAACTGGGGTGTTAGTTTGAAAACAGTTTGCAGCACTTGAGTGAGCTGCAAACTAAGGAAGATACGAATAAGTCCGAGATGTGAGATCCTGGTTTCATGATCTCAACCATGGATGAGTAACCGTATGAGCCAGCAGCTGATTTTTGTCGATAGTGAGTTTTCTAATAAAGGCTGTAAAACTCGTAAGGAAGTCTTCCTTGGCAGATATGGATGACTTGCTCCCTTGGGGTAAATTACTTAGCGTTATCGAGCCTGTTTATCCCAAGGCTGGCAATGGTCGCAGGCCTTATCTACTGACACAATGTTGCGTATTCACTGTATGCCGCAATGATATAACCTGAGTGATGAAGCCGCGGAAGAGATGCACTCTCTGAAATTGCCTCCATGCTGCCAGCCTATCACTGGATAGAGCCATTCTAAACCGCACTACCATCACGAATTTCAGTCATTTGCTGGATCAGCATCAGTGGCACGTAAAATCTTCAGTACCGTTAAGCAATTTCGCAAACTGATAAAAACCAAGGGTGGTTTCGCCAACAAGAATAAACGAGAACAGTTTGCTCAAACTGTTCAACGTCGGGATATTAAAAGCTCAAGCACGGTGGTCACACCCGATACAAAACGGGAATTTGACGCTGTCTCAGTTATCAATCCATTTTGAGGGCAGACTCGAAGCCTACATCGATCTGTGAGTGAGCGTGACACAGAAATTTGAATATCCTCACAAATTTCGACGTGAAGATCGCGTTATCACATCCTCAACATTCACTCTCTGGGAGAGTGAACTAGCGAGAAAAGAGTTTTGGATGTCCTACAGTCAGTTTAATTGGGAGCAATGACTAAGGCTAAGCGAATTGGAAGCTCTCTAGCTTCGTTCTTGTGCTGTATCATTAGTCTTGCGTTGTTTATATTCCATAAAGCTAGCCAATTTGCATCTTGATCTTCTGGAAACCCAACAGCGAAAGCCTCGCCATTAAATAATGGTTTGCCAAGAAGTTCTCCAATCAAAAGTGTATCATTTTCAAATTTATCATAATATTCATCTATTTTTTCTGCATATTCATCATTAGAAAGATTTTCAGTATCGTAAAATACTGCATAATTAATTTCTAAAAAATTGATATTTTCCTCACTAAAATACACATTTATCTCTTGTTTATCCGAAAACATGTAAGTTTTTCTATTTATATATGTATATATGTTTTTTTCTTGCAATTGCAATAATTGTGAAATTTTAGAAAAATAGGCATAATCCCATGACCATTCTATTTTCGATAACAATTTCACATGATCAAGTAGACTTTTTTTTCATAATTTAAATCTTCTATTTCATTCCATTTCCTGGAATGTGATACACCGCTAAGATACCTTCTTTCATTTCTTTTGGGAAATGATCTTGATATAGTTTATCAAAATGTTTTTGCCCTGCCACGCAAGATATCGCGAATCTAACGCCTTTACCTTTTATTGCTGAATTTAAAGCTAATTGCCTTTTGGCTTGATCCACTATTTTTGCTTCATCATAAAATTGATGTTCTGGATTATACGGCGATGATTTCCATGCAGCATCGTTTTTTCCTGTTCATTTAGCTTCAACAATGTATTTAGCTTTACGTCCATCTAATGCAATTGATTTGTTATTTAATTTCCATACTTCTTCGTAATTTCTACCCGTATCAAGTTTCTGATACATAACCCAAAGGTTCTTTATTTTCGGCAATGTTCTTTTTTTTCCTCTAATTGCTGAAGACTGTTTTTTGGGGGACCCCCCCTCAGTCTCTAACCCCAGCGGATCAATCCAGTTCACCGGATTGGGCGTATAGCGGTAGCTGTTTAATCCGCCAGCTAATCCGATTGGGTCGGCGGTGATTAACCGGCCTGTATCTGGGCTGTAGTCGCGGTGGCGGTTGTAATGCAGCCCAGTTTCACTGTCAAAATACTGCCCCTGAAACCGCAACGGGTTATGGATATCCTCAACATGCCGCCGGGCGATATTGCCCCAGAGTGGGCTGCCTGCTCACCAGTGAGGTCGGCGGGGTGCCTAGGTTGTTCGGATGGTAGTGGAGTACCACGTAGCTGCTGCCTTTTTGCCAGTGTTTTGAAGCTACCAGGCCGGTACGGGTAGGCTTGATAATTCTTGTTTTCAGTAGGATAAGCAGCATGGCGGCAAGCTCTATAAAGCATTGAGACACGGTCACCGTAAGTATCGTAAAGGCTGCCATGCGAAACGGGTTATCATTCCAAATCGCATAGGCATTGAGCATCGTCCGGCAGTTGTCGACGAAAAAGCACGATTAGGTGATTGAGAAGCTGATACGATGTTAAGAAAACAAGGCACTGGCGCCATAATCAGTTTGGTTGAACGCAAAAGTAAACTCTACCTAATCCGTAAAGTGCCCGCCAAAAACGCAGCCGATGTGAGCCGGACGATGATAGGTATGCTGTGGCAGTATCGTTGTTATGTTCAGACAATGGCAGCGAGTTCTGTGACCATTAAAAGGTTGCACAAGTACTGAAGGCTGACATCTATTTCGCCAACCCATTCTCGCGGGTTGAATGAGAATTTCAACGGTCTGTGGCGGCAGTATATTCGTAAGGAAACTGATTTACGCACAGTAACGGATAAGCAAATTGCTGACATTGAATGAGCACTTAACTTACGCCCGAGGAAGTGTCTTGGTTTCAAACAGCCTGCTGTAGTATTCGATGAATTACGAAAAGCAGCTTAATGAAGCGAGTGGTGCACTTCTGGGGTGAATTCGCTATTGGCTGGCGTTAAAGCATTAACAAGGTCATAAGGCTTGGGGTGCCTGTTCGCCTGACAATCTCATAAAGCAGTTGACAACCCTAGCACAGTTGCGTTCAAGTGAATGATTTGATTAACAACATCGTATTTACCTGCAAATTTTGACTGAAAATTGCGTTATCACCGATAGGGCATTCACTCTCCAGAGAGAGTGAATTAACAAGACAAAAGTTTTGGTGGTCCTATCTAACTTGTTATATTAAAAGTAGGTTTGGTCATCTGAATATCCTTTTGGATTAATTTTGAACAGATGACACAGGTTTATGAACACTATCGATTCTTCAGTTAATGTAGTTCCCTGTATTTACCGCCCCCATATACCTTTAATTATTTAATCACAATTCAATTTATAATAAGCATCGTTGAATTTATTAGAATTCACAGTTACTTTTTCGATATTATTTTTTGAATGTGCAGTAATTACTAAAACTTTTCCATTTTTTAGCTCACCTATTAATTTCTCGAAATTTTTGGCAAAATATTTATCATATATTGTATAATAACGCCAGTAACCACCACCATATGTGGTGTACTGACCTTGAAAATTTAAGTTTGAATCATCTGATATAATTGAAAATTCAGCTGGAACAGAAATATTTTCCATAGTTTTATAACGTTTTGCCAAAGATAAAGTGTGGCAAGTTACAATTACATTATCATTTAGCATTACATATTCATAATAAATTTGTTCATCATCTATAGGATCTATAGTATAAATTAAAAATGGTTTATCTTTGCCATTAGGATATTCAGAATATCCTTTAACCGCAAAAGGATATTCTTCAGGTTCATTTATGGAAGCCAACACTAAAAATGGAGTGAAAAAATAAATAATTAAAGCTATTTTAATTGAATTTTTAATATATGAAGTATTCATCTTTTATCCATTAATATGATTGGAATGATTAATTTGATTAATTTGATTGATATTATCATTGATTGTTTGAAGAACATCTTTATGTTTAATATTATAAACTTTTTCTTCTGGTTCATAACTAAATAGCTGTTCCTAAATGTAGATCACTGAGTTTCGAAAATAGAAGGGAACTCGGCTCAATTTGAGCGATCTGATCAATCGCCAAACCAACCAACTCACACAAGCCGAGCCGAGACCATGATTCTAACATTACCAAACCGTTCTGAGAGACGTCGAATCCAAAAAAAGATGCATAAAACCAGAGACAAAGATGAGTATCGCCCTTTGAATGCTATTCTCTTGCTGTCATCTGGGCGCTCTGTGACAGAGGTATCCGGTTTGATTGTAGCGGCTCGTTCTTCAATTAACCAATGGGTAGGTTGGTACACTGAATGTGGTATTGAAGGTTTAGAGTCATCAACCCGGGGCTGTTCCCGGGTACTGCCTTTCTACCAAATAGGCCGCATGCTCAAACTCATGCTTCAATTGCCACCGCAAGCACTGGGGTATCAGCGCTCCCGTTGGAGAACAGAACTGATGGCGATTGAAATTAACCGCATGTTTTCATTGCAGGTTCACTCTTCAACGATTCGGCGATGGTTGCCAAAACTCGGTATTGTTTGGCGTCGGGCGGCTCCGACATTGCATATTAGAGATCCCCTCAGAGACGACAAACTTAAAGCAATTAGGGATGCCCTACAGCACTGCGATATCGACCATCCAGTGTTTTATGAAGATGAAGTTGATATCCATCTTAATCCGAAAATCGGTGCAGATTGGATGGATAAAGGTCACCAAAAACGCGTGCCTACACCAGGCCAAAATGCCAAGCGATACCTTGCAGGTGCGCTTCACTCAGGAACCGGGAAAGTAAGCTATGTCGCCAGTGCCAGCAAAGATTCAACGCTGTTCATTTCGATGTTGAAGTTACTGAAAAGACAATACAGACGCGCCAAAACAATTACGCTCATTGTTGATAACTACATCATTCACAAGAGCAAAAAGATTCAGGTATGGCTCAAGCAAAACCCGAAGTTCATTTTACTGTTTCAACCAGTTTACTCCCCCTGGGTTAACAAGATAGAGAAGCTATGGCATGCACTTCACGAAACGGTCACTCGGAACCATCAATGCCGGAATATTTCGAAACTGATAGAGCGGGTTAAGTATTTTATGGATCATACCTCACCATTTCCTGGTGGTGGGCATGGGCTCATGAAAGTGGAGCACAATTAGGATCACTTATTTAGACCGCACTATCATCATGAATATCTGTCATTTGCTGGATCAGCATCAGTTGGCACGCAAAATCTTCAGTACCGTTAAGCAATTTCGCAAACTGATAAAAACCAAGGGTGGTTTCGCCAACAAGAATAAACGAGAACAGTTTGCTCAAACTGTTCAACGTCGGGATATTAAAAGCTCAAGCACGGTGGTCACACCCGATACAAAACGGGAATTTGATGCTATCTCAGCTATCAATCCATTGAGAGGGCAGACTGTGAAGCCTACATCTATCCGTGAGTGAGCGTGATACTGAAATTTGAATACCTTTGGCAGAGGTGGTATTTATTGAAAATTTGACTGAAAATTGCGTTCTCACCGATAGGGCACTCACTCTCCGGGGAGAGTGAATTAGCAAGACAACAGTGTTAGCTGTCTTGTCTAATGGCTGTGCAATCTAATTTAGTCCGATCTTATTGTTCTGTCTGAATAATAGTGCAACTAAGTCATATTAATTGTGGGATGAATAATTTTCAGGTAGTTCATACTGAATTAAGCGTGAAATATCGAGAGGTTTTCCAGCGGCAAGACATTCATTATTAACATCGTCAAAATTTTTCACATCGATGAATAAAAGTTGTTGAACAAAATCAGTGAACGAATTGCTTAATTTTGTGAAGTAATAGGGGATGTTGTTATTAATAGGGTCAAATAAATCACAAGCGGTATCAGGCTCGTAATTACTTATTATTTCCGTTTCATTTTCAGATATATAATCATAATTAGTTTGAAAGTGATATACTTGTCCTTCGGCACCAGGCCATAGGGTGACAAAAATATCTCCTCCATCAGCAAAAAAAATTGGTAGCGAATAATTAGGTAGCCCTAAGAAAGGGTCGTCATAATTTTTAAACATACATCTACTTGTGAGAGTACAGTTAAAATCTTCATAATCATATCCGAATTTACCGTTAGGCAGAGGCAATACTAAACGACTATTACAATTTGGCCCGAACGTGGTTACCTCGTTAAAGCCATCCCAGTTAAGTAAAATTTCTTTTAAATCTTTTGGTAATATAACGCCATGAGTTGTTTCAAATGTTTTTATTTCAACTTCTGTTGGAAGATTGTTTTCTATTCCATTGCATAAAGGTGTTGCTACCTTACTCAGGATGCTAAGTATATTTTTTTCGGTCATAATCTGGTATCTCATTTTTGTGTTAATAACACTGCCATCATGCTTAAAGTAACGATGAATTTTAAAATCAAGCATCAACATGCTATGTATGTCTTCATGGTGGTGCTAAACGTGGCGCTGTTGATCAAATCATTCGCTTAAATGCAAATGCCCCGGGGGGCAGCTGCTTTGCGAGATTAGCTGGCGAATAGGTATTCCAAGTCTTATGACTTTGTTTAATATCTTAACACCAGCTAATGCTTTCCCCATTTGTCCGTTGTAGTCACGTAAACTCAATTTGGCTCTGATAAGTTGTTTGTAGCGGTACATGGCGGTCTCGGCCAAGGAACGTTGATGGTTTATTTGTTAACTTCAATTGCTCCAACTCTCCAGCTTTAAGCGCATCTACGACTTCATTTCTAGGGTATCCAGTCTCCCGGTATCCGGCATTTGAATGGGGCGGAATGGTTGGCTTTGCCTGCTTTTGTCGCAATAGTTTGTGACAAGCTTTGGTATTGTAAGCCCCATCAGCAGAGATTTGTCTACCCCTTCGTCTGAGTGGATTTAGCAACGCTGGAAGCACTTTATTATCTGCCTCATTTTCGAGACTTACTTGAGCACCTATGATTTCATGTGTAATACCAAGCGTTAATCGCCGTCTCGTCCAACCAGAAGGTGACGGAGCTACGGTTGACCAATGCCTTATCATATATTGCTTCCAATTGGTGATAGTGCGTTTTGACTTACCGATGACACAGTCCGTAAACCTACACTGCATGATCAGATCATGGAGGACAAAAAGGTTCCACAGTATTAGACAATAACGCCGAAGAGGGATTATCGCCCTCCCAGATAAACGCGGTGGTGAAGCGTACGCCGACTTTATCGGTAATTTGTTTGTGTACTTGCTTGGTGCGCCACTGCTTACTACCTAGCAGGCGAGTGTGCATCTGGCTAATTCGTTTCCCCTCATACACCAGCCATAACCCGGTACTCATCGGTGTAACGATGGGTTCAGGCCGATTGTCACGGCGATAGCGGACTATCAGCTGGGCTCGTAGTCCGGTGCGGGGGAAGTGATATACCACCTTTCGTTACCGATCCGCAGGTATTCTTCGATATTCTTACCAAGAAAATGGCACTTTCGCTAGCGGATTGATGACCGCTGCATACTTTTGCTCGGCAGGGGAAACGGGTCAAGCGATATTTATATAATGCAGAGAACTTAGTCGTCTTTAAAGCTCTGTGTTGGGATCTTTTGGGGGAATGAAAGTGGTATTAATGGTTGATATCGATTAAAACTAAAGTTAGAAAAACCACCTGTTGACAGCCTTAGTTACTGTCAGAGACGGTTTTAATCTGCAAATTCTGACTGAAAATGGCTTTATCGGCAACATGACATTCACTCTCCGAGGAGAGTGAATTAGCAAGACAAAAGTGTTGGCTGTCTTGTCTAATGGTCCTGTCTTAATAATAGTGCAACTAAGCCACATTAATTGTGGGATGAATAATTTTCAGGCAGTTCATGCTGAATTAAGCGTGAAATATCGAGTGATTTGCCTGCATCAAAACATTCATTATAAACATCTTCGAAATTTTCACCATCGATAAACAAGAGTTGTAGAATAAAATCGGTAAATGAATCCCCTAGTTTGGTAAAATAATAGGGGATGACATTATTGGCAGGGTCAAATAAATCGCAGGCCTCACTAGGTTCACAATTACCAACTAATACTGCTTCTTCTTGGCTGACACCATCAAAGCAGTTTTGTATATAATAAATTCCGCCATTTGCATTTGGTTTTAAATAAATGAAAATCGTACCTACATCAATTTCAATAAATGGTAAACAAAAATCTGGTAAGTTATATTGATTATAATCTTCAACCATCCCTTTAAATGTAATAGTGCAATCAATAACACAACAAATTTCTGCAAACTTTTTGCACGTATATGAATAAATTAAACTACTATCTCCATTCTTTCCATATTTATCTACCGTAAGCAAACCTCCCCAGCGTAATAGAAACTCTCTAAAATCTTTAGGTAGTGAAACCTGATTTTTTTGTTCAAAATCCAGTAAGTCTTGTTCTGACGGTTTTGGACGTGGGCTTGGGATGGCAATTTTAGCTAACTTTTTAAACAATAGGTCATTATTCACTTTACATTTCTCTTATTAGTTTAATTTATTTGTGGTGTATGATACACCGCCTTTATGGCCAAAGACATTATGTATTTTAAAAGCTAATGTAATCATATTTATGATGTCTATACGGATATATAACTCATCTTAGAGGGTTACAGAGAAAGTAAATTAGTCAGATAAAATATTTACATTTCGAACAATAATTTATGCGTATTATTTTTATCAATTCGTCATCCCAATTATCATAAATTCATTTAATTCAGGCCAAAATTCAGCTGCATCTGGTTCTTCATCATTATACCATACGAGAGTTTTTCCCTCTTTGTTGCACACCATATAAACTCCGCCAGCATTGCTTAATATTATTTTATAATCACATAAATTAATTCCAAATGGATAATTTTCAAAGTTCTCTTCTAAGTATTCCCATTCATAAGAGTTCAAGCTTAAACATTGTTCAGAGCTTAAAGGCCCACAGGAGAATCCTGGGAAAAAGAAAAAACCATCATGTAACAATGTTTGGATTTTGTCACATTGAGGAGATATGTGATCTTCTGAAATATGTTTTGGAGCAAAACCTATATAAATGTACTCTTCATTCTTTATATTGACTAAATAAACTATAGCATGCTTATTAAATATATTTATAGGGCAAGCATCTACGAGGTTATTAGATAGAATATCTATAAAATCAGATAGCTCGGGAACTGTTTCTCTCCATAATTTGATGATAGAGTTTATATAATTTTCACTTGTGAAACATACTTTCCAGGCATCAAAAATTTCATTTTGGTTTAGTATCTTATACTTACAACCATATTCATCTAACTTTAATTGTATCTTATTACTAATATTAAACATTTATCTTACTCTTCATTGGTAGTCCTTCCTTTTTTAATTGCAGTTAAAAATAGAGGTTAAGCAGCCATCAGTGGTATCCTGCATTATTTTGCTTTGTGTGGTCGTTCATGATTGTAAAATTAAAGTCACTGCTGAGCATAGCCTTTTACCTCCTCTGCCTGCTGTTTTTTTTGGGGGGGGGGCTATCGTGGATCTCGCATACTTGTATTAGAACGGTTAATATTGGCTAGAGGAAGTCAGAGCTTCTAGGGTAATGGCATTTAAACTATTCCCTGTAAACTGTCAAGGATCGTATGTAAGGTATTAATCTTAAAATACTGCACCTAGAAATGATCGTTAATTATGTGGTTTAGTTGTTGTTTTGTGTGAATAAAATAGCAATAATCCTAGGGTGTAACCTTTGACTATTGCTATTTGTGAACTCATATCGCATTGTTTATTTATCTAGTATAAATTCGTTAGTTATTTGCTGTAATAACGCTTCAAAATTTTGCCAGACTAAATCTCCTTTATAATCATTGTCTTTATAAAACTTTGTATGATCGAACAAAACTATTGGATAGTCATAGTGGTTTTCATTTGAGATATCAAAGCAAATACAACCTGCATCATTACTATCATAGCCAAATGGCAATAAATCTATTCCATTGGGAAGAGTTTCTCTCAAGTTTGCATAACTTAAAAAATCTTTTAAAGGAGCATTGCAAGGTGTTTGAGGTAACCTCACCACGAACTCTGTCATCAACAGTGATTTATATGTTAAATAACCACAGAATAAGGGTGGAAGTTTACACCCAAGAATTTGTTCTACATGAACTATATCATCATCAGTTACGGGGCTATCAACGGCTTGCCAATCAGACCAACCATTGTCGTAAGGTTTTCCTATAGCCATATCTTTGGGGACTATTGGAGCGAACATATAATCAGTTGAAGATAAGTACGCATCTACAAAATTTTTTAACTTTGCAAATTGATGATGGGTTATTCTTTTAGTTATCATTTTGTATATCTCGTTTAACCTGAATGTATAACATCTTCCCATTTATAATGAGTTATCACTACTGATATAAGATGGTGTAATCAATATTACAAAATTCTGTCTTTAAGATTCAAATGGTACATGCCAAGTATTCTCTATCCCATAAATCCTTGGAGCGTTTAGAGCTTTATCTCATCTATTAATTGGACAAACGCTTTGGCGGCATCACCGACATTTTGATTAGCATGGTTTACAAGTGGAATAATCTCTTTATCTAAATCCAATGCCTCAATATCGCTTGCCCACCAACAGCATCTGTACCTGACTGCATCACTGCCAGTTTTAAGACCTAAGCGTAGATATTTTTTCACATACTCATTATCTTGAAACATTAACACATCACTAATACTTTCATACATGCCTAATCCCGTAATATCACTAACACTGAATATAAAAAGAGGAATACACTTATTTGACTTATGGCTTTTGAAATAATTGATTGCCTCAATGAATGTATTGCATTCCTCTTTAGTGATTAGCTTATCACTTGGCATTGGCTGCCTAGCGTCTAAAAATGTTAATAATTCGCTACTTTTCATTGAACATAACGCCTACTAAGCCCCCCCGCTGAAGTCGATTTTAGCTGTTTTTAGTCATTTATACTATGTGCCATTTTTTGAACGACGAGATTTCGATTTTTCGCAAAAAGAATGTATGACGGTGTGTACTTTAGCTATATGACATCGTAATGAACTGGCAGTTTATTTAACATAAATTAGAATTATTTTCGCATGTTTTTTATCCCATTATGATAATAATTTGTTTCGTATTTTCCATTGCTAATAGGCATCATTATGCCAATTAAACTTAAGCTTTCTATTTGCATGGCAGTGAGAGCATCGAACCAAATCATTTGAAGTAAAGGATAACCTTCAATTCTCAAATGACCTCTACTTCGTAGATATTGGCTAGATTCAGAGGGGCTTTCCAATTTACCTGGGAATGAAATTGGAAAGCACTGTCCAACTACTTCACTGATGAGTTGGTTTTGTTTCGCCAAGGGAACTTTATTTTTCGATAAGAATTTAAATAGACCTTCGAATTTTGCTAAGTATTCACAATCTGGACGCTTTATGTCAATTGGTTCGTATTTCATTTGGAAAACTTACATTTTATTTATGTACTTTTTGTCACATTGGATTAGTGAAAAGTATACAGATTAACTATTTGTGTCGTATTTAGTGAAGCTATATGGCTAGTAGAGCAACTCTCCGAAAACTATTCATTGGAACTAGCCTTTGCGTTTGAAAATGATTACACAATAATAAAGGGAATTAGTCGTACATACGAATATAAAAATTTAGGTTGTGCAGTGATTTAGCTAGGTGGAGTTATAGTTTTTGCTAGTTATGAGTTATAATGCCGTATAATTGTTTATTTTCAACATGGTTGTAATATACTCCGAGTATCAAATTTACTTGGTCATCAGAATCCATACAGCTTTAGTAAGATCTCAACTTACTACTGACAAAAGCGATTCAAAGGGACTTAAAATATAAGAATGCTTGGTAAAAATTTGGTTTTTCGGATTTTGGTGCTTAAGGTGGCTATTTTGAGTTAACAATGTGTTTTTAGCCCCTTAAGCTGACATTATGTACTTTTGGGAGTTTCCTATATTGAATGAAAATTATAAGTATGCAACCCATATTATTTCTTGGGTAGAAAAGCTTGGTGTACCTGAGATTTCATTAGCACAAAATATTTTCTCACAACTAAAAGAATATTGGATTGAACATAAAAGTCTTAACCTTGAGCAGTTGAAAGATGATTTGTGGTCTTGGGTTGATTGTAATGATGGTTATAATATATATGCACCGGAAGTTGCAAAAATGAGAATTATTTTATGCTTAGCTTATGAGGATAATCGAGAGTTAGAAGATGTTGGCTATTTTGAGGATTTATTGGTAAGTCTTGGTATCTCTCGTGAAGAGGCATACAAGCGCACATAATAAATGTATTAAAAATCACGTAAAATGCTTGGCTGGCGATCATTTTCGCTAATATTTTAGTTTAGCTTCGGAGTAATCTTGGAGCATGGTGGAAACTGAATATTTTTGCTGAGATCTTGAATAGTCTGTAGTCAAGGTGGGTTCTGTGGTAACGAGAAACAATTATGAATAAATTAATCGAAGAATTCAGAAGAGAAATAAAACGTAAGGCTATCGTTCTTGATATTGGTGGATTTAGGCCTCCAGAAGATCCTTTTTATTCTTGGTTTGGAAAAGTGTCTTTCTGTAAGTTTGGTGAAGATTGGCCAATGCAAGATGGTGAGCCGATGCATGCTTTGGCTCAGATAAATCTGACTGATTTTCCATTTAAACCTGAAGGGCTAGAACGAATTGCATTTATTACAGTTTTTATCGGGCCAAAAGAATTACCTATTGATACTCCCAATGGAAATAACTGGGAAATCCGCACTTATGAAAATATATCTGAACTGATACCGTTAAACCAAATGGAAACGGGCAGTTTGATTAAAGCATTTCCAATGAAGTCACATGTCATAGAGGAAGACTATCCATGTTGGAATGATTTTCCTATCGAGTGTCCTGAAGAGATCGATGATGATTATTATGATCTATTCGATAATGTAAGTGGCTTTAAATTTGGGGGCTGGCCTACATTGATTCAATCAGAGATATTTTGGGCTCCATGGAATAAACATAAAGCCTGCCCTGAATATGTATTTCAAATTGACACCACCGAAAAAGGAAACTGGATGTGGGGCGATAATGGAGTAGGGTATTTTGCTAAAGGTACAGCAGATGGTAAAGAAAATGAATGGGCTTTATCATGGCAGTGTTACTAGCGGCTGTTGTTCTGTACTATGTATTGCTTGTTCAGTAATGTATAGGTAGCCACATAGGCACGAATGCCAGCGATACCATGTTGGCATCATTTCTTTTCAACTTATAATGACGGCTTGAAACCGCTTAATAATGTTTGATTCTTACGAAAATATTTTTCACAAAGTGACGATGCTTATAGGCACTAATCCATCGTATCCTTGTTAATATTTTGTCTATAATTGCGCTTTGCGATGCCGGGTGTACCTCCTTTGTGCTGGATAAAAACGTGGAAAGATGAGCCATTATAACCTTTGTTGCATACAAAGGTGTTTATCTCTCCTGGTTGTTCTACGAGACGTTCTGCATGAACATTTCTTTGTACTTTCACCTCTACTCTTACCTATTTGCTCAGAAGATTTAATTATCTGGATTAACAGTTCCTATCTTATGTGAGTTAATATTGTTCTCTATGCACTTTAGAAGATAGGTTTATTTTTTTGGCGAAAGAGATTGCAACCCATTTGCATGTTGCTTAAAAATCATCCTCTAAAGAACGGAAGTCCTAGAAGCTTTATGCTGATGCCGTTGTAAATATAAATAAAGTAATAATGTAATGATGGCATCCAAAGTGATCCCGATACCAAACATCACTGCGATACCGTTAAGGCTTGGGATAAATATCCCGTGTTGATAGAGGATATAGACTACCCCATAAAAGCCGATATTAACGAGCAGGGATTGATACAGCATCATATCAGTGCGTCCAACACCATAAAAATAGCTATCAATGATCTGATTAAATGCAAACACAATGTAAAAGCCCAGCATGATGAGTAGCAGGCGCATTACAGCAACGGCTTGTTGCTGGCCAACTAGAGCATTTAGTGCCGTTGGCCAACTAGGAATGGAGACAAGCCAGAGCAATACTATGCCCGCCATGATATAGGCATAGTGGATAATGCGTTGAGGTGATAGACCAGCATGGCAGGCGGCATCACGCTGAATGACTTTACCTAAAGCTAATACCGGCAGTAGTAACCAACTCCAGATAAATTGATTCGTCAACCAAAAAGTGCCAGCTTCATTCACTCGGTTAACCATTTGTAGGATCATGATGATAAAGGCGGTATTTCGGACGAAAGATTCCAAGCCAGAGCGACAGCCGATACTCAACCACTGTTTAAGCCAAGTTCGCTGTTTTGTGATATTTGATGCTAAGTGCTTAAAGCCGGGATTTAATTCTGTAAAGACCATTAATGCCAATGTCAGGCTCAGTATCAGATTGACGCAGATATTAGCCCAAGCAACCCAATTTACACCTAATTGTAATGAGCATGAATAGTGACTGACGAGTAATGTGTCGGCCAAAATAAGGGCCAAGCACCGAATAATCGCTAATCCAATAATTGCTTTGTGTCTGTTCGCCAGTAGCAGCAACGTATTACCATAGGTTGCTATTGCGCCAATAGTAATCCCGATAGCTTCGAGCCGAATATAGGCTGAGGTCTGTACCAGATGCTCTGGGTTGACTGTCATCGCCAGTACAATTTGTGGTGTTGCGGCTAACACGATAATGGAGAGCAGTGTGTAACAACTTAAAACGATTAATAACGCATACAATTTTCGTTGCGCTGTGATTTCTGGCGAATTGCTCGTTTAACCGAGCATATAGAGTAAAGGGAGCATTAATGCTTCAGAGATGACTTCATAGCCGATATTCAGCCATGCAGCCTGTGCAGCCAGACTATAAGCCCAAGGGTTTGGTAACTCACCGATAAAATAAATTCTGACGCTAGTATAAAGCGCTGGCAGTAAACCGCTGATTATTAAAATAGCAAATAGCTTGTAATTAATGGGCCTATGCTCAGGCGATATTGGAGAAATAGATTGCATTAGAAAGCGCTTTAGTGATGACAAGGCGGCAAGGTGTGCAGCTGCTTTGCATGAGGTTGAAAATAGTGGCCTTGCTCAATTAACTCCGCTTGAGTTAGACGACAATAAAGTTGCTGTAGATATTGGTAGACATCTTGATATTGCTTTCTGTCTATTTGACGATAATTGATGGTAAAGATTTCCCATGGAAAATTGGGTAACTGGTTCTTTGCCTGTTTGGGGAGATAATTATGCGCAAGATTTCCTAGCAGCAGGTGCTCAAGTTGTACGGCATAATGCAACATGATATTCGTATGAAATCCATATTTATAACAGTCTTCGGCTTCTATCAAGTGGGGAAGGGAGCAAAATAAAAAGAACAGTTCTGCTGCAATGGGAAGTGCTTTATCTTTCGCTAAAATCGGTTGTTGTAAATATGCTGTTAATTGTGTAATCAATTCAGGACGATTCTTTAGCACAGTGCTATAAACATTATCAATACATGATTCCCGGTAATATATCGCGATATTGTCGATATTATTACCACATATCACTTCCAGTAAAAGGCTATCACGGGTACGAAACGTTAGCTTATTATTTAGCCTGTCACAATGAATGACTTCTTTATTAAGTTGTGCCTGTAATAAGTGCTGCACTAACTGGATTGAAAACGTTGTTTCTATAAAACAATCAATATCGGAATTTTTTGAAAGTTGATTGGCGCCTGTTGACCCGTATAGCACCATTGCTGAAATTTCATCATGTTGAGAAGCCATGTTAAAGAGAGTTTCGATGAGTCTGTGATGCTGATAATGGATCTGATTGAGCCAATCATTGTCAGAAAAAGCGTATTTAAGCTTATATTCTTGCCAGATAAGCGGTTTTATTAGTGTTCTTAGTGCAGTAGATAAAGTGCAATCATGCTGTAATTGAGGCCGGTTCTCATTATCCGTCAATTGCACTAAAATGCCGCAGGTGGTGTTAAGGTATTGATTTAATTTACCGAATAACGATGTTAGCCATGTTTCGTTAGTATCTTCTAGTACCACGATTGCATTGGAGTGATCGCGAATAAGTCGTGCAAGATGATGAGGATTGTACTCCCGCATGCCGGACGTGTTTGTTGGCATAAGAGTCATATCTGGCTGTTGCAAGTAATCGTAGCCAGGTAGTTGCTTGAGGAGCATGTTAATCGCCGAATGATGTTGACCATTTGACGAGGTAATAATAAAAATCCGCATGGGTGTATCTGATGGAGTCGCTATTGTCGGGTGATTCTAATCTTAGAAGCAGGTAGATAAAATAATATGGCTATCAAATAACCACTAAATACCCACTATTTGTAGTGGTTCAGACCTGATCTGACAGTTACCCGTTTTTTAGTGGTGCCGGTCAGATTAAATTTGGGCTAATTTCTTCTCTGCCCAAATCGATTTCCCATCGATTAATGTATCCATAGGGGGCGACCGCAGCACATTTTTCCTTGATGAGTTCGCTCATTGTTGTAATACATGAGCCATTCGTCCAGATCTTTCTGAAGCGTCTCAAGTGAGTCGTAGAGGTTTTTACGGAATGTGACCTGTTAAAACTCATTCAGTATCGTCTTGAGGAAGCGCTCGCAGATGCCATTTGTTTGTAGATGGCGCGCTTTTGTTTTTGTATGATCGATATCGTTGATTGCAAGGCAGTGCCTCTATCGGTCAGGATGCGGAGCATAGGTAACGATTGCTCTACGAAGAAAGGCAGTACCCTATCATTCAGTAAATCAGCTGAAGTAATTGGCGTTTTGGTGCTATATAACTTGGCAAAAGCGACTTTACTGTAGGTATCAACAAACGTCTGCTGTTATTTTTAGGGGGGACTACCACCTCATGGCAAACTGAGCACGATGGAACGTTTGAAAACACATAAGTCGAATCCCCTTGTTCGAAATTTGCGATATGTTTTTTAGTTAACATGTGAGCGTTGTTGATTTTACTTTGTGTTTATATGTGTCTATTTTCATTCACTAATCTGACGAATATCATTACCAAAATATCTGAGAACTTTAGTTGTTCTCCCATTGATAACAGGTAGCTCTTCTTTGTTAATCCATCCAATAAGCTCTTGAACGTTGGATTTACCGAACTCATTAAGTTTGTATTCGTCATCATAGATACAATCAGCCATTCGTCCAACGGCGTCGCCTGTGCCGTAGAGTAGATAAGTTAGAGTATTCTTTGCTCTTTGTTCTTCATTATGCTCAATGAAAGAGGCTTTCAAGGTCTCTAGTCCCCCTTTGTAAAAGCGGAATCGATCATGGAATGAATGTAGCACGCAAAGAGCATCAACTATTTCTTTCATTGTCGCTGCTTTGATTGATTCCTTCGAGCCTAAGACGCGTTTGATTAGTGGATAGTTTATCGGCACGATGCGATCTTCAAAGTGTTCCCACTTGGTCGTTAGCCATTCATCAATAAGAGCTTTGGCTCTGGACTTTTGATGTTCATCCCATCCAAGAGTCTGGTGTTTCCATGTATCTTGTATCGCATAGAAGTCACGAACGAAGCTGAAGAAGGAATCAATTTCTAGTCGTTGTGGGATTAACTCAGCATCGACTTTTCTATCGAATGTTTTGTAGATCTCCTCAATACGTCTAAACGCTGTAATAGCTTCTTGATAAGATTTACGGTAGGAGTCCAAAAAGATAGACTTTTTGCTGGCTGTCTTCTTGCCTCGGTTAATATTCGAGAAGTTCACATCGCCCATTGTCTCAGTGACAGTGTCGTCCAAGTCCTTGATCATCTTGTTTACTTGCGAGAACTTGTTATAAATACTGCGATATTGCTTGATCGCTTCTTTGGTAAGGACTTCAGCCTCATTCCAATAATCACCAAACAATTCTTGAAGCTCAGCAAATCGGTTATCAACTGAATCAATTCCTACCATAATCTCTTGGTTAGACAAAATGGCTGAGCGAGTAAGGTTGGCTGAACCCAATAGAATCGTTTTATCACCAAAAATGTAGAGCTTCGGATGGAAAGAACTACTTGTGAAGAATCTGGCTTCGACGTTTTTGTTATTCAGAAGCTTCTCAAGAGCTGCTGGGGAGGTGGGAAAACCAAGACGAACAACGATTCTTACATGACATTTTTTGGCAATCAAATCATCAATCACATCTGATTCAGTGAAGAATGCAGATGCGATAAAGATGTCCATATCATTTTCAACATGCTCGATGATACCGTGTTGAATGAAATCATTTTTTGAGATTCGATTTGTGTACAGATCCATCATTTTTATCCTACATAATAATCTAAGACCATCATGCCATTAAACGAAGCTAGATTATCTATTCAGTATCAAACACTTGGAAAATAACTTCATATCGATATGTATTGCAAACTCTTAACCTCTGCTGATATCTCTTTGATTTACAACCTAGTAATGGTGCAGGCTAGTAAATGTAGCCACTATAGATATGGGTCTCATGATGCCGAATGCAATCCATTAAATGCTAATGTAGCAAAGACGCTGGCACGCTTATATCCAGAGACGTGCCCGACCTCTACGGCGATAGTACCCATTGGGGCATAAAGCGACTTAGTTATTTGGTCACACAATGCATTCAAACCGCTATGATTTGTGACGAAAAAGCTTCATTATTGAGCTGTGTAATCAATACAATAAGATAGACCGTGAAACATCCAGAAGTTACATCTCTTTATAAATATTGCCCTATCGGAAAGAATCAATTAAACGCCCTCTCGCAAAAGAAAATGTGGTATTCCAAACCAGCAGGTTTTAATGACCCATTTGATACACGTTTTCATGTAACAGGCAGGCTACATTCATATGAACAAGAAACTGATCCATCAAAGTTACAACAAATTTTTGGTGAAGATATGTCAGATGCAATTGTGCATAAAAGAGTTTCTTTAGAAGGAGAGCTAGGCCAGTTTAAACGGGGTATTGAAGAGCTTGGAATTCTGTCGTTAGCAGATAGCAATAAGAACCTTTTAATGTGGTCCCATTATGCCGAAGACCATAAGGGTATGTGTTTAGAGTTTGAGCGTAAAGATGGGGACCTACTTGCTGACGTTGATTCTACACAGCCTATATTTTACACGGATAACCACCCAACATTGAGTCCAAAGTCTCTGATGGATAGCGCAGCAACCTTATCAAACAAGAAGCGGATACTATATTCAAAGTCAAAGCATTGGGAATATGAACAAGAATGGCGTCATATCGTTGAAAATGGGAATAAATTGCACCCATGGCCTGCACCTTTGAAAGCCGTATATTTTGGATGCAAAGTTGATGAATCGGATATTAACTTAGTCAAGAACGTGATAGCAGACCATCAGATACATTTCTACATCGCAAAGCAGTATAGCGGTAAGTTTGGTATCTACTTTGATAAATGCTGAGTTTGTGCGGTATATATTCATTTGATGACTCACGTCTCACAACTCTCTGAAATCCTTAGTACATCTTCAATCTCGACGCCAAGGTATTCAATCGTGCTTTCGAGCTTAGCATGGCCCAGAAGTAGCTGAATAGCGCGTAAGTTCTTGGTTTTGGCATAGATCAAAGAAGCCTTGGTTCGGCGCAGTGAATGTGTGCCATATTGGGTTTTGTCCAGGCCAATATCGGTCACCCAACGGTTCACTAGCGTGGTGTAGTAATGGTATGAAATCGGCTGTCCCACTCTGCGTGGACAGGGGAATAGGAAGTCTGTAGGTGCATGGGCATTTTGTATGATCCACTGGGACAGCGTTTGCTGTGTCTTTGGGGTTATCTCAAAGTGAACTTCTTGCTGGGTCTTTTGTTGTTTAACAATGGCTCTCGACATCACACAGCCGCTGCGACTGACGTCTTGCACCTTTAGATTGCGCACTCAGTTTGCTATCAATAGCAAGGTTAAACAGCGCCAACTCAAACAGCCGTTCCTCAAGTTCCAAGCGAATACGGATACGCCAGATATCCTCTAGTTTGAACGCCTTCTTCTGACCAACTCGTTTACCTTTGTTCCAAGCAACCATGATGTGCTCCTTAGCTCATAAAATCACTTTTAAGTTAGGCCGGTATCAATGCAAACCCAATGTTGGCTGGTAGAATGGGCGCAATTTTTAACTGAAGAGCTGGACGATGGCATTCCATTCGGTGAGAAGATGGCTACACCAACGGCTAAGTTGAGCGATCAGTTTGCTGAGTCTGCGACGCTAGAAGCTGAGATCAAAAAGAACCTAGCGGGGTTGGGTTATGAGCTTTGATTTAATCTCATTGCCTCTAAGCGAAATTGCTACGTTTAAATACGGCAAGACCATAAGAAAACAAGATATTGAAGATTCAGGGCTGTACCCAGTACATAGTGGCTATACGACGGTTGGCTATCTGCCTAGCTATATGTATGAAGAACCACAGTTAATGATCGTGTGCCGAGGTGCGGGAGGCACTGGTGATATAAAGATGTCGCCACCTAAAGTGTCAATCACTAATCTGGCTATTGTGATTACCTGTGATGAGTCAAAAGTATGCAAAGAAGCATTGCTGACTTCTTAGATAAACAGGACTTGAAGATTGGTGTAAATTCCCAAACCAACCAAACTCTAGAAGAAATGGCGCAAGCCGTCTTCAAGTCATGGTTTGTCGATTTCGAACCAATAAAAGCCAAGATGAATGGCGAGCAACCTGAGGGTATGGATGCTGCCACTGCCTCGCTATTCCCAGAAAGCTCGTTGAGTCTGAACTGGGTTTGATTCCTGAGGGGTGGGATATCAAAACCATTAAGGACTTCGGTAAGGTCATTACAGGTAAAACACCACCAAAAAAAGTTGAGGATGCATACTCCGAACAAGGTGTCCCATTCGTCACTCCATCAGATATCGATAGCGATGTATTCGTCAATGAAACTAAGCGCTTCTTATCTGAATCTGGTGTCGAGACGGTAAAGAAGAATTTACTTCCTGAAGACAGTATTTGCGTGACCTGCATTGGTAGCCAAATGGGAAAGGCTGTAATCTCACCATCATTAGCCATTTCAAATCAACAAATTAATAGTGTTGTAGTGGCAAAAGAGTATGAAAGGAATATCCTTTTCGTGAATCTACGCAGAAGACACGAAGAGATATTTCTTGTTGGTAGTAGTGGAAGTACGATGCCGATTATTAACAAGAGCATGTTTGAGAAACTGGCAGTATTGACGCCATCAGAAGCACTTATTCAATCCTTTGATAAAGCAGTTTCTGCTCTTCTCAATAAGATTCATCAAAACGCCCAAGAAAATCAAACGCTATCGTCACTGCGTGATACCTTACTTCCAAAATTACTTTCGGGCGAAATCGAGTTAGACGTCTCAGAGATTACTGACAATGACTAAACAACTGTTGATAGCTATTGAGTCAGGCCACCGCGCGCTGTTGGCAGGTGTACTTGAACAACAACCTGAGCTGGTGAACACGGTTTTTGAAGAGCACGAAGCAACACCATTTGAGCTTGCTTTAAAAAATGGTTTTTCAAAATTAGCCGACGAGATTATGAATTGTGATGGTTTCGATTTAAACCATCACGGTCATAACCCCTTAAGGCTTGCGATTGACCTGGGATTCTTGGATATTGCTCAAGCCCTGTTACACAAAGGTGCCAACCCTAACTACCGACCACAACAAATGAGCAGCGCATTGTTACTTTGTTTAGACAATGAATATTTTGAGCTCGCTGAGTTAATGGTCGAAAAAGGCGCTGAAGTTAACATCCGCAATGACAAGGGCTGGACGCCTTTGATTTGGGCATCAATGAAAGGTCGAGTCAAAGCAGTTGAGTTTTTGCTGAAGCACGGAGCTGCTGTCGATGTGTGTAACAATGATGGTTGGAATGCGGTTACAGGCGCTTACTTCAAACAACGTTTGGAAGTAGTCGACAAGCTCCTGGCTCAAGGTGCGGTATTCAGCGCCAAGTATTCAGAAGCAGCCATGCTCTCAGCATTCAAAAATGGACATATGAAGCTGGCAGCTGAATTGTTAGAAAATGGAGTTAACCCTGATGTAGTAGACGAAGATGGTCAATCGCTGTTAATTCTTGCAATAGAAAAAGGCGATGAAAACTTCATCAAATCGGTCATCAGTGCAGGCGCAAATACAAACGTTAGTAATAGCTCTTCAATGACCGCCCTTAGTTTGTTGGTCAAAAATTCGCAAGATGAACTAATAAGTCAGCTCATCGTTAATGGTGTTGACGTAAATATGGGAAATAAATCTTTCAGAAGCATACATTTGGCTGCTGAGTATGATCATTTATCTACAGCAAAATTACTTATCGAAAATGGTGCAGACATAAATGCTCTTACTGATGGAAACCTTTCTCCACTTATGGTTTGTGCTGTAAATGGCAGTCCAAATGTCGCAAGAATATTACTCGAAAAGGGAGCGAATAAGAAATTGAAAGCACCATATCCATTTAGTGGTGATGCACGGCATATTGCAAATGAGAGAAAACATGTACTTGTTCGCAATGTCATCGATGAAATGAGTCGTTAAGATAATGCTCTCTAACTCTTCTGTATTTGATGCCGTCCGACGAGGTTATAACGAGCTTAAACTCGCAAGTAACGACGACATTCTTGATTACTTTGCTAATGTTAACCCCGACGCGATGTCGGGGCATATCAGCAACATCAAGGGGATTGTGTTTGAGCAAGAGGTGGTTAACGCACTCAATTCGCAAGGTATGGATGCCATGCTCTTTGAAGCCACTAACCATCCTGTATCTGATATTGCATTGATGAGTGATGGTGATATTGCAGCAGATATGCAGCTGAAAGCAACCGATAGCGTTTCTTATATCAACGAGACATTGGCAACAAACCCGGATATTCCCATTATTGTCACAAGCGAAGCCGCCAATAGCTTAGATAGCGCCATGGTGATTGATTCCGGGATCGACAATGCTGTTTTAAATGATGCGGTGTCCGAAGCATTATCGGGTGAAATGGCCAATCATGTTGGTGAATCTGTAGCTAGTGATGTTGCTAGCGAAGGACTTGCAGAACTCGTAGCAGATGTGGCTTTGCCCATCAGCCCAATTGGAATTATTGGTGCTTTGTTTGGATTTCCATTTTTGTAAAATAATATAAATGGCTAAATTTTTTCCATCATTAGAGAATATATCACGCTTAAAAGTAAAGCCGACCTAGCCTTTAACGAATGTTGAATCCATATTTTTGGCTGAGTAATTGTACAAGCATTAAGAGATCAGCAAGTTTAACGTCGATGTTTTTACTCTTAATTACGACCGAGTATTACGACTGAGTTGGCTCAAAGTAAGGCTATATAGCGGTAAAATACAAATACTGTATACAAATACTGTATACAAATACAGTATTTGTTGATTCATGGTGATTAGCAGGCCATATTGCAGCTATTTCAGGTTAAGTGTTGGGTGAAATTTATGCTGATTGGGCGTATTTGTATAAAATTGCGGCATATTAGGCACTCTAATGAGTCTAAAAGCGAAATTAACACAACTGTATAAATATACAGGCATGTTGTTATGCTTGAGTTTTTCTAGGTGTTGACGCTGAACTTCACCCATTGAATTTCACCCATTGAACTTTACTGCACTGAGTATTGTTTTTTAGCTCTTACCTATTAGCTTAAAAATGATTCTGACCGAATCAGACCTTGTTGAAATCGTTTTGACTTACCGGTTTTTTGCTAAAACAAGCTTTGCCTCAATTGGGCTGATGGGACGTTAGGTGGGACGTTAAGTTTCATTATGTGAGATTGCATTGGATGTAATTGAGAAAGAGATGATTTAAGACTCTAATCCAGCTCTTCTAATAATGGGAGCGTAATGTAAGAGGGAAGAAGTAATCAGTAAGTGGCCGGGCACGTTAACCCTATCTCTATCAATATCGGCAGAGATATCTCACTAGGTTGGATGAGTGTGCTAGTAATTTTACGAGTAACTTGTGGCTAGTGGTTCAAGCGGCTAGTACTTAGCTCCGTCAGTACTAAGTGAAAGTTAAGTCAGAGCTAAGTGAAACTTTATCGCTTGCTGGTGGAGGACGGGATAAACCTATTTATGCCAAAGCTACTATGTCAAAGTCACTGGCGAGTCATATGGTGCTAGTAAAAGGCATGCTAGCCAGTGTTCGTTTCAATGGCGGTTTTAATCAATCATAAATTGATACGTGATAAACCCAAAACTGACAATCACCAGTACATTATGAATATATTCACGGGTGAAGCGGTTAACGGATGCCAATACCCGGGTTTTATAAATGAGTAGGGTAATTGAAAGGTAGGCCAATGTAACACTGCCAATGTAAGGAACAAGCATGGTTTGAAGTACATCAAAGGGGGAAAATCCGTCCATATCCAGCATCCTTATGTGTCATTAATCGTGTCATTAACAATACTGATTATCCTTGGGACTGATTAATGGCTTTTGGGTGATTGGTTAGCGTTACTAGAACAACAATATATTGCGGTTAAAGCTGCATTAGCCAAGCGCCATTTATTAAGCCTACGTCAGACATATCCTTGTCTTACTTATCTGTTTTATCTTATTCCGTGGTTAAAGTGAAGTGGTAGTGATAGACCAATGTGAGCAAATCTTATTGGTCTATCACTGCGGCTTTCAGATGACGCCAGATCTTGTGCTGAAGGCCTTATGTAATAGGGCTTATGTTACAGGTTGCCGATGTGATTCTGCTAAGCGGCTACTTTTACTACTCTTGTGCGATACCTAATTTGATGTCCACGCAACACTTATGGGTCTCAATGCAGCGCCCTTACTACAGATAAGCGCTTGGCTCACTCAGGATAGGTACGATGAGTGAGCCATAAATCAATTGCTTTCAATCAATAAAGCTCAGTTTAGTCAATCGATTGCGCAATTTGAGTGGCTGATTGAATCGCGCCTTCAATATAGCCAAGTTGTTGACAATCTCCCACGGTATGTACTGTCCAACCCTGTGTGGATAAACTGGTGGCCAGTTGGGTATCCGTTTCAGCGCCGCTGGCCAGAATTATGCTATCAGCTTGCAGTTGCTGGGGCGCATTATGGTCAGTCTTGTCTGTCATGTCGGCCGTCTGCTGGTGGTTTGAATCAATTTTATTCATGGCATAATGCACAGCATCATTGGTTATCTCGGTAATATTGGCATTTTTGATGATATTAACATCAAGTTTTTTCAACTCATGCAATACCCGCCAGCGCCGAACAATCGCTAGCTCTGCACCCAGATCAGGGCCTGGCTCTAATACACTGACTTTGCGGCCGCGGTGAGCAAGAAACTCTGCCAGCTCCAAACCAACCAATCCGCCACCAATAATGCAGACATTGTCTCCCAGCGGCATCCACACGTTAGACAGTTTGCGCGTGGCTTCAATTGAGCCGGTAATGCCGGTTAATTGGCCGGAGCTAAGCATGGCTCGCTGCACTAAAGAGAGCTTCTGCTTAGCGATATCTTTACCTTCGCCCGTCATAATACGCCGCAGTTCATCACCGGACCAGACATGCTTGGCATCCGCGCCAGGAATATCAAGGCGACCCCGAAGTGCGCCGGTGGCAACAATAACCTCATCAATATTCAAGTCTTGCAATAATTCTGGCGTGGCTTCGGTATTGAGCTTAACGGTGATATTGGGGTGATCTAACCGCTGCACTTGATAATCCAGCAGTCGGCCATTTTCCGGGTAGGCCATAGCGGCAAAGAAAAGGGTGCCACCGGGGCGGGCACTTTTTTCCAGCAAGGTAATTCTGTGGCCACGCCGTGCCAGTAATGCTGCCGCTTCCATGCCGCCAGGGCCTGCGCCGATGATGGCGATATGTTTCGGGTGTTGGCTGAGCGTCAGCTGCATTTCACTTTCATGGCCGGTGGCCGGGTTAACGGCACACTTAACCCGTTGATTGATAAATATTTGACTGACGCAGACATAACAGTAAATACAGGGGCGGATTTGCTCCAGTGTGCCAGCCGCAATTTTATTGGGTAACTCGGCATCGGCCAGCAGTTTTCGCCCCATGGCGAGGAAACTGATTTTCCCTTCGGCAATGGCTTTGTCAGCCACGTCGAGCTCGATGCGACCAACGGCGGTTACCGGAATATCCACTGTATCACTGACTTGGGCAGCCCAATCGAGGAATCCTGCCGGACGGTTGACCAACGGAGCCTCAGTAAAGGCTGCGCCACTGCTGGGGTTGGCATAGGCTGAGACACTGATAGCATCCATCTGACATTGCTCGGCTAATTGCGCTGTTTGCAAACATTCCTCTAAGCTGATGCCAGCATCAACTCGCAACTCTTTGGCATCAAGCCGTAACCAAACCGGATAATCTCGCCCCACCCGTTGGCGCACCGCCGCCATAACTTCACGCAATAGCCGGGTACGGTTGTGATAACTGCCACCATATTCATCTTTTCGGCGGTTGTAATAAGGGGATAAAAAGCCAGCGATGATATAGCTGTGGGCCGCATGCAGCTCTACGCCATCAAAGCCGGCGCGTTGTGCCCGCTCGGCTGCATCGGCAAACCAGCTGACCATCTGCTTGATATCGTCATGATCCATCACACGAATTTTGACATTGCCGCCTTTGGGGCGAATAAAGGCCCCCAGTTCCGCCCGGGTGAGGGAGGTAAACATATCGCTTTGGCTCTGGGGCGGCATGGAGGGCACCCACAACTCACGGCCTTCGGCCATATCCCGGGCGGCGGTTTTACCGGCATGCTGTAATTGAATGGCAATCTTGGCGCCGTGTTGATGTACCCGTTCTGTGAGTTGCTTTAATCCGGGGATAAATTTATCGTCGGAAATACCCACTTGAAAGGGCTCTGCCGTGCCTGCAGGATAAGCAATGGCACCCACCCCCATGGTGAGCAGGGCGGCACCGCCTTTGGCTCTGGCTTCGTAAAATGCTTGGATGCGCTCAGTACAGGTGCCATCGGCTTCTGCAAAATTATCCCCCATCGGTGCCATGACCATGCGGTTTTTCAGCGCCATGGTGCCAATGCGACCGGGAGATAACAGGTGACGGTATTGTGCGTTGTGTTGTGTCGGTGGCATATGATTTTCCTTATCGCTTCAATTGCTACGTTGCCAGAACGGTTATGTGCCTATTGCATCGACTCAGGCGGTTTGACGGAGAAAATCAATACAGCTTTGGTTAAACATCTGCTGATGTTCCACCTGTACCCAATGGCCGCAACGGTTAAGCAGAATAAATCTGGCATCCGGGGCGTTATCCAGAAATTTAAATACCCCTGCTGGCGGGTTGAATAGATCATTGCTGCCCCAGAACCCCAGCATCGGCACTTTGATTTCATCAAGGCGACGGGTCATATTGGGCACCATCATGGTTGAAAACAAATTAGCTGGCTGGGTGACGGCGACAGCCGCACGCTCCTGTAAGATGTCATCACTGAGTTGGGAAGAATCAAAGAGTTGCAGGCTCATGACTTCGCGCATTTCATGCACGCCCATTGGCCCTTGGCCGTAAACCTCTACCATGCGGCGGATCCCTTCCATGGCAAAATAGGTTTCTCGCTCTTCCACGCCGCCTGGCGCCATCAGGATTAATTTACTGACCGTTTCTGGGTGAGCCAGTGCTTGCCCAAGGGCGATGGCCCCGCCCAGCGAGTTCCCCAGCAGTACGCAAGGGCCAAGCTTCAGCGCCTGAATAAAACCATTGAGACAGGTAACGAAAAAGTCCAAGTCATAACGCACATCTTCGGGTTTATCTGAGCGGCCAAAGCCGGGTAAATCCAATACGAGATTGCGCATGCCTGCTTGAGAAAAAGCCGGATAGTTGCCTTTAAAATTACTAAAGCCTGATGCGCCGGGGCCACTGCCATGCAGCCAGATCACTGTTTGGCTGTGATCTGCTGTTGCATTATCAGTCAGTGGACCTTCATCTAGGTAGTGCAGGGTAATGCCGTTGTCGAGGGTAACAAAGTATTGGCAGGGCAGGGGAAGATCCGTCTGGTTCATGACGCGCTCCTTGATCCATGGCGTTAATAACAGAATAAAGCGCTAAAACAGCAGCTTGTATATAGCGTTATCCTGAAAATCCCCGCGCGTTAAGGCATCGTCCATTCAGACCAGCAGAAAGGTCCCCCATCTTGGCGTTATCGTTGTAATCAATATGGAAAGTGTGCAGACATAAAAGTAAAAAGCAGCTGAGATACCAGCTGCTTCAATGGTTACGGATTTAATATGGCCTTGATTTGTTTATTTCCATTTACGCATTTTATGGCCTTTCAAGGCGTAGAAGAGAATGAACAAATAACATGGTAATGCTACCCAATATCCTAGCCCTGTATTGCCAGTTGCTTCCGCTACTTTGCCGAATACCAGAGGAAGAATTGCACCACCCGAGATCCCCATAATTAGCAGTGCTGAACCTTGGGCTGTAAAGTTACCTAAGCCACGTAGAGCCAATGGCCATACTGAAGGCCATACTAATGCGTGTGCCAGTCCCATCATGGCAACAAAGGTTACTGTATCTGGAATAGTTGGAATATTAGTCCAGCCCCAAAGAATATCAGCGATCATTGTGCTGTCTGCACTGCTAAAGATAATACCAAGAATACAACATGCACCGGCAATGCTTGAGCCAAGCAGGGCTTTTTCTTGGCTTAAATATTTAGGAATGCAAGTGACGCCAATGATATAACCCAGCACCATAAACACCATGGTATAGGAGGTTAATGAAGCAAAATTTTGCACCCCTAAACTCTGGCCATATAAACCAATTGTGTCTCCAGCAATTACTTCTACGCCGACATAGCAGAACAGAGCTATAGAACCTAATACCACTTGAGGGAATTGGCTAATACTGCCTTTCTCTTGATTTTCTTCATCGGATTCAAACTCCAGTTCCGGCAGAGAGGAGAATTTCACCAGCGCTACCAAAAATAGCAGAGCAACTGCCATGTAAATATATGGCATTATCAAACGTGAAGAGAGCGCTTCAATTTGCACATTGCGCTCTGCAGCAGACAATGCGGCTAGGTGCTCACTGCTGAAGTTGTCCAAACCAGACAGTACCAGCGCGGTGAATAGAATAGGTACAATCACGCCAGCACCTTTGTTAATCAGCCCCATAATACTGATGCGCATCGCAGCACTTTCAGCTGGGCCAATATGGACAACATAAGGGTTGGATGCCGTTTGCAAAATTGTCAGACCTGTACCGAGTACAAACAGGGCGACTAGGAAGAAGACAAAATTAGCCGTTTGTGCGGCTGGAATAAATAGCAGCGAGCCAACAACCATAATCAGCAAGCCCAGTGCCATACCATTTTTATAGCCAGTCCGCTTTAAAATGTAAGACATAGGCAAGGCCATTACGGTATAGGCAATATAAAAAGCAAATGTAACAAATAAAGCTTGAAACTCATTTAATTGACAAATAATTTTTAAAAATGGGATCAGTGATCCATTTAGCCAAGTAACAAAACCAAAGATAAAAAATAATACGCCTATGATAGTCATTGGCAGCAAGCTGCTTTTTGGCTTTGACCCTACGTTATTCGCAACAGTTGTCGTCATAGCTTAATCTCTATAGTTTATAGAACCCGATGGTTAATGAGTTAATTAACTTAATCTTGGGCGGTATTGACCTAAGCTGGTAATCTAGGTTTTTGTGTCGGCCAGTATTTTTTCATACATAAATACTGGTATTCTTTAGTCATAAAAATATTGGCTGCACGAAAATCGACACTGCGGAAATGCTAAGGGATAAAATTAAAAAAAACAACGAGGCGAAATTATCAAAATCAAGAGTAAAATTGGACTTAATCACAAATAAATATAAAACACAGTTAATCCTTAGATACAAATTGAAAAGTGTTTTAACTATACTCGATATTTCGTTCTTATAGCGTTATAGATTTTTATTATACTCAGCGCTACAGCAACTTGTACTGAGACAAGTTGTTGATTTATATGATTATTTTGTGGTGCAGATTTTTTGCCATTTATTGTGTGTAGAGAGTAATTTAGGTTGGATAGCAGTTATAACTCTTGGGATACTCGCAGTGATTAGTGGTGATAAGGTAGTTGATAATAATATCTACTGATATGTTATCTGTATAAAAGTTAAGATGAATAATTTTATATCAGCATAAGAGATTAGAAATAATGAAAAACTAAACCAACATCACACTTTATATTTCCTCATACATACAAAAATATAGAGTTACCAAAAGCTTGTACCAACTAATAATCATTGGCTAATAAACTCGCTTTTAAGGTTGAGTTAATTTTTTATTTAAGCGTAGGTTGTCCTTGCCTATGCCACATATGTTAAATGTATGGGGTAAACATAAAATAAACTAATACTGCTTGCTCTTAGTGATGATGATCGAGAAAATTATATATTTAGGAACTGCTTCTCTATTTAATTAAATTAGGGATTTATTTTAATGACAAGCTTAGGTTTTCTACATTAGCATCAAGCCAACAAATTTATAGCCAGATGTTCTATTACTCTGGATATCCCGCAGTAACAAAACGTAAGAGGGTTGCTTAATGTGGAATGACCATAATATTCATGCACAGAATAATGCACCGCTTTATGTCGGTATTGATGGTGGTGGAACCAAATGTCGAGCCAGTATTTATACCCACAGGTTGGAAGTGCTGGGTACAGGTGTAGCTGGCCGGGCTAATCCGCTCCATGGGCTGGAGCAAACTTTTCATTCAATTATAGAGTCTGCTGGCTTGGCTTTAGCTGATGCTGGGTTACCTCAACGTCTGATGTCAGATTTGATTGCCGGGATGGGGCTGGCTGGTGTCAATGTCCCGCATTTATATAACAAGATGATGCGATGGCAGCATCCTTTTAAAAAGATTTATTTGACTACTGACTTGCATGCGGCTTGTCTTGGGGCGCATCAATCTAGCGATGGTGCCTTAATCATCACCGGGACTGGGTCCTGCGGTTTTGCTCAGGTTGGTGATAAGACTCTGTGTTTGGGGGGGCATGGTTTTGCGCTGGGAGATAAAGGAAGTGGTGCCTGGATTGGGTTAAAAGCAGCAGAACATGTATTGCTATATCTGGATGGTTTTGCCTGTAAAACTAGCCTTACGCCAGCAATTTTATCCCACTGTAATGCCAATGATGCCGTTGGCATTGTAGAAGCGTTAGCAGGTAAATCCTCAAGTTACTATGCCGCTATGGCTCGCGCTGTAATTAGTTGTGCTGAGCAGGGCGATCTGGTTGCCATTGATATTATGAAAGAGGGTGCGGCCTATATAAGCCGGTTAGCGCGGAAATTATTCAGCCTGAGTCCTGCCCGATTCTCCATGGTAGGTGGATTGTCTGAACCGCTACAAAAATGGTTGGATGCTGATGTGATAGCACAGATTTCTCCAATCTTAGCGCCTCCTGAGGCTGGTGCTGTCTATTTTGCCTTACAGCAGCAATGTCGGGATAAGGATGATTCGACTTCAGGTCATAATCACTATGCGGCATAACAAACGCGAAAAAATTAACTGATTAATTATTGATATTTGAATGAGAGAGAGACCATGACTGATACCATTATGGAACTGGAAGCCCGTTCAACCCCGCGTAAAGTTGCTGAGCAACTGTTGAATAATGATGTGCTTGTGGCGCAATTAGGAGAGACTCTGCGCCAGCTAGATCCGAAATTTGTGATGATGATTGGGCGTGGTAGTTCAGATCATGCGGGGGTATTTGCCAAATATTTGTTTGAAGTGGAATTGGGGGTGCCAACGTTTGCTGCCGCGCCGTCAGTGGCCAGTGTTTATGGCAGAACACTGAAATTGGATCAGTCACTGGTGATAGTCATTTCTCAGTCAGGGCGTAGCCCAGATATTCTTGCCCAAGCAGAAATGGCAAAAAAAGCAGGTGCTTATTGCATTGCCTTGGTGAATGATGAAACCGCTCCAATAAAGAATATCGTTGATTTAGTTTTACCACTGAAAGCCGGAGAAGAAAAAGCGGTAGCAGCAACTAAGAGTTATTTGGCTACCCTGTCAGCGCTATTACATATTGCCAGCGCCTGGAGTAACAGTCCTAGTTTGAAACAGGCAATTACGTCATTGCCTACAGCATTACAACAGGCCGTGGACAGTCAACCTCAATTATTGCCAGATAGTATGGCCCAAGTACGTAATCTAGTGGTGTTAGGACGAGGACTGGGTTATGCAGTATCTAAAGAGATTGCTCTGAAAATGAAAGAAGTCTGTGGCATTCATGCAGAAGCATTTTCCAGTGCAGAGTTTCTTCACGGGCCAGTAACTCTGGTGGAAAACCAGCTCAACATGATTGATGTAACTGTGCAGGATGAGTCTTTGAACAGCCATTTGGAACAGGTGGAAAATGTCAAAGCCCGTGGTGCGGATCTGGTTCATTTACATCAGACTGGCGCCAATATTCATCCTAGGGTCGCACCATTGGCACTGCTGCAACGCTTTTATATAGATGTCGCGGCTGTGGCGATTGCGCGGGGTATAGATCCTGATGCGCCCAAAGGCCTGAAAAAAGTCACCCATACCTTGTAACCCCTTTTCTGCGTAAATTCAGTTCTCAGGCCATTATCTGTTGGTTGAGGGTAATGGCATGAGCTGCCTTTTTATCCATTGTTAAGGCTAACTATGAAATACACTCTGATCCCGGAACGTTTGTTTGATGGCGAAACCTTTTATGACCACTGTCCTGTCACAATTGAAGATGGTCATATTTTGCAGTTAGATACTTGTGCTAACTGTCGGGAAACTAGGCTATCAGGCACATTGGTGCCAGGCTTTATTGATGTGCAGGTTAATGGTGGCGGTGGAGTATTGTTTAATGCCAATCCTTCAGTTGAAGGGCTATCGGCGATCAGTCAAGCCCACGCTGCTTTTGGTACTGTGGGAATGTTGCCGACTTTGATCACGGATGATATCAGGGTTATGGCTAAGGCTGCTGACGCGGTTGCTCTAGGGATAAAGGAGCAGTTGCTCGGTATTTTGGGAATTCATTTTGAAGGCCCTCATTTATCAGTGCCGAAAAAAGGTGTGCATCCGCAACAACATATTAGAGCTATTACCGAGACAGAGTTGGCGATTTTTAGCCGCCGAGATTTAGGGATAAAAGCGGTCACCTTAGCGCCAGAAAATGTTCCGCCTCAAACGATTGCCCAGCTGGTGACTAATGGGGCTAAAGTGTTTATCGGTCATAGTAATGCGGATTATGACACAGTGATCCAAGCAATTGATGCTGGCGCTTGCGGCTTTACTCATTTGTATAATGCCATGTCTCAGTTAGATTCTAGGGCGCCAGGTGTCGTTGGGGCTGCTTTTGAAACAGACCATACATGGTGCGGTTTGATCGTTGATGGTCATCATGTGCATCCAGCCGCCGCCAGATTGGCTTTAAAAGCTAAGCCAAGGGGGAAAATGATGTTAGTGACCGATGCTATGCCCCCGGTAGGGATGCCTGATGGTAGCAGTTTCAGGTTGTTTGACACCGAAATTATTCGTCATGGCGATCGAATTAATGCGGTGACTGGTGAGCTAGCCGGCTGTGTGTTGGATATGGCTGGCGCGGTGCGTAATACGGTTAATACCCTAGGTCAATCTTTGGCAGAAGCTTTGCGGATGGCGAGTTTGTACCCGGCACAATGTTTACAGCTAGATAATGAATTAGGCCGTATCGCCCCGCAATACCGCGCCAGCTTTGTATTGCTGAATGATGAATTACAGGTTAGTCATACTTATATTGATGGTCATCGGGTTTTTTAATTCAGAACGCGGTTGCAGCCTAAAGGGCTGCATAAGAAAATACCCCCCCTGAATTTTATCCTAATTGACTCGATAAATAGAGATAGTGATATAAAAGCGATCAAGCACTGTATTTATATGCAGTATTCAATACCGTATTTATATAAATATCAAAAAGTGCGTGATAAAATCGGGAATCAAATCTCGTTTTTTTAACACATGCGCATAGATTGATAGTGATAATGCTTACTGTTAATATGCTGTGTCGATTAAATTATTGGCTAATAATACATTTAACAAAGCAATTTAACGGGACAAAAAATCAGCTGTACTTCGAACCTTAATATGTATAGCCAACTATTTTTGTCCACTTTTTGCGGCGTTACACTTCTATCGAGATCTAAATGAATACAGAGGAATATCTAAATAAACTATTTGGTGATGCTGGCTGGTACGAAGGGAGAGATATCGAATTAGATAACCTATTAGATATCACTATAGCATCACATCTAGCCGCAGTGAAAATCCTCAAAGAGTATGGAGGATTATCTGTTGGAAAAACGGGGCCTGGTAGAGACTGTGCAGCGAGTGATATTAAATTCTATACAAGGCCACATTACGAAGCGAATGGCCTATGTAAAGAATGGGAAGCTAAAGTTGGAAATCTCGTGGTGATTGCTAATGCTCACCATCAACATATTATAGTTTTGGTAGATTCTCAGAGTAATTTATACATATTTACAGCTTCAGATGAGCAACTTTACTATGGAGGTTCATTTTCCGAGACTACGGCAAAATTGTTACTTGGCTTAGATTATGGTCCCACAATAGAAAAGGCTTCATAACTTGTTCTAACAGAACATAAAACCGTCACGTTTTACCATTAACCAACGAAGTAATGCCATTTTATATGGTGGCTAAGCCAAGCTTTATATAGACATACAAAGTGGTTGCACGAGTTTAGTTTAGGGGAGGGTGAGCTTTATCCTATGAATACTGATGAATATTGAACGTATTAATTTAGCCATTTTAGGGATAACAACAGTAGAGGTTTTAGTTGAAAAAGTTTTGATCTGGTTAATCTGCTAATACAAGAAAAATGACCATCTGTTTAAATGAAAAAACATTTAGTTATTACATTTTACCCACAATTTCAGTTCGTTTAAAACGACGTTATATGAGAAAAAATTAGATGAACCCGTTCAATATTCTAGGAAAGCGTTTTAATGATGTTCAGCATCTTTTGAATCATGCTGGTATAAAAAATGTACATGATGAACTTGACGATGAAGAAGCACCGCAGTTTTATGTGTCTGCTAAAGATGGAACTTGGGAACTATCATTAGGAAATAATCAGCACATTGAGACAATCTTCATTAATAAACCAGATAAGTTTTCTACTTACTTAGGTTTCAGTTCGGTAACGGAGATAAGTAAACTCGAAAAAATATATGGCACGTCAAGCGTTCGCAGAGACCAAGCTAATATTCCATTTTTAGGCCTAAAAGGTGCTTTTACTCGTTTTGATAATGAAAAATATCTATTACATGTTGAGTATGAAATAGATTCAACAAAAATTAAAATGGTTACTTTGATGTTGCCAGAAGTTATGAAGTTTTCTTGCTAATTAGCAACATCTCACTGGCGGCTGATTATCCAAGGGATATTGCCACCTATAAAATATATAACCAGTGTTTTTTGATTTTTCCCTTCTGTGACGCCATCCTCCGGAAAGCTTTATTTCAGATATTAGTGTGTATTTCTCTTAATAGCCTTATTTAACAGGTTTTTTTGTTAGTCCCGTTGGACGATGTTTGCAGGCAGGCAAGTTTACAAGATGGTGTCAGCAAAGTGTCCGCAGCAGTGCGCCGGGCAGATGACACATTTCCACTTAGCGGTGCTTAGGCTGAAACAGTCGGGAGCAGGCAGGGTGGGAATAAGCCTATTCAGGGAGCATAACGAGATGAAACATCAAGATAAAGTAGTGCTGGTAACCGGTGCAGGTCAAGGTATGGGGCAGGCGATGGTTGCCCGCTTTGCCGCCGAAGGCGCCAAGGTGATCGCGGTGGATATCAATCAGGCCAGTGCCGATACGACAGCTGCAAAAGAAGGTAATGCCAATGTGATTGGTCTTGGGTGTGATATTTCCGATCCTGCGGCCGTGCGCGATGCCATGGTTAAAGCGGTAGACACCTTTGGGCGACTAGATGTATTGGTGAACAATGCTGGCGTCGGCTCGGTAGATGCTTTTCTTGATACCCCGGATGAGCATTGGCACAAGGTCATTGGCGTTAACCTGACCGGAACCTTTCTGTGTTGCCGCGAGGCAGGGCGGATTATGCAACAGCAAGGCAGTGGCGCCATTATCAATGTTTCCAGCACCGCTGCGGTATCTGGCGAAGGCCCTAGCCACTATGTGGCCTCCAAAGCCGGCGTGATGGGGCTGACCCGTAGTATTGCCAGAGAACTTGCTCCCATGGGGATCCGCGTCAATACCCTAGTGCCAGGACCTACCAATACTCCGATGATGGCAGATATCCCCGAAGAGTGGACTGCGCAAATGGTTGCGGCCATTCCCCTTGGGCGTATGGGCGAGCCTGCGGACATTGCTGCGGCAGCATCCTTTTTAGCATCGGACGATGCTGCCTTTATTACCGGGCAAAATATTGCTGTGAATGGCGGGATGGCGTTTTTGTAATCTTTGTTTTTCCCATTGCAGCTGGTGGCCTGTGAGCCAGTCATCAATCGATGTGGCTCATAGCTATCTAGCGCTTAACCGTTCACCCGAAAAGGCCATTCAATCAGAGGGGGAGCGGATCGGCAGGAGGCTGGTACATGAGTGATTATTCCGCAAATACAACCACAGCAGAGCCGGGCGTAGAAGCATTAACACTGGCTCAACGCATTGACCGGCTGGAGTCTACTGAGGCGATTCGTCAACTGGCAGGCCAATATGCCTTGTCATTGGATATGCGTGATTTAGATGCCCATGTTGGCTTGTTTGCGGCTGATATCCGGGTTGGACGGGAGAAAACCGGTCGCGCGCATCTGAAAGCTTGGGTAGATGACACCCTACGGCATCAGTTCACCGGCACGTCTCACCATATTGGCCAACACATTATCGAATTTATTGATGTCGACCATGCCATCGGCGTGGTCTATTCCAAAAATGAGCATGAGACCGGCGCTGAGTGGGTGATTATGCAGATGCTGTACTGGGACGATTATGAACGCATTGATGGCCGTTGGTATTTCCGTCGCCGTCTGCCTTGTTATTGGTATGCCAGTGATCTGAACCGCCCTCCTATCGGGGAAATGAAAATGCGTTGGCCCGGCCGCGCCCCCTATTACGGCACATTTCATGATTTGTTCCCCAGTTGGCAGGATTTCTGGCGTCAGTCGCCGGAAGACGAGCGGGATGCCGTGTTGCCCCAAGTGGCCGCGCCAGCGGAGTTAGACAAGTTTTTGCTGACTATGCGTCGTGATGCCCCGGCCCCAAAAATTCGGGTGCGTTAGTGCATGCTAATTGTCGGAGAGCGTAGGCTTTTGCCACTTGCTCGGCCTCAATAGCACAGCGTTACGTCAGTTAACAGTAATAAGACACAGGATGGATTCGTGACAACACATAACAGTCTGCAGCCGGACAGACCGGCTGATCCCCAGGCGTTGGTCAGTCGAGAGCAGACCCAAGCGAAAATGGATTTGCGTGCTCAGGCCGCCGCACTGATTAAACTCTATGCGCACTATACCTTAGCTGACCGGCTTGAAGCGCAAAGCGCCGAGTTAGGTGAGCGCACCTTGCTGATATATGAGGGGCGTCGCTTTAGTTATGCCGAGGTTAACCGTCAGGCCGATCGGGTAGCGCATGCAGCCGCTGCATTGGGGCTTAAGTGTGGTGATGTCTGCGCCATTGCGCTGGAAAACCGCCCAGCCTTTTTCTTTACCTGGTTTGGCCTGACCAAGTTGGGCGTCACCGTGGCGTTTATTAACTCCCAAATTCAGGGGGTGCCATTGGTGCACGCCATTAAGACCACGGATGCTAAGGCCGTGATTGTGGGGGAAGAGTGCAGCGAATTGTTTGCTCGCACCCTGAGTAGTCACCCTGAGTTAGCCCAGACCCCACTATATCTGCTGCCGGATGCGGAGTTACCCACCGAGCGCAGTAACACCTTAGGCCAGCTGTCGGCGGGGATTTTCAGCGATGGTTTTATCCAAGCCTTTGAAAATGCGGCAACAACATCATTTCCAACCGCGTTACGTGAGAGCTTAAAAGCAGAAGATCCCACTCTGCTGATATTTACCTCGGGAACCACTGGGCTGCCTAAAGCGGCAATTTACAGCCATATGCGTTGGTTAACCTCTGGTGATGTTATGCAGGTGACGGTTAATGCCGGGCCAGATGATGTGTTTTATTGCTGTTTGCCTTTGTATCACGGGGCGGCGGCTACCTCGGTAACATCGACCGCCTTAGCCGGTGGCAGCGCCATTGTGCTGCGGCGTAAGTTCAGTGTGCGGCGATTTTGGTCTGATGTCATCGAATATGGCGTGACTGTGGTGCAGTATATCGGCGAGATCTGCCGTTACCTGCTCAATTACGATGATGCAGTGAATGACGCTAAGGGAAACCATCAGCATCAGGTTCGTGCTATGTTAGGGGCGGGGCTCACGGCGGCCTCTTGGCAGCGCTGGCTGGAGAAGTTCAGTCCTGAGTCTGGAACCATGGATATTTTTGAAGGTTGGGGCTCAACAGAGGCCAATACCAACTTGATTAATCTGGACAATTATATTGGCAGTTGTGGTCGGGTACCGGACTGGAACAAAACCAATTTTCGCTTAGTGCGCTTTGATACCGAAACCCAGCAGCATGTGCGGGATAATGCAGGTAACTATTTGGCCTGTCAGCCCGGCGAAGTGGGCGAAGGGCTCGGGATGATTATCCAACATCCTGAATTCGGCGGTGGCAGATTTGAAGGGTATACCTCCGCGGCTGCAACGGAGCAGAAGATCCTGCGTGATGTATTTGTCAACGGTGATGCGTACTGGCGCTCCGGCGATTTGCTGCGTTTTGATGCCGACGGCTATTTCTATTTTGTTGATCGTATTGGTGACACCTTCCGTTGGAAAAGTGAGAACGTCTCCACCCAAGAAGTCGCCGCAGAGTTGGCTGATTTTAGCGGTATTGAAACCATCAATATTTATGGGGTGCAGGTGCCAGAGCATGAAGGGCGCGCGGGGATGGCGGCCATTGTGATGCAGCCGGGGCAAGCGTTTGATGCTCAAGGCTTTTACGATTTCTCTGCCGCTTGCTTGCCCGGCTATGCCTGCCCGCAGTTTGTGCGGGTTAGCGACAATGCCGATATGACCTCCACCTTTAAACTGCGCAAAGTGGATTTACAAAAACAGGGATACGATCCTGTGGCCTGTAATGAACCTCTGTTTGTCAGGGATGATAAGACTGGCACCTATCAGCCATTGTCTGATGCGGCGCTGGCGGCTGTGGGCTTTTTGCCCTTTGACAGTCACACCGAGTAAGGAGAAGTAACATATGGGGTTAACAGGAAACGCGGCCATTGTTGGCGCGGCGCAGTATAAACCGGAAAAATACCAGAGCGCACCACAGATGTTCCATCTGCAACAGGTGGCTGATCTGGCGCGGCTGGCACTGCGTGATGCCGGAATGGGAATAGATGAGCTTGATGGGTTAGTGATCCACGGACCTCAGTTCCACGAAGCCTCGATTTTTGTGCCGGCGATGGCGGCCGAATATTTGGGTATTGAACTGAATTTTGCTGAGGTGGTGGATTTAGGCGGTTGTACATCTGTTGGCATGATTTGGCGTGCGGCGGCGGCCATTGAAATGGGACTGTGTGAAGCCGTGCTCTGTGTGATCCCGGCGCGAATGGCCCCGTTTGGCCCGGATGAAGACCCAGCCTGGATGGCGCAGGCGATGCGTTATGGTGGTCACTCCACCGCATTTGGTGCGCCAGAAGCGGAGTTTGATTTGCCCTATGGCCATTTAGGACAGAATACCGGTTACGCCATGATAGCCCAGCGTTATGCCGCCAAGTACGGATATGATCCGCTGTCGATGGCTAAGATTGCGGTGGATCAACGCTTTAATGCCCAGGGACACCCGGATGCGATTTTCCGCGGTACGGAATTGACAGCCGAGCAGGTGTTGGCCTCTAAGATGGTGGCCGACCCGCTGCATGTGCTGGAGATTGTGATGCCAGTGGCCGGTGGCGCGGCGGTGATTGTGACCTCCAAAGAAAAGGCGGCTAAAGCGAAACAACGGCCAGCCTTTATCACCGGGTTTGGTGAGCGTTTGTCCTATAAGTCGCCTTCCTATGCAAATGAAATGACGGTAACGCCATTGGCTCAGGCGGCGGCTAAGGCCTTTAGTATGGCCGGGCTGACACCGGGACAGATGGATGCTGCTCAGTTGTATGACTGTTACACCATTACGGTTTTGCTGTCGCTGGAAGATGCGGGTTTTTGTCCCAAAGGGGAAGGCATGCGTTTTATTCGTGAACATAACCTGACTTATAAAGGGGATTTTCCTTTAAATACCCACGGCGGGCAGTTGAGTTTTGGCCAAAGTGCGTCTGCCGGGGGCATGTCACAGGTGATCGAAGCTTTTGATCAGATAAGTGGCCGCGCCGGGGAGCGGCAACTGGGTCGGGCAGATAATATTTTTGTCAGTGGCACCGGGGGTGTCATGAGTGAGCAGGGCGCCTTGATCCTGCAGGGAGGTTAACGGATGAGTGTAAAACCTATGCCGGTTGCCACGGCGATATCAGCGCCTTTTTGGCAGGCGCTGAATGATGGTCAGCTGAAAATCCAACAATGTCAGGATTGTCGCAATTGGGTCTTTTATCCTCGCGCTCATTGTACCCATTGTATGAGTGAGCGGCTGAGCTGGCAGGCGGTGAGCGGCGAAGCCAGTCTTTATACCTATACACTGACCCGTGTGCCAACCTTGCCGGAATTGGCCGATGAATTGCCCCAAGCGCTGGCGGTTGTGGAGCTAAAAGAAGGGGTAAGGATTAACACGACGCTGACTGGCATTGATGAAGCTGATATCTATGTGGGCATGAAGCTTAAGCCGGTATTTGATCGGCGTGATGCTAAAGGTAATACCCTGCTGCGTTTTACTGCAAAGGATAATACTACCTCTGAGCTCAGTTATGATAATCCGCTGGAAGCGTTACCCCGCAATGCAAAAGGGCAGATCCAGGTGCCAGTCTCTAATCTGCCGGCAATGGCAGCGTTGGCGGACAATACCTTTACGCCCTGGAGTGATGCGGTGCTGGTGGATCAGCCTTTGATTGATGCTTTTGCCGCGCTGTCAGGGGATGACTATTGGATCCATACCGATGCGGATAAGGCGGCTACGGATAGCCCGTTTGGTACCACGATAGCCCATGGCGCATTAGTGCAGGTTCTGCAATCAAAAATGCAGTTTGCGTTGCCATTTGACATTGTCGGTTTTAAGACCATGGTCAACTATGGCTCTAATCGGCTACGTTTCCCGGCACCAGTGCCTGTAAATTCATTAATCCATGCGCGGGCGAAAGTGAAAGCGGTGCAGCCGACGCCCAAAGGGATGCAGCTGACTTTAGAGGTGAATATTCACGTGGTGGATCAGGACCGGCCATCCGTGATTAATGATTTAGTGATCCTGTATCGCTAATAGGAGCACCGGCGTAGTGGTTTGGACTGCCATTATGCCAGCGCAGTTACCGGTGTTTCATCGTTGACCCATCACCCCAAATGCGGTCATTGATGACGGTAAAACAAGGCCACAAGGCGTTAATCCGCGGTATTTTAATTTGGGTTAACACTTAATGTTGCGCCTTCATGTCTCCAACCTTGCTTTGCCGGGTGCCAGCTTCACCCGGCCTTTTTATACCAGGCTATCAGCGTTAGTTTTATATCTATTGTAATATTCTTGCCTCTCAGAGTACGTTCTCTGCCAGTCGTTGGAAAAACCAGCAAAATCGCTAAAGGCCATTAAGTTTGTATCAATAGCGTGATACAGGGATATCGTTTTTTCTCACTATGCCTTCTATGGTGTAGGGGCTATAAGAGCTCGCTATCATCAATGTCTTAATGGTGGCGCTGCCGTTATGTCATCTAATCCTTCTTCTGCATTGGAATTCGAAATGTTTCGGGAATTCTGATTAGAACATTATAAGGATATGGCTGGTGGCAAATGTGGTACTGACTTAGGTGATTTAGCCTGTGTAATGATGCACTTTTATCCGGAAACGAAATAATGAAGAAAATCCTCTTTTTTGACGCCATGGTGACCCCAAGAATTATCACACTGGTGTATTGGCTGTTACTGCTGGCGGCATTGATCACCGGGCTGAATACCATCTTTAATGGACATGGGCGGCTAGATTTAGCCCATGTGATTAGCGGTGTGCTGGTGGCTCTGGCTGCTGGATTAGGCGCGCGGATCTGGTGTGAGTTGATGATTGTGCTGTTTAAGATTAACGATAATCTGCAGAAGATGGCTGATAACATTGCTCCTGCGACAGATAAGGCACAGCGTAATGATGAGGTTTAGCCCTTTTGCTTGGCCTTGTGTATTAGGGACGTCAATTGTTTAACTCAGAGACTAAAACAAATATTGCTAAGGCAGCCACAGTGACTGGGATTGACCGTACATATCCCACCGCTGTGGTGGCATCAGATAATACAAGGCCTTATATGTCGCATAAAAATAACCAGGTTCACCAGAATCTTGATAAAGCTAAATTGAGAGATTTGGCATTGGCACAATTGCGCCAACAATTACAGCGTTATGCTGAGGCCGAAGAGGTTGAAATAACAACAAGTGAAGCAAACGAGTATGAGCCTGTTTTTATGCCTAACATTGCGCCTGAATCATAGGCAACATGTGCAAATAGTTTGGCTTACGCTATCTTGGCGGCTCACCATTCAGTGGGTGAAGCAGGTATCGCTGCTCAAGTAGCATATTATCGCACCTTGTCTGATATTGTGGTGTTATGGCATGGGGCAAAACAAGATACCCAGTTAACTGACACTGAATTAACGGACTTTTCTGCCAAGATTATTGCCTTATTATGTCAATATTGTGGTTGTGCTGATGATTTCGCATGGCTTAACAGTATTCCTGAGGCATTACTCTCTACAACTGATTATGAAAAAATTGTTTCAGGCTCAGCGTTGAACCGTTGGTTTTAGTCGCCAGGCACTTAATGAACATTGGGCTTAATTGAATATTTTATTGGCAAGCGCTTAATCGGCCGCTAAATAGACAAGCTCTGAGAGTGAGCTTGATCATGATCATAGGTATTATCCTGCTGGTGGAGATTACCTCACTGTTGCGACGATAACATCTTGTGATTAAGGTCTATCAACATTACCAACTTTACCCATTGCAGCTTTACCGAATGCCGGCTTACTTTCCTATTAACCATTCTATGAGCGCACGATAGCTGAGATTTAATGTACGCCTATATTCATTGCTCAACGTGATTATCTGTTTACTCCTGCTCTATGTATTTTATGTTGCATAGCTTCAATAGCTTCAATAGCTTCAATAGCTTCAATAGCTTCAATAGCTTCAATAGCTTCAATAGCTTCAATAGCTTCAATAGCTTCAATAGCTTCAATAGCTTCAATAGCTTCAATAGCTTCAATAGCTTCAATAGCTTCAATAGCTTCAATAGCTTTATCTTTTGCGTCGTTTCCAGCTATTGAGTTGACAGCCTTATTGGCTGCCTTTGCATCTTAATGTTGATGTCGGGCTTATTTCTTGTGTTATTCCGTTTTCTATTGCGCTTAAGTTGAGACATATTTTGAGGCGCGGCGTAAGCGTTAAACTAAGGCACTGTCTTTGTCTGTTGCTGGTGGCCATACTCTTGCACCTGCTTGCGTTAGTCTTATTGGACGATGAGGCTATTGCGGGCGATTTTCATAATCGATTCAATGAGAAAAACCAGAGGATCGGATTATGGATATTCGTGCACTGGGCTATTACGTAGCTCAGACAGATGAGATGTCTCAATGGCGTGATTATGCCGAAAATGTATTGGGCATGATGACGGCGCCTGCGGCAGATGGCGGCTTGTATATCAAAATGGATGATCGTCCTTTTCGTATGCTGGTGGTTGAAGGCGCGGATAAACGCTATTTGGCATCCGGTTGGGAATTGGCGTCTAAAGCGGCTTACGATGCTGCTAAGCAGACGCTGGAAGCCCGTGGCATTGCCTATCAAGAGGGCGATGCGGCATTTTGTCAGTTACGGGGAGCCCAGGAAGTGGCTATTTTCCATGATCCGGCCGGTAACTGTCATGAATTGTATTGGGGTTATCAATCAGCTTGTGAGCCTTTTATTTCTCCTCAAGGCGTACCTGCCTTTATTTCCGGCGACATGGGACTGGGACATACCGTTCTGCCTGCGCCGGATTTCGATAAGACCTATGCCTTTTTAACCGAGGTAATGGGTTTTGGTCTGTCAGATATTTATCACTTTAAACCCGCCCCAGATGCGCCAGCTGTACGCATTCACTTTATGCACTGCGCAAATGCCCGGCATCACAGTCTGGCGATCTGCGAGTTTCCTGTGCCCAGCGGCTGTGTTCACGTGATGGTAGAAGTGGAAAATATGACCGAGGTGGGGCGTGCCCACGACCGACGTATTGCCCATCAAGTGCCACTGTCTGCCACTTTAGGGCAGCATCTTAACGACAAGATGACCTCCTTTTATATGAAGACCCCGTCCGGATTTGATTTGGAATACGGTTGCGGCGGGTTGCAGATTGATTGGGATAAACACACCGCTTTTGAATTTACCCGGGTCAGTATTTGGGGCCATGACTTCAGTGTTGGTCAGCAAGCGCAGTAAGGGACGACAAATGAATAAGTTAATGACGACACGTGAGATGGTTGCCGGGTTGCGTGATGGCATGACAATCGGCATTGGTGGTTGGGGGCCGCGGCGTAAGCCGATGGCACTGATCCGGGAAATTCTGAAATCAGATCTACAGGATCTGACCATTGTTGCTTATGGCGGCGCTGATGTAGGCATGCTCTGCGCGGCCGGTAAAGTGAAAAAAGTCATTTTCGCCTTTGTATCACTGGATTTTATTCCGTTGGAGCCTTTTTTCCGGCAGACCCGTCAAAGCGGCAGCATTGAGGTGATGGAAATTGATGAAGGCATGATGCTGCTGGGTTTGCGAGCTGCTGCTTGGGGCTGCCCATTTATTCCCACCCAGATTGGCCTGGGCACAGATGTGGTGACCGTTAATCCGGGGCTTAAGCTGGTGGACAGTCCTTATGATGACAAAGCCTGGCTGGCGATGCCGGCTTTGAAACTGGATGCGGCGTTGGTGCATGTGGATCAGGCTGACAGCCGCGGCGTGTGCCGTATCAGCGGGCCTGATCACTATATGGATGATTGGTTTGTGCGGGCGGCAGATAAAGCCTATGTCACCTGTGAAGCCTTGGTGGACAGTTCAGCGTTTCAAGACGATACCGCGGCGCGGCAAGTCTTTTGGGAGCGCAGCTTAACCACAGGCGTGGCTTGTGTTCCCGGTGGCGCTCATCCAACGTCCTGCGCGCCACTATATGGTTTTGATATCAAACATTTCAAAGAGTACAACGCCTGCGCGAAAGAAGGGGGCTTTGATGCTTACCTGCAACGTTATATCCAGCACACGGATGAAGATAGCTACCGGGAAAAAGTCGGTGGCATTGCGGCAATCAGGGCGCTGTCCCTGCCGGTGTATTAACAGGGAGTAGTCAGCATGCAAGCAACAGAGCAATACACACTGGCGGAGCTGATGATCTGCGCCGCCTCCCGCGCCTTTGCCGATGATGGTGAAGTGCTGGCAACCGGCATTGGGGTGATCCCTCGTCTGGCCGCCAGTTTGGCGATGAAAACCGTGAATCCGGATCTGATGATGACAGACTCAGAAGCCTATCTGTTATCTGAGCCAAACCCACTGGGCCCGCGTGAAGATGACTTTGTGCAGGCCAATGAAACCTGGATGGGGTTTTCGCGCATTTTTGACAATGTCTGGAGTGGCCGACGTCATGCCATGGTAGGGCCGACCCAGATAGACAGATTCGGGCAGGCGAATATCTCAGCCTTGGGCAGTGATTACCAGCGCCCCAAGGTACAGATGCTTGGTGTGCGCGGATTCCCCGGTAACTCCATCAGCCATGCCAATTCCTTTTTTGTGCCCAGTCATAACCCCAGAGTGTTCGTCAGTGGCGAATGTGACATGGTGGCATCGGTTGGTTTCAATCCCGCTCGCTTACCCAAGGGGTACAGCACCGATGATATTGATATTCGGTTGGTGATAACGGATCTGTGCGTGATGGACTGGCAGGGGCCGGAACATCAGCTGCGACTGGTGAGTTTGCACCCGGGCGTCAGTGTTGACACTGTGATCGCGCAAACCGGTTTTGCCCTGCATATTCCCGATGATGTGCCATTAACCCCAGCGCCTACGGCAGCGCAACTGGCCATTATCCGCCAGCTTGACCCGCACAATTTGCGCGGCGCACAGCTTAAAGACAATCCCCCCGGGGATCGCCGAACGTCAGCTGCGGAGAGCGTCCAATGAGCCAGCATAATGAAGTGATCGATGAAGTCGTCGGCTATGAAAGCGCCAATGGTATTGCCATTGTCACCATGCAACGGCCTGAGTATCACAATGCCCAGAATTCCCGCATGACTTATGCACTGGATAAGGCGTTTGCATTGGCCTGTGATGATGACGAGGTCAAGGTGATTATTCTGGCCGGGGAGGGCAGACATTTTTCTGCCGGTCATGATATTGGCACACCGGGGCGGGATGTGGATCAGTCTTTTGAGCGCACCAGTTTATGGTATGACCATAGCAATAAGCCTGGTGGTGAGTTTCTTTATGCCAGAGAGCAGGAAGTGTATCTGGGAATGTGCCGTCGCTGGCGGGAGATCCCCAAACCCACCATTGCCATGGTGCAGGGGGCTTGTATCGCAGGTGGCCTGATGTTGGCTTGGGTGTGCGATCTGATTATTTGCAGTGAAGACAGTTTCTTTCAAGATCCCGTGGTGCGTATGGGCATTCCCGGCGTGGAGTATTTTGCCCACGTTCATGAGTTAAACCCAAGAATTGCCAAAGAGTTTTTATTTCTTGGTGAGCGGATGTCCGCGGCCCGTGCCTATGAAATGGGCATGGTTAACCGGGTCGTTCCCCGTGACAGCTTGCGCCAAAGCACCTTGGATATCGCCGCCAAAGTGGCGCAGATGCCGCGCTTGGGACTGCAGCTGACCAAACAGGCCATCAATAATGCGGAAGATTTAATGGGTAAGCGCAGCACCATGGATATGGTGTTTGGGCTGCACCATTTTGCCCATGTCCACAACGAATCTGTCTCTGGTGACCGCTTGGGGGGATTTGATGGTAAAGCCATGGCAAAAGCCAATAAATCCCAAGCCGCAGAGGCTAAGCGCGATACTCAAGCTGATACCGAGCGTAGCCAAGACAATCGCGCGAGCGCGCCATCTCAGGAGGCCGCCTCATGACCGCGCCATTTGCTTTCCCGACCCGGGTGACCGAGCAACTGGGCTGTCGGGTACCCATTATTCAAACCGCGATGGGCTGGGTTTCCGATGCCAATTTGGTGACCGCCACTACCCTGGCCGGGGGCTTTGGCTTTCTGGCCGGTGCTACGATTGCAGCTGAACGGCTGGAAGAGGAGATCCAAAAGGTGATTGCGGCTACTGGCGGTAGTCAGTTTGGGCTCAACTTTCATATGTTTCAGGAAAACGCCATGCAGTGTGTTGAGTTGGCGATTCGTTACCAGCTCCGGGCCGTCAGTTATGGTCGCGGCCCGGATAAAGCCACCATTGCGCGGCTGAAAAAAGCGGGAGTGCTCTGTATTCCCACTGTTGGCGCAGTTAAACATGCCATTAAAGCGGTGGAATTAGGGGCGGATATGATCACCATTCAAGGGGCAGAGGGGGGCGGTCATACCGGCAGTGTGCCGTCTTCAATTTTGCTGCCCCAGGTGTTAGAGGCCGTGGATGTGCCTGTGATTGCCGCCGGTGGTTTTTCGACCGGGCGGGGGCTGGCCGCCGCACTGGCTGCGGGCGCAGATGGCATTGCCATGGGCACAGCCTTTTTGATGACAAAAGAATCCCCTACGCCGGAGACGACCTTATCCCGTTATCTTGCGGTAAATGACCCTGCGGCAGTGCGAGTCACACGGGCAGTGGATGGTATGCGTCATCGCATGATTGATAACCCCTTTATTCAACGTCTGGAACGGGCATCGCCCTTGGGCCGTTTGCGGATCGCGCTGGGCAGCGCTTGGCGTTGGAAACAGGAAACCGGCATGACTTTAGGGCATATGTTGCGGGTGTTTTTGTCTGCGGTGAAGGATGACCCGGCCACCTTATCCCAAGTGGTGATGTCCGCCAATCAACCTGTGCTGTTGCAGCGGGCCATGGTTGATGGGCAACCTGATGGTGGCATTTTGCCCAGTGGGCAGGTGGCAGCGGCCATTGATCAACTGGACAGTGTCGCCGGCCTGATTGAACGCATCAGTACCCAAGCGCAGCAATGCTTGTTACGCCTTTACAGTCGCAGCGATCTTAGCGCGCAAGCATCGCCATCTTTGGTTGCCGACGCACGAGTAAAATCGGCTGCAGTCAAGCCGCGCTCAGAGACGGAAACGGTGACACCATCAAGCGCAAAGCAACAACCAGAACAACAGGAGGCAGGCTAATGGAACAGCAAACACAGACGGCCAATGCCGTAGCAACAAATAAGCCGTCAAACTGTGGGTTTACCACCGCGGTTGATAACGGTATTGCAGAGGTCGTGATTGCCAATGCACCGGTCAATGCCCTGAACAGTGAACAGTGGGTTGCCTTGGCGGATGAAATTACCCGGTTAGGCCAAAGCGATGCTGTCCGTGTCGTCATTATCCGCGCAGAAGGGCGCGGGTTTTGCGCCGGGGTAGATATCAAAGAGTTAGATCAGTATCCGGAGCGGATTGTCGCAGTGAATGCTGGCAATTATGCCACGTTCAAAGCGGTACACCGTTGCCCTGTGCCTGTGATTGTCGCGGTGCACGGTTATGTGCTCGGCGGCGGTATCGGCATTACCGGAGCGGCGGATATTGTGTTGGCATCAGAGTGTGCCAGCTTTGCGCTACCTGAGGTAGATCGCGGTGCCATGGGCGGCGGCGCACATTTGCAGCGGTTATTTCCGGTGCAGAAGGTGCGTTATCTGTTTTTCACCGGCGAGGCAATCTCTGCCCGTGAAGCTGAGCCCTATGGCTTTATTGAAAAGATTGTTGCCAAAGCGGCACTGCGGGATGAAGCATTGGCCATTGCGGCCAAAATTGCGGCGAAATCCCCGGCCATGATTCGCATTGCTAAAGAAGCACTTAACGGCATTGAGGATGGCAACTTAGAGGATAAATATCGGTGGGAACAGGGCTTTACTCTGCAGGCGTATACCTCGCCGGATTCAGCCGAAACCCGCCGCGCGTTTGTGGAAAAACGCGACGCAAGCTTTTAGTCGGGAGGACTTAAGCCAATATGGAGTTGATTTACACCCCAAAGCAGCAGGCATTCAGGACTGAAGTGCGCCAGTGGTTAGCACAGCATCTGCCCGCCGAGCCGCTGCAAAGTTATGACACCCGGGAAGGGTTTGAGCAGCACAGAGCGTGGGAGCGTCAACTGTTTGATGCCAGACTATCCATGGTGATGTGGCCCACTGAGTTGGGCGGACGTGGCTGCGATCTGATTGAGTGGCTGATTTTTGAAGAAGAATATTACGCTGCCGGTGCGCCGATGCGGGTTAACCAAAATGGTCAGCTCTTGCTCGGGCCAACCCTGATGGAGTTTGGCACTGAGGCGCAGAAAAACCGCTTTTTACCCGCAATGGCATCCAGTGAGCAAATGTGGGCGCAGGCATGGTCTGAGCCGAATGCGGGTTCAGATATGGCGGCTATCAGTTCAAAAGCCGTGCGCGATGGTGATGACTATGTGATTAACGGCCAGAAAACATGGTCGACAAGAGCCATTTTTGCTGACTGGTGTTTTGGGCTGTTTCGCAGCGATCCCCAGTCCAGTCGCCATCATGGGCTGTCTTATTTGATGGTGCCACTGGATGCCCCCGGGGTGACAATCCGGCCGATTAAAGCCCTGAATGGCAAAGAGGCTTTTGCTGAGATCTTTTTTGACAATGTGCGCGTGCCGCAAGAGAACTGTATCGGTGAGGAAGGGCAGGGCTGGAAAGTGGCCATGGCGACAGCCGGATTTGAGCGCGGCTTGTTATTGCGCTCGCCCGCTAGGTTCCAGAAAACCGCCCGGGATCTGGTGCAGCTCTATCTGGCCAATCAAGCCAGTGCCGATCGCGATCCTGCCATCGCTAGTCGTGTCGCTAAGGTGTGGTCTGATGCGCAAGCCTATGCGTTGTCAGCCTATTACACGGTTGGGCGTTTATCCCGCGGCGAGAAGATTGGCGCTGAATCCAGCATCAATAAAATCATCTGGTCTGAGCTGGATTTGGCGATGCATCAGTTGGCCATGGAGATCCTCGGGCCGCAAGGCGAGCTGACCCAGACGCAAAATAGTCACTGGCTGGAAGGCTTTTTGTTTGCTCAGGCAGGGCCAATTTATGCCGGGGCCAATGAGATCCAACGCAATATTATCGCCGAGCGGATGCTGGGCCTGCCAAAAAGTTAAGGGGCTGTGATATGGACTTTACTTTCACCGATGACGAACTGGCATTTAAAGAGGCCATCAGTCGCTTTCTGATGACAGAGGCCGCTCCTGAGGCGCTGCGGGAAATCTGGGAAACCGATTCTGGCCGTAGCCCTGAGTTGCGGGCAAAAATGGCCGAGCAAGGACTGACTGCACTGTCGGTTCCTGAGCATGCCGGTGGCTTGGGACTCAATGATGTTGCCTGGTCACTGATGACCCAAGAATTGGGATATTACGGCATACCGGATTCTATGGCCGATACCGCTTATGTGGCAGCGGGATTGTTGGCTGCACTGTCTAGCGCAGCCCAGAACGGTACAGCTCAAAACAGTACAGCTCAAAACAGCATTGCGCAGACCGACGAACTGCTTGGTGGAATTGCCGGTGGTGAGTTGCGCTTGGCGCTACAGCATCCGGTTAACCCTTTGGTTGCCGATGCCCATTTGGCTGATTTCATTTTGCTGATGGAGGGGGTTAACCCGGCTGGCAACACTGATATCAGTCAGGCAGCGCTGCATTGTGTGCCCCGCCGGGATGTGGATATCAGTCTACACCCCAGTATTGATTCATCACGACGTCTATCCCAGGTGAGCTGGCAGCCTAAGCCAGAAACGCTATTGTGCCGCGGTGATGAAGCGGCAGCATTAATGGAAGAGACATTGCAGCGCGGCGCCTTATCTGTGGCCGGGCAATTACTGGGGCTGGCACAGCGGATGCTGGATTTATCTGTGGATTATGTGGCCCAGCGCAAACAGTTCGGGCGCGCCATCGGTAGTTTTCAGGCCGTCAAACATCACCTGGCCGATGTGGCCGCCAAGATAGAATTTGCCCGGCCGGTGCTCTACCGCGCTGCGTGGGCATTGGCCCATCAGCAGCCTGAGTCTGGTTTGTATGTTTCTCAGGCGCGACTGGCCTGCGATGATGCCGCTCAGCTAGCTGCCCACCATGGCATTCAGGTGCATGGGGCGATGGGCTACACCTGGGAAGTGGATTTGCAAATGTTTATGAAGCGCAGTTGGTCACTGGCCTCAAGCTGGGGAGATCGCGCGTTTCATCAGCAGCGCATCAATACTGCGTTATTTGCTCATGATGCTTCTTTGGATTACGGCCCGGCCGATACCTTCGGCAGTGCCCCTGAGCGGGAGGTAAATAATGCCTGAAGCCTATATTGTTGATGCCCTGCGTACGCCAACCGGGCGGCGAAAGGGCAGTTATGCTGGGGTTCATGCCATGGATCTCGGTGGCCATGTGCTCAAGTCCTTGGTTGAGCGTAATGCAATTCCAGCCGAGGATTACGGTGATGTGATTTTCGGCTGTGTTGATACCATTGGCGCGCAGGCGGGCAATATCGCTCGCACCAGTTGGTTGGCGGCAGGATTGCCCTTATGTGTGCCGGGTACTACGGTGGATCGTCAGTGCGGCTCATCCCAGCAAGCGGTGCATTTTGCTGCGCAAGCTGTGATGAGTGGCACCCAGGATGTGATTGCCGTGGGCGGGGTGCAGACCATGACCTCGATTCCGATCGCTTCGGCCATGCTAGCCGGTCAGCCGCTGGGGTTTACCACCCCCTTTGCTCAGAGTGAAGGCTGGCAAGCCAGATTTGGCGATGCACCGGTAGATCAGTTCTATGCCGCTCAGCGCATCGCCCGTCACTGGCAGTTAAGTCGTAGTGATATGGAAGTCTTTGCATTAGAAAGCCACCGGCGGGCATTGTCGGCGATTGAGGCCGGGTATTTTGACCGGGAAATCGTGCCGTTTGGGGGCATAGATAAAGATGAAACGCCGCGTAATACCTCATTGGCGAAAATGGCAGAGTTAGAGCCGATTGGCGCGGATTATCCCGATATTACCGCCGCAGTCTCCAGTCAGACTTGTGATGCAGCCGCGGCGTTACTTGTGGTCTCCAAATCAGCGCTGACCCGGTATGGCCTCACTCCTAGGGCGCGTATACACCATTTGTCTGTGCTGGGGGATGACCCTATCTGGCATTTAACCGCACCTATCCCCGCAACCCAGGCTGCGCTGAAAAAAGCTGGGTTGACGATGGCGGATATTGATCTTGCAGAGGTGAATGAAGCCTTTGCTTCAGTGGCCATGGCTTGGATGCAGGAGACAGCTTGCCCCCATAACAAGCTCAATGTGAACGGCGGGGCAATTGCCTTGGGGCATCCGCTTGGCGCCACCGGTGTGCGCTTGATGACAGGTTTATTGCATGAGTTGGAGCGGCGCGGCGGCAGATATGGGTTGCAGACCATGTGCGAAGGCGGCGGTCTGGCCAATGTCACCATTATTGAACGGCTGTAAAGGAATAACGCTATGACACTGTGTAAAGGACGTACCGTGATTATTACCGGCGCAGGTGGCGGCTTGGGCCGGGCATATGCGCTGGCATTTGCTGAGCAGGGCGCCTGTGTGCTGGTCAATGATATCCGTCCAGCTGCTGCAGCGGCTGTGGTGGATGAGATTGTCACTGCCGGCGGACAAGCGCTGGCTAACAGTGATGATATTACTTCAATGGCCGGCGCTCAGCATATTGTCGATGCCGCCTTAGCAGCCTTTGGCGAGGTGCATGTATTGGTCAACAATGCCGGCGTACTGGCAGATCGCATGTTTACCAGTTTGACCGAGACGGATTGGGATCGGGTTATGCAAGTGCACCTAAAGGGGCATTTTTGCCTTGCCAATCTCTTGGGGCGTCGTTGGCGAGATCTGGCAAAAGCCGGTACGCCGGTGGATGCTCGCATTATTAATACCAGCTCAGGGGCGGGGTTGCAGGGCTCGATTGGTCAGTCAAATTACAGTGCTGCGAAAGGTGGCGTTGCCGCTCTGACCTTGGTGCAGGCCGCAGAAATGCAGCGCTATGGCGTGACCGTAAATGCGTTAGCCCCGGCAGCAAGAACCGCCATGACAGAGGGGGCTATGCCAGATGTGGTGAAAAAGCCACAGGATGGCAGCTTTGATCTTTGGGCTGCTGATAACGTTGCTCCCTTGGTGGTATGGCTTGGCAGCAGTGCATCGGCACATATTACCGGGCAGGTGATTGAAAGCCAGGGCGGACGTTTGTCTCTGTGTGATGGTTGGCGTACCGGCGAAACCCGGGATAAAGGGGCGAAGTGGGATGTAGCTGAAATTGGCGCGGTATTGGATGACTTGATCGCAGCATCGCCCGCGGCGCAAAAAGTATGGGGGAGCTGAGATGAGCCAGGATAAAATCAATGAGTTTCAGCCGACCCGTCGCCGATTACTGCAGGGGACTGGCGCATTAGGCGCATTAAGCGCCGTTTCACTCACTGCGCCCGTGAGTATGAACGCCGTGGCTAAAGGGAACGATGCCTCCCAGTCACAAACATTGCCATTGCGCGAGTATGAGTTTTGGGATATGACCCAAATGGCTGAGCTGTTGCACCAAGGGGAAGTGACGCCACTGGAGTTATTTGATGCCGCGGCTGCCAGATTTGAAGCGCGCAGTCATCTCAATCTCTTGGCCGTTAGCCATTTAGAGCAAGCCCGCAGTTATGCCACTGAATTGAGTCAGGCGGGCAAAACCGCCCGAGAGCAGGCATTTCGTTCTATGCCGTTGCGGGGCGTCCCCTTTGCGCTGAAAGATCTCAATATCAAGATGAAAGGCACGGTGACCACCAATGGTTGCCTGTTCTTTAAAGATGATGTGGCAGATTATGATTCGACCCTGACCCAGCGCTATCAGGCTGCCGGGCTGAATATTATGGCGAAGCTGACCAGTCCGGAGTTTGGTCAAACGGCAACCACGGAATCTGCGTTGCATGGTGATACATTAAATCCTTGGGATACCAGTTGCTCGGCCGGTGGCTCCAGTGGCGGCTCAGCTGCCGCAGTCGCCGCCCGTATTTTACCTGCGGTCCATGCCAGTGATGGCGGAGGCTCTATCCGTATTCCGGCTTCACATTGTGGGATTTTTGGCCTTAAACCGAGTCGGGGGCGCATTGCCACCGGGCCGGATGCCATGGAAGGGTGGATGGGACTATCGGTACATAATGTGGTCAGCCGTTCGGTACGGGACTCGGCAATGCTGCTGGAGCTGACCCAAGGGCCGGAACCCGGCACCCGGGTGCAGCATCCCAATGGCGCGTTTTTACACGCGATTACGACAGTGCCAAAGGGGCTGAAAATCGCAGTGATGAAACACCATCCATTTGGTTTGCCAGTACATAAAGACTGTATTGTCGGGGTTGATCGTACTATAGCGCTGCTAGAATCCTTGGGGCATCATGTGGAAACAGCCTCACCTCAGTTACCGATTGAAGCTATGTATAAAGGCATGGGCGTCACCACCTCTAATGGCGTGTTATCCACTGTACAGGCGCGGGAGCGTAAATTGGGGCGTAAGGCGAGGGAAGATGAATTTGCGCCCATTGTCTGGGGCTTTATGGAAAATGCTAAAAAGCACACGGCGCAGGACGTGTTTGCAGCCCGAACGGCTTATGATCAGGCCGGGCAGTCTTTTGACCGTTTTTTCCAGCATTATGATCTGATCTTGGCGCCGGTAACCGCTGCGCCGCCTCCGAAGATAGGAGAGCTGAGCCTGTATCAACCGTTTGATGATTTTGTCAGCGGCGTTATCAAGGCATCGCCCATCACCAGTATGTTCAATATGACCGGGCTGCCAGCCATGTCAGTGCCTTTGCACTGGAATGCTGATGGATTACCTATCGGCATTCAGTTTGGTGCCGCCTATGGTAATGAGGCGCTGTTGTTGGCGCTTGCGGCACAATTAGAATCTGCTGCGCCGTGGCAAAATCGCCGCCCAACAATGCTGGGCTGAATCATTAAAAAGTGATAATATTCTCCCAGTAATGAAAAGGGCCTGTCTTTACAGGCCCTTTTGCTGTTTACGCGCCGGGAAAATCTGCCGGAAGTGAAACAGTTGGCAGGTGAGGGGCGGATAAGCCGTTTCTTCCTCTCCTCCGTGGTGTTACTTTGTTATTTGCCTGCCGTCATTGCAAGTTATCCCTGTCGATACGCCCGGTGTAAGCATTTCAACCACATATCTTTTGCCGGTATCGCCTGTCAGGGACATATTTGTACGTTACTGGAAAAGGAAATATGTTATGAACCTTCCTGGACAAACAAACCAGCCGACCCCACCTAAGGGGCCGACCGGTGCTGCGCCAGGTCCGGCACCTAAAGGGCTGCTGGAACGTCTGTTTAAACTCTCTGCCCACCAAACCACCGCCGGTACAGAAATGACCGCCGGTATCACCACCTTTATGACCATGGTGTATATCGTGTTCGTTAACCCGCAGATCCTGTCTGCCGCGGGCATGGATACCAGTGGTGTTTTTGTGGTGACTTGTCTTATCAGTGCCATCGGTTGTGTGGTGATGGGTCTGGTGGCCAATCTGCCTATCGCATTGGCGCCTGCTATGGGGCTGAATGCCTTTTTTGCCTTCTCCGTTGTGGTTGGCATGGGCGTTAGTTGGCAAGTGGGCATGGGTACCATTTTCTGGGGTGCCGTTGGCTTTGCGCTGATGTCTTTATTTGGTTTCCGCTCTTGGATTTTAACCAATATTCCTACCTGTTTACGTATCGGTATTCCCAGCGGCATTGGTCTGTTGATTGCCTTAGTGGGGCTGAATAAAGCCGGGATTGTCATCGCGAATCCTGCCACTATGGTTGCCGTTGGTGATTTAACATCACTGCATTGTCTGCTTGGCGCGCTGAGTTTCTTTATTGTGGTGATTTTGGCAACCCGTGGCGTTCATTCTGCTGTGTTGCTATCTGTGGTTATCGTTACGGCTATTGGTGCGTTGCTGGGTGATGTGAAATTTACCGGCGTTGTTTCTATGCCGCCTAGTATTGCCGATACCTTTGGTCAGTTGGATTTGGCGGGTTCTTTTAATCTGGGCTTGTCTGGCATTATTTTCTCTTTTGCGTTGGTAAGTCTGTTTGACAGCTCTGGCACCATGATTGCGGTCACCGAGAAATGCGGTATTACCGATGACCGTGGTCGTTTCCCACGCATGAAGCAGGCATTGCTGACGGACTCATTCTCATCGGTTGCAGGGGCTTATATGGGCACCTCAACAGTAACAGCCTTTATTGAAAGTTCTTCCGGTGTGGCGGTAGGTGGTCGTACTGGTTTAACCGCGGTGGTAACGGGCATTTTGTTCCTGCTGGTGATGTTCTTCTCGCCATTGGCTGCGATGGTACCGGGTTATGCTGTTGCTGGCGCACTGATTTATGTGGGTATTTTAATGTGCTCCGGTCTGTCTAAGATCAATTGGAGTGATATGACTGAGGCTGTACCGGCCTTTATTACCTGTATTATGATGCCATTCAGTTTTTCTATCACGGAAGGGATTGCAACTGGCTTTATCACTTTTTGTGTGATGAAAATCGGCACTGGCAAATGGCGTGACATTCACCCAGGTGTCGCACTGGTTGCCTTGCTGTTTATTGTTAAGTTTGTATTTGTAGACAGTCATTAATCACCTAGGTGAACCACAAAAAAGCAGCGTTTAACGCTGCTTTTTTTGTATTTGGCTAGGGCGTGTTGATGTTTCGTGATTAAATTTTGTTTGAGATAAAAGCGTTTTAATCGCGGCGAGTGGTTTGTCGCCTAGTTATTCTAAGCAAGAACCGCTCAACAAAGAATAAAACGCTTTTAGCCGAACCCTGAGGGCAGCGTTTGAGGCTCCTTTCTACTGCGTTATCGGCTTATCAGGTAGCGCAACTACCAATCAAAGCCTCTGCCTTGTATAAAGCATCCTCAAATCGCTGCAAAAACAAACTCGAAACATCAACACGCCCTAGTGAATATTGAATCGTTTTAGCAAGACTGCACTGCCTTGAGTCGGTTGATAAAATATTCAGCCGCCAAGCATGTGAGTGCCCCTGCGGCGTATGCGAGGATATCCATCCAATCAAATGTGGCCCCGAAAATAATGCGTAATATTTTATAGTGAGACAGACCAAGGAGGGTTAATAACTGACAGTATTGCGCGATTTCAATTAAGCTTGCGAACATAAATACGCCGATACAGCCAGTTTTAGGTGGCAGTTTAATAAAAGTGGTTAACCCGGCGTAGACCCATATTACTGCCAGCATATCACCAAAAAATGGCCGGATAATGTTGTCATGTAAATAAAGGGCAATAACGATAAGTAACCCGAGCAGGATAAGACTGACGAGCAGCCGGTTTAGATTGAACTGAAGCATTAACACATAAGCATAGGGAGTTGTGATGGCTATAGACGACCTGATACGCGTTGGGCTGAAGCTCTAATCGGAAAACTTGCTATTTAAGGGCCGATTAAGCTGTATTGGGCGGTAACCTTGAGCTTGCTGAGATGATTAAAAAGCGTAGTAAAGCAGCCGATGATGGCTGCTTTATCATTATTGCTTAATCTTCTCTGGCACAGGTTGTGACACCCATATAATCATCAAAGTAATCACTCTTTTTATTTTGGTAAGAGACATACATCCAGTGATAATTAAGTTTGTGGTCGTTATAATTATGAGTGCGACTCCAGTAAAGCTCTTCTGGCCATCCAGCCGCTTTGAAGTCGAAATATTCCCCATATTTATTCATTAACATATCAATGGAAGGAACATTGGTACCAAATTGGCTACACAGTTGTTGAGCATTATTGACCGTAGTAAAGTTGCTCTCCATTCGTTCCTGGTGTTTGTTGTCATAGTTCATTTCAGGATAGAGTCTATCTTTGTTATATATGACAGCCATATTCAGTTTCACCCCCATTTGATACAGTTCTTGCGGGGTTAAAGGTCGGAATAATTTAAATGTACCCCAGCGGGTTTTGCCGCTGAAATAGGGCTCTGGGCCGATTGTGCGAACCGGAATATCATTAATTTGTTCGCCACCGACTAAGCGGTTATTACTCTCTTCCCGGCTATTAAGCAGATCATCAAATCCTTCAATGTTTCCAGCTTCTGCACCGACATTAAAGCATTGCCGTTGCCAGCCATGCCCTTTATCGGTAATACAAAAATACAGATAATCATGGATAACACTGTGGGGCGTGTCTGAATTGCCAATCAGATTAATTGTGAGTGGATTATCTGTATTGGATACTGGATGTTCCCACCCGAAAAAGGCATTGATTTCGCTGTGATAATCGATATACCACGCCGTTTCAATATCATTGGAAAACCCAGTCAAATGTGCGGTGACTTGATTTTTATAATTCAGTTCACCTGTAAAGCTGACACTGGCGGGTTGAAAGTGCGCGCATTGTCCATTTTCCAAACAAAAATTAATCGGTTGTTTTATATTTATATAGAGGTTGGGATCTGCTAAATCCAGCTCGCAGCGACTACGATTACCACTGAGGGAACATTTGTTTCCTAACTGATACCCATTTTGTTGCCAACTGGCTTCATAGACTTTATCTCCCGCTTGCATCAATTGGCCAGTTAATTTAGCACGTTTATCTGGCATCTGTGTTTTATCATCAACCACAATAACCGGCTGGTTAGTGTTTGGCTCTGGATGATGAATTTTTCTTTCGCTGAACTCAGGTGGTGTGTGTGGCTGAGGTGCGCGAGTTGGCAATTCCGCCTGTATATCAGGATGACTCTCTGGCGATTCTACTGGTAAATCAGGCTGACGCTTCGGTGCTGCAACTGTGACGTCAGAAGAAATTGCCTGCGAAGTCGGTTTCTGTGCGTTATTTTCAATTTTACTGCCAGAAACATCTTCATTGTGACTTGTCATCGGATTAGGCTCAACCAATATAGGTTGTTGAATTGATGCCTTCAGATTTTGTGCATTATTGGTATAAGCGTTGGTATCAGATTTTATCTTTGCATGCTGAGTTTGGCTTATATTCGAAATAGCCGTTTTGCGAGATTGCGTTTCTGCATGTATTGCTACTTTTGGTGTTTTATCGGCTTGTGGCTGTGATTCACTATCCCCACCGCAGCCTGATAAAACTAAGAGTGGCGATAAGTAAAATAAAGGGGTTAAAAGTTTAGTCATATAGGTATTACATATAATTTATGTTATTTGAAGCGCTCCTGGTAAATAATAAGGAGCACATGAAAATCTAACGCTCAGTGAATGCTCAGTAAGCTTGACAAGCAATAAAAGAGTTAGGGTATTTTTTATCAGCAGATCCTAATTTACCATTTTGGCTATTCATGACTTGCAGCCAATTGCGGATATCAGCGCTAGAGCTACTCCAGTAGTCACCAGTAGGCCAGCCTGAATCACGTAGTTCACTTAGACTAAGTTGTCGTAATGTTTCGATACTTGGTAATTTATCAGCCATGTGTTCACCAGCACAGAGAGACTGGGCATCACCAAATTGCCAATAGGAAAAATACTGTTCCGCTGGATAACGCTCTTCTTTGTAGGGGAGTTGTGGATAGCGTCGGTCTTGTCGATAAGATACATATTTGGCATTTAATTGAATTTTAATGGCTTGCAGTTCTGCCCGGGTCAATGGCCGATAAACTCGCTCATTGCGTGATGTAAATAGTACGGGCACTGGTGCGATACGGCGGATCCCTGCTTTATCGCTTATCTCGCTTAGTGCACCACCAACTAAAGAGATGTCCTTATGTATAGTATCGAGTAAATCTTCCATATTATAAAAATTGTTGGCCTGACTGCCGACATTCATACATTGCCGTGACCAGTGATTACCATTATCTGTTACACAAAAAAACAGATATTCATGGATATAAAAATTAGCGCTATGAAGCTCGTTTTTTAGGTTGATGGATAGTTGATCATCTGCTTCTGATAATAAGTAATAATTATCATTGGTATAGCGTAAGTCATCTTCGCTGCCGAGATACCACTGTGTCGTCAGGTTATCTGAAAAACCTGATAGTTCTGCTGTCACTGTGCCTTTGTAATTTAACTGGCCAATAAATTTGACTTTAGGTAATTCTAGACTGGCACAATTGCCATTGTTTAAACATAACTTAATAGGATTATTGTTTAAGTTGAGGGGGGTAAGTTCCAGATGACAAGTATTTTTTGCACCGGCTAACTCACATTTTCCTAATGGTTCTGGCTTGTCATCTTGTTGCCATAATGCAGTGATCGGCTGATCGTATTGCTGAGACAGCATGCCATCAAGCACACTGTGAGAAGTTGGGTAATCATTGCCTCTAACCTGAATGATAGGTTTAATGTCGGTTGGCACTAACTCAATTACCGGTTTTGCCGGTTCTGGCGGCAAAACGACAGGACCAGGCTCTGGATGCCATAAATCTACGGCATGCTCTGTAACCGGGTCTAGAACCAGAGGATCAGCTTCAGTAGGTAAAGCGGCTGTCGTTTTTTCGATGCTTGGTTCAATGTCAGATTCTGTCTTTATGGCAGTGATATTGTTGTGCTTAGCAGAAACTATCGTTGCAGCTTGTTTGTCAGCTGACATTGATTGAGGGTTTGGCTGTGCTGTCGATGATAAGCTAAGGTGATCCACGCTAGTGTGAGGTAGTGTTGCGGTAATCATTTTCCCATGTGCAGTCTGTTGTGGTGGCACTTGAATAGGCTGTTGTGGTGCAATGGGCTGTGCAGTTTGCTGCTGAGAGGCAGATATTGCTGTTTTTTGCGGCTGTTGTGCTACAACTTTTTTTGTTGTTTGTTCGGATTTTTCCTGCGCCAGAGGCGCAATGATATCAGAACTTACGATGTTGCCATTTGTTGTAGATGAAGGGTCTTTACCTTCACCACAGCCATTTAGTACTAGCAAAGTAAATATGCTTAACATGAATGATTTATACAACTGAGATTCTCCCCAAAAGAATGATGAGCATGAAACGAGTAAAACCTGTAAGCGAGTAAATTAAATTTTTATTAATACTCGTTTCAAGTTGAAACCATGTTTTTGTGGATTTTATCGACGAAATCTAGTGATTAGCAACAGTTTTATCTTTTTGAAAGCTGAATAAAGTAAGTTGTTTGACTTAATGTTTTATTTTTTTGCGAAAACGCACATCTATCGTTGCCAGATTGTAATTGCGACAAGGTGAAAAGGTTGGAAAAATAAGTTGATTGAAAAAAGAGGAAATACGGGGGGTGTATTTCCTCTATAAATTAAATTTCTGGACTATTCTATCTTACAGGCAGTTAACGCTGTTTTAGGGGTTGTTAATGCATAAGATGCAATATTGTAGGCTTTTCCATCAGCAACCTTCCGGCTCCAATAAGCCCCTTTTGGCCAACCAGACTCTAACCAAGCTGCTTTATCAATTTTTGTAAGATCTTTTGTTTCTGGCATAGATAAGCTATATCCAGTGATATGATTACATAAAAGAAATGCGTTATTATAAACGTAGTAATCACCATATTCTTCATATCCAAAATCATTGTTGTATTCAAGCAATGGATAACCCTGTGTTTTAGGTTTGTTTATTTCTGTTTTTATTAGATACAACTCAGACAAAGTTAGTGGCCGATAGATATTGATATTTAAGTGACTTTTTAAAAATGGCACAGGTGCAATACTTCTGGTTATATTGCTGGTAGGCTCGGATATATCATATACACCTCCTCCCACAAGTTCTTTTTGTTTGTCATCAGCATCATATATTACTAAATCTTTAAATTGTCTTATCTTATTTGCCTGCTCACCAACACTAAAACAGTACTGTTGCCAGCCTTTGCCATGATCTGTGATACAAAAAAATAAATACTGGTGAATATAGGCATCAATTCCCCAATCATTACTTTGAAGTTTTACCGTAAGCGCTTGTGGGGAAACATTGAGTGCCTGATGCTCTTGTTGTGCTATTGCGTTATCTGGCGCTGAACTGAGTAGCCAGGCTGTTGATATATCATCTGAGAATTCTTTGCTTAGATGAGCAGTGACTTTACCTTGATAGTTGAGCTCGCCAGTAAATTTTACGTTAGGAAAAACTAATGATGTACAATGACCGTTAGGTAAGCACAAAGAAACGGGCTGTTTAGTATCAATATCAACTCTATCTAATTCCAAATGGCAAGTATTTTTCGCTCCGGCTAATTCACACTCTCCCAGTATCTTATCCTTTCCTTGTCGCCAGAATGCGGTAACAGGTTCCTCTGAGTGCCGGCTTAAACTCCCATCAAGAATACTCTGGCCAGTTGGAAACTCATTTCCTTGCACTGTGATCACCGGATAGAACGTGGCAGGTGCGGGAGTTTCTCCAGCTTGCGGCTCTTTGGAAGGGGCGGGCGGTACTTGTGGTGCACTCGGCTCTGGCGCTGGCTCGGGTTCTGGATGATTGACGCTACCAGTGCCTGGTGCGGATACATTTTCGCCAGATTGTACTGGTGGCACTGATTGTGGAGGCGTTTCTTCTGGCGCAATTGGCGTTGCGGAATGTGTCTGTGTCGCACCGGTGGAGTGCGGTGCAACTTGGTGGTGACTCCCTTGCTGCATAGCACCTGTTGAGTGGCTGGAACCGGGATTTACAGCTGATGTAGGTGGTGTCACATTAGGTTTCGTGGCCACATTACCAGATTGATTTCCAGCTGCGCCTGTTTGATTGTCATTGCTGCTTCCACCGCAACCGGTTAACATTAATGCAGTTAAGGTGAGCATTAAAAGTGATTTTTGCAACAGATATCTCCAATGTGAGTTATAGCGATACAAGTAAACTTGGCTAGATAAATTGCAGTTAATGCAAAATTTATTTACAAGTTAATTTTTTGCGGATTTTATCGGCACTGATACCGCAGTTGCAATATTTATATCAATATCTGACGTTTATCCAGCGTAATTATCTTATTTTTCATTGGTGATGTTTGTTTTTATGCTTCATTGTTGTTCAATATTTATAGTGGGTTTTTTTGTTTGGCTTGTTGTTGATTTTTATGTCTGTATTTGTATTTTATTGATCGTTTTTGTTGCTGCTAAGCAATTATATCCGGTGTTGGACTAAGGCTCGAATTATAAACTCATCACCTGAACATCATTGTTAAAATAAGATCAGTAAGATGACGATGAAGTGTATGCCGTACGCTATTAAATTTGAGTTGGCTTTGAGTGTGATTAGATTGCTTATTTTACTTTTTATAAGCTTTAGCGAGGCAATAGCGGTTTTTGTCCACTGAGCTGCATGAGTATGCGACAGATTGATCTAAAAATTCATTTAACGTTTAGCAATGTGCAGCATAATTACCACAAGGATTTAGCAAAAATTAATTCGGATAGACATTTGTAACTCTATGTTGTTGTAGAAAATTTTATTCAATAGAATCGCCAGCCCTGTTAACCCGTTTCTTTTTATTAATGAATACTTTTTTAGTTAAAACGGTTAAAAAATCGCTGGTCGTTTCTTGTTTTGCATTTTCTTCCCAATATGCGCTGGCGCAGAATGACTGCAGCCCCCAGGCGTTGGGCGCTCAAGCCAGTATTATCAACGCAGTTGCGCAGGCCAGTGGGCAATGTACTGCTCAGTGGTACAGTACTCCAGCTAAGTTGTTTGAACATAATATGGGTGAGCAGCAATTGCTGGCGCTAAATACTGAATTGAGCCAACTTATTGCTGATTACCGGGCTGAGCCGGAGCAAATTGCCAAAATCAGCAATATGGTGACTTATCTCAGTGCGGCTTACTATGTTCGTTATGGTATGAAAAGTTCACTGGGTAATTATCCTGTCAGTTTAAGTCATGCTATTGCCGCTAACATCAATGCTTTTTTAGCTAAGCCCGAGGCATTTACTGCTAACCATGCTGCTGAGTCTCTGTTGGGGCAGGTGATTTTATTAGCTGATAGTATTAAAGCCTTACCTTTAACGCTCACGGCTAGCATGCCTGTATTTAGTCATTTGAGTCGTAATAATGCTAATGATGGCAGCTTTATTGAAAGTGCTAATAACGTTTTTCGTGCCATGTTTGGGCATGTTGGTAATAATGCGTTTTATGCTGCGGTGGCCGCTCATCCAGAAGTGATTGACCAGTTACAAGCTTTGGTACTGGATAATGACTGGGCGTTAGATACCCAAGCTGGCATCATATTGAGTAATGCCGCCCGGGAAATCGGTCGCCTGTTGATCAGTCCACATCAGACAACTCGAAAACAGGCATTAGCAGCACTGAAACAGATCCTCGTCCATTATCCACTCAATGAACGTAATGCCCCTGTGTGGTTGGGTGCCGCTGAGATGATCCATTATTATGCCCGCTCCGAGGAACAGGCGCTGGGCCTGACAGATGCCAAAGCCAGATTGGAGCAGTTGATCCTGCCACTCACCTATGCCTGTGATGGTGCAGCTACTGTGCGGGCACAAAAGCTGACTCAAGCACAGTTGGTACAAACCTGTGATCGGCTTAATGCCAAAGAAAATGATTTCCATCAAACCATGAATGATGGCTATCAACCGGTAGCAGATGATCACAATAGTGCTGTGGAAGTGGTGGTGTTTGATACCACACAAGATTACACCAGTTATTCTGCTTTTCTGTTTGGTAATCCGACCAACAATGGTGGCATTTATTTAGAAGGAAATCCTAGTCGCCAGGATAATGTGGCCCGTTTTGTGGCTCATCGTAATGATTATGACCGTGATTTTTCCATCCTGAATTTGGAGCATGAATATACCCATTATCTGGATGGCCGGTATGATCTTTATGGCGGCTTTAACGATAACCTGAAATACGGTCATATCGTGTGGTGGTTGGAAGGTTTTGCCGAATATATGCATTACAAGGACAACAATCCGGTAGCCAGCCAGGTGGTCAGCCAAGCCCAACCGCTGACATTATCTCAGGTATTTAGCACCAGCTATAACGATGGGCAGGATCGGATTTACCGTTGGGGTTATTTTGCAGTCCGCTTTATGATGACGCAGCACCGCGATGATGTGGATGCGTTGCTGGCATTATCCCGTGCGGGTCAATATCAGCAATGGGCTGCAAAAGTGCAGGCGCTTGGTCAGCAATACGATGACGAATTTGCGACTTGGTTGAAAAGTGCATTAGCTAAATCGACCTCACAGAGTGCACCTGCGGCGCAACCCGCAGCCCCTCAGCCTCAAGCAGTGATTAATGCGCTTCAGGTAGGCAAAACAATTGAACTTGATGGGCAATATGGCTCCCAGCAATTTTTCTATGTTGATGTTAAACCTAAGACCCGCAAGTTTACGCTGACCATGTCCGGTAGCGGCGATGCAGATCTGTATATCAAGTTTCAGAGCAAGGCGACCTATTACGATTTCGATAGATCGCTGACCCATTATATCGCCGGCACCAGTAATGAACAGACTGAACTGCCCGTTGGGGATGATGGATTTGTTAAAGCGGGTCGGTATTATCTCAGTGTACTAGGCCGTGATAATTTTGAGCATGTCAGCTTGAACGCAAATGAAGTGGTTGAGCAGGATAAAGTGGTGGAAGATGATAGAACACCGCTGCTATTAACCGTGCACGATTATACTTCGTTGACAGTACAACAAGCCCGTTATCTGGTCGTGCCTTTGGCAGCTGGGCAGCAGAAACTCAAGCTATGGGTAAAACCAGAGCATGTGAAGGGGAAACTGACCTTGTCGGTTGCCCAGGGGCGCTGGCCGACAGCCACGGATGCTGATACCCGCGTCGAGTCTCGTGATGGGATCATTTATCTGGAAATGAAAGCGGCGAAAGCAGGAGGTTATCTCTATATGTTGCTAAGTGCTGATCAGCCCGGTAATGATGTGGCCGTCTATCCTTATACTGAATAACAATAGATAACGGTTTTTAGCCGATTAGATATCAATAAAAATCCCGCTCAGTGTTGGCTGAGCGGGATTTTTGATTTTTTATGCCCCTTCAAAATGATATGTCATATCTGTGGCATGGGTCATTTGTGTGAAGATGTCATTAGTTAATTTTTCAGTTAAGACCAAAGCTTTATCGGATGTCTGTTGCTCGAAGCTATTAATAATCTGCTCGGCAGTGAGCGGATGTTGCTGATAGGTGGCCAGATATTGTTTTTCCATTTTTTGCTGAGCAACAGCTGTTTGCTGTTCAAATTCGCGGTAAGCTTTTTGCACAACTGGGGCATACTTATTCCAATCTGTCATGGCCAAGGTCTGCAATTTACGGAATTTCCAGTTAGCAGACTGATTGTCAGCATGATCAGTGCCGATATCGTAACCTGCGGGTACCTTAGTCATCCCCTGATAGAAGGGCAGATAAACCCCGAGGGCGGACATCCCCCAACTGACATACTCGACTTCGCCGATAGCGCGGGGAAGGTGAGGGCGAACTTGCAGAATATGAGACTCTTGGGTACGGAACACAGAAATAGGGCGGTAAGCCTCTTGTGGATTCTGGTTGGTATAAGGGTCATGCTTGGTGCCCTGGTAGTGGTTCTGCAGGGCAGTTTCAATATCGGTGAGAGTCAGCTTAGTTGTCGGTTTCAGGAACAGAGGAAAATCCTTACCTTGGGTAATGTTGGTATCTAACCCTTTGGTAAATAGATGCTGCACTGTCCACACTCTTGGGTAGTTATAGGTCAGGTCATTTTTGACATCTTGAGAATAAGCAAGATGGAAATCAAAACTGCCGTCTTTATTCGCACGGCCTAAATGATGTTGCTCGGCAAAGCTGATTAAGGTTGGTGATGCCAAATAATCAGCATTGTCGGGAATATAGCGTTGTAGTCGTCCTTGGTTGGCGGAGACAAAATATTTATTGTTAGGGATTTTCTGGGCCATCCACTGGTGACCTGAACCTGTCTCGAGATACCAGATACCATGGTTATCAACAAAGGCGACGCCAAACCCTTCTGCCGCACCTTGGGTTTCTATGATTTTCCCCAGTAGTTCAACCCCTTCTTTGGCAGTGTGGATGCGAGGTAAGATCACATTTTCAATGGAATCTTCATTAATGCTAGTTTTAGTGACATAAGGGTCGGCTTTTAATGCTTTGGCGCCATTATAAATCGTTTCTGTGGATGACATGCCAACCCCAGCTGAGTTAAAGCCGGCTTCACCCATACTTTGATTATTGGTGTTGAAATCAGAAAGTGATGTGTACTGCAAACCATTTTTCGGATTGGGATAACTGAAGTCATTACCATGGGAGCGGAATGTACTGGTATCTCCCTTAGTTGCCGGGTGCAGTACAAAATGTTTGGCATTAGTAGCCTGATAATCTTCATTGCGCGCAACAATATAAGAGCCATCTGCCATTGCCCGGTCTCCCACCAAAATCGTGGTGCAGGCCATGGCGGAGTAACTGCACAGGGCAGAGGTGACGGCAGCGGCGATCAGTGACACTTTTTTCATGATAGATTCCGATAATCAGTTGAATTTTCAATCTACTGCGCTGTGATTTCTCAGGCCAGAAAAATGCCGATTTATGGAAAGAGTTTCATGTCACCATTAGGCAGATATCATGTTGATTAATGGGTTTGCTATCGAATCATGGCATCTCTTGGGGGGCGGATGTATCTACACCTGATACGGGTTAGACTTTATTTTGAACTGTGTAATTCTTTTTTTTCAATATGTTACGCTGCTATATTTCGTTTTTATTTTTATCAGATCCCTGTCCCATTACCAGTGTTTATTCCGTGCGTCCTGTCTGACGTTGATTACACTCTCGTTCGTTCACTCCTAGATGCATTTGTGGCGCATTAACATACGACGCGCAGCAGATTGACATAGATGTTTTTATTTTCAATTAGATGGAACATGGTATGACACTGATCAAAACCGCAGCAGCTGCAGCAATTTCCTTGGCATTATTGAGTGGTTGTAATGATGAAACCACGAATCATTATTATCCCGTAGACCCAGCCCCAGAAACTCAGGCCGATCATGTCAGGATTGGTGCCTATAACCTGTCTTTCGACCGCCAGACATTTGCTCAGTTGGCGGCAGAAATGGCCTTGCCCAAATCAGAGCAGGATAGATTAGTTAAAGGCTATGTGAATGGCGATCTCAGTGACGCTGATAAAGCTGTGGCATTGAAGGTGATTCAGATCCGCAATGTTGCCGCGATTATTCAGCATCAGCGTCCAGCCATTTTGATGATGAGTGAATTCAATAATGATGGCACCGGGCAGGACTTAACTGCACTGACTGATTTTAAGGCTAACTATCTGGCAATTGCCCAGAGCCTGAATAGTATTGATGGCGGTGAATTGCAAAAGCCAATTCATTTCCCACATATGGCCAGTTTTGCCACCAATACAGGCTTAGCCAGTGGTATGGATCTGGATAATGACGGCAAAACTGATGGGCCGGGTGATGCCTGGGGCTTTGGTCAATACCATGGGCAATATGCATTTGGCCTGTTATCACGTTATCCGATTAATCATGAAAAAATTCGTACCTTCCAGCAGTTTAAGTGGAAGGATATGCCGGGTGCGACCAATGTTGCGGTGAATTGTAAGGAAGGCAACACAGCGGCATGGTGCGCTGAGCCATTTTGGTACAGCGATGCTGAATGGGCAGCTTTGCCTTTATCGTCAAAAAATCATGTTGATGTCCCCGTGACAGTGTCTTTGCAGGATAAAGAGCAGACCATACATCTGTTGATGTCTCATCCGACTCCGCCAGTATTTGATAAAGGTGATGAGGCGCCCTATAACGTGGCAAAGAATGCCGCAGAGATTGGTTTTTGGGTTGATTATATTGCCGGTAAAGATTACATGACAGATGACGCCGGCGGTAAAGGTGGATTGGCACCGGACAGCCAGTTTGTAGTGATGGGGGATTTGAACGCAGACCCTGAAAATGGTGATGGCGATCTTACAACGATTAATGCATTACTACGCCATAACAATGTCAATCATCTAGTGACGACAGGATCATTTGCGCCAAGTAGCAATGGCGCTGAGGAATGCCTGGCGAATGGTGACTGCAAACAAAGTCTTGCTGATACACCTTATCCGCGATTAATTACCAGTACTTTCGGCTTACGGGTTGATCATGTGGTGCCATCTGCAGGATTACATACGATTGATGCAGGGGTTTTCTGGCCTGCTAGTAATGAAGCAGGTTATTTATTGATGAATGATAAGCGAGTGGGGAAATATGGTAATGGCAAAGATATTTCATCTGATCATCGGATGGTGTGGATAGATATCGAATTATAATGTTCGCTTTCGCTTAATCGCATTTGACGTGAATATGCTACTGGTATAGCGATAGCAAAACTTATGCGAGGGGTATCATTCACAGCATATTACTGTGGTAAGTGATCCTTTGTAATAAAAACCCGGCTAATGCCGGGTTTTTTGTATCTGGCTTTCAGCGTTTTTTTGCGCACAGGATGTGGGTAACGAGTTCCCGCAGGGGTTCGCCAATTGTTACCGGAGAGGAACCTTGTTTAAAAATACCAAGCAAATATATATGTTAGGCAAGTTCGTTTGATATGATTTTATAAACAGCCACCGAGCATTATGCCGGGTCTTGATGTTTACGCGCTTACGATAACCATTTATAGCAAGCTATACAGTCACCTTTGGTATCATCAATAACTGTATATATATACAGTTGTCATTCGGTTTCTTGTTGGCAGAGAACATAACAGTCGATATCTGCCCGTATTTTCAACTAAATGGGCGAAATTAGCACAACCACATCTTTGGAAGTATAAAAAATGGGCTAGATCATCTTGGGTAGTCAGGCTAAGATATATGTATAAATATACAGTATTGTAGGCATGTGCTAAGAAGAGGGTGGTCGCTAATGATGTTCAAGCAAATAATAAATCCACATGGTTTAGGCGATAGGTGAAGAGATGCAGGTCATTCCTTTAGCGGCTAGCGCGGGCATTTCTGGGTTTGCCTCTCCAGCGGCAGAGTATTTACAGTCACCATTAAGCTTGGATGCATTGCTAATTTTGCACCCCAGTGCAACCTTTATTGGCCGAGCGGCTGGAGACTCTATGCAAGGGGTCGGTATTTTCAGTGGCGATATTTTGATTGTGGATCGGCATGTTGTCGTGCAGTCACAGGATGTCATTGTTGCCAATCTTAACGGCGAGTTTATCTGTAAAATTCTCGATAAGCCCCGCCGGCAATTGTGCTCGGCCAATACGGAGTTTCACACTGTCACGATTAATGAATGGGATGATTTTAGTATTGAGGGGGTTGTGGTTCATTCTATCCGCTTACATCGTCCCTGCGGGTTATTGCCATAATGTTTGCCCTGGTGGATGCCAATGCTTTTTATGCCGCTTGCGAAGTGGTGTTTCGGCCAGAGTGGCGTCATCGACCAGTGGTGGTGTTGTCTAATAATGATGGCTGTGTGGTGGCATTAAACCGAGTGGCAAAAGCTGCCGGTATCGAAAAATTCAAACCCTTTTTTATGGTACAGGCGCAATGCCGTCGGGTGGGGGCGATTGTTTGTTCCAGTAACTATGAACTGTACGGTGACTTGTCAGCCAAAATGATGACCGTGATTGGTCGGTTCGCCCCGCAGCAATATATCTATTCAATTGATGAAACCTTTTTGGCGCTGCAGCACTGTTTGGAGGCGGCAGCGGATTGGTCGGCGTATGCCCAAAATATTCGGAAGGCCGTATGGAAAGAGTGCCGATTACCGGTATGCGTAGGGCTAGGGCCTACCTTGACACTGGCAAAGTTAGCCAATCATGCAGCAAAAAATCTACCCGGTTACGCAGGTGTTTGTGTTCTGGATACGGTTGCCGCGAGGCAGAAGGTATTACTAGCAAGCGCCGTGGGTGATGTTTGGGGGATAGGCCGGCGATTGACCGTTAAATTACAACAAATGGGGATAGAAAATGCCGCCCAATTAGCGGCGATGCCAGCGAAACTGGCGCGGCAACAATTCAGTATTGAGTTAGAGCGTATCGTATTGGATTTAAATGGTATTGTGGCAAAAAACTGGTCAGCAATTCCAACGGTGCAACAACAAATTTTCTCTACCCGCTCTATGGGCGAGCGTATTACCGATGTGGTGTCATTGCAACAGGCATTAAGTAAGCATGCTGCGATTGCAGCGCAAAAGGCAAGGGGGCAGGAGATGATGTGTAAAACGCTGCAATGTTTTGTGGCGAATTCGCCCCATGATCCCCAGTTTTTCCACGCCCGACGTTTTTATCATTTTCCGGTGGCGTGCAATGATACCAGAGTGATTTCATCTATTGTGAGTCATTTGGCGCAGGAGATGTTTCGCCCGGATATTGGCTTTTACAAAATAGGGGTTGGCTTAGTGGACCTGGTTCCTGAAACACCCTTACAAACGTCTTTGTTTGAACCTATCCCTGGGGATCCGGCATTGATGCAAATGTTTGATGGGATAAATACTAAGTATGGTCGGGATACTTTGTTTTTAGCGGCTCAAGGGATATCCCCTCAGTGGAGGATGCGTCGGCAACTATTATCTCCTCGCTATACCACCAGTTGGCAGGACATCCCCAGAATACGCTGTTGATTTACCAATAAATATTTGAATTATAGATGGAAAGCTTTATTGGTAAATTATAGTGGGGTCTTCATTTATTAAAATAAAGTCTATTGCGCTTAATCGATTTAAAAATTGACCGTTTTTGAAAACCAGTTGTAAACCATGCTCCGGGTCCCAGTCACAATCACCCCCAAGACAGATGTAAATTTGATTGTCTTCTTCACTCCTATTTACCATCAAGTTAGGGCAGAAATTAACATGCTTCCAAATACTTTGCTCGCTATCAATATGAATAAAGCCGTCATGTGGATTTAATTGTTCAGTAATATCTCGATAATACTGAAAGGCATAGCTACTTACTTCTAATAAGTAATCTTTATTTATATGCAATATGTTATTGATTGCATGGTAATAATCATATTTGTCCTCATCGTGTATGAACCCGTCATCAAATATAAATCGACAAGTTAAATTGTTCAAAAAAGGAACATGTACTAATTCCGTTGCCCACTCGCCATTTTGCTCTTCAAGCTTAAATTTTCCTGATGCGATTTCAAATGAATGCATTATTGTGACTCATCGTTAAGAAGATAGGTATAAGTGTCGGAGTATATGACAAATGGTCTGGAGGCTAAAGTTAGATACCTAAAACATATATATGTTAGGCAAGTACGTTATTTTTTATATTCTAAACCACCAACAACACATACAAATCAATAAGCACAACGCCATCCTAAAAATCAATAGCTTATTAGGACAATGTGCGCAGTGAGGCTGAATATTATCGAAATGAAATCCCGCAGCAGATAAGTGGAGAACACTCATAACCGCTATACTTCAATGGGTCGTCTTAAGATAGCAATTTTTAAAATTATTTTATTGAAAAATATAGATATTTAGTTTGAAGGTGGCGGTGTGGCTAGGTAAAATTAATATGTATGTTAAGCAGAAATCTATGATTGAATACCCCCTGTGAGCACTATGGAACTGAATGATCTGAAGCAAACTTTGAAAACAGCCTATCTGCAATTGGCTGATGATATGTATGCCATTGGCCGCGATGCCAGCGGGGCTGCAATCCTGCCGGATGATGGCACGGTAACGGACTTAATGCGTTCCGCAGCAGGGAAGGTTGGCGCCAAAGTCTCTGCATCGGTTAAACGAGAAAAACGCCGGTGTGTATTTGAAGCCTTGCAGCAGGCGAAACAGCAGCAGATGGATCTCACACCGACCATAGTTCAGCATATGGCGGTGCGTTTAATTGGCCGACATTTTGATAATAAACAAGTGATCGTAACATTCGGTACTCCTGGGCGCACAGCGGCGGATAAATCCAAACTCAGCCCGCGGGATACCATTGTGCTAGAGGCTTCAATTAAATCCCAGTTGCGCGACTTGGAGATGGTTGCCGAGCAGATGAAGGATAAAGCCAAAGTAGATTGGGTTAAATCCGCTCGGCGTAATGATATTTTGGATGATTGGCGTCGTCAGCGGGGATAAATAAAATCGGTGAATTTTAGTATCAGGCTAAAACAATCTCATCAGATACCGCGCGGTGATAAAAAAGAAAAGCTCCTATAGTAGGAGCTTTTTTACTGCCTGATGTTCAGCATTTGCTGACTACATCACCGCATCGCGGGCGCCAAATTAAAACGCATACTTAGCCGTGAAGGCGAGGTTATCGCGGTCACTTAAAGAACGTTCTTTATAAGGCTCGGTGACATCAGGATCACCCATATAGCGAACATATTGGATACCTAACTGAATACCGGTTCTGTGATGGGTAAAGTCTGCACCAACTCGAGCACGAATATCCCCTTCACCGCCAGCGCCGCCAGTAATTGTTCGGCCGCTGATCTGATGGCTATAGCCAACCGGAATACTCATATCCCAGTTTTCTGTCAGCCCCGGATAAGAGAGGATCAGTGATGCCCCCAGTGCTAAACCGTGACCTGTGTAATACAGATCATCAGAGGCAGGCAGCTGCGGCAAGCCGGTAGGAGAGCGAGCCTCCACATCCATAATATCGACATAAGCGACTTCTGCGGTCAGGTTCACCGACTCAGCAAACGAGGTCCGTCCGAAATTAACCACAGCATTCAGATTCGACTGCAGGATCTCTCCCGGGGTAGCCAATGGCCCGACCATGGAGCTGACCAATACTGGCGCGCCATCTTTATAGGTGATTTCTGCTGCTACCGATGCCATACCGGTATTGGTTGAGAGGGTGGCCACAATCAAATCGATATCATCAAAGTAGACTACTCGGTATTCACCCAGTGCAAAGTTAATCGCCGGAATGTAATTCTTGGTCGGGTCGATATCCACCATAGGGATACGATCAGCATAGTTAAGATAGTAAAGCCCCAATTCAGTGACATCGGTTACCCGATACCGGGCGCCAACACCCCATTGGCCGGAGCTATCCGGTTCAACATCGGCGGCTCTTGGGCCATAGCCACAGCCACCGGTTGGCAAAGGCACCAGACAAAATGCGCCATTACCCACAGCTTCACTGGTACTGAAGAAAGATCCTGGCTCCGGCACAATGGTTTCTTGCCAGTTAAATTGCCAGTGGGCCATGACAGACCAATCCGCATTGAGCTCCACCTGCACGGAGACCTGATCTTCCGGGAGCAGAATATCTTTCACTTCCGTGCCGGGCACGGAACTCTTGATCCCATCCGATGGCCCTTGTGCCAGTGACATGCTAGGGAAGAATAATCCTTCCCCCCAAGCAACCACATGGCGGCCGGCACGAATATCGGCATAACCCATTTCCCCGAAAGCAAATGTGGTATAGGCATAAAGGTCTAGCAGGCGGGTATAGCCGCCGTGATATTTCTGCACTGCATCACTGAACTTACCGTCCTTGTACACATCGTCATAGAAAGTACTGCCGGAGAAAACCAGTCCGCTGCCGCCCCAACGCAGATGCCCCTCTAATAGCAGGTAAATCCCGTTGCCGATCAGATCATGCTTATCAAAATTACGGTCACCACTGCTGCCTTTACTTAATACCGGGTCGGGATCTTCCAGACGGATACCGGCGGAATAAGTTAGCGTGCCTTTCCAATCCAGCGTGACATCATCACCCAGCTCAATGGTTTCTCCGGCGAAGGCCTGGCCGGATGCCAGCGCGGTTAATACCGCAGCGCTGAGTAAACTGTTTTTAAATTTTTTCACTGTTCCGCTCCCTGGATTAGTGACTCATGCGGCGCAGTGCTGCCGGGGTGAATTGGTTAGCACGGAAATCACCTTTGTTCAGTACTGGCCCTTTTTTGCGTTCCTGGAACAGGTTGTAGCCGATATAGCTGCCAGTTTTTAGATCATGATAAAAACTGGTGCCGGCTTCATAGCTATCAGCATCATAGGCGTAGTAGTAATTGATCAGTGCATGCTGTACCAGTTCATCACGGGTATCGTAAAAATCACCGATCACCGCATGCCAGTTGTCCTCATCCAAATACATGGTGCGGCGGCCATATTTATGGCGGTACTCATCTTTGAGTTTGCCTTCCAATACCCATACCCGGCGCAGTTCATAACGCATAAACTCCGGGTTGGCATGGTTCACTGTCAGCAAGGCATCATAGCTAACATCCTGCAGATGGATTTTGTAAGCATTGGCCGGAATGAAGATTTCGCGGCGATCTTGAACTGTCCAGTCATATCGCTCAGGTGAACCGTTCATCAGACGATCTGAATCAATGGTCAGCTTACCGGACGTCCCAGCCATCGGTGTATCAAAACCATATTCAGGTAACTGACGTACTCGACGTGTGCCCGGGTTGTAGTTCCAAGCCAGACGCTTATCACGGGCAAAGTTCATCGGCTCAGTAGAGACTGTGGCACTGCCCTTATTGCGGGTAGGCAATAACGTTGCTGTCAGGCCGTAAGCCATTACGCCACCAGCAGGTTTGCCAATATGCTCCGGGTGATTTGGCACGTTCAAGCCCGTGTTGTTAGCCCGGCCCCAAGAAATTTTGCCGCTGGAGCTGACATCAGCAATGTCCCGTAATGTGGCATAGGTATAAGGGCGGTACGGAAAGTTGTGGTTTGCCAGTACCTGCATTGGCTGATTAAGATCCGGAATGGGAAAAGGCACAGTGCCTTTGTAACCGGTAAAGCCAAAGCCCTCATCGATCAACTCCGCTTCCAGCGCATTGCGCTTGGTGGTATCACAAATAACATCGGGGTAGCGGAAATCACGGCGACCTTCATAGACCGGCATGGTAAAGGTGGCGGGGTAACGCTCAAACATGGCAATCTGACCAGGTGTCAGTTTGTCTTTGTATTGCTGATAATTTTTCCCGCTAATAGTGTACAGCGGCTTATCGTCAGGATATGGGTCGACCGGATGTTGGCCAACATGCTTTTCATATTTGATATGCTCAGGGGTGCCCAACCATTTGCCACTAAATGGCGGAATGGTGCCTGCTTTGTTGCCGGCGGCAATCGCGCCGACACAGGTTAACTCATTGCCCAATTTATCCGCTTGTTCCTGTGAAACTTTTGCAAAAGCTGCGCCGCTGACACTGACTAGCATTGCAGTAAGCAGGGGAGTTAACAGATGTCTGTTCCTCATGTTTTCCTCCTGGTTGCCTTCAACTTAAGACTGCTAAACATCCCTAAGCACTTCGAAGATATGTGTATTTTTATTGTTCAAGCCGATTATTTTGGAAATGAAATACCCCGGAATCGTCTGTAGGGACTAGGATTTTCTGAGCCGTTTTACCCGCAAAAAGATTGAGTAAATGCTCAGTTTTGCTCCTCAAGAGTGATCAACACCAATTGCTGGAGCCATAAAACAACCGCAAAAAAGTATTTTCAACGAGAGAGGCATTCCCCATAACAGGTCGCATCATGGATAAGCAGGCAAAGCATTCACGGTGGCTGATATAGGTGCAGGAATATGGGGGGGCGGGGATATGGGTTAAACATTACTTGCCAATCCGCTCCACCAGCAGACAAGTCTTTAATGTTGCATAAATCAGAGTCAATAAATCATCGAGATAGGTTAAGAGAAAAACCTGAAAACTTGTACGGCGTGTAAAGCTAAGCACATTCGGCATTGATTCTCAGGCTTTAGTCCGGTTTGACGATGTGTGCCTAACCCGCTCATGACGAAATACTCCAATTAATAACTGCCTGTTGTCATTAAGCTTTTAACGCCAAAGTACGCAATAGAAGTGGCATTAACCGGCAGTGCTGCCCTAAAAAGTACCAGCATAAAGAGAGGATGTATGAGTCAGCTTCCTGAATATGTCGCCGGCCACGGTCTGTTAACCGGGCGCTCAGTTTTGATCACCGCTGCGGCAGGAGCCGGCATCGGCTTTTCTGCTGCAAAAAGAGCGGCGGAAGAAGGATGTCGCGCGCTGATGATCTCTGATATTCATCCTGCTAGGCTTGAGGCGGCGGTGGAAACGTTAAAAAGTGAAACCGGGCTGGGGCGCATTTATGGTCAGCTGTGTGATGTCAGTGATGAGGCGCAGGTTCAAGCCTTGATTGAGGCAGCTGAACATCAACTCGGTGGGGTTGATGTGCTGATCAATAATGCCGGATTGGGCGGACAAAAAAGTGTGGTTGAGATGACCGATGCGGAATGGAGTCGGGTGTTAGATATTACGCTGACCGGTACTTTTCGTATGACCCGAGCCATGTTACCCCATATGCAACGTCGACGCCGGGGAGTGATTGTAAACAATGCCTCGGTATTAGGTTGGCGGGCACAAAAAGAACAAGCACATTATGCCGCGGCCAAAGCTGGGGTGATGGCGCTCACCCGTTGTAGCGCGTTGGAAGCTGCGGAATATGGCATCCGCATTAATGCGGTGTCGCCATCTTTGGCACTGCATGATTTTCTGAAAAAAGCTTCTTCGGCAGAATTGCTGGAGCAGCTGGCCGCTAAAGAAGCATTTGGCCGCGGCGCCGAAGTCTGGGAGGTGGCAAATGTGATGATGTTCCTGGCCAGTGATTATGCCTCATATATGACGGGGGAAATTGTCCCGGTCAGCTCCCAGCGCGCCTAACCACTGCATCTTTTATGTAGGCACATTTCAGACAGGAGTACATCCCATGGCCAATGTTGTTATTTCATCTGCCGCGCAGTTATTGCAGTCCGCCGGGTTATCCCTCGGTGAAACACAGTGGCTGACGATTACCCAAGAAAGGGTGAACTTATTTGCCGAAGCCACAGGCGATCATCAGTGGATCCATGTCGACCCGGTTAAAGCTGCCGATGGGCCATTTGGCACTTGTATCGCCCACGGCTATTTGACTCTGTCACTGGTGAATCAGTTTTTACCCTCGCTACTGGATGTAGAAAATTTAGCGATGGGGGTTAATTATGGCTGTGACAAGGTGCGCTTTCCTGCTGCGGTGCCCGTTGGTAGTCGTCTGCGCGGGCGAGGTGAAATTATTGCCGTTGAAGCAAATGGCAACACGGTGCAAGCGGTGATCCGGGTGAGCGTGGAAATAGAAGGTAGCGAACGCCCGGCTTGTGTGGTCGATACCATCAGTCGCTACAGTTTTAATGCCGCAGGGCTTTAAGCTGCAAATGGGCGCGAAGCGTAAAGTCCTTGCCAGCGCTGAATCACACTGAACAACAACCGCAGCCTGTGACTAACGCAAATTTCAAAATTTCAAAGAAAAACAAGTTTTAATTACCATCTCCCCGATTAGCAGCAAAGGATCATTTTACGCTACTGATCGCGCGGCTTAAGGAAAGGAAACCATTATGACTCAGGCAGTTATTGTCAGCGCCGCCCGTACCGCCCTGACAAAATCATTTCGTGGCAGCTTTAATGATACTGAAGCGCCTGTTTTAGGTGGCGCGGTGATCCGCGCCGTTGTTGCGCAAGCTGGCATCGCTCCCGAGAGTGTTGATGATGTGATTATGGGCGCGGCAGTGCAGCAGGGAACCCAGGGTTACAATATCGGGCGTTTATGTGCTTATACCGCAGGGCTACCAAATAGTGTTGCTGGTATGGCACTGGATCGCATGTGCGCTTCCGGTCTGATGAGTATTGTCGCCGCCGCCAATGGCATAATCAGTGGCGATGTGAATATTGCCGTAGCTGGCGGGGTCGAGTCTTTGTCACTGACCCAGACTAAACATAAAAATGCCTATCGGGCTCGCTCTGAGGCAGTACAGGCGATTGCCCCGGATGCGTATATCCAGATGATTGAAACGGCGGAGATTGTTGCACAGCGTTATGGTATTTCCCGTGAAGCCCAAGACAGATATGCATTGCAAAGCCAACAGCGCACTGCCGCTGCGCAGCAGCAAGGGGTATTTAATGATGAAATTATTCCCCTGACGGTAGAGCAATTACTGTTTGATGCCGAGAAAAAGCCTGCAGGACACCGACGTGTCGTCGCCGATAAAGATGAATGTAATCGGCCGACGACCAGCTATGAATCCCTCGCGGCGTTAAAACCTGTATGGCAGGGCGGGACGCATATTGCGCAAGGAGCGCATATTACCGCGGGTAATGCGTCGCAGTTTTCTGATGGTGCAGCCGCCACCTTACTGATGAGCGACCACCAAGCCGCCTCACTCGGTCTGGCGCCTTTGGGCATTTATAAAGGCATGGCATTGGTAGGATGCGATCCCAGTGAAATGGGCATTGGCCCAGTATTAGCCGTGCCCAAACTGCTCAAGCGTTTTGGCTTGACGGTTGATGATATTGGCCTGTGGGAAATCAATGAAGCCTTTGCCAGCCAAGTCGTATATTGCCGGGATAAGCTGGAGATCGACAATAACAAACTCAATGTTAACGGCGGCGCAATTGCAATCGGCCATCCATTTGGCATGTCGGGTAATCGCATGGTGGGGCATGGGTTACGTGAAGCCAAACGCCGCGGCGTAAAGTATTTGGTGGTGTCTATGTGCATCGGGGGCGGCATGGGGGCGGCAGCACTCTTTGAAGTACCGAACTGATTTAGCGCGTAAATGCCAATAACAAAACTTGAATAATAATAGGCTGCCCTGACATTATGGGATGACAGCGCTGGCTGAGATGGGAAAGTCAGTCAGGCAGTGAGTTAGTTACTAGCAATATCAGTAAAGTCAGAGCAGTCACATAGAACAATTTAACCGGGCGGCCTTAGCGGGTCAGCCTGCAGGGAGCAAGGTTATGTCAGCAGTCGAGCATGAAACTGTTACCGAGCAGTTTGAAACTATTAAATTTTCCGTTCAGGGCAAAATCTGCACCATTGAGTTAAACCGGCCCAGTACGTTGAATGCATTTAATCAGCAAATGCGGCGGGATCTCCACAGTGCGATTGATATGGCTGACACCAATCCATCTGTCAGGGTGGTGATTGTGAAAGGTGCCGGCCCGTGTTTTTCTGCTGGTGCCGATTTAAAAGAGCTGACTGCGGCTAAACATGGCATCGAAGCGCAGATCATGAATGAGTACAAACCTTTTTTGTCGCGCATTATTCAGTCAGATAAAATTTATTTGGCTGCGGTGCAGGGCGCTGCCGCCGGAATTGGCGGGGCATTAGCCTTGACTTGTGATCTGGTGGTGATGAGTGAAGAAGCTTGCCTGTTCCAGGCTTTTGCAGCGATAGCGCTGGTGCCGGATGGTGGCGCCAGTTGGCACTTGGTAAATAACCTTGGCTATAAAAAAGCATTTGAGCTCTGTGTCGAAGCTGACAAACTCAGTGCTGAAGAATGTATTCAAACCGGTTTGGCCAACCACAGTGTTGCCGCTGGTGATTTAGATGAATACACCTGTGCCTGGGCTGAACGCCTCGCAGCGGGGGCACCACTGTCACAAAAATATTTGAAACGTTTACTGCAACAAGCGCAGCGCGCCGGACTGCACGATACCATTCGTCAGGAGGCTCAGTATCAACAGTTCTGTTTTAACAGTGAAGATTTTCAGGAAGGGGTTAGCGCCTTTTTTGCTAAGCGCCAGCCGGTGTTCTCGGGAAAGTAACGAGAAATAGCCCGGAGTATTATTCAGCCAATGCCGTTAATGCCAAGCATTGGCTTATAACAGTGGCAAATAACCGCGAAAAAAAGCGGCAGAGAATTATCTCTGCCGCTTTTTTCATTCATTCCGCCCGCCTTACGACACTTGCGCGTATCAATACCCGTAACTCAATATTATTGTGCTAACTATTTATTATGATGCCCGGTTATAAAAACATGCTGTCGGCGAGGTGAAGTGAGTGATAGCGACCAATAGCGGCTAAATGCATTTAGCTGGTTTTGGCAGCCCGGCAATTTTAGTGGCTTGTTTGGCCGGGCCTGCTGGGAACAGAGTATAAAGATACTTGGAGTTTCCCATCTCTGGTCCCATTGCTTGGCCAATGGCTTTTACCAGAATACGGATCGCCGGGCTGGTTTTGTATTCCAGATAAAAGTTACGCACAAAATTCACCACATCCCAATGGGCATCGGTCAAGGTGATGGACTCCTTGGCGGCAATCACAGGTGCTAGCTCAGGGGTCCAGTCATTCACATTCAGCAGATAACCTTGGGCATCGGTGGCAATTTGGCTGTTATTGAATTCAATAAAGTTCATGTTTTATCTCAATATGTTAACGCTGACACAGGATTACCAGCTGATCACCTTGTCGTGGGACAAGGTGAGGGCAACAAATTCGGCATAGTCTACCAAGGCATAACCGTCGGCCTGCAGCGTTAACCCGCGGGCAATCACATCATCACGCAGCAGATAGACTTTAAACGGGGACAGGGCCATCGACCACTGACGTTTTAAAATGGCATTAACACCATTGCCGGACAGCAGTACGCTGTCATGTTTGCCGGCATAGCGCAGGCAGGTTTGCAGCGCATTATCATTGCCGGCGGATGTTTGAATATGATGTAGAATCATCAGAATACCAACACCTCATCCGCTTCACGTAGCCGCGCAGTAATGGTTTCTGCACTCACCACTTGGGCATCAATGTTCAGAACAGAGCGCTTGAGGCCAAATTCAGTTAATGAATCATTGCACACCAGCACATCTTCAATATCGTACAGGGGCAGTGCCTTAAAGGTGGCAATATAATCCCGAGCACCAACTAATTCAGGTTGCTGCTCACTGATCAGGTTTAAAACCCCTTCATCAGCAAAAATCAGCGTGATCTGCTGTTCAAAGCTGGCACTGAGCATGGCCAGATCCAATGCTTCCCGGCCATGTGCCGTTCCGTGTGGCGCACGGCGAAATATAATACACAGGTGTTTCACTCAGAATCCTTAAAAACAGATCAGCCGATCGGCTTGTTCAATACCGGTGACTAATTCACCCAGCCCACCCATAGTAAAGGGGGCCGTCACGTTCCAATGAGCTTGTTGGTTCTCGCTCGCTTCCTGCGCCGATAGCATGCCACGGCGCAAGGCGGCAGAGACGCAGTTCACCAGTTCAATACTGTATTGTTCCGCAAGCTGGCACCATTGGTCGTATTGATTAAATTCATCACTGGCGGGTGCCAGCAGACTATTGGAATGGGTCACGCCATCCTGGTAAAAGAATACCCGGATCACCTGATGGCCACTTTCCAGTGCCGCGCGGGCAAAACGACAAGCATGATAACCGGCACTATTGCCATAGACGCTGCCGTTGACTTGAATAATAAATTTGCTCATAAAAACAAAAATGGCCCTAAAGAGGGCCATTTTACCTTAAATCCAACAAATGTGGGATTAGTCGTCGTTATTCATCCCCAGCAGGTTAAGCAGGGCGATAAACAGGTTCAGAAAATCCAGATACAGGGAGACGGTTGCGCGGATATAGTTGGTTTCGCCGCCGTTCACAATCCGGCTGGTATCAAACAGGATAAAACCTGTCATTAACAGAGCAATACCAGCGTTCAGAGCCATAAACAGTGGGCCGCTACCAATAAAGATGTTAGCGATACCGGCAACAATCACCACAATCAGTCCAGCAAACAGGAAACCACGCATAAAAGAGAAATCTTTCTTAGTGGTCAGGGCATAGAAAGACAGGGCGGCAAAGATCACCGCAGTCAGACCCAACGCCTGCATAATCAACTGAGGGCCATTGGCCATGCCCAGATAGTGGTTAAGAATGTAGCCTAATGATGCGCCTTCCATACCGGTAAAGGCAAAAACCCAAAACAAACCTGATTGGGTATCAGCCTTGCGCAGGGTAACAAACAACAGCACCAGACCACCGATGGAAAGTGCCAGAGAGCCCAGACGACCGACGCCCATAGCCATACCTACTGCAGCACACACGGCAGAGAATGCCAGTGTCATCGCCAGTAGCATATACGTGTTTTTCAGCAGTTTGTTGACTTCCAAGGTCGACAACTGACTGCCATAGATGGATTGGTTCATAGTTAACTCCGTTTCCTCTCTCTATTAAATCTACGACCCTACAAGCAGTGTAGATTAGTCTTCTTAGGTTTTTACACCCAGTTAGTTTGATATTACCTTATGTGCGTCAAACGGTGAAAGTGAATCGTCACCAAGATTTACATTCTTTTGATATCAGTATCTTAATAAGTGTTTTTTGACGCTTATCTTAAGTGTTTTATGCTATTTGCCGCCTGATTATGCTAGCCATTCTCTGTGTAGCTTGTCGCTATCCCCGAGGTAGTTCAGTACCCATTCTAACGCTGGGGACATTTTTGCCGGGTTCCAAGCTAGGCAACAATTACTGGGGCGCAAGCTATTTTGCAGCTGTTTTTCCACCAGCATCCCCGCAGAGACAAAAGGTGAAGCAAGATGCCTCGGCATATAGCCCACTCCCAGACCCTCACGAAAACAGTTAATTGCTCTGATCCAGTCCGGCACCACCAAACGTCGCTGATTATCCAGCAGCCATGTCATTCGTTTAGGAATTTCCCGTGATGTATCTTCCAAGCAGATAGAGGGGTAGGGGCGAATATCATCATCAGTTAATGGCTCGGTAGTTGCCGCAAGCGGATGATGCTTACTGACTAAAAAAGCCCATTCAATTTCACCCATTTCTCTATATTGGTAAAAGCCCCCCACCGGCACGGCGGTTGTGGCGCCGACAGCCACATCGCTGCGGCCGCTGGCTAAGGCTTCCCACACACCGTTATAGACTTCAATACGGATAATGAGTTCCACATCAGTAAACTGTCGGTAAAAATCAGCAATCAACACACTGATGCGATCGGCCCGAACAATATTGTCTAACGCGATGGAAAGCGTCGGCTGCCAGCCATTAGCGATGCGCTGCGTATCACGTTTCAGACCATCCATTTGTCCTAATAAAGCCCGGGCTTGACGGACAAAATGTTGCCCCGCCGGGGTCAGGGACACACTACGGTGGTGTCGTTCAAACAAGGCAACACCTAATTCTTCTTCTATTTGTTTGACCGCGTAGCTGACGGCAGATGGGACTTTGTGCAGCCGATGAGCCGCCGCGGTGAAACTGCCATCCCGGGCTACAATATCAATCAATTCGAACGCTTGTTCAGAAAGCATACAGAGCTATCCTTTGCTGTGATTTTTTTTGAAAGCATGGTTCAAAAATAATTGCTTCACCGCTACAAATCAAGATCGTAGAATGCGACGCCTTTTTTAAGAGAATGCTGAACTTATTATGAACAACTCCTCTCCGAGCAGATATTTCCTGTTTTTATTCTATCTTTCGATGCTCAGCATGCTGGGTTTTATCGCTACTGATATGTACCTTCCTGCTTTCAAAGCAATTGAAAGCTCTTTGCAAACGACCCCAGAACAAGTGGCCATGTCATTGACCACCTTTTTGGCCGGTTTAGCCTGTGGTCAGTTGCTTTATGGCCCGCTGGTTAACCGTATTGGACATCGCAATGCTTTGTTTGCCGGATTAATTCTATTTGGTGCTGCCAGTGTCTTTATCGGTAACAGTGACTCTATGCTGATGATGAACATTGCCCGTTTCTTCCAAGCATTGGGCGCATGTTCTGCCGCTGTGATTTGGCAAGCTCTGGTTATTGAACAATATAATGCTGAAGAAGCCCAAGGGATCTTTGGCAATATCATGCCTTTGGTTGCTTTATCACCCGCCATTGCTCCCTTGGTTGGGGCTTATGTGCAGTCTCATCTGGGCTGGCGCGCCATTTTTATCACCTTAGCGCTGCTGGGGGTGATGCTCATCGTATTGACCATGGTACTGGTGCCAGGTCGCAAGCATGTGACGGCGGTGAAATCTGAGCCTGTTGCCCGCAGTGGTTTTTTGGATATTGTCAAAAACCGTCGCTTCTTGGGCAATGTGATTGTATTTGGTGCCTGTTCCGGCGCGTTTTTTTCCTACCTGACCCTATGGCCGATTGTGATGGAGCAACACGGTTATGATGCGGCCGCTATTGGCTTAAGTTTCTTGCCACAAACAGCCATGTTCGTGATTGGTGGGTTTGCCGGTAAGATCTTAATTAAAAAAGCGGGTGCGGACAGAGCGTTGGCGGTACTTTTGAGTCTGTTTGGCCTATGTGTTGCGGCAATTGTACTGTTTACTGTGATTTTACAGCTTAACAGTATCTTCCCGCTGCTGATTGCTTTCTCTGTGCTGGCTGCCGCTAACGGGGCAATTTATCCGATTGTGGTAAATAATGCTTTGCAGCAGTTTAGCCGTGATGCCGCTAAGGCTGCCGGCGTGCAGAACTTCCTGCAAACCGGATTGGCATTTGGCGCATCATACATTGTGGCAAAATTTGCAACCAGTGGTGCGCTAGCCATTGGCTGTGGCATTTTGATCTGTGCCATTGTGGTGTTCTTTGGCTACAAGATGCAGCTTAAAGCACAACAGCAAAGTCAACTTGACCAAGCTGGCAGCCACAGCAAGGCGTAATTTGCTAGTTAATGCAACAAATTGCTGTAAAGGGCGGCAGTTAAACGCCTTAGAATAAAATAACACTTTACAGCAATCAGGCAGGGCGATAATATTCGCCGCGTTCGGAGGGGTGGCAGAGTGGTCGAATGCACCGGTCTTGAAAACCGGCATGGGTTAATAGCCCATCCAGGGTTCAAATCCCTGCTCCTCCGCCATATTTAGAAAAGGCCGCTGTTTTTACAGCGGCCTTTTTGCATCTGGTGTTTTATCTCCCGTACATTCATCTGGCTACTGCCAATCTGGATGTTATTTCAAAGCAAAGCCGGCCATTCTTCCCTTTGCCGGCTATCTGAAGAAAAGCGGCTTAGCCGTGAATAATGTTCTCGAGCAGCTCATTCTCATGCAGCTTTCTGATGAATCTGGCCGGGCTACCACCATACAGACAGTCTGGTGGGACATCCTTATTTACCACAGAATTGGCGGCGATCACTGAGCGAGCCCCTATGGTCACACCTTGATTGATCACCGTACTGCCACCAATCCACACATCATCTTCTATAGTTATTGGCGCCCAACTTGTTTGCCATTGCCGGCGTTGTAAGTAATTGAATTCATGGCTCGCACAATAAAATTGGCAATTGGGTCCAATCAGCACATGGTTGCTAATGGTGATCGGCGCACCATCAAGCATGGTGACATTCATATTGATAAAGCTGTGCTCACCAATAGAAATGGTTTTGCCAAATTCACAGAAAAAAGGGGAGCGGATAATACTGGAGGTCGGAATATTAGCCAGCAGCTGCTGTAACATCTCATGTCGTTGGTCGTTATCTGTATGGCGGTTGATATCCTGTAATAACTTCGCTGCTGAATCGCGCAGGCAATTCACACTCTCATCCGCACCATTAAAGTTGTTACCGGCCAGCATTTTTTCTAATTCAGTCATATTTTTATCAGCTTATTCTGTTTAGGGTTTTACCGCCGCATCTTACCACCAGCACGCAAACAGACTGGGGTGGCATGATGATTTTTGTGCGCAGTACCAGCAAACTTGTACCAACCCATTTTCTGGCAACTCCCTAGCCGCGTCTCAATCGCCTTTAAGATGCCATCAAAGGCGGTCCATTAACTAAGCACTTTACCAAGCACGTTAAACCTGCAGGTCAAATCGGCTCTAAGTTAGTGCTAGAGGCTATTTCCCAATTAGGGATTCATTTTTAATAATCAGTTTCTTAATGCTCATTTTTACGATTGTGTGAACACATTGACTGAAAAGATGACTGATCTTCCTGAAAAAGATGAACGGGTCAAAAGCGCAACACGCGACGGCATAATTGAGCAGAGAATTGTTGACCAGATAATTGATAAGAGATTAGGGATAAGAAACGAGAGGGGATGCTATTGCCACAAAAACACAAACTCATTCAACCACCGACACAGCGCATAAGTCCAGAAAACTCACCAGTACCTATTAGCTTAGGGATTAAGACGGTGCTACTGGTCGTAGCGGTTGTGGTTGGCTCAATAGTGACAACAGGAGTGTGGCGCGCATTGATTGAAGCGGGAGGGTTTGCCGCGCTGTGCTTGTTACACTGGCACAGAGCGGCATCTTAGAGCAGAATTTAGCGCCTACTTTCAATAAGCTTACTTGATGATAAGCATGTACTGCGTATTGCGTTATACATTATTGAATTACACATGGTGCAAAATGTAGTACAGCGAGCCACAGGCTATGCTGACCCAAAGCAATACCGCCAAGATCATCGGCTTTGGCCCGGTTTCACGCATTTTTTTAATGGTAATGCCGGCACCAATTAAGAACAGACACACCACTAACGTCCGCTTCGCCACCATAAAGATCATCTGATACACCTCATGCCCTTGGGGGAGGAAGTGGGCAATCAAAATAGCCACGCAGTACAGCAGAATAAACGCCGGCACTTTAATTGCTTTGCGGTTACCACCAAACAAAATAGCCGACACCAGCGCCACCGGGACGATCCACAATGCCCGGGCCAGTTTAGTGGTTGTGGCAATCAGTAGTGCTTCATTGCCGTAGCTGGATGCTGCGCCCACTACAGATGACGTGTCATGGATGGCAATAGCACTCCAGAGGCCAAATTGATGTTGACTCAGCCCCAGTACATGACCCAGTATCGGAAACAAAAATAGCGCAATGGAATTAAGCACAAATACACAGGCTAGCGCCACCGCCATCTGATCATTTTTCGCATTAATGGCCGGAGACACAGCCGCAATAGCGCTACCGCCACAGATTGAGGTGCCCGCACCGATCAAATAACCTGTTTTACGGTCTATTTTCATGACCTTAGTCAGCACGACCGCCATCACTAACGTGAAAATAATCGAGCCGGCCACCAATGGCAGACTCTGGCGGCTAATGCTAATCGCCTGCTCTAAATTAATGCCAAACCCCAAACCGATAATGGACCAGGACAGCATTTTTTTGGTGACCGCCCCCAGATTAATACCCTGAGGTAACAGACCTAATGTTGCCAATGAGAAGCCTAAGATCAGAGCGATGGGAGATGAAATTACCGGAGTCAGACACAGCAGAGCTAACGCCACAAACAGCCACAGGCGCCAGTCGCGCAGGTTGATATTTGTAAACATGAAGATGAGTTATTGGATAGAAAAAGGCGGCCAGTATACCCCCGTTAACCGCCGATGAATATTCACGAATATGTTTAGCTGCCGCATCATGGTTATGATGTCATTAAGCTAATGATATTAATGGGGTTTATACTTGCTTAGGTTGCAATGGTTTAAATTAATTAAGATGTAATGGTATTAGCGTCTGTAAGATTAGCTGTATCGGTTACCAGCTAGCTACAGGCATTAATGACACCCTCGATATTGCAAAATGGCCAAGCAATGACGAAAGGTGATGGAACAAAGCACCGTAAACGATGCAAGGGGCAAGGTGCTATTCCATCAGTCTTTCAGTCTTTTGTGATTAACGATATTTGGGATTTACGACAAAGGCTAGCGATAATGCCGCTGTCGTTTTGTCGTCACCGTTGCTAAATATCCATGCCAGGTAGCAAAGGCAATTAAGGGCATAGTGATAATCAAACCAACCCCGGCAGTCGCAAAACCAAGCACCACTGCGCCTAAAATTAACATTGCCCAGACCAGCATGGCCTTAGGGTTATGCCACACAGCATAAACAGAAGTGAAAATAGCGGACATCAGATCGACCCGGCGTTCAATCAATAAGGGTAATGAAAATGCAGATATGGCAAACACCACTAAGGTGAAAACTCCGCCTAGCAAACTACCCAATGTCAGGAAGGGCAGAAACACTTCCCAATCCGCTGTCACCTGCGCCGGATATAATGCGTGGACCAATGCCGCAATGCGGGTCCAGAAAATCATTAATAGTGCCAATAGTAGGGCAAATCCCCAACTGGCAGTACTGTTACGCCCCATTGCCTGCAGCGCGTGATCTAGCCGGGGACGGTGATGTTTACCTAGCTCCCAACTGATGTCATACAGGCCTGTGGCTAGAAACGGACCAGCCAACATAAAACAGATAAAGCAGGGCAGGATCACCAGGTGACTGCCGGACAGGGCAACGGCCGTCATTAACCCCCATGCCAATATCGCAAAGAGTAAACCGTACCCCATGGCTAATTTGGGGGCGTGGATAAAATCTTGCCATGCTAACGCCAGCCAGGTAAATGGGGCAGAAGGCGATAATGTATTACAAGGCAGCACTCTGGCATACGGCTTGTTGGTCTGTGCTTTCATCACCTGGGTCATATTGCTCTCCTTTGTACTCGTCTTTAATCATCAGGGTGCTAATCATCCGGATGGTGCACCAGTTTCCAGCCCTCAAACGGATTCATTCCTGAGTGGTGACTGTGCTGATGATGAATGTCGACATCAAAGCTACGCATAGTGCGACGGATGATCTTTTCTTGGGACAGCGGCGCATCAATCACCAAGATAGATTCCCCATCCATCAACTCCTGGTGGAAAGAAGACAATTTGTAATTTTCATTATTAAAACCGATCAACCCGCCAAGCCAGATGCCAAATAGCGTCAAAAACAGGGTGAGCATGATGGTTTGCGTCGGACCAAATGCTGGCAAAGCACCATTGACGACGACGGCTAACAGCACCGCGCCTAATAAGCCGAAGACGGCCCCGCGTAACATCAGATGAGGGATATCCCGCTCTTCTAAAAAACTGGCGGCGTTAATATTCAGTTTCGCCATTCGCCGCTTATCGCGGGAGTAAAAGCGTATATGTTGCTGTGCAACCCCGTTGTCCATCAGTTGCCGTTGAATCGCTTCACCATGGTCAAGATTTTTCAGTACATATTGTAGTTGCGTCATTGTCAGATCCTCTGCTGTCTGCAACAAACCCACAGGATGCTACGCCGGACAAAGCAAAACTGTTCACTTTAATTGCATTCATCTGCCCATCAGTGCAGGCAAGCGCAACTTCACAACTGTACTCAATGCTAAAGGCGGTTACCTTAGGCAGAACATAAGCCGAATAAGCGGTATCAAGCGTTAATGGCAACAGCGTAAAAGAAACAACGAAGGAGAGTGTTGATGTTGAGTGGCGATGGAGAGTCGGTTGTTATTACGTTTTTATGCTTGGCAGTTAAGGACCGTTATAAAAATAGAGCAGGGTGGTTAACCACCCAGCATCACTGAAAAGCGCCAAACACCCAAGCTGCATGGGTTAGTTCAAATTAATATCACCATTAAAGTGCACACTGGAGCGAACCCAACAGCCGGTCAAATACATGGCATGTTTGCCACTGGCCGTGATTAAACAGTTAGACAGGGTGCAGCCGGTTAGATAGAACTCATCTAATAAATTCTCGGCACTGAAATCCGTATACCACATACTGTTACCGGTAAAGGTGACGGGGAGAACGGAATCAAACACCACGCCTTGAAATGCCCGGGTGCCATTACCAAATTTCAGTGGCGTGGCAGGCCAGGGCGAATCATTACTGTGGTTCATGGTGTTACCCGTAATGGTTCCATGGGCAAAGTTACCTCCGGTACTAAAAGCAATTTCATTTGGCTTAGGAGTTGATATATAAGCCGCCCGGCAGTCTACTGCGACATTGCCACTCACCAGCCAATTACCACTGCAATTCCACATGCCCACCCGGCAGTTGGTGAAGTGGTTATCACTTAAAATACCGTATTCACAGTTATACCAGGCAATCCAGCCATATTGGCAGCGGGAGAAACGGCACCCAGATACCCGTAAATCTACTGCTAATTTGTTGCCATTGTAATTAAACATGGAGATCCCAGCACCCAAGAAGTCTTCAAAACCACAGTTTTCAATGGTGACATAGGAAGCTTTGTAAACCTCAATGCCGATATGGGTTTTCACCACATCCCGGCCATAGGGCGTCCCCTTGAGGTTGCCGTCAAAATTGATCCCCTGAATATAAATTTGATGCACATTTTGCGAGATGCGAAACACCGGAGCATCAGCCGTTGCTGCTCTCACTGTGCTGCCATTACCAATAATGGTTACGCCGGATGGAATAACAATGTTTGAAAATTCATACACCTGGTTAGGATCAAGAATAAAAAATCGGTTGCCGTCATCCAACAGGGTCTGCAAGTCATCACAGCTATTAAGGAAGAAATCCGGGGTGCAGGACTGCGGGTCCATCTGGGCATTGGCCTGATTAGCTATCAAGCTGGTTCCCAGCGCAGAGGTTACGGCGCCAAGTAAAAAGTGTCGTCTGTTTTTCATCATCAATCCTCTGGGTTAACACCAAGGTTTAGTCTTTTAGTGTAGATTGTGACGGAGAAACAGCGAGATCTGTTGCGTTGTCGAGTTATTTCGGCCTTTATGATGCAGCGGCATGGTGTGCCTGCAAAGCATTGGGACGAGGCGAGGGCAGATAAGAAGCAAATCTTCTCAACTCGTTCAATGGGAGAATGCATTACCGACCTGGAGTCACTTCAGCAGGCATTGAGTAAACATGCGAGTATCGCGGCCCAAAAAGCGAGAGCCCAAGGTTCAGCCTGCAAAACGCTTATTTGCTTCGCAGGTAACTCACCATTTGATGGTCAACCATATTATCGAAAAACACTGCATCAGTTTCCCGTTGCCACCGCAGATAGCACCATACTCAGTCAAACCGTCACCAGGCTAGCTAAAGATTTGTTTCGGCCAGGCATCCGGTTCTACAAAATCGGTGTCGGCCTAATTGAATTGCACAATAGTCGCCATAGTCAAGATGACCTTTTCAGCCCTGATCCTAGTAAGTATCAATTGATGAATGCACTAGACGGCCTGAACAGGAAGTACGGTACAGACACGCTGTTCATCGCAGCGCAAGGCATTGAGCAGAAATGGGGCATGAAGCGGGATATGCTTAGTCCGCAGTACATTACCAGGTGGAAAGACCTGCCTAAGGTGAAGTGTTGAGAAATTCTTGTACTCCCCCCCTACAACTCACCCAAGTATGCCTAAAACCCTGGCCGTGACTCTACCATCATGGCCACTCAACTCCCCGATATGAACTCTGCCCTTAACCCGCACAGAAAAACACCAAACACACATTTAAACAACAACTTATGGCAAATGTCTTACATACTAGCACCCCATTTAATTGCTATAGTGCTGCCAACAAATTGACCACAGGGATTGTGCGCCCATTAAGCAAGGTGCGGTAGCGTGTCTCAACAAGGCTGCGAACAACTTTTGCCCCAAAGTTACATATTCGAGCCGGTTAACCCGTTAAATCGGAGATAACAGGAAACGCCTCCTGTTATCGCACACGGTACATTCACATTTATCTGCCGGACTGCTAGAAAGTGTCAATTTTTCAGCATATTGCTGATAGCGTTGATCCAATAAGCGTGACTGGTGCGCGAGATAACGAGACGTCTCGATTTGTCCGTAAAGTTATCTATCCATAGAGACGTTAAGTAGCAGATTTTTTTGACTAAAACGGACGAATAGCGAGGTCGCGCAACAATGGATAAACTGGCCGTCCGGTTATTCAGATAAACAGGTGTTCTCGTTATTAAAATGTTATATTTTGAAGGGTGTTAGATCAAATGCAAGACGAAAACAGTAGTTCTAATGTTAAAGATGTAATAGAAGCAACAACGGGGTTGGTTCAAGCTGTGCCAATATATGAAGATTTAATTCAACCAGCAGCACGTGAAGTTGGAACTGCTTTAGGTACAGTTGCTAAGGCTGTTAATGTCGTTCTTGCTCCAATATCAATGATGGTTTGGAGTTACGATAGTATTAAAAGTTATATTTCAACAAGCGTTTCTAAAAAGTTGGAGAATGTTCCAACTGAGAATATAGTGCCGCCAAATCCCGTAGTAGCTGTGCCAGCAATAGAAGCTCTTCGCTATACAGGACATGATGAAACACTTCGGGAAATGTATGCGAATTTACTAGCTAATGCCATTGATATCAGTACCCAAGAAAACGCGCATCCTTCGTTTGTTGAGATAATCAAGCAACTTTCACCTAAAGAGGCTCTTTTGCTCAAGTGGCTGAGTGAAAAAGAAGACTATCCAGAAGTTTGTACTGCTTATTCTCGACAGACTATTCGAAGTGGTTGGGGGCATGTTAATGGTTGGCAAAGTAGTGGTTCGGAAGGGCTTATAAAAAGTCGCTTTGTCGAGTGTTGTGAGGACTTCACAACAGATCTGGATATTGACGCGGCTCTAGACAATTTTAGACGTTTATTAATACTTGATGTTGGTAAGAATAGTGTGCAGGAACTACGAGACAGTTTTGTAGATTTAGACTCAATGAGCGTTAGCGAAAGTCTTGAATTAGAAGTAAGGAAAGATGAAAGACTATTTTTCACATCTTTCGGGGTGAAATTCGTAAATACCTGTGTTACCAACAAAATATAACAAAGCATTTAAGAGTGATTCCCAACGCTTGGCATTTTTCATTCCATCGTTGGGAGTTTTTAGTTTTAATTGAAGGTGGGGTTGTACGGGGGTCATTGATACCGTCAGGTAAATTCTGGACTAGAAGGAGATAACAACGTTCACCTTTTGGGTCTGGCAGAGTTGGCCCGAAAGATTCCAGTGATAGCAACAAGCACTCGCCGATTCTAAGTCCGTACTGAAACATCAACCTATGAATGACGTAGTTGCGAAATTGCTCGAACTGGGTTTTAAAAGGGTTTAGCGGGTTTACCACTGCTGAATGAAGTTTACCGGTGTCTAGGTCTACAAACTCTTCAGTCGATGGCAAAAGCATGTTGTCTAACAACAGCACTTGCTGGTCTGTTAGACTCCTGTACCGTGTTGTTGAAGAATTTGAGTCCACCTCCAGCGCTGAATACTCCTTGGTTATTTGTCTGATTTTATGATCTATTCGTCGTTGCATTACCGCAGCATCAACTGGAGCATAGTCTTGATAATCTGTAGTTGTATATCGGTCATTCAGGAACTTGAAGAAACGAGTAACAACATGGACATAAGCTACATACGCTTGTTTGACTTTGATAGATGGAGACAGAAGGCTAATGGAAATGTATGCAGAAGAATCACTAATGTGTTGTTTTGATAAGAGATAGTCAAAAAATTGATTAACTTCTTGGAGGAATGGTTCGATATTGTACTTGGCATCGATAAAGGCACCGTCAAACGTATAACCGTGCTTTCTCTCATAGAACTCGTAGAAGAAACGAAGTGCTTTAAGTGAGTTGGTTTGAGTGCCCAGCGATCGCTTTGTGAGTTTACTTATCGTATAGATTGTCAAGAACATTGATGGCAACGTAGTGACATCGTCTATAACCAGCTTTAGGTGCTGTCCATTACGTTTAGTATGAGCAATGCTATAACTCATCTTTGATCGAAATCCTTTTCGTTTGATTCTGTGACCATATCCATAGAACTGCCAGAATGCGTGGATCAACCAGGCTTAAATCATCTGAACGCAGCTAAAGACAGAGACGTGTGAACTCTAGAGTAGACGTACAACACTGGTCCACGAACTCACCGTAAACTCAAAACATTTAATTGTAAAGTATGAAAGATAGGGCTTAACTTATTGATTGTTCGTGAGTCATTAACCTGTCGTGAGAACCAAGACATTTAACATAATATACATTGTGCGCATAGATGGATGTGACCATATATCGACCCGGAGAGCTAAGATTCGCGACTGTCCCAAACACATAGCTTGCTTATCAATTGCGTACCAATATATCTCTATGTTCAGCTTCAGCTATTGCTTGGTGATGGCAATAACATCAAATCCATAAGCTTTAGTCGTAAACCTCACATTCATCATCAATGACTGGCGCTTACCAAAGAACGCTATGTATTATTTATGAGATTATCAAGCCGATTGAACTGACTTCAATATTCAATACGGTTCAGATCAGAACAACACCAGACTCAATAGCTAACGCTTCGCGCTAAGAATCAAGTTACCAAAACCCAAATCATTGATATCCAAGTACACATGCCATTACGGATGGTGAGTTTTGCATGTAGCGGCAATACTAAGCTTCAAAAGCTATATCAAATATCAATACAGATGGCTTTGGGATTTATTACTTCAGTTATCAGTTCAAATTGCTAACGCTGTAGCTGGATTTTGGGTATCGTTCCGAATGCATTGTTGAAATGCGTGCCTAGCTAGTTAAATTTCGTGGCTTGTTTTTATCAAGTCGAAAACCACCAGCGACAATTAGTACATAAATCCATATATAACGATTGGGCTAAAAACGCTTAATTTCACGTTGGCTTATCAATAATATCTATACACAGGCATAAAGCTACATTCAGAGTCATGTTGCTAAGACTTGCAATGCGCCACATTATCAGTAGATATATTACAGATGGTTAAAGTAAAAGGCCGCAAGTGACAGTGCTTAGGCCTTTTATTCGGCAAATGCCGATAAATAGCATTATCGGCATTAAAGCCAATGTCATTTCTGACGGTATTTTACTTTAGCGGCTAGATGGTTAAACCAAGGCTACTGATAGCGCCCGGAAGAGATAAATTGATTAAATGACTCACACCAAATGATGGCGGTGTTATATCGGCTAATATCCAAGGATTCTGATACCGGCAGCATAAAGTCATTGAACGAATTGACGGCACCAACGGCAACCATTTGCGCTTTATGAGCCAGAAATTGCTGTTCATCTTCCACAAAGACTGGTGACAGATACAGGCGATAATCTGGCCCTGGTGCTAATTCCCCGCGAAATGCAATTGTCTTTGGTGTTAGGTATAAGCTGCCCTGCCCCCAATGCAGCCAGTCACTGCCGCTGCGCTGGCGATCAAATTGAGCCTGATAGTCAGCACTGCCCTGCACTTTTGCCAATGCTTCAGCTGATGGCGATGGCTCAGCCGTGAATATCGGCAGCAAGTACATCCCTAGGGCGATGCCTAAAACGAATACGACACTGTGGCTGATCACTGCTGCTATCCATTTCATTTGCTGTTGTCCTTTAGTCAATTCCGGCTAAATTATCCATGGCTTTGCGATAAGCGGACTCATGTCGCTCCACTTGGCTGGTATGCAGGTATTTTGACGTAGTATCAATACTGTCATGTCCGGCATCGGCCTGTACATGGGACAATGGTCGCTGATTAATATTGATATCATGGGTAATACCGGTATGGCGAATATTATGGGCACTCATCTGTACCATTGCCGCTGCATCGGTATCAAAACCATCGGCCAATGCCATCGCCGCCGCGGTATTAATGACCTGTTGCACTTCTTCCCGCAGTTGGCGTATGCCCAAATTAGCATTGAGTTCTCCCACTTCCCTGCCCCGACCCGCCGCCCGGTGGCGGATAAACAGTGGTGTGTTTTCTCCCGCTTCAGGCAGCGGCGTTAATCCAAGAAAACTGCGGTATTGGGTTAACCCGGCCAGCAGCGCTTTCGATACCGCTACGCTGCGACGTTTGCCGCCTTTAGATTGGGGCACATAAAAACTCCATACTCCGGTTTGTGGGTGACGGCGAAATTGACTCATTACTGGGCTAAACCCTGCTCGGGCAGCCACTTCCGAGATCCGAAGATAACAGGCATATAAAAGGCGGATTAAAAACAGACTGCGCTGGCCTTGCTGGGGATGTTCTTTTGCCAGCCGCTCCGCATAGGCCACTACATAGGACCATTGCAGCTCAGTAAATGCCGGCAGATCATCATCTGGGTTAAGACGAAATTGCTGCTGGTGGGCAAAGCGGCTGTGGTTCATCCAAATTTGTGCGGGATTACGCTCGCAATATTCTTCGCCGATAAGATAGCTGTAAAAAGATGACAAAATTGCCATTTTGGTTTTCAGCGCATTATCTGATAATTGATATGGCTGCTCTTGCCCCATAACGCGCCTACCGGTAAATGGCCGCCAGGCTGGGTTAGGAAATCGCTGGCCACAGCTTTTATCCAGTTTAAATTGGGCAACATTAAACCAGCCGATAAGCTCGCTTGGTGGCTGCTGACAATAACTGACATAACGGGCGATATCCCGTCGTGATAATGCCGCAGGAGATAAGCTTGCCACATCAAAGCACCAATGCAGAAAAGTCGTTAGCTCACTGCGATAGGCTTTGTAGTTATTTTCATGGTGCAGCTGCTCCATTAACCAGTCTGTGGCATATTCAAATACCAACCCCGCATCTTCTACCCGCTCAAGGCTGATTCGAGTCAAATGCTGGTTAACACAGGCATTCCCTTCTGGCAGATATTGCGCAGAATCAAATAGTGGCATCACGGGTGGCGGGTTCATGTTGCTTCCTTAACGTGTTGGATTAACTGGCGTTACCCTAAGTGAAAAAGCATGACGGCCCAATGAGATGCAAGCGATTGTGCGTGTCACCTCAGACTATTTAGTTTTATATGTTTGATAATTCAACATATTGGCACATTGCAAACGGCAATGACCACAGCCAAGCCGCTGGCTACAACTGTGCAGACAGGTTTGCCACACCTGCTGTTTAGTATCACTGTCCAGACACTTAATTTCAGCAGCGCACAAGTGTCCACCGGCCATTAACTGAGCCAATTTTTCTGCGCTAATCGCAATCCTTACCTGTCTTGGGTCTAATTCTGTGGTTGTAATCTGCATCATGAAGTCCTGATGATGGCGCTGAAATCATATTTAACCACAAATGATAATAATTATCATTTGTTAATCAAGAGGTCATTACGTCTGGACAGGATCTCCTTGATAAAAGTGCGATACAGATCATCAGATCCCTTGAATACACTACACTTTACCCATGTTGAGTATGGCAATAAGGAACGACTCTATGCTGTCAGCGGCGCATAAATCAGTGACTAACCACCCCGCTCCGGCTTTGCTGCCCGGGTATTGGTCTGTATTAGTGGTAGATGATGAACAGGATATGCATACCCAAACTAAATTAGCTGTTTCTGGCGCCAGTGCATTTGAGCGACCAATTCGGCTGCAACATGCCCATGATCCCGTTCGGGCGAAAGAACTGTTAAGCCAAACCCGGTTTGCGGTGGTGGTGATAAACATTGGAGCTGATGGTCAGGGGATGGAACTGGCTTGGTGGTTAAGGCGCCAAAAACGCAACCATACCACCCGCATTATTTTGCGGTTGGCTCAGGCTGGAATGATGCCTGAACTCAATACCTTAACGGAAGCGGATATTGATGATGGCAAGGCAATGATGGAGCTTAACCCCCGCTGCTTATTGGCATTATTGGTTAAGGCTATCCGCCATTACCGCCATATTGTTGCGGCCGATGAAGCACAGCAACAAAGTCAAAGCCTACAAAATGGGATGCGCAATGTGTTATCGGCCAGTGCCAGACTGTTTGAATTAAGCCATTTTTCACAATTTCTACCTGAAATTCATAAAGAGATCAGTGCCATTGCTGATGTCGGCCAAGATGCCCTGCTATTGCGACAGTGTCATGATGCTCACGCCGATGACAAATCAGGGAGCAATACACCCCAGGGAAATCCTCGCTTCGAAGCGATTATGGGGCTGGGCACCTTGCAGCAAAAATTAGCGGAACCATTGGGACCGGAGTTATTGGATCTTTTGCAGCGCAGTCAACATAGTCATGATATTCGTTATCGCCATGGCGCATTACTCTGCCCTTTGCCCGTTCCCCACGGCGACAGCCATTATCTTTATTTGCCTCGGGCTGAAGCTATCTCGGATGTGCAACAACAATTGATTGCCGTGTTTACCATTAATGCTGGTATGGCGCTGGCCCATTTTGCTCAAGAGCAGCACGTGAATGAAACTCAGGCTGAACTCTTGTTGCGACTTGGTCATGTGGCAGCCAATCAAGCTCATCATAGTATCAACCATATCAAGCGCATGGCGGATTATTGCTATGAATTAGGCTTGTTAGCAGGAATGGCTGAACCACAGGCGGATATTCTCAGCCGGGCAGCACCCATGCATGATATCGGCAATATTGGTATTTCCGATGCTATTTTACAGCAGCCAGACAGCCTAAGCCCTGAAGCTCGGGCCATAATGGCGCGGCATACTGAGATTGGCTGGCAATTATTGTCTGGCTCCGAGCAACCAGTATTGCAATGCGCGGCAAAAATTTGTCTGCAACACCATGAAAAATACGATGGTTCTGGTTACCCCAATGGTTTAAAAGGCGATGCTATCTGCTTGCCGGCGCGCATTGTTGCTATTGCGGATGCCTTTGATGCCCTATGCCATAAACGCAGCTATAAAGATGCCTGGGCACTGGAAGATGTGCAGGCTGAAATGCAAAGCTGCACCGGCAGTTATTTTGATCCTGAATTAATGGCATTGTTTATTGAGCATATAGATCAGTTTATTGCCATTAAACAGCGCTGGCCTGAAGCAACTGACACAGAAGGGGTGCAACAACAGTAAGCAGAATACAAGTCAGGCACACCTTTGAAAGGCCTGCAGTCTTAACGAAGAAAAATACGACAACTCTCTGGCGGTAGACGCAGATGTTGTACTTCATCCGTATAAAGGCAAGAATCTGTAAGATAGCGCAAGTGGTATGGCGACATTGCCCAATAAAAAAGCAGCCACCTTGGCTGCTTTTTTGCTATTTATCGACCCTAGTCATAAGAAGCGTCAGTGTCAATTACTGGCGACAAGGTGCAAACATATCTTGCTGTTTACGGTAGAGGCCGGTTGATACATTCATCAAGCCTAAAATACTGTCGAATAAATTGTCCTGGGAATATCCGCCCTTTTTCGCTTCATCACGAACGCATTGCATATTGAGCTTATTTGCCGACACAAAGCCTGGTGAGAACCATGTTAATAAAGGAATATGAGTCTGCTCACTGGGGGCGATGGCATAAGGTGCGCCGTGCAGGTACATGCCCTTCTCTCCCAGTGATTCGCCGTGATCAGACAGATACAACAGGCCGGTATTAAACTTATCGGCTTGCTGTTTTAGTAAACCGACCACTTCACTGAGAATAAAGTCCGTATAAGCAATCGTATTATCATAGGTATTGACTAAGGCTTCATGGCTACAGTTTTGAATATCACTGTGCCGGCAGTCTGGTGTAAATAGCCGTTTATCATCCGGGTAGCGTAAGTAATAGGTTGGTCCATGACTACCAATAATGTGTAGTACGACTAGGCTGGTGCGGGGATCTTTGATATCAGCTAACTGCTGCTTAAGGCGATCCACCAGCACCTGGTCATAACAAAATTGCCCATTACACAACTTATGGTCACTGTCGACGGGCACGGTGATATGCTTAATCCGCTTACAAACCCCTTTGCAGCCGCTGTCATTATCCAGCCAATTCACCGCCACACCAGCATGAGCCAGTACATCGACTAAAGTATCTTGCGCTTTAGCGTGGCGAGCATCGTAATTGCTGCGATTCATGCGTGAGAACATGCATGGTAGCGAAACAGCTGTGGCGGTGCCGCAAGAATGAACATCATTAAAGGCAACCATATCGAGGCGTTGGGTAAAGGGATTGGTGTCTTTGTGATAACCATAGTAGTGGTAGTTTTTGGCGCGCGCTGTTTCCCCAACCACCAGCACCATCAGATTAGGTTTGGTATCTTTAGCTGTATGCAGTTTGGCATCTAACCCCAATTGCTTGTATTTCAACGGGGTTTGCAGATATTGCACATTGATGTATTTCGCCAAAGACCCAATATAGTAAGTAGGAATAATGTAGCGTTTCATTTGATCATTATTACGACCAAAAGCGACATAGTTTTGGAAAAAGAACACCGCTATCAGGGCAATAACCACGAGGTTTACAGCTATAAATAGTAGCTTTTTCAACAACTCTCGAGTAAATGGGCGGTAATGAATATTTGCTTTATAAATCAGTAGCGCTGGTAAAATACCAGTGAGCAAAAAATTACCGATAGAGGCCAAATTGACATAGGTCATAGCTTCGGCCTGATTAGTTTGGAAGGTATTTTCTATCATGCCGTAATCAAACACGACTTGATATTTGAATGCAGCATAGAAAACGAACGAACTGAACAGCGTAACCAGCATAAAAAAAGGCTTGGCAATATATTTGACGCTGAACAGTGAAAAAACCACATTCAATGCACTAAGCAGAAACAGCGGAATAGTGGCAACAAACAGCCAGTTAACATCAGTCTGTTTGGTTAACCCTTCCCTCACGATACTGAAAAAAGGGATATTAAACACACTGACATAGTATGTAGCCAAAATAAAAGAAAATTGGTTGACCGTTATCGGTCTAGTGAGCCATTTCAAAAGATACTCCGATTCAATATGTCCAAACCACAAACGCTAGTACACTCTTAAGTATTAACTATTTAGAAACATATGATACTTAGAGTAATACAAGTCTATCGGTATTTACATATTTTGTGAACCGACTCACAGCTCAACTTGCTATTATTGCTTTTATTTTTGGTTTTTATGTATTACCTATTCGGTCATCATCAGTTTATGGGGCTGTTAAGAGCCGAACTCACAGCAATTTCGGCCGTGGTTTTTAGCGATATACATTAATCTGTCTACCTCATTCAACAGTTGGCCGCTAAGCCGATTGCCCGGTAAGCTAAACAACACTCCCATACTGATACTGACGGCTATCTGATAGTGCTCAGTAGTAAACTTTTCTTCGCCCACAACATGCAAAATATCTAATGCCAAATTATGGGTATCGTGATATGTCGTCTCCGGGATCAGCACACAAAACTCTTCACCGCCGATGCGCGCTAGCACCATTTTGTCCGACAAGACGGGTAAAATCCGTTTCACCAGAATTTGTAATACCTCATCACCAGTACTGTGACCAAAGTTATCATTAATCCCCTTAAACCGGTCAATATCAAATAGCATCAACCCCAGAGGCAGGTTTGACTGACAATAACTCTCCAGTTTGGTTAAAAAAGAGCGGCGATTACAAATACCGGTCAGACTATCGGTTTCGGCCAAATGCTGCAGGAGTTGATTGGCTTTTTTGAGCTGTGCGGTTTTTTTAGCAACAGTGCGTCTGAGCAGTAAGGAGTACAGCAACAAACTGAGCAGTAATACCCCTATCGCTCCTGGCAAAAGATATTCAGGATAAACGGTTTCAACCTGGGTCCACTTGCGATAAACCCGCTCAATGTCATCTTCGGGGATGGCGTTAAATCCAGCCTGAATTTGTTCTAGTAATAACTCGTTATCGGCATATACAGCAGGCCTTAGTGCAGAATGGTATAAGTGTTTGACCGGTAGAAATGCATTAGGGTTATCGCCTTTATAAAGATAAAAATTGGCCACATGCCAGTCGGCAACAAAACCGGCAATATCACCATCCTCAGCTGCGGCCATCATCCCGGAATAGGTTGAATATGACTTTAGCATGGCCCAAGGCATATTTTCGGCAACGTAGGATTGCTCATAGCCGCCTTTAACAACACCAAGCCACTGGCGGCGAAATAGTTGGCTAGGACGACAAGAAATATACTGCTTTTCAATATAAAGTTGGGTGTCGATTTTGACCAACCCAGGACCAAACTCCATAAATTTAGCCTGAGGCTTTGACCAGAGTACTCCACCTTGAACATCGGCCTGCCCATGTTTCACCAAATCTACTGAATGACTGAGCGTAGTGAGTTTGAAGGTGATGTTGACATGATTGACTCGACCATAAAGCTTCCAAAGGTCAATCAGCATACCTCTGGCCTGGCCCTCATCGTCCACATAGGAAAAAGGTTTCCAAGAGGCAGCATTGGTGACGATTAATTGTTTTGGCGGATGCGAGGCTAACTCTGCCGGATAGGCATTACCTGCAATAAATGTGAGTAAAATAGTTGATAACAGATATTTCTTGGTCGATTTAAGTGTGGTGTTGCTCAATCTGGCCACCATTTACCCTGCATAAAACTGGGCAGCCCAAAATCCCAGTTATGATCCAGAATAATAAAGAGTTTAACTATCAAGGCATGGAAGATTGCCAGCATTTGCGCCAGATAAAAAATTAAATGTGATTAACACTGGTTAACCTCAGGGGTATAATCTGGTTTTTCGATTCAAAATAATTATCTATGTCCCTCTCATTTATTCTTGTTGAACCCGCAAGAGCCGCCAATGTGGGCGCGGCTGCAAGGGCAATTAAAACCATGGGGTTTGATGAACTGATCCTAGTCAATTCAGAACAACATTTAGCTGATGAGGCTGCTTGGGTTGCTCATGGTGCAGGTGATATTTTGGCAAATATCCGAGTCGTCTCCACTCTGGCCGATTTGCGTTCTGAATTTGATTTGATCATTGGTAGTACCGCACGGGAGCGCGGCAGACCACGTACTTATTTGTCACCTGATGAGTTGAAACAGCATTTACTGGGCTATCAGGGGGGCAAGATTGCCCTGGTGTTTGGTCGAGAGTCTAGCGGGCTCAGTAATGATGAACTTGAACTTTGTGATTTATATACTTATGTGCCGTTAGCCCAAGACTATCCTTCCTTGAATCTAGCGCAGGCGGTGATGGTATACAGTTACGCTTTGAGTGACGTGAAACATCAGATAGGACTTCAGCAAGATGCTGCTCCAGATGCACAATTACAGGCACTTAAACATAAGGCGGAGCAGTTGCTGTCACGACTGGAAATTCAGCAGGGAGATAAGTTGGGTCCTTGGCTATTAGACGGCGTTTCTCAACTGCAGGAACGTGACTGTAAACTGGCGCATCAACTGCTCAGTGACCTTTTAAAAAAATTGAGCTGATCTATCAGCAACGCCGAAGCCGGATCACTTTCATGACTTCAACTTCAAATCCGGCTACCTTTTCGGTATCAGCATAATAAGTAAGATTGACACTCTGCCCGACCAAGGATTTGTATTTTTTTACGCGACGGTACTTGAATGGCGTGTCATACCCTTCCAACATCAACGTATTAATAAACATCTCACCATCTACTCTTTGGGTGTGAGAACTGACCCGTTTATCTTCCGAATGGATCAGTACATCATGTTTTTCTAGTAGTAATTCAGCTTCCGATTTCATCTTTTCTCCATATTCAAATGCCACTCTTACGATAATACGCTCAAATTGTAGTCTGGATATAAAATTAACCTTTTTAATCGCTTAAGCTTGAGTCATTATCATGCAAAAGTCCTCACTCGCCGGTAATCATTGAGCCGTATTGTGACAAGGTAATGACTATTATTGCATTCGTATCCGGATGGTCTGCGCCGTCATGTCTTAACAGTTGACTTGGATCCCTTAGGATAACTGACTGTGAGTTGACTTGGTAAAACAGGTGAGCGGACTGTTTATTGTCCTTGGTATTTACAGGAGATGGTAGTTACAGGAGAGGTTGATAAATATGCTAACGCGGGTATAAAAAACAACCCGCTAAAAGAGCGGGTTGTTGTCAGCGTCATTTGCTCGCATTGCTGTTAGTAGAGTGCAATCAATTGCAAGCCGGAGTAATCATAGTAACCGCGAATCATAATATAGACTGTTTGATCCGTATCTGAATTAATCGTACATGTCTCATGATTTCCCCAGCGATAAGGTCGACAATCCCACTGTTTAAGCGTTGGCTTTTCGCCTGCTCTAACATACAGGTCAGCATCACCTTGCCCACCACTAATTTCAACTCTCAACTTGCGACCCGCTGGTACATCAATCTTATAGATGGTCTCAGAGTTACTAGCGCCACTGATGTCATTAACTGGGATATCATTCTCTAAGCAATTGCCACCATCACACTCTGGAACTTCTGGGCGTTCCGGTGCTAACGTAACGGTTCCTGTTAGATTCACATTACTATAGTCATAGTAACCGCGAACCATGACATACCACTCACCGGCTGCTGGATGGTCAAAGTAACAGGTTTCATAGTTACCCCAGCGATATGGACGACAATCCCAATTAGTTTGTGTGGCTTTGCTACCATGCTTGACATAGAGATCCGCATCGCCAGTGCCACCAGCTATCTGTAAGTTTAATCCTTGGGCACCTTCAGGGACTTTAATGACATATTGAGTTTCAGAGTTCTGTCGGCCTTTTATCTCTACCGATTTACCACTGGTCAATTCTGGGATGCCTGGTTTCTGCGGCTCTTCTCCGCCCCCCCCATCCCCATCATCGTCTCCATCATCACCACCGCAATCTGTACAATCATCATTGATGGTGTATAAGAATTTATTCGGAGAGCCTAATACATCAGAGATTTTGTTGCTGCTTGACCGTGCTAATAATGTCGATTCGATATCAGCGGGGGTCATGGATTCATCTTCATCAAGAAGTAATGCCACGGCTCCGGCAACATGAGGTGCTGCCATTGATGTACCACTAATAGTATTAGTCGATGAATTGGAGGTTACCCAAGTGGATGTAATATCAGAGCCGGGGGCAAAGATATCTAAGCAATTACCAAAGTTAGAAAAAATAGAACGTGAATCGGTATTATCTGTCGCACCAACAGAGATCACCTTCTCAGCCCCAGCAGGTGACACATTACAAGCATTCTGAATCTCATTACCGGCGGCAACAACAAATGTGACTCCCGAATCAACTGCTGCGTTAACTGCATCATCTAATGCTTGGGATTTACTGCCGCCCAAACTCATATTGGCCACCGACGGACCAGAGGCATTATCTTTAACCCAGTTAATCCCAGCGATAACACCCGAAGTTGTGCCGCCACCAAAGCAACTCAGCACGCGAACCCCGACGATATTCACATTTTTTGCAACCCCCCAAGTGCTACTGCCTATGGTTCCTGCCACGTGAGTACCGTGTCCATTACAGTCTGTAGCATCATTATCATCATCTACAAAATCATAGCCACTCGATGCTCGGCCCCCAAAATCAACATGGGAGTTCAATACACCGGTGTCGATGACATAAGCAGTGACTCCTGAGCCATCAACATCATAGTGATAATTGTTATTAAGTGGCAAATCACGCTGGTCGACTCTATCCAAGCCCCAAGTCGCCCCCGCTTGATCGCCACTTTGACTAACAGAGGAATTAGCTGATGAAATAGGGTTAACTGTAAGCCATTGCTCTTGCTCTACATACTTTACACTGGGACTTTGTTGCAGTGCTTGGATCTGTGATTTTGTCGCTTTAACTAACACGCCGTTAAGCACATCACCAAAATGTTTTTGCACTTGCACATTAAACTGATTTTCTAACTGTGCTCCCTGTAACGTTGCAAAATCCTCAATAGCTTGGTCTGCACTGGTATTCAGTACCTCTGGTGTATTAAAAACCACAATATAACTGTTAGGAACCAGACTAGACTGACTGCTGGGTTCTAATACCTGTATTTCATTGGCTGAAACCCCCATGGCAAATAGAGCACCGATGGCGGTGGGAATTAGTTTTTTTGTTAGCATATCAATCTCCTGATTTGCACCTAACAGCAATGCTTATCTATTGCCGTTATGAGTGTTGTCCGGGGAATATAGTGACAGCTCGCCTCAACATACGATTAATCACTATCAAAAATGTAACACTACTGTTACAGAGTCGGCGGAGTGATACAAGGAGTAATTTGACTTATACAGACATTTCGACTTCAAAATCGATTTAGATAAGTGCTTTGTTTTGTGGTTTTAAGCGCTAAATGTATCTAAAAACCTTTTTATTACATCAGCTTTGAATAACATCCTTTGTTGTAACTGAAATTGATTCATCAAACTGATTAAATTTTTATATTTTATAACCAAAATTTCTGTTATTTTTTCAGACAGGCAGCTTTGTACGATAAGTAACATATGCATTACAAAGGGGTTCAAAAAAACAGTCTATTATTTGTTTATCCTCAAAAAACGATCACCGTTTAGTCTGCTGCACATCCACGCAATAAAAAGCCCACCTTGAGGCGGGCTTTAAATTACTTTCTATAAAATTAGAAGCTTGCCTGTAATTGCAAGCCAGAATAGGCGCTATATCCACGCAACATTATATGGTAGGTCTGCGCTGTATCTGCCGCAATCGTACAGGTTTCATTGTTACCATATTTATAGGGGCGACAATCCCAATCGCTGGTGGTTGGGGCTGTACCCGCTTTTACATACAAATCCGCATCACCAGTCCCACCACTACTACTGACCGTCAGCGTCGAACCAGCGGGAACATCAATGGTATAAAACTCTTCGGAGCGACGAGCACCGCTAAGATCTGCTACAGGGACACCATTTTCAAGGCAATTAGTGGTTGTACAACTCCCGCCACCTTCCCCGGGTAATGTTATTGTGGCCGTTAATCCCGCCCCGCTGTAGTTGGTATAGCCATGTACCATGACGTACCAGGTTCCGGCCATTGGCGCATCAAATTGGCACATTTCATTATTGCCACTCTTGTACGGACGACAATCCCACGTTGAAGTGGTTGCTTTACTACCTTGACGGACATACAGATCACCATCGCCTGAGCCGCCAGCCAATGCAACCGAGAGTTTGCTTGCATCTGCCGGGACATTAATCACAAAGTGTGATTCAGACCCCGAGGTTCCCTCAACAGCAAGTGTTTCACCACTGATTAATTCAGGATCATTGCCGCCTCCACCGCAGTCGGTGGTACAGCCCCCGCCATCACCAGCCAGGGAATAGAGTAATTTATTTGGCGAGCCAGATTTAGCATCAGCTACCTTGCCATCGGAGGCGCGACTAGCCAGCGCACTAGTGACTTGTGCTGGAGATAACGTGGGTGTTTCTTCCAACAACAATGCTGCGACGCCCGCTACATGGGGCGCGGCCATTGATGTACCACTAATCGTATTGGTGGCATTATCCCCAGTGTGCCATGCAGAGGTGATACTTGAACCTGGAGCGTAGATATCAAGACAGTTGCCATAGTTTGAAAAACTGGAACGAGCATCACTGCTGGTGGTAGAACCTACCGTGATGGCATCTGCTGCCCGGGCGGGCGAGTAATTACAGGCATTACCGTTATCATTGCCTGCAGCGACAACAAATGATACCCCAGCTGCCACGGCTGCATTCACTGCATCATCAACAGCTTGAGATGCACCGCCACCAAGACTCATATTGGCAACCGATGGCCCAGAGGCATTGTTTTTGACCCAATTAATACCATCAATTACACCGGAATAGGTTCCAGAGCCATTACAATTCAATACCCTTACCCCGACAATACTGACATTTTTAGCGACCCCCCAGCTACTTCCGCCAATAGTGCCGGCAACATGCGTCCCATGACCATTACAATCTGTTGCATCAGCATCGTTATCGACAAAATCATAACCACTACTCGCTCGACCACCAAAATCCGTGTGGCTATTTAAAACACCAGTATCGATCACATACGCGGTGACACCTGTACCATCGAAATCATAGTGATAATTATTGTTTAAAGGTAAGTCCCGTTGGTCAAGTCTATCGAGCCCCCAGGTTGCCCCGCTCTGATCACCTGCGGCCATGGGCGTGATATTGACTCGTTGATCCTGCTCCACATACTTGACTGATGGATGCATTCTTAAGGCTTTTATTTGTTTCTTATTGGCCTTAATCAAAACACCATTAAGGACATCGCCAAAATGTTTGCTGACACTAATATTAAATTCATTCTCTAACATTATGCCTTGGCTAATAGCAAAGTCCTGTATTGCCATAGCAGATTGCGTATTTAAAACACTGGGAGTGTCGAAAACAACAATATATTTATCCGGAATTAAGTTTGATTGTAACTGCTCAATCTGAAAGTTATCCGCCACAACTGGCGAAGAAAATAAAGCAGCAATAGCTGCCGAAATTAACTTCTTATTATGCATGTCAATCTCCGTATTGATTGCCGGAATAGGCAATCAATACCATAGACTAAACACAGGGAAATAATTTATGACAATAAAGATTTCAGACTTATTAACTAGTCTAAATGAAGGTGTGGCAGGATGACTAAAACTCCAAATTTAAAAATCATTGTTTCACGGTTAAGCACCCACAACACTTGAAAATAAATACTTATAAATTAATGTATTAGCGCTGGCTGTATAATGTCGAGTCAAACTATTAACCAACCTTAGCATGGTAAATATGCTAAAGACTGACATTGATACAGCAAATAGAGTAAATCATAATTACAGGCATTGATAAAAATAGTTGACACTCTAATTGTGTGGCGCATATCTACTCAGGCTTGCTTATGACCAGATATGCTTAGTGGTAAAGCAATTTATAAATAGAATAAATTAATGTTTTACTACCATAGATAAATTCATTTATTCATTCTTCAGTACTATTTCTGACTCAGTATGTGCCATTAATAGACTATCTAATGCTTGATCAAAACTATCAAAGCAATGCTGTTCCATATAACGCTTTAGTTGATCAATAATATCGCGACTTACCTCAATATGAGCTTTCTTTTGCCTTTTTTTTAATTGTGATATCTCTTTGCGTACCTCTCGCCAGCCTAAATCACTGAAGAATTGATTTAATAGCAAATTAACCTGTTTAAGATTATCCACTAATTGTTCATTATAATCTGAGCGAGCGATTTTCCTGATTGCAACTAACTCCCTTAGCGCGTCAACAAGCTCATGATAAATTGTTAAGTCGGTTAATCTTTGGCTGTGAACAACCTCAACGGAAAACCAGTCCGGCTTACGCTTTATCACATCACTATCTAGCATTCGATAAAGCATAGGCACTGCTAATCTGATTTCATCCACCTGTAGCAGCAGTAGCTTACGTCCAGCCCGAGGCGCTTCTCCATGGTATTGCCAAGTCATTACTTACCCTTTTTATGGTTACACCATTTTATTGTAGTTCAGTATACTCAGCATTATAGCTATTAACAACAATGAGTTAGCTAAAGGTATAATATATTGTATGGTTACACCATTTATTTAGCGGCATCATTATTTAACCTCAACACCAGATTTTACTGGCGAGCTGGTTCTAAATTTGAACATCGGGTATTAACTCAACCTCATTGCTTAAGCACTACGCAGTGCAAACTAACCTTCTCAATTTCCTTTAACTAAATCACTGTATCAGCGAGCAGCATACCAATGTATTGAAAGGTGATTAGCACCATCAGTTATCAAGTCAATATCCAACCATTAAATGGTGCAACCATACTTTTATATATAAGTTTGTCACCTATAATCCTGCGGTAGAATTCAAAGTAAAGCGTTATGAGTTATTCAAAATATCAGCTATAACCGTGAATTAAGACCTAAGGTTGATGAGATCTTATTGGTTTTCCTATTACCTATCGTGTTCAATAGCCTACAAACATATAAATGGCTACATTGCAGCATAGAAAGGCGGCCATTCAAAAATAGTGGCAGCACGAAGAGAGTGTATTTCATCTTTCCGTTAGCATTTATGCTTTGTCCAACAATGCCCAAAATCCAAGAACAACCGAGCTGTAAACTTCTTTGCGTGGTTTGTCTTGCTTATTGTCTCATCACCTTCTTAGAGCAGAGCAACGCAAAAGGATATATATTAATCATAAAATGGTGTAACCACACTTTTATAAACACATTAAGCCACCTGTAATTGCCCGTATTTAGCACGTAAATTCGCGACCAAATAGCTTAGAAAACAACCAAAAATAACATCACCCCAGGTCTATGCAATCCTACTTAATAACCGGCAATAGCCATTTTTATTAGGGTAACACTGAATACCCCAAGGGCTTGAGTCGAGACCTCGCAATTTATGGCGGTGACATGATGAATGTATACTGAATAATGAGTCCATATCTAACGCCGGTAGAGTCAATTACCGTCATTTATGTGATTAATTATCAGCCGCTTGTCGCTGCGAATGGACATTATTCAACCCTATCGCTAGCCACCTAGTTAAAACAGGTTAACTTCAAAATAAGGCAATAAAAACAATGCTATACGCTAATCATCACCATCTCTACCAGTGATAATGACGATTATCACTGGTAGAGATAGACATCTTTATCTTTCTTTAAGTACAATGATTGTCTATCAGGAACCCTTATTTTCAATACGATCCTGACACACTGTTTTTTGCATAACTAAGACATATTTATGAGTCAATCACGTTACCTGGCTAAACAGGCACCACAGCCTCAAGTGCCTGATCAGTACTATAGTGAACAAAATCTGCCCGCCAGTATTTTAAGCGATTTTCAACAGGCGGCCGCAGAAACCGAATTTGAAGTGACGGCCAATACCCGGCGTAGCTATCAAACCAGCTTTGCGATTTTTCAGGGTTATTGCGAACATCATGGCATCAACGCTCTGCCTGCAGATCCCCGCGCTGTCATTTCATTTATTGGTCAACAAAAAGAGTTATTTCAAGAGAATGGCTGTCAACTCTCACGTCAGACGCTAACAACCCGTCTAGCGGCAATTCGGCATTATCACATTGAGGCCGGGTTTAAATCTCCGACAGATCATCCCATGTTACTGCGGATTATGCGGGGTCTAAGCCGTAACCATTACCGTGTGCAAGCTGATTATGATCAGCAACCCATTATGTATCATGAACTCGCAATGCTACTGGAATGTGTTGATAAACAAAAACATCCGTTACTTGCTTGTCGGGATCGCGCATTACTTACCTTAGGGTTTCAAGGCGGATTTCGCCGTTCAGAACTAGCGGGGATGCAGGTTCAACACGTGAGTTTTTTGCGCGATAAATTGAGAGTGCGTCTACCCTACTCCAAAAGTAACCAAGCCGGACAGAAAGAGTGGAAAGATTTGCCCTTTGCTGAGCCCATGGCTTGCGGTGAATTTATCAAAGCTTGGTTGGATATCTCCCAAATTACCTCGGGGCATCTATTTCGCTCTATCAGCCGTGATGGGCAACAGTTACGGCCTTACCAATTAAAAGATGCGACTGATCCTGCCAGTCGAAATTCAGGTTTTCTTAATGGCGATGATGTTTATCGCACAGTGCGTAAATACTGTAAACAGGCAGGATTAGGGGAACAGTGGTTTGGTGCCCATAGCCTACGCAGTGGCTGTGTTACGCAACTACATGAAAATGATAAAGATACTCTATATATTATGGGCAGAACGGGTCATACTGATCCCCGCTCTTTACGTCATTACCTTAAGCCAAAATAATCACCTAATTCCGTTCGTTATGACCAAATGGCAAGCTGCGTTATACCTTTTTCAGTAGCTAGAACCTAGTCACAAGAAGCATCATTGTATTTGTATGATGATGCTGTAGCCATTCACAGACAGTGTCATCCTTTGCTATGTTATCAATATTGTGATTGATCATTCGGTCTGCCGTCTCACAATCTAACTTACTAAATCACTGCGTGATTTCGGAGCGTAAGATATGACGGTATACAATGTTCTGTGTTTCTTTGCCGCAGCGGCTGTTTTCATTGCATTGATTAACCATAAGATTAATGGTCCACAAACCAGCATCGCTATCACAGCAGGCGCAGTGATACTGTCGCTATTACTGGTCTTGGCCGGTCAATTGGCTTGGCTGCCACTGGAAGCCGTGGCGATCAAAGTCGTTAATGAAATTGATTTTGAAAGCTTTTTATTGCAAGGCATTTTAGGCTTTCTATTATTTGCCGGTGGACTCGGCATAAAGCTTAGCAATATGCAGGATCAAAAGTGGGAGATCACCCTGCTCGCACTCGTGGCGACACTGAGTTCCACCTTTATTATTGGAAGCGGACTTTACCTTGTTTGTCAGTTAGTTAACTTTCCATTGCAGTACATTTATTGCCTGTTATTCGGCGCACTGATCTCCCCCACCGATCCCATTGCCGTATTAGCCATTGTTAAAAAGCTTCAAGCTCCCCAACGTATCTCGACTCAAATTGAAGGTGAGTCCTTATTTAATGATGGTTTTGGCTTAGTCATTTTCGTCACTATTTTCAGCATTGCCTTCGGGCAGCAACAACCTGATGTTGGCAGCGTACTCGGGTTATTTCTGCGAGAAGCGATAGGCGGCATGCTTTATGGGTTGCTACTTTCGATGCTGTTTCATTGGTTGATTGCCCACACAGATGATGCCGCCATGGAGCAATTATTAACACTGCTTATTCCCTCTGCCGGTTATGTGCTCGCTGAATTGTTAACCGTATCCGGGCCACTGGCCATGGTTGTTGCTGGCATTTTCATTGGCAATATCACCTACCCTCGTCATTTTACCCAAGAATCGCAACAGCATTTGCGTCACTTCTGGGAGCTCGTTGATGAGTTGCTCAATGGCATTTTATTTCTGCTAATTGGACTAGCGATGCTGACTTTTGCTTTTCATTGGCAAGATTGGGTATTGATGGTACTGGCGATACCCTTAGTCCTGGCTGGACGTTATCTCAGCGTGAAGCTCTGTTATCTCGGCTTTCAACAGGTACGCAGATACAATGCCATGTCAGTGACAATCCTTACCTGGGGCGGTTTACGTGGCGGATTAGCCATCGCGATGGCCATGTCAGTCCCGGCCGGAGTAATGATTGTGCCGGATAAACATATTGATGTGAAAGAAATCCTATTGGTGATGACATACTCTGTTGTGCTCTTCTCTATTCTTATTCAGGGTAGCACTATTACGCCTTTAATTGAGAAGGCAAAAAGGTTAGATTCTTCAGGATAACCATCAATCATCCAAGTCTCTGTAAAATTGAAAAAATCCCATATTAATGCCATCGACGTCATGTATAAAAAAAACTTAGATACTGTCAACTTTAACCAGAGCTGGCAGTATCTCCACCGTGAGTATGACGTCGGTGAAGTACTCCCCTGTGGCAAAAAACTGCATTTGTCCCGTGATGAGCGTAACTATCTATTTGAGATGGCAAACAAACAGGGGATTGATTTCACCGCTGATGATTACCGACAAGCATATCATCGCAGCCGTACTGAGGCCGCCGCGACCAGTAATGATGAAAAACCATTGGCTCACTCCCCCAGAGCACAGCATCTTGAAGTGCGCAGTTTGCAATATAATGTGGGGCAATACCGTCATGCGCCGGATGGCTATTTAGGCATCCGCATCGATGAGCTATTACAACTGGCAGCACAATCGGCATTTCACCGGGTCATCACAGTGGAAAACTTCGATACTTTTCTATCGCTCCAAGCCGATGATCTGTCCATACTCAGCCCAGCCATCTCCCTTCAAGAGAATAGTCTGTTGATTTACCGCGGTGATAATATCGCGTCGCCGTCAGCCGTACTGGCATTACTGCCCCAGCTTTCACAGCCTATTATTCACTTTGGGGATTTTGATGCCTACGGTATTAATATTGGGCTCAAACTCCCGGGAGTTCAGCAACTTGTCTTACCTGATCTACAAAAGGTGCCAATAGAAATACTGGCGGGTTTAAGTAAGAAAGAGATATTTATTAAGCATGAATCACACTTAAAAAATTTGATGCAATCGACTCAATGCCCCTCAGTGATAGTACCTTTGCTTGAAATCATGTTGACTCACCGTTTAGCCGTAACACAAGAATCTATGATGGCTCATCATATTCCGCTAAAAATATACCCATTAATGACTTGTGTAGACACCAATATCATTTGAGTCCATTGCCCTGTCATTAGCGATATCTCCAGCGGCGCATATATAGCGATAACCTGTCAGTGAGTTGTCTGTCAGGTGAGGCGAATGAACATCACAAGCATAACTTACAACGAGAATAAAAAACCGCTCAGGAGAGAGCGGTTTTTTTATGGTTATAGGCCTACAGTCATCAACCAGCAACTTGTTTTAAATCGGGTTGTGGGGTGATGAGGTTCAGGTCGAAATCAAATTCATCTACCCGAATTGCCCGCTCACGTTTGACATTATATTCATGAAGTTTTTTCGCTTCAGTAGCGGTAACCACACCGGCAGTTAAAGCATTATCAATGGTTTCACCAAAACGCACCCCAGGTTGAACTTCCTGCTTGCGTAAGGCTTTTTTCACTTTTGCCAACAATGGCAAACAGGTCATTTTCGCTAGATAGGCCTGCTCATTAATATCATGGCCATCACCGGCTATCGGTTTAATTAAATGCGTCAGCTGACGTTTAATATCTGTATTCATTTGAGCCGCTTCAGCTAATTCTCTTACCAAATCATCACTGATCTTTGCCATGCTGCGGCCATAAGTGACCGTCAATAATCGCATTGCCTGGCGGGTCGGCGCTGAGGGGAAGTTATCCAGAAAATCATGGATAGCATCCTCAGCCTGAAGCAGTGCCCAACGGGTAGCGTAATGAAAATACGGTGCGGCATCGTCTCTGGCATCTGCTGCAACCTTAGTTTCAAAATAACGGATGGATGCCATCGCGGCATAAAGATAACTCATTACATCACCAAGTCGAGCCGATAGCATTTCGGCCTGTTTGAGTTTTCCACCTAAAACCAGCAGTGAAAAATCGGCATAAACCGCTAACTTAGCAGCTAATTGACGAACTGATTTTTCATAGGGTTTAACCTCTGCAAGGTTAGATTCTGTCAGTGCGGTAAATGGTAATAAGCCCAGTTTCAGTGCTCGTAAACTGTTACCAACACTGTAACCAACCGTTTTTGTCAGGATCCGATTAAACTTGCCGTCAGCGTCAGGTGCTTCACTGTGGATCGCAGCAACCATAGACTGGAGATGTGGGTGACAGCGCATCACACCTTGCCCGAATATCATGAGGTTGCGGGTAAGAATATTGGCTCCCTCAACCGTAATCGCAATCGGCTGAGCAACATAACCGGATGCCAGCGTATTTTGTGGCCCACACTGAATCGCTTTACCCGCCTGAATATCCATGGCTGAATCCAGCACATCGCGCCCTAATTCGGTCATATGATACTTGGCAATTGCTGTCACCACAGATGGTTTCAGCCCCAAGCCTAACCCTTCTGTAGTCAGTACCCGCATGGCTTCCTGCAGATAGGTTTTACCGGCAATATCGGCCAATTTTTGCTGGATACCTTCAAACTTACCAATGCTCAGGCCAAATTGCTCACGAACGGCGGCATACTCGGCAGAGGATTTTAACGATGCTTGAGAAACACTTACGCCCAGTGCTGGCAGGGAAATACCTCGCCCTGCGCCAAGGCAGCTCACCAGCATTTGCCAACCACGACCAATGTTTTCCTGACCGCCGATCACAAACTCCATCGGAATAAAGACATCCTGCCCTCTGGTGGTACCGTTATAGAAACGCACCCCCATAGGATCGTGCCGGTTGCCCAACTCTACACCTGGGTGAGATTTAGGGATCAGCGCACAGGTAATGCCAAGCTCTCGCTTATCCCCTAATAATCCGTCAGGATCTTGCACCTTAAATGCCAATCCAAGGACGGTTGCGATAGGTGCAAGGGTAATATAACGCTTATCCCAAGTTACCCGCATACCTAAGACTTGTTTCCCTTGATATTCTCCCTGACAGACAATCCCTGTATCTGGTATGCCACCTGCATCAGAGCCGGCTTCTGGGCTAGTTAAAGCAAAACAGGGAATGTCCTTGCCTACCGCCAGACGCGGTAACCAAAAATCCTGTTGCTCCCGGGTACCATAGTGCATCAGCAATTCGCCGGGACCTAATGAGTTAGGCACCATAACCGTCACAGCGATAGCGCAACTTTTGGCAGCAATGGTGGCGACAATGGTGGAGTTAGCATAAGGCGTGAATTGTAAGCCGCCGTGGGCTTTAGGGATGATCAAGGCAAAAAATTTATTCACCTTAAGAAAATCCAAGACGGGTTCAGGGATATGTTTGCCTTGCTGTATGGCAAAGTCATCAATCATCTGTAGCAGTTGCTGCACAGGACCATCCATAAACGCCTGCTCTTCTGCGTTCAGTTTGGCATCAGGCACTGCCCGTAACGAATAAAAATCTGGCTTGCCCTGATAGATGGAGCCTTCTAGCCAAATATCTCCGGCATCCAGTGCCTCCTGCTCTGTTGTGGAGATACTGGGCAAAATTTTCCTTAATTGGGTCCGTAAACTCATATCCATTACTCATCCGATCAGTACTTAGGTGAGTACATTACGGCATAAATTTAACTTAAGTTCAAATTTTTCAAACAAACGTTTAATTTAATTTTATCATTACTACAATTCCTATTCCTGTCTCAGCCGTAGCTTGGCTCCGCTGCATTAGCCTGATAACTGTACCTCCACCATCGCTACAATTTATCGATATCACAATATGAAGAGAAAAACGCGAGACTAAAACAGAGAACAGATACGGGGCTGGCATCACTGCAGTCGTTCAGATCAAAAATTCGGAGTAAACCAATCCAGCAATGAGAACATAGAGGACATATTCTGAAGAGGCATATTCACGAAGTAGCGATACTAGTGATACAACACTATGAATATACCCAAAGGGAATTTCACGCTTCACTCAAACCACCAGCCACCAGCAAAAACATAGGCAAGCTATCATCTGGCAATCGCTAAACGTGTGGCAATGCACTTAGTTATCTGCTTTATAACCTTGCTTAAGTCCTACCAAGTTACCAGTCATCTTGCTTGGCAAGTTTTGCTTAGTTATTTAAGAATATGCAAGTTTATCGGGTATTTCCCCGGGAAATTTCTAACTGATATGCAAAGTAAAGCATTTTTAAGCATTAGCTACATTGGTAATTCGACTTAAAATTCTGGCTATATTGCTCCATTATCAAGCAAGTATTTCCCTATCACAGCCCTAAAACTAAAACTTGACTAAATTATCAACCAATTGCCTTTCCCCAGTATGGATTTTGTACTCAATGACAGAATAAATCTGGCTCTATTAAAATGTGTTATGCATTGTTATTTAATTTTATGCACTTACTGGAGACTAACACTGGGGATATCAGGTAAAACCATTCAATTAAAAGCATAAATAGGCACAGTAATGACAAATGCTGATGCGATGGTAACAACCTTTTATAAGCTCACGTATTTCAATAGGGGTATTTGATTAAAGTAGCGGTTAAAGCACCTGTCAGGTTGATAATTTAGCTTGGGGCCTGTGCTCATTAATAAGTCATAAATCATAAGTAGTCAGTCATTAACTTACGCTACAGCGCCCCTCCCCTAAACGCCCCTAGAAAAGCTGATGGTCAGAAAACCACATTAACCTGTTATACAACTGAACACGTGAAGCACGAGAAATAAGAAAGCAGTGATTGGGTTTTGCCAGTGGCCACATTACTGACAACATTTAAAAATTAACCATACCGACAAGCCGCCCCTAAGCCTAGACATAAACAACTAACAATCTGCAAAGTTATACATCTAAGCTCAGGCCCAGAATCAGCGCAATACGACAGTAGTACCGTTGCGTTATTGCTTTGGCTTGTCTGTGGTAGGAGTTGTTGGCATCGTCAGGTTGCTGGGATTACAACGATAGGCATTGCCCATCATGGTCACCGAGCCTAGGAATCCTAACGGCTGGTACAGATAAAGCGTATCTGCGCCCATGTCTGCAGTTTTAATACGCATCTCATTTAGTGTGCCCCACACCATATCTCGGTCAGCATGGAGCCAGTAGTCATAAAAATGTCCCTGGGAACCGATGACCGTCCCCTTATGCTCGCAATGTTGCAGGGCATTGATGTCATCCCATAACACTTTAACCTGGTTAGACTCATGGGTTGGGAAGGTCACACAACCGGACAGCACCCCAGTACTTAGCAGGGCTGTTATCAGCATTTTTTTCATTATCATCACCGCATTGGAAAAAGTTGGCGGAGTTTAACGATTAATGCCGACCCCGGCTAACATAGCACTATGATTGTGGGAGATAAGCCACGTTGAGATAGGGTTGTGTTTAGCGGATCACAGCAGACGCATTGGGTCAGTAGCTCGTCACCTAAGCACATGACAGAACATAACAGAGGGACAATAAAAAGCCCGACGTCTGCCGGGCTTGGGGAGTCATATTGGATGACGAAGTAGATGGTTAAGGTAAATTGCTACGATAATGAGCCGATTATTCAATACCAACAATTAACCAAGGTGCATTAGGCGCACGCAGATCACGCTCTAGGTGCCAAATATCACGGATATCTTCTTCGGCAGACTGAGGCGTTTCACGGTAACGACCAGAAAATGCCAAACTCAACTCGGCTTTTTGCTGATTGAAGTCAGCGCGAACCAATTCAGCATTGATAAACAAAATCTCATTGTGCAGTTGCCCCGGTGTGGCCGCGCGCTCATCCACCAATTGCTGATAGATGTCAGCGGAGACATATTCACGGATTTTTGCCAAATCATTATTATTCCAAGCCCGTTGGATCTGCATGTAATGATCCCGAGCGCGGTTAATAAAGCCATTGGCATCAAAGCCGGCTGGCAAGTTAAATGGCACATCTGATGCCTGCGGGGAAAAACCGCCACCGAAAGATTGTGGCTGCTGAGGGGCTTGATGTTGCTGACGTCCCATCTGTCCGGCGTAAGCTGGCTGTCGCTGACTTTGCGCTTTTTGTCCCATCAGCATTCTGATCAGTTTAAAGGCAATGAAAGCAATAATGGCAATGATGATAATATCCATCAATTGAATACCATCAAAAGCCCCACCGGCAAATAAGGCTGCTAACAGGCCGCCGGCCAACAAACCACCGAGCAGACCGCCCATCATCCCTTTTTTACCCGCAGCCTTTTGCCCTGCCACAGGTTGTTTTTGAATTGAATCAGTACGCTGTGCTTGCTGTTTTGGTGCTGGGGCAGTTTTATAACTTTTACCGAAGGATTTCCCGCCACCAAAACGTTTTGCGTCTGCCTGGGGTACCATCACCAGACTCACCGTCAGGATCAGGGTAAATAAGGTCAGAAATTTCTTCATGCTTAGTCCTGTTAAATAAAGATAAAATGATGGTATTGCCTTGCGCTTACCGGAGCAAGCCAGATACGGGTTTTATCGTAAGAGTTTGTAAAACATATCATAGCGCTAAACACCGTAGGCCTCTAATGACTGACTTTGCATATATACGTTATTACCGGCATAAGCGTTCAGATATCAGTAAGATGAAAAGGTGCGCGGATAAGAGAAAGCACCACCAGGTAAAAATCGGGCAATAAAAAAGGAGCATATGCCTTATGCCCCTTTATATAGGTACTTTTTGCGACGTAAATTGATTATGAGCAAATCAATAAGGACAGCTTATGATTATGATACCGGTTCATCGCTATCACTGCCGGCACCGCAAGTTTGCGCATGCTGCCAAGCTTGTTGAAAATGATTAATTAACGTATTGCGCGGTGTTAAATCAGAGCTTGGGCGGCGATTACGTCCAAGCAGAGACGATTCAACAAATAATTCAAACCAAGCATTCAGCACAGCGGCATTATTTGTCTCTCCCATGGCCGCTAACACCATGACGGCCACTTCCGCGGTACCGAACTGAAAATCACGTTGGCCTTTACGCAGGGCATAACGGGCCACTTCACCCGCATCAAAGGACAACAGTGGGAAGCCGTGCAGATAAGGACTTTTTCTGAACATTTTGACCGCTTCACGCCAGCGACCATCCAACATAATAAAAAGTGGACGTTTCCCAGGCGCAAGAGCTTGGGGCGGAACCTGATTGACCACTTGCTGGCCTTCAAAGGCATATTCACCGGGAAAGACCACATACGGTTGATAATCAGGGTGTTGCAGCAAAGCCAATAACGCGGGATCCACACTGGTTCTAGACCAAAGAAACGCATGGGTATCCGGAACCATATCGGCAATCAATCGACCAGAGTTTGTCGGTTTCAATACTTCATCGTCATACATCACTAATGCAAAAGCAGCCTGACTATTGAGAGGACGAACATAGTCACAGGTGCAATAGTTCACCCCCAATAAACAGCGGGGACAACGGCGAAGACTTTTACCTCTGGCAGTAAAAGGTTTAGTAGAAAGCGATTTTCGATATTCATACAGCTTGTGGACTGCATGCTCGGCTGGCTGAGAGGTCATATTAAAGCTTCACACATAAATCAAGTAGCGCACCGCGGGCGCAAAGATCACCCGAGGGTACTGAAAACCCGCAAGTGTACTGCTTGAACAGACAAAGGACAATTAAAGGGATAAATGTTGCTTAAAACCGCCAATACCCCTCATAGCACGCAACAGTTAAATCACAAGTCGTAAGTAGGGCTTTACAGTGATTTTGACTTAAATTTTCTTATGAAAACAATTATAAAAAATGCTGTTCCAGATGGCCTCAGACCCATTGAAATATCATTTATACCCTCTACAATCCGCATCCGTTATCAACCACTGTTTTTTTGCATTTTTGGAGTTATCATGCCCGCTCATATCCAGGGGCCAGCACCTTCCCATCGCGCCGAATCTTCCGCGCCGCTGGCCACTACACTTCTCCATCTGGTTTTTATGGTTGCCTGCGGCCAAATGGCCCAAACCATTTTTGTACCAGCACTGCCGCTGATCGCCAGTGGCTTGCATGCTGATGCCGGGCAACTGCAGGGTATTATGGCCGCCTACCTGCTGGCATACGGTTTATTGCAATTTGTTTATGGCCCTATCTCAGACAAAATAGGCCGGCGCAAACCACTACTGTTTGGTATTGGCTTATCTGTGGTAGGCGCGCTATTTGCGGCCAATGCCAGCAGCGTCAATATGCTTATTCTTGCCAGCTGTCTGCAAGGGTGTGGTACTGCTGCGGCTGGGGCTTTGAGTCGCTCCATTCCACGGGATCACTATTTTGGTGACCGGTTAATGAAGTTCAACAGTTATGTCTCTATGGCCGTGGTGTTCCTGCCTCTGGTGGCGCCTTTTATCGGGTCATTTACCTCCGGGCATTTTGGTTGGCAATCGGTTTACTACACCCTGGCCGTATTCAGCGCCGGCGTGTTTGTGATGTTGCTATTGGGCTTTAAAGAATCATTGCCCGTTGAAAAGCGTGAACCAACCTCCTTTATTCAGGCATATCGTAAGGTAATGCGACATAAGGCATTTCGCGGTTATATGCTGGGGCTGGTGGCCACCTTTGCCGGTATTGCTGCATTTGAAGCCATCGGCGGGGTGCTGTACGGCCAATCACTCAAAATGTCACCCATGATGGTCAGTATCTGGTTTGTCGCCCCTATCCCGGGCTATTTACTGGGCGCCATGATGGCATCTCGCAGTGACAATATGCGTAAACTGATGAACCGGGGTATCGCCTTGCTGGGCTCAGGTGCATTAGTGATGTTGATCCCTGGGCTGTTTGGGCTGGTGGTCGGCTGGACCCTATTGTTAGGCTCCATCCTGTTCTTTTGTGGCGCAGGCGTGATGTTCCCGGCGCTCACTTCTGCGGCGCTGGAACCCTTCCCACGTCAGGCGGGGATTGCTGGCGCCCTGCTAGGCGGCCTGCAAAACTTTGGCGCAGGTTTGGCCGCGACCGTCATGGCACTGCTGCCGATGCATGGTCAACTGTCTATAGGTGCGATTTGCGCCGTGATGGTTATGGTTGTGGTGTTTGCGCTCAATTATGCCAAAACCCATGCCGGCCATGCTGGTAGCCATGATATGCAGGCGCAGATATAACCGGTATTGGCACGTTTTACTGAGACAAAAAAGCCGCCCCTGATGGGCGGCTTTTTTTATGCGGTGATCCTGCAAACAGTATTAGAGGATCCGACGTAACAGAATATCGGCTTTAATACGGTTAATGCGGGACATCAACTTTTTCACTGGCGCGGGATAACTCTGCAGCGTTTCAACCTGACTGAAATGGAATAGTCGATTGGTATGAGTCAGAATAAATGCCTGCTCTTCGGCAAACTGCTCAGCGTAAACACCCTCTTCATCAGTGATCAACAGACCATTTTCCAAATCCAGTGCCCAAGCGCGAGGATTAAGGTTAGAGCCGGTAATCAAATGACGCTTACCATCGGCACTGATGCCCTTCAGGTGGTAACTGTTATCTTCGTGCTTCCAAATATGGATATTCAGTAAGCCTTTATCAATTGCCCACTGCTGCCGTTTTGCAAACTTACGTAAAGATTGCTCATACAGATAAGGCACCGCACCAATCGGGGAGAAATCTTTTTCCTCTGGAATAAAGAAATCATTAGCCGTTTTATCCCCCACCACAATATCAATACGCTTACCTTGGCGCAGATGACGGGTTAATGCCCGGATCAGTGCCAAAGGTGGATTGAAATACGGCGTGCAGATAAACAGAGATTCTTGAGACTGCTCCACCAAGGCTAAAATTGCGCGGTTTAGTTGGTTACGTTTGCGACCCAGCCCCATAAATGGGGTGATACGCAGGCCAGTTTTAACCCGGTCAAACTCATACTTGGCACTGGCCAGACGTTTTTTAAAGCTGCGTATATCAGCTTTATCCGGCAACACTTCTGTCTCAGCAGGCTGGCACAATGATGAAACTGCGGGATCGTCAACCAACACCTGACTGATCATATTACGCATTGTTTGCGCCAATTCAGCAGATTCAATCACATGGTAACGATCAAACCGATATCGACCCTGTTGTTGCAGATAGATATTGTTCAGACTTGCACCGCTATAAAGTACGGTGTCATCGATGATAAAGCCTTTAAGATGTAATACACCCATCAGCTCACGGGATTTAACCGGTACACCAAGAATGGCAAAAGGATGCTCAGCATTGAGCATGACATCCCGGTACATCAGATAATTACCACTATCACCTTTATGGCCAATCAATCCACGGCGGGCACGATGGAAATCAACCAACACCGTGATATCCAGTTGAGGATTCTTCGCTTTCGCCGCCAATAATGCAGACATGATTTCCCGTCCGGCATCATCATCTTCCAGGTAAAGTGCGGTCAGGGTTATGCTCCGCTGAGCGTGTTCAATTCTGGAAAGTAGTTCAGCCTTAAAGCGGCTCGGGGTCAGCAGCCAAGAAATGGCCTCTGGCTGCAATGAAATTCCACCTAGCTTGTTCAGCAAGGCATCCTCCTTAGACAGGCTCCGTCAAACTTATACCTGTTCAGAGCCAGTTAATCACTATTCAACAGTGTGGCACACCCAAGGGGCCAAAACTGCTGCCCCATAATGCAAACAGCAATCAATATCAGCCATTTGTCACAGGGGTAATGCATTTAAGAGGGTAGAAATTACCGGCTAACGCGGTCTTGGGCAAGATTTTTCTGCCGCGCGGGGCTTTTTCTCACTCCATACTGATTAAATATTCTCCCATCAGCACTAAAACCGGCTATCGCCATATTGAATTCAGCTATACTGGCCGCTTAAATAGCCGGAGGAATCATGAAGTTTAAAGCGCTCCTGACCATAGTTGCAGCATTACTGGCATCAGCCTGTTTGTTTCATTTTAAAGCAAGTCTCGGCTTGCTGGTGCTACCCCTGTTTATGTTGCTGGTGGTGTTTGTCACTCTGCGGCTTTACATGTTGATGGCTCAGGATGATATATCTGGCAACTAGCTAATACAAAGACATGCTTAACAGGCGCAGGATATGGACCCACGGATGAGTAGTAAAGTTACCCCCTCAGCCACAGTATTAGTCACAGCATTTACTCTGCTGAGCATCACTCCCCTCGCCCAAGCTTTTACTCCCGCGCCTGTTACGTTACCGCCATCCCCCACGGCGACGATTGAATCACAAATCCATCAACTGACCCCACCAACATCATCATTAGCGCTAGTACTACAGCGAATAGAACCCGCTAACATTGTTGGGGATACGCACACTGACATCCCACAACTCAGTATCAATGCCGATACTTTAATGCTGCCGGCCAGCACCCAAAAATTATTGGTTGCAGCAGCGGCCCTCAAAGGATTGGGCAGTGATTATCGTTTTACGACTAGCCTGTATCGCAGGGGCAAGGTTACACAAGGGGTATTGCATGGCGATCTATTATTCGCTTTCGATGGTGATCCGACGCTAAGTCGGACACAACTGGCGAGTCTGCTTGAGCAGGCTAAACAGAGCGGCATAAATAAGGTACAGGGAGATGTGTTGCTACTCGGTCAACCTCAGCGTCTGAGCAGAGCCTCAGGCTGGGCTTGGGATGATTTAGGGATCTGCTACTCTGCACCAGTTTCCAGTTATATAATTGATGGCAACTGTGTCAGGGGAAAACTGTTACCAGCAAAACAAATGCCTTCTACGCTGCTTTCCCCAAAAACACCTGCAAACATACCTGCAATAGTTGACCTACCCGCTAATGCCCACTTAACGGTAAATAGCTCAGCCTATTTTGTGCCTAATGTTGCCGAGAATACGGCTAAAGCAGCCCAGACGGCAAAGGCGAATGAAGCGGATGGACGTCATCACTCAGTAGCTAAGTCCAGACTGGCGCCTTGGTCGTCATTTTGCCAACTGTCATTACAATCTAGCGGTAGCAACCAATATCAGCTTAGTGGTTGTTTCTCCCCAGTCAGGCCTTTGCCGTTAGCGATTGCGGTTAATGACGCAAATGCTTATGCACAATCTGTTGTCTCACAACTACTCTCTGACACCGGCATCACGCTGCGTGGTAAAATCAAACTGCAGCCATTATCAAACAACCCACCCAATAAGTTAATCCCCATGAGTACTGTGACTTCATTGCCGACTGTTGATTTAGTGCATACTATGCTGCTGCGCTCAGATAATCTCATCGCCGATGCCTTGCTGTTTAAATTGGCAGAGCAATATTACGGACCACAAGCAGGATTTCCCCAAGGCGTTGCTGCTATGACAGCCGTATTAACTGAGCTTGGCGTTAATTTATCCGCCGCCAAGTTATTTGATGGCTCAGGGCTGTCGCGCTATAACCTGCTTAATGCCAGACAGTTGATGGACCTCCTATCACATATTCAAGCCGATCCCGAGTTGCGCCCATTGTTATCCATGCTGCCGTTAGCCGGTAAGTCGGGCACATTAAAATATGCTCAAGGTTTTACCCATGCGCCGCTCGCCGGGTTGGTTTATGCCAAAACCGGCACCCTTAATGGTGTCAGTAATCTGGCTGGCACTGTCATATTGCAAGGCACGCCTTATCTGTTTGTGATGATGGAAAACGGTATTGCACCAGCTCCTAATAGTACAGAGATGGATGATAAGAGTAAGGCCCCACAGCAGTCACTCAGTGCAAGGGTATTGCAATATTTGATGCAACAGGCAAAGGCAATAAATCAACTGCCTTAACACCACAACATTTCCAGAGCTAATAAAATAGCCCTGTCGTTGCATACGGCAGGGCTATTTTTCGCGTGTATTTGTTATTTTGAATAATGCCTAAAACAATGCCTCGGGCATGGCCATAATGCTGCGTTCACCGGCTTTTACTTGAGCTAATAAACTATCCACTCGGGGGAGCAGCTTATCCAAATAGAACTGGCATAAATGGGTTTTGCGTTGGCGCAATTCAGTAGATATCTGACTATCACCCTTGGCAATATCAGCCATAACCACACTGTAATAGCCACATAATGCATAACCAAAGGCATCGAGGAAATCTACCGCACAGGCGTTAATCAATGCGGGTGACGTTAATTTTTCTCGATTGAGATCATGGGCCACGGCGAGAATATCACTAAAGCAATGGTGTACTAATTCAGCCTGCTCTTGATCCGCACAAGCGGCTAAGCGGTTATTCAGCTCAGTGATAAATGCCCCTAGGGTTTCAACATTATCACCAACCACTTTACGGCCTAGAAAATCAATCGCCTGAATGCCATTAGTACCTTCATAAATTTGTGCAATTCGCGTATCCCGCACTAATTGCTCTATCCCGGTTTCACGGATATAGCCATGCCCGCCAAATACCTGTTGGGCCATTACCGTCATATCCAGCCCGCGGTCAGATAAAAATGCTTTGGCGACCGGGGTCAGTAATCCGGCAAAGTTTGCCGCCATGGCTTGTTGTTCACTGTCTTGGCTGTATTTCGCCACATCCAGTTGCAACGCAGTGTGAACTGCTAATGCCCGGCCACTATCAGTTAAGGCATTAATGGTAAGCAACATTCGCCGCACATCGCCATGTACCACAATGGCATCTGCACCCGACGACTTGTGTCCAGCCGCCTGCCCTTGTTGACGCTCTTTAGCGTAACTGCCAGCCATCTGCCTTGCAGCTTCTGCACTGCCAAGTCCCTGTAGCCCAATCGCTAAGCGCTCGTAATTCATCATGGTGAACATACAGACTAAGCCACGATTAGGTTTGCCCAGCAAATAACCTGTCGCCCCATCAAAATTCATCACACAGGTGGCTGACCCTTTCAGCCCCATCTTATGTTCAACTGCCCCTGGGGTGACACCATTGGCTTGTGTTGGCATACCCGTATCATCCAGGGTCAATTTCGGCACCACAAACAAAGACAAGCCACTTGCCTGTGGCAACTTTGCCAATACCAGATGGATAATATTTTCTGCCAGATCGTGATCGCCACCCGTAATGAAAATTTTCGTGCCGGTAATGCGATAGCTACCATCAGCTTGAGGTTCTGCGCGAGTGCGGATATGGCGTAGATCAGAGCCAGCCTGAGCTTCGGTCATATCCATCGCCCCTGCCCATTGGCCGGAATACAACATTGGCAGATAACGGGCTTTTAGCTCATCACTGCCGTGGGCATTGATGCAGAGCGCCGCCCCAGCGGTAAGCGAGTTATACAGGGTAAAAGCATTACAAGCGCCATACCCCATTTCATCCACCAAAACGCCGAGCATCTTAGGCATGCCCATGCCCCCAAAATCGGAATCGCCACACAGCCCTACCCAGCCACCATCAACAAATGCTTGATAGGCATCCCGGTAACCATCGGGGGTGAATACTTTGCCCTGCTCAAACCGTACCCCCTGCTCATCCCCCGGCCTGTTGAGTGGGTAAACCACCTCTTCATTAAGGCGCGCAGCTTCCGCCAAAATGGCCGCCGCGGTCTCTTCATCAATATTGCCAGCCAGCTCAGGCAATTGTTGCCAAATTGCTGGGGCATCAAACAGACCATTGAGTACAAACTGCATTTCATCCAAGGGGGCGCGGTATGGGTACATAATGACTCTCAAACAAGAATTTAAACATTTGTTTAATTTACCCAGATTTACCAGGTAGGCAAAGCCTTTTATCCCTTTCATTGATGGGGAAGCTGTAAACTGTGCAGCGAGGCACGCAGCGGGTAAATGCAATTTTGCCTTAACAGGGAAAGTGCCACTAAAGGACTTAGCACGAAGCGAATTGATTAGATGAAAAGCAGGTTACAGAGTCATTGTGGTATAACGCTGTAACCATTTATGCCACACCGTAAGCAGATTTAGCTTATCGGCTGGTGGCCATTACCAAAAGAAACTCAGTGCGGCAGTTGTTTAACTTGCTTAAGTTATGAGAGCTTCAATGGGATAAAGCGAAATGTATTAACATCCACTAATCCTTTCGCCGTCAGTTTAAGAGATGGGATCACCGGCAATGCAATAAAGCTCATCTGCACGAACGGCTCGGGCAAGTTTACCCCTAAACCCGCTGCGGCCTGTTTCAATGCGGCAATGTCCTGACTGATTTGTTCCCCCGTTGCCAGACTCATCAAACCTCCTAACGGTAATTCCAGTTCGGCAGTTACTTTCCCACCTCGCACTACGCAGTAGCCCCCGCCTAAGGTAATAATATGGTTTACCGCTATCGCCATGCTGGTGGGGTCTGCACCAATAACGATTAAATTATGGGAATCGTGACCGACACTCCCTGCGATAGCGCCCTCACGCACAGAAAAACCCCGAATAAGCCCAAGTGATGCCGGTAATTGATGACCATAACGTTCTAACACGGCCACATGATTAATCCCTGCATGGTTGAATGATTGCCCATCATAATCACAGACAAGATCGGCAGTGAGTAACTCATTTTCTATAATATCAATAACATGATATTGCCCGGGCTGAAGTTCAGGTGTCAGTTCTCTCGCGGTAACTGGATGTCGGATTAACGTCGGTTGTAGCGGCGGCTGAGATGCCGCAAGCTTGTTAGCCAGATTTTGTCGCAGCGGTAATTCATCAACAAACTGTCCCGCACACACCACCCGCTGAATATTCACCGCATCTAAGTTGCCGACTAAGTTAATATCCGCCCGATAACCGGGTGCCAGTAACCCCAAACGTTGCAGCCCGAAATGTTTCGCCGCCGACCAAGACGCAGCCCGGTAGGCCAAATAAGGCGCGATACCATGTCGGTTGATCAAACGCCGCACCATAAAATCCAGATGACCCTCATGTATGATTTCATGAGGGTTTCTATCATCGGTACACAGCAAACATTGAGAAACTGTCGTTTCACTGATCAGTGGCGCGAGCGCATCAAGATTTTTCGCGACAGAGCCTTCACGAATAATCACACTCATACCTTTGCGTAGTTTTTCCTGCCCTTCTGTCAGGGTGCTGGTTTCATGGCAATTACGGATCCCGCTACTGATATAGGCAGATAACGGCAGTCCCGTAAGCAGTGGACAATGACCATCCAGATTCAGGTTGCTGAAAGCTGATAACTTATCCAGCATGGCTGGCGCGGCACCAATCACCCCGGGATAATCCATGACTTCAGCTAAGCCCAACACATTAGGGTGTTCCCGATACATCTGCATCTGTTCCAACGCCAGTGATGCACCATTGATATCCAAGTCAGCGACTGCTGGCACACAAGAACTGACTTGGACAAACATATTCTGGTGTAGTGATTGGCTGCAGCGTAAAAACCAATCGATGGCTTCAGTACCGATAACGTTTGTTAACTCATGGGGATCGCATACCACAGAAGTGGTTCCCAACGGCAGAGTCGTACACTCAAATTCAAAGGGAGTCATGGTGCTGCTTTCAATATGCATATGGGCATCAATAAACCCAGGCACGGCAATCGCGCCCTGACAATCCACGGTGCGGTGAGCCTTGATTGATTCAGCTTCAGCCCCTAACGCTGCAATATGTTGTCCGCAAATCACCACCGGCCCGGGGCAGATGTCACCGAACACTAAATCAAGATAGTGGAGGTTTTCCAGCCGCAGATCTGCAGCAAGCTCTCCTCGCTGTACCGCCAAGAGCTTCTCCAGCGCTTGACGGCTCAATTGCTGGGTATGTTTGTGCATTAAGTCAGCCATACCGCCTCCAAGCTTAGTGACCATCCACAAAGATAAATTTTATGGTAAACAGCAGTGCGACCAGTGCAACGCCGGGGTGAATTTTACGCCATTGCCCGGTACCGGCTTTCATCACACAATAGGTGATAAATCCGGTGGCAATACCTTCGGTGATTGAAAAAGTAAACGGCATCATAACGCAAGTAATAAACGCCGGAGCGGCTTCGGTCATATCCTGCCAATCGACTTTAGCTAAGCCTGAACACATTAAAATGCCCACGTACATCAAAGCCCCGGCAATAGCATAGCCCGGTACCATGGCCGCTAACGGAGAGAAAAAGATCACCAAAATGAATAGCAGCCCAGTTACCACCGCCGTTAAGCCTGTACGCCCTCCCACGGCAACCCCGGAGGAGCTTTCGATATAAGCTGTCACGGTTGATGTTCCCATATAGGCACCGGTAACCGAGGTAAATGAATCGGTCAGTAAAGCCTGTTTCATTCTTGGGAAACGCCCGCGTTCATCGGTAATGCCGCATTTTTCAGTAACCCCTATCATGGTACCGGAGCTATCAAACAGACTCACCAGTGCAAAAGAAAAAATGACACCTGCTAACCCCAGATCCAAGGCCCCGGCAATATCGAGCTGACCAAAAGTGGATTCAATACTGGGCGGCATCGCCATAATTCCGGTGTAATTCACCTCCCCCATTAATGCGGCAATCAAAGTCACCACCACAATAGAGATAAGTACTGCTGCATGAACACCTTTAGATACCAAGATTAAAATAATAAAGAAACTTAGCGCCCCTAACACACAGGGTAATGAACTGAGATCGCCCACGGTTACCATGGTTGCGGGGCTGGCAACAACAATACCGGCATTATTCAAGCCAATAAGTGCAATTAACAGCCCAATCCCACTGGGAATACCAATCCGCAAACAAGCGGGAATATTACTCAAGATCCATGAACGAATACCCAAAACAGACATTAAGGCAAAACAGATAGCTCCCCAGAATATGGTTCCCATCCCGGTTTGCCAGCTAATGCCCATTCCGACCACCACAGAAAAAGCAAAAAACGCATTCAACCCCATCGCAGGAGCTAAAGCGATGGGCAGATTAGCGATAAGCCCCATAGCCAAGCAACCAATGGCACTTACCATACAGGTCACCACAAATACGCCGCTGGCGTCCATCCCCGCAGCAGAAAGAATTTGAGGGTTCACAAAGACGATGTAAACCATGGTCATAAAGGTGGTGATCCCAGCGATGATTTCTGTCGAAACCTTGGTGTGCTGAGCTGATAATCGAAAATAACGTTCCAACCAGCCGTCTTTTACAGCAGGATTGGGTTGAGCGTTATTTGAGGGAGTCTGAGGTGACGCTGGTGCAGAGCCAGCAGGCTTAGGGGTGTGTCCTGGCAATTCCATGGCCAAAATCCTTCTTCAGGGGAAATCCTTTCCTGAAATAGCAACAGGCACTGATTGATATCTGCGGTAAAGATCAACACATATCATCCAGCCATTTGCGGACCTTCAGGGGATGTCTAGCTGTCTTATCGAGTAAACCGGCAGGCTGATGCCTGCTAAAATTGTGCGCAAAATAGACATGAAAGACCTTGATACAGGTCACAGAGGCAGGAGTCTTTAATGCAGCAAAACCACTGTTGCCGCTGAATTTATCCTTTTATCTTAATGAGATAACCATCATACACACATTGCCGAAGTAATGTTTTTCAACTTTAGCTATTGAACCGTGACATCAGGTTTTGTGCTTGATGGTAAATATTTGAGATGGATACCAAAGGAGTGGCGACATCATACTGCTGCCCCCGTGATTAAACGTCGTGGCCGCCCTACATATGACCGCCAAGCCCTGACTGTCTGCAGGTAATATTGGCCGCTGCCAGACAAGTATTTATAACTCAGCCTTATCACTGGGTAATAACTGAAGAGATTATCCAGTCAACTGGTGTTGATAGGGCATTAATCAATAACTCATCGACAGCAAAGCGGTGCTGTACCAAGCCGTATCTAATAATATTCACGCATCATTTTTCTTAAAAGAAAACCAGTTACAGCTTGAGTCGCTAGCCGCAATAGCATTGATGACCTGTTTATGACTTTCTTCGACACGGATATCACTTATCCAAGATTATTGGGTCTTATCTACCGAACCTTAGTGCTCAATGATGGGCCAACACACAACCTTATTAACCATGCCATTTTGCGTTATACCGACTCATCACATATTCTAATTCTTACCCTATTACAGTGAAAAGGTTTTATTGAGTCAGGGTTAAATGTCACTTTGTTAAAAGACAGCGTTAATGCACTGGTGATGGTGCCTTTTTACCCCATGTTCCGGGGTGAACATAGCTAATGCCAAATAAATACCTCTTAAAACATCTTTTCAGCATAAGACCACACCCTTTCTACTCGGAAACTCGAGAAATCTGGAGAGTTCTCGACATCAATATTCAGGTTAAACCTCAAATGTCCTTCAACTTGCTAGGCTGTTTTAATTTAAATGTTGGTGATTAGTTGAATGTGGGTTCAGTTGGTGGGGATATTTATCAGCAAAAATTGTACTTGCCTAACATATATATTTGTTAAGTATTTATATGCCCAATAATCATGATGATTTCGGCTTAAGCCGATGAGCATTTCTGATGGAATTTCGCTAATACCTTGTTATTTTAGATTTTTCCATAGGTTTCCTTCTCTACGAAAGCCAAGGAAACCTATGTTGAGTGGAAAAGTTTTAATGAAGAGATGTATCGTCAACTAGATATCACTAATACGATAAAACTAATACGATAAAACTTTATTTTTGACCAAATTTCAGAAAGTTATGTTAATCGTCGTTTTTAGTGATAGCAGTAAGCAGATGTCAGAGATGAAAGATTTATGCCTAACTCAATACCGTTTATGCTCAAGATTAGTGAGTTGGCTGATGGAGCGCTTTCTATGATGCCATTGAAACATTCCGCCCACCTATCTACGCCTTTTACCAGAGCCATCCCCATCGTCAGCTACCATCAACAACTACAACCCCATAATAATATCCAACAACAGATTACATTAATCTTCTGGCAAACAGCTCTACCTGTTAATAAATACCTCTTGACCTATTTCTTCCAACCGGTAACCTGCTGGAGCAAACGTTATATAGTCACTTACTCGGATAATAATTTGGTACAAGCACCGACTAAACCCCGTATGTCTAAGCTCTCAATAACAAGCTTAGATATAACTGCATGAAATATTAGGACTATCTCACTTATACGAATTTTCCGGGAATAATATTTATTTTAAACTACGAAAATCTTTATATTACTTTTTTAGAATTAACCAACAACACCTTAAATTATCTTGAGTTAACATTGAACATTCGGCCGTTTCTGCCCATTTTCAGTCAGATTAACTATGGGTGTCATTGTTCTTGTTTAGGCTATTTACGGATGAAGATGTGCGGTAGGCTGAGAAGAGGTTAAATCTAAGACCGTGTAAATGCCTCAATTTAGTCAGACCGGAATGGTGTCGCAAGAATACCTTCAAGCTACATAGACGAATGTCACACTTCAGTGTTAAATTCGTGGTTAGCCAGTTACTGTTAACGATGGATACGCACTACAAACTAATGAAATAATGAAATAATGATTTTCCTTTTATATTTTAGACTTGCGAGCAAAGTAATGTTTTTTGTACACTAATTATTGATAGAATCGACATAAGTAATGTATTAGATAATTCATAAGAATTGACTACCTATGCTGTGTCCTAAGTTTATTTCACAGCCTATAAAGCTAACAGGGCGAGAGCATACTTCGATGACTTTTTATCCAAAGAAGACCTTTGAACGATAATCATCATTCCAGCCCGCCTTTTTTATCTTATTTCGTTGGCTTGGTGCATCACAATGGCACTGCTGCAACAGGTTCATCACAAACCGGCGAAATAGCGCCATATTTTCAACGGCATCACCCATTGCAATGCGCGAAGCATCCTCTTTAAAAACAACATCAAGGATGTAATGTTGACTATTTTCAATACGCCAGTGTTGACGAATATAGTGTCCTAAAAGCTTATGTTTTGGTGATAAAGAGCTGACGTAGAAGCTGGTATCGATTGAGGTTTTACCATCTTGAGTACGATGGCGCTCCACCGCAATGAAACTGCGGATGGTCGGCCATTTCTCTATTAACTCCGGGGTGAGCTTAGCCTTTAACTGAAAGACGTAACGTGCTTCTGTACGCCCATGAGCTTGCTGAATAACTTCAGTAATGACCTTTTCCTTATTGGCATCACACAGAGTTTGGAATTGAGAACGAATAAATTTATGCAGTAGAGGTTGATTTTTCTTAACTTGAACAACGACATGAGCTTTCTTACTGCTGATTAACTCAAGCGTTTCACGCTGGCAATGGAGTGCATCCATAGTGATGACGGCACCTTTGATATCAAGGACTTTGAGCATCTGTCGTACAACTTTGATTTCACCGTTTTTATTGGCTGTCGGCCGCTGGCTGAGAACGAGTCCGTTCTCACAGTCGTATGCAGTAACAAGCTGCAATGCTTGCTTGGGGTTATTACGATAAGCCCCTCGAAGTACCTTGCCATCCAGTGCAATCAGTGGCTTACCAGAATGGTAACGATGCTCATTGGCCCAGCTTAATAGGGCTAACAGCAGTGATTCGACTTCAATAGCGCGCAAGATGCGCGCAATCGTGTGCCGGCGGGGAACACCTGATTCATACAAACGGTACTGCTTTAACCAATCAATTTTATTGTCCCCAAACTCTTGAATATCGCGCCAACCCTCAGCTCCTGAGGTAGTCCTCCCTTTTTTAACCGCAGTTTAAAGTAGAGGCTAAGCAGCCATCAGTGGTGGCCTGCCATTGTTTGCTTTGTGTGGTCGTTCATGATTGTAAAACCAAAGCCACTTTGTTGCGTAGTCTTGTACCTCGTCTATTGAGTCGAAAAGATGCTTGCTGACCCAACTGTATCGAATTGTTTTGTTGTGCCTTTCTATGTAAGCGTTCTGCTGGGGCTTACCTGGCTGAATATATTCAATCCGAATGTTGTGTCGCTTAGCCCAATTGACAAACTCACCGCTAATGAACTCAGGCCCATTATCACAACGGATAATTGAAGGCTTTGGCCGCTGCTCCAAGAGTTGATTTAGCGTCCTAATAACTCGTAATGCTGGCAATGACAATCCCGCTTCAATCGCCAAACCTTCACGATGATAATCATCGATAACGTTGAATAAGCGGTAGCGTCGGCCATCGGCTAATTGATCATGCATGAAATCTACAGACCAAACTTGATTCGGCCGCACGGGTTCTTTTAGAGGCTCTGGGGCATGGCGTTTTAGCCGTCGTTTGGGGCGAATACGCAGGTTTAACGCCAACTCGCAATAAATACGATATACGCGTTTGTGGTTCCAGAGTTTGCCTTTCACATTGCGCAGGTAATCAAAGCACAGACCAAAGCCCCAGTCATTTTCATCTGTCGTCAGCTGGATAAGCCAATCGGCAATATCCGCATTTTCATCTCGAAGGACTGATTGGTAGCGGTAGCAACTTTCACTGACACTGAAAATGCGACACGCCATTCGAATACTGATGTCTGAAGCCGCCACAGACTGCTGAGCAAGCACTCGCCGCTCACTGGGCTTCACCACTTTTTTGCCATGGCTTCCTGAATGATTTCGGCTTTGAGGCGTTCTTCTGCATACATTTTCTTGAGCCGCCGGTTTTCGTCCTCAAGCTCTTTCATGCGTGCCATGAGTGACGCATCCATGCCACCATATTTTGCACGCCATTTGTAAAAGGTCGCACTGCTCATGCCATGCTCACGACAAAGCTCTGGAACGGGCGTTCCTGCTTCAGCTTGCTTGAGGATGTTAATTATCTGACTGTCTGTGTATCGCGATGTTTTCATGTCGAATCTCCTACGTTTTACCTTACGAGAAAATTCTACTTTTGGCTGCTGTTATTTTTCGGGGGGACTACCACCACTATTTTTGATCATGATAATCAAAGATATCACTGGACTTAATTGGTATACGCACCAGTTTAACTCTGCCATGCTGGGGCTTCACAAGATTACATTCCCCATTGGCTTTTCGATGACAAACTCAAGTGTAGTTTGGGGATTAGTCATAGTTTCAGTGATTAGCTTGTTGATGCTGTGGTATGTCCTGAAGAATATCACTTCTAACCCGTTTGATATCACCATTACAAAAGCGAAAAGTCGCTCTAGTGAAGTGGTGAATTACACTATCCCCTATATGATTTCCTTCGTCGCCTTTGACTTAAGCAAATGGCAAGACTTGCTATCGCTCATCATATTCTTGGGTATCCTCTGCTTACTCTCCATTCGCAGTCAGAGTATTTTCATCAATCCAATTTTGGCAGCACTTGGTTATGGTCTTTATGACTGTAGCTATACCGAAAATGGTAGGGCTAAAGAATGTGTGATGCTATCACCGAAAGATCTAACAACTAATGATTTAGTAGAATATAAAAAACTGAATAATTACATGGGCATAATAAAAGACTAAGGGACTAACCATGCAAGATAAATTACAGTTACTTGAACAATTAAAAGCATTAAATTTTAATGAATTAACATGTCGTTTGTGGGTTATCAAGAAGAATACCCGTAATGCTCAAAATAGTTATAGGGCTTTATTTGCTGCTATTGATGGTTTAGACGCCGACTTAAAGAACACTCTTAAGGCTTTCTTTTGCGGAAATCAAAGTGCAGCCATAGAGCCAATTAATGTGTTAAATGAGTATCAGGCATTAACCGCGGCTATAGATGAAGATCGAGCTTTAGTCGATGATAAAAATAATACAGATTTAGCAACGATTATTGAAAAAATTGAAGATGGTGCTGACAACGATCCAATTGTAGACATAAAGCAGTTTAATAATGCTTGGGCTTTAGTTTTTGAGTTTACACAGCTGGATAGTAAAATTTATGCGTTTTCTAAAGTTAAAGGCGGCTGGAATTTAAGATCTGCTCGGACTGCAAAAAACTGGATATTTAAGGAAGGGCAGTTCAAAAAGGTAGAAGTGGATAATATATTTTCATTTAGAAATGCGATTGATTTTGTAGCCTATGGTAATGATGTATTTATCCGAGATAAGGCTAATTATGAGCTTGGCTTGAATATACGAGAAGGATTAGAGGCCAAGCGTGACCTTCTGGCTGATGCTTTTGCTGAGCATGGCATTGTGGCAAGTGTGAATGACCTAAAAGTCGCTATCGGTACTAATAAAACCCTACTCCGTCGTTTAGTCGCTATTGAACAAACCCGTTACTTCGAAGATCAAGAGTTCATCGAAGATATGAAAAAAATCATTGATGATCATGAGTTCAACTTACCTTCAAATGAAAATGGTCAGTTTGTTATTGATGAAAACAACATCGATTTATTCTTGAAACTAGTTAATGATAAGCGTTTTATATCGTTAATTAAAAAGCAAATGGTTGATGCAGATGTTGTCGAAGTTGTAGAGCAACCCGCTATATGAAAATAAAATATACGCCCAATCGAAGTTGGAGATTAAATCCTCCGGAGTTAGTAGGAGAGGATAGTTACCTCTCGCTCAGCGGTAACAATTGGGATGACTTTGGTACACAGTCAACATTGAATAGTACCCTTGTTATTGCAGGAGCTGTACAGCCTGTCGATTTCAGTTTAAAGCTCCTAATTACGGATTGTGATTATACGGCTAATAAATTAGATGAATTATGTGCTGCAGGCTGGAATGGTGAATTTCCTATACCGGACGTAGATTATGTCTCTGTGCCAACAGATGTTGATTTATATAAGGTTTTGCATTCAAAGCTTGATGAACAAGTAGCCCTAAAAGTACTGTTAAATTTAAGAGATGCTGGATACTTGGTAAATGTTATTGGGGATACTGAAGCTAAGGTTCTAGTTAAAACTTCAGAATTTTCTAACTCATTACTTCGAGACAGTGGAAGCAGCAAGTCATACCAAGATGGTTGGCGTTTGTTTGTTGGTGAAGAAAGTCAGATACGCGACTTTAAGTTAAATATTCTAACACCAGAGTGGGAGTCAAAATCAATCCCCTTTAGATTCGAATCAGGTCTCCTTCCTTACGATGTTAACGTTCTAATCGGTCCTAATGGTATTGGGAAGTCTTATTGCTTAAAAGCTCTGGTTGAATACTGGTTGAAAACAGGAATGGGCGATAAAAAAACGCTTGATGGCCTAGAGCATGAGCCATTTGACGTGAGGCCAAATATTAACCGTTTGATTTTGGTTTCATATAGCCCATTTGAAGAGTTTAGCTTGGGTCTAACTGCTGAAGATGAGGTGGCTGATAGAAGTTCGTATCGATATTTTGGTTTTAGACAGAAACGTGAAGATGACACCATACGTATTAATCGTAATTTACCAAAGTTTGAGGCAAGTCACTCACTGATTGATGCTATTTTTGAAGACGAAAAGTATAAAGGTGAAAGTTGGTGGGTTAACAAGTTTGAAGCCGTAGAGTCAGCATTAAAAGTAGCGCTGGATTTTGACCATTTGGCGATTAAAGTGGATTTGAGTAAAGCTGGTGGGATTTTGGATAGCTTTCCCAGTATTATCAATGGCGAAGATTATTTAGAGTTAAATGGATTGGTTGGTGCTAAATATGAAAAGGAAGTATTTAAGAGTATATGCAATTTTACTGATGGCATTCAGTTTATTAAAGATAACAAAGTAAAAGGGCTTAGTTCAGGGCAGCAACTATTTAGTTATATTGTAATCAACGTGGTTGGGGCGATTAGGGAGCATAGCCTCATAGTGATAGATGAACCTGAGTTGTTTCTACATCCAACACTTGAGATAGAGTTTATTTCTTTACTTAAGGTAATCTTAAAACCATTTAAATCAAAAGCTATCTTGGCCACACATTCGCTGGCAGTTGTTCGAGAAGTACCCTCTAAGTGTATTCATATATTTCGCCATGAAGGCAATGGACTCGAAATCGTCCCTCCTCCTTTTGAAACTTTTGGTGGCAGTGTCCAAAGGATTTCGTCCTATGTTTTCGGGGATAAATCCGTTTCAAAACCATTTGATGATTGGCTAGAGGAGAAGATGCAAGAAGCTCCTGATGCGGAGCAGCTAATCAGAGAACTTGGTGATGAAATTAACGAAGAATTAATCATGAAAATTCTGAGTTTAGGGAGAAAGTATAGTGGTAGCTAAGCTTAACCTTCCTGTTAATGATTCTGTTCAAGTGATTCGTAATATTTTTGCGGAGCGAGAGCATTACAAAGAGTTTTACGAGGCTTTACTGCCAGATTTAGAGGAGAAGATCCTTACATATATTGAACTTGGTGCAGATCCTAGTCGGATGACACCTTTTGACTTGTCTCCTTATATAACCCGACAGAGGATAGCATCTGAGGCTTTGCTAGTGGTTAAGCCTAATGATCACCCAGATCCATTAATGAGGCTCATAGGTAAGCGAAAAAAGTCGTTAATTGGTCTGTATTCACCTGAAAAAGATAAGCAGCCTTACAATATTCTTGAAGATATGAGAAGAAAGCACGGGCTACTGTTTTGTCCTAGCTGTGGTGAACCGGGTAAACCGGGAACTCTGGATCATTATTTCCCTAAAGATGCTTACCCAGAGTTAGCCGCTGTTTTAACTAATCTTACGCCTATGTGTAGTGAGTGCCAAGGTAGAAAAGGAACTGACTTTCAAGACGAACATGGAAACAAAATATTTATTCACCCTTACTTTGATCCTGTTGACCAAGTATTGATTTCATTGGAGATTTGTGAGCCTTATTCTAGTCCGTCTGCATTTAATATTTCCGTTCCAGATGATATAGAACAATCGCTAAGGATTTTAGTTTGCACTCATATAGACGGTGTGGACTTTATCGAGCGGTTTGAAGAATTCTGTCGTTCACAGTATATGACTTTATTAAGCAATTTTTCTGATGAGAGGCTTGATCCTGATCCAGATACTGCAAGTCGAATAATAAGAAGGTTTTTGAGAAATACAGAAGGCCAATCAGTCAATCGGTGGGAGGCTATTTTTTATCGTGGTGTATTAAACAACCCTGATCTACTATATTATTTGGATAATGGCGAGTTGCCACAGTTTTTATAAACTTAAGTGATTTAGGAGAACGAGTTGCAAATCGAGCTATGGGAAGATAATCCTCCCTTTTTAGCTGCTGTTAAAAGTAGAAGTTAAGCAGCCATCAATGGTGGCCTGCCATTGTTTGCTTTATGTGGTCGTTCATGATTGGAAAAACAAAGCCATTGAGCAGCATAGTCTTGTACTTCCTCGATTTAGGCAAACAGATGTTTGCTAACCCAGCTGTATCGAATTGTTTTGTTGTGTCGCTCGATATAAGCCTTCTGATAAGGGGTGCCAGGTTGAATATATTCAATCTGGATCTCATGTCGCTTGACCCAACTTACAAACTCACTGCTATTGAATGCTTTGGTCGCTGCACAAGAGTTGATTTAGTGTTCTAGTCACTCTTAATGTTGGTTATAACAATCCCGCTTCAATCGTCAAACCCCACGATGATAGTCATCAATAACGTTGAATAAACAGTAGCTTATGAGATCAAAAACAACCCATAGGAAAGTAATTAACAATGGATAATTCTGCATGTTTTTGCGAGCACCTGTATCTCCAATGCCACCAACTTGATTTGCTCACCCAGAACTGTTTGAAATTCATAAATACACCGAATAAAGCGACGTTCTATGACGGCCTGAGCGCATTTTCAGCCTTGTGGTTCTGTGCCAAATGGGCAAAAAAATACCGGCCATAAGACCGGTATTTATATTTCTCAACCGCAGGAGAAATTAACCTCCCCTGCGATAAGAAAGGCTTATTGATTAAGCGAAAGCTTCTTGCAGTTGCGGAACAACCTGCTTTTTGCGGCTCAGTACACCATCTAGCCATACACGGCCATTTTCAGATGCTTTGCCATATGCACGATGGGTCAGATCATCAGCATCAGAGACCACCAGCACTTCAGAGCCTTCCTTCATAATGTCGGTCAGCAACAGCAGTACAGAGTGACGGTTACCTTCTGCTTTCAGCGCAGCGATATCTGCTTCCAGCTCATGTTTGATGGCATCAAACACAGCCAAGTCAACCACTTCCAGCTGACCGATACCTACCAGGTTGCCGTTCATATTGAAGTCTTTAAAGTCACGCATCACCAGTTCACGCACTGGAGTACCGTCAACAGCTGATTTCACCTTGAACATTTCCATGCCCAGCGCTTTGAAATCTTCCACACCAGCAATTGCAGCCAGCGCTTCAACACAACGGATATCAGCAGTGGTGCAGGTTGGTGACTTGAAGATCACTGTGTCAGACAGAATCGCACACATCATGATGCCAGCGATTTGCTGAGGAATTTCTACACCGTAGAAATCGTACATCATCTTGATTACTGTGTTAGAACAGCCCACTGGACGGATCCAGCACTCCAGCGGCGTTGCAGTAGTCAGGTCACCCAGTTTGTGGTGATCAACAATACCCACAATAGTGGCTTGGGCAATATCGTCTGGCGCTTGAGTCACTTCAGAGTGGTCAACAATATAAACCTGCTCGCCAGCATAGCTGGTCTTGTACTCAGGAGCTTCAACACCAAAGGTGTCCAGAATAAATTGAGTCTCAGGAGAAATATCGCCCAGACGAGTAGCTACAGCGGCTTCGCCGATCTGGTTTTTCAGATAAGCCAGCGCAATGGCACCACAGATAGAATCGGAATCAGGGATCTTGTGTCCCACAACATAGATAGGCATAGTTCAATCTCACATTAAATTTGGCGGCATTTTAGCAAAATCCTGCAACAAAAACAGCGCCTCAGGACTGCTGTACGGCGCCGTTGTCGTTAAAATGCCCACTTACATTAGCAGCATACAGGATTTACTCCCGCCAATGAAAGCCACCAAAGGCAACAAGTGACATTAAGGTTTGTTTTTGTCCACCAGCTCCAGTCCGCCGCGCAGTGAGCCTCCCTTTTGCCGTGGCGGGAATTGGTGCAAGGTCGTCACATGCGCTGTAATTAAATCCCGCAACACTCCCCCGATCCAAGCCTTACGCAATGCCAGCTGCTCAGCATAGCGTCCATCGTTACGCTCAAAGGGGTCCATCTTCAGATTAAACAGCAGCGCACTTTGGCGGAAATAGTCAAAAAAGCCTTCCCGTACTTTTGAATGCACCTTCCATTGCTTCCAGCGCACGGCGGTCAGCTGGCTTTCATTGTAATAAATAAAGTGCTCCCGACTTGAGTCCGCTTCCCCGCGCCAATGGGCCAGATTATCAACCCCATCAATATGCACCTTATCCCGCTCCCGCAGCTGCTGAGCAACATTTTTAATGCCCGCGGCAGAAGCCAAAGTAGTAAAGAGATCCAAGTGACTTTGTATACCGTTTGATTTACTCCCCGCGGCAATGGCATTAGGCCAGCGCACCATCATAGGTACACGTACCCCACCCTCCCAGGTTGTCGCCTTTTCGCCCCGAAATGGGCTGGCTCCGGCATCGGGATAAACAAACAGTTGCGGCCCATTATCAGAGGTAAAGATCACTATGGTGTTATCGGCAATATTCAGATCTTCCAGTTTATCCAATAGCATACCGACATGTTCATCCAGCTCTAGTACGCCAGCACCGGCAATATCTTCTTCTGACGACACCTCTGCAATCCGAGCGATATATTGTGGCAAGGAACGGGTATAAACATGAATACGGGTAGGGTTATGCCAAATAAAAAATGGCTTGCCTTGCTCATGGGCTTCATCAATAAACGCCAGGGATCTATCAACAAATTCTCGATCAATGGTTTCCATGCGTTTTCGGGTCAACGGCCCTGTGTCGCGGATATAGCCGCCCGGCTCCGCCTTGGCATCAATCACCCCACGGGGACGATAGTTTTGCAGTAATTCATGGGGATAATCTCGCTGCTCCGGCTCCTCTTCCGCATTCAAGTGATAGAGATTACCAAAGAAAATATCAAAGCCGTGGTTAGTGGGCAGATGATGGTCCCGATCGCCCAAATGATTTTTCCCTACCTGAGCCGTTTTGTAGCCTAATGGCTTAAGTAGTTCTGCTAGCGTGGGATCTTTTTCATTAATACCCAGTGGCGAGCCCGGTAGCCCCACCGTAGTCAACCCGGTGCGAATCGGCATCTGCCCTGTGATAAATGAGGCTCGCCCAGCGGTACAGGTCGGCTCGGCATAGTGATCGGTAAACATCATGCCTTCATTGGCAATCCGGTCAAGATTGGGAGTCTGGGTCATTAGACCATGACTGTAAGCACTGATATTGGTATGCCCCACATCATCGGCCATAATCACCAAAATATTGGGTAAATCCGTGCTTTTATTGCTATCGAGCAGATGCTCTGCGCTGGCAATAGGCACACTCGCAAGCAGCGCCAATATCCCGGTAAACTGTCTCACCCGCTTGCTACGCGTCTTTTCAACCAAACCACTAACCAATAAGGAACGGCGCTGACGACCATGATAAATCTGCGCCGTTTGCCCGCAATGATTCCGCAGTTGCTGCAGATAACGCTTAACGCCTTTGTTAGGCACCAACTTGTCAGCTAACTCCTGCCAGTGTTGTCTTGCTATCATCTGCAGCCCTCTCCCTTATGCTGTGATTATCGTGCTTGTATGTTATTGCTCGAATATCGTTATCGAGCTTTTATTATCTATATCGCTACCTAATAAATAATTATTTCCGCGTTTACTACTTTTGCCGTGCGCTCGACACTGTTAATGAGATGCCTTATCGCTATGCTGTTTTGCGGTCTTAGCATCCAGACTCGTGCATACCCCATACATGATTCATACAGAGTCTCTGGCAGCAAAATCCTTATCAAAAAAATTCAAAACAAAAACACAAAATAAATCTATAGCATTGTTATTAAATAATTATTTTATTGATTAACCGTTTAAAAATTCAAATCATCTAAACTCACTAAACACCCATTAGCGTCCCTGCCAGCAAGGTGAGCGTTTCTGGGCAAAAGCGGTAATTCCCTCAAGTATGTCGTGACTGTTGCGCATCACTTCCAGCTCGGTATAACCGCCCTGCTCCTGAGCTAAAATCGCCTCTGGCAACGGATGATTCAGCCCTTGCTGCACACAGGCCTTAGTTGCCTGTAATGCCAGCGGTGCGGCGCGCAGCAGTTTACCAATCCATTGTTGTACGGCATTATCCAGCTCTGCAGCCGGCACAACCTGATTGATCAAGCCCCATTCCAGTGCCTGCGGCGCACTTAAGGTGTCACAGGCCAGTAGTAACTGCATCGCCCGTTTCATGCCCAATTGACGCGGTAATCTGTGCATCCCGCCGGCATAGGCCACAACGCCGATATGTGGCTCAGGTAAGCCGAAACTGGCATGTTCTGCGGCAATAACCAAATCCGCCGCCAAGGCAATTTCAAATCCCCCGCCCATAGCCAGCCCATTAACCGCGGCAATCACAGGTTTATTGAGGTTAAATCGGGAAGTCAGTCCGGCGTAACCGGTTTCTGGCACGCGATACGCCTCTCCCCCCGCGGCAGCTTCATTCATGGCACGAATATCACCACCGGCGGAAAATGCCCGTTCACCAGTACCGCGGATCACCGCCAGCCACAGCGCCTCTTCTGTTGCGAAAAAATCCATTACGGCTGCCAGAAACCCATTTGTTTGACTGTCGATGGCATTCATCCGCTCCGGTCGATTAATGGTGATATGTAGCGCCCGCCCTTGAATACTGCACAATACCGGACTATCCGGCAGCTCAGAGGCGCTCAAACCATAGGGATAAAATATCTCCTGCAGTGCAGATGGAATTGCCACCGCAGCGAGTTCGAATTCCTGTGGTTGATTGAGCGAGGGGCTGTTTGCAGCTTGATCACCAGAAACGACATCTGCATTCATGTTTTGAGTCTTGTTCTGCATCCTTGTCTCCCACTGGCGCTAACCTGATATTGGTCTAATCAAAATTGATTTGTTTGCCCTGCCATAATGAGGCTTATCCCACCCTATCTAGCCTGACGCGGCCTGGGTACTTTTTTGCATGAATGGCCAGCTATTCACCTTAGTGATTACAGCGGCGCTGTGATGGCATAAGTCGTATAACAAATGATGCCAAGCACCTAAGCTCAGCTAATTCAGGGATAAAAGTGACAAAACGACGGCAGTAAGTCGGTTACCGCGCCAAGACAAAGAGTTGAGCGCTAAGTTGAAATAGCTAACTGGTTTTTGCCAACACGCCTGCATCAATCTCATCAGTTGCTGTCTCATTGCCATCGGTATGAGGATAATGACGAGAGTGCTTGCCCGAGTTAACAGCAAATGATTGATTGTCTGGCTTTAATTTCAGTCTCCCTAGCAGCAAATCCGCCGCACGCTCAGCAATCATCATTGCTGGCGCATTGGTATTGCCTGAGGTGATCTGCGGCATGACGGATACATCCGCCACCCGCAGGCCGCGCACCCCAATCACTTTCAGCTCACAGTCCACCACTGCATCATCCCCCTGCCCCATGCGGCAAGTGCCCACCGGGTGATGTACTGTCGTGCCATGAGCCGCGGCATAATCAGCTAACGCCTGATGACTAGCATACTGGCCCCCGGGAAGTACTTCATAATCAATAAGCCCGGCCAATGCCGGCTGCGCCGCAACTTGCCGTGCCAGTTGCATCGCGGCTACCGTGTCATCAATATCTTTTTTATCACCCAGATAATTGAAGAAAAACTCAGGCTCAGACACAGGATTATTATCCTTAAGTCTCACCCGCCCTTCAGCCCTTGGGCGCAAAACACAGGGGGCAAGTGTCAAACCGGGAAAAGGATGGGGCTTTTTACTGACGGTATCGCCGGTCACCGGCAAGCAATGAAACTGCACCTGAGGCCGGCGCTCTGCAGCTATGGTGCTATTGCCACCAGCTTTATCGTTATTAACTCGATCAGTGCTGGCCCCATTGTCATCCGTCTGCTCAGGTAGAGGGACAAAAGCGCCCACTTCAGCCCCCGGTAGTGTCAACGCCCCACGGCGGGTAAACAGGTATTGTAGCAACTCACGCACAGCACCAAACCCACCTAAGCGACTGTTTAAACTGGGCACATAGGATTTAAGTCGCCACATCATCGGCACGATATAATGATCTTTAAGGTGTAATCCCACATGTACGCGACAAGCGACAGGAGCTATTCCCAAGCGAGATAATTCAGCCGCGGGGCCTATCCCTGAGCGCATCAGTATCCCCGGGCTATCCAGTGCACCAGCGCATAATATCACCTCCTGTGATACCTCCACCCGACAGGGCTGACCATCTTTGCGATAATGCACCGCAATGGCTCGCCCGGCAATAAACTCCACTCGGTCGGCAATCGCCGCAGTGATCACAGTAAGATTGGGGCGGGACAACACAGGTTGCAAAAAGGCGCGAAAACTGGAGCAGCGCTCCCCTTGCTGCATGGTGGTATGAAAATATCCGGCGCCAATTTGGTTCGGGCCGTTAAAGTCCGGGTTATAAGGAAAGCCCTGTTGGGTAAAGGCGCGGATCATGGCATCACTGACCGGATGCTTTTCCACCAATTCCTGCACCGGTAAGGGGCCAGTATCGCCATGATAATCTGGCGATAAACTACTGCAGTCCTGACGCTGTTGAGAGCGCATAAAATAGGGTTTGACCTCCTGCCAGCTCCAGCCACTCGCCCCAGCGGCCGCCCAGTCGTCATAATCCTGATGTTGCCCTCGCACATACAGCATGCCATTAATGGCAGAGCAGCCCCCAAGCATCCTTCCCCTGGGAACAGTATGCTGCCGACCATCATTATGTGGCTCTGCCGAAGTCTGATACAGGGCAGAATACCGACTATCCCGGGTGATCTGCCCCCACCCGGCAGGCATCTTGGTAAGAAAATCCTCTTTCTTATTACCAGCTTCCAACAGCAATACTTGTTTATTTTGCTGCGCACTCAAACGGTTAGCCAGTACGCACCCGGCTGAACCGCCGCCAATAATAATAAAGTCATATTGCATCAGACTGCTCTCCTTTTCCGAGTAGCGCCGCAGCACCACTGGCTCTGACAGGGTGGTAAACAGAAATGCGGTAAACAGGATGGCTCCTGTCCCCATCTCCTTAACGACTGCTTCGTTATCTTATGCTTGTTTTATGCAAACTTGCTCAACACTCTTGTAATGGGTAAATAGCGTGCCAATCCCCCGTTACCCCATCAGCTAATTAACCGGTTTATCTGTGCTCTTGGCAGCGCTATTCCCTGATATTTTTATAACTACATTAACCAGTTAAACATTTTGAACCGAATCAGTTTTCATCTTAGGGTCTGACGCTAGCCGACTTGTATGGCCTAAGCGCCGAAAAGCAATGGCTTGCAACGTCCAATAGCCCATCATGCAACTCACCATGCCCCCAAGCACCGCAGCAAACAGCGCCTTAATGAGAATAAAATGAGCCGTCTCTAACCCCGTAGTGCCGGTTAACAACAAGATCCACAGCACGAGTAACGCCAATAAGATCCCAATGACGCTGCCACATAGGCCGATACGCAGCGCCAGTAACATTCGCCGAATACGATTGAATCCCGCGCTACGGTTGTCAGCTCCAGACGTAGACTTTGACTGGGATTGGGATGTTGACTGAGATAACGAAGAAATCCCGCTAATCACCCGGCCATAACCTGTGGCTAATTGATGTAAGGGAAACTTATCAAAACCGCCCTGCCGCGCCCGGGACAATAGCAATGGCGTGGTGATCAGTGCAGTAAGCAGGGGCAGCAGCAAGGCCGTGGCCAGGGTGTCAACAGCAATACTGCTACTGCCCCAAAAAGGAATAAAATCTTGCTGCCGGGTCAACCACCAGGCCGCAGCGGCATTAATGACAAAATTAAACACCGCGGGGATCAGCATTTGTTCCAACAGTAAAAATCGTTTTAGCATGGTGTTTCTCCACAATCCACACCCGATAAGCCTTACAGTGCCTGTAGCTTGCATTCGCGTCATGTGTAAGCGTCCTACGCCTAAACATCAACACAGTAAGGCATGGTTATTCACCAGAGCTATCGCCTGCCCCTATGGCTAGCGCCTCGCTCAAGTAAAATAGTGCTAAGGGTATGGTCCATTATCCGTTTGCGGCTTTCGGGGAGCACATCCGCCATGCGATCTCGCAAGAAAACCCGTTATGGGTAAAGGAGTATGTTGCCCGCTTTTCCCCTCTCACATCGTCTAAAGCAAGTAAACCAAACTGTGGAGACGAAAACACAAACACACCTGAAAGCAGACGTTAACGAGAAGCCTAGCGCTAGAAGCCAAGGATAATAAAATGGCCAGTTCCCCCGAATTAGTTAACTGACATGCCAGCTAGGCGCTAACTTTTACCATTCACCATTTTCCACCAGCCAGTTACGCTCACAGCCACACCGCCTAAGAAAAATCCCCGCCAGTACCACCGAACAATCAATGGAAAATCACCACTGTGAATACAGGGCAATAGAAATAATAAAGTTCAACCTGTATCGCGACAGATTTAGCTTGTCACTCATAACAGTAACAACAGTAACTTAGCGCTATTCGCTGCTCGTTCGGCACGCTAGGTAGACCAAGCGTAAAGATACCAAGAATGAATACAGCAAGAGCACATACATCAGCCTTGTCACAAGCCCACAACGCTTGAGCGCCAAGAGCAGAGCACCAATAACAGTAAGTAATCGCAAGTAGCAGTACATACAACGCAAAGCATGGAAAGGATCGCCCTATGACACACGCCTATCTCTACCAACACCTGCGCACCCCAAGAGGGAAAGGCCGCGCAGACGGTGCACTACATGAAATCACCCCCGTGCAATTAGCCGGTCAGGTGTTGTCTGCATTGAGCCAAAACATCACAGCAGATCTGATTGAAGATGTGCTGCTTGGCTGCGTAATGCCGGTGGGTGAACAAGGCGGCAACATAGGGCGCATCGCGGCGCTGAATGCCGGGCTGCCGCAACAGGTACCGGGCATGCAACTTAACCGCTACTGTGGCTCAGGGCTGGAAGCCATTAATCTGGCGGCCGCCAAAGTCGCATCTGGCTTTAATGAATTAGTGATTGCAGGTGGTGTAGAGAGTATGTCCCGTATCCCCATGGGCGCTGATGGGGGCGCTTGGGCCACCGACCCCAGTGTTGCGGCCAATACCGGCTTTGTGATGCAGGGAATAAGCGCCGATCTGCTGGCCAGTCTTAACGGACTGAACCGCCGCGACTGTGATGACTATGCGCTGGCCAGTCAACGGCGGGCGCACCATGCCTGGCAGCAGGGCTACTTTGACCAAGCGGTATTGCCCATCACCGATCTGCTGGGACAAACATTACTGACTCAAGATGAAATTTTACGCCCACAAACTACAGCTGAGGATTTAGCCGCCTTGCAACCTGCCTTTGCCAAATTGGGTAAGCAACTGGGGTTTGATGCCATCGCACAGCAGAAATACCCCCAACTTGCGCAAATTAATCATGTCCACCATGCCGGAAACTCATCCGGTGTGGTCGATGGTGCCGCCGCCGTGCTGGTCGGGTCAGCGCAAATGGCCGACCGGCTTGGGCAGCAACCTCAGGGACGCATTCTCAGCACCGCCACCATAGGCTGTGAGCCGACCTTAATGCTAGCGGGCACCGCAGATGCCGCCAACATGGCCTTACAAAAAGCCGGGATGACCGCCGCCGATATTCAGCTCTGGGAGGTTAACGAAGCCTTTGCCGCCGTGGTCTTAGCTTTTATGCAGCAAATGGATATCGACCACAGTGATATCAATGTCAATGGCGGCGCAATTGCGATGGGGCACCCCCTCGGAGCCACAGGCGCCATGTTAGTTGGCACAGTGCTAGCTGAAATGGCTCGCCGGGATCAATCTCTGGCCATGGTTTGCTTATGTGAAGCGGCAGGGATGGCCAGTGCCACCATTATTGAACGCCTGTAATGGCGCCCCTTTCGAACAGGATTTCATTATGATTGATTATTTTACCCTTAGCCTGGATGACAGCGGCATCGCAACCCTGACCATAGATCAGCCTGATTCCCAGGTGAATGTGATGGATCAGCATTTTATCGACAGTCTGGAGCATCACCTGCTGCGTATTTTTGCCGATGATGCCATTCGCGCGGTGATCCTCACTTCAGCTAAAAGCAGTTTTATTGCCGGGGCGGATCTCAATACCTTAGAAAAGACCCTCAATGAACCGGTCGATGCAACAACCTTGTATCAAAAATGTCTGGCATTTTCCATGTTGTTGCGGCGCATCGAAACCTGCGGCAAACCCTTTGTTGCCGCGCTTAATGGCCCGGCACTGGGCGGGGGATTTGAACTGGCACTGGCTTGTCACGGTCGCATTGCCGCTGATACGCCCGTGCTGAAAGTCGGGTTGCCGGAAGTCGGTGTGGGCCTGTTACCGGGCGCAGGCGGTACTCAGCGTTATCTTCGTATGCTCGGTGTGCAAGCTGCGCTGCCGTTATTACTGCAAGGCAAGCAATTAACCGCCACATCAGCACTCAAGCAAGGGCTGGTTGATAAGGTTTGTCCGCCAGAGCAATTATTGTCTCACGCCAGAGCTTGGCTGAATGATAACCCGCAAGCACTGCAGCCCTGGGATATGCCCGGTTTTACCATCCCGGGGGGACAAGACCCATCCGCCCCAGCATTAGCACAATTATTTATGGCTACCAGCGCCAATCTCAGTGCCACCACATTTGGCAATATGCCCGCCCCATTTGCCATCACATCCTGCCTCTATGAAGGGATGCAACTGCCGATAGATAAAGCACTCGCCGTTGAGTGTAAGCAATTTGTCCGGCTTAATATTGATCCCGTCGCGGGCAATATGGTGCGCACAGGTTTTATCAATAAAACCCGCGCTGACAGCCTGATGCACCGTCCTAAACACATTGCCGTTACCCAACATACCGATATTGCCGTATTGGGCGCGGGGCTGATGGGTGCAGGGATTGCACTGTGCGCCGCCCAAGCGGGGATCCGGGTGCGCTTGTTGGACTGCGATCTCACTAAAGCGCAAAAGGGCAAAGCATACAGTGAAAAGAAACTAGCTAAATTGTGTGAAAAAGGTCGGCTCTCCCCCACCGAGATGGACACCATTTTGGCGCGGATTGAGCCCAGTGAGCAGTGGGAGTCTCTGGCAGAGGTCACTCTGGCAGTAGAAGCGGTTTTTGAAGATCGGGAGGTAAAAGCCCAGGTTTATGCCCGCGCCGAGGCCCATCTGCCCGCAACTGCAGTTCTGGCTAGCAACACTTCCGCACTGCCCATCACAGGTTTGGCTGAAACCCTCTCCTGCCCGCAACGTATGATTGGCCTGCACTTTTTCTCTCCGGTGGAACGTATGCCACTGGTTGAAGTGATCAAGGCACAGCAAACCGATGATGCCACACTGGCAAACGCGTTAGATCTCGTCGCGCAACTGACTAAAACCCCCATATTGGTCAATGACAGCCGGGGCTTTTTTACCAGTCGGTTTTTCGGTGCCTTCCTGAATGAAGGTGTCACCATGGTACAAGAAGGCATCAACCCCGCACTGATTGAAAATGCTGCCCGTCATTTTGGCTATCCGGTGGGGCCACTCTCCATTTCCGATGAGGTAGGTCTGGATCTGGCCAGCCACGGCGCCGATCAGGCCAAAGCGGATCTGGGGGATGAATTTACCCCGGGCTCTTCTGTCAGTGTGATCCAAACACTGGTTAAACAGCATGGTCGCTTTGGCCGTAAAAATGCGATGGGCTTTTACCAGTATCAGGCCGATGGCAGTAAATCCCTTTGGGCTGGCCTTAACGATATCTGGCCTCAGTTGCCAGCCAGTGAGCAGCCCGATCAGCGCAGCGTGCAAACCCGCATGCTCTATGCCCAATTGGCCGATGCTGCGCGGGCGATGGCTGCGGGGGTATTAGCCTCAGTGGCTGACGGTGATATCGGTGCCTGTTTCGGGGTAGGTTTCCCGTTTTATCTCGGCGGCCCCTTTGCCACCATGGATACTATCGGGCTTGAACAGGTGATCACTACCTGTGATGCCTTAGCAGCGCAGCATTGTGCCCAGCGCTTTGCCTTGCCTGCAATGTTGCGGCAAATGGCGGCAAATGGGCAGCAATTTTATGGCAACAATGCCATTACCTTCCCCATGCCCAAGCATGCCAATGCAGATTCTGACACAAGTGCTAAGTCATGAGTCATGCTCAGCCAAGCAACCCAGCGGATAACACGCCTTCTTTGCTGGCACACAGGCCAAATCTGGCGCTTCCGGTGATTGGTGCGCCCATGTTTTTGGCCAGTAATATCGACTTGGTACTGGCTCAATGCTGCGCTGGCATTATCGGTTGCTTTCCTGCGCTTAATGCACGACCTCAAGCGAGCTTAGGGCAATGGATTGATACTCTAAGGCAAGGTATCGCCGAGCATAACCTAAGGGTAAAACGGGGAGATAGCCAAACTCTGGCCGCGCCATTTGGGGTCAATCTTATCCTACATCCCAGCAATGACCGGCAAAGTGCCGATCTGGCCACCCTGTGTGATAAGCAGGTTCCGCTGGTGATCACCTCTGTTGGCCGACCGGCTCAAGTCGTTGCGGCGGTACACAACTACGGCGGCGAGGTTTGGCATGATGTCACAACCGTAAGACACGCTCGGCGGGCTATTGATGATGGTGTAGATGGCCTGATATTAGTCTGCGCCGGAGCCGGCGGGCATGGCGGCAACTTATCGCCTTTTGCCTTTATCGCCGAAGTACGCCGCTTCTGGTCTGGCCCCATCGCCCTGGCGGGTGCCATCAGTACCGGCGAAGCCATTGCAGCCGCCACACTGTTAGGGGCAGATTTTGCTTATATGGGCAGTCGCTTTCTTGCCACGGCAGAATCCGGCGCTGTTGATGCGCACAAACAGATGATGGTGGCCGATGGCAGCGATCTTATCTGTAATACCGCCCAATTTTCTGGCATGCCGGCCAATTATCTTGCTCGCTCTGCCCGCCCCTATCTTAAACAACCCAGTGTTGAACAATCCAGTGTTGAACAATCCAGACTTGAACAACCGCAAGCCACGCACACACAGGCGGATTCAGTAAACAACGCAAAAGACACCCTGTTTCAGAATCTAGATACCAAACTGTCTGCCAAGCAAGGGCAAAACCCTAAGGCGTGGAAGGATATCTGGTCAGCTGGCCAAGGTATTGGCGCAATCGACCAAGTACTGCCAGTCAGTGCCTTAGTCGAGCAGCTAAAACAGCAATATCACCAAGCGTTATCGCGCCATCACAGGTAAGCGCCAGCGCTGCCGCGGTTTATTAAACCGGCATTAGATGGCAGCAAGCAATAGATGGCAAGCACTAAATGGCACGACAGCCAAAAGTGGTAGCAGGATGACAAAAAGAAGTAAAAAGGAACAAGCATGAGCCAAAACCGTAAACCCCTTGATGGCATTCGGGTCATCGATTTTACCCAGTTACTGCCCGGACCACTGTGTAGCCAATACCTTGCTGATATGGGTGCGGAAGTGATTAAGATTGAGCCCCCCGGTCGAGGCGACCCTGTAAGAGGTGGGCCAGATAATTACGCCATGCTGTTTATGATGATTAACCGCAACAAACGCTCATTTGCGGTGGATTTGCGCAGTGATACCGGCCAAGCACAGATCCGAGAATTACTGAAAAGCGCCGATGTGTTGATTGAAGGTTTTCGCCCCGGGGTAATGGCGAAATTTGGGTTAGACTACCAACAGCTAAGCAAGCTGAATCCCGCATTAGTCTATTGCTCTATCACCGGATATGGCCAAGCAGGGCCACTGGCACAACAGGCGGGACATGATATTAACTATCAAGCACTTGCTGGGGTGCTAGAACAAAACGGCCATGCCGATGCGGCGCCTGCCACAGGCAACCTGCCCATTGCAGATCTAGCAGGCGGCACACTTTCTGCGGCCACCGGCATTTTGGCAGCGCTATTTGATGCCAGTCGCAGTGGTCAAGGCCGCCATGTGGATATCGCCATGAGTGACTGCCTTATGGCATTAAATGTAATGGCGACCACCTCTTATCAGCAGCAAAACAATACCCCGGTGCCACGTGGATGTGATTACCTTTCCGGCGCACTGGCCTGTTATCAGGTGTACCAAACCGCAGATGAGCGCTATCTGGCAGTGGGCGCCATTGAACAAAAATTTTGGCAAGCCTTTTGTGAGGCGATCAAACGCCCGGACTTACAGGCCAAAGGCCACCTACCCGGTGATGCCGGGCGCGCGGTTATCGCTGATGTTGCCGCCGTCATCGCCGCCAACCCCATGTCCTACTGGCAACCAATTTTCGCCCAAATTGATGCCTGCACCACGCCGGTGCTGAATGTCGCGCAAGCCATTGACCACCCCCATGCAAACGCCAGAGCGCTGAGCCAAACGGCTCAGCACCCCAGTGGGCAAACCTATCGCTATTATCCCTGCCCGATCCGCATGACAGATTTCACCCCGACACTCACCCAGCATGCCCCGGCACTGGGACAGGATAATGACAGCATTTTACAGGGACTGAATCAGTCACGCAGCGCCACTGACACGGGCAACAGCATCCGTAGTGAATCGCAGTAAGGGAGCCTGAGATGAATTTTGACTTTACCGCCGAGCAATATGAACTGAAACAATCACTGCGCCGCTTTATGCAGCAGCAATCCCCCCTTACAGTGGCAAGACAGGTATTAGAGCAACAATCCAGCCACAGTAGCGAGCTCTGGCAAGGGCTGACTGAGCTTGGCGTCACCGGCATTATGCTGCCATCCTCCGCCGGGGGGTATGGACTGGGCGCGGCTGAATTGTGTATTGCAGCAGAGGAAGCGGGCAGACAACTGGCCCCTGCGCCACTGTTCTCCACCTGTTATTTAGCCACACAGGCATTATTGCTGGGCAGCGATGCCCAGCAACAGCAACATTGGCTGGGAAAAATCAATGCTGGCAGTATCGCCACCCTCGCCGCGCCGCTGGACTGCACGCTGGATCATCATCCAACACAATGTGAAGATGCGCTCACAAACTTGCCGGTCTTTGACGGCCACAGTCTCAGTGGCACTTGTTCACTGGTCACTGATGCTGCTGCGGCGGAGTTTGTCTTGGTTCTGGCCCAAAAAGCACAGGGGCTGCACGACAGTCAGGGCAATAGCCAAAACGATAAGCAACCACTGATTTGGCTGCTGGTGCCCAATATTGCGGCTAATCACGTCAGTATCAGCACACAAGAGACCCTCAATCCGGTTAAGCCCTGTGGCCAGTTAACCTTTAATGCCAGCCATGCCGAGCCCCTCAATGGCAGTTTGGCGCAAGCCCCGCTGACATTACTGCAAAGATTACGCTACCGGGCGGCGATATTAACCGCCTTTGAGCAGCTTGGCAGTGCCGATGCCGTGACCGAGATGGCCGTAGAGTATGCCAAAACCCGCCGCACCTTTGGCCGGGCCATTGGCTCTTACCAAGGGATCAAACACAAGCTCACCGATATGTATACCCTGAACCAAATGGCGCGCGTGCACTGTTATTTTGGTGCGTGGGCGCTGGAGCTTGATAGCCGCAGCGGTGAGCAAAGTGCAGCGGAACTGGCCATTGCTGCAGCCAGTGCCAGGGTTGCCACTACTCGGGCACTGAATTTTGCCGCGCAAGAGGCCATTCAAGTGCATGGCGGCATGGGGTACACCTGGGAGCTCGATTGCCAACTGTTTTACCGCACCGCCCGTCATCAAGCACTGATCTTAGGCACAGAAGATGACTGGTCGGCCATCATTGCTGATCAGCTTGAATTGCAGATGGCACCAACCAGCGCCGCCTAATGATGGCCTCAGTAAAAGATCACAGGCATAAGTGCCTGACGATAAAAGACAAGGATTAAGTATATGGACTTTAATGATTCAGCGGCAGAAGCAGCATTTCGCCACCAGTGTCGGCAATGGCTGACAGAAAATGCCACCACCAAACAGCGCCCGGATGATGTATTCGGCAGTGATCTCAGCCAAACAGCACTTCTCAGCCAAGCGCGGGCTTGGCAACGCAAAAAAGCCGCGGCAGGATTTGGTGCCATCACCTGGCCAACAGCATTTGGTGGTATGGGCGGCACACCGGTACAAGAGGTGATTTACCGCCAAGAAGAAGCCGCCTTTAACGTGCCCACAGGTATTTTTAATGTCAGCCTTGGCATGGTGATCCCCTCACTGTTTGTCCACGGCAGTGAAGCCATTATTCGCCAACATGTTGAGCCCGCCTTGCACGGCGATAGCCTCTGGTGCCAGTTACTGTCGGAGCCGGGTGCGGGCTCTGATCTGGGCATGGTACGAACCCGGGCAGAAAGAGTCACCGACGGGCGGGATGGCTGGCTGCTCAATGGTCAGAAGGTCTGGACGACCCTAGCCCAGTTTGCTGATTACGGCTTGGTACTGGCGCGAACCGATCCCCAACAAGGTAAATTTGCGGGGATGACCAGCTTTTATATTGATATGCGCAGCCCGGGCGTCCAGGTGCGCCCTATCCGGCAAGCCAATGGTGAGGCGGAATTTAATGAGGTGTTTTTCAATAATGTCTTTATTCCCGACAGCCAACGTATCGGCGCAGAAGGTGGCGGCTGGAAAGTCACGCTCACCGGGTTGATGAATGAACGCCTCAGTATTGGCGGGGTGATGCCACCCAAGCTTTGGCAAAGCGCCGCAGATTTGATGCTACGCAGTCCCGGTAAACATGGTCATCACACAGCCATGCAGGACAGTCGCAACCGACAAAAATTAAGCGATCTTTACCTTAATGCTCAAGGGCTGTGGTTATTGCAATGCCGCGGGCTCACAGCCCTAGGCCAAGGCAAAGAGCCGGGCGCTGAGTTATCGATTGCCAAAATTGTCGCGGCCCGCACCCTACAAGACTTTGCCTACTTTGCCATGGATTTACAGGGCGCGCGGGGACTGCTGGATGCCAAAGCACAAGCACCGGGCTGGGAACTGGTGCAACGCTTATGGTTCGGCAGCGCGGGGATGCGAATCGCTGGCGGCACAGATGAGATCGTGAAAAATAATGTCGGCGAGCGGATTTTAGGGCTGCCACCTGAGCCCAGAACCGATAAAGGAAAAAGCTTCCGTGAGTTATTGGATGAGGGGCACAGCAGCTAGGTTAGCCGCTTGCCAATCATCATTCATATATCAGGCATAAAAAAGGCCGCCAAGCATTAGCTCGGCGGCCTTTTACCACATCATGCATTCACAACATCATATGTGCAACGTAGGGCATAAACGCCTATTTATAGCACCAGACTAAGAGAAGCGACGATGATAAAAGCAATTACCCCTAGTAAGGTTTCCATTACTGTCCATGTTTTCAATGTGGTCTTCTCATCCATCTCCAGTAAGCGGCCAACCAGCCAGAAACCAGAGTCATTGAAGTGGGACAACACAGTCGCCCCGGAAGCGATGGCGATAACGATAAAGCAGAGATCAAACTGACTCAGCCCCTGAGTAGCAGCAACCGTTGGTGCAATCAATGCCGCAGCCGTGGTCAAGGATACGGTGGCAGAGCCCTGGGCAACCCGCAGTGCCGTGGCTATCAAAAAGGCCGCCAGAATAACCGGCATGCCGGTATCCGCCAGTAATGCAGCCAACGCATCACCGATACCACTGGAGCGCAGCACACCACCAAACATACCACCGGCCCCGGTAACCAGAATCACCGCACAGATAGGTGCCAATGAATCACCGCAGAGTTTTTCCAGCTTTTCCCGACCATAATCCCGGGCAAAAATCATCAAGCACACCAACAGGGTGATCAGCAGTGCTACCGGGGTTTTGCCCAGCATTTTCAGCACATCAACCCAAGGTTGGTTCGGGTCCACCAGCCCCATCACAGATAAGGTTGAAAGCCCGGTATCCATAAAGATCAGCACCAACGGCAGCAGCAAAATACCCATCACAGTCCAGAAGCCGGGCCGTTTGTCATTATCAATAATCTGTTGGGTCGATAAGAAGGCCTCTGGCAGTGGCAGAACAAATTTTTTGCCCGCCCATTGCCCGTACAGATACGCCCCTAAGTACCAGGTAGGAATCGCCACCAGCAAACCAATAATGGTCAATAACCCGATATTAGCGCCCAGCAATTCACTGGCCGCCACAGGGCCTGGATGAGGTGGCACAAACGCGTGCATCACCGCAAAGGCACCAGCTACCGGCAGCGCATATTTGATAGTGGAGCCGCCCAGTTGCTTGGCCACACTGAACAGGATCGGCATCATCACAATTAAGCCGGCATCAAAGAAAATCGGGAAACCAAATAGTAACGAGGCCACCCCAAGGGCAAACGGCGCTCTATCCCGACCAAATTTATCAATCAGGGTATCGGCCAATACCCGGGCACCGCCGGTCACCGCCGGTCACCTCTAAAATTCGGCCAATCATACTGCCCATCCCCACTAACAGGGCCACTGACGCTAAGGTACCACCAAAGCCACCCATCATCGCAGGCACCACATCCGCCGGACGGATCCCCGCCGCCAGCGCGGTGACAATACTGACCAGCGTCAGCGCGGCAAAGGCATGTACCTTAAAACGCATAATTAAAACAAGAAGCAGGGCTATTGAAGCTGCTGCAACCATAAGCAGATAGCCTGCATCAGGTGTTACTGCGACACTCTCCATAAAACTTCCTTTTCGTCATTTGTTCAGGGAACAATTTTGATTGAGAAATCTTCACATGCATCAATGTTACCGGTATCATGTTATCGGTAACATTAGGGATTTCAAGTGAAGAATCATTAAGTTCCCCAAAATGAGATAGAGGTAAAGATATGAGCGGAAAATGCATTATCGTCATGGGTGTCTGCGCCAGCGGCAAAACCACTATCGGTGAGCGGCTTGCCCAGCGGCTGCACGCCAAATTTATTGATGGCGATGATTTACACCCGAAAGCGAATATCCTGAAAATGGCTCGGGGGGAGCCACTCAATGATGTGGACCGGCAGCCTTGGCTGGAGCGGATCCGAGATGCTGCGTTTAGCATTGAATATAAAGGTGAAATCGGGGTAATTGTCTGCTCTGCGCTGAAAAAACAGTATCGGGATAAAATCCGTGAGGGTAACCAGCATGTGCAGTTTCTTTATCTCGATGGCAGCTATGAACTGATCCTGTCGCGGATGCGTGACCGCCAAGGTCATTTTATGAAAGAAGCCATGGTAAACAGCCAGTTTGCCACGCTGGAAGTGCCTAACAATGAAGATAATGTGGCGAGCGTCTCCATTGATGCGCCCATTGATACCGTGGTCGACAATGCCTTTGAAGCACTGATGCAATTAGACAAGCCGCAAGCATAAACAATGACCTAGCCCTATATCGACTAAGCGGAAACAATACTGGTTAGTTATCCCCTTGATATCGGGCTTATAACGGATAACGCTTGGCATCACAGTCACAACGCCATTAGCAATGCGTAATAGGTGAATACGTAATAGATGAACCCCATCATGGCATGGATAAATCGTTATTCTGTATAATTATTTTTTAATGTGTCCCACCGACCTAATCCATAACAGAAAGAGCCCGTGACAAAAAAGATGACAGGAAAAAAACGGCGCCCAACGCTGGATGATATTGCCGCCAGAGTCAATGTAACCAAAATGACGGTCAGCCGTTATTTGCGCCAACCTGAGTCGGTGGCGGAATCCACTCGGGTTAAAATTGAAGCCGTGATCCGGGAACTGGGCTATATCCCCAGCCGGGTGCCAAATATGCTCTCCAAGGCCAAAAGCCGCGCTATCGGGGTTGTGCTGCCTTCCCTGTCAAATCAGGTATTTGCAGCTTTGGTGCAAGGAATTGAATCTGTCACGCAGGCGGCAGGCTATGAAGTATTGCTGGTGCATTATGGTTACAATCCAGCGGAGGAAGAGCGCAAGATTGCGACCTTGCTGTCTTACCATGTTGATGGGCTTATCCTGACGGAAACCAGCCATACAGCACAATGCCTGAAAATGATTAAATCTGCCGGGGTTCCTGTAGTCGAAACCATGGATTTGCCCCAACAGCCGATTGATTTTGTCGTTGGGTTAGATCACCAACAGGCTGCATTTACCCTGGTAAACCAAATGATTGCCAGCGGCAAAAAGCACATTGTCTATCTGGGGGCAAGGCTAGATAAACGCACCCAACTTCGGATGGACGGTTATCAACAGGCCATGATGGCTGCTGGGCTGACTCCCCATGCCATTATGACAGATGCCCACTCCGGCTTTGCCAATGGGGCCGAGTTATTTGATCAGGCAATGGATGCCATACCGCAGCTAGATGGTATTTTTTGTACCAATGATGATATTGCCGCCGGGGCATTTATCCGCTGTCAGTCCCGAGGGCTCGCGATCCCACAGCAAATTGCCATTGCCGGCTACAATGCGCTGGATATCGGTAAAGCACTGCGACCACAGTTAACCAGTGTTCAAACACCCAGATTTGCTATCGGCCAAACCGCCGCAAGGCTATTAATAGATAAACTTAATGGGGTGCCGGTTTCCCACCAGCCCGTTGACCTTGGCTTTAGCATCTTCAATGGCGGTAGTATTTGAAAGCCCGCCTAGGTGAGTGCATTCATGCCCTCACCTAGCACTAACTTATTTCTGGACAAAAATCAGTTAGATTTTTTGCTTTATTTGAGTCTTTAGGCATTAAAAAAATAATGGTAATGCCGCGCTCAGCCGCAGACAAAAATGGCGCTTGTTTTGCCGGGGTTATGGCAACACAAATGACAGTTTTGGCTGTCTGTTGTAGCGCCTTGTTATGAGTTTTCCCATTCACTTTTGATATCTGCCGACAATTTATCAAAGTTTTCTATGTTTAAATCTGCTAACAACAACTTTACAGCGGAAATTGTTTCTTCTAGATTTTCATGATCATCATATTCATGCTCTATTAGAGTATCTATAACAGACTTAATTAACTCGTCCCATGTATATCGGCTTGATGCATCACCATCCTCGATATCAAAGCAGATATAATCTTTCTTATCGATGTCATATGCATATTGCATATAGCCACCAGCATCTTCCCAAAGGGGTAATATATTGCCTAAATTATATGCTTTCTGCTCTTCATCATTAAGGTAATAAAGAGTTGGACACCCAAAGTAAATGCTTAAGGGAGAATCAAGCTTTTCATCTATTACATCGATAAAAAATTTAGAAAACCCAAGCTCTCCAATTAGCTCCTTTGCTTTTTCACGTGGAAGATAAATCATCGTTTCACTTACTAGTAACTCCGCGTTAGGGTGAGAGTAACGCAATGCCGGGGCCTCTGCAAACTACCTTAACCACAAATACTAAAACATGGTTAAAATGCCACGCGTTACGAATCGCTCTTAAACACTTTGTTATCTTTAAATCATATAGTTACGCATTAAATCTTTACATATCACGCTCAAATGTTCTGCACTCATGTTGATGTGAGCTCTTGAAGCTTTATATACATCATCAGCATTTACGATTTTACGTGCTAGCTCACCAGAGTTAGCAGCCCATATAAGTGGCATCTTGGTGATTGCATAATCTTCGCTATTAAAGTCGATTCGTTGAAAGTACAACCCATGAAGCATTTCCATTTTTGAAATGGACTGTTCAAATAGTGCGTATGCGGCAGGATCATTTCTATAATAACCAGTTTCACACCGATAAGTCATACGTTGAATATCAGTAATCAACTTGTCACAAGCATTTGTATAGGCAATCGAAGCTTCATAAAACTCTTCAATTTTTTGGCATATTAATTTTTTACGCTCTCGGCGGTTTGCATAGATCTGATTTACACTAAGTACGAACAGAGCTACTGCTACAGAAACAAGAATAGATATTGTTGTTACTATGTTTCCTTCCGAAAATAATAAATCTACTATTTTAGACAAAGCTGAATTTTCCTCTTTAAACATAACGCCGCATTAAGGTGTGAGCAACGCAATACCGAAGCCCCTGCATACCACCTTAAACACTAAACGCAACGCATAGCAAAATTCCACACATTGCGAATCACTCTTAAACAGTTTGTTATATTTTTTCATCCAACTCGACTGGCCCGCATCCCAAATCGCCATCTTCTAACCTGGTAATTATGAGATTTATTTTCGACAAAAACATGCTCTCTTTTGTCATCCATTTGACTAGCTTAATCTTAGACTCATTACCTTTATAATCCTTCTTTTTTACATGGGACTGCAAAATATCTTGTATCGTCCCAGCAGCAAAATCTGTAACACTTAACAAGTCACTCGTTAATGGTTCGTTATCAAACGGTTTGGCAAAACCTAGAATATCAAACTCATAATCACAGTACATTTTTAGGACATTACTATATATTTTTTGCGTGTCTTCAAATGACCGTTCATTGCCATCTTCATTAATTGTATCATTGTCACAAAGCCACAAGGTTTTCTGTCCATGATGTCCAAGCGCGCTTAAAAACATGCAAAGCGGATGTAACACTCTAAAGAGTTTTTCTGCGTCCTTTCCTTTCCAGCCTGAAAAACCATGCTTGGATAAAAAAGCCACTAATTCTTTATGAGATGCTTGTGCATTCAAGCCAAAAACAGTTTCAATATTTCGGTCAATTGAAACAGTAACTAGAGCACCATGTATATATTTATCTACTAATTCTAGATATTCTGATAGTGCTCTCTTGATTGGACCGTACCTCAAGTCCTTATAGTTAAGCTCTTTGAATGGTTCATTCAAAAAATGCTTTTTCCTGAGTTCTTTTACGCGTTCTTCAAATACAAAACGCTTATCTGCTGACAATATAAGAAATGCGTAAGTTGAGAAGTCAGCACCTTTGTGCTCGCCTCCAAAATCTGACATTATAAACAGCCCATCATCGGAGCTAAAATCTGGTAGTTCTGGAATTTTGACGATATCTCTAGCAAGTAACCTTGCGTACAGAGGATAACTATCGTTCATACGCTTAAATTTGTATTTGTTTGGTTTTCTAACTCTCAAGCAAGCTCTCCGTTGCCAAAAAAATATAACAGTGTATTACCCAATACTTCTCGTTAACCCCTGAACAAAATCAAGGCCTAAAATCATAGCATGGGTAAATTAATTAAATTGATACAGGATCTTACCAACAAGTATTACCACGACCTATGGGAATATCTTCAAAACAAAATGAGCCCCTTATTACCTGAGCCAGCAAATGGTGCGGTATGTAAATCAGTGATTCTTAACATGCCATTTACTCAATAAGTTATAGAAATACCAAATACAAACCGAGAATAAACTCACAATTTTATGGCTCGTTTTTTGGCGTGTTTTCAAACACTTTATCAGAACTGTATATACATACAGCACTCAATCACTTTTATCCCACCATCTCCATTTATAAGAAGCATCCCGCTGAGTATGAGAAATCAAGAAATTTAGCTAAGTTCTTTACAAGCTTGCTCACATCAGATGCGTGGGTAGTGCCACTCAAAACCAAGCTTTATGAGCTTTGGTTTTTCACATTAGTCATATATGGCAAATATAAATTGAAGAGTAAGAATGAAGCTCCGGCCGTGACTGATTCAGGGGCAAAAACACTTTAGTAATGGCTATTCAGCAATATGTTCCCCGACATTTAGCACGATACTTTCCCCCCTATCACAAGAGTTTACAACTATCCCAAACAGGGGGAATCCTCTTGCATTACAACTGGTCGGCAACCAGATTGTTTGATAATTTAGCCACTAGTTGAGTTTGAAAAGCCAGTACGTTGTTTACGCTGGCATGTTCACAGGGGAAGTGATGATATGAGACTGGAACGGATAGATTTAAATCTTTTTATTGTTTTTGAAGTGATCTACCGCGAGGCAAACCTGACTAAAGCGGCCAAGGTGCTGAATATCACTCAGCCTGCCGTCAGTAATGCCCTTGCCAGATTACGCAGCACATTTGACGATCCCCTATTCCAGCGTAAAACTGACCGTAGCATTGGCGCATAGAGCATCAGCTGCACAGGATTCTTAATGTGACACTCACGGATAGTCTACTGAGACAATGCTTTAAAAACTGGCCTTGTTTCGACGTCTCATTCTCGGTCTCTTAAGCCAACATCCACTAAAAGCGAGCATGCCCAGCAAGATTAAAGCCTTGTGGAGTGCATTGACTCGCTATGTGTGGTTCTAAAATACTTCATGATGCTCGAATACGAAAGCTCGAAAGTCTTGTGTTTTTTTGACTTTGTCTAGAATGCCAGAAGAGATTATTTTATTAAAAGCCTCTCTTCCTGCTGCCTCAAAATCACTAGAAAAGTCCTCTTGTGCTTTTTCCCACTCTTGATCGCCTAACGTTCGTATGTATTTCTTATACGCATCAATTTTAGTTAGCGTAGGATTCCACAAGTTTTCCCAAATATCGCTATCGTAATTTAGATTAAAATATTCCCACTCTTGATTGTTCCACTTGATCTCTTCACCCATGATCGATTCCATTGATTCTCCAGATTGAGAATATGAATCAATTGTTAGTTGAAATGATTCAAGTGAGTTAGCCCCTATATGAAAGTACCCCTCTTCAGCAAGTATCTCAACTGCAAAGCCAAAAAAGCACTCACCTTCATGTTCTTTAAAGAAGCTTTCTAAGCAGGGAATTGCAGATTCGTATAGTGAGTTAACTAATTCATTCTTATCTATGAGTTTCATACGATGCTCACTTTCATTTCCGCATAACGACGGCAGCACCGGCCGGAGGCGATTGGCGCTTTATTTGCGTTTTTTTCGCAAACAAAGTAACAAATGCCGGTGGTCGGTTGCAGTGCCTTATTAAATGCATTTTGAAAAAATACTTTCATGATTACTATGGTACACTAATGAGTTTGGTAAGCCCTCTAGAAATTGATACATATCTACAATTATATGATCAAAATCCAAATTCTCATCTTTTGCGAAAAAGGTGCGAACTTCACATTGAAGTGAAAGTGAAGTCACGATCTCTTGTTTAGTAGTTTTCTCGATATACTCAATACTTTCTTTGATCGATTCATCCTCGATTACACTTACGAGAATCCAATAGTCGCCAAAGCTAATTCTTAACTTTGAACTTAAACCAAAAGGCTATTCTTCTTCAGTGAATATGGCAGATTTATCCCTAGCAAAATAATTCCTCACTAGACCAAAAATACCACTTTGAGAATAACCGCCTTCATTTCCATATAAGAATGTATTGATTGTATGCATGATCTATCTCGATCATTTAACGCCCGCGTCAACCGCCGGTGGCTACTGGCCGCTTTTTGCGGGTTTATGCAAAAAAAGTGACTGTGGCGGAGGTCAGATTGCACGCGCTTGTTATGTTTGTGACTTAAAAAACTGGTCATTTGTTGTCGTAAATACTAACGATTTTCCATTTGGAGATGAATCCCAGCCCATTGATATTGCTTTTTGGATAATCTCTGCAATATTCGCAAGTTTTATTACGGGGTATTTTTCCACTTCATATCCACTGCCATCTGAAAAATCGAGCCAGAAATCTCTAGTAACAAGCCCTTTTACTTGTAGTGACTTACCATGAGATATATCTCTGACAACAGTCAAATTCAGAGAAAAGTTAAAATCTTCATCCAATTTAGATGTAGAAACCTGAAACCTAAACGGGTATCCATTTACGGTAATAGGCCGACTTTTCTTCTTTGATAAACTCACCTAACTACCTCGGGAACATAACGCCCAGCACAGCCGCCGGCTAAAGTGGCACATAATTGCGCAGCAATTTGAGTGACACTTTTGCCGGCCGGTTGCTGCAGATGGTTAAATGCTGACATGCCCATTACCTAAATTTATGGTTTTGAACGTGATGTATCTATTGCCTGCATTTGTTTCGAGTTTGACAGACTTATACCCGCCTTCTTCTTTAATAAGCAGTGCTGAGAGAATTGTAGGATTTCCCTCAAAAGGCATTTCTTCTATTGTATAGGAGTGTAACCCACCAAAAATAATGGACTTGGCGCTAAATAGGTTATTTTCCCAGTCCTCTGGATACTGAATGTTATAGATAAGTTCATCCTTATTGGGGATTTCAATGACTGATTCGATTTCAGAATCATGCCAATGGATCTCATTAATATTCATGAAGCCTTCCTAATCATTTAACGCTGTTTTAAGCGGCTTGCTATAGTGTGAAACGAAGTGGAACCGAGCAAGCTGTTTCGAGTCCGACTTGAAAACCTTGTTAGCAATGCCCTGTGCTATAGCTTATCCGCTTTTTTATCCGAACGCTTTTTACCCCATTTACCAAGCTCTTCTTGGAAAAATGAACCCGATCTCATGGCGAAAAACATACCTGCTGAAGAAATTATTAAAATGCACCCTGCAATAATGTCGAAAATAGATCTTTCAATAATACCTGTGTAAAGAAGCCATATATCTAAAAGAGCCAATCTGAGCTTGAATTCGCGAGCTGCCTATCATCATTTCTGTTAACAGAATCATCGGTATCAATAGCAATACCTTGAATACAATCAGCAACAGATTTCGCCGTTGTGGTTTTTCCTGATCCAGAAAAGCCATCAAACACAATTGGTTGCAGGTCTTCATGACCTATTACTTCACTTATAATAGAACTAATCATTTAGCACTCTGAGTTTTCCTCCAATTGGCATATAACGCCGCCAGCACCGGCCGGTGCACGCAGTGCGGAAGTCCAGCCCCGAAGGGGTGATTGCGCCTAGCCTTGTTATGTTTTTTCTCAACATCATAGTTAATATCATTCGTTTCTAGCTCAGCTAGGACATCACTTAAATACGGTTTAATAACTCCATTTATTCGGTGAACACCACTTTCTTTCAGTCTTTGCTTAAGAGTACTTACCGAAACCTCAGTCATTTCACTATCAAATTTACGAATCACCATTAACTCTTTAGCGGAGGGCAACTGTTCCTTAATTTTGATTACGACAGTGAACTCTGGGTGACTCATATATTCTGCTCTTTCAGAAAAATAATGCCGCATTAAGGGGTGAGCAACGCTACCACGAAACTTAACCATACCACTGTAAACACAAAACCCAACGATGAAATGAAAAATGCCAAGCGTTGAGAATCACTCTTAAATTTATTGTTAGCTTTAAAACGGGAAGCCGATTTCACTCATTTTCTTGAGAGCGAAATCTTCACTAACTTTTTTGACCGTATCATAAGCTGTACCTGACTCTTGAGCTTTTTGAATACCATATTTACTAGTTTGAGCTCCCATGATCCATAGACTAACTTTCACGGTCCATTTCCAGCCTGAACCGCCTGCAATACTTTCATCAATTGCTAGTTCGCTGACGGCTTTACCATAGCCAATAAACTGATGTTGGTACTTGAGAATCAGTATATCTCCAGCTTTAATCTCTGAGATCGCACCTTTATATTTGTTATCTTCGTGTAATACGAAGCTTGCATTAACAATGCACCTTCTCAAGTTTTCATCATCGTAGCCTTTATCTGGCTGACCAATGCTACACACAAAATAGTTTTTACTCATATATTTCTCTTGATTGATACCTAAAGAGGTTGCAAAGGAAGTTAACGCCTGGCACTGTAGCCGACAAACATGGCGCGTAATTGCGCAAGCAATTTAAGTGACACTTTTGACGGTCGGTTGCTGCCACTTGTTAAATTTTTACTCTCTACTCTCAACATACTCTTCATATTCTTGGTCGATCATTCCTTTGCCAACAAACTTATCAGGGCTCCCACCTAATTCGGATTCTAACCAAGCAAGGCAATTATCTAGCGACCCGATATATTCCTTTATTTCCTCCGGATCGATTTCTCCGATAGTTGAAAACAAGGTGACATCACAATAATAGTCATCTCCTTCATCTACCGAGCGGATCAATTCGATCTTTGCATTTTGTTCTGATCCTGTCATGCGAACCCAATCGAATGTTACAGAATCAAAATACTGTCCAATACTAATGAATTGAGATAGCTCCCTTCCCATCTTCAGATATAACTTAAGCTTTTCGCGCGGTATATATTTCATAACAAAATTTAACGCCCGCATAAAATACGGATAATGCTTGAATAAAATTAGCTAAGAATGAACGTCAGCCAAGCTTAAGACGTCCATTCATTAATGCGTTTGTGATGTGTTTTCTTTGTCCTAAATGTTTTTACCTGTTTTGACTTTGTATATCAGGTGAATACCAGAAAGTACCATAACTAGACCAGCGAAAGCCCAGAGGTAATCCCCCCTCAATCAAACCCATGACTAAACCGAACACCCCAATAATAAAAACAAAAACTTGTCAAAACATACTAATTTACTTATTTATATTTACTCATCAATATTTCTATTTTGTTGTATTATGCACCTGATTCACAAAACACATAACGTCGCAATAACGGGCGCTTACCAAACCACTCAAAACTGCTTTAATCTTTGTACTCACAAGACTTTGAAAAGCTGCAACAGCGACTAAAGCGCCCTCGTCTATTGCTTTGTTAGCAAAATTTAGTCAGTACAATTGGTAAGCCATCGCCAAACTCGTCATGTACCCACACTTTAACTGGAATTGGATACTCCCATCCACCGGCTTTCCACCAACACTCAGCCAACCACCTTTTAGTGATATCAGCGATTAAATTTACGCCACCGAAGTCTTCATTAAAGTAATACTCTTCATCAAATGGAGGTACATCATATGTGCCATCAAGTATCTCGCTTGATTTACCAGGAAAGATTGAAGGATCTGAGTTGCTTACTTTATTATTTTTACCTTGAAAGTATAACCAAGCGGAAGGCGTCCCTATCCCATCATCTCCAAGAAATATTTGCACTTCAGCTTCACACACGGTATCTGGAACAGGTAATAAAAATAGTAATTTCATCTCTTCAATGAATTTTGATGATACTTTTTCTAATGAGCTCAGAAACCGTTTTGAAAATTGCTCTGTACTTAAGCCAAAAGGCACCATTCCGACTCTCCCGCTAACAGTGTATTACCCGGACTTCTCGGTAAACCCTATACAAAATCAAGGTTTAAAATCATAGAATGGGTAAATTAATTTAATTGATACATGATCTTACCAACAAGCATTATCACGATCTATGGGAATATGTTCAAAACAAAATGAGCCCCTTATTACTTGAGCCAGCAAATGGCGCGGTATGTAAATCAGTGATTCTTAACATGCCATTTATTTAATAAGTTACAGAAACACAAAAAACAAACCGATAACAAACACACAATTTTATGGCTCGTTTTTTGGCATTTTCCAAACTTTAATCTTTATTATCGCACCATCTCCATTTATAGAGTCAATCCGATCAAAATTAAGGGGTCGACGTTATAGCTTACTAATAGGAAAAGTTTACCTTTATTGGATACGACAATTTATTTAGTTCCATCACAAAAGCATCCCGCAGATATGAGAAATCAAGAAATTTAGCTATGTTCTTTCCAACCTTGCCCACATCAGATGCGTGAGTAGTGCCACTCAAAACCAAGCTTTATGAGCTTTGATTTTTCACATTAGTCATATGTGGCAAATATAAATTGAAGAGTAAGACTGACGCTCCGTCCGTAACTGATTCAGGGGCAAAAACACGTTAGTAATGGCTATTCAGCAATATGTTCCTCGCCATGTTCCCCGACATTTAGGCACGATACTTTTCCCTCTATCACAAGAGGTTACAACTATCCCAAACAGCGAGAATCCTCTTGCATTACAACTGGTCGGCAACCAGATTGTTTGATAATTTAGCCGCTAGTTGAGTTTGAAAAGCCAGTGCGTTGTTTACGGTGGCATGTTCACAGGGGAAGTGATGATATGAGACTGGAACGGATAGATTTAAATCTTTTTATTGTTTTTGAAGTGATCTACCGCGAGGCAAACCTGACTAAAGCGGCCAAAGTGCTAAATATCACTCAGCCTGCCGTCAGTAATGCCCTTGCCAGATTACGCAGCACATTTGACGATCCCCTATTCCAGCGTAAAGCTGACCGCATGGTGCCAACCCCTTTTGCGGAAAACTTAATTGGCCCGGTGCGTGAAGCGTTATGGCTACTGAATAACGGCGTAGCGAAACAAGACAGCTTTGACCCGGCCAAGACCAAAAAGGTGATCCGTTTAGGACTGACAGAAATCGCTGCCGCCAGGGTGTTACCGCGGCTGTTACCTGCCCTGCAACAAACTGCACCGGGGATCTTGCTTGATATCCGCCCACTGGATTCTGGCACCTTGGTTGAAGCGTTAACCGCCGCCAAACTTGATCTTTGTATCGATACACCGATGACGCCAGATCAACGTATTAGCCACGCCCTATTAGGGCAAGAAACCTATGTTTGCGCCGTACGTTCTGGACACAGCAGCATCACTGCCGCACCGGATTTACAGCAATATTTAGCCTGTGATCATCTGCATTGTGATTATCCCGCTGCACCGGATGCGGTCGATCACGCGCTTAATCAACTGGGATTGAAACGTCGCATTAAAACTCGGCTGCAATACAGCTTACTGACCCCGGCGTTATTACAACAATCCGATTTAGTGCTTTCGCTGCCCAATGCGCTGGCCCGCAATTATCAGCTCGACACCTATCCCCTGCCCTTTACCGTAATGCCGTTATCACTGCATTTGTACTGGCACAAGAGTGTTGAAAATGATGCGGCAAACCATTGGTTGCGGCAGCTCATTTTGAGTCAAAGCCCGGACACCCCTGCCAGCCCCCCAACCGCTAAAATATCGCAGGCCGAGACTGAGCCTGCATAAACAGGCACAGCATCAACACGTCGCCTTTACTATCTACGCTGGGCGGGCACTAGACATGAGCGTTACGCCCAATAAGGGGCTTTTAAGCGGCGCTTGTAGAGTTTGCCATTGGGGTCCCGTGGCAGTTTCACGCTGAAATCAATCGATTTTGGCCATTTCATCTTTGCCAGCTTACCGGCGATAAAGGTCATCAACTCGTCGGTCAGCGCCCCATCGGCCACGACGCCATCAATGGGCTGAATAACGGCTTTCACTTCCTCCCCCCAGTCAGCATTGGGGATGCCAAAGACGGCACAATCAGCCACTTTAGGGTGCAAAATCAGTACATTTTCAATTTCGGCGGGATAAATATTAGCGCCACCACTGATGATCATGTCCGTTTTGCGATCACAGAGAAACAGAAAGCCATCTTCATTCAGGTAACCCACATCACCGGCAGTAAAATAATCGCCAACACGGTTACCTGCGGTTTTCTTACTATCGCCACGGTATTCAAACCGGCTGACATCCGTCATCAACATATATATGGTGCCCTGCTCGCCAACCGGTAGCTCATCGCCTTTATCATCAAAAATTTTGATATCAGCACCACACCAAGCTTTCCCTACTGTGCCGGGGTTTGCCAACCATTGCTCCGTATTACAAATCGCCCCGCCACCTTCAGTGCATGCATAATATTCATAGATACAAGGGCCAAACCAATCAATGATCTCCCGCTTAACCTGTGGCGCACAGGGGGCAGCAGTGTGCAGCATATGCTGCATGGAGCTGACATCATAACGGCTGCGCACTTCTGCGGGCAGTTTCAACAGCCGCACCAGCTGGGTCGGTACCACATGGGTAGTGGTTACGCCAAAACGATCAATCGCTGCCAGCATGCCTTCAGCATCCCACTTATCATGCAGCACCACACTGTGACCCAGATGCAACGAATTTGTCACCCAGGTCATGGCGGCGGTGTGATACAGCGGCGAGCCACTGTAATGGACATTGCCCTGTTGCGGCATAATGCCAAACAACTGGGGGAACATGGCCATATTGGTCGCCATGGTATCGGGATCTATCCCAGGGACGGGGCGGCGCACTCCCTTAGGTTTGCCTGTGGTGCCGGAGGTATAAAACATTACCATGCCAGTAGCGCGATCAACGGGTAAGGCATCAGCCTGCCCCGCCACCAGCTGATGGTAAGTCTTTACGCCATCAACAGGCTTGCCCAACTTAAAGCAATGCTGCGGATTAAAACCGCTCGCCTTAACCGCCGTTGCCGAGGCCTCTGCGGCCGCATCATCGTAAATCAGTACCGCTGCACCACTGTCCTTGAGGATATAGGCAATTTCAGGCCCGGCCAGATGCCAATTAAGGGGAACCAGAAACATGCCAGATTGGGTTACTGCCAGATAGAGGGCGATAAACTCTGCGCTATTGGTCAGCACAGCGGCAACGGTATCCCCTTGTTTAAGGCCCAGATCCCGCAGCCCATGCACCAAACGGTTGCTTTCGGCCACCAGCTCCGCGCGGCTCCAATGTTTACCATCCGGCGCCACCAGTGCTAATGCCTGCGGCTGCTGTTTTGCCATCTGCCAAATACCCATAGTTTCCATAACATCCCCTGTCTTATCTTTTGCTGCAGTTTTATTACACTTTTACTGCGCTATTACAGTTACTGCACTTACAGCCACTGCATTTGCGCCCTAGCATTCATATCCCATGCATTCCCTATGGCATGATTGCCGCATTGCAATAGCACTTGGCCGCCCTATCCTATGTGACACGTATTGTGATTGCTTGCTGTGTTCTCGCCCCGCGACTAATTTATCTCGTCTTCACTTACCTAGCTTTGACTACCTAGCTTTGGCTACCGAGCGTTGACTTACCCAGCCTTAACTTGTGGTAGTCACTGGCACATCATCTTCGGATTTAACACCGCTATTTCAATAAATTACGACTTAATTTGGCAATTTTGTCGCCATAGGGCGGCAAGGTGCCCCCCAATTTGGCCAGATTCAACCAACCCTGGCGAAAAACCGCCCGCTGATGGCTGAAACTGATAAAGCCTTCCCGGCCATGATAACGCCCCATACCACTGTGCCCCGCGCCACCAAAAGGCAAATCATCACAGGCGTAATGCACTGCGATATCATTGATCCCCAAGGCCCCGGAAGGTAACTGCGAAGTGATGGCATGCCACTGCCGCGTATCCCGGCCAAAGCAATACAGTGCCAATGGTGCGGGCCTTACCGCTATCGCCTTAATGACTTCATCACTGTGCTGATAAGTGCGCACGCACAATATGGGGCCAAAAATTTCATCGGCCAGTACCGCAGCATGTGCAGGCGGGTTAATCACTAGATGGAGCGGAATATTTCGCCCCCCCGCCGAATTAGCCTCACCGCTGCGCCAGTCATTGCCAGTTGGGTCAAGATTAATCACCTCAGCACCCAGTTGCGCAGCATTATCCAGCAGAGCCGTGATCCGGTCGCTATGTCGCATTCCCATCACCGGCACCACATCGGCATTTGCAACCACAGTGGGATAAAGACTTGCCGCAACATGACGACAGTGCTCAATAAATTGCGCTAACTTATCTGCCGGCAACCAGCACTCATCAGGGCTAAGGCAGATTTGCCCCGAATTAAGCCCTTTAGCTGCAATGATTTTTTCCGCGCTATCCCGCAAATTAGCATCCGGCGCGATTATCACCGGATTCTTGCCACCCAGCTCTAACGTCACCGGCGTCAGTTGGCTTGCTGCGGCGGCCATCACTTGCTTACCCACTGCCATTGAGCCGGTAAAAATCAAATGATCCAACGCCAATGTGGAAAATACCCGCCCGGTTTGACTACCGCCCATCACAAGCTGCACTTCGCCCGCAGGAAAGTAGCGGGCAAACAGCTGTTGTAGCAACGCAGCGGTATGCGAGGTGAATTCTGAGGGTTTGATCAGCGCCAAATTACCGGCCCCAAGCACATCAGCCAGTGGGCCAAAAATGGCATTCACCGGGACATTCCAAGGCGACATAATGCCCACTATCCCTTTAGGCAGATATTCCACCTGTGCCCGGGCACCGAATAAAGACATAGGAAACAGCGCCCGGCGCGGTTGCGGTTTCATCCACTGACGTATATGACGACGCACAAACTTCAGTGATTGCAGGGAAATATACAACTCTGAGATGCGGGTGACACAGTCAGGGCGATGGCCAAAATCCGCCGCCACCGCATCGCACAAGGCTTGTTGATTGTCTTTCAGTAACCGGATGCAGGTATCGAGTCGCTGCTGACGTAATGCCACTGATGGCACAGGCTGCTGGGCGTGCAGCGCTTTTATTTGCGTTAATTGCGTATTGAGCTGCTGAGCCAAGAGAATATCTGACGCCTGCTCGCTAAAGGTCTGTTGCAAGTGACTGGCATCAGACACCATATTCGCCAAAGTATCTGCCGCATTTCCAGCTTGCCCTTGCGTCGCATTATGATGAGCCCCATGGGCTGAAATTGTGCGAGCAGTGTTATCCGCCTGAGCAGTTTGTTCTGTCACTGGCATAAGCTATTCCCTAATCTGGCCTGAACCAATCTGAGCAATAGCCCTAACCTACCCAGCGGATGAAAGCGGTTAACACTTTATTTGCTGAATAATGGATCATTCAGCAAATTAATGATCTTTTGCACTTTTTAAATAGCGCCTGGCTCAAACCTTACCCCTAAGTCCTTATCTTCAGACGCCATAAATGCCTGTTCGCCAAATAGACGCCTGCTCTCGGAATAAAAGAGTTAAGTACTATCGTTTCATCACAGCACGCCGGTTTTAAAGGGGTAAGGTTCACACTTTGACGCATTACCGTCTATTCAGACGATGCTAGCGGCAATAAGCAAAGGCTAAATCAGCAGATGGTATACAAGTGAAAACACCGCCATCAAGATTAAGCCCATGAGCTTAACGAACTGCAACACACTTAGCTTGCTTAGATAACTTTGATGACGATGACTTTGATGACTTAAGTGAGTCAGTTTAAGCGGTTAATGTAAGTAGTTTGTTTTATGTGATGGAATATAAGAGCGTTAACATGAAGGTTGAATCGTTCAGGGAGAACACATGACTGCAGGGATGCCACAACAGCCACACCATAACCATGATCCTAAGCGGGATTGTGCCCAGTCAGATAACCACACCAACAATTCGCAAATACACAAAGCCCCCCCGGGTAACGATATCCCTCGCGACTATGGCGTATCGGCTGCCATGGCAATGCGCCGCTCAGTGCGGGCATTCAGTGACAAGCCAGTAGATGAGAGCACGATTCGAGAAATATTAGAGCTGGCGGGGCTTTCCCCTTCCGGTGGCAATATTCAGCCTTGGCAAATTGATGTGATCCGTGGCGAGACGTTAACAGCATTACAGCGGGAAACCACAAGCTATATTCAGCGCTTTGGTCAATCACCCAAACCGGAATTTGCCACCTACCCCTCGCCACTGGCGCCACCTTATCATCAACGCCGTGCAGATTGCGGCGAGCTGATGTATCAGGCATTAGGTATCGCCCGGGAAGATAAACCGGCCCGCATCGCCCAAACCATGGCAAATTATGCCTTTTTCGGTGCGCCGGTAGGCATTTTACTGAGTATGGATCGGGCGATGGGCATGCCCCAAGCCATCGATATCGGCATCTATCTACACGCCTTAATGTTACTGGCACAAGAGCGGGGACTAGCAACCTGCCCCCAAGTCAGCTGGACTGTTTTCCCTCAGCCGGTTAAAACTCTGCTGGGAATGGACGATCGCCGCATGCTAATGGCAGGCCTGTGTCTTGGCTACCCCGCCCCCGACGCGGATGTCAATCAAATCCACCAGCCCAGAGCCGCACTTGAAAACTATGTGACCTTTCACCGTTAACAAGTACAGAGTCATATTGGAACTGACACATAAGTGTCAGCTCTGATATGAGAGTCAAATAATGTACGCATTCCGAAATAGAGAATAGAGAATGTGGAGACATAAAATTGTGAATTCATTCTCAGTTTGTTTTTTACAGATCTATAACTTATTGAATCAAATAGACATTAAAGGTTTGCTGATTTACTTTCCAAGCCATCACTGGCTCAAGTAATACAAGTCACACTTTGTTTTAGCGTGATACACATAGATTGCTGCAATGATTGATTTTAACCCTCTATATCAATTATATTATTTACCCAATCTATAACTTTAGACCTTGATTTTAATCATTTTTACAGAATAGGAATGGGACAACCTTCAATTCATTGTTCAAGAATGCTTTTTATTGTGTATTACTATTTTCCTCAAATATGAACGCTTTGAGGTTGTTGAACACCTACTTACCCAGCGCTACTTTGAAGAAAAAAGCCCAAGAACTGGTCAAAGTAAAATGCGGTCTTATGGTATTTTCAGGCGTAACCTTGAATCACTAATTCATAGGAACTCGCGATTGAGTTTGAGATGCCTCTCCTTACACGCCGACATATTAAAAGAACGATGTACGGATTCGGGGATTTCATTTGAGCAAATAATGCAAGCTGATTTTGTATTGTATGGCACAGAAGCAATGCACGGCCTTAAAGAAGAGATAAGGCAAGAGTGGTTGCCAGAAACGCTTGTATTTAAAGCGTTCCGAGGTAGCACTTTTGAGCTGTTTTTAAGAGCAGAATCTAAAGAATATTTCGACAGAATAACTGGCATCCTTGGTGTAAAGTCAAAAGCTAATTTAGTAACTTTTACGCAGGCCATCAGAGATGAGAAGATTTATGTCCCTAAGTGGAATTTCGATAGGATATCTCCTTTGGAGTTAATGAACTTTGAACAATTGTGTAGTCGTACATAACAAGCCAATTCAAAGGACAAAAACAGCTGATTTTGCTCCTTCGTCGCTTATTTTAACCAGCTGTTTTATTGCCTCTGATTGGGGCGTTATGCAGCACCATTAGATAGAGGTATAAGTTTGAGCTCAGAAGTAAATTGGTATTTGGAAGGTCTTAAGATCGTCGCGCAACTTGCAGTAGGTGCTTTTGGCGCTATGTACGGCTATAAATCAGCAGTAAGAAAATTTTCAGAGACTACAAAAGATACAGATAAAACTGTTTTTACCTCTTCAGTTACTAATGAACGAGCCGTTTGGCGTAGTGAGCTACGTGGGGGTATTGGTAAATACATAGAATGCTCATTAAAATTTATCGAGAATACGGGTAAACTCTCGGAACTGAGTAGCTTGAAATCTCTAATTATTATGCGCCTTAACCCTAAAGCTTGGTCTTATAGCTTTGAGCACAGGCTTGATCATGCCGTTCTAAAGTCTGTTAATTCAATTTATGCGACCTGTGAGAAAAAGCGATTAAACGCAGAAAAGCTCAAGAGTGAAATAGCAAATCTAGAAAAGTGTGCTCAAGAATTGTTAAAGAGCGAATGGCAGAAATCTAAAAAAGAAGCGGTCGAAGGTCGAGAGCGTGATACATAACAAAACGTTTAAGACAGGTTCCCAACGCTTGGAATTTTTCATTCCATCGTTAGGTTTTGAGTTTACGGTGCAATGGTTAGGTTTTGAGTTTACGGTGCAATGGTTAGGTGGTAGCGTTGCTCACTACTTAACGCGGTGTTGAATCGGATTCGAATATGTTTCAATTAAAAGAACCATGGGATGCGCCTATAAATGCCAAGGCTTTTGAAATTGAATTGGATCGAGAATTACATCCTTCAAGATTTCTTTACCAGTTTAAAGGTCAATTTCGGGCTATTGCTAAGAATGAAAGCAATGATGATGTTATTTTTGAGATTAAAGATAGGGGCTTTGTGTTAGTTCATCTAACATGGTCAAATAACGAGCCAAATGAAGATTATCCTAAATATAAAATGCTAGCCCAAGTATCAGATATTCAGGATATTATAGACAATGATAATCTGGGCTATTAGCGAGTGCAAACTTAACAAGTTGCAGCAACGTACTCGTCAAAGTGTCACTTTTTACCCAAACCCCAGTAAAAAAGCGCCCATTTCACTCACTACTAAGCAAGGCGTTAGTTACTTAGTCGCCTCATATGAAGTGAACAATGAAAATTAATCGAATTTTAGATGAACTTAGATTTGTCGATCGATCCACTCAAATAAAGTGCTGTGTACCGAAGGATGAAATTGATTCAAAAATATATGTTACTGGACAAGTTCAACCTGATATCCCTGGAGTGGTTCTCGGAGAAAGAGAGCCATATCTAAGAGAAAAAACCATTGGTGATTTTATAGACGAGTTAAGAACTTTTGGCGAAGAATTTCAACATAATGATTTCTTAATCGAAGCATCACGCGATATTGATGATACGAAATATGAGCTTCGCTATTACGGGTGCCAAACGCTAAACCCCCAGCCGGAAACGGCCATCCCCAGCAATAAGGCGATATCGCCACTCATCGCCCAAGGCCCGAGCCCCAGACAGGCGAGCATGGAGCCGACCGCCATTAACACCACACCACTAAGTGCTAACACTCGATATTTGTCAATCTGCTGCATCATACACTCCCTGTGTTATGACTCATTTGACTTAATACATCTTATTTAAGGCTGCGCTGTAGGCTGCTGTGGAGTAAACACCTGATAGCCTGACAACTTCATCAGTAAGGTGTACACCACAAAGGCCACCAGCAAAGCATTTACGGCCTGAATACCCCAGGGGATGAACCAGGCGGTGGCCGATGCACACAACCATGCAATGAGGGCGTTATGGTTAAAGCCGACAAATTGGTATTTATCCAGTGCTGGATAATTGCTTTTATTAATGAGGTAGAAATCACTGATAATCACTCCTGCCAAAGGCGGGACTACAATCCCTGCTGTGATTAAAATGCCGAAAATGGCATCAAGCTCATAGGGGCGGAACAATGTCAGCCCGGAGGTTATGGCAACAACCGCCACCATAATTTTGCGCCGACTGACACTAAACACATTGGATAATGTCAGCCCGACGGAATAGATATTGGCCCCGTTGGTGGTCCACAAATTGGTGGTTAGCAGCACAAATGCAGGAACCACTAGGCCTATACCCATCAGCACCTTCACCATATCGTGCTCACCGGCCGCCGCGCCAACCACTGCGCCGCACAGCACCACAAAGCTATTAACTAACAACAATCCCAGCACAGCCCCCTTGACCGCATCCCCTTTACTGCGGGCAAAGCGGTTAAAGTCCGCCACCGTTGTGGCTGCGCCAAAAACCCAAGTACCAATCACTATGGATACCGCAGCAAAAAATGACATGTCACCCTGTGGCTGAGCGGCAAATAATGTTGCCCATCCACCAGCATCTCCGGCAGAACGCATCACAGTACCAATACAGATAAACACCATGGCGGGAATGGAGACAAAACTGAGGATCTCCAACGCTTTAATTCCGGCGATACCAAATAGCCCCATCACTACACCACTGCCCACCATGGCAAGGGATTCCCCCAACGGCCCTAATTCAAAGGCAACCGCAATCAAATGGCCATAAATGGACGCCTGGATGGTGTACCAGCCCATTTGGATAACCGCATACAAAATACTGGGGAGTTTGGAGCCATGTAGCCCGAAGCTAAACCGGGTCATCACCGCAAAGGTGTAACCGGTTTTAAAAGAGATCATCGACATCACTGACGCTAATGCCGCCAGCAAGAGATTTGCCAGCACAGTCACAAGGATCACAGTAGACAGGGGCATCTGCGCCGCAAGACCGGCGCCCGCCATCATGGAGGCCAGCAAAAATACATACCCAACCCAGACTGAGGTTACCGCCCACAGGCTACGGCGTTCACTTTGGGGCACACTGGTAAGCTCATAGTCAGACATACAACATCCTTATTGTCATTCAGCGACTCTGATACCACTATGTGATTTATTTTTGTACAAGGCTATGGCTTTATAAACAGGATCTGATCTGTGCCACAAAAATTTTTAACATAATAAAAACATGAATAAGCGCAATATATGACACCTATATGACGGCTTCACAAAACTGTATCGAATTGCGAGTTATGTCTATATGGGCACGGTTTCATCGCCTGAATATGGATTCAAAAGAAATAATTCGCTAACACGCTATCTGAATGGTACGGATTTGCATCATCACCTTTAAAAACAAAATCATTCCATTGAACATCTAATAAAAAATGTTCAATGCCGATCTACTTAGAAACTTATGTCATCGCATTTTCAACCAATGAATTAGCAACATTTTAGTGATCCCACTATTTTGGGCATCTCCTATAGCGAATATTTAAAACCACTTTTAATTCTGTGTGTTATGGAAAAAACAATAAAAACATATTATCGCTATTACATCGTTAACTGAGAAAGGTGGATACATCAGTTAATAATAATTTACCGTTTAACCTTATAGTGAATCAGTCGTTGCTGGTGTATATTGCCCCCCCTGAATCAGAAGGCAGAAGTTTATGCTATGAGTAATACATTGAGGCATCTTTCCCTCAAATCAAAAATTATCATCACATCCACCGTCGCCGTTCTGGCCATGTCATGTGCCCTGACTCTATTTTCGACCCATGTTCTGGAAAAAGAAATTGATACCACCATCAGTGAAAGGATCAATGAGGTGTCAGTGGCGGCAACGGAAGGGATCAGCAATTGGATGGATGCAAAATATGCTGTGATAGATTCAATTGCCAAAGACATTAACCGTGTGAGCGATCCGAAAATGCTACTAAAGCTGGGCAACCGCGCCGGTCTGTTCAGTGATATGTATTATGGTCATCCCGATGGCACCATTATCAGCTCCAGTTACGCCAGTTATGGTGTGGGATATGATCCTAGAGTGCAGCCGTGGTATCAAGATGCTGTGCAAAAACAAGGCATTATCGCAACCAAACCTTATATCGGTGCCGGCATTGGCAAATACCTGGTCGCTATTGCTAAACCTGTCATGCAAGACGGTAAGCTGACCGGCGTATTAGGAGCCAGTCTGAACGTTGGTGATAAATTCAGTCAAATCACCCAAATGACCGTGGGTAAAAATTCTAATGTCTTTCTGGTCAGCCGCGCCGGAAATTTTGTCGCTAACAAAGAGACTAGATTACTCGGGCAACCAATCAACACGGTATATCAGCAAGTCAGTCAAAGTGATATCAGCCGTTATGCCGAGACCAAAACGCTTCACCTAATAGAAGTAGACGGCATACCTAAGATAATCAGCTTCCATAAAGTAAAAGGCACTGATTGGTATTTCGGCGTGGTAATTGATTATCAGGCAGAAAAAGCCCGCTTCCATGAAATGCTGGAACAGCAAGCATTGATTGTTGTCGTGCTGTCATTGTTGGTGATCTTCTGTACCGGTCTGATGATGAATTATCTGTTTAAAGATCTCTATAAGGTCTCTAAAGCATTAGAAAATATCGCTGTTGGTGAAGGGGATTTGACCGTACGGATTGATACCCAAAGTAAGGATGAAATTGGCCAGCTAGCGCACAACTTCAACCGCTTTGTGGCGTCCATGCAGCATATTGTCACCAATCTGCGTACTGTGGCGGAAGGGGTAACGGAGCAAGCCAGTTTGGCGGCAGAAAAAGCGGAGGAAAACCTGAAGCAGGCTAACCACCAGCTAGATGAAATCAATATGATTGCCGCAGCATCTGAAGAGATGAACTGCACCACGCTAGATATTGCCAGTAACGCTGAGCAAACAGCTGATGGCGTGAACACCACAATCGAGCTAAGTGAAGATGGCCTGCAACAGGTCAGCAAGAGTCAGCAGTCCATCACCCACTTGGCGGATGAAGTCAGTGAAGTCTGCACCGTGATTGAACAGCTCAATCACCATGCGGGAAAAATCAATGGCATTATCGGCAGCATTCAGGATATTGCCGAGCAGACTAACTTATTGTCACTCAATGCCACCATTGAAGCGGCTCGCTCCGGTGACGCGGGCAAAGGGTTCTCCGTGGTCGCCAATGAAGTGCGCATTTTGTCACTGCGCACCCGGGAAGCAACCGAAGAAATCCACAGCATGGTCAGCACCCTGCTCGGGGTGATTGATAATACCGTCAAAGTGATGGAGCGCAGTGGCAAAACCGCCGTCAGCAGTGTGGAAGAGGCCAATAAAGCCTGCGACAGCTTTAAACAGATAGCCGAAGCCATTCACAATATCGGTGATATGGCGACTCAAATTGCCAGTGCAACAGAGCAGCAAAGCGCAGTAACCCGGGAGGTCAGTGTCAACGCTGATACCATCCGCAATGTAGCCGAGCAATTTTCCGTTGAGGCCAATGCCGGTACTGAGCGGGCGGCAAGCCTAAATCAGCTGTCTCTTGAGTTGCAGCAAGAAATTGGTAAATTCAAAATCTGATCCCATCTGTTTGACCCACAAAAAAGCCGCCTAACACAAGGCGGCTTTTTTATATTTAGTGATTCCAAGCACTACTATGGCTGAAACAGCGCGGCGAGCTGAGACTTAACCACCTTATTCGAGGCATTCACCGGCATGGCCTCAAGTAGACGCACAAATCTGGGGACCTTGTAGTTGGCCATTCGCTCCCTACACCAGAGAATAAGATCCGCACTATCAAGCATCATACCGGGTTTGAGTACCACAAAGGCGCATCCCACCTCCCCCATACGCTCATCTGGCACACCGATCACCGCACTCTGGGCGATGGCAGGATGCTCTGCTAACTGCGCTTCAATTTCGGCGGGATAACAGTTAAAGCCCCCGACAATAAACATATCCTTGAGGCGGCCACTGATGGTCAAATTCCCCTCTGCACTCAACGCGCCCAAGTCCCCGGTGTGCAGCCAGCCAGCATGATCAATTGCTTCTGCCGTCGCCTCGGGGTTATCAAAATACCCCTGCATAATATGAAAACCCCGGATACAGATTTCCCCGGTTTCCCCAGCTGGCAACCAGCTACCGTCACTGGCTTTAATGGCAATTTCAGTGCCGTTTATGGCCTGGCCACTGGTTAACGCAATGACCTCATCACTGGCGGCCGGATCGCAGATACTGGCAAGGCCACCACACTCGGTTAACCCATAAGCTGTGGTCACTGTGCTAAAGCCAAGCTCAGTTCGCATCCGCTCGATCAGTATCGGTGGAATACTTGCCGCCCCGGTTGATGCTGCGCGCAGGCTAGAGAGATCCGCCCGAGGCAGATCAGGATGAGCCAGCAAAGAAAGGTACAAGGTCGGTGGCCCGGGCAACACACTGATCTTATCCTGTTCGATTCGGGTCAGTACTTCAGCGGCATCAAACACCTGCTGCGGCACAATCGTGGCACCGGACAGCAAGCAACTGAGCCAGCCGGCCTTATAACCAAAGGCGTGGAAAAACGGATTCACAACCAGATAGCGATCACCGGTTACCAGCCCCAATACCGCGACAAACTGCCGAAATGCCTGCATGCACGCGCCATGGCTGCCCATCACCCCCTTGGGTTTTCCTGTGGTGCCTGAGGTAAACATCAGATCAGCCAAATCTTCCGGCTTAACTTGCTCACAACGCAACATAGCCGCTTCCGGGCTGACTCGCGCCGCCCGGGCGAGCCAGGTTTCCCACGCCAGCACGGGCACAACAGCTGGATGGCTATCATTCACGCCCTGTCCTAACTGAGTTAACCTTGCCGATGCGATTTGGCTATCACGACCGATGACCACCAGCTGCTCAACACAATCTGGGGCATAATCCAGCAAAGCTGCCGGATAGTCTGTATTAAGAAAATCCCCAATGCTGAATAACAGCCGCGTCCCACTGCGGCGCAAAATATCAGCCGCCTCTGTCGGTTTCATGCGGGTATTAAGCGGCACTAAAACGGCGCCGGCCATTTGTAACCCCAACGCCGCCAGTACCCAATGAAGATTATTCGGTGCCCATATCGCCACCCGATCACCCGGGTTAATGCCGCTGGCCATCACAGCGCGACAAACCGTTAATGCGCGTTGGGGCAGATCCCGATACAGGATCTGCCAGCCGTTATCTTCAATGGCGACTCTGTCAGCAAAACGGGTGGCCGCATCAAATACCTGTGCTGGGATGGTCATCGGCAAGGCACTACTGTCAGCCGCAAGCGTTTCAGCTGTCTGCGATGTATTCAAAGGGGGACAATTGCGCTGGGTCATAGGGTCTCTCCATCGGTTTGCAGCTGCTTGGAAGCCGTTTTATCTTGAGCTTGATTGGCTTGGGCTTGATTGGCACGGACATGATTTGCGTGACTGGCTGGGGCAAACGGTTGATTTACCTTGGCGTTAGTAGTCGCAGCGTTATCGCTAGCAGTAACAGCAAGCTGAGACACCAATGCTTCATCGGAGAATGCTTCATCGGAAAATGCCTCAGTGGAGGATAGCGTTTGCTCAGATGCCGTTTGCGGCGTCGATGCTACCTCGTCAGTATGGTTATGGGCAGATGCCAAGGCGCGCCCGGCTCTGCGACCGGAGTAAACACAATCTGCCAAGGATAAGCCACTGATATATAAATTCGATGGGATCCCCACTGCGCTGCGCCCGGCAGCATACAAGCCGGCAATAGCGCCTCCGCCCTCATCTAATACTGCGCCACTGCTTTCATCGACCTTTAACCCACCCAAGGTTAATGCGCCTAAGGGGAAAACCGGGCTGGATACGGAAATATCCAACGCATAATAGGGCCCGGCCGTTAATGGGGTACAGCAGGCTCGGGATTTTCCCATCGGTTCGTCAGTTTCTGCAGCAATCGCCTGATTATATTGCCGAATACTGTCACCTAACTGCTGGCTGTTCATGCCGGTTTTAGCGGCTAACTGAGTCAATGTGTCCGCTTTTTTAGCCCCTAAGGTCATCAAGGCCAGTGCTGGCAGAGACTGAAACCACCAATAACCGCCCAATAGCGCCTGACGTATTGCCTTACGTCTGAGCGCCGCATCCAAAATCAACCAAGCTTTGCCGCCCTGCTCTTCACAGATAGCGTGTCCCAGGGTTGCGCCGTAAACCTCTTCATTACAAAAGCGCGCGCCATCTGCATTGACGGCGATGCCATTAGGCCAGCACAGCGGCGGATTAATAAAACGCCAAGCTGAAACTCGATTAAGATGCGCCGCTTGCGCCCCGACAGATTGTCCCAGTCGCAGGCCGCTGCCATCACAGCCGGTCGCACCAATCTTAAAATTGCGCCGATAACCGGGGGCCAGCTCTTTGACCAATTGCCGATTAAAAATATAACCACCGGTACTGAGCACCACGCCGACAGTGGCACGCACATTCACCGGCTCACTGTACCTTAGTTCCAGGGCCGCCAGTTGATGACGCAGCCGATCGCACAGGGCTGGAGAAAAGTTTTGCCACTTTTCCGCCCACCTTGCCAGCCGTTGATGTTTCTTTGCGGCGGCACTCCCCGGCGGCAGATGCCAAATCTCGGCGCCAATCACTCTCCCCGTGGGGTTACGCAATAATCGGCGAATACGGCTTTGTGTCATAGGCACGACGCCTCGTTCAAGGCAAGCTGACTGCAGGTGGTGATATAACACCTTGCCACCATGGCCGCGCCCCTTGGTGCGATGCCCCCTCGGCGCAGGATTGTGTTGTCCGGCGAAACGAGGCACTAGCTCATTGCCTGAGTAATACAGGTAATATCCATCAGCTGGATAGGAAGTCTTCCCTCCGGGTGGCATGGTGGCGGCAAAAGGAACCCCGAGGGATTCAAGCCAGCGCAGATTCTCCCGACTGCTGCGGCAAAAATCCCACAAGGTGTCATCACTGATCACCCCACAGGTTTCATGTCGCAGATATTCATACATGGCTTCAGGGCTGTCATTTACCCCAGCATCTGCTTGTTGCGCTGTGCCGCCTCCGGCATACACCACGCCGCCACTCTTGGCACTGGCACCGCCGCCCATAAAACGATCGGCAACAATCACATCCAGCCCATGGGATTTCGCTTCTAGTGCAGTGCAGGCACCCGCGGCCCCCCACCCGGCAACCAGCACTTGGGTAGTCATATGCCAATGAATGCTATGCTCAGTCACAGTCTTGGGGGGTAATATTTCGGTTGTGTGAGCACTTTTCTGAGCCGTTATATGAGTACTTGTGTCAGTTGCCGTCATATCAACCTGCCTTGGCCACATGAGGGGCTTGGCTGTTATCAGACTCAGCAACTATCTGCTCGGCTTGGGGATGTTCTGCCTCACGTCCATCTGTATTCGGTGAATCTGGTTCAATTGCGGCCTGAGACTGCAAATGGTTGGCAGCAATAAAGCCGAAAGTCATCGCTGGGCCTAAGGTAGAACCTGCTCCGGGGTAACTTTCTCCCATTACCGATGCCGAGCAGTTACCTATGGCATATAAACCGGGGATCACGGCGCCATCCTCTTTCACCACCCGGGCTAATTCATCCGTTAACAAGCCCCCCTTAGTGCCGATATCTCCCGCCTGCATCGGCATTGCATAAAATGGCCCCTTACTGATAGGTGCCAAACAGGGGTTAGGTTTGACATTGGTATCACCGTAATAACAGTCAAAGACATTGCCGCCGCGACCAAAGTCTTCATCCACCCCGGTTTGTGCAAAGCCGTTTACGCGCTCAACCGTCTCTGCAAGCCCGGCGGCATCGATGCCAATTTTATCCGCCAGCGCTGCAAGGGAATCTGCTTTAAAAAACAGCTGATCCTGCCAATCTTTGGGTAAACGGCTGTCGGGCATAATCTGCCCCGGCATCAACGGTCCCATAGCGTAATTAAACCGAAATGAGGCATCAAAAATGACCCAAGATGGCAGTGACTTACCACCAGTGGCACTGTGGTTGTCATACATGGCCTGACCAAATTCCAGATAGGGCGCCGCCTCATTGAAAAACCGCTGACCATTGCCATCAACCACTATCGCGCCGGGGAAAGCCCGCTCGGCAAACACGGCTCTTGCCTTATCTTCACGGGGAACATTAATGGTGGGAGCCCACCACCCCCATTGCATTAGCTCAGTAGCGGCACCCACTTTCAGCCCGGCTTCCAAAGCTGCGCCAGTATTGGCACCGGGTGGAGTAGCACTCCAATGACACTGGCTGCCGCGCCCCAAATATTTATCCCGCAGGGCTTGATTCTGCTCAAACCCACCACTGGCCAAGATGACCCCTTTACGAGCGTGAACGCACAGTGTTTTGCCATCCCGCTTTAATTTCACCCCACTTATGCGGCCGTTATGTTCAATCAAATCGGTAAAATCAGTTTCTAGCCACAGAGGGATGCCACGATCCAACAGTGATTTACGCAGTGATGCAATTAAACCTGATCCCAGCGCCGCTCGGCGATCACGGCGAGTTTTACGCCGCTGGGAAAAATCCAGTTTGTATCTGAGCATGAGTTTTATCAGCAACCAACGCCATCCTCGCTCGCGCGCCATGGCTTTATGTGCATCCCTTGCCGTCCAAGCAATTTTGCCCATCAACAGGGTTGATGCTGAGGCGCGGCGTTGGTTGTCAATTTCATCGCCCAGCACACTGGTATCAAACAGTTCCGGATCAAGTGTGCGACCACCTGCCAGTGCGCCATCTAAATGGGGGTAATAGTCAGGGTATTTTTCTGCCACCGCATATTTGACCCGGCTGTATTTTTCCAAATATCGAATCATTTTCGGTGCATTATCCAGATAGGCATGTAATCTGCGGTCACTCACCAAGCCTGCAGTAGCGGCCTGTAAATAGGCTAATGATTTTTGATAATTATCATCCCCGCCTTTGGCGCGGAAATGATCATTATTGGGGATCCAAATTCCACCACCGGAGAGCGCGGATGTGCCACCGTATTTATCGGTTTTTTCCACCACCAGCACCTGCATACCATGGTCGGCAGCAAATACCGCCGCAGCTAGCGCCCCGGCACCGGAGCCGATAATTACCACATCGGCGCTATTGTGTTTCTCTGCGCTGTTATGCTCTGCTGTCATTATGCTCTCCTGCAATTGCGCCACCCAAGTGGCATCCCATCCATTTGTGTTTAATGCTTTTTTCGCCCATGTAGGTATTCAAGCTCTACAAACAAGGGCAATATCCGAGTACAACATCCAAGTGCTAGATCTCATCTCGATATCTATGCGCGATATCTCAGTGCTATATCTAAGTCAGCCAAGCGTGAAATCTGAATACGGTTCAAAAACTTCTGCCATGCACCAACGAAATAAGCTGCTAAGTAACCTGCTGGATAACCAGCTAAATAAAGAGTGAAACAAAAAATGTGGCTAAAGCGAAGTTCAACAGATGACCCAAAACCAGTTCTCGACTGCCACTAAACATACCAAGCACATGGGCATCCAACTTATCCCGCCCTAATTCCTGCTCCCTAATTCCTGCTTAAGCGCGAATATCAACTAAAAAAACGACTGCTCAGCAAAACACCACTCCTCACTAAAGCACCAATAGCCACTAAAGCACCCATGCCAGCTAATTAATAACTAAGCCCACCCTCAGAGATGCCCTTAACGCTATGCCATGCCAAGCATTTAGGCATGCCGAGCATTTAGGCATGCCGAGAACATCAAGGTTAATCTTGTTCAACTAGGCATACAGTGAGCACCGATGCCTTATAAATACAAAATTGCGTACTTGCCTAACATATATATATGTAATGCATCTGGCATTAACAAAGCGACTTAGTTTTTATCACGCTTGCCGAAGCCTCACCTTAGCGACATCGCTCGATGCACATCTAACGACAGAGTTAACTAGCAGCACGCTTAGCTAAAAACACGGTAACTAAGGCGCAGTTGAATAGATGCGGTTAAGACATAAGAAGCCATGAAAATAATTCATCCACTAATCACTGCATCCCTTACCGACATTCCATTTTCAACATGTAATCAAGCTTTGATGGCACACTCGTGATGCACCAGATAAGCCCGCATTAAAACGCCATCTTGCTAGATCGCTACCAGCGAGCTGACCACAATAATTTCGCTGCAATAATTTTCATCGTAATTGTTTAACTCGCTGACGCACATCACTGTCCACCAGCAATTACGATGCCATACACACGCTATAACTCTAGCATTTCGACCTGCAAATCATTTATATAACAAATACTTATTCAACAACCCTTTATTGCATAATCTATGAGCATTTGTTGCACAGCTTACTGATAACCATTTTCATGATACGAGTTGGTTGTTGCCATCAGAATTATTCACACATGACATTCAACACGCCCCCTGGCTCATACCAGTATCTGTGCCTGTGCAAGTTAAAAGTGGCGCTTCAATATTGCTAATAGCCACTGCCACGACATAGGCACTGAATAATCGCACTGGCCGCCTTAGCATTAAGCAGTCGCAGTATCAGTGCTATAGGTTTGTTTCAACTGACTGCGTAATAACTTACCGGCCGGATTACGTGGCAGGTTCTGCGCCAAAATATGGATCCGCGACGGCACTTTATACGCAGCGAGTATCCCAGCGACATGGTCTCGCAGCTGTTGCTCATCAACTGCGCTACTCACGACAGAGACCACGGCCACCACCGCCTCACCCGTCTCTTCATCCGGGACCCCAAATACCGCCGCCTCGCGCACTGCGGTATGACGCAATAAACAGGACTCAACTTCTGCCGCGGCAATATTCTCGCCAGCGCGATTAATCACATCCTTTAACCGGTCAACAATAAACAGAAATCTGTTATCATCCAGATACCCTAAATCGCCGGTATGCAGCCAACCGTTGCGTATAGTGTCAGCCGTGGCCGCCGGGTTCCCCACATACTCATCCATCACAGTGATACCTTTTAGGCACACTTCCCCCGTCTGCCCCACCGGCATCACCTCGCCGATAGGATTGGTAATTTGCACCTCGATCAATGGCGAAATCACCCCAGAGCTTTTGGGGGCACCGCGAAAAAGATCGCCAGATACCGCCGAGCCAACCCCGTTGGTTTCCGTCATGCCAAACCCGATACCCACCATCTGCTGCGGCAACTTATCCAGTACCAGTTCCACCAAGGTTTCCGGCAACCCTGCACCACCAAAGCCAAGGCCAGAGAAGTTATCCAAAATATCCGGGGCAAAAAAAGCAGGTTCACGCAGCAACTGCATCACCATTGAAGGCGCACCATTAAACTGGGTTACCCGCTCCTGACGCATCGTTTCCAGCGCCTGAACCGGCTCCCATTTGTGCATAAAGACCAGCCGCCGCCCGGTGCGTAGCGCCGTGAGGAGTTGAGCATGCAAACCACTGACATGAAATAGCGGTACCGCCGTCAGGATCACTGGCTCACACGCCCTTGCCATGATGTTTTTGACAATATCAGGGGATGTCATGGCAGACAGAGCCGAAATGTAATCGATATTAAACAAGGCTTGGCACACCGCCTGTTGACTGGACAATACCGCTTTCGCGCGACTGGTCGCCCCGGAGGTGAACAAAATCAGTGCTGGATCATCGGTATGACACACAGGCAATGGCAATGGCGGCTGATCAAGATAACTGGAGATCACTTGCCCATACTCTGTGATATGCCCCGTTACCCCGCCATTTTTGACACTGGGTATACTGGCGTCTGGGCTTATACAGGCTTGCTCTGTCTGGCTTTGATTGCCAATTAACAGTAGCGGCGGCAATTTGATCACCGCCCCATTCGCGTCAGCTTGAGGATTTGGCTGACTCAATCGCCGTAGCCGGTCTTTATCACAAATCAGCAGTTCAGGTTGAATGTCATTGATAGCCGCGAGCAATTCTTCTTGCTTACCAAAACTATTTAGTGGTGCAGGCACAGCGCCAATGCGAGCCAAGGCACAAAAGGCCACCACCCACTCCGGCCGGTTACGACAGGCTATCGCCACCGCACTCCCCGGCCCGACACCCGCTTCATGCAGCCAATGGCACAGCGCATCCAGCTCAGCAAAAAAACGCTTAAAACTCCATCTGTCTTGGCGGTAAACCATAAAACAAACGTCATCGTCTCGACGGGCTTGCTCGACCACGGCGGCCAGACTCTGCGGGGCATGGCGGTAAACCGGCAATGCCTGACCCCTTTTCTCCCTGACAGTCAGTTCAAAAGGGGCTCCGGGTGCGGTCAGCTGGGCACTGACCTCCATTGCGCGGGCAACTGCATCCATGACGTAATACTCCTGATAAATAGCTAATATCTTGTTGATTATTATGTTTTTAAATCGTTTTATTCAGTCTAAGCCGCTCTGACGCCAGCTCAGCGAACAGAAACTCATCCTGTATGACTAGCTAAGCTGAGTGACTAAGCTATGTAACTAAGCTCAGTGGCTATCTTGTCAACCGAGCTTATTAATCGAGCCTGTTCATCACCTCAGCAATAGCTTGAGCCAGCAACTCAAACTTGGCTGTTGAACTTGCAGCTCTGGCAAGCCAAGCCAAAGGCTAAAGCAATCCCTTGCGCGGCAAGCTAATTAGCGCCTTCTTAACTTTGCTGCATCGCTGGCTTTATGCTGTGTCATCTTCGCTCGGCTCATAGACAAAATCGAACTCATCACTTAAGGGGCAATAACTGTCGGCCGCATTGTCCGCGCCAGACTGAATAAAAATTTTCTCCTGCCACAACAGATAATTAAGATGCGCAAGGGTTTCCCCCAAGGCCAACATGGTTTCAACCGGCCCTAATTTACGGGGAAAGAGTATCGATAATCCTTGATACACACTGATACTGCCTTGCTCAACAATGGCTTGCTGCAACAGTTGTAATTGCTGCTGATGATGCTGACTAATCTGCGCAGCACGAAGACGATGACCATAAAATACCGGCCCATGGGCTGGCAGAACTAAGGGATCGCCAGGGAGCGATGCCAAACGTTGTAATGAGTCAAGCCAATCTGACAGTGGATTCGCCTCAGGCTCAATTTCATTAACTAACACGTTGGAGCTAATTTTGGGCAGCAGTTGATCGCCACTGAGCAGTAACGCATCGTCAGCACACCAAAGGCAGGCATGCTCCGGCGAGTGGCCAGCGCCAATAACCACCTGCCATTGACGGTTACCAATTTCCAGCGTATCCCCATCACTAAGGCGACGAAAACTGGGAGGATAACTGCCCATAAAAGGATCTTTACTGACCGTATCAAATATCTGTTGTTGCACCGTTTGTGGCACACCTAAACGGCGATAAAATCCCGTTAAAGATTGCGACAAGGCCGGGCCATGACTGGTGGCCACTGCGCGCAAGAAATAATACTCACCGCCAGTCATGTACAAAGGCACATCAAATGCCTGCATCAACCAAGGGGCTAACCCGGCATGATCGTAATGAAAATGGGTACAAATCACCCCTTTGAGCGGTTTGCCATTGCCGTAACGGCTCAATAACTGCTGCCAAGCAAGCTTGGTGGTATCCAGCGCTAACCCGGTATCCAGCGCATACCAACCGTCGTCATCTTCCAATAAATAAACATTGATATGATCCAGCGCCATCGGCATGGCCATTCTGGCCCAGAGTATCCCCGGCGCGACGCTTACCGCATGACCACCAGGCGCCGGCGGCGCTAATGGAAAACGCAGTTCACCATCAAGATTGCCTTTCGCATCAACACAGGCATTAGTACTGGCATCAGCATCACCCATATCGGGGAAAGCAGCAGAAGCTTCTGGCAGCCGATACGCCGCCGCATCTTGTGTATTGCTAAGTGATTCAGCGGCGAAGTGCTGGTCTGATCCAGACGGCAACAAGGGAAATGCGTGCGGCTGCGTGATCGATGGGCAGCCGGAACCCCGCTTTTCGTCATGGGGTGATCTTGTCACTTTAGATGCTGTTGCCTTGGGTATAGTCAAATGTCCTCCAGCGGATTTCCCGCCAAACTGATGGCTCCATGAAAATCCATTCCATGGCTGGCAAATACGTCCAAAAGGACGATGTTGCATTTTTTGTGGCCGCTACCTTTTGGCTATCACAAACAGAAAATCCATAACAAATTCACGGACATTGAATCTTAAACAATCGTTTTTGACATAAAGGCTCAGTACAGAAGCAGGCATCACTCACCATCGTGGTTATATCAGCCATAAATGATGAATATTGCTAATCGCGGTGGCTGGGACGACAAAGCAGGAACGCCACAAGATGTCCACCTATGTCCATTAAGGGATATCCAAGATATCTGCCCCGGGCCCAGACAAGGAGCAAGTCATGCAGTCATCCCCCAATCCGGTCAATTGGCGTACCCACACCACCCTAGTGTTACTGGCCCTGGTTTACGTGTTTTCATTTATTGATCGCAATGTGATTGCCATTGTGCTTGAGCCTATCAAGCAAGAATTTGGTGTGTCCGATACCCTGATGGGCCTGTTAACCGGCCTGGCTTTTGCCATCTTGTATGCCGGATTAAGCCTGCCATTGGGACGCATGGCTGATAACGGGGCTAACCGGCGTAATATTGTGGCAATTTGTTGCGGGCTGTGGAGTTTTGCCACCATGGCTTGTGGTATGGCGCAACAATTCTGGCAAATGATGCTGGCGCGGATGACGGTCGCGGTAGGGGAAGCTGGCGGCATGGCGCCGTCGATCTCCATGGTGTCAGATCTGTATCCGCCTCACCGGCGTTCACTTGCCATCAGCGCCTTGATGCTTGGCCCCCATATAGGGTTATTGGCTGCCATGGTATTAGGTGGCTGGATTGCGCAGGAGTATGGCTGGCGGGCCGTCTTTCTCTGGTTCGGAGCCCCGGGTATTTTGCTGGCAGCGCTGCTGTTTATCCTCTGTAAAGATCCCGGTCACGGGGTGTATGACCAGCCCACAGCAGGAAAGAAACAAGCAAAAGACAACCGCCCCTTTATGGCGCAGTTAAGCGGCATAATCAAAGTCAAAGGGTTTGTCTGGGTCGCTATGGGCTGTGCACTGGCAGGGATGGCTGGTTACGGCTACGGCATTTGGGCACCAACCTTTATGGTGCGTAACTATGATATGTCACTGGCCCATGCCGGGATAAGCTTTGGTATTGCGGGCGGTATCTTTGCTGCTGCTGGCTCAATATTCTCCGGCCTTTACTGTGATAGATTAGCCAGTCGCGATCCGCGCTGGCAGGTAAAAATGCCCATGATTGGGATATTGATAAGCCTGCCTCTTGGCGTTGCCTTTATGCTCTGGCCAGCGGATGCCTTTTGGATGTTGGGCGAACTCAAAGTGCCCCACGCTATTATCTTTGCCGCGCTATTTAGCTTTTTCGCCTCTTGGTGGCCCAGCCTGTCTTATGCCGCCGTCAGCCACCTGATGACCAGCCGTCAACGGGCCACAGGTGCTGCGGCACTGAATCTGTTTTTAACCCTGTTTGGCGCCGGATTTGGCCCACTGCTTACCGGTACCCTGAGCGATCTGTTTGGCGTATCACTGGGGCAAGATGGTCTCAAATATGCCTTAATTGCCACCTTATCACTGCTGCTGCTATCGGCTTGGTTTTATTACAAAGCCGCTGCGCCATACAGCGAGCGTATCAAAGCACTTAGCGACCAACGCATTGCGACTGATGACTTTGATGATGTCACGACCACAGATGAGCGTGACTCCGCAGAACTCAATGACACAGATAATGCGCTACCGGTGAAATAGTCACACCGGAATAACGCCCGATTATATAAGCACAAAAAACTGGCAGCCCATGGCACCACAGGCCGGTAAATAAGATCACGTTACAAGGAGAGAACTATGGCTACATCACAGGATTATCGCCTGGGTGATTTCACCTTCCCACGGGGCTGGTTTATGATTGCCACCGCTGATGAAATCAATACCCACAAGCCGCTGGCAATTCGTTTTTTTGGCCGCGACTTTGCGCTATACCGCGGCCGCGCAACGGGGCGGGTAGTATTACTTGATGCCTATTGCCCCCATATGAAGACCCATTTGGCGGCGGAAAATGATACCTCCTATGTGATCATTGACGGTGGCGGCACCAATATTGATGGTGATGGGATCCGTTGCCCATATCATGCCTGGCGTTTCGGTCCTGATGGGCAATGTGATGATATTCCGTACCATGAAGGCCCTATTCCCAAAACGGCCTGTGTTAAATCCTGGCCGGTGGTGGAAAGCTTAGGGGCGATTTGGGTCTGGCATGATCCGGAAAATGGTGAACCTGAGTGGGATCACCCCTCCTTGCCCCAATGGGACCAAGCTGACTGGGTACAATGGCAATTTGATGATTTAGGTATGCTGGAGCAACATCCACAGGAAGTGATCGACAATATCTGTGATTATGGCCATCTCAGTCCAATCCACGGCTCAACCGTGCAACGCTATGAGAATGAGTTCACTGGCCATTATGCTATCCAGCGTCAGTGTGGCCCGCACCGGACCTTAGTCGGGGATGATGGTGTCAGCCCAATTTTGCACACAGATACCCGCTACCATGGACCAGGAGTGCTGATTTCACACCTAACCGGTTATTACGAGTCTATTTTGATGATCACCCATACGCCGGTGGAAGATGGTTCAGTGCGGGTATGGCATGCGCTGTTGGTGAAATCGCCCAATGGCAATGCCACCGCAACGGTGGAGGATGCTATCGCTGCCCGTCAGTTCCAACACGCCAGTAAGTTAGCATTTGAGCAAGATTTTCAGGTCTGGACCAATAAAGGCCCCTGCCTTAATGGCCTGTTCTTGCCCAGTGACGGCCCCTTTATGAAAGCCAGAATTTGGTACAAGCAGTTTTATAATTCCAGAGCCCGCAAAGCCGAGTTTCTGGATAAATGCGAAGGCACCTACGTCCCTAGGGGAACAGAGCCTTACACTATCAAGCCTGAGTAATCTTCAGCTTGTATCAGCCATAACCCACAGGCAAGGTTAACTAGTCTCCTCTAACAAAAAGCACAGTGCGCGGTATACGCACTGTGCTTTTTTACATAAGTCCCGTTATATTTGCCGATAAGCAAAAACGTTCATTGCCCGATTAATATTCATCGTAAACATGTCATAAACAAATCCTAAAATCACTTTAGGCTGTATTTATATACAGCCTAAGGTGAATCTTAGAAAAGCACTACCGATAAGGTACTCAATCAGGTACAACTTGTGACGCCATCATTGCATCAAACCCATCATAAAATGGCGGTAACATGCCCCACTCTGCCCGAGGATCATGCGCAGGAACGGTAAAGACTGTTTTTGCATGACTGAACTGTAAAAAACCTTCTCGACCATGATAATGTCCCATTCCTGATGCGCCCGTACCGCCAAAGGGCGCATCATGCATCGCCGCATGCATTAAAGCATCATTGATGGTCACCCCACCACTGCGGGTTTGATTCAAGACCTGCTGTTGCTCTGCCACATCGGTCCCCAAATAATACAATGCCAACGGGTTCGATCTGCGGTTGATATCGGCAATCACGGCATCTATCTGCTGATAAGTGCGGATAATCAATACCGGCCCGAATATTTCTTCCTGCATAATGGCCGCATCATCATCAGGGCATATCACCAATTGCAGCGGCAGACGGCGATCTGGTATCGCTAAAACATCATGGCTACTAATCACTGTTACGCCACGTTTTTTTGCATCATCCACTAAGCCACAAATACGCTCATAGTGATGTTGATTGATAATCGGGACATAATCAGTATTACCGGTGACAGTAGGATAATATTGCCGGAAATAGTGGCAAAGGCTATCGATAACCGTCGCGAGGTTATCCTCAGGAACATAAAGAATGTCTGGGCTGATACATAATTGCCCGCCATTGGTCGCCTTGGCCAAAACCAAACGGCGACAATACTCATCCAGATCCCCTTGGCTACCAATAATTGCCGGCGACTTGCCGCCCAGTTCCAGCGTGACGGGGGTAAGATTCGCTGAAGCCGCAGCCATCACTTTGCGCCCAACCGCTGTAGAGCCGGTAAACACTAAATGGTCAAATGGTTGGGCGGCAAATTGCGCGCCGACTCGGGCATCACCATTTATCACAGCAACCAGAGCTGGGTCAACAAAACGCGCGAATAGCTCAGCCAATGTTTCAGCGGTACGAGGGGCCAATTCAGAAGGTTTAAGGATGGCTCGATTTCCCGCTCCTAACACACAAGCCAGCGGGCTAAGCAGTGTAAATACTGGAGCGTTCCAGGTTCCCATAATGCCAACAACGCCTTTAGGCTGATAGATTACCTTAGCATCAGCACCCAGTTGGTCATACGGGGCAAAAGGCGTTCGACTCTGTTCCGGTACCCAATGAATAAGGTTATCTCGCACATGCTTTAAACTGGCCATCGAGCCAAGCACGTCATTCATCAGCGAAAAGCCTTTACTACGGCCATCAAAATCAGCCTCCATGGCCGCGGCCAATGATTGGTGTCCTTCCACCAGCAATGCAATCACTTGCTGCAAACGCTCCCGACGCTCATTCACGCTAATTTGCATATGCGCTAAATGCGCTTGTTGCTGTCGATGCAATAACGCCGACAGTGCACTATTCGCATCAACAGATGAAGTAGCAGATGGCTCCGTAAGTGATGGTGAGACTGATGCTGACATAGTATGACTTCCTTATTCTTTAATATGTACATGTGCCGTCACTTAACTCCCAATAATAAAGTGATATCTGAAACCTTCACTGATAGGGTAAGCAGCGCATTTATCAGCCTTTTTAATACATCAGCAGGCCACTACAGGCATGGTCCAAACAGACCACTCTTACTGCCCAAACTATATACGGGACATTACAGCCTATCTCGTTGGAGATTGTTTCATATATGAATATTGTAATATGCGATAACTAAAAATATTAAATAATGAATTAATCACCCCTTTATCAATGATTTTTTGATCAGATTTTTAGGTTAATAATTTCAACACGTTATATATCACCACACCTATTAATGAGTAATAGGGATTATTTTTAAGCAGTAAAGTGAGCAAAATAGATTATTAGCAACGGACAGTAAACAAGATTTATCATATATTAATCAATAACTAACCACACTCTAACAATAGCATAATCACTGTATTGCATTTTGCAATTAACCAAGGTAATTTATATCGGAAGATGTCAATATTTTCAGGTTGGTTTTATCGTTTACATTGACGCAAATGACAGACGTTATATTACATATAGCTACAACTATTACGAGGCAGGAGATATCTAAATATAGACATTAAGAGATAGACACTAAGATATAGACGTTAAGGTATAGACGTTAAGTATTAACTATTTAATTGAATTGCTAACCCTATTTCTGCATGGATGCCAAATTAGTTAGGTGGCCATTATATGCAGATAAAAGTAAGACTGTTTTATTGTTTACTGTCCATTTTATTAATAGGGGGATGGAGTAAAGCCACGACTCACGACAAACTGCCAGATACTCAATCCTTAATTAAACACAATCATCCTGTCCCAGTTAACACCATAAGTACTTCTGACATAGAACCATTATCAGTTCACAACCCCACCAACGTTAAACGCGTTGAAAGCATTTTATCTTATTCTGATTGGGATTATTTATTCCCGAAACGAAATAAAAAATACACCTACACATTATTTCTCCAAGCAATCGGTAGATTTCCTAATATTTGCCAAAATTATCATGATGGTCGAGATGCCGATGCCATTTGCCGCCGGATTTTAGCAACGTTATTTTCCCACCTTGTCATAGATACAGGTGTTAAAAGCAAACAATGGCACATTACAGAGTGGCGGTTAGGGTTAGCGAAACTAAGAGAAATCAAATGGACAAAACATATTAATTACCTTAATGAATATATAAAGAGAAGCATTAGCGTAAACACAGTTAACATCAACACTAATATCGACAATAGCAACATTCCATATTTGCATTTTTTTCAAACTGTATTTCACCCTATTGGAAATGAGTTTTTTTCATCAGCAATGATTAATGGTGCATGGTTAGAACTCACTTATGCCATGTATTTAATAAGCAATAACAAAGCAAATAACACATCAATAATTGAAATAATTGATGGCAGTTGGAAGCCAACAGAAATTGATAGAAAAAGAGGGTTAACATCAGGATTTGGCATAACAACACAAATTATTAACGGCGATAAAGAGTGTAACCGTAATATTGAAACATCTGCTTCGCTACGGAGAATATATAACTTTAGATCCTTCTCAAGTTATTTAAATGTACCGATTGATAAACATGAAAATTTAGGTTGCAAAATTCTACTGAACAGTCACAACAGTCATAATGAATTTACTGAAGCAAACTGGTGATAAACAATCCAATATTCACATCCAAACATATATCAGTATAAATCACACAGGTAACAATATTCTATTGTTCATATCCACTATTTCACTCACCAAATTATTCACTATGATACTGATACTGATACTGATAATGATATTTATAATTTCACAACAGACTTGTCTCGCTATTCCAAGCATTATCCAATAAACAATATATAATACTTCTAACTATATAATTATTAAGTTGTACCACTTTATCTATATCTCTAAATAACATCCTCGGCCATATTCACCCTGATGGAAACACCATGATTTTTATTCGATATCTGAATTGAATTTTAATCTTTACCAGTGTAGGTTTATATAATATTTTGAATCTTAAACAATGGTATTTGTCTTACACTGGCATTATATCCAACTGTAAACATTAATAATTAATACCAGTTTTGTGATTCTTAACTAAACCATATGACTTTTTACTTATAATTTTTATTCACCTCAATCATAGCAACTTCATAAACGGTAAAAGAGAAAACAAAATTTTCTGGCGACGAGATGACGATGAATAACATGAGAATGACATGATGAAATTTAACTATTTAGCCATATCGTTACTCACCATATCATTTGCAGCTACTGCAGCCCCCCTTTATGATCCAACTAAAAGCTATCCAGGAGGAGAGCAAGTCTCTTTCAATGGCGATATTTATCAAACACAATGGTGGGCAAACCCGAATCAGTCTCCTGCAGATATTACTGATGTACCCTGGGAATCCCCCTGGATATTACTCTCTGAAGGCAAAGGTGAAATTTCTCCAGACACACCACCTGTCACCGCCCCAATTGGTACAACCCCTGAAACGCCACCGACAAATGAAGATATCCCGACATACAGTACAAACCAACACTATCAGGGCGGCGATATCGTTCAACATCAGGGGAAACGCTATCGCTGTATTCCCGGCGTCACTGTGCCTTGGTGTTCAGGTGCAGCTTGGGCTTACGCCCCGGGAACCGGAACCGCATGGACTCAGGCTTGGGAGCTCATCTCTCACTCTGATGTTCCCCAGCCAGTATCGCCCCCTGTCGCGGTAATCCCCACCCCACAACCGCCCATTACGCCCCCAGCGCCAGCCCCTGTTCAGCCAGTAATGCCTACACCAGAAGCTCCCGCACCTGTAGCGCCGGGGACAGGTTATACCATCACCCGGGCGGCACTGATGGCCAAAGAAGCCGAACTAACAGATTTTCCAGCAATGACAGCGGTGAAACAGGCTATCCGTACCAGAAATAACGATGTTGTGGAACACATTCTCCCTAGCGGGCAAGCCAACCCTGACAACGTCAAACGGGTAGAGGAAATTTTATCTCAGACAGATTGGGACTATTTGTTCCCCAAACGGGATGAGGCTTACAGTTACCGAAAATTTTTACAAGCTATCGGCAAGTTCCCTGCGATCTGCCAGGATTACCCTGACGGCCGCAATGCCGATGCCATATGTCGCAGAACATTGGCTACCATGTTTGCGCATTTTGCCCAAGAAACCGGTGGTCATACCGCCCATTGGGATGTCCCAGAATGGCGTCAAGCATTGGTTCATGTCAGAGAAATGGGCTGGAATGAAACCATGCGAGGCGGATATAACGGTGAATGTAACCCCAATGTCTGGCAAGGACAAACTTGGCCATGTGGTACTTTTGCAAATGGCGAATTTAAGTCCTATTTTGGTAGGGGTGCCAAGCAGTTAAGTTATAACTATAACTACGGACCTTTCTCTGAAGCCATGTTTGGCACAGTCAGAACCTTATTAGATAATCCTGAGTTAGTTGCTGATACATGGCTCAATTTGGCCTCTGCGGTATTCTTTTTCAGCTATCCCCAACCACCCAAGCCATCAATGCTGCATGTCATTGATGGTACTTGGCAACCCAATAACCGCGATCTGGCCAATGGACTGACCCCAGGGTTTGGGGTCACCACCCAAATTATCAATGGCGGCGTTGAATGTGGCGGGAGTGTCGAAGTGGCACAATCGCGTAACCGTATTAGCTATTTCACCTCATTTGCTAATTACCTCGATGTGCCAATTGATGAGAATGAAGTGTTAGGTTGTAAAGGCATGCAACAATTTGATGCTGATGGTGCCGGAGCAATCAATATTTATTGGGAAAAAGATTGGGGGTGGTCAGCTGACACCCCTGATGGTGCAGCCTACGCTTGCCAGTTGGTCGGCTATCAAACTCCCTATTCTGCTTTTAAGGCTGGGGATTACGAGAAATGCGTTAAAGCTAATTTTCCCAATGTGACTGTCGTGGATTAAACCTGATACGTCATACTGCTAGCACTTAATTAAGCCTCCGATTAGTTCATCGTTTACTGTGAATGAATTAATCGGAGTAAATATAAACAATACAGGATGTCTATAAGTACAACTCATTTATTCATATCACATTTATTTTATCAATGAATAAGAAGTCCCCTGTCATGTCTGAATAGCGATATTACACCTCACCAATAATACTAGGGTATTTATATATCCTTTACTTAAAATAACCGGCTATACAAATTTCATAATTTATACTTTAAATTTATTTCTATAAATAATTACTATAACGTATAAATATACCCACTAACTATCCAATAATCTTTACTCCTCTTTATAAATCAATACCTAATAGATAGATTTAAATAGATACAGATTAGACTCACTAAAGCAATAAATAACAATAATAGGACGGAACATGTATCATCTACCCAAATGCATAAAATTACACAGTTTCCTACCCACACTGATAATGTGCTTCCTATTATCGTCCGCTAAGGCTGCCACCCCAGAAAAGACCGACCCGGCGCTTGACACCAATTTTGAAGTCAGCATCAGAAATGGCTATAGCTATTGTGTTGCACCATCACTGTCATCCAAAGACAACACATATTATGCCTATGAGCTAGCGAGAGACAGCGCCCTTGATTGTATCGGCCATGACTGGCGCTATGATGTCCATGGCCATATCTCTACCCTCATTACCGATGATGAAAATAACGAACGTTATCTGTGTATGACAGATACCGCGACGAGCAATCGTGACACCTATTATTATATAGAATTACATCCCTGCTCGGTAAATAATGTCCGGCAAATATGGAAATATAATGCCGATACAGAACAAATGATTAATCAACATACAGGTAATAGGCTACAGGAAATCAATTGGTATCTTGCCACTGCAGCAAACAGCGCAAAATTATATGATTTAAAAGTGACGGGGAGAAAAATCCTCTTTGCTTTAGTTCCTGCCCCTTTTACCCTCGCCTATGATTTTAATTTTCATTATTCATTTAACGGACAATCCTTTACCCGTATTTTAGGTAAAGATGGCAAAATCAGTAGCGGGAAACTCAGATATCACCCTGATACCAAGCAAATCACCACAGTGTTGAGTGATGGCAACCAATACTGTCTGCGCTCAAATATGATTGGTTCGAGTAAAGACAGTGAGTTTATCTCTTTTCAACAATGCCCAGATAGATACGCCGATGGCATTGTTCCCCAGCCATTAAAATGGAATATAACGACTAGCACCTCAGGTAAAAATAATAACCGTATCCATAACCTAATTATCACAGATATTAAAGGTAACTTTTTTGGTGTCGAGCGCGCTGGAGGCATTTTAATTGGCACCGGCTATACCATCAAACCTAATGCAGTGAGTAAGATCCCTGATCTGTTTAAACCTTTATACCTGTTTCAAGATGGCGGTGAAACAGCCAGCAGAAAGCGCTATTTCTGGGGAAATTACCTTGGCTCCTTGAGGCCAGGAATATGTCCTAGCCCTGGGGTATTTACCAACCCACCTGATAATCCTTTGCAAGCCAATCATACTCAGCTTCGCCTACCGCATAACTTTAATCTTTCTCTTTGGATATCTCGGCTATTTAGTATTACTACCCATAATGGTGGCTCTCAATTTGCCGGGATCTGTGGGGCTTGCTTGGTCCATGCGGTAGAAATGATTTTAGAAATGCACCGGCACGGCAATAATCCACCAACAGCATCAGTTGGGCCACAACTGTTTACACTCGATGCGGCAGTAACCACGATGGCCAGTTTTCAACAACGCTTCCCCGCACTATTTAATCAATTCAGCCAGCGTTTCACTGCCCAATCAACCCAAATTTATGATCAACAAAATACCGCACGAGATGCCATTTTATTTCTACAGGATGTCACTGGCGATGCGATAGCCAATATGATTGGTGGCAGTGGTTTAAGCCTCTCGTCTTCTATTTACTTCAACCAAACCGAACGCTTAGGTGCTACCGAACTGCAGCAAATGCTGACAGAAATGCGCAACAGTCCCACAGGCACGCTATTTATTACTGTGGGTACCGTTATGGATGCCGTCACGCAAGAAGTAGAATCTCATTCGACGGTCTTTATTCGTACTCGCAATGGCTTACATGGTATCCCAACACGAGATAGAACTTTTGCCTCTCAACAAGCGTTTCAAGACTTGGTGATGGCAGACATAAACGACTATCAAAGCTTAGAAAATGCCCTGCGATATTTTAACCCTCAGCGATTCAGTCATGTGCTAGACAGTGTTATTTTTACCTTAGCTCCTACCGTCACAGTTGCTACAACAGTAGAAGCATTTGACCAACGTATGTTGTCGGTTGGTAATTGCACCATAGGTGGCGCAGTCGGTGGTCTGCCAGGCGTTGAACACGGTGCTGGTAGTGGTCTGCCATTTGCTTCAACATCAGAGGTCTTCCAATGTGCACCGGGGCGATGTGATACCAGCCTTCCCCAATCTGCGGCAAATTCTGCTGAAAATTTCTCTCCTAACTGGCCGGGACAATGCCAATGGTTGCGCCATGCTAATGGCAGATGGATTTGGGATGGGAATTCACGGTGGGCGAAACGTTATACCACAGCCGCCAGTTGCCAAGCGGCCAACCGCTGTCAATATGGCGGAGCTTGTTACCGCTGGAAAGTATCTACTCGGGATATCGGTGTGTGTCAGCATCTGTGGCGAGATAAACATAACAGATGGCGCTGGTTTGATTATCCATTCCACACCAGTATGAAAGCCTGCCAACAGGCTAACCGCTGTCACTCTGGTGGCGCATGTTTTCGCTGGAATGAACAGCGTACGCCACTTTAGCGGCAGCGCGAATTATCGTCTGTGTTTATCAATAAACATAGGCAACCAAGTAAAGAAACTGAGCCGGCTAGTACAAATCAGTAACCTAGTCGGCTTTATCTTATAAGGCCGACACGTTAGCTTCCCGGACAGCCCCCCTTTTAGCATGGATCTGCCACCATTATTGCCTCAGTTAAGCTATTCACTCTCAGCCATCAAATGGCGCCAAATATATCCTGAGCACCATCATAGTAAATAACATTGTCCCTCATCGCTTTAGTCCAAATCGACGATGGCGCTGTCTCAACCCATAAAGATACTGAGTGCATGATTCTAGGGTCTGTTGACGTTTCAAGTTTGTTTTTGCAGCGATTTGAGGATGCTTTATACAAGGCAGAGGCTTTGATAGGTAGTTGCGCTACCTGATAAGCCGATAACGCAGTAGAAAGGCGCCCCAAACGCTGCCCGAAGGGTTCGTCTAAAAGCGTTTTACTCTTTGTTGAGTGGCTTTTGCTTAGAATAACTAGGCCGCAACCCACTCGCCGCGATTAAAACGCTTTTATCTCGAACAAAATTTAATCACGGAACATCAACAGACCCTAGCCAATGGCTTGAAAGAAAAGCATTAAATAAGGGATGGACAATGTCAGCGCCAAACTCAAGCAACCACACTCCAAAAATTGATCCTAAAGCCCTGCGCAGCGCCCTAGGCACCTTCACGACCGGCGTCACCATTATCACAACTCAAGCTGATAATGGTGAGCCGGTTGGTTTAACGGCCAATAGCTTTAACTCGGTTTCCCTCGAGCCCCCCTTGGTACTGTGGAGTCTGGCAAAAACTGCCCTCAGTTTGCCGATATTCAATACTGCAGAGCATTGGAATGTACATGTGCTATCGATGGATCAACAAGCACTCTCCAACCGCTTTGCCGCCCGAGGAGAGGATAAATTCAAAGACTTGCAATTAGATCAAGGCATCACTAACGCACCACTTCTAAGTCAGTGCAGTGCCCGCTTTCAGTGTAAAACCGCCTTTATCCATGATGGCGGCGATCATGTCATTTTTATTGGTGAAGTACTGGATTTTGACCAAAGTAATCTGCCGCCCTTGGTATTTCAAAGTGGCCAATATGCACTTACGGCCCGTAAGCCATGGCAAGATGTCAGCCTCAGCCAGGCAGATGCCCCATTAGAATGCAGCTATACCGAAGACTTACTCGGTTATCTGCTGGGCCGCGCGCACTTTCAGATGCTTAAAGGCATGCAACAGGAGCTCGCTAAATATGATTTAACCAGCAGCCATTTCTTTGCCTTGTCGGTATTGGCGATCCGCGACGGCCTTACGCTAGCACAGATTAACGCTCACATTGACTATACCGGGCAAGCGCTGACACAAGGGCAACTGGATCAACTTATCCACGCCAACCTGTTAGCTTACCGTGAGAGTAAAACCACAGATGCAGAGGTATTTCTCACCGAGCAAGGCCGCCAAGCATCATTAGGCCAAATAGCCCAAGCCAAAGCCATTGAGGATGAGTTAATCGACGAGTTAGGCCGGGGGGATGTCACGGCACTTAAACTGTTGCTCAAGCGCATCATTCATCAAACTGATCCTGGCTTGCCGGATCTGTGGTCAACGGATAGCAACTAACCCAACAGCAAAGAGTAAGACACCCCTTGAGGCGGTTAACCGCCCCAGAATACAAAACAAAGCTAACCCAGACTCACAGGGCATACTGTTATCCCGGCTAACCCGCCGAGATAACAGTCCATCCCACTGGCATTGCAGCCATTAGCCATGCCGGGCTATACCAGTTTGGTTTAATCGTTATTTACTTTTTATGTTACTGACATTATCGGGGAACACCTTATGACATCAGCTGCCAGCAATATACTCCGTTGCACTACCGAAGATAACCCGCCCCTCTCCAGTCAAGTGCATCAAACCTTTGCTAAGGCGCTATATCAAGCGATGAAACAGCGTCAAACGCTGGCGCCACTGATTACTCAACCCTTTGGCGAACAGTTAACACTGGATGATGCCTATCAAATATCACTGGCCACTTTAGCGCTGAAACTAGATGACGGCGAGCAAGTCGTGGGGAAAAAAATCGGCGTTACCAGCGCGGCTGTGCAGCAGATGCTTAATGTCCACCAGCCAGATTTTGGTTTTCTGACCGATACCATGCAATACCCCAATCAATCCTGTATCAGTCTGGCGGATGCCAACCTCATCCAACCCAGAGCAGAAGGTGAAATTGCTTTTTGTCTGGCAGAGGATTTATCCGGCCCCGGCATTACCGCCATGGATGTTCTCGATGCCACGCAATGGGTTGCCCCCTGTGTTGAAGTGGTTGATTCACGCATTGATGACTGGCAAATCTCCATTATCGATACTGTCGCTGACAATGCCTCCTGCGGCGTATTTGTGCTGGGCGAGCAACGCGTTGATCCCCGCAGTATCGATTTAGCTCAAGTGCGCATGACCATGTGCCAGAACGATCTGCCGGTAGCGGAAGGCTTTGGCAGTGCCGTTCAGGGGCACCCGGCTCAGGCTGTCGCTTGGCTCGCCAACACCTTGGGACGCTATGGCATTCCCTTTAAAAAAGGGGAAATTATTCTCTCCGGCGCATTGGCTCCTTTAGTGGATGTGCATGCCGGTGACAGATTTTCAGTGGAGATCAGTGGCCTTGGGAATTGCAGCCTGAGTTTCTGCCCCTAAGCCAACCCGCTTTAACAGATAAGGAAACCTGAATGAGCAAAATTAAATGTGCCCTGATCGGCTCAGGCAATATCGGCACGGATCTTATGTATAAATTGCAGCGCAGTGAACTGCTTGAGCCCGTGTGGATGGTGGGCATTGACCCCGAGTCAGACGGCTTGGCGCGCGCGCGGGAAGCTGGGCTCCACACCACCGCAGAGGGTGTCGATGGCCTGTTACCCCATATTGAACGAGATAATATCCGCATCGCTTTTGATGCCACTTCCGCGTATGTTCACGCTGAAAATTCAAAAAAGCTCAATGAACTTGGGGTGTTAATGATTGATTTAACCCCCGCTGCCATTGGCCCCTATTGTGTGCCGCCGGTCAATTTAGACAACCTTAAGCCCGGCGTGATGAACATTAATATGGTCACCTGTGGCGGCCAGGCAACAATTCCCATGGTCGCAGCCGTATCCCGCGTTCAAGCTGTGGAGTATGGTGAAATTGTTGCCACAGTCTCATCCCGCTCCGTCGGCCCGGGAACCCGACAAAATATTGATGAATTTACCCGCACCACAGCCGGTGCTGTAGAGAAAATCGGCGGCGCAGACAAAGGCAAAGCCATCATTATTATCAACCCGGCAGAGCCACCACTACTGATGCGCGATACGATTCACTGTTTAACAAAAGAGCAGCCGGATCACGCCGCGATTACGGCATCGGTGAAGGCGATGATCAGCGAAGTACAACGTTATGTTCCCGGCTACCGGCTAAAAAACGGCCCGGTATTCGATGGCCGAAAAGTGTCCGTGTTTCTGGAAGTCGAAGGCTTGGGAGATTACCTGCCCAAATATGCCGGCAATCTCGACATTATGACTGCGTCAGCTACCCGCAGTGCCGAAATGCTAGCTCAAACAATGCTCGCCACCGACAGCCCTGCTTGATCTAAGGAGAACACCATGAATTTACAAGGAAAGCAGGTCAAGCTGCATGATATGTCGCTACGTGACGGTATGCATGCCAAACGCCATCAAATTAGTCTGGATGAAATGGTTGCCATCGCCTGTGGCCTTGATGATGCAGGCGTGCCATTAATAGAAGTGACCCATGGAGATGGGCTCGGTGGCGCATCGCTCAATTATGGTTTCCCCGCCCACAGTGATGAAGAATATCTGCAACAGGTTATTCCCCGGATGAAACAGGCAAAAATTTCCGCCTTGCTACTGCCTGGGATAGGAACAGTGGATCATTTAAAAATGGCCCACAGATTAGGAGTCCATACCATTCGGGTTGCCACCCACTGCACTGAGGCTGATGTGTCCGGCCAACATATTCGTCTTGCCCGTGAGTTAGACATGGATACCGTTGGCTTTTTAATGATGGCGCATATGATTTCGCCGGAGCAACTCACTGAGCAGGCACTGCTGATGGAGTCTTATGGTGCCAACTGCATTTACTGCACTGACTCAGCAGGTTATATGCTGCCTGATGATGTGACAGAGCGAATTACGCTGCTGCGAAGCAGTCTCAAAGTCGAGACAGAAATTGGCTTCCATGGTCATCATAATCTTGGGATGAGTATTCCTAACTCGTTAGCTGCTCTTGCCGCAGGCGCTGTGCGCATTGACGGCTCAGTTGCCGGACTTGGCGCCGGTGCGGGCAATACACCGCTAGAAGTGTTTGTTGCCGTACTGGAACGCATGCAGGTTAATCATGGCATTGATCTCTACCGCATTATGGATGTCGCGGAAGATTTAGTTACCCCGATGATGGAGCAACCCATTCGTATCGACCGAGATGCCCTGACCTTAGGATATGCCGGAGTTTACTCATCATTTTTACTGTTTGCCCAGCGAGCAGAGCAGACATATGGCGTACCCGCCCGGGATATTTTGCTCGAGCTTGGTCGGCGCGGCACTGTCGGTGGGCAGGAAGATATGATTGATGATACGGCCATGACCATGGCCAAAAGTCGGGGACTACCATTAATCCAAGCTGACAACGTGGAATAATCCAGATGGCATCCTTGCCCTCTCAGCAACGCGCTGGTTGGTTGTTGCTGTTACTCACGCTCTTTTATGGGCAGACTTTTGTCGGCCGGCAGATCCTCGCAGTCATGATTGAGCCGGTAAAACAAGAATTTGCCGCCACTGATGCCCAAATGGGGCTGGTGTCCGGCCTCGCCTTTGCCGGGGTATTTGCCCTGCTAGCCTTACCGGCCGGACGACTTGCCGATCGCAGTCACCGGCCCAGACTACTCGCCGCCAGTGCTCTGCTTTGGTCCTTATCTACCCTGCTTTGTGGGATGGCGGAAGGTTTTATCGCTCTGGTACTGTTTCGAATGTTGGTGGCAGTAGCCGAAGTGCCGGTAGCATCAGCCTCTATTTCTCTGATCTCTGATGCCTACCCGGCCAGTAAGCGGGCCTTTGCCATTAGCCGCTTTTCCTCCGCGGCAACCTTCTCAGCGGTGATCGCCTTAAGTCTTGGCGCAATGCTGATTGACACCTTGGGCTGGCGCTACAGTTTTATGCTTATCGCAGTACTGACCTTGCCCTTGGTGATATTGATCCTGACGCTAAAAGAATCCCGCCCGGCACCAACTGTGGCTACAGAGATAACAGAGACAACACATGGGGCGGCAAATCCGTCGCAAGCCACGACTTGGCAAAGCAGTCTGTTGTTACTGTGGCAACTGCCTAGCGTTAAAGCCATTATTCTCGCCAGTGCGCTGGCAACCATGGGCTCAAATGCCTATGCCATGTGGAATGCCGCCTTTTTAATCCGCTCTCACGGTTTAACTTTGCAACAAGCCGGACTCTTGGCCGGAGTCATTGCCGGGGGCGCATCGGCAGCAGGCATGCTGATGGGGGGCTATTTGGCTGATCGCCGCCATGGCATGGGCAATCCCCTCAGCTTAGCCATTTGGGGACATCTGCTTGGGTTAAGCTGCCTGATCTTATACCTGCTTTGGCCCAGTGAAATGAAAATTGAGCTGTTGGGTATGCCAATTCCTGCTGCCATGCTGGCCTGTGCACTAGCGGGATTTTTCTCTGTCTTCTGGGTTGGCCCCAGCTTTGCCCAATTAACCCAGCGGGTGCCGGCTAATCTCCGCGCAACCGCCGTTGCGCTGCAAACCATGCTGGTGACTTTACTCGGGATCGGTGCAGGTCCATTTCTTGCTGGAATGCTGAGTGACTGGCTCACGCCTTCATTTGGTATTGATGCCCTGCGTTATGCGCTGATCCTTACCAACAGCTGCATTCTTATCTCGGTATTACTACTTTGGCGGGTTAATCAACTCTCCGCCGCCGAAATGGCAGACAGTGCTCAGCAGGCGGTAATACAGCAACCATCGGCGCACTAACAAGTTAACCAAGTGGGTCATGACAAGATGGCCATAAAGTAGTCGGTGACTAAAAAATAACTCAGTGACAAATGAATATGCAACTCACAATTCGCGTTAACATGACCACAATAAACTCAGGTTTTACGGACAATCAGGGAGAATTATTATGTCCATTATTGCAGTAACCGGCAGTGCTTCTGGTATTGGTGCCGCGGTATGTCAGCAACTCATCGATAAGGGGCACACAGTGATCGGTATTGATTTACGCACCGATCAACAATTTACCCAGGTGGCTGCTGATCTGTCACAACCCCAAGGACGACAAGCGGCCATTGAACATGTGCAATCACTGTGCAACGGACAATTAGATGGATTGGTCTGTTGTGCCGGTCTTGGTGTCACCGCCCCCAGCAGCAGTTTAATTATCGGCGTCAATTATTTCGGCGCGGCTGCATTGGTTAAGGGGTTATTGCCCCAACTGCAAAACAGCAAGCAATCAAGTGTGGTGATTATTGGCTCGGTTGCAGCCAATCAACAACTTGCCGCGCCCCATGAAATGGCCAGCGCCATGCTTGATAATGATGAAACCCAAGCTCGCGCACTAGCAGATACCGCCCAAGCGCCACATATTGCCTATGCAGCATCAAAATATGCTATTACTGCGTGGGCCAGAGCGGAAGCGGTAAAACAGGGCGCCGGTGGTGTGCGGATCAATATCGTTGCACCAGGCGCGGTAGAAACACCGCTGCATAAGGCATCAAAGGAAGACCCCCGCTTTGGTGAAGCGGTACGTAATTTTGTCGCGCCGATAGGACGTGCTGGTCAACCGGCTGAGATTGCGGCTACAGTCTCCTTTTTACTGTCCACTGAGGCCAGCTTTATTACCGGCAGCGTACTATTCGTCGATGGCGGTATGGATGCCATGATGCGCAGTAAACACTTCTAGCGGCTGTTGAACTTGCAAGTTTATGTTCGCAGCGATTTGATACAAAGCAGCAACTTTGAGATGTCGTTGCGCGACTTGCATCGCTGAATACAAAAATCCCCCGCATTGTGTCTTGCGAGGGATTTTTTCGTTACTTGCCTACACTCAGCAGGCTAACTCCCAACCGTTATCAGTACGCGACTGATTAACCCAGCTGAGCCAGACCGCCCATATAAGGACGCAGTGCTTCTGGTACTGTGATAGTACCGTCTGCATTTTGGTAGTTTTCCAAAATAGCAACCAGAGTACGACCCACAGCCAGACCAGAACCGTTCAGAGTATGCAACAGTGCAGGCTTGTTATCGCTACCACGGAAACGGGCTTGCATACGGCGAGCCTGGAAGTCCTTCATATTGCTGCATGAAGAAATTTCACGGTAGGTATTCTGCGCTGGCAGCCATACTTCCAGATCGTAAGTTTTGCTTGAGCCAAAGCCCATATCGCCAGTACACAACACAACCACACGGTAAGGCAGACCCAGCTTCTTCAGAATATTCTCAGCATGACCGGTCAGTTCTTCCAGAGCATTCATGGAATCTTCTGGCTTAACCAGTTGTACCATTTCAACTTTATCAAACTGGTGCTGACGGATAAGACCACGGGTATCTTTACCATAAGAGCCTGCTTCACTACGGAAACAAGGGGTATGGGCAGTCAGTTTGATTGGCAGTGCGGCTTCATCAACGATGGTATCACGTACCAAGTTAGTCAGTGGTACTTCAGCCGTTGGGATCAAGCTCAGACCTTGACCTTCTTCAGTCGCAGGTTTGGTGTGGAACAGATCTTCCCCAAACTTAGGCAGCTGACCGGTACCCAGCAGACTGTCAGCATTCACCAGATAAGGTACGTAAGCTTCAGTGTAGCCATGCTCTAAGGTATGGGTATCAAGCATAAACTGCGCCAGTGCACGGTGCATACGGGCAATCTTACCTTTCATCACGATAAAGCGTGAGCCGGTGATTTTCACGGCGCTCTTGAAATCCAGTCCTTGCAGACCTTCACCCAGATCAACGTGATCTTTTACTTCAAAATCAAAATGACGTGGCTCGCCCCATTTACGGACTTCCACGTTTTCATTCTCATCAGCACCCACTGGTACGGACTCATCCGGCAGGTTTGGTGTGCTCATGGCAATGGCGGAGATATCATTCAACAGATCCGACAGCTCTTGCTTCTTGGCATCCAACTGGGAACCCAGATCCCCAACTTGTGCCATAATCGGGGCGATATCTTCACCCTTGGCTTTCGCCTGACCGATGGACTTGGAGATAGCATTGCGCTTAGCCTGCAGTTCTTCAGTTTCAACCTGCAGAGATTTGCGCTGTTCTTCCAGCTTTTGGATACGATCAACATCCAGGATAAAGCCACGGGTTGCCAGACGTTCGGCAGTGACTTCCAGTTCTGTACGCAAAAATTTAGGATCTAACATGTTTTATTTTCTTAATAGTTAAACGCGAGAAAAGACCAATTGCTGCCCCAGATAAACCACAAAAAAGCAGATCATCAGGTTCAGCACCACGTTGAGGCCGGCTTTGAGCCATTCACCATCCTGTAGCAACAGCATGGTCTCGTTGGAGAAAGTTGAAAACGTCGTTAAGGCGCCCAAGAACCCAACACCAATCATCGCTTTGAGCTCAGGACTGAGGTGACTGACTTGTCCTAGTGCATAGACGACTCCCATAATAAAGGAGCCCAACACATTGACCAACAGTGTACCAAAAGGAAAACCGGTGCCAAGCACTTGTATCATAAATATTGAGATCAGATAACGGCAAACGGCACCCGCGGCGCCGCCCATTGCAACAAATAAGATATCACTCATAGCGTTTGTTCCCGCTGAGCATATCGAGCTCAGCTAATTGGGCCAGCTTATCTTTGATCCTTTTTTCAAATCCCCGTTCAGTGGGGAAATAGAAGCGACTGTCCTTGAGTGGCGCAGGAAAATAATTTTCACCTATCGCATAAGCGTTAGGCTCATCATGGGCATAGCGATAACCTTCACCATAACCCAAATTTTGCATCAGCCCAGTCGGGGCATTACGCAGATGATTGGGCACAGGTTGATTACCACTTTCTCGAGCAAGTAGCCGAGCAGCCTTGAAAGCTGTGTATACCGCATTACTCTTAGGGGCACTGGCCAAATAAAGAATCGCTTGAGCAATCGCCCGCTCCCCTTCTGCAGGCCCCACCCGATGAAAGCACTCCCAAGCATTCAGAGCAACTGTCATCGCCTGAGGATCGGCATTACCAATATCCTCTGAAGCCACCGCCAACAAACGACGAGCAACATAAAGTGGATCGCCGCCCCCTTCTAAAATACGACAATACCAATACAAGGCCGCATCCGGTGCCGAGCCACGAATGGATTTATGCACCGCAGAAATCAAATCATAATACTGATCACCGTTTTTATCGTACCCGGCCATCTGTTGGCCTGCGACCTGTGTCAGCATCTTTGCGGTAAAACTGCCACCATCGGGCACCATGTCACTCATCAGCTCAAGCAGGTTCAGCGATTTGCGGCCATCACCATCACAAATATCTGCCAGTTGGGATAACACATCATCGCTGATCTGCAACTGACGCTGCCCCAGCCCTCGCTCTGAGTCAGTCAGTGCCTGACGGACAATCTGACAGATCTCATGCTTCTCCAGTTTATGGATAAGATACACCCGGGCACGGGACAGTAACGCATTATTGATTTCAAATGAGGGATTTTCTGTGGTGGCTCCAATAAAAATCACAGTGCCATCTTCAATAAATGGCAGAAAAGCATCCTGCTGACTCTTATTGAATCGGTGCACTTCATCAACAAACAGCAAAGTACGTTGACCACGGGCCTGAGCGACCGCTTTGGCCTGCTCAATGGCAGCGCGGATTTCCTTCACCCCGGAGGTCACAGCCGAAATCCGCTCCACATGAGCATTAGTACAATTGGCCACTAACTCAGCTAAGGTTGTTTTACCTGTGCCAGGAGGCCCCCATAGCAACATGGAATGAGCCCGACCGGCCTCAAGTGCTTGACGCAAGGGCTGACCTTCGCCAAGCAAATGCGCCTGACCGATATACTCCGACAAATCACGTGGCCGCATACGCGCGGCCAGTGGCCGAAAATCAGGCGCAAAATCAAAACTCAAACTGCTCACACATTATTCCCCGGTGCGCTGATCATCCACATCCACATTCTCAGGCACGGTAAATTTAAACAGGGCGTCATCCTTGGCATCCAACGCCCGCTGTCCTTTGAGTTTGAAACGACTGTCATTTCCCTGACTGTCACGAATACTAAACGTGCTCAGGGTTTGCCCCTTAAAACAAACATCAACGCCAACCACCTGACTGTCCAGCTGCTTGGGTTTGATATGATAACACTCACCGTCACGGGTCACGTTATAGTTTTGCCAAGTCTTAGCATCCCGGTGAACCAGCAAAGCAATGGGCGATGCCGCAATCACATCCTTCATATCCATTACCGTCACTTCTTCAGCAAACGGATTGTATACCCAGACATCTTTACCATCAGCCACAATTAAGGATTCATCTGGCTCAGTTAAATGCCAATACAAGCGATTGGGATAGGCCAGTGCAATCACCCCACTCCCCTGTTGAATCTCCTTATGGTTGACATCGGTCACCTGCTGCTGAAAGTCTGCTGTCATTCCATTTAAATGAATCAATTGTTGTTTCAGCTGATCGGCATCATTGGCCATGGCCGCTGTACTGAGCAAGGCTGACAGCCCCAATACCGACAACCTAATAATTTGTTTCATACAATACACCCTGTTAATGCTTAGGTGGCGGAGGTGCCAGCACTTCGCGGTTACCGTTATGTCCTTGACTACTGACCACGCCCTGCAATTCCATTTGTTCGATAATGCGAGCAGCACGGTTATAGCCGATTTTAAATTTACGTTGCACACTGGAAATGGAACCACGGCGGGTTTCAGTCACAAATGCCACCGCCTCATCATACAGTGCATCCAACTCTTCCTCCGCGTCTGCGGTTTCGCCCGGCAGCAACACCTGCTCACCATCGCTGGCTCCTTGCAGGATTTCATCTATGTATTGAGGTTTACCACGGGCATGCCAGTCAGCTACCACTTTGTGAACTTCATGATCATCAATAAAGGCGCCGTGAACTCGAATAGGAATACTTGTACCAGGCGGCAGATATAACATATCCCCCATCCCAAGCAACGTTTCTGCGCCCATCTGATCCAAAATGGTTCTGGAATCAATTTTGGACGATACCTGAAAAGCAATCCGCGTTGGAATGTTGGCCTTGATAAGGCCGGTAATCACATCCACAGAGGGGCGCTGAGTCGCCAGAATTAAATGGATGCCTGCGGCGCGGGCTTTCTGCGCAATACGCGATATCAGCTCTTCAACTTTCTTACCGACAATCATAATCATGTCAGCGAACTCATCCACAACCACCACAATAGATGGCAATTTATCCAATTCAGGAGCTTCAGGTGCCATGCTGTCGCTAGACTTCCACAATGGATCCAGAATCGGTTGGCCCGCGGCTTTCGCATCGGCAATTTTAGCGTTATAACCTTTAAGGTTACGCACACCAAGGGCTGACATCAGTTTATAGCGACGCTCCATTTCGCCGACACACCAGCGCAGCGCATTGGCAGCCTCTTTCATGTCAGTCACCACCTCACATAGCAGATGGGGAATGCCTTCATACACTGACAATTCCAGCATTTTCGGGTCAATCATGATAAACCGCACATCTGCTGGGGTAGATTTATACAGCAAACTGGTGATCATCACATTCACCCCAACAGACTTACCCGAGCCTGTAGTACCGGCAACCAACAGATGCGGCATTTTCCCTAAGTCCACCACCACAGGTTCACCGGCAATATTGGCACCGAGCACCATGGCTAGGTTGGATGGGTTATCGGTAAATGCTTGGCAGTCCAGCACATCACGCATATAAACTGTTTCGCGGTACTTATTGGGGATCTCTAACCCGACATAAGCCTTACCAGGGATAACCTCGACAACACGCACATTTTCAGCCAATAGTGAACGAGCTAAGTCTTTGGCAAGGTTTGTAATTTTTGACGCTTTTACCCCTGGCGCTAATTCCAGCTCAAAGCGCGTCACAACGGGGCCCGGAAACACCCCCATCACCTTGGCAATCACATTAAAATCAGCCAATTTAGCCTCAACCAGCCGAGCAATATGATCTAACTCTGCTTGGGTAATGGGGTTTTTAGTCCGATGTGGAACATCCAATAAACTGATATCAGGCAACGGCGTTAATGGCTGAGTCATCACAGGTGTGCCGTCATCTAAAGTAATAATGCCATCGACTACCTTAGCCTTACTGGCATCCATACGTTTAACAGCATTCACAGCGCCTGTTGAGGCTTTAACACTAAAATCAATCTCATCCATAACCTGTTGAGATTGCACGCTGTGCTCCACTTCACTATCAGACTGTGGCTGTTGCACGTCATGCTGACTACTATTTCCTGCTGCAAATATTGCATCAGGAATATCGCTACTAGCCGCAACCGGAGCCAATGATATGCTTGGTTCAGCTCGGGATGTATCTTCAGGGGAAGACAATGGTAAATCAGCATGATGCGCCCCGTGATGCTTTTCCCGACTGGCTTTAAATTTATCAACCAAGGACATAAAGCCCCGAGTATCATCTGACTCCCTAGTATGGTTACGTAATTTAGCCGGCAATTGATATAACCAACGCGCAGCAGTAATCGTGCCCCACCCCAGCATATCAACCACAGTGACCCAACTAATACCGGTCAACAGCGTAAATCCGGCGCAAACAAAGCACAGCAGCAACAAGGTTGTGCCCAGCACATTAAAATAAGGCAGCATGGCAGCTGAAATCACATCACCAGCGACACCACCGGCCGAAAAACCATAAATATCATTGGCATTCATACTGGCCAGTGCCGCCAAGCTCAGCACCATCAATAAAAATCCCACCAAGCGCAATCCAACTGAGAAATAATCAACCTCAGCCAGCTTATGCAAGCGTTTAAATAACACCCAACCGGCCAGTGCTGTAACAAAAGGGATGAAATAGGCGGTATAACCAAAAAAATAAAACAGCACATCTGCCAGCCAAGCGCCGACCGCACCGGTAAGATTATGAATGTCGCCCTGATAACTGGTTTGGCTCCAACCCGGATCAGCCGGATTAAAACTACTCAGTGCCAATAAAATAAACGTGGCCAGCATACAGCAGCACAATAAGCCGCCTTCCTGCAGACGCTGCAATCCGGTAAGGGGCGTAACATGTTTTCCCTGAGACAAGCTAAACATTCCATAACTGGCATTGAAAGATTGAATAAAGATACCAGAAACTATCTGAATATGCAGCGAATAGTCGGTCTAACGGGTGAAAATTGAGACAATGTGTAACTTGGCTGAAAAGTGGATGAAAACTGGATTAATTTAGGGCAGGAATAGATGAAATTAAGGGCCACTAATGGCCCTTAATCAAACAACTCAGGCTTCAGTTTTTGGTAAAGGCTGAATCGCTACGCGGTTGGTCTGTTTAACTTCTTCCATCACTACATAAGTGCGGGTATCAGAAACAGCCGGCAGTTTAAGCAAGGTTTCGCCAAGCAGTTTACGGTATGCCGACATATCGGATACGCGGGTTTTCAGCAGGTAATCGAAGTCACCGGAAACCAGATGACATTCTTGAATATCATCAAGTAACTGAACTGCGCGGTTAAACTTATCAAACACTTCTGGAGTGTCACGGTTAAGTGTTATCTCAACAAAGACCAGCAGAGATGCGCCAAGGAAATGAGGGTTAACCAATGCAGTATAGCCGTTGATATATCCCTGTTTCTCCAGCCGTTTCACCCTTTCCAAACACGGGGTTGGACTCAGCCCCACCCGTTTTGATAGTTCGACGTTCGAGATGCGACCATCAATTTGTAGTTCGTTAAGAATGTTACGATCTATCCGATCCAAGTCTTTTACAGGACTCTTTTTATTATATGGCATATTTATTAACCTTGTTTTATCACTAAAACAACATTTTATTTCGTGCGTGTCGAATGTTCAGCAGCATTAACTGCCTGCTGAATACTATACTAGATATCCCTGAAAGAATCACCTTCAGGAAGCATAAAATAACAATTATGCCCATGATAAATGGGTTTTTTCTTGATTAGAGGCTGAAAGATGATCATAGGTGTACCCAAGGAAATAAAGAACCACGAATACCGTGTTGGCATGGTGCCAGCGAGCGTTCGCGAGCTCTCTTTACAGGGGCATAACGTCTTTGTAGAAACCCATGCAGGCATGGGCATCGGATTCAGTGATCAGGATTATATTGATGCTGGTGCTCAGATTTTACCCTCGGCACAAGCCGTATTTGATGCTGCAGAAATGATTATTAAGGTAAAAGAACCTCAAGCTTGTGAAAGGGCAATGTTACGTCCAGAGCAAATTCTATTTACTTATCTGCATTTGGCACCAGACCTGCCCCAAACGCGAGAATTAATTGACAGTGGTGCTGTCTGTATTGCCTATGAAACGGTCACAGATGATAACAATGGCCTGCCATTGTTAGCACCTATGTCTGAAGTTGCCGGACGCATGTCCATCCAAGCTGGCGCGATGGCACTGGAAAAGTCTCGAGGCGGTCGCGGCGTGTTACTTGGCGGGGTTCCCGGTGTTGAGCCTGCCAAGGTAGTGATTATCGGCGGCGGCACCGTAGGCACAAATGCGGCACAGATGGCGGTCGGTATGGGAGCAGATGTCACGGTACTGGATCGCAGTCTCGATGCTTTACGTCGGCTCAATGTACAATTTGGTTCTCGCGTAAAAGCAGTTTATTCAACTGCAGATGCGATTGAGCGCCATGTGCTGGATGCTGACTTGGTGATTGGTGGAGTACTGATCCCAGGCGCGGCCGCCCCCAAATTAGTCACCCGCCAGATGATAAGCCAGATGAAACCGGGCAGCGCCGTGGTTGATGTGGCAATTGATCAGGGTGGATGTGTGGCCACCTCTAAAGCAACCACCCATGAAGAGCCCACGTATTTGGTCGATAATGTTGTACATTATTGTGTCGCTAATATGCCCGGCGCAGTAGCGCGCACTTCCACTTTTGCACTCAACAATGTCACCCTGCCCTATATTTTAAAACTGGCAAATGAAGGGTATCGAGAAGCATTGCTATCAGATCCACACCTGCTTAATGGCTTAAATGTCATGGCAGGTAAATTGACTTGTAAAGAGGTCGCTATCGCCCATCAGCTCCTCTATGCAGACCCATCTGCACTACTCGCAAGTTAAGTGGTAACAGATTAATCTGTACCAAGGCATATGGCCTTAGAAAAGGGAGCAGCGCTCCCTTTTTCGATTGGTGCAATCGGTGCAAGTCCTTTACCCTGTTAGACAAATTACCTACAATCGGCCAAATCATTCAGGCATGGAGTTTAAAATGAGCCAGAAGAAACACTGTAAGTTATTGATTTTAGGTTCTGGTCCTGCGGGGTATACCGCCGCAGTTTATGCCGCCCGAGCCAACCTTGACCCTGTTATTATCACAGGAATGCAGCAAGGTGGCCAATTGACGACAACCACAGAAGTGGAAAACTGGCCAGGTGATCCCGATGACCTGACAGGTCCTGTGCTAATGGAGCGCATGCAAAAGCACGCAGAAAAATTTAATACTGAAATCGTCTTTGACCATATCAACCGAGTTGATTTCAGTCAGCGTCCCTTCCAGCTATTTGGCGACAATATGCATTACACCTGTGATGCACTAATTATCGCTACTGGTGCATCCGCTAAATATCTTGGTTTACCTTCTGAAGAAGCCTTTAAAGGTCGAGGCGTATCAGCCTGTGCTACTTGTGATGGTTTTTTCTACCGCAATCAAAAAGTCGCTGTAGTCGGTGGTGGCAATACCGCAGTTGAAGAAGCGCTATACCTCAGTAATATTGCCGCTGAAGTCCACGTAATCCACCGTCGTGACAGCTTCCGTAGTGAAAAAATTCTGGCTGACCGCCTCCTGGAAAAAGCCCGTAGTGGCAATGTGGTATTACATCTTGATCGCACACTCGATGAAGTATTAGGAGATCAGATGGGCGTAACGGGCCTAACGATGCGTTCAACCAAAGATAACAGTAACGAGCAGCTTGATGTTGCAGGTGTCTTTATCGCCATCGGCCACAGCCCTAATACTGAGATTTTTGCCGACCAACTGGCGATGAATAATGGCTATCTAAAAGTACAAAGCGGTTTAGAAGGTAATGCAACCCAAACCAGTATCCCCGGTATTTTTGCCGCAGGCGATGTAATGGATCATGTATACCGCCAAGCAATTACCTCTGCCGGTACCGGCTGTATGGCCGCACTGGATGCAGAACGTTATCTAGATAGCCTCAAGTAACGATTTTTACTGCATAAACCATTGTCTTTAAAAGCCTGTTCAGCGAACAGGCTTTTTTTATTCACTTGCTACTTTATCAGTCGGTAGCAGAGGCATAGCACTTTCCTCAAACAAAATTCAGCATTCATTTGTTAGGAACACATAGATTGCCTGCCGTGGGTAATAATCTGACAGTCAATATAACCCAGACTTTTTAGCCAAACAGCTAACCTTAATACCAAGCCAAACTAAATCAACACACAGTAAAATTTAATCGATCACTATCGTATATTTATTGAACTGATATATTTTATCTATCCACTTAAGAATATCGAGGTTAAGGCTCAAGATCTAAATTACAGGATATAACAAGCAAGAAAGAGGGAAAGAAAAAAGAAAGGGAGAGAAAAATAAGACGATTAACTTGAACAAGTGTGAAACAGTATAATAAACCCAATAACGAAAAAAGGGACCAAATGGTCCCTTTTTAAAGAAAAAGCCGTTGCTAATTACTTAGCCAGAGCTTCTTTTGCCTTTTCAACCAGAGTAGCAAATACTACTTTGTCGAATACAGCGATGTCTGCCAAAATCTTACGATCGATTTCGATAGAAGCCTTCTTCAGACCGTTGATAAAACGGCTGTAAGACAGACCATTTTGACGAGAAGCCGCATTGATACGAGCAATCCACAGTTGACGGAATTGACGTTTCTTCTGACGACGGTCACGGTAAGCATATTGACCAGCTTTGGTTACAGCTTGTACTGCAACACGGTAAGTACGGCTACGAGCGCCATAATAACCTTTAGCCAGTTTCAGAACTTTCTTGTGACGAGCACGAGCGGTTACACCACGCTTAACTCTAGGCATTTGTTATCTCTCCTTTAATTAAGCGTATGGTAGTTGACGTGCAATTGCAGGCATGTCAGCTTTAGCTACTAAACATTTAGCACGCAGGTGACGCTTACGCTTGGTGCTTTTCTTGGTCAAAATGTGACGCAGGTGAGCTTGCTTACGCTTGAAACCATTAGCGGTTTTCTTGAAGCGCTTTGCAACACCGCGATCTGTTTTCATCTTAGGCATTGAAAATACTCCGCATTGGAATAGTTAATAAAACGCAAGGCGAAAAGGGCGTTGATAAAATCAACCCCCTTTTACTTTGAAGGTTGCCTTACTATTTCTTCTTCGGCGCGAGAACCATAACAGCTTGTCGGCCTTCCATTTTCGGGAAGGATTCTACAACTGCCAGCTCTTCCAGGTCGCCTTTGATACGGTTCAGAAGATCCATACCCAGGTTCTGGTGAGCCATTTCCCGGCCACGGAAACGCAGCGTAATTTTAGCTTTGTCACCGTCTTCCAGAAAACGAATCAGGTTGCGTAGTTTTACCTGATAGTCGTTCTCATCAGTTCCAGGACGGAATTTAACTTCCTTAACCTGAACCTGTTTTTGCTTTTTCTTCTGTTCTTTAGCAGCTTTAGCTTTATCGAACAGATATTTACCGTAGTCCATTATGCGACAGACTGGCGGTTCGGCATTCGGACTGATCTCTACCAGATCTACACCTGCTTCATCAGCCAGGTTCTGTGCTTCACGAATACTGACGATACCGATTTGCTCGCCATCAACGCCGTTTAAACGTACCTCTGGTACACCAGTGATTTCATCATTGATACGATTTGGGGCAGCCTGACGCCCTGCTTTCTTGATCTTTATGACCTATTCCTCCAACAGATTGAGACTACGGAGCGAAATTTGTTTTTTGACCATTTCTGCAAAGGCTTCAACTTTCATCTTGCCTAGGTCAACACCATCTCTGGTTCGCACCGCTATTTCCTTATTTTCCATCTCCTGATCACCAACGACCAGCAAATAAGGAACACGCCTTAAGGTGTGTTCGCGTATTTTAAAGCCTATCTTCTCGTTCCTCAAGTCCGAAGATGCTCTAATTCCCTGTTGTTTGAAGAATTTGACTAATTCTTCAACATAATCGGCTTGTTTGTCGGTGATATTCATGACAACTGCCTGCATTGGCGCCAGCCATACAGGGAATTTACCTGCATATTCTTCGATCAGGATACCCAAGAAGCGTTCCAGAGAGCCTAAAATAGCGCGGTGGATCATCACTGGGGTCTGGCGGCTGTTATCTTCGGCAACATAAGTTGCACCTAAACGGCCAGGCAGTGCGTAATCGAGCTGCACAGTACCACACTGCCAAGCACGATCCAAGCAGTCATGCAAAGTAAATTCAATTTTAGGACCATAGAAAGCGCCTTCGCCTGGCAGAATCTCAAATTCAATACCATTACTGCGCAGTGCTTCTTTCAGTGCTTCTTCAGCACGATCCCACATCGCATCGTCACCGATACGCTTTTCAGGGCGAGTAGACAGCTTAACCACGATATTATTGAAACCGAAAGTCGCATAGGTTTCATATACCATCTTGATACAGCCACTCACTTCCTGCTGCACTTGCTCTTCAGTACAGAAAATGTGTGCGTCGTCCTGAGTAAAGCCACGTACCCGCATCAAACCATGCAAAGAACCGGATGGCTCATTGCGGTGACAACAACCAAACTCAGCCATACGCAGAGGCAGATCGCGGTAAGACTTCAACCCTTGGTTGAAGATCTGTACGTGACCTGGGCAGTTCATTGGCTTAATGGCATATTCGCGGTTTTCACTGCTAGTGGTAAACATGGCATCAGCATATTTATCCCAGTGACCGGAACGTTCCCACAGCACACGGTCCATCATCAACGGACCTTTCACTTCTTGATAGTCGTAGAATCCCAGACGCTGACGCACAAAACGTTCCAGCTCCAAGAACAGACTCCAACCATCGTTGTGCCAGAACACCATACCTGGCGCTTCTTCTTGCATATGGTACAGATCTAACTGCTTACCGATTTTACGGTGATCGCGCTTAGATGCTTCTTCCAGACGAACCAAGTGTGCTTTCAGTGCTTTCTTGTCGCCCCACGCAGTACCATAGATACGTTGCAACATCTTATTATCTGAGTTACCACGCCAGTAAGCACCAGCGACATTCATCAGTTTAAAATGTTCACAAAAACGCATATTGGGTACATGCGGACCACGACACATATCGGTGTATTCTTCGTGATGATACAGAGCAGGCGTTTCTTCCCGACCGATATTCTCATCCAGAATTGCCATTTTGTAAGTTTCGCCGCGGGCATCAAATGCATCGCGGGCTTCCTGCCAGCTCACTACGCGCTTAACCACATCGTAATGGGTCTTGGCCAGTTCCTGCATGCGCTTTTCCAGCTTTTCCAGATCTTCCTGGGTCAGCTTGTGGTCAAGATCGATGTCATAGTAGAAGCCATTATCAATCACTGGACCAATTGCCATTTTGGTTTCAGGCCACAGTTGCTTGACGGCATGACCCAACAGGTGAGCACATGAGTGACGCAGGATCTCAAGACCCTCTGCGTCTTTGGCGGTAATAATAGACAGCTCAGCATCCTGCTCAATCAGATCGCAGGCATCTTTCAGCTCACCATTGACGCGGCCAGCGATACAAGCTTTCGCCAGACCAGGACCGATATCAGCGGCAACATCTAAAGTGGAAACAGGGCGATCAAACTCGCGTTTGCTGCCGTCAGGAAGAGTAATTACAGGCATGTAAAATCCTTATCCAGTGGTGACCCATACGCAGGGCCACTTGGTCAGTAGTAAAAAAAGAAAAACGCGTTGAGGGAGTCAAGACAGTACGGAGTCCTACGGGCCCGAAACGCGAGGGACTGAGTCTACGCCAAAGCCTCAGTCCGGGCAAGGCGTTAACCGTGTTTATGCTACAGAGACAAAGTTTTACCCTATTAAATAAAATCATTACTCAATCGGTATAATGATGTGAGCGGCCTTGATGCTACCGCCCTTAATAACTGATAAGAGATTACAAGCAAGATGACACTTACCAAACATACCTACCGATTATTCACCAACTTCACCTTATCTATACTTATCTACATGCATGATGCCGCAACATTTAAAGCATGATTCGAGATACAATATCCACGATAAAAGTATTAACAGATAAAGATGTACATACTTAGAGTGGGTTTAAAGGAGTCAAACTGTTTGGGGAAAGTAATAGAAGCACCAAATAGCACTAACAATGTCGCATCAGGTCTGAACTAATACATCTGAACTACTACAATTAATCCCTCCGCTGAGCACCTGTCGACTCGTCCTTATTTATCAAATATGGGGCTATCCGTCCCCTTTTCCGCATTGCCAATCTACCGCATAACGCTTTTGAGTACTTAGCCTTGAATCCCTGCAACGTTCAGCATTAAATAACCAGCGATAACGAATTCATTTCAATAAACACAATAATAAGGATAAAGAATGGCTCACTGGGCATTAATTACTGGCGGCAGCCAACGTATCGGCGCACATATTGCCCGCATCCTGCATCAGCATGGCTGGCATATCGCGATTCATTGCCACCAAGGGTTAGCGCAAGCGAAGCAATTAGCCTCTGAGCTAAATCAACATCGCGTCGATTCCGCCTGCGTATTTCAGGCCGATCTGTCTGATGATGCAGCCAGAATGACATTTGCCGCGGAGATGATGGCGGCCTTGCCCCACCTCAATGTGCTTATTAATAATGCTGCGGTTTTTTTCCCCACCCCGCTTGACAGTATTACGCCACAACAAGCCAGAGAGATACTTAATACCAATTTACTGGCACCATATTTTTTGGCAAAAGATCTCATGCCGCTTTTACAGCAGGATCAAGGCAGTATCATCAATATGCTGGATATCCATGGCCAACGTCCATTATTCAACCATGGACTCTATTCCATCAGTAAGGCAGGATTGGAGATGGCAACCCGCTCTTTGGCTCAGGAGTTGGCTCCAACAGTCAGAGTGAACGGGATTGCTCCGGGAGCAATTATCTGGCCCGACGGCAGCCAAACGGCATCACAACAGCAGGTTATGCAGCAAATCCCTTTAGGTCGCTGCGGACAAGCTGAGGATATTGCCCAATTGGTGCTATTTCTCACTCGGGCACCCTATATCACAGGTCAGATCATTGCTGTAGATGGCGGCCGCAGTGCCACCGGCTATATAGGAGCCGAGTGATGAAACTGAAAAATACCACTATCGCTTGCCCCCATTGCGGGCACCACCAATATATCCCTGTCGATGCCAGTAATGGTGATCAGGATTATTTTGAAGATTGCCGTATCTGCTGCAATCCAATCCATCTTCGCCTGCATCTTGATGATGCCCAGCGCAGTATTGAACTTTATATCGATGCTGATGATGAGCAATTTTACTAGGGCTTGCCTTGTATAAAGCATCCTCAAATCGCTGCAAAAACAAACTTGAAAGGTCAACAGCCCCTAGGGGACGTTAACTTTTTACGGTTAAATGTTATTCAAGGTAAAAGCGCTTTATCACTGCAAAGGGCTTGCCAGCGAGTATGTTAAGCAAGAGTAGCTTAATATGAAGGTAAAACGCTGTTCACTGCCGCCTTCGTCTAGCTTTTTTAGGGGGCCATACTGCTGCGTTATCGACATATCAAGGTTGCAGCCCTGTATACCCCCCTCGAATCCCTGCAAAACAAACTTGAAAAGCCAACAGCGCCTCACAACCACTAACCTCGTTATAGCACCAAATACTGCTGACTTAAGAGTTGGTATAGTCACTAGAGCATTAGCTAGGTTGAAGACGGATAATATCCCCTTAAACACCCAAGCGATGACAACAAGATAGAAATGCCAAGTTTGCAATAAAGGTTTAGTTTTGTTGTGCCGCTCGCTGAGCTAATACCCGCTCAACAGTATCAACAATCGCTTGAGTTTGGCTGTCGATTTCAATATTAAGCAAACTGCCTGGGACGACCTGTCCCAAATTGGTCAATTTCAACGTTTCAGGGATCAAATGCAGCATAAAGGTATTTCCCTCCACGCGACCAATAGTCAAGCTGCACCCATTGACCCCGATAAATCCTTTGTAAAGGATATAAGGCATCCACTTTGCCGCGACAGATAAAGTCAAGTCATAGTGTTCATCGGTGTGGGAAACCGCATCAACCTTTGCAGTAGTATGAATATGACCAGATAGAATATGGCCGCCAATTTCGCTACCAAAGGTTAATGAACGTTCAATATTAACCTGGCTACCAACTTGTAAATCTGAGAGATTGGTCAAGCTCAGGGTCTCTTCCATCACATCAAAAAACACTCTATCATTCGCCAGCCGGGTGACTGTCAAACATACACCATTATTCGCCACACTGGCACCTGTCGTCAGTCCATCCTGCAATCTCGCAGGCAGAGCCACTTCTAGGGTATGTAATCCAGCTCTTTTTTGTATTGCCACCACGTCACATGCGGCTTGCACGATACCAGTAAACATTTTCCATTACTCGCTTTGTTATATAAGGTTTTTCATGAATCATACGGGTTTTCAGGCCAAGCGGCTTATTCAATTAGCACTGCCCGTGCTCATTGCCCAGGTTACCCAGACCATGATGGGATTTATCGATACTGTCATGGCCGGCAGGGTCAGTGAAGTTGATTTGGCTGCCGTGGCTATCGGCACCAGTCTTTGGTTACCGGCAATTTTGTTTGTTCAAGGGTTATTAATGGCATTCACCCCAATGTATGCCCACCACCATGGTGCCGATCATCCCAAGGCCATCGCACCGCTGGCACAACAGGCTGCTTATATTGCCATAATCGGTTGTGCTGGCGTCATGCTGTTTTTAAGTTCTGCGCCCTTCATCCTGAAATTAATGGATTTGGAACCACATCTACAAACGCTGACCACCGGCTACATCAATGGCATCATGTGGGGCGCTCCGGCATTTGTACTGTATCAAGTACTACGCGGCTGTGCTGAGGGGATCTCATATACCCTGCCAACCATGGTGATTGGTTTTGTCGGCTTGGCCGTTAACATTCCAGCTAACTATATTCTGATATACGGTCACTTTGGTATGCCTGCCATGGGTGGTGCTGGCTGCGGCGTTGCTACAGCACTGGTATTTTGGGCCATGTTTATCGCCATGACGCTCTATGTCATTTGGCATAAGCGTTTCGCCCAACTTGAGTTATTCCACCATTTTCATCGGCCACACCGCGCGACTATGTGGGATATGACTAAGCTTGGCATGCCGGTCGCCATGTCGATGTTTTTCGAAGTCAGCCTATTTGCTGTTATCGCGCTATTACTCGCGCCATTGGGCTCTGTGGTGGTTGCGGGGCATCAAATCGCGCTGAACTTCTCTTCTATCGTGTTTATGTTGCCATTATCGATCGGTATCGCGGTGTCTATTCGGGTCGGCTATTACCTTGGCCGTAATCAATGGGATATTGCCGCCAAGGCCGCAAAAGTGGGGCTCGGATTGTCATTTTCATTGGCCGCCGTCACCGCAATCCTGACTATTGCACTGCGCCACCAAATTGCCATGTTGTATAACACCAACCCAGAGGTTGTTTCTCTGGCCGGGAGCTTGATGCTGCTAGCAGCGTTATACCAATTATCAGATTCCATTCAAGTGGTCGCAGCAGGCGCACTTCGAGGATATAAAGATACCCGCAGTGCATTTTATATTACTTTGCTGTCATATTGGCCTATCGGATTAGGACTAGGGTACACATTGGCATATACCGACTGGATTGTTGCCCCTATGGGAGCATACGGATTCTGGACGGGCTTTATTATTGGCCTAACGTCTGCCGCCATTATGTTTGCCATCCGATTAAGATATATACAAAAAAATCATATTGTTCTCGACGTTATCGAAGACAGACTGCCGCAATAAGCAACATATCGTGCATCGACCGGCCAACCTGCTCAGCAATCAGCCAGTTGATGCACAATAATCGAATTTTTCCTTGCAACATCAAGGCTAACGCCTTTAATATAGCCCCCGTTCCAACGGCACAGCAGTTTCGCCAACGTGAACACGTTAAGCAATTAACGTTATACACCCGTAGCTCAGCTGGTTAGAGCACTACCTTGACATGGTAGGGGTCGGTGGTTCGAGTCCACTCGGGTGTACCAATTTTCCTTTCACGAAATAAAACTGATAATCATCATCCAGGCGCGGGATGGAGCAGCATGGTAGCTCGTCGGGCTCATAACCCGAAGGTCGTCGGTTCAAATCCGGCTCCCGCAACCAATTCAACTAAAATATCCCAATATAATCAGCTGTTTAAGTTTATTCCTTCGAACTAACATTTTTGCTAACTGTTTTATCACTCTCACCTCCTCTTACCATAGAAAATCTCTAATCAAAACGCCTAAAAACTGCTTTTTTAAACCACCGTTTTAAACGGACCTGGATAACGAGGTAGTACAAATAAATCAGAAAAAACTCACTACGGGTCCTCAATGTGACCAAAGTGTGACCGCACACAAAAATAACTCACCAGCAAGCTAAAAAAACTTAGATTACGTAAAATACGATTTCAAACGTCGCAAACTCTCGCCCGCAAGTAAATGTTCGCAGGAATCATAAAACACTGCTCTTGCCTTCGTTATACAAATACGTGACCAAACAAGCCATTCTTCCTGATACAAAACTGTGCCCAAAGTGTTTCAGTTGCATTAGCATAGATAATGTAAAGCTTTATAAAACCAACAGAAATGACCTTAACCCTGCTTGAGATGGTCACAATGGTCACAGCCTGAACATAATGATCACGGGCTGCGCATTATACCGCCGTTTGTGGGAGGAGCGGCCATCACATACATCCGAAAGAATGATGCCTTCAGCTTCTACCATGGCTCCCAGAGCCCGTAGATGCGATTTTAAGTTCTTGAGTCCATGTCGTCTTAACCAGATTGAGCTCACCCCACTGGCAGAGACAAATATACCCTTTTTACGAACTTCATTGCTGGTTCGTGTTTAACTGTGGGTCGGATACTCAATCGTACAATCAGTGACAGCATTTTCGATCTGTTCATCGACACGAGTTTTGTAATTGGGGGTCTGCAGAAAGCGATTGATTAGGACATCACATCCCTTCTTCAACGAGCCTCTGATAGCGGTAAAACGTATCTCGTGACCTTACAGGCTTTAGACACATTCCGAGCGCTTGAGCAAGATTAAGTAATCCGGTTTTGTGTTTGATTATTGAATTATTACTATCAAACATAGAAAGTTACCTTTAGTTTTAAACAAAGATTAAGCACCTTTATCAAAACGGGTAACTCTCTATCTTTCAAGAGGCTGTGTCAGTTCTAGTCGAAACTAATACATTTTTTAACAGCAGTTAAAAAGGGAGGGCTACCGAATATCTCGTCAATTTAATCATAATTTAACCAATATTAACCGTGCCGGCACCAATCAATGTCCCTCCACAACTGACCCCATCTCCACTTCTAGCTGCTGGTTTCCCATCAATAAAGACTGATGTCGAGCCATCTTTAATACTACGGGGGTGAGGTGGAGCTGGCGGTAATGTGTGTGGTAATAACATGTCACCTTTTCGAGCCATCGGCCGACCTTCACAGATGACAGTAGATGATGCAGTAATAACCGGAGTTGGAGGGAACCCTTCATGCCCAGTATCTATATCCCCTAATTTAATTGCTTTTGCCATATTAATATATCATTCCACTAAAATATTATTCAATGATGTAACAAACAACTTAGTCTACCGTAATTTAGATAAAATTTAATACATTAAAATCAGTTATAAATTACCTTAGCTAGTAACCAATCACACTAAAATTGATAATAACTACTGATGCTGTAAAATAATATTTTCAAGCCGAGACTTCTCTAATAATAGTGAGATAAGTTGCATATCTAACTTAGTTAGTTCCTGTTTCGCTAATATGTTATTTTTCTTTTTTATCAGAGACTCGATATAAAGCATTCGACTTAACAGTGGAGAAAGACTCTCAGCATATTGATCTAAATATTTTGCCTGAGAAATGGCTTTTGTGATATCACCCTTTTCCAAAAATAACTCTAAGTTCGCAATATGTGTTCTGGCATCAGTAAATCGTTCAGAAAGTCTGATAAATTCATTAGAGTATTTATTGTTCCATTTCTCTACAGTTTTAGCTAATAATTTCACCTGACTATCATTAGGGTAAAATTTAGTTAAAGTTGTTGACAATGCCAGTACACGAGAGGGGGACTGATAAGGCTCTATCACTAGCCTTTTAATTGTTGATGTATAAAACTCAATTAACTCTGGTCGATATTTCTCTAATAATTCTATTGAAGGTTTCTCATGTAGAGATAAACCTGTAGATGAATAAAAAACATTTGGACTATATGATTTAGTAATAATAGATTCTAAAGGTTGATGATAATAATGCTGAAAAAGTTGAATTAATACAGAAAATCCTATTCCAAGTATAACGCCTAGTAATATTGCAATTCCTAGCCACTTTACAATCGGTGATTTTTCTACTTTTGTTACCATCGAGATTGATTGTGTTGTTTCTAATTTATCAATATGCTCAAATAGAGTAAATCCAAGCGAATCTAATGCTGGAATATTACCAGAGCTCAATAAGGTTAATTGTGAATCAATTAATTGTAGAGCTCTTTCACAACGATACAATTCTCTAAGCTGACTATGTCCTGGCCGCAACGATTTTATTTCATGCCCAATCCGCTCCAACATCCACTGATATAACTCAGTTATCCGACTAGATGGTAAAGTCGAAGTAGAATCACAACTTAGCACAGCACTTTGCAACTCTAATCCATTAGCTAAACCTTGTAAGCCTTGGGTCTTCACGCTCGCCACTGTAAAATAGATCGAAACAAGCAGATCGACACCATGGTTACAAGCTAATTTTTCACATAATAATTTTACCCGTTCCCAATCTGTCACCCCAGCTAATGGATTAAAGCGGCGATTGATCTCGCTACGGATTTGTTGATACTCATCACTATCACGTAATTGTGCTTCATCAGAGTTTATTTGAAAATTTTTCATTTCATAAATAAATAATTGTGTCACTATCTGCTTCCATTAAAAGGGACGCAACAGCGTCCCTACATCATTAATAAAGTGAACGTGGTAAATTAAATGACCTAAACAAAGAAGATGTAAATGGATTGATATCTGAATCAGTGTGTAAACGATATAAAATCCTTCCATTATCTACATCAAATCTATAATCTACGCTACTGCTAGTAGATCCCACAACTTGACCTTTATCCAATAATCTGAAAAAAGCCCACGGACCTTGAATATCAATACTTCTTGGAGATTGATTGCGTGCATTTGGCACTAATGTTAATTTACTACTACAGCCTTCTCGTAAAGTATTTGGCCAAACTAAACCGGCATTTCTTCTTGGCCCATGATTATATTCAATCGTTTGTCCATCAATATTAATGATGCTACGGCGTTTATTAGCACTCATTTCTAAAGGCTCCAGACTGAACTCCACATTCAAGATTCCTTTACGATTAAAAAATGCCTGTTGTAACTCTTGCTCTAATTTTAACTGATGCAATACTTCTGGTCTTATTAATGCTTGATTCTCAGAAGATCCAGCAAAATCTCCCGTGTCTTGTATAAAAATTTTAAGATTATCCCGATAAAAAGTATTAAGTATTCCATCAGGTGCAAAAAAAGTCTCAAAATCTTCTAATGACACATCTTGAGTCGCCTTAGGAGAAAATGGATAACGTGAGGCTAATTTTTCATGGTAAAAAGCATAAACATCTTTTTCCCAACGAACCTCTAGATAGCGAATTGCCTCCTGTCGAACAACATACCAACTTTCAGTAGCCAATTTTTTTAGCATTCCCTGAAAAGGTGCAGGCATTCCTTCTGCAACCCGTTCTAGAACATATATAGGATCAGCGTTCTTTAAATTAACTCTGGCCTTAGTCGCCTCCAATGCAGCCCGACCAACATCTGGAGCATCATTGATAGCTTTCATATAAGACTGTAACTGTGCAATCGCATCATTGACTTCATTAAGGTACACGGGTTTACCACTATCATCACGCACGAGACGGTTTAATGCCGGAAATTGATTATCTACCATAGCTGCAACTTTATACCGAGGAGATGTCATTAACGCTTCTCTTGCAGCATCATCCTTAGGTAATGGCGGGAATAGTAATGTATTATCAGTAACTTCCGTTAATAACCGTGTAAGAGGCTGCATATTCCCTGTTATATTATCAAGCACCATAACAGCACTGTTGATATCAGGAAAATATTTAATATCAAAGCTATTCATAGCCTTACGCCAAGTATCTGCATAATCGGCCACATAGAGACTTCGAATTTTATCTCGCAGAGCCTGCTTATCTTCCGCTGAAAAATTTACAGAATCAGATTGTCCTAATACCCAACTATCCAATAATGCTAATTCGGCAACTGAATCTGATTTCGGCATAAAATATGTTTCAAAGCCACGACGTGTTAGCATTCTTGGCACTAAAATATCATTACTGTGCCCTGAACGTTGCTTAAATATCAGGTTAAACATCGGCCCAATATTAGTTTTTAAATTTAATGGTGCACCAAGAGTCTCTGATGATGATTGCTTTAAATTACGGTATACTCTTTCTTCAATTGGCATTTCATTCAGACTAGCTTGAGCTTTTTTTATCAATGCGTCAAAAGGACTCATAACAGCTTTAGCTTCACGGTTTCCTGAGGCTCTCTCTTTCTGTAAATCTGTATGCTGCAAGGCATAATCCAAATGTTGCATCAATCTATTTTGGGTTTCTTTATCTCCTGTATAATTAATCTGCCATTTTTGAGCAAAATACTGCTTTACCAATCCTGCACTACGGCCATTTTTATCCGTAAGCATACGGTAAACTCTTAATGCTTCTAACCGAGCCTCATCACTCTTTGCATTAACCAAATCTGCGACAACAGTTTTTATTAATGCAGGTAAAAATCGAAATTCCAATAAATTAAGATAAGTTCTCTCCACATCTGGACCGATTCTGTGTCCTTGGTAAAGCCCTAAATCGGAAATATATCTGGATTTTTCATGGAAAAAACCAAACTCTAAAGTAGCGTCACGAATAGTATTTAATGGCTTAAGGATATCACTACCTTTATCTAGATATATGCCAGCACTATAATGATCTCGATAATCATTTACTTTAGTGAGCACTGCATCTTCTTGATGAGAATTTTTTAAATAAAAACGATGCCAGCTGACAATTAATAATGTCGTAGCAATACTACAAGCAACCGCTGATAACAGCATAACTCGTCTTTTATTACGAGCAACTCTGAAATTATCAGAAGCCAACCCTGCCTCAGGATATATCACCTTGGTAAACAGTTTTTCAGTAAAAAAGGTCGTGGAATTTTCTGCATTTTGGGCATTGTTGAGTGATTGTGACAAACCATAACGTCTTGCTGCTGAATCCACAAATGCATCTGTAGGTACCCCCTGTTGAAAAACCGAAGAAAAATATACACCCCGAACCAAAGGCGAAGTCGAAAACTGATCACTGCTAAATGCTTCAAACAAGAACTGTTTCAAAACATCATGTAATCCAGCTATTTGTCGACTGAAACTATAAATGGCGGTTCGTTCAACAGCACTGTACCCCTGCATCATCACTTCTGGCAGCATACTATTTATTTGGGTGATGAACTGTACAAAATCTTGGTCAAATTCTTTTAACCAATGATCCAGCTCATTCAGTGTTCCCAACGAAAAAGTAAATCCGAGAACATCATCTCGCTCTGCTTTGCTATAGTGTCGGAAAAATGGCTCAAATCCTTGTAATAAATCTAATTTTGTCAGTGTAATATAAACTGGTAACCGTGTAGATAACATTTCCATCAGTTCCCGCAATCGGGCACGCATTAAACTTGCATAAGCTTTACGTTCACTGGTACTTGCTGTTGCCAAATGCGCGATATCTAACGCGATAACAACACCATTTAACGGACGACGACTACGTGTCTTTTCTAGCCAGTGAATAAAATGCAACCATAACCGACGTTCAGTTTCACCATTGCTATCTTGATTCGTTGCCTGTTGAGTCAACAGTTCCCCATCAGGATCAATTAAAACTGAATCATTCCCAATCCACCAATCAAAAGAATAAGGATTTTCGCTCTTTTGCCCGGTTGCTCGCATAACTGAAGAAAAAACAAAATTATGTCCAGAACGATTAATCAAGCTAGTTTTACCAGCATTTTCAAGTCCTAGAACTAAATACCAAGGTAAAGCATATAAATAATTATGCTTATTAATACTCTTCTTTAGCCCTTGCATAACTTGATTCAACTCAACTTCTTGACGCTCTTCAAGTCGTTGGATTGGATCATTTTCTAGTTGTTTTTCGTGTTGTTTTTCCTCTATAAAACCATGCAATTTTCTCCACTGTAATACCCCCCAAACTGCAATACTACTAAGAGAGAAAATGACACTCGTTATCGCCCGAGCGCTTAGAGATGTCAAAGGTTGTTGATCATCAATCTTCAACCAAGGACCGGCCCACCAAATAGCCACATTCAATAATATAAATATTACCAGTAATAATACTGGAATAACGTTTTTAAACCCTGTATATGCCTTAGATGCTTGTGGCAGAATATCTTTGAAATAATCAAATAACTTACTAAACATGCATTGTTATTCCTGCACTTAATCGTTTTGGGAAAATGTGAGTAACTGCTGCATTAAAGCAGGTTCCCAATCTCTGAGTTCGGTATTTTCAGCTTGCTGTAATAAACAACGATATTGTTCCTGAGAAAACGCAGTTAACTTATGGTGACGCAAAACGTCAGCTGATAATAAACGCCAATAGAATTGATCTCTGGGTTCGCTGGCATGTTTCAGTCCATCATTTAACATGGCCATTGCCACAGATAATCCTCCAGTCTCCGCTAATTCAAATGCGTCCTGACGGCGACTATCCCAGTCACCACTAGATTGTACTGTTGATTGTGTATCAGTGTTGTTACACAGCCAATGTTTTGTCTGCTCAGAAGCAAACGGGATCCCTCCCTGAAAACTCAAATCAAGCAATTGCGGAAGTCGAGAAATAAATGATCGAGCTTCTTCAGTAATTGCTGTAGCCCATAGAGTATTACCTAAGTTTTCTGCAATCTTAAAACTCAAAAAGTGACCATCCAACCAATAAGGCGCAACAGATAAACTTTGTTCAACGCGCCGCCAAAGTGCATAATCAGCTCCACGCCGAAATTGCTCTTCATATTCAGCAATACGATCAGCAGAGACAGGCATTAATGGGGTTTCACCTTTTTCATTAGCATCTGGGGCTGCAGAAATCCCATACCAAATAGCATATCGTCTTAGCCTTAATGACAAACTGATTCCATCATTCAGTTCTGACAAAATATCAGCCACTTTTAATAAAGATTGCTTAATTGTTCTGTCATTAGAACCATCAATTGCAGGAATAGTTAATGAAGCAGATACAGCCTGAGGCACAACAGAGCCACTAGACTGACGATTTCCTGCTGGGTGGCTAGGTTGAGCAACCGCTGGTTGAGGCTGAACTTGAACCCGAGATAATATTGGTCGCAGCGCAGATTTAACCTCTGCAATACCCTCTTGGGAAAGTCCATTTTCATCCGCAATATCACTAAGTCTCTGCAAAGCAATTTCTAACTCAGAACGCCATTCACTGCTCATTTGGTCTGGTTCAAGCTTTCCTGCCGCAGAGGCTGTTCGTTGCATGATTTGAGTATAAAATCGACGTCGAGGCAGGACTCCTCTTGGCCCTGGTGCGGGATAACAAATATCCCAATATTCCTGAATAAAATCGGCCAACACCGATATCGATAAAATGAAATGTTCCGGATAGGGGGTATGCTGGATACATTGCAGCAAATTAGCCAGCAGTTTTACATCCTTGGTTTTAGTCTCGAGCAATGTTAAAGCTGCATGTTCAGTTTCTTGCCATTGAACATCCCCATGAGCTAACGACCCCACCTTCATCATTTGACTATCGACAAAATCAAGTAAATTGTCTTCTATTAGACGTTGACCTGCCGGGTTATCACCAATAATTGGTCGACAAACTTTAGCGCGATAAGTTTTAGTATCCATTAAGCAGTTCTACCACCGACATGCTTTTCGCAAAGGAGTAATATCCCTGCGTAAATTACTAGTATCAAACTTTAGCTTATCAATAAGCTGAAGATCAGATCTCAATGTGACTGACGGCGACGACATCAATACCCGGATGATATCAATTGCTGGTAACCCCCGAGCGCTCTGAAAAACCATGCCTTGATCATCACTAAGCCAGTCTCGAGTAATACCACGCGCACCATTAATTGTAATTTGCGCTTTGCCTGCATCCGAGGCATTTGGTAAAGCCAATTCAACTCGACTAATACCATCAATGCAGCTCAACATCAGAATAACAGCCGCTTTACTGTTAGATTGATGAGCTTTCGCAGTCATCCAAATATCTGCGCCAAGATCATTCCGGTTAGCATAATGTAGAGAGAATCCAGACTGTTCAGAACCTCTAGATTCACTATTCACCGCCCGCTGCCAGGTAGGAGAGTGAAGTAAACTATGTCCATCTGATAACCCAGGCGCAACAGGGGTATGAAATAAAGCATCAAAACAAGCTAATCGCTCAAGTCGTGCCGGTATAGAGGTGCAGTGCTGTATTTTTGCCGACTCATAATCAGCGTTCGCAGAAACTGGTAGAATGCAAAATAGTAAAGAAAATGCACTCATCTTAGCCAGTATTGAGCGTAATACACCTGTCTTACCTACAAAATAAAAGTAGGAAAACATAACGTTATTTCACCTCTGCACAAAATGTATTTGCTTTTACACTTAACCGGATAAAACTAACATCCTCTTGCAAGGCCATTTTGTTAAGTAATGCCAGAGATACCGGTGGTAACATTTGTCCTTCAATAATAGCCTCTAACATTCTGGCGCCATTTTCAGAACGCGTTGCCCGTCGCAGAATTTCATCTACTAAAGTAGGTTCAATATCGACTTCAGTACGATAACGCTGTGATAATAATTGCTCTAATCGAGACAATTTCCCAACAATAATCTCCATCAATATGGTTTCAGTTAGGGGTAAATAAGGAATAATCTCCATCCGGGCCAGTAATGCCGGTTTAAAGAAAGCGGCTAACTCTGGATATAGTTTCTCCTCCAAAACATTCGGAGTTGCAGCATAGTCAACTATAGTTTGATAGCCTAAATTAGAGGTTAAGAAAAACACCACATTCTGACAATCAATTAACCTGCCTTCACCATCAGCTAGCTCCCCTTTATCAAAAGCCTGATAGAATAAATTCAATACTTCAGGATGCGCTTTTTCTACTTCATCAAGCAATACGACTGAATAAGGCATTTTACGAATAGCTTCTGTCAATATTCCGCCTTCGCCATAGCCAACATATCCTGGAGGTGAACCAATCAAACGAGATACCGTATGCTTTTCTTGGTATTCAGACATATTGATCGTTGTCAGAAACTGTTTGCCACCATAAAGTAACTCCGCAATCTGTACTACAGTTTCGGTCTTTCCAACGCCGCTTGGGCCTACCAACAAAAATGCCCCTTTAGGACGTCCTGGGCGACGAAGATCGGCTCTAGCTGTCAACAAATGTTGATGGATACGTGATAACGCTGGCTCCTGTCCTTTTATTTGTACTGCTAATAACTCAGGTAAATGAGTAATTCGGTGTAACTCATCAGAGTTCATCTGATCCACCGGTACTCCAGTCCAATCTCCAATAACTTCAGCAATTTGTTGAGCATCCACTTCTGGATAAATAAGCCTCTGGTCATAGGGGATAGCGGCTAACTCTTCATAAAGAGCCGCTAAACGTAGTTTATGCGTTGCAATAACATCTTCATCAATAGTGTCATCTGCTAATAGTGGCTGCCGCGCAGCAATAATTTGCGTCACAATACTTTTTTGCTGTTGCCAAGCATTATTCAAATAAGCTTGCTCTTGCTCACAATCCAATTCTGCCTGTTTAAGGTTAGTCAGATGTTCATCATCAACCTCTAAACCAAGATTAATTTGACGTTGTAATAACGCAATTTCCTGTTGACGTTGAATAGAAGCTGAAGTTAACGCAGTTAAACACCTAGGCGGAGCACTAAGATTAATCGCAACCCGCGCGCAGGCCGTATCGAGTACATCAATCGCTTTATCCGGTAATTGCCTACCGGATATATACCTAGCAGATAATTGGGCTGCCGCCTTAAGAGCCTGATCATTGATTAATACCTGATGAGCCGCTTCATAAACACGATGCAACCCACGCAGAATATTTTCAGCTTGTTCAGGCGTTGGCTCATTCAATTTAACTAACTGAAAACGCCGACTCAGAGCAGGATCTTTTTCAAAGTACTTTTTGTATTCTTTCCAAGTAGTTGCTGCTATGGTACGCAATTCCCCCCTGGCCAATGCAGGTTTCAATAAATTAGCAGCATCCCCGCCCCCCTCTTGGTTGCCAGCACCAATCAATGTATGGGCTTCATCAATAAACAAAATAATCGGGATGGGAGAAGACTTAACCTCATCTATAATTGCTTTCAGTCGTTTTTCAAATTCTCCTTTAACTGATGCACCTGCTTGCAACAAACCTAAATCTAGCGACCACAAATCCACATTCTGTAATGCATCAGGTACTTGACCAGTTACAATTCGCTGCGCCAATCCTTCAACAATGGCACTTTTCCCTACCCCCGCTTCCCCTACTGCAATAGGATTGTTTTTTCGACGACGACTAAGAATATCGATCATCAAATTAATTTCTTCATCCCGACACAGTACAGGATCTAATTCACCTTGTTTTGCCAAAGCTGTAAAGTTGGTACAAAAACGTCCTAATGCTGTGTCAGCGATATATTGCTCTGCAATGTTATCTTGCTTATTTTCTAACAACGGACTTTCCGCTGATTCAGCGGTTAAACCATCAAAATTTCTGCGCAACGTCTCTCGATTGAATACTTCAAATAATTGCACAAGATTCATTGGTAAATAGCGATCAGCGCGCATTAACGCTGCAATAAATATTACCCCAGAGCGTAACTCCGTTTGGCTAAACTCCGTCGAACTTAATAGCCAAGCATCCTGAAGTAATTCAACCAATAGCGGGGAAAAAACCGGAGTCGTACTATGATGACTTTCCTGGCTGAGCGCCTTATGGGTTTGTAACCGAACCGTTTCAAACTCAAGGTCTGTTTGTTTAATTAAAGTCCGAACATCTGACAAAGGATTATCTAACAGCGCACATAAGAGATGTTCAAACGTCACCTCTGAATTTTGTCGGCTAATACTCAGAGCCCCGGCTTGTTCCAACGCTAATCGGGTCTGACTATTTAACTTGTTGATAAGTGCTGAAAGTTCTATGTGAATCACAATATCACCTATTGTTGTAAAATTTGGTTTAGTTGCTCTATTACACTGGCAGATTTAGTGCTGAGTAAGATGGAATAGGTAATAAACACCCCGACTAATACACTAAAAAAGAAAACAAAAATAGTCCAAACAGGCAGTTGTTTTCCAAGTCTATATTTGGTCGCAATAACATGTTTAGTTGCTGAGGTTAATGCTGTTGCCCGATTATCATCCAACCTGCGTAATGTTTGGTGTAACTGGCTAACTACTCGCTCATATTCTTCCCGTCCATTGTCCATCACTCGATAACGACCTTCAAAACCCAAGCACAGGCATAAGAAAATAAATTCCAGCAGTTGTCGGTAGCGTTCAGGATCGCCCAATAAGCGAGACAAGATAGTAAATACTTTTTCTCCGCCCCAAGTTTCATTATGAAAACGGGTCAATAATGAATGTTCAGCCCAAATACAATCCGCACCCCATGAGGTATTCATTACAGCCTCATCAACAAAAGAACACAGCACATAGCGATAAGCTAAAATCACAGCATGCTCATAGCCATTTTCACCCAGTTCAAGTTCAATCGCTTTAACCTCTTCAACCGCCTGTTTATAGACCAGTTCTACATTGTCACAATGAGATAAAGAACGAATTCTTAGCGCCATTCCAATCAAAGGCGAAGCAGCATCAATTAATAAATTGATACTGCCTCCACGCAATTTGAACCAATAATCCTGATCCGCATCAATATTGCGTACCTCATCAAATAACAAGTCATCAAAGTGACGCCGTTCAGGAACATCATCTTGCATTTCAGCCATCAATTAATTCCTTATTGCCCAAAACTGCACATCAAGATCCGGAAACTCACCAGCAACATGAAAAGCAAATCCACTTGCATTGGCCAACATACTCCACGCCGCACTGTTTTTATCCAACTGGTAGTAGGTATAACCCGCATGGTAAGGCAATTGTCGTGGAGCAACCGGTAAAGGTGAAAGCGGTACACCTGGCAATTGTAAAGAGATCAGCTCACGGATTTTCTCAGCTGAAGCCACTTTAGTTTGTTGTACGAATAGACGGCGTAAATCCTCCATTGGCATTCTGGCTCGTACCGCTAAAATAAAATCGGCATCCCGTAATAGAGATTTATCCTGTAGTGGAGCCACCATAAGTCCATAGCGACGTCTATCCAATTGAATTGATACTGCGCGAGGCTCCAATACAATGCTAAGAAACTGACGCAACATATTCATAAGGGTAAGAAATACATCACCTGGCATATCATGTTGATAACCATTAAATTCAGGTGCCATACGACTTTCATCTGTAAAAGTCGCCAACTCTCCACACATGGCACTCAATGCTTCATATAATCGCTCAGGATGTAAGCTGCGTAATAGTGCTAAATGCTGCAACTGAGGTTGCATTCGATTTAATGATTGCAGCAACATAAAATCAGCAACGTCGGCAACGCCGCCCTGACTTGGCGAACCAATACGTTGAGCAATATTACGGGCTCGTTCCCGCATTAACCCCGCCATTTCACCAACAAAACGATGTAAAAATGCAACTCCACGCACATTTAAATGGCAGGGAATAAAATGAGGATCCAATAACACACTACCATCAGGTCTTTTTTCTAAAATACGGGCAATAGGGATAGCGGCGTATGCACTACGGTCCTCTTTGTCCAGCATTAACTTTAATTTCACGGGGCTGACTTGAATATCTGTCGTATTACCCTGCGGTGAATGAATATCACGAACTTCTTGTGAAGCCATATTATAACGGCCAGAACCAGGTGCATCCGGCCAGTCAACTTCCGTCATGGCATCACTGCGCAATGCTACTGCTAAATAAACAATTTGGTTTGCCAATGAACTGTCTGAGATTTCAAGTGCATCCGGTAGCGTATCTTCCTGAGGTAAACGAAATACCGTACCATCTGGCATAATCCCAGCGGCGCTTTCCAGTGCAATACGTCCAAAACTCAAATATTCAGGGTTTAGGGTGATCTCAGTTATGCCATAAAGGTAACGACTAACAGCTGTAATCCGTTCATCCAGAAAATATTCCAAATTGCGTTGTTGCTGTTGAAAATGTTGAGGCTTAATAAATAAACCTTCATTCCAAACAACTCGATTTCTAGTTACCATCACTCTACCTTTTTTAACTCAACTTGATTGCCATCTAAATACAGAAATAAATGGTATCGATGATCAACAGGTAATACCTTAATCACCTTTTTCCAATCACTGATATCAGGGTTAGCGTATCTAGCCATTACTCCGATATAAAACGTTTCACTGTCTAATTTAAATGGCTCAATAAATTTGAATTGGCCTGGAGATAACACATAATCTCGATGATCCACATAATTACTTTTTAATGCCGCTTTTGCATCATCAACCAATTGGTCAAATCCTGCAGAAAGAAACATTGAGTCATCTGATAGCTCAAATACTTGAAACTCCACCGGAGTTGCATTACCACTCATATTGGGATTAATACTATCTGTCGCATACATACTGTAAGTCACAACAGTAGGTAATGACGATGAATTACTCCATAAGTTATTACCCCAAGTACTACAGCCAGAAAGGGAAGATAATAGTAAGATGCTAATCAAAAATTTAAACACCTTACTACTCCTGCTGCTGTTTCGCCCGTAATGTTCGATCATATGCCTGATCAAATATTTCCCAGAACAATTTTTCAAATCCTTTTTGACGACCAGATGTTAATTCAGAGAAATAACTTTTATACATATTCCAAGCCCAAGCATCTGTTGACTCAGGCAATAACTGACCAGGCCGCCGATAAGCAGAGAAACGTCGCATGAGTAAATCAGGAGAAAATGCGTGCAAAATTTGCCCTAACGCCTCTGTTGTCGCAACCAAAACCGCTTCATTGTGATGCCGAACATTATTCAGACTTTCGCTAATAGCTGAAGGTGCTGACAGATGAACCGCACTACGTTGGCTATCAAACATCGTTTGTACAGTATCGTCGTAAGGCAAGCCCAAACGTAAAGGATTGTCTTCAATAGGCTGCAGATTTTTATTCATCATGCCATAGCGGCTATCTTTCACTTGCTGATGTAATGCCAATAGCCCTTTAATAGCCGATTGAAGAGACGCACCTATTTCCTCAGCCAGCGCTTGCATTTCAACCATATTTTCTGAATGACCAACTTGAGTACCTAACCCTCGTAATAATGGTGTCGTCAGTAAATGGTTTCCCTCTGTTGGTTGACCAGTTAAGCTTATTTCATCATAGTCATATTTGGGGTATTGACTTTTTAACTCTGCTTCAAGATGTGCCAGCGTGTTATCATCCATTGGGTTTCTTTCCTCAATCAACGTCTTTTTCATTGCGATAGCAGAATTCATGTCGTGTTCACTGTCCGCATGGACTGTTTTACATTGCCCTTGCCAGTTTTGATCTTTTGCCAATAAATAGTCTGTCTGCTGCATGAGTTCTTGCTGTCCCAATGGTGAGTTATTTTTGTCAAGATCCGCCGATTGCATCTCAGACTTAATGGCATCCAAAGCAATTAAAGGATCATCAACAGCCATTTCTGGAGCTGTTTTTTTCCAGCTATCATTAAGCTCTGTACCAATATTATTAAACTCATTGTCACTAGGAAAAACCTGTTCCAGACCAGATTGATTCCAGCTAAAACTTTCTCCCAATGTACTGAAATGTACCCGTAACAGGTAAGGACCGATTAAAATTACATCTTTATCATTTAATCTAACTAGGCGTTGATATCCCACCGGAATTGTCGCGCCATTGAGATAACAAGCACCACTGCTATCATTGAGACAAAAATAACCATCAGCCATAACTATACGGGCATGAGACTGATTAATTTTTCCTGCATTATCCCGCAGTTCCCAAGTGTCCCCCACTGCCGCACCGATAGTCCCACCACTTTCATCAAAGCGATGAGTAGCTGATAATCCCGGCTCCAATAACTGGGTATTAGTAACCACTAAAGTCAAATATTGTGTTTCTGCTTCAGCAGCTGAATGTTGATTGAAATAATTCATGTGACGAACTTTTATTGTCTGATTTGAATACGTACGCAGCGATTATGTTGACTCTCACCAGTAAAAGATGACCAGCCTAAAGAAACAGGTTGAGAAGAATTAAGCTGCATGGGTTTAGCCTCATCTGGATTAAGCTCCAGCTCTAAATCAAAAGCCATTTGTTCCCGAAGAATAAATTGCACCAGCGTTAATAGTGGTTGATGCTCTCGCCCTGTAGGCAAAAAATCACCAAACCGGGTCAGTGAAAGTCCCCTTAGGCAAATCACAAACTTACCCATCCGATCAGCCACCTGAGAACCAATCACCGTATCCTCCCCAAGACAAGCATTAGCTTTCCCTAGGCATAATTGTTGCGAAGCCGGAATAGGCACTTGTCGTAACTCCCATTGTCGAATGCTGACATCCTGTAAATCAAAACAATGGGCAATAATCCCTGAAACAACCTGAGGAGACCGGCTTCTTCCTGCCAACATCCCTGCATAAGACAACATTTTGCACCAGTTTATCGGGGTCTCTCCCCGCAAGTTTTCGTCAGCCAGTCCAACCAAAGCAAATAACTGAGCAGAAAAACCATCTTGCGCATCAGCTCTAAAACGTAAGTAATAACGATATTTTCGCCAAATGCTATAAAGCAGCGACAGTAGCCTGTGATTAAAAAAATCGAGAAAATGACGTCTAAGCCCTTGCTCACCTTCATTGGCAATTTGCTCAAGCATAAAACCAGGTAAAGGAGAATGGGCACCATTTAACCCTAAAAAACTCGCTTCTAATTTTAACCGACCATCATTGAGTTCAGATAAAACCGACACATCACTGCTCGCAAATCCAAGGCTAGGATCCGAGCTAAATATCAATCGGCTATTCAAATCCCCATCAGCATCCTCGGGGTCCTGCCCAAGTAATTGCTGCAATAACTCAACTAACTGAAAAAAATGATATTCAGTCACATTGTTAGGCAATCTGACATTAGATTGGTCAACAGTCATAAGGACAACTCCAGTATTACTTATATCTGGCAAGATTAAATCAGAGGCTGCTGACCAGTCTGAATGCCCCATGTATAGCGCTCTTGGTTATCCGCATTTATCACAACCAACTCATGAAATGAGTTAATGCTGGCATACAATGAGAAAAATCGGCTCAATACACTACCAAATAAATACAGTTCTCCCTCTGAGCCCAACGCAGATTGTGACAACGTAATAACAGAGCTTAATCCTCTGACAGGTAACCCTTTTATCAGACGTTGTACCGGCTCTGACTTGATATCCAAAATCCCCTGTAACCTATGACGAGAAATTTTTTCTGCCTGACGATCAACCAACGCGCGAAAATCATAAGCTCGCAATACCGCACTTAAGGCATCTTTTGATAGTAACGACAGATAATTCAATGAAAGATTTGAAATTAACATCCATAGCAAAGAACCATCTAAAACAGGTCGAAGCGGTGCCGTTGGTTCAGTGATATTACTGAACTCGGCATACGCTGGAGAACCATCAGTTGGTACCGCAATATCCCCTTTGCCTAATAACAAAGGCACTGCTCGATTTGTGCAAGTCAGTTGCAGAGATACCGCTTCACTGAAACCAATACACTGTGTTTCATCACCTCGCACAAAAGAAATAAAGTGCTCAAAACCATCATTTTGGAGGCTGTCTTTGACCCGTACCCGAAAATAAAGTGATTGCCGGTGGCGTGTACGTTCGATTTCATGTTGGAAACTTTCAAATGGCGTATAATTTCTAACTTGTCCTCGAATACGCCCAATATGGTTTTCTTGCCAACCTTGAACCTGATTTACACTAAACACTTCATAATGTGCTGGCTGTCGACAAGATGGAGTAATTTTATACTCCGCATGCAAGCCATTTAGATCAATAGGATCTGCATCATGCTCAAATAGATTAATTGCAGGGCTACAATACAACTCAAAACTATTGTCTCTAACCCGTACATCTGCCGGTAAATTTTTAGTAAAACGAAACCTCAGGCTAAAGCTACCTTGAGTATCAACGGCAACGTATTGTCCCAAATTGCGAAGGTCAAAAAATAAAAATGCATCAGGAAACGAAAGATACTCTTGAATAATGCGATATCCTTCATACACATTTCTGGGATAAGGCAAGATAGCATCACCCGTATCAAAACCCACAGCCCTAAAACTATTAGGTGGTAATGTTACAACTCTGTGCGCAGTTACCACTTCAATTCGCTCGAGGTAATGATTTAGCCACAAGTACAGCATTCTGGCACTGTGAGGGTCACCGCCAAGAAAAAAACGCAGAGATTTTAAATCAATCTGCCCGACCTGTTGTTCTCCAAATAACAGCAACTTAACATCGATTTGCGATGATTCTCTCGTATGCGTGGTACTGACTTTGTCACGAACAAGTGGATATATATCGATATCCCGACAAGTTCTAAAATGACAAACAGTATCGGATACAGGCAGTGAATCTAATTGTGTTCCTTGAGCAATAGTTTGCCGACTACTAATTGCTTTTATATAAGGCGAAAATTGCACCATACACATACTGGGAACTGGCCGTAAATAATTAGGCCATAGCATATTGATAATAGAATGGGTTAGTTCAGGAAATTCATCTTCCACTTTTTCTCGTAATCGCCCAGTTAAAAAGGCAAAACCTTCCAATAACCGCTCCACATCTGGATCAGTATTACGACTATTAAGAAAGCGGCTAAGTTGCGGATAAATATTTGCAAACTCAACACCTTGCTCTCTAAGAAAGGCTAATTCATCACGAAAATAATGATTATTGGACACCTAAACCACTCTATATTTTTTATTACTGTCTAGCAGTAAATCAATTTCCACTGGTTGCACTAATGCTGCAATATTTATCATTGCTAAAAGTTGGAACCTCATCCCCAATAATGTACTGCTATCAGAGACAATATTAATCTCAACATCACTTATTCTAGGTTCATAAGTTAACAAACAATGTCTAATTGCCCGACGGATAGTCAGTGCCATATCACGGGCAGTTAACGCAGCATCATTAAAATCAATCAATCCTAGCTGCGGTGCACTTTGTGCTTCCCCCTGGCGAGTATTGAGTAAATGGGTAATATTGCGTTTAATGGAATTCAGCACCGCATCCCAGTCAGGTTCTAAACTAGGATGTAAAATCGGTGCGTCAGCCTCGAGTCTCTCGAACAGACTGACGCTAAATGTGCTGTCACCAATTGATGAGCAGCTCATAAATTAAGCTTGATCCAAACGGCCGACTAGAGACAATTCAAAGTTAGCGCCCATATATTTAAAATGGGGTCTGACAGATAAAGATACCTGATACCAACCAGGATTGCCGTCAACATCCCTGACTTCCACACGAGCAGCCCTCAAAGGTCGACGACTACGTACATCTGCAGGAGGGTTCTCCTGATCAGCGACATACTGACGGATCCAAGTATTTAGTTCACGTTCCAGATCCTGACGTTCTTTCCAAGCACCAATTTGCTCACGTTGTAACACCTTGATGTAATGAGCCAAACGGTTAACAATCATCAGATATGGTAGTTGTGTCCCCAACCGATAATTAGTTTCTGCTTCTTTACCCTCTTTAGTGTTAGGGAAAATCTTTGGCTTCTGGATAGAATTAGCTGAGAAGAAGGCTGCATTATCGCTACCTTTGCGCATTGTCAGAGAAATAAACCCTTCTTCGGCCAGTTCAAACTCCTTACGGTCTGTTACCAACACTTCGGTCGGAATCTTAGCCTGCAACGCGCCCATTGACTCAAACAAGTGCACGGGTAAATCATCAACTGCACCACCACTTTGTGGGCCAATAATATTTGGACACCAGCGGAATTTAGCAAAACTATCAGTTAGACGAGAACCCATAGCAAATGCGGTATTTCCCCACAAATAACTGTCATGAGAATCACTAACATTCTCCTGATAGTTAAAAGTACGCACCGGATTTTCTATTGGGTCATAAGGTACCCGTAATAAGAAACGGGGCGCAGTCAAACCAATATAACGGGCATCTTCAGATTCACGAAGAGCTCGCCATTTAGTATAACGAGGGCTTTCAAATGTTGCAGACAAATCCTTCAAATTCGGTAACTCTTCAAAAGAGTCAATACCAAAAAATTCCGGCGCTACCGCAGAAATAAAAGGAGCGTGAGCCATTGCCCCAACGGCCCCAGCATATTGCAACAGTTTCATATCTGGCGTAGATGGAGAAAAAGCATAATTAGCAATCATGGCTGCAACAGGCTCACCACCAAACTGCCCATAGCCGGAAGAATATACATGCTTATAGAGACCAGACTGTGAGGTTTCTGGAGCAAACTCAAAATCATCCAACAATTCCTGCTTAGTCGCATGGAGCACTTCAATTTTGATGTTTTCCCGAAAATCAGTGCGATCAACTAATAATTTCAAGCCGCGCCAAGCCGATTCCATTTGCTGCACTGCATCGCAATGTAAAATAGAATCCATCTGAGCACTGATTTTTTTATCTAGCTCAACCAACATTTGGTCAACCAGAAATTTATTAACCTGCTCTGCAGTTTTGTTGCTACCAAGTAAGTTTTCAATAAAGGCGGCTACACCTTTTTTCGCAACGTCGTAACCTTCTTCATTAGGCGCCATACGGGTCTGCGCCATAATTTCATCCAATAAACTCCCCTGAGCAACGGTGGATGAATCAAGAGCCTGTAACTGTTCTGACATTTCGTAAACCTTCTATTGATAGCAGCTTATTCTGCAGCGGGTGAATTACCTTCACCGAGTAACTGCAATTCACTGAGTAATTTTTCGCGGGATGCCTCACTGGATAGCAGTTCTTGCAACCGTGACCGAAATGCCGGGATATTGCCTAGAGGCCCTTTCAATGCCACCAGAGCCTCACGCAGTTCAATCAATTTGCTCAATTCTGGAACTTGACAAGCAATCGATTCAGGCGAAAAATCATCCAAAGATTGAAATGATAAATTTACGGCAAGAGTTTGATCCGCTTCATCAGTTAAAACATTAGGAACAGAAGTTGATAACGAAAGCTCACTTTCCTTCATGACAGACGAGAAATTGTTTTTATCAACAGAAACAGCTGAACGTTCTTCAATAGGCGTCTCTTCTGCATGACCTTTAAAGTCACCTAGTACCATCAATTTAAGTGGCAGCTCAATTTCAGCTTGAACACCATCTGTAGCCGGAACATATTTAATATTTATCCGTTCTTTTGGGGCAACACTACCCTCTTTCGCCATCTGCTGATTCCTTAACACGGTTAAAATACATGCAAAACATGGGGAGAGTTGAGAGAAATAAAGCGCTATTTTAGCGAAAAAATTTATTTCAATCTCAAACAAAATACCAACAATTGAATATCTCAACTGTCTCCTAGAGGCAAGACGACAGAATTATCCAAAAAATAAAATAATTCAAAATAAAATATATAATTCAATAATATCAAACACTTAATACAAAATACCACCAAAGCAAATTACAAGCCACTAATTTAGCACCAACATTAACTATTACCAAAGTGATAGATAGATCTCATTTTCATCATCCACACCACATCTCTGTTTTAGTCATTGATTTTCTGTGTCGCCTACCTCTTGTCAGATAAATTGAATCTAGCCAGGTTGGTCCCTTAAAACAGAGATTAACCTGCCATCTCAATTTAGCTATTACGCCTAAAAGATGGGTATATCTCTTAACCGGTATCATTTTTTAGTTTGTATTATCACCACTTACATTAAGGTTTTTTATGCCAACTCCTTGTTATATCTCTATCGAAGGCAAAACTCAGGGAAACATCACTGCGGGCGCTTTTACAGGTGACTCTGTCGGTAATATTTTTGTGGAAGGCCACGAAGATGAAATGCTGGTACAGGAATTTGGACATGTTGTGACTGTGCCAACTGATCCTCAAAGTGGGCAGCCTTCTGGTCAACGCATGCACAAGCCTTTTACCTTTACCGTAGCGTTGAATAAAGCTGTACCACTGATGTATAACGCGTTGGCTGCCGGCGAAGTGCTACCAAATGTGACGCTGAAATGGTACCGCACTTCACAGGAAGGCAAGCAGGAACACTTCTTCTCTACCGTGCTAACCGATGCCACCATTGTAGACATTGACTGCACCATGCCTCATTGCCAAGACAGTGATAAAAAGGAATTTACTCAGCTGATTAAAGTGGCTATGTCATACCGTAAAATCGAATGGGAACACACTGTTGCAGGCACATCAGGTGCTGATGACTGGCGTACGCCTGTTGTTGCTTAATACCCCCTTGCACTGACACAGCGGGGCGTGTCAACGCCCGCTGTTTTCACCTGCGTTTCTTCCCAACCCGGACAGTGTAAGGACTTATCAGCGTGGCCAACCGGTTGCAATTTACCTTAAGTGTCAGCGGTCTCGCTGACAATACGTTCGGTGTGACGGCATTTGAGCATACCGAGTCCCTTTCCGCTCCTTTTGCCTGTGACCTCACCCTTGTCAGCCGCCATGAACAACTTAAACCCGATAATATTATCGACCAACAAGCTACATTAACCCTCTGGCAAGCTGGTGAAGCGGTTCGCCACATCAATGGCATTATCAATGCGTTTACTCAAGGGGACTGTGGTTTTCATCTGGCACAATATCGGATGACCCTTGTACCTGCACTGGCCAGATTGTCATTACGTCACAACAGCCGGATTTTTCAAGCCTTGTCCGTCCCCGAGATCATGACGGTCCTGTTACAGGAAATGGGGATCGATAATTATGCTTTTTCGCTCGCTCACCAACCGGCAAAACGTGAGTTCTGTGTACAATACCGCGAAACCGACTTAGCATTTCTATCTCGCATCGCCGCTGAAGAAGGGATCAGTTACACCTTTTGCCATGATGCAGATAAACATACTGTGCTGTTTTTTGATGAAAGCCAACTGACGCCAACCCTGCCGCGGGGACTGCCTTATAACGCATTGGTCGGGCAAAGGGCACCTGAATCATATATCCGTAGCTTTGCACTGACCTCTCGGAGTAAACACTCAGCAGTGCAATTAAAGGATTACAGCTTTAAAAAGCCCGCCTACAGTTTTCTTAATACGGCCTACGCTGGAGAAAATCATGCCCAGCAAGCTAATTATGAGTATTTTGACTATCCCGGCCGTTACAAAAATGATGTTACCGGCAAAGCCTTTACCCGTTATCGCTTAGAACAATTACGAGCAGATGCGATTGAAGCCACTGGAGATAGCAATATCGCCGAGCTGGTTCCAGGGCACCGTTTTACTTTACTTGATCATCCGGATGACGGTATCAGCCGTCATTGGTTACCCATACACGTCCGGCACATCGGTACTCAACCCCAAGCTCGGGAAGAAACCGCAGCTGATGGCATCACCACCTACAATAACCACTTTCAAGTTATTCCGGCCGACCGACAGTGGCGCCCTACTGTTATGACAAAACCCTTGGTTGACGGCCCGATGATTGCCACGGTGACAGGCCCCAAAGGCGAAGAGATTTTTTGTGATGAATTTGGCCGGGTCAAGGTGAAGTTTCCTTGGGATCGCTATAGCGTCGGGGATGACAATAGCTCCTGTTGGGTGCGGGTCTCTCAGGGCTGGGCCGGCGCACAATACGGCATGGTGGCATTGCCCCGGGTCGGTCATGAAGTCATTGTGTCCTTTCTTAACGGTGATCCCGATCAGCCGATTATCACCGGACGCACCTTCAACGCCGTTAATCCATTGCCTTACCCGCTGCCGGAGCATAAAACCCGTACAGTGATGCGCACCGAAACCCACCAGGGCGATGGCTATAACGAGTTGCGGTTTGAAGACCAAGCGGGACAAGAGGAAATTTACGTCCATGCGCAACGCGATATGAACAACTTAGTTGAACATGATCTGCGCAATACCGTGACACATAACTTGCATCTGTCGGTAGGCAAGCAGCGTTTAACCCATATCAAGGGCCCTGATCACTGCACAGTTGAGGGTGAAACCCGACTATTGAGTAAGGGGGATCACACTCTGGCCACCCAGGCCTCCCTGAATATGAAACAGCGGCAAAATTTCGCCGCCGAGGCCGGTCAAGCCATACACCTCAAGGCGGGGACCCAGTTGGTACTGGAGGCCGGAGCCGGATTGACCCTGAAAGTGGGTGGTAGCTTTATCAAAATCGATGCCAGTGGGGTGTCACTGGTGGGGCCAGCCATTAACCTCAACTCCGGTGGTAGTGCCACATCCGGTGCCGGTTACCAAGGTAAACCGCCTAAATTGCCAGAAAAAGTCACTAAACAGGGACCCGCTGCACAACCTGAAGAGATAGAAGTGGAAGAAGAGTCTTACCTCACAAGCGACTCACCACAAATTAAAACAGCTGAGAGTTCAGATGGGGACATTTTTCAGGCCCATCAACAACAAAGCCAAACGACATCAAAACAAAAAAACAGCAAAAGAGTACAACCATCTTTGTCAATGCTGCGATTTATGCCGTCACGATAAATATCCATCAATCACACATTAAGGCTGTAACCATACTATGAAAATCGTATTTCCGATGAAGCTCCACGATGGCAGCGAAATCACAAGTGTTGAACGGTTTTGGGACAAACTCAAAAGAGAAAGTGCGGGCACCTTCCTTATGGGCAGTAACAATGTCTGGCATGGTGGGATCCACCTAACCAACGAGAACAATATCTGGGATCCCACGGGGGCCGTGAGAGCTATCGCTGACGGTGAACTGGTCGCCTACCGTCATGCAAGCACGCCATTTAACCATACATTAGAGCCTGATCATGACACTGCAGCTACCGATAATGCAAACAATGCAAACAATGCAAACAATGCAAACAATGCAAACAATGCACATACATCTTCAACAGCGCCAGTCCAAATGGACTTAAATACCGCCCCTGGCTTTTGTTTGGTGAAGCATAAATATGAAGCTAAGGAAGGTGAACTAAAAAATGAGATGACCTTTTATAGTCTTTATATGCACCTTGCGGGAGAAAATCGTTATACATCGACATATCGTATAAAAAGCGATGGTATTCATACTTATAATTCTACAGTCGGTGATGACCAACGGTTAAGACGATTAAATCATTTAGCTCGCCAAGGCGCTGAAGTACAGATATATAATATTCCCGAGCCTCTCGTCCCCATAACCGGACCTGCCCAAACGCCTGTAACAATAACACCGCCACTCATTTATAATGGAAATAATACATTTAGGCTGGTCAGTTACGTATCCAAGCAAACTGGAGAGCCAGATCAATTTTACATCGCTTCACAATTTGTTGAAGAAAAAGCACCAACAAGACCTAAATGGATGACTCAGCCTAAATGTACGGTAAAAAGCAACGCAAACCTGCGTGACAACGAGGTCTCGGCTACCGACGGTTCGTCGGAAATTGGTGACCCCGTAGCCGGAATATTAAAAGGTAGCGAAGTATTATGTGTTACGCCAGGTAAAGTGTTCAATCGTGGAACAATTCATTATATCAAAGTGCGGGTACTAACCTCTAAAGAGGTGGACGCGAATAACCAACCTTACAACATGTATCATAACGGGTCCCCCCTGAATAGAGCGATCGTCGGTGAAGTCCATTGGATTGCGACAAGTCTTTTGATGCCCCCAACAGAACAATTCACGGCAACGATAGATCAGATAGTGGTGTGCGATCCACCTAAACCGATAAAAGCCGGTAGCTTGCTGGGATTCTGGGGCGAAAATGAATCGGCAACAATGGATGATATGCATGATCGCGATACATTAGGGGTTCACATAGAAACGTTTATCGCCGCTGCCGATGAAGATGAAACGGCAATGAAAAACTGTATCAAAAACCAAGGTGGATTAACCAAAGGTCTGCAATATCTGATGATTCACCATCCGGTTGCAACGTATAATCAATCTGCATCTGATGCCGCTTTTATTTCAACCGGTGCGACTCAGGCCGCGTTCACCTCCCCCAAATTTATCTCACCTAACGATATTGTTGAACATACAGCCCTTAAATATATCAAAGTTGCTGATAATGCGTATGTCATGGAAAGCGACCCGCATGTGACACTCTTCAGTCAACACGATTGGGGGAAATTGGGGATCACTACTGTAGATGCAAGTAGCGATAGAAACGGTTTTCTAGAACGAGGAGATTTAACCAGTATTACAAGTGAGGGAACAGAAAACTTTCAAACCATTTATAACCTGATTGTTAATCATAATGATGAACTTATACCTGGAAAGATAAGAGATGATAATATTGCGACCAAAATTCATAACTTAATAATTAAATATCAATCAGAATGGTCTAGAGATACTTGGAGTGCATTAGAGAGTAAATTACAAAATAAGCCAAATTTATTACAATTCTGCCAACAATTTTTCCGAGCCATGGCATGGATAACCCCTGAAATAATTAATAATGGCCTAAGTCAGCATCTTTGGCATATGCACCCTGTTCAGTGTTTAAACGTCATATCAAAGACACCATTTAAGTTCACACTACAAATACTGAAAAATGTTTTTACCATTTCATTAAAAAATAACAAACACAATACTAAGCTACAGGGTATTGCTGATGAGCTCAATCGACACCTTGAATTTTATCAATTAGATACTGCATTAAAGAGAACCCATTTTTTTGCCCAAGTTTTGCAAGAAGTAGGTCATAATATAAGTATTGAGGAAAGTGCAATTTATCGTGCAGCGTATTTAAAAAGTATTAGTTCGGGTGCAAGGCAAAGAAGATACCCAGAGCCTGATGGAAGACTGTATGTCGATGTGCATGCATACTCTTATAAAATAGGAAAGACTCCCTATAAAAGTGATGGTAATCCTTTAAATCATAATGATAAAATCATTATATTAAATACAATGTATGGAAATAGACATGATCTAGGAAATAGAGGTTGGAATACTAATGATGGTTGGGATTATCGAGGAAGAGGATTGAAACAACTCACAGGAAGGTTTAATTACATAAATTTCAATAATTGGCATGCAACAAATCAATTACAATGGCCAAATGATATTATTGACGCTGTTAATACCCCTGATATTATATTAAATTTGAAGTATGCTACTCGGTCAGCAGCCTATTTTTGGCTTAATGCTAGCAGTGAAAGTAATCCTGACTCAAATGCTCATTGCTATGATTATGCAAATGAAGCAAGTGATATAGCTGTTGAGAGAATTACAAATATTGTCAATTACCAAACTAACAGCCGGCAAGCACGTATCAATAATTTTTGGCATTTATGGAATAGTAAGGTTTTATTTTGAAAAAAATTTTTTTATATTGTTTATTATTTATACCAACCATAAGCTATGGTAAAAATATCTCACAATCTTACCAAAAGGATACTTTATGCCACCCTGAAGAAAAAGTGTATGCATCATGCGTTTTGACAAATAAAAAAATAGTCTCATTTTGTGGTGATAAATCAATACACGCTTCTCCAGACTCTGGTTATGCTCAATATCGATATGGAACTACAAAAAAAATTGAAATGTTTTATCCAAAAAAATTAATCCCACCTAAAAATCATATTTTTTATGTTGATGCTTCTATGGGGTCTGTGACTACCTCTGATGTTTTAATCTTTAATTCAGGTAACTATCAGTATTCTTTTTCTAATATTGGATTAATTAGCAGTCTTAGTGTGATAAAAATATCAAATAATTATTTGAAGAGAAAAGTAGTATTTTTAGATATGTGTGATAAAAGAACAACTTCAATTCCCACAAGACCTAATAGATTTGAAGAAAAATCTAATTTAGACTACTCCATTTGAATTAACTAATCCAAATTTAGCGTTATCAAAAAGTATAATTTTAACTTTTTATAGCTCACTCTCTTCGGAGAGTGAGTTTAAAATTTAATATATAAATAACATTTCCCTAAATTACTACTAGTACTGTCTGAGGCCGCTTGGTATTGGAGACATGGTTCATGTCGTGACCATAGGACATCCATAACTCTTTTCTTGCTAATTCACTCTCCCCGGAGAGTGAATGCCCTATCGGTGATAACGCAATTTTCAATTAAATTTTGCAGGTAAATACCGCCTCTGACAGTAACTAAGGCTGTCAACAGGCGGTTTGTTGCAAGTCGGGCACGGCAAGCCCCAGATGAGTTGAGTCTGAAATGGTCTCGACAATGTGAAGCGTACTATGTGCGGATATTATTTAATCGGGATGCAGCGCCATACTGGACTGTTTTCCCCGGCACCACTTGCCGCCAACTTTAGCTTTCATGGCGCACATGGCATCCCATTGACCACTGATACCACTATACTGGCGACGAAACTCCTTGGCTGAGGTCAACCAGGCATCGTCCCGGATACCTAGTTCAGTTAGCAGTTTGGGTCTGCTTGAGTTAATAAAACCTTTTTTGTCTTCCCGCACCGCCCTGCCGGTCCAGTCAATCAGTTCCAGATAATCGGCAAAATGAAACGGAATACCGCTTTGTCTGGCTGCTGTTGCCGCGCCATCAAAAGGCAGTAACGGCTTGATTGAAAGGGGACTGGGCGTTGGAGAAGGTTTATCTTCTGTGGGGAGTCCTTTCATCTGAATTTGCCCCTGAAGCCGCTCCTGAATCGAGGTGTAGTCTGAAGTTTGCAGCGAGTCGGCTATCCCTGCCCGTATGGGGTTTAAGTCCACATACATCATGCAGGCCAACACTGCCTGTTCATCCAGCAGAGCCTGAGATTTAAAACGCCCTTCCCAAAACACGCCTTTACAGCCATCTTCCCGGTTGGCTTTGCGGGCAATTTCTTCATTCAGGCAGCGCATAAACCAGCTGATACTGCCAAGACGCTCTTGCCACTTGGCTATCAAACTATCCAGTAACATGCGCTCGCCGTCACACAGCGTCTCACCGGTTAAAAACTTGGCGGCAACAGCATGACCACTGAAAAGCTGAGTCCAGCGCTCAATCACCTCAAAGGGGGACAAGTGTTTTTGCGTTTCAAGGTCGATGTTCAGCACCAGATGATAGTGATTGGACATCACGGCATAGGCACAAACATCAATGCAGAACACCGATGACAACAGCCTAATTTTATCCACTATCCAGCCCCGTCTGTGTTCGTAACTGCATCCGGAAACCTTATCCTCGCCACACAAAAATGCCCGTCGGACACAGCGGTTAATCACATGGTAATAAGGCGTGGCCTCAGCATCAATTAACTGACGGCGGGCAGTGGTCATAACAGACCTCAATGGGCGAATTAAGTAGGTACTTCAAAGCTTAGTCAAGAGGCTTTGGAGCTTCAAAAAAGATTTGGGTGTCCTAACTTTTCGACCGCAGTTATGGCAATATCGCCCGGCAGCATGTTGAGGACATCCCTAACCCGCTGCGGTTTCAGGGGCAGTATTTTGACAGTGAAACCGGGCTGCATTACAACCGCCACCGTTACTACAGCCCAGATACCGGCCGCTTTATTACAGCCGACCCCATCGGCTTAGCCGGGGGACTGAACAGCTACCGCTACGCGCCCAATCCGGTGAACTGGATTGATCCGCTGGGGTTAGCGACAGAGCTAGGAAATGGATGTAATGATGCGACTAAATTTACTCCTATTAAATTTGAAAATGGTAAAGTTTATGCACTCCTAGAAGGCCCAAGTAAAAACGGACGGCGCTGGTTACTAAAAGGTACCTCTGGTAAAGAGGCTCATCCAAACTTGCAACGAGGCTCTTTAAAGATTAATGCACCTGAAGGTTGAGCGAAACATCATCTAATACCCGTTAGTGTAGGTGAAAATTCAAGTTCTCTGAAACGACTAGCAGAATCAGATATGTATAATATAAATAGAGCTAGCAATGGGATATCCCTACCTACAGATGTAGATGAGTCCTTAAGATTACAAATACCTGTGCACCATGACGGTCACTTAGCGAGCTATTATGATAATGTAGCAACTCGGCTAGCTGAACTTGATAGCATCCAAAACGAACTTACTAATTCTGAATTATTGGAACAAGTTAGTTTGATTGAAGATGGAATTAGATCAGATTTATTAAATTCAAAAATAAGATTGCATATTAAAGGTTATTAATTATGTATTATGTTCTTAAATGTGACCCTGATTTTTCATTAGTAAAATATTTAGATTGGTTGAATATAGGGGAGTGTGATTTTTCTCCAAAGCAATCTGAGCCTTGGCTTAAAAATAAAAACTTCAAACTCATACTATCTTTGCAAGAATATCAAGAAAAAAAATTATCTGACTGTTTTTTCTGTAGTATACTAACTTTAATTTCCCAAGATTTTAAAAATGTGCTCAAAAAACATTCATCACAAATTGAATTTGTGCCTGCATCAATTTGGTGTGGAGAATATGAATTTAATTTTTATGCAATGCATATGCTAAATCATTTAGATGCTCTAGATATTGAAAAATCAATATTTGCAGAGGTAAAGTTTAAAAGAATAGCTGGCATAACTAGTTTAGTTTTAAAAGAAGATAAAATTAACAATTCCAAAGTTTTCATGTTAAAAAACACTTACACGTCTATTTTTATTGTTAGCGATGAATTTGTCAGAGATGTCGAAAAAGCGAATCTTAAAGGGATGAAATTTATTCCAGTAAATGAGTACCGAGAAAATGTTCAAGGTGTGTCAATAACATAGTCACCCATAACGATATCGGATTAGACAAACCTCTACTAGCTGAATATATCGGTATTTTAGTAGGAGTTAAATAGGACCACCAACACTTTTATCTGGCTAATTCACCCTCCCCGTAGAGTGAATGTCCTGTCGCTGATAACGCTATTTTCAGTCAAAATTTGCAGGTAAATACCTGCCTCTGACAGCAACTAAAGCTGTCAACAGGTGGTTTTGTTAGTCTTAGTGCTCAGCGCCATCAACCACTGATACCGCTTTTATTTTCTTCCCCCAAAAATCCCAACACATGACATAAATACCGCTTGACCGATTTCTCCCAGTCTGGGGGAACCACCCGGTATCTCTGGGACGATACCGACCGCTTGGTGCAGATTACTCAGCCCAGCGGCCAGCACCAATCCTTCAGTTATAACGCTTACGGCAAAATTTCAATTGATGGATTCATTCCTGATCTTCCAGTAAATAGCGAATATGGCGTTACAGATATTAAAAATGTTCAACACCTAGCAAACTCTGATCAGCTTAGAGCTTTTTATAAGCATGCCGTATCTAACAAAATGGAGTTCAGCATTATAATATCACCGAGAACAAAATATGTTTCAGGTCCACTTTTGGATCAAATTAGAAATACAAATGGCAAGTTGTATGAATATAATCAAGATACAAAAACCTTAACGCCTATTGATATAGGAAGTGATGGGTTATGGAAGAGGTAATTATGAGCTATACGTTACACGCTTTTTTTTTGACAGATAATGAGCAAAATGAAGGCTTAGTCTTTGACAGTATCAAGGGTTTATTTGCTAACTCTAAAGATGCAGTGTTTAGTGAAGATAGAAATCCATTCACTAAGCAGAATATTTTAAGATTAACAGTTGATAATTTTTATACAATTACTTTTTTATTTGAAAAAAGTAACCATGTTCTTGAAGATTTTAAGGAAATTAAAAAGGAAAAAAAAGCTAAATCAAGAATTAGAATATTGTTTGGAACTGATCCAGATAATAACTTCGATCACATTGCTGTGATGATTTACGACTTTTTAACTAAACTTGATAATGTTTTAATATACAATGTTACCAATAGAAAGATCTTATACGAGACACCTTGTTAATTGATGTATCAACAAAATGAAAGGTAGGTTTACCAGAAAGAAGGAGAATACGGTTAGTTCGGGCAGCCAAAATTTTTTTCTTGCCAATTCATTCACCTCGAAGAGTGAATATTAAGTAGGCGATAGCGCGTCTTCAGCCACAATTTACAGATAAATACCGCCTCTGACAGTACTACGGCTGTCAGCTGGCGGTTTTTGCAAGCCTTAGCTTTCATCGTCATCAACCATTAATACCTCTTTTATTTCCTTTCCCCAAAAATCCCAACACATGACATAAATACCGCTTGACCGATTTCGCCCTGCCAGGGGGAATCACACAATATCCCCTGATTCACACCTCTTCGCAGTAGGCTTCATCCAGTCAACCTACCGGCCAGCGCCAATCCTTCAGTTACAATGCTTACGGCAAAGTAACGGAAATCATTGACGAAAATGGTGACAAGACCCGTTACCTGTATGAGCCAAACAGCCATCTGGTCAGCCAGGTTATCAACCCAGATGGCACCAGTCTGGCCTACCGTTACGACAATATCCGCCGCTTTGTCAGTTGCATCACCAATGAGCGTGGTGAGCAGTACCTGATTGATTATCACAATAACGGTCTGGTCAAACAGGAGACCACCTTTGATGGTCGCCGCCTACGCTATGAATATGACCTCAATGGCAACCTGACTGCCAAAACCGAAATCGGCCTGAAAGGCACTGAGCTGACTACCGCCTAGAGCCGTGATGCCATGGGGCGGCTACTGAGCAAAACCCTGCCTGACGGCAGTGATGTGCAGTACGAGTATGACCAGTACGGCCAGCTAACCGCGGTAGAAGATGGCGTCACGCCACTGGCTTGGGATTATGACCCGCTGGGCAGGTTGACGGCTGAGCACCAAGGCTGGGCTTCCCAGTATTATCGCTATGATGCCCAAGGGCAGTTAACGCACTGGCAGTTACCCGACCATAACCAACTGCAGTATGACTATCACCCCGGTGGCAGCCTGGACCGTATCCACCTCAATGGCCAACAACTGACCCGGCACCATTTTCAGCACGGGCTGGAGCGTGAGCGCCAGCAGGGGGGGGTAAGCAGTCAGTTTGATTACGATGACCAAGGTCGCCTGCAGGCCCATCGTCTGCAGCAGCAACATTCCGTTCGAGTTGAGCGCCGCTATCACTACCATGCCACCGGCAATCTGGCGCAGACAGATGACAGCCGCTATGGCAGCACTTATTACGATTATGACCCGCTGGACCGCTTAACATCGGATGCCAATGGCCATCCCATTGACCATAACAATATGACCAAGCGTATCTGGAATCCCCGGCTCCAGCGACTGGGGTTAAGAAACCGCCAGCCTTATTAAACGCGACATACCGTCGCGACGTTATGGCTGGCTGCAGACGAGTATTCTGAAGGAGCACCACGCACATGGGGCATAACACCAGCAAAGGGGTATTTCGTGCATCACTGCTTTAAACCTGCTTTTGCATCAATGTTGTCTGCCAGCTTAAGCATTTGTGCCAATGGGGTTTGTGGGGCTTTTCCCCATTTAGCGCTGGCACTTTGGCAAGTGAGGCAATGACGAAGCTCCAAAGCCCACTGCGGCTCAATGTTATCAAGATACTCAAACGCCCTCGCGCACAACTCCAGTGTCAGACTGTCGTGATCTACACGCTTGCCCATTTGGGTGACTTCCAATTGTGGGCTTAAGGTTCTCACTTTGCCGATATCATGAACCAACCCGAGCACCATCCCCAGTTGACATTGAATACTATCGCCATCACCAAGTAACGCAGGAATACGTTGCGCCACATTCACGCTATGCTCAAATAATCCGCCACGGTAGGCATGATGATGAGCGGCGCTAGCTGGTACATTCATAAAGTTGGTGCAGGTTGTAGCATCTATCAACACCAGATTAAGAAATACTCGGAGCGGCACTGACAGTCGTTCGAAAATATCCACACAACGCCTAAATACCTGTGGTTGCGTTTGTAACCCTTGGGGCAACATCAATTCCTGCGCGAGTGTCTGTTCGCCAGGAGGTTTGCTCACCACCAGTTCGCTCACATGCAGCAAGATTGTCCAGTCGCCCCGTTGTCGCGCAAGACTGACCCAAGCTAACTGACCTGGGAAGACGTCATGATGGGAAAACGAATAGTTAAAATCGAAAGCCCAGCAAGTACCTGCGTGGTTACTCAACTGTAGTCGTTTGAATGGCTGATCGCAGCAATCAAGCTCTTCGCGACATTGCAATACTCGACAATAACCAACAGTCTGTGGTGGCAATAAAGAACTGCGATGCAGTAACGTAGCAGGGTCAACCACACAGGTTGGCGGCTCATTATTTAGGCTCATGCCTGCTTCCCTCCATCATTGGGCTAATCAATTTTTCAAATGCACTGCCATCCTTGCGCGTGAGATTCGGCACAAAACGACTATAGGTCTCAAACAGCATTTTTGTCGTTGTATGCCCCATTTGCCGGGCGATCCACTCTGGCGCTTCCCCAGCAGCTAACCAAATTGTTGCGGCCGTATGCCTGGTTTCATACGGGCGACGATATTGCATGCCAAGTTTCTTAAGAGTTGGCTTCCAAATTCGCTCTCGAATATTGGTTTTATCCAGCGGCTTACCCTTTGCATTGCAAAACACAAACTCTTGTTGACCAGAAACCTCATGCTGAGAAAGCAATGCCTCATAAATAATGGTTGACATCTGTATTTCACGATGAGAACCAGCCGTTTTAGTTGTATCCATTCGGCCGTGTACATAAGTCTCGCGTATAGAGATCGTACAACGCTCAAAATCAACATACTTCCATTTCAGACCATCAATTTCTGACGTTCTCATACCTGTGAAAAAGCGAGTTTTAAAATAATTTTTGAACTCTGGACGAACAGTGCCAAGAAATGCCCACACTTGTTCTAAACTAAATGGATTCACATCCCGTCGCTCTACCCTTAGCTGCTTGATATTTTCAAAAGGTGTTTTAAATGCGTAACGTTCGGCTGCTTCGTTCAAGATCATGCGCAGCGGTGTCATGATGTGATTAATATAATCTGCAGAGAGAGTTTTACCATTTGTACGAGCTTTTACCAGCGCCGCACGGTACTTTAGAATGTCAGGACGAGTAATTTTATCAACATACATATCACCAAACTGGGGAGTAAGATAACTACCCAAATAGATGCGCATACTGTCTTTATAACTCTCTTTCCAACGAGCTTCATTCTCCTCAAACCATTCCGCAACAAACTCATCGAATCGAACTGTCGAGATACCCTGTAGCTGATTTGCCCCCACGGTATATTCCCCCAGCAACTCAGCTTTTTGTCTTTTGGCAATCGCATCAGCTTGCACGAACAATTTCGACCGCTGGGACGCTGGAAAATATTCAGAGTAGACAAAACAGCCTAGCCTGACATCTGCATCCATTTGATTGATGACTTTTTGTAATTTACGACGATTAGCTTGAGTATCCGTCAGCGTGGTTTGTTCTCGGCAGCGAACCCCCTCATATCGAAAATCAATATACAGATGCCCCCCTCTTTGGTTAATACTAGCCACGGCACACCCTCCTCCCCGCTAAAGGGATGTAATAAATGTTTCTCGCCGCTGATTGATATAAATCAGACTCAATCTCTTCCCATACGTAGAGAATTTTTCTACCATTGAATGGTCGGATATAGTGTTTTCCTTCGATAAATACCGAGTCTCGCAACGTCGAATTAATGTAGTTGGCGCTATATTTAATGCGACATGCAAGTTCTTTAGCTGTTAAGAGCGTCTGTTCCATAAGACCTCCTTTTCGTCTTCATAAGACAAATGTAGAAGTCAAAATCCGTCTTCTCAAGACGAATTTAATAACATTTAGTAATAACAAATTGATTAGATATAAAATACATGAGCTAATTGCAGCGCAGCCTATCCGTAATGGGCGCAAAGTGACATTAAGCTTTCTTGCCGAACAGGTAGGAGTGCAGAGTTCGGCGATGTCAAAAATCGCTAACAACAAGGGTTACAACACTAGCATGACGACAATAGACGCACTTTGTCGGTTCTTCGATTGCAAAATTGACGATGTAGTGGAATACATTCCCGACTAAGCTAATGTGACTCTGATGACACTAGATTAACTTATGCCCTCGAAACTAAGTTTGTGTGTAAAGCACGCAGAAAAGGATGCTACTTGGAGTTATAAACTAGCTAATGGACTCTCATTTTCATCTCAATGGATAATCCCTGAGACTTCAACTTCTCAGCTTTTTCTTGAACTCAATGCCGTTGTTATTAAGCCTATCGGTATTGTCAGTCAAAGACCAATAAACCAGTAATAAACGTAAAAAGCTCAAAAATACTTTCGTTCGACGAGGTCTACTGGGTAAAACATGGGGCTCTTTTCGGCGATCACTTAAAAACCGGGTTTGACGGACATGAATAGAAACTACGCCTGGAGAATGATAGGCAATAAATTTGCCGTCATCACTACAGGTCGTTGCCGCATATTGCTCAAATACCCTTTTAAACTGGCCAAGTTGCTTAGGGATAATGACCTCGAAGCATGTTGCTGGCAACTCAACATGCTCAACTATTGCACCTTTCCAGAACGCAATATGGTTCAAAAATGGGGCTAGCTGCGCCTGCGAAAGCTGCGGTAAATTTGCCATATACCATTTCACTTTCACTTCGAAGCGATCCAACGACATAAGTTTTAAAAATCGCAACATCGTTAGAGCCATATCCTTATTCGCGGTGCGGATTAAGCCGTCTTTAGCCCCAACAAAGCTATCGACCATGTCTTCTAAAAGTGAAAGCTTCAGCTCTTTTACTAATTGATGCTCAATCGCAACATAGCGTGTAATGAAAAGACTCATGACTGATATGTGAGGCTTAGTCATGGCATCATAATTAAGCAATGACCTCGCCTTATGCTTGGACTGGCTATAAACTTTTTGTGTTACTTCTTTCTCTGTATCAAGGATGCTCAGAACATCTTGTTGTGTCAAATTAAGCCCATCAGCAATTTGTTTTAAAGACTGGTTTTCGGCGCGGCGTCTTATCACTCGCCAACACAATTTAAGATCGAGTTTTACGGTAAGCTGCCGGTCATTGGCCTTTTTTAAAATATGAATATCGAACGTTTCATCGTTAAGAATCACGGGCGGCGAATTTGGACTGGTACGCTCATACTGGCTAATAAAATTATCTTCCAGCACCACACGTCCAAACAGGTCAAATGAAATCCCCTGTCCCCACACCTTTCGTAATGCTGTCAACTCTGCAGTATGGTCAGCAAATAGGTTTCGACGCATAAAGTCGACAAGGTGAAAATATGACGATGCCGTTGTTGCCGGTGTAGCATGCCCTAATAAAGTCGCCGCTGCCCAGTATTTTTTCCGGCTATATGTTGTCAGGCCTAAGCGTTGAGCCAGATATTTTCTTCTTTGTTCACCAAATTCTGGATGATTTAAAAATCGCCAACATTTTTGATGATGAAGTTCACGGTCATAAAGTTTCAGCACCACCCAATTGCAAAATGCATGACGGCAATGGTGGAACCTTAGCGAATAGTCACCGGTTACACCTTTTAGAACTGTTGTTAGAAATCGAAAGCACGCTTCTATTTCGCCGTTAGAAAGCTGATTAAAAATAGCGGTGTCTTTACCAATAAATTTTCCTTTCGCTAACTGAAGATACTGTAATAAATCATCAAGTAAATCGGACGGGATCAAAGCATCCAATGGTAAGTTACGTGAGCTGTCTGTCGATTTGAGTAAACGATAGCGATTAGGTCTGACATGCAAGGTGTAATGCTGATGTTTATAGTGATGAAAATCCTTAAACTGCAGCCCAGTGATTTCGTTACGCCGTAATCCAGTATAAAAGGCTAAAACAAAGATAATTTTAGCCACAGCTGCACAAGGATGGTTTGATTGCTCAAGAGCCTGAATAATCCTGTCCGCCTCATGATGAGAAATAAGGTTAGCATCAACACTGAACTTCGCTACGGGTAAATCAATATCTGACAGACAAAGATTCGCCACTAATTCACTGTCAATTAGGTATTTAGCAAAATATACGACGTATGCCTTCTTGGTGACTGAGGTAATTCGGGCAATGACATCGTTAAGTTTTTCTGCCCAATCGAGGCTATCCATCTGACTTGGATCACACCCGGCAAATTCTGCGATAAAAGGTGCTGAAACATAATCAACATAAGCCCTTATGGTATCAAGCCTCAGAGTGTCTTTGTGTTTACCCCCATGTTTCAGCAGGTGGTAAAGCCAAGATAAGATGAGCCAAGCCCATGGCATTTTTTTGGTACTCTGGGGGTTTTCAAGCTTGGGATGAATATGGCTTATCAGTTCTTGCCTGATCCGAATACTGTCTTTCCGGTTCGCCTTAGTCAAACGCTTAGTGAGTCGTGAAATAACAGCAACTTGCTCCGCCGTTGTCTGCTGCATAATATCGACACCACCGACAGTCGAGCGTAACGTCACACAGCTTGTAGAAAAAGCGCCTGACCAACTACGTGACTGCCTTACTGTAGTCGATAATGACTGGTCTGATGGTGGCTGATGATCAACTCGGACATCAGTTAAAAGACGAACCCACACGTGCAGTGGAAGTACTGTTGAGTCAATCTTCCCAGTGGAGAGGCCATACTCCATTGAACTACATGTCATGATATATTCAAGCTTTAACATCTGCCGCAATTCTATAAATCCCAGTTCGACTCCAAGCGGTAACAAGTTTGCTGTCGATAAATAACTGTTGACCACCCGAATGATAGATAACTTATTGCGAACACTAGCCGAATACCAGCAATGCAAAATCAGCTCAGCTTTGGTCGATAACCAATACCGTTTTTTTTCGTAAGCGAATAACCAATGTCCTTCTATAGCAACCCTTGAATCAGGCTGAAGTAAGAGTGTTGTAATTGCTTGTTGTTTATCTATCCCTTCTTTCAAGCATAACCACAGTACGATAAAACCCTGATTGCTGAGCGGATCTTCAATATAGTCATACAAGGCTTGGGGGGTATCAATGTGGGTATAAATACGATTTGCCAATTGCGAGTTTAAAAATGAATCTGGAGTAAGCTGTGGAACCTCCTGATTTATATAGGTACTTTGTCCGAGCTCTGGGGCTCGTATGCCCAGCTCCTGTTCGATGACAACTAACAATAGTCGTAACAGATTTCGGAACAGTAATTCTCTCTCAACATCTTTCGGAAACTTCGATTGCACCGTATTCAATGATGCTGTGGTGATGTTGTTATCCACATGTCTTGCAAACGTCATCGTGAACACAAATACCTTCTCGATACAGTTATCACGCAACTCAGGGGTATCAGCCTCAATAGGGTTGGCTCTTATGTAGTATTCGATTTCCTCTAGCGCAGTCTTATGAAAACGTAACTTTAGCCCAGTATTTGGAATTCGTTCTCCAACACTCATACACGCTTTCTCGTCAGGAGGGACGGGATGTCTTGCCAGCCAAGTTCATCCATCATTTGTTGAAGCACAGAATTCAAACTCATGATGGCTTCTTTAAAATTAAGTGTTGAAAACAACTCGAGCGGATTTTCTCCAACCACCCAATGACCCATTTGAAATTTGACTAATTCCTGATGTACATCTTTTAGTTGTAAATATCGCCGCAAGTAATGCCGCCCAAAATTGATTGGCAATTCAGGTAAACCTTTGGAATGCTCGCTCACAGACTTGGGATAGGCATTAACCACATTGACTTTACCGCTCGATATCAAATCAAAAAAGAGAAATAAACCATCATTTCCTTTAGAGTTTTTTGCATTAATAAACCAATCAAGTCTGGCATTTTTTGATTTTAAATCAGTAAATTGTACTGGGGAAGAATGCCGTTTATATTGCTCCGCATAGTTTGGTAACACGATGCTCATCAGGCGAGCCATAGCTTTGATGTGGTCTAAATAGTGATTTAACTGCCTACCCAATACAGGCACACATGCTACAACTCGCATGTGTGCGAAGGTGGTCATATTATCTTTGTCGGAAATACACAAAGCATGGTAACGATTGAGGAATAAATTAAAGCTTGGTAATGGATTACCTACAGCACGATATCCTGTCGCATTAATTATCATGTATAAGGTATAGAGCGTATAGTTATTGTGGTATTCAAATAAGCTTGATAGGGTTTTAGATGCCTCAAACGCTCGGTATTGAGTCAATTTTCCTTGAAGCTCAGTTATCATTTTTTGCAATATCTTAAAGCGAGGAGTGAACTGTGAACCCACTCCAACGACATCCTCGTCACAACTGTCCGTCAGGTTTAAATCAAATTGGTTAGTACCCACAGCCTCGACCTGAAACAGATCATCAAACAATGCATTAAGTTGCGCGTTCATGTCAGATTTTGAATACCACGCATAATGTCTCGCTGCCCGGGTGTAGTAACTTGGGCTCCCAGTCAAAGGCTCCAAAAGAACAGGATCATACCGTTCATGCGCAATCACCACGTTTATTAAGTGGTTAGATATTTTTTTCAAGCTTATCTGGCAGTTATATTTTTTGTTTATACTGTCCAACAGTTGATCAACAGATTTTCGCCCAGTCCCACTGTTAATTGATCGGTAGATGTACTCACCTAACTCTAAACCAAGCTTATCCAGTGGTGAGGTTAGCCAATTGGGAAGTTGAATCTCAATGTTAGTACTTGCAGCAAGTAAATGTGTGTTACAAGTTTGAAGACCACGCTCAGTTGTTGAACGATGAAACGCTTTTAAATACCATCCCTCAGGTTTACGGCATAACCCCAGAGGATCGGTACTGCCTTGGTCAATCCGCTTTAACCCAGCAACCTCTTCCACAGGACGTCCCAACAACAAACACAATAGGGTAAGTACTCTGACTCGCTGCCGGTCAACCCCCGATAAACTCCCATTTCGTTCAGATAATAGTTCATCCAACAAATAGTTCACTTCATACCGCTGCAGAATTGTGCGGCTCGTGAGCGATAAGTTGTGAGCTTTTTTTGATTCTCGCTGGATGGCAATTTGAGCTAACCTATCCTTATGTATATCTCGGATAACAGCTTTGTCGGGTAGTTCAAAAATGGGTCGGTTCTGGTTCGAGACTTCTGTTTTAATAAACAATAAAGGTGGGTAATCTTCTTCGGCTGCAATGCCTGAAGCCCTATATTCAGATGACTGCGTAAGCTTGTTGAACTTGTATGTGAAAATATTTTCAGCGCCCAAAACGCGTTCATATTTTGTTCGCGAGTAATAGCCCCGCATACGCTTTGTAGATCTCCGGTCAGTTACCTTTGACGATGACCAATCGAGGCGGAGAAAATGGATGAGTTCCCTAGTATAATTTGCGAACGTTGGATTCTTTGATGGCTCAGCGTTTGAAGACAAGTTCTCTTTATATGCCTCTAAGTTATTAGCCATTCGATTAATATCACCAGACAGTAAGATTTGATGTTCAAAAGACTGATCTGTATATAACAATCTAAATGCTCTACTGATATCCTCTAACTTTCCTCTCCGTTTTATGACGAGCTCATTTTCAAAGTAATGCTTCAGAAGGATCAATAACGTTCTGATAAATTTATGGTCAAAATTCTCATAGAACATAAATATCATTGAATAAATTGGCCGGTTGGACTTTGATCCCTTGGGCAAGACTGGTTTGTCGTAATAGGGATACCTATCAAAATTCACAACAGAAAAGCAATTGAAGTAAGTCTTATTAAACGCGGTAGACAGCGAAAATGTCTCAATAAACAATGCAGGATAATTTATATACATTGACTCCAAAATATCGGCCACAAATTGAAGTGACTGAAAATCGTCAGGACATTCGATAGCAGCCAGTATATCCGCCCATACTTCAGCTACAACTAATCCCGCATTTGGAAGTAAATTTTTGATGCTTTCGATTGATATTGATTCCATAGAATTATGGTCTAAATGTCCTTTTTAGACGCCGACAGATATGAAGCGAACGCACTAATTGAAGTAATATCAGGGTATAGAGATAGCCATTCTCTAGACTGAAATATACTTCTTTTTCCCGCATCTTTGGTGAACCAACTCTCAAGTAAAAAACGGATTTTCTTGGTATCCCCAACAAAGCACTTATCCAACAGATTCTCGATCAATTCGAACTGTAAAATCCGCAGTCTAATACTCTCGCTTGGTTTCTTTTTTAAAACGAAAACAGGAAATTTATGTTCAAAAGGCATCTGTTTTTGAGCTACCGCTGAGTGCAACCGCTCAATAGTAAATGCCCCTACAATATAACGATAATGATGCCGGTATTTATAGGCAATGATAGGTGCCTGTAGTACCAAAAGATTATAGAGGTAATCAGCATTCAACATGCGCTCAGGTTTAACCCGGAGTAATGAAAATGGATTTGCAGAGTGATGCAGTCTTTGCAAAACCTCATCTGCGTTCAACTTGTCGAGTTGCACGTATAAGAGCTCTGATTCGTTAAACAGTATCTTGTTGAACTTTTGGATCTCGTTCATCGCGCCAAATCCCAACTAATTACTAACCTCATAATAGGAACTTTAACATAGTGACCATAATGTGACCAATTGATACAGTCCAACGTCAAAATCGCTTTACAAGTAGATGCAACATGCCTTATAAATTGCTGTATTACATCGAAGTGGCTAAAACCACAGAGTTTTCCGATCTGCAATAACTGTCTTGACATGGTAGGGGTCGGTGGTTCGAGTCCACTCGGGTGTACCACTCTTTGTAAGAGTTTAAATATACAATTTCGGTCGCGGGGTGGAGCAGCATGGTAGCTCGTCGGGCTCATAACCCGAAGGTCGTCAGTTCAAATCTGGCCCCCGCAACCAATACACCCGTAGCTCAGCTGGTTAGAGCACTACCTTGACATGGTAGGGGTCGGTGGTTCGAGTCCACTCGGGTGTACCAATTTTCCTTTCACGAAATAAAACTGATAATCATCATCCAGGCGCGGGATGGAGCAGCATGGTAGCTCGTCGGGCTCATAACCCGAAGGTCGTCGGTTCAAATCCGGCTCCCGCAACCAATTCAACTAAAATATCCCAATATAATCAGCTGTTTAAGTTTATTCCTTCGAACTAACATTTTTGCTAACTGTTTTATCACTCTCACCTCCTCTTACCATAGAAAATCTCTAATCAAAACGCCTAAAAACTGCTTTTTTAAACCACCGTTTTAAACGGACCTGGATAACGAGGTAGTACAAATAAATCAGAAAAAACTCACTACGGGTCCTCAATGTGACCAAAGTGTGACCGCACACAAAAATAACTCACCAGCAAGCTAAAAAAACTTAGATTACGTAAAATACGATTTCAAACGTCGCAAACTCTCGCCCGCAAGTAAATGTTCGCAGGAATCATAAAACACTGCTCTTGCCTTCGTTATACAAATACGTGACCAAACAAGCCATTCTTCCTGATACAAAACTGTGCCCAAAGTGTTTCAGTTGCATTAGCATAGATAATGTAAAGCTTTATAAAACCAACAGAAATGACCTTAACCCTGCTTGAGATGGTCACAATGGTCACAGCCTGAACATAATGATCACGGGCTGCGCATTATACCGCCGTTTGTGGGAGGAGCGGCCATCACATACATCCGAAAGAATGATGCCTTCAGCTTCTACCATGGCTCCCAGAGCCCGTAGATGCGATTTTAAGTTCTTGAGTCCATGTCGTCTTAACCAGATTGAGCTCACCCCACTGGCAGAGACAAATATACCCTTTTTACGAACTTCATTGCTGGTTCGTGTTTAACTGTGGGTCGGATACTCAATCGTACAATCAGTGACAGCATTTTCGATCTGTTCATCGACACGAGTTTTGTAATTGGGGGTCTGCAGAAAGCGATTGATTAGGACATCACATCCCTTCTTCAACGGGCCTCTATTACGATGACCAAGGTCGCCTGCAGGCCCATCGCTTGCAGCAGCACAATACCGTTCGGTTTGAGCGCCGGTACCACTACCATGCCACCGGCAATCTGGCCCAGACAGATGATAACCGCTACGGCAGCACTTATTACGATTATGACCCACTGGACCGCTTAACATCGGTACTCGGCGCGCTGACCGAGCGCTTTGTTCACGACCCGGCCGGTAACCTGCTGGAGCAGACGCTAGGCAGTCACACTGGCCGAACTGTTACTCTGGTCAGTGGTAACCAGCTGCTCATGCAGGGTGACCGCTTTTTTGAGTATGACGAATTTGGCCGCTTAAGCACTGAGCGGCGGGGTAAACACCAGTCCTTAGTCACCCACTATGAGTATGACTGCCAGCACCGGCTGGTCAGTGCCACCCTGCCTGACGGCAGCCAAGCCGCTTACCGCTATGATGCCTTTGGTCGGGGGTCCACAAACAGGTTACCGATAAAGTCGGCGTACGCTCCGCCACCGAATTTATCTGGCAGGGTGATAATCCCTCTTCTGTAAATAAAAAGTGCTGAAAACAAGGATTATCAGGCCTACCAAACCTACCTGTACCAGCCCGGCAGCTTCAAACCACTGGCGCTGCAGAAAGGAAAAGGCAGTAGCTGCGAGGTGTTCCACTACCATCTGGACCACCTGGGCACCCCCACCGACCTCACCGATGAGCAAGGCGTGCAGTATCGCAGTTATGGTAATATCGCTCGGCAGCATGTTGAGGACATCCCTAACCCGCTGCGGTTTCAGGGGCAGTATTTTGACAGTGAAACTGGGCTGCATTACAACCGCCACCGTTACTACAGCCCAGATACCGGCCGCTTTATTACCGCCGACCCCATCGGCTTAGCCGGGGGACTGAACAGCTACCGCTACGCGCCCAACCCGGTGAACTGGGTCGATCCGCTGGGGTTGTGTTGTGAGACCGTATTACAAAGCAAAAGAAATGAATTTATAACAAATTTAAATTCTTTGGTTAAATTGGATGCCGAACGATTTATCAATGAAAGAAGGATGGGAAAGATTTCTAAAAGTGATTTAAATGATCGCTTAGTTGCAACATCTAGAGCTGGAGTGGAAGAATTTGGATATATTAGTAAAAATTATGAAAACCTTGGTGGGAAAGGGCAATTTAAAAGTGGCAAAATAATTCCTGGAGTAACAAGGATTAATGATGCGGAGTTTATCATTTCTGATAAGGACTCATATTTCAACCATGTTATAGAGTTATATGATGATAGTAATAACAAACTTAATAAACTTACCCATAGACTGATTGATGAACACATAATAAACCAAGGGGGTAAACCATTATCAACGATGAATGGTTTACCTGGTTTACATGCAGAGGTTCAAGCTATGAATGATGTTTTTAATCATCTTGAACAAAAACATGGAGTAAATCTTGAGTTTTACGGTTTACATAAAATAGATGTTTCAACATATAAACTTAAGGGTGAGGATGGTGGTGAGTTTGTAGCATGTTATAATAAAACATCCAATAAATGTAACTACAGGACAAAAAGATTCTATATGAGAGTAAAATCAGAAAAAATTAACTTTATTAAAGATAAAGCCTATCTTGACAACAAATTGTTTAATGGAATTAGCTACTCTGTAAGTAATGGTATAATAAAAAAAATTTCTCAGTATAAGAATGGTATAGAATATGAAAGCTATAATGGCATTATAAATATAATACCAAATAGTAAATTAGTGGAAATGGCGTACCTTAAAATAGAGAATGATCTAGAACCTATATATTATAATGGCGATAGATTTTCTGGTATAGCATTTGATTTTGATAACGATTATTGTGTAGGTGAAACATTAATTAAAGATGGGCTCATAAAAGAAGAGGTGTCGTTTTTTGATAATGGTAAAATTAACTCTTATGATAGGGCTGATGAATGTTTAAATCAATTTAATAGTTGGTATTTTGATGGTGAAGTTAATGAAATTAAAATAGTCACGCCAGATAGTTTATATTTTTCTTTAAAGTTAAACGAACATAAAAAACTAAACTATTTAAATATTAGCGACTCCTTCTTTGATAAAGTTAAATCTATATCAAATTTTTTAAAATTTAACTATGTAAATGACATTACTTTTTTTGCAAATATAAAAGTGGCAGAGTATTTATCTTTATCTGGGAAAGGAATTAATGACATGTTATTTGATTACCTATCAAAAAGTGAAGGACTAAAAAAACTAAAAAAAATAAATATTAGAGGAACATCTATTTCAGACAGCATTATTAATGCATTCGACAGAGCAGAAAATCTATCTGAAATTATTATCTTTCACAACGATGAAAGCATGCGGTATACACTACAAAATTTCAAAATAAATCATAAAAATTGTACTATATATTTTAACGAAGAAAAAATAGTCTATTCGCGCATTCAACCCCGAAGTGCACCACTCGCTTCATTAAGCTGCTTTTCGTAATTCATCGAATACTACAGCAGGCTGTTTGAAACCAAGGCACTTTCTCGGACGTGAGTTAAGTGCTCGTTCGATGTCAGCAATTTGCTTATCCGTTACCGTGCGTAAATCAGTTCCCTTGCGGATATACTGCCGCAACAGACCATTGAAATTCTCATTCAACCCACGTTCCCATGATGAGTATGGGTTGGCGAAATAGATATCTACCTTCAGTGCTTGTGCAACCTTTTGATGGTCACAGAACTCGCTGCCATTGTCCGCTGTGATAGTGTGAACGTGACTGCGATACCGCCAAAGCATGCCTATCATGGCTCGGCTCACATCGGCTGCGCTTTTGGCGGGCACTTTACGGATTAGATACAGTTTGCTTTTGCGTTCAACCAAACTGACTATAGCGCCAGTGCCTTGTTTTCCCAACACCGTATCGGCTTCCCAATCACCTAATCGTGCTTTTTCGTCGACAACTGCCGGCCGGTGTTCAATACCTATGCGATTTGGAATGATAACCCGTTTCGCACGACAGCCTTTGCGGTATTTACGATGACCGCGTCTCAGCGCTTTATAGAGCTTTCCGCCACGCTGCTTGTCCTGCTGAACAAAGCCATAAATCCATGCATGACTGACAGGGTAACCGATAAGTTGACCTACGCCCGCGATTTGTTCTGGACTCCACTTTTGCTTCAGTCCGAACTCAACGAAAGTGACGGTCGTTACAGACACTCGATTTTTGGCAGCCTGGCAGCGGCGCTTAACTGTCTTGGCCTGTGCAACTTCAGGCAAATAATGATTGTCACGAATACGGTTACGACGAACCTCTCTACTCACCGTGCTGTGGCTCACTTTTAAGCGTTTGCCGATTGCTCGATAGCTGAAGCCCTCGCGTAGGTAGGCTTCGATCTGGTATCGTTGCCCTTCGATCAACTGCTTGTAACTCATGGTAATGACTTCTATTTGTTTGGCGACGATAGAGTACCACCTACAGGCAGTTGATCTCTTCTTACCGTTTAACCATGAGTGGTGCACTTATTATCTGAATTCAAGGTAAGTAGTGCAGTAGAAAATATGTAGTATTTTTATTCCAGCTCATTTAATGATTAACCCATTGATTTATAATAGGTAAATTTCTTTTTTGTAGTTGCTGAAAATGCTGCATAACTTAAGTTTAGGTACTTAGTTATACAGGACAGCCCAAACTCTTTTATTGCTAATTCACTCTCCTCGGAGAGTGAATATCCTGTCAATGACAACGCAATTTTCAATCAAAATTTGCAGATAAATACCGCCTCTGACAGTACTACGGCTGTCAGCTAGCGGTTTTTGCAAGCCTTAGCTTTCATCGTCATCAACCATTAATACCTCTTTTATTTCCTTTCCCCAAAAATCCCAACACATGACATAAATACCGCTTGACCGATTTCGCCCTGCCAGGGGGAATCACACAATATCCCCTGATTCACACCTCTTCGCAGTAGGCTTCATCCAGTCAACCTACCGGCCAGCGCCAATCCTTCAGTTACAACGCTTACGGCAAAGTAACTGAAATTATTGACGAGAATGGTGACAAGACCCGTTACCTGTATGAGCCCAACAGCCATCTGGTCAGCCAGGTTATCAACCCAGATGGCACCAGTCTGGCCTACCGTTACGACAATATCCGCCGCTTTGTCAGTTGCATCACCAATGAGCGTGGTGAGCAGTACCTGATTGACTATCACAATAACGGTCTGGTCAAACAGGAGACTACCTTTGATGGTCGCCGGCTGCGCTATGAATATGACCTTAATGGCAACCTGACCGCCAAAACCGAAATCGGCCTGAAAGGCACTGAGCTGACTACCGCCTACAGCCGTGATGCCATGGGGCGGCTACTGAGCAAAACCCTGCCGGACGGCAGCCAAGCCGCTTACCGCTATGATGCCTTTGGCCGGCGGGTACACAAACAGGTTACCGATAAAGTCGGCGTACGCTCCGCCACCGAGTTTATTTGGCAGGGCGATAATCTGATTGCCGAAAACAAGGATTATCAGGCCTACCAAACCTACCTGTACCAGCCCGGCAGCTTCAAACCACTGGCGCTGCTGAAAGGAAAAGGCAGCACCTGCGAGGTGTTCCACTACCATCTGGACCATCTGGGCACCCCCACCGACCTCACTGATGAGCAGGGCAACACCGTCTGGCAGGCCCAGTATCGCAGTTATGGCAATATCGCCCGGCAGCATGTAGAGGATATCCCTAACCCGCTGCGGTTTCAGGGGCAGTATTTTGACAGTGAAACAGGGCTGCACTACAACCGCCACCGTTACTACAGCCCAGATACCGGCCGCTTTATTACCGCCGACCCCATCGGCTTGGCTGGCGGATTAAACAGCTACCGCTATGCGCCCAATCCAGTGAACTGGATTGATCCGTTGGGGTTACGCAATGCGCCAAGCTTTGGCTGTCCCCATAAAAAAGTAATCGACCATTTTCAAGAGAAATACCCAGATGCGGAGCCATTATTACCAGGAAAAAATGGTAAAATACACGGCAAAACTAATGCCGAATCAGGCTCTTTAGCACCTAACTTTAGGGATTTTCATAATGATGGTGGGGTTGTCTTTTATAACAAAAATACTCACGAGTATATTTATGCCATTGAAATGGAAACTGCGTTATACGGTAAAAAGATGGTAGATGTATCCTATAAAATAGGAGCCGATGGTAAATACTACCCTGATTTTTCAGAGTACGTCATCGACAAAGTTAAAATTGATGGTTTTGATAAAAAAGAAAGGCGCAATATTGATTATGCTAAGGCGTTTGACGCATTAAATAATGATAAAGGCTTGGAGTACATTGAGGAAACCTATGGCAATAAACCAACCAGAACGGGGGCGTTTGGCACGAGCGGCTCCGCTCCTAGTAAAAGAGGGGCAAACCGTAAAAAACTATATGTATGGCACCACCATGAAGATATGAGAACCATGGTTACGTTGGATTATAAAATACACAAAAGGTTTGGGCATAATGGCGGTGTAAAAAACACCATAAACAATTTAAATCAATAAAGGAAAGATAAAATGAATAATGATCTATTGTTTAAAAAGTTAGCTAAAATTGCTATCCCAAGTCCCCTTTTTAAACCGTCAGAACAAGACTTACTGGATTTTGAACAAACAAATCAGGTTTCACTACCTAATGATTTTAGAGAATTTCTATTACGCTGGGGAGGTCTTGAATCAGTAGAAGACTATGGTAACAATGAAGAAAGCTACTTAATTTACCCATTGAAGCATAAAAAATTTTCAGAAATCAGTCATATAATTGATTGCACAATCACATTTGAAGGAATGGTTGAGGATTATAATCAATATGGATTACCAAAATTTTGTTTGCCATTTTATATAAATGATATAGGTGAAATTTTTATTTACTTAAAGCCAGATGTAAATGGCGAGATTTATTTTGTACAAAATAACTTTGGCTATATTAGATCTTCAGAAACAGATTTTATTAAAAATTGTGAATTCGATGATGCTTGTAAGTTATTTGACCCACAAAATAATGTTATTCCTTATTATTTTACTAAACTAGCCAATTCATTTACCGATTTTATTCAGCAACTCGTATTTATCGATGGTGAGAATTTCGAAGAGGTTTACAACGAATGTTTTCTTGCCAATAAACCTCTCGATATTTCACGCTTAATTCAGTATGAATTGCCTGAAAATTATTCATCCCACAATTAATGTGACTTAGTTGCACTATTATTAAGACAGGACCATTAGACAAGAGAGCCAACATTTTTATCTGGCTAATTCACTCTCCCCGGAGAGTGAATGTCCTGTCGCTGATAACGCGATTTTCAGTCAAAATTTGCAGATAAATACCGCCTCTGACAGTAACTAAGGCTGTCAACAGGCGGTTTGTTGCAAGTCGGGCACGGCAAGCCCCAGATGAGTTGAGTCTGAAATGGTCTCGACAATGTGAAGCGTACTATGTGCGGATATTATTTAATCGGGATGCAGCGCCATACTGGACTGTTTTCCCCGGCACCACTTGCCGCCAACTTTAGCTTTCATGGCGCACATGGCATCCCATTGACCACTGATACCACTATACTGGCGACGAAACTCCTTGGCTGAGGTCAACCAGGCATCGTCCCGGATACCTAGTTCAGTTAGCAGTTTGGGTCTGCTTGAGTTAATAAAACCTTTTTTGTCTTCCCGCACCGCCCTGCCGGTCCAGTCAATCAGTTCCAGATAATCGGCAAAATGAAACGGAATACCGCTTTGTCTGGCTGCTGTTGCCGCGCCATCAAAAGGCAGTAACGGCTTGATTGAAAGGGGACTGGGCGTTGGAGAAGGTTTATCTTCTGTGGGGAGTCCTTTCATCTGAATTTGCCCCTGAAGCCGCTCCTGAATCGAGGTGTAGTCTGAAGTTTGCAGCGAGTCGGCTATCCCTGCCCGTATGGGGTTTAAGTCCACATACATCATGCAGGCCAACACTGCCTGTTCATCCAGCAGAGCCTGAGATTTAAAACGCCCTTCCCAAAACACGCCTTTACAGCCATCTTCCCGGTTGGCTTTGCGGGCAATTTCTTCATTCAGGCAGCGCATAAACCAGCTGATACTGCCAAGACGCTCTTGCCACTTGGCTATCAAACTATCCAGTAACATGCGCTCGCCGTCACACAGCGTCTCACCGGTTAAAAACTTGGCGGCAACAGCATGACCACTGAAAAGCTGAGTCCAGCGCTCAATCACCTCAAAGGGGGACAAGTGTTTTTGCGTTTCAAGGTCGATGTTCAGCACCAGATGATAGTGATTGGACATCACGGCATAGGCACAAACATCAATGCAGAACACCGATGACAACAGCCTAATTTTATCCACTATCCAGCCCCGTCTGTGTTCGTAACTGCATCCGGAAACCTTATCCTCGCCACACAAAAATGCCCGTCGGACACAGCGGTTAATCACATGGTAATAAGGCGTGGCCTCAGCATCAATTAACTGACGGCGGGCAGTGGTCATAACAGACCTCAATGGGCGAATTAAGTAGGTACTTCAAAGCTTAGTCAAGAGGCTTTGGAGCTTCAAAAAAGATTTGGGTGTCCTAACTTTTGATCCTGGGTGTCCTAACTTTTGATCCTGGGTGTCCTAACTTTTGATCCGAACACTTAATCAACTCTTGGAACAACGCCCTAAACCTTCAATTATCCGTTGTGATAAAGGGCCTGAATTCATTAGTGGTGAGTTTGTCAATTGGGCCAAGCAACATAACATTCGGATTGAATATATTCAGCCAGGTAAACCCCAGCAGAACGCCTATATTGATCGACACAACAAAACGATGCGATACAGCTGGGTGAGCAAGCATTTATTCGATTCAATCGAGGAGGTACAAGACTATGCGACAAAGTGGCTTTGGTTTTACAATCATGAACGACCACACAAAGCCAATAACGGCAGGCCACCACTGATGGCTGCTTAATCTCTACTTTAATGGCGGTTAAAAAAGGGAGGACTACCGTGTCAGTGTAGAATACGCTGACAAGCTATTTAAAACTACACTAAAGAAGATAGAAGAACTGAGGAATAAGTGAGTGAGTAAAATTAAGGTTGGAGATATTTTTGAAATAACACTTGAGTCACATAAAGCAATATGTTGGGTTTTCTGGGTTTCAAAAATTCAAAAAGGTGCTTTTGGTTTTGTTATTCAAGATATTGTAAAAAATAATGATGAATATAATTTAAAAGATTTATGTCAAAAAAAACCTATTTCCATTGAAGTTCCAAAAGGAATTTACAGAGAAATATATAGTGATACGGTATATTTCAAAAGGCATAGGCATTGGAATATTGTTGGTCACAAAGATGGGATAAATATCGATTTAATGCATGTTATAGGATGTTCTTTATACAATGGGGATGAGTATATAAAGAATTTAGATTCATCGGAATCAAATCAATGTAGGACATTTATGTCATGTGGATACAAAGCCGTTGAAAATATTGTTTCTTACTATATAAACAACAGTATGTAAAAAGTTGCCCTTATAATTATGGCAAGCAATTATGTGTAAAATATGTAGCACTCTCCCTGTTTAAATAGATAGCCTATTTAAACAACTGCATAATTTATCATCAAAAATGATATAACCACTACATAAAAGTGCTACGTAATTTTTTCACAGGCACTGAGACCGCTTCAGACCTTGCACCCTTCTTATCACTGTGTATTCCGCTGTGCAAGAAGGGTGTTGGGTGAATTTACATAATTGACTATCCACACAGAATTGACATTTAAAAAATGACATTCCACGGTTTTTTAAATGAATAAAATCATACGAATGACCTATATTCTACACGTACTTATTCATCGAAATGCACAAGCCAAAAAGTCAAGATCATGTGGGTGAACAGTTACCAAACTTACTGGCAAATCTTATAAGCAAGTAGGGTTAAATTGTGGCAGAAACTTACCAGAATCTTTATTGCGTGGTGGCATGGAGGATTTTCCTCCAGCACTCAGCCCTGATGTCTTTATTTTACATCAGGGCGGTATAACACAACTTGTCCTCAGCCAATATTAACCGTGCTGACACCAATAAGTGTGCCCCCACAACTGACACCGTCATTACTTCTGGCCGCCGGTTTGCCATCAATAAATACCGAGCTTGAACCCTCTTTTATACTGCGAGGATGCGGCGGTGCAGGCGGTAAGGTGTGGGGCATCAGCATATCGCCTTTTCTGGCCATGGGCCGCCCTTCACAAAAAACACTTGTCGAACCACTGATAACCGGGGTTGGTGGAAATCCTTCATGCCCTGTATCAATATCCCCCAGTTTTACTGCCTTGCCCATTTAAAAAACCTGTTACGGCTTGATTGAGAAGGCTGGATAATTGACTATAGGACATCCATAACTCTTTTCTTGCTAATTCACTCTCCCCGGAGAGTGAATGTCCTGTCGCTGATAACGCCATTTTCAGTCAAAATTTGCAGATAAATACCACCTCTGACAGCAACTAAAGCTGCCAACAGGCGGTTTTTGCAAGTCTTAGTGCTCAGCGCCATCAACCACTGATACCGCTTTTATTTCCTTCCCCAAAATCCCAATACATGACATAAATACCGCTTGACCGATTTCGCCCTGCTTGGGGGTACCACCCGGTATCTCTGGGACGATGCCGACCGCTTGGTACAGATTACTCAGCCCAGCGGCCAGCGACAATCCTTCAGTTACAACGCTTACGGCAAAGTGACTGAAATTATTGACGAGAATGGTGACAAGACCCGTTATCAATGTGAACCCAACAGCCATCTGGTCAGCCAGGTTATCCACCCAAATGGCGTCAGCTCTGTATTCTCGCATCAGTGAATATTCATAACAGTGACAAATATTGACCTCAATGCTCAAGTACAGCGCGGATGTAAGCTAATGAGGTAAGCCTGAGAAAGGGGTTAGGAAAATACTGGAAAGAATGAACAAGATCACTTTGGAACACAGTGAAGATTTGTCGTTACCCTATCTTCCACTGTGCTCCAAATAAAATAGATTAAGCAGTTTCTGCCTGAGCGGCTTTTTGCGCCTCTGCAGCTTTTTGTTTTGCTAATGTACGTTGCAACAACTGGCTGTAAATTGGCTTGCCACCGAGGGCCTGAGCAGCCATGGTCGCGCCCAAGGTTGTGATTAGCAGCGGCAAAATCAAATCATAGTTATGGGTTAATTCAATAACCAATAAAATCCCAGTAATCGGTGCCCGAACCGTTGCCGCAAATAATGCCCCCATGCCTGCAATCGCAAACATACCTGGATTAAGATGCATTTCCGGGAACAAGTGAGTACAAATCACGCCAAAGCAGGTGCCGAACAGTGTCCCCAACGCCAACATAGGGGCAAATACCCCACCAGGTGCGCCAGAGCCAAAACAAGCCAGCGTAGTCACCAAGCGAGCTATAAATAACAGTAGCAATACGGTAAGACTGTAATCCCCATTAGTCGCATGGGGGATCAGTGCGACACCTTCGCCTGTCAAAGTCGGCGCCACCATCAGCATTAAGCCAAAAAAAGCCCCCAGCAAAGCACCCATCGTCAAGAAGCGCTTCTGCTCATTACGGTGATACAGCACAAATGCATCCATGGTAGTGATCACCATACGGTTAAACATCACCCCAAACAGACCAAAGATTAACCCCAGCAGCAAAAACAGCAGCAAGGACGTCAGCGGCGCCGCACCATATACAGGCATGGTGATCATCGCCGCTTGCCCGCGCAGTAAACGGTAAGTAATGGTTGCCATAATGGCTGCAATGATCACCGCTTTGACACTCACCAGGTTATAGCGAAACTGCGGGCGCATCTCCTCCACGACAAACATAATCCCGGCTAACGGCGCATTAAATGCCGCGGCCAAACCGGCTGCAGCCCCAGATGCCACTAGAGTATGCTGCCCCTCTTCATCTCGCAGGCGGAACATGTCATAGATCATGCGACCAACGCTGCCGCCCATTTGTACCGATGGCCCTTCTCGTCCCAGCACCATACCAGCACCAATGGTGCCAATACCGCCAAAAAACTTCACCGGGATCACCCGCCACCAACGTACTCTACGAACGCCATCTAGCGCGCCTTCAATCTCCGGAATACCTGAACCTGCCGCTTCAGGCGCTAATCGGTGCACCAGATAAAAACCAAAGCAAGCCAGTGCGGCACTGGTGACAATCACTGACACTATGGTGATGAAATCCACCCCGCCTTCATCGGCCAGCCAGCGGGCGCGCTCATCCACGACATAGTTAATGGCAATATCAAAGGCCGTACATAATAAGCCAGCTAATATACCGACCATGGCCGATAGGACAAGAATGATGAGGGGACTTTTGTGACTGGAAATAAACCGGCGCACAACCCGGGTTGGTTGTTGCCTGAATGAAATTTGGGGGTCAGAACCCGAGGCTTCACTGTTCATATATAAGTGCAATTACCGAGTTAAAACACTGCAGGCAGACACCTGCGAGCAAAGAGCAAAAAATGAGGGCAAATCATACCACCAAATTTACAAATTTTGTGGATCTGTATCACTGTGAAAGCTAAATAATTAAACTGTGTAGCTGCTTTTTTATATCGCTCCACCATTTAACGCCTTGCGACAATATGGGCAACAAATCATCCCTCTGATACAGTGTCACCATAGCTCCCGGGACGGACAAGTTTATGAGTTTGCGCACCTTATCTCCGCTCTTCAATCCCAGCTCTGTCGCTGTGATTGGTGCATCAATCAAGCCTCAGCGGGCTGGTAATGCCGTGATCCGCAATTTAATCACCAATGGGTTTAGTGGCCCCATTATGCCGGTAACAGCAAAATATCAGGCGGTATTGGGGATACTAAGCTACCCCAGCGTTGAGGCTTTACCCATTAAACCGGATGTTGCCATCATTTGTATTCGTGCTGACAATGTGCCGGCGGTGGTGGAAACCTTGGCTCAATACGGTTGTAAGGCCGCCATTATTATGGCTTCCGGTATGGAGCAAGTGACCTCTAATGGTCAGACATTGTTGCAGCAAGCCATGCTCGCGGCCAAACGCTTTGGTATGCGTTTGCTGGGGCCAAATAGTCTGGGCATGATTATCCCTGCGATTGGCCTCAACGCCAGCCTCACCCACAGCGCCGCCCTGCCCGGTAAAATTGCCTTTATCTCTCAATCTGCCGCTGTCTGTACCACTGTCTTAGACTGGGCGAACCATAAAGGCATCGGATTTTCCGCCTTTATCTCTATGGGCGAGTCGGCTGATATTGATGTAGAAGAGCTACTGGATTTTCTTGGCCGGGATCCCCGAACCCAAGCTATTTTGCTGTATTTGGACGGCATTAAACACAGCAGGCGGTTTGTCTCCGCGGCCCGGACAGCCTCGCGCCATAAAGCCATCATAGTGCTTAAAGCTGGCCGGCAGATGCGGCAAGTCCCCCTTCAAGCGCAAGCAACCATAGGTCATGATACCGTCTATGACGCAGCATTTAGGCGCGCGGGGATGTTGCGGGTACAAAATTTAACTGAGTTATTTGCCGCAGTTGAAACATTAGCGCACTCCGCCCCCATCAAAGGGGAAAAATTAGCAGTGCTGAGTAATGGCAATGGTCCAGCACAACTGGCCATGGATGAACTCCTCTCCCGGGGCGGTAAAATGGCAACCCTGTCCCCAAAAACCATTGAAAAACTCAATCAACTATTACCTGTTACCTGGTCTGGTGGTAATCCGGTGGATATTATCGGTGACGCAGATGCCAAGCGTTATGGCGCAGCACTGGATATTTTACTCGATGCCCCTGAACTAGATGCAGTCTTAGTGCTACATGCTCCATCCGTATTAGGCAACAGTAGCGATATCGCCCACACTGTCATTGATACGGCCAAACGCCATCAAGCAGGCCGCATACTCAATATTCTGACCACCTGGAGTGGTGAGGAAAGTGCCTACCCAGCCAGAAAAGCACTCAGTCGCGCTGGCATTCCCACTTATCGCACTCCTGAAGGCGCCATTGGCGCGTTTATGCATATGGTGGAATTTAGACGTAACCAAAAACTGCTACAACAGGTCCCTCAGTCTATCCCTGAGCTTTCCCCAGCGCTGAACCAGACGGCGCCGCAGCAAGCCAGAGCCTTACTGGATCAGGCAATCAAACTAGATAAACTCCAGCTTGAAACCCATGATGCCGCACCAATCTTAGCCGCCTATGGGCTACACACTATCGCCACTCGGTTTGCGGCAAACAGTGATGAGGCTGTGCATATTGCCCAACAGCTGGGTTATCCCGTAGCACTGAAAATTCAATCACCGGATCTACTGCATAAATCCGATGTCCATGGCGTAGTGCTAAACCTTAATAGTGCCGAAGAAGTACAGCAAGCCGCTCAAGCGATGGCCAGTCGGGTCAGAGGGGCAGATAACAATGCCCAAATTCAAGGCATCTTAGTGCAAAAAATGGCGCTGACCGCTGGCGCGCAAGAGATCCGCGTCGCGGTGCTAAATGATCCTGTATTTGGCCCTGCAATCTGCCTTGGGGAAGGCGGTTCTGAGTGGCACCCAACCCGGGATGGCGCAGTCGCCTTGCCACCACTGAATATGGCTCTCGCCCGTTATTTGGTGATCCAAGCACTAAAAAGCCACAAACTGCATGATCGGCATCTGCCTAGAGGGCTGGATATGCAGGCCTTATGTCTGATGTTGACTCGCCTGTCCCACTTGATTATTGACTGTCCGCAAATTGCCAGTCTGGATCTCAACCCGGTTCTCGCCGCTGGCCCGCAAATCACTCTGCTGGATATCAATCTGACCTTGCATGCCAAACCTAGCGATAATGCGCAGCGCTTAGCAATTATGCCCTACCCTAAGGAGCTGGAAGAAACTGCCCAACTGAAAGATGGCCGGGCGATCACCTTAAGACCCATTTTGCCTGAAGATGAACCACAGCATCATATATTTGACTCGGCGTTATCGGCCGAAGACAGGTATAAACGCTATTTCGGTGTGCGCGCCCCCATGACCCATGAGGAGATGGCAGTATTAACCCAGATAGATTACGCCCGGGAAATGGCTTTTATTGCCATCGCCCATCAGCATAATGGTGAAGAACTCACCTTGGGAGCCGTGCGGGCAGCCATTGATCCAGATAATACCGAGGCAGAATTTGCCATGGCCGTTCGCAGCGATCAGCAAGGATTAGGAATTGGCCGTCTGTTACTGGAAAAATTAATCCGCTATTACCGTAATAACCACACCCGAGTATTAACTGGCTTTACCATGTTTGAAAACCGAAATATGGCCAGTTTGGCTAAATCACTGGGGTTTAGCGTCAGTTTTGATATGGAAGAGCAGCTGATTAAAATGGTGTTGCCGCTTGAAAATAAAGATAAGGGATAAGGAAGCATAAGCAGGATAAGAATAAGACAAAGGATGATCCATCGCCCACGCCTTTATTTACTGCGACTTATTATTTGCAGCCAGCCCACTAACTGCATGGGTCACCATGCATTCAAGCTATACACGCTGGGGCTGGCACGAATAACTGAATCATAACGACTGAATCTTCAGCAAAAAAATCCGCCGTCAAAGTTTAACTCTGACGGCGGAGATACACCCTAAGACAGTGTCACAATAATTACAGTTAAGGTATTAACCCTTTATGCCGTCAATCGCTTCGCGACATAATTGGGTAATACGTTGCCAATCACCTGCATCCATCGCATCTGTTGGTGCAATCCAGCTACCACCGATACAATCAACATTTTTCAATGCCAAATAATCCAGATAGTTTGCAGGGCTGATGCCTCCGGTTGGACAGAAATGGATATCTGCCAATGGGCCAGCAAATGCTTTTAACGCGTTCACGCCACCGGATGCTTCCGCAGGGAAAAATTTAAAGTGGGTATAGCCCAGCGCCATCCCAGCCATCACTTCTGAAATACTGGCAACGCCTGGGATCAGTGGTACAGTTCCCGCCTTAGCGGCTTTTAGCAATTCCAGGGTTGCACCTGGAGTGATGGCAAACTGAGCACCTGCATCAACAGCCTGCTGCAACTGGGCTTCACTTAAAATGGTGCCAGCACCCACAATCGCTTCCGGTACTTCTTTGGCAATACGGCTGATAGCTGCCAAAGCGCAAGGAGTACGCAGTGTCACTTCCAATACACTGATCCCACCGGCAACCAGCGCGCGAGCCAGCGGCACAGCGTGCTCAATATCATTAATTACCATTACAGGCACAATTGGCCCACGGGCAAAAACATCCTGGGGCTGTAATGACCAGTTCGTTGTTTGCATCTTGTCTACTTCCTTCAGATCAATAGTGTTCATCAATTGCCGTGGTGCAGCGGGCGCCGGTTTCCGGGCTGCTCAAATGGGCACGCATCACAGCAAACAGTTCCCGTCCCATGCCATAGCTGACTGGGTGCAGGTCAATTTTTTCCGCTACTCGCTCGGCCAATATCGCATCATCCACCAACAGGCAGATTTCACCGCTGTCAGCATTGACTCTGATCAGATCGCCATCTTGAATTTTGGCAATCAATCCGCCATCAATCGCTTCTGGTGTCAAATGAATCGCCGCAGGCACTTTGCCAGAGGCTCCGGACATCCGGCCATCGGTCAACAGCGCCACTTTAAATCCTTTATCCTGTTGGGTACCCAACAGTGGGATCAGTTTATGTAGCTCTGGCATACCATTAGCTTTTGGTCCTTGACCTTTCACTACCACGACACAGTCTTTATCCAGCTCACCGGCTTTAAATAACGCGTCGAGTTTATTCTGATCGTCAATCACCACAGCTTGTGCTTCGATCACGCGATGCTCAGGTGCCACCGCAGATGCTTTGATCACAGCGCGGCCCAGGTTTCCCTGTAACAATTTCAGGCCGCCATTAGCCTGAAACGGCGTAGCACAGCCAGTCAGCACGTCTTTATCCAAACTTTCCTTAGGCCCATCCACCCAAATCAGCTCGCCATCGATCAATCGTGGCTCTTTGGTATAGCGCGATAAGCCAAACCCGGCCACAGTGCTGACATCTTCATGCAACAGTCCGGCATCCAGCAGCTCGCGGATCAAAAATGCCATACCACCGGCTGCGTGGAAATGGTTGATATCGGCATGACCATTGGGATACACCCGCGCCAATAATGGCACTGCATCTGATAATTCAGAGAAGTCATCCCAGTTAACTAAAATTCCGGCCGCACGAGCTGCAGCCACAATGTGCATCGTCAGGTTAGTGGAGCCACCGGTAGCCAGCAGCGCAACAATGCCGTTTACTACGGATTTTTCACTGACAATTTCACCAATAGGTGTGTATTGGCCACTGTGCTCAGTCAAACGACATACCTGTTTAGCAGCCATTTGCGTCAAGGCATTACGCAGCGGATCATCTGGATTAACAAAGGATGAGCCAGGCAACTGCAGCCCCATGACTTCCAGCATCAGCTGGTTAGAGTTTGCTGTCCCGTAAAAAGTGCAGGTACCCGCACTGTGATAACTTTGTGATTCCGCTTCCAACAGCGCACTGCGATCCAACTTACCTTGGGCAAATTGTTGACGAATTTTGGCTTTTTCTTTATTTGGAATGCCGGACTTCATTGGCCCTGCAGGCACAAACATCATAGGTAGGTGGCCAAAACTTAATGCGCCGATCAGCAAACCCGGCACGATTTTGTCACATATCCCCAGCAGAAGCGCACCGTCAAACATATTGTGAGACAAGCCCACTGCGGTGGCCATAGCGATCACTTCACGGCTGAGCAGGCTTAACTCCATCCCCGGCTGGCCTTGAGTGACACCGTCACACATGGCTGGCACACCACCGGCAACCTGAGCAACACTGCCAATTTCATGGCAAGCCGCTTTAATAATGTCAGGATAACTGCCATAAGGTTCATGGGCTGACAGCATATCGTTATAGGCGGTAATAATGCCGATGTTCGCCTTATTAAGCTGACGCAGCGTTGTCTTGTCTGCCTGATTACAAGCGGCAAAACCATGAGCCAGATTACCACAGCTCAGCGAACTACGATGAACACCCCGGGTTTTGGCGTCATTCAGCGCCGCCAGATATTTTGCCCGGCTGGTCTTACTGCGGGCGATAATTCTGTCTGTGACAGCCTGTACGACTGAGTGCATTTTGCCTCCTTAAGCACTCCAGTAGACATCTACCGGAGTCTTGTGTTGTGCCAATACCGCTCTTATCGGCATGGCATAGATATCGTCATCAGCCAGAGCCTGACGATATACCGCTAATTTTTGCTCCCCAACCAGATGCAAATAGATCTGACGACTGCCCAATATGGCGTTGCGGGTTAAGGTGATCCGCGCATGAGGAGCGCTTTGTGGCTGCACTGCGGCCAGCAGTGCATCACTGTTTAAGGCATGATTAAGTTCATCGGCAGGGGCGCAGGGAAACCAAGAGCAAGTATGGCCATCATTGCCCATGCCTAATACCACCACATCAAAAGGCCTTGGCAGATTGGCTAATGATTCACAAGCCATTTGTAATCCTGCCTCGGGGGTGGCAAACATGTTTTTCAACCCACGGAATTTGGCACACGCCGCATGCCCTTGCAGCAAATTAGCCCGAACTAAGGATTCATTGGAGTCCTTATCATAAGGCTCCACCCAGCGCTCATCTGCCAGCGTGATATACACATCACGCCAGTCAATGGCGATATCACTGAGTGCCCGAAACAGCTTCAGCGGCGTAGAGCCACCAGATACCACTAATGACGCCTCTCCTCGGCTATCAACCGCTTGCTGCAGTTGCTGCGCGATCCGCTCCGCCAACTGCTGCTCTAATGCTGCAGTAGTATCAAATGATTTAAATACCGTTTCCTTAATCATACCTGTCTCCTTATTCGTCCCAAGACCGGCCATCTTTGGTGATCAGCGCAACAGAAGCCACAGGGCCCCAGGTGCCAGCAGGATAAGATTTAGGTTTTTCGTTCGACATTTCCCATGCGGAAATAATACCGTCGACCCAAGTCCATGCCTGTTCCACTTCATCTCGGCGAACAAACAAAGCTTGGTTGCCCAACATGGCTTCTAATAACAGCCGCTCATAGGCATCGGCGATACGTTCATTTTTAAAGGTATCGGAGAAACTCAAATCCAGCTTGGTGGTTTGCAGGCGGGTAGTCTGCTCCAGACCTGGTACCTTATTCATCATCTGGATTTCCACCCCTTCATGGGGCTGCAGACGGATAGTCAGCTTATTGGGTGGCAGATTACGGTAGCTTGAGCGATACAGGTTATGGGGTGGGTTTTTGAAGTACACCACAATTTCTGAACTTTTAAACGGCATACGTTTACCGCTGCGCAGATAAAATGGCACACCGGCCCAACGCCAGTTATCGATATCCACCCGCAAAGCGACAAAGGTTTCGGCGGAAGAGTCTTGATTAGCCCCCTCCTCTTCCAAATAACCCGGTACAGGGCTGCCTTTAAGGAAACCGGATGAGTATTGGCCACGAACTGTGTTCTCATACACATTGTCCATATTAATTGGACGCAGTGATTTGAGTACTTTCACTTTTTCATCACGAATGCTGTCAGCATTCAAATTCACCGGAGGATCCATCGCCACTAAGGTCAACACCTGCAATAGGTGGTTTTGGATCATATCGCGCATCTGACCGGCTTTATCAAAGTAGCCCCAGCGCCCTTCAATCCCTACTTCTTCAGCAACAGTGATCTGCACATGGTCAATGGTGCGGTTATCCCACTTAGAGGCGAACAATGAGTTAGCAAAACGCAGGGCAATCAGGTTCTGTACCGTTTCTTTACCCAGATAATGGTCAATACGGTAAACCTGAGATTCCTGGAAATACGCTGATACCTGATCATTAATCACCTTGGATGATGCCAGATCAGAACCAATCGGTTTTTCCAGCACCACCCGGGTATCGGGCTTGATTAAATCCTGTTCGTGTAAACAGCGGCAGATATCACCAAAAATGGCGGGCGGCGTGGCGAAATAATTCACCATAACATGGGAAGGATTGAGCAGCTCGTTGAAGGCTGCATAACCGGCAGATTCGGTAAAGTTAGTGCCAACATAGTGGCAGCGGGAGAGGAAACGGGTAACTGTGTCTTCGCAAAGCTCTTCTTTAACGAAAGTATCCAGTGCCTTACGCACTAATACTATAAATTCATCCCGGGAAAAACTATCTTTGGCGACCCCGACAATTTGGGTCTCTTCATGCAGCAGCTGCGCTTTATCCAATTGGTACAGGGATGGCAGCAGCTTCCGACGAGCTAGGTCACCTTTGGTACCAAAGAGAACAAAATCACAGGCTTTGGCGGCTGAGGTTGTAATGCTCATGGCTTCAAGCTCTCCTTTTTTATCACTGGGCTATCTTGCTAAAAACCCACCGTTTTGTCGTAATATAACAACAGATATTGGTAATTGCACTCAGAATTTACACCTGCGCGACCAAGGTCAAACTAGTCAGTTTATAACGAGTTCTGATATGCTTTTTGTGCTTAAATTACTGTCAGCAGTGATATCTTTCATGGTATGACATTTCTGCCGAATGTCAGTTGCGGTGCTTGATAGAAAAGACGTTTTTCTGTACATCTAACACCGTTGATTAAAAAATAAAATTACACAATCGAAATTTAGCGGACGTACGCGTATGAATACCCTAGAAAAGGTTCAGAAAAGCCTCACTCATTTCAGCAAGTCTGAACGTAAAGTGGCGGAAGTCATCCTGGCATCTCCTCAAACCGCCATTCATTCCAGTATTGCCACCCTGGCCAAGATGGCCGATGTTAGCGAGCCAACCGTTAACCGTTTCTGCCGCCGCCTCGATACTAAAGGCTTTCCTGATTTTAAACTGCATTTAGCACAAAGTCTCGCAAACGGCACGCCATACGTTAGCCGGCACGTGGAAGAAGACGACTCGCCAGAATCTTACACTACCAAGATTTTTGAATCGTCCATGGCATCATTGGATACTGCGCGGCAAAGCCTCGACACCACGGCTATCAACAAGGCGGTAGATGTGCTGACTCAAGCCAAGAAAATTTCTTTCTTTGGTCTTGGTGCTTCAGCCTCGGTGGCCCACGATGCCCAGAATAAATTTTTCCGATTTAATGTGCCGGTCATCTGTTTTGATGATGTGTTAATGCAACGCATGAGCTGCATCAACAGCAACGAAGGCGATGTCGTGGTTCTCATCTCCCACACAGGCCGCACCAAGTCGTTGATCGATATTGCTCGGTTAGCGCGGGAAAATGGCGCAGCAGTGATCGGCATTACCGCTAGGAACTCACCGTTATCAGCGGAATGTACCCTGCCGGTGACCATGGAGGTCCCTGAAGATACCGATATGTATCTACCAATGGCATCACGTTTAGCACAATTGGTGATCATTGACGTATTGGCCACAGGTTTCACCCTGCGCCGGGGACCACGCTTCCGTGATAGCCTAAAACGGGTAAAAGAAGTGCTGAAAGAGTCACGGATCACAGTCGACACCAGCCACGTGTGATAGGCCGACATTAATTCCACATTAGAAACGGCAGATGTGCTTGCATCTGCCGTTTTTGCATCTTAAATAGGTTGAGTTATCACAAAAAATAAAAAGCTTGAGCTGTGTCATTTTGTTCGTAATTTTCCTACAAAAATAGGATTAAGCTGATAGTATAACTGCAGATTAGTTAAATTAACGGAGTGTCATATGTTCCGCAGAACCAAAATCGTGACCACACTCGGCCCCGCCACTGATCGTGACGATAACCTGCGTAAAATCATCGCTGCAGGTGCCAATGTTGTACGTTTGAACTTCTCCCACGGCTCACCAGAGGATCATCTCGCCCGCGCGACCAAAGTTCGTGAGTTAGCCAAAGAGCTCGGTACCCATGTCGCCATCCTCGGCGATCTGCAAGGCCCCAAAATCCGCATCTCTACTTTCAAAGACAATCAAAAAATCCAACTCTCTCTCGGTGATACTTTTACCCTTGATGCTGATATGGCGAAAGGTGAAGGTAACCAACAGGCAGTGGGTATTGACTATAAGGCACTGCCTGATGACGTCACTGTCGGCGATATCCTGATGTTGGATGATGGCCGTGTGCAACTGAAAGTTGAAAAAGTCGAAGGCCGCAAAGTGGTCACCTCTGTCGTTGTGGCCGGCCCGCTGTCCAACAACAAAGGGATCAACAAGCAAGGTGGTGGTTTATCCGCTGCTGCACTGACTGACAAAGATAAAGCTGACATTATTACTGCGGCCAATATCAAGGTTGATTACTTAGCCGTTTCTTTCCCTCGCAGCGGTGCCGATCTCAATTATGCCCGTGACCTCGCTCGCAAAGCTGGCAGCAATGCATTGATCGTCGCTAAAGTAGAGCGCGCAGAAGCGGTTGCCACTGATGAAGCGATGGATGATGTGATTCTGGCATCAGATGCGGTGATGGTGGCTCGTGGTGATCTCGGTGTAGAAATTGGTGATGCCGCACTGGTTGCTGTTCAGAAGAAACTGATCGCCCGTTCTCGTCAGCTAAATAAAGTGGTCATTACTGCTACCCAGATGATGGAGTCGATGATTTCCAGCCCTATGCCTACTCGGGCAGAAGTGATGGATGTCGCCAACGCCGTCTTGGATGGTACTGATGCGGTTATGTTGTCAGCCGAAACAGCTGCCGGCGACTTCCCAGAAGAAACCGTCAAAGCCATGGCGAATGTGTGCCTCGGCGCAGAAGCTCATCCAAGTGCCAGAGTCTCTAAGCACCGTTTGGATGAACACTTTACCTCTATTGAAGAGACCATTGCCCTGTCTACCATGTATGCGGCAAACCATCTAAATGGGGTAAAAGCCATTATTGCATTGACTGAATCTGGTGCGACCCCACAGCTGATGTCCCGTATCACTTCTGCACTGCCAATTCTGGGCTTGTCTCGTCATGAAACAACGCTAGCAAAAATGGCGCTGTACCGCGGTGTACAGCCTATCTTCTTTGACAGCACAGTACATGCCGCTGAAAAAGTTGCCAGCAATGCCATGAAGATGCTTAAAGAAGCGGGATACCTGCAATCCGGTGATTTGGTGCTGATGACCAAAGGTGATGCAATGGAAACCGTTGGTGGAACCAATACCTGTAAGGTACTGATTGTTGCTTAATGTTTAAGACATAATCACCACTAAAAATCCGGGGCTATCCCCGGATTTTTTTATTGCTCGAAATTAAATAACAAAAACAACCAACAGATAGGTATATGTATCATGGTAAAGTCAGTTTCGTTACTTATGCACAAATAAGTTTCAGAATTGAAACTGATATCCATTTCATCATTAAATGAGGAACACCGCTCGTGTTTTCCCTGTAACTTGCCACCAGCAACTTGTTTCTATGGCTTTTTTTGCTGCGATCCCTCACAGCATGAACCAAGCTATTTGTTGACTTAAAGCGAGCTCCTATCGTATTTCATTTCATACTGTTGGGCGCTGCTCACGCCACTCACGGGCCAACATGGCATACTGATATTCACTGCACCAGTCGCCTTTAAACAAAATATTTTCCACTAAATGCGCTTCGCGACGAAAATGCAACCGCTCCAATAATCGAACCGCATTACTATTGCGACAATCGGTAATCGAAATCACTCTGTGCTGTTTCAGTTCATCAAATAAATACGCCAGCATTAATTGGAGTGCTTCTTGAGCCAATCCCCGCCCCTGCCAGCCAGGCGCTAAGGTAAAACCAATCTCAGTTTGCTGTGCATCCAAAAAATGCAGTGCCAAATCACCCGCCAATGCCCCCGTATCTCGGACAATAATGGCTAATTGAAACCAATGCCCCGGCGCGCCAAAGGCCCTTAGCCCCATGGTACGGAAAAGTTCATTAGCATCGTCAAGGGTATAACCATCCCAATGGTGATAACGGGCAATCTCTTCCCGATTTCGATATTGGGCAAATGCTGGCAGGTCCTGCTGCTCCAGCAGGCGTAAATTAATCGCTGTTCCACAAAGCTGCATCATTGCGCTCCTTAACACGATAAGTAATCAGCACATACTGCTTATTCAGTGTAACAGTAAGGTGGAAAATAACTTTGCCACAGCTGCAAAAAACGACTGATTTTTAAGTTAAAACTGATATTTTTCGCGGAGTATGACCTCTTAATCGTTCGCACTCAGACCTAGTCATAACCTTAAACTTAATTTGATCCCCAAAGCCATTAACCAAACAAATAACGTCAACGAGTCAGTTGAAGCGGGATTTTCCCAAGGCGAGAATAACAAAGGCGGCAAATGCCGCCTTGTGTATCATCAGCTATTTAGCCGCTAGCCCTGTCCAGCGTTCCAGCCAACCCAGAACATTGGCATACCACTGCTCTAAGTTATCACCGGTTAAGATCCAGTGATTTTCCATCGGATACATCAATAACTTACTGGGGATATTATTGCGCTGCATATAGGTAAAAGCGGCTAATCCCTGCCCATAAGGTACCCGGAAGTCTTTCTCTCCATGGATCACCAACATAGGCGTCTGCCAATTTTCCACGTAATTAACCGGATTGAATTTTTCATAAAGCGCTTTGTTGTCTTTATACTGGCCACCAAATTCAAACTCGGGGAACCACAGCTCTTCCGTTACATAATACATAGAACGCATATCAAACAGACCGGCATGATTAACCAGACACTTAAAGCCATCGGGCCAATTGCCCTGGATCCAGTTCATCATATAGCCGCCATAGGAGCCGCCTAAGGCACAGGCATTATTCACATCTATCCATTTTTGCTGCTCACCGATAGCCGCTAGCCCTTTTTGCAGATCTTCCAGTGGTTTACCGCCCCAGTCCTGAGTAATCGAATCGGTAAATGCTTGGCCGTAACCGGTCGAGCCATGGAAATCCACCATCACCACACCATAACCGGCACCGGCCCACAATTGTGGGTTCCAGCGATGGCTAAAACCATTACCAAATGATCCCTGAGGCCCGCCATGAACTAAATAAGCCAAAGGATATTTTTTACCCGCTTCAAAGTTCGCAGGCTTAAGCCAGTAGCCATAGACAGTCTCGTTATTCCAGCCTTTAAAGCTGAATTGCTCAAATTCACCGAACTTAATGGCAGCTAGCTTTTCTTTGTTGGTATTGGTCAAACGTTTTAGGTTATGGCCATCTTTATCAATGGCATATACATCACCTGGCTCGACTAACGATTTATGGCTGAACAGAATATTGTCATCTGTTACCGCAATGACGCTATTACTACCATCGTTATAGATGGGTTTTACATCACCAAACTGGGTATTAATGGCAAAAATGCTGACCTGACCCACATCCTGCGCCGTGACATATAAGGTGCGATTATCGCTGCCAAACTGGAGCGAATGGGCACTGCGATCCCACAGTGGTGCCACTTCCTTTTCTTGTCCTGTCACAGTATCACGCAAAATAATGCCAAATCTGTCGGCTTCAAACCCTGGGCATTTCATGGCTAGATAAGCCATATATCGGCCATCGGCTGAAAAAGTGGCGTGGGCATCCCACGCTAAATTATCCGCTGTCAGGTTGACCGCCTTGCCCCCAGTCACGGGCACTTGCCACAGATCATAATTAGTGATCCAGGCCTGATCCGGCCCCGGCTCTTTCGCGGTATACACCAGATGTTTACTATCGGGCGTAAACGTCACCTCTTCCATACCAGAAAATGGTTTAGGTGGCGTTTCAGTGTCCAGTCCTGCCGTCACATCTACAGCTTTGCCTAACTTTGTGCCATTAATGGGTGCAACAAACAGATGATTGCGCGCATGATCATGCCAAGTGTCCCAATGACGCACCATCAACTTGTCATATTCCCGACCACGGTTAGGCTGTTCCGCTTGCTGGGTAAATTTATCCGCAGAGCAAGTCAAGGTGTCACATTCAGGAAATACCCTAAGTTGCAACGCGACCTGCTGGCCATCTTTTGACAGTTTATAGCCATCAATATCCAGTGGCAGATCACTGATTTGCAATGCTTCACCGCCAGTTAATGGCATGCGGTACAACTGAGTTGAACCTTGCCGCGCGGCGAGAAAGTAGATAGCGCTATCATCCGGTGCAAAACTAACAGCGTGCTCAGTACCGGCAATCCCCGTCAAACGTACAGGCTGCGCATCTGGTCGAGAAAGGTCCAGTCGGTATAATTCCGACTCCGAACTACCATCGGCCTGTTTCACCGTTAATCCGTATACCAAGGTATTCCCACTGTGGGATACTGCCATGGAATGCTGTTTATTAAGTGCTAATAGATCCTGCACAGTGAAAGGCTTTGGCTCAGAAGCTTGGGCAGAAGTCGCAGCTAGCCCCATGGCCAGCAATAATGTCTGTTTTTTCATTGTTATTATTTGTCTTTCCATAGTCTTGATTTGCATGATATTTATATGGCCTAAGCAAACATGCCTAGGCCGAATCCATGTCACAACAAATCATCATCACAAAAAAGTGCCCTCTCTTTAAGGAAGGCTTATTGATTGGAGTCAGCTTTTTCAAGCTATCTGCTAATCAGTCATGGAGCTTAACTACAGCCATCTCGCTGGAGATGGCTTAAAGTAGTCAGTTTAAGAAAGGCTCAGTCAGCTGCGGTAAGTTTGATTTTCCACTCCGCAGGGCCAGTTTCATGGGCGTTAACCCCCTTGCTGTCTACCGCAACAGTGACTGGCATATCTTTTACGTCAAACTCGTAAATGGCTTCCATACCTAAATCATCAAAGGCGACCACTCGCGCCTGTTTAATGGCCTTCGATACTAGGTAAGCCGCTCCACCCACCGCCATCAAGTACACCGCTTTATGCTGCTTGATAGAAGCAACCGTTGCCGGGCCACGCTCAGCTTTACCAATCATGCCCATCAGCCCGGTTTGCTCCAGCATCAGATCGGTGAACTTATCCATTCGGGTTGCTGTAGTCGGCCCTGCCGGCCCAACCACTTCATCACCAACCGGATCAACCGGCCCAACGTAATAGATAAACTTACCGGAAAAATCCACCCCATCAGGCAGCCCTTCGCCACTTTCAATCAAGGACTGAATGCGTTTATGGGCAGCATCTCGCCCGGTAAGCATCTTGCCTGACAACAGCAGTGTGTCACCACTTTGCCAGCTTTGTACTTCATCCCGGCTCACGGTATCTAAATTGACCCGCTTAACGTTATCGCCCAGCTCCCAAGTGATTTCCGGCCAATCCTCTAATGATGGCGGCACCAACTTAGCCGGCCCGCTACCATCTAAATGAAAGTGCACATGCCGGGTAGCAGCACAATTGGGGATCATCACCACGGGCTTTGAGGCCGCATGGGTTGGTGCTGACTTAATTTTAATATCCAATACAGTGGTTAGACCGCCTAACCCCTGAGCACCAATGCCCAACTTATTACAACGCTGAAATATATCCAGCCGCAGCTGATCTTCAGTACTTTGGGCACCTTTAGCCTTTAATTTATGGATATCGATAGGATCCATCAGGGATTCTTTCGCCATCACTGCCGCTTTTTCAGCTGTGCCACCAATACCAATCCCTAACATACCAGGCGGACACCAGCCCGCACCCATGGTCGGCAAGGTTTTCTCCACCCAAGCAGCAATATCATCAGAAGGGTTAAGCATAGCCATCTTGCTCTTATTTTCTGAGCCACCACCTTTAGCTGCTATCGCCACGTCAATTTGCGCGCCAGGAACCATTTCCACATGCACAACGGCGGGCGTATTGTCCTTGGTATTTTTTCTGCCACCAGCTGGGTCGGCAACAATGGAGGCGCGAAGTGGATTATCGACATTGGTATAAGCCCGGCGCACACCTTCGTCCACTAACTGCTGCACCGTCAGCGCTGAAGTATCCCAACGAACATCCATTCCCAATTTGACAAAACAGGTGACAATACCTGTGTCCTGACACAAAGGGCGACGCCCTTCAGCAGATAAGCGGGAATTTATCAATATCTGCGCCATCGCATCTTTGGCGGCAGGATTAAGCTCTTTGTCATAGGCCTCAGTCATGGCCTCGATAAAATCTTTTGGGTGGTAATAAGAGATGTACTGCAGTGCATCGGCAACGCTGTCAATAAAATCAGCCTGCTTGATCACCGGATAAGGGGAAGGTTCAGACATGGTAAGGCACTCCGTTAAGCCAATTGAATATTTTTATAATTGTTCTTCCATTGTTGCCGGATATGATACTCTGTTGCTGATTTTTGCACTAGATCATAAGTTAAAATAGGGTTACCTGATGAATTCAAAGGCGTCTTATACGCCCGCCAGCTGCCGTCTAGCCTGGCCTCTTTCCACCGAAGCTGTATTTCACTGTTTTGCTGCAACCCCTTGGTCTATCTTGCTTGACAGCGCAAACGCTGATCATCCAGATGCCCGTTTTGATATTATTTGCGCCGAACCAATTGCCACCCTGACACATCAACATGGGTGTAACATACTGAATTATTGCCAGCCTACAAACGATCCCGCTACAGCGACAATAAAACACCGAGCAACACTGCCAGCAGACCCTTTTTGTGCCATCGAGCAAGTGATGCAGCAGCTTTATCCCAATCCCACCACCAGTTCACTGCCCTTCTCTGGCGGTGCCATGGGGGCTTGGGGGTATGATTTAGGCCGAGCGATCGAGTCCCTGCCCACCACAGCGGTCGCGGACTTAACTCTGCCGGATTTAAATCTGGGATTTTATGACTGGGCACTTATCTTTGATAATAAGGAAAATGCTTGGCAACTGGTTCATGCCAGAGGCGAGCAGGCACTCAAGTCCCAACGGTGTAAATTAGAGCAACAACTTGCGCATCTATTGTCTAAGACGGATTCAACAAGCCAAGCTACAGACAGCCACAAGAGAAATAACAAACCGACTGAGATTCCGGCAGAAACCGAATCAAACGACTTTCGTCTTAACGGCCCTTGGCAACCTCAATTGACCCAAGCGCAATACACAGCAAAATTTGATACGATTCAGGCTTATCTGCACAGTGGCGATTGTTATCAAATCAATCTGACCCAAAGATTTACCGCCCCGTACCATGGCGATGAGTGGCAGGCTTATTGTCAATTACGCAATAGCAATAAAGCCCCTTTCTCCGCTTTTATGCGTCTACCACAGCAAAGTATTTTATCCATTTCACCTGAGCGCTTTATCCGCTTAGCTGACGGTGAAATTGAAACCAAGCCCATCAAGGGCACCTTGCCACGCTATAGTGATCTGCAATTAGACCAACAGGCAGCCCAGAGACTGGCTAATTCAGAAAAAGATCAGGCCGAAAACTTAATGATTGTGGATCTGCTGCGCAATGATCTGGGCAAAGTAGCAACCCCAGGCAGTGTGCGGGTACCCAAATTATTCGCCATTGAAAGCTTTCCGGCAGTGCACCATTTGGTCAGCACGGTCACCGCTACCCTGCGACCTGATTGTCACGCCACCGATCTACTTCGCGGCGCATTTCCTGGCGGTTCGATCACCGGCGCACCGAAAATCCGTGCCATGGAAATTATTGAGGAGCTAGAGCCATCAAGGCGCAACCTGTACTGTGGTACTATGGGCTATATCAGTCAGGATGGCAAAATGGATACCAGCATAACAATCCGCACCTTAGTTGCCGAGCAAGGGCAGTTATTTTGTTGGGCGGGCGGTGGTATTGTTGCTGACTCTACCGCAGAGGCAGAATATCAGGAGACCTTTGATAAAATCAGTCGCATCCTGCCAGTGCTGGGATAAGCCGCGCTTTGTAATTCCCCTTGAGCAATGATGGCCGTACTGCGGATAAAAGTTATTCAGTACTGACGTACAAATCATATACCTGACATAAAGCTCATAGCTAAGTCCGGCAAGGGTGCACAGCGCTTTGCCGGATAAATGCGATAACACGCTAATACGTAACAGCCCATTGGTAATAGGAGCCTAAGGCGCGATGCAAGCCGAGGAATTCAAAACCCGCTTTATGCTGCAACAAATTCAGCAACCCCACCGTTTCCCGGCCAATGGCCGTGAGCGGCAAGCCGGCGTATTACTGGCGCTGCAGCCAACCGATGCGGGCCTCTCTGTGCTATTAACCCAACGTACCGCGCATTTGGCCGCACATCCAAACCAAATCAGCTTTCCCGGTGGTAAATTTGACCAAACCGATGCCAACTTAACCGTCACCGCATTACGCGAAGCTTGGGAGGAGATCTGTCTGCCCAAACAGCAAGTCGATGTGCTAGGACAACTGCCCGCCATCAATACACTGACAGGCTTTATTATCACTCCGGTAGTGGGACTTATCCCCGCAACATTTCGGCCCCAAGCAGCACCTGGGGAAGTTGCCCAATGTCTGCATGTGCCATTTAATTTTCTATTGCAGCCCCAACACAGATTATTCCAGTCATTCAGCCGGCGGGGACACCAACGCAATATCTGCTTTATTCCTTGGCAAGACCGACTTATCTGGGGTGCTACAGCAGCGATTATCGATTCTCTCTGTCGGCAATTAAGCTAAACACGTTTATTACACAGTTAGACGCCTTTCCTCGCCCACTTTATCATCAGCTATCGTGCCTTAGCGCTATCACCAAACCATAAACAGCATTGTGCATTAAGCAGACCAATACTCAGATAAAATTGCCAAACTTGCAGCCCAACACCGAGATTTAGAGAAAAAACCTCGGATAAGGAGCCATTATTACGGTTACACGGGGTTTTAGCGCTTGAGAAAAGCCCGCAGCAAGGTAATATTAACCTCCAAAATTTTTACGCTAAGACATTTTGTTGGAGAACTGAGCAACAATGAGCATTGCATCTGTCGCTTCTGTATTTAAAGGTGATTTTGCGGTTGGTTCGCAAATTACCGTTCGCGGTTGGGTCCGTACCCGCCGTGATTCCAAGGCCGGAATTTCTTTCCTGGCCATCTATGACGGTTCCTGTTTTGATGCCATTCAGGGTGTAGTACCCAATAACCTGGAAAATTATCAGAACGAAGTGCTCAAGCTGACTGCCGGCTGCTCCGTTGAAATGACAGGTGAAGTGGTGGAATCACCTGGTGCCGGTCAGGCTTTTGAACTCCAGGTTACCGACGTGAAAGTCACAGGTTGGGTTGATGATCCAGATACCTATCCAATGGCCGCTAAGCGCCATTCCATCGAGCACCTGCGTGAACTGGCTCACCTGCGTCCACGTACCAATATTATCGGTGCTGTTGCCCGTGTACGTAACTGTCTGGCACAAGCCATCCATCGTTTCTATCACGAGCAGGGATTTATCTGGGTATCTACCCCACTGATCACTGCGTCTGACTGTGAAGGTGCCGGTGAGATGTTCCGCGTATCCACTCTGGATATGGAAAACCTGCCACGCACTGAAGCCGGTAAAGTTGACTATGACAAAGACTTTTTCGGTAAAGAAGCCTTCCTGACAGTTTCTGGCCAGTTAAACGCTGAAACCTATGCCTGTGCGCTGTCTAAGGTTTATACCTTTGGCCCGACTTTCCGCGCTGAAAACTCCAATACCAGCCGTCACCTGGCTGAATTCTGGATGGTTGAGCCAGAAGTGGCTTTCGCCCAGTTGGATGATGTTGCTGAACTGGCTGAAAAAATGCTGAAATACGCATTCAATGCCGTACTGGAAGAACGCCGTGATGATATGGAATTCTTCGCCCAACGCGTTGATAAAACCGTTATCGAGCGGATGGAAAACTTCGTCAGCAGCGATTTTGCCCAAGTGGATTACACTGATGCCGTTGAAATTCTGCAAAACTGTGGCAAAACCTTCGAGTTCCCAGTTGAATGGGGTATCGATCTGCAGTCTGAACATGAACGCTATCTGGCCGAAGAACACTTCAAAGCCCCTGTGGTTGTGAAGAACTATCCTAAAGATATTAAAGCCTTCTACATGCGTCTAAACGAAGACGGTAAGACTGTTGCCGCAATGGATGTATTGGCACCTGGTATTGGTGAAATCATCGGTGGCAGCCAGCGTGAAGAGCGCCTGGATGTACTGGATGCCCGTCTGGAAGAAATGAATCTGTCCAAAGAAGATTACTGGTGGTACCGTGACCTGCGCCGTTATGGCACCGTACCTCACTCAGGTTTCGGTCTGGGCTTCGAGCGTCTGGTATCTTACGTGACTGGTGTAAACAACATCCGTGATGTTATCGCCTTCCCACGTGCACCACGCAGCGCCAGTTTCTAATCATCAGCTAATTGATGATAAATAGAACATAAAGCTAAGCCGCCTATCATAAGGCGGCTTTTTTTATGAAGGTTATAGCGTGAAATAGCCGCTATCCAACACTTAACCAGCTTAAAGCGGATAAATAATCCGCAAAATGTTTTGCTAATTTGCTTTCGATGGGTAGCGCAATCTAGCTAAAGGTAATGGTTGATAACATGACTAATCTTTAACTACCGCACCCTTCGTTAAACAGCATTAGCAATATTAAGTGCCATTAAAATCAACAATCAAATGCCTTTTGATTATGATATTGCAGATCCACCAGCAATTGACCCGCCATGGTGACATCACCACTCAAAGCACACAAAACAGCAATTGATTCCAGAGTACATAAGCCTTCACTCTGTTGGTTACGACGACGTGTAAAGCCAGACACATAGTCTCCGGTAAAACGGTAACTTGGCAATGATTGCAGATAAGGGCTTTGTCGGTACATCTTTCCCGCTTCCTGCCAAGTTGCATCCAAGAGAATAAAATACTTAGGAAGTGGCTTGGCCAAGTGTTGCGTGAGGTGTTGCGTGAAATTTTCCTGCTGTAAAGTCCCATTTGAGACATCACCAAGCTCTCCTGACAAATTAAGCTCAGCTAAATCAACAACAGGTAACGCTGTGCTGTTTTCTGCGGGAAATAACAGGCCAACTTGCTGCTGCGCAATCAAGGCTAGTAATGCTGGATCGGGCGCCTTACGCTGCCACACAACCTGCTGACAATGCTGACCCAGTCGCGTTTTAGCAATTCTGCCGCTATTGCTTTCCCGAGTCAGCTCCCGTTCATGGGTTAATAAGATAAACGTTGGCAAAATATGTCCTCAAAAATGCTAGAGTAATACGTTACATGCCACTGACAGCATTACACTGATTGCAGTTAACTTTCTGCAGATAAATCGCAAATAAGTCGCAGATATTGCTATACCGCAATTAAGCCCACACTCAAACCTGCCAAGATAAAACAATCCGCCACACATATAATCTGACGGTTTTCGGCAAAACCTTTAAACACTAGGGCATCTGTATGTTTTCCGGATTAAGGTATAAAAATGCAATAAAAAACCGGGCCAAGCCCGGTTAATCAATGATACAGATGTGTAGCTTTACAATGGCGCTAACCCACGGCCAAATGCCGCCCAAAAAAGGCTATCAATCCTTGAGCTTGCGTACTTTTTTCAATGCCATCTGCTGCTTCATTGACGACAAGTGTTCAATGAAGATTTTACCCTTAAGGTGGTCAATCTCATGCTGCAAGACAATCGCCAGAAATTCATCAGTATCAAAAATCTGCTCATTCCCTTCCCGATCAAGAGATACAACTTTAACCCGGCTGTAGCGCTTCACCTTGGCATAATAGCCAGGTACAGATAAACAGCCTTCTTCGCCTTCATATTCACCGTCTTGCTCAACAATTTGTGGATTAATCACCACAGTTGGTGAGTTGCGCTCTTCAGACAGATCGATCACTATCACAGCGTGGGTACTGCCCACCTGGGTGGCAGCCAAACCGATACCATCACTGGTCTGGTACATGGTTTCCAGCATGTCATCAATAAATCCCTGAATCGCAGCAACATCTTCAACCGGCTGAGCCTGACGCTTCAGGCGTTCATCAGGAATACGTAAAATATCTAACACGGCCATGTTTTATAACCCCCGGAAATCAAAAACCCGAGCATTATCGCGGAAAAGCCGCCATCATCCAAGGGCTTTGGTGCGATAGCGTTAATCGAAACGCTAATATGACGAATTTTTGGTGCGCAAACAAAGATGAATACAATTAATTCTTTAACAAACTCGTCACAAGCAGCTAAAATCTGGCAAATTGTGACAATGATCCCAACAGGTCATGTCTGCAGCTATGGCAAAGTCGCGGATCTCGCCGGTTTACCCGGCCGAGCCAGATATGTATCTAGAGCATTGAAATTAGCGCCTGAGTCGTTGACGCTACCTTGGCACCGAGTGGTAAACAGCCAAGGCAAAATTTCCTTACCCTTTGGTTCACCAGTATATCAGCAGCAGATAAGCCGACTAAGAGAGGAAGGGGTCACAGTACATCATGGCAGAGTCAATATGACACTGTATCAATGGCGGCCGGATATCGCGGCGCTAGTGTTAGATATTCCTTTTTAGTCATCACAAGGAGTCACATTTGCCCAATCTCTATCGCCCACTACTCTTGCTAACATCCTTTTTTTCCCCACTGGCACATGCACAATCACCTCTTACGCCGCAAACAGCCGAGTATCAGGTATTTTACGGTGATATTGATTTGGGCAAGGCTCGCTATCGGCTTGAGCCGCCGTCAGACAGTGGCGTATACAGTTACTACCTCGACAGTGCCCTGAGCTTGTTAGTCTTGTCCGACATTCGTCATATCCGCAGTGAATTTACCCGGGATCCGCAGCATCCTGATACTCTACTACCTATACGTTATATGCAGGAGCGTGAAGGTACTGGCCCCAATTTTCGCGAACAAACAGCCTTCGCCCGGCAGCAGGGTAATGTCTATACCCGTTATAAAGATAAAAAGGGCACGTTCCCCTATCACCCAGGGCTGTATGATCCCTTAATGGTGCAACTGCAATTTCGGCTCGATATCAGTCGAGGCAAGACCCCACTGGATTATGAGATGGTGAAAAGTAATGAAATTGATGATTATCAATTTAAAATTGTTGGGAAAGAGCGGGTTAATCTACCCAGTGGCAGTTATAACACAGTCAAAATAGCGGTCGTTCGTAGCAGTAAAAAGCGTCAAACATTTTTTTGGATGTCACCGGAGTTAAGCTATTTACCTGTCAGACTAACCCACTTTGAAAAGGGCGATAAGCAGTTAGATATCCAACTGCTCAATTACCATTACATGCCAGATAGAACCACGCCCTCTGCTAACTCAGCTGCCAGCACACACCTCTCCGAGGCGAAATAAGCGCCAGTTGCCTGGCTGCAAAATATGCCACTGTTCATTATCTGTCAGTGGCCGGGTGGCAATGACAGTAACGATATCATCGGGTGTGGTTTCCTGATTGAAATCAATCACGACATCAGTATCAATTAACTTAGCTTTGCCAAAGGGTGCCCGGCGGGTGATGTAGCATAAATTATTGCTACAAAACGTCATCAGATACTCTCCATCTGTTAGTAACATATTAAAGACACCTAACTGACGAATTTGCTCCGCTAAACTGGCAATATACTCAAATACTGGCGTCATTGTCTCTGGACGACCTTCACCAAACTTTTCTGTGAGTTGCTGCAAAATCCAACAAAATGCCATTTCACTGTCAGTGTCACCAACAGGTTGATAACGGCTTGAATTCAATTTTTCTTGATAACCACTAAGCTGGCCATTGTGAGCATAAGTCCAATACCTGCCCCAAAGTTCCCGCACAAACGGATGGGTATTTTCCAAACTCACAGCACCACGATTAGCCTGACGGATATGACTGACGACCACTTCACTCTTAATGGGGTAGGCCTTGATCAACTTAGCAATCTCGGAATCACTGCTAGGTTTGGCATCCTTAAAGGTTCGACAACCGCGTCCTTCATAAAAGGTAATCCCCCAGCCATCAACATGAGGGCCGGTGCGTCCTCCTCGCTCAGCCAATCCGGTAAAGCTAAATACGATATCCGTTGGCACATTGGCACTCATCGCCAATAACTCACACATACTCTTTTTGTCCTGCCTTTCATCCCGGCAGAGCACTATCTCTACCGGCTGACTTAATCCATAAAAAACCGACAGATACCTTAACAACATTAAGATAATGACGGCGTAATACCTGAGTGTAACCGGCAATATCAGGCCGGGGAATCAGAAAAAATTAAAACAATTGTTTGAAAAAGACTTGTATAAAATTTAGCGAAAGATTAACGTTTCAGTCATACAGGTCTGACCAGAAACTACACTTATCATTACATCTATAACCCATCATTTAAGTATCCACCTGCCGGACACACATCAGCATTAAGGAGAATCACTGTGACCACCCTCATTTGGATTATTGCGATGCTTGTGGTACTAGGCGCAGCTGCCTACCTCAGGGTATCGCTGCTCAGTGCCACCCTCGCTGCCACAATTATGATGATTATCGGCACCAGCGCCGGTACCACCGGATTTACAGCTTGGTTAATCTTCCTCATTATCGCCTTACCACTCAATCTCAGCCAATTCCGGCAAACGGTGATCACCCGACCACTGTTAAAACTCTATAAAGGCATTATGCCGGAAATGTCCCGCACGGAAAAAGAAGCCCTAGAAGCAGGCACGACCTGGTGGGAGTCTGAGCTATTTGCCGGTAATCCTAACTGGAAAAAATTGCATAATTACCCTGTCCCACGCCTGAGTAGTGAAGAACAAGCCTTTCTTGATGGTCCGGTTGAAACCGTCTGTAAAATGCTTAACCAGCATCAAGTGTCCCACCAACTGGCCGATTTGCCACCAGAAATTTGGCAATATCTAAGAGACAATGGCTTCTTTGCCATGATCATTAAAAAGAAATATGGCGGCCTAGCCTTCTCCGCCTATGCCCAATCCCGCGTATTGCAGAAACTGGCCGGTATGTCCAGCGAGTTAGCTTCCACCGTCGGCGTACCCAATTCGTTAGGACCAGGTGAACTGCTGCAGCACTATGGCACCCCAGAGCAACGTGATTATTATCTGCCCCGGCTGGCAAAAGGGCTAGAAGTCCCCTGCTTTGCCCTGACAAGTCCAGAAGCAGGAAGTGATGCGGGTGCGATTCCGGATCTCGGCACGGTCTGCTACGGCCAATGGGAAGGCGAACAAGTATTAGGCATGCAACTGACTTGGAATAAGCGCTATATCACATTGGCTCCTATCGCAACGGTACTGGGATTGGCCTTTAAACTGCGCGACCCTGATCATCTTATCGGTGATACCGAGGATCTCGGCATCACCTGCGCCCTTATCCCAACCCATCTTCCCGGCATTGCTATCGGTCGACGCCATTTCCCACTTAACTGTATGTTCCAAAATGGCCCAACCCAAGGTAAAGATGTCTTCGTACCGTTAAGTTTTATTATTGGCGGTCAGCAGATGGCAGGGCAAGGCTGGCGTATGCTGGTTGAATGCCTGTCGGTTGGCCGGGGGATCACCCTCCCTTCCAATGCAGCCGGTGGCATTAAAACCCTCGCGTTAGCTAGCGGAGCTTACTCACGCATTCGACGACAATTCAAACTGCCCATCGGCAAGCTCGAAGGAATCGAAGAGCCACTAGCCAGACTAGGCGGCAATGCCTATCTCATGGATGCTGTAACCTCTCTCACGACAACAGGGATTGATCTGGGGGAAAAACCTTCAGTGATCTCAGCCATCGTCAAATGCCATCTGACGGATAGGATGCAAAAGTGCGTGATTGATGCCATGGATATCCATGGCGGCAAAGGTATCTGTCTTGGCCCGAATAATTACCTTGGAAGAGGTTATCAAGCCGCCCCTATTGCGATTACCGTTGAGGGCGCCAATATTCTTACCCGCTCAATGATTATCTATGGTCAGGGGGCGATACGTTGCCATCCTTATGTGTTAGCAGAAATGGAAGCAGCATTTAACCCGGATAAACATCAGGGGCTGGCTGATTTTGATGCCGCATTGTTTGGCCATATTGGTTTTACCTTGTCTAACCTGCTACGCAGCTTCTGGCTCGGCTTAACTGGCGCACGCTTCTCTAAAGCGCCATATCAAGATAAAACCCGTATCTATTACCAGCAAATGAACCGTTTCAGTGCCAACCTCGCACTGCTGAGTGATCTGGCCATGGCTATTCTCGGTGGTAACCTCAAACGCCGAGAACGCATCTCAGCTCGGTTAGGGGATATGCTCAGTCAACTGTATCTGGCTTCCGCAACACTTAAGCGTTATCAGGATGAAGGCCGTCAGCATAAAGATCTGCCTCTACTGCAATGGGCCGTGGAAGATTCCTTATATAAACTACAAACATCATTAGATGAATTGCTGGATAATTTCCCAGCCAAACTTGGCCTGCTACTACGGGGACTGATTATGCCGCTCGGAAGACCGGTCCGCCGTCCCAACGACAAACTCGATCACAAGGTAGCTAAACTACTGCAAAAGCCCAGTGACTCACGAGCACGTCTGGGTAAAGGGCAGTTCCTCACCGCTTGCGATAACAATGCCGTCGGCCTGCAAGAAGCAACTCTGCGGGATATCCTCAAATGTGAGCCGCTGTATGACAAAGTCTGCCGCGCCAGCGACACCAAGCCACCTTTTATGTGGCTGGATAAAATCGCTGATCTTGGGCTGGAACTGGATGTACTGGATGAGGAGGAAGCGCAGTTACTACGCCGGGCCGAAAAAGGCCGCCTTAACGCCATCAATGTCGATGATTTTGACCCACAGGCACTGCAAGCAGCCAAAGCTGATACAGGCGGAAATAAACGTCACCATGCCGCCTGAATAAGTATTTAACCGAAGAAACCCGATGGTATTAATATCATCGGTTTTTTATATCCATTGGTGTAGAATAGTCCGCGTAAGATACAAAAAAACCAGCACTAGGCTGGTTATTTTGTTCTCTCATGCGCTTAGCAAGGAGATGGTACCCGAGGCCAGACTTGAACTGGCACGCTGTTACCAGCGAGGGATTTTAAATCCCTTGTGTCTACCGATTCCACCACTCGGGCATTTCATGCTCTGCCGCCATACAAGCCACAGATTAGAAAGTGGAGGCGCGACCCGGAGTCGAACCGAGATCGACGGATTTGCAATCCGCAGCATAGCCATTCTGCCATCGCGCCACTTTGTTACTCAACCTCTATTTGAGGTTGGAGCGACATATCGGGTTCGAACCGATGACCTATACCTTGGCAAGGTATCGCTCTACCAACTGAGCTAATGTCGCTTCGCGTTAACCCGCCTTATCGCCGGGAACGGGGCATACTTTAACGGATTTCCCGGCAGGGTCAACAACTAATTTTATTGTTTTGATTCATTCGATTAAAGAAGTGCCAATTCGATCAAAAACCACACCAAGAGTGTCGATATCATCACCAATCGTACTCTCCTGCCACTAATTTAATGGCATACAAAAGATCATTTCAATAAAAGCAGCACTCCACCTCGACTCATTAAAATAGATATTGCCGCACAATATTTGCACGCCATGACCTATACGCCCAACACCAAGTTCATCAATAAATGCATCCATAGAGAATGAAGCATAAACGTCAATACACATTATCAATGTATCCGCGTATTGAGCTGCCTATAAATACACCACCATCCTTTAATCAATTACAAGTAATATAAATATAGTGAGCGATTTGATTAAATGTCATCACAGCGAACCGGTGTCATTAATACAAATAATGTCGAGTAAGAGATGAGAGAAAGCATGTCGATGGTAAGACTGCAGAGGCTGAAGTCAAAATAAATACCAGCCTAGGCTATCATCAACAGCCCAGACCAAGAATAAACTCAACTTAATTTCCAAAATTAGTTAACCACAACCGCTTTTCACGGTTGAATTTTATTCAAGATAATAACTCTTGGTTGTGACGAATGATTTATCGCCCAGTCAGACTCAATAAGAACAATTCAACAAAGAGGATGCAAAGCTGCCCGATAGGAATTGAACCTGTGCTACACAGCGTTATCGACTTATCAGGTAATGTAACGACATGGCAAATACAGCAAAGCCGCTATCGTGAAGCCCCCTTCAAACTGCCACAAAGCAAACCGAAAAGATCAACCCCATAATAACGGGCTAATGGAACATACAAAGAATTGATCGGCTGTATTGAGAACTACCACGGCATTGATTTAACGTATGGAGAAAAGCAATAGAAAAGATAATTAAATAGGAAATTTAGATAAGGTAATAAGAAGTGGAGGCGCGACCCGGAGTCGAACCGAGATCGACGGATTTGCAATCCGCAGCATAGCCATTCTGCCATCGCGCCACTTTTTGTATCATCAAAGAAATTGATGATTGGAGCGACATATCGGGTTCGAACCGATGACCTATACCTTGGCAAGGTATCGCTCTACCAACTGAGCTAATGTCGCATTACTTGCATTAATGAAAACTGATAAAACGCTTTGAATATCAAGCAGATAAGTTTTCATTAAGTCAGGAGTACCGCCCCGACTGCGAGACGCATTCTCGCTGTTTTATGTCGGGGAGTCAATCAGGATTTATTCGCTTATGGTTTAACTGCGCACTAAAACAACGAAACGTTGAAATTATCTGCTACTCAGCCGTTAAATCCTTCCAAGCGCTCATAATATAACTCAACATGGACCAGAAAGTTAAAATGGCCGCGATATATAACAGACCATAAGATAACTGCACCATCCAGTCAGACTGCCGCCATAATAAACCGATAATCGCCAACATTTGGGCCGCGGTTTTATATTTGCCAATCCAAGAGACGGCAACCACCCCACGTTTACCCAATTCTGCCATCCACTCCCGCAGGGCTGAAATCACAATTTCCCGGCCAATCATAAACAGCGCGGGGATCGTCAACCATACAGAAGCATAATCTTCCACCAGCAGCACTAATGCCGCCGCGACCATAATTTTATCTGCAACCGGATCTAAAAATGCACCAAATCGCGTCGACTGATGCAATTTACGGGCAAGATAGCCATCCAGCGCGTCGGTAATGGCCGCCAGCCAGAAAACAAACGCAGAGGCGAAAGGTGCCCAGCTGTATGGCAGATAGAAAAAAACAATAAAAACTGGAAGTAAGATGACTCTGAACAGGGTCAGAGCAATGGGTAAATTAAAAGGCATGATCAAACCAAATTATCAAGAGCAGCGCCAATCTTGCCTCAATTTTGCTACCCCCGCAATGCGTCATGTATTGTTTGTGCCATTTCTATGCTGATCCCCGGCACTTTTGCCAATTCAGCTACACTGGCATTTTTCACTTGTTGTAAACCGCCCATAAACTGTAACAGTGCGCGGCGCCGTTTCGGCCCGACCCCAGGAATGGACTCTAACGTCGATGTATTACGGGTTTTCTGACGCCGGTTACGATGGCCTGTTATCGCAAAGCGGTGGGATTCATCCCGAATATGCTGGATCAGATGCAATGCTTCAGAATCATCCTCCAATGCAAAACTGGCTTCAGTTTCACCATAGATCAAGGTTTCCAACCCTGGCTTACGGCTCTCACCTTTTGCCACCCCTATCAAGATGGGGGCCTTATCCAATGTCACAAACTTTTCATCGACAATGTTTTGAGCCATACGCAACTGACCCAACCCACCATCAATAAATAAAATATCCGGAATTTTGGCCTCATTAGTCACTTTATCGAACCGACGACTAATGGCCTGCGCCATCGCCGCATAATCATCCCCAGGGGTAATACCACTGATATTAAAGCGGCGATATTCAGCTTTATCCGGCCCTTCTCGGTTAAATACCACACAGGAAGCAACCGTACTCTCACCCATGGTGTGACTGATATCAAAGCATTCCATGCGACTGATTGGTTGGCTGAGCTCCAACACCTCTTCCAAGGCGACAAAACGTTGTTCTACCGTATTCTTATGGGACAAATGACTTGAAACAGCATTCACCGCATTCGTCACCGCCAAACGTAAAAATTGCGCCCGCTGACCCCGCACCCGAGTTTTAATACTGACTTTTTTGTCCAATGCTTGGCTGATAGCGGCCTGCAGCGCGGGCAATTCATCAAACTCATGGCTGATTAAAATCTCTTTTGGCAAACTGCGTTGCGCTGTAGTATTTAAATAAAACTGCAGCATAAAGGCACGTAGCACTTCATCAAGCTCTGTTTGGGCCGGAATTTTGGGATAATAACTGCGACTTCCAAAAATTTTACCATCTCGGATAAATAGCAGATGAAAACAGGCCAACCCAGAGGCATAATCCACCCCGATAACATCCATATCTTCCGTATCTGAAGTGACCTCATTTTGCTCTGCAACCCGTCTTAATGCCTGTATTTGATCTCGAAATGCCGCGGCCTGTTCATATTCCATATCATCTGCAGCCCGGGTCATTTTATCCACCAGCGCCGCAATCACTTGCTGATCCTTGCCGCGCAAAAACATAGCGGCTAGCCGCACCTGCTGTTGATAATCAGCATCAGAAATTTTGCCAACACAAGGGGCGCTGCAGCGACCAATTTGGTACTGCAAACAGGGACGAGAACGAGATTTATAGTACAGATCGGTACATTGACGGATAGGGAACAACTTCTGCATCAGGTGCAAACTTTCACGCACAGCCCCACCATTCGGGTAAGGGCCAAAATATTGGCCTTTTTCCCGCTTAGGGCCCCGGTGATAGGCCAACCTGGGATGACGATGATCACTGAGCAGAATAAAAGGGTAAGATTTATCATCACGCAACAGCACATTATATTTAGGCATGTAGCGTTTGATGTAGTCATTTTCCAAAATTAACGCGTCAGTTTCACTGTGAGTCAGTGTCACATCAATCTGGGCGATATGTGAAACCAAGGCTTGGGTTTTCACATTGGGCAGATTTTTGCGAAAATAAGAACTAAGACGTTTTTTGAGATCTTTCGCTTTACCGACATAAATCACCACAGCGTCAGCATCATACATACGATAGACGCCGGGTGAAGCGGGTACGGTTTTTAAAAAAGCACTGGCATTAAATGCGGTCGGCATTACCACGGTTCCACTCCGACACAAAAATTAAAACTGGCCAGCATCCAACATTTTATAGCGGATAGCCAACCGGGTCAGCTCAACATCACCACTGATCCCCAGTTTACTAAATAAGCGATAGCGATAACTGTTCACGGTTTTGGGGCTAAGATTGAGCTGCTCAGAAATTTCATTCACCTTATCACCATTAGTGATCATCATCATGATCTGCAATTCCCGCTCAGACAAAGCCTTAAACGGATTATCATCTGCCTGATTAAACTGGCTCAATGCCATCTGTTGGGCGATTTCAGGTGATAAATAACGCTGACCATGAGCGACTTGGCGTATCGCCTGTAACACCTCAGGCGGTTTGGCCCCTTTAGTCAAATAACCAGAGGCGCCAGCTTGCATCACCTTAGTGGGGAAAGGGTCTTCAGAATGCACCGTTAACACAATAATTTTGGCATGGAGTTGATGGCGTAAAATTTTACGGGTTGCTTCCAACCCCCCAATTCCCGGCATATTCATATCCATTAAAATAACATCGGCTTCATTTTGCCGGCACCACTGCACCGCAGTTTCACCATCACCCGCTTCACCGACCACACGGATACCGCGCTCATCTTCCAGGATCCGTCGGATCCCGGTCCTGACCAACTCATGGTCATCAACCAGATATACTGAAATCACCCTCTGCCCATCCTGTATTCTTTTTAGCCGGAAACTAAATCCCGTTTCTACTTATTAAACTAGATCATAAACCAGTCTGGTTAAAGGGGAAATAGCACTTGCTTAACCTAATGAATTAAAAAGAGAACTTTCACCTACTATTCATAGATGTAATCGGTCATCGACTCACTTAAATCACTGCACGTTTATGCATCTGAGCGAACTACTCCAATGCCAATAGGCCTTTTATCTATCACCTATCTATGCATGGCTGCAAACCAATATTCTATCCAACGCACAGCATAAGCAAACTCGGCGGGGACACTCTCTAAAGAGTTATAATATCGATATAAGCATAGGATTAACGCTGCGCTATCAGCACTTAAGTAGCAGAGGGTGCTGGCTGATTAAAACGCTTACGTCACCGTTATATATGCATAAATTAACCGATAAGTCAGATATTAACTAATTAGTTCGCGGCTATTTGCGCTCAATTAACAAGCAACCCGTTGTAAGCAAGATTAATTCACTCTCGCCGCTAATCAGCAGTAAAGACCTACCGCCATAGTGAAATGTCGCATTGTGGCGAAGCCAACACGCAATGAAGATACACCCTAGAGAATGATAACACTGAGATTAAAACAAGTTTCAATTGACCCTTGAGTAGCTTAGTCGCAGTTCACCACATTTGGCCCTCGCTTAGCTATCCCTTGATGACTTACTTAGCTATTCGCTTGACTTCTACTTAGCTACTTACTGGTCTATTCGCGTGACCCTCGCATGACTATTTCGCTTGCGGCCAAGAGCTTTAAATCTTAGTCACAACTGCGCAGCACTGGACTGATTACCCTATTGCGTTGGAGTGACGTTAATATGATTGCGTTAATGGTATTTGCGGCAGCATTAACTTCTCGCGGCCAACGACTCACGCTTATCCACACTTGATGTCTTGCTGGAATCAAAATGCTTCAACGCAACAGTTAAGTCCGCTAATCCAATGATTTAATGGCAATAAAAGTATAAATAGCACAATTGAAATAACACATAACGGCTGAATCAAATTGCAAGAATGAAATAAATTGATTAGCAGATATCGACCTTTCAAGCTTGTGTTTGTCGCAAGCAGAGAGTGATTGATACGAATAAGCAGATTTGATATGACGTTGCGCGGGCTGATAAATCGAAAACGCAGTCGCAATGAGCCCAACACACAGGCACAAAAAAGCCTGCTTAAATAAGCAGGCTTTCTCATAAAATATGGCGGAGGAGCAGGGATTTGAACCCTGGATGGGCTATTAACCCATGCCGGTTTTCAAGACCGGTGCATTCAACCACTCTGCCACCCCTCCGGAACGGGGGCGATAATACTGAGAACAATATAGGCTGTAAACTGTTTTTTCAGCCAAACCAGTTTAACTGCATAAATATAAAGCAAAACAGCCCGATTCTTACCGGGCTGTTTATTATAACGTTCATCAATATCAGCTGTTGGATATCAATATCATCCAATGCAGACTGAATTATCCACCTTAAATTGCCCAGCCTCCGGCATAGAATACGGCCAATACAATGGCAATAATCACAGTGCCGACATTCAGCTTACGCCATTCGCCGCAAACAACACGGCCAATCACCAAAGCATTAAAGGCAATCATAATACCAGTCACGATATTACCGGTCAGAACAATAAATACCGCACACAGCAGACCACTGAGTGACCCAACAGTATCATCCAGATCCAGTTTTGACACATTGCTCAGCATCAACAGACCCACATACATCAGCGCAGGTGCTGTCGCATAAGCAGGAACCAGATAGCTCAGTGGTGCTAAGAAGATCAACAGCAGGAACAAACTCCCCACCACTGTGGCAGTCAGACCAGTTTTACCACCCGCAGCAGTACCTGCAGCCGACTCAATATATACCGCAGCAGGGGCGCCACCGATAAAGCCGGAGAAAATACTGGATACAGAGTCAGAAGTCAGCGCTTTACCACCACTGATGATTTGGCCATCTTTATCCAACAGGTTTGCTTGCCCGGCAACCGCGCGGATAGTTCCTGTTGCGTCAAAGATTGCTGTCATCACCAACGCCAGCACAGTTGGGATCACCACAGGGTTCATCGCCCCCATAATATCCATTGTGCCGATAAGAGAGCCTTCTGCTGTCAGGTTCGGCATAGCGAACAATCCCTGATATTTCACATTCGGGTCAAAAATCAAACCGAAAATAGAAATGCCGATGATCACCAACAAGATGCCGCCGGGGACACGTAACCGCTCAATACCAAAAATAATCGCCAAACCGATCAATGAAGCCAAAACAGGCAAAGAGGTAAACTCCCCTAACGCAACCGGTAAACCGTCAAAGGGGTTTTTCACCACTAAGCCCACACCGTTGGCGGCAATCAACAACAGGAACAGACCAATACCGATACCGGTACCATGGGCAATGCCGGATGGTAAGTTAGTCAAAATCCACTGACGGACACCGGTTACCGTAATGGCGGTAAACACAATACCCATCAAGAAGACCGCCCCCAGCGCCACTGGAATCGACAGCCCCTGCCCTAATACCATACTGAATGCCGTAAATGCCGTCAGCGAGATAGCACAACCAATGGCCATCGGCAAATTAGCCCATAGCCCCATCATTAACGAACCAAACGCTGCCACCAAACAGGTTGCAATAAATACCGCACCGGGATCAAAACCTGCCGCCCCTAGCATATTGGGCACCACAATGACCGAATACACCATGGCCAGAAAAGTTGTTAACCCAGCAATTAACTCCTGTCTTACGGTTGAACCACGCTCCTTAATTCTGAAGTATTTTTCCAGTGAGGTTCCCTGCGATGCACTTGGCACCTCGCCCATGGCTGCAGGATCGAGATTGATTTTATTAGTATCTGACATAATGCTACTTCCCAATAGTTGTCTTAAGGTTTGGGTCTCCACACCCCCGGCCACATGGCCGCCCTGCGACATTCCTTGACAGATCACCGGCCGAAACCGGCGATCCTCCCAACCACCTTTTACATTGTTGTCTTACTTCACTCTCGTGCTCAGTTATGCCCGTACCGGTTAACCAGATTAGTTACGGGTATAGACTAAACGACCGTCCACATAAGTACGGTAAATACTGCGATCATCCCCCAGGGTGATCAGTACAAACAGCTCATCGGCTAAATCCTTGGAATTATCGAATCTCAGCTGCTGCAGTGCAGTGGCACAGGGGTCTACCACTACAAAGTCGGCTTCTTTGCCCACCTCAAAGTTACCTACCAGATGATCCAGCGACAGCGACTTAGCACCACCCAATGTGGCATGGTAGAAAGCTTCAAATGCGGACAATTTGTAATTCTGTAGCTGCATCACTTTGTAGGCTTCATTCAAAGTCTGCAGAATATTGAAGGTGGTGCCGGCACCAATATCAGTTCCCACCCCGACCTTGACCTTGCGTTTCCAGGCTTCCTGTAGCTTGAATAAGCCACTGCCAAGATACAGGTTCGATGTTGGACAGAAAGCAACCGCAGAGTCAGTCTTATACAAACAATCCCACTCGCTGTCTTCCAGATGAATACTGTGGGCAAACACACTCTTGCAGCCTGTCAGGCCATAATGGTGATACACATCCAGATAGCTGGCACGATCTGGATACAACTCTTTTACCCACTGGATTTCATTTTTGTTTTCACACAGGTGGGTATGTACATAAGTATCTGGATATTCCTCTTTCAGTTTGCCGGCCAGCGCTAATTGCTCTGGGCTAGACGTCGGGGCAAACCGTGGCGTAATGGCATACATCAAGCGGCCACGGCCATGCCACTTTTCAATCAGTGCTTTGGTTTGCTCATAACTAGACTCTGGGGTATCCACCAGATAATCCGGCGCATTGCGATCCATCATCACCTTACCGGCGATCAGGCGCATATGGTAACCTTCCGCGACTTCAAATAAAGAGTCGACCGATTCTGGGTGCACAGTGCCAAACACCAGCGCAGTAGTGGTGCCATTGCGTAATAACTGGTTAACGAAGAACTTAGACATCTCCTTGGAGTAGTCTTTGTCTGAGTAGCGGGCTTCTGTCGGGAACACATAATTATCCAGCCACTCCAGCAGCTGCTCACCATAAGCGCCAACCATTTCAGATTGTGGATAGTGCACATGGGTGTCGATAAAACCTGGCATCACGATTTTTCCCGGATAACTGCGAATTCGTACCCCGGGTGGCACTTTATCCTTGCCTTCTTCCCATTTACCGACCCATTCGATTTTGCCATCAATGATTAACATCAGGCCATCGTCAATGTAGCGCATGTTCTTTTCAATGTCTTCCGGACGGTCCACAACACATTTCACGTCCATGATTGAGGCGCGGATCGCCTTGATTGACTCTAATTGTCCCATCTCAAATCCTCGTTGATGTACAGCTTGAACTCATCACCAGGGTGCGTTGAACTTTCCTTAGCTGATGTCGCCCGACAGGCTCAGGAACATCCATCTTTCCTTGGCTCGCTTTCCAGAAAAACTGTTAAATCATTCCCTTACGTCCAGTGAGCGACCGCTGACGCTCTTTTTCCAACTCCATTGCACACAGGTCACACTCTTTTACCTGCTGCTCCAATGCGGCCCGTTTTTCCATGGCGCATTCCGCCTCATCCTCACGGTCCACCGGCAATACCAAGTTCAGTATTAAGGCCACCAGCGAGCCGGTAGTAATGCCGGAGCCAAGGATCACGTGCATAGGCTCTGGCAAATAGGTCAAAATCTCAGGGCGCACAGTCACCGCCAGTCCAGAGGCAATCCCCACTGCAATCACCAGCATATTGCGCTTGGTAAAATGGATGCGGGATAAGATGCCTACCCCAGAGGAGATGATCATGGCAAACATCACCAGCCCCGCCCCACCGAGTACTGGCGATGGGATGGTCACCACAATGCCACCAAGCTTGGGGAACATACCGGCAAACAACATAATAGCGCCGGTTAACGCCACCACATGTCGGCTAGCCACACCAGTGATGGAAACAATGCCGACATTCTGACTGAAAGAGGAAAATGGCGTAGAGCCAAATACGGAGGAAATTGCACTGCCGACCCCATCACATAAAATGCCACGGGACAGCTTCTTACCGGTCAGTTTGGTATGGGTTGCATCGCTTAAGGCCAGAAAGTCCCCGGTCGATTCCATAATGGTCACCAGATAGGCAATGGACATGCCGATAATGCCGCTGACCGTAAAACTCAGCCCAAACGGCAACAGTTCTGGTAGGGCAAACAGCGGTGCATTAGTTACTGGGCTGAAATCGACCATACCCAGCATCATGGCCACCATATAGCCAACAAACATACCAATCACGATGGCAGCAGCAGAGATAATGCCCTTCCCCAGCATGGAGAGGATAATCACCACCCCCAGCACCAATGAACCGAGCAGTAAATTATCCAGCTGACCGTATTGCTCCTGGCCCACGAACCCACCCGCAAACCAGTCCACGCCCACGGGCAATATGGTCATCCCGATCAGCACCACAACAGTGCCGGATACCACTGGGGGAAACAATTTGCGAATTTGCGGCATAAACCGACTGCCGATAATCATCACCAAAGAGCCCACCAGCGCCGAGCCGAAAATACCTGAAACGCCAGAATCCATCCCGATTGAAATTGCAATGGCCACAAAGGTAAAACTGGTCCCCATCACCACAGGTAAACGGATCCCGATAGGGCCAATGCCCTTACACTGCATCATGGTGACCAGACCCGATACAATCAAAGCCGCATTGACCAGCACAATCATATCTTCCGTCGGCAGCCCAAGCGCACTACCGACCACCAAAGGTACCGCGATGATGGCGCCCATTGCCGCCAACATATGCTGTAGCGCTAACAGGATCCAGGCACCGACTGGTGGTTTATCTTCAACGTTATAAAGCAGCTTCATATTCACTCACCTCGTTCCAAGGTACGCAATCGATTAATTAGTTAATTGCTCATCACCGGTACTTCAGTTAACGCGAATATCGCCCTCTTAGTTAGGCCGGCAGCCCTGCCCATCGGGCTGCCGGGAGTGTGTTACCCAAAAGTTGAGTTGTGCATCTACCCTTACAGCAACTTCAGCCCTGCCAAGACTTTTTCAGGGGTAAAGTGCCAATCACGGATCCACACGCCGCAAGCATCATGGATCGCTGAGGCAATCGCAGGAGCGGCACCATTTACGCCAATTTCAGAGATAGACTTGGCACCATAAGGGCCGACAGGATCATCACTGGGCACTAACACCGCGCGGAAGTCCTTTGGAATATCCCCGATCATGGGCGCGCCATAGGTCTTTAGATCCCGCGTGAGTGGAATGCCCTGCTCATCGTAAATCAGCTCTTCATACAGGCTGTGACCAATGGCCCGCATGCTGGCGCCGTAAATCTGTCCCAGCGCCAAATCAGGGTTCACCGGTGTGCCGCAATCCAACAGGGCATAGAACTTATCCAAGCGGATTTCACCGCTGCGGACATTCACTGCCACTTCAGCGAAGTTAGCACCATATGGGAAGGCAAATTCAGGGGTAGTGAAGCAGCCAGATGCCAGCAGTTGCCCCCAACCAGTGCCACTTTCCGCTTTATGGGCGATATCAAAGAAGCTCACTTCACCCACTTTCTGATCATGGTGCTGACAGCGCACAATACCGGGGGCGACTAACTCAACCTTATACACTTCTACCCCGAGCATCTCAGCGCCACATTTCAGGATCTTCTCCTTCATCGCTTCTGCCGCTAGACGCGCCGCATTACCCGAGAAACAGGTGCCAGATGAAGCGTAAGCGCCTTTATCAAATGGGGCATGGTCAGTATCACCAGAGTGAATAGTGATATTGTCTAGTGGACAACACAGCACTTCTGCCACCAGCTTGTTCACCACAGTATCTAATCCCGTGCCGATATCCGCGCCGCCGGAGTGAACAATAAAGGTGCCATCTGAGGCCATCTTGATGGCGCAGTTAGCTTGGTCAATATCCGGAATACCCGATTTTTGCTGGATAATGGCAACACCACGACCAATGCGCCAATCACCGTCACTTTCTTTCGGGCTATCCCAATTAATCATCTCCCACCCTTGTTTCAGGATGGGCTCCAACGCGCAACTGTGCACTTTCGGCGCCGCGGCGGGCATCTTCCCTTCCCCGATAGCCGCCAGAATTTTGAGATCTTGCCCTTCTACAACACGGTTCTTTTCCACCATATCCAGATGGTCAATGCCAAGCTCTGCCGCCATCTCAGCCATCGCCATGGTCAAAGCGAAGTTACCTTTTGGCGCGCCATAACCTTGGTAGGCACCGGTAGGACAAATGTTGGAGTAATACGTGGTGACCAGAAAATCGACGTTATCACAGGGATACAGAGGTAAGGACAAGGCAGGGCCATTACAAGGCACTGTCAGGGCATGGTTACCGTATGGGCCGGTATTGGCACGGAAATCCATATCGATAGCGGTTAACGTACCGTCCTTTTTCGCCCCCAGTTTTACCCGCACTTTCGCCACATGGCGGCTGGAGTTACTGATAAACTCCTCTTCCCGGGTATGGTGGAAATACACCGGCCGGCCGGTGGTCCAGGTTGCCCAGGCACACACATCTTCCAGCAAAATATCCTGTTTAGAGCCATAGCCACCGCCGACCCGCTCTTTGACGATATGTACCTTGTTTTGTTTAATGCCAAGGATCTTGGCCACTTGCCGACGCACGTGCCAAGGCACTTGGGTGGAGTCGTGCATCACCAGACGATCACCATCCATATAGCTGTAACAGATATGGGTCTCTACCGGCAGTTGCTGCACCTGTTTCGATTCATAGGTCCGCTCGATAATATGATCGGCCTCAGCAAAGCCTTTATCCAAATCACCAATATGCCCCCGGACACTGGCGGCAATATTTTTGCGTGGAAAACAGCCAATAGGGAAGTTCACAATCAGCTTGCCTTCCCGAGGATCAGCATGTTCATTCTGCTCAGCTAAATCGGCTGGCGCACCCACGCCATATTCAATCGGCTCGTTATGGATAATTGGTGCATCGGCCGCCATGGCATCATCAATGCTCATCACCGGCTTAAGTACTTGGTATTCCACCTCAATCAGTTTTAATGCCGCTTCAGCGATTTCAACGCTTTCGGCCACCACAGCAGCCACACGGTCGCCCACATGACGCAATTTCTGCCCAAACATGCGTCTGTCTAACGGTGATGGCTCAGGTGCACTTTGCCCACCTGGGGTATAAGGAATGTCCGGGCAATTTTTATGGGTGATCACCGACACCACGCCAGGTAATGCTTCAGCCTGGCTAACATCTAAATGGGTAATAAAGGCATGGGGATGAGGGCTGCGCAGCATTTTAATCACGCAAGCATCCGCTGCAATGCGGTCTTCCACATAACACGGGCGAGCCTTAATCATCTTAAAGGCATCAATCTTAGGACTGTTTTTACCCACGACTTTCAGATCATCACGGAACTCAGGGGCAAAGGCCTGTTGATACGCCGGCTCATTGAGACGCCTTGCGGCCAATGCCACCACATCATAAAACTGCTGATAACCGGCATCACGGCTGAAAATACCGCTTAGCGCATCTTCAATCTGTGCCTGAGAAGGACTTGGATGCCGCTCAAGTAAATTGGTAATCACCAGTGCCATTGCCGGGTCATTGTAACCAGACTGCACCACACCAACATCCACCATGGCCTGCTGCACCAGACTTAATTCATTCCATTTGCCCAAAGACTCTGCCGTCGCCACATTACAACCTTCCAATTGCGCGGCGATCAGTAAAGAGGCGTTATGCAGCACCCCATCAAGCAAGATGGCATCAGAGCCGGCAAAACCAAAACCATCATCACTGTTCCGCACAGAGCGCAATCCCAATTGCTTTAACAGTGACTGCACATTGGCACCAGCTGCACATTCCAGTGATTTCGGTTGACCATTCAAGTTAAATTTCACCAACATAACTTTTATTCTCCCTGTGTGCTCTGTGCCAATTGCTGACATTCAACCAATAAATCCGCCATCACCACGCCGGCGATATAGCGCTTATATTCAATGCTGCCGCGGATATCCGCTACAGGAGAAATAGCTTCAGCAACAGCGCGCTCCAGCGCTTCACCTTCTAATGCCTGCCCCGCGACATCACGCAAACTGACAGGCCGAGCCTGACGTTCACCCAGTTGGTTCATGCCATCAAGCAGCATCTCAACCTTGCCATCAGCACTGAGGGAAACCGCTGCCGTTATTACCGCAAGTCCACCGGCTGAGCGGCGCACACTGCGGGTATGACAATGTATTGCTCGCTGAGGTAGCACCACTTCTAAGATCAGCGCGCCTGGGTTATCCAAATAGGCTTCCAGCGAAACCTGCTGGCCATCGGCTAAAATCAGTTCGGCATGCATCGCCAGCAATGCGGGCAGTAACACTGCTTCATCTTGCTTTGCAGCAATCTCACCGCCTAACGTTGCCTGATGACGAATATGGCGCGAATAAACAAAACCCGCGGCGTCTTTCAAAGCAGCGGGTGTCAATTCATGCTCAATTAAGGCCTGCAGTTTGCACATGGCACCAAGGTACAGCGCTTCACCTTCACAACGAATGTCATTACAAGGTAAATCAGACAGGGCAATGGCGACGGTTTTATCAGTTCGGGTCGGGGCAGCATTCAGTTTGGATCCACCGTTAAACCAAACGGCGTGGGGACTGTGGGCATGCATCAATTCCAATGCCTGCTCCGGAGTTTGGGGGCGAAAATAATGCTCTATCATTGTTATTCCCTTTTATTGATGTCCACTAAATTCAGTTGATCATCACAGCTCGAGTGAATAACCCTATTCAGCAATATTTAAGCCAAGGAAAAATAAACGATTAAAAGATGAGCAAAAGTGTGAGTCAGTAGCAATTTTTGTTATCAAGCTAGAAGATTTTAGTGAACTGAGTCGGAAAATTTTCCGCCGTTTTGACAAACACAATTAAAATCAACAGCTAGAGCAGCTATAAATTATAAATAGCCCTAGTGTCACGCTATCAATTTAATATTTTGCTATCAAATTGATATCAAATCAGGAGCTATCAGTCTGATAAAATCTTCGCTGTAAGAACAAAGCATGCATTCATCTTGAATTACTTAGCCAAACTGCATATATCCAAGATCTGATAACCCAACCAGCACACTAGTGGAAGGCAATAAAATAACATGCCTATGCACTTTGCTCAGCATGAGTTCATAGGTGAATGAAAAATAGCTATATTTAACAGCCGCATAGGAATTTGTTTTTCTATTCTTCTGCGATTAAAACGATAAATGAACTCATTGAGGTATTCCTGTACATATTTTTTGGATATTCCGTGGAATGTGCCCTGAATAAATGTTTTCAGGTTGCTAATGGCGATATGTACCCACGGGAGCCACTCATCAACCAATTCTTTCGGCGTCACTCTGGCTTCGTGATGCTGGGTTTTATCAATGATAGTCAATGCACGTAGCCCATCTGAGCGAACATATTGATTGGGGAGAATATGCGCTTGCACAAATTGCTCGACACTTTGGTGGCTGATACGGTTAACAGCCTGCATGGCAATATAGCCGGCTCGTTCACCTTGGGTTTCAACGGCCACAATTATCGGTGTTTTCCCTGCCGCTCCTCAACCACGTTTACCTTTTTGTTTGCCGCCAACCAAGCAATCATCCAATTCTATGTTGCCAGATAACCAATACAGTCTGTCTCTGTGCCCCATTGCGATACGCAATTTTTTCAGTATCAACCTTGCCGTTCGCCAGTTAACTTCAATGAGCTTTTTGAGCCGTAATGCTGATATTCCGCCTTTGTCTGACCCTATAAAATAAATGGCCGTAAACCATTTAGACAGCGGGATATGCGTGCCGTGAAACAGCGTGTCAGATGTCACGGATGTTTGCTTATGGCACTGACAGCATTCATAAAGCTCACGGGTATGGATTTGATAGGCTTGACGATGACCACATTTAGGGCAGATAAATCCATCCGGCCATCGCTGCAAATAATGATTGAGTAATGTGTGAAGATAGGATTATTTACACATTCACGATAAAAAGGCGATGGCTGAAAATAATAACGCACTGTGATTCCGGTAATCTCTGAAACCGTAATCACAGCGCGCTAATTATATTTCTTTATGGGATAGGTGTAATCACGAATACCACAACTGTATGACAATTGAATGAAGAGTTTCATTCTTATCAGGTCCCCAAATTCCGACCTGTATCACCACTTAGTCGTAAATATCAGCTTCCCCTTCTGGCCGGGTACGCAACACACGTAAGAACCACATGTATTGCTCTGGATAGGCAAGAATCACCTGCTCAACAGCATGATTGAGCGCTCGAGCTTCATTTTCCTTGCCCTGCATTGCTTCCGGTGCAATCGCTGGCATAACCGTTAAATCAAATTGACGGCTATGACGGTTATAGCCAATTTTAACCGGCATCACGGCAGCATTGCCTGCCTGCGCCAGACGACCAACCACAGGCAAGGTGGCTTTTACTGTGCCCAAAAATGGCGCAAAGATGCTCTTATCCCGGCCATGATCTTCATCGGGTAGATAAAAGAAACTGAAATCGTTTTTCAGCTCAGAAAGCAGTGCTCGAATCCCCGCTTCACGCATATAAACTCTCGCGCCAAGCGAACTACGCATCCGGTTATTAAACCAATTAAATAGACCATTACGGTGAGCTTTTGCCATGGTCACCATCGGCAACTCAAGGTTCAACCGTAAACCAGCATACTCAATCCCCCAAACATGGGGCATAATAAAAATCACAGGCTTACCAGCATCACGGGCCTGCTGCACATGTTCATAACCCATTAACTTCACCCGGCGGCGTAAATACTTTCGGCCCTTAAGCATCAGTTCTGCTTGCGCCAGCAGGATCATCACAAAATTTTCCACATTTTCACGGATCAGTGATGCTATCTCTGCCTCTGATTTCTCCGGAAAACAGGTTTTCAAGTTCGCTCGTGCGACCGCAATCGGCCGTTTAGCAATATGCATCACCAAATGCGCCATCATACGGGCAATGGGATCACGAACAACAGCAGGCATCAACCCGAAAATAACTAACAGGCCAATACCAAGCCAAGATAACCAATATTTGGGATGAAGCAGTGAAAGGTGAAAACGGCGATCGAAATGTTTTGCTGCTCTGGACAAGATACAACCCCAAACTAAATAAAAGCGCCCAAATGGTAATGAATCAAAAACAGAAAAGCCACTCTAGGAGTGGCTTTTCTTCATCGGGTCGAACTATTTGTCGGTGTTAGCGACTTCTACCCGGCTTTTTAACTTCTGACCGGGGCGGAAGGTCACCACTCGGCGGGCGCAGATAGGTATATCTTCGCCTGTCTTTGGATTTCTGCCAGGACGTTGGTTTTTGTCCCGCAAGTCGAAATTGCCAAAGCCAGATAGCTTGACCTGCTCACCATTTTCAAGTGCACATCGAATCTCTTCGAAGAACGACTCTACCATCTCTTTCGCTACGCGCTTGTTAATACCAAGTGTTTCGAAAAGATGTTCTGCCATTTCGGCTTTGGTAAGTGCCATACTTTAATCCCTCAACGATGCGTTGAACTCAGACTCAAGAGCAGAAACCACTGCGTCAACTTTTTCCGCAATTTCTTTCTCTTCAAGCGTACGAGCCGTATCTTGTAACGTTAGTGCAATTGCCAAGCTCTTTTTGCCAGGCTCTACACCCTTACCTTGGTATACATCAAACAAGTTTATGCCAACCAACTGATTCCCGCCAATTTTTCTTATCACATCGATAACATCACCGGCAGCAACGGCATCATCAACCACAACCGCGATATCACGGCGGTTAGCAGGGAACTTAGAGACTGGTTGAGCTTGAGGCAGTTTAGCCTGCAACAGCGCATCCAATTCCAGTTCAAAGACAATGGTTTTACCGTTTAAACCAAATGGCTTTTCCAAGCTTGGGTGTACTGCACCAATGAAACCGATAACTCGGCCATTTCGCAGAATTTCAGCACATTGCCCTGGATGAAGAGCGCTGTGCGTTGCACTTCTAAAATTAAATTCTGCTTCGGCAGCTGTCAAGCCGATGATCGACTCTAAATCACCTTTAAGGTCGAAGAAATCAACAGTTTTGGATTCCATAGACCAGTGTTCATCACTTTGTGGCCCTGCAATCACTGCCGCAAGCATTGCCTGTTGACGAACGCCAGATTCAGCCTGAGCATCAGGTACAAAGCGCAAACCAGTCTCAAACAAACGCACGCGAGCTTGCTGACGGCTTTGGTTATAACCCACTGCATTCAACAATCCAGTAAATAACGACAGGCGCATGGCTGACATTTCACTGGAGATTGGATTTGGCAACACCATAGCATCTTGCTGCGGGAACAGCTGCTGCTGTAGTTTCGGATCAACGAAACTATAGGTGATCGCTTCCTGGAAGCCACGAGCAGTCAGTACACTACGTACTTTTTTCAGGCTCAGCTCAGCTTCTTTATGATCTGACATTTTCAGTGCCGCAATTGGAGCAACATTTGGAATGTTGTTATAACCGTAGATGCGCGCAACTTCTTCAATCAGATCTTCTTCAATCGCCATATCGAAGCGATAGGTTGCAGTCTTAACCTGCCAACCAGCATCAACGACTTCAACAGTAAAGCCCAAGCGAGTCAAAATCTCATTGACATCGTTATCAGCAATCACATGTCCCAGCAGTTTGTCCAGCTTAGCGCGACGCAGCAGAATATCAGCTGGCTTAGGTAAATGGGCATCAGATTTCACTTCCACCACAGGGCCAGCTTCACCACCACAGATATCCAGAACCAAACGGGTCGCTCTATCCATCACTTTTTGCTGCAGTTCAGGATCTACTCCGCGCTCAAAACGGTGAGAGGCATCAGTGTGCAGCCCCAAACGACGGGCTTTACCCATAATGGCCAACGGCGCAAAGAAAGCACACTCGAGCATAATGTCGCGAGTTGATGAAGATACACCTGAATCTTGACCACCAAATACCCCAGCTAGCGCCAGTGGTTTTTTAGCATCGGCAATCACCAGCACATCATTTGGCACTGTGATTTCATTGCCATCAAGTAAGGTCAGTTTTTCTTCCCCATTACCCAAACGAATTTGAATGCCACCATCCAGCTTTGCTAGATCAAAAGCATGCATTGGCTGGCCGAACTCAATCAATACATAGTTGGTAATATCAACAATTGGATCAATAGAACGGATACCACTGCGACGCAATTTTTCCTGCATCCACATTGGCGTTACCGCATTAACATTGACCTGTTTTACCACCCGGCCCAAATAACGTGGGCACGCTTCAGGTGCATTTAAGCTAATCGCCACTTGATCATCAATGCTGGCATTGACTGGCGCCCAGCTTGGTGCAGACACTTCAGCACGATTCAGCACCCCAACTTCACGCGCCAGGCCAACCATACCCAGGCAGTCAGCCCGGTTAGCAGTCAGATCCACGTCGATAACCGCATCATTCAGTTGCAGAAATTCTCGTACATCAGTACCCAACAGCGCATCGGCAGGTAATTCAATGATACCGTCACTCTCGATATCAATACCCAGCTCACCAAAAGAACACAGCATGCCGTGGGAAGGTTGTCCACGCAGCTTAGCCTTTTTAATTTTAAAATCGCCTGGCAGTACTGCACCGACCATGGCGACACAGACTTTCAATCCCAAACGGCAATTAGGCGCGCCACAGACAATATCAATCAGCTCATCACGACCCACATTGACCTTGGTCACCCGCAGCTTATCTGCATCTGGGTGCTGGGCACATTCCACAACTTCACCGATAATTACGCCGGAAAAATCCGCCGCTACCGGTTCAACACCATCCACTTCCAGACCAGCCATAGTGATCTGGTGGGCTAATTCTTCACGACTAACAGCAGGATTGACCCACTCACGTAGCCAGGATTCAGAAAATTTCATATCTATTTGGCTCCGTTATTTAAATTGCTTTAGGAAACGCAAGTCATTTTCAAAAAATGCCCGCAAATCATTAACGCCGTAGCGCAACATGGTGAGACGCTCAACGCCCATACCAAAAGCAAAACCGGAGTATTTCTCAGGATCAATACCAACACTGCGCAGCACATTTGGGTGTACCATGCCGCAACCCAGCACTTCCAGCCACTTGCCATTTTTGCCCATCACATCCACTTCGGCAGAAGGCTCTGTAAATGGGAAATAGGAAGGACGGAAACGCACCTGCAGATCTTCTTCAAAGAAGTTACGCAGGAAATCATGCAAAATGCCTTTCAATTCAGCAAAATTCACATGCTCGTCCACCAGCAGACCTTCTACCTGATGGAACATTGGGGTGTGGGTCATATCGTAGTCATTACGATATACCCGACCTGGAGAAATAATGCGCAGCGGGGGCTGTTCTTTCTCCATGGTGCGAATTTGCACACCCGATGTTTGAGTGCGCAGCATCAGTTTAGGGTTAAAATAAAAAGTATCATGATCCGCACGGGCTGGATGATGCTCAGGGATATTTAATGCATCAAAGTTGTGGAAATCATCTTCAATTTCCGGCCCTTGCTTTACAGTGAATCCCAATTCACCAAAGAAAGTTTCAATCCGTTCAATGGTTCGGGTCACAGGATGTAGACCGCCATTGCCAATTGTTCGGCCTGGCAGAGTCACATCAATTTTTTCCGCAACCAATTTGGCTTCCAGCTCTGCCGCTTTGAGGCCTTCAATGCGTTGGCTCAAACACTGCTGCACCTGCTGTTTTGCCAGATTCACTTTCTGGCCAAACGCCGGCTTTTCTGCCGGGCTCAGGGTGGCCATCAGTTTCATCATGTCGGTAATTTTACCTTTCTTTCCTAGGTAATCGACGCGGATTTCATCCAGCGCTTTGAGGTCGCTGGTCTGGTCGATCGCTGCCAAGGCTTGTTCTACGATCTCAGTTAACTGCTGCATCTTCTCTTCCACTACTTAACCATTTGATGAAAGTCAGGCTTTAATCAAAAGGTTTCGGTGTATGTCTAATATATGGTTGTTCCATTTCACCCAACTGCTATCCTATTCGCCTCTACCCCTTTAAGGGTAAGGGCTGCAGCGGGTCTCTCCTCCAGATAAAAAGAGTAAAAGTTTACGCGACACGCCCTCTTTTGACTAGGGTTAATTATGGCTTTTTGCCATTAAAATTCATGGAGTAAAGGCATTTTTTTGATTAATTCATGGTCAAGTTAGAAGTGGTTGACACCCATCGCCTTTTTTTTCAGCAATTCATTCATATTTCGGTAAATAATCTTGCTGACACACCACATGAATCGACATAAAAACTACCAAAATCACGCAAATAAAAACCAATTTAATACAAAAAATGCAGATGGCGTCGAAAAACCACAAAAAAACAACATTAGACAGTAATGTGCTTATCATCACAAAAATACCGTCAAACTAAGACTCTGTTTAGCTGGAAAATAAAAATCCCTATATTGAAAGAAAATCCACTGCAGCAAAAACAAACAAAACACGCTTTTGACATCGACATCACTAAACCAAAGTCACTGCACATTGACCGTGCCTTATTGGCATAATCAATCGCTAGGCATCAACCCAACCACACGGCTTAAAATCCTGAGATCAAAAAACAAATAACATATTAATACAATAAGTTAATCATTTTAAGTTACCACCTTAATAGGATAACAATCACCCATAAACAGGTTACAATAGTCGCGATAATGATAAAAAGAGGCGTTGCTGTGATAAGGACATCGGAAGGAAGTACGCTGATATCTCAACTACGTGGGTTACCGGCAACGATTAGCGCCACACAGCTGGTCATTGCCAGTATTCTGATCATCAGTACTCTCTGGGTCATGTTGGATTTACAGCAACAACAAGCCAGAGAGCAGCAGGAAACGCTGAATCGTAACTATGGACAATTGATCGTTACCCGACTTCATGAAGTGACAGCACAAATCTCCGCCCTAGTCATCTCCATTGCCAGTCTAGGCGAGGCAAATAGCCACCAGTCCGAGCAGCTTCAGCGTATTATTCCCATCATGCTGGATCTCGAAAGTCAAAAATCGTTAATTTCTGGTGGTGGACTCTGGCCAGAACCCGATGTTTTTCACCACGGAAAAAATAAAGACAGCCTGTTCTGGGCCAGAACGCCACAGGGCACATTACAACAATTGGACGATTACAACCAAAGTGATGCGCCAGCTTACCGCGACCAATACTGGTATCGGCCAGCACGACTCCTCCCCAGAGGGAAAGTGCTTTGGTCCAAATCCTATCGCGACCCTTTCACCCATGAGTCCATGATCACCGCCTCGGCGCCGCTGTGGCTGCAACACCGTTACATTGGTTCCGCTACCGTTGATATCAGTCTCAAGCAGTTAAATTCATTTATTCACAGTGGCAATGAAAAACAACGGGGCTACATCATGGTAGTCGATCAATTCGGGCAGCTATTATCAGCCCCGACAGCGTTAGAGCGCAGACTTGGTGGCACATTAACCTTGATGAACATACGCCATTTAAGCCATGAAATACCCGACTTCTCCCCGCTCACATCAGCCTTGCAGCAGAGTAATCAAACCCTCATTGAACTCGCCGCACAGCAGGACAGATATCAGCATGAACAGATCGCGCCGATTTTAGCTCCCCTTCCGGCAAACGAAGCACAACTCACCAGAGCAACGCTCAGTCACCTCGCTACAGGTTGGCCATCCGCCCCCTATCCATTGGCAAATATCAATTTAGCCAATGATCCGATACTCCATGAGCAATCCATGGTATCTGTTTTTTTGATGCCAGATACTTACTGGAAAGTCATTGTTGCAACGCCCTACTCAACATTTGGCGCTGGTGTGAAATCTTTAGTGGGCAAGATTGGAGCCTATCTCGTTGTCATCCAATTATTGGCATTAGCCCTACTCTTCTACATTCTGCACCGTTTTCTCATTAAACCACTCAGTACAATGGTCATGGCCCTACAACATAATCAGCCAGAGCAAATTGAAATTCTAGCCAGCGAACGCCACGATGAACTCGCAACCCTTGCACGGGCCTTTATCTCCCGTAATCGGCAACTGGAGACAACCATGGCCAGTTTAGATGCGACAAATCTCGCATTAGAACAACAACTAGCCGTTCAGGCGGATGCACAACTATCATTAAGCCAATATCGGGATCAACTCACAGCGTTAATCGAATCATCGGACAATCTGATTTTTATCAAAGACCCACAGGGGAAATATCTCTTAGTTAACGAGAAGTTTTGCCAATTATTAGGACGTGAACGCCAACGCATTATCGGTATGGACGATACGCAATTATTTCCACCAGAGCAGGCAGAAAAATATCGCGAACGCGATTTACGAACACTCCGCAGTGACAGCACTATCAGCTTCAATACAATATTTCACGGCCATCAGGGCAGTAGAGCACTGAGAATAACTAAATTCGTTATTCGCAATAGCCAAGATCAGATCTTAGGCATAGGTGCAATAGCATTTGATATCGCCCACCAGAATCGGGAAGTTGAACAGCTTAAACAACAATTGCAGCAGCAAAGCGACGAAAACGCCGTACTGAGCCATTCACTGGATAACATTTCAGCACAACTAGAAGCGGTAAAATTTACACTGAAACAACATAATGGACAACCGGGGCAACACGTAAATCAAAAGGTCATCGATTTTTCCAATCAGGTGCAACGGCAACTTCTCCAAAGTATATTGCACTATCTGCTGCAATTGCAGAATCACACCTTAGCCAGTTCTGACTCGGTCATCACGGCAGGTGTCACTATGGATAACATCACTAAGACCAACAATAAGCACAAAGATACAGAGACAATCAGGCACCTGACACGGATATTGGATCCGGCTAATGGCGCATCATTCAGTCAACAAGATATGCTCAGCCTGCTCAATGCCATCTCATCCCGAAGACAAATAGCAATCTCTTGGCAGGTAAAGGCCATCGCAGATTCACCATCCAAGCGTTCACTTCAGCATAACGCTTTTTTCCCCCAGCAATCTTGGGCTTTACTGCAATTGCTTTTCCAACTGGGTGCAGTTATCGCCGAGCAGCATCAGGAAACTAACGGTAAGCATATAAATAGCCAAATTAACGGTGATAAGACACCCTCAAATATTCAAGCTGTAAGCCAAGCAAGCAGTGAGCAAATATTGCCCATTACTTTGACAATGCACCATGCTAAGTCGGCTTTAGTATTAACAGGGTTGAGGCATAATGTTGATACGGATAAGCCCCAATGGCAGAGTTTGTGTCATTGGGCAAATCACTATTTACAATTCCAATTAGTGATTAATAAAGACGATTTATCAATCGACATACAATCAACGCTCATTTCTGCATAACCAGATACAACAAAGGGGAGCTTAACGCTCCCCTTTGTGAGTCATTTAAGACTTAGTGATGGACATCAACCAAATAATGCCCCGCCAGCCAATTTCTACCAATTAATAACTTCTGGTGCATTTTACTGCGATTTTTCAAGTTTACCCGTACCTTGTATTCCTTACCCGGCTCTCCCATCGTCAAAGCAACCATATAACGGATCTCACTGCCCTGAGCATTACGGATAAGCGAAGTATTAACAATCTGAGTCGTCACTGTCGCAGTTTCTCCGGCTTCATTAGCCGTAGTAAAGGTAATCATTTTGCCGACATTATTGTGCATATTCTTATGGTCAACATTTTCGATATGCAGATTGTAAGCATGCAAAGAGCTTTCCACAGCACCGGTGTCGATACGCGCTTTATATGTTAACCCGGATTCATTGATATGAATGTGGGCTTTGGCACCAATCACTGGAAGCGTCTGCACATTGACAAGGTAACGACCTTTAAGCCAATTCCGACCAATGAGTAATTTGTAATCCATATGGTCACGGTCTCGTAGATTGACTTTAACCACTCGACGATCACCATCAAAGGTCAAGGGTAATTTGACCATATAGCGTTTTTCAACGCCCTGAGCATTTTTAATGGTTGAAACTGCAACAATTTTTGCTTTTAGCTGCTCCCGCTCACCCTGCTCATTTTCTGTTGAAAAAGCCAACATTTTGCCAATATTATCGCGTTTATCCGCAGCTTCCCCACCAATAACCTGCATATCAAATGCATGCAGCGAACTGTATGATGCTCCGGTATCAATCCGCGCTTCAAATGCTAACGCGCCATCCCCAAGCGTAAAGGGTTCTGTTGGCCCAAGTACGGGTTTGGTATAAGCAAAAGCAGAGAGTGAAATCAGCGACATTAAAAATACAACTGCACGTAACATTGATGTTCCTCGGTGTTAGCGGTAAGACCGTAACAGATAGGATTAAACTAGGCTGGGCTCTGCCAGCCAATTAAGGGCTTCCTGCCGTTGCGACAAATTAAACACCCCTGTAGGACAGGGCAACATAGCCGCCAAGGCGGCGGTCATATTGTGTAACAATGGATCGTCTGTCAACACCACTATCTGAGAAAAATCCTGCAAATGGAAAAAACTTAATACGGCTTCATCCCACAGGCAGGATGCTGTCATACTCCGATAGGCTGGAGAAAATTCATACCAGAGACGAATACTGGCATGATCGAGCAATGCAGCCTCAACTGCTGGAATGAGCACAGACTCATAATCCGAAGCACTAATAACGCCACTGGCTTGAATAGCAACAGTGTCATGTTCAAACCCCGGCAGCAATACCAACATATGCCATCTCTCCTGTCATCATGATTGCAATATTATGCCAGTTCATTGCAAGACTGTCCTATCGTCGCTAGCGCTGAAAAAACTACACAGAGAAGATCATCTCAGATGTAAACTGAACCGCATTGTATTACCAATTGAAGAATACTAATTGAAGACTGCAAGTGGAGGCTCGACAGCCGTGAGCGCACTATCAAACAAATTTTTGATTAAACCGGCATATTCCGTGATAAATTCTTGCTGCTCTGGCAACAAAGTTCGACTGCCCGCAGCCGCCATGATTTCTTCTAAGTCAGCAGCAATACAATCCAATTCAGCAATCACTTCATTACGCTGTGTTGGCGTTAATCTATTATGCTGGGCACAAACTTGCATCACCTGAGCCGATAATTGCTGCTCAAAATACGCCAATACCTGTGGACCACTGCCCATAGCAGTATCAGCAGTCTCAAACAGTGACAGATTGTCTGATAAATACATTAATAACTGGTTATAACCTTCGGTATTGGTAACCATCACTCACCCATTATTGTTTAATGAAACGGGATATTCCGCTTGTCCATTAGCCGAAAATCCGTCTACTCACATTACACTGCAACGTCCTGCCGCTGAAAACTTCAGACACCAATTAAAGTCGCGGTTAAAGCGACAATAATTAGGCACTTTTTGCGTGTACACTTAGCCAGATATCAAGTTGTCTCGCAAAAGCATGTTTATCTTGATTGGATAATGCAGCGGGGCCACCACTTTGAATACCTGAGCTGCGCAAAGTATCAAAAAAATCCCGCATATTAAGTCTTTCCCCAATATTAGCGGCGGTCAGCGCTTCCCCTCTTGGGGTCACAACGCAACCTCCTTTTGCAATTGCTTCTGCAGCTAGAGGGATATCGGCACTGATGAGCAAATCATTAGCTTCAAGCTGCGCCACCAAATAGTGATCAGCCACATCAAAACCACTGCTCACTCTTACCGTAGCGATATAACGACTAGGCGGTACAGATAAGGCATGATTAGCCACCAGCGTCAATTTAACCCTGTGCCGTTCGGCAGCCTTAAATAAAATTGCTTTTATGGGATTAGGACAGGCATCCCCATCAACCCAGATACTTGCCATGATAATTGTTCACTCAGATGATTGATTGTGATTGCGATATAACCCTAGCTACTGCGCAACCATAACGTTATACATAACGGCACTGACGCCTTTCAAAACCTATCTTAATAAACGCCGTGCTCCCAGAGACTTATCCCCGAGAAAAGCCCGCAAGGATACACTGATTTATCAGAAAAAGGCAGTCACAGCGGCAAATAACCCCCCAGGTTGAAACCAAACCGTCAGCAGACAAATTTAGTCAAGAAATAACTGATTATAACTCAACGCACCTCATGGCTCAGGGAGCTAAACGGCTGATATGCCAATCATCGCTATCGTCTTGGCGCTGATATATAAATCTGTCGTGCAATCTATGTTCGCCGCCTTGCCAAAATTCGGCCGTATTGACTTTAACCCGGTATCCTCCCCAAAAACTGGGTAAGGGTACCGTTTTATCTGCAAATTTATGTTTAAGTTCTGCAAATTTACTTTCTAATACTTGCCGAGCGGAAAGCCGGCTGGATTGTTTTGAGGCCCAAGCGGCTAACTGACTTTCCTTAGGGCGGGAGAGGAAATATTTAACCACCTCAGTTGCAGACAAAGGTGTGACTCGCCCGGTAAATGCCACTTGGCGCTCTAACATATGCCAGGGAAAATGTAGGCTAATTTGACTGTTGTGCTGTAAATGTTGTGCCTTGCGACTACCCAAGTTGGTAAAAAACACCAGCCCTTGCGCATCATACTGTTTCAACAACACTATCCGTTGCCAAGGTTGCCCATCAGCATCCACAGTTGCCACCGTCATTGCCGTCGGGTCTTGTAACTTTGCAGCCACCGCCTGCGCGAACCACTGCTCAAACAATGCCATTGGCTCAGCAGTTAAATCGGTACGCCGTAAGCCACCTTGCAGATATTCACGTCTGATTTGGGTCAGATCTGTCATCAGCTATCATCCTTTTTAGCCGGTATTTTATAACAAAAAAGCCAGTGTAAAATACACTGGCTTTTTATCACAAGAAAATGCAATTACTTGGTAATTTTACCCTGACTGTCAGCCCATACATGAAGCATTTCCAACCCCAATGTAGCCGCGGCTAATGCCGTGATTTCTGAATTGTCATAGGCTGGAGCAACTTCTACCACATCCATACCGATAATATTCATGCCTTTCAGCCCACGAATGATTTTCAGTGCCTTATCACTTGTTAGACCGCCCATTACTGGGGTGCCAGTGCCTGGGGCAAATGCCGGGTCCAAGCAGTCAATATCAAAGGTCACATATAAAGGCATGTCACCCACGCGGGCACGGATTTGATCCACAATCTGCTCAGCAGTCAAATCATTAGCATGGGCAGCATCAATCACCTGATAACCATGGCCCTGAGGCTCATATTCAGTACGAATACCCACCTGAACAGAATGATCAGGATCCACCAGCCCTTCAATTGGAGCATGATAGAACATAGTGCCGTGGTCATATTTACTGCCCTGGCTGTAGGTATCAGTGTGAGCATCGAAATGCAGCAGCGCCATTTTGCCATGTACTTTCTGGTGGGCGCGTAACAAAGGCAGTGTAACAAAATGATCGCCACCAAAACTGAGCAATGTCTTACCAGACTTCACAACAGCAGTAGCAAAATCTTCCACCCGCTGGGTGAAGTCGGCTGAATCGCCACAGTTGTATACCAGATCACCCGCATCAACAACTTTGATGTTATCGCCAAGACGGAATGGCCAAGGCCAACGTTTTTCTTCCCAAGCTAAGTTTACAGAGGCATTACGAATAGCCCCTGGCCCCATACGGCCACCACTGCGGCCCGTTGTGGCCATATCAAAAGGTAAACCAATTACAACAACGTCAGCATCGCTTTCAAGCGGTTTGAAATTCAATGGCTGGCGTAGATAGCCAAACGCATTGGAATATAGCGAATAGTCTGCTTTGTCTGCAATCGTGGTCATAGTCACTCCAAACGATGGCATTTAGCCATCAAACTTACAGTTTTTCTGGGATCAGCACTTCGTGGCACATTTGCTGATAGTGGCTGAATTCAATATTATAACCCTGCTCCGAAGACAGCGAGCAGCTTCCCAGACACAGATGCGGCGGATACCCCTTAGTATCACGCCCGGCATTAAAGCCAATCACATCCCAACTGCCCGGGTCGAGTATTTGCAGCAAATTAGCAAATACTGGTTGCGGGTAAAGGGTCAAATCCAAATTAGTTTCGAAGCTAACGTATGAGCTGGTTTCCTGCGGGGTAATATGGATGGTAATGTACCTGTCCCCTTTGATACCGTTGACAGAGTAACCAAATGGCTCAAACAGAAAGTCATCAAACTCAAAACCGGGAAATCCATCTTCCAGACGTAACAGCTGTCTTACGCCTTGCGCGCTCTGCCCTGTGCTACGCAAGTAATCTGCAGCCTCTCCCCGGATATGATACATCAACAATTCACTGGTAGTATCTTCCAGTACCCCATAACAGGGTTTGTCAGTACAAAACACATAGTGATGATGTGAATCCAGATGTCCTATACGATAGGCGTTTCCAGTGATTTTTTCTCGCAATCTAAACAAATCTTCATCAAAGCTGCTTGACTGCAAATGGGACAGATATTCATTTTTACGTTGATAACAAGCAAACTCCACCGCAGACTCACCAACCTTATCAATAAAGGCCAATGCGGCATCGGCCAACGTCGTCGTTCCGCAGGTCAGCATCAAAAACCGTCGTTCCCAGACAAACAGACTCGATTCACTGAGCAGGTAAGCATCGCAATCTGCATTGCTGATCACGGAGAGAATTTCAGCATTGGCACAAGCGACAATCTCCTGCCAAAATGTTTTACCCAAGCTGCGCAGTGAGGGGGCCTGCGCAATCACGGTGACTTCTATTTTTTTCTCTGAGCCTTCAAAAAACATGATTGTCTTCCTTATAAGGGCTGCCGAGACAGCCCGAATGCCAAGTCCGATCAAAACTGGGCAATATCTTCCAGATAGGTGTATCCCTTCAGTCCTGCCTGCAATTCAGCCAAGATCTGTGCCCGCTCCGGCTCGGCAATAAACCGTTGTACCAACTCCTCATAAGTCTGCATAAATACCGCTGCATCTAAATTGACATATCGCAATACATCTTCGACGGTATCTCCGGCCAGTACTGAATCTATTTCAGCCTTGCCATCAGTATTGAGGCGCACCACCACTGAATGGGTATCCCCAAACAAATTATGCATATCCCCCAGAATTTCCTGATAGGCCCCCACTAAGAAAAAACCGAGCAGATAAGGGCTGTCCGGCGACCAAGCCGGTACCGGTAATGTGGTCTCAATACCCTGCCCATCCACATACTGATCAATAGCACCATCAGAATCACAGGTAATATCCAGCATCACCGCCCGCCGAGCTGGCCGCTTATCTAATCCAGTTAAAGGAAGCACAGGGAAAACCTGGTCGATCCCCCATGCATCAGGCAGAGACTGAAACAGTGAGAAATTGACAAAAAACTTATCCGCCAGTTTTTCATTTAACTCATCAATAATGGGTCTGTGATAGCGGTTTTTACTCTTCATCAGCCCTTGCAGCTCTGCACATACCCGCAAATTAGTCTGTTCAGCCCAAGCTCGGTCGGCTAACGATAACTGCCCCATCGCAAACAGCGAATGCGCTTCGGCTAAATCCTGTTGTACATCATGGTAAATTTCTATCTGCGCCCGTGAGTCCAGTCGACCTTTTAAATCCTGCCAAGACTGCCACATATTGTGCAGCAGTTGAGGGGCATCCACAGATGGCGGACAAATGTCTTCTGAGCGGTAGGCTTCGGTACCAATGACATCTGAAATTAACACCGCATGATGTGCGGTTAAAAAGCGCCCGGATTCAGAGATAATCCGCGGCATAGGTTGGCCGTATTCCTGACACAACGCGGCCAACACACTGACAATGTTATTGGCATATTCATTCAGGCCATAATTCATCGAATTGGCAGATTGACTGCGGGTTCCGTCATAATCCACCGCTAAGCCGCCACCCACATCAAAATTACTGACACAAGCGCCCAACTTACGCAGCTCACAGTAAAAGCGCGCCGCTTCACTGACGCCCTGGCGAATATCGCGAATATTGGCGATCTGTGACCCCAAATGAAAATGCAACAATTGCAAGGATGGCAACATATTCTCTTGCCGTAGGGCATCAACCACCTGTAGCACCTGGGCTGCTGACAAACCGAACTTGGATTTCTCTCCACCACTGGCCTGCCACTTTCCGCGTCCCTGAAAGGCTAACCGGGCCCGAAGTCCTAGCCGGGGCGTCACCCCTAATGCAGCCGCTTCTTTTAATACCAGTTTCAGCTCTGACAGTTTTTCCAGTACGATATAAACTTGGTGACCCAATTTTTCACCAATCAGGGCTAGACGGATATATTCACTGTCTTTATATCCGTTACACACAATCACAGAGCTGGCTTGCTGTGCCATCGCCAGCACCGCCATCAATTCCGGCTTACTGCCCGCCTCTAACCCCAATTGCGGGATCGCTTTGGATTGCTGAGATGCCAATAACTCCTCAACCACAGTGCGCTGCTGATTTACTTTAATGGGGTAGACCAACAGGTAATCCTGTTGGTAATCATATTTTTCAATCGCTTGGTTAAAGGCCTGACATAAACTGTTAACCCTGTGATGCAAAATTTGTGGAAATCGCAGTAGGACCGGCAAAGATACCCCTTGTGCCACCAAATCTCGGGTTAGTTCATGCAAGGCTAACTGATACTGCGGCCGCGCAGGATCCGGCGCCACAAACACATCCCCAGCCGGAGATACGCCATAAAACCCCTGACTCCAGTGAGCCACATTGTAATTTGCTTGCACATCATCCATCGACCAGTTAGGCATCTTGTGCGCCCTCCTCAATACCGCTAACGGATAGCGCTGCAGATAAAGCCGTTTCGATAAATGCTGGCAGCGCAAAACTGGCCAGATGGACTTTGGGCGTGTAGTAACGGGTGTTAATGCCGCTAGCAACATATCTGTCATTCAGCTCAGATAAACGCAATTGCCGGGCAGCCAAATTATCCGTCGCCCAAGCAAATGCCATATTGCCGCCAATGTAGGTCGGTACAGCAGCTTGATAAAAAGTACATTCTTTAACGTAACTGCTCATCCGGCGCAGCGTATTTTGCAGCTCGTCCTCCTGCATAAACCCTACCCCATTTTGGGCAACGAAAATGCCACCATCATTAAGGCAACGTTTACAGCCAGCATAAAACGCTGAGGTAAACAGCACTTCACCCGGTCCCACTGGGTCAGTACAGTCAGAAATAATCACATCGAACCTTTCCTGACAATGGTCAACAAACGCCATACCATCATCAATCACCAATTCAAGTCGGGGATCATCAAACGCCCCTTGTGAGTGATTCGGTAACCATGTTTTGCACATCTCAACCACGGCGGCATCAATCTCAACCATGACAATCCTCTCTATTTGGCGATGCTTAACCACCTCACGCAACATGCCACCATCACCACCGCCGATAATCAACACACTTTTCACTGCGCCATGGGCCAATACCGGCACATGGGTTAACATTTCATGATAAATAAATTCATCCCGCTCGGTGGTCTGAATGACACCATCAAGAGCCATCACTCGGCCAAAACGGGCATTATCAAAAATAGTTAAATGCCATTGCGCAGTTTTTTGCTCAAACAATACCCGGTCCATGGCAAAATACTGACCATATCCTTGGTGCAGTGTTTCGTAATAAAGCGTTTGCTTTTCCATAATCTATTCCATTTGGTACATCAAAAACCCAAGACTAATCCCCCGAAACAGAGCAAACCATTTCAGGCGAGACAATCAAACAGTAGGATCAGTTGGGACTGGCGGCAGCCGCTTCGCGGCAGGAATTTATGCGAACCAACGTCAGGTGTTTGCGTTCAGGATGGAACGACAAGCATAACGCAGGTAAAAAAGGATATGCTGGGGTATGGCAACAGCGTGCGGGATAAATCCGGTCATGCATGGGTGGTGTATTCCTCAAATGTCCGTATCATCGCTTGAGGGCGGTGACACGGTTTACGCCTCGTGAATCATAAAAACCTTAACTGCTTACGCAATTGCTATTTGACTTATTTCTACTAACACAGGTAGTTACCTGCAATCGGCGCAATTAAACCCCGCAGTTATTCAGATTGCAAGGTCTGCATTTAACCAAATAAACACCCGAAGCCTATTTTGGCAACCTGTGCTGACATTTCAGACAGATATACCCCTTTTTTGCCTGACAAACCAGCACTTGCGATACAAAAAGTAACAACCGCCCTCCCCCGGAACATCCTAATGCTGACGAAATACGCCCAGTACAAATCTTCACGAGCATCACTGAGGTGATTCCTTTATAATTCCAGAGTCACATGACAGATTACACTAGCGGAAAACTCATGATTCAAATCGGTAAAACCTACACCTTGGACGTGGTAAAACAGGTTAATTTTGGCTTCTACCTTAATGCCCACGAGCTGGGGCAGGTATTGCTGCCCAACAAACTGGCGCCTAAAGAATGTCAGGTAGGTGATCAGGTTGAAGTCTTTCTTTATCTCGACTCTGAAGATATGGTGATTGCCACCACCCAAAAGCCTAAAGCCCAAGTCGGTCAATTTGCCCTGCTCAAGGCTGTTGCCATCGGCCGTTTCGGTGCGTTCCTAGACTGGGGACTGGATAAAGACCTATTGCTGCCATTTGCCGAGCAAAGCCGTCAAGCTGAAGAAGGCCGCAGCTATCTCGTCTACGTGCATACCAACCGCGCTGATGATCGTATTGTGGCCTCAGCTAAAATTGATAAGTTTTTAGATAAGACCCCCGCCCGTTATAAGGTTGGCCAACAGGTTAATATCATTATCGCCGGCACCACTGACTTAGGTTACAAAGCGATTGTTGAACACAAGCACACAGGTGTTATTTACCAAAATGAAGTGTTCAAAAAACTCAGATTTGGCCAGTCGCTGAAAGCCTACATCAAGCAGGTACGCAGTGATGGCAAAATTGATCTGCAATTACAACGTGGTAGTAAAGCGGAGCTGGATCAGTTCAGCAGTCAAATTCTGACTAAATTACGCCAAGCCGGTGGTTTCCTGCCACTGACAGATAAAACCGATGCCGATGTCATTTATGCTGAACTAGGCATGAGTAAAAAGGCATTTAAAAAGAGTATCGGCGGCCTGTATAAGCAGGGCCAGTTAACTATCGAAGACAATGGTTTACGGTTAGTCGAATAATATTTTTACGCGGGCCGGTTTTTCTGCCCGCGTTTTTCTGTCCCGCTCAAAAGCTATCCAATCAATATACTCTCTGTCACAAATCAGCCGCCATCGCTGGTGAGCCCACAGTTCCGGTGATATAACAATTGCATGTTCCTCAGCAAAAGAGAAAAACAATGCAATTAACCAGCATCGAAGCCCGGGTTATCGGTTGCCTGATGGAAAAAGAAGTCACTACGCCAGAGCAGTATCCACTCTCCCTCAATGCGCTTACCCAAGCCTGTAATCAAAAAACCAGCCGCGAGCCGGTGATGTCTCTCAGTGATATAGAGGTACAACAAGCACTGGATGAACTGAATAAAAAACGGCTTATCAGCGAACAATCCGGTTTTGGCAGTCGGGTCGTCAAGTACAAACACAGATTTTGTAATACCGAGTTTTCTGATCTACAGCTGAGTAAAAGCCAATTTGCCGTTATCTGCCTATTGCTGTTGCGAGGGGCACAAACTCCAGGTGAATTACGAACCCGGGCCGGACGCTTGTATGACTTTAGCAGTATTACTGAAGTGGAAAATGTTTTATCAGAGCTGAGTAACCGAGATGAACCCATTATTCGGCAGCTACCTCGAGAAGTAGGCAAACGTGAAAGTCGTTATTGCCAATTATTCTGCGCAGCCCCCGAAGCGGTAACATCGTCAGCGAGCTCTGTCCTGGAGTTAACGCCAAGGTCGGATGATACAACTATGTGCGATCGTATCAGTCAATTAGAACAAGATGTCGCCGAACTTAAAGCGCAATTAGCTGAACTGAAACAGCTACTGGAATAATGCCAGATTACATCCATCTTTGAGCTTAAATTCACTTTAGTCAGTGTCGCGCAGCCGAGTATCGGGTAGTAAATATCTTTTCTATCGGCTGCGGTTATTTTTCGGGGGGACTAGCCACTCACACTTCCCTGCCCTACTTTCACTCCCGAACGCTCACAATCAAACGGTTGCCATGCCATATATGTGCTCGTCATCAAGCATACACATGTGTCGTCAGGTGCATTCATCAATACTCAACTATTTAGCTTATTTGGTTAAGTACAGAGCTCACAACATCAATCATCACTACAGCCGACAAACACTCTCCCCATAATCATGCTTGGTACGACGAATGTGATGTCCATTTTTTAGCTAACGAGAAAAGTGTTACAGCGGGAGTTATACCTAGCTGAAATAAGAGTCCTTGATACTGTCGCTATAGTGTTATATCTAATGGCGCGATGTTTAGCCGTAAACGTAACGAGAGTTCAGCTCAACATACACGCTGTACAGAAAAATCCGTAAAAGTATAACCATGACTTAGAGATTAACAATCAGAAAGTTTAGGGAGATTGGAGCGATAAGCAGGAGAAATAAGATAGAGAATGTGAAAAAAGAGAAAATGACATAAACAAAAAAGCTGCGGCGCCATCGGCGGCCACAGCTTTTATTTCAATCCAAGCGGATGATTAACCGATAATGGTTACGTTTTCAGCTTGAGGACCCTTCTGGCCTTGAGTAACAGTAAACTGTACTTTCTGACCTTCGTCCAGAGTTTTGAAACCATCAGAGTTGATAGCACGGAAGTGAACGAATACGTCTGGACCGCCTTCCTGCTCGATGAAACCAAAACCTTTATCAGAGTTGAACCACTTAACAACACCAGTTACTTGAGACATGAATTATATCCTGTACATAAGAAAATTTAAGCCTAAACGGCGGTAGAGCTGAAAATGCCGGTTTACTTATGTTAACAGGACGAAACAGATCGTATTGAAGACATAAAGATAAGCCCAACTTTCAAGCCAAGGAAACTATAAACCATTCTGCTCATAAGTCAACAAAGATAATTGGCATCAAGCTGAATTTTTTCTTTAATTTCCGACCCTTGACCAATAGCCGTTTTTAATGAGAGCTTTATTAAATTTAGTTTGAGTTTTGCTAGGTAACTCACTGATTAATTAAACTCTTATTTACAAATGTCATTTACATCTGGTTATGTTTTTGATGAATTTCTATTAAAAAATCCAGCTCACATTTAAGCCCATTAGCCACTAAATTCCCTTTCTGCTCAGCAGTTAATTTCCAGGCATAAGGCGTCATTTCAAGGAAGTGCCCTACCATTTCACCCGCCGGTAAGACTAACTCCGAGCATAACCGCTCCTGATGCACCCGAACAAAACCACTTAATTCCTGCCCTTTATCGCCGTGAAGTCGGGGGTGAGCATAGATTAATTCTTTAATCGCATAGTGGTGGGTTGGACCTGGGGAAACCGTAATCAAAATGCCCTTATCAGCCATCACTCGCGCTAACTCAGCCTCCTTCGATGGTGCGTAGACCCGTAATGCCAAGTCAAAACGATTGCTCACAAAAGGCATTTCATAAGCACTGGCGACACAGAATTTAAGTTCTGGATAACGTTTCGCGGCATAGCGGATAGCACTGCGAGAAATATCCAACCCAAACAGTTGCCGAGGTTCTGCAGTCAGTGACTGAAACAATCGATGGCTATAGTAGCCCTCACCACAACCAAGATCTAAAATCGTGCTCGCTTCAGGTTGCCACTGCTCCGCCAATTGATTAATGCGTTCGCTAAGATGCTGATAGAACCCTGCCGATAAAAATGCCCGACGAGCAAATATCATCGCTTTATTATCACCGGGATCTTTTGATTTTTTCTTATTAACTGGCAATAAGTTAACATAACCTTCTTTGGCACAGTCAAAGCGGTGTCCCTTCGCGCAGCAATAACTGTGCGCATCCAGTGTCAGTGCCCCCTGACAAACAGGGCATTGATAAGTCATATATTTTCTACTCTAAAGCGGATAGGTACCATTTCCGGCAATAGCCAGTTTAGCTGTTACTGCACGGCCATATCGATACTCGAAAGCCGCATATAATAACACTGAAACCATCAAGAGATGAGGGGTTGTACACGCTTAACTAGCAATAGTCCCCAGCCTGAAATATACCGCAAATGAGTAGCATCTTGATGATGCACACGAATAGCACTTTCCCAACCGGCGCACAAACAACTGCTAGTCAGTCGTTTTTTTCATCAGCCAAGTTAGCTATCAGCATCGCGCCCCTAAAGCCATGTTATAGTTAGCATCAGTTTTCATCACAGTTCGAGTGCCTGTGCTGCAATTATTTTCTGCCGCTATCTCTTGCGTTGAGCGGCAAAGCAAGCCGTTTTATTCACAACTGTGTCGATTTCACCTTCAATCAAGTGACCATAATGAAAAGTAATACATCCCATACTTTCTTCTTCCATGATTACGAGCATTGAATAAATAAGCAACTGTATGTAAAGGGGTTTTACTGATTATTAAAACCATTTTGGACACACTTTGGTACACAGTTGATTGAGCCACCCGCCATCCTTGGCAGGACTCGAACCCGCAACCATCGGTTTTGGAGACCGCTGTTGAATTGTGCCAAATCAGTAACTTACAGTGAGCTGTTGAAATATCTTTTAAAACTTTAATGCTGATATAGCTGAGTTTCGACCACTACGAGCAGGGATATTCAACCAGATTAAGCATAAAACGGTGATTGCTCGGAAAAAATCGGCGCACTGTAATGCACAACAATATTAACGAGATCTATCGATAGATTTTTATTTACTGTAATTACGTTTGTATCAACATTCACATCAATTACTGAGTAAATAACAGAATCAATCACGAGAACATGTGACGCATAAATATTACTAACGTCATTTAACGTCAAAATGTTTGTATTCGCGAGACCATTGCATACTGTGTTATTCAGCGTGCCAAATGTACCACTTTGCGTGCAAAGTCTTCCACTTGTGCCGTTCGATACAATCTGTCCTTTGAAGAAAGTGCCTGATGATGGCATATCATCCACGTATGTACCCATTTTTTGACAAATAAAATGCGGGATATCGCCGTCTGGCGATGGTGACATTGCCATATCACTCATATTGCCATCCCCGAGTAACACTGACGACGAATTCAAATCTCTGCGCCTCAAACCTGTAAATGAGTTATTTGACAACACGCAACATGAATATCCCCACACGCCAACCAGTGTTGCATCTGCATGCAATCCGTGGAATTTATTGCTCGAAATCAGCGACATTAGCGGAGGGGTTGCGACTGCATTTGATTCCGGTATATAAATTCCAAGTCTGCCAGTTTTTATTGTATTGCCAGAAATAGTAAAGCCTGACGCGCGATATCCATCAGTCATTACAATCCCAATTCCAATCGCATTTTTACCGATAATGCTGTTATCGTTGACCCCAAAATTTGAGATAACTTTCTCCGTTGTGACGGATGTATTTTTTATTAGGATGCCGTTGTATTTTTTATTCAAATTATCAGCAATAATAATTTTGTTCTCGTTGATGCTATTATCACTGTCAATAGCAATAATTGCCCAACCATCCGCCGCATTATCACTGATATCTGACACATCGCAGACATTATTTTTTATAATATTACCACGTCCACCAATAGTGATGCATGTCGTCCCATCTTTTTTGTGGTATCCACCCGTGCCGATAACAATATTCCCCGTAATAATATTTAGACCGCTGTCAGAGCCTTTTGTTGTTAACACTTTAATTGCATCTTTACCCGCTTTAATTACCGTATTATTTAATATTTTTGTGCCGCGCCCGTAAGAATAAAGCGCGGTGTCATACAGATGATCAGCTATGCAGTTTTGAATTACATTGTTTTTACCGACAATCTTTGCATCTGCATACGACTGGTCAAACAAAACAAGTGACTCAATATTTCTCCCGTAGCACTTATCAACAACAACTTTGTCGCAAGTCGTGAAATACGCTAATGCAAATGATGTGATTGCCGGATATGATGATTTACTATCTGAACCCAGTGCCTTACAGCCTGTAATTAATACGTTTTCAGCACATATTTCGTTTGAACCTGACGCATTCTGGCCATGTATCCCCGTGTGGGAATCAATAAATGTCACATTTTTTATTGTTGAGTCAGATAATTTCCCACCGGCATGTATGTATATTGTATGTCGTGGCTCTTTCTTTAATCCTTTTTCTCGATAACCGTCATTTGTAAACCCATTGATCAAGTTAAAATCACTAACAAAATCTGTTATCTCAAACATGCCAGGTGTAGTTTCTGTACGAGGACGAATGAGTGTTGAGCCATTTAAATCAATAGTTAAACCACTTTTTAATTTCATACCTCGCAAATAAAACATCCCATTTTTAGGAAATTTTACATAGGTACTTTCAGCGCAGGCATTGATTAAATTGTCAGTCACGTCAATATCACGAGCTAAACCCCCCCATCCATCTAACTGACCAATTGATCTGAGGTATGGGGTTTTAGCTAATGCAGCAACAGGATATGCTGTGACAACTGAATTGTCAGACAATGTAATTACAACAGAGTTATCAACGCTTTGAATAAAACTTTTAACTATATAATTAACAGAGTTATCAGCTAGCTCATAAATTGCATTGAAAGCCGATAGTTTTGGGTATTGATTATTACTTGGGGTAATCACTAATCCAGCAGTCAGATCAACGGGCTTACTTCCAAAAACATCACTAAGCACATCCGATTTATCCGCAGTGTACGCAATCCAATTATCATCAGGCTCTGCGCCCATTAAAGCGGGTGCGGTTTTTGGCAAATAAGTATGTCCATCGGTAAATCTGCGCTGCTGGTTTAAATCAGTCTGAGTTTCGCCTGCTGTCCACGGTAATACAGGCTTGGATTTAATACTCAGCGCATCACGCTCCTCCTTCCAATCTTTGGTTAATGCCGCGGCATTCTCCTCCCATTCTTTACTGATTTTTGGAAAGGTTTTACGGGCGCCTACTGGGGTATTCACTACATCATCAGCATGGGCAAATTTATCAATAGTACCGCTGGCAGTTTCGTATTGTTTAACAGCATTAACTGTGCGCTGTTCGATATTCTGAGTCATGATTTTGTCCATAAAAAAGCCCTCCGAAGTGGAGGGCTGTGATTAATTGGGTTAGTTATGCGTAGGCATCAACACGCGGGTCATCTTCTACTGCTTGACAGCTCACTTCGTACTCGCCTTTCTGTTTGACTTGCTGGAGTATGCAGCGCTTGTACATTCTGTCGGCCTGCCCAAACATATATTGGCTGGGATTCTGGCCGCGCTCGCCAACCTCGAAAATTGGTTTAACAGGTTTATCAAGCAGGATGATGATGTCAGGCTCGGGGGTGCGTTCCACTCGGTATGGCCCATGTACCCCGGCGTTGCCGTCGTTAAACAAGATGTAATGGGTTTTACCTGTCTCCCACTCAAGCAACCCCGTTACCCGCAGGTATTGTGAGCCTTGCAGCTCCTGAGATTCCAATATCTGCCCGGATTGCCCCCAACACACGGCATCATGGCTAACAGGCACCAAGTCACCATAGTTTGATTCCCAGCCATCAATATCCGTTGAGAACTCAATATTAGTTCTGCGGTAAGCTTGGCAAGCTGCAGCAAACATGCCCTCCGCCCGAGCCTGCTTCTCGCTGGTCACAAAGCGGAGTTTAAGGCTTTTGGGATTATAGCCATCATGCCCCGGCAATTTGCACAGCACAGTCTCGGACTTGCGGCTTTTTGGATTAAACCACTCAACCTCCACTGAATCGTAATCGCCCTGCTCGACTAGGGATATATCCGCACTAAAGCTATCCGACAGCATATTGACTGGGCTATACGGCTTGCATAGTGCCTGCCTTGGTTCATCCCGCCACATACTGACACTGCCAAAATCTAAGCGTGGGTACGCGCGGCCAGTTTGCAATATCTGACCTAGCGCATCCCAGAATCCAGTGGCCGAATCAAAGATGCCGTCACAGGTATCGCCACGCTGTTGCCACTTATCTCGATAGGCCGGCAGGGTGTCAAAATCTATGCCTTCATCATTTAGGCCGGCGCCATACACCTGATCTCGACAAGCATCAATCACAGCATCAGCAATAGACCGGGTAGCCTGTTCTCTGAATGTTCCATCATGCTGACGCACCGGTAGAATCCTTGTTGCATCACACCAATATTGCTGATTGGCTTGCTGGCTCAGGGCGTTAGTGGCCTTGATTTTCAGGGTAATAATGGTCTCGTGCGGATTGGTGTATTCACGTTGAATGAGGGATTTAAGCCCCATCCACTGAACTTGATCAAAGATGCGGGTTGAGTCGGTAAAAGGGGTAACCCGGCGGCAGCCAATCTCGTAACGACCAGCGGGCAGGTTCATCTCTTTTGATAGCCAGTACGTTGCCCGCTGCGGCGTATTATCAGCCTTAGTCAGTACAAAATTGTGATACCTATATGGCTCCGCACTGTCAGCAAGCCTTACCCGTACTTGCCATTCCGATGACCGGCCGATGATGTTGCCGTTTTTATCCATCTCGCCCAACCCTCTCGGCCAAACAAAATCCAGTCCAATATCAAGCGGCTCAGCATCCAGCGGCGCAGCAAGGAAGTCGCCTACCCACCGACTTTCAACATCCCGCTCGTACAACGTAAAAACGGCGGTATCAGATGACATACCGATAAACCCCGGCCACCCTTCAACCTCACCAAGTGTGTCAGAGTCAACCAGCGCCAACGCACCGCTATCATCTTTACAGACATATACGCCGTCATTACCGATAGCTTCCGAAATTCGCACAAAGACCCCAGCCATTGGTGTGAAGCTTGTAACGTCGTGGCCAGTCTCGTTGGTTACCTCAATGCGGTGGCCGAGGATTTTCTTAATGCGGTAAGTACCAGAGTTAACCCCCGCTTTATCAATGATTATCCGCATGCCAACCTTGGCAAAACCCCAGCCCGTGGCAGACTCAATCTGGTCTGGCAGATCATCAGGATTGATTAGCGAGCCATCGTCCCCCATGTCGTAAAACGAGATATTGCCCTCAAAAATCAGGCTCGGCTTACTTGAGTTAGTGATCACAACATGCCTACCGGCAGGCCACGGCCAGCCAACCCGAGTCTCATGGGTGCCGCCATAGCTTGAACTCTGAACCTTATATAAATCCACTTTCGTACCGGCAAACACGGCTTTTTGAGCGTCAACAGTGGATTCCCAGCCACCCGTTGCACCGTCCAGTTCAAGACCGCCCTTACCGTCTGTACCGCCGACCTCTTTTGATGTCCATACGATATGCGGGAAGTGATCAACCGGCTGCCCCGGCTCGTATACCTTGCATTCGATATCCGGGTTATGAATGCCAAGCTTTGTCTCACCGATGTAGTGATCATGGATTAGGAATCGGCCAACACCCTTGCTGAAAATTTGGTAAACATACTGCTCGTTATCGACATACTCCCACCAACTTGGCGTAATGATGTCAGGGTAGTGCGGCATGCGGCCATAGCAAACAGGCACTGGGTTGCCAAGCTTGGGTTGATTGCCCTGTGCGTTGTAGTTGTAGACGCTGGATGCCTGTTTAGTGTCATGATTCGTGTCATCAGGCATGTTCATCAATGTGTAAACAATTGACGCGCCAGATAACACAAGTGCAGCAACCAGAGCTATAGTGCCAAGCTCACCAAGCCGGGGGCGTAAACTGATCACGTCATGCTCTTTGACAACATAATCAAGATCTATCAGTTCATCAAAATTTACGGCGACAACCAGAGTGCCGACCGCCGGAAGTTCCCGAGCAACCCAATTCTTGAGGTTTTCACCGGTCTTGATAGATAAAATGGTGCAACCATTCTTTTGCGTTGGGTGATTGAAATGGATTATCGTAGGCATTTATAAAACTCCACGCTATCAAAACGCTGCTTAAATTTATGCAACGGCTCAATCTTCACTTTTCCGCCAACCGCATGGATGATGTATCCCGGCACCTGCTCGGTTGAGTAAATGCCACAATGCCAATGAGTGCCCTGTACTCCAGTTATTAAGCAGCCGTGCTCTGGCTGCTCAATCTGCTGCATCAAGCTTTGCTGATGACTACTCATTAGACCACTGGCTTTCGACACAGTGACAAACTGATCGATGTACAGTGGTAAGTCACTAATGCAGTACAGCATTTGCCAAGCATCACGCGCAAGCATGGCGCAGCCGCCCGCCGGATAGTGATCATCCGGCAGTGATAGAAAATGTGTGATCATTAGATATATTTCAGCCCGGGGTGGGTCTCTGTTGTATATAGCCGCCGCAGGAATCTGCGGTTAGTTAAGTCACGCCAGCTATTAGTCAAACTGATAACTGATGTGTTAACGCTGATCGATGTAGTTGTCAGCTTGATAGGCTTGTTCCTTGGTTGGCTCAAGTCATCAGTGTCGTACTCCCGATAGATGCAATCTATTGGGATAACAGGCTCGTGCCGCTTGACTGACTCGATTGCCTTGATCAACGTCTGATCGGTATTAGGTGCAGCAACTTTTAGAGCCTCCTGCCCTTTCATGTTCTTATCGGGGAGCTGAAACTCAAACTGGCCAGCAGTAAACCAAACTACTTGACCAGTTTCTAAACCAGCCCTCAGATCAACGTTATCCCGCACATATCTAAAGCAGCCCCCGGGTAGCCCTGGGTGCCTATATTCAAGAGTTGATAGAATCATTTTTTGTTGACCCCATCAAACGCAATGGCAGCCGCTTTTTCAAGCCCGGTAAGCGGCACAGTAGATAACAGCAGGGCATTGTATTTCTCAAGTTTGTTGGCTCTGAAAGCCTGTACCTCTGCGGTTAGCTTCCACATTGTCATACGCCCCCTACCATGCGGTTCAGGGCGGAAGCTGATCAGCTCAAAGTCAGAATCTTCCCCGGGCGTTTTGGTAAACCTGACCTTGTGGATTTCCAATCGGTAATCACCTGTCAGTAGGGGGCAATAAAACCATTCAACGCCCGCATCCAACTCATTGAATACCCATGACTCAAACACCTCTTTCTGCTCGCCGGAGAACGTGAATACCAGCGGCACATTAATCGGCGCAGTGCGACAGCGGCGGCGCATAGTCGTTAAGCCAAGATCCATCTGTGACCTAACAACAGTGCGCTGGTGCCGATATTTGTAGCCATTGATGTTGGGTTCGGGCAAAACCCCGTTGCCAAAGTAACTACATGGGTACTGCAAGATGTTTGGGTTGAGCGCAGCAATCTGCTCGGCAGTAGCTTTTTCGGCCATTACTTATACCCTCCGGCTTTCACACCGAGTTTTTGCGAGATATAGGACATATACTGACCACCAGAGGTGGCATCACTCATCATGATTGCAATCACTTTTTTCTCGTCATCAACCTCTGCCCGGGTGCCTTGTGGGGCATCGTAGATATTGATTACCCAAGGTTGTGAACTATCACCACCACTTCGACCATTCGCCAGCATTCCATACATCTGATCCAGCTTTCTAACCGAATCATTTGTGTAAACACGCTCACCCTTATCAAGAAGCCAGGTACCTTCACGCGGCACTTCGTCAATGCCGGAGTGAGCCATACCACCAATGGCCTGCCCAGCAACAATGCCGACCGACGCATACCCTAGCGCCCTGACAGCGGATGATGCGATGGGGCCGGCGACGGGTCCAAGCGTCAGCGCCTTGGTTGCCGCATCTTCGGTGGATATGATCATCGATGGAATAGCCGCTGCTTTTTGAGTTGCAAGCATCAGTTTGTAAATGCCGGTATGTTCCTTACCCGCATCAGCCAGCGCGCTGGTAGTGATCGACATCTGCTGCTGCGTAAATGTCAGTAAGTCGGCGGCAATCTGCGACTGATACGCCTTACGCTTATCAAGTCCGGCCGCTTCAATAGCCGTTATCTGCTCTTGGTTGTCGGCTGACAACTGCTGCAAATCGGCATAATACTGAACCTGCAGCGCCTTTTGGGCTTCTTTGTCCGCGATCGAGGCGTCATAGGCTTTTTGATAGGACTCAACTAAAGAGCCAACCCTATCCTCATAGTTGAATTTCTCTTGCAGTAACGCTTGATTATCCCCGGCCTGCATCAGCTGAATACGGCGCTGCTGCTCTTGCAACATCTTTTGGGATGCGTCTTGGTAAGATTTAACCGCGTCCTCTTGGGCTTTTTGGATAGGGCTTTTACCGGGCACCGGTTTCGGAGTAATTTGCCCGCCAATAAGGTCAACTTTAGGCGGCTTAAAATCAGTAACTTTCCTGATTAGCGCGTCAATAGTTGAGTCGAACCCTGACAGGTCTGTTTCACCTGCAAGCTGCTTCTGAATTTCAACTGTTCGCGCTTGTAATTGCTGATATCTGGCCAACTGCTCAGACGACATCTGCCAGTATCCCGGCACATCATCATTACCATCAATCCAGCTGCCAGACCGCTCTATTGCTGACATTTCCTTGCTAATATCATTGAGCGTTGACCGAAGAATATCGGCGTCTTCAACTTGAAACCAATCCCGCCCCAGCACGCTCCCCATTTCACGGATCTCAGCCTTAATGGAGTCAACCATCTCAAAAAAAGCGTGAGTCGCACCACGTGTAGCCTCAAGCATCGAGGCTGATAAAGCTTTGCCGAGATTCTGAAAACCGCCATTAGCCTTGGCTGTAGTGATTAGCCAACTATTCAAGCCGTCAAGCACGTACTCAATTGCAGGGGCTGAACTGGCGACTACGTTTTGCCAAGTGCTGCTAGCAATTGCAAACAACCTGTCAAACTCAACCCGAGCAAGCTGCGCGTTGCGAGCCATATTCTGATCAATAGATAGCCCAGCGCGCTCTGCTTCCGACACAAACTTGCTGAACGCAGCATCAGAACCATACAGAGTGTTGAACATCTGAGCGGCAGATTCGTTAACCTCATCAAGCATAAACCGCGCTTGGTTGGCGTCCATTTTATTGATCTCGGCAACGAATTTCCGGAACTGCTCATCTGGCCGTAGGTTTGCCCAGTCACTAGCTTTCTGGTTTATTAAGTTGAAGAAATCAATCAGGGGACCACTGGTACCGTTGTTTGCGGTGTCTTGAATTCGAACTGAAACATCCTTCATCACGTCAGCAAGCTGATCCATGCTGACACCGGACAGTTTTGCCGCATAAGCCAGATCGCCGAACTTCTGAACCGGGATAGACAGATTGGCCGCAGTCCGAGTCATTTCATCAATACTATCGAGACTGGCTTTTACGGCGAATCCGACACCGGCGACTGCAGCAGTTGCTGCGCCAGCGGCGACACCCGTGGTTTTTGCCATTGAAGCAAAGCTGGAGGCAACATCTTTTGTCCAGTTTTTCGCAACCTTCTTAGACTGCTGTAAATCAGAAACAAACTGAGCCGAATTAGCCCGAAGCGCCACTGTAAGCCGAGCAACGTCAGCCATAACAACTCCATCACATCATCAATAACCGTTCACACGCACTGGTTTGATAATCATCATCAGCAGTGTCGGTCATGTGGTTACCCGCCTCGCCGTCCTCATATTTCAAATTAAAGTGAGCCGCCCAAAGCGTTAACAGCTCTAGGTCAGAGTCATAATAAAGAATGCGAGGATCTGCGATACCAAGCCTCTCTCCGAGTTCAAAGCAGAGGCTTAGTATTGGCGAGGCGGTTAAGCGTTTTTTGCTGCATCAACATCTGTGTTGATTGCAGTAATGGTCTGAAATGCCGCGAAGATCTCAGCGTATGAATAAACGTCCTTTAACTCTTGAGGCGTAACGCTTGCGGCGGCAACACTGCCATCTTCTTCGAGCAAAGAATCAAGTACAAACTGAGCGGCCAAATCTAGAATTTCATCCGAATCAGCATTTTCAACTTGTTTGTTGTATTCAGCAATTTTTGCCGCTGGTGAGCAGACAGCCTCAAAGTCATCACCGAAAACATGGACTTTTACGGGGGTGCGCTTTTTGGCTGACAGCAGCCGGGATTTTAAGTCTTTCATAAGTACCTACTAAACTGATGGGGCGGTATAGCCGCGAGCAATATCATTTTGCTTGCCAGAGACAACGACTTTCATCGGAGAACCTTTTTCAAGCTCCTGCATTTCCCAGCCAGCCAGGGCAATAGTCATGTCCGCCCAGCGACCGTTAGGAAATTCAATGCGAACTTTCACGGTTTCATCGTTGTCAGCGGCAGCAAGAAAAGCTACTAAATCCGTGTCAGTTGGATCATCAAGGAACACAAATTCTTTATCTGGCCCTTCTGACATATCAGCCATGAACTTCTTAGAGGTATCAATCAAGCGGGTGCACTCAACAAAGCTTGATTTTTTACCAGTGGCACCCACTGCATCAGCGTCTTTGAGCAGCTTCAGCGCATCAGTTGCAGCGGTTACCGCCCCCCACAAAAACCGAGTACCCTTGGGCAGCTTGGCGTATTCAGATGGATCCTTAATTGCAGACATTCATAACCTCTCAGTTAGTAATAAATTCGAAAATCACGGTTAAACTGGTACTGGGCTTCGCCTTCCTCGCCTTTGAGGATTTGGTCGAAACCGCCATTGCTTTCTATAAGTTGGACTGGGTAGCCACCTAATAAGCCGCCAAAATCATCAAGCTCATAGGTAATTGAATTAATCAAAGCCAAAGCCTCATCTGGATCCGTGTGATAAAGGGTTATCGAGTAAATATCACTGTTAATCCCTGTCTTGCGTAAACCACCATTAACAAAGCCATTGCTTATCCTGCGAAATACAAAACAGTTTTCTTCATCCTCTGGACGCTGAAACCACCATGCACTCAAGCCGCTTTTTTCAGACAAATGGCCCCTTATCCCAGCCTCCAAAGTGATGGCAGGATTGCGTATTTGACTCATGGCTATTTACCTTTTGCGGCTTGGCGGGCGTACTTGCGCTGGGTTTTACCGATCTGCTCGGACAGCGTGTCTTTGAACTTCTGCACCGCAGATTCGCGGTGGTTGTAGAGTGCTGGCCGCATAAATGGGTCAGCTTGCTGCTTCTCAGTACCAAACTCTTGGGCGATAGCCTTTTGAGCGTGAATTTTGTTAAAGCCAACCCGGATAGTAACAGCAGTGTCCCGCCCCTCGCCCTTGCTACCGTATTTTGTATTCATCTTGACGTTTTCACGCATGTGATCATCAGGATTATCAGCGTCATAACCAGCGTTTAAGGCGACACTTAGTTGGACTGGTATCATTGCCTCACGAGCAGCCTTTCCGAGTACACGCTTTGCATCCTTAAAAGCTAATTCATTGAGCATATCTTCCAACGCTGACAGCCCGGTTACTTCGATTTTTTCAATCACGGCGACACCTTTGGCAGCTTTTCCGCTGGATTGTAAGCAGCTTCAACCTTCACGGGCTGCCGCCTGTCTAGATCATCAACCGCGGTGACTTTCAGGAACTCACCTCGAATTTCAAGGTAATCACCAAGCCTAAAGCGGTGTTTCGGATGATGACGGGCAAGCAGGTGGTACTCGTTTAAGCCCTGCTTTCTATCGCCAGCGTCAGTATTGCCCATTTGATCACTGCGCTTATCATCTAAGCCAATCTTGATAGAACGCAGCTTTTTAAGTTGGTTTTTGATTGCGCCAGATGGAGATTGGCCTTTGTGCATTTGATAATGGATTGCTGGAATGTTTAGCTTTCCTGCTCTCATATCACCTCACAGATTTATAATTTGATAAGGCTCTAGCAATGCAGAAACACCGAGCGGAATATTTTTAAGAGTGACTTCACTGCTAGCCTCTCTATTTGTATAGAAATGACCAATCAAAAGCAGCACTGATAAACAAATATCCTCTGTAGCATCAATTGCATTCTCAGGGATTAAAGTTGAATCACTTGGCTTTTCTGATTCTGACCAGTAAATATGACGGTTAACTCTGTTAGCAGCTAAACGCTTTGCGGCAGATAGATAACCAGTTAATAAGCTATCCTCGCTAGTATCATCAACTTCAATATTTAGCTGTAACTTAATATTTGCTAAATCAAGCATCACTTAGCCTCTTTAGCCATGCCTCGCTCAATTAATCGAGTTGCGGTTTCTGCATCACAAGGATACTCATCTCCACAAGCAAACCGCTTGTTTAACTCTGAATCAGCCAAAGCGGTTAACAAAGTCACCTTTGCATCACGGGTAACTTCTGATTGCTCTGCTTGTTCAATCTTTTCTTTTTGCTTTTTAGCCATAACTTACTCCAATAAAAAGGGCGCTAAATAGCACCCTTGCAAACCAATTAAGCGTGAGTAAGTTTTGCTACAGCGGCCAAATCTTCAAGCAGCACATCAAAACGATGGAAGCCGATAAATCCCATTTGGTCGAATTCAGCATAACGCTCAGTTAAGCGGCGTAATTGCTGATAGGTAACTCGACGTAAAATCACGTTCATAAAGTCACCATATAACACTGAGGTTTTGCCCGTTGCCGCAGCATCCAAAGCTTGGTCAATGACATACTGATCACCATCAATGGTAGCAGGGGCTACACCAGCGATAGCAGGAAGCCACAATGGACGGCCTTGACCATCTTTCATTAACTTCATGCCTTTTAAAGTGGCATCATTGAAAGCAAAACGGCAACCTTCACCCATGCGATAAGCTGGATCAACGGCGTGTTTAAGCTCAATCAAATCCTCATAAGCTACGGCAGCAGCGGCAGCAGCTTGGTGCGATAGCTGAACTTGTTTGATTAAACCGTTTACATTATTACCAGCGCCAGTACCTTGCACAATTTGACTTGCTTCTAGTCGACCTAAACGCTGACCAATGCGACGAGCAATAAACGCATCAATATCAATGCCTGAGTCTTGCAGCATTTCGTTAGAAACTAGGATGATTTTAGAGCTACCCTTTTTAGCCCCAAGCGTTGCTTGAGTAAAGGTAGGATCTTGCTTACTTGTTTCAGCGTTTTCCGCAAGCATTTCACCCATTTCAGTACGACCATCTGAAACAGCCCATTGCATTTCTGCACCATTAGCAGTGTTAATCACTTGGCAAACATTAGCTATGCCGCCAAAGGCTTTCATTGACTCAATTACCTTGGCGACAAATGTGGCTGGCACAGTAAAACCACCAGAAGCACCAGCACCTGTACCTAATGCACGGATTTCGGCCTTTTGCTCTGGAGTCAAATCAGAAAAACCGTGGCGCAGGTATGTTGTAAAGGCTTCCGCCTGTCGTTGCTCAACAGAACTCTCGCCATCACTGCGTTGCTCGTCTTGATGATCCTGAGCAAACTTTTCATCCATCGCGCGGAGCTGTTCTTCACGCTCAATCTTTGCAGCGAGATTATCATGCTCAATCAGCATATCTCCCCAGCGCTTGTTTTCAGCTTCATCAAAAGAGCGTTTTTCATCTTTCACTTTATCGTTCAATTCGCGCATTTGGCGGGCAATAGTGTCGCGCTTTTGCAGCATTTCATGGTATTTCATGCGGTAAAACTCCAATAAAAAAGCCGCTTAATGGCGGCCGATAGATTTGATGTAAATTTATGGGGTTACAGAGTCTTTAAAAGGCGATCTCTGTGTGCCTGCTCTTGCGCAACAGCAAGTTGCCGCTGTTCTTCTGAATCGGTTTTCAGTGCCTTTTTTGCTTCATTCAAGGCTCTGGCAGATGCCTCGGTATCGTTATAGGCTGGATAAGTTACTGGACTCACATCAAGCAATTTAGATACTCGGGTAATGGTGCGAACATAAACACCATCGTCCCCCTCATCCCAACGATAGCCATCACTCGGCAATCTAAAAGCAAAGCTTGATTGGGTAATATCACCACGTTTAAGCGGCTCTAAAACTAAGTCTCTAACCGTTTGAGTATCAGGCGGGGTAATCTCATAGCGCAGCCCCACATTGTCGACCGACAGCTTCAACGTGCCAGCGGGAACGCGCCCCAAAACAAAGTTGCGGTCATGGTTGAACAAGGCTCGGACATCATCCTCAAGCACATCATCAAAAGCGCCCTTGGCGATGACTTCAACAAAGCCGCCTAAGTTATTGGAGCGGGTATCGAACTTAGCGGCATAACCGATAATAACTGGAGCTTGATTTTCTTCTCGGGTCTCCATCCGCACTTCACCAGTGCAATAAAACTGATTATCTTTACTCATTAACTGCCTCTGGCTGTTTTGGTTGTAAGTCTGCTGACAGAATGAAATCATCCAACCCATCAACTCTATTCATTTCTTCGAGTGCCCGAACTTCGTTGCGGCTCATCCAACCATCACGAATGCCTTTTGTGTAAAACTCGGCGCGTTCTTTAGCTGTGCCACGCAGCAGTCCATTAAGATTGAACTTGACGTAATAACCCGCCTTGCGCTCAGCCTCGGTAAACACCTTTCGGTTTATCTCTTGCTCGTAATTCACGATCCACGGCGTCATCGTGTGCCGCACAAACTGAATGGCTTGCTCTGAGATATTGCTGAAAGTAGCTTTCTCAAGATCGTTAATCATGTGCGCAGGGACGTTATAAATCCCGGCAATTTCTGACCTGTTGAATTTTCGGGTATCAAGAAACTGCGCATCTTCCGGGGGAATAGTCAGAGATTTATATTCCAACTCAGTCGGTAGTAATAGGGTGGTGTTGTCATCACGCTTAAGGGCGTTTTTAGCTGATTTCCAAGCATCTTTTAAAATGCCCCAGCTATCCTTATTTAATGCTGATTTAGCACTAACAATTGCGGTGGGGCGCCCACCTCCAGCAAAGAATTGGTTGCCATAATTCTGAGCAGCCAAACCTAAAGCAAATGACTCTCGACACTGTGTGATCGGGCTTTTGCCAATCTTAGAGTCAGCACCTATCGCCTTAATGTGCAGCATGTCGAAAGGACTAATCCCAGCCTGCCCCAACTCATCATTAGTCACACGGTAAACATACCGGCCAGAATTAGATTTCATCAGAGCCACCTCAATAGGCTTCAGAAACTCCAGAGACCGGATTTCACCTTTTCGACTCCGCTTGATATATGAGTAACTATTCCCCCACCCTCCGAGATGAAACATCGAAGTTTCGCGCCAGCTGTATGATGTTTGCCATTGATTCGGCTCATCATGCAGCAAGTAATAAGCGGGGTGATCTGTCGCTCGCACCACCTCGCCATCAACCTTACGCATAACATGCAAAGGGAGCTGCCCCATTGAGCGACCAAGCACACCTATACACGCATACACGGCAGATAAAGTAAGGGCGGTATTTTCGCTTACCGCCCCGGTGCATAACCATGAATCACTTGCCAGTTCTGAAAGTGGCACCGCCGGATTTTCACCACTGGGCGCACTTCGAAATAACATCTCAAACATTATGTGCCCCTTGAGTTTTTAGCCGCTACCAAGGCGAACAGCAGGCTTAGCGAGCCACCCAGCATTAATGCTGTACCTGAGCCAAAATGTAAGTAACAGCCAGCGCACAACGCAGAAAAACCGCCGAGGCCGACCAAGTTAATAAATGTTTTCACAATACAAAATCTTCCTCGTTAAAATCTGCCAAGGCATTGAAGCAATCACCTTCATCCAACATTGCTCGACCAACACCCATGATCAGCGCGACTGCACCATCAATTTTTTGGTCTGGCTTATCTTTGCGGGGAAACTCGTTTTCATTGGCATCGGTCTTTGAGATAACGTTTGACATCATCCAAGTCAGTACCGGGTTACCATCGTGGTGCAATCGACCGGCTTTTAATGCTGCTTCCAGCTCTTTCATGCCGGGTGACAAGTGAGCGGTATTCTGTGGAATTTTTACAACCGGCAACCCCTCAGTATTAAGCTGCTGCGCAAGCTGTGCGGCGTTCCAAGGGTCGTGAGGCACCTCCCGGACTGAGTGCCCATCAGCAAGATCGATAACTTCATATCCAATGGTGCCAAAGTCAATTTCAGCCCCGTCAGTTGGCTTCAAAGCGCTGCCATCTGAGTTGGCCCACGGGGTTGATACCCACTTTTTGTAAAGCTCGGTGTTTTTCTGATCTGGGTTGAAGATGGTTTCTTCCGGCAAGTAGTGACGACTGAATACGTAGTAATGGAGTAGTCCGTTATCATCACGTCTAGTGAAAACCTGCACAAAAGAGCAGATATCCAATTTTGAAGCCAAGTCCAGCGCAAACCACGCCGGATCGCCAACGAAGTCATCAATTTTAAGCGACAAATCCTCAGCGCTTCGCCAATCTTCCATGTTGAAAAAGGCGCTAGACGCGTTAACCCAAACATCAAGATGCTTGGTTTTAAAAATGCTGGCGTAGCGGGGGCTTCGCATTGCTCGGAGCTGCTGGCTCAACAGGTAGCCTTTGTCTACTGAAACCCCAATGTTTGGGTTGGCTTTCTCTAAAACCTTTGGGTCTGTCCAGTCGTCACCCTCATCAATGGTGTAAATAATCCCGAAGATTTCATCATCTGTAATCGAACCATCAAGGATCTTTATCACATCATCGTGCAGGTCTTTGCATGGCCCAGCCAAATTACTACCTGCTGTGGTGATGACAAACATCAGCGGCTGGGTACGCGCCCCCATACCGGTCTGCATCGTATCGTACAGATCAGGATTGTCGTGCTCATGATATTCATCCACAATCGCACAGTGAGGGCTAGCACCATCGCCAGGGTTGCCGATAACAGGCTCAAAAACTGACCCATCAGGCTTAACCAGCTTCTTAGCACATACATCAACATGAAAAGCAGAGCGCAGCATTGGAAGTGCAGAGGCGATCAGCTTTGCAGGCTTGAAAACCTCGTGAGCCTGCTTCTCTGTTGTTGCGCCTGCGTAAACCTCAGGGGCACCTTCACCGTCAGCACAAAAGGTATAAAGGCCGTTACCAGCGGCGATAATTGACTTGCCATTTTTGCGAGGCACTTCAATGTAAGCCTGCCGAAAACGCCTTGTTTTATCACTTCTTCGCAGCCAACCATAAAGCACAACGTGTATGAATTTCTGCCATGGCTCCAGCTTGATTTTTCGCTCATTAAGCGGCTTCTTAGCCCACTGCCCCTTTGTGTGAACGAGCTGCTGCATAAACGTGCAAGCGCGTTCACCCCTCACTTTATCAAAGTAGTACGGGAAAGTTTTGTCAGCCTGAGATCGCTCAAGGTCATACAAGTGCCGTTTACAGGCATTAATTACGTGATGGCATGCTGGAATTTTTCCGGACACCACGTCTCTGGCGTACTTATGAGCGCTGACAACGCATGAAAATTTAGGCATTACACGTAGTCCTTAAAGCTGTTCTCAGGCTCAGAGTTGTTATTCCCAGAGCCAAATATTTTTGTCCGACTCAGCGGATCTAGTCCGAGCAGTGAGCCGCATCGAATAAGTGATGATAAAGCGTCTTGTCTAGCGTTAATGGCCGGATGCTTTTTCAGGCCGCCATCAGCTGTGGAAACAGTAAGCCCACCTTCAGAAACTTCTTGCTCGGCTTGTAGGTATAAAGAAAACGAGTTGCAGTAGCTAAGCAAGATCGGCAAGTCAGCCTCAGTGAGTAGCTGCCGGGAAATTAAAACCTGTGATTGTGTAACCCACACCCGAGTCGCAGTTTCATCACGTAAACCCAGTGGAATTTCGACTTTTTGCAGGCATTCAGAGCCATTTACCACAGAAACACTGTTACCCGTATCTGGCTTGCGACCCGCACCAGCAGCGCGAACCAGCGACATTTTACTGGCCTCCAAAAATCCAAAAAAAAGTTTCTTATTTCTCGCGCATAAAAATAGACTTAGACGGGCGGTCAGTTAGCGTCACCCTGTAGAGATTTACCCCACCCCTACCCATGCAGCATGAGCAGCCAGCAGCATTGAAATCAATTATTTTTACACGCTCGACTGAGCACATGCAGAATGGTTAACGCCTCACTGAGCGCGTTCTAGAGCGGTTTTAGCGCGGTGGCACTTCCGACAAAGTGACTCTAAATTGTCCATAGAATCGCTACCTCCATGAGCTTTAGCCACGATGTGATCCACATCATTGGCAGGCACCGCTTTACCTTTTCGTCTGCATTCGCAGCACAGGAACTTATCTCGCTTGAGTACCTGCATTCTGAGCTTCTGCCATGACCAGCCATAGCCACGCTCTGATGCCGACTTACCCTGCTGATGCGCTTCCCATCCGCACGACTTATGCTCATCACAATACCGCTCTGTAGTCACTCGCTTACAGCCGCGATATGCACATGGCTTAGGTGTTCTTGGTGGCATCATCCGCCTCCATTTTGTTCAGCCTTTTACCAACCGAATCGTTTAAAATCCTCGCAGCAAACTTCGGGCTAAAGAGCCAAGCGAAAGCGAGCAACATAAGTGTCGAAAATCCAGTCCAGCGACCCTTAGGCTTAAATACTTCCATCGCTCACGCCGCCTCCTGACCTAAAAACAGATTCCCTTGAGCCTTCTCGATCAACTCTTTGAATACCTGAGCCTCGTTAGCCAGGAAAGCTTTGCGCTTCAACATTGCCCGGCTACCCGCCGATGCGTCATCAAAGGTCTGACGGTCTAACAATGACAGTCGGTTTAAATTTGATTGCAGCGCGAACAACTCCTGAGCGCGAGTAGCTACATCGATGTAATATTTGCGAACCTGTCTGCCCTTTTCGGTGCTTTCAACCATAGCTAAATGCTTAACCATATCAGGACTGCACAAATACTCCTCGAAAGATCTTCCTACCCGTAAGTTATTGATTTTCTCGTTATAGTCACTTTTGACTATAAGTATTTGGTAATCAACACCACACTCAAATTGATACTTTTGAATTCTTTTTTGAATCCATTTTGAGAACTGAGTCTTAACACCCAGCCACTCATGCACCCGCCTTGCATCAACAAGGTTTTCAGAATTGGCGGCAAAGGCGCTTTTCACCTCAGCGAACTCAGACTCAGTTAGCAGATAGCCTTCCATAATCGTGTCCTTTAATTGAAGTCCGGAATAAGGTGGCCAGAGGAGCGGACTAACTCCCTTTTCAGCTTGCACTGCCTAGGCCTTAAAACAGGCACAAAAAAGCCCCGCAATTACGGGGCTTCATACAATAAAAATAGGGCTACAATTTATATATCTTGCTCATCGCTAATGAGCGTAAATCATCCTCGAATTCACATTCTTCAAATTCAGACCTATCAATTATGTACCGCTTTTCATCAATATAAAGATGATACTCTTCAGCATCATTCATCTTGCCTATCCGTGCTGTATAGCTTTTTCCATTATCGTCAACAAAATTTACAATCAACTTTACCGGTACAGCGTGCAGTGTTGTCATATCAACTCCAAACCAATTAATCCCTTCACAGAATAACTTGGCGCACCAGAGCTATTTTCGACCCACATCACACAATCTAACCTGTAATCACTCAAAAAATAAGTACAGGTTAGCCCGGTCATGCGTCCATAACCGGCTAAACATAGTCATCTTAGGGCGGGATATTCTCGGCTACGGCAAGGCTGTGTCCGTTAACGCCTAATCCCAACTTGAGCGCCTTTCCCCAGTATCGTCAGGGTTTATACGGCTAAGCTTCCTTAGCATAAGGTGCGCTATTTATTCCATTCAACCACCCTCCTCAATCGCTTTCCGCCACTTCAAATACTCATCAGCCTGGGCGGCGCACTGACCCAGTGCTGATTTCAATTTCAGAACATCTTCCACTGTTGCCGCCGGAGTAGCGCCGGTGAGCACTGGTTTAAAACACGGCACTATCAAACCAGCAGGCGGCAACACTTTCACCACCTTGGTTTTGACTATCTCAGTAGGACTCGCGCAACCGCTCAGAGACAGTACGAGGCCAAGGCTTGCTGTAACAATCAACACTTTCCAGCTTCGACCTAAGTGCATTGATATCTCCATGTAACCTAGCCTCCTGCTTGCTGTACCGTTGTTGCCGCTCAACCAACAGCTTATTAACATCAGCATTATCAGCTTTCAGGCCATCAATCACTGCACTGGCAGCCGTATTAGCATCTGCCGCGATCTGCAACTTCTCTTGCAGCCCTTGCGATCTAAGCTGCTCAGCATCAAGCCTAAGCCAGAGCGCAACCACAGCAAGAATCAACGCTGTCAGAACACCAATTTTAATCAGACTCAACGCATCGAGCATATTCAGCACCCCTCCGTTTAATTAGCCCGGGCAACTTAACTCCACCGGCATACACCCATCGATAGAGCTGAACACAGGCACCAGAGTAATAACCCGCATGGACCAGCTTATAAATAGTTGTCTTACTGCCGTCTGCGTTAGTCCTGAATCGCGTACAGCCTGTGTTAAACACGAACGATGCGAGTGCATCAAATTGCCCATTGCGTATGTCAGAATTAGGCATCGCAGCAGCAAGACAAATTTCAGAATTCTTAATATTGAGCACCCAGTCTTTAGCGGCCTGAGCCTCGGAAATCGGTTTTTGGGGAACACCATGCGTATTGCCGACACCATTGGTCAGCAACCCAGCAGGGCATTTATAAGGATCAAGCCTGCACCCCTCAGCATTGCCGATAAGCGCTAGACCTTTAGGCGTGACCCTTAATGTGGTGATGTACTCACCATTTATATACACATCACCAATAGGTTGATTGCTGTTATCTGCACTTATATAAGTGCCGCCACAGACAATGGCTATCAGCGAAGCAATGGAGCATTTGATAAGGTTCTTCATTCATCAGCCCGCCCTTGCTTGCGCTTATCAAAGTAAGTCCAGATATCCCAACCGAGCCGCACGACCACGACCAGCAGGCCGCAGACAGAGATGATCATGCTGATCAGGCGGTAATCGTAGGGATAAAGTGAGTTGACAATAAGTTGATTAACTTCCCCCGCTTTTGCGGCGGCATCATAGCTATAGGCGCTAACACTACCTCCTCCCAGATAGGCGATAAGGCGGCCTTGCCATTCATGCAACTTGGTGAACAAGGCTGCAAATCTCCAATAAAAAAGCCCTCCGAAGTGGAGGGCTGCAGGCAGGGATGTGATGGAATAAAAGGCTGTCGTTACGCAACAAAAAAGCATCAGAAACGAAGCTTTTCAGTGATTGCTACTTGCGTCAGCATACAAAAATATTAGCATTTTCGAGGGGTAAAAAAAGGGCGTTTTTGCCTGATTTTAAGGCGTTTTTGCCTGTTCTTGTAATTTGTAGACCCTAAGAGGCCAAGCATCAATCTGTAGCCCGTGAGTTTCTATCACATTGACCAATCGTTTCCAGTGTCGTTCATCCGCAGGAGTTCGCAGTATCAAAACAATTCCGGCACGTTGCCCGGTCATCACAGAGTAATGCAAAGACTGCCCCACCGCTTCCGCCCACTTGCGAGCGAAATCATACTCAATGGCATGGGTATTAGTTAAGCAATCAACCCGGGTCCTATCCTGCAGCGCATGTTCAACCTCTCCATTACAGTAAAGCTCAACCCAATCAGCCTCTGACGCAGCAGCAACGGGAAACGTAAGCAGCAGTAAAATCCATTTCATGCGAACCTCTCAATTCATCGACAGCAGACAATAACCAGGCTCGATACCAAACTGACCTCCATCCACTTTATGAGTGACCACGCGCCGACACTCATCATCCCCAATCCGGCACCCTGATTGGCGGTCAAACGGATAGATTATTAGTAGATCACCGACTTTATAATTTCGGTCATCACGGCGAATCTCGGCGGTTTTGGTGCGATTTCTGACGGCGTTATACAACTCTGGGTCTATCTTCAAATGATGCTCAGTTGCCATGGTCAGTTTCCGTTATGTTTAGGCCGCGACCGCTGACCGTTCAGATTTTAATTGTTCAATGAATGGTAGCCAGCACTCATTCCAGAAGTCTTGGCAACTTGGCGATGGTTTTGTGTCTCGTGGCATCTCATCGTATTCATCAAAAATATCGTCAAAACTATCGTGCATGTAGACCATGTTTGTGTATGTGTTCTTGTCTGTTGATGCGTAGGCAAGTTCTGGCATGCTCTCCCAAGCCTCTCTGGCAGTATGCTTATCAATTTGACCAATCCGGCGGCGCTCAATGATTGCCTGCTTGATAGCTGTCTCACAACCCGACTGATCCAACACAAGAAAGTCATCACACAGCTTATTCATTGCGTACTCAAATTCGCAGTTGCTCAGGAACTCTTTGGGGTCGTAACCGCAGTGACTCCAGTGGTGATCAAAGCTGCCATAATCCGAGCGAATCATCACTGAGACTGACTGCTCGCCGCAGATCAGCACAATATCGGCCCAGCCTTCGAATCCTTCCTGTCTGACGTGGTACAACTCAGCTTGTTTTTTAGTTATTTTTACCATGATTCAGTTTCCGTTATTAAGCCGCCTGGCTATTCAATTCTTTGCCGTTTGATTCAAACACGGCACGAGCAAAACCACGCGGGGTGGCACTGCGGATATTCTTTGTTTTAAGTGATTTGCCACCCAGCATCTTATGCTGACGGCTATAACCGTCCTCTGGCTTCACCTCTTTTACCGGCGGCATCACAAAGCCGCCACCAGTCCAGAGGCAGGTTTTTTTCGGGTAGGCATCCCTTGGCGCGATGTAATCAGGCCACCGCGGACGCCGGTCATTCTCTGGAAGGTAGCCGCCATACCGATAAGGCTCAAAAATATGGTTTGGTTTGCCACAGTAGGTGCTGAAAGTGCTGATCGGGTTTTCAATAAAGTAAGGCGCGCCGCTCCATTCTGCGATTTCCTTACTGGTTGCGAACAAATCCAGTGACAATGCCAGCGCCCTTGGTCCTTTTTTCAGGAAATGGGCCGCACCACTCACAGCGACATTAGTGCATTCAGGGAATGCCCCCACAAATGCAATCCGCCCGACGGTTTCCGCCGGCGGCAACCAACCACTGCGCAAATCAGCCCCGACTTTGAACAAGCCTGGGCGCTTGTTATCAGGCGTTATCCCCGTCGGGTGCTGAATATCCACGATGTAACAGGTATACCCCGCCTCAAGCCACGGCTGTGCCATGATGCCGGTCAAGTCGAATAAAAAAATCGCAACGTCTTTCACTTAAGCCCCATCCATCTGAATTTTAATAAACTAGATAAATCATCTTTGATTTGATTGTTAAATCATCTTTGATTTACATCGAGCTTAAATCATCTTTGATTTAATTTGCAAATCATTTTTGATTTATTTACAGTCCAATGGAATTAACTGATGAATACAGCTATGCCAAAAAAAACCAACGAACACACCCATTACGCTAATGCCGCCCGTGACTTCCTAAAAGCTAGACGCGATGAATTAGGCGGCAATAAGGCGTTGTATCGCGAGCTGTATGGGGCGGAGCCGACCGACAACGAAAACCAGCGGCTAATCAATCTACTGAACCGCGGCAACCTGTCAGCGGAATTTCTGGGGCTGTGCGCTGATAGACTCAAGCTGGGTGACACCACCCTTAAGCAGCTTTTCCGCACAAGATGATCACCGAGCTGGCATCACACCAGCTCCATCTCAGCCAGTCTTAGCCAATACTCATATGTCTTACGCTCGCGGAACCCGGCCAGCGTCCAGACACCTTGGCAGATATACCGGACTCTCACGGCTCGGCGGCATTGTTCACAGAGGCGCTGAATCTCTTTATCGATAGCTCGAATATGCTCTGGGGCATCAAAATCGTCATCGAATAAGTGAGCATCTGAGTTGGTCATGACCTCGCCGAGCTTGTCACAAGCACTGCGCTTTGCGTACCCCTGCCCCATTTCCTGCCAGCGCCAGTAATTACCCCACGCCCTCAACTCGCGGCGGACTTCTTTGATAGTTCTAGGCATTGAGCACCATCCGCTTTAGTTCTTCTGATGGCATCTTAAACACCAAGTCGCAAATGGTTTCCAGATCGTCATAACCTACAGCGTGAGTACCAGATTCCCAGCGCCTGTAAGTGCTTTGGTCAACACCATAAACTTCTGCAACTTCGGTTTGAGTAAACCCTCGCAGCTTCCGACCAGTCTTTAGAATTTTGCCACCGATCATTTTCTTCAACCCTCTCACTACGCAGCCCTCTGCACCAACTGCCCAATAACCTCGATTGCCCGCCCTGAGTTAATCAACGCTGCATCTACCCGGTAAACAATCCAGCCCAAACTCATTGCCTCACTGTACTTTTCGAGGTCTTTAGTAAAGCCCGAGCCTCTTGTATGCCGGCCACCTGACCATGCCCCGCCTTCAACTTCCACAGCCAACATCAGTTCTGGCCAAGCAAAGTCGAATCGCCATTTCCTAACAGCATGAAACCTGTGTTCCCGCACCGGCTCTGGCAACTTCAAAGCCCTGATCTGTAGAGCTAAAGTTTCCTCAAGCGCGCTCATATCTAAAATCCTTCTAAAATCGCTTATGAGGCACCCAAATTCTTTTGTGGTACATCCGTACTACCAGTAATTAGAACGCCCCGATAATCAACAGTTAGGCCGCAACCCCGTCATTTAACTCAGTCATTTCGAACCACTGCCCACTCAACCACTGCGCTTCTTCACTCAACCCGGCAATCCACGCCATACGCATCAGACCGGCCACCTCTGACACATACCGCTCACTATCTGCCCCGGCATTTCTTGCCCTGATCTGCTTTTGCCGCAGATCGCTGACGATTTGCACAAGCTCTTGATTGATCATGCTGACATCCTCCCCCGGTGGCTCATCCAGTGAAAAGGCACAAAGAAGGCCGTCGCATCTTTAATCCGGTCAAAGCTTCGATCGCCCAGCAGTTCGCGTAGCTCCTTGCTGCCAAGGTTGGTGATAAAACTGGTCGGCCGGTTTGCATATAACCGCTTATCAATAATCCGGGTCAGCCACAGCAACTCGTCTTGAGTTCCTCGCTGCAAACCAATCTCATCAATGATCAGCAACTCGGGACGGCAGAACTCTTTGAGCAACCGCTCCTCAGTTACGCCCGGCTTGCCATAGCTCGCTTTAGCTCTAGACAGCAAATCCATCACGCTGAGCAGTACAACCGGTTTGTTTTTCGCGATTAGATAATTGGCCACGGCGGAGGCTAGATGATTCTTGCCGGTGCCAGGTGTCCCGCTGAACATGAACCCTTTGCCTTTGCTTGCGTAATCAGCAAACAGCTCAGCGTATCGCTTGGCATAGTCCAAAGCCTTTTGCTGCTCAGGCAGTTGCACCTCGAAGTTGTCAAAAGTGCAGCTTAGGAAATGCTGATTAATACCTGACTCGCCAAATAGCTTTTGCAGCTTTGCTTGCATGTAACGAGCATCAAACTCTGCCGCGTATGATTTTTCAGCCTCGCGGCGCTCTGCTTGAATGTCTTCCCAAGTGCGGGGCTTGGCATTTGCTGGACCGATATTTTTGATGCGCTCCATCAGAGATGAGATTGACTGTGGCTTATGCATTGAAAAACTCCTCCCCGGTTGCAAAGTCGTTGGCGTAATCGCTGTAGTCGTTTGTTGAGTCAGCGCTGTATGCCTGAATGCTCAGGTTATGCTTGGGGGTAGTGCTACGGCTATTCAGCAACCACTCGCACTTAAAGCCTGCCCAGCCACGAGTTACACACTCAGTCAAACAGTCCTCAACACTCAGGCCATGCTTTGCGGCCTCCACGAATTGCTTACCGAACTGGTTCACCACGGTCTGCGTAATCGGAGATCGCTTTTGCTTACGCAGTGCTAACCAGTCACTCATGACCTGTTTGCTTGGCAATGATGGCCAGCTTGAGTAATCAAGAACCGCTTTGGCCTTAGGTGTTTTTTTCTGCTTAGCAACCGGTACTGAATTTTGAGATTCAGCATCAACGGAGTTGTGCGTAATATCTTTTATAATTTCTTTTGTATTAGTTTCTTTCTTTTGTGGTTGCCTATTCAGGTAACCCACGTTACCTATTTGGGTAATGGCATTACCTGTTTGGGTAATCTCCGTTACCTGTTTAGGTAACTTTTTTTGTTGCCTGTTTAGGTAACTTTTATTACCTGTTTGGGTAACCTTTGGCTTGTCAGACCATTCTGAAATAACTGTATTAACTCCGAGCTTTTTGCCATCTTTAACAAGAATATTTCTCTCGATAAGAGTCTTTAAGGTTTTGCTAACGTGTGGCTTTTTCATACCCGTCATCTCGGATATTTGCTCTAGAGCCACCCAATCACTCGATTGCTGATATCCAAAAGTTTTACGGATAACAGCAAACAGAACTCTGTGCTCCTGATCGCTAAACTTGACGCGACAAAAAGCATCAACAAGGGTGTTGGCAACCCGGGTAAAGCCATTATCTAAATCAGCCACAACGACCTCTTTTTCCTGCAAGACTTTCTTGTTGGGGAAAGTTAATATCTTGCGTTCCTCAGCTAAATTACTCATAATTTGAACGACCTCTGTTCATTCATGTGTTCATTGGTACTAACCACCGCACTCTGTTCGCCAAAACTTCTGCGGTGGTTTTTCATTTCTGGCACTTGGTAGTGCTCTGTGATTGCTCTACGCGCCTCAGCGCATGCAGCTTCGCTTTCTGAAATTTCTCTTAGTGCTGTAATCAGACTTTCCTTTGTTGGGTTAACACCAAGGTTTAACGCAGCCATCTGTGCCTCGCCGCTTTCCTTGATCAGCTTCATTGCCAGCTCGGTAACATCTAATGTTTCGCGCTTTGCAGGAGCCTTTCTGGCCACTGCCACGCCAGAGCACATGTAAACCTCATTCAAATATCCGGTTTTCAGTTCGGCCGGCATCGCCGCAACGATCACCTGCTCTACATAAAACAAGTTTGCTGGACTGGACTTACATTCCTCATATAGCCCGAGCCATCGGAACAGCTTTTGCTGGTTGTGGCGCATATCCTTTTCAAAATCATCACCACCCAAACACCATTTGATACCTGTGTGCTGCAGGTGCTCATCAAAGCCAAGAGTGAAGTACGCATCCACAACCTGATCTGCAAGCTTCGCCCTAGTCATGCGGGGCATTTCAAGCCACTTCTGCACGTACCGATTCAGAAGATCGATTCTCGAAAGTGAAGTTATATTCATGTTAAAAGCTCCATTTTTATTACATTGGTTATGCAGACTGAAGCGCATTTTCAAGAGGTAGCAGGTTGTAAATTTCCCCAACCGTAACCCCATAGAATTCAGCAAGTTTTTTAGCGGTTCTAAAGGTTGGGTGCTGTTTGCCGCGTTCAATCCTTGAGACGTTCCCAACATCAGATTGAATAGCTCGGGCAACCTCAATTGCGGATAGATTTTTACTTCTTCGTAGCTGTCTGAGAGTGTTCATTTTGCATCCTTGAGTTTCGACGCCCCAATAATGCGTCATGCGCATTTTAGTGTCAACATTATTTGCGTGAGACGCTTTGCGTAGAATGCAATTTTGTCGGATAGTTCTTCAAATAGACTGGATTTTGGATTATGAAAAAAGAAAGTAAAATCACTATTGGTGACGCCGTCCGCCTTGCGCGAAAACATAGAAAGATGACGATGGAGCAGGTTGCTGTGCTGGTGCCTGGGTATGATGGTGGAAACCTGTCTCGCTTTGAGCGAAATAAGCAAGATATAGCGAAAGATAAGTTGGCAGCAGTAGCGAGCGCCCTGAATACAACCGTTGCAGCACTCTATATGGTGGCAGAAAGCGGCGATGTATCAATAATAGATCGCGAGCTAAAACCGGAGCCATCAAAGGCCAGCGTGATAGCTGCGTTACACTCAGTAAAGAAGGTGCCAATTATATCTATGATTCACGCAGGACAGTGGCATGATGCTTGTGAAGATACATTTGCAAGCGAATACAGAGAAACATCTGCAAGAGTAAGCACCAAGGCGTTTGCTTTAAAGGTTGTCGGTGACTCAATGACCAATCCATATGGTCAGCCATCAATACCTGAAGGAGCTTTTGTGATCGTGGATCCCTGTGTAGAGGCACATTCAGGCAATATCGTGGTAGCAAAATTACCTAGCTCAAACGAAGCAACCCTAAAAAAACTAGTTGTTGATGGGCCTAATCGCTATTTAATGCCACTCAATCCAAACTACAAGCCAATCGAAATAAATGATGAATGTCAAATAGTTGGTGTCGTCAAACAAATGGAAATTATGTTTTAACCTGACGTGGCGTGTTTCGACGCGCATAGGAGTTGTAATGATTAAACCGGCTTATTTGGCCGCGTTACTATCAATGTTATTGGCTGGTTGCGCGTCACCATTCAGCGACATGCTTAATAACAAGTTTATGAATGTCGTTCAAACCCCACAACCTAACTTAGCCGGGTTGTGGACTGGCACGATGGGGCCATATCTAGTGACCATGCAGATCAATCCGAACGGCTCGGGAGTCTCATGCTATGAGTACAACGGCACTGGCGGCATACAAAGACTTAAAGTGTCGAGCGACACTGTATTCATGCAGGACGGCACTAAAGTTACAGTAGCTCAAAAAGGTGGGCAGCTTGAAGTCTCTGTGCCATACCTTGGCGGCGGCAGTTATAAATTCGTGCCGGATAACGAGCTGGCGCAGGCGTCACTATTCTGTGCTGACAAGCTAAAATAACCACTCACCACTCCACTCGTTAACCCGCTTCGGCGGGTTTTTTATTGCCTAGACCACGCCACGCAAAAAATATTTCAAAAATCGCCTTGTAAAATGCGTCGGACGCATGTTTAATAATATGCGTAACACGCAAACAGGACGTATAAATGATTCATTCTTTACTCAATCTGTTCCGTCAGCCCATCTGCCAGCGCGCTCGGCTTGCAGTAGCCGAAAACCCTGATCGCAACAACCGCCAGTTGCGCGAATTTCGCCGCCGTCTGGCTGTGTATGAGTCAGCTCAGGAGCGAGGAGGTAGCGTTGTTTTTCCTCTCCCAATTTTTAAGGCATAGACAGATGTTTTTAGATGTAACCGGCTATCAAACGGACTGCTACGTAGCTGATATGTCACGGATTGACCGGAAAGAGTGCTGGGTTGAAAACCGTAGCACTCAGATTTACGAAAGCCTGATGAATGATGAGGTCGTTTGGAGTGAGGGGCGGTCCTACTCCATGGATAGCGTTGTTGAGAGCGTTGTTTGCAGCGACAGATTTAGAGCTTTGGCAATTGAAAGTCTGACGCACCCTGAAGATGCAGGCTATGACCTACGAAACCTGATTAGTGCGGCCGGTGAGACGTTGGCAGATCAGTTGGCCGCAGCAGAACTAAAGGAGATGGGAATATGATTTATCAAGTGACATTTCACCCGCTAGCGAGCAGTCGCCAGCAAAAAGTAGTTATTACAGTTAACGCAGAACAGCCTGATGAGGCTCAATCTATCGCTACCCATCGGCTTGCTACAGATTTTATTCCACGCTGCCGCCGGTCACGTTTTAAGAAAAAGGTCAGCGTGGTGGAGTTAGCAGAATGAATTATCAAAATAATCGCCAGGTTGTGCTACCAGAGGCGCGCCAGCAACTAATCCTAGCAAGCGAACAGTTTTTTACTAACGCGATAGCTGATCATCAGGTGAAGTGGGAGCAAGAGAGTCAGTTCGCTATTCAGGCTTTGCAGAATAACGATTACTTAGCCTCTGTGGCTATGGCTAACCCTGATTCGATTCGCAATGCAGTGGCCAACATTGCAAGTATTGGCATTAGTTTAAACCCGGCACTAAAGCATGCGTATTTAGTACCTCGCAAGATCAACAATAAGCCCGCTGTATGTCTTGATATTAGTTACATGGGGTTGATGCACCTAGCACAAGAGTCAGGTTCTATCTTATGGGGTCAGGCTCGACTGGTTTACCAAAATGACACTTACGAAAATATAGGGCTGGATAAAGCGCCTGTTCACAAAACCAATCCATTTTCAGACCGTGGGTCAATCGTTGGCGTGTATTGCACCGTTAAAACGCTTGCTGGTGACTTTTTAACTGAGGAAATGAGTCTAGCTGAGTGCTATGCCATCCGTGACCGCTCAGAGGCTTATAAGAAGAAAATGGGGCCTTGGGTAACTGACGAAGGCGAGATGATTCGCAAAACTGTCGTTAAACGTGCTTACAAGTATTGGCCTAAGTGCGAACGATTGGCTGAAGCTGCCCAAATGCTCAATGAGTCAGGCGAAGGCATTCGTGAAGAAAAAGAAGTATTCGAGGCTGCGGATAGTGAGCGTCTTAGCTTGCTGGAAGATTTGACTATTCAGGTTGATCAGGTGTGTGAGCTGATGGGCGAGTGCCAGTCACTTGATGAATTACAAGCAACGTATAAAGGCATGTTCCGCAAAGTCCATGGTAACGCGCCTGAACTGGAGAAACGCCTTAATCGTTGCGCCAATCAGAATAAACATCGTTTCGAGGTGGCAGCATGACCGCACTTTATCAAATCTCTAACGACATCCTGAGCTTGCTGGATGAAAAGGGTATTCCAGCCGAGGCGATGGCTGACACGCTTGAAATGCTGGACATGGAGTTCAGCGACAAAGCCGAACAATTGATCCGCTATGTCAAAAACTTGAGAGCTGATGAAGCGGCTTTCAAGGCAGAGTCTGAGGCGTTAAGTGCGCGAGCTGCTAAAGCTAAAAAGACTGCCGAAAGCGTTTCTAAATATCTCGGTATGGAATTAACCAAGCTGGGTAAGAAGTCATTCAAGGCTGGCGTTCACGAAGTCTCAATGCGTAAAGGCACAACTGTCGTAAATATCACCGATGAAAGCCGACTTGATGATGATTTTATAACAATCAAAACCACGATAGCGCCGGATAAAAAGGCCATTTTAAAAGCGTTAAAAGCTGGTGATGTGGTGTTTGGCGCAGAGCTTAAGCAAAACCCTGATTCAGTGATTATTAAATAGGGGCTGTTATGAAGCGATATAGAACACCCAGAGCCAAGAGCGGGCAAATTAAATTGCAGTATGGCCGTGTTGATGGAGTTAATGACCTTGTTGTGGCTAACGGTGACGGCATTCCTAGTTGCGATAGAGCCTTGTTCTTTTCATTTCTATCATCGAAATCATATAGCCCCGTAAGAAATGAATGGGACGACTCTTTTTTAGAGGAATTAGAAAAGCGTGGCTATGACATAAAAACTCTGAAAATTTCAGTAGAAAAGAAACGAGAAAATTAATTAGGAATAAAAATGTTTATCAAATTATGCAATCTAGGCCGTGATGCAGAAGTGCGTTTCACTTCCTCCGGCACCGCTGTAACTAGCTTCCCTTGTGCCTATTCCATCGGCTATGGCGACAAAAAAAAGACCCAGTGGATTGATGCTGTTTTGTGGGGTGAGCGTGGTCAGAAGATGGCTCAACACCTGACCAAGGGTACCAAGATCCTGCTAACCGCTGATGATGTTGAACTTGAGCAGTTCCAGAAAAGAGATGGTAGCCAAGGTGCAAAAATTCGCTGTCGCGTGATTGATGTGGAGTTTGCGGGGAGTAAGCAAGACCAGAGCCAAGGTCAAGGTGGATATGGTCATCACAGTGCTGGATATGCGCCATCGCAGCGCCCAACTCCGCAACAACCAACTCAGCAGTATATGCCAGATCTGGGTGATAACTGGGATGACGATATTCCATTTTAGGAGTCGATAATGAAGCCACTGAGTAGTAAGCAGCTGATCTCAATGCTGCTAGTTGGTGAAAGGCGTGAGCATTATGTGTCAGCCAAGGATAAGAGAATGGCGGCGGCAAGGCGAAAAATTGAGATTGTTAGGTTGTGTCGGGAATTGGGTTGTACTGAGCAGGAGTTGATGTGATGGAAGGATTGAAGGCGTGTCCGTTTTGTGGTGAGCAGCCGCTCTTCGTAAAGGTTAGTCGCCAATCAAAACGCTGCATGGTGATTTGTAATAATCCCAATTGCGGGATTCGACCGGAGAGTAGTGCTGGCACAGGATACTCTGCAGTCAAAAAATGGAATACTCGCGCATCTGGCTGGATTAGTGTTGAGGATTGGCCGCCGGTGTGCGACCAACTTTGTGACGTCTGGCATGTGAATCAATTTGGTGAAAAAGTCCGCGCCTGTAATGTTATGTGGAGTGGTTTGTCTTGGTACGTAGAGTTGGACGATGAAGAACCCTTTGATGTTCTTAAAAATTCAAAGGTTACTCACTGGATGCTAGCTCCAGCCGCGCCAGAGGCATAAGAAGGCTGCTCAAGATGACGGATTATCAACAAAAGCTGATTGAGTACGTGATTGCGAATAGCGGTAAGTCTCGGGCTGACGCCATGGAATGGCTCAACAAGCACTGCCCAGGCTGGTTAAGGCCGCAGCAAGAATTTAATTTCAAGAGAGCCGCATGAAATACCTGTTACCCGGCGGTGAATCGCCGGAAAGAGTCAATCTGCTGCTGATGCTGACGAAGATCCGCAGTAGTGAAGTTAGGCAGGCCGTGACCGTGTATTTAGTTGATGGTCTGCCAGCAGTAAGAGCGGCAGCGAGGCATGGGGTTGCTCTTCAAAACTTTCACAGAGCTGTGGACCGACTTAACGAAATCGCTGCAATAGTAGAGCAGATAAAAGAATTAGATTTTAAATCATCAGTTAAGTGATGAATGGAGATAATAAAATGCAAGATGAACCACTGTTTTTGACTACCGAAGAAGTACTGCAGCGTTACCGTATCAAATCAAAAGTAACGCTGTGGAATTGGCGAAAGAAGTTGGGGTTCCCTGCCCCCGTTCATCATGGGCGATTCTTTGTAACTGCTCAGCTTAGGGAGTGGGACAAGACCCAAATGTCTGGCACTAATGTTACGGCCTAACCGCAACTCACCCGGACATAGATTATTACAAACGGAGTAATGTATCGGCCTACCATTTTGTTAGAGCAATAATATAATGTTTTGTAAGCAGTTGACAGTAAAGCAATTTACAGAAGTATAATCGTAGACAGAATATAATAAACCTCCTTACACACATTATAATGGGCGTGAAATTTATGAGAAAATGTACTTTTTGTTGTGGCGATTGTTCTGGAGCCAATAGGGCTAAAGAGCATATTTTCCCGCAACATCTTCTCCGGAGATATGGTATTGCCAAAGAAAAACTATATAACGCACATTCAAAAATTATATCTGGAGATTTTTCTGGGGGGCATATTTCTTTATTGTCTCCTGAAAGAGAAATGACATTTTCTAACTTCTTGGCAGGCTCTATATGTTCTCAATGTAATAATGGATGGATGTCTGATTTGGAACAGAAAGTAATTCCATTTATATACGACTTGATTGAAGGCAATAAAAATGTATCTGACTGTACCGCTGATGAGCGAGACTTATTAGCTCGATGGACATTTAAAACTAGTGCTGTACTTAGTGAATCCACCACGGCCCCTCAAAATAAACTTTTACCTACGCACGCTAAGCAATTTTATAAATCAGGTTACACAAAACCTCCTTCAGAGGTTGTTATCTTCGCTTATTCTTCGAAGACAGAAGACCTGCTTTGGAGTCTAGGTTGTTCATGGGAAGTAGACGCTCATCCAAGCACACCTCGTAGTCTCTTAGAGTTTATGAATAAACACTCCTATAAAATTTTTATTCAGTTCGGTAGATTGATGCTGGTTACTTGTTATTGGCCAAGTAAAAAATTAACTTACGTAAAGGAAGACTGGGCGGGCTTTGCACTGACCGGTAACGAAGTTTCAATGTCTAGTCATGATGTGAGAGGTTATTGTGATCATGAGGCTGATGCGTTTTTAATGTCAATTGGTGTACGAATTTGAGAATATACACAACGAACTGATATAAACATTATCGGCATTGGTTAAAGTGATATTTGAATAGATCGCATTATTTACACTTTAATAGAGCGTTATTTATATGAAAAATATGGTATTGATGGATATAAGATGTGATTTAGAAGGTGACTTGGATAGATTTGCTGAACACCAAATGAAAGTAAATGGTTATAAATCAAGCAAGAACGATAACCTATCAGTATTTCGTCAATACATGAACCTTTTAAATCGTGAAATTCCTCCTAAACCGAGGACAGTATTTTTATCTCGAGAGTTAAATTGTCCAAATGACTTGGTGCCAGGTTTTAATTCATTGGTTGATGCTTTAACTAATGGCAAAAATGTTAACCCCTACCTTAGTAGTAATTTAAAGCTCACAAGCTACAGTGATGGTTTTTTGAATGACTTTGGTCTACACCACTTTCACCTTGGAACTGAAATTTGCAGCAAAGGTAAAAGTAAAGGCTTTATCAATCGTACTGGACCAGTGTTAATCGCCTATATAACCGAACAATCAGCGTATTTAATTGGAATCTATGAGCACGGTAGGAAGGGCGCAAAATATCTTTGGGTAGATAAAACTGTAATTGAGATTATTCATAATCAGTGGCCAGAAGCTATTGCTCACTTCAAAATTAACGGTATATCACTATCACAATATCCTATTACACCAGAACAAAGAAAAGCGCTAAGAAACAAATCTTGTAATTCGTTTATAGAAATGAGCGATGGTACTATTTATGCCCCAATTGGCGGTGGGGTTACTGCGGCAGGGACAAACACAAAAATCACCATAGAATTTGACCGGCTTATTACAAAATTAACGATTCTATTAGAGAAACTGTGCTCTTATATAAATCTAACCCGTGACTATCGTTTACGCTATCCCATAACTTTGACACTTTCATCTATAATTAATGGGTACTTATTTATTGATAAACACAATCATATTCAATATCTTGTACATATAGTAAATGATGTTGAAATACTAATCATTAAGTATACCAATGGTGTTTTACCTGATTATTATCCGCATATGAAGTCATTTCAAGTAAACTCAATAACGGAGTCAATTATTGCATTTTATAGGTGACTGTAGTGACAAACCCTGTCGTACCCTTGTAAACAGAGTCTTTATTAATCTTTTCTGAAGAAAAATAAGACATTACGTTTCACTATACTTGTTTAATCGGTTAAAACGCTTAGCCTAAGCCCTCTTCTCAAACATCGCAATCTTCTTGTCTCCACGGGCTGCCAAAAATACTTTGTCAGCCCACATATCATAAGCCTTGCGCTGGTCGTCTAGCCAATCGTGCTTGTTATACACAGCCATCACCCCACCTAGAGTATGTCCAAGTATTTTTTCAGTGACGTGCGGTAAAACTCCAGATTCGGATAGTCGAGTCGTTATCGTCCGCCTAAAGTCGTGCAATCTCCATTTTGGCATATCAAGTCGAGCGTTAATCTCTCGAACGTATTTAGTAACCGATGTTAGCCATACCGGAGTCTTACCGTTTGTCGGGGATGGAAAGCATAGGTCACTACGATATAGGTTCCACTGCTCCTCGAGGATGCTCATTAGTCCCGCGGTGATCGGCCGGCGGATCGGTAGATTGGTTTTGCTGTTCTCTGGCGGCACGGTCCACACCCCGGACTCAAAGTCAAAGTCGGCGCGCTTGGCATTGAGCAGTTCAGATATTCGGGCTCCAGATAGCATTGCTGCTTTTACCGCATTAGTCATACACGGTGTCGCCCTGCTCTTATCAAGCTCTCGCCAGATCCGGCCGCACTCGACCAGTGTCAGTACGCGAGTACCCTGCTTGCTTGCGCACCCAACATCAGACACACGCAGGTGCATTACATCCATTGATGAGATCATCTGGCGACGAACGCACCAGTTACAGACCGTCTTTAACTGCTTCAGCACCATCGCTGCAACCGTTGGCCTTGTGCTTAGCTGATCAAAAAAGTCTATCCATTCAGCAAGTGAAATCCGTTCTATTTCTCGCCCCTCAAAAGCGGGGTAAAGATGAGTTCTAAAACATGACTCATACGTTGCTATCGTACTGGGTTTTAGTGTTTGGCTTCTTACTTCAATAAATTTCTCACAGCAGTAACGTACAGTAAGTAGCTCATCCTGATTTTTCAGGCTCTTTATGTATGCTCTAGGATCCGAGCCGTTATCGACAGCCTTTCTAATGCCAAGCAACACTTCCCTAGCTTCCGCTACTTTTAGCTCTGGGTACCGACCGATTTTCAGGCGAATAGCGCGGCCTTTAAAGCGGCAGCGGTACTGCCATGATATAGTGCCTGCAGGTGATACCCGAACACTTAAACCGTCGCGATCTGGCAACTCTGGCGCGCCAGTGTATGGCTTGCCGAGAATTGCGCGTAACTTACTGTCAGATAAGGCCAAAATAACACCTGTGTGTACCAAAATTTTCCCCAAGTTTACTACTGGGAAATTGGATTGTAAATTGGACACACTTTGGTACACAGATACTGTTAACGCAACCAAAAACAGTAAAAACTAAAATGAAGCTAATAGATCAGTTTTTAACTAGATAACAAATGGTTGCAGTTAAAAAATGAATTTGAGAAAACAGCAATGAAAAGTAATACACCCCATACTTTCTTCTTCCATGATTACGAGACATTCGGAGCAAACCCACCCCGTGACCGTCCCTCTCAATTTGCCGGGATCCGCACCGATAAAGATCTGAATATCATCGGTGATGAAGAAACCTTCTACTGTCAGCTGGCACCGGATTACTTACCCTCACCAGAGGCGATTCTGATCACAGGTATCACCCCACAACTGGCTAACCAAAAAGGCATCCCCGAAAGCGAGTTTATGGGGCAAATCAACCAATTATTCAGCCAACCTAATACCTGTGTCGTGGGGTATAACTCACTGCGTTTTGATGATGAAGTCAGCCGTTATGGCTTTTACCGTAACTTTATCGATCCCTATGCTCGGGAGTGGCAACATGGTAACTCTCGTTGGGATATTATCGATTTAGTTCGGGCCTGCTATGCACTGCGCCCAGAAGGTATCTCTTGGCCAACGAAAGAAGACGGTAGCCCGTCATTTAAATTGGAACATTTGACACAAGCTAATAATCTAAGCCATGAAAAAGCCCATGATGCTATGTCAGATGTGTATGCAACGATTGCCATCGCTAAATTGATCAAAGAAAAACAACCCAAACTGTTTGATTACTATTATGGTCTGCGACGCAAATCTGAAGTGGCCAAACAATTAGATGTGCTGAATATGTTCCCTGTTATGCATATCAGCAGCAAGATCAGTGCATCACAAGGATGTGCCACCCTGATGGCACCGGTGGCTTATCACCCTGACAATAAAAATGCCATCATCTGCGTCAATCTGGGGATGGATATGACACCGCTCATTGAAATGGATGTAGATGCCATCCGTAAGCGTATGTATACCTCACGGCGTGATTTAGCCGATGATGAGCTACCTATCCCAGTAAAACAAATCCATCTCAATAAATGCCCATTTATTGCACCGGCGAAATCCTTAACGGATGAAAATGCCCAGCGGTTAGGTTTTGATAAAGCATTTGCCCGGGAACAATACCGACGACTAAAGCAACATCCCGAAATCAGACAGAAATTAATCGCCCTGTTTGAAGATGGCTATAGCTCAACAGAAACCGATCCGGACGTCATGCTATATAGTGGTGGCTTTTTCAGCCAGGCCGATAAAGCCAAAATGGACATTATCCGTAATACTGCGCCACAAAATCTTGCCGCGCTGGATTTACAGTTCGATGATCCCCGCATAAAGGAAATGCTGTTTCGTTTCCGCGCCCGTAATTATCCATTCACACTCGATGAGCAAGAAGCTCAACGTTGGCGTAGCTTCTGTCAAGAACGATTATCCGATCCTGATTATGTGATCCAGCTCGAAAACCTGGTTGAAGAAACCGAACAAGACACCAAGAAACAGAAATTGCTCGGTGCATTAGTTCAATACCTGCAATCCCTGTAGTAATTTGCTCTTAGCATATATTGAAAACTGTTATTATTTGAGAGGTAAGGGAAATGCAAGCAAGATTTACCCACCGTATTACTCAGCTACCAGCTCCATTAGCTGCAGCGGTTGCACCTTTATTAACCGAGCATTTTTCCGGTTTTATTAGCCAAGCTCAGTTGCAACAGTTGGCACAACAAAGCCAAATGGCTCAAGATGAGATGCTGTTGGCACTCCTGCCATTAGCAGCGGCATTAGCCAATCCACCTATCAGTGAATTCTATGTTGGGGCTATTGCAATTGGTGCAACAGGCAATGCCTATATGGGTGCTAACTTAGAGCTGAATAACAATGCCTTATGTCAAACTGTCCATGCAGAGCAAAGTGCTATCAGCCACGCTTGGTTACGCGGAGAACAGCGTATTGTTGATTTAATTGTTAACGCCAGCCCTTGCGGTCATTGTCGTCAGTTTATTAACGAGTTAGTCGATGGTGAAGCCATCCGTATTCACTTACCACAGCAAGCCACCCAGCCACTTAGTTACTATCTACCATTTGCATTTGGCCCTAAAGATCTCAATATCACCATGCCATTGCTTAGCGAACAGCAACATACTTTGCATGTCGAGTCAGATGATGAACTGGTACAACTTGCCTTAACTCAAGCCAATTACAGTTATGCGCCTTACTCTGGCAATTACAGCGCCGTGGTGATGGAAACCCATAACGGCCAACGCTTTGCCGGGCGGTATGCAGAAAATGCCGCTTTCAACCCTTCAATGATGCCCCTGCAAATGGCACTGGCTGATTTATTACGTTACAACCTTGAAGCAAAGGATATCAGCCGAGTTGTGCTGCTGGAGTCAAACGCAGGTAAAATCTCATTGCGGGATGCTACGGCCAGTGCCCTGGCGAGTATTTGTGATGTGAAGCTGGAGTATATTCAAGCGAAGCCCGGCTGCTAACTAACCACAGCCCATAGAGCATCATCTCAATACCATGATTACGACACAGTTCTATCCACTTTACTATCTAAGTCGCCATCTAAGTCGCCATCTAAGTCGCCTAGGATCAGTCGTAATATTGGCCTAAATAGCAAAAGGACAGCAACGCTGTCCTTTTTATTTAATCCCATTGACCACAAACTCACTATATTGACAGCCGCCCTAACGATGGGGCGATGTATCAACCCAGGTTAATACTGCAGTGCCCAAAGGTATTGAATTAGTTTTTGGGTGGCTCACACCGCGCCATTAAACAAGAAGTGTCTGCACGGTTGTAGCCTCTATGCTGCATTTCAGCATAAAACTGATCAACTAATGCGGTTAATGGTAACTGAGCGCCATTACTGCGGGCTTCGGCCAATGCAATGCCTAAATCTTTTCGCATCCAATCAATTGCAAAACCAAAGTCATATTCACCGTTCCACATCGTCGTGGCCCGATTATCCAGTTGCCAGCTTTGTGCCGCCCCCTTGCCAATCACTTCCGCTACCTGCTTACCATCCAATCCGGCATAACGGGCAAAATTTAATCCTTCAGCCAGCCCCTGTACCACACCTGCAATGCAGATCTGATTCACCATTTTCGTTAACTGGCCACACCCTACCGGCCCCATTAACTGACAAGCCTGAGCAAAAGCCTTTATTACCGGAAATGCGCGGGCAAAAACCACCTTATCAGAAATGGCTCCAATTTTTAAGACAGTGATTAAGAGCAAATAATCTGCTTTAATTGTAAACAACAAAAGGAGCAGAGCATGAGCAAAAAAAGGAAAAATCACTCGCCGACATTCAAGGCTAAAGTTGCACTCGCTGCGGCCAAGGGAAACAAGACGCTGGCTCAACTTTCTTCTGAATTTGGTATCCATCAATCCCAGATTGGCAAATGGAAGCAGGAGCTTCTAGATAATGCCTCGACCCTGTTTGAAAGCAAGGCTGACAAGGCTAAAAAGAACGAAGTCGACTGTGAAAAACTCCATGCAAAAATCGGTCAACTGACCATGGAAAATGATTTTTTAGCCAAAGTGCTCGGTCGTTAACGAGAGCACAACGGAAAAATAAAGTCGACCGTAAGGTGTAGTGGTTCAGACCTGATCTGACAGTTACCCGTTTTTTAGTGGTGCCTGTCAGATTAAATTTGGGCTAATTTCTTCTCTGCCCAAATCGATTTCCCATCAATTAATGTATCCATTGGGGTTCGACCGCAGCACATTTTTCCTTGATGAGTTCGCTCATTGTTGTAATACATGAGCCATTCGTCCAGATCTTTCTGAAGCGCCTCAAGTGAGTCGTAGAGGTTCTTACGGAATGTGACCTGATAAAACTCATTCAGTATCGTCTTGTGGAAGCGCTCGCAGATACCATTTGTTTGCGGGTGGCGCGCTTTCGTTTTTGTATGATCGATGTCGTTGATTGCAAGGTAAAGTTGGTAATCGTGCTGCTCGACTTTACCGCAGTATTCAGTGCCTCTATCGGTCAGGATGCGGAGCATAGGTAACGATTGCTCTACGAAGAAAGGCAGTACCCTATCGTTCAGTAAATCGGCTGAAGTAATTGGCGTTTTGGTGGTATATAACTTGGCAAAAGCGACTTTACTGTAGGTATCAACAAACGTCTGCTGATAGATCCTGCCAACTCCTTTAAACAGCCAACATAGAAGGTGTCTTGAGACCCCAGATAGCCAGGATGATGGGTTTCTATCTCGCCACAAACCTCGTCATCAAGTTTCTTTTTCTCAAGCGCTGAGACCTGCTCATCTGAGAGAATGATACCTTCTGCTTCTACCTTGGCTTCCAGTGCCCGTAAACGCTTTTTGAAGTTCTCGAGTCCATGCCGTAACCAGATTGACCTAACACCACTGGCAGAGACAAATATGCCCTTTTTACGAAGTTCATTGCTGGTGCGCGTTTGGCCGTGGGCCGGATACTCAATCGCATAATCGGTGACAGCTTTTTCCACCTGTTCATCGACACGATTCTTGTGATTAGGGACTCGCCGAGAGCGATTGATTAAGGCATCAATCCCCTTCTTCAACGAGCTCCTGATAACGATAAAACGTATCTCGGGATACGCCCATGACCTTACAGGCTTTAGACACATTACCGAGTTCTTGAGCAAGATTGAGTAATCCAGTTTTGTGTTTAATGATTGGATTGTTAGTATCGAACATAGAGAGTTACCTTTGGTTTTGAACAAAGATTCGACACCTTTATCAAAACGGGTAACTCTCTACTTTTCAAGAAGCAGTGTCAGATCTAGTCGGAACTAATACACGTAAGGATAAATTGCCCGTTTTACACCAGTGTCGTTTGTTGGGTATTAGCCGCTCTAGCGCCTATTACGAGCCTGCTCCGTTTTCAGCAGAGCAGCTTGAAATCATGCGCCGGATAGATCAAATTCATCTGAAACACCCGTTTTATGGCAGCCGTAAAATCACGCTGGAACTTTGTGCCAGTGGCTTTCATGTCAACCGTAAACGGGTGCAGAGGTAGTCCCCCTAAAAATAACAGCAGCCAAAAGTAGAATTTTCTCGTAAGGTAAACGCAGGAGATTCGACATGAAAACATCGCGATACACGGACAGTCAGATAATCAACATCCTCAAGCAAGCTGAAGCAGGAGCACCCGTTCCAGAGCTTTGTCGTGAGCATGGCATGAGCAGTGCGACCTTTTACAAATGGCGGGCAAAATACAGTGGGATGGATGCGTCACTCATGGCGCGTATGAAAGAACTTGAAGACGAAAACCGACGGCTCAAGAAAATGTATGCTGAAGAACGTCTCAAAGCCGAAATTATTCAGGAAGCCATGGCAAAAAAGTGGTGAAGCCCAGTGAGCGACGCGTGCTTGCTCAGCAGTCTGTGGCGGCTTCAGACATCAGTATTCGAATGGCATGTCGCATTTTCAGCGTCAGTGAGACTTGCTACCGCTACCAATCAGTCCTGCGAGACGAAAATGCAGACATTGCCAATTGGCTTATTCAGCTGACGACAGATGAAAATGACTGGGGCTTTGGTCTGTGCTTTGATTACCTGCGCAATGTGAAGGACAAAACATGGAACCACAAACGTGTGTATCGTATTTATTGCGAGCTAGCGTTAAACCTGCGTATTCGTCCTAAACGACGGCTAAAACGCCATGCTCCAGAGCCGTTAAAAGAACCCGTGCGGCCGAATCAAGTATGGTCCGTCGATTTCATGCATGACCAGTTGGCTGATGGTCGCAGCTACCGTTTATTTAATGTGATTGATGATTATCATCGTGAAGGCTTGGCGATTGAAGCGGGACTGTCACTGCCAGCACTAAGGGTTATCCGAACTCTTAATCAACTCTTGGAACAACGCCCTAAACCTTCCATTATCCGTTGTGATAATGGGCCTGAATTCATTAGCGGTGAGTTTGTTAATTGGGCCAAGCAACATAACATTCGGATTGAATATATTCAGCCAGGTAAACCTCAGCAGAACGCCTATATCGAGCGACACAACAAAACGATTCGATACAGTTGGGTGAGCAAGCATCTATTCGATTCAATTGAGGAGGTACAAGACTATGCGACAAAGTGGCTATGGTTTTACAATCATGAACGACCACACAAAGCCAATAACGGCAGGCCACCACTGATGGCTGCTTAATCTCTACTTTTAATGGCGGTTAAAAAAGGGAGGACTACCCATCATTCTCTCTTACGTTTAAGTTTTTATTAATGTGCATTTGCGTTTAGCTCGTTGGGCTAGTGAAACGCCAACAATTAACTATCTGTATTCAATGTACTTATTAGTATTTTGCTAAATATAGGATCAGGAAAAACACACAACGTTTTTTCACAATTTTTCTGAAGACCCGGAAATATCAAATAATGTTGAATAGATAAACAGTGTGTTAAAGAGAGCATGAGTCTAAAAAACTATTTCTAATCTGCGTTCAAGAAAAGACGCGTATCCGAGGCTAGAGTATTAGCATAGAAAAAACTCTCTCTATGGCATAAAAACATTCACTGATTTTCATCGTAAATGGCGCTCAAAAACCATGGAGGCAATAATAAAAAAGCGCCCTCAGGCGCTTAAACTACATCAAGTGGTCTTCCATCTCGCGAACAATTTTCTTGCGCATTTCCATTAGTCTTAATGCTGAATCACGTTTAGCAATATCGTCTTCCGTCACCGGCACCCATTCTGGTACTTGGGTTGGCTTCCCCGTATCATCAACGGCAACCATAATCACAATGCAATGTGTGGTCAGTTGGCGCTGTTGATTCTTTGGATCGCCTGCGCGCACTTCAAGCCCAATATGCATGGATGTCGTGCCTGTGTATATCACTCTGGCACAAACTTCTACCAAATTCCCAACTAGAATAGGTTTTAAAAAACGGATCCCACCGGCATATGCTGTTATACAGTATTTACCGCTCCAACCGGCCGCACAGGCATATGCGGCCAGATCGATCCATTTCATTACCGCCCCACCGTGAACTTTACCGCCAAAATTGACGTCCGCCGGTTCAGCTAAAAATCGTAAGGTAATTTCACGTTGCCTATCTGTCATAGTGTCCTGTCCGTAAATTGAATTTTAGTAAATTCGGTTTAGCTGACATAATTTTATGACAGTTAGAAATTGTTATCTTTGTTTTTAGGCCAAATTGTACAATTGGCAAACAATCGCGGATACAAGCGGATAAATATTATCCGAATTTGAATGCCATAAATGAGGTTACGGCCACTAATGGCAATGCTAGGCGATAAATCCACAGTTGTACGTTTTCACTGACAAATCGACTGGCCTTTGCCATGGTATAAATAATCAGTCCCGCCAAAAACAGCAGCATATATTCAACACCAAAAGTAACGCCCTCATCAGAAGTCACTTCAATACCACTGACCAACAACGCAAACCAAACCAAAATATAGGCGGTTACAGCCAAATAAAAGGTCAGCGTGCCTATGGTCAGTTTTGGGTGCCATTGACCGGACTCCCCTCTTACCAATTCTGTTAGGTTAGCGGTCACCGCGCCGGTTGCTGTTATCAGCGGCAATAAGACCAAGTTGATCATCGTTCGGGAACTCCGGATTGTTTTAATAATTACTTCGTCATTATTAAGTCCGTCCCGCTTTTCACCAAGCATTGTTAATCAAGGTTAATATGGAATTAATTAATAACCCATAGAAATTAATCATGCACTTAGCATGCTTAAGTACCACCAAGCTAACCATCTCACAGATAACAAAAAAGCGCCATTATGGCGCTTTTTTTCATTTAACGGTCAATCACACTTTTTTGAACAGTAATGAGCCGTTAGTACCACCAAAACCAAATGAATTACACAACGCATAATCCAATTCAGCTTGACGAGCCGTATGAGGAACATAGTCCAAATCACAGCCTTCACTTGGGTTATCCAAGTTGATCGTTGGCGGAACAATCTGATCTTTCAATGCCAAAATGGTGAAAATAGCTTCAACCGCTCCAGCAGCACCTAATAAATGACCGGTCATTGACTTGGTTGAACTGACCATCAACTGATAAGCATGGTCACCAAATACTGCTTTTACCGCTGCAGTTTCAGCCTTATCACCTGCTGGGGTAGAAGTACCATGAGCATTGATATAGCCAATTGCAGTTTTATCAATAGCAGCATCTTTAATGGCATTTTCCATCGCTAATGCGGCACCACTGCCATCAGCTGGCGGCGATGTCATATGGAATGCATCACCACTCATACCAAAACCAACCAACTCGCCATAAATTTTGGCGCCGCGGGCTTTAGCATGTTCATATTCTTCCAGCACCATCACACCAGCGCCATCACCAATAACAAAACCATCACGGTCTTTATCCCATGGTCGACTGGCTTTTTGTGGCTCGTCGTTACGGGTTGATAACGCTTTAGCAGCAGAGAAACCACCTACGCCCATCGGGCTGGTTGCATCTTCTGCGCCACCGGCTACCATCACATCAGCATCGCCATAAGCAATTGTTCTGGCAGCAAAGCCGATATTATGCACCCCGGTAGTACAAGCTGTTGTCACGGCAAAGTTTGGCCCGCGCAACCCGTACAGAATAGATAAGTGTCCTGCAACCATATTGATAATGGTGCTAGGAATGAAAAATGGCGAAATCTTACGGGCTCCGCCCTTAATATAGGCGTTATGGTTCTGTTCGATTAACCACATGCCCCCCATACCAGCACCAATGGCAGTACCGGCACGCCCCAGATCCATATTTTCCAAATCCAAACCGGAATCTGCAATGGCCTGTACCCCGGCCGCAATGCCGTATTGGATAAACAGGTCCATTTTACGAGCGTCTTTTTTCGACAGGTACTGTTCAACGTCAAAGTCTTTCACTGAGCCGCTGATCCGGGTACCAAACTCACTGGCATCAAACTTGGTTATTGGCGCAACACCGCTTTGCCCCGCCAACAGGGCCTGCCAGGTGGATTCCACCGTATTACCCAGCGGAGTCACCAAGCCTAAACCGGTAATCACTACACGACGTTTAGTCACCTTGTTCACCTTTTTAAATCTGTTGCTGCCACCCGCTGTCCAATGCGGAAGGAATGCTCTGACTTAACAGAGGCCTATCCCAGCTTAACGGGAAAAACTGACAGCACTAAGCCTTAAACAAAAACAGGCGGCATATGCCGCCTGTTTTCAGGAATTCTGATTACTGATTCTTGGAAACGTAATCGATCGCAGCCTGAACGGTAGTGATCTTTTCAGCTTCCTCATCTGGGATCTCGGTGTCAAACTCTTCTTCCAGAGCCATTACCAACTCAACAGTGTCCAGAGAATCTGCACCCAGATCGTCAACGAAAGAGGCCGCTGGCTTAACGTCTTCTTCTTTAACGCCCAGTTGCTCTACAATGATTTTCTTTACACGTTCTTCGATGTTGCTCATTAGTTTTCTTTCCTATTCAAATTACGCACTTGCGTAAGATTTCGAGTAGTTTATTAGATTTGGCTGACAATGCAAGCCCCCATTTCGTGGTCTAACCACGCTCCAGGCGATTGAATTCGCGCAAAAACTTCCACGTTATTGCGACAAATTCTCTGCATTTTGCCATTAAACCATATACATCCCGCCATTCACATGCAATGTCTCACCTGTGATATAGGCCGCAGAATCTGATGCCAGAAAAACCACCGCATTGGCGATTTCCTGAGCTTGTCCAAGTCTATCCATAGGCACTTGGGACATAATTGCCTGCTGTTGCTCAGCGGTTAATTCATCTGTCATATCAGTTTGAATAAACCCTGGCGCAATGGCATTCACCGTAATTTGACGTGATGCCACTTCTTTAGCCAGTGACTTAGTAAATCCAACCAAACCAGCCTTAGCCGCGCAATAGTTTACCTGACCCGGGTTACCCATGGTACCCACTACTGAGCCAATATTGATAATCCGACCAAAACGCTTTTTCATCATGCTGCGCATAACAGGCTTAGACAAACGGAACAGAGATGTCAGGTTGGTATCAATAATATCTGTCCATTCATCATCTTTCATACGCATAAACAGATTATCTTTCGTGATACCGGCATTATTCACCAGAATATCCACATCACCACTACGGGTTTTAATGTCGGCATATAGCTGCGCCACAGAATCAGCATCAGTAACATTCAGCACCAATCCATAACCCTGTTCACCCAGATAAGCACTGATCGCAGCCGCACCAGTTTCACTCGTAGCGGTACCAATGACAGTGGCGCCGGCCTGAGCTAAAGTGGTTGCAATCGCTTTACCAATACCGCGACTGGCGCCAGTCACCAAAGCAATTTTGCCAGTTAAATCAAGAGAAAAACTCATTTACCACTCCTTGTTATTCAGCCAAAGCTGCGACGGAAGCCACATCATTAACAGTCTTCGCAGTCAAAGCACGATTAATACGCTTACTCAATCCGGTCAGCACTTTACCCGGTCCAACTTCCAGCAAAGTTTCAACCCCCGCAGCGGCCATCGCTTCTACCGTTTCTGTCCAGCGCACAGGGCAATATAATTGACGCACCAATGCCTCTTTAATGTCCGCAACAGCTGTTGGGCTAACAACGTCTACATTGTTGATAACCTTGATCTTTGGCTCATTGAAGTGGATAGACTCTAACGCCAGTGCCAGCTTATCTGCTGCAGGCTTCATCAAGGCACAATGGGAAGGAACACTAACAGGCAGAGCAACTGCCATTTTGGCACCCGCGGCCTTACATGCAGTAGCGGCACGTTCAACAGCAGCTTTAGCACCCGCAATGACCACCTGGCCTGGGCTGTTAAAGTTAACCGGGCTGACCACCTCACCTTCAGCTGCTTCTGCGCAAACCTTGGCAATTGCATCATTATCCAACCCGATGATGGCGTACATTGCACCAGTTCCAGCAGGCACAGCCTGTTGCATCAGTTGACCACGCAGCGCAACTAGCTTAACGGCATCTTTAAAGTCAATTACACCTGCACACACCAGCGCAGAATACTCACCTAGACTGTGACCGGCCATCATGGCAGGGTTAGCTAATCCCTGTTGCGCCAGAACTCGCCAAATAGCAACGCTGGCAGTCAGTAATGCGGGCTGGGTTTTGTCAGTTTCGTTCAGGGCCTCTACCGGCCCCTGCTGCACCAATGCCCACAGATCATATCCTAATGCATCACTGGCCTGAGAAAATGTTTCAGCCACAATATCAAATTCACCAGCTAACTCAGCCAGCATGCCAACACTCTGGGAACCCTGCCCAGGGAATACAAATGCGGTCTTTTCCATACGAGGTTACCTTCAGGCAAAGCCCGATATTTCACGGACAAAATTAAAAACAGGTGGAAAAAACCCGGCAAACGGCCGGGTTTTCAAATTAAGATCAGAAGCGAACCAGGGCACTACCCCAGGCAAAACCAGCACCAAATGCTTCCAACAGCAGCAATTGACCACGCTGGATTCTGCCATCACGGACCGCTTCATCTAATGCAATAGGGACTGATGCAGCAGAAGTATTGCCGTGTTTGGCCAAGGTCACGACGACTTTATCCATACTCATGCTCAGCTTTTTCGCTGTCGCGGCAATAATGCGATAATTTGCCTGATGAGGAACCAGCCAATCAATATCGGTCTTCTCGATATTATTCAAACGCAAGGTTTCAGTTACCACATGGGACAGCTGTGTTACCGCCACTTTGAACACATCATTACCTTTCATGGTAATAAAGCCATTCTCATCACCACCCAAACGGCTTGGTTCTGGACACTTAAGCAGCTCACCATAACGGCCATCGGCAAAAATATGGGTGTTAAGAATACCCGGCTCATCACTGGCACCAACTACCGCAGCACCTGCACCATCACCGAATAGAATCACTGTAGAGCGATCATTAGGTTCACAAAAACGGGACAGCACATCCGCGCCGATAACCAGCACTTTTTTCGCTGTACCGGTTTTGACAAACTGATCTGCAATCGACAACGCATAAATAAAGCCGGAACAGGCGGCAGATACGTCAAATGCAGGAATGGTGGCGACCCCTAACAGGGCCTGGATTTCGCAGGCTGCAGCTGGGAATGCATTATTAGCACTGGTGGTGCCAACAATAATCATATCCAGCTCGGCAGCATCAACACCCGCCATCTCCAATGCCTTTTCCGCAGCCTGATGCCCCATAGTGGACACAGATTCATCGCTGCCAGCAATGCGTCGCTCTGAAATACCAGTACGTTCCACAATCCACTGGTCATTGGTTTCCACCATCTGTTCCAGATCCTGATTGCTACGCACCTGTGCCGGCAGATAACTGCCGGTACCAAGAATTTTTGTATACATAAGGAGAAATCAGCTGTTTATATCTAAAAGAATCGACTCTAAACGATCTTTTATCATTTCAGGGAGTCGACGTTGAGCCTCAGTAACTGCCAGATTTACAGCCTGTAAAAAAGCTTCTTGATCAGCATTACCGTGACTTTTGACGACTATTCCGCGCAATCCTATCAGACTTGCACCGTTATAGTGGTCGGGGTTCATCTGATTGAGAACTTTTTGAATTCCCGGGGCTATCAGGCGAGCCAGCAAACGGATTAAAAAACCCTGAGTCAATCCTTTCTTTAACTGGTGCACCAATAATCTGGCAATCCCCTCAGATGTTTTTAGTGTAATGTTACCGACAAAACCATCACAGACGATCACATCTACATTGCCGGTGTAGATCTCATCGCCTTCAATGAAGCCGGTATAATTCAGTTGGGGTGTGTCCTGCAGATATTGGGCGGCATGCTGCACTTGATCATTGCCTTTCATCTCCTCAATACCAACATTGAGTAAAGCTACCCTTGGCCGTTCCACTTTTTCCACGGCTTCATACAACGCAGATCCCATTACCGCGAACTGAAACAGGGCTTCAGCATCACAGGCGACATTGGCGCCAAGATCGAGAAAATAAACCGGACGGTTTTTCGAGCTGGGTAAGCAGCTGACCAACGCTGGTCGGTCTACCCCAGGAAGTGTTTTGAGCAATACCTTAGCCATGGCCATTAACGCACCGGTATTACCAGCACTAACACAAGCATCAGCTTTACCATCACGCACCAATTCTATCGCAAGCCGCATCGAGCTGTTTTTACAGCGGCGTAAGGCATAAACGGGGCGATCAGACATTTGCACCACTTCTGTGGTATGGATGATGTCAATACGAGATAACTGCGAAGGCGATGCCGATTGCAGCAGAGGAGAAATTTTGGCTTTATCACCAACCAAAATTAAATTTAAGCAGGAGTGAATTGCCAGTGCCTGCAAAGCTGCAGGCACTGTCACATGGGGGCCGTGATCGCCACCCATCACATCCAACGCAAGCGTCAGATTTATCATAAGCTAAGCAACAATTACTTGTTGATTACCTTTTTACCACGGTAGAAACCATCAGCAGTCACGTTGTGACGCAGATGCAGTTCACCACTGGTAGCGTCTACTGACAGCTGAGCAGTGCTCAGCGCATCGTGTGAACGGCGCATACCACGCTTAGAACGAGATTTTTTATTCTGTTGTACAGCCATTGGCCCTGTCTCCTAGATTACTTGCTCTTCAGTTTTTCTAACACTGCAAACGGATTTGGACGCTCCTCTTGAGCGGGTTCAATCTCGCCTACGACTATATCTTTGCTTCCCTGGCTGCATTTGGAATCCTCATGCATAGGAATTAAAGGTACAGCAATAATCAATTCATCTTCGATCAATTGATGCAGACGGATCTCGCCAATTTCATTGCACTCAATAGGGTCATACGCATCCGGGAGCTCATCGATTTCTGCTGGAGTCCGACAAGGACTGAAGCAAAAGTCGACCGTAACCTCAGTGGTAAGTAGTGTCATGCAACGTTGACATGTCAGAGTGAGCTCCGTCACAGCCTTCCCTTTCAGGTAGACTATCCCCTGCAGATCAACACCACATTCCAACGACACTGTCACATCGGAACAGTCGCCGGCACATAACTCATTTAATCTCTTCAGTTGCTTACCCGGCACAACGCCCTGATAACTAGAGCGTGACTGGGCGGCACGGATGGGATCAATTGAAACCGGTATCTTTACTGTTTGCATAAGGCGCGCATATTATAGTTTGAAAACGTCGGAGTCAAAGGAAATATTAAGACGAAATTCGCATTTCTGCGCAATCCGTCAACCTGACACCGACACCGAAATTGGCGGACGCAAAATTTTACCCAAGCCGCCCCATCCACACAAGCACTACCAGTACAAAATAAAGGCGGTCGCCCACTTACAGATGGCTTTTTCGCCATTTTAGCTATCTTCTGTTTAAATCCATTGCAGTAATGACAATGAAACAGTGACAATAGTTAATCGAATTTTCACCAAAAGTGTAATTTTATGGCTTCTCCACTGGTTTTAGCTTCCAGTTCACCCTACCGTCAGGCGCTATTGGCTAAATTGCAACTGCCATTCGAAGCCGCTGCGCCAGAAGTCGATGAATCTCCCCGTCCTGGAGAAACCGCAACTGAATTGGTCACTCGTCTTGCGGGCAAGAAAGCTAAGGCATTAGCTAAACAGTATCCTGACAGCATCATTATCGGCTCAGATCAGGTTGCAGTCGTCGACAACAAAATCATCGGCAAGCCCCATACCCGGGATAATGCCATCGCTCAGCTCAGTGCCCAACAGGGAAAAACGGTCACCTTTTATACGGGGCTTGCGCTCTACCATAGTGGTCAGGATAAGTTATTAACCGACATGGACACCTTTGCCGTCAGCTTTAGAGCATTAAGCCATGCTGAGATCTGCCATTATATCGACAAAGAGCAACCCTATTACTGTGCAGGCAGTTTTAAAAGTGAAGGTTTGGGAATCGCACTCTTTGACCGGTTGACGGGGGATGACCCTAATACTCTGATTGGGCTGCCACTCATTTTACTTTGCCGAATGCTCAAACAATTTGGTGTAGCCGTGCTGGGATAACCCCTATCCCATCGCACATTGAGCTTTGTCGCCTTAACTCTAAATACGGCGAACTTGCAATGATGTTTAGCTAACCGAGCATCAACTAAGCACACAACACAGTTAAGTTCACAACATAACCGAGCTTATACAGGTGCAAAACAAGGCGCTAATGCACAATTGGTAATAAAAAAGCTGAGCCACAAATATGGCTCAGCTCATTCCAATAACTTATCGTGCAGTCACGCAGTCAAAAATAGCAGCGCGTCGTGACGCTATTACACTCGCTTGAGTTTGGTTAACAGCTGCTGCAAATTTTCATCCAGTGGCGCCTGCACCGTCATATATTCATCGGTATCAGGATGGATAAATTTTAGCTGCGCCGCATGCAAGAACAGACGATTCAACCCCAGCACACGCATGCTATCGTCAAACTTCTGCTCACTGTATTTATCATCACAGGCAATAGGATGACCAGCATACTGACAATGTACACGGATTTGATGAGTTCGACCCGTCACCGGGCTTGCCTGCACTAAAGTACAGCCATCATAGCGCTGCAGAATTTTAAAGCGAGTCTCAGACGGTTTACCTTCCTTATTAACCCGCACAATACGCTCACCAGATTTGAGGGTAATTTTCAGCAATGGTGCTTTAATCACTTTCTCATGGGACTGCCATGCCCCGCGAACCAGCGCTTGGTAGTCTTTCTGCATTTTTTTGAAACGCAGTTGATCATGCATATGTTTCAGCGCACTGCGCTTCTTGGCGATCAGCAGCACACCAGAGGTGTCTTTATCTAGACGGTGCACCAGCTCAAGAAATTTCTGCTCTGGGTATAACACCCGCAGCGCCTCAATTACCCCATAATCAACACCACTGCCACCGTGCACTGCAATGCCAGCAGGCTTATTTAGCACGATCAGGAATTTATCTTCATAAACGATACGGTCTTTAAGCTGGGAAACCCGGTGCAAACCGGCTGATGGCGCTTTACGCTCATCACGTTCGGCCACACGCACCGGCGGCACCCGAACGATATCATCCATCTGCAGTTTGTATTCTGGCTTAATCCGTTTTTTGTTTACCCGCACTTCCCCTTTACGCACGATACGGTAAATCATGCTTTTAGGAACGCCTTTCAGGGTCGTGAGCAGGAAATTATCAATTCGTTGTCCAGCGTGATCATCATCGATCGTCAGCAGCTGGACTTGTTGTTGCGCTTGTTCAGTATTCATGATGGACCATTTCATTATCACGGCGGCCATTGTACATCAGCAAGGTAAGATTTGCGGCTTTCCGTTGCTGAATTTTTTGATTGTTGCTATATTTCACCAGCGAATGGCAATGTAACTTCTGTGAATTGCTCACAAAAACACCATTCAAAAGCCGGTTCACCGCAGATAAAAACAAAACAGCTCTGGTCGCAACTCACTGATTTGCAAACCTAAACAAAGTAAAAACTTCAAAATCAAGCTTTTACGGTTAAACCGGAGTCCAGTTGGCAGTAACAGCCCATTATTTGCGCAAAAACCGTACCCGATTTCGAACAAAATTTTAACTGGTTGTCAGACAACGCAGATCGATCTCGGCATTATCGGATTTATTGAAAAAATTTATGGGGTTGGTTGAAGTAAAACAACGAATTCCTTGTTTTTGTATTTATTAAAAAATAAGCCATAAATAGGATGCGACACGCAGCGATGCGTCTAACAGTAATGCGCTCCCCCCTGCCTGCTGCCAGCCGTGAGGCTGCACCCTGAACCGCAGGCCCGTAATGCAGCGAAAAGTGGTGCCTGATGACCCCATTTAAAGAAGAATGATGTCATCATGAAACGTATGTTGATCAATGCAACTCAATCAGAAGAGTTGCGTGTTGCCCTAGTTGATGGGCAACAACTGTATGACCTGGATATTGAAAGCCCAGGCCACGAGCAAAAAAAAGCCAATATTTACAAGGGTAAAATCACCCGTGTAGAACCGTCTCTTGAAGCCGCTTTTGTTGACTATGGCGCAGAACGTCATGGTTTCCTGCCGTTAAAAGAAATTGCCCGCGAATACTTCCCTAAAGGCTACACCTTCCAAGGCCGCCCAAATATCAAAGAAGTCGTGCATGAAGGCCAGGAAGTTATCGTACAAATCGATAAAGAAGAGCGTGGTAACAAAGGCGCAGCCCTAACCACCTTCCTCAGTTTGGCGGGTTCTTATCTGGTATTAATGCCTAACAACCCTCGCGCGGGCGGTATTAGCCGTAGAATTGAAGGTGATGAGCGTACTGAGCTGAAAGAAGCCATGGCCTCACTGGATATTCCACAGGGAATGGGATTAATTGTCCGCACCGCAGGTGTTGGTAAAGATGCCGCTGAACTTAAGTGGGATTTAAACGTACTGCAGCACCACTGGGCTGCTATTCGTGAAGCCGCTGACAGCCGACCAGCACCTTTCCTGATCCATCAAGAAAGCAATGTTATCGTACGGGCAATTCGTGATTACTTACGCCGTGATGTTGGCGAAATTTTGATTGACCACGCCAAGATTTTTGAACAGGCCAAACAACATATTGCTTTGGTGCGTCCAGATTTTGTTGAACGGATCAAACTGTATAAATCTGAAGTGCCGCTGTTTACTCACTACCAGATTGAATCGCAAATTGAATCTGCGTTCCAACGTGAAGTACGCCTGCCATCCGGTGGTTCAATTGTGATTGACCCAACCGAGGCTCTGACCTCTATCGATATCAACTCAGCCCGCGCAACCAAAGGCGGTGATATTGAAGAAACCGCCCTGAATACCAACTTGGAAGCGGCAGATGAAATCGCCCGCCAATTACGCCTGCGTGACTTGGGCGGCTTAGTGGTGATTGACTTTATCGATATGACCCCAGTTCGCCATCAACGTGAAGTGGAAAACCGCTTGCGTGATGCGGTTCACCACGACCGAGCTCGGGTTCAATTAGGCCGAATCTCCCGTTTTGGCTTAATGGAAATGAGCCGTCAGCGTCTACGTCCATCACTGGAAGAATCTGCCGCTCACCTGTGTCCTCGCTGTCATGGCCAAGGCACTATCCGTGGAACCGAATCACTGGCACTGTCAATTCTGCGCCTGATGGAAGAAGAAGCCATCAAGGAAAATACCTCGCAAATTGAAGCCGTAGTTCCGGTCGATGTTGCCGCCTTCTTGCTCAATGAAAAGCGTAAAGCTATCCGTATCACCGAGCAGCGCCATAATGTTGAAGTTTACATTATCCCAGATGCGCACATGATGACCCCGGATTACCGTGTGGTACGTCATCGTAAGGATGATGAAATTCAAGAAGCCAGCTACAAGCGTACTGAAGAGCCAGAAAACAAGCTGTATGAGCCGCGCAAACTGGAGCGCACAGCAGCCGATGAACCGGTTCTGAAAGGTTTTGCCACACCGAAAAAGCCTCTGGCCAATAAGGCTGCAAATAACAAGCCTCAAGATCAGACAAAGCCAGGTCTATTCAGTCGCTTAGCTAGCGCTATTGGCGCACTGTTCTCATCATCTGATAGTCAAGAGCAAGCCAAGACAAACAACAAAGCACAGCAAGACAAGAAGGCTCAAGGCAATAGTAATAACGCCAACAACCGTCGTAACCGCCGCAATGATAGCCGTAGCGATAACCGCCGAGAGCGCAATGCTGATACTGAAAAGAGTCAGGAAACCGCTGCCGCGCAGGAAAAGCGCCGCAACAAGAAATCTGAAGTTAATGCCGAGCGTAATGCCCGCACTAACAACAAAGATGACAAACAGCAAAAGAATCAACAGGCTAAAGAGCGTGATACTGTACCTGCGGCCAAAGTTGAAAAAGAAAAAGAAACTAAACAGCAGCCAAAACAGGAAGCTGTTCGAGAACGCCGTCAGCGCCGCAATATGCGCCGTAAAGTGCGCCTGGAAAATGCCGAAACAACTGATGTTGCGGCAGAGCAACTGCCTGAGCAGCCAGAAATGACTCAGGCTAATGCGCCGGCTGAAGATAAAGCGGACAAGGCTCCGCGCCCACGCCGCCAACGTCGTGAAAAACAGCCACAGGAAAATGTTGAGTCACAAGATGACGCAGAAGCAGTAACTAACCAGTCTGCGACTGAACAGGTACAGGCTCCAACCGTACAGCCAGAGTCAACCGCAATTGATACTGCTACAGAAAATCAGCCAACTAATATTGCTGAGGCATCTACTGCTGATAATACGGAGCAAAAAGCAGAAGAGCGAGCTCAACGTGATACTCAGCGTCGCAGTCGCCGTAGCCCACGTCATCTGCGCGCCGCGGGTCAACGCCGCCGCCGTGATGAACAGGAAGCCGCACAACAGGCTGAGCAGCAAAATGTCGACAATAACTCACAGGAAACTGTGGTACTGGACGCCCAAGCTGATGTGATTGAAGTTGCCCCAGTGCAATTAAATCCAGCCAAGGCCACAACTGACAATGCTGCGAATGATGTTAAAACGGAACAAGCTGTAGTCACACAAGCCGCTAAGCCAGTTTCTCCTTGGACTGAAAAAGCAGCTAAAGCTAATGCTGAGTCAACTACAGCGTCAGCACCTAAAATGGCCAAAAACACTGTTGAGGCCGAGGCTAGCAATACTCAGGCTCAAACAGAAACGCAAACGCCTGCGACTGCCACCCAAGCAACTGACACAGCGGTAGTTGCACCGGCTGTTGAGCAAACTGCACCGCAGCAGCAAGTTGAAACTAAAAAGCCTCGCCGTAATATGGCCAGTGCTGCAATGGCTTCAGCTGCGCCAGCGCGTCCAGGAAAAACGGAAGTGAAGCCAAGCCCCGCAGTGGAGCAACCATCCTTGGCAACGCAAACCACTGAACCACTTGTTTCCACAGCAGAAACCAGTGAAGCCAAGAGTGACGTTCAGCCAAGCATCCAAGCTGAGACCGCTGTGACTGACATTGCACAAAAATCGGTTGAGACACAGGTTGCAGAACAAGTAGCTATTGCACCTCAGCAGGTTGAGTTGGCCTCAGAGCCAGTTACTGCAGCAAAAACGTGTGAAAAAGTAACCTCTGATGACAATACAAGTGTAGATGTTGACGTTGTAAAACAGGCCTCTGCCCCAATGGCAAAACCTGCACCAGTGATGCCTCGTCATGTTGTCGCACCAGTCACTGCAGCACATGCCGTTGAAGTGCAAGACAAGCCAGTAAGCCATACTGTAGCCAAACCAACCTCAGGACGCTTTGGTACTATGGTATCGTCTGCTATGACCAAGCCAAGCATTGAGCAACGTGACCGGGTAGAAACCCCGATAGGTCGCGAATATCAAGCCGGCAGTGTTGAGATCAGCCCGAAACATCAGGCCGACCATGCAGAATCTGATATGGCCCGTCCATAACGGTAACAGGGTAAAATAATTAAAAAGCCATGCATCTATGCATGGCTTTTTTATGTCCTTCTTCTGCCGGTTAAAATACCGACAAGTATCGATACCAGTATCTAACCTATATGACTCGATTAGACCCTTGCTCAGCTTAAAAAGCTGTCCCCCTTGCCTTACACACTGCCATATCGCTCATCGTCACATTCGTTTTTAAGCCAATCGCCAATATCTAACTCAATAGCCAAACCAATAGCGAGGGATGATTAACATAGAGATGACAGTTCAACACAGTGACTAGCGGCATGATGCTATGTACAACAAAGGTTAAATAAAATGTGCTACATCGGATGCAGCACAGGCTATTTTTTGTTAGTATGCGCCGCTTAAAATTTTAACAAGATCACATTTTTAAGGGGCTCAATGTTCGACATCATACGTCATAAAACCGCCAGTTCTAAGGCTGATCTGCTGTCAGGCATCACAGTCGCATTGGCATTAGTACCAGAAGCGGTGGCATTTGCCTTTGTTGCCGGGGTTCAGCCCATGGTGGGTTTATATGCGGCCTTTATCATGGGGCTGGTTACCGCATTAATTGGTGGACGACCGGGTATGATCTCCGGCGCCACGGGGGCCACCGCTGTTGTCATGGTGTCTCTTGTCGCCCAACACGGATTACAATACCTTTTTGCCACTGTCGTATTAGCAGGGCTTATCCAGATCAGTGCCGGCGCACTAAGACTGGGGAAATTTATCCGTATTGTTCCCTACCCTGTGATGATTGGCTTTGTTAATGGCCTGGCGATTGTCATTTTCCTTGCCCAATTAGGGCAATTTAAAGTTCCAGATACCGCCGGTGGGCTGCACTGGTTACAGGGGCAACAGCTGTATACCATGGCTGCATTGGTATTACTGACCATGGCAATTATTCATTTTTTGCCGAAAATCACGACAGCAATCCCCGCATCTCTGGCCGCCATTTTGGTCGTCACCGCCATCAGCATCGGTTTTAATCTCGATACCCGTAATGTCTTAGACTTCCTACAAGGAATGAGCGGCGATCCTTCCGCCACCATTGCCGGCTCGCTGCCCAGCTTTGCCATTCCCCATATTCCCCTCACACTGGACAGCTTATTCATTATTCTGCCCTATGCCTTTGTCCTTGCTGCAGTCGGATTGATTGAATCTTTGCTAACACTCACAGTAGTGGATGAAATGACCGGCACCCGAGGCCGTTCAAATAAAGAATGTGTCGGACAAGGCTTGGGTAATGTCACCTGTGGCTTTTTTGGTGCCATGGGAGGCTGCGCCATGATTGGCCAGTCAATGATCAACATTAATTCCGGAGGCCGTGGTCGTCTGTCTGGCATTACCGCAGCGCTAGCATTGCTAGCCTTCATTTTGTTTGGCTCACAACTGATCGAAATGATCCCGTTGGCCGCGCTGGTTGGGGTGATGTTCATGGTCGTACTCGGCACCTTTGAGTGGGCCAGTTTCAATATGATGCGTAAAGTACCGCGCTCTGATGCCTTTGTGATTGTATTGGTAACCATAGTCACAGTATTTACTGATCTGGCTTTTGCCGTCTTTGTTGGGGTCATTGTGTCGGCGCTGGTGTTTGCTTGGCAACATGCCAAACATATCCGTGTCAGTAGCCATACCACAGCAGCGGGTTGGAAGGTTTACCAGCTCGATGGCCCATTATTTTTCGGCTCAGCCGCAAACTTTCTTGAACTGTTTAATGCGGCGGATGATCCACAAGATGTAATTGTTGACTTTGGCCGTTCAAGAGTTGCTGATCATTCAGCATTGGATGCGATTGATACCTTGGCCGAACGCTATGCCAATGCCGGAAAACGCCTGCACTTACGGCATTTATCCCCGGATTGTGCCAAGGTTCTGAAGAAAGCGGGCAACCTAGTAGAGGTTAATGTCTTGGAAGATCCGGATTACAAGGTCGCCGACGATAAATTAGATTCTTAATTGAATAAGCACAGAGGCAGTTGCCTGCCTCTGTGCTGCTCCTTACTTCAATTTATCCGCAAAAATCTGCTTCACCTTATCCAGTTTAGGGCCAATGACTAATTGGCAATAACCCTGTTCCTGATTTCTGGCATAGTAATCATTGTGATACTCCTCTGCCGGGTAGAAGACATCAAAAGCGACTAACTCAGTGACCAAAGGCGATGACCATAGCCCTGATGCGTTTAATTTAGCAATCATGGCAGAGGCAATATCCTGCTGCATGGCGTTATGGGCAAATATCACGCTGCGGTATTGAGTCCCGACATCATTGCCTTGACGGTTCAACGTGGTAGGGTCATGACTGGTGAAAAAGACTTCCAATAATGCTTCATAACTAATTTGTTGGGGATCAAATTCAATCTGAACCACTTCCGCATGGCCAGTTGTGCCACTGCAAACACTGCGATAATCCGCTTTATCCGCATCCCCACCCGCATAGCCTGGCGTCACCTTTAACACCCCACGCAACGCCCTAAATACAGCCTCAACACACCAAAAGCAGCCGCCACCAAAAGTTGCCAATGCTGTTGTTGGTTGCACAGGCTCATCATCTTTGCCTTTAAACACCATGGAAACGGAATTTACACAATGCCGCAGATTTTTATCCGTCAGGTATTCACCAGAAAAAACATGGCCAAGATGGCCGCCACAGCCGGCACAGGTAATTTCAGTTCGACGACCATCAGCATCAAGGTGGCGCGCTACAGCACCGGGAATTTCATCATCAAATGCCGGCCAACCACAGTGGGCCTGAAATTTGTGCTCAGACAGATACAAGGGAGCATCACACTTACGGCAATGATACACCCCAGGGGCATCATGTTGATGGTACACACCACTAAATGGCCGCTCCGTCCCCTTTTCATCAATCACAAAACGTTCAAATTCATTCAACTCCCGCATAAAACCTCCATTACCGTCGGTTGCGGCAAACTGTACCAGCATTGAGACTCCTCACCGGACCCAAGCCTGAGAATGAAATCACAATGCATTGAATTATATTGATTTACACCATGAGTTTAATAAGGCTAGAATTTACTCAAATTAACAGCGAAGTGAATACCAATGACATTATCTCCCATTGATTACCATGCCAGAGACAGTGCCCAACAATTTGTTGATTCATTACAACAGACAGGTTTTGCCGTGCTGTATAACCACCCCATTAGTCAGACACTGGTCAATAAAGTCTACCAAGACTGGCAAAAGTTCTTCGCCAGCAATGACAAATTAAATTATCTGTTCAACCCCAAAACCCAAGACGGCTTTTTCCCATCAGAAGTTTCAGAAACCGCCAAAGGCCACTGCGTTAAGGATATCAAAGAGTATTTCCATGTTTATCCTTGGGGACGAATTCCAGCTCACCTTAATGATGATATTCTCAATTACTATCAACAGGCCAATCAATTAGCAACCGAATTACTCGATTGGGTTGACCAGAAATGCCCTGAAGAGATTATGACCCGTTTTTCTGTGCCCCTGCCGGAAATGATCCTCGATAGCCAAAAAACCCTTTTGCGAGTATTGCACTATCCCCCACTCACCGGTGAGGAAGAAATTGGTGCCGTACGCGCCGCAGCACACGAAGACATTAATCTACTCACTATCTTACCTGCCGCCAGTCAACCTGGGTTGGAAGTCAAAACCCGCGATGGACAATGGCTTAAAGTTTCTTGTGATTTTGGCCAGCTGATTATTAACAGTGGGGATATGTTAAAAGAAGCCTCAGGAGGCTACTTCCCTTCTACTACACACAGGGTTGTAAACCCCGTCAACGGCGCGGCTCACAGTTCACGGCTATCCTTACCGCTATTTCTTCACCCTAAACCTGAAGTGGTATTATCAGAACGTCACACCGCCCAGAGTTATCTCAGCGAAAGGCTGCGTGAGTTAGGCGTAATATGATGCTGTAGAAGATCCCATTTTCCAGTATGAATGCTGGATAAATCAGCGCCTAGAGGCGCTTTTTTTATGCTTTTGGCTGTTAAACCGCTACAATGGGCGCCGCTAAACCCGTTAGAGTTAAAAGGAACAGAATCCCCATGGCAATCCAATGGTTTCCAGGACACATGCACAAAGCCCGCAAAGAAATTGCCGAGGCGATGCCACAGATTGATTTGGTTATTGAAGTATTGGATGCACGCATTCCCTACTCCAGCGAAAACCCCATGGTTGCCAGCCTGCGTGGTGACCGTCCCTGCATCAAATTACTGAACAAATGCGATTTAGCTGATCCTGAGATCACCGCCCAGTGGATTGAATACCTTGAAAAAGAACAGGGTGTAAAAGCGATGGCGGTGACCACACTGCAGCCTGCACTTATCAAAAAAATTCCCGAACTGTGCCGCAAACTGGTCCCGAATCGCGTTGGCAGCGAAAAACAGCTCCGCACCATGATTATGGGGATCCCCAATGTTGGCAAATCGACCATTATTAACACCTTAGCAGGCCGTACCATTGCCAAAACCGGTAATGAACCAGCAGTCACTAAAGCCCAGCAGCGCATTAATCTCGGCAATGGCATTGTGCTGTCTGACACCCCAGGTATTCTTTGGCCAAAAGTGGACAATGAAGCATCCAGTTACCGTCTGGCCGTCACTGGTGCCATCAAAGATACCGCGATGGAATATGACGATGTCGCCATGTTTGCAGCAGAATATTTTCTCGCCGCCTACCCTCAGGCAATCCAAGAGCGATATAAAATCGATGAACTGCCAGCAACCGATATTGAACTGTTAGAAGAGATTGGCGCTAAGCGAGGAGCGAAACGAGCCGGAGGCCGAGTCGATCTGCACAAGGTTTCAGAGTTATTACTGCACGAATTCCGCTCTGGTAAAATTGGGCTGCTCAGCTTAGAGACGCCTGCAATGGCTGAGCAGGAAAAAGCCGAAGTAGCTCGAATTCTGGCAGAAAAGGCCGCAGAGAAAGAAGCCCGCAAAGCTGCAGAGAAACTGAAACGCTCCGGCAAACGTCACTAAGCGTGCAAGCGTTATAAAGTAATTCCCCATAGCAAAACAGCGGCCAATGATGGCCGCTGTTTTATTCTCTCTTCGCCTTTTGCAAACACATTCATATCGTTAGCCAGCGATTGGTAATGCGTAATCACAGATAAAAGTGAGCGAGTATGCAATGTCATGCATTGCCACAACCATCAACTTAATGCGCTTCGCGCGCCACTGGTCAACGCATCCACACGCTCAAGTACCGCATCACTGACGTCTTCAAGCAAATCAAGCACATGATCAAAGCCCCCTGTGCCGCCATAATAAGGATCCGGTACATCCTTCCCGACAGCTTCCACCATATCTCGCATCAAATGCAATTTATCCTGCAACACAACTGGACAGGTAGTCCCCCCTAAAAATAACAGCAGCCAAAAGTAGAATTTTCTCGTAAGGTAAACGCAGGAGATTCGACATGAAAACATCGCGATACACGGACAGTCAGATAATCAACATCCTCAAGCAAGCTGAAGCAGGAGCACCCGTTCCAGAGCTTTGTCGTGAGCATGGCATGAGCAGTGCGACCTTTTACAAATGGCGGGCAAAATACAGTGGGATGGATGCGTCACTCATGGCGCGTATGAAAGAACTTGAAGACGAAAACCGACGGCTCAAGAAAATGTATGCTGAAGAACGTCTCAAAGCCGAAATTATTCAGGAAGCCATGGCAAAAAAGTGGTGAAGCCCAGTGAGCGACGCGTGCTTGCTCAGCAGTCTGTGGCGGCTTCAGACATCAGTATTCGAATGGCATGTCGCATTTTCAGCGTCAGTGAGACTTGCTACCGCTACCAATCAGTCCTGCGAGACGAAAATGCAGACATTGCCAATTGGCTTATTCAGCTGACGACAGATGAAAATGACTGGGGCTTTGGTCTGTGCTTTGATTACCTGCGCAATGTGAAGGACAAAACATGGAACCACAAACGTGTGTATCGTATTTATTGCGAGCTAGCGTTAAACCTGCGTATTCGTCCTAAACGACGGCTAAAACGCCATGCTCCAGAGCCGTTAAAAGAACCCGTGCGGCCGAATCAAGTATGGTCCGTCGATTTCATGCATGACCAGTTGGCTGATGGTCGCAGCTACCGTTTATTTAATGTGATTGATGATTATCATCGTGAAGGCTTGGCGATTGAAGCGGGACTGTCACTGCCAGCACTAAGGGTTATCCGAACTCTTAATCAACTCTTGGAACAACGCCCTAAACCTTCCATTATCCGTTGTGATAATGGGCCTGAATTCATTAGCGGTGAGTTTGTTAATTGGGCCAAGCAACATAACATTCGGATTGAATATATTCAGCCAGGTAAACCTCAGCAGAACGCCTATATCGAGCGACACAACAAAACGATTCGATACAGTTGGGTGAGCAAGCATCTATTCGATTCAATTGAGGAGGTACAAGACTATGCGACAAAGTGGCTATGGTTTTACAATCATGAACGACCACACAAAGCCAATAACGGCAGGCCACCACTGATGGCTGCTTAATCTCTACTTTTAATGGCGGTTAAAAAAGGGAGGACTACCGACACTGTTGCTTAAGTGCAAGCAGATTCTGTTTATCTGCCGCTAAAATCAGATCAAACTGCTCAAAATCAGCATGGCAAACTTGCCGCGCCGTAATACCAGCAAAATCATAGCCTCTCACCTTGCCGGCGGCAATACTGCGTTTATCTGGCGTTTCACCACAGTGATAAGCATGGGTCCCCGCAGAGTCAAGCTTTACAGCAATCCCCCGTGATTGCGCTTTATGGCGACAAACCGCCTCTGCTGTAGGTGAGCGACAAATATTACCCATACAGACGAATAACACTGCTGGCAATGCGCCTAACTCAGGTGGACAAGACATTAGCGCCCCCAATAACACAACTAGGTTAATGCCTTGAGCATACCCGAAATCAATGACAAAACGGTAAAACAAGCACAGCCACTTCAAGAAAAGTCACTTCAAGCAAAGTCACATATTAAGGTATATGGCGAAGAGATAAGCACTCAACAACGCCGACCTTATCCCTAATATTTTACTGCGCCGCTCTGATCCGCAGAAAACTGGCAAAACGGGGTAATCCATTGGCCGTCAGCCCCCGGTACCGATAGGTAATCACCGCCCCAATTGGTGGCGGCATACGCCGCTCAGCATCACTAAATCCAGTCCCAAGATTAAATTGTTTACCGTTATCGCCTATGACTTGTAATGCTCCCAGCATGCCGGTGTATTTTCCCTTCCCCGGAATATGCCCAATAACTGTCGCTTCAGCATCGTACTCAAGTTTAAGTTTGATCAAATCCCGGCTGCGGCCTTGCTGATAATGGGCATCCCGATGGTGCAACATCAACCCCTCTGCCCCATCAGCAACATACTGTGCTAGCAAGGTATCAAGTTGCTGTAATGAGTTAACCTTAAACTGAGGCACAATCTGCAAATAAGGTGATGCATCAACCCATTGACCGAGGTGTTTATAACGCTCGCCAAAAGGCGCATTATTACCAGATAAATCAAACACCATAAACTTTACCTGCTGCCATAATGGATCGTCCTGACTATAATGCCGCCGTACCAAGGCAGAGACTTCATTAAAACGACCACGCCCCAACCAAATTTCACCATCTAAGGGGACATTGGGAAATGAAGCCGTAAACCAGTCAGGTACGGGTATAACCCGACCACTACGGCTCAACATCTGTTGCCCAGTCCAAAATCCCCGAACCCCATCATATTTTTCACTGATAAAATAAGTTTGGATCTCAGCCAGCGGCGCGGCACTGAAACGACTGGCCAACTGCACTGCCGGCCGCTCAGCAGCAACAGCTAATGAGTCCGACAACGCCAACAAAAGCAACAGCCCACTGACCCAATAGCGGCACATGCCAATATTTTCCCCTGAGATACAATCTATCGCACTAAGACAATATCCTTTTGCTAAATTGGCCATATGCCTCCCTGCTAGCGCGCTGTTCTCTCAAACAGGCGTTAATAACACCGCGGTTAATATTCACCGTTCAGCATAGAAGAAAATACGCACTCAATTTGCAATGAAAATAATTGATAACTGTTACAGATCTGCTGTTTTGTGGCAAATCACTGCCAAACTCAGCTAACGACAACACGTTTACCAATCAGCACGATTACAGATAACTCCGACATAGAAATAGCTCAGCCATAGGGCTTAAATAACTATTCCTTTACAATCAATATTTAATTCATCGCTCGAGCAATGATATACTCGCCGACATTAAATTTGTTACATTCTGATACGGCAGCTTTAGTACTTATATGAAACCGGCAAATAATCACGGCATTAAACGCGTCATCCGGGCGACCGGCTTTTCCATCCAAGGGCTTAAAGCCGCATGGATTCACGAAGCCGCATTCCGTCAGGAGTGTATTCTGGCCATCATACTGTTACCACTGGCTTTTGTGTTTAATACCACCACAGTTGAAAGCCTGCTGATGGTCATTACCGTCTTTCTGGTGCTGATTGCTGAGTTGATTAACTCCGCAATTGAAGCGGTAGTCGATCGTATTAGCGATGAAATCCACCCATTAAGTGGTCGGGCAAAGGATATCGGCTCTGCCGCTGTATTTTTGGCGCTGGTACTCTGTGCGATAACTTGGGCTTTAATCCTACTGCCTAAATTGCTGTGATTTCTGTTCACAGCTAAAAAAAGCGGCTCACAGAGCCGCTTTTTGTTGTAACACACCGATGGCGGATTGAATAATCGCCAGCCGATCATTCTGCCCCCAATATCCCAAATAGACACTACGGCTTAAACTGGCGGCATCTTGCACCAAGTGTAATTTCCCCTGTGCTAAACCATCCTGAATGAGGTGATGTGGTAAAAAAGCGGTCGCCTGATTATTCAACACAAAATCCAATGCCATCGCTGCACTACCGGTATGCATAGAAGGCAAGGGTAAGCCAACAAAATCGCGAGCATGCTGAATATTGAAGGCTGTCCCCCAATTCACTTTAACATAGGGATATTGTCCTACGTCAGCCAGAGAAATATCACCCGCCCCGGAAACCAAGCACAGTTCCACTTCCCCGAGTTTAATATGTTCCAGCTCATCCATCTGCGGAGCATCAAAAGAAATCATCACATCCAGCGTTCTGGCCAACAATTGCCGACTCATCACGCTGTGAGGTAACTCCTCTGTTCTTAATGCAACGCCACTCAGCGCTTGATGCAAAGGTTGCAATACAGGCTGCAGATAAGCCCCCCATATATTAGGCACCGCACCAATAGCTAATTGAATACTCTGCTCATTACTTAGCGAGATATCCTGCTTGGCCCGCTCCCATGCCGTTAAAATAGCCTCAGCATGTACCAGCATTCGCTCACCTGCGCTGGTTAATTGAATATTATTGCGCTGACGAGCAAACAGTGCGACACCTAACACACTCTCCAACTGCTTCACCCGAAAGCTTACCGCACTGCGGGTTAAAAAAAGGTTATCGGCCGCTTTACCAAAATGACGGGTACGAGCCACCTCAAGAAAGGTTTTCAGCAGATCAGTATCCATAAAATTTCTTTACCAACAGAGACAAATTATTTTGTTTTCAAATTGCATGATACTCGCCAATACTGTCGCGGGAAATCGTTGCAGCGCAATAGTGCGAACTGAATTAAGGAAAATTTATGGCCGGACCGGAACTGACCGACCTTGCAGGCATGGAGCAACACACCAGTGCACAGGGCGGGTTTATCTCTTATAAACGTTTTTATGATGACACCCATTTCCCGCGGGGCTTTAGCCGCTGTGGCGACTTTACCACCAAAGAAGCACAATTACTGGAGCAGCATGGCCACGCCATGCAGGCACTGGCCCGGGCAGAACGTGTGCCTGTGACCGTTGAAGAAACACAATTCGTCGAAGTTTTGAGTGGACAGCGCGCCGCTGAGACTTTGTTAGAGCGCATCTGGCTAAAGTATTGTAAACTGTGCGCCGGAAAACCCTTTTACTCCGTCAGCAATAGCCCACGGGGACTGGGTTCACACACAATATTGTACGACCCTGATGACGCTCCCTATTGAGAGCTTGAGGAAGACTAATGAAAATTGAGGTTTGCATCTAATGCGCGGCTG